>CAVWRO010000009.1:0-224301 GCA_963757385.1 uncultured Acidobacteriaceae bacterium | reverse complement strand
GTGGTCAGTAACCGAGCCATGTCCCGGAGGGATGACGGGTTCGGAAACTGGGAGCTTGGCTCACAGCTGACGATAAATCCCCATCTCTAACAATGTCGGCGATGTCAAGGACCATGTGCGCACACGACTGCATGCACTCGTTGAAGAGCGCCATTTCGCTCTCGTAGTGGTTTGCGCTTTCCAACCTGGGCTCGCTTCTAATCGTTAGGGTCAGGAACTCAGTCCGACCCATCCATCTCTTCGATCACAACCGCGATCATGATTACTACTTCGAACTCCCCAAGATGGGGAGCGGGATGCCCAATCATTGCGCCGGTGATCTACTGCACACCATGGCGATTTCCGGGCTCTCCCGCGTGTCAAGTAGGGCCTGCGGCCCGCGAAATTTCATGAAAATAACTCAGAGTTGAAGGCAGAATGGAAGAGGCTTCGGAGCGGCGAGATTGATTTCGCAGTGGAGAAGTTGAGGCTGTCCGCGTGTCTGATCCGGAGCGTGCGTGGTTGAGCGAATAATTGGGCGTTGTCTCTCCCCTGCTGTAGGAGCGGCGATAGCCTGTGACCCTGCTTAAGGAACTCGCAGCACGTTCTCCGCTCCCGCCAGGAGGAAAGTTATGTCTTACAAGATAGCGGGAATCGACGTTCATAAAAAGATGCTGGCTGTGGTCGTAGCTGACGTGGAAGTCGAAGGCGAGTACCAGTTTGAACGGCGTCTGTTTGGTAGTAACCCCGACCATCTGCGGTTTTTGGCCAACTGGTTGATCGAGCAGCAAGTTGAGGAAGTAGTGATGGAATCGACCGCGCAATACTGGAAGCCGGTTTGGGGAGCACTGGAACAGTACTGGAAACCGACGGGCCAAAAACGAGAAGGTACCGGCCCGATGTTAGGAACGCTCCATCTTGCGCAGGCACAATCGAATCGCGGTCCCCGTGGGCGCAAGAAGGATTTTCCTGATGCCGAACGTCTAGTAAAGCGGCTGGTAGCAAATGAGTTGAGGCTAAGTTTTGTTCCCGATGCCGAACAGCGTCTCTGGCGTACAGTGATGCGCAGGAAGTACCAATTGACGCGCAACCGGGTACAGCTACAGAACCGCTTGGAGGCTCTGCTGGAAGAAGCTCACATTAAATTGTCCAGCCTGGTCTCGGATCTGCTGGGGGCGAGTGCAAGGCGGATGCTGAAGGCGCTTGCCGATGGAGAAACCGATCCGGCGGCTCTGGCTTCTTTGGCGGATAAGAATTTGCGCGCCACACCGGCGCAGTTGTGCGATGCCTTAGGCGCCTGCACCGAACTCAACCCAGTCTACCGTCGGCTGCTCAAAATGTTCCTGGAGGAGTTGCAGCTGATCGACCAGCAGATTGGGCAACTGGACAAAGAGATGGCGACTTTGCTTAGCCAGGATCAGGCGGCGGTCGAGCGGCTGGCGGAAGTACCCGGCCTGGGTGTGGATTCGGCGCAGCAGATCATTGCCGAAGTGGGTGCCAAGGCCGCGACATTCGCTTCGGCCAAGCACCTCTCTTCCTGGGTGGGAGCGTGCCCGGGAGAGGACGAGAGCGCGGGAGTATCCAAGAGCCACCGCTCCCCGAAAGGTAACCGCCATATGCGGCGCATCCTCAATCAGTGTGCCAACGCCGCAGCCAAGTCGAAAGGAACCATTTTCCAGATCGTCTATGGCCGACTGGTGTCGCGCCTAGGACACAATCAAACCATCGGGGCCATTGCCCATCGGCTTTGTCGCCTGATTTGGATCATTCTGCACCAAGGTGTGCGTTACGAAGAACGAGGCCCCGCAGTGAACGCAAAATCAAGACGCAGGCGAACTACTCGGATGATTCGGGAACTTCGCTGCCTCGGCTATCGGGTGGAAGCAGTGGGTTCTCTAGCATGAGGACCGGGTTTTCGACCCTGCGAACCGAACTTTTTCCACTGCTGATAGTCCCATCCCTGGCGCATCATCCAGTACAGGCGAACCGCCAGTTTTCGCGCCATTGCGACCTTAGCGATCTTTCGGCCGCGACGCATCGTTAGATGGAGATACTTACTGCGCCACTCCTGGTGGCTGCGTACCGTGACCTGCGCCGCTTCCACCAGCAAAAAACGAATATCGAATTCCCTTGCTTGCTGATATGTCCCAGGCGTCGCCGGTTTCCGCTCGACTCTTCCAGTGGCACCAGCCCTAGTAGCTCGCTACCTGCTTGCCGCATGAAAACGTTCGGATTGCCAATGACCAACACGAAGGCTAGGCGGTCAAGGACCCACGCCGGGATGCGTTCTTAGTCGCTCGTCTCGGGGCATTTCTCGACTTCCTCTTCGATCGCTTGCGTTAATTCCTGCGATCTTCGGAGTGAGTTGATCGAGTACGTCCAGTAGGTCTTGCCGTCGTCGGCTGGCCCATGGAGCCAGTATTAACGACTCCAACTCGCTGCGACCTGCCGGCCGCCACAATGCTTTCTTGCGCCGCACTCCCTCGTTGAGCGCTACCACTTGGAGTTGATTCATTATGCGGGTGCGCATCTGCACCAGGCGATGCCGATGCCACAGCAGTTGCCGCAGATCCCGGTTTTCCCATCTGCTACCCAGATCCGTGGAAAGCGATTTTCCATCAGCAGTGTCAACAACAGTTGCGCATCCTGCCGATCGGTCTTTTGCTTTCGCACTCGTTTCGTGCGGATCACGGCTGCGTCCCCGATCCACAACTCAAACTGCAGGTCGCTCAGCAGCGCTCAAACCAGCGTGCGTGTCCGCTTGCTTCCATACCCACTCGCACACTCCGCCCCTGAGCGTGCCGTAAAACTGCTCGGCCTCTTCGCGGTGGGTTAGCCGCCGTTCAACCAACTCACCTGTTTCTGTATCCACAGATGCTATTTGCTGGAAGCCCGGATGATAGTCACAACCTATAATCAGCATGTTCGGCTCCTTTCCTCCGAGCCTTTTGGTTGGTTTGCGCCTCCAAAGTTTACTCGGGCCTGGGAGCCGACATTGTTATGGAATCATTGCGCTCATTGACCTCCAAGCTCCCCAGTCCTATTCTCATGTGTTTACTGTTTCATTACTATGGTGGGCAGTTTCAAATCCCGGCAGCAAGAGGGAGATTAACGATGACGGGTTCGAGGTCCTCATATGCGATCCGTTCTGCATGCGCGCGTTCGGATCGTCCACAGACTCAAAAGACAGTTGAGACGGTAAAGCCAATCCTGTGCCGAGGATTCGCTTCCGTTCATAGACCGCTGGTTGTTCAGAGTGTTAGCGGTTTAGGTTTCAAATTCCCGCTCGAAATCTTCAAGTGGAACTTGTAATTCGGGACCGTCCGTCAACACGACCGATCGCTCAATTAAGTTTTGCAGTTGTCTGACGTTTCCAGGCCATTTCCATTCCACGAGGAAATTCATAGTATCGGCTGGAATACTTTCGATGTTTTTGTTCATGCGGCGCGCGAACTTTTGCAAGAAAAAAAGTGCTAACAGGGGAATGTCTTCCGGTCGTTCGCGTAATGGCGGCATCCGGATCGGGGATACATTCAGTTCGTTGTATAAATCGCCCCGAAACATCCTCTCAGCCACCCGTTCTCCGAGATCGCATTTCGTGCTCGCGATTAAGCGTACGTTCACGGGAATGCTTTTCCAGCTACCCAGTCGTTCAAATTGCCGCTTCTCCAATAATCGAATTAGCTTGGCTTGAATGTTTAGTGGGATGGGTGCTATTTCATCCAAGAAGATCGTCCCCATGTTTGCCTGTTCGAGACGGCCGATCTTAAGGATGTTACCTTCGGCCCTCTTCTTATGTCGGAACAGGGATCTTCCTAGTTGTTCAAATTCTGGACGCGTAGCCTCACGCGGCGGAGGAGGTGGGTAATCTAACGGGAAAGGCGCAGTCTCATCGGAGTTGACCTCCTCCGTGTTTGCTGACTCGGGCCCACTGATATTATTGATGTCAGGGTCTCCCGAGGCCCCCGTTTCGTGGCCGAATAACTCATCCGATAGCATCTCGGCGGGAGTCGCCGCACAGTTAACGTGAACGAGACTCTTGTTCCTTCTGGCGCCAATACGGTGCACCGCGCGGGCAATCAACTCCTTCCCTGATCCTGCTTCACCCAGAATCAAGACCGGGGCGTCACTTAACGCCAGCTTCGAGACTAACTCCAGCGCTCTCTTCAGTGCGGGGCTTTCACCGATGATGTCTTGGAGTCCCCTCCTGCGGGTACGTTTTCCACAAATGATTAATTCGTGACCCTTCCGTCCTATCTGAAAAGCTGACTTCAATTGGGTTCCAGTCCCAGCACTGGAAAACAAAGCGTCTAACCCACTAGGCCTCGAAGCTCAGCTGCGAGTCTAGCGCCGGGAAAGCGAAGACTCTATGTCCCAGTCGGACAGCCGGGTTCTACCTTTGTAAAGAAAACCTGTACGAAGGTTTAGGCTGTATGGAGTCTGTCTTCGGCTCCCTGTGCGCCCAAACGCTTTGCTGCTCATCGACAGCAACACTCATGGCGCTTACGGTTGGGTTAGCAGAGAATGACAAGCGGTATTGTGAAACCTTGACAACTTGAGCTTTAGGTGTAGATTGGCCTCCGGCTGAGATTGTTATGAATGGATTAATTTTGCTTCTCGGTTCAACTTGACACTTAAAGAGGCCTCGATGTCTGTTTTCGCTGGCGGAGAAGTGAGAATGTCTTTCGAACCCTGCCACCATCCAAATACGGTTAATGGTCGAGTGCGTTTAGACTTCGCCCGTCAAGACGCCGCTGAGGGACCCGTTTATTCAGGCACTGTGTCGGTCGGTATCTGCGAAGATTGCGGCTACATTGAACTGCATGCAGAGTTTCAGCACTTGCTCTGTGATTGGCTACGAAGGACTTAGACATCCGTTACTTTCGCAATGCATTGGCCAACACTTCAGCGCATTGATTCGTGTTTGCCGGTGTTGGGTGTGCTTCCCATTTCGGACTACAGAGCTACAAGATCGATCTGCGCCACGGAGGCGTTCTGCTTCTGTACGCTGACGGGACGCTCGAAGCTGAGAATCAAGCAGGAGAATAAACTCGGCGAAGCGGCTGGCAAAGATTCCGAGTATGTACTCGCAACAGAGCTGACGAACTGGTGGAGACGATTTACAGATCGATCACCGAGTTTCGAGGGACGAAGCTGTTGGCTGACGATCTTACGTGTTGAAGACGTGCTGATTTTACGGGACTTTTAGGCTTTCTAAGCCGGGCAGAGGAGATCCTCATTGATGATCTCTGCAAACGCGGCGTTGACTGGCTCATACGACCATCCGCAGGTCGTTCTCTCGGTCTTGATTGCGATATCCGCATCCTACGCGGCTCTCGATCTTGCCGGACGGGTGACAGCAACGAGCGGTCGAGCACAGTTGACTTGGTTGATCGGCGGAAGTGCCGCGATGGGCATCGGCATTTGGGCGATGCACTACATCGGAATGCTCGCCTTCCGCTTGCCCGTCCCGGCGGAATACGATTGGCCTACTGTTCTGCTTTCGCTCCTGGTGGGGATCCTCTGTTCTGCTTTCGCCCTGGTGGTCGTGAGTCGAAGAAGGATGGGACTCACTTACGCCTTGATCGGCAGCGCCATGATGGGTTGCGGCATTGCAGCCCTTCACTACATCGCCATGGCTGCTATGCGTTTGCCTGCGGAATGCCGGTTTGACTTTCGCCTGGTAGCCCTCTCTGTGGTATTGGCAGTCGTATTTTCGTTTGCTGCGCTGTGGCTGGCATTTTACTTTCGGGATGAGCCACAGAACAGCGCTTGGCGGAAGGTGGGAAGCGCCTTGGTCATGGGCGTGGCCATCTCAGCCATGCACTATACCGGAATGGCTGCGGCCACCTTTATTCCCGCAGCCCCAGCTCTGGACCAGTCGCGTGCGGTGAGCATCTCGTCCCTGGGTACGCTCGCAATCGCTGCCGCTACCTTGCAAGTTCTTGGTTTGGCGGTATTGTCTTCCTTCGTGAACCGGCGATTCGACGCTCAGGGCTTGGAACTGGCCCTGACCGAAACCAGACTGGCACTAGCCCATGTGGCGCGAATCGCAACCATGGGTGAACTGACCGCGTCCATCGCCCACGAAATCAACCAACCCCTAACCGCAGTCGTCAACAACGGCAATTTTGCTCTGAGCCAAGTCGCAAGCGGAGCGCCGAATCTGGAGGAGTTGCGCGAGGCAATTGCGGAGATTGTGGATGACGGAACCCGAGCCAGCGCGGTCATTTCGCGAATTCGTGCGCTGTTGCAAGAGGGCGCTCCTGATAGGGTTGAATTGGACATCAATGAGGTGATTCAGGAAGTCACCATTCTTGTCCGCCATGAGGCGACCCTAAGCGGTATTTCCGTACGGCTCGACCTTGCCGCCGATCTGCCACGCGTACTAGGGGACCGTGTGCAATTACAGCAGGTCTTGATCAACCTAGTCATCAACGGCATTGAAGCAATGCGTACGCTCACTGACCGGCCACGGGAGGTTCTCGTCAAATCGGCAAAGAACGCGGATGCTGTACAGATCCAAGTTCAGGATTCTGGAAAAGGACTCGACCCGGAGCAGGTAGGCCGTATCTTCGAACCATTCTTCACCACCAAGCCGCAGGGTATCGGAATGGGATTGTCGATCAGCCGCTCCATCGTCGAGTCCCATGGTGGTCGTTTGTGGACCGTACCCGGTTCCTCTGGTGCGCTCTTCCAATTCACTCTGCCAACCGATGGGAACGGTGTTTCATGAACGAGCGCGCACCTATCGTTTTCGTGGTTGATGACGATCCCTCGGTTCGTCGTTCGATCAAGCGCATCATCGGATCGGTAGGTTTGCAAGTCGAGCTATTCGGGTCCGCCCCGGAGTTCCTGTTAAGCAAGCGGCCGGATGCACCCAGTTGTCTCGTCCTCGACATCAGGTTGCCGGGGATCAGTGGGCTCGATTTCCAGCGCAAGTTGACCGAGGCTGACATCCAACTTCCGATCGTTTTTATCACTGCCCACGGCGATATTCCGATGACCGTGAGGGCTATGAAGGCCGGGGCCGTGGAATTCCTCACAAAGCCATTCCGCGATCAGGATCTTCTGGATGCTATTCATACGGCGTTGGAGCGGGATCTTGCCAGACGCCAACAGCAGGCGGAAATTGTTACGCTTCGGACGCGCTTGAACTCGCTCACACGTCGTGAGCGGCAGATATTACCCCTTGTTATTTCCGGCTTGCTCAACAAACAAATCGCGGCCGAAATGGGAATTAGTGAAACTACAGTTAAGGTCCATCGCGGCCAGCTCATGCGAAAGATGGGGGCTGACTCTTTACCTGAGTTGGCAAGAATGGCTGAGAGAATGCAAATTCCCACTACAAAGCTAAACTTTCGTAGAGAGTAAAGGGCATCTGTACGAAAGCATAGTGGATGCGCCGTAAAGTGCAATTCCCCCCTTTGGTACAAAACAGCAAAATGCTTTTAAGCAAGAATCAGCTGCCGAGAGGCCCTTTTTCTTCTAGCCCGCATGGACCCCCTCCCAGAGCGGGCTATTCTTATCGCAATTCAAGGATTAACCGAGTTTGTTTTTCTGTTTTTGAAAGAACTGGAGTTGCCTCACGATCGGTGGGAATTCTGATCCCTCGATCGTCCCGCGTTTACGATTGAGGCACACGTGTCTGTTGCCGAATCCTGAAATCAAGGGGTCGGCAAGGATTATACGCAAGGGTCTACCGTGCGGACCCGACCAAAGTCATCTCCCCACCAATCTAGGACCTTAACTGTTGCAAAATCGCCATAACGCCTTGACCGAATCGTGAGGCAGGGGAGGGAGCATCTTGCCGTCCCCACACACCACTCCGACAACGAATAGCGGGGGCAAAGGCTCGCAGGCCTGGACGGGGCGTCCGGGCCTACGTGGAAATTGTTTTAGCCTACAGCTGGGCGCAGACCGCCTTGGTTTCTGTATATAGCTCCAATGCGTCGTGACCCATTTCGCGGCCCCAACCGGACTGCTTGTAGCCTCCGAAGGGGAGCGCCGCGTCGAAGATGTTGTAGCAGTTGATCCAGACCGTGCCGGCGCGAAGTTTCGCGGCGGTGCGATGGGCCTTGCCGATGTCGCGCGTCCATACAGCGGCCGCGAGTCCGTAGATGGAATTGTTCGCGGTGGGAAGCACTTCTTCGGGATCGCTGAATGGAATCGCCGCGACCACGGGTCCGAAGATTTCTTCTTTGATCACCTTCATGTCGGGCTTGGTGTCCACCAACACTGTCGGCTCGACGAAATATCCGGCACCGCTTTTCTTCTTGCCTCCGACAACTGCTTTTGCGCCTTCGCTGATTCCAGAATCGAGATAGCCGCACACACGGTCCAACTGCTCTTGAGAAACCAAAGGACCCATGTTTGTGGCGGCATCGAAGCCCGGTCCTACATGAAACTCTTTCGCGACTTTGGCGACGCCATCCACCACTTCGTCGAAAACACTCTTGTGCACGAAGAGCCGCGATCCGGCGCAACAGCACTGGCCTTGATTAAAGAAGATGCCGCTGGCGCTGCCGGGAATTGCCACCTTTAGATCCGCATCCGGGAAAATGATGTTGGGAGATTTCCCTCCCAGTTCCAAAGAGACTTTCTTCAGGTTTCCGGCAGCAGCTTGAAGAATCAGTTTGCCGACCTCGGTGGATCCGGTGAACGCGATTTTGTCCACGTCAGGATGGGCCGCGAGCGCCGCGCCCGCCGTTTCGCCAAAGCCGGGGACGATGTTTAATACGCCGTCCGGGAATCCCGCTTCCATTGCTAACTCGCCCAAACGTAAAGCTGTCAGCGGAGTCTGCTCTGCTGGCTTCAAAATCACAGTGCAGCCGACGGCCAATGCGGGCGCCAGTTTCCACGCCGCCATCAGGAGTGGGAAATTCCACGGAATAATCTGGCCGACGACGCCGACTGGCTCACGCAAAGTGTAAGCCAGATATTTCCCGCCAGATGAGATGGGAATGGTATTGCCTTCAACCTTCGTCGCCCATCCGGCCATGTAGCGGAACATATCAACGGCAAGCGGAATGTCGGCCACGCGGGCAACCGTGAGAGGTTTGCCATTGTCGAGAGTTTCTAACTGCGCAAATTCTTCAAGATTCGCTTCAAGCAGATCAGCCAGCTTCCATAGCAGGCGACCCCTCTTCGACGGAGTCATCTCGGGCCATTTCCCGCTTTCAAAAGCGCGCCGCGCGGCCTTGACCGCTTGCTCAATATCGGCGCGATCACCCTCGGCAACCCGGGCAAGAACCTCGCCCGTCGCAGGGTTATAGGTGTCGAAAGTCTTTCCCGAAACCGAATCCACCCATTTGCCATCCACCAACATCTTTCTGGGCTTGCTGAGATATTCGGAGACATTCTTGTGAAGTGTGGGGGCCGCTAGTGTGGTTGCCATGATTCCTCCTTTTGGCAGTTCGCGGATTGATCCTTAGAGGTGTAGGAGGCAATACTAACAAAAAGGGAAAGGATAGTTAAGCTGCTATCTTGTGGATGGCGCCTCAGACTTGGACAAGAATTTCAAGCCGTCTGCGTGGTGCTTATACGGTTGATCGAGAGGGTGGGGCCAGAGTATTTTTGATGGATCCAAATCAGGCTTCGCTCCTGCGGGAGTAGTTTCCATGGATTCTAAAGCGACGCTTAACGATGTTCACACTGTTCTGGTGATAGATTGGCCATCCAAAGAAGTTCCAGAATCGCTTGCGTTCGCCGGCTTTCATGTCGTGGTGCGTGGAGGTCCTGGGCCGGAAGATTATTCGGCCTACGAATTGAAGAACGGCGCTGTGGTTCCTCGGCATGTAGGCCGGCCGCCGGAACATGTGGATTTGATTTACTCGCATCGTCCTCTCAGCGAATTGCCGAAAATCATTGAACTTGCCAGAAGTTTGGGTGCGAAGACGATATGGACTCAATCGGGCTTATCCGCGGCGGGGACACATGATCCGAGGGGCTGTTGGGTACCAGAAGAAGAGCTGCGAGCGGCCCGAAATCTCGTGCAATCTGCGGGATTCAACTACGTTAGTGAACCATATATCGTAGACCTAGCGCGCGAGGTCGGAACGTCGCACACCGCCTGAGTCCGGACTTAGGGCCGTGTGGAGAATCGGCCGTCCACGCCGGAGTCTGGTGTCGCAACCCAATCTTTCGCCCCTTCGGGGCTTCGTCATTTCTCGCTGGTACCTAGGCTTCGCCCTAGGCTGCATTCTTGCGCCGCTTCGCGGCTATTTTTCTCTGATGCGGCCCCAATTCGTTTTTCCGCAATTCCTGGGTTGAGTGGTAACCTCTCCAACATCTAGACAAAACATATGGGACTGATCGAGAGTCTGGCGACAACGGATGTGCTCGCGAAACTGTTCTCTGATGCGTCGGTCCTTGAGGCAATGCTTCGATTCGAGGCGGCGCTCGCCCGTGTTGAGGCTCGTCTCGGGATAGTTCCACAGACAGCCGCTGAGAAAATTGCGGCAGCTGCGAAGCCGGAGTTTTTTGACGCTGAGGCGATTTCGCGGGACAGCCTGCGAGTTGGCACGCCCGTCATTCCTCTGGTGAAGGCCCTCAGAGAGCGCTTGCCTGCTGATGATCCCGCGGCCGCGAGCTTTGTACATTGGGGCGCAACCAGTCAGGACGTAGCCGATACGGCGCTCGTTCTTTTGCTTAAGCAAGCGCAAGCAATTTGTGAATCTGATCTTTCGCGCCTGGAGGATTCATTGCGTCGGTTGGCGGAAAAACATGCGGACACCGTGATGCTGGGACGTACATTGATGCAGCCTGCCCCTCCAATCACGTTCGGGCTTAAAGCGGCAGGTTGGCTCGGGACAATTCATCGCTCGCACAGAAAATTGAATGAAAGCTTTGCGGGCGCTTTGATTCTCCAGTTCGGCGGCGCGAGCGGAACGCTAGCGTTTCTCGGCGACAAAGGAATTTTAGTAGGGAAAGCTCTTGCGGAAGAGCTTGGACTCATATATCCCGAAGCGCCGTGGCACACGCATCGCGATCGTCTGGCCGCACTGATGTGCGCTTGCGGGGTGCTCGCGGGCGCTCTCGGCAAGATGGCGCGAGACATCAGCCTGCTCATGCAAAATGAAATCGGCGAAGTAGGGGAAGGCCGAGATGACGGTGGCGTCGGTTCTTCGACGATGCCGCATAAACATAATCCTGTGGGTTGTGTGCTTGCGCTGGCCGCGGCGAATCGCGTTCCCGGACTGGTGGCGGCTTTTCTTTCTGCAATGATTCAGGAGCAAGAAAGGGGAGCAGGAGGATGGCAGGCAGAGTGGCCAACGGTCGTCGCAATCATTCAGGGGACGGGGCTGGCTATTCGTTCCATGGGGCAAGTTGCGGAAGGGCTTAGTGTGGACACAGCTCGCATGCGGTCCAACATCGAGGCTACAAATGGAACGGTCTTCGCAGAGAAGGCGATGCTGCTGTTGGCGCCGCAGCTTGGCCGGGAGGCTGCTCATGAACTTCTCGACAAGGCCAGCCGGGACGCTGTCGCGAGCGGTCGCCGTCTCTTGGAGGTGCTTGGTGAGATGCGGGAAGTCAAAGACCATCTCGATTCCAAAGCGCTACATGACCTTGAGGACCCGGATCTATATCTCGGCGTCGCTGAGGAATTCCGAACGCGCTTGCTTGCTTCTCTTGGACCCGATTCTCGCAGCAAGAAGGAATAAGCAATCATGCCGTTTGCAATCGTTAACAACCATCGAGTGTTCTACCGACTCGAGGGGAAGGACGAAGCGCCCGTGCTTGTCCTGTCCCACTCAATCGGCACGGACCATGGCATGTGGTCGCGGCAGGTTGAAGATTTACTGCCATATTTCCGAATACTGCGCTATGACATTCGCGGGCATGGTGCGTCGCACGCGCCCGCCGGGGAGTATTCAATTGAGCAGTTGGGGCGCGACGTAATCGGACTCGCCGATTTCCTTGCCATTCAGAAATTTTACTTCTGTGGAATTTCGTTAGGTGGCGCGGTTGCACAGTGGCTGGGAATCAACGCTCCGGAACGCGTAACTAAACTTGTTTTAGCGAACACATCTCCGCAGTTCGGGCCACGAGGTCACTGGGACGAACGGCGGAAAACCGTCCTAGAAAATGGGATGAAAGCGATTGTTGATGTCGCAATGCACCGTTTCTTTTCTTCCGAGACACTTTCGCGGCGTGATGTTCACGCCGAGGCAATTCGGGATTTGCTGCTTGGGACGGACCCGGCGGGATATGCCGGTTGTTGTGCGGCGCTTCGTGACTTTGACAGTACGAAGTTGCTTGTAAAAATTGGCACTCCAACGCTTCTGATCGTAGGAGAGGCGGATGTGTCCACTCCATGGGAGGGTCATGGAGAGATACTGGCTCGTGAAATTCATGGTGTTCAAGTGGTTCGTCTGCGCGCGGCACATTTGTCGAATCTCGAACGGCCACGATCCTTCACCGCCGCGTTGCTGGATTTTCTCCGGCCGCGAGACACATCTTCGGACCCGCTGGAGGCTGGGTTTGCAATCCGACGCGAAGTTCTTGGGGAAGCGCATGTGGACCGGGTGATTGCCGCCACCACTGACTTTACCCGCGATTTCCAGGAACTGATTACGAGGTATGCGTGGGGGACAATCTGGACGCGTCCAGGATTGAATCAGCGGACGCGAAGGTTGCTGACGCTGGCAATAGCCGCTAGCCTGGGCCGCTGGGAAGAGTTCCGATTGCATGTGCATGCGGGACTGTTGCACGAACTGGAGCCGGGCGATGTAAAAGAAGTGTTGTTGCAATGCGCGATCTACGCAGGTGTGCCGGCGGCAAACACTGGGTTTCATATTGCCAGCGAAGAGATCGAGAAATTGAAAGGCGGGTGATGATGCTGCCTCGCGGAGCGTTGAGACCGTTTTCGCGCTAGCTGGATTTTTTCTTTGGGACTTTCGCTCCCTTTTTTCGGGCTTCGGACAAGCCGATCGCGATTGCCTGTTTCCGGCTGGTTACTTTTCCGCCTTTGCCGCCCTTTCCGGAGCGAAGGGTTCCTCTCTTTTCGCGGTGTATCGCACTCTTAACGCTCTTACCCGCGGCTTTGCCGTATTTGCGTCCCCCGGGCTTCTTTTTGGTTGGCATTTTTTCTCTCCTGTGCATTAGAGGGAAGAATTATGCGGCAGGTTGTGCGAGCCAGATTGATCCGCGAATTCACGCGCCTCTTTGGTTAGTATGATCGTCGTGCGCGCAAGATCCCTCGCCCCGCAGGAAAAGCGCGGGGACTTCGGGATGACTGAGGGGTAGAGAGTTTCAGGTTGGAGATCTTCTTATCGCGCTTCTTCGATCAGTTCCTGGCAGGTGATGCAGTAGCGGCTCCAAGGCAAAGCCTCGAGACGTTTCGCGTTAATTTCTTGTCCACAGTTAAGGCATTCGCCGTAGCTTCCGTCACGGATACGTGCCAGTGCGGCGTCAATACCTTCCACTATGGTGCGTTCATGCGCGCTCAAGCGCAGCAGGATATCTTTATCGTGTGAAATGTTTGCACGGTCGCCCTCGTCAATACCGTAGGTTTGCTGGACGGTCCGGCTGGTCTGCTGAGTCTCGGCCAGGCTGCGGAGCAATTCCGCGCGACGAGCTTCGAGCGTTTTCTTTAACTGTGTCAGGCGCTTCTTGTCTGCCATAGAAATCTATTCGACTTCAGGTTTTTCGACGACTTTATAAGCCTTACATAATCTCATTTCATGGCTCGATTCGTACAGTCCCCCGTCTCAATGCTGTAGATGCTCCAAGATAATGTCACCCCCTAACTGCAACGAGACTTTGTCACCCTATGAGGATGGTGACGATGAGTCAGAAAGAGTTGCAACGCGTGAAAGTGATTGAGAATGCGGTGGGCGGGAGGCTGAGCGTACGCGAAGCTGCCCGCCTGCTGCAACTGAGTGAACGGCAGGTACAGCGGCTCAAGCGGCGCTATGAGCCCGATTCCATCGCGTGGGTGCACCACGGCAATCGTGGACGCCCTATGCCTTGGGCTTTTTCACTTCCCCAGAAGCGGTTGATTTTGACCTTGGCTCGCGGCAAGTATGCCGGCTTCAACGATTCTCATCTCGCGGAAAAACTTCGTGTCGAGGAGAACCTCACCGTCAGCCGCGAGACCGTGCGCCGCATTTTACGAGGTGCGAAACTTGCCTCTCCGCAGAAACGCCGCGCCCGTAAATATCGCTCGCGCCGCGCACCCCGCCCGCGTTTCGGCATGATGGTGCTCACCGACGCCAGCCGTCACGACTGGCTCGAAGGCCGCGGTCCGCATCTCACTCTTGTCGGTTTTCAAGACGATGCCACCAGCCAGATTCTCTCCGCCCACTTCCAATTCGAAGCCGAAAATACCGTTGGATATCTTCGCGCCCTGTACGCCATGATCTCCGTCCACGGCGTGCCCCTCAGCCTCTATCGTGATCGTCACTGCATCTTTCAGCGCAACGATTCCCACTGGACCGTCGCCGAAGAACTCGCCGGAAAACAATCTTCCACCCAGCTTGGGCGCGCCCTCGAGGAGCTCGGCATCACCCAGATCCCCGCCTACTCGCCCGAAGCCAAAGGCCGCATTGAGCGCGCCTGGCGCACCTTGCAGGACCGCCTGGTCAGCGAACTTCGCCTCGCCCATGCCATTACTTTGCAAGAGGCCAACGCCGTGCTGGCCCGTTTCTGCGACGACTACAATCGACGCTTCGCACGTCCGGCCGCCGAATCCGCTCGCGACTTTCGCGCTCTGCCGCGCCGCTTCGATCTCGCCCGCTGCCTTAGCCTGCGCTATGACCGCGTCGTCGGCCCCGATCACGTCGTCGTCTTGGGCGCGCATTCCATCGCCCTACCATCCTTGCCCGCCCAGCGCGGATACTCCGGCGAAACCGTCGAACTCTCGCATCAGTTGGACGGCACCCTGCGTACCTACCGCGGAGATCACTTACTGATGACCCACCCCTTGCCGCTGCAAGAATACGGCCATCGCAACCCTGCTCCGCGACTCACGCTGCGGAAACCCAAAACCCAGATGCCCCGCATCTACAACCTGGGAGGCCGCCCCGCTTTGGCGGCAGTTACTTAATCGTTAAGGGGTGACATAATCTCGTCGCAGTTAATACGACATTTTCTCGTTGCAACAACAGGCCCCCGTCTCAATGCGATAAGCCCGTGGTACTATAACACCGCCTCAAGCGCTACGATGCGCGGGGAGCCAAAAAGCTAGCCGGCTTTTTAATCTGAAGTAACTCATCAAGCCAAGATGCACCTTTTAGGAATTGACGTCGGCACCGGCGGTACCCGGGCCCTGATAGTAGATAAAAACGGGAAGATAGTTGCATCGGCAACCGCAAATCACGAACCATTCGCGTCTCCGAAGATCGGATGGGCGGAACAGAATCCCGAAGATTGGTGGCGTGCGTGTGGTACCGCCGTTCGCGGCGCGTTGTCGAATGGAAATCTGACCGGCGCTGATATTTCCTGCGTTGGTTTTTCCGGGCAGATGCACGGTGCGGTTATGCTGGACGAAGCAGATGTTCCAATTCGTCCGGCCCTGATCTGGTGTGATGTTCGCACCGAAAAGCAATGCAAAGAGCTGACAAGGAAGATTGGCGCCGAGCGGCTCATACAACTTACCTGCAATCCTGCTCTCCCCAACTTTACCCTGACGAAATTACTCTGGGTGCGAGAGAACGAGCCTGAGAATTGGGCTCGCGTGCGTTCCGTAATGCTTCCGAAGGACTACGTGCGGCTTCGATTGACCGGCGAGAAAGCCACGGACGTCGCGGATGCGTCTGGGACTTTGATGCTCGACGTTGCGAAACGCCGGTGGTCGAGCGAAGTTTTGAAGGCGGCTGAGATCAGCGAATCGTTATTGCCCAAGCTCTATGAGTCTCAAGATGTCTGCGGAAAGATATCTCATGCGGGGGCGGCTGCAACTGGACTGAAAGAGGGCACACCCGTCGTTTCGGGCGCGGGGGATCAAGCTGCCGGTGCGACTGGAATGGGCATTGTCGCGCCGGGAGCGGCGAGCGCCACGATTGGAACTTCCGGAGTTGTATTTGCTGCCACTGATCGTCCTGCGCTTGATCCAAAAGGGCGGCTGCATACTTTTTGTCACGCCATTCCAGGACGATGGCACGTCATGGGGGTGACCCAGGCGGCAGGTCTTTCGCTGCGCTGGTTTCGCGACCAATTTGGAGCGGGCGCGGAAGATGGGCGTGATCCCTACGAGCGCCTTTCCGACGAGGCGTTCAAAGTGCCAGCTGGCAGCGAAGGATTACTCTGGACACCTTATCTGATGGGAGAGCGCACTCCTCACCTCGATCCCAATGCCAGGGCCGCTCTGGTGGGACTCACCGCATCGCATACGCGAGCCCATGTGATTCGCGCGATTCTTGAAGGCGTGGCTTTCAGTTTAAAAGACACGTTTGCGATCTTTGAGGAAATGGACGTACCCGTGAATAACATTCGTTTAGGGGGCGGGGGCGCAAGATCTCCGCTCTGGCGGCAGATTCAGGCCGATGTGTACGGGCACGAAGTGGAGATCGTGGAAGCCGAGGAGGGAGCCGCTTACGGCGCAGCGATCCTCGCCGGGGTTGGGGCGAGCGTCTGGTCATCAGTAGATGATGCCTGTAAGGCCGTGGTGCGGGTCAAAACTCGGGTCGCGCCCGGGATGCCGGCTGTCTCATTGCTAAAAAAGCAATATCAAGCCTTTGATCGAGTTTACCCAGCTACAAAATCCGTCTTTTCATCGAATTCCTAATTAGATATCAGGCAAAGGCTAGTACCGGCCCGCCATCCATACCCTGTGGAAGAAGGTATATCCCTGCACTTTCGCGTGCCGGGGCGTCAGTGCTTTGTGATAATAAGTAAACCCTCGGTACGGTTCTTGGCTAATTTCATGTACCCTCAAGAACTTGGTCGCTTTGGTCGCTATGGACAGCCAGAAGATAGTCCCAGACAGGCGGAACGCGGTTCGTCACAAGATGCGTACACCCGTGTTTGCGATCTTTGACGGCGTAACCAGCGGCATGATCCTTGATCTAAGCGAACAAGGGCTGGCAATGTTGGCACCTGTTTCGCCTGAAGCAGACCGCGCCATTCCGCTGAAGCTCAATCTTCCAGACCCGTCTGGCAGTATCGAAACGACTGGTTATGTCGCTTGGGCGGACACCCTCGGCCGTGCAGGAATACGATTTTCTGATTTGCCTGCGGATGCGCGGCTGCGACTCCAGGAATGGCTGACCGTCAACGCCATGGAGCCCAGCCGCAAGACGCCCAAGTTCACGCTTGATGAATCGTTGCTGGCGGACCTGCAAGGTGCATTGCCCGAGGTTCCAACGGATAAACCCCGGTCTATTGATTTTGAGTCAGAGTCGAGTTCCGCAGGAGAAGGTGCCGAACGGCAGGCCTCAACCGTTCAGTTCGAGTTCAATTCGCTGGGTTCCGATCTCGACGCCGCTCTGCAAGTTATCGCTGAACGCGCACAAACATTGACACGCGCCACTGGTGCCGCGCTCGCATTGGCAAACAACGGATTGTTGACGTGCAGGGCCAGCGTGGGAGATGCGGCCCCGGCGCTTGGAGCTACGGTGGATCTAAACATCGGTTTCTCTGGAGGATGCGTTCGCACCGGAATTACGGTTCGTTGCGACGACGCCGCATCAGACCCGCGGGTGGACACAGCCGTGTGTCAAGGACTGGGCATACGATCAATTGTGGCGGCACCGATTCAATACGAACGTAAGATTGTAGGCCTGCTAGAGGTTTTCTCCACGCAGCCTTTTGCTTTTGATAGTGGCGATGTTGCCGTGGTTGAACGTCTGGCGCGGACAGCGCTGTTAACCATGACCCAAAATTCGGCACTAAGGTCTTCATCTGGGAAGTAAACTAGCGAAATAATGAGGTACCCGGATGGGGTCAGGTTGCGAAACCCACTAACCATAAAGGACACAAGGGTGCACGAAGTAGACCGTCAAAAAATGGCCTTCGTGGCGCTTCTGTCCTTTATGGTTAGTGGGTTTTTCTGCTGTCTAACCCATTACTGGGCACCCAAAAGGGTTGATCCCATTTTGGAACGAGAATATACTTCGAGTCTGTCCCCGCCGAGAAATTTATGAATTATTCCCGATTTGTTTCGACCCGCTCCTGTTTCCTCGTTTTCGCCGCGTCAATACTTTCATTGTGGGCCATCTCAGCGTGTAGCGCTCAAACTGGGAGGGTTCGCGTAGGCATGGTGCAGGATTGGAGCCATAAACATACGGTCGTGACAGCCGGGGGCACACCCGCTTCTCAGGTTCAGGCGGGGAACAACCCACGGCTTCTGCAAAACTGGGTCATGCGCTGGCATGCGCATCAGGTTGCTAGTCCGCTAGCCCAGAATGCTTCGAGTTCTTTCGTCGAGTTTATGAAGGCAAAGAAGCGTCCCCATAGCGATTGGGCAATCAGTATGGGCGGAACGCTCTCCGCGGATCAATCTCCGGCAAAATACTCCTTTGACATATTGGCGCCACCGGACTGCGTCAATGATTTCGTCGTATTCGGCATAAATGTAAATGGAAGTGCAACGCAGGCGGACCTTATCGGATTCAATCAGCTTTACACCGGAGTTCCAGCGGGGTATTGCGCCGGGGCACAAGCCTCAACGTACTTTGCCTACAACACCGGGATCAAGATCACTCAGTCCGTGGTGATCTCTGACGATGGGAAATCCATCGCTTTTGTGGACAATGCCAATCCGAACAGTAGCTTCCACGTTCTCGCCTGGAAAGCCAACAGCGGAACCATAGCAGCTCCTACTGCGCCCACGGTTGTAGGTACCGTTCCGGGGCCGGATCAGATGACCTCGTTAGCATTAACTGGCCGGGACACCGGTTCAGCCCCTTTTTATGATGACATTAACGATGTCGCATATGTCGGAACCACGACCGGGCGCCTGTACCGGATCAAGAATGTTTTCTGCACATTGCCGGCGTGCGTGAGTACGCCGGTTGCTCCCAGCATTGACGCAACTTTTGGAGCAGGCGGATTTGTAACTGCGGGAACGAAAATCTTGACGAGCCCGGTGTACGATTTTGTCACCGATAATATTTTTGTGGGTAGTTCGGACGGAAAGCTCTACGGATTTTCGGTATCCACAGGCGCGGCAATAACCGGATCGCCACTTACGGTGGGAATCGGTACTGCCACCGGGGGTATTATCACTCCACCGATAGTAGATGGTAACGACGGCGTTCTATACGTCGCGACGGGCGATAATGGCGCGAATGCCGCTGTGGTTCAGACGAGCACTGCCAATTTCACCACCCCGCGAACCGCAAGCCTGGGGCAGAGAAGAGTGCACAGCATTCATCTTCCGGCGTTGAACGATAATTACTATTCTCAGGCTGTAAACACACCGGGCAGCCCGTGGTTTTTGTATAGCTGTGGCTACGACACCAGCAGCAATCCTTTTCTTTATCGGGTCGGTTTCGACGCCGGCCGCAACATGAACACCACGATAGATGCCGTGACCCTGGCTTTGGGGACGACGCGAGATGAATGTACCGCGATGACGGAATGGGCGAGCGGTGGCGTTGACCGCCTGTACTTCAGCATGAAGGTGCAAGGCCAGGTTGGGTATACAGATATCACTACAAATCCGTTTGTGCCCGGAGCCCCGGGGATCAATGATCCGACGGCTGAAGCGGGCGGTGTGAGCGCAATTATCATTGATAACGTTAGCTCGCTGGCGCAAGCCTCCAATATTTACTTTTCTAATAACAACAATCATCAGGCGGTAAAGCTTAACCAGGTGACGTTACAATAAGGCTTCGAGTTGGTGCAGAAATGATGTAGACTTCCCGGATGCGCATTGGCCATTCATTACCCACGAAACGCGCGTCAGTGGCCTCATGACTCAGAAAAGCCCGGATAACGTTGAGAAGAAGTCGTGCGATGAAACCGCTGCTCCGAAAAAGCAGTACGAGAAGCCGGCATTCAAGTTCGAGAGAGTATTTGAAACGATGGCCCTGCATTGCGGGAAGACAAGTCCAATCAGAGCCCAATGCAGGTTTAACCGGAAAAGCTCGTAATTTCTGTAGTTCATGCCCGCCGGAACCGATACTTACGAGACACACAAAATAAAATTGGGCGAGGATATCCTCCGCTCTGGAGGATCAATCCGTCTGAGAGTATTGGGGACCAGCATGTTGCCCTCCGTTTGGCCGGAGGATATCGTCAGCGTTGAAGGGCGGGCTGTGGGCGCTGTTGCCTGCGGCGATATCGTTTTGTATGAAGCGGACAACAGCTTCTTTGTTCATCGAGCGGTCGGAAAGTCAGGCGACAAGAATCAGGTGCAATGGATCACGCGAGGCGACTCAATGCCTCAAGCGGACCCTGCGGTTCCAGAGTCTCACGTATTAGGCCGGATCTCGAGCATCTCTCGCGGGGGACGGATCATTATCCCGAAGCGGAGACTGAAACTCCTCATGCGGATAGCTGGATGGGCGTTATGCCACACAGCCCCTCTTAGAAGTATGGCTTTGCGGCTTCATTCGCTTCGCATCCGGCGACGGTCGAATCCTTCAATTCATTTCGCGCGGTATTTTTGAAGTCACAGCGGCGAACCCAAATGCCATTGGCCCCGAGCACGGAAGAAGCCAACGTGGCAGCCGCTCACGATTCTATAGTGGTTGAGATCGGCGGCACTGCGATCGCTTTACAAACTGAAGACCATTCCCTCCAGCAGCTTTTTAAGGACCGCTATGCGCCTTTCGTAGCGCCTTCACCCACGGCGCATTCGCGATTCAAACTCGAGTTAATTGAACCGCCTACCGGGACTGATCAGGAGCAGGATTTGGAAGTGAAATTGGAGGGAGGGCGATGGACCTTCCTCAGAAATGACTTTTATGCAAAGTGGGACCCGCGCACGGGCCTCGGGCACATTCGCCAGTCTTCGAATCCTTACTCGCCGGATACGGTCCTGCGGATTGTCCATTCGTTGATTCTCGCTCGCCAGGGAGGCTTTCTTCTTCATGCCGCAAGTGCTGTACGCGGTGGATCTGCGTTTTTGTTTGCCGGAGTTTCGGGTGCCGGCAAGACGACCATATCGCGACTGGCGCCTGCGGATGTCACGCTGCTTACCGATGAGATCTCTTATGTAAAACCTGATGGCGCTGGATATCGCGCGTTTGGAACTCCTTTTGCCGGCGAACTATCGAGGCCGGGCAAGAATGTCTCGGCGCCGATAGCCGCTTTATTTCTTTTGGCTAAGGGGTCGAGGAATCAGATTGAGAGTGTTTCTTCTGACGAGGCCACCCGCTTGTTGCTGCGGAACATTCTGTTTTTTGCGGACGATTGCGAGCTGGTAAATCTGGTCTTTCAATCTGCCTGTAATTTCGTTGAAAGAGTACCGGTCCGCAGATTAGTATTCGTGCCGGACGAACGAGTTTGGGAGACAATACATCCAGCAGGGAACTGATGCGGCAAGTACATTGATAAAGGTTCCGCTATTGCGACGAGCGGGAAGGAAGAGAGCTGAATGAGTCTTCTTACTGAGATGAACCAAAAGGCGCTGGGTCTGGGCGTTCCGATCAGCGTGCATCTCGACATAACCTACCGTTGCAATGAGCGGTGTGTTCATTGTTATCTCGATCACGATGATCACGGTGAAATGACTACGGCCGAGATTTTCGACATCCTAAATCAGCTTTCAGACGCCGGGGTATTTTTTCTTACATTGAGTGGGGGCGAAGTGCTGATGCGGCGTGATTTCTTTGAGATTGTGGCGTACGCGCGCAGCCTTCTTTTCAATGTCAAAGTAAAAACCAATGCGGTGATGATCAAAGAAAAGGAAGCAAAGAGGATTCGCGAGCTCGGAGTTGAGCAGATACAGATCAGCGTCTATTCTCACCGCCCTGAGGTTCATGATGCCATCACCAAGCTTCCAGGCTCGCTAAAGCGCTCCATTAAAGCCATTCGCTTCCTCAAGGAACAGGGCCTGAAAGTGACGATTGCGAACGTGTTGATGACTGTGAATTCGGGCGACAGCGCGGGAGTAATGGCCTTATCGAAGGAGCTCGGGGTTCACTATACGTTGGATCCGACCATCACACCCAAGATGGACGGAGATACGTCAATTTTACGATTACGCATTCCAGGTTCGGAGCTTCCTCAAATATTCCGCAATGAAGCACTGGTGGGAAACGTGGAAGAGTATTGTGCGCCGCCCCCTGCGCCCGACGAGGACGTGATGGAAGGATACCCATGTAGCGCCGGGCACACCTCCTGCTACATCACCCCGTATGCAGATGTATTTCCCTGCGTGCAGTTTCCGCTGCCCAGCGGAAATCTGCGGAAGCAGAAGTTTATTGATATATGGAGAAATTCCACTGAGCTGAAGGAAGTTCGCTCGATTCGCGCCAAGCATCTCCCGGTTTGCTCAACCTGCTCACATGTAGGCACGTGCAGCCGGTGCCCAGGGTTGGCTTATATGGAAGGCAGCATGCGTGGACCATCCACCGCTGACTGCGAAAAGTCGTTCCATCGGACAGGAATTCCAAGCGCCAACATGCTGCTAAGATCGCAGCCGGTTCCGTCGGGACCACTCATTCAGATTCAGGCACAAGTGCACGGATGATTATTGCTGCATATCGTTGAGTGCTTTTCTCGCTGGCCAGGACTCATGGGCGGCCTTGTGATACCACTCCAGCGCCTTTTGACGGTCCGCTGGCACCCCGTATCCGTGCTCGTATAAATAACCGATTTTGTACTGGGCCTTGGCGCTGTCCGGTACCTTCAAATACAATTTCATTGCCGCGGCGTAATCCTGTTTTACCCCGTCTCCCTTTTCGTACATGTCGGCAAGCCTCATCACAGCTACCTGCTGGCCGGTGGCTGCAGGTTCCTGGTAATACTTCGCCGCCATCGCATGATCCGCGTCCACACCCTGACCCAGATCATAGAGTCTCGCCAACCGGTACTGAGCTCCAACATGCCCCTGATTCGCGGCCGCCTGGTACCATTTCAAGACCGCATGGATGTCCTCTTTTACACCCCTTCCGAACTCGTACATGAGCCCCAAGCCAAACTCGCCTTCGCGGTTGCCCTGTTCGGCGGATTTGGTTAGCCATTTCACCGCTTCTTGCGAATCCTGATAGACTCCGTCGCCGCCTATGGCGTAGATGCTGCCAACCTTCGCCTGCGCCGCTGCATCTCCCGCTTTCGCTTTCTCCAATAAAGCGTTGAAATTGGTGTCGCCAAAAGCGCTCGACAAAAAAGCCAGCGCGATACATAGGCTGAAAATTAATCTTTTCATTGCATTTCTCCTGAGGGCTTATTTTCCCACGATTCAGATTCGCGGGCGAGGGCACAATTTGATTTTGCGGTTACCCTCGTGCATGACTTCCCGGCTCGGGTTTTGGACCCCCACTGGACTTTGGCTTTGTCGTTTGATAGGGCGAGGGCCGTGAATCGGGCCATAAGCAGAAGTAAAAACGGAAGTCACCGGAAATATTCCGATGACTTCCGTTTCGTCAGGATCTACTTCTGCGAGGCAGACGCTTGGGCAATTGAGGTCGCGTGGACCCCAGCTGAAGCGCTGGCAGAAGAGGAGGCAGGCATTTGGGTTGCGACGATTTCGTGAAACACCGACGCATCCGGCGCTCCGCTGAAGAAGTGACCGTTGGCGAAGAAGCTTGGTGTACCGCTCAAGCCCAACTTCATTCCGTCTTCGAGATCCTTCTTCACTCCGGCAGTTTCGGCGCCAGAATCCAGGCAGGTGTCAAACTTTGCCTGGTCCAGGCTCAATTCGGCCGCATGCTTTTTCAAGCTTGGAAGGTCGGTCAGGTGACTGCTGAAGAGAAGGTCATGGTACTCCCAGTATTTTCCTTGCTCTCCGGCGCAACGGGCGCCTTCCGCAGCCTTCTCCGCGTCCTTATGCATTGGCAGCGGAAAATCCTTATAGACGACGGCCAGCTTGTCTCCGTATTCCTTCTCCAGTTGCAGGATAATAGGGTTAACTTTTGCGCAGTAGGGGCATTGGAAGTCCGCGAACTCCACCAGCGTAACGGGTGCGTCCTTTGATCCACGAAGTTGTCCGCCCTGAATCTCCACGTCGGCCGCTGGGGGTGCGAACAGAACGCGAACATTAGCTTTCGCTTTCAACGCATTCACATACGCCGTGCGAGCTTTTTTGTGCCGCATGTCACGGACGTGATCCAGAATTTGGGAGCGCATCTCGCTGAAAGGCTCGTCGGAATTCAAAGCTTCGTAATAGATTTCCAGCTGATCTTCGGTCGGGTCTTTTATTGGCTTGTAAACTTCCTTGTCCAGCAGCTGATCTACAGTCAGCCCCTCTTTCTTTGCCTGCTGTTCAAGAAGTTCCTGCTCAACGAACTTGTCCAGTGCCTTGCGCTCTGACGTATACATCTGATAGCGCGCCTGCAGCACGGCTCCTGCCTCTTTGTTCTCAAAATCGGCGGTCGTAAGAACTTTTCCGCCTATTTCCGCAACTACCGCATTCTGATCTTGTTTGTTTTGTTGTGCTGCTGAATTTACTGTGAAGGTTAATGCTGAACTCATGATGAGTGCGAACATCGTGGATACGTATTTCATTTGCTGAACTCCCCCCGTTTTTTAGATCGTTAGATTAAAAACTGCGCCAGGCTTGGTGAAATTTGCCGCGCCTGACGCAGCGAAAGAATACAAACGCTGGATGGCGGGCCGGAAGTCCGTCCGCCATTCCAGAGTAAATTAAAGCTCGAAACCGCAACCGCAAACACCGGCTCCGCTACCGCTGCCCATTTCTGAGTTGGTAACAAAGGCGCATTCGGTTGCGAGGAAGTTGAATTCGTCGTAGCTCAACTCTTCTTCCAGCGATTGGGTCTCAGTCAGAGAATAAGTCGCGGCAACTACCGGCTTCACCTTTGAAGGCAGGTTCGAGACCTGAACGTGCGTTGCCCATGATTCAAGCTCTGGCTCCAGTTCGACAGGGTTGTTGCCCCCGTAAAACGGTTGGTAGCCGAAGGTCGGATCGCAAACGTCATCGCTATCGTGGTCGCCTGGGCGGCCAGCGTCGGTGGAGATGACCTGGATTAAGCCCTGGTGTGCGACTATGCCGTTGGCGGGGTTGCTGTTGAGGTCAGTGTTGATGTCCCAGGTGCGCATGCCGTCGGGGCTGATTGGGCAAGAGCAGCATTCCTTGAATTCCTGCGAATCATCGAACACGTACACGTTGGCGCAGATGCTGGTCTGTGTCGAACCGTCGTTGGTCGCGCGGAAAGTTCCGTGCGGCGCACCGGCAACTGCGTTGTTGGAGAAGTAGTTGGTGGTGAAAACGTCGTAGAACGTCGTGATGTAATTCGGGGTCTGGACGGTTACCTGGATATTTTCCAAAGGCGGCGCCGGACATGGCGACGACCAATACGACAGCCAATATGGGCATAAAACTACACATTGCTTTCTTCATTGAGGATCCTCCTATTTGAGGCGCTGCCGGCTGGGGGGAGGGGACAATTCAGCTGAGGACGCGCAGTCAGAAATGTATCGTGTTCTTAAATCTTTACAATTACCCGTGTGGCTTAGTCTAAATCACTAGCTGGTGTAGGTTAATTCTATCGAATCCGTCGTACAATCACCCAATGGTATTAGCCAAACGAATTAGTCCCAAGTAAGCCACATAATATCAGGCGCTTGCGAAGATTGAAATGGCACTAAAGGATGAGGCTCGCTTATTGAACTGCCGTTTCCGGCGGCGCGGCTGGAGCGGCGGGGTCTGAAGCTGGCGTGGGATTTGCGGACGCGGCGCCACTTTCGGGTTCGGAAGGAGATGCAGACGGTTGACCTGCCGGTTCGACGCTTGGCGGCTCCGGCTGGCTGGCTGGCGATGCTTGCTGATGAAGATGCGCCATTATCAGTTTCAGCACCTTCTCACGAGAAGCCTGCATGACGGCTTTCTGGTCCTGCGGATCTGCCACACCCGTACGCACCATTTTCCCCAGGCCTTGAAGCGCTTTGAGCCGGCCAATTTGGCGTCTTGACTTGTACCGGACTTGGCGACTTCGGAATTTTGCGCGACTTCGGTGGTTTGATCTGCCGGGGTCAAAACCAGCTTCTGAAGGCCGCTGGAGGTGTCTTGGGCTCCCGTCATTACATAGTTAAACTTGGTGCCGTTGAGAAGTTTCACCAGAACATCGCGGACTGATCCTGGCCCGATGTTGGCAAAGACCGGCTCCCGGGCGCTCCCCGGTGGTACTTCAAGGGTAGCTCCAGTCGCTCGGCTCACTTCACGAAGGATCTCACTTAAAGGCACATTTTCGGCCGTGATCGTAAGCTGCCCGTCCTTATAAGTGACATGGGGCACGGGCGGGGCAGGGAGGGCTGGAGCAACCGCTTCGCGTGCTGGAGTCGAAGTCGTGTCCGCAAGGGTACAGACTTCGATAATCCCATCGGGCGTGCAATTCATCGGAGGATTTTGGGCGCGCACCACTGCCGGCAAAGATAATGCCGCGGCGATTGCGAGCACCGAGATGAATTGGAACTTCGTCATGATGGTTGAACGCCTATTCTTCAAAAGATTGCGACTTATTTTTTAAGTGGCAAATTACACGCCAGCACTTTCACATATTACTCGGACTTGCAACTTTGCGGAGCGTCTGCTTTAAGGGACGGCGTCTCCAGCGACAGTTCAAGTTTGTCTTTTGCCAGGTACTGATTCGATCCGTCCTCGGATACGGATGGATCTACACGTTGGTCATTGGATGATCCGGTATCCGCCATCCGAATATCTGAAGGCGCAGACCTTCGCTCACGCGTCCCGGCTACAATTTTAGTTTGTGTGGCGACCTCTTTAGCGGGAAGTGCGCACTCCACTGTACTTAGGGCAACTACAGGCGGCTCTTGATGTTTCGGCTCGCGGACCGCCAGTTTCCCTACGATTAGCGGCTTATTCTGATTGTCGGCACGCTTTTCACTGGTTGCGGCGAGCGCGTGCGTCGCCGCAAGAATAGAGACTGCGGGGAGGGCAAAAGCGAGGATTCGGACGATCTTGATTTTAGCTTGCATCGGACCTTGCCGTTTCATCCTGAAAAAGAAGTTCTGGAAACTACCCTAGAAATGCCGAACGCGCATACCACACCAGTTCACAGTAAAACACTGGCCCCTGACGGCGACAATAGTTCGGGTGAACTAGCCGTTTAGGCTAATGCTGGAGGTTAATCCAAACGGGTTAGCCATAGAGACTAATCCAAATTCCTAGAGACAAGAAAATCGTTCTTTTTGTTAGCGATTCGATTTCGAGCAGAGTTTGTATCACTTTGTCGCTTGACAGGGAGGCTTTCCAATGCAAAGCTTGCTCTTCCTCCCCAAGAACGCAGTTTAGATTTTCATCGTCTTTGCCGCGGAGATTGATTTAACCATCGCGGCATGTGAACTCCTCCCCCAGTCGGATTCTTGAAATCGAGAATTCGAAGCGGTTTCAACGTCGAAGGAGTTTCTCTGTGCCCATTGGAATATCGGAACCGGGATTTTTGCTGATGGATCCCACGTTAACTCCTCTAGCATGTAATGCTGAGGCCGTGCAGATCCTGACATTTCCCAATGTTCCAGAGAAGATTAAACGCCTCGATGTTTTCTTGTCTGACAAAGTCCGCTCGGGATTGGTGGACCGCCAGTCGCGGCAGTCGCTGGATTTCGTGAAGGAATTTAAGTCGGGGCAAAGGCGTTATATTTGCCGGACCTTCCGTCTCGACTGCAATAACAACGGTAATCAGCCCTCCCTTGGGGTCCTGCTGGAACGGTATTCCTCAAGCACGGCGGCATTGTCGCAACTGACTAAACAATTTGATTTGACGACTCGTGAGCGCGAAACTGTCGAGCTTTTACTCCAGGGGCTAACCAGCAAAGAAATCGCACTCAGAATGAATATCAGCCCGAACACGGTTAAAGCCTTTCTTCGACTTGTAATGGTGAAAATGGGCGTCTCGACTCGCTCTGGCATTGTGGGCCGGGTCATTGGTTCACAGGTATAAATCACCAGGACAAGCTAAACAATTGAACTAATCCATTCGAGCAATTTACGTATTTCTGAGTTCGAGGCATTATCGCTGATCGTGAAACCGTCCTCTGAACGCGAGCGTCGCCGGTATCCTAGATTTCCGCAAATTCTTGAAGTTCAAGCCTGTGATGTCCCACCGCTAAAGCAAAAGCATCATGCCAAATCAGCGATGGAAGGCCGGGCCCAAAATGTCAGCAAGGGCGGATTTTGCCTTTTAACCCACGAACCGGTGGATCGCGCATCGCTGATGGTCTGTCATATTGGCGTTTCCGAAGGTGCGACGGCCATTCCCACGCTAGTGCAAGTGCGGTGGACAAGGAAACAGAATATTGAAGATGAGAGTTACCTTTCCGGCGTCCAATTCATGTTTTGACGTGCATTTATATAACCCAACAAACCAAAAAGAGACGGCTCCATGTGGCCCATAGGTGCTAACCCATTAGGATTAGTGCTTATAGGCTAATCACCATAGATTAATGCTTAGTATCTAGAGCAATAGGGCCATTTCCCAACTATTGAGCTAGTTCTAAAGTATGACTCTCTTTAGGTAGTCGTGTCTTCCCCCTGACCGGCAGCTAAGAATAACTATGACCCACAGGATTTCCAGGGGCGAAGCAAGATTCCGAGCCATTGGCGCACTCGCCACACTGGCCTGCCTCCTGGGCATTCTAAGCGGCTGCGGAGGAACTCCGGGATCGGGGCAATCGAACAAAAATAGCGAGAAGTCACTCACGTCCCTTCTGATTTCTCCGGCCAATCCAGTTGTGCCCATAGGCGACAGCGAGCGCTTTGCCGTTACTGGCGTTTTTTCCGACGGTAGCAGGCAGGACGTGACGTCAACAGTCACGTGGACTGCGACAAATCCTGACATAGCCTCGGTGGACAAGACTGGGATGGCACTCGCCAAACATGCGGGAAACACCGTGATCGAGGCCGTTTCTGGCTCAGTCACGGGGAGGGTGACCCTCACGGTTCCCCCGGCCACGTTAACTTCAATCTCACTCACGCCGCCAACTTCATCCGTTCCTAAAGGAGGTACGATTCAGCTTTCAGCGACTGCCCTTTACGCGGATGGCACGACCGCAGATGTAACGAACTCCGTGACGTGGGCTTCATCGGCTTCCGGGGTCGCCGGTGTGAACTCTACTGGATTGGTGACGGGTGCTGCGATGGGAACGGCAATGATCACAGCCACCTCGGGCCAAATCCGCGGCGCGGAGACCCTCACGGTTCTTCCGCCGAATATGATTTCCTTATCAATGTCGCCTCCGAGCGCTGTCGTCGCCAACGGGCGGACACAGCAGATTAAAGTTACCGGAACATTTAGCGATGGGACCACCCAGGACGTCACAGGAAGTGTGGCTTGGAGCGTGTCGCCCGCGACCGTTGCGGCGATCAGTCAAACTGGCCTCGTCTCGACACTGGCCCCAGGGTCTGCGACCATATCCGCTGTTTCCGGCTCACTCAGTTCTTCGGCTGTACTTACCGTCGCGCCCCCAGCATTGACGTCGCTATTGGTAGCGCCGCCGAATCCTTCACTGACAAAAGGCGGCACGCAGCAGCTGACGGTAACTGGTTCCTTCAGCGATGCCAGCACTCAAAACATGACGGGTGCCGTCGCTTGGACCGTCTCCCCCGCAAACGTAATTTCCGTGAGTAATTCGGGAATCATCACCGCGCTCGCGAATGGGATCGCAACCGTGACCGCCACATCCGGTTCTGTCAGCGGTTCCGACACCTTCACGGTTGCCGGCGCCACATTGGTTTCGATTGCTGTCACGCCCGCCAATCCAACTATTTTTGACGGTAAGACTCAACAGCTGACTGCCACGGGAACCTACAATGACGGCAGCGCGCAAGATATTACGAGCAAGGTTGCCTGGACAGGCGCAGTTCCTGGCGTTGTAAACCTCAGCAGTGGGGGCCTGGTTACCGCGCTGGGTACAGGGACAGCGACGGTCACCGCTACGTCGGGTTCCATTACCGGGTCGGACATCATTACCGTTCCAGCCCTCGCTCTGGTTTCGATCGCGATTTCACCTGGTAACCCATCCGTCCCGAAAGGCGAGACTCAACAACTCCTCGCCAGCGGAACTTATAACGACGGCACCACCCAGGACATCAGCAGCAAGGTGACTTGGAGTGGGGCAGTAGCAGGAGTTGTGGACTTGAGCGGCACCGGCCTTATTTCGGCTCTCGGTGTTGGGACGGCAACGATAACTGCGACCAGTGGTTCAATCAGCGGGACGACCGCCGTGACCGTTTCGGCAGCGGTCGCGCTTTCGCTCACTGTATCGCCGGACAACCCGTCCATCACGGTCGGATCAATCCAACAATTCACCGCGGTTGAAGTGCTGAGCGACGGCACAAAGCGAACCGTGACAAACAAGGCGACGTGGACTTCGGCGAATTCAGATATTGCCTCGATTACCAGCACCGGTCTTGCATCCGCTGTGACTGAAGGAACGGCCACGCTCAATGCCAGCTATGGCGGCGTCACCGGGTCCGGAACTCTGGTCGTCATGCCAGTTACCTACTTCGTAACCGAAAGCAGCAAGAGGGGAGTATTGTCCAATTCCTACTTCGACAAGTCTAATGCCTCTGGAATTGATGCAAACGTTCGGGTTGGTCAATCGGGCGGCGGATCAGACGACATATGTGCCATGGTGTATGTTTTCAGCGCCGATCAAGAAATGAGTGAATGCTGCGGTTGCAAGATAACGCCCAACGGTTTATTGACACTGTCTTTGAACAACGACCTGACTTCAAATCCTCTCACAGGGAAGGCGTTGACCCGGGGTACCGTTGAGGTTGTCGCGTCTGATGTAACCGCTAATCCCACCTGTGACCCCGCTTCCCTGACTGCAAAAGGAGAATTGACGGTCTGGACCACTCATATTCAGGCCGTCACGGTGGGAGAACTTCCTCCGGTCGCCGCTTCGAAGTCTTCGGCCTCGCCCAACGAGGCCTTCCTTCCTCCTGAGAATCTTTGCCAAGCTATCCAAGATCTGGGCAGCGGCCAGGGCATTTGCACTTGCGGAACCGGTCATTAAGCTGGCTTCAAACCTCAACAAATCTTGACTCTCGTCGTCCTGTTTAACCTCAGCTAAGCGCTCAAAGCGCACTGTGAGGCTAGGGATGATAAAGAGTCAGGTCCAGAGGCCTACCTGGGGCTGAAACAGAATTGCCGATAGAGCTAACTGCTCCCGTGGTTGTATTGATCGCAAATGCGCTAGTTCCGTTAGCTCCGGTTTCGAAGAGAAACTTTCCGTCTTGAGATACTGCCATACCTGCTGGGCCTGATCCCGTTGCGAACGGGGATTCATTTATTTCGGTCAGCATGCCCGTAGCAGGCGTGATCCCGACCTTTTGTCGGCGATGACGCATTCTAGGTTTCTGTATGTTTCGTCGCAAGAAAAAAGTCTTATACCGAGGACTCCACCTTGACGGCAAAGCCCTTTTCCAGCAATGATCCTTCTGCAAATAAATTGGAGGGATGGATGATTCGGATTCGTCGCATGACGTTGGCGATGTTGTTGCTGCTGGCTTCGTGCCTGTCTTGGTTTTGCCAAACCGCATTTTGCCAAACCGCTCTTAGTCCTGCCGTGGAAAAGCGCGTTGATGATCTGTTAAAGCGGATGACGGTGGAAGAAAAGATCGGCCAGCTCGCGCAGTACGATGTTGACAGTCCGCAGCATCTGGACCTTGTGCGACAAGGAGGAACGGGTTCGCTGTTCAATGTGTCCGGAGCAGACAGGACCAATGCCGCGCAGGGAATTGCGATCGAGAAATCGCGATTAAAAATCCCGCTGCTCTTTGGATTGGATGTAATTCACGGTTACCGCACCATTTTTCCGGTGCCGATCGGCAGCGCCAGCAGCTTCGATCTCGACTTGATCGAGCAGTCGGAGCGGGTGGCCGCCAAGGAAGCAACGTCGGAAGGAGTCAAGTGGGTATTCGCGCCTATGGTAGATATCGCGCGCGACCCGCGATGGGGACGCATCGTAGAAGGCGCGGGCGAAGATCCATATCTCGGGTCGATGGTTGCGGCCGCCAGGGTGCGTGGATTTCAGGGATCGAATATCGCCGACCCGCAGAGTGTGATCGCATGCGCAAAGCACTTTGTCGCATATGGAGCTGTCGAAGGTGGACGCGACTATAACACTGTAGATATTTCTGAAGAACTGCTGCGCGAAGTTTACCTGCCACCATTTCATGCCGCAGTCGAAGCCGGGATCGGAACCATTATGTCTGGGTTTAACGATCTAAATGGCGTGCCGGCCACCGCCAATCGTCACACTTTGTCCGACATCCTCAAGGGCGAGTGGGGTTTCAATGGTTTTGTGGTGAGCGACTACACGTCTGTCCACGAACTCATTGCTCACGGAATTGCTCGCGATAGTAGGGAAGCGGTTCTGAAAGCAATTTTGGCTGGCGTGGACATGGATATGGCTGGGGGCGATTTTGGAACACAGCTGCCCGGGCTGGTGAAGTCTGGCGCGGTGCCGATGAGTGTTCTTGACGAAGCCGTGCGCCGTGTGCTGCGAGTTAAATTTGAGGCGGGACTCTTTGACAATCCATATACCGATCCGCGGCGGGCACATGATGATGTTCTGTCTTCGGCCAACTTGCAGGTTGAACGCAAGATGGCCCAGGAATCAATTGTGCTCTTGAAAAATCAAAACAACCTCCTGCCGCTGGATCCGAATGTCAAGACCATTGCCGTGATCGGACAGCTTGCGGATTCGAAAGCCGATCAGCTCGGCCCGTGGGCGGGAAATGGAAGAGCCACTGACGCCGTGTCGCCGCTGGAAGGACTGAAGGCAAGACTGCCAAACGCGAACATTCTGTACGCAAAGGGCGCCGATATTTTGTCTATGGAGAAGGTTTATCAGAATCCAGGATTGCACGGCGTGGTGCCCGCTCCCACGACTGCGACCGGAGCCGCGGGGGCCGATACGACCGGTCCAGCCGACCTACAAGAGGCGATCAATGCCGCTAACAAGGGGGATGTCGTAATCATGTTCCTCGGCGAGCTTGCCCAGATGACGGGCGAAGCCAGTTCACGCGCGAGCTTGGATTTGCCCGGCCAACAACAGCAACTTCTTGAGGCGGTTGTCGCAACCGGCAAGCCGGTAGTTTTGGTTTTGGAGAGCGGACGTCCGCTGCACATCACGTGGGCAAGTGAACACGTGAATGCGATCATGCAGGCGTGGTTCCCGGGAATACAGGCGGGAAACGCCATTGCCGACTTGCTTTTCGGGGATGCCTCGCCGAGCGCCCGGCTCCCGATCAGTTGGCCTCGATCCGTTGGGCAGATTCCGATTTATTACAATCACAAGAGCACCGGACGGCCTACCTCTGAAACGCGCTGGCACACCGGGTATCTCGACGAAAGTAAAGAACCGCTATTTGCATTCGGGTACGGGCTCGCCTATACAAGTTTCAAATACAGCAATTTGCACGTGGAAACGCCAACCATCATTCCGTCAGACATGCTGCGAGTGTCGGCGGAAATAGAAAACTCGGGATCGCGCCCCGGAACCGAAGTCGCACAGTTTTATGTTCGTAATCGCGTCGCCAACACATCGCGTCCAGTGCGGGAGCTGAAAGGATTTCAGAGGATTACTCTGGCTACCGGCGAGCATAAGACGGTTGAATTCAGCCTTAAAGCAGACGCGTTGGGATCCTATGATCCAGATATGAAGTGGGTAGTTCCGCCTGGAACCTATGACGTGTGGGTCGCCCCAAACGCGCAGGAGGGGGTCATGGGAACCTTCGAGGTGAGCACGAAATGAAACGTAGGGTTGCCCGTCTTGCGTTTCCGGTTTTTTGAGAAACAGGACCATCCTTCAGAAAGGAAGGCTTCGCCCCCTTCAGGCCTACGATGGCGCGGCTGCAGTCCCGGGCCATCTTGGATTCAGCACGGATCGAATGGCGCCCAGCAATTCGAAGTTGTCGGCGGGTTTTTGGAAGAAGGCAGTTGCGCCCGCTCGCATAATCCTGTCTTTGTTGTATTGGGGATCGCGAGCCGTCAGCACAATCACCGGAATGCAGGACAAGGTTGCGTTCTCCTGTAGGCGATCGAGCACGACGTAGCCGTCTCCGGCGGGCAGGCCGATGTCGAGAATTATCAGATCGGGCTTTTCTTTTTGCGCCATTGCCATGGCAGAGACGCCATCGGTCGCATAAGCCGTGTCGTAATGGTTGGCACGCAAGCGCAGATTCAGGCCACGCCGCAATTCAGGATCATCATCAACAATCAGTATTTTTGGCTGCTCCATTTATTGCCTCTTTTCTTGTGTGTGAACTATTTGAAGGATTCGGTTTTTTTGGGGTTACCGGTCTCCGGTGAAGATGCGAGTCCGGACAAAAGTAATTCAAACTCCGGTTTTGAGGCGAAGTTTGATTGACCGAGGGTTGTGACTGCCACGCGATTAATTATGACTGCAATCTGTTGCTCCAGTTGTACCAGGGGAGGGTCTGCGTGAGGGAGGGCCGGCGATATCGGATGAGCCGAGAGTTTCACGCTGACATTGGATTGCAATTCCAGCGACCGCTCGAACTGTCCCGCGATTCGCTTAAGGAGTATGTTGCTGGCATTTTCGTCAGCCGCAGCCAGCACCATGAAAACTTCGCTTCCACCGTCGCCCAATAGCGCCGGCAAAACAATGTCTTTGTCCGCTATGATGCAACTCCGCAAAATGTCCATGCACTGTTGCCGCAAACCGCTCGCATGCAAGTGACTGTGCGGCGTTTTTGGTGTCAGCTCCACCGTAATCAATACCAGCGGATCGGACAGTTTGCCGTCGGATCTAACGACCGGCGCCAAGAGTTTTGAGAGGGAGAAGAGGGGGAGGGTAAAAGAAAAAATGCTTCCGCATCCCAGTCGACTTTCGACCCAGATGCGTCCACCGTGCAGCCTTACCAATTCTTGAACAATGTATAGGCCAAGCCCAAGTCCTTTGCGGCTGTTGATGCTGGAACTGGGATCCTGATAGAGACGTTCGAAGATCACGTGCTTTGACTCTGGACTTACGCCTCGGCCCGTGTCCGCGACTGAGATACAAACATAGTCCATGTCTTTGGGCATAAGGCTGGCCTTCACCACTACCGATCCGCCGGCGGGAGTGAACTTCAAGGCGTTGTCAATGAGATTGATGAGAATCTGGAGCACGCGTTCGGGGTCGGCAGAGACCAGCGGTATCCCGCTCTCCACTTTCATCTCCAGGGAGATGCGTTTTTCGTTAGCGGTGGCTCGCAGCATGGTCACGGCCTGTTGCACGACGTCATTGACACCGATGCAGCGAACCTCGACGCGAAGTTTCCCAGATTCAGCCCGAGTTGCCTCCAGCAGATCGTCAATCATGGTAAGGAGCTGGTTTGCGCTTCCCAAGACCGTGGTCAGATGCTCACGTTGTTCGAGGGGTACGTCGCCGGCCAGTCCATCTAGCAGGATGGTCACAAACTGATGGATTGAGCTCAGCGGGGTGCGGAGCTCATGAGACACATGCGAAAGAAACTCATCTTTAAATTGGAGTTGTTGCTTGCGGCTCATGTCCAGCGAGATGAGCAGCGCCTGACGTTCGATGGCATAGCGAATCGCGCGAGCCAATTGTTTGCAGTCAAAGTTTCCCTTCACCAGATAATCCTGCACGCCTTGATGAACGGCTTTGGTGGCGAGCAGTTCATCTTCCAGTCCCGATAGAACGACGATGGGCACGGTTGGGGCGTTTTTCAGCACTTTCCGATAAGTGTCGGCACCTTGACTGTCAGGAAGGTTCAGGTCCAGCAAGACTACCGCGGGGGTCTTTTCAGCGAGCGACTGCAGGCCGGAAGCAAGGCGGTTCACGCATGCCACTTCCAGATCGGAGCTGGCTTCGACAAGCCGCAAACGGATCAGGTCGGCGTCTCCCGGGTTGTCTTCGATTAGCAGGACGTGGGCAGCCGGTTTCGCGTCCATCAGTCCTCTTTTCCTGGAAGCATCGCGCAACAAAACCAAAAGTTAGCCACCGAGCTTAAGGTGGAAACAAAATCTTTCAAGTTGCCAGGCTTGGTGATGTAGCAATTTGCTCCCAACTCGTAGCTGCTGTGAATATCTTTGTGGGCGCTTGAAGTACTGAAGATCACGATTGGAATTTTCCGCAGTGCGGGATCGGATTTGACCTCCGAAAGCACTGATCTTCCATCCTTGCCGGGTAAATTCAGGTCCAGGAATACAATGTCTGGACGGATAGCGCTCTCGTACTTGCCTTTGCGTTGCAAGAATGCCATGGCTTGGATTCCGTCCCCGACCGAATGAACATTAGTGCGACAAGGACTTCGGCTCAGAACATCCCTCGATAAGTCAATATCGGCTGGATTGTCATCCACCAGCAGTACTTCCTTGGTTTTCGCCATTCTTTTTCGAAGCCCCATTTTCCATTGCGGGAATATTGAAATTAAAAGTGCAACCCGGTCCGCTATGATTGCCGAGCCAAATCTTGCCGCCGTGTTGTTCGATGATTTTTTTGCAGATTGAAAGTCCAATGCCGTTGCCTGAGTATTCCGTGCGGGTGTGCAAGCGCTGGAAAATAGAGAAGATGACGTCCGCATGTTCCGGCGCGATGCCAATCCCGTTGTCAGAGACGGAAAATATCCAGGTCCCATCTTTCGATTCGGCGCTGATTTCAATTAACGGGATGGCCCCGTCGCGGAACTTAATCGCGTTCGAAATCAAATTTTGAAATACCTGTTCGAGTTGAGGACCATTCGCCATTAACAGAGGCAAACGTTTACAAGTCACGATTGCAGCAGTTTCATGGATGGAAGCCTGCAGGTTAGCGATCGCTTGCCTGACCACAATGTTGCAATCCGTAGTCTGAAACGCCATTTCTTCGCGTCCGACACGGGAAAATCTCAGCAGGTCATGAATCAGATCCTGCATCCGGGTCGCTCCATCAATTGCGTAATGAATATACTTGTCAGCCTGTTCATCAAGTTTCCCGCAATAGCGCTCGCCGAGCAGTTGCGTATATGCGGAAACCATGCGCAAAGGTTCCTGTAAATCATGAGAAGCCACATAGGCGAATTGTTCGAGATCGCGGTTGGACCGCGCGAGTTGTTCGACTTTTCTGGCTAGTTGTTCATCGGCTTCCTGGCGCTCAAACCGGAGCCGCTTTTCCTGGAGTGCCCGGTTGATTGCATGAGGCAACCTGGCCAGTTTGTCTTTCAACACATAATCGCTGGCGCCCTGCTTGATACACTCGACTGCAGTCTCGTCGCCAAGTGATCCCGAAACCAAAATTAGCGGAATTTGCAAACCCTTCTGCCGCAATATTTCAAGCGCATCCATTCCTCGCCATTCGCCCAGGTTGTAATCTGCAAGAATTACGTCCGGTAAAATCTTGGTGAGGCTTTCCCGGAATTCACTGGCAGTGCGCACGACAGTACCCGACGCATCGAATCCGGTGCGGTGCAATTCGCGGAGAATCAACTCACTGTCCGCAACACTGTCTTCAATAATCAACACCTCCAGCCCGTGTTTGGGTTGAGCCGAATTGTGGGTCGCGGTTTGAGTCCCGGCGATCGTCATGGTGCCAGTACAACTTCGTCAACCACTATTGCTTGCGCCGTACACTTGACCGGCGGCTGGTTTGTGACCATCCAATAAAGACCGACACTCTTTACGGTGTCCCGGAATTGATCGAAGTCAACCGGCTTTTGGATAAAGCTATTTGCGCCCAGATCGTAGCCAGAAATCAGATCCCGTTCTTCTTTGGACGAGGTCAAAATGACGACTGGAATGGCTTTGGTCCGAACGTCGGCTTTGATTGCCTTCAAGACCTGCATGCCATCAACCTTGGGAAGCTTTAGATCAAGAAGAATGAGTTTCGGCGGATGATCAAAGGATCGGCTGGAAAACTGGCCGCGACAAAAGATGAAGTCCAAAGCCTCTTCGCCATCCCGGACGATGAAAATGCTGTTCGCCAGTTTTTCTTTACGCAAGGCATGCATCGCCAGGTCGGCGTCGTCAAGACTGTCTTCCACCAGCAATATGTCAACATCGTGTGCATTCATGATTGAACTCCCGCGGCGGCGCTGTTAGTTTTGCCCTCGGCTTCGATGGGAACGTTTGTCGTGAAATAAAATGTTGCGCCCTTTCCGAGTTCGGCCTCAGCCCACGTTCGTCCAGCATGCTTTTGAATGATCCTGCGCACCGTCGCCAGTCCAATTCCAGTGCCTTCGAAGTCTTCGCTGTTATGAAGCCTTTGGAAAACCCCAAACAGTTTGTCTGCGTACTTCATGTCGAACCCTACGCCGTTGTCGCGAACGAAAAAAGTGGATTCTCCGCGATCTTCCATGCACCCGATTTCGATCATGGCGGTTGCGCGGGGACGAGTAAATTTCAGCGCGTTGGCGATAAGATTTTGAAAAACCTGCCTTAGCAGAGCGAGATCGCAGTGGACCGAACCAAGGTCCGCGATCTTCCATTCCACAAGCCGCCCTTCGATTTCCGGAGAAAGCATATTTACTACGTCGTCCACCAGCGAATTCAGATTGACAGACTCTTCGCTCAGGGCATGCCGGCCAACCCCTGCCAGAGCTAGCAATTCGTCAAGCAGCACCCCCATTTTCCGTGCGCCGTCTGCAATTCTTTCCAGATAGCGGCTCGCTTCAGCGGGTACTGAGCCAGCAGACTCTTCAATCAGAATTCGGGAGAATCCGCTGATGTGGCGCAGGGGTGCGCGCAAATCGTGCGAGACCGAATAGGTGAAGGCCTCGAGTTCCTTGTTGGCGGCTTCCAGTTGGGTGACTCTGTGGTCCAACTCCTCGTTTAGGTTACGGATTTTTTCCTCAGAAACGTTGCGCACTGTGATGTCGCGGGTTACTTTGCAGAATCCACGAAGCGTGGAGGAGTCGTCATACATCGGAGTGATCACGACGTTCGCTAGGAAAGTAGATCCATCCTTGCGGAATCGCCAGCCTTCCTCTTCGAAGCGTCCCTCGGATACGGCTATTCGCAATTGAGCCGCCGGCTTTCCGCTTGCGATGTCATCGGGCGCGTAAAAGCAGGAGAAGTTCTTCCCCAGGATTTCGTCGCTTTGATATCCCGTTATGCGGGCCGCTCCCAGATTCCAGCTGATCACGTAACCCTCCGGGTCGAGCGTATAAATCGCAAAGTCCGTAATACCGTTGAGTAGTAACTGAAGTTGCTTCCCGTCGTCGAGCGACGAATTGCCGGCTCTCTGCGGTTCGCGAATGTCGTCACCGACCCTCCCCAGTGCGGGCAAGGTTTCCGGTTTATCGCACCTCACGGAATCTTCGCTGGGGACAGATGACATGTCTCTCGGCCTTGTTCAGAAACTTTGCTTCTTACTTGGGTTCAGATATTCACATCGGCCCGATCACTTGGGCCTTGAGGCATGGCGGACGGGCATTCTGCCCGAAAGAATGAGGGTGCTCACAAACGGACACTGTACTTCGGTGCAGCGAGTCCCGGCATCCCGCTCCAGCACTTCTGGAGAGATGGGCGCCCTGCCCGTCAGTTCGGGGAGACGCCCGACGCACCATTGAGTCCTAGTGAACAAGAGTTGAAACTAAAGAACAATCCGGCTTTTGCCGAAGAATCATCGGTATCCCCATGCTCATTATCCGGCCACACTTTCGGCGGGTTATTCAGGCACTTAGGAAGACAGACATGCCACGAGCGCATGTTTGTCGGGCGGGATAGTGAGGCAACCATGCCAGATGAACAGATAAATGAAAATATTCCGACCGCTATCGCTGACACTTGGAACAAAGCCGAAACTATTGAACGCCTCGGGGGCGACGAAGATCTACTCCGTGAACTGGTTGAGATCTTTGTCACCGAATCTCCCAAGCTGCTCGCCAAGTTGCGAGATGCGATCGGCTCATCCGACGCCGACGCCGTGATGCGCGGAGCTCACAGCATTAAAGGTGAGCTTAGCTGTCTTGGCGCGGTTGCTGCCGCCAACACAGCGCAGAAGCTCGAGACTATGGGAAGCAGCAGGGAAATGGCGCAAGCACCAGAGGTGTTTAGCATTCTTGAACGTGAGGTGCAGGCGGTCAGTCGAGTGTTGGCGAACGTATAGACGCTGATTCATGAATCTGTTTCGAGAATCCGAGGGAGGAGAGGTGCTTTTCGCGCCATCGCCCGGCTTGGATACTGTCCTGATCGCTGAGGACGATCCTGTCTTTCGCCATCTTCTGGAAAGCTGGTTGCAACGGTGGAAGTATCGGGTTGTTGCGGTAGACAATGGACTCGCTGCCTGGAAGTTATTACAGCAGGGAAATTCTCCCCAAATGGCGATTCTGGATTGGGTGATGCCAGGGATGGACGGGATCGAAGTCTGCCGGAGAATCCGCGGCAACGATAGTGGCCGGTATCGTTACGTGGTACTGCTCACTGCCAAGGATGATAAGCATGATGTTGTCACGGGCCTGGACTCTGGAGCTGATGATTACCTCACGAAGCCATTCGCCGTGGAAGAGTTGCGAGCCCGAATCCGGGCAGGGAAGCGGGTCCTTGAATTACAGGATGCCTTGCTCCACGCCCATCAAGCTCTTCGCTTCGAAGCAGAGCACGACCCTCTTACCAGTTTATGGAACCGTGGCGCAATCTTTAAAGTGATGGAAAAGGAAGCGCAACGCAGCCGCCGCAACGGAAAATCTCTTGGTATTGTCATGGCTGATCTCGATCACTTCAAGGAGATCAACGACTCTTACGGTCACCTGGTGGGGGACGCGATACTCAAAGAGACGGGCAGTCGGCTGGCTGCGGCGGTGAGAAGCTACGATTGGGTGGGACGCTACGGAGGCGAAGAATTTCTTATCATTGTGCCGGGATGCGATGCCGCCGGCCTAAGCGCCAGCGCCGAAAGGTTAAGGCAGTCGGTGAGTGAAAGTCCGTTCCAAAGCAGTGTGGGTCCGTTATCTGTTACGGTCAGTCTGGGTGCGGTGATGGCCGGAGCGGGCAAGATGGAGACCCTGGATTGTGAAGCGCTGCTTCGCGCCGCGGACGAAGCTCTGTATGCCGCAAAAGCCAAGGGTCGAAATCGAATTGAGAGCGCACGCCTGATTGCAACTGTCGCCGGTCCATAGCTTGTCGATTTTTTCTTCGTAGCTTTTCCATCACTCAAATATTACAGCCAGATGAATGGATGGCACATCAGTGGCCGACTCTGGCACCACTGTGCCATTCACACAAATACGTGAACCAGATACCTTGTGAATCGAGCAGTTCTGGGGGAGGGCTGCCCGGGCCTCCTGACTTAAACGAGTCAGGAGGCCCGTTAATTTTTGCGGGGAAGATAGACGTTCGCGGGCGAGGGCGCCCGCGCCACACGAACGCATACCATCAGAATCCTACGAATACGGGCTCCGGCTCCAGGCGCACGCCCCAGATGGCTTCGACTCGATCCTGAATATGATTCTTTAGAGCGACGATCTCGGATGCGTTGCCGTCCCCGCGATTTACGATGGCTAGCGTGTGCTTGCGAGAAATGCCGACCTTGCCGCTAGTGAATCCCTTACTGAATCCAGAGTGTTCGACCAGCCATGCGGCGGACACTTTTCTTTGCGATTCAAGCGCCGGGTAGCTGGGTATCTGCAGATTCTTTTCGGAAGCACGTCGAGTTAGGTGCTCAAAATCTGATGCGGCTAGCACTGGATTCTTGAAAAACGATCCGGCGCTGCGGCAGTCGTCGTCGCCCGCGACGATAAGCATCCCTTTGGTAGCTCGTATGGCTCGAACCGCTTCTCTCGTGTCCGCAAGGGTCGGAGTCTCGCTCCATCCAGCGAAGTGATTCTTGAGATCGGCATATTGAAGATGCGGTTTGCCGCCGGGAGTCAGTTGGTAATTAACTTTCAGAATGATGTATCTGCCCCGCTCGGTAGTGTTGAAGATGCTGGTGCGGTAATGAAACCCGCATTGCTTATTAGTCAATTCACAAAGATCGCCATTGTCTAGGTTCAGCGCAGTGACTAGCTGGATTGTTTCCGAGACCTCTTGTCCATAAGCGCCGACATTTTGCACCGGTGTGCCCCCGACACTGCCGGGGATCCCACTCAGACATTCGACGCCCGCACAGTTGCGGGCGACCGCGGTAGCGACGAACTTGTCCCACTCCTCGCCCGCGCCGACGTTAAAGACTACTTTGCCGTTGCGGCTCGGTTGTTCGATTCCGGTGATTGCGATTTTGAGAACAAGGCCCGGCCAACCGGCATCGGAAACCACGATATTGCTGCCGCCTCCGAGAACGAATAGCGGAGCATTGCGGGAGTTAGCGAATTGAATCGCTCGCTGAACATCCGCGACAGTCCTGGCTTCGGCGAAGTATCGAGCGGGGCCGCCAACCTTTAAGGTTGTGAGAGGCCCCAGAGGTATATTTTCTTGAAGCATCATCGCGGTTCATTCAATATATATGAACCCTTTTGGGATATTGATTCCTGCTCGCCGAACGTGTATCACTTTGGGCACAGTTCAAAGAGTACGAACGACAAAGCGCCGGAGATCGCATGAAAACCTTATTCATTTACGTTCTTAGCTTCATAGTATTTTCGCGGGCGTGTTACGCGCAGACTTATTCTGGCGACAGCGCCATGACCCAGGCCAAGAAATATATCTCTGAGTTCTACAAGGGCGAAACCGCGGAACTTTGGAAGGATATGACACCTGAGATGCAGGCGGCATTAAAGACCCAAGCCGATTTCAGCAATTTCTCCACGCAAGTGAAATCGCAGATCGGGCAGGAGGCTTCGATCGAAAACGAACGGGTTATGCCCGGGCCGCACGCGCAGATATTCACGCGGCTCGCTCATTTTTCCCAGGTTCCAATACTGATCGAAGTGTTGATGTCTTTTGACGACCAGGGAAGGGTTGCAGGCTTTTTTATCAGTCCGGAGAAAAATCCCGCCGAATCAAGGTACCTGAATTGCAAAGACAAGACGACATTCATTCTTCCGCTTAAAGGCACATGGCTGGTTTATCAGGGTGGCCGTTCGACCTATGACAACTATCACGCGGAAGCGCCGGATCAACGGTTCGCTTACGACATTGTGGGGATTCGCGACGGCAAACTATATGCGGCGAGCGGAGACAAGTTAGAGGATTATTTCTGTTTTGGCCAGACTGTTTTCGCCCCGGCCGATGCGGTCGTGGCCAAAGCTATTGATCAGTACGATGACAATCCCTTATTGAAGCCACTGCCGGGCAGTCCACCGTACGGAAACACCGTCGTTCTTGATCACGGTGACGGTGAATTCTCTATGCTGGCGCATCTTAAGCGCGGGAGCGTGAAAGTAAAGGCCGGAGACAAGGTGAAAACTGGTCAGGAACTGGCCCAATGCGGCAATAGCGGAAATTCACCGTTTCCCCACCTGCACTATCACCTGCAAACGACGGCGGAATGGTTCAAGGGTGAAGGGTTGCCGCTGCAATTTCACGGCTACATCGCAGACGGTGCAGCAGTCACCACCGGCGAACCGGTTCGCGGACAGGTGATTCGATCGAAATGAACAGCTGATAACGCTAAGAAAAATTTGCGGGGACCAGTTACAATCAAGCTAACGGCAACTACCCTACAGGAGAAACAATGTATCCAGAGATAATGGTGATACCCATGCGCGAAGAACTGACCCGTCTGGGAGTTCAAGAGCTACGGTCGGCTGACGAAGTAGATCGCGCGATTCCGAACCAGGCTGGCACCGCGATGGTTATCGTTAATTCGATTTGCGGATGCGCCGCAGGCCGGATGCGTCCCGCAGTTCGCATGGCACTCCAGAATGAGAGCCGACCGGGGAAAGTTTTTACCGTATTCGCCGGGCAAGACGCCGAAGCTACCGAGCAGGCCAGAAAATATTTTACAGGCTATCCGCCGTCATCTCCGTCAATCGCCATGTTCAGAGATGGCAAACTGGTTCACATGTTGCAGCGCAGCGATATCGAACATCGCGAAGCCGCGGACATAGCGCGCGAGCTCAAGACGGCCTTCGACAAATTCTGCGGTAAGTCCGTTGAAGTATCGCAGTAACGAATTTTATTAGCGTTATTTTTCGGCGCGGATGAATGCTGCGGTGCTGGCGTCCACGTCAACGACTAGCTTGGCGTCGCCACGCGATGGTCCGTACACCACATGCCAGACTAATCTGTTGATGGCCTGATTCCAATCGAGCACGTAAGAGATGGGAGTCTCGGGGTTGGTCTCAAGGACTTTGGTTCCCCCATGCTTTTGAGAAGTTTCGTATGCCTGATCGGAATCTACCTTAAGGAATCGCACATCGAAAATAGCCATGGAAGTATTGCTGGGATTGTAAGTGTCCAGTGATCCGGGAGTGATTCCACGCTCAGAAAAATCCGGTGCGTCGGTTCCTGACCAGGTATAGGACTTCACGCCTCGCAGACTTGGAGAGCCGAAATACCCGGCCCATACGGCCGCCTTGCCGTCGCGGTCTTTGTCTCCGGGCGTTACCTGGGACTGAAGCCTGATCGGCTGTGCATCGTGCGCCCAACCGTGCGCCGCAACATAGACTTGCTGAAAAATGGGACGACCCGTTTGAAATTCAGTGGGCTGGGGCTTCGGTTTTTCGGCAGGTTGATTGGATGAGCATCCCGCAAGCGTTACGAGCGCGATCAGCGTTGCGATCAACGACAAGAAGCGTATCTTCATTAGTATATCCAGTCGGTTGCAAAGGTTACGCGCAGCGGACAGCGGGCTACATTCTACTAGAGTTTTCTGCCTACACCACGAAAGGACGGGTGAACTTTTCCCATGAACGCGCATTTGCAGCGGCTAAGGGTTGCCATCGATTCCGCCACGCAAAACATGAGCGAAGCGGACCTGGCCCTGCGCCCATCGGAAGGGAAGTGGAATGTGGCCGAGATACTTGAGCACTTAAGCCTGACTTATAAGGGAACTGCGAAAAACATGGAACGAAGCCTGTCTGCTGGAAAGCCGCTAGGCGGCAAGCCCAGCTTGAAACAGCGGCTCATTAATGTGCTCGTGCTCGACATTGGTTACCTTCCAACCGGGCGAAATTCTCCTGAAGGCGCCAAGCCAAAAGGGATGCCTGGAGATCAGGTCTTGAGCGAAATGCATAGGCTGCTGGCAAATATGGATGACGTGATACAGACTTGTGAAAACAGATTTGGGAGTCGCGCCTTCGTGGCGGATCATCCGGTTCTAGGGCCGATCACGATGCGACAGTGGTCGAAGTTCCACTTGGTACACGGGATGCATCACGTCAGACAGATTTTGCGAATGCGCGGAGGCGGATGATCCACGAGCGCTAAGAGAGGCCGGGATCAGTCTATTAGCTTTACAGCGCAAAGAGAGACGTAGCAAGCCACGCCTCAGGCTGCTGACAAATGTTGAGTTTGATTGACTTGAAAGGGCCGCCTTCAGGCGCGCCGGAAAGTATTTCGTTTTGAATCACGGCGGGGCTGAAGCCCCGCCCTTTCAAAGCTACTTCCGCCTTAGAGGCTACTTTATCAGCACCCTAAGACGTAGCAAGCTGCGTCTCTATACTGTGTTCTTATTCGCGTGCTGAAGATGGTATGCCAGACTTGCGAGCGTCTTCCTGCATGTCATCCAGTTGTTGCTTGGCCGCGTCGAGTGCTTTCTGCTTATCGGCGATCTTTTGCTTGAAGTCTGCGTCTTCTTTATCCCATGTGCCTGAGTTTCGTAGCCGGTTCCCTGCGTCCGCATAAAAAGCGGCCGCGCGTAATTGATATTCACGTTGAGTAACATCGAGCTCTCGCGTGAGCAGGTCAATGCGATCTTTCAGCGCCGCAATCTTTTGCTTCCATTGGTCGTAAACTTTCTGCCGCTCTTCGGGAGTTTGGCTGGGCTTTACCTCCGGCTTCTTGTCTGCGTCCCCAGGTTGAGCGGCCGCGGAGGGCTGAGAATTGTCAGTTGTAGCGGCCGGTGCAGTTGTATCGGCGGACGCGTTCCCGACGACGCTCAGCTTATCGTTTACCGGGAGGTTGTCGTTATCATATTTCTTTGCGGTTGATGGCCTCTTGTCTTTGCGGACAGTGCGTGCGTAGTCGCCCAGAGACTCCGTGGGCGTGATGACTTGAGTCTGCGCTGCAGCGCAGCTAATCAACACCAAGGCTGAAAGTAAAGTACTCAATATGGATTTCATAATTGTCCCACCTCCCGATTACTCATCCGCGCGCTGGCGGAATTTCTTATCCTGCTGAAATGTTCTCTACGCTCCGGCTGCCCTGACGCTCTTGTTGCCTGCCAGAAAACCGCCAATCGTGTGATCCAGGTGCGACGCTTCGGAGACGATGTCATTGGCGACACGCCTGGTCAAGTCTGCGTCATTCCCGGTCGCCAACTGGCGCGCATACCCGGAAATTGTGTTCAAAGAATTGCGTAGTTCGAGTGCCATCTCGGCTGATATCTCTGCCCGCAATTGTTCGTGCTTTCGGATTGTCATCATTTCGGTTTGGTCGTTAATCAAACAGGCCGCCCCCAAGGAATCAGCGGACGGCGACTGAACCGGTGTCACTGTAACTTCGAGCATGCGCTGTTCGCCGGAAGGGGTGAGATATTGCGCCTGCAACGGGGCAGAGGCAGTTTTGTCGCGCAAACTGGCTTGCACCGCCTCCGCCAGCGTCCCCAACTTTGAAGGAGAACTCAGCTTAGCTTGGCGAAAGATTTCCGCAGCGGTCATGCCGGCTGGGGATGCGAATCCTAGAATTTGTTTTGACGCGGCATTCGCCTGGCGAACAAGGCCGTTCGGGGTAAAGAAAATCACGCCACTGGAAAGATTGGACAACACAGCGGCGCTGATGTTTTCAGAGGTCCTCGCCCGCCTGCGCTCAGATTGCTGCGAGCTTTGCAATTCGTGCTTCTGCTGCTTCAACTCCTGTATTACAGCGCCGTAAGTATGTAGGGTGAGAGTTTCCGGAGAGTAGAAATCAGTCGTATTCGGTTCGTCCACGAGGAAACTGCGCCGAACGCGGCGCATAAGCATAATGCCTACAATGAGCGCAAAGGCTGCCAGTGCTAGGCTGATGCCCATCCGCAGAAAAATAGGATTGGTAAGAAGCTTCAATACATTCTCCAGTACCAATGCAAAAATTGATCGCCAACGAAAAACGCGATGATCGCCATGGAGCCGAGGAATACGCCGAACGGCATCTGATGGCGGCGAAGCGCGATTGCAGCAGATACCCAGGCCCGGCGACGGGCCTCGCGGGACGGCTCATGGTTCCGTGACATGCGGCGGCGGGATCGCTTGATCCACACGGCCAATACCGTCCACAATCCAAATAGTGAGCCGGCAATTGATCCGGTAAAGATCGTGAACATGGTGAGCTTAAGGCCGAGAAAGGCTCCGACCATGGCCATCAGCTTGACGTCTCCGAAGCCCATGCCTTCGACACCGCGAGCGCGCAGATAGATCGCTCCTACGCCGTAGATAAACGACGCTCCTACGATTGCGCCCAGCAGTGAATCGGCGAAAGAAAACAGCGCCAGCGAAACATACGAACTTGTGGGAAGCGAGACCACCCCGGGCAAGAATTGAGAGGCTAGGTCATTTACCGGAACGACGAGGCTGAAGAGTAAGCCTAACGCCAGTCCGGGCAGCGTCAGTTTGTCAGGTAGAAGTTGAGTCTCGGCGTCGGTAAAGATTAAGCCCAGCAAGAGGAATCCGAAACAGCAATATTTGAGGGTGGCAAGGCTGAGGCCGAAATGCCAATAGCAAGCCAGAAACATGGCCCCGGTTAACAGTTCGACCGCCAAGTACCTTGGCGAGATCGGTGATTTGCAGTTTCTGCACCGTCCTTGCAAGATCAGCCAGCTCAAGACCGGGATATTGTCGTAGAAGGAAATCTGCCGTTCACAATTCGGGCACGCCGATCTCGGACTAACCGTGGATAAACCTCGCGGCAGGCGGTAGATACACACATTCAAAAAGCTGCCGAAGGCCAGCCCCAAGACAAAGAACGACAATGCGTAGACAGGGTCCACCGTTTGATTTTCCGTGGTATCTCGAGCAAATGCTTACATGCTGATTATAAGACTGCGAAGGACGGGGAGCAGACACCAAAGTCATTGTCCCAGGAGGGCGAAGTACAGCATTCCTGTGGCGGAATTCGTAATGAATTACAGGGCTAAATAGAATTGACAAACTGGCGCAAAGCATTGGTAGAGCGTCGGTTTCGAGGTTCCCGTGATGGGTCGGAATAGGAGGTTTACGCCCGTATCTGACCCAAGCCTTAGCTAGGACGCTCAACTTGCAACTAATGCGTTGAGTTGTTGTACCAACGCAGGACGCGGAGAGCGCGCAGCGTGTTCCATCGGCTTGCGCTGCCGACCGCGGTCTCCATCTGTAAGGGAATATGTTCGGGATGAAGGAGGTTGAGCGGCCAGCGCCCGTTCTGGTGACGGCGCTCGATCACGACTTTGATGGCTTCACGGACGCAACGGTCGGGCTTAAATCCTGCATTCCGCAAATACTCGAGTCCGCGCAAGACGTCGTAATGCCAGAACGTCGGGAACGAGAAGCTTAACCAACGGTGGTCAATGATTTTGCCGGTACGAAGCGAGCGCAACAAACGGCGTTTGAGGAGATAATTTCCAGCGCGCTTGCGAGCCTTCGTGACAGCTGCTGATTTGCGTCCTGCGCGTTCGTAATCGAGCAGTCCTTCGAGAACGCAGATGGTGGTGTGGAACGAAGAGCGCCGGCTGGGAGGGCGTTTCGGCGATAAGAAGGGCCATGCTTCGCAGTTCCAGCCGCCATCCTCGAGCTGCTCGCCGAGGAGTTGGTTGGCCAGTGCATCGCTGGGTTCGTGGAAATATGCACCAAGGCCGAGGATTCTGCCGTTAACGCAAGGCTCGGTTTCGCCGTGAAAGTAAGGCCGGTTGTTGAGCCACTTAAAGACGAGCCGCTTGTTGATGCGGCCGATCATTTTACGGGCCTGCTTACTGCTGGGGTCGAGACCGAGGTCCTTCAAAGTGAGCAGACTGTTGAGGGTAACCAGGTCCCACTTCCGCGGGTCGCCCCAGTAACCGGCAGGAGACTGGGCGGCGAGAAGTTTGGCGCCCCAGCCTTCGGTCGCGACGCGTGAGCGCTCGGCTGCAATCGTTTCCGGAGCCTCGTCGGTGAAGTCGCTCATGACCTGCCAGCGAATGGCAGGGTCAGAGTCGAGCAGCCATTTGGTCTGGGCGGACCGGTCGTCCATATTCAGACGTAATTATGTCTCCCCATCCCTTATTGCTGCACCGGCGTGTCCTGATTCGTCTCCAGTTTTGGGCGGTTACCGTGCGGTCCCTCGGTGGTCTTGATTACCGTAACCGGCGCCTGCAAGGTGAAGTTCAGGACTGTCTCGGGCGGCAACTTGATTTGCTTGCTCTTGGTGGCCGCTTGTACTCCGCCTCCTAGTCCGGCTCCTGCTGCGGCTCCAATCCCGGCGCCTTTGCCGCCGCCAGCTAATCCGCCGATGATTGCGCCTAATACGGCACCGCCACCCACTTTTTCCGCAGTATTCTTGCTTCGAGACGAAGCTTTCTTTTCGTACTGATCAGTTTGTATGGCGTAGTGCTTGTCATGGACTTTAATGCGGTCGAGTTGCAGGTTGAGTAGAGACTGGCCCGCGAATTTTCCGGCGCTGTGCACTGTTACTACGTGGCCCTCGACTTCATAACCCGCCGGCACTGCGACGTCGCCGTCCACGGTCAGGGGAGCGTTTAGGGTGGCGTGAAAAGTGTCGCCGTCCTGCGCAGTCTCAGAATCAATGGGATCAATCAACCGCACGGAGAGAGAAGTCCCGGATGGAATTGTGACTTTTTGTGGCGGAGGCGGAGGCGGCGGTGGAGGAGGCGTCGCAGGCGTGGCTGGCTCTGGATTGGTCATGGGAGGCGGCGCGTTCGAAGCCATTGGCATATTGTTGTTGTCGTTATCGTGATGGGAGGTTGATTCCCGGTTCTCATCCGAATGGCGATGGTGGCGCCGGGAAGAAGGCGATGGTTTAGGATTTTCTTCCGCCGGGGCCTCCGGCATAGGTGCTGGGGCCGGCTGTTGAACGGCCACGGGCGGGGAAGCAACTTGCAGATTATTTACGACCTGTTTTACACCTGCTTCGGATGAGGCGTACTTTGCGGCGGCATCGCGTTCCGTGTCATTGTCCACAGTGCCTGAAAGCGTGACCGTTCCGTTCGCCGCCTGCACTACCAGTTGCTTCCCCTGGAGTCCGGAATCGGCGCTCAGCTTATTCTGGATGTCGCTTGCGATCTGGGTATCGCTAGGAGCTTTGGAACAGGCAACCGCCGCCATCAAGATAGCCACCAGCAAAATTGTAGTAAGGCGCAGCGAAACTCTAGTCTTCATGGAAATACTCCTGTAGTTTGCGGTTGTTATTTTAGATGCAGAATTGCCGCTTCCGCTCATCGAAAAGTAGTACTGGCACTATAGCGGCGCTCTCCGGACTTTTCAATACAGGGGTGTATTAGATGCAATAGTTGCGGTGGAGTTAATTGTGGCGGATGAACTTATAGTCCAGAATAGTCACTGCGAGTTCAACCACGTCGGGGCAGTCCGGAGCTGGCCTGGCGCGAATTACCCGCCCGTGGCAGAGTACATTGCTGTTTTTCTGACCGGAAATTTCTTCCGGCATTTCGAAAATCATTTCCACCAAAGTATTGGATGGCAACTGCGATGATCCGTGAAAGAACAATCCCGATTGACTGAGGTTTTCAATGGTTCCGTCCGCCCAGTTTCCCAGATTCCGCACGCGATAACGCAGCGGAGCCACGAACTTGAGGCGGCGCGCCCTCGGCATCCATGTTGATTTGTAGCTTCGCTTATCTTCGGGGACTGACCCTTCGGTAGCCTGCTGTTCGAGGCGTTCGGTGCGGCGCATGGTCTCCCAGTCATATCTGTACTCGGCGGCGCAAAGCAGACAAACCTGGTAATAATGACCGTCCGGTGCCCGCCGCGGCCAGGAAAACTCGTGTGAGCAGCTACGAAGCAGGATGGCGTCCAGTAATTTCTGAGGCATGATCGTGTTCCGGAGCGGAAAGACGCCGGACCACCATCATCTAACGGACGTGCAAAGTTGGGTAGGTTACTTTTGTGTATTTGGAGAAAGTGAAACAAGAAGCCTCGCGAAGTGTCGAAAAACAAAGTTGTTAGTGAAGTAAGGGTAAAGGTTGGTTGGGCTCAGAGCCAAATTCTTATTTGGCTACCGTGTATCATCAGCGCGTGAATAACGTGGCGGCTTTCGTGCTGGCTGGGGGCAAGAGCACGCGCATGGGGCAAGATAAAGCCTTTCTGCAACTCGGCGAGGAAACATTGTTAGAACGGGCGCAGAAGCTGGTGAAGTGCGTGACCGAGGACGTTCGCATAGTCGGCGATCCGTCAAAGTTTGGCAGGTTCGGAAGCGTCGTAGCGGACATTTATCCTGATCGAGGTCCGTTGGGCGGTATCCACGCGGCGCTGGTGCAGACCCGGGCTGACTTCAACCTCATCATCGCCGTTGACACGCCGTTTATTGAGGCACGATTTCTCGATTTTCTTATCTCGGAAGCGCGCAGCAGTAATGTAGTGGTTACGGTGCCGCGGACGGGAGGATTTTTGCATCCTTTGTGCGCCATTTACCGGCGGGAGTTTGCTACGGTAAGCGAGAAGGCACTGATTCGTGGACAGAATAGAATTGACACCTTATTTGCCAGCGTTCAAACAAGAGTGATTGAAGAGGAAGAAATGGTGAGGGGGGGATTTAGCTCAGACATGTTTCGGAATGTGAATACCGTCAAAGAATGGGCGGATGCCCGAGCCCAGTTTAAAGAGAACGAAGCCGACACACGCCTGAGAGGCAAGGTCAACTAATGAGCGCACCGCAACAGTCCGGCCCATACATCGCCTTCAAGGATGTGTCGAAGTCCTTTGGCGATAACCATGTGCTTGAGCACGTCAGCTTCGACGTGCTGCCCGGGGAGACGGTGTGCATCCTGGGTCGCAGCGGCGTGGGCAAGTCCGTGACGCTGCAAAACATTATGGGATTCATGAAGCCCGATTCCGGTCGCGTCATCGTGGATCAACAGGACATTACCGACTTTACCGAAGCTGAACTGGAGCCAATCCGCAAGAAAGTGACGATGGTCTTCCAGAACGGGGCACTCTTTGATTCGCTCACAATCCGCGAAAACATTGCTTTTCCGCTGAGAGAGCGAAAGGGAATCACTGAAGATCAGATTTTTCAAATTGTGGATGGCTTGCTTGAAATGGTGGGCGTGGCCGACATGGGAGAGTTGCTGCCGTCGGATCTGTCAACGGGTATGAAACGGTCGGTGGCGATTGCTCGGGCTCTGGCGGCGCAGCCAGAGTGTGTTCTGTATGACGAACCAACGACCATGGTTGACCCGCTTATGGCGCAATTGCTCGGCGATCTCATCAAGCGGTTAAAAACTCAATTGCGCCTGACCAGCGTGGTCGTAACGCACGACATGCGTTTGGCGAAGAAGCTGGCGAATCGAATCGTCTTCCTGCATGAAGCCAAGGTGCTCTTTTTCGGGACCTATCCAGAGATGGAAAAAAGCGAGGAGCCCATCGTCAAAGAGTTTTTGGAAATGGATGAGTTGAAACTGGAAGCATAAGGTTGCACAGGCATTCTTCGGACTTCGCACGTGAAGGGAAGGGCCCGACTTCCAGTCGGGCCGTAAAAATTCAAAAATCAGCCATCGGCCCGACTGAAAGTCGGGCCCTATCCTTTAGATTGTTGGATGGAAGTTTCCCGAACGGCAATTTCAGAATCCTTCCCGCACAAGTTTCTCGAATGTCATCGCGCTGCCGGATGATTGTGGCCGCATCATCTTCTCAACGTATTTTGCGATTATGTCGGTCTCAAGGTTCACTGGATCGCCCGGCTGCAAAGAGTTCAGGTTCGTCATTGCGACTGTGTGCGGAATAATCGCCAGGGAAATAAGGTTTCCTTCCACTTTCGCCACTGTGAGGCTGATTCCTTCGATGCAAATCGAGCCTTTCAAAACAACATAGCGCGCCAGATCCTGGGGAACTTCGATGGTGAGCCAATAGTCGTCCGCATCGTTATTTCTGGCGAGCGAAAGAAACGTCCCAACGCCATCTATGTGACCCTGCACTACATGTCCGCCGAAGCGTCCATCCGAGCGTAGGGGAAGCTCTAGATTGACAAGAGATTTCGATTTAATCCGCGAAAAAGAAGTGCGAGCCCAAGTCTCCTGCGCGAGATCCGCGCTGAAAGTTGTTCCCGTAATTTCTACCGCCGTTAGGCAGACGCCGCTGACGGCGATACTGTCCCCCTTCTTCAATTCTTTGACCAGTAGCGAAGAGGCGACCGTGAGGCGGCGATTCTTCTTCTTCTCAACAATGCCGTCAACTGTGCCAACCTCTTCAATGATCCCGGTAAACAATTCTTCCTCCAAAAACGGTTTATGGCTTCCGGCGACTAATCTTAGTCAATCAGTGTATGGATCTCTAAGATATCCCTCGACTGCAAAGTCTTCTCCAAAACGATGCATGGATAAAGACTTCACGCGTGGTGCGTCCCGCAAACTTCTAAATCCGGGTCCATAGGCAAATGGAATGGACTCTTCTCCCGCTAGTATCTTTGGCGCATAGTACAGGAAAACTTTGTCCACGACGCCGGACGCAAGCGCCGCCCAATTCACATGTGCCCCGCCCTCAATGAGAACACCCGTAACGCCCATCTCTCCCAGAGTACTCACAATGCCCGCCATGTCAGGCCTGCCATCCGTCACGCCCACGGCTATTTGCTCGACCCGAACCCCGAGCTTTTGTAGCTTCTTCTTTTTCTTCTCCTCAGCCAGCGAGCAGAGAACGATGACGTCATCTTCGGCGGTTTGCACGACCCGCGATTCCAGAGGCAGACGGAGTCGCGAATCGAGGATCACGCGCAATAGCGGACGGCGTCGGGGTTCTCCTGTTCGATCGGTAAGCAGGGGATCATCCGCAAAAATAGTGCCGACCCCAACCAAAATTGCGTCGTTCTGGTGGCGCAGTTGTTGACTGTGGGCGCGTGCCGCTTTGCCGGTGATCCAGTCGTCGGATGTTTGACCGCGGTCGAGTGAATTGATTTTGCGCGGCGATCGGGGAGGTGGAGCTATTTTGCCATCCAGGGTCAGGGCTGCCTTCAGCGTGACCATCGGAACGTGATGGCGGATATATTTAGCGAATGATTCGTTTAGAAAACGCGCTTCAGCCTCGAGAAGGCCGGTTTCAACCTTTACACCCGAAACGCGTAGAAACTCGAAGCCCTTTCCACTTACCAACGGATTCGGATCCTTCATCGAAGCTACAACGCGACTGATTCCCGCCGCGACAATGGCCTCGGCGCACGGACCGGTTCGGCCCCGGTGAACGCACGGCTCTAGATTGATAAACAAGGACGCCCCGCGAGCCTTCCCTCCCGCCTGCTCGATCGCTATGACTTCGGCGTGGCGTACTCCGTCATAAGTGTGGAAACCTTCTCCCACGATCCTGCCATCATTGCCGACAACGACAGCACCGACACACGGGTTCGGAGAAGTTAACGCTATCCCCTTGCGTGCTAAATCGAGAGCACGGCTGAGAAAATCGTCATCGCCAGATTTTGTCGGCATGTCAGAACTCTTAAGGCTATGTCGAGTGAAGTCCCGAAGTCAGAGCATTTCTAAATTAGTCCCAACTATGCATTACAGCGTTCTCGGCGGAAAAGACCTGTCTTCGCGATCATCGTCGGGCTCGTCGAGAGCTACCGCGCCCGCCCTTCCTTTTGGCCCTGGTTTGCGTGGTGCAGGAACCGAAGCAAACGGATCATCAACTGGATCGGCCGGCGTACTGGGGCGCAATAAGCGTCGTATAAGCCGCCAAGTAATCCAAATGGCAAAAACTGCGATCAGGAGTTCCAGGAAAATGGACATCTCACCGTGTTTGTTCTCTCTCTGCGTCTCGGCGGCAAAAAGTTTGCTACGTGAATAACGACTCTACAAAATCCCTGGGATTGAATCGGATCAGATCCCCTACTTTTTCTCCAACCCCAACGTAACGCACTGGAAGCCCCAGTTCGCGGCAAATTGCCACGACAACCCCGCCTTTGGCGGTGCCGTCGAGCTTGGTGAGTACAATTCCTGTCACTGCTGCCGATTCAGTGAACAGCCGAGCCTGTTGCAGACCGTTTTGGCCAGTGGTCGCGTCCATTACGAGCAGTATCTCGTGTGGCGCTCCGGGGATAATGCGTTGGGCGGTCCGGCGCATTTTTTCTAACTCAGACATTAAGTTGGCTTTGGTGTGCAGGCGGCCGGCTGTATCCACAATGACATACTCAGTGTGCCGGGCAGACGCCGCTTGAAGCGCGTCAAAGAGCACTGCTGCGGGATCGCCACCAGCTTTCGTGCGTATCACTTCGGTGCCGGTGCGCTCGCCCCAGACCTCGAGTTGCTCGATGGCTGCCGCTCGAAATGTATCTGCGGCGCATAACAGTACGGTTTTTCCATCAGAGCGCAGCACCTGCGCCAGCTTTCCGATGGTTGTGGTCTTTCCGGTCCCATTGACTCCGACGACCAAAATTACTTCAGGAGTGCCGTCAACCGCCGTGACCGGCGGAGTGTTGGCGGCGTTTATAATCGCGAGCAGTTCGTCCTTCAGCAGCCGTTTCAGTTCGTCCACATTCTTGATCTGTTTACGATCTGCCTTTTCACGCAGCTTGGCCAATACCTCCTGGGTTGTGTCGTTCCCTAAGTCTGCTCCCAGTAAAATTCCTTCCAAATCATCCAGGGTGCTGCGGTCTATCTCTTTGTTGAATGAAACTGCCTCTTCGATGCGCTCGCTTAGATTTTCGCGCGTGCGAGTGACCGCTTCTTTCATGCGGTCGAAGAGACCTGGCTTAGGCTCGGTGCTTCCAAAAAGAGTTTGAATCATATCGCGGTGGTTAAGTGGAAGAGTAATTATAGCGGCCAAGGTGACTGATGCCGCAGAATCTGGGGTTGTGAAGATACACGCCGAAGACTGCCAGGTTTTCCTTCCCACGTTCGGGTCAACCGGATAGGGCGGGCAACGCGCGGGAAGTCGCAGAATAGGCACTACGCGCGAGATTCCTCACTCGGCTGGTGAAAGCGCCGAGTCTCGGGATGACGCCACAGTGAAAAATTTCGAGACGCTATTCCAGTCGAAAAGAAACCCGTGCGGTGCGGCTGTTTGAAGGTATGGATAGAGGAGCGATGGTGTCAGCTTGTGACGATCTAGAAGTAAAAGGCGGCGGACCCGAGTGTCTACCCGACATAAGCCGACTAGATCGGCGACGGAACTTCCGGAATCAAGGCGTTGACCTGCGGCTTCCAGCGTACCGGTTCAACTGGACCGATCAGGAAAATCCATTGCAGGGCCCCCACGCCCGTGACCAGGGAGGTGATCAAGAAGGGCCAATAGAAATGGCCGGTCCGTCCCAGCAGAAATCCGGTGAGGGCCGGGGCGGTTACGCCCGCGAGGTTGGCCACGAAGTTCTCTACACCCATCCATCGGCCTGCAGCCAAAGGACCCGCAAGGGTTTGCGATACCGCAAATAAGTTCGAGCTAGTCATCCCCATGGACGCTCCTGCCAGCAGCAGAAGCACCACCAGTACGCCTTGCGGCGCGACACTGCAGCCAGCCATGAAAAGGCCGGTGCAGGTCAGACCCAAAACGACGAAAGTGTTGCGGACGCGCGTGGACGAAGCGCCACCCGAAATTAAGCGATCCGAAAAGCGACCGCAGGCCAGGCATGACAAGGCTGACATCACAAAGGTAGCTCCACCAACTCTTGCCATGTTTTGAGTGGAGAAATGACGCTCGGTAACCAGATAGAAAGGCAGCCAGGTGAGAAGAACGTAAAGAGGATAATTCATGCAGAAATGGCCGATCCATGCGCCCCACGATGACTGGTGTCCGATAATTTCGGATAAGCCAGGACCGTGCTTCATATGAAGCGCTCCAAGGGTGGGCGTCCGGGGCATCCATCGAAGCCACGGAGGCAGCCACAATAACCCGGCGACTCCCAGGGCCATGAAGAATGGTCTCCATCCGAAATGCGCCACCAGAGTTGCGCCCAGGAAAATGCCAAGCGCAGGTCCCAGAGATTGACCCATACCGATTGCGGAATTGGCAACGCCGCGCTGGCGTTCCACGAAATGACGGGCAAAGATCTTCGCGTATGAGGGATAGGCGACGGACTCTCCGATCCCAAGAATAACTCGCATAAACAGCAACATGGCAAACCCATGTGCCAAGCCGGTGAACGCGGTAGCTGCCGACCATACGAAGAACCCGATGGCGAAAACCCACTTCACGTCGAAGCGATCCACCAGCCATCCCACCGGGATTTGCATGCAGGCGTATGTCCAGAAGAAGGCGGAAAGCAGTAGTCCGAGTTGCGCCGGTGAGAGGCCGAGTTCCCCTTTGAGTAGGGGGGCCGCGACGGAAAGATTTGCCCGGTCAACATAGTTAATAAAAACGGAGAGGCCGAGCAATATCAAAACCCCAACTAATGCGGGCGGAACTTTTTCTCGGTTCGAGATGGGAATGGCAGGCATAGTAACGGCGCACCATCATAAACCTTTGGATGATGAAGGATTTGGACCTTGATCCGAACGGACAAAAATCCTAGGTGCGTGTAGCTTGAGCCAAAACAAGACCATCACTTGGAGCTGCGCTCGCGGAGGCAGCGGCTGCGGCGACGACGGCAGGTGCCGGCACTTTTCGTTGCACCCGAATTTCGCCTCGACTGTAGATGGCGTCCAATGCAATAACTGCCGCTGGATCCAGGCGTTTGCCCGATAGCGAGTGAATGATTCTTAATGCTTCATGGGGCTCGTGTGCCTGTTGGTAAGGACGATTTGTGGTCAGCGCATCAAAGGTGTCCGCTACAGCAATGATGCGAGGCAGTAATGGTATTTCGTCACCTTTCAACGCTCGTGGGTAGCCTCGTCCATCGAGGGACTCATGATGCAGCTCGATGCCGGGAATCATGTCTTTCAATTGAGCAACGGGCCGCAGGATGTTCGCGCCCTTGGTGGTGTGTGTCTTCATGATGTCGAATTCTTCCGGCGTGAGCGCGCCGGGTTTTTTGAGGATGCGGTCTTCGATTCCGATCTTACCGACGTCATGCAACTGAGCCGCTACCCGCACAATCTCGATGAAGTCATCGTGCTGTCCCATTTCCTTCGCAATCAGGACGGAATAGCGCGTCACGCGGTCGGAATGGCCACGGGTGTAGGGATCCTTTTCGTCAACTGCGCCTGCAAGCATTTGGATTGATCCCATAAAAAGTTCAAGATTTTCGTTGGCTGCCCGTTTCAGGTCGAGCACGAAGCGCTCGAGCTCTTCGGACATGGTATTGAATGTGGCGGCCAATTCGCCGATTTCTGTTCGGCTCTTGAGTTTCACGCGCTGGCTGAAATCGCCACGGGCAATTGCGCGGCTGGATTCGGTCAAAATTTCCAGAGGGTTGGTGATCCGGCGCGCGGCGATCGTACCGATTCCAATACTCAAGGCAACGGCCATCATTGCCAATATCCGGCCCGTGCGCTGCATTTCGTAAACGCCGCGATAGGCCTCGTCCCGAGGCTTCTGCACTACTACAGCCCAATCCAGGTTCGACACGGGGCTGTAAGTCCCCAGCATTTTGACGCCTTTTTTGTTTCCAATGGAAAATTCGCGAGTGGCGGCGACCATTTGCGCCTTGCTTCCCTCGTCCACGAAATTGTGCACGATTTCGAAATTGCTCATGTCTTGCCCGGTGGCGTAATCAGACGTTGCCCCGGCAACCAGGCGCCCCTGACTGTCAACCACGTAAGGAGTAAGGCCGCCGCGATTCACTTCTTGAAGTCTTCGAATCAGAAATTGCAAATCTACGACGGAAGCAATCATGCCGAGAAAACGTCCGCCATACGTTACAGGCGTGCTGACGAGCATTACAGTGCGCGCGGACTTGCCGGTTCCGACTACCAAAGCCTCGCCGTTATAGGCGCGTCCATCTCGGGAGGCAATAAACGCCCGTTCAAGCTCTTTTTGCAAGAAGGCGTCGGGGGCGATGCGCCCGGCCGATATGCCTTTGGCGTCGGAATTTAAAAGAGTTGCATAGGCAAGATCGTTGGACGAGGAGACGAAATTTTCCAACAAGGCCCGCAGTTCGGGTGCCTGGACATGTTCGGCGGTTATGTCGCCTCCACTTGCGACCTGAAGCGCCGAGGACAAATTTGCCAGCATCATTCGCAGCGATTCCTGATGCTGCGAGATATCGTCTGCGAGTGAGCGGGTTACGGTGTTTTGAAGCAGTCTTTCGTTGGTGATAAGGCGCTCACGATTAATATCTTCCATTTGAATCGAGTAAAAATACACCGGGACCACGCTGATGAACGTGAGAACGCCGAGGATCAGGTAGAGAATAGGAACCCGAGTTGGAAGATACTTTAAGCGCAAGTTGGTCCATTGCGCCGCGACGAACTGGCGGCATTAAAAGGATCTTTCAAATCTTACTTGGAAACCTAGCAGGCGGAATGAAGATGAGACCGTAAGGCGATTACGAAAGTACCGCTGCCGAATCTGCTGGAAGCCTTTTGGTTATAGTCCGGTCTCGCTTTTGACGGTTCGGGTCATTAGCTCGTTGATAGCAGTGGTGGGCGGTCTTCCATGGTGCAGAACTGCGTGCATCTGGCGGGCAATGGGCATCTCGATGCCATATGCATCGGCGAGGCCGACAGCCGCCTGGGTCGTGGAAATGCCTTCGGCCACCATGCCGTGCATTGAGGCGATAATGTCCGCCAAGTTGCGCCCCCGCCCCAATTCGAATCCCACGCTGCGGTTGCGGGATAGCTCGCCAGTGCAAGTAAGGACCAAGTCGCCCAATCCGGCTAATCCAGCCATAGTTTCCGACCGTCCGCCGCAGGCAACCACCAAACGGGTGATCTCGGCCAGACCTCGAGTGATGAGGGCCGCGATCGAATTGTGACCGAACCCGAGCCCGCTGCATACGCCGGCTGCCATGGCAATGATGTTTTTCAGCGCGCCGCCGAGTTCCACCCCGATGACGTCATCGTTGGTATACAAGCGGAATCGCGCATCACTAAATTCCTTTTGCACAAGTTGGGCAAGCTCCGGGTCGTTCGACGCGATGGTCAGGGCAGTGGGGTCTCCGCGTGCTGCCTCCAAGGCGAAAGAAGGGCCACTGAGCGCTGCAACGCGCGGTACGAAACCGTCACCTGACGCGACGACGGCAGTCATCACTTCGGTCATCCTCAACAAGGTTTTGGGTTCGAGACCTTTTGTGGCACTGACAAAGAGCATGCGGCGATCGAGATAGGGGTGCATTTCCAACAGCAGAGAACGGCAGTGCTGGGAAGGCATAACGCTGATCACTATTTCCGCGCCTTGCAGAGCTTTGTCCAGGCTGCTGGTCGCATAAACGCATTGCGGAATCGGCTGCTGGGGAAGAAAAATCTGATTCATCCGCGTGGCGGCAATGGAATCGCAAACTTCCTTTTCATGCGCCCAGAGTTGAATTTGGTGCGAGCCCTGACGGCCAAGGATGATTGAAAGGCCTGTTCCCCATGCGCCCGCGCCGATAATTGCGATTCGGCTCATGTGCGCTTCCATGTGAAACGAGGTTCGGTTCCTGCAATCAAGCGTCGTATGTTGGCATGGTGTCTGAGAACAATGAGAAGGGAAGCGGCAGCCACTAAGGAAATTGAGCGACTGTCCAAATGCGGTCTCAGTAATAGCGCAAGCATAGGGAATAAAATGACGGCGATCATCGAGCTAAACGAAACGTAACGGAACAGAAGAACCAAAACCGCGAATATGGCTACCGCGAGCAATACAGCCTTCGGCGCGATCAACACGAATGAGCCTAATCCGGTCGCAACCCCTTTACCGCCGCGAAAGTTAAGCCAGATCGGAAACATGTGCCCGACGACTGCGAGAAGCGCGGCGGTAGCCGCCAGCGAAGTGTTTCCTGGGAACAGATACTCGGTCAATGCAACAGCCCCAAGCCCCTTGAGCGCGTCCAGGATTAAGGTGAGAATACCCAATCGTGGCGATGACCGCGCCACATTCGTAGCGCCAATGTTTCCGCTGCCCGCTCTTCGGATATCCTCGCCGCGAAATGAGCGTACCAGGATGAATCCGAACGGAATTGATCCCAGGAGATATCCAATAGCAATGGTTGTGAGAATTGGCACAAATTTAATCTGTGGCCGCGTTCATGTTCCGCGAATCAGCGCAAGTCGAAGCGCGCAATCTTCGTGTAATGAGATCCTTCCGCCGAAAGCCTGCTTTCATAGAGGAAGAACTCATGGGCGGTCATCGTACCAAATTCGGGGGGAGACAATGGCGTCAATTTTTTCTGCAATTGTTCAAATCGGCGCGGAGAATCGTCTTTTCGATGTTGAGGTCTGCCCGAACCTGCTCTTGCAAGGGTAATATGCGGACTAAATGGATGAATTTCCTTAGGGACTGCCATCGAGAACATGGTCTCGTCAATCGTAGCGGCTAGCGAAACGAGGTCGGGACCGCCGTTGAGGCCAATCCAAAAAATGCGAGGAAGCTTCGCTCCCGGGAAAAACCCACATTCGCGAAACGCAAGTTTCAGAGGTCCGGACTTGACGGACGATAATGTCACTTTGATTGCTTCGACCGTCTCCTCGGGCCTCTCGCCGATGAATTTTAACGTGACATGCAGCGACTCCGGCCGCACCCATCGCGCCTCGGGCGCAAATCCAGATATACCTTCGACAAATCGCTGGATGCGGGCGCGGATCTGATCGTCAATATCCAGGGCTACAAAAAGGCGCATAGGGAAAGTTTCAACTTTTGGCTTTAGTTCTAGCTTAAACCGAACGGGGCGGGAATGGTTATGTGGAGCGGACACTCTTGTCCGCTGTCGGTGTTCTTAATCTTCCGAAAAGACAAGAGATTGGGTCAATCCGCGGACAGGAGTGTCCGCGCCTCATAGTCAACTTCATTAATTGGTGGAGATGGTGAAATTCACCGTGATGCGGGCTTCGGTTTCGACGGCTTTTCCATCCTGGTAATACGGTTTGAAGTGCCATTGCGTGACCGCTTCGCGTGCTGCTTCGGAAAGAATCGCGGGACCGCTGATCACGTGCAAATCCTGAATAGTGCCCTCTTTATTGATCAAAGCCTGCAGAACCACCGCACCTTCAACTTTCATCTGGCGCGCCAGCAATGGGTAATTGGGCCGGACCGGGCGAGCAATAACTTCAGCGGCACTCGGCGAAATCTTAACGCGGTCGGACGCTACTATTGTAGCCCGACGCGCTGAGTCGGCAGCCGCGACCGGCGGAGACATAGCGGCTGGCTGAGAGACAGCGGGCTCGCTCGGTTGCATGTCCACCTTGACCGAATTGTTTCCGGGGTGCACGGTTTGATGGTGATCTCCCGCGACCACCTCAACTTGAAGTGAAGGCAGAACCGCCCGGCTGGTCACGACAGGTCCAGAAGCGTCCTCTGCGCTCGCTGTGGCGACAGGGTTTTGCTTATGCGGCCTCGCTTTAGCTTTTGAAGTGGCGGGGAGGGCGGGCTGGGCCACTTTCGGCGCAGCTTCGGTGGTAATTTCAGCAGAGCTGTCATCGGACTGGTCAGCTTGCGATGCAGTCTCGGGTGGAAACAGATATTGGGACAAGAACGGCCAGTTCCTCGCGGCTACGACGACCAGCGACGCTAGTAGGAGCACCAGCGCAATCAGCATACGGCGGCGTTGTTTTGGTTGGTGATCGTCAGGTACAGGACTGTTTAGTTCGGCTTCGACCTTATGTTCCAGCACTGGCATGTTGGAGCTCCCCGGCCACGGGGGATCGGGCCTGCGAATAGTATGCCCTGAAATTCGCCGGAAGGCCAGTATGAATTTAGTTACCTTGGAATTATCGCTTGGGGGTGTTTCCTAATCACGCGCTAACTGGCTATTTGCGTTCAAGCCCGCAATAAGGCACAAATTCCTAAACACACATGCGTTATACGAGACCGGTTCGCTTATAGCGGGCGAATCTCAGCAGGCTAATTGTTCCCGCGTAAGCTTCAGCCCATTCAGGTTGCCAAGGACGGTTACGGCGATCGAATCCGTCTGGAAAAACTCGTTTGCCAATTCTTTCAATTCTTCCGCCGTCACGCTCTCAATTTTCTCAATCAGCTCATCTAGACCATAGAAATGGTCAAAGTACATTTCCTGGCGAGCCAGGTTCGACATGCGGGCGGTGGATGATTCCAGCGAGAGCATGAGGCTGCCCTTCAACTGATCCTTGGCGCGCCGGAGTTCATCCGGAGGTACTTCCTCAACCTTCAGCTTGTGAAATTCCGAAACAATGGACTGCACCACTTTCGCGGCAGACTCGCGCGAGGTTCCGGCATAAACCGAAAGGCATCCAGTATCGCGATACGGAGTCAGATCGCTATAGATGGCATAGGCTAAGCCCTGCCGCTCGCGAATATTCTGAAACAGGCGAGAACTCATGCCGCCGCCGAGCAACGTATTCAATATGTAGGAGGCATGCCGCCGCTCGTGGGTAATGGGATGAGAAGGGACGCCCACACAAATCTGTACTTGCTCCAACGCCTTCTTGTTCCGCATGATGATTCGAGGAACAATCTTCGGCTCTGGGCTATGGAAGCCGTTCTTCATGGGCTTCATCTGCTCAAAGTGCTTGGCTACAAGATCCACAAATTGCTGATGCTTCAAATGGCCTGCTGCACAAATGATGAGATTCCCGGGGGCGAAGCGCTGGCCATAGAAATCCATCACGGGATCGCGTTCGAATTTTCTGACCGTATCTTTGGTGCCAAGAATAGGCTTGCCCAGAGGATGGTCTTTCCAGAAATTCTGGGTAAAAATCTCATGGACGAGGTAATCTGGACTGTCTTCGTCCATCTTGATTTCTTCGAGGATCACACCGCGTTCTCGGCCAATATCATTGGCATCAAAAACAGGGTGGAGAACCAGGTCGCTAAGAACATCCATGGCAATCGGCAGATGCTCGTCGAGCACTTTGACGTTGAAGCTGATACATTCTTTGGCGGTGAAGGCGTCCATATTGCCGCCGATGGAATCAACCTGGCGGGCAATGTCTTCCGCGGTGCGATGCTTGGTTCCTTTGAAGACCATGTGCTCAACGAAATGGGATATGCCATTCCATTGCAGGTCTTCATCCCGCGAGCCGGTCTTGATCCATATTCCGATGGAGACGGAGCGAATGTGCTCCATTTCCTCCGTGATAATGGAGAGTCCGTTGGGCAGGACTTCGCGGTGGATGTTACGGACCTCTTCAACCATGCATTTTCACCAAAGGGCTTCCGCAGAACCGCAAGAGCCGCCGACTTATCTATTGTTACACAGCGGGGACAAGGACGCTAACCAGATATAAACTATGTGTTTTCAATATCTTGTTGACAGTTTCTTAGAGATTCGCTTGCGCTTCCTTGCCGCCTTGCTACTGAATTAGATGCAGGACGATAACAAACGAACCGAGCTCGTAGGCTTCAGCCTGGAGGAACTTACAGGCCTTACCGATGGCTGGGGAGAGCCAGCTTTCCGTGCCCGCCAACTCTTTGAAGCCCTGTACCGACAGCGGCTGGACACCATTGAGAGCATCTCCACCTTGCCTCTCAGGTTGCGGGAGGTCTTGAGTCAGTCTGGCCTCCTCGTCGGATTGCCTGCAATTCAAAAGAGGTTCGTTTCCGGCGACGGCACCGTACGTTATTTGATTGCTCTAAGCGATGGGCAAACAGTCGAAACGGTGTGGATGCCTGATGGTGATGACGGCGAAGCAGGAGACGGGTCCGATGCGGGAGACGATGTCGAGGGACGACACCGGGGTCGGGCGACCATTTGCGTCTCCAGCCAGGTCGGATGCGCGGTGGGCTGCCAATTCTGTTTAACGGCGTTGCTAGGGGTCAAGCGCAACCTTACCGCAGGGGAAATCGTGGGACAGGTTTGCGCCGTGCTCAATGACCAGCACACATCGCCTCCAAATGATCGCGTAAACCTGGTTTTTATGGGCATGGGCGAGCCTTTCCTGAACTATGACAATTTCATAAAGGCAGTTAGGCTATTGACAGAAGGCGTGGGAATCCCGGAATCACGAATGACGGTTTCAACCGCCGGCATCGTTCCGCGGATCTATGATCTGGGATCGGAAGCAGTGCGTCCTAAATTGGCGATCTCTTTGAACGCTTCGAATGACGCTCTGCGCACCAGGCTGATGCCAATCAACCGCAAATGGAATCTGGAGAAGCTGATTGCCGCGGCTCGGGATTTCCCGCTGCGGTCCCGAGAGAAGCTCACATTCGAGTACGTTCTGCTCAGCGATGTAAATGACTCGGCGGCAAATGCGCGCGAAGTGGTCGAACTGATTCGAGGCATCCGTGCCAAAGTAAATTTGATCGCCCTGAATCCCGGCCCAGGAATTGATTTTGAAACGCCGGCACAGAACCGCGTTCTTCAATTTCAAGGCATATTAGTCGGCGCTGGCATCCCCACATTTATCCGCCGCCCAAGAGGCCGCGACATTTATGCCGCATGCGGACAATTAAAGCGAACCTTTGAGTGAGACGGGGTTCGCCGCGACGGAGTGTTTGTCCGAAGTTCTGCCCTTCGCAATGCAAAGCGGCGTCTCCTTAAGTTGACCAAGTGTCGTGATGGTGTCAATATATGGCTCGTTTGCGCAGCCTACAAAGATAATTTCGAGAACCGTGCACATTTTTTGTCGTCCGAATCTAATTGCGGTCTCCAGAACTATGTGGTGAAAGGAACCTCGATGACCATGTTCAACAGGAAGCAACTCGCAAAGTGCGCAGGAGCGCTCTGTTTGGTTTTTGTATTTTTAACATTCCAAGCATTGGCTCAGGATCAGGCAGGTACGTCCGCTGATCAGACAAGCCCCACCACCACAACCAAGAAGAAATCGAAAAAGAGCAAGAATGCTCAGGCCACTTCCGATCAATCTACCGCAGCCACACCTTCCGCGACAGCCGCTGCCAGCGATACTGGCACCGCAACCGGAAAGAAGTCGAAGAAGAGTAAAAAGGCGGCTGACGCGAGTGCGCCGTCTGCTGCAGCCCCGGAGACGACCCCGGCAGCTGGCCAGGCTGCCTCAAATGCCCAGGCATCTTCCGGCACAACGGCGACCGCCAAGAAAACACAAAAAAGCCACAAATCTGATGCCACTAGTGGCTCCTCCACATCCGCCGGATCAAGCATGAGTTCGAGCGGCGGAACTATGGCGCCCAGTACCCCGCCGGCAACCAAGCCCGCTCCACCGGCCAGCACACCCGCAGCCAACAACAGTGCGAGTGCAATGTCCTCGACCACTGCCAAATCGCAATCGAAGTCTACTAAGAGTGCTGGCGGAGCTACGGCTTCGACTCCAGAAATTGTGGCCGCCAAGTCGAGCGGAAAAGTCTGGGTGAATACTGATACGGGCGTTTATCACAAAGAGGGCCGCTGGTACGGGAAGACTAAGCAAGGGAAATTCATGACCGAGAATGAAGCCCAGGCCGCCGGATACAAAGAAGCCAAAAAGGAATAACTAAAAGGGAGAAAAATATGAATCGCAAAAATTTGATGGCAAAGATAGTAGTTGCATTTCTTGCTGTCGCAATGCTGAGTGGAATGGGCTTTGCGCAGACATCGAAAGCTCCCAGCAAGAGCACCGACAAAACCGCGACGGGCAGCACTGGTGCCCTGGTGGATATTAATTCCGCCAGTAAGGAACAACTCGATGCTCTTCCGGGAATCGGTGAGAAGTATGCTCAGAAGATTATTGACGGACGTCCATACGCCAAGAAAACCGACTTGACGGCGAAGAAAATTATTCCGGCAGCGACTTACGCGAAGATTAAAGATCAGATCATCGCGAAACAAAAATAGTCCACTTTGTTTTCGATGGAGCGACGGGCGTTCTGCCCGTTCCTGCCGGGCGGGGACGCCCGGCCCTCCATAATTCCGCACAGAGCACTCAGAACGTCAACTGGAATCCAAGTTGGGCTGCGAAGGGGATTCCGACGTTCGTACCGGGGCCGAAGAAATCTCCCAGAGTGCCTGCCGGAACACGAAGTTGATTCAGGCTGGTAATCGGCTGCATTACAGTGCACGAGGGAGGATTCGCGCATAAGGAAGTTGTGTTGAAAGGGTCATTGCCCGGCGTTGGCAGCGCCGAGATGCTGGTGACGTAATTTGCGCCTGCGTTTGAACGATTAAAAAGATTGAAGAATTCGGCAAACGGACGCAGAGTTAAATTCTCGCGGAAGTGAATCGGGCGCGTGATCCGCAAGTCCACCTGCATGTAGGCCTTCCCTCGAAATTCGTCCATGCTGGTCTGGACGCCATTAATTACGGCGCGATCGTTCAGCGGATTGCCATCGTTGTTGATATCTACGGGCGTGGTGAGTGTGAATGGGCGCGCGCTTTCAAGCTGTGAAATCGTGCTTACTTCGAATGCCCCTGGTAAATGCACCACTCCCGAAATAACGGCCCGATGGCGGGCGTCCTCTCCCGAGGGCCCGTGATCGCCGGGCCCAAAAGGATTGTTCACATCGCTCACACCATTGACATAATCGAACAGTTCGCCCAGAACCGCTCCCCATGTAGTCGCACTTGACAACGTGTAATAGGCGTTCAGCTCGAAGTGCTTTGAAAAACTATGCTGAACCTGAAGCGCGAGGCCGTTGTAGCTCGAACGGTTGCCGGACCTAAAAACTGAGATGTTTGGAGCATTTGCGGGAAGAGTGAATCCCGCGACGTATTCATAACGTTGATACTGATGATTTCCCTCCTGATGTTCGAATTGCACGTTGAGAAGCCACGAGTCTCCGAACCTATGCTCAACCGCCGCGCTAGTTTGGAGCGCGTACGGAGTGCGATAGTTCGGATCAATCAACGCACCCTGGCCAGTGTTGTATGGGCCACCATTCACCGCTTGAAACGCATTGACCCAGCCATTCTGCGACAGATCGTTGTAATACATTCCTATTCCTGCGCGAATCACCGTGCTGACAGATCCACCGGGAGCGTACGCAACTCCCAGACGTGGCGCGAATGCCTTCCGGTAATCGTGCGGAATGCCATTTACCAGCGGAATTCCAAGGCTCTGCAACTGCTGGTACGCCCAATTGTGCGATTGATCCAGCCCGTTAGCATTGAACAAGCCAAAGGTCGTGTCATACCGCAAACCATAGTTCAGCGTGAGTGACGGCGTGATTCGCCAGGAATCTTGCGCGTACGCTCCCAGTCTCTGAACATTTTGCGAAAAATGCCCGTTTACCGCGCCTGAATCCTGGCAGAGAGTATTCGGAGAGGCCGCTGCGGTGCAGTTATAGTCCGCGACGAATTGTTGTGGGTTCGCCAGATAAAAACTGGGGTCGTTGGTAAATACGTGAAGGCTCTCCGGATCTCCTGAAAGCGCTCCGCCGAAGACCGGCTCATGAATGAAGTTAATGCCGAAGCGCGGCGAGTGGGCTTTCATGCTATGACTGACGTCATAACGCACTTGATATTTTTGCTGGTCGCGAACGACCGGGAACGCGGTGATCGGAGTAATGAACTGATTATCTCCGTAGGTTTCGAAGCCAGAAATAGTTTGGCTGGTTGCGCTGAAGGGAAATGCAAGTGCCTGCCCAATATTCGAATTTCTAATTTTCGAATGATCGAATCCGTTGGCCTGCAACGTTAAATTGCCCAGCCAGGTGGGGGCGAACTGAAACTGGTTATCCAGTAGCACGCTGTAATAATTCGAGCGCGTGAACGAACCTGTGGAGGGAAGTGTTCCCTGCTGAACCAGGTCGTTTTCGGTGTGATTGCGGTCGAGCGATCCCCGCAGGAACCATTGCGATCTTGCCGACTGGGCGTAGTCGAATCGCGCGGTAAACAGGGTGTCGCGAAAGGGAACTCCCACCGAAATGGGGACAGCAATCGAGCCGATGCCTGGAATCAATCCCTGCGCTGCGAGTTGTGAAAGCGCATTGAACTGCGTCTGATTATTCGCGCTGTAAGCCACACTTGCGTCTTCGTTTACATATTCCAATGAAGAGAAAAACCACAACTTATCCCGCCTAATTGGGCCTCCGAGCGCAAGGACACCATCCTCGCGCGAGTATGGCTGCTTGGGATCCGGCTCTGGATTGTCAATCGTATTCCGGGCATTGAGCGCGGTATTGCGAACGAAAAGAGATGATAACCCGTGCCAGTCATTGTTCCCGCGGCGGGTGCTAATAATAACCGAACCGCCGTTGGTGCGCGACGTATCCGCATTCATCTGCGCGGTGCGGACGGAGAACTCCTCAATCGCTTCCGGGGAATAATTCTGTAGAAAGCCGCCAATGTAATCGTCATTGTTGTCGCCGCCGTCCACGGACAGGTCCACATCAAGGCCCGAGCTTCCCGCAAAAGATACCGCCGTGATGCGGGCTTTTGTCGGATCGGAAGGCTCGACCGGTTCTGTCATCGGCGCAAGAAACGCAATGTTGGCAAAGCTGCGATGCGCGAGCGGAACCGATTCCAGTTCGGCAGACGATATGGAGGTGCTTATTTCGCTGCTTGTGGTCTCCACATTGAGCGGAGAAGTTGCCACCTCCACGTGCTCGACCGTGCCGGGTGTAAGTATCAGCGAGAGCGTGGGAGTCAAGCTAACCGCGACATCAAGGGTTGTCACCGCCTCTGTGAATCCCGGAGCACTTGCGCTAACCCGATAACTCCCTGGAAGCAAGTCCTGGAATTCGAACTCTCCGTCGCCCTTCGCGACCGTTTGCCGCTGAAACGAAGTCTTGGATTGGCGCAGAGTGATTTCGGCACCCGCGACGCGTGCTCCGCTTGGATCAACCACCTTTCCGACTAACGTTCCGCGGGGATTCTGCCCATGAAGAGAGGAAACGAACAGGGCCAGCGAAATGACCGGCAAGCAGAAAAAATCCCTGAAGAAGTTTCTCGGCTGATGGAGCGGCGGGCGTTCTCGTCCGGCAGGACGGACGGGACGCCCCTCTTTCCATCGCTCTTTAGGGAGTAATTCACGATGTGTCATTTCAACTCACAATTGCAGGTCACAACAGCCATTCTCGCTGGGCTACACCGAATACGAGACACCTTCATCGGCAGCGATATCCGCGACGCCGGAATTCAGAGATTGGGCAACCACAGCGCCCTTGCTGCCGCGGCGCATGGCCACGATTCCTGTACGCACCATTTCGAGAACGCCATAAGGTCGAAGCACTTCGAGCAGTCCGTCAATCTTATCTTCGGTGCCGGTGATTTCGATGGTGAGAGAGTCCGGAGCAACATCCACCACGCGCGCACGAAACACGGTCGCCAATTCCAGTACGTGAGAACGCGCATCGTGGGTGGCTGCGACTTTTATCATGGCGAGGTCGCGGATGATCGCGGGCGACTCGGTAATATTTTCCACCAGCAGCACATTCACCAGTTTGTAGAGATTGGCTTCGATGCGGCGAGCCTGATCGTAGTCGGCGTCCACGGTGATTGTCATTCGCGAAACTTCGGGCTTCTCGGTACGGCCAACCGTTAGCGAATCAATGTTGAAGGCACGGCGGCGAAACAGGGATGCGACGCGAGTCAGGACGCCTGGTTTGTTTTCGACGTAAACAACGTATGTGTTCATCATGAGGTTTGCACCAAAACATCCGTGTGGAACGGACACTCCTGTCCGCTGCCTTTGGCTTTAGGCATTTCAATCGAAAAAAATTCAAAACCAACTGCGGCGGACAGGATTGTCCGCCCCACATAAATCACTACTCATCGTCGGCGGTCTCCACCAGCGGCGTTGGGCGACGGATCATGTCGTTGAGCGCCGCTCCAGCGGCTACCATCGGATAAACAGTGTCTTCCTGCTCGACCCGGAAATCAATCACGACTGGCCCCGTATGTTCGCGAACTGATCTTACCGTGGGAATTACCTGCGATCGTTCTTTGACGGTGATTCCTCTCATGCCGTAAGCCTCGGCCAGTTTGGCAAAATCAGGGTTCAGCAAAGGCGTCGCAGCATAATTCCGCTCATAAAAGAACTCCTGCCATTGGCGAACCATTCCAAGATATCCGTTGTTAATGATAGCCACGTTAACTTTTATTTTTTCCTGCATGATCGTGGCTAACTCGCAGAGCGTCATCTGGAAGCCACCATCGCCGACTACAACCCAAACTTCCGCATCGGGCCGCGCAACCTTTGCGCCAATTGCGGCGGGTAGAGCGAATCCCATTGTTCCAAGGCCGCCAGAGGTAATCAGCGAACGCGGTTGCTCGTGCTTGTAATACTGAGCTTCCCACATTTGGTGTTGACCGACGTCGGTTACGACGATGGTGTTGCTTTCGCGAGTTTCGCGCCAGAGATCGTTAATCACGTGCGCGGCGTAGAGATGACCGTTGTCGGGAAGGTTCTGAATGTCCCGGACTGCGGCATCCCCTTTTAGTCCGTCAATGTAGTGCAGCCACTCCCCGCGGTCGGGGGATTCGATCTTAGGCAACAGTTCATGCAAAACTTCGCGGAGATCGCCAACTAATGCGACGTCCACCTTCACGTTTTTGTTCACTTCTGCCGGGTCAACCTCCACGTGAATTTTCTTGGCGTTCGGAGCATAGGTTTTCAGGTTTCCCGTAACCCGGTCGTCGAACCGCATACCAAGAGCAATGAGAAGATCGGCCTCTTGAATGGTGTGGTTAACCCAGGCTTCACCGTGCATTCCCATCATTCCAAGATTCAACGGATGAGAAGCAGGGAAGACTCCCAGGCCCAGGAGGGTAAGTGCAACAGGAATTCCGCCGCGCTCTGCCAGCGTGATTACCTCACGCATCGCGCCCGAAATCAAAATACCGTGCCCGGCAAGGATTACCGGACGCTTGGCCGCGTGAATCAGATCAAGGGCTTTCTTGTATTCGTCGGGAGCAGGGGAAAGATCGGGACGGTAACCGGGCATTTGCGGTTTTGCGGCCTCCCAGTCGAACTCGCAGGTGGACTGCTGGGCATCTTTTGTAATGTCTACCAGCACGGGGCCGGGGCGTCCCGATCGCGCGACGTAGGCAGCTTCACGGATGGTTCGCGCAACTTCGTCGGCGCGGGTCACCAGATAATTGTGCTTGGTGATAGGCAACGTAATTCCGGTGATGTCGGTTTCCTGGAACGCATCGGAGCCAATCAGCTTGCTACCGACTTGTCCGGTGATACAGAGGATTGGCGAAGAATCGAGCATGGCCGTCGCAATCCCCGTCACCATATTGGTTGCACCGGGACCAGACGTTGCCACCGCGACGCCCAGTTGACCTGTGGCTCTTGCGTACCCGTCAGCCATGTGAGTTGCGCCCTGCTCGTGTCGCACCAATATGTGATGGATTTTACTGTGCTTCAACGCGTCGTAAGCGGGCAGGATCGCGCCACCGGGATAGCCGAAAACGTGTTTCACGCCTTCTCGCTCGAGGCATTCCCAAAGAACGCCAGCTCCGGTCATTGTTTTCGTTTTTTCTGTTTTCTTCGCTTCAGTTTCAGGTTTCATGTTTTTCTCGCTTCATAAAAACCAAAACCCACCCGGATCGCGCTTTAGGTGGGTTCAGAGCTTCTGAATTTCTTGCTTATCAGCTCGTCCCCGCCTTCTGGACCGGAATGGGTACGGTGATTCGTACCCAGCGACAAACTAGAACATCAACTCGGTAAGTAGGATTGTTGTAGTTCATTTTCGTGTGTCCAGAGATGATATTAACAGTACCCAAAATGGTTATCCTACTGCAAGCGGAAACTGAAGAAGTGTGCAGCCGATGTTCCTTCTACCGGCCACAATGAGTTAAGTCCAATCTCAGCGTATTGTTAGACTTGTAGCGATAAGAGACGCACTATTTCGAGAATAGGGGGGATTATTGTCAGTCAGTCGCAGGAAGTTCCTTCAGGGCGCCGCCGCCGCGACAGTCGCAGGAGCTTTGGCGATAGGCTCCGACGCCGCAATCTTCGAGCCGAACGACCCTAAAGTCGTGCGACTGGAAATTTCAGTCAAGCGCCTGCCCGAAGCTTTCGATGGTTTCACGATTGTCCAATTGAGTGATTTCCACTACGGCGAACTTTGCGCCATTCCGATCCGCAGAGCGGTCGAGATCGTCAAGAAGCTTCAACCTGACATGGTTGTATTGACCGGCGATTTTATTACGGTCCCGCTCTGGTCCCATTTCTTGCGTGATAGGAGTCAGCCCGCAAACGATGCTGAACCGTGTACCCGTATGCTGCGCGAACTGCGGCCGGCGGCCGGAATGTTCGCAGCCCTGGGAAATCATGATGTTAATTCCGACGGCCGCTGGATCACCGAAATCATTGAGAGTAATGGCATTCCGGTGCTGCGGAATCGTTCGATCCCGATTGAAAAAGGCGGCGCCCGCTTCTGGTTAGCCGGCGTTGACGACGTTCTGGAGGGCAAACCCGACTTGGATTTGACGCTACAGTCTGTGCCTTCAGCGGAGCCCGTGATTTTGTTGGCTCACGAACCAGACTTCGCCGACCAAGCCGCCCGATACCCTATTGACTTGCAGCTGTCAGGGCACTCGCACGGCGGTCAGATATGGCTACCCGTCGTTGGCGCGCCGTGGCTGCCGCTGCTGGGAAGAGAATATCCTCGTGGGTTGCGAAAGATTGGCAATTTAACCCTCTATACCAATATTGGATTGGGAACGATACGGTTGCCGATTCGGCTGAACTGCCCGCCCGAGATAACACTCTTGACGTTGCGAAGCGCCTAATTCCAGCGGTCCGGATTTATCGCAAACTTATGGCACGTTCTTTGATTGAATACTTGAACAAACACCAAAGTGCTCGAAACCCATCTTTCCAGCCAATCTTTTTGCCCTCTTCGTAGGTTCTGCCCTGATAGCTGATGCCCACTTCATAAATCCTGAGGCGCCGCTTCGCGATCTTTACGGTGATTTCAGGCTCGAATCCGAAACGATTTTCTTCTATGGGGATGGATTGAATCACTTCGCGCCGGAATATTTTGTAGCAAGTCTCCATGTCGGTGAGATTGATGTTCGTCAAACTATTTGAGAGCAGAGTAAGAAACCAATTGCCTGCGGAATGCCAGAAGTACAAAACCCGATGCGGCCGCCCCCCAAGAAAACGCGAGCCGTAGACCACGTCGGCTTTGTTTTCGATCAGCGGTTCGAGCAATAACGGGTAATCGTCCGGGTCGTATTCAAGATCCGCATCTTGAATAATCACGTAGTCCCCGGTCGCTTCCTGAATTCCACGGCGAAGCGCAGCTCCTTTACCCATATTCCTGGATTGCAATAACACTTTTATCTGCGGATGATGGCTTTGCAACTCGCTAAGGACGTCCCGCGTACCGTCGTTGGAACCGTCGTCAACACATATCAGTTCAATCTCAATCGGAACAGAAAGAACTTTATCCACGACGTGTTTTAACGTGGCTCGCTCGTTGTAAACGGGGATGACGACCGAAAGATTCATCTGGCGATGAAGTTTAGAGGAAGGTTGAACTTAAATCCAGAACGCAACTTATAGGACGACTCCTTTAAGGTTTCGGCAACTTCGTGCTGTTATCATTTCAAATTCAACCATCATGACCAATTTCAACCTTCCCCGCGGAGACAGTCTCCGGAATCTGACTTCTTTTGTCTTGGTCTTTTTTGCCTTCTTAAGTTTCTTACAGATGGGGACTGCGCAATCTACTTCTCCCAGCGCTAACCCCATTTCACTCCCACAGGAGCAACAGGAACAGAAATCGCCGGGTGAAACCGACGCTCAACAACCCGAAAAGCAAGCTGAATCTTTGGAGGCACCCAGTAAAATCACCGCCAAAGAAGCTGATGATTTGTTTCGAGAAGTTGACCAGATTCTACGATTCGCCAGCAAAGATACGGATCTTCCAATTAAGCGCTCGGTCAAGCCGCGACTGACGAGCCGCGACGAAGTTGTAGCCTACCTGAAAAAAAATATGTTGGAAGATAAAGATGCGAAGCGGCTGCGAAGGTCCGAACTGGTGCTCAAGAAGTTCGGGCTGCTGCCGCAAGATTTTGATCTCGGCAAATTTCTCGTCGGGTTGTTGAAGGAGCAAATTGCGGGCTATTACGATCCGAAAACAAAAGTGGTTAATCTTCTGGACTGGGTGGATGTTACCGCGCAACGCCCCGTACTGGCACATGAATTGACGCATGCGCTGCAAGACCAATCATTCAATCTCAAAAAGTGGATGACGAAAGCCGACGTTGATTTGCAAGCGAAGAGAAAACCAAGTCCCCTGGAGGTGCAAAATGACGAGATCTCGGAAGCTCGCCAGGCTGTGGTCGAGGGCCAGGCTATGGTTGTGTACCTGGACCACATGCTGCGCCCAACAGGCCAATCGCTGGTTAACTCTCCAGAAGTTGCCAAGGCGGTCGAGGATGAAATGTTGGAGGGAACGCCCGATTCGACCCAGTTTCGCAACGCCCCACTCTATTTGCGAGAAGCTCTGACTTTTCCTTACCGCTATGGATTGGAATTTGAATTGGCATTGCTGCGCGCGGGTGGAAAGCAAAAGGCTTATTCGGACGCGTTTGTGAATCCCCCGCGCACCACCCGGCAAATCATGGAACCGAAGACTTATCTTTCAGGCGAACAAATTGAACCTTTGCCTCTCCCCGACTTCAAGCATATTTTCAAGAACTACAAGCGTTTTGACATTGGCGCGATCGGGGAGTTCGATGTCGCGGTTCTAATTGATCAGTATGGCGGAGCTGAGGTCTCACGCGATTTATACTCAGCCTGGCGGGGCGCATATTATTATGTGGCGCAACCCAAGGGAAATCCTGCCGCCACGCTTGGGTTGCTCTTCGTTTCCCGATGGTCGGATCCGTTCTCAGCAGCGCGGTTCGCAGCGATCTACGCGAAGTACCTTCCGAACCGGTATCTTCACGTGAGCGAGACTGGGCCGGAAATAGACAAATCTATTGTCGAAACTGTATCCACCCGCCAAGTTACTGGTCTTCACACCTGGCTAACCGAGGCCGGACCGGTCGTGATTGAGGTCGACGGCGACACAGTGTTGATCACGGAAAGTCTGGATCAATCTACGACAGAGAAGTTAGAAAGCGCGGTGTTTAAGGACTCAACACAATGAAAGGCTGACCGCACACCTCTGATTTCATTTGTATAATCTCCATTCACCAACTATCAAGTTCAGGAGGATTCTTGGCGCAGGCGGAAATTGGGATCATTGGGGGCAGCGGGCTTTACTCCATGCCCGGCCTCGCCGAAGTGCTTGAGGTCGCTCAGACTACGCCGTTTGGCGATCCATCCGATCCCTATGTATTGGGGACATTAGAAGGCAGGAAGGTGGCGTTTCTGGCCCGGCATGGCCGCGGACATCGTATTCTTCCGACCGAACTGAATTTTCGGGCCAATATTTATGGATTCAAGCAACTCGGCGTGGAGAGACTTGTTTCTGTCTCCGCCGTCGGATCATTGAAAGAAGAGCACAAGCCGTTAGATTTCGTGATTCCGGACCAATTTTTCGATCGCACGCGGCATCGCGTGGATACCTTTTTTGGCGACGGTGTTGTGGCGCACATCGCTTTCGCTGACCCGATTTGTCCTGAACTGGCCCGCGCGGTGGAGAGCGCATGCAAAAAGGCCGCGGTCACAGGGAAGCGGGGCGGGACTTATCTTTGCATGGAGGGTCCGCAATTTTCCACGAAGGCCGAGTCGAACGTGTATCGGAGTTGGGGCATGGATGTTATTGGCATGACCAATCTCCAGGAAGCCAAACTCGCGCGCGAAGCTGAAATCTGTTACGTGACGATAGCAATGGTGACGGACTACGACTGCTGGCATCCACATCACGATTCCGTAACCGTGGATCAAATTGTGGCGATCCTACTGAAGAACGCGGAGAATGCCTGCAAAGTGGTTCGCGAGACCGTGGCCGCCATGCCCACTGTACGAGGTTGTAAGTGTGGCTCCGCTCTGGGGCACGCAATCCTGACCGATCGCGACAAGATCCCATCGACGACTCGCGAGAAATTAAAACTTATTCTCGATAAGTATTTGAAGGGTAAACCTGTCGAATGAGCATTCTTGCCGTTGGGTCCATCGCTTTTGATTCCATCGCCACACCGTCTGGCCGCGCGGATAACGTGGTCGGCGGTTCCGCCACGTATTTTTCACTGGCTGCCAGTTACTTCGCGGACGTTCGAGTGGTCGCTGTGGTCGGCGAAGACTTCTCCTCTGAACACGAGAGTATCCTGAAGAAACGCGGAGTAGATACCACCGGCATCGAGCACGCAAAGGGGAAGACTTTCCGTTGGGGTGGTCATTATCTAGACAATCTCAACGAAGCAAAAACTGATTTCACCGAATTGAACGTTTTCGAACAATTCAAGCCGCGCATCCCACCGCAATACAGAGACTCGCAATTTCTATTCTTGGGGAATATCCATCCGAGTCTGCAAAGAGCCGTGCGCAAAGAAATGATCAACGTACAACTCACCGGCGGCGACACCATGAATTACTGGATCCAGGGCGCCCGCAAGGAACTGATCGAGACCTTGAAGTTAGTTGATGTGCTTCTTATCAATGACGGGGAGGCGCGCATGCTCGCGGAAGAGAGCAGCGTGCCACGTGCTTCCCGCAAAGTAATGGCTCTGGGGCCGCGGGCGCTTGTGATTAAACACGGTGAATATGGGGCGACTATTTTTTTCAGCGATGGAGCTTTTGGCTTGGGAAGCCATCCTTTTCGGGCGCCCGCTTTGCCAATTGAAGAGGTCAAGGACCCGACCGGCGCCGGGGATTCTTTCGCTGGCGGTTTCATGGGATACATCGCCTCACAACCTCAATTGACGCGGGAAGTTCTGAAGCGCGCACTTTTCTATGGCGGTGTCATGGGATCGTTCGCGGTGGAGCGTTTCGGAACAGAACGGCTGCAATCGCTAACGCGTGACGAAATTGAAGCCCGTTTCAAAGTTTTCCGCGAATTGACTCATCTGGAATGAAATCCCTTCCCTACGAGAGCCGCGACGACAATAGCCGGAATCGCGAGACTTTATTGGTAACCCAGCTTGCGTCTGGCGTTTCTATTCTGTCTTTCATGATTTATCTGCGACACGGAGATTTGCTGCTTTATGGCGATGCCGTGGCACACATTAACATCGCCCGCCGCGTTTTCGATTCAATGACTCCAGGCTTGCTTCAGCTCGGCACGGTTTGGTTACCGTTGCCGCACCTGCTCATGGTGCCGTTTCTGGTTTCGAAAGCGCTCTGGCAGACAGGTATCGGCGGATCCATTCCTTCCATGATCGCCTATGTCCTCGGAGTGGCGGGCATCTTTCGACTGGTGCGGAGCAGCTTGGTCTTTCACTCTCGATCGGATTCGGCCGGCCGAATTGCCGCGTGGCTTGTCGCGGGTACTTACGCGGCCAATCCAAATTTGCTCTACCTGCAAAGTACAGCTATGACCGAGTCGCTGTACCTGGCGTTATTTATTTGGGCTGTCGTGTTTTTTGCCGAGTTTGCGCAAGCGGAAGATTGGAGCAATGACACCAAGAGAGCCAACGCCACATCCGCTCTCGTTAAATCTGGCCTGTGTCTCATAGGTGCGTGCCTGACCCGTTACGATGCATGGTTTCTGGCAGCAACGATGTGTATAGCGGCATTCGTGGTCTTAAGAAGGGCAGGAAAGAATGCAGAATCACTTCGCGTGACCGTCCGAAATTTCATTTTATTAGCCGCGATGGCGCCAACCCTATGGCTTGCCTACAATGCTGCCGTGTATCGAAATCCGCTGGAATTTGCCAACGGACCCTATTCGGCGAGAGCTATCGAGCAAAAAAGCGCAACACCGGGTAATCCGTCGCATCCGGGGGAGCACAACCTAGCGGTTGCATTCAGTTTCTTTCTGAAGTCGGCGGAGCTGAATGTTGCGCCGGTTTCCGCAGTGCAGAGATTGTGGATCGCTTTACTGTTTCTAGGGACGGCAATGACGCTGCTCTTCGATCCGCGCCTCTGGCCGCTACTATTGCTGTGGGCGCCAGTGCCTTTTTATATGCTGTCAATTTCTTACGGCGGAGTTCCTATATTTCTTCCGCCGTGGTGGCCACACTCCTATTACAACCTGCGTTACGGACTGCAACTACTCCCTGCCTTCGCGGTGTTCATTGGGTTGTTTGCTCATTTTGCGTTTGGGCTTGTCTACAAGGAATCCTCAAAGACCGTCGTTGGATTCGCTCTCCTGCTGCTCGTAGCCGGAAGTTATACCGCTATCTGGCATCAACAGCCCGTCTGTTTTCGCGAAGCGTGGGTGAACTCCCGCGACAGAATTGCTCTGGAGACGGCGCTCGCCGAGAACTTGCGGAAGCTACCGGGTGATTCCACATTGCTGATGTATGCCGGCAATCACGTGGGAGCTCTTCAGGATGCGGGCATCCCATTAAACCAGGTAATCAATGAAGGCAATCACCGCCCCTGGAAAAAGCCTTCTGATCCGCAAGGATTGTGGGAGCGGGCTTTAGCCAACCCGCGGCAATACGCCGACTATGTGGTTGCGAGCGCGGGAGACGAAACCGACTCGCGTGTGCAGAAAGCGGAGGTTTCATCATTGGTTGTGGTTCGTAGCTCGGGTGAGCCAACCACGACAATATATTGGACCCATCGCCAGCAACACTAGCGGCTGCACAAATGTGGCGCGGGCACCCTCGCCCGCGAAAACGCTATTGCCAATTCCTGAATGTCTTGAAGATTGCAGGATGGTAAAATCCACCCAACTTAATGACTTCTTCTGGAGCGATTCCATTCGTCAAAGCGAGCGCCTGCGGCAATGATTTTCTGATCGTCGAGGGAATGGATCCTCATGCAGACCTTCCAGGCCTCAGCAAGAGAATGTGCGACCGGCACAGAGGAGTCGGTGCCGACGGCGTAGAGTGGCTATTTCCGGATGCCGATGCGGACATTCAGGCACGTCTTTTCAATGCTGATGGTTCAGAGGCCGAGATTTCCGGCAACGGAACCCGCTGCGTCGCTGCTTATTTATGTTCGAAAGATTATCGCGAGAAAATCGTTGTGCAAACGGGGGCGGGATTAAGAACCTGTACGCTCAAGTCGCGTACTCGTACGCACTACGAATTTGAAACTGCGATGGGCGAACCGGAGCTTGGAGAAGAAATATCTATTCCTCTTGCGTTGAAATCAGTGAAGGGCATCAACATCTCAATGGGGAACCCTCATTTCGTCGCGTTTGTGGAGGAATTCCATCCCCGTTGGCAGGCGGAAGCGGCCGAGATTGGACGTCACGTGGGATTCAAGAATGGTATTAATGTTGAGTTTGTAGTTGTTGAAAACATATCAAATATAGATGTGCGCTTTTTCGAGCGTGGAGTGGGAGAAACGCAATCTTCAGGCACCGGTTCATGCGCCTCCGCCGTGGCGGCTATCGCAGCCAAGAAAGCAGAATCGCCGGTGAAAGTTCATTCAGCCGGGGGGATTCAAACAGTGCGATGGGAAAGGGAAGTATTTCTCGCGGGCGCTGCTGTCCTCATTTTTCAGGGTAAGTTCTTCGTTTGAATTTGTTGTTAGGTGCAGATGCCTCAAAAACTATTAGGCTTGCGGATCAAGCCTCCCGCGCTACAGCGGGGGGATGTTGTCGGCATTGTGGCTCCCGCCAGCAATGTTCGGCGTGACGCGCTGGAAGCTGGATGTGACGGATTGCGGACCCTCGGGTATGAGCCTTTCTACTTCGATTCCATTTTCGAGCAGGATCTTTATTTCGCGGGTTCAGTGGATCGCCGGGCACGCGAGTTGGAAGAAATGTTCGCGCGTGACGATGTGCGGGCCATAATTTGTGCACGCGGAGGCTACGGTTCAAATTACCTTTTGCAGGCTTTAGACTTAGAAAAAATTAAAGCGCATCCCAAGATTTTTGTTGGGTACAGCGACAACACCAGCCTGCTGACGTACTTCGCCAACTCGGCCGGATTTGTAGTCTTCCATGGGCCAATGGTTGCGAAGGATTTTTGCTCCGCGGATGGATTGGATTTGGACTCCTGGCAAAATAGCGTGGGGGGAACTCCCGAGTGGGCGATAAAAGTACACTCTGAGGCTAAATCCCTGGTCGAGGGTTCGGCGGAAGGAATTCTTTACGGGGGTTGTCTCTCGATTCTAGTCGCTTCACTTGGCACGCCCTACGAAATCCAAACCGATGGAACAATTCTTTTTCTTGAAGACATTGCCGCTAAACCGTTTCAAATTGACCGCATGCTGATGCAGTTAAAGCTTGCGGGAAAGGTTAGAGGGGTGCGGGGCATTATTTTTGGCGAGATGCTGGATTGCGTTCAAAACCCAGCGAAGAACCAGGATTACACCGTGGAAGAAGTTGTTCGTCGCGTCCTCGGTGATTTAGCCGTACCAATCACTTACGGATTAAGGTCGGGTCATGTCTCGCGGCAAAACATCACCCTCCCATTCGGCGTACGTGCTGCTTTGAGTGTTGGTACAGGAGTAGAACTTAAAATTCTTGAGGGAGCTACGACAAAATAGCCACTAGCGCGCAAAAGTGAGTTTGTGCGCAATTTTAAGGGCAGTTTCAAGATTATGGCCACGAAGAAACACATTCATCTAATTGGAATCTGCGGTACTGCGATGGCGTCACTAGCCGGAATGCTGTTGCAGCGCGGCTTTCGAGTTACGGGATCGGATGCAGCGTCGTATCCCCCAATGTCAGATTTCCTGGCATCGCTCGGAATCCGAGTAGCCCAGCCTTTTTCCGTTGAGAATATCAACCCGCGTCCAGACATGGTCGTCGTTGGAAATGTAGTCTCGCGAGGAAATGTCGAATTGGAGCATGTGCTCGACCAACGCATTCCGTTCTGCTCACTGCCCCAAATTCTGCATGACGAATTTCTGCGCGGCAAAGAAGTTCTGGCGGTGGCAGGAACGCACGGCAAAACGACAACAACATCAATGCTCGCGTGGATATTTGAATCAGCGGGGATGCACCCATCTTTTCTGATCGGCGGAATTGCGGAAAACTTCGGCAGCAGTTTTCAGTTGGGAGAGGGCAAGCATTTCATTATCGAAGCTGACGAATACGACTCTGCCTTTTTCGATAAGGGACCGAAGTTCATGCATTATTTTCCCGACGCGGCGATTCTAACTTCGGTGGAGTTTGATCATGCCGACATTTATAAAGACCTTGATGCCGTGGAGACAGCATTTAAGCGGCTGGTCAATTTGATTCCTCGACGCGGACGAATTATCGGTTTCGATAGTGGCGAAAGCATGGGTAGATGTCTCGATCGCGCGTTGTGCCCCATAGAACAATATGGGTCGAAGGCCGAAGCGGATTGGAGAGTACAAAATCTTCATTTCGGTCCCACAGGCACAACTTGGTCTGTTTTTCGCAAAGGTCAGGCATGGGGAGATTTCGAGTTCGATCTCGCCGGAGAATACAACGTGTGGAACGCCACAGCTGCGACGGCGATGGCTGCTGCATACGGCATCGCTGCGGGCGATATCGCAAAGGCACTGAAGACGTTCAAGAGCGTAAAGCGCCGCCTCGAGATAAGAGCGCGGGTTAACGGCATCACTATCATTGACGATTTTGCGCACCATCCCACCGCAATTGCGGGAACCCTTAGGGCACTTCGCTCGAGGTATCCGAAGGCGCGGCTGTGGGCAATTCTTGAGCCACGTTCTAATACGCTCCGCCGAAACGTTTTTCAGGAGGAACTCGTACATAGCCTTTCCGAAGCCGACGAAATTGTAATCGCGAATGTTTTCAAGTCGGATGCGATTCCCGCTGCCGAGCGACTGGATTTGGCCGCGCTACTCGCGAAGCTTAAAACAATTGCCAAGCCCGCGCGTGTGTCAGCGGACGCGGATGAAATCGTTCGCCTGATTGCCCCGGAACTGAGGAGCGGCGACGTTGTCGCGATTCTTTCCAACGGGGGATTTGGCGGGATTTACGAAAAACTCCCTGAGCGATTGAAACTCCTCTCCGAAAACGCTCAACACTCACAGGATCATTCTTCACTAAAAAATATGGCCAAGGCGTGACTGGCTTCATCAGAAACGTGGGTACGCTTTGCTGCTTGGTGTTCCTCGGGTTGGGATGGCTATGCGCTTCAGCTCAGGACGTACCAAGACCACCAATCCAACCAGTCCGATACATTGTCTCCCTTGCGAAAGCCCGAGAGCATCTTGTGTCGGTCAAAATCGAATTGCCTCATGGACCCGCCGAAAGGAATTTGCAGCTGCCAGTCTGGTACGCCCTGTATCAGGTTCGTGATTTTTCCCAATATGTCAGATCAGTCCGCTCCGCAACTTCATCAGTTGCCATTCAAATGGTGACTAAGAGCCAATGGCGAATTACCGGAGCGCAAAATGGCGCAGAGATGGAATACGATATTTTCGCCGATAGCCCAGGTCCTTTTGGAGCCCAACTTAATTCGCATCATGCATTTTTTAATCTTGCGGAGATTCTGATGTACCCAACCGACGCGCGCAGTTCGCCAATTGAAATTCACTTCACTGATATTCCTGACGCATGGCGCGTTGGCACTACGCTGCGAACCTCAGCCAGCGGATTCACAGCAGGTAGCTTCGACGATCTGGTTGACGCCCCGGTGGAGATTGGCGCATTTGAGGAGCGTGACCTCGACGAAGACCGCGGCCATTACCGCGTCATCGTTGACGCGGTCCGCGGAGATTACGACATGAATAAAATCCTGGCAACGGTTCAGCGTATTGTTTTCGCCGAAGTAAACTGGATGGCAGATCGTCCCTTCCAAACCTATTTGTTCATTTATCACTTTCCTCGCGAGGGTGGCGGGGGCGGTATGGAACACGCCTACGGTACGGCGATTGATGTCAATGCCCATACTCTGACTTTCGATCCTAACGCTTTGGCCAGCGTAACCGCTCATGAGTTTTTTCATTTGTGGAACGTGAAACGTATTCGTCCACAGTCGTTGGAGCCGCCGGACTATACCAAAGAAAATTACACAGATGCCCTTTGGTTTAGCGAAGGAGTCACAAGCACCGTCGAAGACTACACGCTGCTGCGCGCAGGATTTCTCGATGAACATGAATATCTTTCTCATTTGGCTTCGGCCATTGCAGAACTCGAGAATCGGCCCGCTCATCTCACGCAATCCGCCGAAGAATCCAGCCTTGACGCATGGCTGGAGAAATATTCCTATTACCGGGGACCGGAGCGCAGCATTTCCTATTACAACAAAGGAGACTTGCTCGGGGTGCTGCTTGATCTTGAAATGCGTGACGTTACCCATGGAACAAAATCGCTGCGAGATCTTTTTCAATGGATGAATTCAAATTACGCACAGAAGAACAAGTTCTTTGCCGATTCACAGGGGGTGCTTCAGGCAGCCGGGACAATCACCCATTCGGATATTGATAGATTGTTTGAGAAATATGTTGCGGGCACCGATGAAATTCCGTGGAATATGTTTTTCAAAACCGTCGGACTGCAATTGATGACTGAGAAAGTCGAAACCGCTGATCCTGGTTTTGAGGCCGCTCGAAACTTTGATTCTCCGTTAACCGTGGTCACCGTCGCCGAAAATGGCGCGGCCGAGCGTGCGGGACTCGCCAAGGGCGACGTTCTTCTAAAACTCAATGGCCGCGATCCCTCTGGTAATGGCCCATCTGGTAATTTCGAGCACAGCATGACAACATTGCGTCCCGGAGAAACCATTCACATTCGCGTTAGGAATCAGAATGGCGAGCGGGAATTAAGTTGGAAATTGGACATGCGAAAGACGCTCGAATTTCGTTTTGAGAATATGGACAATCTCACGCCGCAGCAGAAAGCCAGGCGCACCGCCTGGCTTAAGGGTGAGCCGGAACCGGCACAGCCATGATCCGGACGCTCCTGATGCTTGGGTTCTGGGCGGCGCTGCTTCCTTTCGCTGCCCTTTTGGGTTTCCCGTGGACCTTGATCACTGGAAATGTCAGTTTCCTTTATCGCATGGGAATGTGGGGTGCGGGCACGGGCGTTCGCATCGCTGGAATTCGGACGAAGGCCATCGGTCTCGACAAGCTTGATTCAGCGCAGACTTACATTTTCATGTGCAATCATGTTTCTAATATTGATCCGCCCCTGTTGTTGCCGCTTATTCCCCGGCGAACTTCTGTGATGGTAAAAAAGGAATTATTCAGCTATCCGCTGCTTGGCAGGATGATGCGGTTGGGTTGTCTAGTTCCAGTTGATCGCGGAAATCGCGAATCTGGAATTGCGGCTGTGCGATACGCGTCGCAGGTCATCCGAGGGGGCGTCAACATGACTATTTTTGTCGAGGGAAAGCGTTCCTTTGATGGGAAGCTTTTGGTATTCAAGAAAGGTCCGTTCTACTTGGCCGAAGAGTGTGGCGTTCCAGTCGTGCCGGTGACCATTGCCGGAACCCATTTCATTATGCCCAAGCGTCGGTTTGCCATCAAACCTGACGTCGCGACGGTGATTTTTCATGACGCGATCGAACCCAAAGACTTTGGCAGCCGCGAATGTCTCATGCAGAAAGTGCGAAAGGCGATTGACAGTGGATTACCGCCAGAGATGCAAGAGGTGAGCGCGGCAGCCTCGGAGGATACGAAAGTTCACTCGAAAGAATGCTGAAGAACTCCGATCAAAGAACCTATTCGAGAACGATTGCGTATTGGCGCTTTTTTATTGATCCTTTATGTCCTCAGCGGTTCGCGGTTTTAACGATCTTATTATTCTCGCCATCTCCGGCAACTTGCTGAGAATCGCCGAGTACTTTAGCCACAGTTTGTGATCCACGGCAGGAGCGCCACTCACAATCGCACCAGCCGCTATATCATTTGCCACTCCGCTTTGTGGGGTGACTATCGCGCCGTCGCCAATTTTGCAGTGTCCAACCACTCCCACCTGACCGGTAAGAATCACATTATTCCCTATCTCGGTGGATCCGGCGAGACCCACCTGCGACGCTAACAGCGAATGTTCGCCGATGTGACTGCCATGTCCCACTTGAACCAGGTTATCTATTTTTGTGCCATGTCCAATTCGAGTTTCAGTGACACTGGCTCGATCAATGCACGAGTTGGCCTGGATTTCAACGTCGTCACCGATAACCACTGGCATGGGCTGAAGAATCTTGTGCCAGTCTCCCGCGTCATCTTTGGCAAACCCAAAACCGTCGGCACCTACGATTGTACCGTTTTGTAGCAGGACGTTATTTCCCAACCGGCAGCCCTCCCGCACTATCGCGTGCGAGTGTGCGAAGAAATTATCTCCAATGTTAACTCCGCCATAAATCACAACATGAGCCAGCAGGACAGCATTGCGCCCGATTCTCACATCCGGGCCAACAACGACGTAAGGGCCGATATGAGCGTTCGGTCCAATCTTCGCAGATGCATCAATGACCGCAGTGGGATGAATAGCGGGCACATACGATGGCGGCTGATGGAATAGCTCAAGAGCGTGCGCGAAGGCGAGATAAGGATTCTTGCTGCGCAACATCGCCGCGCGTAAAGCCGGAAAGTCCTCAGTTACGATTACCGCCGAGGCCTTGGTGCTTCGTGCCGCAGAAGCATACTTGGGATTGGAAACAAAAGTGAGTTGCCCGGGTCCGGCGTCTTCGATTCCGGCCACGCCGGTTATCTCGACATCGGGTGACCCATTCTCAATGCGCGCCCCGAGGGCAGAAGCAATCTGCAAAAGTTTCATATGAGTTCCACGCAGGCGAGTCAACTGGTGATTGTAATGGAGGAATCCAGAAACAGGAGGGTTTGCGAGAAAGTATCGCCGAAATCGAATGTCCGGGTGGACATTCGTCATCGGCTACAATAGCTTTTCTCATTTCACCTGGGGGATTCTAGCGAGTGACAGAACCTGCGCCCTTAAAAGCCGCGCCTTTAAGAGTTAAAATCAGCGCTCTTGGCACTTACGTTCCGCCTCGCCTTCTGACCAATGCGGATCTCGCAAAGTTGGTCGAAACCTCCGATGAATGGATTATGCAGCGGATCGGGATTCGCGAGCGTCATATTGTGGAAAAAGGCGTCGCGACGAGCGATCTGGCAGTTGAAGCGGCGAAAAAGGCGCTGGCGGAACGGGGCCTGACGGCCACAGATATGGAAGCGATTATCGTCGGCACGGTCACGCCGGACATGTTGTTTCCATCTACGGCGTGCCTGGTGCAAAACAAGCTGGGTGCGTCAGGCGTCTGGGGATTCGATTTGTCCGCCGCCTGCTCGGCTTTTGTTTATGCGCTGCAAACGGGTGCTCAGTTCGTTGCCACAGGCGCGCATAAGAAGGTCATGGTCATTGGCGCGGATGTGATGTCCTCGATCATTGACTATACCGACCGCGCCACGTGCGTGATTTTTGGAGACGGCGCTGGCGCGGTAATCCTGGAACCAGCCAACGAGGATCTCGGTCTGATTGACTTCATTCATGAGGTAGATGGCTCTGGAGGTTGCTCCTTGTACATGCCGGGGGGCGGCAGTTTGCATCCTTCAACGCATGAGACCGTGGACAAGAAAATGCACTTCGTTCACCAGGACGGCGCAGCGGTTTTCAAATTCGCGATACGCAAAATGACCGAAGTCTGCGAGAGAATCCTGCAACGAAATGGATTCACCGTGTCTGATCTCGACCTTTTTATTCCTCACCAGGCAAATAAGAGAATTATTACGGCGACTGCTGAAAGACTGGCCTTAAAATCGGAAAAAATTGTGATCAACATTGATCGGTACGGAAACACCACGGCGGGAACCATTCCGCTCGCGATGGATACGGCCCGCCAGGAAGGCCGCCTGAAGAAAGGCGACCTGGTGTTATTGGCGTCCGTGGGTGCTGGATTCACGGTCGGAGCAACGCTGTTCCGCTGGGCGTACTAGAGTGGATTCCTCTCCGCTTCGACGGTTCTACAGATGCGAAACGATCAGCAAGCTCCCGCTAATTGCGATCAGGTCTTCGGCCAGTGCCACGCCCAAGTCTGGGAGATGGGCGCCCAATACGAGAACCCGCCGAATACTGTAGCCCGCAAATGTCCCTAGAAGGGCACCGATAACGCCGACGATTGCAGCAAGCAGCAAGTTTCCGCCAGCGCTCATCGCAAGGGCATAAGCGCACAGGCCACTAAAAACAACACGCGCGATCAGTCCCGGAGGATCAGTACGGGCCGGGGCCTTTGGTAGCTTATCCGCTATAAGTTCGGCGAGAGCCAGCAACGTAAAGACAATTAATGTAGTGGGGCGGTCTATAAATCCCAGTTTAGTTCCCGCAAAATGCAGCCAGCCAAGCCGCGCAGCCCAACACACGGCCGCTGGCGTGGTGAGCGAGCGCAGCCCAGTTACAAACCCGAAAAAAAGCAAAGCAGGAGCACCATGCAATATACATTTCCTTCGGTGGCCCTTCGTGTCGTCCGTGGTTAACGCAATTCGCGTTACTGCACCTTCTGCAACCGCGATATCAACTTCTGAGCGAAGTTTTCTTCCGATTCTGACCACAGCAGCCGCGCGCTCGTCCCCGAAGCCTTTTCAATTTTATTCGTAAATTCCACCAGCTTTTGCACGTTCGCCCGGACTGACTTCTCAGCTTTTGCTGTGAGTTCGACCTGCTCCTGCAAAAACGGCGAATCCATCCCAAAGTCAATTTGGATGTGTCCTTCCTGCTGATTCTCTCGCTCATCAAATTCCGCGCCACGCACAACGAATCTCACCAGAGATGGTTTCGGAATCCATTGCGCGCCATTATCCGACAACAGCCAAAGATCCCAATGCGCTTCGAATTCGTACGCATAATCGTCATGCAGCAAGTCGGATGCAATCAGCACAGCCTCTTCAGGCGTCGCGCCGGGATAAAAACGGCGTTCGAGAATGGTAGGTTCATTCCACGAAACCGGATGCACCGCTAAATACGTCACGCCCGGCCGCTCCGCCGAAAAAGGGAATTGCCGTAACACCGACAATGCATGGGGCAGCATTTCATCGGCATCAGAATTTTGAAACCACAGGCTTAAATAAAGAGAGTCGCTCATATTCGTTGGATGTTTGTATCGCAATTGCCCGCGAGGCCTCAAGCCGGGTGCGTCACCGATCTGCCGCGATTGGCCGCTTGCACTATGGCAAGAATAGCCACCGCCAACGGAACCAGCAACAGCAATGACTGAGTACGATATCGGCTCATGGTTCGTGCTTTGTCGTTCAGTTCGTCGCCCATTTCCAATCGCGCGTTGCCCCTGTTCCGGATGGTGATGGTATAGAGCAGTAAGGGCACATAATTAATTCCGATGCAAAGCAGGTACATCCCCAGCACAGTCTGGGCAGCGGAGTGACCGCGGAATAAAACAAAGACTCCGAGTCCCAGGGAGGCCATGACTCCGAACGCAAACTCCGCAGCAATAATTCCATAGCCAATCAGCGCGATGTCAATCGCGGCAAGTTTTCTGATTTTTATGACGCTGGTGGCCGTCTTCATCGCCAAGGAATCGTTGCCAGCACTAGAATCGCGCTAACTGGATTATCTTTCAATGCCAAGGTTCTGCGCAACACACTTGGATTTGCCGCATGCGCCCTCCCTGTTAGTGTTTTTTGTTCACTCAAACATTAGAAATTATCTGTTGGCGTCATCATCTTTTTTCTGGAGGCGACATGGCGGCGAAAGTCGGTATCAATGGATTCGGGCGCATTGGGCGTAACGTATTGCGCGCATCTTTGAGCGATCCGAATCCATAATCTTCATGCAGCAAGTCGGAGGCAATCAGCATGGCCTCTTCAGGCGTCACGCCGGGATAAAAGCGGCGTTCGATAATGGTAGGTTTATTCCACGAAACTGGATGAACCGCCAGGTAAGTGACGCCCGGCCGCTCCGCCGAAAAAGGAAATTGCCGCATCACCGACAATGCATTTGGCAACATTTCGTCGGCATCGGAATTCTGAAACCAAAGACTTAGATATAAAGAGTCCGGTATATTTGTCGCCTCTGCAACGTGACTGAATCGTTATTCTAATGCCGTGGAGTTGCATAATTGGCAGCCCTTTTACGTTGTATGCGTACCCGCCTTGGCGATGTACTTCATAGTCAGCCTGATCTGTTGGTAACATATCGTGGATCATCGAACGTTGTACCATGCTCCGCGCCACCCCGCCATGAAGAAACTTCCACGCAAGGGCGGTCAATCTCAAGGAAAGCAGGATCGGCGAAGCCCCTGTTTTCCAAGGGAGCTTGCCATTCTCTACGAAGACCATGCTGTCGTTGCCCTCAATAAACCTGCCGGACTTCCGGCGGTGCCTGTGAAAAGCTCCAATACACCGTCAGCATGGTCTCTGCTAGGTGAGGAACTGAAACCGAGGAGAGAACGAGCTTTCGTTGTACATCGCATCGATCGTTTTACTTCTGGGGTTTTGCTTTTTGCAAAAACCGAGCGGGATAGAGACGTCCTGGTTCGGCAGTTTCTTTCTCACACTCCGGTGAGGCAGTATCTCGCAGTGATTCGCGGACATTTCGGTGTCAAAGAGGGGACGCTCGTTCACTACTTTCGACGAGAAGGGATGTTCCAAAGGTTGACCACCGAGAGTGGTTCCCATGCGGCTCGTGCTGAACTTCGGTATTTCATCGAACGCCGTCTTCGCGCGGCATCGCTCGTCCGGGTTACGCTGGTGACGGGATTGCAGAATCAGATCCGAGTGCAGTTTTCAGCGGTCGGTCACCCGGTCATCGGCGACAGAAAGTACCACAAAGCGGAAGCGTTGGAACGGCGAATCTCTCGCGTCGCTCTCCATGCATGGCATCTGGAGTTCATTCATCCACGCTCGGGGAATAGCGTCTCCGTTGACTGCGCACTCCCACCAGACTTTCAATCTCTTCTTCAGGCGCTGTCGCTGCGCGCGCCACGGCATTGAACTATGGCGAAGCAGTAAGAGATGTGTTGAGGCCCCGCCCAAGTTTAGTCTACTTTTGGCCTTCCTGTGTTTCTACCTTCGTCACAGTGCGGCTGGGAGGCCTATTTTGCAGTCGGTCGTGACATACGGCACGCGATAGGCGAAGACCCCGGATTCCTTTTGGTGGTTTTCCTATCCAAGAGCAAGCACGCTGTCCGGTCTGATTCGGGATGAAATTCCATTCATTCCGGAGTACGATTTGCGCCATGCCTCTTTCTCGCCGCTCATTCATCGCTCTCTCAGCAGTGCTTCCGTGGGCACTCACCGCTCGCGCGTCTGAATCAATTCCAATTGGACTTGAGCTGTACTCGGTTCGCGACGCGCTCAAACAAGATCCCGAGGGCACGGTGCGCGCGGTCGCTCAAATGGGATACCAGTGCGTCGAATTCTTCGCTCCTTATTTCGATTGGAGTGAGGCCCAGACAAAGCAAATGCGCAAGCTTCTCGACGATCTTGGCATGCGCTGTTTTTCCACTCACAACAATGAGGAGAACTTTAGTTCAGACAACATTCAGCGCACCCGCGACCGGAACCTGATCCTGGGCTGCAAATATGTTGTGATGTCCAGTTCTCACCCGAAACCTGGCGCTGCCGGCTGGAAGGCTATCGCCGATGAACTGAACTCCGCTGCCGAGCAACTCGCACCTTCGGGACTCAAACCCGGCTATCACAACCATCAGCCCGAGTTCACGCCGGTTGAAGGAGTGCGTCCGATTGAAATTCTGGCGAAGAACACAAAACCATCCGTCATGCTTCAGCTCGACGTCGGCACGTGCCTTGAGGCAGGTTCCGACCCGGTCGCCTGGATTCGCTCCAATCCAGGGCGAATCCGCTCTCTTCATTTGAAGGACTGGTCTCCCGATCCCACCAGGGGATATCACGTGCTATTCGGCGAAGGAGAAGCCAATTGGAAAAACATCTTTGCCGCTGCTGAGAGCGTTGGCGGCGTCGAATATTACTTGTTGGAACAGGAGGGCAGTCGCTTCGGTGAGTTGGAAACCGCCCGCCGGTGCCTCCAATCTTTCCGCACCGCACATTCCTAATCCTGGCGCCGTAGTAAAACCCGAAATGCGGCTCCTATTTACCCGGGGCACTGATCTCCATCGGAGGCGGATGCATCGCGACCCGGTACCCGCGGCCCGGAAAGACTAATGCTTTGCCCTGGTCACAGCCTGCGAGGGCTTAGCGCTACGCACTGCGCCGCGGGGAATATTCGGTTCCGACGCGCGATATTTGAATAGTTTTTGGCAATCCGATCTCAGGAAATTATCAAACACCGGAATGTGACGGCCGCCCTTCTCAAGGACGAATTTGCACGAGATTAAACAGGCGCGCCACTTGAACTCCTCGGTACCGTGCTTTTTGCCGTAGGCGGTGATGTCTTCCTGAGAAACGCCAAATACCACGGCCCCTATTTTCGACCAGACGCAAGCACCTGCGCACATAGCGCACGGTTCGTGTGTGGAATACAGCACGAAATCTGGTAAATATCGGCCGTACCCGGACGAGACATATTTCAACATTTCAAGCTCGACGTGCTTGATGGATGAACCGGAGGTTTTCACGCGATTCCCCGCCGAAGCGATAACCACTTCCCGATTTCTAATGAGCCGGGTAACGACGGCACCGATTGCATAATCGCCGCGATCGCGAGCACGTTTGGCTTCCGCGATCGCGAGCTGCATGAATTTCTTTTTCGGTTTGTAGGTTGCAGAAATCATTCCATCTTCTCCGGGTTCGCGCCGTTCCGTCTAAACCACCCAGTATCAATCTCTAGACCTAGCATAGGGTATTTTGTCTGCCATCCTACCGGCGACGTTCTGACTAAAGATCAAGGAGGGTTGGGCATTGTTAGTAGGACTTCCGTCACCTGCCGTCTAGCCGATTCGAACTGATATCTTGATCGGAATGAATTCTCATATTCCGCAGGGGGACAATTCGACTCCTATCAAGCGCCGCTGGCCACGCCTTAAGCTTGACGTACCGGTGCGTGTTGTCATTCACGAAACTCAGAAAACTATCATACGAGATGGCCGAGGCCGCGAATTGAGCGAAGGCGGAATGTGCTTCTCGGCAGGGGTGGAGTTAAAAGTCGGGGACCAGGTCGAGGTTGAGTTTACACCCGCCTATTCCGGACATCCTATACGCGTGCGTGCGATCGCCCGGAACCGCAATGGTTACAGTTACGGGGTCGAGTTCGTAGCGTCAAGCGATCAGGAGCGCAATGAAATCGTCTGCTTGCGCGATAACTTATTGACCATGTCGTACTCCTAATCTTCCAGGCCTCGACGGCTTTTGTCTCTTCATCTCGGTTTCTCATTCGCTCGAAATGTCTCGGCCAGGCGATGCGATGTACTCCGCATCGCATTGGATTTATGATCTCTTGATTTGATTAAGAGCTCGTCTTCGATGGCGGTAAATGCTACCGGAGTGACCGTTCGCAGAGTGGCTCGGACAAACTCTATGAATCGTGAATATCACAAGGGATACAGCCAGGAACTTCGGCGCGACATGGAGCTTCTAGTTTTCGGGCATGGAGGAATGCCGTTGCTTGTTTTCCCTACCTCGATGGGACGCTACTTCGATTACGAAGACCGGGGAATGATCGGAACACTGGCTCCGAAAATAGAAAGTGGAGGTCTGCAAGTTTTTTGCGCGGACAGTGTCGACGCCGAGAGTTGGTATAACAAGGGCGTTCATCCTCGCCAGCGTGTGTTGCGGCATATGCAGTATGAGCGCTATCTCTTGAATGAACTGCTTCCGTTTATTCGATCGAAAAATTCTTCTTCCCAATTGGCAGTGACTGGATGCAGTTTTGGCGGATACCACACCATTAATTTCTCTCTGAGGCATCCCGACCTGGTGAATTATTGCGTGAGCATGGGCGGAGCTTTCGACATCCATCAGTTTCTTAATGGCTATTACGACGAAGATTGCTATTTCAATTGCCCGCCGGATTTCTTGAGCAATATGAGTGACGATTGGTATCTGAACTGGTACCGGCGTATGAAGATCGTTTTGGCGACAGGCGAAACCGATATCTGCCGCGATGAAAATGTCCGGTTATCCCTTATTTTGAATTCCAAAGCTGTTCCCCATGTGTTGGACGTCTGGGGTAATAATGCCGGACATGACTGGCCCTGGTGGCAGCAAATGGCGGTAAAATTCTTTCTCTGAGTTCTTCTCTAAGTTTGGATCGGGCCTTATATAAAGGAGGCCGCTTGTGAGCCACGGGAAAATCGGAATCATTTTCGGGATGGAGAATACGTTCCCGCCCGCGTTCGTCGAGCGTGTGAACGCCATGGACGTGGAAGGTCTGCGAGCTGAGTTCGTAAGGCTCGGCGGCGTTAAGATGGCGGAGCCTAGTGGATATCGCGTTATCATCGATCGCATCTCGCATGACATTCCGTTCTATCGCGCCTATCTGAAGAACGCGGCACTCACCGGAACTGTCGTCATCAATAATCCTTTCTGGTGGACGGCCGACGACAAGTTTTTCAACTATTCGCTGGCGACCAAACTGGGCGTGGCTATTCCGCAGACGGTAATTCTGCCCCACAATACTCATCCTGAAGGTACGACAAGCCAATCGATGCGGAACCTTATTTATCCGCTGAATTGGGACGAGATTTTTCAGTACGTTGGGTTCCCTGCCTTCCTGAAGCCGTACGCTGGCGGAGGTTGGAAGCACGTTTACAAGGTCCATACGCCGGAAGAGTTTTTTCACTATTACAACCAGACCGGCGACATGTGCATGACCTTGCAGCATGGCGTAGAGTTCACCGACTATTTCCGGTGTTACGTAATTGGCCAGGAGAAGGTCCGCGTGATGCACTACGATCCGCGAGCGCCGCACCATGAGCGGTACGTGAAAAATCCGGCGGCGACGAACCCCAAACTTCACGAACGCGTTGTGAACGACTCACTAACTTTGTGCCGGGCGCTGGGATACGATCTCAACACCGTGGAGTTCGCGGTCGAAGATGGCATTCCCTACGCCATTGATTTCATGAATCCAGCCCCCGATGCGGACGTCCATTCCGTCGGCACCGAGAATTTTGAATGGGTCGTCAATGCGGTCGCCGAACTGGCTATACAAAAAGCCCTTAGCTGTGAAAATCCCAACAAGGAATTGCACTGGGCCGCATTCCTCGCTGGGAACAAGCCCGGGAAACCCGTCGTGGCAAAGCGTTCCGCACGAAAACAGGCCACAGCCTAAGGTCCCGGCGGGATTATACTGATTGACGCCACTGTGAGCTTCGGCCAGATTTCGGCGGAGTAGCAGTATGCCACCAACCTTTACGATTGGAATCGAAGAGGAGTACCAGACGGTTGATCCGGTCACCCGCGATCTGCGCTCGCACATTCACGCCGAAATTATCGAAAAGGGCAAGCTGCGTCTCCAGGAACGGGTCAAGTCGGAGATGCATCAGTCCGTGATTGAGGTTGGAACGTCCGTCTGCGGCAGTATTAAAGAGGTTAAAGAAGAGGTTAAGAAACTTCGCCGCGACATGATTTTTTTGGCGAAGGAGAACGGACTTCGACTCGCCTCAGCTGCGACCCATCCTTTCGCCGACTGGCGCGCGCAAGAGATCACCCAGGACGACCGCTACAAAAACATCGTTGAGGATCTGCAGTTGGTGGCCCGCGCCAACCTGATCTTTGGGCTGCATGTACACATTGGAGTCGAGGACCGCGAAACTGCGATTCACCTGATGAATCACGCGCGGTATTTTCTTCCCCATATTCTTGCTCTATCCAGCAATTCGCCCTTCTGGCTGGGAATGAATACCGGCTTAAAATCTTATCGCTGCAAAGTTTTCGACAAATTCCCGCGAACGAATATTCCTGATTATTTTCCGAGCTGGGGTGAATACGAAAACTTTATTAAGCTGCTGATTAAAACTAATTGCATTGATAATGCCAAGAAGATCTGGTGGGATATCCGCCCGCATCCTTTCTTTAACACTCTCGAATTTCGCGTGTGTGACATTCCGATGCGGGTGGATGAGACGATCGCGCTCGCGGCGCTCATTCAAGCGACGATCGCTAAACTCTACAAGCTTTACACTGCGAACCAGGGATTCCGGCTCTATCGCCGGGCTTTGATCATGGAGAACAAGTGGCGCGCGGCGCGCTACGGACTCGATGGCAAGATGATTGACTTCGGGAAGCAGACAGAAGTTCCGGCGCGCGAACTGATTCTCGAGTATCTGGATTTCGTTGACGACGTTGTGGACGAACTGGATTCGCGGGAAGAGTTAAACTATATCCATGAGATCCTCAAGATGGGCACGGGCGCGGACCGCCAGCTGCGAGTCTTCCAGGAGACCGGCGATTTGAAAAAAGTAGTGGATTACATTATTGAAGAGACGGGGATTGGATTGGACGAATCGTCCGAGACCGCCTCGGCTAGAAAAGTAGGGTAATGAACGCCCCAGTCACCCCAGCCAATCGTCAGCTTGATAATCTCCCCTTCAGTTCTGAACTTACGCCCGGCGCTCGCAACGCTGTGAATATTTGCCTCCGAATTCAGCCCAGCGAGAAAGTTACAGTAATCACGGATGAAGTTACGAGCGAGATCGCGGCCAGCCTCGTCCACGAATTAACAAATATCGGCTCCCCATACCGTGCTTGGGTGTTGGAAGATCTCGCGCCGCGTCCGCTTGTAGAACTACCCCGAGAAATTCTCGAAGATCTGGAAACCAGCCAGGTAAGTATTTTTGCAGTTCAGGCGCAGACCAATGAACTGCGATCTCGAATGCAAATGACCGGCGTAGTAAATCGGCGCAAAATTCGCCACGCCCATATGGTCAACATCAACCGCCAGATCATGCTGGAAGGCATGCGCGCGGATTTCCTGAAAGTGGATCGAATCAGCACGAAAGTAGTCGAGATGGCGAGGAAGGCAAAACAGATTCGTGCGAAGACATCCGCCGGAACTGATCTGGTCGCTGTTATGAATTCCAATTATCACTGGCTCAAGACCAGCGGCATCATCAGCCCCGACAAATGGGGAAACCTGCCGGGCGGAGAAGTGTTTACCACGCCCGGCGAAGTCAACGGGACATTCGTGATTGACGGCGTTGTGGGAGATTATCTGTGCGCGAAGTTCGGAGACTTGAAAGACACTCCCCTGACAATCGAAGTTAAGGGTAACCGGTTGATTGAAGCGCACTCCGCAAACCGCGAGCTTGAAGACGATTTTTGGAATTACACTCACTCCGACGAAAACAGTGATCGCGTCGGTGAATTCGCCATCGGCACCAACATCGGACTGACAGATCTGATCGGGCAAATTCTTCAGGATGAGAAATATCCTGGAATACACATCGCCTTCGGGAATCCTTATGGCGAACATACCGGTGCGGATTGGTATTCTTCGACGCACATTGACGTCGTTGGCCGCAAGTTTGACATCTGGGTCGATAACGAGCAGATTATGCGGCAGGGCCAATTTCTACTGCAAGCCTAGCTGGCGTCCGCTTGTTCCTGAAACATGATTCCGTCTCTGCGCCACACGTTTAACAGAAAGTTCACGCCAGAACAATATCTGTCACTTCTCAGCCTGATGGAAGAACGCTGCGGGACTCCAGTCAAGTTTCGTCTCAGCGAGACACCGTGCTTCTTTCCCAAGAGTTTGATAGATCATATGGTTCAGTTTGGCAAAGAACTTATTCAGCAACTTGACACCCCGCAATATCGTAAAGCCTCGTCAGAATCGATTCCGATGGAGTTCAATGTTCCGAATGAAGATGACCATCCTCTTTTCATACAGGTTGACTTTGGTTTAGTACGCGATGCGTCCGGACAATTGGCGCCGAAGTTGGTTGAGTTGCAAGGCTTCCCATCGCTGTATGGATACCAGGCGATGTTGTCGCAGGCGTACATTGACATTTTCCATTTGGATGACAATCTGAAGTATTTGCTGAGCGGTCTAAACAGGGATAGCTATCAGCAACTTCTGCGGCGCGCTATTGTCGGCGGCCATGATCCAGAAAACGTGATTCTCATGGAAGTCGACCCGTTTCATCAGAAGACTCTCCCGGATTTCTTAGTCACGGAAAAGCTTCTTGGAATAAAGACTGTAGCCATCACCGACATCGAGCAGGCGGGGACAAAGCTGTTCTACTGCCACGAAGGCAGGCGTATCCCAATAAGTCGCATCTACAATCGCACAATCGTTGACGAATTGGTGCGCAAAAACCTGAAACTCCCTTTCCGGTTGACCGACGATCTCCAGGTGGAATGGGCTGGCCATCCTAATTGGTATTTCCGGATGAGTAAGTTTTCGCTGCCCTATCTGCGCCACGAATGCGTACCGCAAAGCTGGTTCCTGGATCGCGCTGAAAATGTGCAGTTCGACAACTATGTTCTCAAGCCGCTTTTTTCATTCGCGGGGCTGGGCGTAATTCTGAATGCCACACCACAAGATATCGCTGCCATTCCCGAGGATAAGCGATCCCAATATATTGTCCAGGAGCGGATGACGTTCGAACCAGTTATTGAAACGCCATTCGGCAAAACCAAAGCTGAAGTTCGCATCATGTACATCTGGCTGGACGAACTAACGCCGGTGATGACAATTGTCCGGATGGGTCGAGGATCGATGATGGGCGTGGATCAAAATCGAAATATGGAATGGGTAGGCGCTTCGGCAGGTTTGTACTGACCCTCTACCGACTCTGAGTGCGGGCCCCACGCGCCGACGCCAAGCGTGGGGAAGTGAAGGAATTCCCGGTGGGGCGGCCTAAGTGAAATGTATAGCGGCACACATCGCCAAAGCGAGCACACACTTGAAATAAGGAGGATAGGGGTCCGAAAACGATGCTCGACCAGACTCACTCAAAGCGGCGACGTCAACCGCACTCGCCGTATCGCCCTTTCCCTAAACCTTTGTATCTTCAAACTCGTCTGTCGGAAGCCGAATTATTCGTCACATGCATTTTTACGTCAGGTGCGCCTAAGAAAAGCTTGGTCAGTTCTCTCAAGCTGCGCAAGCAGCCTCGAGGGCTCTAATCAGCTCCAACGAATCAGATTTTGACACTACTTGTCGGATGCCAGCCCACAACGTTTCTTTCAAGCACTGATCCTTAGCGAAATTTGTGAACATGATCACTGGAACTGTTGGCATCAGCCGCTTCAGCGTCTGGGCCGTCTCTATTCCCCCAAGCTGTGGCATGGACATGTCCAGGACGATTGCGTCCGGCTTTAATTGCTGAGCCTTCTGAATTCCATCTTCCCCATTCAACGCTTCACCGCAGATTGTCCAACCGGGTTTTGAAGCAAGCAACCTATGCAGAGTCTTGCGAATCACTGCGCTGTCGTCGATGATAAGAATCGAATACGGCACGTTCACCACTCCGCGGACACTCTAGTGGGACGATGCGCCTCTGTAGACGGCGACACAATAGGGTGATCACGGTATTTAGCTGTCGAAAAAAGTGGGGTCGTGCATGGGCGGGCGATTTGGAGTACGTTTTATGGGAGACTCGGGAATGAAACCGCCATCTATTTGAGCAGTCCGTAGACCTCGAGTCTGCCTTTCGCTCCAAAGTACATACGCCCATTAACGAATTCATCGGAAGCGGGCAACCTGCAAACCCTTCAAGAATGAGATTCTTGGCCTTTTGAATCGTCAACGATGCTGCTTACTTAATCAGAGTTGAAGCTATCTCCGAACCGATTTCGTTCACTTGGGCGCCGCTTGGCGGCTCACCACCAGCGTGATTGATTTGCCCTCCGGTATCACCAAATCATCAGCAAGGTGTACCTCAACTGTGTCCGCGCGAATGGTCGCCGCACATGCCACGGAACTCCCGCTTGGTCCGGTCAGCACCACCTTTGAAGCAGAGCCTTGGGCGTTCTCGTCTCCAAGAACCACGCGCCGAAGTACGAGGTTGCCGTGACGACACTCAAGGGTCGAACTGGAAAAACCGTTTTTCCGATTTTTGCTGTACACACCCCAGGCAGAGCCGGACGCAAAGAAGCAGCGAAAGTTCTTCAATCTTGACCGAGGCTGAAAGGTTACGCTACGCTCCACCGCCGAATACCGAAAACCGGAAAGCGCCAACAGGACGGAATAACTTGCCAGGGCACGCGAATAGTGATTGCCCCATTCGATCTGGTTCCAGGGATTCCTGCGCATTCCATCATAGCGGTCGCTGACGGCCTTAACGATTGAGAGCCCTTCTTCAGGCAGCCCCTGGTAGATCAAGTGGGCAGCGACTTGATACTCGATCCCGGTCCAAACTTCATCCGAGTAAACGAAGGGCAGCTCAGGGCGCCCACCGTTTGGCCACGAACACAAAAGCAAGCCCTTATCATCGTTAAGGGCATAAATACGTTGCGTGTTCGTGTGGGTCCAAAAATCATGCTTGAAATTATTGCGGTAGATTGACTGCAACGTCTTTCGGATCCGATCCTTTTTCAGTCCGATGTCGAGCCCAAGCACATCGGCGAACCATTGTCCCAACATTTGGTCAGATAAACATCCCTCGCCAAATTGATACTTAAGTTGACCGTCCTGTACCACGCGTTTCGTCCAATCTTTCCCGTCGTAGGGGTCCATCGGGCGAATGTCACTTACCGGCGTCACCTTCTGAATGTAGAACTCTCCGTTCCACAACTCTTCTATCTTCTTTGACCCCTTTTCCCACACCGTGCGATAACTTTCCGCCGCTGATGCGTCTCCCACTGCGGAAGCCATAATCTCCGCCGCTTTTAATGCTCCCAGATAGAGCGTCGTCATCATGGGATTTGCGCCAAAAAACTCGATGTCATAAGTATTGTGTTGCTCGCCTTCCATAACGCCGTCTTTGTCGGCGTCCCAGTGCTTCCATGCGAACTCCAGTGCCCGTTTGGCATTCGGCCACAACCGTTTCAGAAACGCATCATCGCCTGATATTTGCCATTCCCGATACAGCTTCATGATGCAGCCCATTTGCCCATCCGCTGCGGGCCGAAAATTCCACTTCTTGATGTCCAGGGGAATCATGGAGCGAAATGCCATACTATCGTCGTCCCGCATCTCGTGAAGGAAGTCAGTATTGCGCATGGACCGCTCCAACTCCGGATACAGAAATGCCAAAGCCTGCTCATAGTTCCAGACGTGCGTACAGTTCATCCAGCCATTGTGCTGGTCGTCGCCGCACCCCTCGAACGCGAAAAACTGCTTATCTGCGAGAAGCATGCAAGTGTTGGTACGAAGAATTGAAGCCTGGCTGGAAACCGCCTCAAGCACATAAGGAGGAAGAGTGCTAGAAAAGAGGGCGTCGGAGAATGAGCGGGTCTTGCGCTCGAGTTCGGGCAAGCGTGATGCGGTATGGCTCGCCGCATCCCATGCGCTCTTGAAGCGGGTGCCGTAATAGTTGGTGAGCCTCCTGCCTTTTAATTGTTCATCACTGTCGTGCCAGTAATTCTCCCGGACCGGGAAATACCATGCCAATACAAAGGGAACAATCGTCGTTTCACCCGGATAGAGCCGCACATGCGGTGCCAGCGTCGCGTAATCTGACTTGCCATCTGGCGACGGTTCGGGCGCCTTGGAATCGTGGAGTTTGCCGTCCTCAGAAAATTCATCCACCCATTTTTGATAGAAGTCCCACCATGCCCCGCTCTCCCAGCTCGTTCGCAACGTGAATTCGGGATTGGTAGTCAATAACGCCATGGATCCGTAGTGAGGATCGCCTGAAGAGTACTTCTCTGAGGTCAGGTCGAGTCCTGCAAATTTCACGTCTCCGATCTGTTCCTGCCGCGCCGTGGTCAGATTCTTGCCAAACCCCGGATGATCGGCGCCTTCCAGATAAGCCTTTCCGTCGTAGCCCACTGCATTCAACAAGGAAAAGGCCAGCGAGACATCTACTGGCTTACTAGTGCGGTTTGTCACACGATACTTAAAGACCACCACAGGCAAACTTGAGTCATCAACATTAAGGGGAATAAAGGGATTGAATGCCTCGAGGGAAACGGCGACCGGAAGTGATTCATCTTCGAATTCAACTTTCGCAATCGGGTATTTGCCGCTAAACCGCGCCTTTTGAAAGTGCGGAAGCCCCTGCCCTGACTCCCTGCTAAAGCCATTCCAGCCACGAAATGGCGGAAGCGGCGGACCTTCCACCACTTTCAAAATCCCAGAGCCTCCCGTAGGCCTGGCCCAGAGTGCCATAAAGCTGAATGGCAGTATTCGTCTTTTGGCGGGGCGGTTAAAAATCTCCCAGTCGCGCAACTCACCCCTGCCCCCCATAGACACTGTTCCCGTCCCAATCCCGCCGAGAGGAAATGCGATTTCGCCAGCCTCCGTTCCCGTGAAGGTCCGCTGATCGCCGTCGTCACCTAATAGTTCCTGTCGAGAGTAGGGAATCGAGGAGCCCGCGTCGGATTGGAAAGTCCGGGGCGCAGTCCCGGCGCGCAAATCTTTTCCATGCAATGCGGCAGCGCCCACCGCAGCTGCTGATGTAGATACCAAGAACTGTCGGCGATTCATACCGGACTTATTTTTCATGTACGACTCGTGGGCCGGAAAAGTATGACTCCCCTAACCCCATTACCAGCATTCCGATTCCCCACCATATTTGCAGGTGCAGGTTCTGCATAACGATGTTCGCGCTAGCCGGAACCGAATAGTTCCGAAGGCGTGCCACCAATTGAAGATCGGGCGGTCTCCCATTGAGGGTAACGTCGTTAGTCCGTAGACCACGCCGGTCGAAATACGGGACAAGGATAGTTAAGTCAGTCGGACTGAGAGCCATGATGCGTGAACTTCCCGCGATCACAGAGCCGAGGAACAAAATGCGTGGCATCAGCGTGAGTTCACCTGGTGCAACAGCGGCAATACTACTCGATCAATTTCATCGTCTGTCAGCTGAGGAAGCTCGACGTCGCGGTGAAGGGTCCAATGCTCGACTTGGGCCACGGTTTGCCCCGGTAGCACTTTTGTCATAGGTCCGAGCGTTTCGATCTCAAGGAACTCGTTGTTAGTGAAGGTTTCGAACGAGCAGCCGAAGTCTGTGTAAGCCTTGGCAGGGTCCGCCGTTGCCGTCTTCACGAAGGCTTCGCCGTTTAACAGATAAGCCACCCAAGTGTCGCGATTGAAAAGCCCGAGCTTCTGCGCTTCCGAGTTGCTGGGATCTTGACGCAACGCCATGTACTTCTTTGTGAAGGTCCAGCGCTTGTCTGCCAGGTTGGTATATGCCCACATCACCAATGGATTTGTAGCCTCCAGATTGATTGGGTGATGGCCCCGTGGTGGAAACCCTGTGATAGCCGTCCCACCTGGCGTCATCATAGTAAGTACCCACGGTGCAAATTCCAACGCAAAAAGCGACCGATTCGTAATGCGGTGCGAAACCGTCACTTCAGTTCCGGATGGCGCCATGCTAACTTCGATCTCCTTCTGAAGCGACGTAAGAGGCTCCACTGGGGCTCGCGCGATAAGACCTGTTGCAGTTGGTGTGATTTCAACCGGAAGATTGTCCGGCGCCCAGGTTGCGATCGGATCTTCGGGCGCTTTCCAGATCCGATCTCCGCCTCGCAATTGAAATTTTTCCTCTCGGGTTTTTCCCATCTGATCGGGAAATTCCTTGAAGACATTCTGGCCGCCTACGAATCCGAATCGAATCACCCGTGGCCCAACATCGCCTGTAACAATCAGCTCCACTTCGCCATTCGTGACCCGGTAACAGTTCCGCCAGCCTTTGTATTCGGTCTTTTCTACTTTAACCTCGGCGTTGAGGTTCAAGGCGGAAAGGAGGCTCATCAGTAACAAGAGAAAAGCTGTTCGAAACATCGAGAAGTCCTCCTTAAAGTTTAGGTTGGTCTGTCTGGGATTCTGATCTTTGAGGAATCAACGTGCTGCAGCGCAGCAGTTCGGATAACAAGTGCGACGAGCGCATCCACTTCAGCCAGACAAACAGCACGGTTTCATAGACAGCCAACGATATGGGATGGATGTGTTCCGCGAGATTCCACAAGAGGCTCCGGTAATCGTGGCCGAAGCAGTCTGCAATACAGCCACCATGTTCTCGCGGGATTGTATCACCATCACGGTGCGATTTTGACGGTGGCGAACTGGAGTGGCGAGTGGTCAAGCTTGGTTGGAATGTTGAACCTGAATGCTTGTCTGACAAAAGCCAGAATTCGCTATGAGACGCTTTGGAGCAAACAATTTTTCCTGAAGACCGCGACTGCGCCTGCACGTTGGCTAAGGACCGTCGCGGTTTTCTGGAGAGCCGACTTTCGGAATCGCGGCGGAAAGCGTATTACTCGCGTTGGCAGCCTTGAGAGGCTCTGTCACCGTTCAGTTCTCACCTGCTCCCAACGCAGCCTCCAAGGCTCTAACCAGCTCTGGGGAATCTGACTTTGATATTACCTGTCGGATACCACCCACGATATTTCTATCAAGTATTCACCGGAGATTGCCCATCCGGATTTCGAAGCAGGCAACCTATACACGGGCGACCGAATGACTTCACCGTCATCATTGTCTGCTGCTGCTTTCACGGTCCATGAATAGGCTCCCGGGGGAGGCTTTCCAGGATTCGAACGCAGTTACTCGTGTAACTTGTCCTCCCGCACAAGGGGCTTACGATAGTGTTCTATGATCCTGCGGTCTCTCTTGTTCTGCCCCGACCCGAAGACGGCGGGAATTCTCGTTCGTGTTCTCGGGGACCTGGAAATCAGTGTCGAGACTTTCGATCATGCGCAGGACGCCGTCCAGAAACTAAGGGTTGAGCGATACGATGCGATTATTCTTGACTGCGATCAGAAGGCGAATGCGGACCTTCTCTTAAACAATGCCCGGGAATCTCCTTTCAACGAGAACTCCCTCGTGGCAGCCATTATCGATGCCAAAGCCAGCGCCAAGAATGCCTTCGGTGTCGGCGCTAGTTTGGTTCTTTATAAGCCCATGTCGATGGAACGTGCTAAAAGCAGTTTGCGGGCGGCACGTGGACTCATGAAGCGCGAGCGGCGGAGTATCCTACGCATCCCTGTCCAAGGGTTAAGCTCCATCAACAGCGATCATGAAACTTCCACACAAGCCATCATGGTAGATCTCAACGAGGGTGGCATGGCGATTCGCTGTGCCGAAGCCCTGAACGCAAAAGAAGCACTCAGCATAAGGTTTACCCTGCCTGAGAGTGCTGAGCAAATTACGGTCACCGGGGAAGTAGCCTGGCAGGACCGCAATGGGCGTTTTGGCATAAGGTTTCTCGACACGTCACAAGCTAGCCGCCGAGCGCTCAAGGAATGGTTCTCGGCGAATGCGCACAAAGGCGAGGCTATCCCCAATTCACGCGGCCGCGTCGCATTGCGCCAGGGCTGACTTCCTAATTATCGGTGGAGTGATCAGTGAGCCAGTGAAACGCAATAACATCACGACGATAGAGGCGCGTGCATTTGTCAGCGCAGTAATAGTCACTGGTACATGTGTACTTGCCTACGGCGCGGTCCACTGGTCCAGCCAAGAACCGCTCATATTCGCCTGCTATTTGCTGTTCGCAACAATCGCTTCGCGCCTGAGGGTTAGTCTTCCCGGTATCACAGGCACCATATCAGTCAATTTCCTGTTCGTCCTGATGGGTCTGCGGGAGCTTGGCTTCGCCGAGACGCTTGCCTTGGGCTGCACGGCAATCCTGATGCAATGCGTCCCTCGCGACCGGCCAGCAGTGGTGAAGATCGCGTTTAACATCGGAACGGCTGCGATCGCGATTGCGGCCGCCCACCAAATGTATCGTTTCACCTTGTTGCATTGGACGTCAGAAACTGCCTTTCTGCCGCTATTGGCGGCGGCTTCGATTTACTTTGCTGTGAGTACCGGGCCGGTAGCCTTACTCATTTTTTTGAGCGAACACAAGTCTTTAGGTGAGATCGGCTCGGATTGCCACTTTTGGGCTTTTCCGTATTACCTGGGGGGTGCGGGAATAGCTGGATTGATTGGCTGGTTCAACGAGATCATTGGTTGGCAGACCGGTCTCGTGACGCTTCCGGTGGTCTACTTGATTTACCGCTCTTACCCCCTCTACCTCGGCAAGTTGGAAGATGAGAAACAACACGTCGAGGATATGGCCAGTCTGCACTTGCGCACGATTGAGGCTCTGGCTTTGGCCATCGAAGCCAAGGACCACAATACTCACGAGCACCTGCAGCGTGTACGGCTGTACGCGGTTGAATTGGCGAAGGAACTGAAAGTTAGCTCGAAAGAAAGGGACGCCCTAGATGCCGCAGCTCTGCTGCACGACATCGGTAAGCTGGCAATCCCAGAGCATATTATTTCCAAGCCTGGCCGTTTGACCCCCGAGGAATTCGAGAAGATGAAAATCCACCCCGTGGTGGGGGCCGAGATCCTCGAGCGTGTACGCTTCCCCTATCCGGTGGTCCCCATCGTGCGTGCGCACCATGAAAAGTGGGATGGTTCCGGTTACCCCTTTGGACTTAAGGGCGACGAAATCCCCATCGGTGCGCGCATTCTCTCTGCTGTGGACTTTCTCGACGCGCTATCTTCCGACCGCCAGTACCGCCGGGCCTTGCCGATGGAAGAGGTAATTCGGCGCTTACAAGAGGAGTCCGGGAAATCGTTTGATCCCGAAGTGGTGATGGTCATACGGCGCCGTTACAGCGAACTGGAGAAGTTGGTAAAGACGCAGACCAGCCAGGTGCCTTGGTCGAAGCTTTCCACTGAACTCAAAGTGGAACGGGGAACCGCCCCGGCAACTGGCTTTGAGGAAAGCGCCAAAAAACCAAGGGATGAAGCAACTTTCCTGATGTCAATCGCAGCGGCGCGACAAGAGGTGCAGGCGCTGTTCGAACTCAGCCAGGATCTAGGCGCATCCCTGAGCTTGGATGAAACCTTATCGGTATTCGCAGCTAAACTCGGGCGGCTCGTCCCTTACGATTCGATTGCAATTTACGTGCGACGCGGCAATGAGCTGGTTCCGGAGCACGTCGGCGGCAACAATTTTCGCCTCTTCGCTTCTCTTCGTATCCCCTTAGGGCATGGGGTATCGGGATGGGTGGCGGAGAATAAAAAGCCGATCATTAACGGTAACCCCTCGGTTGAACCCGGCTATCTGGCCGATGCGGCAGGTTCCAACATGCTGCGGTCGGCGGTGGCCGTCCCCCTGGAAGGCCTGGAGGGCGTCGTAGGTGTATTGACCCTCTACCATGCCGAGAAGCAAGCCTTCACCCAAGACAACCTTCGCGTCCTCCTCGCCATGAGCGCGAAGATGGCCCTGGTCATTGAAAACGCCTTGAAATACCAGCAGGCAGAAAGTTCGGCCACGACCGACTACCTCACGGGCTTACCTAATGCCCGCTCCCTTTTCCTACAGCTCAACCGGGAACTAGCTCGTTCGACACGTTCCAATAAGCCGTTGACCGTGATGGTCTGCGATATGGACGGGTTTAAGCAAGTCAACGACCGCTATGGCCACCTGGAAGGGAATCGCGTATTGCAGCTTTTCGCGCGCCGCGTAAGTGAGAGCTGTCGGGATTACGACCTGGTGGCCCGAATGGGAGGGGACGAGTTCGTGGTTGTAATGCCTGACGTTACGCCCGACGATGCCCACTTCAAAGTGAACCATCTCCGCGAATTGGCTAAGGAGGCCGGCAGGGAAATCTGTGGGGAAGATCTGTTGTCGCTGAGTGTGGGGCAAGCTCAGTATCCCACCGACGGCCTGGATGCCGAAGGATTGCTGGCAGAGGCAGATCGACGCATGTACACCGACAAGCAGCAGCGTTCGATACCCAATAATCGTAGAGTCGATCCGCGCATGAGATGCCGGGTGGCTGTCGAATTACAACTGGGTCAAGGAGAGGAACGCATCTTTGGAATCCTGGCCAATGTGAGCTCGGGCGGTTGCTATGTCGAGACTAACGCTGTCCTACAACCCGATAGCCCTCTCACACTGGCTCTCTCCATCGACGACACTCAACTCGATACTGAAGGTGTTGTGGTGCGGAGCGACCCCGGCGAGGGCATAGCTATTCAGTTTGTTACTATGGGGCGAGTGGGGCGCGAGCAACTAAAGCGATTTATGCAGTTCGTCGAACGCAAGACTAATAACGACGATCAGCGTTACCTGACCCAGTTGTCGAAGCTATAAAAGCTGCCCGGAGACGTCGGCAACAATCGTACCGACCTGAGCCAAAAGTGGCTGCTAGGGCCTGGTTCAGTCTTCTAGGACTGATCTATAAGCTCCATCTAAAATCTCAATTTGGGTTCCCGTCCATTGCATTAACCCGATCCCAATTTCGAGATGAATCCTGTGTCGCCCTGGTTTGAATCCCTCAAGATGAAAATCTCCAAAACAGATGAACAGCATGATTGGGGAAGGAGTGGCCGTCGTTCACTGTCACGAAACTAAGCGGCTCTTTCGGCTCCTCTTTTCACAATCCGTAAATCCTAATTGATTCTGTGTGGGTGTCCGCTGTGGGCTGTTGGTCACAGATGAGTCTCGAGCAAATCGCTCGCGGATGCGAAACGCTCTGAATCAAATGTCGCGAACAGGTGAGGGGGTTCATACACGTGTCGCTAGCGCTGAGGGCTGCCGGCGAGGCTCGCGTAGTTTAAACTTTTGGCAGCATTCGCCATTTCGAAAGGTGTTATGAAAGCTTGCCATTCGCTCCCTTGCATTCTTCTGGTTATTCTGTTTTCGGCAGCGACCGATATGCCCGCCGCAGACTCCACAACATTCACTCAACCGTTGCCCACTGGAGTGAAACTGGATGCGGTTGGCGACGCCATTGATTTGGGAAGCATGCCATTGGCAATGACAGTCGCGCCCGGCGGCGACAGACTCGCAGTCGTTCTCAGTGGTTGGCGCGAGCAGGGCGTTCAGATTGTTGATCTGAAATCGCGTCAGGTAGTGCAGACACTGGTTCAGCCCGCGGCGTTCTTCGGCGTTGGGTTCTCTCGCGATGGCAAGGAACTTTTTGTGTCGGGAGGCAATGACGACTCGATCTTTTGCTACTCATGGCGGGATGGGACCGCAGCGTTCGAACGGAAGATCATCCTTTCTGAGAAGCTCTACGAAGCTTGGTTCCCGCTATCCCGCAGGCCTCGCTGTCTCGCGAATCGGAAACTATCTTTATGTAGTCGAGAACATGGGCGACAGCCTGGCGGTGGTTGATGTCGCCACTTCAAAAGTCGTGCAGAGGTTTCCGACCGATCATTATCCATATGCCGTCGAAGCTGCAGCTAACGGAAAGGTATACGTTTCTGCATGGGCGGCCGACACCGTCGCAGAATTTCAGACGAAGCCGGATGGGCTGCTCGCTCCTCTCGGGAAGATTAGGGTAGGCCCTCGACCTTCGGCTCTCCTTTCCAACCTAACTGGCTCGCGGTTGTTTGCCGCGCTGGCAGGCACAGATCAAATCGCCGTCATTGACACTTCGCGAAAGACGGTCCTGCGATACCTGAGCGATGCCGCACCTGCCGGACCTTCGGAAGGAAGCACACCGAACGCGTTGGCTCTGTCGCACGATGAGTCGCAACTTTTCGTGGCCGAGGCCGACAACAACGCAGTTGCAGTTTTCGACGTCGCCGAAACGGGTGCCGCGGCACCACGATTGAACGGTCGCATTCCAACTGATTGGTATCCGACTGCAGTCCTCGATTACGGGGGCCAACTACTTGTTCTCAATGGTAAGGGCCACGGGAGTCACGCGAATCCAGATGGTCCGATTCCGGGGGAAGGGATCAAGCGTCGGTTGGGTTATAACCTGGGGCAGCTCAACGGAACCCTCCGATTGAGTTCGGACCAAATTCATTCCGAAACGTTGGCCGAGTACTCTCGACGGGTTGCAAAAGCGAATAACTGGCAAAGCCCACGAGTGGACAAACGGTATCCACCTTTCAAACACGTGGTCTACATAATTAAGGAGAATCGCACTTATGACCAGGTGTTTGGCGACCTGAAAGAAGGGGACGGTGATCCATCGCTGGTCTTTTTCGGACGGGCCATATCTCCCAACCATCACAGCCTGGCTTTACGCTTCGGACTGTTCGATCGTTTCTTCACGAACGCTGAAGTTAGCTCGCAAGGCCACATCTGGTCAACTGCAGCGTACGTCACCGACTTTGGGGAGAAGAATGTCCCTTCTGCTTACTCTGACAGGCGCGAAAGCGTTGATGGCGAGGAAGTGGATGAACCTCTCAACGGCTTTCTTTGGACACTGGCCAGAAAGAAAGGAATCAGTTTTCGCGACTACGGCGAGATGGTCAAAGTTCCGGAGGGGTGGCCAGTAACACAGCCCGAGATGGCGTCCACCGTCAGTCCCTCGTACCCTGCATTCGACTTAAAGATCCCCGACCAAACCCGTGCCGACGCCTGGATCGCCGAATTCCAACAATTTGTCAAGAAGGGAGAAATGCCAAAACTCGAAGTGATGCATCTGCCGAACGATCACACCGCTGGTGGACGCGAAGGCTTTCGAACACCAACCGCCTTAATGGCCGACAACGATCTGGCGCTGGGCAGGATTGTCCAAGCCCTCTCGAAGTCTCCGTTCTGGAAGGACACTGTGATCTTTGTGCTCGAGGATGATTCCCAGTCCGGCCCCGACCACATTGACTCTCACCGTTCGTGTTTCTTCGCTATCTCAGCCTACAATCGCCCTGGTACTATCCACCGCTTTGTAAATACAACGGACGTTGTCGCGGCGATTGAGGACATTCTTGGATTGGACCGGCTCTCGAAGTTCGATTACTTTAGTCGGTCCTTGTCCGACATCTTTGCAGAGAAAGCGGATTTCTCCCCGTGGACCTCCGTCGTTCCTCATGTAGACATGAACGAGACGAATCCGCCAGCGACCGCAGCGGCAAAAGCGTCCGCGGCGCTTGATTTCAGCGCGCCGGATCGAGTCGATGACGGAACGTTCAATCGAATCCTCTGGAGCATGCTGAAGGGGTCAGAACCCCTGCCGGAGACAGAGACAAAAGCGCCCCTGCACGCCTACCGGGTTGGTCGCTGACCCGACGCCTCACGTTTGGGCGGTTTGAGAATGCTTCCGGAAAGCATTTCCGATGCGGTGGGTCGAAGTCCGCCCAGGAGTTCTGGTAACATTTGGCTCATCGGGCTTCATGGAGGGAACAAATGTCCAATTTCACCAGACGTGAATTCCTGAAAACCGGACTTGCAGCCGGAACGGTTGCGGTCACCGGAAGCCTCCGGCTGGTTGCACAGCGCCGGACCGCCACTGACTTCGTAACGCTGGGACGGTCTGGAGTTAAAGTAACGCGGCTAGCTTTTGGCACAGGGAGCTTCAGCGGACAAGTGCAGCGCGATCTCGGACAGGACGGGTTCACGCGACTGGTGCGCTACGCATACGATCAGGGCATTCGCTTCTTTGAGACAGCCGAATCTTACGGTGAGATGCACAAGATGCTGGGCATCGCCCTGAAGGGCATTCCGCGGGAGAGTTATCAACTGATGTCGAAGGTGACCACTCGTGATGGTGTGAGTCCGCAACAGAAATTCGACGAGTTGCGCAAACTGGCGAACACGGAGTATTTCGACATCATGTTGCTGCATTGGCAACACACCGCGACATGGCCAACCGACACCACCCGCTGGGAGGACGCGATTCTGGAAGCCGAATCGAGAAAGGTTATAGTGAGTCACGGTGCGTCGGTCCACGGCCTGCCCGCGCTGCGACGGGTCCCAGGGAACAAGTGGCTCGACATTGCCATGATCCGGGTGAATCACAAAGGCAAGAGTATGGACGCCGAGGATTACGCTACACAAGGATTAGGGAATGTCTCCGAAGTTGTAGAGCACGTAAAGGAAGTTCACAGAGAAGGAATGGGCGTAGTTTCCATGAAGCTCATAGGCGAAGGCACATTCAACCGGGAGGACCGGCAGAAGGCGATGAAGTTCGCGTTCCAGAATGCCGGCGTCGATTGCGTGACTGTCGGCTACAAAAGCACCGGCGAGATCGACGAGGCAATTGAGAATCTGAATATGGCGCTCTCCTAGGACGCGTGATTGTGCTTTTCAATCGGGAGTGTAATGCCGATCCATCCGATTCATAACTTTTTCCGAGCGGTTAGAGAAGCCAACTCCTCCTTGATTTCTTGCAATCTCTGGAGCCGCCGCTGTTGATCGGCTGGTTTGAAGGAATCTCTCTTGCCTGATAGCCAAAATTCACCGTTCTGTCTATTGATCTCGGATATTTCTCTACTCAATTCTTTAGTACGCTCTGTGAGGGGTAGTGGCGCTCATTGAGGGCGTTCTGAGCGCAATGGCCTGTTTACATTACCCAATCAGCGGTGATCGCGTAAAATATTGACGGCCCCGGCTTTAGCGGAGAAGAATATGCATCGAGAGGACCAGTTCATTCCCGAATTAATTGTGCTGAACGGGCGCGCCGCCCTCGATTTCTACAAGAGTGTCTTTGGCGCTGAAGAAGTACACCGAATGATTAAACCCGGCAGCGAGAAGATCATGCATGGCGAATTGATTTTGGACGGACACAAGTTCTTCGTGTGCGATGAGTTCCCTGAGAGCGAAGGTGGAACCTGCAAGTCGCCAGAAACCCTCGGCGGAACAGGTGTGCGCATCACCCTCCTGGTTGACGATGCGGACAAGGTTGTCGAGCGCGCAACGGCTGCCGGCGCGCGTCTAAGCATGCCCGTGCAAGACATGTTCTGGGGAGGACGTTATGGAAAGATCGTAGATCCTTTCGGCCATGAGTGGGGAATCAACCAGCAGGTCAAAGAGCAGAGTCATGAAGAGACTCAGGCCGCGGCCGACGAGTTCTTCGCGAGACGAAAATAGCCAGAACGGCTCCTTTGCGCTGACAACCGAACGGAGCGGAGCGGATCACTGCTGCAAAATCGCCGGTTGCAAGCGCTGGGCTTCCGGACGTTTCTCTACTTGCTGCTCAATCGATTGTGCCAGCTCTGCGATCGTCGGATCCAGCCGGTCCAGCTCCAACATGCGGCTTTGCCTCGAGGGAGAGATCAATCGTACAATCTAACTTCATCTTCAGGTATTCGCGTTTTTGCTTTTTTCCCTGCTCCATGGTTTTCTAACTGCCGATAAATCTGATTTCGCCAACTATCCCTATGCGACGCCCAGCCGTACTCCATTGCAACCTATGTCAAAGTAAACTGACACAACATTTTCGTAATTGAGTCATTTGGTGGCCCGATACAGCGCTCAATTACAGTTATCTAGGCTGAGGGTGAGCTTTCTTTTCAGCAAGACTTTCAGCACGTTTACCGATCTTCTTAAGTGTCAGTTCAAGCTGTTGCAGTTCTTCGGAAGAAACATCCCGGAAGGCACGTTTAATGAGTGCTGTGTGCCGCCGAAAGAGAGGCACAAATATTTGCCGTCCTTTTTCAGTCAGCGACACCGTTCTCACCCGACGATCACGGCTGCTCTCTACGCGACTGACAAACCCCTTCTTGTACAGACGATCCACCGCGACGCTGACTGATCCTGGATTAAGATCGACTTTTGGACCTATCACATTCACCGGCGTCGGTCCTTTGTGCAGCAGTACTTCGAGGACCCGAAAATCAGACTCCCCTAGACCCTCCTCGAGTAGTGTCGGAAACACATAACGCGACATCGATCGCCAGGCTTTCAGCATGATTAGCCACGCATGAAGGGCTTCCTGAGGCCTTTTGGGATTTTCCATAAGAATGTGAATCCTGGTCATTATAGTCGACATCAGATATATCGATATCGATATAAATGGCATCGATCTTGAACTGAAGGCTACTATGACAAATACAGCGACAGCCGCTTTATCACATACCTCAACCACCACCTGGAACATCGACCCCGCTCACTCCATGGCGGAGTCAAAGTCAAGCACATGATGATCGCCAATGTGAAAGGCCAATTCCCCAAAGTTTCGGGAGCTTTGTTTCTGGATGAATCTAATCTGGCGAACTCTGGCGTCGAGGCGTCGATCGAGGCTGCCTCTATTCATACCCGCGATGACCAACGCGATGCTCACCTCAAGAGTGCCGACTTCTTTGACGTCGAAAGGTTCCCGACACTGACCTTCAAATCCGGCGGCATCAGTATCGTCAGGGACGGAGAGTTGTCAGTCGAAGGCGACCTTACCATTCACGGGGTTACTCGCAAGGTGATTTTCACCGTAGATGGGCCGACCCCGCCTACAAAGGATCCATGGGGCAACACTCGGGTTGGGGTATCGGCGACCACGAAGATCAACCGCAGCGACTTCGGCCTGACCTGGAATGCGGCGCTGGAAACGGGTGGCATTCTTGTTGGCGACGAGGTAACCATCACCTTGGACGTTGAATTCGTGAAGGCGTAATAGATTCGCCGTGCGGCATGATTGAAACTCCCGCTTCGGCTCCTTTCCTTCGAGCCCTTGGGTTGGTGTGCGCCTCCAAAGTACTCGGGCCTGGGAGCCGACATTGTTGTGGAATCATTACTGTCATTGACAGGTTAGAGCATGCGCCAGATCATTTCCTTGTTGGATTGGGGCGCAGACAGCCGGGTGCCTACGCCGACTGCGGCATAACATTTGACGGCTAATGCGCGTCGGGTGTATCCAATGTATATGTCGGGCCCGTCCACGACTGCGATTCAACTCCTCATTGACACTCTCAGCCTTGCGGAAACTGTTCGTGAACGCGCGCAGACTTCCCCGGACCGTGATCTCAAACACCAAATTAACGTACTCTACGAAATTGTCCTGTCGCTGAAAGAGGCGATAACGGTTGTTACGGATGAAAATAAAGAACTGTTGCAGTTGATGGCGGGATTTAGGAGAGCTGTACGACCAGTTCCAGAGTTGCGACAGGTGGGGCCGTCCAATTTCTATTACGTCGGGGACAAAGGGCCATTTTGCCAGCCGTGCTATGACGGTGAAGGCACATTGATTATGCTGAGACCAGCGGAAGATTGGGATGGCGGTGTACGTAGAATGTGTGTGCTGTGTGGGGAACACTTCTATGAAAAAGCCAGCGAGGGTTTTGCCTTGCGCCGTAGACCGCAGAGTCGAAGGCATTAGACCCCAGCTGTGCTGTCGGGGTGCTGTCGAAAAATCGCATCTCTAACAACATCGGCCGGCGACACCGCATCATTGCGCCCTTTGGTTAGATTCCTTTTTCTGCGCGTCCTGTGGCACAGTTTGCGCGCTGATTTCCGTCTCGTCTTGAGCTAATCCTTCGGCTGTCGCGATAACCCGTATTTTCCCTGATTGGCCCGGAAGGGACCGGACGATCAATAACGCCAAACCGTTAAACGCCTTGCGATAGTCGGCGTGAAATGGTTCTGCGGTGGCGGGATTGCCATTATCCACGGCCTCAATCCTCGCGGCACCGGTGACAGTGAAATGGACCAGATTATCTGCCACTGGACACAAAGTCCCATTCTTATCCTCGACACGCACGGTTATAAACGAAAGATCGTCGCCGTCAGCCTGGATGACACTACGATCCGGAAGCAGCTTAATTCTTGCCGGAACATCGGCGGTTCGCATTTCTTCCTCTGCCACCTGCTTGCCATTTTGGTAAGCGATCGCTTTCAGCGCCCCTTCCTGGAAAGGCACTTCCCACACTCGCCGATATTTGCTTAGGAACTTTCCATCGGGACTCACGTTCGGCCCCACCGGCAACTCCACTGGATCTGAGAACTTTGCCTTGCGTCCTAGAGAACGACCGTTCAGAAACAGTTCCACCTCGTCCGCGTTGGAGTACACCATCACAGGAATGTCTTGCCCTTCTCGGCCAGCCCAGTTCCAGTGCGGCAGGATATGGACCATGGGTTTCGTGGTCCAGACGCTCTGGTAGAGGTAGAAGCGATCCTTCGGAAATCCGGCGAGGTCGACCATGCCGAAATAAGAACTGCGCGCCGGCCAGTCGTGACTATTATCGCCATTCCAACCAAAGAACGGCGTCGGTTCGCCGAGATAATCAAACCCGGTCCAAACGAATTCGCCCAGAACATTGGGGAACCGATCCTGGTAGAGAAATTCGACGTCGGGACAATACGCCCAGGGCGGAGCGATGATGTCGTAGCTACTGATCTGGAGCGAAGGATCCTTCTCATATTTAATGAGAGGCAAATGATAGGTGCCACGCGAGCTGACGCAGGATGCGGTTTCCGATCCGTATATAACCCACGCCGGATGCTCTTTCATGATTTGCTCGTATCGCATAGGCTTGTAGTTGAATCCGGGAATATCCACCTGGTCGGCTAATTTATTCTTGATCGCATCGTCCCAGTTGTTGAATGCCGAAGTGGTGGGGCGAGTCGGGTCTTCTTCGTGGAAAAATCCAACCAGGCGCTTTGCCTCTTTCCATCCATCGGATTGCCCTTGCTCGGGAATTTCATTTCCAATACTCCACAGAATTATGCTGGGATGATTACGGTCGCGCCGGACCATATCGCGAACGTCGCGCTCCGACCATTCGTCAAAATACTTGCTGTAACCATTCGGTACCTTCGGAATTCGCCACATGTCGAAGGCCTCGTCCATTACAAGCAATCCCAGGCGATCGCAGTATTCGAGCAACTCCGGTGAAGGCGGATTGTGGCTAGTCCGAATGGCATTCACCCCTGCTTCCTTCAATATCTGCAATTGCCGCTCGGTGGCGCGACGGTTTACCGCGGCCCCGAGTGCGCCCAGATCGTGATGGAGACATACTCCGTGGATCTTCCTGTGCCGCCCGTTGAGCAGCAAGCCTTTTTCCTTGTCGAAAACGACTGTGCGAATGCCAAACGGTGTTGTGTACTTGTCAACCGCCTCATGGCCGCTGATGACTTCGGTGAGCAAGGTGTAGAGATAGGGGTCGTCCACATCCCAGCGATGAGGTCGGGACAGGTTCAGACTGGTCATGACAATTTGCGTACTGTTGCCGCCAATAGAGATCATTTTATCGGCGTGACTCACCACATCTCCGGCAGAATTCACGATCGAGGTGCGAAGTGTGAATTTGCCAGCATGGTTCAAATGGCTCTGCACGCTGGTATTCACAACCACCTCGGCGTCTTCGTCCGAAATCTTGGGCGTTGTAACGTACGTACCCCAGCGCGCCACGTGTACCGGACCTGTCACATCAAGCCAAACGTTCCTGTAGATGCCTGCTCCTGGATACCAACGGGATGATCGGTCTTCCGGAGACAATCGAACTGCCAAGACGTTCTCCTGACCGTTGAGCAAGAGTAGAGGAGTCAGATCGAAGGCGAAGCCGATGTATCCGTATGGCCGCCCTCCCAATTCGTGACCATTGAGCCACACGCGCGAGTTGGACATGGCCCCGTCAAATTCCACAGTGACGTAGCGGTCGTTAAAGGTCGCCGGAAACGTGAATGTCTTCCGATACCACCCGGTCCCCGAAATTGGCAGAGCACCAGTATGGGGATTCAAAGTTCGATCAAAGGGACCTTCAATGGCCCAATCGTGAGGCAATCTCACTTGAGCCCACTTCGAATCGTCAAAGCCCGGCTTCTCGGCCCCGTCGGAGTCTCCCTTGAAGAATCGCCAATCGTCGTTAAAACTGGTGTGACGTTTCTCAGGTTGAATCATGCTCGTAGATGCCACCACGTGAACGACTGACGAGCACGAGAAGGCGCAGGCAGCAGAAATTAGCAAGTACCGAAAAATTCGTCGCATGGCATCCTTACAAACACTATGTTTGTTCGCGCATAATACAGGTTGCGGTTGGCAATTGCATCCGACTTAAGTAGCAGCGCCATTTTTGCAGATCTCACTTTTTTCCCCACTTGAAGCCCAAACTAAGCTCCTAATGACGTCTATTACTTGTCAACCATTCACGCGCCCCTCCCTCCACAAGCCAGAAAGGATCCTCAGCAATGGATCTCGGTGATCGGTGGTCCTTTCCCTCCGCCACGCGGTTTTGGTGATTCCTCGATCTGATGTCCGAATCCCCACTTCCAACGGTCTGTTGGACCGGGTGCGGCCGCCCTTCTGGCACGTACCTTTTGTACTTCTGATTCTTGACGAAGTTCCGAATCCAATCTAAATTTTTTCTTAACAATTTCTAATTTCCAGCAGCCCTAAATTGCTGGGTGACTTTTTCAAACTCCTCAGGCTCTGTCTCGGAATAAGAGCATATTTCTGTTTTTGTTCCGTTAGCTCGTCAGCGTAGCTAAGCCCGCATCGCGCCAATCTTCGCATTAGCACTGCATATAGCCAGAAGTGTGCTTGCCCGCGTATGGAGGTCCCCATGAAAAATCGAAATGTTCTATTCACAGCGGCTTGTCTGTCTGCACTCATGAATGTTGGCGCACTTTGGGCACAAAAAGATCCCGGGCCACGCCCAGATAAGGCTGAGGCTGGTGGCTATTATCCCCTCTTGGGCCCAAATGAACAGGCGCTATTCAACCAGGCCTTACAGCGCTTTCAGGAAGTAAATTCCGTCTCAGGGACGATCGAAAATGGTAACGGCCTGGGTCCGGGCTTCAACGGCAATAGTTGCGCCATGTGCCACGCGCAACCAGCCATCGGTGGCTCCAGTCCTGGATTGAAAAGTCCTCAGAATCCTATTCCAAACCCGCAAGTAGCCCTAGCCACGTTGGATGGCGCAACCAACAAAGTGCCTCCCTTCATTACACCTGAAGGTCCGATACGTGAAGCCAGATTTGTCAGAAGGCCGGATGGCGGGTTCGATGGCGGTGTACACGACCTGTACACGATTGCCGGGCGTTCTGATGCTGTGGGCTGCAACTTAGCGCAACCCGACTTTGCAGCAGAATTGGCGAATAACAATGTAGCTTTTCGGATTCCTACTCCATTGTTTGGTCTAGGCTTGGTCGAGAACACGCCGGACTCTGCGCTCGAGGCTAACCTTGCCAGCACCTCACAAGCCCGGGACGCCCTTCGAATTGGGGGCCACTTCAACAGAAGCGGCAATGATGGAACCATTACGAAATTTGGATGGAAGGCACAGAACAAGTCGCTTCGGATCTTTGCCGGGGAGGCCTATAACGTGGAACAAGGTGTCTCAAACGAGATGTTCCCGAACGAGCGCTCCGCGATAGCGGGTTGCGTCTTCAATGCCACGCCTGAAGATAGTGTCAACCTACTGAACGGCAATCAGAACAGTTCCAACTTCAATAGTTCCGTCGGCACAGTTTCTGAAATGCTTTCGGACGCGGATAACTTTACTGCCTTCATGAAGCTCTTAGATCCTCCCCATCCGGCTGTGCCTACTCCGGGTACGCAGAACGGCGCTGCCGTATTCTCAAAGTTAGGTTGCGCCCTTTGCCATTCCTCATCCTTGACGACGGCTCAATCAGTGTTCACTGGGATGGGCGGCGTGACCTATCATCCCTATTCCGACTTCGCGCTACATCGCATGGGCGAGAGATTGGAAGACGGCATAAGCCAGGGACTAGCAAGGCCAGACGAATTTCGAACCGCGCCGCTCTGGGGAATTGGGCAACGCTTGTTTTTCTTGCACGACGGGCGAACCTCGGACTTAATGGAGGCCATACAAGACCATGCCGGTGAGGGTTCAGAGGCAAATGGAGTCGTTGGACGCTTCCACGAGCTTTCCGCAAAAGAGAAGCAGGACTTGCTGAACTTCTTGCGGTCTTTGTAGGTCAAAAGAGCGGGGATCGGTGCCGGCCTTTTCCAGCGGTCCGGCCACAGCGAGCGTTCGTGGTGCTGAAGCTCGCAACGATTCATCAAAGTGTTGCAGCACACCTCTCAACTGATGGCCGATGAGTCGGCGTTTTTTTCGGGGTTTGCTGTTGTTTATTGTCGTTCGATATAGTTGACTAGTCATATGACTAGTCAGTATAATTGCCCCTTATGACTTCATGGCAAGTGCAAGATGCGAAGGCTCGATTTAGCGAATTCTTGGATGCCACCATTAAGAAGGGGCCCCAGGTGGTAACCCGCAGGGGAATTGAAACCGCCGTTTTTGTCCCGATTGAGGAGTGGAAGCGTTTGCAAAAGGCTGCCCGTCCGACTCTCAAGGACTTATTGTTGGCCCCTGGAGCTCGCTTGGAAAATTTGATCCCGGGTCGCCACAAATTACGGCGACGGACCGTGAGGGGGGTCAAATGAGCCGGTACCTCTTGGATACCAATGTTGTTTCCGAACTGCGAAAGCCGCGTCCACATGGGGGATTGGTTGATTGGCTCAATCATCAAGAAGAGGACAGATTGTTCCTCTCGGCCGTGACGATGGGCGAGCTACAAGCGGGAATTGAGCGGACACGCCGGCAAGATCCATTGAAGGCCAGTGACATCGAGGCTTGGGCGGATCAGCTGGCAGCTTCGTACCAGATACTGCCCATGGACACTCCATGTTTTAGAGAATGGGGCCGGATCATGGACCGAAAGCCAGACAGATTGCTTGAGGACGCTATGATTGCTGCCACCGCACGCGTTCACCAGCTGATCGTTGCCACCAGAAATGAAGCGGATTTCAGCCAGATGGACGTCCGGATTCTCAATCCATTCAAGGCAAACTAATTGGATCTAGTCTTTACTAGAGGGTTGGGCTTTGATTGTGGTCCATTGAAAGCGCGCTCGAAATTCCGACCACACGATGGCTCTCTGCGTTGAAGCTCTGGGTTTGGCACGCTTCCAAAGCGCTTGATCAGTAGGACGACGGGAGCTGACTCTGAGTGGCACGGGCGTTCGATGGAGGCGGAGGCTCGGGAAATCTTACGGTCAGCCTTAACCACCCCTGCCATTGGAAAAGGGAACTTAGCGGAAGCCATTCGCCGACGATTTGCGGTGTTTGGAGAATTCGAATTTGAATCGCTGCAGCGTGACGCTATGCGCCATGTGCCTAACTTCCCAGATTGATCATCCTCGATACCGACATCCTCTCAGAGGTCATGCGACCCAAGCCTTCTTCTAGGGTCGCGGCCTGGATCGCGATGCAATCGGCGACCGAACTTTTCACCACATCGATCACTGAGGCAGAGATATTCTAACGGGATAGAGCTGTTCGCAAAAGGCAAGCGTCGTGAGGCATTGCTCCGTAAGCGTTCGAGCAACGCATCTCTCGGATGAGTGGAATCTTGTCGAAGTGGCACGGAGTCGACAGATGCGAGCCGAAGTTTAAGAAGCATTGGCGAGTCTGCGGGCCGCTCGCGATGCCCATTTCACCCCGGCGAAATAAATGCTTGTTCGTCTAGATGAAGCATCAAGTGGGAAAATAAAGTTTTTGTTGCAGGGCGACAAAACGTGGGTTGGAACGCAGGTTGTCAAGTTCCGGCTCCACCTTAAGAAACACCAGACCGTTGGAGCGGTCAGCAAAAGCCTTCTCCAGCCAATCGATCGCTGTTTCAGGTTTTCCCAGACCCACATATATAAGCGCGAAATAGTACGGAGAGACGTATTGCTTCTTCGACTCCGAGATCAGATCGGCAAGAAATCTCTCGGCCTCCGGCTTGTTTCCCGAGCGCGCATAAGCATTTGCCAGGGCCGAGATCATCAGCGGCGTGCCGTGAGACAACTCAACTGCCTTACGCAATTCTGGAATGGCGAGACCAAAATCGCCCTTCTGGGCGTACGACAAGCCGAGGACGAGATGGGCCAGTTCGTAGGATGGATCCATTTCAAGAGTATTCCGAAGCTGCTGGATGGCTCGGTCATACTGCCGCGCCATATAAAGCCGCCATCCCAGGCTGAAATTGATGCTGATAGAGAGCGGGTCGAGTTCTCTGGCTTTGTTGATCTGCGCAAAGCTCTCCTCCGGACGACCCATCGCCATCAAGTAAAGGGAATATCTCTGATAAGCCGTTGCATAGCTGGGGTTATCCTGAATGGACTTAGCGAAGCCCGCAGCTGCGCCGCTCCAATCCCAATCGTAGTTAAACTTCACCGTAGCCAGCGAAGTTTCCGCCTCCGAGAGTTTGGGATCGATTTCGAGGGCTCGCCGAGCAGCCGCCTTCGCCCGAGGAGCGGCTTCCGGCGCAGGCATGGTTCCGAAGATCTCGGAGCTAATGACGGCGTAGCAATCCGACAAGCCCGCATAGGCAAGGGCGTACTGCGGGTCCTGCCGGGTTGCCTGTTCAAAGTATCCGATGGCCTTGGTCAGGTTCTCATCCGATCTTCTGTTCCAGTAGTAACGCCCTTTCAGATAGTTCTCATACGCCTCGGGCGCGACGGCAGGATTCCGGGCAAGCCGTTCTTGATCCTCCGGCGTCAGGTTGATGCGGATTTCATTCACAATCGCGGAAGAAACGCGATTCTGTAGAGCGAGGATATCCCCCATCTGGCTCTCGTAGGTCTCGGCCCACAAGTGACGGTCCGTGGAAACCTGCACCAGTTCGGCTGTGATTCTTACCCGGTTACCATCTCGTAGAACCGTACCCTCGAACACCGCATCCACACTCAATTCGCCTGCGATCTGGGACAACGGCTTGCGCGTACCCTTGTAAGCCATAGCTGTTGAACGGGAAATCACGCGCAGCGACCGGATCTTTGCCAGGTTGGCAATCAGGTCATCAGTCATGCCATCAGCGAAATATTCCTGGTCTTTATCGCCCGAGAGATTCTCGATCGGCAGCACGATCAAGGATTTGTTTCGCGCCCGACCGGTTCTATTCGCATCGATCCGGCTGCGGTAAATCGAGCCCGCGGCGAGTAGAACGGCCGCAGCCAACGTGACAGCAGTCAGAATCGGTAAACGAGCTGGAGAGGACTGCCGCTCGGAACTGGCCGGCTCGGAAGAAGTCTCCGAGGTGGCTGCGGCGACCGTTTTCGGCGTGGTTACTTCGACGGAAACACCCCTGGCCTCCAACTCCGGGTGAGCGGCTCCGGCTGCTGGAAGGGCAGAACCAACTACCGGCGCGATGAAACGGTAGCCGCGGCGAGGGATGGTCTCCACGAAGCGGGGGTTCTCGGAAGCGTCGCCCAGTACTTCGCGCAGCCGCATTACCGCATTGTTCAGTCCGTGGTCAAAATCGACGAAGGTATCCCCAGGCCAGAGGCGGTCGCGCAATTCCTCGCGGGTGACAATTTCACCCGGTTTTTCAAGAAGCACAATTAGAACCTGGAAGGGCTGTTCTGGGAGTTTGAGTCGGAGGCCGTGTTTGCGGAGCTCGCAGGCTTTCAGATCCACTTCGAAAACACCGAAATGCAAAATCCTCGCGACCATAGCCGGGCTGCCCATGAGTCGGCTGGGAGTATAGCGCCGCCTGTACCTAAGGGTCAAAGCCGGAGAGATGAAGCTATATGCCTTTTGTTCTCAATAACAAGCTCAGGGATGCACAAATGTTTTCGATTGGACGGTTCACGCATTGCGTTCGATCAGCAATTCTTGCAGGATCGCGACCCGGGGGCGACCACCAGGAGCACCAAGAACCCGCAAATCATGGCGGGTCCAACCCAGCCTGCTGAACCCCAATCGCACGACCGAGAGAACGATTTATGAACAGAAGACATTTTGCTTCGCCATGGCACGAGACAGGACACAGGAGAAAATCCCAATTGGAGGCTACTATGCTGATTTTGCACGCGAGTCGAAAAGGCCAGAGGCACTGCGCCACTCTCTTCCTGACTCTCGCCCTGGGCCTAATTCTGACCGCTCCCGCTCGATCCCAGGAGGCCGGAGGCACCATCGTCGGCGCGGTGACGGACCCGAGCGGCGCGGCAGTGACCACTGCCCAGGTCACCATAAAAAATGTCGCTACGGGCGTCACGCGAAGCGCACCAGCGAACAGCGATGGGTTGTATGTCGCCCCCAATCTCATTCCGGGCGATTACGAAGTAAGCGTGAATGCCTCGGGATTCGCTTCGACCGTTGTGAGCGGCATCGTGCTCACGGTCGGTGAACATCGCGAGATTAACGTCACACTGAAGATCGGTCAGGCCAGCGACACGGTCGAAGTCACTGGAGTACAGATTTCAGATATTCAACTGGCCACATCCTCAGTAGGAAATGTGGTGGACTCGCACACCGTGGTCGAATTGCCGTTGAATGGCCGCGACTGGACGTCACTGACCTTGCTTGAGCCGGGCGTCGCTCAGGTGCGCACGCAAAAAGCGATCGGGGTCACGAATGACCGGCCTAATCGCGGGCTGGGCACTGACGAAACTATCAGTGGCAATCGTCCGCAGGGGAACGACTATCGCCTCGACGGAGTGACGATCAACGACTACAGTTCAGGCGCGCCCGGAAGCATCACCGGCGCCGTTCTGGGCGTGGACGCGGTGCAGGAGTTCTCGGTGGTCACGAGCAATGCGCCAGCTGAGTACGGCCGGACGTCGGGCGGCGCGGTGAACGCCGCTTCGCGCTCGGGCACGAATTCTTTCCATGGTTCTGCGTACGAGTTTCTGCGCAACAGCGCCCTGGACGCGCGCAATTATTTTGACAAAGCGACTGTCCCACCCTTCAAGCGAAACCAGTTCGGAGGGTCGGCGGGCGGTCCCATCTTCAAGGATCATACATTCTTCTTTGCAGATTACGAAGGCTTGCGCCAGTCACTGAGCTCGACCAACTCGATCACCGTGCCCACAGTGAACGCCAGGGCCGGCCAACTGGTCGCGGGCAATGTCACGGTCGACCCCTTGGTCGCACCTTTCCTGGCCTGCTCGCCTTCCAGTTGCCTGTTTCCTCTACCAAATGGCACTGTGACAGGCAACACCGGTTTGTACAACTTTGTTGGAAAGCAGACCACGAGCGAGGACTTCGTCACCGGAAGAATCGACCACCGGATCTCGGACTCCGATAGCTTGTTTGGAACCTATTTGTTCGACCGAGGTTCGGTCGCCAATCCGGACGCCTACGACATCAAGAACGTGGGAAACACGTCGAGGCGGCATACTCTCGCTCTGGAGGAGTCGCACATCTTTTCGCCGTTAATTCTGAACACTGCGCGCTTCGGGTTCAACCGCGACGTGGTGATCGCGTTCAGCACCCTGAGTGCCATCAATCCAGCAGCGGCAGATACGGCTTTTGGTTTCAATCCAGGGGAAGACGCAGGCATCATTACGGTGGGCTCGGGGGTTACGCAATTCTCGGGCGGCCTCGGCGCCATCGCGGAATATCGTTTTCACTACAACTCGTTCCAGTTTTACGACGATCTCAATTGGAACAAAGGCAAACATTCTCTGAAGTTGGGTTTCTCGGTGGAGCGCATTCAGGCGAATCAGTTCACCCGAGGCGCCAGTCCTGAGGGTTTCTACACGTTCGGCGGCTTGCAGCAATTCCTCACAAACCAGCCGACAAACTATGCTTCTTTGCTCAGTTCATCTCAGACGCCGCGGGACCTGCGACAGACTCTTTTTGGTGGGTATGTTCAAGACGACTTTAAATTCCGTCACAATCTCACGTTGAATCTTGGCGTGCGGTACGAAATGTCGACCGTGCCGACCGAGACGGCGAATCAGTTGTCAACCCTGGTTCACTTTTCGGACACCATCCCCCACCTGGGTTCGCCCTACTTTTCCAATCCCACGCGGCGGAACTTCGCTCCGCGGGTGGGTTTCGCGTGGGACCCATCCGGCAAGGGAAAGACCTCCGTTCGCGGAGCCTTCGGGATTTACGATGTGCTGCCTCTATCCTACCAGTTTGAGCTTCTGACGTTGCTCTCCGCTCCATTTACGGAGGCGGGGAGCTTCACCTTCCCAACCTCCGGGGCCAAAGCCTGCAACGCGCCCGGTGTTCACTGCTTCCCCACCGGAGGGTTTCCCAACCTCACTGTGAGCACGTTGCGTTATGGGTATCTCGACCACAATCCACGGCGCAGTTACGTCCAGCAATGGACGTTCAACGTACAGCACCAGTTTTTCCCCAACTTCACGACGACTATCGCATATGTGGGCTCGCACGGAGTTCATCTGCCGGAACACAACGACGACATTAACGACTACCAGCCCATAGCAAAAACGCCAGAAGGCTATCTCTGGCCCATGGCTGCGGGCTCGGGATCGCGGCTTTTCCCCGCTCTCGGCGGCCAAGTGAGCTCTAATACGTGGAATGCTGTTTCCACCTATCACGGCCTAGAAGCTCAAGCCATCAAGCGGCTGAGCCATGGTTTCCAGATTCAAGGCTCATACACTTTCGCAAAGAGCATCGATACCAGCTCTTCAGGAATCGCCGGCGACACGTTTGGAAATTCCGTGTCGAGTTTGCCTTTCTTTGATCCGCGGCTGCGCCGCGGACTCTCCGACTTTGATGTTCGACACGTTGGTGTAGTCAGCGCCATCTGGAATGTTCCGGGCCCAACTTCATGGAACGGCGTCGCGAAAGTTGCAACATCCGGCTGGCAGCTCGGCGAAATTGTGACGGTGACGAGCGGCCTGCCTTTCACTCCCATCATTGGCGGTGACCCTCTTGGTCTTAAGGCCGCAGACAATTATGCGTTTCCCGACCGCGTGCCCGGGTGCAATCCCGTCAACTCCCATTTCAAGAGTAGCGGTCTGGGATATCTCAACCTGAATTGTTTCGCCCTCCCGCTGGCGACCCCCGATATCGCTTCGCAGTGCCGGAACTTTGGTTCGATCACGGGAACCTGCGCCAACTTGCTTGGAAACTCGGGACGCAATTCGGTGATCGGCCCCGGGCTCAGGGATTTCGACTTCTCGCTCTTCAAGAACACTCCCATCCGTCGCATCTCGGAGAGGTTCAACGTGCAGTTCCGCTGGGAGGTTTTTAACATCTTCAATCATGCGAACTTCAATCCGCCGCCCCCAGCCGCCCGGCAAATCTTCACTTCCGCCGGGGTGGCGAACACAACCACGGCGGGGGTACTGACTGCTCCCACCGCCACCACTTCACGCCAGATGCAGTTCGCACTGAAGTTCATCTGGTAGCAAACGAACGGTACCGCCGAGTCTGCATTTAATGATTAATAAGGAGAACAAATGTCACGCTTAGGAAGAACGATTTATGGCGCGATGCTGCTGCTGATGTTCGTAGGCGTGCTCATCGCTTCGGGCCAGGAGGCCAAGAGGATTTACGCCCAGAAGCTTCTGGACGAAACCCTGGCCAAACACAAGAACGTTGCGATCATGGCCTTCCACGTCACGCCGCCAGGCAAGACCGACAATGTGATAATCGCCTCGAACATTGGGCGGATTGGCAAGAAGGCGGACGAGGACGATATGCGGGTCATCGAAACCGGCAAGCCGAATCTCGAGATCAACAAAAAAGGAGATCACTATGAAGTTGAATTGGTCATGCAGGACCAGTCCGGCAAGACCATCGGCGCAGTCGGGATCGTCTTCAATTACGAAAAGGGGAAGGAAGACGAGTATAAGAAAAACGCGGAGCTGATCCGGGACGAGATGAAGCGGCAAACTCCCAGCCTGGAAAAGCTTTTCGAGCCAACCAGCTAAGACGAGGATTCGCAGCTTTCGTACCCATCGATTTCCCAAGGAGCAGAAATGCGAAGAGTGCCAGACGTGTTCGTCGCTGTTCTCGCCTTTGTGGTTAGTGGCTTCAGTTTTTCGGCGCAGGCACAATCGGCCGCTCCGGCGAAGCCAGCGATGCATTCACCCCTGAAGCTCGAGCAGACGATCCCGCTGCCCGGAATCACCGGCGATTTCGATCACTTTGCGGTGGATCTGAAAGGTAAGCGGCTCTTCTTGGCGGGGGAAGATCACAAAACGGTAGAGGTCATCGACATCGAGAAAGGGCGCAGGCTCCGCAGCCTGACCGGTTTCGGAACGCCGCACAGCATTCTGTACCTGCCTGAAAAAGATCAAATCTATGTGACCGATGGGTCCGACGGTACCGTCAAAATCCTGCGCGGCAGCGACTACCAGGCCAAAAGCAGCATCAAGCTGGTCGAAGGTGCCGACTCGATTGGCTATGACCCGAAGGCGGGGAACCTGTTTGTAGTCACCGGCGGCAAAGACGTTCCTTTGGACCACTCCTTCCTGTCCAAGGTCGATCTCTCTGCGAACAAGGCCGGTTCCGACATTCGCTTTGAGAGCAACCACGTCGAAGCGATGGCGCTCGAACAGAATGGCCCCCGATTATTCATCAACGTCACGGACAAGAATGAAGTGGCAGTGGTCGATCGCGATGCGATGAAAGTCAGCGCTCGCTGGAAGGTCGGGGTCGCCGCCGAGAACTCCCCCATTGCCTTCGACGAGAGTGGGAAAAGGCTGATCATCGTGTGCCGGAAGCCGGCAACGTTGGTCGTGATGAACTCCGAAAATGGATCTGTGGTTGCGAGTTATCCGGCAGCAGCCCGCGCCGATGATGTTGTGTACGACCGCCAGAATCACCGCGTTTACGTGCCCGGAGGGGAGGGATACATCTCGGTATTTTCCCAGCAAGATCCTGATCACTATGAATTGCTGGCCAAGATGCCCAGCGCACCCGGCGCGAAGACGGCCTTGCTGGTGCCGGAGCTCAACCAGCTTTTTGTCGCAGTTTCACCCGGAGAAACCAAGGCGGAGGCCAAGGTCCTCGTTTTCGAAGTCACCCACTGAGGCCAGCTGCTAGATGGGGAGCCTTTTCTCACAATCTTCTGCCCTGGAAGGCCAACACGTTAGAGATCGGGGCACAGAAGTACCCGGATCACCTTATTCAGTTCGCTTGCGATCTGCGACAAGGACTTGCGCGCCGTCCATATGTCTTGCGGCAGAAATGGCTTAGGCGGAAGTGAGGACACGCTTGAACACGAGAATTGCCGCAAGCCGAGAATCCGATCAACTCGATCCAAGCGCTTCGTGCGCCGGCGCCACACGCGTCCGTTGGGCGGTCATGGGGATCGTCATGGCCATCATGGCGGTTACTGCCCTAAATCGCCTGAACCTGAGCATCGCAGGAAAGTACATTGAAGAGGAATTCTCCTTCAGTACGATTTCCATGGGCCGGGTGTTCAGCGCTTTTCTCTGGGGCTATGGGTTATTTCAGATTCCCTGGGGATATGTTTGCGATCGCATCGGCCCACGTCGAACCTTGACGGCATCTATCTTCGTTTTTGCGGTCGGATCTAGCGCAATGGTTTTTGCGCCCAGGTTCGCGGCGGCAACCGGAGTCAGCGCACTGGCGGTTTTTCGAATTGTCCGCTTTTTAATCGGAGTCGGAGAGGCAGCGGTTTCTTCCAACGTAACCCGCGTCATTGCCTCCTGGACCGCGCTGCGCGAACGCGGATTTGCCAGCGGATTGCAGGTTTGCGGTCTGGGCCTGGGCGGAACACTGACTCCCATCGCTATTGCGTGGACCATGGTTCACTGGGGCTGGCGCGTCTCGTTCACAATTTCGGCGGCGCTCGCCTTCGTCGTGGTCGCGCTTTGGCACTGGTACGCCACCGATTGGCCGGAAGAGAATCCGCGGGTCAACCAGCAAGAGTTGCGAAGCATCCATCCCGGATGGGAAAACGCCAATCCCCGCCCACTGCAAACTGCGATAAAAATTCCGTGGATCAAGATGCTCACCAGTGTCTCGGTCTGGGCCCTGATTCTGGGCTACGGCTTTCAAGGCTACGCATTTTACGTTTACTACAACTGGTTTTATTTTTACGCTGTAAAATTGCGCGGACTGGACCTCATGCATGCGGCGGCCTGGACATCGGCGCCGTTCCTGGCGATGGCGGTGTTGTCCCCGGTCGGCGGATGGTTTTCCGACCGTGTCGCCCGATTCTCAGACCGGCGGAAGGGACGCTTGGCGGCGGTATGGGTGGGCATGGGAGTTGCAGCCCTGTTGTTGTACTCCGGCAATCATCTCAGCCTCACCGTGGTGGCCTTGCCCATGATCGCGTTGGCGGCAGGCTTCACCATGTTTGCGGCGGCGAACTTCTGGGCGTCTTGTATCGATCTGGCGCCCGGATATTCCGCTTCGTTGTCCGCTCTGATGAACACGATGGGAAGCATCGGCGGAGTCGTTTCATCAAGCGTGACCGCCTCAATTGCAGTTCATCGAGGCTGGGTGCCGGCACTGGATGTTGCTGTGTGGGTCACGATTGGATCGGGATTGCTGTTTACAATGGTAAACGCGAATCACAGCATCGGGGAGAATGGGATTACGCAGCAAAGACAGCATCCTCAACCAGCTGTCGTTACATCGCCGTCACCCCAACAACCTGGTCGCTTAAGTCCAGGAATGCCGGGCGACCCAACACAGCGGGAGTAAGGTCTGCGAGGCACCGGATCGGGAGATCGGCAAGCCCTGGGAGAATCGCGGAAAAAGTAAGGCTACAATTTAGAGGAACAATATATCAATAAGCACAAACGAATCTAGCACGCATTGCCCAGCGATTTAAGACTCTTTCGTGAATTCAGCGATGACTTGTTCTACACAAACATATGTTTTTGCTTGAGCAGTTTTGCTTCACGCACAGCGTTAGTAATTGCCTCATGTAAGCTCCCTGAGCTGGTCCCGTCAATCAACTTAGCTTTCTCGAAATAAGCAATTGCGCCTGCCTCCTTTAGTCTTTCCTCGTTTTGTTGCGAAAGACTACTGAGGATAATGACCGGAATATCGGCGGTCAGAGGATCCTTTTTCAGGGCTTGCAGCACTTGTTCGCCTCCGAGCTTGGGGAGCAACATGTCGAGCACGATGAGGTCGGGAACGGTTTGACCTGCAAGACGCAGAGCTTCCTCGCCATCTTGCGCAGTGGTGACCAAAAATCCCGCCTTTGTAAGCATCCGCTCCCCTGCAATTTTTAGGAGCTTACTGTCTTCAACTAGAAGCACGGTGGTCGCCATCGAGACACTCCTTCATGCGAGCTTTCGCTCGGCGCTTTTTCACCTGTGTTATCGGCAAAGCGCGAGTTTCCTTTAACACTTCGTTGCAGGTCGTGATTGGGATGGCTTAATCGCGTGGCTAAATGCTATTTTTCGCAAATTTCGAGAGATAGCGGAATTCCTTCGGATGCCGGGCCTGGGGACGCTGCACTTCTATGGCGAAGGTTACTTTGGATTATTTTTCATTAAACAAGAGGCGTTATTCGGCCGAAGACTCCTAGTGTATTTCAGTTTGTTCGGGGTTTACGTAACCGACCTTGATAATTCATGTTTTTTCGGAGTTCCGATGCCACGATCCGGCAAACAATTTAGGACACAATTGCGCATTTCTTTGCGCAAGTCCGCGAGACTTGTGTGGGCCATTGTTCTGCTGGCCTCAGGTTGCATCGCCCAAAATACCGATTTAACCGATCTAAGCATTGAAGATCTTGCCAACGTGAAGGTGACCTCAGTTTCCAAGAAGGCTGAGAGTCTTTTTGTGGCTCCCGCCGCCATCTTTGTGCTTACAGGGGAGGACATCCGGAGAGGTGGATTCACAACACTACCTGAAGCCTTACGCATGGTTCCCGGACTGTACGTGGCTCAAATCAATCCGCATTCATGGCAAGTTAGTGCTCGCGGATTCGGTGATCTAAACAACAATAAAATGCTGGTTCTAATAGATGGTCGCACCGTCTATACCCCCTTGTTTGGGGGTGTTTATTGGGATGCTCTCGACACGCCTTTGGCGGACATCGACCGAATCGAAGTGATCCGTGGCCCGGGAGGAACCCTCTGGGGTGCGAATGCGGTGAACGGTGTCATCAACATTGTGCTAAAAAGGCCGGAGCAGACGCAAGGGTGGGATGTTTCCACTTCGACAGACTTGGATATCGGCAAGACGGCAGTCGTTCAGTACGGAGGACAAACCGGCTCTGATGTTAAATATCGCATCTTTGGGAAAAGCGCTTATCGGGACCCTTTTAATTCGCCATCGGGAGCGGAACTCCCGAGTAACTTCAACCTCACCCAGATCGGTATGCGGGCGGATTGGAATCCGTCGAGCAAAGATACGATAGGTTTCGAAGGCGGAACTTACGAGGGAAGATTTCGCAACACGGAGACTTTTTCCGGTCTACGCACGACCGACTTGCTCAAGGGAAACAACCTGCTGTTGCACTGGAAGCATTCGGTCTCTGACCGATCCAGCACGGAGTTGCTGACCTACTGCGATTGGTACACCCGCGAAGGCACAGCCGGTGAGATGCGTAACCGGTGTGACATCGAATTTCAGCATACCCATGAATTCAATGTGAGGAACTCACTGGTCTGGGGCGTAGCCTTCCTCAGCACGGGCGACAAAGTGACGCCGGAGCAAGTGCCCGTTGTGCCGGAGCGGCGCCGCGATAACGTAGTCAGTGGCTTTGCGCAGTATGAGTTCTTGGTTTTTCCCGATCATTTAAAGGTGGTAGTGGGCTCGAAAGTGGAACACAACGACTATTCGGGATTCGAATACCAACCCCAAGCGCGGGCTGTATGGACACCTAACAAGCTGCACACCGTCTGGACAAGTGTAGCGCGCGCCGTGCGCTCTCCTGCGCGGGACGAGAGCAACCTCCAGCTCGTCGTCCCCGCCGGAACCTCGAACGGCATTCCGTTTTACGTCGAGGTCCTGGGTAACCCGGCTTTGCAGTCAGAACACTTGAGGGCATACGAGCTGGGGTACCGCTATCAGCCCATTCCTGTTCTCTCTTTTGATCTTGCATTGTATTACAACGACTACAGCAACTTAATCACGGAACCTCTGGCTCACCCAGTTGCCAACAGCCCTTTGCTTCAGACAACATTCGTGAATGAAGGTAGAGCACAAACCCACGGCGCGGAACTAAGCGTGAAATGGAGACTGATTCGAAATTGGACTTTATCCCCGGGGATAACCGAGCTTCGTGGCAGTCCGAATGCTGCTGCAGTAAGTCCACGCCATGAGTTCAATGTGCAATCACGAGTGGACTTGCCGCACAAGCTGGAATTCGACTGTGGACTCTATCACTACAGTGCGTTGCCGGTGCAGGCGAGCCAGGCGTTCGGAATTGCGGCCGCCGGCGTCTCTACCCTGAATCGCGTAGATGTTGGGGCAGCATGGCACGCGACTTCGCAGTGGACATTCGCGATTTGGGGCCGCAACCTGCAATCCGCGCAACACGTGGAAAGTTTGCCCTCAATCCTAGTTGGCTCCGCGGGAGAGGTGCCCCGATCATTCGTCATGAAGGTCACGTGGCAGCAAAAAGCCGAAACTCTGCGCTAATGGTCAGCAGCAGTCCTGAGACAGAAAGGATCAGCGCGTTTGTACAGGAATCCATTTCTATCACGGTCACCGGGAAAGCCCGGGTCCGTGACGTTGCGAGCAGTAGCCATTCTGTCAATGGCCATGATTCCTGGTTTCTGCTTGGCGCAAGATGCCACCACGAATGAATATCAAGTGAAAGCAGCATACTTGTTCAATTTCGCCAAATTCGTCGAATGGCCGCCAAATACTTTTTCGAGCTCTGACGCGCCACTGAAGATATGTGTCATGGGCTTAAACCCGTTCGGTCACTCTCTCGAAGATTCGATCGCAGGCAAGACAGTCAGCGGAAGACCCATCGAGATTTCTCACATGACAGACGCTGCGGGAGCAAGGTCCTGTCAAATCGTGTTCATTGCAGTTTCAGATAAGCAACGCATCCGACAGATTTTGCCGCAACTGAGTGGTGCGAGCGTTCTGACCGTGGGCGATACATTGGGCTTTACCGAAGATGGCGGAGTGATCAACTTTGTGCTCGATGGAGAGCGGGTTCGCTTTGATGCGAACCTAAACGCCGCCGAGCAGGCCCACTTGAAGATCAGCGCCAGGCTTTTGAGTGTGGCCAAGACCGTAACGGGGAAGACCCAGGATGAGGATGAAAAACATTAATGCAATTCTTGCGTGACATGTCGCTGAGCGGGAAACTAACCGCCATTATTATGGCCATTAGTGCGGTGACCTTATTGCTGGCCTGTGTGGCAATGGGAGCGTACGACGTCGTATCTTTCCGGCGAAGCATGGCGCGCGATCTTGCTACGCTTGCCGAGGTTATTGGCCGCAACAGCACCGCTGCACTGACATTTCATGACGGGAAAGCGGCTGAGGACGTGCTTGCCGCCCTGGGCGCTGAGCCTCAGATCACCGCCGCTTGCATATATGACTCCGACGGCAAGCCTTTCGCTGAGTATTCGCGTGATCCAAACGGCGCTCGGACATTTCCGACGCCACCCAAAACCACCGAGACGCATTTTTCCCACGGCAAGCTTGCTGAATTCCGTTTAATTTACTTACAAGGTGATCGTATCGGCGCGGTTTACATTCAATCCGATCTCGAAGAGATGTATGGGCGCTTGCGGCGTTACACCGCCGTCATCGCGTTTGTTCTTTTGGCCTCGTCCCTGATTGCATTTCTGCTTGCTTCCAAATTCCAACAATTGATTTCCGTGCCTGTATCGCAATTAGTCCGGACCATAGAGAAGGTTTCGAAAGAAGAGAATTACAGTTTGCGGGCGCCGGTTCTGAGCCACGATGAGATAGGCCTCCTCGTGGATGGCTTCAATGGGATGCTCGCCAAAATCGAGCAACGAGACGGCGATTTGCAGCGGCAGCGAAATCATTTGGAGGATGAAGTCACGATTCGCACGGCCGAACTCGTGGCGATTAATACGCATCTGACTACGGCGAAGGAGGTCGCGGAGGAGGCAAATCGCGCTAAAAGCGAGTTTCTGGCCAACATGAGTCACGAAATTCGAACTCCTATTAACGGAATTCTGGGTATGACGGAATTGGCCCTCGATACGGTACTCAGCAAGGAGCAACAGGATTATTTGCTCATGGTTAGGACCTCGGGTGAGGCTTTGCTGTCCGTCGTGAACGACATCCTGGACTTCTCCAAAGTTGAAGCCGGCATGCTTGAACTCGATCAAATCGAGTTCAATCTTTATAACTGTGTCGGCGAAACCATGAAAACTCTGGCGCTGCGTGCTCATCAGAAAGGCATTGAGCTGGCCTATGACGCCGCACCAGACATTCCGCGACGCGTGATCGGAGATCCTGGGCGACTCCGGCAAATTCTGGTCAATCTGATTGGAAACGCAATAAAGTTCACGGCAAAGGGCGAGGTCTTAGTCGAGATAGAGAAATGTTCTTCGGATGGCGATATACAACTTCAGTTCAACATTGCAGATACCGGTATCGGCATCCCGGCCGAAAAACATGGCCTTCTCTTTAAGGCATTTTCACAAGCCGATAGCAGCACGACCCGAAAGTATGGAGGGACGGGTCTGGGTCTCGCTATTTGCAGCAAGCTGGTGGAAAAAATGGGAGGAAAATTATGGGTCGAAAGTGAAGCCGGAAAGGGAAGTATTTTTCGTTTCACGGCGCACTTCAAACCTGCAGTTTTGGAAGAAGAAAAACCTGAGCAGCTCCTTCTTCAGAATCAGCTGAAAGGCATGCCGGTATTGATTGTGGACGACAATTCGACCAACAGTCGGATTCTGCGCGACATGACTCGATCCTGGGGAATGCTGCCCGCAATCGCGCATAGCGGCTACGAGGCGCTGGCCATGGCAGAAGCGGCTGATCATAAAGGCGAGCTACTCCGTTTGGTCTTACTCGATGTCTGCATGCCTGGAATGGATGGTTTCGAGGTCGCTGAAAAGTTCCGGAACAATGCATCGTTGCGCGATACCACCATATTATTACTTACGTCCGCCGGTCAACCGGGAGAGGCCGCGCGATGCCTTGAACTAAAGATATCCGCCTATCTTCTTAAGCCAGTGTTGAAAGCCGATCTGTTGAGCGCCATCCTCACCGTTCTGGGTGGCAAGCTTGGTCAGGAAGCCGCTCTGGCTCCTCACTTGGTTACCCGCCATAGTCTTCGCGAATCTCCCAAGAAACGCCGAGTCCTGGTCGCTGAAGACAATGCTATCAATCAAGTCTTGATTGTCCGTCTGCTGGTTAAGTTGGGACATGCGTCTGTCCTTGCGCAGAATGGCAAAGAGGCAGTGGCTCTGGCTTGCAGTCAAGAGTTTGATTTGGTCTTTATGGATGTGCAGATGCCTGAGATGGATGGCCTGGATGCGACCCGGGCGATTCGGCAAAAAGAAAAAATTGACGGCACCCACCTGCCAATTTATGCCATGACCGCGCACGCCATGAAGGGCGATCGCGAACGCTGTTTGGAATCAGGGATGGATGGATATCTCACCAAACCAATCCGATTTAGTGATGTCGAGCAAACCCTTGCAGGACTTGATAGTGAGGCAACCATGGCAGACGAAACGATAAAGGAGAATATTCCGATCGCTGTTTCTGACACGTGGAACAAAGCCGAAGCCGTCGAACGGCTCGGAGGCGACGAAGAGCTGCTTCGAGAACTGGTTGAGATCTTTGTCGCCGAATCTCCCAAGTTGTTGGCCAAATTGCGGGATGCGATTTGCTCATCCGACGCGGATGGTGTGATGCGCGGAGCCCACAGCATTAAAGGTGAACTTAGTTGCCTCGGGGCGATCGCTGCGGCCAACAGGGCGCAAAAGCTCGAGACCATGGGAAGCAACAAGGAAATGGCTGGGGCACCCGAAATGTTTAGAAGCCTGGAACGTGAGATGCAGGCTATTAAGTTGGCGCTGGTGGAATGGGCGGCGCTCGCGCATTAGCTTCTGGACCATTATCTACGGCAGTTCGAGTGTAGTATCGGCGAGGATTTAGTCCCGGCGGGATGGTTCCACGCTCTGCGCCATGTGGTTCAAAGCCGTTGCCCAACAATCTTACGCGGGCTTGTAGCTCGTTAGTGCCATTCCCGTGAACCCGCATTCCTCATATGGTGGTGGCGAACAGTTTCTCGGGGGAGGGACCTGTTCGGGCGATTCGTCCCACGACTCAACACAGTCTGGGACGTTTTGTTTTGTGGAGCAACGAATCGGTTTGGCCCTGCCAATAAATATCCAGGAAGAGGTCCATTCGCATTTAATAACGCATAGATCGGCGTCGGATTCCTTTCTCCATCGTATTTGCAGCGTGTATTTGCTAGGTGGCCAGTTTGCGGAGAAACTCGTGTGGGTCGAGACGGTACTTGAACGCCTTGCGTCCATCGATGAAAACCACCGGGACCTCGTCAGTGAATTCACGGCGCAACTGCTCGTCGCTATCCACATCTACTTCCCGCCAGACGAAGCCGCCCCGACGTTCGAGCTTATTCAGGGTCTCTTTCACAATCTCGCAAAGGTAGCACCCTTTGCGAGAATAGACGATCACGACATTCATTATTTATCACCCAGGTTTTATTTACAGAATGGGTATCATCTCTGGCACACAGCGCTCGAGTGATCTGTATTTCTCTTTGTACACCGACGTCGGGATCTTCGTACATGTGTATAGTGCCCATTTGTGAGGATCGCGCCCGATGTGAACTCGATCCCTTTCCGGCACTTTCTTTACGGCAAGAGACTGCTGAAATCAGTAAAGAGGGTGCTGACTGTTGTACCGAAAAGTGCCAGTGCCATTGATGCTTTTAAGAAGGCTTTCCGCCGCCACGCGAAAGAAAATGTCCCCGGCGCAGAAAGCCCGCTGGACGAAAGTTCAAGAAGCGGACCGCAAAGCGAATTTCGAGTTTCATCTCGGGGACGCGTAGAAGTAGTAATCGGCCGTGTAGGCGCTCTGCATTTCAACGTTCCTTTTTGAGACATTGCAGTCGCGTGCTGGTGGTGGCTGCCCGCCCTTGGTGTGAATTCGCTGGATGCTGGTGACACGGCTGAGCAGGCCATCCCCGGAATGGCTAGTGGCGGTCACGAGCAGCCAAGGAATTGACTCCGAATCTGGCGAATCGACTTGTGCCACCGCTTTGCCCTTGACTTCGCTCCCATCGTTGAGCCTCCACGTGGGTCCGGCATAATGCCGGCCGACCATCGCTCCCTGCTTATCGCGAAGCTCCGCTTCGGGAGCCTCGAAGGTCCACGCGAACTTTCCGCCCGTTCCTGCCTGGCACACGTATATCTGTGAGCCCGATGCGTGCACCTGCAATATCACTTCCTCGCCGGCAGGCGCTTTGATTTTCTCGGGCACATCGGGACGAGCGATTTGTTGCCCATTGGCCTGCGTAGCGATTCCGATCAGAAGGGCGGTTTGAAGCATTCTTGTGAGCACGGGCAGAAGTTTAACATCGCAGCACTAAATGCAGGTCAATTGAGACCACCGCCGGGGCAAGTCAGGAGGTGCGGCGTTGAGTTTTCTCAGGGTCAGGGCAAAAAGACTCTCTACATTCTCAGTATTTGGGTCAGTCCAATTTAAACCCGGCGGCGGCTAACATCTGTGCTCCCTTTCCCTACACGACTGGTACTTTCGAGTCGTCTGCGTGCAACTGGGTAATTGACCGGGGTTGAGCCCGATGATACAAGGATTTCCATGGATCAGCCTTTCCACGATCCGGGCGTTCCCACCGCCCGTCCCTTCGCTCAGCCACCCCGAACACCTCGTCCAATTTTATTCCCAGGATGATGCCCTTCTCGATGTATGGGTAGAGATTGTCAGCAATGCACTCGAAACCGGTTCCGCCGCTATCTGCATCGCCACGACGGCGCATCAAGACGGACTCGCGGAGCGGTTAAAACATCGCGGCCAGAGTATAGCGGCCGCGATCGAGCAAGGGCGCTACCTTTGGTTTAATGCTGCCGAGACCCTGGCCACTCTGATGCCCGGGGGAAAGCTCGATGAAGCCGGTGCTTCTAAATTCTTTATGAGCGCGATTTCCAAAGCAAGATCTGTTGTCAACCGAGATAATGCTCGCGTCGTACTCTTGGGCGAGATGGTTGCTCTGTTGTGGACAGAGGGAGAACACGATCATGTGATCAGATTGGAACACTTGTGTAACGGCCTTGGCCCGGCACACGAAGTCTCCATTCATTGCGGCTTTCCCATGCGGGCTTTTAACCGTCCGCAAGACAGCGACTATTTTCAGAGGATATGCGATGAACACTCCGCTGTAATTTTCCCGGAAGGCCTTCTAGGGTTCTCGAGCGAAAAAGACTTGGCCAATCCCGGGAGTGAGTTGAATCACGTGAAGGAACAAGCAGAGCAGCTGATTCGGAAAGACGCTATCCTGCCCTATCCGGAGTGGCAAGGCCACTATCGAACCGCCCTGATGGTAACGGACCGTAACAATCTTTTTAAAGAGTTAGAAATTGCAGAGGCCGCCGTGCTTACGCGACTTCACGGGCTGCGACCCGCGACAGAACACCTTGCCGAACGGCAACAACTCCTTCTTGCTCGCACAGGTCTGCAAATTATTAAGAAACACAAGTTAGGCTTTTCTCGACCAGGCCATCAGGGGAACGGGTTTGATTCCGCAGGGTAACTTCCTCGGTCCCTATGTCCGCTTTAGTCAAAAAGAGCCTATTCTATCGTCACAATATGTCGCATACTCTCTCGGGACACCCCCTCGGATCCGAGAAATAGGGAAGGCGTGGACTTGGGTAAGGTGCCGCAGCGTTAGGAATAGGATGGTGGAGGAACACCGATTTGACATAGAGGAGGGTCGTCATGGGCGCTTCTCGAGCAACCGAATGGTCACAAATTAGTGGATGGGCGGGACTAGCTAAATACAGCAAGCGAGAACAGTTGTTAACCGCGTTTTTTTCTGCCGCTAACGTTGGCCTGGCAATCGTTGACACCCAATTAAAGTATCAAGTTGTGAACGACGCTCTCGGCGAGATGAATGGGATTCCGGCCGAGGCCCACCTGGGTAAATCAGTGCGCGATGTTCTCGGGAGCGCAGCTAAGCATATAGAACCAATATTGCATCGAGTGTTGCTCACCGGCGAACCGGTGTTGAACGCCGCGGTGACTACACAATTGCCAACAAGGACGGAAGTGGGACATTGGGTTATGCACTACTTCCCCATGAACGAAACTAGCGGAAAACAGAAGGGAATCGGCGTGGTTGTAGTGGAAGTGACGAAACAGAAAAAGCTGGAAGAGAAGTTTTTCAGCTTAGTGGGCAAATTGGAGCAGAAGAAGGAATCGCTGGAAATGCTTCTCGAAGTTAGCACAACATTAACTTCGAATGCGGACTTGCGGGCAGCGTTCCCTTTAATTTCGGCGAGCATTCGAAAAGTCATGCGGCAGAACTGGACGAACCTCTCCATTCTTGAAAAATCCGCTGAGTCGATGCGGATGTATGTCTCGGACTTCCCTCCAGCTCAGGGACTAATAGCCGCAGATACGCTGATCCCGGTTAGAGAGACAGCCTCGGGACTGGCCGTTTCGGAAGGGCGACCTAGAATCTTCAACCATGAGGAGCTGGCGGCAATCCGATCTACCTTTATCGACCAGTTGTTACGGAATGGGATCAGGTCCGCGTGCTGCGTACCACTCGTCACTCCAAGAGGGACCATCGGAAGCTTTAACCTTGCCAGCACAGAAGAAAATGCTTTTTATTCTGAGGACGTTGGTCTCTTGAAACAAATCGGGGCGCTGCTAGCTACTGCGCTGGACAATTCTAGAGCGCACAGCGAAATCGCGGATTTGAGCGTTAAGCTTAGGAAAGAATCTCTGTACGCCCGAGAGGAGAAACACTCCGAACCCGAACCAGAAGAAATAGTGGGCGAGAGCCCGGCTTTGGCAAAAGTACTCTACCTCGCGAAGACGGTTGCGTTAAGTGATTCTACAGTGCTAATACTCGGAGAAACAGGCACAGGGAAAGAGGTAATCGCTCGCGCGACTCATAGGATGAGTTTGCGTAAGGCCGCAAGTTTTATCAAGCTCAATTGCGCTGCGATCCCCGCTGGCCTGCTGGAGAGCGAGCTATTCGGTTACGAGAGAGGCGCTTTCACGGGAGCCGCGTCTCGGAAAATCGGACTCCTTGAATTAGCAGACCAAGGAACACTGTTTCTGGATGAGGTCGGAGACCTGCCGTTGGAGTCGCAACCAAAACTCCTGCGAGTACTCCAGGACGGGGAGTTCGAGAGACTCGGGAGCACCCGCACAATCCGTGTTGACATCCGATTGCTGGCTGCGACCAACCTCGATTTGGCTGGTAGTGTTGCCGAACGGAAATTTCGCGCCGACTTATATTACCGTTTGAGCGTATTCCCTATCCGCATGCCACCACTGCGCGAGCGAGTTCAAGACATCCCGCTGCTAGTGCGGTACTTCGCTGAAAAGTATGCCCGCAAAATGAACAAACCAGCGGCGACCATATCGGTAGAAGCTATGGACACATTGGCCAGTTGGCGGTGGCCGGGAAACGTTAGGGAACTCGAACACTTTGTCGAGCGATCCGTCATTCTAACGGAGGGGTCCGTCTTGAACCTTCCGCTCGCCGAATTGCAAAGTGATAGCTCGCCCACACCTTTGACGTTTGAGGCGATGGGGCGAGAGTATATTCTTCGGGCACTGCGGAAAACTGGCGGATTGATTGATGGTCCTCATGGGGCTGCAGAGCTGCTGGGGATGAAACCAGCAACCTTACAGTCGACGATGCAGCGCATGAGCATTCCTCGGAAAGATTACAGAAACTAATCGCGACAAGAAACTTTTTACCCTTCCTCCAAAATGAACTGGGCCTTGCTAAGTTTGTTTGTCCCGATTCAACGTAGCGAATTGAGTAACGCCTTCAAAACTCACGTTTATACCATTTTGGAACTGCTAGGTTTCACATCGACGCGGTTGCTTGCAACGGAATGTTCTAACTCGTTATTCTTACCTCCAGCACAATCTTTCGGAGTTAGACTCATGAATCACGTCACTACGATCAAAATGCTGAAGGTCGCCGGTCCCAGCGCAGAAACAGAGCTCTTCGCAGAGGAGGAGTTGCAATTGGAATTGTATGGTGATGGGAGCTTGCAGATTATAAAAACGCCGGACGAACAGTCGTTTTTCATTGCTCCTGATGAGGCGAAAAAACTTATTGCGGGCTTGCAAAAGGGACTGACTAAAGTTGTATCTTCTTCAGGAATGAGCTAGAGGTTTGCGCGTAACAAATGAAGTAAACTGGATTTATCCCCGATCCGAGGGTCCGAGGGCGCTGTTTTGCTTGCTGCAAGAAAGGCTGCGAGCGCCGGGGGATCCTGCTTTGCCTCGATTTCTTTGATCCTCACATTGACGTCCAGAACAAAGTGAATGATTACTTTTCCCTCGCGGTGGGTATTCGGGAGCGCTCGTTTCTTAGGAGAGCCGGACGCCGATACCGTTCGTGATCTTGGACCGCATGACGCATGTCGAGTGAATCCGGATCGGCGGCTCTTTTGGAAAAAAGTCACAGAAGGGACATCTCGAACATTGGGGGTAATGTGTCGCACGTCGATGCTGCATTTCCCGCTCACGGAACCTAATGCCTAGACCTTCGGCAGGACTTACAGAACTGCGGTCAGGCGTAAGATCTTGACATGGATATTGAATCCGCAATTAAAAAGGCCAGACATACTATCCAGGTAATAAGGGCCCAGGAGCGAACAACGTTGCGTGCCCTAGGGCGATTCGGGAAGGAAGTGGAAGCCAAAGCAAGAGAGAGTTTTAGAAGATCGATCGCGAAGAGTGAAGCAGAATTAGAGAAAGTGTTGGAGGAACGCAAAAAACGAACTGATGCACCTGCCCGCAAGGGCTGAAGTAAACACCCCTTTTGCGTGGAGCAAGGGTTTAGCTTTTCCGTGATGCAGCGACGTTCGTGTCGTATACGCAACTTTGATTTTCAGCAGTCTCGATTGTTGTGGTCCTACTGCTGACCCTGGCGCAGTTGCCAGCCTTTATCGAAGATCTCAATCGCAAAGCATTGGCACGATAGCGAACAGTTCTCGGGGGAGGGACCTGTTCGAGCGATTCGCCGACGACTCAAAGGCTGGGACGTTTTGTTTTGTGGAGCAACCAATCGTTTTGGCCCGCCAACCGAGACTCTCGACCATTCAATCTTTGCGGGGCATCCTGAGTCTGACTCGACTCCGAACCTGAAAGCAGCCCATCGCGGCGATCGTCCTTTCGATCAAAGACTATGCCGTACACTACAAGGCACTAACTTGCGGGTAACATCCTGCCCGCGCTCGCCATGCCTTCCAATTACTTGACGACGAGTCGCGGTGCTGTGGCCGAAAATTGTCCTTCTCCTGACCGTACGTTACCTACCTTCGCGTTCCCCATCGCTTTACCATCAGTGCTCGCACGGTCAATTTTGGACAACGAGGTACGAGTGTTGAAAACGCAGAAGACCGTCCTCCGCCACTCTGTCGGTTGTTTCCTGCTCGTGTTTGTAACTTCGGTTGCTGGTCATGGCGCTCTTAGACCTGGAAACACGCGATCTTTGCAGTCAGCCTCGTCTGCGTACTCAATGGTGGTTACCCCGGCGCAAGTCAAGATTCGCGTCGGAGACTCACAGATCTTTGCTGCGACCATTGTCACTCCACGGTCGGCGCCAGCTGGTCATTCAAATAAGGTGCCGGCGCGCTCTGGCGCACGCATCGTATCCAGAACCAATCGTCAAGTGACTTGGTCAGTCAACGGTATCCTCGGCGGGAATCCCACCATTGGCGTCATTGACGTCAATGGGCGTTACAAAGCCCCCCTCGTCCTCCCAAATCCAAACTCTGTCAGGGTAACCGCAACCAGTGCAACCGGGGCCGCGGTCTCGGCAACGGCTCCCGTCACAGTTTACAACCCGATTCCAATCCTGATTTCGGTCTCGCCGACTACCGTGCCAGTTGGACCGTTCAACCTGACCATAAATGGCAGTAAGTTCGTGAATGGCGCACAGGTCCTGTTTGCCGGCGTCCCGCTACGCACAACTTTTAATTCCGCTTCCCAACTCATGGCTACCGGGACGGCTACTCCAGCGCAGGTGGGCAATGCACCGATTTCGGTAAAAAATAGCAATCCAGGATCGGCCAGTTCAGCTGCAGCTCTCGTCGTCGAAGTGACATCACCACCGGATCCGCAGGCAGCCTCCCAAGACCCGGCTGGGATATTTGATGGCAAGGGTGATTTCAATTCCGCGGCCTATGCAACGATGGCCACCCGTTATGGAACCGATGCGATGATTACGGAGAGATTCGGGAATTCATGGGCCGCCTACCACACGGGTCTCGCGTACCCAACATGGTCCCAGGCAGCTAGCGTTCAGTACATTAGCCCCGCAAATAAGTATGACGGGACTTACTATTCGCTCGGAGTTCCCTGCGTCGCCGTGGATTCTGGCTTTAACACCAACTACGCCCAAGTCGCGTATGTGACTGATTCCGCCATTCCCGCCAGTGTACCTGGGGTGGACGGCATAGTTACCTTGCGAAAAGATCATTGCGCATGGGCAGGCCAGCCGCAGCTCTACTGGGCAATGGGAAGCGGATATGACGGCCACCCGACAATGACGCTCCGGCCAGACCTTGTCCAGCGGCTCGATCCTTACGGGATGCCACAGCAATCGGTGGAAGTTGTGCGAGCCTACGGAGCGGGTGAATGGGCGGGTTGCAGCTACATGGTCTTCCAGAGCGGCCAAATTGTTTGTGGAGAAGCTGCGAATACGGGCCAGGATTTCTATTACTTCCGGCCATTTCCGGCAAATTTCACTCCGACCGCCGCTAGCGTAACCAACAATGGAGAATTCCTCCTGGTAACAGGGTGGAACACGGACACTTACAAAGGGGAACTGGCGGTTCTGGCAATGGGCAGCTCGAAGCCCGCGGGACAGTTCTGGGGATATGAATGGACGGAGACCTATCCAGGATTTCGAAATTACAGCCTTCCGGTGTTCAACAAGCTACTGGGCATTGTGGAGTTGCCTGGAATGGTTGCGCCGACTGAAATTGAGGCGGTTGGGAACTGGGTTTTTCATCCGGGATTGTTGATGCCGGGAAACAAGGTGCCAGGGTATTTTCCGTTGTCTGAGGAAGCCAACTGGCAGTGTTTCGCTACTGGTTCGTGCGCGGACATGTACGACAAGCATGGATTCGCACTCATTGCCTCGCGGTATGAACGCAAGGTTTTGCTGGTCGATCTCACTCCGTTATTCCAGATGGTCAGCCAGGGGATGTTCACTTCATGGACTCAGTTTCGGGCAAACATAGCTAACGTGGGTACCGGGCCAGGCCAGTGGCCGCCAACATTTGAAGAAAACTCCGGCGAGACCCCGACCGTTGTGAAGACGATAGAATACAAAGACCAGGTAACCGCCATCAGCGCTTCGCTTTATCCAGACAATCGTGCTTTTATCGCAACCGAGGACGGCGTTCTACACATCTGGGACGCAGATGGATTGCAAACCGGGACTGGCACAGGCGCGAATGCCCAGGAAATCAATAACCTGACCATTGGACGCAACATCACTCGCATTGCCCACATGAAACATTGGCTCCATACAGATTGGGTCAACGGTACGGTGCGATATCAGTACATCCTGCTCTCGCGTGGCGACAAGACGGTTAAATGGATCGATCTGTCTGGGGGTAGCCCTGTGGTCATTCGCACGCTCGAAGATTCACGGCTGGTTGATCCGGTGTCAGTGGAAGATAATGACAATCATCAAACGCAGTCGGATCTTCTCGACATAGCGGACTATGGTGACAAAAATATCAAGGGGTATCGCTATGGTCCTGTGATCTTCTATGGAGTAGCGGATCCCGCCCCGGTGTTCGGCATGGGGCAAATGGGAACCGATCCGTTTGAGTATGAGGGGGCGTACTCAACTCCGACCGGCCCGTTCTCGATTTCGGACGAGAATGTTCCGTAGCTCGGAGATCTTTAATTAAGAGGATCAGCTGTTAGGTGGTGAATAACGAGCGGAAGAAAACGTCGAGGATTTGTTTGACTCGCAGAAGAGACACGGCTGGCGATGTGCATATGCGGCAGGCGAGACCCGATAGCACGAGCACCCGGGTTGTCGCGAGGACGCCACTACGATTCCCCTGCAGGCTGAAACATCTATGCGTCGGGGACTAGAGACCAAGAGTTCCAGTTAGCAGTCCGTTTGAGCTGTACCTAAGGTTTGTCGACTGCCCCCTTGTTGGGTAGCATGGGGGATTTTGTGCCCGGAGCTAGCTTGGGCTAAGCGCGGGATCATTGTATCTATCCAGCCTCGGACTACAGCAGTCTTCTTCTCGGTGATAGCGGATAGGGACCAGGCGAAAACCAGCACAACCATGCCGATTATTAAACCGTAGAACAAGTGTGGCGTGTTGGGTAGCCATCTGTCGAAAGGCACCAGCCACGCCCTGAGAAAGAGCAGTAGTGGAAAATGAAAAACGTAGAGAGTGTAGGAGAATCCGGCAAGCACGCGAGCCACCTTTAGATAGTTCGGGTGATGCCGTCCGAGCTCCATCTGGAGGATACCGAAAAGGAAGATGCTGAACATGACGCCGATCGTGAAGTCGCTCGCGAGCGAGCCCGAACCTTTTGTTCGTGCGGCCAGGAGGCAAGCGATCACCATGGTGGATGAAGTTAGCAAGTATGCGATCCGCAAGGCTCGGCTCTTTAAACTAAATCTCCAGTACACGATAACCACAATGCAACCTGCCATCCAAATAAGAAATCCCGGCAGTATTGGTGATTTCAGAAGAACCGCCAGACAGACAGCCAGAGCCGTAAGGGGTACGGCCCGGCGGATCAGCTTGTTCGCCGACGCCACGGCAGCAGACAATGCTATCGGAAACAGAACGTAATACCAGAACTCATTAGCCAGACTCCACAATGGGCCATTCGAACCGAAGACGGGGCAGACCAGAGTTTGCAGGAAGGCTAGATTGCCGAGGAAAACCTGCACGGTCGTCTGACTCTGCGCGATACCGGCGCCGAAACCCTTCAATGGATGCGAATAGAGACCCGTTGACGCAAAGATAGTCGAACCGGTCTTGTCCCAAATGAGACCGAACAGTAGCCCCGGAACCAATACAACGTAAAGTCTAGTCAGGCGGTCAATCGCATAGGTGCGCCACGACCAGTTTCCGCACACAAATCTTTTCACTACTGTCGACCCGATAAGGAAACCACTGAGGACAAAAAAGACCACTACCGACTCATGGCCAAATCCGGTAAAAAAGTAAATGACCTTGACCAGTCGACTGGCGTGCTCAACGCTCTCGAAATCCACGAAGAATAAGTTCCGAATATGCCCCCACATCACTAGCCAAGCTGCGATCGCGCGGATCAGATCAAGATGGGCTGATGCCGCTTTGCTGAGCGGACGCGGCTGGAGTTTCGGGAATGCGATGGGCCACGCGGGGGAGCGAGCTTCTATCGGCGCCCTGCCTCCATCTCCCTTTTTGGCCGACGGAGTTCTTAGATTTTCTTCAACCAAGTGCTCGCAGATCATCGGGTATGAAGGCAAGTGGATAAATTCTCGATTAGTACAGCAAACTGTCGACTTTGCGTTCTAAGATTCGTGTGCCACTTCCAAGGGCTGCCATGGAATGCACCATAGCCAATCTCTAATGTTCAGGAAAAGACAGGCTGGGCCGGACTACTTGTACACACTAGCTATTTCTTTCGCTACTTCTTCTTGCTATTTTCTGATCTCACGAGGTCGCACGGGCTTAGCCGGATAGCCATAGCAAATCATGCCTGGGGGCAAGTCTTTGAGAACGGTGCTTCGCGCCCCCACGACGGCGCCGCGTCCGATTGTTACGCCAGGGCCGATGAAGATATCATTGGGTAACCATACTTCGTCCTCAATATGGATTGGTTCTTGCTCGATGGGAAAAGAAATCCGCGTGTAATCATGAAGTCCTGTGCAGAAGTACACATCGTGGGCGATAGCGACACTGGAGCCGATGGTTATTTCGCCCAAGTTATAAAAGACGCAATCATCCCCGATCCAGACGTGATCCCCGACAGTTAACTTCCAAGGATAAGTAACGCGGACAGTTGAACGAAACTGGACGGACTTACCTATCTTCGCCCCGAAAAGCCTCAGGAGAAAGTTGCGCCACGGATAGAAGGCTTGAGGCGACCAGCGAAAGATCGTGTCCTGCAAGATCCACCAGATCTGGACGGTGATAGCGGAGCGGCCCCGGAAGCCGGGTGGCATCCGGAATTGACTCAAATCCTGGAAGAGTCTCACATCATCCATGTTGTCGGATCCAATCAACGGTAGCTCGAACACCCTCCTTAATCGTGTATGGGCAAGCTCCGGCTACCTCCTGAGTTGCAGACATATCGTAGACCATGGGAGTCCGCAAATTAGTGAGACGGAACGAAGTTAGCGGCGGATTGCTCCATCCGACCCTCTTCAACCGATCTCCGGCTCCGGCTAGCACACGAAGAACCCTGATAGGAACGTCTCGAACAGCCGGAGCCCCAAATGCCTCGCGAATCGTTTCTGCCATCTCCCTAATCTCAAGCGGCTGATAGTCGGCAACATAAAAGGTTCGTCCATGCACGAGTTCTGTCGGTGCGGAAAGAAATTGTTTTATCTGGTGGACAACGTTTCCTACGTATCCGTAGGTCTTGTGAAGGCCTTCTCCCCGAGGATGAACGTACAATCCTTTGCGCACGGCATCAAAGAAGCCCCTAAATGGAATGTTAAACCACGGCCCCCAAATGGAAGTTGGCCGGATGATGAGCCAAGGTATTTTAAGGCGGCTGGTGCGCACGATCTTCTCGCTTTCGGCTTTGCTGGCGCCGTAGTAGGTGAAAGGGGAGTACTCGTCATCTCGCTGGGGTTGCGTAGCTGTTGAATGCACATAACGCGAGGACGCAAAGACCACGCGCTTGATGGTTCCGACGTTGTGCATGGCCGAAATGATGTTCTCTACGCCTCTTGTGTTCGCGGCATACTCTTCTAGGGAAGCTCCGTCAAGGTCGCAGCGGGCAGCCAGGTGAATCACCAATTCAGGTTGGAAGGATTGTAGAGCGAGACTTACGCCTTCGGAATCGAGGATTTCGCCCGCCTGATAATACTTTCCGTGATCGCGGTTGAGAGGAGGTTTGTGGTCGAAATTCAACACCTCGAAGCCGCTTTCGACCAGGGATTGAACGAGATTGGTGCCGATAAACCCAGATCCTCCCGTCACGAATACTCGAGTCATTGCAGCAGCATGGTTGTGCATGAAAATTTCCTTCTCCTTGAATTCGGTGGCTGGACTACGGTGATATAGCCCACCATCACCAGCAGCAGGTCTGCTTACCGGTTCTGTTTGCTCAGCACCTTGAGTCTGAATAGCGGGTCGCTGACTCTAACGGTTGGTTACAGAATCCGAAACGAACTTCAGGGTTCCCCACAGTCGCGGGGTTAGTTCAGCTTCCGTCGGGACGTCGGAGACCAAGCCGCCCGCCCGATTAGACCAGTACACCCGCTGGGTAGTGCGCAATCCGTCTCCACGTAACAATCCAATGTCACCCTGCAACACTGTTCCAGGCGTCACATTTAGACCCAAAACTTCCAACGGTATTGAAAACTCGAAGTTGCTTGCAGAGGAGTTGTTCCCAGTGGTGGTATCGGTTCCCTTTGCCAGTTCAACATACTGGCTGACGTTTTCTACGTCATCGAACTTGAGGGTGCGGAGCGGAGATTCAAAGGACGCTCCATTTTTTGGCCCCGTGATCGCAACCGGACGGTACAGTACCGCTATCGGTTTGCCTTTAACCAACGATACAATCAGACGAATGTCACCCGGTGCCGCAGATTTTCGCTGCGGATCGGAACTGGGATTTGTCCCCAACATTAAATCCAGCCCCCCGCCGGTCTTAAATAGGTTCTGGAAAGAGGTCGCTGAGTTCTCCAGCGCATTCGGGTCTCCTGTCCGGAAAGCCGCATACAGGCGATCTCCTCCGACGCGGATTGCAGCTTGCGATTCTAGCGGCGACCTTCCCCAATCTCCGATCTGCTTCGATCGTTCATCAATGGTAACGAACTGTCTTGGATCCCACGTTGAGAGGTCTCCATCGATTGGCAGTCGTTCCGTGCTAACTGGAACATTCAACGTATTCGATCTCGATGTTTCGCTTCTCCTGGTAAGTTCTGCATTAACGAAAAAAGTTCTCGAACGCTCTATCGCGTCCGGACTGACGCGAATCGTCCAAGGAGTAAAGCGCCGGATCGTATCCAGCCCGTCGACCCGGATGATGGCTGGAAAATTCGTGACCACGTACACCTGTCCGTCTTCGGTCTGAGTAATCGATGGCCAGAAATTCTCCTCACCGGTCGTTAGATTGGAGACGAGCATTCCACGCGTCGCTTTGCTGTACTGCGCCCACGACGAATCTGGCGACCGTAAGTCCTTGAACAACGTCGCAACAAACAATCCATCGGTGGTGAATAGGTAGATCGTTCCTTTATTTCCATTGATCGCCCAAATCTCTACATCCTTTATATTGCGAAGCCGGAACGACGGTCCGAGCAATCGAGTCGTACCAATGAGTTCACCCGGGAACTCCGGAGGCGGAGCGATATGAGACGCGTGGAGACCGGGCCACAAGCTCGGATACGTCCATTTCGCCACCCCATGCTCGGCGCCGGCCACCGATTCAGAAGCGAACGGCTTTGGACCAGTGGTGAGTACCGTCCAATCGCCAGCAGTTGCCAGGACTTGGCCACCTCCAGTAGATGTTGGTTTTTGTGTCTGTGAGCAAAGGATCTGGCCTTTTTTCAAATCGTAGATCGGGGCTCCGCCATTCGTGAATCCGGACGGTTTATAACTGATCGCTTTGTCGGTTACCAAGTTTAGATTTTCTGCGACCGTGACTGAACTTACAGTCCCCGGGATCATTGTGATTTCCTCCGGTTCTGCTACCCCGTCGTCATTCAGATCCGACCACACGAAAGTGTAGCCCGATAGATCGGGTAGCCCATCACGATCACTGTGCGGATTCGTGGCGGTTTGGATATGCGATCTCATAGCCGCGCGCAGGAAGAGCGGTCGAGAGTCAGCTTTTCCGAACGCAGCAACTGGTATCGCAACTCCACCCCTGCTCATCCAGATGCCCACCAGCGGAGTTCCGCTCGTAGGATGTGAGTTATAGGCGTTTGTCCAGTAGACGCGACCAGCGAAATAGATAGGAAGATCCGGATTCTCGCTGGCGCCTGCCGCCTTGTACTGACCGCCACGCTCCTGCAATGGGGGATTCGACCCGGCTTCAGAAAACGCAGGCACGAACTGTAGCTCACCCTCTGTCGGCCGGTGCTGGATCTCAATGAGGTGGCTCTCACCGGTGCGCCAATTCAAACGGAACGTCATGCCGTCCAAGTAAAAAAGAGTCTTATCTTTTGGATCGAGGTTTCCCCCGCCGCCATAGGAGGGAGGTCCATAAAAAGCGCGGAGCAAGCGACCGTGAAGACTCCAAACGCTCACCCGTTTTGGCTGGAAGTCTTCCTCTGCGACCCATAATTGATCGCGGCTATCGACGGTGATTCCCTTCGGATGATGCATGAGCTGAGGCTCATAAGGCCCCGACGCGACCATGCCGGCCTTCCCGATGGAACGCAGAATCTTTCCCGACGGTGAGAAAACCTTGACTTGATTGCTCGCACCCCAGTCGCTCACGTACAAGTTCTGGGCGCTGTCCATTGTCATCTGTTGGGGGCCTTCGAGATCCTCCCCAATGAAGACCTGCGGCGTTCCCACGTCGGCTACCTGATTGCCTGTCTGCGACCGTCCCAAAAAAGTCGCTTTCAAAATTTCCTTTCCGCTAACAATGTACAAGTGCCCGTTGCCATCCGCGTAAAGGCCTCCAGGTTGGGAAACCGGAACACTGCCGACGACGCGCGCATGCGGCGCGTCAATCAGCAGCAGGCTGTCCATCTTGGGCAGGCTGATAACAATCAACCCGTCGTATACGGCGAGACCCCCGATACCATCCGCCTCAGGGCGGGGAAATCTCCATGCCGGGTTCAGCACGGGGGGATTTTCGCCATTTCCAAGCCGCGGGTTCTGCGGCGGGTTCAACTTCCGCTGCTTGTCGTTTACCAACTCATGCAGTCTCAGCTCACCTTTCCAGCTGGACGCGACATATGCATAGACCCCGGACTGGGGATTCGATCCGAGGTCTCGCGCAATTTGCTGCGCGCCCGTCCAATCGCCCCCAACCCACATCTGTCCGTGCAGTTTCTGGCCATCCAGATTTACCCAGGCTAGGCCGCTACCTCCCTCGGCCACATAACTTCCAATGAGCACCTGGGCCGGCGCACCGGCGTCGCGCTGGCCGTGAACTGGAACTCGCCCCGACGGGATGAAGCACACTGCGCTTGGAGGCGTGTGGTTCGTGAGCCACTCGCTCGACGTGTCGCTGACCATCCAGGGCGGTTGCCCGGGGTTGTAAATGGCGAACTCATATCTCAGATCAATCCGCTGTCGGTACAGGCCGCGCACGGTATACGTACCTGGGGAAACCAGTTTCCCGGGGACGTAGTACACAGCGTGCGCGGCCGAATCCGGATCTCGTTCCAGATCATCCAGGCCGTCCCACCAAACGATATTATCCCCGGCAGGAAAATAGGTCTCGCTCACCAGGTTGCGCACGCGTATTCCGTTTTGATTTTCAAGGACCAAAGTCACGAATCCGGGACTATCCAGATGGAAACGAATAGGGATGGGTGGATGCCGCGTCGTCGGCGCCTCCGCCGACGATATCCGGGCTACGACACCAATCAGGGTGAATGCCGCAAGAAGTGTCTGCCAGGTTGGCCTTGCCACTGTACCTTTGGGCCTCAATCTAAAGCTAACGTTCACACTACGTTCTCGAAGTGTGAAAGCCGCTCAAATCCACGCAGGGTCGGGTAGGACAATCAGGGTTAACCATGACAATTCTCTGCTAGGAATTGAGTCTGTTAATACACTCCAAAGCGGTCTCCGAAGGGAAGAAAAAAGCATTATCCATTGCCTGGCAGTTCCGCAACGCTTCCAGATGCCATTTCCCCTTCCTTCGGAGCGCAGACCGATACGAATTAATGCTAAGCCACGCTTCAAACAAACTCACGGCGTTCCGGCCCTGCCGCTCGTAATAAGCCTTGTTAATCTCGACATAAAGGATTGGACGGAAGCGACGAATCACATTCGCGGCTCCAGCGAGAAACCTGTCTTCATGACCTTCAATGTCGGCCTTAATGAAATTCACGTCGCCGACTCCAAGCGAATCGAAAATGTCATCTAACTTATGGACGGTGATCTCAGTGCATGAGAACCGAAGGTCTTCTGAGTTAACAACAATAGCGGCGTTTCCCGTTCCTGCGCCATTGGCAAAATCTTCGCGTAAGCTGATCAACAAGGCGCTGTTCTGATCGGAAAGTCCTAGATCATGGAGATAAGCCGTGCTCTCTAGCGAATTTCTGCTGATGTTTTCGGTCAAGCGTAAGAAGTTTGCTGGAACCGGCTCAAACGCATGCAAACATCCCTTGCCCTTTAAATGACCAGCCAAGGGAACCGACCAAAAACCGATGTTTGCACCTACATCAAAAACGGTAGCGTCACACCTTATTAATCGCAAAGCACTGCGGATCTCCTCGGTATCGAAGTCTCCGAGATAGTAAGAATGAAATTCCGTGTGGGATCTCAGATCGACCCGCATCTCATGCCCTAAGCGCATCCGAACCCAAGCGGTGCAGAAGGCTTGAGAAATTGGAGCGAAACCTTCATTCACAAGCCGTGCAACATGCCACCTGCCTCGAATTTCAGGGGTGTGCCTGAGCCCAAGCGCCGCCGATGCTCGGACGCGGTAGTTGATTTGATCTCTTAGCATAGAATTAGCCGCCTCCCTGTTAGGCCACCGGAAGCCGGTCCCGGTAGCGAAGCATAAGTCCGATGAGCTTGCGTGCCGACCAATATCTCGGAACATATCGCATCGGCTCGGAGATGCAGCGAAAGAGCCAGCCGAGATAGAAACGGTCCGCCCACATCGGAATGTGAACCTGATCGCCGCTGAGAAAAGCGATGGCCGCCCCAATACAATGAATCGACGGCACGGGCTCCAGATTTCGTTTGAGGTACAAGCCGAGTCTCTCCTGCGTTCCACCGCCCAGGGTCACGATAATGTGTCGGGGACGCCGGTCGCGAATTGCTTTTAACAGCGCCTCGTCTTCGATCTCGTCCGTTGTATATCGGTGCCAAATATGTATCCTGCGGCAACACCTCGATGCCCTGTTGCCGCAGCCACGCAAGATTAGTGGTTGAGCTTTCCTGATTGGCCATGATCCAGAATGAGCCGCCAAGCTCCCGGACATCGGGATCTGTGAGTAATTCAGCAAGGTATTCCAATCCAGAGAGGCGTCGAATGTTGTCCTTCTGAATGAAAGTTCCATAGCATCACCATCAACCCGCTATCAGCGATGGTAATGTCGGCTTGCAGAAGGGCCTCGCGATAGGCGAGGTCGTGGCTGAAGATTCTTAAGCGCAGGGGCAGCGGGGACCACGAGCAGGCCGCCCTTTGCAACCAGCTCGATCGCCCGCGGCGCCCCGCCCACAAAAAAACGAAGGCCAAGGATTTGACGGAACTCTTTACTAGCAGCTGGCTCCGGTTCAAACACGACTTGATCACGCTGCCCATCGGCCCGCTGTCGCGAGCATCTGGCTTTCAATCCAGGCGTAGGTCTTGGCCATTCCGTCCCGCAGACGAATCGAAGGCTCCCAGCCGAGATAGTGCCTGATCTTGGTATTGTCGCTGTTGCGGCCATTGACCCCTCGCGGCGCGTGGCAGGTTGTAGGTCCGCTTAAGTTTGATACTCGGCGATTTCCTCCACAATGTCGACCAGCTGATTGATGGTCACCAGCTCGCTGCTGCCGAGGTTGATGGGTTCGTGAATGTCGCTCTCGAAGATGGCTTTCACGCCCTGGATGCAGTCGTCGATGTACATGAAGCTGCGGGTCTGATGGCCGTCGCCCCAGATCTCGATCTGGTGGCTGCCGGAAATCTTGGCCTCGAGCACTTTGCGGCAGATCGCGGCGGGCGCTTTCTCGCGGCCGCCGTCCCACGTGCCGAGCGGACCGTAGACATTGTGAAACCGCGCCACACGGCACTGCAGGCCGAAGTCCTCCTCGAAGTGGCGGCACATGCGTTCGCTGAACAGCTTTTCCCAGCCGTACCCGTCTTCGGGCAAGGCGGGATAGGCATCTTCTTCTTTGAGGGGAACCACGTCGGCGCTGGTCTGCTTCTCGCCGTTGTACACGCAGGCCGAAGAGGCGTAAAGGAATCTCTGCACCCCCAGGTCTTCGGCGGCCATCAGCATGTGGGTGTTGATCAGGACGCTGAGCATGCACAGGGCGCGATTGTTCTCGATGAAGCCCATACCGCCCATGTCGGCCGCCAACTGGAACACCCAGTCGGCTCCCTCGACGGCCTGATAGCAGTTCCGCTTGTCTTTCAGATCTAAGCGAGAGATTTTCCACGCCGGGAACCACCTGATACCACTCGTCCAGGGGCTTAATGTCCACGGCGCGAACGTCGCGGGCGCCGCCCGCCGCCAGCTCTTTCACCAGGTGGCCGCCTATGAATCCGCCGGCTCCGCAAACCAGAATTTTCTTAGCATCGACTTTCATTTTGTGATCAGTCCTTTCCAGCTTTATTTCTTGTCATTTTGATTAATGGGGTTGCTCGGCGATCCTTTTGCTTTCGAGGCAGAATGATGTCGGGCGCTTCGGGGATTTCGCGGGGTAAGCCTCCGCATGTCATGGCGGATGCAAAATTTAGGGGACTTATAGTCTGAACGGTGGTCGCCGATCTGGAATTTTCTCGGCACCGCATGAAGTAACGTGTGCGGGCCACCCATCGGCTAGCGGTCAATTAACTCCCAGGGATTTGCATCTCGGGGGTTTCGAACGAAAACGAAGGCTCCTTGTTGACCGACACCTTAACGTCGAAAGTGAAGCTGCAGCCGACCGTAGACTATTTGCGTGTTGAGCGGAGATCGCAGTTGGTCTGGAACCCGAGCTCAAGATGCAACTCCTTGTCAGCAATGTTTCTCAGCTGCGGATTGTTGCAGACTCCCCACATCTCATCGAAGCGAGGCACAATCCGCTGGCCATAACCATAAATCCCAAGTTCGTTGGCTGCGAGATTCCTTCGGTGACCAAGCTGCGGCAGGCGTACCACGCGAGTAGCCACGGCAGTAATTGCTGCCGGCTCGCGTTCTCGAGGGCCTGCACTGCGATGGTGCCTGCTACCCAGACGCGATACGCCAGAAACGAAAAGCCCAGCAGCGGACCTGATTCAAGCACGACTCGCGCCCATTCGTTTTCTGCCAGGAGAAACTGAGGCGCCCCGGTCATCAAAACGGATCCGGCGCCCGTGCCAACTCCGAGACCTCTGCCAATTATGCCGGCCTCGGGCAAGAGAGCAAATGGTTCGAGAAACGCGCCGAAGAAACGCCACACCAGACCTTCTTTAATACCTCCCGTAGCCTGGCTGGCTTCATCCCAACGAGTCATGAATGCTGCAACCGCCTCGCGGAAGAAGTCGCTAAGCGATAAAGCTGCGGTGGCGGCGCAAATCAAAAAAGCCATGGCGACAATCCGGTTTGCCCGATGAGGGTTTAAGATTCCAAATGCCAACACCGCCACCACTTCCAGAGCACACCCCAACACAAGAGTCCGACTGCCTGATACCGGCTGTACGATCGCCACACTGAACAGTGCTGCCCATATCAGCCAGCGCGAGTAAGGGGCAGCGTTCTCTGCCAATCCGTAAATCAAGAAAGCTGTGGTTAAAACGAAAAAGTGGGCCGTGCCGGTGGCAAAGCTGAACAAACCCGCGGGCCGAATCTTGCCCATTACGAAATCGATCTGCTTTACATCTGACATGGTGGCAGCGTTGATCCAGCTCTCTGGCGGCGACAAGAACTGAAGAGCCATCAATCCTGCCATGGGAATGGATAGCAACAACACCCATTTGCCGAGCTTGACAACATCCAGATAGGAAAACACGCGGGGAATCACAAATATGAGTGGCAAGTGAAGGAAATTTGTTCGCAAGCCATAAGCGGCGACCAAAGGACCGCCGCCAATGTCAGTCATGATCTGGACTACGGCCAGCAGAGTGAAGGAAATCGCCAGGAAAAAATACCCTAATACGGCACCATTGATCGGAAAATTTCGGCTACGCGCAGCCTGGAAGTAAATTAAGAGAACAAGCGGATCACGGACGACGAGCAAAGGTGCGCTCAATGGCGGCACCCACTTCCGTAACGCACCTTCGAAAATCAGCAGCCAAAAATACAACCAAATCATGCGCTTCAGGGCATTTGCGTGCTGCTCGGTCGCAGAAGCTTGCCCTGCCGAGCCCGGAAAATAACCCGGGCTCGGCATTGTGTCGAGGGTGAGCTCACGAGTCAACATGGATGACAGGCTTCGAAGTGTGTGGGGTGGACCTCGCTCGATTCAGCAGCCAGGTCCTCGGCCAATGCTTGACGGACGGTACTTACGAGGTGTTCGCGGTACCGCTCCCACGAACGCTGCTCGGCTTTGAGAAGCGCGGCTTGGCTCATGACATGGAGTCGTTCGCGATCGTATGCTAGCAATTCCAATTTTTCTACGATGGCTCCTACGTCCCGGATAGGTACGATAAACCCGTCCTCACCGTCACTGAGAAAATCCGGTGCTCCTGTGTGCGGAGTGGTGATCACCGGAACACCTTGCGCCATCGCTTCCAGAAGAACTAAGCCAAAACCTTCAAATAAAGAGGGAAAAACCATTACGTCATGGCAGCCTATTTCTTCCAGCAACTCGGAATGGCACAATGAAGGAATCCAGCGATGCACCCGCAGGGCGTCATCAAGGACGCGGGACGTGCCGACGCGTTGCCCGATGAGTGTCAACTTGATCCTCGATCCAAGGCATTCCGCCGCCTGAAGCAGGTAACTCAGACCTTTCCGCTGACTGAGCATCCCCACGAAAACGACTCTAAGCATCTTTTCGGAAGCGCATGGCCGGGTCTTGAGTGAGCGTATTTCGGGAGCGCCATAAGGAACAACACTCACGCGGGCGTTCAAAGGACCGGCTTTAAACAAGGTACGCCGGACAAAATCGCTGGCGACAACGATGTGGGTTGCTAGTGCGAGCTCCTCGTCTTTGCGATAGAGCTTGTCCGAGCTATCGAAGTTTCCAGGCAGAGTCATTGCCCATTCCGGTTGTCGTTCGGCCTCTTCTTCCATCAACTCTCGGTAACATCTCCAGTATCCGATAGGGAGCTCATAGATGGTTCTGGCCCCCAGTTCCGTGGCCGTCCGAAAGCTAGCCAACGCTCCGTCCTCATATGCGTAAACAGCATCGATCTCTTCTGTGCGGCGCAACCTGGAAGCGACGGCTGTATCCAAACCTCGGTAAACCGCATCCACGGAGAACCGTCCCACCTCATGGCGGGCTAAGCGAGGCAGACCAAATCGACCGGCGAGGAGCCTCCCAACCTCTAGCCAGGGGTAACAGTGGACTTGATCCCGTCGCACATGCGTGAACGTGCGACGGGTCAGTTCGCGGCTTAAGGACCTAGGAAGCATTCTGTCTAGGCGGTTTTTAGGGTGCCAGTATACGGACGTCCAGAACTCTGAAAGGAGTCCGACTTCGTTAAGAGCGCGCACCGCCTGCCGAACGTTTGCATTGCCAGTGGGATGGCTTAAGAGAATCATTGATCACGTAGCCCCAAGGAGTTTTTCATGATGAAAGCGCCATCAGAGAGTTCGGCGCACTGATCATTGTTCAGGCATCGGTAAAAGTATTCAGTCCCGGCACCATTCGAGATAGAGCTCCTTACAAACAGCCAAAGAGCGAGCATTCACATACCAACGCCAACTTTGATCAGCAATTCTCTGAAGAGTAGTGGTGTCCAAGGGACCCATGTCCGAGCTGTCTAGATAGTGAAGCTGCGGCTCCAGTTCCTCGACCCGAGAACCGGGCTTGGCTATTAGGACTGGAACCATGCGGTGAGAGGAATACGCGGCAAAGACGCCAGATTTCGACAAAAGATTTCGCGGATAGTGTAGGAGGCCAAAGCGACTTTGAAGAAACAACTCACTTACTTGCTTTCCGCTGAGCTCTCCGCATTGACGCCATCGCAAACCAGAAGCATTTGGAGCCCTTTGACCACAAGGTTTGCCGATTTCTAAAACCTCGTCGATAAGGAGCTTTTGCAGCGCAGCCTCTAACATGTTCGACTCGAATAGGGGACGACGCGAATGAGGAAGTCCAAAAACAACGGCTCTATTTGCGCGCTTTTTGAGCTCACTTGGGGCGAGGGGCTCGCCAATGTTTGAAATGACCGGGTGTGTGCCCGGATTCTTGCCTTGCTGTTTCAAAGTGCGCATGTACACGGGAGTGCTGGTTACAACCTTGTCCGATAGCTTCACTAGCGCTCGAAGCAGAAATCGTTGGAAGGGTTCTAGGTAGAACGCAGAAGTCCAAGGAGGGCCGGACGCGTACAATTCGTGAAAGACGGAAATCATACGAAAATCCCTTAGGGATCGAAGACGGCGCAGGCTCCTGATTAGCCAAAAAGGGCACCCGCGTTGGTGGTACCCATAGCATTCGTAATGGATAACCAACGTGCAGTCAGAAGTTACAAATCGATCTAGTAGGTGGTCCAATCCCCAAGAATCGCCCCGCATCACAATGCCACTGCAAATATCAGCCTCATGCGCCGAACGGGTAACCCCGATTTTCTTGATCGCCGGCAGGCTTAGCTCCGAAAGCGCACCGACAATTTGATCCACATGATCACCCAATCCATTTGTGCCTGGCGCACCGTAAGGCGACATGATGACAAACCTTCGCATTGATATTGGTCAGAATGTTGAGTTTGCTGGGGCGGCGCCCCATCGTGGATTGAGAAGGCCGCCTGCTTGTTCCTCTTATGAAGACTGAGGACTTGCTGGCTCATACCTCATCGGTGTCCTTGGCAAAACTGCAGCGTCTCCGAGATCCCGCGTCACGCGTTGACCGGCGTCCTCCACATTTCCCTCATTGCGAGCCAAACCGAGAGCACGATGCTGGGCACCCAGGAATACATCGTGAACAGAAGGACGCCCTTGACTGTTGACAGATCCAGAAATGAGATCATCGCGATCTGCACAACGATGGTGCAGGGTATAAGAAATGCCGGCGGCACGATCCAAGCTCGGGAGGCGTTAATAGCCCAAAATAACCCGGCCGTCGTTGACACCACCGCACAAACTGCCATCAGAACGCCCTCGGCAGCAAGGCCGCTATACTGATGGCCCAGAACCGACAAAAACTGCCGCGGAAATACGCCTACCGCGGCCACGGATAGTATCGATACGGCTACGTAACCGGCCACAATCTGGCAGTAGCGTCGGCGAAGCTGTTGAACGGACTGAATCCGGGCAAACGCCGGAAGTACCACCTCAATTGTGATCGAAGTAAGCAATGCAAAAGCAACTGCCAATCGCCCCAATGCTCCAACGTCGGCAACCCTCTCCGCGTTGCCGAATATACTGATCAGCCAAACCGTGATCTGCCCCTGCAGGCAGTAGTAAATCGAATGTGGCGCTTGTTTCTTTAAGACTGCGACAATTTCCGACCGCATGACAGGGTCTGTGGGCACACTTCGATCCACCTCTCGATGTACCCATTGACGAAGCATCCAGTACTGGACCGCATATCCAATGACCACAGACAAAATAGCCACCGCAGCATTGATGAAAATTAACAATGCTCCCGCGACAATCGCCAGCTTCACTAGCGCCGAGACTAGTGCCTGCTTTTGGATCTGACGGATCTCCGATCTGAGCCGCAGCGCCACGGCGTAGACTCGAGTGATCAACTCCAAACCCGACCCCGCCAGTACCGCCGAAACCAGTACGAATATGGTTAGCCGGCTCGCTCCATTTTGCGCAAGCAACCAAATGAGAACCGGAACGACGGCCAGCACGGTTGCGCCTGCAACCTTGCGGCGCAACTGAAGAGCGGTATTGAGCAGACTTCCCAAACTCAGACTGTCTTGCCACACTCGGCCGCCAATTGCCGTGAGGGCGCTGCTGATTCCACTGTCAGCGAGTGTAAGGATCGCGCCGAGCATCGTATTCCCGATTGTGTAGAAGGCGTATTCCCGCTTCGGCAAAGCGCGCACGATCAAGAGCCCGGCGATCAAACCGAGCACTTGGACCAATCCCTGAACCAATGTGAACTTCACCAGAATGGGCACCCATTTTCGGACCGTACTTCGGGCGATCCAGGGAAGATACGGACCTGACGGCGACTCCAAAACGAGCGATTCAGGGGTTTGGGTTCCTATGGCGGCTATTGCGTCAGTTTGCATTCAGATTCTTTTAGAAGGCGTGTTTACGCGAGCGATGGCTACCGTTTGCGCTGAGAGGGCAGAAACATCTTGTTCATTGGTAGTTGTAGGAATAGTTAGAGTACTCGTAAGTTGGGCGACGGGGATCCAGCTTGTTGACTGCCATCCCCAATATCCTGCCGCCTGCGGCCTCCAAGATTTTGCGCGCGCGAACAAGACCACCACGCGGCGTGGTGCCGCTAGCCGCCACTAGCAGGATGCCGTTTACTAGGCTGCAAAGGATGGTCGCGTCAGTCAGGGCCAGGACTGGTGGCGAATCGATGACCACGAAGTCGAAGTCGGCCGAAAGTCTTTCCAGCAGGCCTGCCATCTTTGGTGAGGCAAGTAAGGCTACCGGGTCGGACGGTACGGCTCCCGCCGGTAGTGTCCACAAATTCGGCCCCAAAGCACACAATGCCTGGTCAACGTCCATTTCGCCGGAGAGAACTTCAGTCAAACCTTTGTGGTCGTTGAGGCCGATCACTTTGGCCACTTGGCCTTTCCTAAGATCGCAATCTATGAGTAACACTCGGACGTTTCGTTGAGCTAAGGCCTGGGATAGATTTAAGGCTGTTGTCGTCTTGCCTTCGCCATTCCGGACGCTGGTGATGAGTAGAGTTTTCCCTGGTTCCGACGGAGCCCAAACCGCAGTCCCAAGCGCACGAAAGGCTTCCGACACAGACGAGTTAGGATGTTTTGTCAAGCTTAGTGCAAGCGATTTCGAATTTGCTACCTTCCCCCCCAACTCCAGCCAGGACCTGCGCTGGAACGGAATCACGGCAAGCGCTGGACTCAGTATTAGGTCCTCCGCCTCTTCCGCGGTCTTAATGGAGGAGTCCAGAGCCTCTCGGGTAAATGCACCGATAACTCCAAGGAATAGTCCTGCCCAGAACCCAGCCAAAATATCCAAGAGTTTCCTGGGACGCACCGGTGTGTTTGGCAGCAGAGCGCTATCCACTAAGTGGATATTGGTCGAGCGTAGCGCGGCGGAGATGGTTGCATCCTTGAGACGCTGCAGCAAGCTGTCGTAGAGTTGCTGGTTGGTTACGAATTCATTTCGCAAAGTATTGTCTCGCACCAGCAACTGATTCATTTGCCCTACCTCCTCCTTTTGGGCAGCGACTCCGGCGGCGGCCAACTTTTCGCGATTGTAAGCGGCTTTGTAGTCGCTACTCATCCGGTTGATGATACGTGCCTGCTCCTGTTGAACCTGATCCTGGCTTTCGTTTATTTGGAGCTGCAATCGTTTGGCATTAGGAAAGTTAGGGCCATACTGCGCGACCGTCTGTGTGTACTGTTGCTTTAATTCTGCTGCCTTTTCTTCCAATTTCTCCAGCAGGTCGTCGTGAACCAGGGAGGCCAAATGCGCACGATTGGCCAAAACCTGGCGATAGAGGGACTCCTGCCGAATACGTTCGCTTTGAGCACTGATCAAATCACGGCTCTGGTCTGCCAACATTTGCGCCAGTACATTCTCCTTGTCCCCCGAGTCCACAATATGATTCTGCTGCTCATAACTCACGAGCTCCTGCTGTGACTTCTCGACATTTGCCTTTAGCGTTTCCACCTGCTGCTCAAGCCAGCCGGAACGTCGTATCGCTTCGTCTTTTTCTTGGAAATTGTATTCAACATAGTCATTGACCAGTCTGGTCGCCACTTGCGCAGCAACTTTGGGATCGGGGTCCTGGAAGCTCACGGAAAGCATCCGTGTCTTTGCCACTTGTTCGACTTTGAGACGGCTGTTGAAAGCTCCGATGAGCTGCACTTTGCTGCCATCGGAATCTTGGGGAACACCCTGCGCTGAAATCCCACCGAGATGCTGCGCCAGGTTAAGTTGTTCGATGACCTGCCACGCCAAAGTGTCGCTCTTCAAAAGTTGAATCTGGGTCTGCAGGAAGACGTCATCTGCATCCACTTTTTGATACACGTCGCTCGAGGATTGTGATTGCAAAAGAGGCGTTTCCGGCTCGATCTCCAAGCGAGCTGTGGCCTCGTACATAGGAGTCATCAGGGAGGAGAGAACAGCGGTGATCGCCGTCAACAGCACAACCACACCCAAGATCGTCCAACGTCGCTTCCGGAGCACATACCAGTACTCTGCCAGGGGAAGTTGCCCGCGAACATTCGCCGAGGTCTCGCCAAATGCGGGGGATTTGTTCGCGCTCACGAGTCTCGGCAAACGCTTATGAAGTGTTAACTGGCGGGGGGGGTCGAATTGGACGTCAGTCATTGGTTGTACATCCTTCACAAAAACCGCTGGAATGCCTGGGTCGGATTCGGGTAGATCCAGGTTCTGGGAGATGTGGCGAACGACTAAAACCGCGCTCCATAAATCGCGACGCCAGTGGCCGCTTGCACAACCGATTCGATACCCCGATTGAGTGCCCGCTTGCCGCTGCTGTCGGGCACGAAGAGAATATCTTCCGGTTGCAGGACAAGGTCTGGACTCTTGCCGCGCAGTATGGTCTTCAGATCCACAGGTATGTGGGTGCGGCCCTCCTGGGCTTGCGGGTCGTTTCGCAGGATGACGGCTTGACTTCGCAGGGCGGTGGTTTTCGTATCCTCGGCCATAGCAAGGGCTTGCAGAACTGTCATCCCATGAGTGCTAGCTTTCATGGTGAATCCTCCCGGCTTATTCACGGCACCCACAACATAAACCACTCCCGCACGCGGTACAGTAATGCTGTCCCCCGGATAGATGCTCAGATTCAGCCGGGTATCACCGCTCTCGAGCAATCGTTTTAGGTCAACCGTAACAGAGTCAGACACCTGAACTGGAACGGAACCCCGAGCGCTGTTACCTGAACACGAAGCTCGGATGCCAATATCACCACGGTGTACCAGGATGGTATTTCCGGCATCGTCGGCCAACCCTTCAGCTTGAGACAACATGTCCAGAAGAGTAGTTTGACTAAAGACTGGAAACACTTGAGGCTTCCTTACCGCTCCGGTGATTGCGACAGAGTGTAGCCTGGACTGAACAACTGACACAGTGACGTGGGGATCGTTAACCAAGCCCTGCTCCCTCAGTTCTTGGGAAAGAAGCTCCGAGAATTGGTGAAGTGTCAATCCTGTCGCGTTTATGGGCTTCGCCATGGTCGGGATCGTGACCGCACCGGAGGCGCTCACACGATAATCGCGAGAGAGTTCCGGCACATCCAGCAAGTAAAGGTTCAGAACATCATCGGACCCAATGATGTAATCCTCCGGCAGCGCCATAGTTTCTTTCGTGGTCTTTGGTTGGCTCCCATCTTCGGGAACGTCTTGCGGCTTACTAACCTGCGCCTGTAGGTCGCCAAGCCACACGCTGACCAGCAAAAGCAGGATTAACAGGACGCATAAAAATGCCAGCCGCTTCTGAATGCTTGCCACAAGGTCATTCTTCACAGACTTGTATACCCCCTGCGGCTTCCGGATTTCCACCGCGAGATCAACAATTGCGACCACGCTCTGCTCGCCCGGCTCAACCGCAATTTCGTTATGGTCCTTCGACCGGCGGCCCGCAGAGTGTGAGCTGCTGCGAAAAACATGTTAAGACGAAGACCGCGCCATGTCGGAAAGTACAAATGGACTGTGCCTTCTTCCCGAGTACAACAACCCAGACGCCGGTGATGCTCCTGTCCCCCTTCGCCCAAATCCACCTCCTTCACACCGGCTGCGTGGAGATTTTCGAGCACCCAGGCCGTTAGTAACGAGCCCACTGAAAACTTCGCAAAAGCCGGGCTGTAGCCCGCATGGGCGCAATAAAAAGTGCCCTGGTAAAGGTTGCCGATCAAGAAAGCGCAGGGAGAATCGTCGATATACATGACATATATGCGGAGCCATCCCTTGGAGACGCAGAATCTAAGGATGTCTTGGACCTCCACGTGATCTAAAGAATCTTGACCAGAATAGTGTTGCCAGGTGGTAACTGAAACTGTCCCTGCGTCGAGTATGCCGAGAGTGAGTTCGCGAGGGTTCGAAAAACACTTGAAGCTTACTCTACCCGGAAATGTTCGATGGAGTATCCGGGTTTTCCTCCGGTTCTCTCTTCGGGTTTTACCTGACAACACTGGGGCACTGTTGTCGGAACAAGTGGTCAGTGGCAAAACTAAATAACGAAATATGTGGGGAATCCGCTGTTTAGTAAGAACACCGCGGAGGTTCCACAACTCCTGAAATAGGCTTGATTCGAGCAGCAACCGTCGAAATAAGATCATGTCCACGGCGGCAGATTTTCCACATTGTAAAATCTGTCGAGCAATGATTTTGTCGATAACATCCGATTCTTTGCCTAGTCGCCCACCGTTTACGATTTCCAGAACCCTTGCCTCGGGCCCGCGAATGTTCACGAAGGAAACCGTAGCGGACAGCCTGTGTTTTCTGATGTGCCCTACCAGTATGGCCTGGGGAATGCTGTCTTCAGAGACCGTGACTACATAGGGACTCACAATTGTCGAATCGTTTTGCAGTCTATAAAGATAGTAGTCGAAGTCGGTTTCCGGGCTATGTGCCCACAGTTTCCATATCGCCCGAAGTTCTTCTACGCCTTCGAGGTTCTCAGCGACCCGAATTGAAAGACGGCCAGCTGCGGCCTCCCCTTTAGCCCATTGAATCGACGTGGGAGGAGGTTCGATGGGATGCTTGGGGAAGAATACGGATATTCCTGCAAGGACTTCCGATATACCCATATGAGAGACTGACTAGTTCACTCCTGTGACGTTTACCAAGACTCTTCGTAGGCTGGCGGCTGCTTGCCGGATTTGAAATCTCTTCTCGAAACATTCGCGGGCGTTCCAGCGCATTTTCAATCTCTTTTCCTCGCTTAGTTCTAGATAGGTCCGAAGCAAATCACACGTACCCGCGAGGGTATCTTTCCCCACCATTCCCGCGCCATCTGTGTGAATTTCGCGCCAGATGTTGACTTTATCGGAAACTAGCACCGGCGTGCCCACCGCGAGAGCTTCGGCCACCACAATTCCGAAATTCTCCTGATGTGATGGCAGGACGAAAACCTCGGCGGCGCGCAGAGCACCCCATTTCACAGCACCTCGAACCATGCCGGTCCACACGATTCGCGAACCTATGCCAAGCCGATCCGCCAGTTCGCACAACTTGCTCTGCCATCCAACCTGGTCGGGACCCGCTACTAACAAGCACCACTCGGGTTGGTCGGCCAGTGTCTTCGCGAAAGCCTCAATCAGCAGGTCGCAACCTTTCTTCGGGTGAATACGTCCCATAAACAGCACGAGTTTCTTAGTCCGCAGCTGCGGATAAGCAGCGAAGAACTCCTGTAGATCACGTCGAGAATCGACAGCGGGTTCAGCCGTACCATAATTGACCACGACCTCATTGCAGCGATAAAGCCAGAAAGACTTGCGGGCCAATAGCCTCTCCTCCTCGCTAGTGAACAAAACCGCTTGGGCGTCGCGAAGCACGCGATATTCTGCCCAGGGCCAGTACATCCATTTTTTGGCATGCTTCAGTGGATATTGCGTCTTGAACCAAGGGTCAAGCATCCCGTGGGTGTACAAAACGTAGGGTGTAGCTGAATGGCGAAGAGTCCGCCAGGCGGCGAAGCTGTGGAATTGCCAGACCCCGTTCACTATCACGGCATCGTAATGGCTATGATTGGTCCGCAACCATGGAATTAAGCGGTTACTGAACGCATACTTTAATGTCCCGGGACCGAGCGCATAAACCGGCAGGGGAAATTGTTTCACATGGGCTGCATCCGCAGAATCAAGGGATGCAACTTCCACCCGGTCCCCCTGGGAGGCGAGAGAAGTCCCCAGTTGTCGAACTCCTTCGGCGGGCCCCCCGCTAGCAGGGTCTACCGAATTAATGATATGGAGGATATTCACTGTTGAATCGCAAGGTAGCTAGTCAGGCGTAGCACTTGTCGTTGCAAACCTTCTCGTAGAGCGCGATGTATCCCTCGATCATTCCCGACCTGAAGCGTGCCGCGTTGCGCAAACTCGCTTCTCGAATACCAGGCAACTTGTCGAGAGCCGCTTTCAGGGTGGCGGCCGCAAGGGACGGATTCTCAGGATCCACGTAAACCGCACCATCCCCCGCCACTTCGTCCATAGGTGAGCGATTCGAAGTGGCGACCGCGCACCTGCAAGCCTGGGCTTCGACGATTGGCCAGCCGAAACCTTCTTCCAGAGACGGAAAAAGCATTAAAGTCGCAGTGGAATATAGAGCCCGCAGATCCTCATCAGCGACCGAGGTTAGTTCGAGCGTTACATCCGCTAGACCGTTACCTGCGACAAATCGTCGCATTTCATCGGTCCAGGCTTTCCCTACCATAACTAGCTTCAACATATCCGGCATGACTAACTTTCTTAGCTGCGCGAAAATGTGCAGAACACCCAATCGGTTCTTGTACCACTGGTTCCCGCCGACATGAAGCAGGAATGGCTCCCTTGGGTCTAGACAAAGTTTGCGGAGTCGCACCTCAGCTTCAGTCATCTCCATGTGGGAGTATGGGTAGTTGAGTGAGTTGTAAACCCGAGAGACGCGATGTCCGCCAATCCCAGCAACACGCAATAGATCATTCAGCGTGGCATTGGAGACGCATGCCACATGCTGTGCTTCAATCAAACCGTTTAAAATTAATGACTGAAGCCGCCTGCCTGTCCAGCGGGTTGGATGTTGTGGAAACTCACCGAGCGCACTTCGGACAGCCAAGAGATCGTGACAAGTGACGAGGTTTGGTACAGATTTCAGATACTTAACATAAATAGCATTCGAATGATCGCAGATATGGACTACGTCCGCATGCCTGACAGCAGATCGGAGCAGGAGCGGAAAACCGCCAAACTTATCAACATATCCCAGCCACTTTCCGACGCCCCCCCAGGAACGCCATAGTCGACCGACAACTGCAGGTGGCTTCAAAAGGCGAACCTGGTGTCCAGCCCGCCTCAGCCCGTCCGCCAAAAAATCGGCGAATCTCTGCATACTTTCTTGCCTATCATTAACATAGTTACCAATCAGCAGAACCCTCATAGTCCGGTAACGACCGGTGCGCAGCCGGTCTAAGTCTTGTCTCGACAGCCCATGCTCCAGAACGGCGTGAGAGTACCCTGACAACGTAAGACTCAGGCTGCTCCGGTCCCCCGCAATACCGCGGGGACCGTGCGCGCGAGAATTTTTAGATCCAGCCACAACGACCACTTATCGATATATTGCATATCGAGTTCCATCCACTTTTCAAAGGGAAGGGAATTGCGCCCATTGACCTGCCATAAGCAGGTGATCCCGGGCTTGACACTAAAACGGCGCCGCTGCCAGTCCTGGTCGAATAGTTGATAGTCACGCAGGGACATTGCTCGTGGTCCCACAAGACTCATATCACCCATCAACACGTTCAAGAGCTGTGGCAGTTCGTCAAGGCTGCTTTTGCGAAGGACTCTTCCTAATGGCGTGACCCGCGGATCTTTCTTGATCTTGAACACAGGCCCGGACATTTCGTTCATGGCGAGAAGCTGATGCTGAAGCTGCTCGGCGTTGGCCACCATGGTTCGAAATTTGTAAATGCTGAATTGCCGTTTATTCAAACCCACACGAGTCTGGCGAAAGAAAACCGGACCTGGCGATGTGAGCTTCACAAGGACTGCTACAACAAGAAATACCGGAGCTAAAGCCAACAACAGCATGCTTGAGAACAGGAAATCCAGTGCTCGCTTGATTGAGGCTGGCAACATTTCGGCCGAGCCCGCCATTGCAACGACCTGAGAATTTTCCTCGAGATCCTGACTCGGAGAATGTCGAGCTTGCAATTGGAAAACCTGCGAGTCGAAGCGGATGACAATTCCATGTTGCTGGCAGAGCGACACTAATTCAGAAGCGTGCTCGTAGTAGGATCGCAACGGCAAATAGATTGCCGCCTCGTCGATAACGTTAAGCCGCAGGAAGTTGGCCAAGTTCGCGAAGGTACAGCAGCGCGTGTGCCCGGTTGATTCGAATGCTTTGATTTCCGCCCAGTCATCATCCACGAATCCGACGATTTGATATCCCAGTTCCGGACGACTGGCAATCTGGCTAGCAAACTCGATTGCCCGCCGATTTGTACCGACGATAAGAATGAACCTGCTGTTTCTGCCACGACTTCGCAAGGCCAGGAGTAACGTCCGGGATGCGACGCGCCCCACGACCATCATTACAGTGCTCGACAGCCAAAAGACTAGTACGAAGCCGAGACTTACTATTCTCAAATGAAAACCTCTTGCTAGTAAGAACAGAGTCGCGGCCGCTAGCGTCGTCGCTTTGCAAACCTCTACTATCTGTGTGCGTTGCGTCGTCAGCCTCTTGGAAACATACAATCCGCAGGCGACGAACAGGTTGTGCCAGATCGCGAGAAAAAGTGCAAACAGCAAGCAGTTCTCCAGCTTAATTCGCATCGCTAGGAAACTGGCAAATGTCGTGCCCTTTGGTGATGAGAAAACGATCAGAGCGACAACGATCGATACAGCCAGGACGCAAAGGTCAAAGAGCTTTGCCATGTACTTCATAAATTGTCGTCTATTCGGAGTCATGGGCTTCCTGGATAAAAAACGGCTGGTGGGTAACGTCAACCGTTGAACCATCGGAACATTCCCCAACGTAGTAAATTATGAAATGTGGGTTTGGCTCGGGGCGAAATGCTAGACCGGTTCAACTGCGTACCCGTCAATAGAAACAGTGAGAGATCTCTGAATACACTCGATCGAAACAATAAGACTGCGCGGATTGTTTGCCATAACGGTTCCGCAAACTCCGTCCAGACTACCGCCGCGGATACGGACTCTCTGCCCGATATTCAGGAACGGATGATTTGTGAAAGAGACTTTTTCGTCCAATATCTTTTGGACAGCTTCGACTTCTTCTTCGGGAATGCAAACACCCTTACCGCGCATTCCTACAAACGATCTGACACCATCTGTTTGCAAAACTGCGGTGCGTTGGCCCTGGGTTGCGCCTATTCGAACAAATATGTAACTGGGAAACAGTGGTAGTTGAACTTCCTGCCTCCTGTCGCTCCACTGATGAAGCGACTTATATAGAGGAAGAAACACTTCAATATCCTTCTCTTCTAGCTTGAAAGCTACTTTCTTTTCATGTCGGGGTTTGGTTTGTACAGCAAACCATTCTCCAGCATAGGCCGCCAGTTGCGGCTCCGCGAAGCTTGTGTGCTCTTGGGATAGTTCGGGCATGGCTCCGCCAATCTGAGTCACTTTGTTGGTTGCCCCAGTTGGGCAGGAATCCTAGGTCTGTTATGCGGTATTCCCTGAAAGGTCCAAAGAATATCGCGTTAACTGGAAATCCCTTACTACATGGTAGGGGCAAATACGGAGGATCTTTCGACGCGTGATCGTTTGTTCATCTAAACACGAATTGTTCACTGCTAAAAGCATAATGCCTGTATGGTTTGTGGAAAGCCAATCCAAACTTTTTATAGGTGCCATATTTGATAAATTTTAACCGCCCTTTAACTTTTATTTCCATGTTGCTGCAAGAGGTGTAATAGAAACTTAAAGATAGAAACTGAATCTAGCTCAACGACAACTTTCCGTCTCTCGGTGACAATGGCGTTTTCCCGTCACGGGCGTGCACCCGAGGCTTATCGGTTCTATCGAAAATTGCAATTGGACACTAACCCGGGCCGTTGGGTAGTGTCGAGTGATGAATGTCTTAGCGTCAAGCAACAACCCGGAAGTTGATTTACTTCATGAAATCGGAAGCAGAATGGCGGCTGCCGACGAATTTCATGCCGTCTTAGGGCGTGTCTTGGAATTTGTTTTAGTGCTTGTGAAGTGTGATTCCTGTTTCATCTATGTGCTTGAGAAAGATGAACTGGTGTTGCGGGCTTCGAAAAATCCGCACCCTGAAGTAGTTGATCGCTTGAAGTTACGCGTTGGTCAAGGAATTACCGGTTGGGTCGCGGAGCATCGCCAACCGGTTGCAATAAAAAAAAGCGCCTCGCAAGATCCACGATTTCAATTCTTCAATTATCTTCCAGAAGACTGCTTTGAGGCGTTTTTGTCGGTGCCCTTGTTGTGCCGGGGGAAAGTCGTGGGAGTGATTAATGTGCAGCACAAGCAGCCGCACGAATACTCAGGTCGCGAAACCAGACTTATTTCAACGATCGGATTTCTGGTTGGCAGTGAAATAGAAATGGCGAGACTGGAAAGCGAAAATTCTCACCTTGCCGATCAGCTTGAAACTCGCAAACTCGTGGAACGGGCCAAGGGTATTTTGCAAACCGAGCTGTCTTTGAGCGAAGAAGAAGCGTATCTGACGTTACAACGGCAAAGCCGCCAGAGGCGCCTGTCAATGAAGCAAATTGCGGAGGCTATCGTGTTGAGTGCTGAAGTCAGGAGCCAAAATGCCTTTGGTCCGTCACCAAAATAATTTATGGCGGACATGCATAATTGTTGAGGTCGCGCTCGAAATTCCCGACTACGGCGATCGCTCGCGGCGTTGAAGCTCTGGATCTGGAACGGTTCATTAAAGAGCTTGAGCAGTAGGATCAGCCTAGCTTGCTCTTAGGGGCGCCAAAGCGATTCGTTCTGTTGCTTCTTGCAAAACGCCTTAACTTTTCGACGATACATCCGCTTTCTGGCCATTCTGAAGCTATTTAGTCTTTTACTTATCAAGCGTTGCGCATACGCGTCCCGTCCTTAAACGTTCCGGACGGGACGTATTTTGTGCTGTCCTTTGTTTCCTCGTCCGACGTGGTGACTTTGCTAATTCTTATCTGGATGAGCATGGCGCCAATTCCAGTATTGCGTCTGCTCCTTATTGTTCGCCTTCGAGAATTCGTGAGAACTCTTGTGGTTTTCCGTAAGGTACTGCCCCCAGGCGCGATTTTCGTTGTCATCCCAATTGTGATAATCCTTGTGGCCCTTATCGTAGACTCGATTTTGATTTTCAGTGTTTCGATTGTTTTGATCCTGCTGTCGATGCTGATCATCTTGCTGGGCAATGGCCAGCGGCGAAGCAAGGGCAGCAGCTAGGAAAAGGGAAGTCAGGTAACGATGTCTCCGGTGCATGTTGTAGTCCTCCAAGTTTAGAATGTCCGCGTTCGGAATCGCGGCAGCCATAACTGTGCACCTTATGCCAGTTGATTTATGTCTCATACAGCACACCCACAACAGATAGAAATGCAAAGTAGGAGGAAGTTCGGTTCATTCTGGTATGAACAATTTGAAAGTCCACTAATCAAGCGTAGCGCACATTGCCCGTGAGCGTTTCTGGATAAGTCATTGTTTGCTCGCTGAGGTCGGAGCTAACGAAAAAGTGATCCACCAAAAACAAATCGTTGTATTGAGTAATATGAGATGGAAGTTTATATTACTCATATGCGCTATATTCCTAGGCGACTAACCCCCATACTTCAGGATGCGTCCCGGCACTTTCCAGCAGTTGTGGTTACGGGCCCGCGTCGTGCAGGCAGGCTAACTTTCACCGGAGTATTCATTCAACGGGACTTGGTGGCTTTGTTTCGCAAAACGGTGTTCCTTGCTGAGTTCGCCTCGAGAATCCTAGATTGAGTATGAAGTCGGGGCTTCGGGCCCTAGCGCGACTCAGTCTAGAGTCTCCCGGTGGCTTTGTTTCGTAATTTCCTTTTCGGCAGCTCGGCCTTCCGAAACCGGTTTGTCTCCCTTTACCCACGCTGAACTCTGTGCGTAGCTCCCAGGCTTAGATTCAAGCCTGGGAATTCAACGGTGGCTTTGTTTGGTAAACGGGCTTTCGACCCTGCTGCTAACTTCTCCCAAAAATTGAACGAGGAAGCGAGAGTAGTTTCTGCCCGAGCGTGGATTTGGGTTTGTTTGGTGAATCTGTGCTAGGTCTTGATCCTCCACTCTTGGCCAGACGTGATTGTTGGAGTTTTTTCAACGTTTCCAGTGCGCGGAACATATCCTTCTTCCACGCAATCTCATAACGCAGGTATGTTTCGGCCGATGTACTGCGAGAATGTTCTCCGACTGCTGTGCTCCTACTTTTATGGTCAATTCCCTACACTCCCATCCGGAACCGCTATTTTGAGCGTCTGGGCTGCTTCCTCAGGTCTTGCGGTAAATCCATTCTCCCAAGCGGCTGACGCAGGCGATAGCGCTATTGTGAGTTTGGCTTCAAATTGCACCTTCGGCTGGAGGTCCTCCGGTTCGAGAACGATCAAGGTCTCACCGTATTCGGAGAAATGGTTGCAGTGCTGTGGGACAAAGGGAATAAGGCTGGGGCTCTTGCGCTTGAAAGCCTTTGGAACGATCTCCCGGACGAGAGGGCATTCCACCTGCATTGTGCCTATCCACGCTCGTTATTTTCTCAAGATGAAGCCGGAATGCTGAACGTCTGCGAGAGCCATTCGCATGTTGCCGGGATGATGAGTCCGGCCGCTTAGGGGCATTTAGCGCACAGGCTCCGTTGGGTTCGGTCATTGCCGCGAGGAATTCGTCCTTACTTGTCATCAGCCGTCTGTGCACGTTCGTGCCGGGGAGTCATCGACACAACAATGTAATCCCGCTCTTTGCCGTCGAGGTCCTCCACGCGAAGCTTCATTTTGTCCTTGTCCATGCGAAACTGTGCTTTCTCGCCCACCGGTAAAAGAACGGGATGTTTGTCGTCCTTCGGTCGGATCCTATAAATAATTCGGTCTGTCTGCATTAGGTATTCTTGGCAGAGCAGCATGTGGGTCTTCTGGTGAGCTGAGTCTGTGCCCACCATCTCCCCCACGAGACTCTTGCCGCTATTTTGGTCGGTACCGCATTCCACTGAATCCATCTGCAAGAGAGTGCCGGATTCGTGGGCGCGTTCCCCCCTCGCATGGGCACTCACAGCGGTAAGAGCGAAAATTAATGCCAAAGTTGTTGTTTTCATCTTTCTAATCTCCAGGAAAGCCGCACAACGAATGTTCTGACATTACGAACTAATGTTAACCAGCTTCACTGGGGCACCCATAGATTACAAAGGGGACAAGCCTTTAGAAAACCAACTCACTGATGGGGGCTCACAGTGCCGCTGGGAGGGCCTACTCTGCCGTCGCTGGTGACGTACGACACGCGGTAGGACAATGCCTTCGATTGGGTCACAGTGTTATCAGTTGCAGTCTGACCGGATAGAGGGCCTGCCACGCGTATCCAACCGCTGCTGGGCTGGTCTTGTCGTTCGACAATTGCGCTCAATCCGGCTGGTGGTGGTTGGAACTGCAAGACTACATGCGGATATGGAGTGTTTACGCTTTGCAAGCTCGGGACAGGAGGAGCGGGAATAACCGGAGACCCGACTCGAATTGCAACCGGCGCTGAAGCGTCGCTTCGATTGCCATTCCTGTCAACAGCGACCAACCGATACCAATAACTTTCCCCGCTGGCCACGTACATGTCGGTAAACTGGTGTGAATTTCCAGGAAGTGGGTCGCCGATAACCACGCCGAGATCGTCTGCGCTCCCCGCACGAAGCACCAGAAATTGTGTTGTACTCTCCGGCGATGCTGGCACGAAGTTCAGAAGAACTTTTCCATCAGTGCCGGTTACACCTGTAATAGAAGGCGTGGCCGGAACCGAACGGTCCACGATGACGACCTGAACCGGAGTGCTGGGTGGACCTTCGGCGTTATCGAAAGCGACTGCGATCACTCGGTATTCCATCTTCGCGTCGGAGCTCAAGCCCAGATAGTCGTCGTACATCGGTTCGGGAGAAATGTGTGGATTGAGCTTTACCCAATTTTCCACTCCGGCATTTCCAGAAATTGCATGACGCTCAACTGAGTATCCGGCAATGGGGAACGTGACCGGCTTCCAGGTTAAGCGGACTCGGGTTTCTCCGGCATCGGCTGTTAGTCCATCAACTTTCGGCGGCGCGGCTGGATTCTTTGGCTGAGCGGCTGCCGCATCGGAAGGCGTTCCCAAATCACCTCTGGGACTCACTGAGCGGACGCGATAGTAGTAAGTTGTTCCTCCTCTGACCGCGGCGTCTTCATATTGTGCGGCAGTGGGCGGAAGCGCTTGCGCGGTGAGAGCTTCGTACGGGCCGGCTTGCAGGAATCCGCGCTCAACTACATATCCCGACAGATTCGGCTTCTGCTGGGCTCTCCAACTCACTGCGATTTTCCCGACCTGTGCCGTCGCAACCACTGGCTCAGGAGGGGCAAGAGCGCGGAAGTCTGGAAAGAAAATTTTAATCGAACTCGCGGCGCTGCGGCGGCCAAAGACGTCCACGCTAAACACCCGATAGGTCAGCATTTCGTTCGGGGGCGCGTTGGCGTCGAGGGCAAGTGGGAGCTTCGGATTCCAACGCGATCCAGCCACAACGGGCTTCGCGGTAACGGGCGCGGAAGACTGCCCGCCTCCATCGCGTTCAATGGCGTACGCAAGCACCGGAAGCTGGCGATTTTCGGCGGGTGGCGCCCAGAATAAGGAGACGCCATCTTGATCCACTTTCGCCTGAACATCGGCAGGAGCGGGAGGAAGCGGTGTCATCTGAGCAGAATCTACCGGAGCGCTCTTGATTTGCACTCCCGAGGCGTTGCCGGAACTGTCGATCCCTTCTACTTTGTACGTTCGAGTTCCGGGAGGGACGTTGTCGAGAGTCCATGTGAGGCCCAGGGCGCGAGCGAAGGTCGGTTCGCTGAATGCGCGAAGTCCGAGGATGTTTATCAACTGCTTCTGTTTGGGAGTGACGGCGGGCTTAGCAAGTACGGCCGGCAATTGTCTTATAGAGTCAGCGTCTTCGACGGAAAGCGATTGCACGGCTGCCGGGTCGCCCATCGAAATTTTGGGCACGAGGACTTGTCCCGTGGGCTCGGAGAGTTTCCAGCCGCCAGTTGGCCATTTCGACGGCGGTGGGAACCACAGCAAAGAAATATTTCCCTTGCCATTAGAAGCTGCAAACAGTGCGCCCGTCCCATCCTGCGCGATCAATACTGGGGCGCACAGCAACAGGGCTAACAGCACACACACACCGCTCGCGTTGAGTATTCGATCTCTCATCACAAATGCACCGTGATAGTGATATCGCTAAGTGGCCAGGGCAGCGGAAGGCTCGAAGTCGCCTGGACGTGGAGCGGGGAAAACTCCGCATGGATCTGGGCAACAGCGTTGTCGGAAACGCAAATGCCGTCAACGCAGACTCCGGCTTCTGCATTTGCAGAAAAATCGCCGCTGATGTGAGGTTGCGGCGTGATGGTCAAGCCCATGTCTACGCTGGCGCGAACATAAGCCGACGCCACTGAATCGTCCCCCACGGTGAGATTTATACTTTCGCCTCCACCCAACGACAGGCCCGAATCCGACAGCATGAAATACATATCCGCATCGGCGACCAGCAAATGGCCACGAATGCGCGGACCTTGCTGCTTTCCGGCGTCAATGTGCCATGGAGCGCTCGGACCGAAATGTATGTCCACCGCGGCATCGCTCTCGCTGCTTCCCAAATCGACATAGGCCGCATCATTCATGAAGCTGAGACGGCCCCACAGTCGGCCATCGAAATTGCTGCCGGCATATTGAAAATATCCCTGAAAATCTCCGTTGCCATTGTCCGGATGTTTTATGAGCCAGGAATGAAAGTCCATGCGCGCGCCGCCGTCCTGGCCGCCGGACTTGATTACGAGATCGCCGTCGAGCGTGTAGGTGAATTGATCGGGCATGCCCACTCGCAGTCCAGCCATAAACAGAAATGAATTGTCCATCACCGGATTCTCGCTGTTCAAAGACCCAACATCTTTAAATGCGCTGATCGGAAAGTTGTGTCCGATGCCGCCCTGAATTTTGTATAAGTTCATTACTGGTGGCGCGGGGATGAGAACGATTCCAGCATCTCCAAGGCTGAAACTCACGCGCGTAAGCCAGTAATCGTGTCCGCCCTTGTAGCCGAGACGAAATTCGCCAGTGGCAGGAGGTCCACCTAATTCGCTGAGATCGACCGTGCCAGAATATTCGGTATCATTCGCGCCCGAATATACGGGACGCACTTTCGCTTCAGAACTTGGCTGGCCTGCGGGGTAAGGCACGTCAATGCTAAAAGGAGAATTCGTCGGACCGGCGGAAGAATAATTGGTTCCCGACTTATCAATTTCGTAGTTCACTTGCGCCGCCGCCGCCGCCATCACTTCGGAAATGTGCACGTTGGTGTTGAACTGAATTCCGAGGATCTCATTTCCGCTCGGTGGGGCTGTGACATGCGCCGAGACCAGATCGATAGGAGTCTGGCCGAGGTGAGAACTGCCTCCCAGCGAAACGTCCTCGCCTTGATCGCCTTTGGCAAAGTAACCACGGCCATCCATGCCGAAGAAGAAAGGCTGGTCGAATGAGGCGAAAGGAGTGTTCTCAGCCACGAAGCTGAAATGAGTATTGGCCTGCACCACCCATCCTATATTTTGTTGTTGCGTGAAACTCAGGTTGCTCGCCTTAAAACTGATGTTGCCATAGGTCTTGGAAACCGCTGAGCCGGTGAATGGGAATGAAATGCTGGCCTGCTTTCCTCCACCCGATTGCAGCGTTGCGTCGCCCTTCAAATGCGTGTCCAGCCAAGGCACGTAAACGTCCATGCCTTTGTATTGCGCGCTGAAATTTCCGTTGCTGGCGGTCGCATTGATCGATGCGAAGCTGATCGAGCCATCGCCAAGCTTCGCAGTGAAGGGTCCGGTGGAAAGGCTTCCGCACAGCCCGCTTCCGACCACGCCCCAGTCTGTGACTGTGGGCTGCAGCGCGGAGGACGAAACCAAATCCATGGTGTAAGGCGTGACCGTGAGGCTCGGGAAGCGCACACCCACCCAATCGCCTCCATTCAGAAATCCGCAAAGCGATCCGGCAGCGTCGCCATCGTGGTGACTCAGATCAATGCGAACTTTATTCGATTGAATTTTGAATGCACTCCATCCAACTAAGGTAGGCGAGAGACTGAGATTGTCTTTGATCCAGTCGCCACTTGGCTTGAGTTCAGACGTGATGCCGGTCCATGATTGCGGCTTCTCTACTCCGGGAAGGCGAAGCGTGTCATCGCTGAGGGTCACGCTAAGAGTCGCGTCGAGTTCCGCTCCAGCTTGTCCTTGAAGCCGGTCAATTGTGCCTTTGAGCCCCGGAACTCCCGCGGCCAGCGTGAGTTGCGGAGAAACATCAATCGCTCCCGACTGAACATTCTGTCCGTCGGGCACATCCCAATCGCTTATCTTTATCTGTACTGGCGGATACGCGTCATAGCCGCCACTGCTGCTGTTGGCGAGATGGACGATCAGATTTCCAGTGCCGCTAAATTTTGTTCCCTGCTTGGTGAGGTGGTTTTGCAATCCACTAATCTCGAACGCCCCGCCGCTTTTCACCGGGAATAAAAATTTGCAAGGTTGCTTTGGATCCGACGCCACGACTTGATATTGCTTCGGCTGCGACGCCACATGTTGATCTGGCAGCGCCTTCGCGATTCCAGCAACCAATTGTTGCAGGGAGCCGTTTACGTATTGCACCGCTCCCACTCCGCCGGAGTTATGGTTCGATGGCGACAGAATTCCGACTTTCAATGGAGGCAAATTGCTTCCTGCAGGCGGCGCCAACGTGTTCAAGAGTGATTGCGCCGAATCCAGGTTCTCGGTGGACTGAGCGCCGCCCGAACTTCCGCCTCGGGGCGAAAACACCGAACCCAGCGCCCGTCCGACGGCGATGGAAAGATGCGGATTCGTAGGCTGCGGTGCAACGTCTGCTTCGACCGAAACAGCGTGCATGCCCAGCGGTTGTAACGCCAGCGTCTGCGAATTTAGAGGATCACTGACCGATACGATGATGGAAGGCTGCGCCTGCCCCGGCGCTGACCGCTTTAAATTCGTGCGCGCTTGCGAAGGCGGAATCGACAACGTCTGCGCCGATTGTGTGCCGTCCACGGCCCACGTGATGCGAGCCCATCCCCGTCCGTAGTAGTGAAGATGCGACTGCGCCAGCATGCCATCGTCGCACGTGCTGCAAATCGCCGCCGCCTCGCCCCCAGACCGGTGCACGGATTCATGAATCGTTTCGCCTTTTGGTTGCGACGCGCCGGAAAGAAGTTCGTGCGGCGCACTTTGTGAAGGGGTTTCCGGCTTGCCATTCAATGAAATATTTTTGGGAACTACGCCGTTGATTTTTATTCCTCCGCCAGTGTCGTACCCCGGGAAATTCGGGTCGTCAATACTCTTAAGGTGCAGCGGTCCGTCGGCGTCCAGATCTTCAGGAACTGTGATGTTCACCGGGTGGCAGTAAATCATGAAAGCGTCATTCGCCACTTGCGCCAGGCTAGTCCCTTGCGTCGCGCCTGAATTTCCGTGTGCGAGAATGGCCTGAAACCCCGCCTGCAAGTCCTGAGTGAGGGTGCTCTGCTTTAGCTTTCCCTGCGAGGCAACATTCGAAAGGACAGCCGCCTGAAGAAAAGGAGTCGTGGGGCCATCCGCACTGGCGGCGACCAGCGAAACGTTTGTGTGCTGCGCATCTGCCTCCGAAAGTTGAAAGACTCGAATCGTGAAACTACCAGGATTTTGATAAGCATGCTTCATCACATATGGACTGGTCGCATTCTGCGGCAAAGAAAGCTGCTCGCCGCGATTCCAGTTCGTCATATTGGGGTCTTTGGGTTGAGCGCTAAGACGCTGTACGGTTCCGTCGCCCCAGTCAACGAACAAATCATCGAACTGCACTTGATCAATTGTTCCGAAAAGACACCCGGCACATTGCGAGCCCGGCAGCTGATGTAAATTCGGGTGCGCCGCGTAGGGCGATCGCGAGAGATCGAAATTTCCGCTCAACACCCACGGGTCTTGCACGTAATCATTGGGATCAATTCCGCCGGTGGGTTTTCCCTTCGAGTCATAAATTTTCTTGTCTGCAACATTCGTGACCTGCAAGCTGCCCATGCCCGTTCCGCTACAAGCGAGCCCCGTCGGCGCGAGCGGTTTGCCCAAAGGCCAGCGGGTCGAAACTTCAACTTCAATATCGGTCGTGCTGTTCGATGCCGGCGGTCCGCCCTGCAGAAGTTTGGCGTCTTTGAGCATGCCGACTTGTCCAGGTTTTTGCGGAGCCACACCGTTATTGTTGTAAGTGTGAAATCCAGCAACTTCCCACTGCATTTCCCCGTCGCTCAATTGTGGACCAGTATTTGGCGGTGGAGGATTGTACCCAAGCTTCACGCCGACCACAGGTTTCGACGAGGAGGGCGATGTATAAACAAAGCCGTGAGCAAGGACTTTCCCGGTCTGCGAAAGCAATGCCGCTAGAAATGCCGCATCCGGACGAAAATAGGTGGGCACTAAATTGATTTGCGATCCGAAAACGACTGCGGTGCTGCCGCCGATCTTCTTCGTTATCAGAAGAGTTTTTCCATCTTTGGCATAGATGCGAAGCTCGTAGTAGTCGGCCAGGCCAGGATTTTGCTCATGCCATTTGAAAACGACATCATCGTCGAGCAGCGGAATTCCATCGTGTTCCTCAATTTCTCCATCCCACTGATCTCCCCACTGCGGCGCATCGAGTTGAATCACTCCTTTGGTAAAAGTTTGCAGCGAGATAGGCGCAATCTTTAGCACACTCGGCGGGCCTGAGGGCTTACTCACTGTCACATTCAACAGGCCCTTGCCGATGACGACCGGCTGATTCGTAACTTGCAGGTTGATGTCGCGGCCTCCAGGAAGAGCGTTGGGTAACGCGTTGACTGTCACGTGAATTTCGGTGCTGTTCAGGTACCTCGCTGGCCCATTGGCAAAAACTGCCGCGGGAACTCCTGCACCAACCGTGAAGACAACTTGAGTTCCGGGAACAAAATTGCGGCCTTCTAGAGCTAGGTCGACGTTCTGGGCTCCCGCAGCAAGTTGGTTTGGGACCACTCGCAAAATCTGCATCGGAAGAACGTGCGTCAGACTTGCGCCGGAAACCACGGTGAAAGTATTAGAAGCCGGAAGCCGCGTTGATCCAACTATGAGCACGACGCTGCGCGCTCCCAGCGGCGCGTTTGGCGCAATGTTGACCTGAGCCTGAATCTGATTCGCGTTCGTAACGGTCGTTGATTGAACCGCGAGACCCGAGTTCGGCGTGAATTGCACCGACGCCGGCGAAGTAAAATTCGCGCCTGCGAAAATAACCGTAACCGACGTTCCTTGCGTTCCTTGAAGAGGGGTAAATCCGCGAAGAGCCGGCCCGGCTCGGGTAGGCGGTGCAGGAGGAGAACCACACGCCGCGATGCCGAGAGGGCAAGTCGGCGCGGATGCAGCGGTAATCGTGAATGGCGAAGGAGAGACCAAAGTATGGTCAGCGACGGTAAGCAAAAATCGCCGTGCACCGGTTTGGGCACTCGCGTCAATTTGCACTTGGGCAATGATTTGCGAAGGCGAAACAACCTGCAATTTTGTAACGGTTAAAGCTTGAGATGGACTGAATTGAAGGCCCAAAGCCCGCGGTGCAAAGTTTGTTCCGGTAAAAGTTATGGCGACCGTCGAACCAGCAGCACCTTGTGTGGGAGTGAAGGAGATCAAGGACGGAATTGACGGTCTCGCTTGAGGATGGGCAACCGCGCAGAGCGCAAGAGTGGCGGCGAACACACAGGCCAATGTCGGACGTGTTCTTCGATTGCTCATCGTCGAATGTTCATCTGCACTGCATCCCTATCTCAGAACGCATGCCTGCGTCCCCACGTGGCAGTCCAAAGCACCAGCAACTGCGTGCTGCGCTGGTCAATTGCCATCTGCCCCATGCTCATAATGTCGTTGCGATTCTGGTCGTAATTTCCCTGCAACGAAAATGTGCTGAACTTCAGAACTCCAGGAAGCGTCCACGAAAGTCGCCCGCCATATTGTCCAGTAAGGGTGTCGCTGGTTAGCGTTCCGTTGGCCAGCATAGTGCGTCCTTTCGTGAACGTAATCAGCGGTGACAGTTGAAGATTGGACTTCTTCCACGAAAACGCTGGTTGAATGTAAACCGTTATATTCCGCGTCGTACCCACGGTCAAGCCGTCCGCCGCTACCCAATTTGCGTTCGCTTGCGAATTAAGTTGGAAGAATCCGCGCGTGATCAAATTGGTGCCGAATGTGAGCGAAGAAGTGATCGTGTCGGCGGATGGAAACAGATTATTCCGATTCCAGTCGCGCGTTCCGCCGACAGATAGAGACACTGCGCCAATCTGGCGCGTAAGGTTCACATCGCCCGAAAGGTCACGCTGGTCCTGGCTTCCCTGCTGATCAGGAGACAAGCCCTGTAGCGCCGCCGGAATGGTGCCAGTCTGGGTGAGTGACTGGCGGGCATCCACCACCAAATTAGTTTTCACGCCAAACGGTTTGCTCCATGATTCCATAAAGCTGTGAAGGAGCAGCTCAGCGCTATCCGTTTGATCAACGTTGTTTTCCAGGAATGTGTAATCCAGCCCGAATGTGCCAGCCGACTTTGTGGTCTGAGTGATTGCCGAATCCACGCCGCGAAGATTCGACTGGCTGGATTGCGTCAGACTCGGATTCGCCGGATTCCCAAAGTTCGGAGAAACGTCTCGATACGTCACATTCATGTTGGTTCCACCGGTTTGTCCAGAGATTCCAGTGCGCCACGCCCGGCCAAACCCGAAGCTCAAAGTGGGATCATTAGTGTTGGGGTTATCTTCGCTAAAGGCGTATTCGGATGACCACAACCATTTTGGGGTCACGTGAATGTTTAGCAACGCGCCATACACGTCTCCGCTAGATTTCGCGGCAACTGGATTAGGAGTAATAATCGGATTGCCCATCGAATCAAAAGCCACCGAGGTCGGCGCGCCGATATCCTGCGCACTAAGCCACATCAAGCGAAACTGCGCCCATTTGGGAAGCGGTGCCTGCCAACTCGCTCCCATGAGTTGTTGATGGAAATTGATACCGGCGCCTCCACCGAGTGCCTCATCATTCGTGTTGACAAAGTATCCGAAAGTTCCTGCGGGCGTCGTCAATGTCACTTCCGCGCCTTGCCGCGGAGTTGCCGCAGTCACAAATTGCGCGTCGGTGTACAAAACCGGTGACACGGTTCCGAAGCGCAAATTCGTGCCCCAGTTCGCTGTCTTGTATCCCAGTTCAAGCACGTAGTCGTTAACCCGGCCCTGGCTGGTTCTTTGCGCTCCAGGATTCAATGTCGAGTTGAGCAGCCCGCTGCCGTTTACTTCGACGCGCCACGGCCCGTCTTCATACATCACTCGTTGCGCGACCGAGATGGTATTCGTGTCAGGAGGATTCGATCCCGATGCCCATTGCGTATTTGCGCTTATCTGACCTTCTTCCGACGGTCCCGACTTAGCAGGGGGACGAGGAACCTCCTTACCTCCCGCGCCAGGCGGTTTCGGAACCGAGAGGATTGCGGACGGCAACGGCAAAGTGCCGAGCAAGCTGGGAGGCGCTTCCGCATCGGTTCCAGGCTGGAAGGTAGCAGCCGCATTGACGGCCGGCGGTGTTGGAAGCGCGGGCGCAGCCTCGGTAAATTTCCAGGTTGTAGCCTCGTTGCCAACCGTCAGATTCACGTTATGGTCGCCTCCAGCCAACGCCAGCGGGGGCGTGAAAGCAACTTTGGCTCCGGTAACCTGCGCCATAGAAGTGATGTCAATGTCATCCACCATAAGGCTGACGTCAGCCGGATTGACTGGCGTTGGGAAAGTAGCCGAGATCGTCGGTTCGGGATCATTAATATCTGCTATTTGGCGGAGGCGTACGGCTCGTAATTTCCGAGGCAAGATCGGGAAGGCCAGGCAAAGCCTCGGGGAGGCCGAGCGAGGCCAATCGTACCAATCCGGAATCGTCAGACAAACTTGATCTCGGCGCCGCTTTCGCGACGAAGCTTTGTGATGGACCTGACATGACCGGGTTTCCATTTGGTGCAAGTGCATTCACCTGCCAAAAATAGGTTGTGCCAGGGGTCAACTTTCCATCCACCGCTCGCAAATCAAGGGTTGCAGCCGGGGTAAGATACTCGCGGATAACATTCCTTCCCTCGGCATCGGCGCTGATCACCACGAAGTAAAAGCCATTTCTGATCGCAGGCTTCCATTCGAGCAGCGTATTTCCCGCCGCAGTACGTGATGGAACCGGCCGCACCGAAACCAATCCGCCCTCTGGCAACCGATAGATACTCCTCATCGGCAGCGGTTTACGGGTTTCGCCGTCGGTCTCAACCGCGCGCACCGTCCAGAAAATTTCGCCATCAGGAAGATCGCGCCAATTTTGCGATGGAATTTCCCATTGATTGTCCGTCAGATCAAACCATGTGCCAATCGTCGAAAGATAAGGCTTCGTCGAAAATCCAATCTGATATTTCGCCGCACCCGGAACTGGAGCCCACAAAAAGCGTGGTGGATTATCAATCGCAAATGCAGCGCCATACTCGGGTTGAATTAGTTGCTGTAACTGCCAAGTGCCTGGATTCACCACTACCACGATGGGACGAGTGGCAACCTGATTCGGCTCGATCATTCGCAATTGCAGTGTATGTACACCAAGATATGAAGTAGGAAGCGACTGCCGAGTGCGAATGGTCGTGCTCTGGCCTCCCACAATCGAAGCGGAGAATTGCTCCACAACGTTTCCGTCCCAAACCCACTGTCCGATCACCGTTCCAGTCCCTGAGCCCGCAAGCACCGCTTCCGCGTTGAGTTCCTGACCCTCCATCACGACGGTTCCATCCCTCGGATGAATCAGCGCCATGTTCAAAACCGAAAGCGGGGCGCCCAAGGAAGTTGAAGACTCGACTCGAATAGGCTGCGAGGTCCCAGTGCCGATCGCAATGGGCGAACCCGCCGTGCTCGTCCCATCAACGTTCAACACATCAACTGCACGAATCCCGATTTTCGCTGTGGGTCCGACAGTGACAATTGCGGTCATCAAAGTGCTGCTTAATATGCTGACGCCGACAACCTGAATGTCGCTGGCGCGAGTGCGTCCATTGGAATTGCTCACAGATGAGAGGGGCGGCGAAATCACGACCGTCGCTCCGGGACGGAAGTTCGTACCGACCAGCGTCATGCGTATCCGTTCGGTGCCTTGAGCCGCGAATTCCGGAGAAACGCTGGTTAGGGTTGGGCCGGGCACGGCGGGAGTGACGGTCAAGGTCACGGTATTCGACGTGACGCCAGGCCTAGTGAAGAAGGGATTAAACACCGTGATCTGGAGCGATACTGGGACACCAATATCCGAGGCAAAAATGGTCGCCGTAGTTGCAGTGGGCTGACAAACATTGTCGGACGGGCACTTCCATTGACCTGAACTACGGAATTGGCGACAAATCCGCTGCCCGTGACGGTCAGAGTGAAATTTGAACTCCCCGCCGTGACGGAAGGAGGATTGATCGTCGTGATGACCGGAGTCGTCTGCGCATTAGCGTGCAGGCATATACCCAGAACCGCGCACAGCAGGACAAACGGAATGGGTCGGTGGGGGGATCGCACTTGGCAAGACCTATAAAAATCCTGCTATTTTTAAATTGGGTAGTCACAACGTACTGTAGGTTTCCCAATTTGCCAAATGAAAACATACTTGTTCCTTTCATGAAAGCAAAAACCTGTTGGAGTCACCCAAATGCTAACAAGCAAGTCGAAAATGGCGGGTTCGCGGAGATCTCGGGGGTCAAAGAAGAGACTCGCGTTCACCACTTTCGACGCGAATAGAACCGACTGTTCCTTTCGTCCATGACGATGGGCGATCTACAAGCAGGGATTTAACGGACGCGCCGCCAAGATTCATCGAAGGCCAGTGACATCGAGGCTTGGGCGGATCAGCTGGCAGCTTCGTACCAGATACTGCCGATGGACACCCTATGCTTTCGGGAATGGGGTCGGATCATGGACCGAAAGCCAGACAGATTGCTTGAGGACACTATGATTACTGCTACCGCACGCGTTCACCAGTTGATCGTCGCCACCAGAAATGAAGCGGATTTCAGCCAGATGGACGTCCGGATTCTTAATCCATTCAAGACAAACTAGATTCCCATCGATGGAATTGATTGTATGGCGTTTGGCCCCGAACGGCACAAACCTCCGCTCTGCCGTAGTGGGTACTCGATTGACGACCGATCAGTCGCAAGTTCCTCTATCTCAAGGTTTGAAAGAGACTAGCGCGACAGAAAACAATGGCATATACTTATGTATATGCCAAGAGTCGTTCTCGCAACCGGAGGTGGCGCGTGCAACGTAAAGCGAAAGTGTTCATGAATAACCGCAGTCAAGCCGTTCGCTTGCCCAAGGAGTTTCAGTTCCGAACCCAGGAAGTATTCATACGGAAACAGGGTAGTGAAGTTGTATTGTCCCCTCGGCCATGTGATTGGACATCTTACCTTGCGGAGGGGTCTGTTGCCTCAGCGAATTTCATGGAAGGTATCGAAGACTTCCTGTACAGGAGCGTGAACCGTAATGCCGCGCTATATGCTGGACACAGACTCTTGTTCCTACATCATGAAACGCTCGAATGATGCGGTTCTGAAACGCTTGCAGTAAATTCCCGTGAGTGACGTCTGCATCTCTGTAATCACGAAGTTGGAACTGCTGTTCGGGGTCGAAGTGTCTCCTCGGTGACGGCTGGATGAAGTCCGCGCTGAATGCCTTTCTGGGCTACGTCGAAGTTCTCGATTTTCCCGACGCTGCATCTCCGCATTACGCGAAGATTCGCGCGCCACTTAAAGACTCTTGGCACGATGATCGGCGCGAACGACCTGTTCATTGCGGCCCATGCGCGCAGTCTTGGCGTGACGCTGGTTACAAACAACACGCGAGAGTCGGACGGGTCCCTAAATTGAACATCGAAAATTGGACACTTCTCCTTGAGCCTGCCGATAACAGTTCTTGATTGATCTGTCCTTTATACCTAGTGTGACAACAGTACGCCGCTACCGTACTGCCGGACGAGTGGTCCTGCACGAGACTGACAGACGCCTATCAGTCGGCTCACCCCCCTCGAGCAAATTGCCGAGACTGCACTGAAGAGAATGTGTTGCCGAAAGCAGCAAAGAGCGCTTAAGGAGTACATTCTGCGGCGTGGTTGGCAGTTGCGCCACTTATATTAAAGATACGGGAATTTCGGTGATCTGCCTCCAGCCGTCCTGGACTTAATGAATCGTTTTGCCCGATCCCTGAAAATGCTTATCTCAGGGCTTGAAATGTGCAGGGCATTTGGCATTGACTTTGTCTCAGTAACAGAAGCAGTCGATACCTCTCTTCCAGCCCGGTGAAATGATGTTTCAGATGATTCAGGGGCGGTTGCACAATTCGAAAGATCATTAATTTCAGAACGAGTCAAATCCAGACTAGGGCACATCTTACCGCAAGAAAGTACCACAGATCCCACGCGGTCAATCTTTCCCGAAGCTCTGGGCGGCTTTTTTCGCGCAGCAAAAAGCCCCCGTATCAATAGGAGGCTTTTTGAAAGGATGTTTTTTCCCAGAAAGGCTATGTCGTTAAGCGCGAAAAGGCCTTTCAGTAATGTGTCCTCGTTTATCACGCTACGAAGCTCGTCGTACCGCCGTAACCGGGGGTGCACCATCATCAGTTCGGGCATTCCCATTTGTGGCGGCCATCGAGTATAAAAAAACAACGCCGCTCTCAGAGTCATCTCTCGATGGAAGACTCTTTGAAACCTCTGCTCGATCTCTTCATCGGTATCTGGCTTCATGAAGAAAGCATACGCTCAAAAATGATCCCGTGACACGAATCGTGACATTTATTTGCTTTCTAAGGAAAAGAGTGTACGCGCTACGCCTGGATAGAGCACCTTGAATTTCAGCCCTGAAGTGTCATGCTTACCAATGCGGCCACCGAAGCAGCCAAATCGCTCGACAAACATGACACCCGAGCTCGATCAAAAACCATTGGGCTCCGAAACCAGAACCGGCCGTTTCGCGCATTAGCCCGGTGGACTTTCCAATCCACTATATACCCGCAGACTTATGACGCAGAAGACAATCTCATTACACTGTGCAATGATTGCCACTCCTCACAGAGCTCGGATTTCTGCGTGTGCTAGCCCAAGCCCCGGCATATGGATTCACCGTCGCTCAAGCGCGCACACTGTTGCTGCGTCTTAAAGGGGGGCGCACCCCCCACCTTGCATTTATCGCTGACGAACACGATGTTTCCCATCTTCCCGGTTGGGTCCGAGCGCCTAAGCTAATTACCGATGGTCACTTGAGCAAACTTGCGAGTTCGAATGGTGCGGTCTTGACAACGCTAGACGGGAGCATTCCCGGGTCATATCTGATCCCAAGATAGTGCTTGATCTGCGTCCGACTTCCATTTATTTAGCTTTGCGGTCAACTCGAGTGCATTTTGTATGGCAGATCCGGAAGCCGTGTTATCGGAAATCCAGTGCTCGAAGACTGAGTCTCACCGACGTGACTACTTTTCAATGTCGAAGTAAATCTTTGTTGTGGAACGGTACTTCAATATCTTCTTGCCATCCAGTTCCATCTCTAATTCTGCCACTCGCGCCCACCTCAAGCCTCGAACCGTTTTTGCAGCTTCGGCTACCGCGTTTTCAGCAGCCTTCGCAAAGCTCTCTTTCGAAGTTCCCACTACCTCGATTACCTTTTGCGTCATTACGCTTCTCCTTCGATTTCCACCAAGGATTGTACTGCTTCTATGCCCTCACTCAGTGCGCGCTCGTTTATCACTGGGCTATCGAAAGCTGCGAGGCGTAACATTTGGTCATGCGTACACATCTAGAATGCCCTGACTCAGCCGATGTTCGCCTTCGACAAGAGCCTGACGATGAAGAAAATGAGGAGCAAGAGGGCGGCGACGGGGATCACGATGATGACGGCGAGGACGACGGCTACTCGGAGTGATGCCGCCCCCTTCGTTTTTCAGCGCTTGACACCTCAGAGCCAGAAATCGTTGCACGACTCTGAACAGAAGTGCGGACGTTTCCCGCAAATGCAGACATTGACACGGGAGCGCCTGAATCGGCACAGACGAATAGATGATCCAACTCTATTTCCATGTGCAGTAATCTAGTTCACCTAGACTAGCGATATGTATTGGCGAAATATCGCAATAGCGCCCATTGCCGGTTCTGAGCGTAATGCCTGGTTACATCCACTAAAGGTCCAATGCCCTTATCGGGTGGCTGGCTCGGCCCGCCGGTCCCGGCGTCCAGCGTTACCAGAGGAATCCTGCAGCCTTCGTGAGGATTTGACCAACGAATGAGATTGTAAGAGGAAAACTTCAGGAGGCCTGAAGAGTGAGAAAAGAAACGAGAAGGCGGACTTAAGTCCGCCCTCTCGCACGAACAGATCTAAGCCCTTACGCTGCTACTGCAGCGGTAATCTTATGGAAGGTCGAGTTCACAACTTCACCGCTCTGCACCTTGGGCGTTCCATCGATAAATCTTGCCATGGTCTTCAACACTTCTGGGTAGGCATTAGTGTTGTAAGCCTCTGCATCTGTCTTGTTTGCCCACAGACTGATTGCAGTCACATCAACTCCGCCGGCACTAACGAATGTGATTTCGTCCTTAAAACCGTTCTGTTTGCGAAGTAAAGGAAGGACGTCCTTCTCAAACGTTCGCGTGTAATCGGAAAGCATATTGGATTTCAGATGAATCGATACATTGCGTGCAAACATGGCAACCTCCTTAGGTTGGGGTTGCTAAGAAAGAAAACTTCAGATGGGCTGACTTAGTTCAGGGAACCTGAAAGAGGAGAAGGTGGTAACCACCTCAATTACAACCGTAGCCTTGTGCGGCTGCAATTGTCAAGCGAGCGGAAAACACCTCCTATTGAAATTCGCCAGGCTAAAGGCTCCCGTTAGCGGCGAACTGTAACTGTGTATCCCTTGCTGCGCGGCTTAGGAAAATTCTCAGATCACCAGCGTTCTTAAACTGGAAGGCTGGCCGCTCGGCGGGAGCACTTACGCAGATGAAGTCGGCACGATTAACGTCATCGAGGTAGAACGCGGGCCTGGGGTCTGGTTGCATAGGTTGGATTTCGATGTGACTCATCTCGAGGTTCCTTAGATGCCGCACGAAAAAGCCATGCGCCGGCATCGGTCCAAACATCCCAGGGTCAGGGTATTTGTTTTCATACTCGGGTGGCACTATGTTGACCAAATCGGGGGTGGCATTGCCCTGGTGCTGTATGTAGATGTTCAACAGCTTCACGTCCTCTATTGCAAAGCCAGGAATCCCGCTGAGGATAGAAGAGAACTTGGATGCGGAGTTGTAGCAGACCAGGTTGTTAATGAGTATCCGCCGCAGAGTACCAACCTGGGTGCTTTCTTTCGGACCACGCAGGCGGGAACCGAGTCTCATGAAAATTGGACAGGTGGCGAGGTCGCGCATGCTTATGTTGGAGATGACAATGTCCTCGAGCAAAGCGCCGTCGACACTCTCCAGTGCAAGCCCGTTACAACCCTCGAAGACGCAGTTTGAAATCGTGATGTTCTTAAAGCCGCCGTTGGATTCGGTACCGCACTTGATGCGTCCCGTACGGGGAACGTGAGAGTTGGGCGGCAGTTTGTTGAAGGAGCCATTCAGTACGCTACCTACTTCATAGCAGCCAGTGACGAGGCAGTTTGTGATTGTGACATTCTCTGTGGCGCGCGCATAGCCGAGTGCAAAGCTGCTCTTCGGGCAGATCGCATCGTCCCATGGCGAGTTCACTGTGCAGTTCGAGACGCGAACGTTCTTGCAGCAATCGATGTCAATCCCATCCCGATTGGTATCAATCTTCAGATTATCAATCGTCAGATTGTCCACCCCCGTCAGCAGCACAGCGAAGTGGCCGCCTTTCAAAACAGAAAAATCACGGAGCACTACATTATGGCAATTCTTGAGGGCAATGGTCTTGTTACCGACCCCTGACTGTTCCGCTATGAATTCATAGTCGGAGGGGACCCAATCACGCCCGTGTGACAAGCCACTTCCGTCAATAAGTCCTGGACCTGTGATGCTAAGATCGCTAATCGACTCGCCATATATCAAAGAGTTATGCCAATGGTTATGACCGTAATCTTGATATTTCTCCCAGGGCGTGTTGGGTTCGGCTGCATCATACCTTCCGCTGTTGTAACCGGTTTCTTCTCCTCGTCGAGGCGAATCCGCCGCGCGGATCGTCGCTCCCTGCGAAAGGTAGAGATGTATATGGCTCTTCAGATGGATCGAAAAACAGAGATATTTTCCTGAAGGAAAGATGACAGTGCCTCCTCCGGCTGCCGCGGCTGCTTCGATGGTGCGGTTGATGGCGGGCGTGTCGACGGTCTTGCCGTCGCCTGTGGCGCCATAGGCACGGACATCAAAAATGACAGATGAATTTGGCGGGTTGGCCGATGGTTCAGCAAAGGCCGGTATGGCGGTAGCAGCGATTCCCGCACAGCTGAGCTTGAGTAGTTGTCTTCTTGCCGAGTCCAATGGTCGCATAAGAAGGTCCTAATCACTTTCCTTGATGAACAAGATTGTCTTGCTCGTGAACACGCGGGGTACGCCGGCGGGCGAGCAATTCTACCAGCTACTGCATGGGCACGAAGTGTTGCGGCGAAGAGGACACCGCGAACTGTTGGCGATAGCCACCGACACCCTGGCTGCGCCAGATTCCTTTGACGGGTCGGCTCGGCCACGCTGTTGATCGCATTGACCCAGACCTCGCAGCGGCTCCCAGCAAGCGAAGTCAGGCGGGGGCAGGTCGGCGTCAAGAGAATTAGAAAGTGAACTTCAACACTCCCTGGAAGACTCGGGCGCTGTTGGAAGTTGATGAGACCTGGCCAAAAGTTCCTGATAGAACATTCACGTTGGGGTTTCCGAAGTTTGGATGGTTGAGAACATTGAACGCTTCGATGCGCATGAGCATATTCAGGCGTTCGTAGATGGGAAAGATGCGGGTGACTTGGGCATCGAAGTTCACGACTCGTGGGCCGTTAAAAGCGTTGCGGCCGGTGTTTCCGTAGATCGGGACCGGACTCGTCGGCGGTGTGGTTATGGGTTTGGTCACGAACGCAGCCGGGTTGAGATATTCGCGATTGGCCTCCCCACTTGCGCTGCTGAACGAAACTTCATGGTATACCGGAACACCTGCGATGATAGAGGCGCGGTCATTGCCGATGCCCGTCAAAGAGTCATCTGTGCCACCGAGCGTCACCGAGAATGGCGTCCCGCTCGAGATGTGAGACAGGCCGGAGAACTCCCAGTTATTGAGGATGAGGTTTTCCACGCGATGGTTGAAGTGAAAGGCGCTCCTGGCGACCAGCACGAAATTTGCGACATGGCGGAGGTCGAAGCCGCATGGACCGTAGTCCATGCGCGGATTATTGGGATTCTCAAGCGTGATACCAGAAACGTCACCTTGGTTATCTTCGATGTCAAGGCACTTCGACCAGGTGTAATTGGCCAGCAGGCTGAAGGTCGAGGAGAGGCGGTGATTGACCGATACCACTACGCCTTCGTAGGTGGAGAAGGCTGTGTCGCTGATGAATTGCGAAGTCGTTCCGCCACCGAAAAGGACTCCCTGGGTGGGACTCTCAAGTGTAAGCAGAGAACGCTGCGCATTGTTCCCTGTGGTAGAGCAATTTGCTCCGGCCTTGGGCACCGCGGAAGACCCCGGCTCGCCTAGGTAATAGTTTGTGCCATTGATGGATATGTTGCAGTTCGTGGGACCTGCAACTCCGGACGAGACGCCAGGGATGTACTCCACCGGGTCCAGCGGCAAGCCCAGTTCTTCATGTGTGCCTTTACTTCCAATGTACTGAATCTGCGCTAGCCAGCCGTGAGGGAAATCATGTTGGATGCTGGCAGTCCACTGGAGATACGCGGCTGGGTGGAACTGGGAAACGGGCACGATATATTGGGCGTTGTTTGGGAAGATCGCGGTGGCGGCACTGGGCTTGCCGGCGAGGGACGCCCCCGTTGGATAGGGATTCGCCGTAATGGAGGCGGTATTAGTTGCACCGGGACCACCGGAGACAGTGGGAGCGCTCCAAGGGTTCGAGAACGGTATGTACGTGTTAAGCGACTGCCCGACGGAAGTGGCGAAGGGCGGGTTCTGCTGATTTCGCTGCATTGTAAAGTTGTTAGGCATGTCGTAGATGTACTCACCGCCGGCACGGAGCACGGTCTTGCCATCGCCGAACGGGTCAAGAGAGAACCCGATGTTGGGATCCCACTGGTTGGGTGAACTCCGGGTGAACGATCGTGGAACGCCCGGGTCGCCGTAGAAGGACACTCCGGCAGGGGCTGTGGGGTATACGCTGCTGCGCTGGCCTGCGAGAAACGCGGAATAACTGAATATGTCCCCGCGGTTCAACACGTCAATGGGTGCGAAGAACGGATCCCAACGCAGACCGAATACCAGGGTCAGCCTTTTGGTGGTGTGAAAGGTGTCCTGAACGTAAAGGCTTGGAACAGTGGAACGCAGGGCATTCTGCTGCAACTTGGTCTGGGAGTAGCCGCTCATGGTTCCATCGAGGAAGTCGAGGGCTCCGTCGCCTACGTTGGTCACTCCAAACTCCGGATTATCCGCGGCCTGAGTCTTACTTCCGTAGGGCCCGTACGCGCTGTAATTGCTTCCAAAGCCGAAATTGCCGTTGCTGAGGAAGCCGTTGGAAATGTTCAGTTGATTGCGCACATACTCTCCGCCGAACACGAACTGGTGCTTTCCATGCAACCAAGTGACGTCGTCGTCGAGGGAAAGCGTGTTGTCGTTGAAGTGGGCCAGAGAGTTGGTGGCGCCTCCGATAGTAAAACCTCCGATGCCGTTGCCACCCGTCGTTAAATAGAGCCCGGCGGGTACGGCGCAGGTGATGCCGACTCCCAAGTCGCAGGCATTGATGTCAGATGGGTTGAAGCCGCGATCATTCCTACGGCGCAGGATCGAGGCGTGCGCGGTGTTCACCAAGCTTGAGTTGAATACGTGATTTTCGCCGATAGTTCCGGTCTGTACGCGCTGCTCGGGGTTTCCCGACTGCGTGGTGACCAGGATGTTGGTGGGGAAGAAGAACGAAGGTGCCTGATAGCTGTCAAGCAGGTAGCGTGCATAGAGATTGTCTTTGGAGGAAAGAGTGTAATCCTCACGCGTGATGAACTGCTTGTCGAAGTTTTCGCTGGGGATGGCATAGAGTACGTGCCCGCACTGGTCCGAACCATCGGGGAGCGGTACGATTTTGGGCAGATACTTAAGGAGCGCGAGCGATTGGGGATTCCAGGTCGGAGGGGTGGCGTAAATGTTGTTTGGTACTAGGGCGCCAGTTATGGGATCGACCAGTTGCGTCGTTTTGGTAGAGCATAGGTTTGGCCCCGCCGCTGGCGTGGGCGCGGTGATGTGGAAGTCACCAGCCAGATTCGCTGGAGTGGGCACGTATGCGCTGGTGTTGGCCGACGACGATACTGACCTAGTGTACTGGAATCCAGCGAAAAAGAAGAACCGGTCCCTGCCGTTGTAGAGTTTGGGCAGGCGGACCGGGCCGCCGAGAGTGCCTCCGTACTGGTCTTGGTGCAACTGATCCTTACCAGTGGCGTAAAAGTTGGTTGCGTCAACGAGGTTATTGCGTATGAACACAAACCCCGAGCCATGAAACTGGTTCGTTCCGGAGCGCGTGACTACGTTGACCATGCCGCCTGCATGCATACCATCCTGTGCGCCGAGGGTAGAAGACTCCACGCTGAACTCGTTGACTGCGTCGGGGAAGGGGAATGGCAGATTGGCGCCCGCCATGTAGTCACCATTGTCGGCGCCGTCGAGGCGCCACAGGGTGGAGTTGCCCATGCCGCCGGCGACCGAGATCGCAATCGCCGCGTAGGAGTACTTGCTGCCTGTAAAATCATTACCTGATGCTGGCGTGGTGCCGCCTGAGAGTTGCAGCAGGTCCGTCATGCGCCGCCCATTGAGCGGCATCTCCAGCACTTCGGTAGAATCTATGGTCTGCTTATAGGTTGCGTCCTCGGTTTGCAGCGCCAGCCCCTCGGAGTGCACCTCGATCGTCTGATCCGCTCTGCCAACCGCCAGCACGGCATTCACGGCGATATTGCTGCCAACTTCAAGCACAATGCTAGTCTTCTGATAGGTTTCGAAACCTTGGGCAGTTACCACTAGGTTATACGTCGTGACCGGGATATTCGGAAAACGTACCGGCCCGCATTGTCAGTCCTAGTCTCGTGCTTCACGCCTGTCGATACTTCAACGAGTGCGACACTTGCGCCGGCAACCTCAGCCCCCGATGAGTCAGCAACGGTGCCCTGTACGTTACCCGTGCCGGCAGTTTGGCAATTCCCTTGGGTGGCGAGTAGAAGGACTGCCACAAAGTAAAGAAAGATCGCAGAGCGGACGATACCCCTATACGCTCTCAAGTTGGTGTGTTGCATCACTTGATGCCTCCAAAGAAATGACTCGATCGTGAAGTTCGGCGCGCTCAGTGCAGCTTTACGTGGTCCGACCACTAGCGCGAAATATTCGCAGGAGCATTCGCGGTTTGTCAAGCGCTAAATGCTTGTAGTGAATGAGTCATCACTTGCAATGGGATATCGTCCCATTCCAAGCAGACCATGTGGAGTAAGGGACCGGAGCGGGTATATTCTCAGCGCTTGCTTGCCTGTAGTCGGGCGTCGTAAAACGCAAGTGGTTGACCACTGATGGTCAATTCTAGGAACGGTTGGGATTCTTTGCTGGGGCGGGCCGGAATTTCCTCGCCATGCGCCGGTATTCTTTCAGCGCGAGCGGCGGCGCTTCTGCGGAACCCGCGACGGCGTTCAGATCCGCAGGAGTTTCCACGCCTTGTGCTATCTGCGCCAGGCGCAGGTGTTCTTTCATCAGCTTGCGCGCCTCCTCGGAATTGCGCGCCCGGATAGCCCGGTAAATCTCCCGGTGCATCTCCGCCGACTCCCGCAGATCGGTCGCCTTTTCCACAGTCTTGCGACGCTTGTCATACATTGTCGAGGTCACCGTCTCCATGATCGCCGCGAGGATCGGATTCCCAGAGGCTTGGGCGATGGTGCGATGAAAAAGGACGTCGTGAATGAGGTAGTCGCCGGGATTGGCCAAAGCCGCGAACATTTCCGCAACTTCTTCGGCTAGTGCCGCGTGGTGTTCCTCTTTTCCACGCTCGGCTGCAAGGGCGGCGAGGTTGCACTCAAGAATAATGCGCGCTTCAAACATCTGCCATGTCTGAAACCCGTGCAGCGCTCCCATTAGGCTCAGCGACGCCTTGCCGAAATTCGGTGGCCCGTCGGCCACAAACGTACCCACTCCGTGCCGGATCTTCATCACTCCCATGGCGGCGAGATATCCGATGCCGGTGCGCAGGCTGGAGCGGCTGATTTTAAGCGAGCGCGCAAACTCGCGCTCCGGTGGGATCTTGTCGCCCGGCTGCAGCACCCCTTTCTCCATGAGAGACCGAACGTGGTTGACCACATCCATCGTTCGATGGTTATCTGACACATCTTGAATACTGTTGGGCATAACGCACCAACTCCTTCTAATATTCAGAAAATCTAGATGTTGCCTGATTAGCATAGAACAACTCTGTTCCAATTCAAAAACCGATTACGCTAAGTTTGGGGGGAGTATCCGTGCGTAATTCCGGAACCGCCTTGATCTTTTCGACTCGTTCCATGGGCAATCGGCGCGTTTTAGGCGGCCCTCTTCGGCGAGCTGGCGAAACGATAGGACGAAGTAGGGAAGAGAATCGTGGCAGTCCCGATTAGCACCAACCTCTCATTGCTCATTGAAGAAGTCTCGTCCGCAGTGTGCTGAAGGCGTACTTCAAGCAGGCACGTTTACTTCCGGCCAATAGCGGAAATTGCGCAACGTGGCTTTGCCGGCACCACAAGAGTATATAGCGGGACGCACATCGAGGAAGCCGCCAATTACGTTGTGATGCATCCCTGAGATTTCCGCGGATTCCCGTGTGCGCTGCCAAGGTTTTCCGGGTATACGGAAATAGAAATCCACTTCTTGGCGGTCGTTTACCACGCGCAAGGTGGCCCGTGTAGTGCCTTTCTTGTAGCGGCTGGGAACGTACCCATTGGCCAGCCGCACGCCAACGCCCTCGGAATCCAGCAAAATGCCGGTAGCATGGTCCGGGTTGTAAAAGAGGAGCAGCCCGGATTCGCAGCCGGGCTCAATCTCAAGGTCAATCTCCACGGTGTACGAGTGTCCTCCAACAGCTGTGGTGAGGACGGAAGTATCAGCCAAAGACTTGCCGCGTGCGGCCAGAGTGAGCGCGCCACTTGTAATGGTGAATCGGGAGGGATCGTATCCCCGCCAAAAGCCCAATAAACTCCTCCCATACCGAGGCAGTATTTTGCTCTCCGACTTTGTACCTATCGGGAATACGATGCTTTGGCTCCGCCAGGTTGGTGAACTCCTGGTAATGAAACCCGCAGGCCTCACGCAACGGCCCTGGCGCCATGACATCGCGCACCGTCGAGTGTTCATTGGTGAACCCGCTCTTGAATGACATGACGGCTTGTCCTAGACCGCGTTAAGGATCGAATCCGCAGGTAACCTTCTCGCTGTCTTCCGGACGGCCTCCCCACCCTGCCCGAAGCGTCTCTCACTCGGCCATGGCGCCATCTATCCACCGTCGGAATAGATCGACTCTCTCACTGGGCCAGGCTCCATCGCAGGGCATCGTGCCGTTATCGAGGCGTCGGAGAATCTCCGGCGCGTGTTTCTTAACGTCATTGTAGAACCACAAATCGAATACAAATTTCATCGAATCGCGATCCATCTTCCTGAACAAGGTTTTGATGTGCCGGTCGAAGCTAACTGGCTCATCCGGACCCGGCATCGTGCCCGAAGTAGGAAGCTCCTCTTTGGGTGCGAGGGCCGAGATTCGCGACCCGGGCTTCGCTTCGCAGACCCACCACCAGCGCGGCACGGGCATGTTAGGGGGTGGCATCGCATTTTGCTGAGAGTTTTCCTTGCCGATGCGCGATCCCCACTCGAGATACGCAGTGAATGCCGCTCGGAACTCTGGGTCGTCGGGAAGCTTGGCATCATTAGCGCTCTGACAGAGCATGCCCACCCAACGGGCGCGTTGCTCCTCGGAAATGTTCTTGCCCACGTGCTGGGAGATCATCCGCGAGTACCCGCCATAACGTTCCGAATAGAATTTGGGGCCGCCAAACACCTCGCTCAACCACGATGCGACCCGCTCCGGATGGTCTGGAGACATCGTGGCGAATAGGGGTCCGACGAGCGGGTCTTGCGGAACATATTTGGTGTAGAAAATTCGCGTCATTCGCAGTAGGGCAGGAAAGCCTCCTGCCCACTCAAAGAGCGTAGGTTCATGGTCTGGTGCGGGGGTAGGATCAGTGAATTTCACACTCCAGTGCATTCCACTGCAGAACGGTTTGTTCTGTGAGTGGCCGCATCGGCACAAGCTGTAGTGCTCTCGTGAGGAACCCTCGGCGCGGGAGATCTCGTTTCCATTCTCATTCACGAGGCGAACGCCACCAGTGACCCGGTAGGGTCCATCTTTCGAGACCTCGATCCACGCTGGGCGGTCTTGATCAACTTGACCACGGGCTTCCTCGTGATTGATGCCGTAACTGAGCGCACCGGATGGACAGGCGCGCACGGCGTGGATTATCTCATCCATCCTTCCGCCACTTGGGGTAATGAAAGGCTCCTCGCCGACATGGAATACCGATGCAAGACGGTCAGTGCAGAAGCCGGAGTGGGCGCAGATGCCTCGATTGTCGAAGATCTCGATCTGTTGTCCGTCATACCTATCGCGTCGGTCTGGAACTCTGTTTGGATCCTTCTCTCCGGAAAACCTCGCTTGCGTGTGGCTACCATCACAGAAAGGCTTGGTCCGGGATTGCCCGCAACGGCACAAGCTCGTCTCAGACTGCAACTGCAGTTCCTCACCCAGCCAATTGGTCAGGTGTGCCAGGTTAGCGACAGTGTACGGCCCGTTGTGCTCGACGCGTATTTCCGCGCCTACATTCGACGAATGAGATGCCTCTTCTGCCACTCTTAACCTCCAAGAAAGTTCGCTCAACGGTCGCGGACTACACCCCCAGAGCTGCGATCACCAGCTTGGCCACGGCAGCGCCAGAGTACTGTTGCTGACCCGTGATGAGATTTCCGTCCCGTACAGCGTGCGCTTTGAATCGGCCGGAAACGATGAAGTTCGTGCTGTCGAGCTTCTTTGCCTCGTCTTCGATCCAGAATGGTTGGATTCGCTTACCCACGAAGTCATCTGCATACTTCTCTTCCGAGTTCGCGAATCCTGTCCAGGTCTTTCCCTCCACAAGAAGTTTCCCATCAACCGTCGTCTTGAGCAGTATGCTGGTGGCATGGCAGAGGACGGCAGTAACCTTGCCTGCTTTGAAGCACGCCGCTGCCATATCGCAGACGCGCTCATCGTTATAGAACGTGTACATCGGACCTTGCCCGCCCACGAACAACAGAGCGTCGTATTTGATTAAATCCAATTGGCCGATGGGTATTGATTTGTCAATCCACTTATAGTGGTCGGGAGAGTTGATGAACCCCAGCGATATTAGGTCCTCGGCGGAGTACTTGCTCTCATCGCGAGGATCGCTCCACGTATCGCCCTTTAGTGCGCCGCCGTCCGGACTATAAATATCAACCGCATAACCGTGTTGCACGAACTCCCAATATGGGTGTGTCAACTCGCCCCACCAGAAACCAATAGGCCATCCCGTTTGCTTGGAAATAGCTGGGTTGGAAGCGATGATTGCGACACGTCGCGGGGTCAGACTATCAATGGTTGCGGTCACGCGAACTCCTCCTTATTATTTTCCACGCGGTTTATTAAACAGAGATTACGATGGCGGAACTTTCATCCCCATGGACGTTCACTGATCCCGCCCCGAGGTTTCAGCTCTGCCTCACGGAAGTTATGATTTCCTCGACGGAGCGCGCTATAACCTCTCCCGTTTCTCTCATCGTCGCCAGCGATCGTTCATAAAGCTCTGGCCTCTTCGAGCCGCAGGCATCCGCCGCGACGACTGGAATTAAATTCAGATCCATCCCGTGGCGGACGGTCGGCTCGATGCCGACTTCCAAAGCAATGCCCCCAATGATGAATGAATCCAGATGAGCATCGCGCAGAGCCAGATTCAGAAACGTACTCTCGAAGGCGGACATGGTGATCTTGTCGATGACTATTTCACCCTCTCGCGGGGCGAGTTCTGGGACGATCTGCCACGCGTCAGAACCCTGTCCCATCATGGGGCCCAGCTCATTCGGATCCGTCTTGCCCTGCCACATCATTGCTCGCCGCAATTGTCCGACACCGCTGCATCGGTTTGGCAGAAAGAAGTGACGGGTAAAGAAAACGCGCATTCCTGCGCTGCGGGCAGCCTCAAGAAGCTTCTTACAGCTGGCAGCTATGCGCGAACCGTCCGCTATCTGCGGAACAATGCCCGCCTGCATATCATAGATAATCAATGCACACCGCTGCGGAGCGCAAATCTCGCTGAGTTCCTCCGGGATGCTTATGCCAAATGCCCGCTTCATTTTGTTTTTTCCGTGCTGTTCATCGTTCGGTCGAAAGGTGGATTCAGATCCACTCCTTCTCGGAACAACGTCTCGATGGGCAGCGGGATTTGCAGAGCGATAAACATCCACTCCAGCAGACCGGCTTTGCTGAGCGGGAAATCGTCAGTGTACTTCTTGGCTGTCGCTACATCCGGAACTTCAAAGATGATCACCACCCCCGGCTCATCGGCCCGGGCATAGTTTTCCCGCACGATCCCAGCCTTCCATAGCCGCCATACATTGGAAACTTCCTCGGGAAGGTAGGGCTTAATTTGTTCCATCGTTACGCCCGGACGAAACTTGTCGTACGCTATGACGCGCATATTGGCTTCTATCTCTCCGATTCTTAGTGCGTCCGCACTTGCACCGTCAAATTAACATAATCACTTTAATTCAAGCAAATGAGTACAAAGTATATTACCCGGTTGCTCACGGCTGAGTAATAATCGAGTGATAATGACCGTATGGAAGAAGATCACATCGACCACGTGATCGCTCAATGGAAGGCTCAGGGGTTGGAATTTGACCTTTCCCCCGTAGGGATCATCGGACGCGCCGGCCGCATCATGGAGCATGTTGACCGGGCGCTTGAAGCGAAATTCGAGGAGTTTGGCATCTCGCGCGCAAGTTTCGAGGTACTGGCTGCCCTTAAGCGCAGCGGTCCGCCTTTTCGGCTCAGTCAGCGGGAGCTAATGCGTAGTCAGCTCAGAACATCGGGAAGCATGAGCTTGCGGGTCGATGCATTGGAACGCAACGGTCTGGTCACTCGCGAGCAGGATGACGAAGACCGAAGACTGAACTTCGTCGCGCTTAATGCGAAGGGATCCGAACTCCTACAGGAGATCATCCCGGAACACCTCGCCAATGAAAGTGCGCTCATCTCCTCCTTAACAGATTCGGAAAAGGGTCAACTGATAACTCTCTTGCGGAAATGGTTGGTTGCTCTCGACAGCCACGCGGCGGAAGGTCCCGTGCTGCACCTTGGTATGGTCTTACTCCACCCTCGTACCTCGATGATGAAGCGGAGAGCAGTCGGACTGCCCGACATTCCAGGGATACTCGTTCATGCCGTCGAGACGGGGAGTTGGGCGGAAGATCAAGGCTTCCAAAGGGGAGACCTCATTTGCCGTATCGAGGGGAAGCCTGTAGAAACGTTTGCTGATTTGCGTAAAATGCTGAATAAATCGAGGCCCAAAGTTAAGAAGTTCAGCGTGGTTCGTGGAACCGATGCTATTGAGATTTGACAAAATCGGGACAGACGGAAGCATCTGTTGGATGCCGGAGTTGTCCTATGTCCGCACCGATATCGGTGGCAGCTACCGCAGGGATTTGTTTACGCAAACTTACGGCGGCGTGCTATCGCCGATGATCTATCCATCACACTTTTTCGGAATGTCCATAAACTTCGGGATCGCCGACCACGAGCGCTTGACGTGAATGGCCGTGGAATAATCTACGGAGACATCAATCCGAATTAAATGAGGCTCGAGCCGTGAATGCTGTAGCCAAAAAGGGCGCGGGAAAACATCAGACCGATTTAGCTAGTTCCCGGATGAGATCTACGGCCGCTTTTGCCGCTTTTTCACCTTCGTCATACTTGGGGTCGTAGGCCGTTATAGCAGCTGCGGCCAGGGCGAAGCGTTCGCGTACCAAGCTGATGATGCCAAGCAACTCCGCCAGCGTCAGGCCGCCCGTGGGGGCGAAATGATTGACGCGCGCTTCGGCGGCATCAAGCACATCGAGATCGATATGAAGATAGGCACGATCTGTGTGTGTCTGGATTTTTGCTAACTGGGGCTCCAGCGCGGCACGCAAGCCATGCTTCCGGATGCGTTGCGTGTCTATCAAAGAAACAGCGGAATCGTCGAGCAGAGCACGTTCATCGACATCTAAGTCGCGTGCACCTAGCAAAACCACCTGCCTCTCGGGCGCCGGGCGGAAACCGGGCACGGTGGCTGCGAGTTTGCCCCAACACCTGCCCACGGCGGTGGCCAGCGCCATGCCATCGAGAAAGCCGCTGATGGTGCTCTCGGGGGTGTTGAAATCGCCATGTGCGTCGAGCCAGATGATCGCCGGCGGCGGGTCTCCCAGTCCAGCGAGCGTGCCTATGCAACTGATGCAGTTGCCGGCTAGCACTAAGGGGAAATCGCTGCGCCCGGTCGCATCACGAACCTTCTCCGCAAGTTGACGCGCGACTGCAAAAGAGGTGCCGACCTCAAGCGCGAAGCGGTCCTGCACCTCCACCCGGTCTGCCCCTAGCATGTCCGTCGGAAAGTTCATCTCGGCCTTCAGATGACGCACAAATGTGTCCGGGACCCCGCCCCATGCGCTTGTTCTCGTAGCCAGAGTCGTACGGCACCTGAATGATTCGCGTGCGCATAGGATGTGTATCGTCGGCGTACATCTAAATCATAAATGGTTCTTGGAATAGCGGGCGCATCGGAACCGTGGTCAATGCTACGGCGACCGCCGCGCCGGATTAATAAGAATTAAGTTGTCCGTCGGCCGACCAGTCGAGCGTCTAGGGAATAGAAGTTTAAGATCATCAAGGAGGAAGAAGATGAATGAATTTGTATTTCTTTACCGTGGCGGCGAAACTGGAAGGTCCCCTGAGCGGGCGCAGCAGATGATGCAGAAATGGATGGCCTGGCTCAAGGAACTGGCAGACAAGGGCCACGTTAAGGACCGTGGACAACCTCTCGAACGAGCCGGCAAGCTCGTGAATGGCAAGCGCAAAGCCGTCACCGACGGTCCGTTTGCCGAAGCCAAGGACGTGGTTGGCGGCTACACCTTGATACTGGCCAAAGACCTCGATGAGGCAGCCGAACTCTCCAAGGGCTGTCCCATTCTCGAAGTGGATGGCCAGGTAGAAGTGCGCCCGGTCATGAAACTGAACATGTAATGGAACTGAGTGAACATCTCTTCAGGCACGAAGCGGGTCGGATGGTCGCAACGCTGACCCGCTTATTCGGAGTTCACAATCTCGGCCTGGCAGAAGACGTCGTGCAAGAGGCCTTCTGCCGGGCACTTGAGATCTGGAAGTTCCGAGGCGTACCGGAAAATCCATCTGCCTGGCTCATGACCACGGCGAAGAACCGTGCGCTCGATGTTCTGCGGCGCGAGCGTACTGCCAGGACCTTCGCTCCCGAACTGACGCGCCAACTTGAGAGCGAATGGACCCTAGCGCCTACGGTGGAGGAGGAATTTGCTTCGGCCGCTGTGAAATACGATGAGCTGCGCATGATGTTCTCCTGTTGTAGCCCACGTTTATCAGAGGAGGCGCAGGTGGCTCTAATTCTTCACATCCTCTGTGGTTTCAGCGTAGACGAAATTGCGAGCGCATTCGTAAGCAGCCACGCTGCCGTCGAGAAACGCATTGTGCGCTCGAAAAAGGTTCTCGCCGCGTCCAAGAAACTGTTCGACATTTCCGGTGCCGACGACTTTGCCCGCCGCTTGCCAGCGGTACAACGTGCTCTGTACCTGCTTTTCAACGAGGGCTACCACGGCGCGTCACCAGAGAAAGCGATACGGGTTGAGCTCTGCCAAGAAGCAATGCGCCTCACATCAATGCTCTTGAAAAACCCGCTCGGAGCGACTCCTTCTACCTACGCCCTTGCTGCTCTCATGTCCTTGAACGCAGCCCGGCTGCCGGCGCGACTCGACCTTTCTGGCAACTTGACTGCGCTCGCTTACCAGGATCGTTCGCAGTTTGATGAGGACCTAGCGAAAGAAGGTCTGAGGCTCTTGGAGTGCGCGGCAACGGGTCCCGAACTTAGCGAGTATCATGTCGAGGCCGCAATCGCATGGGTTCACACGTCGGCCCGACGCACGGAGGACACCGATTGGGCGTTGATCATTTCCTTGTACGACAATCTGATGGCAATTCGACCTTCACCGATTGTGGCCCTCAACAGGGCGATTGCCATCGCGCAACGCGAAGGGCCGCAGCGCGGGTTGCACGAGATCCAAGCGATTCAAGACTCAGAGCGTCTCGCCAACTATCCGTTCTATCACGCAGCACTCGGCGAACTTGAGATTGGCCGTGGCCGACTTGAGGACGCGCGCGAACATTTTGCCACCGCGATCAAGCTGGCGCGCAATCCCATGGAGCGGAGTTTCTTTGAGCAGCGCATTGGCGCGTGCAAATAAGCTTAAATTTCGCGTGACGCTTTAATCTGCCAGCCTCAGCCCCCTCCTGATTGAACTTTAAGCCGATTACATAGAGAGTCACGGTCCAGGGATGCGCAGTGTACCCAGGACAACATGGACGGCCAGCCTCCCATGGCCAGCCGCACATCCGAAGGGTTCTTCGATTTCCCTTACGCCTGAGTCACGAACGCCGGTGCTTCCTGATGCAACTGAATTGCTCCGGTGAAAGTCGCTGACTTTCACCGGAGTATTCATTCAATGGGTTTAGTGGCTTTGTTTCGCAAGACGTCTTAGGCGACTTTATCTGGTTTTTCCTTTCCCCCTTCTTTACGTCGCCGCTGCAACTCTTGCAATGTGTTGACCGCTCGGTAGTAATCGCGTTTCAGCCCGGCTTCATACCGCAAGATCGTCGGCAGGAAACTAGTCAGGGTTGCTTCAATTTCAAAGCAACCCCTATCCTGATTCGAAGAGGCGGCAGGCCTGAAATCATCCTTGTTAGCTGGTTTTTCCTCGATCTCGATAGTGCCTGTGCTGCGTCGCACTACCAGCCGATCGCAGCCCAATCTAGGTAAGGTGCCAGTGTTCGACTCTTCGTCAAAGAGATTAAGATCAGAACCTGCTCCCTGCAACTCAGCGATAACCTTTTTGGAAGTATTTCGATGGTTTCGAAATTCTTGCAGCTCGAGCCTATTGGCGGTTCCGAGTTTCCACCAGCATGCGCCCGCTTCCTCAACCAACATCCTTTCGATAAATCCGATTGGTTTCAGATCGCGCTCGAGCTCATCCAAAAACTGCTTGAATTCCTTTTGTCGAACCTCCCCGTGACGGAACAATATTTGTTTGGCTAAAAGCCCATGCTTTACGGCGTTGTGTCGCACGGCTAGCTTGCCGACAGTACTCTTCGGCCCTGTTGATTTGTCTGCGTTCTTGCGATTCGCTTGTACTACTTTTTCCGTGACAGTCTTATGAATTTTCATGATCTCTCCTTTTTTGGAAGTGCCATAAGCATTTGAAGGTGCCATAAATGTTGTGTCGTAGTTCTTCCGATACGCGTCCGGCAATGAAAGTTATTTCAAGAAAAAGCCATACTTGAGAGCGTGCGTGCTTGAATGTTGTTTCTTCAGTTGGTGTGGATGGTCCTGTACTCAGCTTCGAGTTTGCTCGATTTGCTGTAAGTTTCTTAGTCGAAGACATAGGTCTCCCTGTCTGCGTCACACTGAGGTAACGCGCGCGCGGCGAGGCAATACGAACGTTAATCTGCCTGCAAACTACAACTTGCTAAATGTTTGATTGGAAAACAATGATCCTGGGTCTGGGGAGTTGATCCTATGTCTACTATTTTGATCCTGTGTCTGGAAATGCTTGTGGGGTGATGATACCCAGAGAGAAGCATCGTTTACAAGATATCGAAGGTGCAACACAAATTGCGCATGTGTACTAGTAATTTATCTAAATTGTGGGAAAGAGCGAAGACCTGCTCAATTATCGGTAGTTCAGCGCGCTCGCAGTGTTGAGGCTGTGGATCTGGAATGGTTGATTAAAAAGCTTGGTCAGTAGGACCCGGCGCGCCGACTCTTAGTGGCGCCCAAAGCGACTCGTTTCTATTGGTTCTTCCGAAACGCCTGAACTTGTCCCGGGGTAATCATCCACTTTCTGGCTATTCTGCTGCCATTCAGTGTTTCACTTATCAAGCGTTGCGCATTGCGTGGGAGCGTTTGGACCGCGCCTCAGCGCGTCGTCTGTGTTTGCAGCAGGCTCCAGTTTGCGCTTAAGGTTCCTCCCACAGCTAAGGATCAGCGCGTGGTCTTGAAGTGTTACGATCCTCGTGTGAAACAGCAACCGGCATTCACTCGACGCAAATTATCAACGGTAGTCAGGAAGGGAATCACTTCCTACTACACTCAAGAGGAACATCTAGAAGTATCCAGCGCGGCGAGAAAAAAGAAAATAAGCATGAGCAGTTTCGTCGCTTCTGCTGCCCTCGCGGAAGCCCGTAGGGTCAGCAAGACCAAATAGTTATAAATCCAGCAATCTCCCGGCATTTCATTCTTGTATGTTGACATCATAAATGTAATGTACAATACTAATGTATATGGCGTTATAAGCAATTTAACCTGTAATGAAAGGTTCGGAAATGGGCGGGCGACAGGAACATTTAGTTGTGCTGCGTTCTCGCAATTGCAAATTGGCTAAGAAGCTCTGGGGCGACCTTTTTAATCACAAAGGACGCAGTTGCTGAGGGAGCTAACTGACGCCTTTGGGCTCTCTGTTGCAATTGGCGACTTATGTTTATTAAACGGCGGTTGGTACGTGACCCATTCCGGTCTAATAAGACTGGCGCGTCGTCGTCGATGCGCAGGAATTCATGTGGAACCGGCTGCCAGTTTTTCGGAGCCAGCGCAGGGACGATGGGCGTTCAAGGCCACGGTCTACAAATCCCGAACTTGCAAAGGCTTCGTTGGATACGGCGATGCGGATCCCTCCAACGTTTCGGCTCTGGTTCACGGCGCCGAGATGCGCGTCGCGGAGACACGCGCCGTCAATCGCGCTTTGCGGAAAGCGTATGGAATCGGCATCTGCTCAGTCGAGGAAATCGGTTCCTTCGCCGGGCCGGTTGCTTCGGCTCAAGCCACGAAGAAGATTCCGCCTCAACCTGTCAATGGACACTCCAAGACTAGCGGTCCTCTTGTAAGAGATCGCCTCTGCCAAATTATCCGCCAGCATCAGCTCGATCCCAATTTGGTAAAGGCATATGCCGTTGAATTCTGCGGTACCAAAGCTTTGCGAGATGCCACTCGCGAGCAGGTCGAAAACTTTGTCGCTCACTTGGCCGATTGGGCCGCGAAAGATCGCAACGCTTTGCTCTGCCAGCTAAACAGCTACATGGGAAATAAGGAAGGTGCCGCATGACTCGACGATTCCAAGGACTTGGCCAGACGGCCGCGATATCTGAACAAGGGGTTCCCGACGGTGTTTATCTGGTGCGTGTCGAGAAAGCTCAGTATCGCTGGCATGCTCAGAAGCCGTTTTACTTTCTCCGCCTTTCTGTCGTGGAATCGCAGGAATTTGCCGGCCGCCAGATTTCCGGGCGTCTCTATTGCACCGCGAAAGCCATGTGGAAGCTTGGCTGGTTCCTGCGGGATTTCACCTACGATCCGGAACTTCTGGGGCGAGATGAAGTAGACGAAAAAGCAATGCCGGGGCTGAGCGGTGTAGTGAAAATTAGCCATACGGTGGTAAATGGTGTGACACTGACCAGCTTCGACGGGTTTGCTCCGGCGAGTCAATGGCAAGAGCTTTCCAGCCCTTCCATCTCCGTCACTATAACTAATGAGGTCACTCGGTGACCTACAGCTATACCCAAATCAGCCAGTACCTCGCTTGCCCTCGCCGCTATAAGCATCGCTATCTGGACGGCTGGAAGGAAAAGGACACGCGAGCCGCCATGCTATTCGGACGAGCGTTTGAAAATGCTTTAGCAGCCTATTTCCGCCGGGAAGACTCAGCGGGAGACGCTATTCCGTGAGTGGAGTGCTTATCAGCAATCAAACCTTACCTATTCGAATGGAGTTACCTGGGACCGCATGCTGCAGCAAGGGATTCAGCTGCTGGATCGCTTTGCTCAAGAGGATCGAATCCGCATTCGCCAGCCGCGACGCAATCTGCAGATCAAATTTACGAAGTCGGTATCGCCGACCAATGATTTTGTGGCTTACGTCGACGCGATTGGGCTGCTAGACGGCAGCAAATGTCTTCTGGAATGGAAGACCACCTCCAGTCGCTACCCAGAGCAGCCTGAAGGGCTTCTGAATTTAGATCCTCAGTTGATTTGCTATTCCTGGGTGACTGGCATTTCCGATGTAGCGCAGGTCGTATTCGTTCGCAAAAGAATGGTCGAAATTCAATACTTTCGCACCACAATAACGGCCGAGCAGCAAGAGGAATTCGGCCGGCTGGTCGAGGACACGGTGGCAAGGATCGAATCAGCTCAATTCCTGCCGCATAGCGGAGTCCGGTTCCCGCAGAACCCGTGCACCAGCTGCTCCTACATCGGCCTATGCCTGGGGAGAAAAGAAATCATTGACGCCAACCTGATAAAGCGTCCAGGACAAGAATTTGATTGGCTTGACGAACTTAATTTCTAGGAATCCGCCTATGCCACCCAAGCTGAATCGTCGGCGAGCTCAATTCGTGCTCACCAAGATTGATGAGATTCTGGCCTGGGAGCAGCATAAGGAAGCCGAACGCGATACCAAGTTTGTGGAGCTTGGGCGATATCTCTGTGAAGTCAGGGCGGGACAATACTGGCGAGTGGAAAACCTCAAATCATTTGATGACTTCCTGGAGAGACGATTTCCGGAATCGCGACGGAAAGCCTATTACCTGATGTCCATTCACGAGCATCTGCCGCTGCAGGCCAGAAAAGATCTTCAGCAGGTGGGTTGGGCCAAGGGACTAGAGCTGGCAAAAGTGGCGCGCAGGGACGGTCAGGAGTTCGATTGTGCAACCTGGTTGCACAAGGCTCACACTTTGCCCAAGGAAGAATTCAAAAGGGAAGTGGAGAGGGAACTGACCGGCAAGGAAACCGAGCCCTGGGAGATCATCTATTTCAAGTTTTACAAGAGTCAGATTCCGATCATTGAACAGGCAATCGAGACGGCTGCGCTAATGCTTGGCACCGACAAGTCTCGCGGCTATTGCCTGGAGATGATCTGCGCTGACTTTCTTGCCGGGGCCAATCTCGGCGATGGATGTCCCGATGTGTTGCTCCAATCCGTATCCCGAATGTTCAAGTTTCTTCCAGAGCAACAAAAGCAAACATTTCTGAACAGCTCGACCAGAAAGTGTCAGCATGATCAAAGTCTTTCCGAAAGATCCGCGAATTCAACTCACTCCAAAGCGTATGCACGGCTGAAACTCGCGTTCTCAACCGAGATGGCTGGCGTTGTCAGAATTGCGGGTCATCACAGAATCTCGAAGTCCACCACCAACAGTTTCGCAGCCATTCTGGAGACGATTGCGAAGAAAATCTGATTACACTCTGCAATTGCTGCCACTCGGCAAGTCATGGATGACAAAGCCAGCACCGACAACATTGCATTGCTAGCATGATGGCAACGGGATCCCGCTGCAATCCATCATTTTTTTGGGCGAAGAAGAAAAGTTAGGTTCATACTACGCAGTGGCGTCATTGGGGCTCCCATGCATCCCAGTGGTCGCGACCGTTTAATTACCAATTTAAGGAATTTATGAGGAAATGTTTATTGTACGTTTGCATCTCTATCGCCCTTTCAGCATTCACACTTCAAGCCCAATCCGGAGATTGGCAACCGCTTTTTAACGGAAAAGATCTCACGGGATGGAGGCACGTAGGACCGGGCGAAGACACAGTGGAAGACGGTCTGATCCGCACTCACGGCGGAATGGGCCTTCTCTATTGGACCGGCGGCCGATTGAGCGATTGTGTTATACGCGTGGTATATAAAATGCGCGACAAAAACGATAACTCAGGAGTGTTCATCCGCATTCCCATCGAGCCCCGCGAGGAATGGATGCCAGTTCACTACGGCTATGAAGTGCAAATTGACAATCATCCGGAAACTTCCAACGAGGATGATTATCACGTCACTGGTACGCTTTACTCCTTGACTAAGCCCCTCGCAAAGCCTGGCAAGCCGGGACCAGAGTGGAACATCATGGAAATCACGTTGGACGGCCCCCATACAGTGGTTGTTCTCAACGGAGTGAAAGTGACTGACTACACCGAGGGGGATCCGGTCCCAGAGCGGAAGTTTAACTTCGAGCCACAGCGCGGTCCGCGGCCGCTGGAGGGTTATATTGGCCTGCAGAATCATAGTGACAATGACGTGGTGTTCTTCAAGGAAGTTGCGGTCAAAAAATTACAAAAGTAGTAACTTCCAGACGATCAGGAGGTTCCGGTTTGAAAAGGAACGAATTCTCGCGCCGCACATTTTTAGGGATGAGCGCCGCTGCGGGCGCATCATTCGCAACCGGGGGTGTCCTGCTGACTCCTAAACCACTCTTGGCATCGCCGCTGCCGGTGCCAGCAAGCGATCGGCTCCGCTTTGGCATGATCGGCGTCGGGATGCAAGGATCGGGCCTATTGACCGAATCCATTAAGTTGCCAGGCGTAGAGTGCGCAGCCGCGTGCGACCTTTACGATGGAAGACACATTCTGGCCCGAGAAATAGTCAAACCCGATCTTGTTGTGACCCGCCGATACCAGGATTTGCTGGCTGATAAGGATATTGATTGTGTCGTGGCCGCGGTACCCGATCACTGGCACAGACGAGTCGTGCTTGACGCTCTGTCTGCGGGAAAAGACATTTATTGCGAAAAGCCCATGTCGCATACTGCTGCTGATGGTGTTGCGATGGTCGAAGCGGCGAAGAAAAGCGGCCGCATCGTGCAGATCGGCTCGCAGCGAGTGAGTTCGCTCATTTGCGCCAAAGCAAGGGAAATGGTCGCGCAGGGAATGCTCGGTGATCTGATGCTGGTAGAAGGTTGGCTGGGTCGAAACGATCCCACGGGAGCTTGGGAGTACCCGCCGCCTACTGATCTCTCACCCGCACCCTCGACTGGGAGACTTGGCAGGGTGACGTTCCCAAGCGACCCTTTGACCCGTTTATCTTTGCGCGCTGGCGATGCTGGAAGGAATATGGCACGGGCTTGGCTGGAGATCTGCTGGTCCACTTGATCAGTGGCATGATGTTTATCCTGAACACGAATGAACCGCCCCAGCAGGCGATGTCCATGGGTGGAATTTTGCGATTCAAAGATGGGCGCAATATGCCAGACGTTCACGCTAGCCTTTTTAAGTACGGCAAGCTTCCGGTTTACATGCGGCTGAATTTGGGGACCGAGATGCCGGAGGCTTACCGCTTCCAAGGATCCCGGGGAGTTCTCGAACTAACGGGATCGGGCCTCAGCTTTACGCCGCAGACTGGCAAAGACTCCGGCCCTAGTTATTATGACAATGGGTTTCCACGCGAGATGCGTGCCGCCTATGAAAAAAAATGGCACGAGGAAAACGACCCGAAGCTGGGTCAAGAACCCATTTTGGAAGCGATAACTTTTCACGGTCCGAGCTTCGATGATGTGCGGCCACATTTGTGGACGTTTTTTGAGGCGGTGCGTTCGCGCAAACCCGTCGTTGAAGACGCTGTGTTCGGCCATCACGCGGCTTTGGCTTGCCACATGGCAAACGAATCCTATTTTCGCGGGGCCGCAGTAACATGGGACGAATTTTCGAAAAATATTAGGAGCTGACGCGGGCGAATCCCAAGGCCGCGCATCGGGTTGTGCACTGGTATTTAACTCGCCGTTACTTCTCCTCCCAGTTTTTTGTTCGGGACAGGGCTTGATCCCAGCGCGCTCGAAGAGTCGCGACTTGAGAACGTGGCATCTGGGGATTAAAGGACGTTTTCTTGCGTGGCAGGGAAGCAATCTCCGCAGCATCACGCCAGAATTTGACGGCCAAGCCAGCGAAATACGCCGCGCCCAGCGCGGTGGTTTCTGTGACGTCGGGGCGGACGATCGGGATCCCCAGAATGTCAGCTTGAAACTGCATCAACAAGTCATTCGCGGAGGCGCCACCATCCACGCGCAAGTCGGTTAGAGAAGTACCAGAGTCCCGCTCGATGGCGTTCAGCAAATCCGCCACCTGATACGCGATACTTTCGACGGCCGCCCTGGCGAGGTGCCCAGCGGTAGTACCTCTCGTCAAGCCAAAAATTGACCCTCGCGCGTATTGATCCCAGTGTGGTGCGCCCAACCCCACGAAGGCGGGAACGAAATACACTCCGCCATTATCTGGGACGGAACTGGCGAGTGGTTCGATTTCCACTGACGTGCGTATGAGCCCCAGCCCGTCCCGCAACCACTGAACCACGGCACCGCCAATGAATACGCTACCCTCAAGTGCGTATTCAACAACGGCTCCTATTTTCCAGGCGACGGTAGTGACCAACCGATTCGCCGAGGAGATCGCGACCGGTCCGGTATTTTGTAGCGCGAAGCATCCCGTGCCGTAGGTATTTTTTGTGAGGCCCGCAGAAATGCATCTCTGTCCAAATAGCGAAGCCTGCTGATCGCCGGCAATTCCCGCGATAGCGACGCCGCCGAGGCCGAGAGTGGTGACTTCTCCATAGATATGACTGGAGGCGCCGACTTCAGGCATCATTGATGCAGGGACGCGGAAGATTTTCAGAAGTTCGTCATCCCATTGTCCAGTATGGATATTGAACAGCATTGTTCGAGAGGCGTTGCTGAAATCAGTGACATGAATGCGCCCATTGGTTAGCTTCCAAATCAACCAAGCGTCCACAGTTCCGAAGGTGAGCTTGCCAGTTTCCGCAAGGGCACGCGCATTCGGGACGTGATCGAGGATCCATGTGATTTTGCTTGCGGAAAAGTACGAATCGACGACTAAGCCAGTGGATTGCTGAATCAGGGTTGCATAGCCGTTAGCTTTGAGCTGATCACAAAACGCAGCTGTGCGGCGGTCCTGCCACACAATTGCGTTGTAAATTGGCCTTCCCGTTTCGCGATTCCACACGATGGCGGTTTCGCGTTGGTTTGTGATTCCTACTGCTGCAATGTCGCGAGGGTGAAGTTCTGCCCGGCTCACGGCTTCAACCGCAACACCTATTTGTGAACTCCAAATTTCCTCGGGATCGTGTTCCACCCAGCCGGGCTGCGGAAAAATCTGCTGGAACTCGCGCTGAGCGACGCCTTTGATGGTGCTTTGATGGTCGAGCAGGACGGCACGGAACTTGTCGTACCCTGATCGAGGGCTAGGACATATCGCATCGCATCCTCCTTCGTTGTTCTTAGCCGCGACGGCTGGTGTTGTCAGTATTGCGGGTCATCACAGAATCTCGAGGTACACCACCAACAGTTTCGAAGCCATTCTGGAGATGATTGCGAAGAAAATCTGATTACACTTTGCAATCGCTGCCACTCGGCAAGTCATGGATGACAAAGCCAGCACAGATCAAGTTGCATTGCGAGTAAACGCCAAAAAATGCCTGATCAATAACTGCAGTGATTCCATAACGATGTCGGCTTCCAAAAGGCACGCTTGCCCGAGGAAAAAATCAAGAGAGAAGTCGATAGAAAATTGACCCGCGTGTTAAAACGTTGAATTCGCGGTCACATCTCTACGAACATAAGCTTCTTCCGACTCACGTGCTGCGAAGGCACAGGCGGCAGCCGCGAGGCCCACAGCCAGTGCCATCGCTCGATGCTAAAGGACCGTTGCCAGCCTAGGGGCAAAGGTAATTTGAACATCCGATCGCTAGGCAAAATAGAGCCCGCACCGCAAACCTGCGGAGTTGTCGCGAGCGGCCCAGAGTTCTTGGTGAATGTTTAGGCTTCGGCAGCTTTTTCTTTCCCCCGATACCATTCGATCGTTCGGCCTAACCCCTTCTTCAAAACTCACAGTCGGGTTATATCCGAGATATTCTCTTGCTTTTGAACAGTCCGCGACAGAATGCTTTACATCGCCACTACGCTCCGGATCATAATTCACTCCTCCTCGGTAATTGATGAGTTTTTTCAGGACTTCAAAAATGTTATTCAAGTCCATTCCTTTTCCGGTTGCGATGTTGAATATGTTTCCAGCGACGTTGGCTGCCGGGGCTTTGCAGGCCAGCATATTTGCTTGGACGACATTATCGATGTATGTAAAATCGCGGCTTTGGGCTCCATCACCGAAGATTGTCGGTGCAGCCCGGCGAGCATCTGTGATATGAACTTCGCCAACACACCAGAATACGGCGACGACGGATCTTGTCGCGGCCCAAATATATTAAAGTAGCGAAGAGAAACGGTTTCGAGTCCATAACAACGGCAAAAAGATGTCATGTAATACTCACTGGCCAATTTCGCAACCGCATAAGGAGAAATAGGATCCGGAATCATTGTTTCATGCTTCGGCAACGTAGGGGTGTCTCCATAGGCGGAAGATGAGGCCGCATAGACCACTCGCTTTACCTTCTGGTCGCGAGCCGCAACCAGCACGTTCACAGTTCCGTGCACATTGGCGCGATTGCTTTCCAGTGGATTCGCAACTGACCAGGGAACCGATGGAATGGCGGCCTGATGCAAAACATAATCCACTCCTCGACAGGCATCCTGAACTGCGTTCAAGTCGAGCAAATCCGCCTCTCGAAGATCTATACGACTTAAAATCTCGGCGATGTTTGCGCGCTTGCCAGTGGAGAAATTATCTAGTCCGCGCACCTGATTTCCTTGATTCAGCGCTGCACGTGCGAGAGACGATCCGATAAAACCAGAGATGCCTGTAATTAAGTAAGTGGCCATGCCCCCTCCATGATAATGGACGGTCTGGCGCGGGACAAAACGTACGAAAACTACCGAACTAGGAAATAGCTTGTCGCGACCGGAAAGGCAACCCTTGACGCCGGCTGTAGTTGCGATCCGAATTCTTGACTTCTTCGGCCAGATGAAGGGCACCAGTTGAAATCACGTAGGCCCGGTTCGGTACAAACATATATTTTGCATGGACAGTTTTGATTCACGCGCCATTGTTCCGAAAGTGATCTCGGGGTAACTCGATCTTTTTTAAGGGCTTGCAGCTTGCTTGACTCCAAGTTTGTGAGCAACATGCCCCTGTTTTTCCGTCTTTCCGGCGGGGGTTTCATTCGGTGAGTTGCGGGGCGTCACTAGTTTTCGTAGCTGAGATTCCCTTTCTTTCCACTGTGTGGCGCATGAAGAGTGCATACTTCAACAATTCCAGGAGTTCGTGACATTAGGCGGTTGGTGTATTCTGGTTGGCCTTTAGGAGTAGGAGTGGGCATCCTGATTTTTTTATTTGAACGATGGAGATCCTACGTTGATTGGAGATTCGATCGGCAATTCTCTGTCGATACTTCGGGAACATTCAGTATTCCGAACGCTCCGGCTGGCGCCAACGGTTACGCAGGGACTCCCCCATATCGCTTTCGGTCGATGGTTTCGGATCTAGCCTTCAACACAAATGAAACGACGTTTATAGATTTCGGTTGTGGCAAAGGCCGTGTGCTACTGATGGCAAGTCAATTCGGATTCAAACGCGTCATTGGAATAGAAGTGTCGCCAGAACTGAGCCATATTGCAAAGAAAAATGTAGATAGCTACAACAAAAAGTGCGGCTCGTCCTGCACCATTCAAGTCCTACAAGACAACGCAGCCAATTTCCGTATTCCTCATGGAAAAACGGTTTTATATTTCTACAACCCGTTCACTGAAGATGTGATGCGAGCTGTACTGGATAATATTCAGGTTGCGCTTAACGGTGGTCTTAGCGAGATAACAATTATTTATTACAATCCTCTTTGTAGCCGGGTATTTGACGAAGCTAATTTCTTGAATGCGTCCGAAAAAGACGCCAGTACTCGGTCTATCAAAGCATTGCGAAATCGGCCGAGATGCTCATTGAGTCGGAAAAGTGCGTAATTGGCACCCAGAATGTTAGGGCCCGTGCATACGGCACTTACGCATTAACCGAATCGGGTTAGACGAAATCTGTTTTCGGCTGGTTCCGCTATGGGATACACTTTTGCAAGACCTTGGCCGAAGACAATCCCGCTTGCTTCCAGTGGTGAATAAATGAGTGCACTTGGCGTTCCTCAACCCAGTTCATTGCCTACTTATTTGTCGGTAATGAGCGTGGAACGATACGCCGCCTTCGAGGAGGCAACCGGCGTTAAAGTCGTCCAAAGCGCCGGCATTTGGTGGCAACAGCCGCGTCCTTTCTTGTATCGTCCCTTGCTTCCTTATAAGAAATACGACCTAACACAAGTAAGAGAAGGATTCGATAGGGTCGGTGTTTTTCAAGCAGCAGTGGAAGATAAACAGCCTTCCAATTCCTATCTAAATCCCATTATGTACGAAAGGCCTCAGGAGTACGACGCGAAAAAATTCCGCGATAGCGCCCGCAAGAACCTCAATAAGGCATTGAGGAACCCCATCACCGTGCGCTTCATAGTTGACGAGGAACAGTTTTCTGAAATGGGCTACCCGGTTTATCTGTCTTTTTATAAGCGCACCAAATACGGATTTGACACCAGCCGGAAGGATAAAGCTAAGTTCGCTGAGTGGGCACACGCTGTGTTCCAATTCCCCGAAGCGGTTATCCTTGGTGCGTTCGTGAATCAGGAATTAGTTTCATTTGAGATTGCTTGTTTGGTCGAGAACACCCTGATCCTTAAGACGCTGGTCACGTCTGACAAAGCTCTAACACTCAATGCTCCAGACCTACTACTGCATTCCTACCGCACAATTGCGCAAGATCACCCCGAGATTCAAGTAATTTACGATTCTATGCTGTCTGCAAATGTTGGACTCAACACCTACAAAGTCAGGCGGGGCGCCCAAGTAGCAGCTTTGCCCGCCTTTCTCCATATTCATCCCGCTCTCCGGTGGCTGATTAAGAGTGCCGACGGTGCCGCATGTGAACGGTTGTGCGGTTTGAACAATGAGCAGCTGTCGGCCAAAGGCCTCACAAGCAGGATGAAACCGAAGCTTCCTAATTCGTGACAACCAACTGTCTTGTTTTTTTGCACGGCTCTCGAATACTGGCCGGTCGCCTAGTTACTTGAAGAACGATAGTAACTTTGTTTGCACAAAACACCGTGAGCTCTGTATTGGACAGTTTAAAATATAAGAACGTTAGAGAATTATTATGAGCATTTCCTCCGCAACCGTCGGCATTTTCTCGGAACTGAAAAGCAAGATTGAGGCGCATGAGGCGCAAGTCGCCATAATCGGAATGGGTTATGTCGGGTTGCCTTTGGCACTGCTTTACAGCGAGCAGAAGTTTCCGGTCACGGGTTTTGATATTGACGAGCGAAAGGTCTCCACACTTACTGAGGGTGGAACTTACATTGTGAGAATTCCCGCGACCGAGATACAGAAGCGCCAGTCACCGTGGCTTCAAAGCAACATCGGATTATTCCAAGCTCACCAAGATGGACGCGATCATTATCTGCGTTCCCACGCCTTTGAACGAGTATCACGAGCCCGATCTCAGCTTCATCGAGGAGACTGCAAAATCAATCGCTCCATACCTTCGTCCGGCCATTTAGTGATTCTTGAGAGCACGACTTATCCCGGAACTACGGAAGAAGTATTGATTCCGATCCTCGAAAAAGGAAATAAACAAGGCCTGAAGGCTTCGCGAGGCGAGTCCGATGGTAAGAAGTTTTATGTCGCCTTCTCTCCGGAGCGGGAAGATCCCGGCAACGATACTGTCGCGCGACGAGACATTCCCAAAGTAGTCGGTGGGCTCGATCCCGAAGCTTCGGAACTGGCTGGGGCGCTCTATGGCGCGATTTTCAATCGTGTGGTGCCGGTGTCGTCCCCGGCGGTAGCGGAAATGACAAAGCTACTGGAGAACATCTATCGCTGCGTCAACATCGCACTGGTCAACGAATTGAAGTTGCTATCTCTCCGCATGGGAATTGACATTTGGGAAGTCATTGCGGCGGCATCCACTAAGCCATTCGGGTTCCATCCTTTTTATCCTGGCCCGGGGCTGGGGGGGCATTGTATTCCGGTGGATCCGTTTTACCTTTCGTGGAAGGCGAAGCAATGGGATTTTCGAACCCGCTTCATCGAATTGGCGGGTGAGATCAACACCGCGATGCCTTACCACGTGCTGGATTCGCTGGTGAAGGCCCTGAATCAGCACAAGAAAGCGCTAAATGGCGCCCGGGTACTGGTGCTGGGCATGGCATATAAGAAAGATATTGACGATCTGCGGGAATCGCCTGCGCTAACGATAATCGAATTATTGCAAGAGCAGGGGGCCCAAGTCAGTTACAACGATCCTTATTTTCCAACTGTCGGCAAAGGACGGCACTACGATCTGCAAATGAAGTGCTCGCCGCTCGATAACCTTGGCCAATACGACTGCGTGCTTATAGTGACTGACCACTCCGATTACGACTATGCGCGCATCGTGGAAGAATCGCAGCTCGTTGTGGACACGAGAAATGCGACCCGCGGAATCAAAAACTCGAAGATTGTGCACTGCTAGTGATATTCCGGATCAGCCTCGTAGCGTTAACTCTTTGCCTGTCGCGTAGCTATTGCATGGCGGGGAAAGCCCGAGCGATGTTGGTTGGACGGGCTTCTTGCTGTGGTCTGAAGCGAGCTTTTGAGCTTCTAGTATTTCGTCTGTCGTGAGCAAGGCAGCCATTTTTCTTTTCTCTGCACTGATCGAATTCTGCATCTCGAGAACATTTTTCTCACAAATCAAATACCACATATAAGCGGCCAGAGGATCTTTCTTGGCACCCTTGCCTTCTGCGTACATGGTAGCAAGCGACATTTGAGCAATTGGCATGCCTTGCTCCGCTGCCGTCGCGCGAAGAAGCGAAGCTGAATCCTTTGTCGGAACTATTCCCGTCGAGTTCATCCAGGGGATTCTTTGCAACCGAGTGATTCAAGGTCAAAAATAGGAGTTCGATTCGGCTGGAGACGCCTAATTTATCGAATACTCTGAATAAATAGTTCTTGATGGTGTGCTGGCTCAAACCCAAACGGGCTGCGATCTCACGATTACTGAGTCCTTCTGCCAGACTGAACACCACATCCAATTCTCGCTTCGAAAGGAGACTGAGACCGTTGGAGTCACCGCTGCGCAGCGTCGGGGCCGCTGTAAGAGCCTCAAGCGCAATGGCGATCTGTTCTGGATTGGCCCATATCTCCCCCGCATGAACTTTTCGGACACACTCTGACAAAGTTTCAAGGGAGGCGTCACGGCTGAACAAACCCTTTGCTCCGGCTCGAAATGCGCCAAGGATTATTTCTGGCTTTGATGAATCAAGAAGAATTACACCGCGAACTTTGGGACGGAGCAGCCGTATTTTTCTTAAGGCTTCAAGGCCTCCGAGGGGCTCCTCGGCCAGGCGGGAAGCGATAACCGCAATATCTATCTTGCAATTAAGGGCTGTTTCGACGAGAGCCGCGGAATCAGAAGAGTGACTGAAAACTTCCAGCGCCGGATTGCATCGTAACGCGCTCGCGAGAAGTTCTGTATGGATGCGTGTTCCATCTGCAACCAGGACTCGAATCCCTTGTTCCTGAATCCGACCGGTATGCATAAAACCCTCCAGAGGCGCAAAACTCTGCGACAAACTAACTCCATGGGCAACTGATAGTTCACTGAGCTATCAATAATACTTTTGCAATGCTTTGACTCTTGGAGGAGGAACAACGCTAAAAAACACAGAAGTACGGTGCTGATTGTACCGTACCGCAACCCTCGACGCAATCTGACTTGTGGAAATCGTTTGCACCTATCACTTGGGTCCCAGGAAGCAATGAGAACACAACAAATTAGAGTTGAGCTAGACTAACCCAGCCTATCTGTTCAGGTAAGTTAGCTAACATAATATGTACAATAGTTTACAGCAAATACATGAGCGTAATGTCTATGCCCAAGATAGGCTTACGACGCCGCCGCACTAGAGTAATCCTTCTCTAGTGCGCAAATACCGAAAGGTGGTAAAGCTAACCACTGGTCACCGGAGTCGGTTACCGTTGAGAACGTGTACCTCTTGCAGGTGCTTGCACGTGTGATAGTGTTACCTTGCTTGTAGGGCTTCCCCAGGCCTTGGTTTGAAATTCCTCCCTCGTTGCAAGAGCGCATCTCACACGGCGCATAATTTTGCCCCTATTCACCACGGGCCGAATTGCGAATTGTGACTGACGGGGCGAAGCTACGGCAGAATGGGTGAAGCTCCGCGCCGTGGCAAGAAATTCATACGCTGTGCTTGATCCCCTCGAAGAAAACAATAAGAAGTACACAATGGTGATCGCCTAAAACCTGCGAATGCTTCCGTAAACCTCTCCGAGCATATTCCCATCATCCGAAGAATTCTAATGTTGCTTGAAACGATGACAAAGCCATTGGTCTTGCTTGTAAGCAGAGATCCTTCTGCGCTGTTTCCGCGATGGGACGGAGAAAGTAATCCATGGCGGGTGGAGCTGGCGGAGAGCGGCTGGCAGGCTCTGGAGAGAGTGCAATCCAGCGATAGTCCCGACCTTATCTTGCTGGATCTCGGGGAGAACGCAGCGGATGGTTTGCACACGTTAAGGTGGCTGCGCCGTGTTCGTCCGGATATTCCTGTTGTATTGTTGTCACGATCAGAAGATCTACTGCAAAGAACCGAGGCGCTTCGACTGGGAGCGAAGAGATTACCTCGTCAAACCTATCCAGGAAGCGAACTTACGGGCAATCATCGAAAAGCACACAGATCAGCCAATGACCGGACCGAGTTCGCCAGTTTCAAGCGAAAACGTAGAACAAATCGCCGAAGACATGGTTTTTGTATCGGCCAGCCCTGCCATGCGAGAACTGAGGGCGCAGGCAAATCTATTGTCGCAAATTGATGCTCCGTTACTGGTTGTGGGACAAAGTGACAGCGGGAAACAGGTTGCAGCCCGCTTGATTCACAATCTGTCTGTCCGCTCCGGGTTTCAGTTCCTGAGAGTGAACTGTTCTGCGTTGCCAGCCGATCTTTTGGAAAGCGAGCTATTTGGCAAGGACCGGGCGGTGATAGCAGGCCGGCCGAGCTTGCTTCCGGGCAAAATAGATAGTTGCCAAAAGGGCACGGTTTATTTCGATGAGATTACGGCTTTGCCGCTTTCTTTGCAGGAGAAAGTCGTCCGCCTGCTGCAGGACAAGACGTTTTCGCGCGTTGGAGGCGATACACGCGTGGAATCTGACTTCCGCATTGTTGCTGCCACGCAGGCCAACATTGAAGAAGCACTTGCGGAGGGAAAGCTTCGGGAGGATCTTTATTTCCGCCTGAGCGCTTTCACAGTTTATGTTCCCCCATTAAGGCAGCGGAGGGAAGATATACCGTTGCTCCTCGGCCAGTTCATGAACCAGTTGTCCCGCCATTACGATCTGCCGGCAAGGACGTTTTCTGCTGCGGTAATACATGCATGCCAGCGTTACACGTGGCCGGGGAATCTCAAGGAACTCGAAAATTTCGCCAAACGCTTCTTAGTCGTGGGCGATGAGGAGCTCGCACTAACCGAGTTGGAGCGTAAGTCGGCAGCCGCATCGGAACCGGCACATGTGGTGGCCAAGCTGGAGCTAGTCGCCGATCCTTCCATATCCTCGCGGGAGCCGAAAGAAAATACTTCTGGATTGAAATCGCTCGTACAAAGTATTAAAGGCGAGGCGGAAAGAAACGCGATTGTTACGGCGTTGGAGCAAACCCATTGGAATCGCAAGGCGGCGTCGAGAGTTTTACAGGTGAGCTACCGGACCTTGCTGTATAAGATTCAGCACTATCATCTGACCCCGCCGTCAAGCTATGTTTCGTCAGTGCTTGTGGGGCAGGGGATTAAGAGTAACGGGAGCCGGAATTGAAATTGGATAGACTCTTAGTCATGGGAGTGACGAAATTGACGATGCCAAGAATTTTGCTTTCGAAACGAAAGGCTTTGTTTCCGCTCGTATTTATTGCACTCACCGGCTGGCTGCCAGCACAATCTGTGGCAGCAAAGCAAAATAGCGTCGAAGCTCCGCCCAATACTTCGGTTACAACTCAAAACGTCAATACCCCAGGCGCCAGACCGCATGACGATACCTTTATCATTGGTATTGATGATCTGCTGGCGGTTAACGTCTGGAAGGAGCCGGATATCACGAGGTCTGTTCCCGTGCGATCGGATGGAATGATCTCTTTGCCCCTCGTGGGTGAACTGCAGGCATCGGGACGAACCCCGCACCAGCTTGAAGTAGCGATTACCGAAAAACTTAAGAACTATATCTCGGAACCGGAAGTGACAGTAATAGTACAGGAGATCCGAAGCCAGAAGTTCAATATTCTGGGCCAGGTGGCGCGGCCGGGATCATATCCTCTTACGAATTCCACGACTGTGCTGGACGCAATCGCGATCGCAGGCGGATTTAAAGATTTCGCCAAGCAGAAAAATGTTTACGTGCTGCGGCAGAATGCGGATGGAAAAGAGACACGGTTTTCTTTCAATTACAAAGACGTCATTAAAGGTAAAGATGCCGCACAAAACATCAGGCTCCAGCCGCGCGACACGATAGTGATTCCGTAATGCAAGCACACGTCTTATCGCGCGACCGATGTTGAATTCGAGCCGTTCTCATTTTCGTGCTGTGTACAGCAATCACAGGATGCTGGGCGCAAACTGATTCTTCTATCCCAACACAAGTTCCGACTGCTCCCACCGACACTACATCCCAGGTAAATGACGCAACTGCGGGACAGTCAACCAACGCAGAGTCCATGAGCACACCATCTGTCGTGGGCGGTATGGGATCGTCGCTGGCCTTTACGACCGAAATGGAACGGTCGAATTACCTTCGTGGAGGAGCAACTGCGACTGCGACGTACCAGGATCATGTTCTAGCATCTATTGGAAATGTCGGTAGCGATGTGGACTACACCATTGGTCCGTTCATCGCACTTGATCTCAGCAGGCCGCGTTACCGCCTGAATTTTATCTACAGCCCGGGCTTCACGTTCTACCAGAAGCACTCGTCACTGGATCAAACGACCCAGAGCCTGGCGTTGAATTTTGCCTACCGCCTCAGTCCACATGTCACGTTCACCGCGCAAGATAGCTTTGCCAAGACAGCGGGATTCTTTACTCCTCTGGGTGTTGATTCGGCGGGCACTTTACCAAATCCTTTGCTTTCTCCGAATCTAAGTCTAATCGCGCCGGTTCAGAACACACTTATCAACAGCGCCACGGTAGGGGTGAGCTATCAGTTCGGATTGAACGACATGGTCGGGGCGACTGGCAATTCTTCGATCTTGCGGTATTTGAACCGCAACGAAGCGTCTGGTCTATTCGATTCAACCGGAGAAGGCGCTGGAGCTTATTACACGCACCGGTTTGCCAACAGAAATTATGTTGGCGTCAATTATCAATTCGAAAGATATCTTACCGACACGACTCTGCTGCAGGCTGGGACCTCCCAATTGCAAACGCGGACTGACAGTTTTTATGGGTTTTACACTTTCTATTTAAAACCCACGTTGTCTTTCACCGCTTTCGGGGGTCCGCAATATTCGGACACTTTCGGAGGCACTCTTGTCCCTCAGAGCATGTGGTCCCCATCGGGGGGCGGTAGCGTAGCGTGGCAAGGCAAAGAGACCAGCTTTGCCGCCAGCTTTTCTCGCAGAATCACCGACGGCGGAGGTTTGCCGGGCGCGGTCCGCGCGAATATCGCCGACGCATCGTTTCGCGCCCAGCTCACCAAGAACATTACCGGATCGGTAGCGGCCGATTACTCGACGAATAAGGTCCTGGATTCGGCATTTGTAGGCGGGTTTAACAGCGGGGTAAATGGACATTCGGTTTCTGAAAGTGCATCTGTGGCGCGGAGGTTTGGAGAGCACGTAAATGCATCGGTGGGATACTCGCACTTGCACCAGAGCTACGCCAATATTTCGACCTTCGCAATAGCGCCGAATGTGAATAGCGCTTCGATTTCCATTTCGTATCAGTTTGAAAGACCCTGGGAAGATGAGAAGGGAATTATGCTTGAAGAGTTAGAGGAGAAAAATTCGGAGACTTTTGATCTCCAGCGGTACTGGGCGGTTGTTCGCCGCCGCCATTGGTACTTCTTGATTCCACTGTTCTGGGTTGGGCGGTGGTTTGGGGTGCAAGCTGGCTCATGCCGTCGGTGTATCGCTCAGGCACTCTCATTCTTGTCGAGCAGCCAACCGTCCCACAGCAATACGTCACGCCCAATGTGAGTGACAATCTTCAGGATCGCTTGCAGAGCATCACGCAACAGATTCTCAGCCGGACTCGCTTGCTGCATATCATCCAGCAACTTAATCTCTATAACGCCAATCAGTAGCGGCGAGGCACAAGACGCTCTTGTTGAACGGATGCGAAAAGACATTGAGATCGAGCTTGTGCGTACTCCGGGCCGCGACGAACTAACCGCCTTTAATGTTAAGCAATACGC
>CAVWRO010000008.1:0-108151 GCA_963757385.1 uncultured Acidobacteriaceae bacterium | reverse complement strand
ATGGGGGACAAACCGGAAAGGCAGGTCCCTCCACTTGCCAGTTAATTTTCTCCGCAATTTAACTGGGCGGTCGGGATGACAGGTTTTCAGGCGGTGACAAGCAGAAGCAGGAAACACAAAGTTGTCGCTATGGTAGGCTGGCGACATTCCCATGAGGGCAATGGAGACGCCACAGCGCGATACGCCCGATTCCAATGCTGTTCGGCTTCTGGTATCGAGCCGCAGCCAGCGATCAAATTCGGCGTAATGGCCTGCATAGAGCCATTTTGCTTGAAATCCCTTTGGTACTTGGACGAGATGCAAAAGGAATCCCATTCGCGTTGCGCGACGCATGCCCGCATCGTGGAATGCCGCTTTCCTGCGGCAGGTTCGACGGCAGTCAATTGGAGTGCAGCTACCACGGCTGGAGGTTCGATGCGCACACAGGACAATGCCAACTCATCCCGTCGTTGACCGCCGATCAAAAGTTAAAATTCGACCGCATCTATGCCGGAAGTTACGTCTGCGAAGAGCGCGATGATTTCGTCTGGGTTTTTGTCCCCGAGCCTGCGCCATCTGGGGCAGGATTCACCAAGGCTGCTGAGGCGCCTTTTGAGGCCCCTCGTGTTCCGATCTTCAGCGAACCGTACGAGACGGCGTACTTGTCCGCCGAGCTTCCGTGCAGTGTGGACCACGGCATCATTGGCTTGATGGATCCGGCTCACGGTCCATTTGTTCATCAGGCGTGGTGGTGGCGCAGCCGGAAGAGCATCCACGAAAAACGAAAGAATTTCGAGCCGATTCCCAACGGGTTTCGAATGAGCGCGCACACGCCGAGCACGAATAGCGCTCCTTATAAATTACTGCGCCTCTATGCCGACGCGGATTCGATCACGACGACCATTGATTTCGTACTGCCAAATCTGCGACTGGAAACGATCCGGGCAGGGAGTATTGGTTTTATATCCTGACCACTGTTACGCCGATCACTCGGAGTCATTCCAGAATTGATGTGGTCGCGGCGTGGAATATTTTTCGATGGATTCCTTTCAGCGCGGGATTATTGAAATTTGTTTTCGCGAAATTTGTGGAACAGGATCGCCAGACGATGGAGGATCAATCAGAAGGCCTGAAGCATAATCCGCACCTGATGTTGATTGACGATGCCGACCGTCCCGCGAAATGGTACTTCCAACTGAAGGCGGCCCATCTGGAGGCGTTGCGAAATGAAACAGAGATGAAGCACCCAATGGCGGGACCGGTGACGTTGAAGTGGAGAAGTTAGCCAGCCTCGGGGTTGCGAAACCTATGTCGTAGGATTTTATATAAGACGCTATTGAGACTTACCGGAGTCTCTCGCGGCGTCACGGGTTAGGAGCAGCTGAACTGCTATCCCGCATGCGGTGGCGATTGCAAGCGTGGCAAAAAACGGATGCCCGGGCAAATCCTGGCAGCCAAGCCAAATTCCCACAGCACGATGGGTATGCCCGTTGAAGCCGCCAGCGTTATGAGGAAGATTCGCATTTTTGCTGCCAATCTAATGTACGGCAAGTGTAATCTAAATGTTCCCTCCGAATCGGCGCTGTTGGTACTGCGCGCAAGATCCTCGCAAGCTCAGGATGACGCCTTCAGGATGTGTGGCTAGACTGAGTCTTTGACCAGCCATTCCAGCGCTTCTTCGCGAGTATCGAAGGAAGGAAGGTCTCTTTTGGAAAAGCTCTTGAAATTTTCGTAATACACGTGCGGCAGACTTTTAGTTCCTACCCAGGCGGCATGTTTCACGTAGGGACGATCCAGGACGAGAAGTTCTTTCATCCGGGTGACTACCGATTTGTCGAAATGGGCACCAGTGAAATCGGCTAGGATTAATAAGGAGTTCGGGGGCTGACTCGTAACTTTGTCACGGAATTCCTCGAGCAGAGTTAGGATCTGGTCAGGACTGCACTGGCTTAAATCAACCACCAGGATCGGCTTGCCCTGATGTTCGATAAATCGGATGCGCTCGTCCATCGGAAGTCGGGCCCTTCGGGGCGGAATTCGCTCATTTTAGCAGCGATTCTACGACGGCGTAACTGTCTCCCAGGGCCATTCAGTTCCTGAGGATTATTACCGCCCGCTTCAGCCATATCGGGGCGCCCTCCACCCTTGCCACCGACTTTTTGCGCTACGGGCGCAATAATTTTGCCCGCCTGCAACCTGCTGGTGAGGTCTTTCGTTACGCTGACGATCAGGGCGACGTTTCCGTTTGTCGCCGATCCGAGCACTACGACGCCGGAGCCGAGTTTGTCGCGGAGTTGGTCCACCAGAGTGCGCATCTGCTGGCGTTCAAGATTGTCAACGCGATGAGCCAGGACTTTCACGCCGCGTATTTCTTTGACGTTTTCGCTTGCGGACGCAACAGTGGACGATGCCGACTTCATCCGTGCCTGATCTAGTTCGCGTTGCAGTCGCTTGATCTCGGAATCTTTTTTATCGAGCTCAGCTTTGAGAGCCTCGGCGGGGGATGTCGGCGTTTCTGCGGGTGCCCCGTCCTTTCGCGTTTTTTGCGAAAGGGTGGGTCCAACGAAGCTCGCTACCACGTTTTCCAACTGGTGATCTTGTTGGAAGTGATGCAACGATCCTTCCCCGGTAACCGCTTCAATACGGCGGATTCCCGACGACACGCTTCCTTCTTTAAGAACTTTTATGAGCCCGATCTCGCCGGTGGCTTCGGTACGCTATTCCGCAAAGTTCGGTTGAGAAATTGCCGATTTTGATGACGCGAACCCGGTCGCCATATTTTTCACCGAAGAGCGCCATGGCTTTGTATTCATTGATCGCGACATCTATGGGAACGTCGGGAATGACCTCGACTTTCTGATTGCGCAACACTTCTTTGTTGATGAGGTCTTCGATGTCCTGCAATTCTTCGTCCGCGACGCCAGTGAAATGCGAAAAGTCAAAGCGTAGATGGTTTGGAGCTACCAGCGACCGCCTGCTTGACGTGCTTGCCGAGAACTTCGCGCAGCCCGGCCTGAAGCAGATGTGTCGCGGTGTGATTCCGCATCGTGGATTGCCGGATGTCAGTGTTCACGACCGCATCCACCTTGTCCCCAACTCGGAGGGTGCCCCACCCTTCCGCGTTTTTTGCGGAGGGTGGGGATTTCATGACGACTTGATGCGCCCGCACTCCCTGAATCGGGTAGTAGCATCCCTTGACCTCGGCGACGATGGTGTTGTGGTCATCGGAATAAAGCCATCCGCGATCGCCAACTTGGCCGCCGGATTCAGCGTAAAAAGGAGTGTGGTCGAGGATGACTTCGCCTTCCTCGCCGGGACGAAGTTCTTGGGCGCCTTGACCGGCCTTTATAATGGCAAGCACTTCGCAATTGTTGGAGCGAGTCTGACGATACCCTTCAAAATCAGATTTCGGCAGTTGCTGGTATGCAGGATTCGCCGTTTGTTTATCGCGCCTTTCCATGAGGCTCGGGCGCGAGCTTTTTGCTCCTCCATTGCCCTCTCGAAACCCGTGACGTCGAACTGGACCTTTCTGTCACGGCTCACATCTTCAATAAAATCCCTGGGAAAACCAAAGGTGTCGTATAGCTTAAAGGCTCGTTCGCCAGGAAGTGTATCCGCCCGACTCGCTATTTCTCGCGCCTTCGCGATCTCTTCTGGAGTGTAGAAGATTGGTTCATCAGCGCTGTCTACAAGCGCAACCAGACCGTGGGCTGCTTCCGTTTCTTCAAAAACCTTGGCCAATTCGTCTTCAAGTTTTTGCAGCCCTATCGAAAGTGTGTGCTCAAATCTTCTCTCCTCGGCCAGTACTACGTCAGCGATGCCGGCGGCCGTTTCTTTGAGTTCAGGATAAGCGTCTTGCATCAGATCCCGAACTGCATAAACCATTAAGTACATGAAGGGCTCGTTAGTGCCCAGCAGACGCCCGTGTCTGATGGCGCGTCTCAAAATCTTACGGAGTACATATCCTCGGCCTTCGTTTGCCGGTGCGACACCATCTGAAATAAGGAAGGTCGTCGCGCGGGCGTGATCGGCAATAATTCGCCAAGCCGCGTTCAATTCTTCCTTTGTTATCGCCTGAGCCGTGGTGCCTTTCCTGGTGAGTTCGACCCCTCGCTTGATAAGCGGCACAAATAAATCCGTGTCGTAATTTGAAATCACTCCTTGCAGCACAGCCGTCAGCCGCTCCAAGCCCATGCCTGTATCAATGGATGGCTTTGGCAGAGGGTTTAACTTGCCGCTGGCATCGCGGTCGAACTGCATGAAAACTAAATTCCAGATTTCTACGTAGCGTCCGCAATCGCAGCCGAAGGCGCAGTCTGCGTGGCTTTGATCGGGCGCGACCGGACCCATGTCATAATGAATCTCGCTGCACGGGCCGCATGGGCCTGTGTCGCCCATCTGCCAGAAATTGTCTTTCAATCCAAACTCAAAAATCCGATCTTTGGCCACGCCTTGCCCTAGCCACAGCTCGTAGGCCTCGGAATCCCGAGACATCCCGCCTTCGCCATTGAAAATTGTCACATAAAGCTTTTCCTTTGGAATCCCGAACCATTCGGGCGATGTAATCAGCTCCCAGGCGTAAGCGATTGCATCTTTCTTGAAGTAGTCGCCGAAGCTGAAATTCCCCAGCATTTCAAAAAACGTGTGATGACGATTGGTAAATCCGACGTTTTCAAGATCATTATGTTTGCCGCCCGCACGAACGCATTTTTGCGAGGTTGTCGCACGCGTGTAATCTCGTTTTTCCAGGCCGAGGAATACGTCTTTGAATTGATTCATTCCGGCGTTGGTGAAAAGCAACGTGGGATCGTTGGCGGGGACAAGCGAGGATGAGTGGATCTCTTTGTGTCCATGCTGGACAAAGTAATCCAGAAATTTGCGTCGAATTTCAGAGCCGGTCAGCATGAATGAGAACTCATTCTAACATTCAGTTTTGGCGCTTAAGCCAGACAGAAAAGCAGATTCCTCGCGCTGCGCTTCGGAATGACAACGCAGGGACTTATCGGATTGTTTCGTAATTCATCCCTCGCTCTCATCTTCCAGCGCGGTTAACGTTTCATTGTCCACGTCCCATTGTTTTAAGATTTTAAATATCGTCTTTGAGGCGAAGCCGGCGCGCATGAGCTGACGGAAAATGCGGGCTGCTTGCTTCTGGTTGGCAGGCTTTGCGAGCCGTTTGCGGCGCATATAGTCTCGCGCTTGTTTCTCGTCGCTGACTTCGTCGTACACGGAAGCCACTGCTTTCTCGATCACTTCGCCGTTAACCCCCTTTATTTTGAGATCGGTGATCACACGCATCCGGCCGAATTTTTCATTGTCACGCCGAAAGGAAGAATAGGCCGCGGCGTATCTGGAATCGTTGAGATAGCCCTGATCTTTGAGCTTGCGAATTACCAGCTCAACGAGGGTTTGGCCGTATTCGGTGTCGGCCTCCACTCGCGGACGCAGCAAACGTTTTAATTCCGCAACCGATCGCATCCGACGTCCCAGCGCGCCTACGGCATAGGCGTAGAGCTCAGCCTCGGAATCGGTTTTCTTGGGTCGAGGGAAAGGCATAAAAGCCGATGCGGAAAACTTTACGCCCGCAAGCAGGGATGCGACACAACATTTCCGTACAAACCCATGCAGTTACTTCTGTGCAAAACTAAAGTGAGTTTGGACTTGCGCTAAACGCGTGAAGAACGGTACCATTCAAGTGTTCCCAGCGGCCATGCTTTCTAGCTGGCCCTCCGCGCCCCGTAGCTCCCGGCGCCAAATGGACAGGATCCAAACGGACACAGATTCCAGACGGAACAATTGATACAAGTTAATAAACGATCCAACGGTAGATTTTATTCGCGAGAGTTGCCAGCCGCACTAAGTTTTTGGGAGTGGGTTCGTCCCACTCCACAGGAAGAATATCTTTGCATGTCAAACAAGAACAATTCTTTCGGCTTAGGAGTCGCCCTCGGGCTGAGCTTAGGCGCGGCGATTGGCGCAGCTCTGCATAACATCGTGCTCGGCGCATCCATGGGGCTGCTCTTTGGCGCTGCCTTCGGATCAATAGCCAACAAGCGCACGGACGATTCAAATTGACCGGTGCCCGGTTTTTTAGCACCTTGCAGGTCGGTGTGCAAAATAGCTTGGAGCAAAGAGTAGTAAATGGTTCACCTTCGGGAAAGCCATAACGCATAAAGAATAAAACGAGAAAAATATGAATGCTGGGCCAGGACGCCCCTCCAACGGAGGAGGCAGAAACAGGCGGAGACGCAGTCGGCGTCCGTCAAATCGTAGCGGTCAACCATCAGGCCGCGATCGCAATCAACAAAACAGTGTTTACAGTGCTCCCATGGACCACAGTTACCGCGCAAACATGGGCAATGGCAATGGTTCCCGGCAGGGACGTCCTCGACCGGGCTTTGCGGCTGCCTACGCGCCCGCCGATCCCGACCCGCTGCCGTTCCGAGAGGACGCAAGCTCGCGCATCTTTGCTTTCGTAGACGACCTATTCTTCCAGGCGAAGATTCAGGAGACTGCGCGCAAGCTCAACGTAAAGGTCGAATTCTGTAAGGCGGAAAAAGACTTGTTAGAGCGTATCAAGCTGAATGGCGAGGAAAAACCCTCGCTGATTATCTTCGATATGAACAATGCCAACGCCAAGCCGCTCACGCTGATTCCAAAACTGAAGGCAAAATTAAAAAAGACTTCGGTGATTGGGTTCCTGTCCCACGTTCAGGGCGACCTCAAGCAAAAAGCGCACGAAGTGGGATGTGATATGGTCCTTCCGCGATCGGCCTTCTCGCAGAACCTTCCCCAATTGTTGCGCCGGCACGGCGCGCCGGAAGAAACTGCCGCAGATTAACCAAGCTGCTTGAGATTTGAATTAGCTGGGGAAGTGGAAGTGAACGTCCTGCCGGGAAGCGATTGCCACTCCGTTCATAGTTGCCGGAGTAAAGCGCCAGTTTTTCAGTGCCTCCAGAACCTTATCTTCAAGTCCATAGCCTAGGGATTCAAGCACCTTCGCACCCGCAACATTGCCTTTTTCGTCAATGGTGACTTCGACGACTACATCTCCGGCGACTCCCGAAGGGATGTCTGAGCGGTCCACTGCGGGATTCGGAAAAACTACCGGTAGTGCGGGTCGCGATTCATATCCTGTTGATGGACCGGTTGAGGAAGATCCTAAAATCGAGCCGGCACGCGCCGACTCTACGGGTGCGTCAAGGGAAGCTTCTTCCTCCGCTTTAGGGGCGGTCATTTTGGGCGCGGGCTGATGTTTTGCTTTTGGTCTCGGAGCTGTTAGTGGCGTTTGATGAGGAACGGACGACCGCCCCAGGTAGATGATTTCAGCCGACGTTCCTGATCCCGCGTTGCCAAACGCGATGGATGATGGCTGAATAGATCGTGGTCCTGCTGAAATGACGACGTACAACAGAACACCGTGCAATGCAAGCGACAACCACAGCGCGGTTTGCTGCCGGGTGCTCGGCAATGGCTGAAACATCGTTTTACGCCGGATCGTGTCGCTTAAATCCATAGACAAAACAATTCTAGCATTGCGTTCAAGGGGTGCACGAACAGGCCATAGCACAGGCCTCGCAGGTGGGGTAAGCCATCGCGGAACGATGAAAACGATAAATAGGGTTACCCGGGAGGCCAATTCATTTTGCGGCCGCCGATCAGGTGAACATGCAGATGAAACACGGACTGACCCGCATTCGGCCCAACGTTTAGCACGGTGCGATAACCATTATTCAGATTTCGCTGGCTCGCTATCCTGGCTGCGGCCAGATGACATTTTCCAACGAGTTCCGCGTCCTCTGGTAAAGCTTCTTTCAATCCTACGATGTGTTTTTTGGGGATTACCAGCACGTGAGTGGGACCCTGAGGATCCAAATCTTCGAAGGCAAGAATGTCCTCGTCCTCATAAACTTTCTTGGAGGGAATTTCGCCGCTAACAATTTTGCAGAAAATGCAATCAGACATTGGGTAATTGAGTAATTTTGGAATTGGGTAATTGTAAATCAGCAGGATCGCGGCAAGCGGCGCAGTTAAATTACTCAATTACAAAATTACCCAATTACTCAATGCTTCTAACCCAATTACCCAATGCCTAGCGCTTACACACGACGAGGATCACCAATACGATGGGCAGATAAATTACGGACGCATGAACCAGGCGTCTGGCCATGACCGTCGAAGAGGAAGCCGCAAGTTTCATTGAATGGTAGAGGAGAAATGCGCCTGCGGCGAACATGCCGATGACGTAGTACGGTCCGTTGCGATCAATCAACGGCAACATGGTCGTAAGGATTAGAGCGGTGGTAAAGAAAATAATCTCAGCGCGAGTAAAGCGACTATCCACGTCGAAACTTGGCAACATGCGGTACCCAGCCCTCGCGTAATCGCCTTTGTACATCAAAGCAATAGCAAGAAAATGGGGGAACTGCCACAGAAATAGAATGGCGAAAAGAAACCATGCCTGCGGGTCAATGCGGCCCGCTCCTCCTGCCCATCCGATCAGCGTTGGCATTGCGCCCGGAATTGCGCCGAGCAATGTGCAGAGCGGCGTTACCCGTTTTAGCGGAGTGTAAACGAGCAGATAAGAAAGCAGAGTCGAGACCGCCAGGACCGCCGACAAGGTGTTTACGGTTGCGAACAGGTAAAGTCCGCCTCCTATGCTAAGAAGAATTCCGAAGATCAGCGCGTGCAGGGAACTCATTCGTCCGGACGGCATGGGCCGGTTCGCCGTACGCCGCATTTGGCCGTCCCAGACCCGTTCCATCCATTGGTTCAAGGTTGCGGTGCCACTCGCTACCAGCAACGTGCCGATCAGTGTGTTGACGAGTCCCGCAAACTGAAACGACCCACGCGAGGCCAGATAATAGCCCGCGGACGTGGTCATCAAAATCAACAGATTCACTTCCGGCTTGGTCAGCGTGTAGTAATCCCGGAGCGTGGAAGTGAGGGTCTGTGTCTCGCGTGGTGCCATTACTTGAGTTGTGGCCATGCTCTCCTGTTACCAGCGTTCATCGGACTGATCAGTATAGCTGTCATTGCTGTCCTGCTTGAATTGATTTCGCTTGCGATAAGCGATAAGCGTAATTCCCACCGACATAAAAGCTGGGGGGATCATGAGAACGATAATCCCGCTGCGCAACGCCTGAATCATTCGCGCACCCGCCGCCGCAGCCTGTGTGTAGCATAGCGCGCAACTTTGCGAGAAGGCCGGCACCGGGATGGTCAGAATAAACAGTCCGGCAAAAACTAATCCGGCCAGTCGAAAGGTGCTCGGAATCTTCATCACTAGTTTTTCCTAGAAATCTTATTTTGATTGGTAAGTAGAAAATGGAGCACCCAGGCGGAGGCGGAAACTGTCCGTCCATCCGTAATTGATTGCTCCAAGAACGAAAAGCGTGAAAATAGCGGCTGCAATAATCATGCTGCGCTTCTCCATCGCCAGGTTCATAAAGAACATGATTCCCAGACCAGCCCCCAGGATTACGAGCGCCATCATTTGCGCTACCATCTGCAAGCTGTCAATGTGCTGGTACGCGACCGCTACCTCGATAGCGGGAATTACGAGCAGGCAGAGATATACGACGATGTATTTCCCTATGCCACCCTGCTTTTCGACCGTTTGCATAAGAGATCCTCTCTGCGCGTGCTTGCTCTTCTAGTTCGCGACGTTGAAGAGATAAACGAACGGTACGACGAACATCCAAACGATATTTATAAATTGCCAAAACAGGCCGCAGTTTTCGATATCGGTAGAACTGTAACGGCCTCTGCGATAGCCCAGCCCCACGATCAAAAGGGCGATAATACCTGCTACCACGTGTAACAGTTCTAATCCAGTGACGCTGAAATAGAGCGCGCCAAACAGGCTTGAGCCCCAAGGGTTTGCATACATTCTCACGCCCTTGTCAATCATATCCTGCCATTCACGAAGATGGAGGACGGCAAAAATAATGCCTCCTCCCATTGTGATGAGAGTCCATCGAAAGGCGGCAGCTTTGTCGCCGGCTTTTGCGGAACGAACTCCCAACACCATGGTCAAGCTGCTGGTGACGAGGATAAATGTCATCACCATCACACTGACGATGGTGGAAGCGTGAAACGGCCGGGGCCAATTTGAAGTGAAGTTACGCAGGAATCCGTAAGCGATCATGCACGCGGCAAAAGTCATTACATCGGAGATAATGAATAGCCACATCGCCAGCTTCTTTGCGGGGATCGCAAAGGGCGAGGGTTCCATTGCGGGGACGTGGTGCCCCATTGATATGTCGGCCTGGCTCACGGTGCCTCCTGTCATCAAATGTGAACTTCGAAACTCTTACAGCTTTGTCCACAAAAGCAAAAGCAGATATAGCCAAAGAACGCCCATAAAATGCCAGTAGTATGCGGTCGCATCTAACGTGCTTCGGCGCAGGATGGATTTGCTAAGCTTTCGAATAGCACGGACCAAGCCGCCAAGGCCACCTAGTACATGCAACGCGTGCGCGGCGGTCAGGACATAGAAAAAAGAGCTGCTCGGATTTGTAGCGAGGTAAAGTCCCTGAGCTTTGAGTTGCATCCATGCGACGTACTGTCCTGCGACGAAAACCAATCCCAAAAATAGAGTGACGTAGAGCCATCGAGACGGGCTTGCAGACTCAGACCGCGAGCCGTTCATGTAGGCCGCCACGCGGCGCCGTCCTATTTCAAGAGTTACGCTGCTCGCCAGTAGCACAAGCGTGTCGAGGTAAAGCATGGACGGCAGCGTGAAGTGGCGCCAGTCGGTGGAACCACCCTGCCGAACGATCAATGCGCTGGTGAAGGCCGCGAACGACATGCAAATAGAGGCAATACCAACCCATATGGCGCTGCTGGACGGCGGAGGAGAGTGATCTTCGGCGGTTCTCAGCGTTCCGTTCGCTGGTGCCCAGCCGCCGTTTCCGGGATGTCCCACGGAGGGCGCCTTCGAATATCTTCGAGGTTTGGTGCTCGGCGGTTCGTGGACGGTGGTTGCCATAAATTGCTTAAGTCCTAACCTTGGAAAACTACTTGTCGTCTCGCACTGTTTGTATCTGTTCGGGCGAATTCTGCATAACGTAATCGCCTGATGAGCCTTCAATCCCATACTGATAGGCATCGTGGTAAACGATGGGATCTTTGCCGCCGAAATTATTCCAGGGCGGAGGAGAGGACATGATCCATTCCAAAGAAGTGCATTCCCAGGGATTGTCTGGCGCCTTCGGACCTTTGAAACGGCTGTAAATCAGGTTAACGATAAAAATCATTTGCACTGCCCCTGTGAACAGGGCGGCGACGGTGATGAACTTATGCACTGGGATCAGGGGGACCAGATAGTCATCCGTGAACGCAGAGTAGCGGCGGACGTTGCCGGCCATGCCGAGATAGTGGAACGGCATGAAGATGGAATACGTACCGATGAAGGTGAGCCAGAAGTGAACCTTCCCCCATGTCTCATTCATCATATGCCCCGTCATCTTGGGGAACCAGAAATAGGTTCCGGAGAAAATTCCGAACAGCGCCGCAACTCCCATCACCATATGGAAGTGTCCGACGACGAAGTATGTCGCGTGGAGCATGATGTCAATCGAAGGTTGCGCCAGGAAAAAGCCGCTGACGCCGCCGCTCACAAACATGGAGATAAAGCCCAGGGAAAACAAGGAGGCGGAATTGATCCGCAGCTTCGACCCATAGAGGCTGCCAATCCAAATCAGCACGACCACGGTGGATGGAATGGTGATCAGAAGCGTGGGGAAAGAAAATACCAGCGAGGAAAATGGGTTCATCCCGCTGACGAACATGTGGTGGCCATAAACCATGTAGCTGAGAAAAGCCAGTGCCCACATGGAATAGAGGATCGCCTTTATGCTGAGCATGGGGCGCCGCATATTGGTGATCAGAACATGAGTGACAATCCCCATTCCCGGCACAATCGCGATGTAGACCTCTGGATGGCCGAAGAACCAGAACAGGTGCTGCCAAAGCAAAGTGGATCCACCGGAGTGGGGCAACATTTTATCGTTAACTACCAGGCCTGATGCGATGAAGAAGCTGGTCCCGGCGACGTGATCGAGAATCAGCAGAACGCAGGCCGGCAGCAATACCGCGAAAGCCGTCAGTCCCATGCAGGACGTGATAAACCATGCCCAGGCGGTAACAGGGAGGCGCATAAGCGTCATTCCCTTGGTGCGCATGTCGAGCACCGTTGAGATGAAGTTTAAGGAGCCCAACAGTTGTCCAATGCAAAAGATACCTATGGCAGTTGCCCAGAGAACTTGGCCTGTGCCTTCTCCGGGTCCGGCGATGGAGCCTACAGCACTCAGAGGTGCGTATGCAGTCCACCCGGCGAGCGGCGGGCCATCACCGACGAAGAACGCGGAAATCAGAACGCAAAAAGCGGTCAACGTTGTCCAGAAAGACATCATGTTGAAATGCGGGAACGGCATATCTTCCGCCCCCACCTGGATGGGCAAAAAATAGTTCCCAAAGGCGGCGAACGGCGCCGTGGTGAGCACAAAGAAGACCATGATCGTCCCGTGCATGGTCATCAACTCCAGGTAGTATTCCGGGGTCATCAATCCATTCGGAGCACCAGCGGACGACAACAACTGCAACCCGGGTATCCTCGCGTTGGTCCAGGCAAGGTGAATTCTCATGAACCAGGAAAGCACCATTCCGACGAACACTGCGACCAGAGCAAGCGTGTAATACTGCTTGCCGATCACTTTATGGTCCAGGCTAAAAACGTGATTCTTGATGAAGCCTTCGGGAGGAGCGTGGTGCGGAGCCGCATGTGCCGACATATCGTGCATTTTGCTCACCTCGGAACAATCTGCTCGTCCTGGAATTCCCCCGGACGGTCCGGCAACTACTGGTTTGCTGCCTGTTGTTTTAACCAAGCGTCAAAATCACTCTGCGACATGACTTCCAAATATGCTCGCATGTTGTAATGGCCCAAGCCACAGAGCTGGGTGCAAACGATTTCATACTTGCCAATTTTGTTGGCGGTGAAGTGAAGCGACAAATCCAATCCGGGAACGAAATCCTGCTGGATGCGCAGTTCCCTCACGTAAAAGGAGTGGCCGAGATCCTTGGAATGCATTAGCAGATGAATTTCTTTATTTACCGGAATGGCCATTTCGGCGGTGACAATGTCATCTTTTGAATCCTGGTCATTCGTTGTATCCAATCCAAAGAAATTCTGATTGGCTTCATCAATTTTGTCGGGATGCAGTGGTCCAAATTTTCCATCCGGGCCGGGATAGCGGAAATAGAAAGCAAATTGGCCAGCTTGAACCTGGATGGGCATCGCGTCGGCTGCGGGCGGAGTGAAATACACAGTCGCCCAGGCCTTGGTACCGAAAGCTCCGAGCGCCAGAACCTCCGTTCCGACTAAAAGAAACGCGGCGAGGACCAATCCCATTGAACCACCCGGGAATTTTCCAATTTTGGCGTCTTTGCTACGGCCCGAGAATTTCCAGATGAAGATGGCGAGAATGAACTGAGCGGCCAGAAATGAAATTCCCGCTTCAGCCATCGTTTCCGACATTTGCTGATCAATCAGCGGCCCATGGGTCGAGATGTCCACCGGGGCGACCCAGATGTGCATGATGATGGGAACTGCCGAAGCAATCGCAATCAGTACGATGGTGACTGCAAACAATTTAGCCATGGCTTGCTCCTGCCGAACGGATCGCGCTAACCAAAGTCAAAAAAGGCCGTCAGGTCGAGTGATAACGGCCTTTCCCGGAATATCCTCATAACCCTGCCGACTCTACTTGGCCTTAAACGTGAAACTCACCGCGGCTGGTTTCCCTGCGGCTACCGTCACTTTTTGAGTTTGGGTTCCGTATTCTTCTTGCCAGGCCGTCAGCGTATAGCTTCCTGGCGCAAGTCCTTCAAGCTTGAAATCACCGCTGTTGTCGCTGACGGCATAAGGCCCTTTCACCACCGCCATGTACCCGTGCATCCAGGGATGGATGTTGCATTTCACATTTATGGCAACTTCCGGATTCGCCCAGGTTACATCGAAAGGTTGAGATCCCGGCGGCTGCGACTTATTCCATTCGGAATTATTCTTGGGCTGCGGATGAATGTTGTGAGAAGTCTGGTCGCTGTTTGTGACTTTGAAGTGCTGGCCGGGGTTCAGTGCCATCACATGGGGAATATACTGGCAGCCCTTCTGGTCCCAGGTCTGGACTTCTGACGAGCTTCCCTCGTTGCCTGAAAGGCCCTGGGTCACATATACGACGACGTTTTGCAGTCCGCCATTAGATCCTACGACAACACTTTCAACCTTCACCGGATTGCTGGCGTGCTCCTTCGCGCAACTCGGCTCTTTGGACATGTCAATTGCCCGTTCGTGCGGAGCCGTGCCATCGAGTTTGACAGTTCCGGTCACGCTCGTTCCTGAGGGAGCAGCGCTCACGTTTTGACTCAAGATTATTGTGCCCACCGCCAACAAACAAATTGCGCAAAATAGTGTGGCAAACTGATATTTGTACGCATCATTCATGAAATCCTCTTTCCTGAGTTCGTTCACTGTTGCGGAGCCGGAGTTGCCGGCGCGGTCTCTGGAGCCGGTGCATTTGGATCAATCGGTTTCAATCCGAGTTGCTTCGCAATCTCTCTTTCTTTCGTGTGCATCGGTTGCAACGTCCGTAAGTAAAAGACCAATTCCCAAGCTTCGTCTGGTTTGACGTTGTCGGCGAATGACGGCATGGGCGTTCCATCAAGTCCGGTCATGAAGATCTTGTAAATATCCTGATCCGAGGTACCACACTTGGGCCGTGAGCCGTCAGTGAAGTCATACGGCTTGATGGGACGATTCTGGTCATCCTGCAAAGTGTCAGCGGAGGGACCGTTGGCTTTTCCCTCGACGCCATGGCATTTCCAGCATTCCAGCTTCTGAAACAATGCCTGACCGGCCTTGACCCTGTCCGCTGTGACTTCAGGTTCGGGTGGAATCTGGATCGGCGCTCCAGGCTTTTCGGTCTGGAACTTGGGTGAAAAATGTTTGACGTAGGCAACAAGGTCAGCTCGCTGCTGTCGGGTAAATGTGTTCCACTGCGGCATATTCGAACGGTCCAAGCCGCGGGCAATGGTGTTGTAGAGGTCATCGTCAGTGGGCAAAGTTCCGGTTGGAGTGGATCGGCATTTAAACTGGCCAAGAGTGAAGTTTCGCGGTTTGGGATCGAGCCAAGGCTCGTTCTCGCCCATGCCGTCGCCCTCAACGCCGTGACATCCAACGCAATAGCGGCGGTAATCCCCTTGTGCGGCTTTGGCATGGCCGGTCAAATTGCCGATGTGGCTCTCCGTTCCCAGCCGCTGGTCTTCCTGATATTTGGTTATCTGGGCGGAAGAAAAGCCGGATAGCGCGAAAAATACCCCTACGCTTGCGCTCACGACTAACGAACATTTCAGTAGATTTGCGCGCATCGCCGTCCCTTTCTAGAAGTCGAAGTCAAATCCGAGCAAAATACTGCTGCTGGTCAAGTCGCTGCCATCCGGGGCCGTTCCCCTTTGTCGGATCCACGAATATTCGTTGTGCCACGCGAATCCTGCGCGGCTGGTCATGATGGGGTAATAGCGGTATCCGAAAGTGTACATGTCGAGATTGCCGAAATTCGACTTTTGGGTAGGATCGGCTTGCTGTGACATGCGTTCCCACTCCGAGCGCTGGATGAAGATCAGCTGCGGGCTGTAAACATAGTGGGTTTCCAACATGTAGCCGTTCCAGGTGGGAGATCGGGCTCCAGCTGGCAACGTCGTACCCGGCGTGTTGTTGAGCACTCCGGTTCCGTAGCCGGCACCGAACCATGCGTCGTCGCTTCCATGCTGAGTGACGGCCAGGAAATCAAGTTTTCCGAAGTAGAACAATCCAACAAAGCCCTCGCGGCTGAAAGAATGATTATTCAGGGCGGCGCTGGTGCCAAAAGGTGTTGCCAAAGCGCCCCCATCGGTTTGCAGGTAATAAGTCGGCGCTTCCCCCACCATCGCATAGGCACCGATACGATCCACGCCCAGCTTGCCGACATCGAACGCTTGGCTCGCAGCAAAAAACCCGCTATACGCATTGCCGTAAGGCAGACCCACCTGGCCATCCACCGAGCTTAAAAGCGCGGCGGAAACGCGAGTGCGGTCATTCATCGAATGGCCCATCCACTCCACGCCCAACTGGTTGTCGCCAATCTGTCCGAAGATATTATTGTCGCCTTGCGGACGGAAGTGATATGTCTGGTAAACGCCAGAAATATTAGTCAGAGTGAGGATTCGCTTTTCGGAAACAAGATTGTCGAGCTCAAACTTTCCCAGCTTTACATTGAGCCACGAACTTCCGAATAAGTTATCGAGCCGCGCCATCACAGTTTCGAAGTGAAATGACCCTGCGGAGTTCGAAGACGGGAGAACGTAGAAAGAGATGTTCTTTTCGAGCGTACCGCCAGTGTGGAAGTCGAGGCCGCTCAAATCGAATCCGTGAGAAGTAACCTGCAATTGGCCGGTAGCAGGTCCAGCGGCAGTGTCAACCTGGACTTTGTCGGTGCTTTCCCTATGCCAATTCGGAGTGATTCGGAATGTAACCGGCCAGTACGAGGGATTCTGCCAGATCGGGTGCATCCCGGTCGTTCATCAACTGATAGCCGTTGTCTTTGAATTTTTGTCCGAAGTAGTTGAGCATCGGCCAAGCCTCGTGACAGGCCGAGCAGCGGAGTCCGTATTTTCTGGCGAAGGCAGGTAAGGCGAGGGCGCTAGGGGCAGATGCAAGAGCTACAAAAACGAAGAGCAATGCAGACGCAAGACTTCTTTGGGACGAAGTCATTTAGCCCTCCTGACAGGCAGTCCAACCACACTTCACACGCACCCCACAAAGTGCGCGTGGACGCACTAATTATCACGTTGGTTAGACGTGTGTCAAGAAAAAATCGGCGAAACCAATGAATGTAAACGAAAAAATAAATGCAGAACTCAGCTACATGCGCCGCAAAAGAATTTTTGCAATGTCGTGCGCCATCGTTTTTGCCCGCGCGCGATCCTGTCCGAATGCAACTGGACGCAGAAAGCCGAATCCAAAACCCAGCAAACCAATAAATCTCGCCAATCCCCGCAACTCATCAACGTTCAGGCACTGACACTCCTTAAAATGGGCAAGGCGTTCGACGATGGCGTCCGCATGCCGCGAAGTTCCCACGCGACTCAACACTTTACCCAAAGCAGGATCAAGCAGCGCTCGAGGAATTATCACTCGCAGAAAATCCCGGTCTTCCCACATCCGGTGCAATTCCCAGTCCACCAATTGAGAAAATTCCAGTGAGAAAGTCTGTGCGAGTGGCACGTGAGCATTTAGATCCACTACTTCACCGGACACGCGGTCTTGAATGATGGCCAGAAGTAGTCCCTCTTTACCGCTAAAATATCGGTGGATCAGACCTTCAGCGCACCCAGCACAGGCTGCGATCTCGCGGGTGGTGGTAGCCTCGTAACCCCGGCTGGCAAATAGTTTCGTCGCTGCACAAAGCAGCGCTTGCTGTTTGGCCGCACGATCACGCCGCCGTTTTGGCATGCCTGATGAGGCCGTTCTGCGACTCTGGCGCGGGCTGCTCGCTATCTTGTGGTTGCGAACCGGATCGAGAGATTTCATGTCCGATGCGTCCGAATGATAATGTTTTCCAAGCGACGGTATGACCCCATGACACCTGTGATGTCAAGCATTAGTTTTGTTTTTTTGCAGATTTCAGGTAAACCTCGTTTCTTAAGGCCGGATGCTTTATTGGCTACACTCGTCCTGGTTGCGCTGATCAGTCCTGTTCAGGCGCGGGAAAAAGCCAAAAAAGTTGATTACGGAGCGGGGCTCAATGTGGAAATCGAATCTCCGGAAAACGAAGTTTTGCAGGCCGTTGAAGATGTTGCCAGCGACGGAATCATTCAAGGGACCAAGGAATACAACAAAGACGAGAACATCAGCGGAGCGTCTTCCGTCACTTCAACACCGGTATACCCAGCATGGACCGGCCCCGGCAAGGCTTTCTACAAAGTCCGAACCGAAGCTCTGGATCCGCGCAACTTCAAGGAAGGGGGCGACGTCGGGACGTTGGCAGTGCGGTACATCGTGCAAAACATCGGCCCGGGCAAGACCAACTTGCGTGTTGATGCTGTCTTTGTCGAGGACTTCCGTCATACGGTCCATCCTTCCAATGGCATAGTGGAATCGAGCGAATACAAAGACATAACAGATCATCTTGACCAAATGCACTTGCGGCAAAAAGAAACGGAAGAGGCCGCCAAAAAAAAGGAGGAGGACATTGCCAGGCGCGAACTGCTTCGCGCACCCAGTGACGGGAACGAAGCCTCCCGTCTGGCGGCCGCTCGGTTCTCAAATCAGACACTGGAACAACATGTGAAGGATTTGCGCCACGAGGTGGAGCGCCGGGTAGCCGCCTCAGGCGCATCGCTCAAGTCGGCGCCTTTCCACACGGCAACTACGCTGAAGCCTCTTACCCCAGGCACCGAAGTTGTCATTTTGATTGTCACTCCTTATTGGTACGGGATAGAGACTCAGGACGGACAACACGGCTGGCTCTTTCACGATCAGGTAGAGGCTTTGCCGTGAGGAACGCGTCCTTGGTTCGCGGTGCAATAACTATGTTCGTAATCGCGTCCTGTGTCGTTGCGGTGAGGAGCGAAAATAAGAATTCCTCCAGTGAACGCACGTTTCCACAATCCAAGTCTAGGATTGAAAAAGTTCTTAAAACTCTGAGTTCTTCTGTTTCAGGGCGGCTTCCAGTGCTGGACGGTTTTACTACTTCTGGGGACCGCCCGTTGGAACGCTTTCAGCGCGGATACTATCAATGCGCGGTTCAAATCACGTCGCTTCCATCCGGGGGATCGAGAGTTCGAGTCAATGCAAAAATCACAGCCTGGTATGCCGATCCTGTTTCCTCGCATTCGGGATATCAGTCATTGCCGTCGAATGGAAGGATTGAGTCCGACCTGCTAGATCAGATCGGCGACGCATTAGGCACAGGACCGGCGATGAGTGGCGCAGAACCCGATAAAGAATCCGCTACAGCGATGCCGAAGACGGTCGAACCCGCTATCTCGGCTCCGATGCCACGGATTCCAGAAAGCGCTCTGCATGGTTCAACGCTGGCGCTTCCAGCCATCCACGAGGGATCGTTGCAGTCGCAGACCGATGCTTTGGAGAAACACGAGCAAGCACTGGCTGAAGAAGCTAAGAGCCTGGAAGAAATTTTGCAAAACCAGGCTCACCCCACAAATTTAGCGGCAATCAAAAAAACCGGGACACCAATATTGCAGAGTCCCGACGCGGACGCGAAAATCTTATTCCCAGCAACCGCGGGAGACGAATTTGAAATCCTTGATGTGAACTCAAACTGGGTGCACGTGCGGATTTCAGGTCTTTCCCGGGGGTGGATTCGCCGCTCTGCGCTGGAAATGCCCGAAGATTTTTCCAGCGCAAAGCAAGGTGGCGCAGCGGTTCAGAATGCTGCCGAAGAATTTCGCATCAGCAACGAACAAATCGCCCCGTTTCCCGGCGATTGGGATCCCCTTCGAGGAAAAATCGTAAAGATTGTTACGGTTCAAAAAGCGAAGCAGAGCGCCTCGGCCACTGGATCGCAGCGAAGACTTCAATTTGCGAAAAGGCTGTTCTCGGAACAATATTCGAGAATTGCGACGGAAACCGACACTCCCGCCGGGATCGTCCTGATTTTTGATTCCGACGACGGCGGCATGATTGCTGCGACACTAGAAACATTGAAGGCGTGGCAGGCGGGATCCACTTCCGATGACGCAATTTGGCGGCAGTGCTTTTTCGATCCGCCGGAACTTTCGGGGAAGTAAGGAAGAAGTTGCAATGGAGAGACGGGCGTCCTCGCCCGTCCTTTCGGAGATTCTCGCTACTTCCAGAAGAAGCCTGCGACCAACAGCGCAACCTGGGCGGTCGCAAGCGTGAACCAAATTCGCCGCCGAAAGCGGGAACGGCGCAAATCTCTTTTCAAATCACTCTCAAGCCCTTGAATGAACTCCAGTTCTCCGGGATCAATTTGCGGCTTTGCCTCAGAAAGGTTTGCCCGCCCGATGCCCGTATAAGTAAGCTTCGGCTTGGCAGGGAGAAGAGCTTTAGGTCCGCTGATCACTGCCGACCAGTGCACGAGGAGCAGGAACCCTGGAGAAAAACCCGGATCAGCGGGCATTGAAGTCAACTGAAGTGGGGCCTGTCGTTCTGGCGCGGCCGCATCGGCAAGGCTGCGCAGAAGAGATGTCCACCACATATGATTCAACTGGTCGCCTATCAACTCGCCCAGTTCCACCGGACGAGATTCCAACTGCAGCGGGGGCAGCGTTTCGGGGGACATCACGTCGCCCAGATTAGTAAAAATGGTCCGATACCAAGGCAGGCTCAGAATGTCGCCAGCCAACATTCCCGTGTCCACAGGGCGAGATGTGAGAACCAGGGGAGGAAGGATCTCGGGAGAAAATCTATCGCGCAAATTCCCGGCCAGAGATTTCCAGAGAGGTTGCGTCAGCTCCTTTGGTAAGGAAAAATCCGGTTCGGGTACGGAGTCCTCTTGAAGATGTTTTTCAGAAGAAGTTTGTTCTTGAGAAGGCATTTTTTCTGTCAGAAGATGTCTCCATCATTGTAAATGCTTCGATGGCCAAGACAAAATGTCATTATGGCATTACGAGCGCGTAGAGGTGTCCCCACCCGTTCGACGGAACGTAGGTCCGCACCAAGTCAGCTCCGCTCACCGCCCACACAAGAGCCTGCCCTGAGCGAAGTCGAAGGGACGTCTGGGCCTACGTGGGTTTTGCGGTATTCTGCTAATACCAACTCTAGGATTTATCCAAACCATGATCAAGGCTGTTCGAGGAACGCGCGATCTACTTCCGCCCGAAACTGCTCTGTGGAATTTCGCCGAGGCTACGGTGCGTGATGTATTCCGCGCTTACAATTTCCACGAAATCCGCACGCCGATTTTTGAGAGCACCGAACTATTCTCTCGAAGCGTGGGAGAAGAAACGGACATTGTCGCCAAGGAAATGTACACGTGGGAGGATCGAGGCCGTGCTCAAAGCGAAAAAGGCCAATCTTTAACCCTGCGTCCCGAGAACACCGCTGGAGTTGTTCGCGCCTATATCGAACACAAGCTCTGGGAACGGGGGCTGAATAAACTCTATTACATCGGCCCGCAGTTTCGCCGCGAGCGTCCGCAGAAGGGACGTTACCGGCAGTTTTATCAGATTGGCGCCGAGGTGATCGGACCGGCCAGTGCCGGAAGCGAATCCCCTGCGCGCGATGCCGAAATCCTCGAACTGCTCGCTACTTTGCTTGAGCGGCTTGGAATCAAAGGCTGGACTCTGCAGCTGAATTCGGTTGGATGTTCCAGCGATCGCGCTGCCTACAACGAGGCTTTGCGCAAAGCGTTGGAGCCAGTTGCGGCGACAATGTGCTCAGACTGCCAGAGGCGTGCGGTCACCAATCCTTTGCGAGTTTTTGATTGCAAAGTTCCAGAGGATCAGCCGATCATCGAAACCCTGCCGCGCATCAGCCACTTTCTCGACGAGCCATGCCGGAAACATTTTCAGGCGGTTCAGGAAATTTTGAGATCCATCGAGGTTGATTTCCAGTTGAACGACCGGCTGGTGCGGGGGTTGGATTACTTACACGAGGACTGCTTTCGAATTCACGCACGGGGCTCTGGGGGCACAAAATGCAATCCTAGGCGGTGGCCGCTACGATGGACTTTCGGAGTCGCTGGGCGGACCGCAAGCTCCTGGCATTGGGTTCGCTATCGGCGAGGATCGGTTGATACTCGCGCTGCAGGAGACCGCCGGGTTGGTCCAGTCTAAACCCGATGTTTATATCGCACCTCTTGGAGCGGGCATGGACCGTGAGGCCGCACGTCTCGCGCGGGAACTTCGGCGCCAAAACGTCGTGACCGAACTCGGCGATGAGACTTTTCGCCTAAAAAAGTCTTTTGAAACCGCAGCGAAGCTTGGAGCGCGGCACGTTCTGATTGTCGGCGAGAACGAGGTCGCTTCCAGCGCGTTCGCACTCAAGAATCAGGAGACCGGCGAACAGGTTTCCGTACCTCGAGCCGAACTTGCGCAAAGAATTCTCGCAAAACTGTAGCCGTGGTTCCGCTTATTGCCTCCTCTGTTATGGCCTGTTGTTGCAACGAGAAAATGTCGTATTAACTGCGACGAGATTATGTCACCCCTTAACGATTAAGTAACTGCCGCCAAAGCGGGGCGGCCTCCCAGGTTGTAGATGCGGGGCATCTGGGTTTTGGGTTTCCGCAGCGTGAGTCGCGGAGCAGGGTTGCGATGGCCGTATTCTTGCAGCGGCAAGGGGTGGGTCATCAGTAAGTGATCTCCGCGGTAGGTACGCAGGGTGCCGTCCAACTGATGCGAGAGTTCGACGGTTTCGCCGGAGTATCCGCGCTGGGCGGGCAAGGATGGTAGGGCGATGGAATGCGCGCCCAAGACGACGACGTGATCGGGGCCGACGACGCGGTCATAGCGCAGGCTAAGGCAGCGGGCGAGATCGAAGCGGCGCGGCAGAGCGCGAAAGTCGCGAGCGGATTCGGCGGCCGGACGTGCGAAGCGTCGATTGTAGTCGTCGCAGAAACGGGCCAGCACGGCGTTGGCCTCTTGCAAAGTAATGGCATGGGCGAGGCGAAGTTCGCTGACCAGGCGGTCCTGCAAGGTGCGCCAGGCGCGCTCAATGCGGCCTTTGGCTTCGGGCGAGTAGGCGGGGATCTGGGTGATGCCGAGCTCCTCGAGGGCGCGCCCAAGCTGGGTGGAAGATTGTTTTCCGGCGAGTTCTTCGGCGACGGTCCAGTGGGAATCGTTGCGCTGAAAGATGCAGTGACGATCACGATAGAGGCTGAGGGGCACGCCGTGGACGGAGATCATGGCGTACAGGGCGCGAAGATATCCAACGGTATTTTCGGCTTCGAGTTGGAAGTGGGCGGAGAGAATCTGGCTGGTGGCATCGTCTTGAAAACCGACAAGAGTGAGATGCGGACCGCGGCCTTCGAGCCAGTCGTGACGGCTGGCGTCGGTGAGCACCATCATGCCGAAACGCGGGCGGGGTGCGCGGCGCGAGCGATATTTACGGGCGCGGCGTTTCTGCGGAGAGGCAAGTTTTGCACCTCGTAAAATGCGGCGCACGGTCTCGCGGCTGACGGTGAGGTTCTCCTCGACACGAAGTTTTTCCGCGAGATGAGAATCGTTGAAGCCGGCATACTTGCCGCGAGCCAAGGTCAAAATCAACCGCTTCTGGGGAAGTGAAAAAGCCCAAGGCATAGGGCGTCCACGATTGCCGTGGTGCACCCACGCGATGGAATCGGGCTCATAGCGCCGCTTGAGCCGCTGTACCTGCCGTTCACTCAGTTGCAGCAGGCGGGCAGCTTCGCGTACGCTCAGCCTCCCGCCCACCGCATTCTCAATCACTTTCACGCGTTGCAACTCTTTCTGACTCATCGTCACCATCCTCATAGGGTGACAAAGTCTCGTTGCAGTTAGGGGGTGACATTATCTTGGAGCATCTACACTCCTCTGTTATGGCCTTGACGGGTTGCGACTCGTCCGGCTACTATCGGCACGAATTAAAGAAGATGTAAATTCGAGATCTAAACCATTCAGGAGAATCCACCATGAGGCGTCTTCCGCCGAGGGTTCTGTTACCTGTTCTTCTTATTTCAACATGTCTTTTCTCTGTCCAAAGTTTCGCGCAGATGCAGATGCCAACTCCGGCGCCTGAACTGAAAAAGCTGGATTTCCTCGCTGGCCACTGGACGGATCAGGCCGACATGAAAGCCAGCCCCATGGGTCCCGGCGGGAAAATGACAATGACTGAAAAAAATGAGTGGATGCCGGGCGGTTTCTTTCTCACCCTGCACAGCAGTTTCACCGGTCAGATGGGCAGTGGCAGCGGCATCGCATTCATGGGTTACGACGCGGACGCAAAGCAATACACCTACGATGAGTTCAACAGCATGGGAGAACGCAGTCATTCGACGGGCTCGGTGGACGGCGATACGTGGACATGGCTGGGTGACCAGAAAATGGGCGACCAGACCATGAAGGGCCGCTTCACCATGAAGGTGCTCTCGCCGACCTCTTACTTATTTAAGTATGAGATGTCGCAGGATGGCACAACTTGGAACACGGTGATGGACGGCAAATCTACCAAAGATAAATAAAGGCATCAAATTTCGTGACGAGCACGTCACGCTAATCAAAGATCAATACGGCCGAGGCTATCACTGTTGTCCATAATCCGCGCTTATCTCCAACTGCGGATTGGGTAACGTTGGCTGTGCGAACGATCTTGTTTGAGATTCTGTAAATTTCTTTCTTCTCATCCCATGAACGGTCGGGATCGAATTCTACGTTAAGCGTCGTCGCAAGCATCTCGGCGGCTAGTTCCTCGGCATAATCCCCGGCTGCGTCTTCAGACTCTCCGAACGAATGGTGCTCACTGAGATATCCATATGTATTGCGATCCGCCGGAATAGCTACGCCAATACTCGATGCCATCAGCCGATGCGGCTCGCGTGTGGAGTTTTCGGCCACGACGGAAAACACAACTTCCCCAGGGCTCAAGAACTTCAGTCCCTGGGATCGTGGGATCAGCTTGCACTGTGGCGGAAAAATTGACGATACACGAACCAGGTTTTGGGCGGCGATGCCGGCGTCCCGCAACGCCAACTCGAAAGAAGTGAGCCGCTCTTTGTGCTTGCCCACTCCCTTGGTGAAAAATATCTTCTTGGGAACCATGTCTCTACCCAATATTGTTCCTCCTGCCCGCCGGGCCAATGAGCGTCAAATCTAACATAGCGAATGGTTACGGAATGGTTAAAAGTGAGGCACTCCGCAAAAAAATGGCAGCTGTTGAGAAGGTTGTTTGTGAGGGTGGGAGAAGGAATCGAAACTAAGCTTCAATGATATGCGGAAGGGTAGGACCCTTTTTTGCCGTCTTGAAACATCCCTAATGCGGACTGGTGTTCGGGACTAGGATAGTTCGCCCCTCGTTTCTCTAGTCATGCCCCCTAGCGGTTTGATTCCATTCGCGGTGCTCAATAAATTGCATCTCCCGCCCTACTGAGGGGCCTCCTTAGGGCTTTGAGGGGAGTGCCGGTGAACTGCCGAGCAGTGTTGAGAGGCTGGTCTCCGGAGACGGAGTGATGCTGACGCGCTTGAGTGAAGTGTCATCCTGCATAAGAAGCAACACATTGTTATCCGGCCCCAGTTGCCACGTGTCCTTTCTAAATCCGCTTACGGCTGGAAGGAAGCCCTCCACAACCGGTTTCCCGTCCACGTAAACTCGAAACTTACTCATGCCCATGTCTCTGGTCCAAACCAGGTGATTGCTGTCTGGCGTAAATGTGAGGTTGAGGCCCCCCACTCGGCCAAGACGTACTGCTTTGTCGTCCACGCACAAGTAAAGATCATCGACGCCCACCGCAGGGTCGGCGGAGCGGCAGAAATAAGCAATGTGCTTGCTGTCAGGACTGAAGATGTATGGCCGTGTGCTTATGTTCGTCATCGGTCCGCCGCCGCCGGGTCTATAAGCTGTCTGCTCTATCCCATCCAGAAAAAGCGACGGCCCTTCACGCGCCTGCGCCACAAAAGCAAAGTGCGAGCCATCGGGGCTAAAGCCTAGAGCGCTAGCTTGTGTAGCATTCGGGACTAAGTGCGGCAAATGAAGGACCTTTCCGTCCAGAGTCACGTAGCCACTGCCTGTGGTTAAGAAATGGTTCTTTGCCGTCGAGAGCAGGCAGTCGGTCAAGGGACGCACTTCATCCGATTCTTGTCCGCCGTACACTACGTACTCTTTGCCTCCGTTTCCGGCTAGATACACCAGTGTGGAAGAGTCGGAGGTAAAGACAGTGTTTCCATAATTCGCGGTCACGTCCGTGGAGTAAGTGCCAAGCGAACCAATATCGCCGTAGGTCTCGCCCCTCTTGCCGTCGGAGAAAACCCAGTACCGGTTACTTGCGTCGCGGTAAACCGCGGAATAATGCTTTCCGTCCGGACTGAACTGAATATTGGAAATACCAGCCGATACCGGGTTTTGGCTGCCCGGCACGAGTTTGCCACCGACGACCAGAGATTCAACCGTGGGCATGCCGTCTCGCCTAACCACGGCAACCGTCATATCGCCCACGGGCGGGATATATAGCGCGACGTAATCGGCGCGGATGATGGGTTTGCCGTCAAGGAGGACATCTGTCACCCAGCCTTGTTTCGAAGCCGCGGACGGAGTGTGTCTCTTGGTAAAGAGATGCTTGCTGTCCGCGCTCCATTGCGGCTCACCTGCGGCATAAGGAGCAGGCTTTCCATCAATGAAAAGCGCAGTGCGCTCTGCATTAGTGGGAGAAGCAAAAATGGCAGCAAAATGATCCCCATCGGGGCTGAAGATGAGGTTCCGGGGGTCTGCGGAGCCTTCGAACACCTTGAGTTCGGTCTTGCCATCAATCACAAACCGAGAGTAAGACAAGCCTTGGCGAGGGTCTCCTTCGTGTTTCGTGCCGATATAGTAAAAATGTTTGCTGTTAGGCGAGAAAAAGACGGTGCAGTTCAGCGTTCCGCTGTTGGTTTCCGTACCGCTCCCGACTTCCTTGCCGTCCACCATAACAGTGAAATGGTCACTCGATAACCCGCAGTACGCATAGTGATTGCCGTCTGGACTGAAGACGGCTCCAACCGGGCCAGCCTCAGGCGTGAACTGGTCGAATTTTGGCCCCACTACGCCATCGTAAATGATCACTTGCCGGCTTCCGCTGTGCGATAACGTCGCGATGTGAATGCCATGTGGGCTGATGGCGTACTGGCCTCCCTGCTCTATGGGGGCCATCACGACAGGGTCTATCTTCGTACCCGATGGAGGCGTGAACGGCCCAGTGTCCTCCGCCTGGGCGGCTTGTGGGCTGCCCTTTGCGGCACGCTGAGGCTGTCTTTGTTGCCCGGGTTTCTGCGGTTGTGTCGGCTGTTGTGAAGGCTGTTGTCCCTGCTGCTGGGCTTGTTTCGCCTGCTGCTTGATCTTGTCCCATACGCTCTGCGCGCTAATCGGTGGGACAAGACTCATAACTAAACAAAACAAAGAGACGAACAGTTTGAATCTATGCGCATCTGAGCGAGTCATATCCATGTCCCCAGGGGGCGAACCGCGTGACAAAATCGAAAAATAAGGGAAAGGACTTGAGTTTCGGTGAATTTTACTGTGCGTCTCGAAAGGCGGCAAGCACATTTTCTGTTCTGGGTCAGGTTGAGACGTAATTAGCAGGTGTGAGCCGAGCGAAGGACCGGCGCGATTGGTGGACCCGGAGAGACTTGAACTCCCAACCCCTGCGTTCGAAGCGCAGTGCTCTATCCAGTTGAGCTACGGGTCCGGCCTTTTAACGCTACGCGCACCTGGGCGATAAAACTTGGCCGCGAGTGCATCCGCTATAATAATAGAGTATGCCGATATTGAAAGACATAGCCGCCATCGCCAAGGGCATGAGCATCACCTTCATGGAAATGTTCCAGCCCACGCAGGTGGAGAATTATCCCGATGGGCCTGGGCCTTTGCGCGGTGCGAAATTCCAGGAGCGCTTCCGCGGAGTGCACGTATTGCAGCGCGACGAAAATGGCCTGGAGAAATGCGTCGCATGTTTTCTCTGCGCAGCGAATTGCCCCCTCGAATTGCATTTATATAGAAGCCGCGGAGAACACGGCGGAGAATCGCGTGAGCGGCGCGGAACGTTACGCGAAGGTTTATAACATTGACTACAACCGCTGCATTTTTTGCGGATACTGCGTCGAGGCTTGCCCCACGGACGCGATCACGCATGGGCACGGATTCGAGGTGGCAACTTTCAACGCGACGAACCTGGTTTACCGCAAAGAGCAAATGTTAGCCGCCATGCCGGCCCACATGGGGTCGAATGCAGTCTTCAATCAATCAGAGCAATGCGGAGAGAAGAAATACTAAAGGAGCATTCCAGTTGATTGCGATCTCGTTCAAAGAATATGCCGCCTGATTATCCTGATACATCCGCATAGGAGCCCGTTTTGGCAACGACCGCGCAACCGAGTCTCCTGGGTGAGCATTCGGCCCGCCAGAGAGCAGTCCTGGCCATGGGGCAACGATATTGTCAGCAGCGCTGGGGCGATGATGAGGATGCTGAAACGGTTTCGTTCCCAACTGCGTAACCCAAGACAAATCCCAGCAATTACGTCCTAGCAAGTAGTGCAGGTTCTCTGTCGCCGTCTCACGGTAAGTATTATTCTTCTGCAATTGATCTGCGACTAGCAACTGCAGGGATTGATTGCACGCAACCCCATTCGAACCCCACACATAATCTGAAAGAGACAGGGTATTTCCATAACCATTCACCTGGCTGTTCTGAACCAACCTCTCGGCTTCGCGGATGCTCGATGTACGAATCTGGTCTATCAATTGATTGGAGCCGTCTTTTCTGTTCGCCATTGCATATGTCCAAAGCGCGAACGACGAAAGTTGATTCCAGCCCGGCGTGTTTATTTGAAGTCCACCGGCGGTTCGGAGATAAGCAAGGTTGGCCTCGAATGACCGTCTATAGTCTTCATCACCCGTTGTGCGCCAGAGCTCGGCGGCGGCCCAGAGCAACTCGTCAAGGCAGTCGCTGTCTCCATAATTCCCGGTGCGAACGCCCTCAGGATTTCGGAAAGTCACGTTTGGATTCTTGCTTGCCCAGGCATATGCCCGCCTCGCGGCATTCATGCATTTCGTGGCATATGCGTCATCGAAGGGACCATAGCAGCGCGCGGCAATTGCCGCGACCGCGGCCAGGTCCGCGGTTGCGCAAGTGCTCTTGTAGGGATCTGATCCGGTACCGATGACGTAGCTGACAAGGTGATCGTCTTGCGGCAGGATAAAGCCACAAAATTCCTCGCTGGTCTGCTTTTGCCACACACCGCCGTCGGCGTCCTGCAAGCTAAGCATCCAATCTAAATTCCAGCGAATTTCTGCGAGGAAGTCCGGAACCTTGCCGCCGGATTCCGGAATCTTGAGATCAAGCCTGCGTACCGCGCCGCTGAATATCTCCCACGTCCACAGCAGGGTTCCAGTCGAAATTCCGGAATTTACCACGTAACGGCCATAATCGCCGGCATCATGCCATCCGCCGCGATTCTTGTATGGGCCGGTCTTTCCAGATGTCTTGTGAAACTCGGCCGTCAGATGACAGGAAGGATGCGAATACCCGTTTCCCAAATCCACGTCGCAGCCGCATCGCTGTCCATAATATGCGCGCATAGTGAGCCAAAGCGCATGGCGGTAAACATCGTCCCCAATTTCGAATGGTGTACTCTTGCCCACTTCGCTCTCGAGAAGGTAGGTCCCCGCCCGCCGCACGGAAGAAAAATCGGCGATTTGAACACGGTCGCCAGAAGCCGCGTCGTCGCGAGCCGCGCTGGGTTTTTCCCGCAAAGCGACAACGCCGCTGCTAACTTCGCGCACCGAGAACGTTGACGACGGAGCGGATATAGTGGCGAGCTTCGTAGAGTTTGGAAGATATCCAAGTTGATTCAGTGCGATTGGATTGGCATCTGTCGCCGTTTCCGCCACAGCGCTACTCGAACTCATCCACCAAGCTGCCGGCACAATAGACCGAGCTCCGCAAACCGCAGCGATTTTCAGAAAACTTCTTCGTCTCATTGTTGTCCAATTAAAGCAGGTCCGGTGGGCGGGGCCCCCGCAGCCGGAGAAAAAAATTCTATTTCATCTCCTTGCGTCTAGAAAATTTGAACTTGGCGCCTCGTGCTAATCACCTTGGCCTGACCGGCCTCTGGACCATAGCATTCTTTGTGACCATCGTAAGCCCCTCAAGGACGCTTGAGGCCCTGAGCGTGCCTCACACTGCTAATATTATTTCTGTCTCTCTATTTCGTTGTCTCCAATGGGCACTGCTGAGAACAACATTGCTGCCGCCGGGCCTGACTCGATTCAGGCCAGGGACGCATTGTTTTGCGTGTTAATTGGAATATCTACATTGATTCTCTGGCGGGAGATTTTAGCGGTTCTGAAACTGGCCTGGCACGTGGATGAGTACACCCATATTCTCCTGGTTCTGCCCGTTAGCTTGTTCCTCATCTATTTAGAGCGCGGAAAACTGCTGGGGGATGTTCAATATGCTCCGGTGGCTGGTGCAGTCCTTGGAGTGCTTTCAATAGCCATTGGGATAGCGGGAGCGACGCAGTCTTATCGTTTCGGCGAAGGCGTGGCTTTATCCATAACAATTTTTTCGCTGGTAGCGTTTTGGATGGCGTGTGTGGTTGGCTTTTACGGCAGGAGCGTTTTCTGGTCGCTATTGTTCCCGCTTCTATTTCTTTTTTTGTTGGTTCCTCTGCCGCCATTGTTGCTGGATAAAGCAATTGTTTTCCTTCAAACAGCCTCCACGGAAGCTACATTCTGGCTGTTTAAGACTACGGATTTACCAGTGCTGAAGAACGGTTTCCTGTTAACTCTTCCGACCCTGCAAATCGAAGTGGCAAAAGAGTGCAGCGGCATTCGCTCGAGTGTGATGCTTCTGCTGACCGGACTCATAATGGCCCACCTGTTCTTGCGGTCATTTTGGAGCAAAGTTATATTTGTACTCTTTATCGTGCCATTTTCGGTGATCAAGAACGCTATCCGGATTTTCACCCTGTCAATGCTGGCAATGTACGTAAATCCAGGATTTCTCTACGGAAGGTTGCACCACGAGGGCGGAATCGTTTTCTTTCTCATAGCTCTGGGGGGATTGCTGCTCCTGCTCGGGATACTGCAACGAGTCGAATCCAGAAAAGTTCAGCCCGGCAGATCTATTCCTGCCGCTTAGTCTCGCATATTGCCTGGAGTACCCCTGCCTGGAAGATCGGTCTCTCGCGGCTCCTCGGATATATTGTGTGCAACATGCCACTGTAGAAATTGACGGAAGGCTGAACCGCGGTGGCTATAAACGGCTTTTTCCGCAAGAGATAATTCCGCGAATGTTTTCTTGATCTTGGGAAAATAAAATAGAGGATCGTAGCCGAACCCATTCGCGCCGCGTGGAAGATCGAGAATGATCCCTTCCGCCGTGCCATGAAATATTCCCAGCGTTTTTCCGTCGCGGGCGGCGGCGATCACACATACAAACCGTGCAGTACGTTTCGCCGGTGGAATAGGCGCCAGTGCTCGAATCAACTTTCGATTATTAGCCTCATCATCCGTATTAAATCCCACTGAGCGAGGATCATCTCCTGCATAGCGTGCGGAGTGCACTCCCGGATCTCCATCGAGTGCGTCCACCTCCAAACCTGAATCATCGGCGAGCACCAGTTCCCCCCGAACGTAGCCGCTGTAGGTCTTCGCCTTCTTGCGCGCATTGTCTTCGAACGTTCGACCGTCTTCGACAACAGGGGGAAGGGAAGAAAAATTCGGAATTGTGGCAATTTCAAAACCGCAGGATGCAGCCGCAGCCGCGAAGTCGCGAAGCTTTCCTGGGTTTGAAGTAGCAATGAAAATGCGCGGACTCATTGATTTAATCTTGAGACGCCAATAGGCGTTACTAAGCTGCGGCGGCAGCGCTGACGCCATGCAAACATGGTCATAAGAAACGCCATCAGCAGGGAAATTAGCAGGCCAATAGTGCGATCCCAGGTTCTCGCAAATGTGATGCTTACACGATTCATTCCTGCCTGAATTGGAATGACCATCTGGCCCGTAAGGGGACGCGTCTGAGTGGCAGTGACATTCCCATTTACCTCAACGTTCCAAGCCGGATAGTTAAATAGCCGCAAGTAAAGTTTAGACGGAAGGCTGGTGTCGGCGGTGAAGAGCTTCGCCTGCGCATCCCATTTCTCAATGCGAATTTGAACCGGGATGCCATTTTCCCCAGTCACAAGGGGGGCATCTTTTGAGATGTCGTAGCCGTCGGTACCTGCTGGGACGTATTCGTCCGTGCCCTCGTAGCCTTGTCCGGTTTGTTGATCGTCGAGCATCTCGGCAATGTCTGAGGCATTGTCCCACCATGGTTGCTGAACGCGATGCCAGACGAAAGCAATCATCGCTAAGAAGACTGCATACATGAGAATTCGCGTGGTCCAGCGACGCCAGGCCGTGGGTAGAAGCAGCGCGAAAGCCACATTGAAACAGAGCAGCCACCGCCAGGGAAGCTGCACAAATTCAAGTTCCGGAAAATGTTTCCATGCAAAAAAAGTAAACGGAAACATGATCAGCGCAGTAGCCAAGCACCACAACGCAAAATAAGGCCAGAGCGGTAGCGAAGGCTTTCTTCGCCAAAGAAGAAAGACAGTGCCGGCTAGCGCCGTGATTTCCGAAAATGCGACCAACGAGATAAGCAGATTGAAACGATCGTGATCGGGATCGTGGATATTAGTGAACAAAAAATTATCGGCGGGGCGCACACCTGGGGCCAGCACCTGCGCAATGTTGATCCACTTCTGCTCATAAATGACAGGCAGAACGTAAAACGCTGCGAGCATCAGTCCCATCGCCACTGCTAATAAACCTCTTCCCGCAATTCCTGGCGACCGCTTCTCAATTGCTACGATTAGCACCAGCAACCCCAGTGAGTAAGTCGCCATTACTGCAGCTGGGATGTTCGTGAGCCAAACTGCCGCGACAATTAAAGCGAGAGGTACGACTGCTCTTCGTCCTTTGGGCAACTGCCATACGAGAATGGCGAGCAATGGCAGCAATGCTCCCGCCAGCAATTCGGCAAAAGCGCTTCGCCAATAGATAACCACGAGGTAATAAGGATTTACCGAATAGAAGACCGCGGCAAAAATTGCGTCGTTACGACTGAGCCAGGCGCGACTAAAGACGAACGAGGTGCATCCCGACAGGGTGAGGGCGATCCATGTATAGGCCGCTGGCACGATCGCCCAAGGCAATAACGCTCCCAAGATTGCTCCTAGTGTCCATGAAGCGGGCGGATAGAAGATGAACCTAGGTTCGCCGTATCCGTAATGAGCGAGTCCACCCCATCCTGGGTAAATCACCCCATGCTTCCATTGGGTCAGCACCTCCATCCAGGAATTCATATGGAATTCAAAGTCATGTCCAGAGGGATTTCCCAGGAAAATAAATGGCACTATCACGGCCAAAGCGGCGACCATGATGACAAGAATCGGCGCGCCGAATAGAGATGGTGCCGATGCGGCATTCGCCATCGGCTCGGCAAATTGATTCGTAAGCGAGCCGCGCTTCAGATCTGACGCTCTCATGAGCCCTCGTAGTATCTCGCAAAACCAGGAATATCGCGGGCGCCTTTAATTTTGTCTTATCCACTAATTGCCGCGGGTCTATTGCGGCTAGGTCTCCACAGCCCAAGCTAAACGGGCACATTGACTTCTGCGGAGAGCACTTCGGGAAACAGTTCGCGGGTGGGGTCCATTCGTAACCAAAGAACTGCGCCCAGACACAGGAAGGCCACCATCGGGACGAACGGCGCATTGTAGTTTCCAAAGTGGTGGACGATATAGCCAAAGACCACGGCGGACAGGGCGGCAGTGCCATTGCACGCGGTGTTCATGAATCCAAAGACGGCACCCGCGTTTTTGCGGCCGACGTCGAGGCAAAGGCAGCATAGGCTTGGCTGCTGAAACAGAATTCCTCCGGAGGCCAGTGAAAGGAACACGAGCGCCCAGTTGCCATTTGGCGCGAAAATGGCTGCCGTGAAAAAAAGCGCCGCTGCGCTGAGTCCGGCGACGCCGATCCAGCGGCGGCCGTTGCGGAGTCCATGGTGCTTCACCATCCAATCGCCCGCCAAGCCCCCGAGTCCGTTGGCCACCGCGCCAACAACGTACGTGAGCGAGGACAACACGAGCGCGGCCTCAGTAAATCCGCGGCCCCTTACCAGGTACGTTTGAAGCCATGCCTGGAAGAATCCCAACGCATACGCGTAACACGCGCCAATTGCCGCGATGCGCCACAGCTCCGGCCTGCGCAATGCGACCCCCCACAGCATCCGGTGGGGTTGCGACTTTGCGGGCGAGCCGATTTCGCGTAGTTCATCCTCGGTGATTCCCGCTTTCTCATGTGGTGAATCCCGAAACCACGCGTACCAGACCACACTCCAAATCACCCCAAGAAGGCCGAACACGAAGAACGGCGCCCGCCATCCGTAACGCACTTGAATCGGTACGACCAGCAGTGGGGACAGGGCGGCGCCGATCTGACTCGTCATCCAAACCGTGCCCCAGGCGCGCGTGCGCTTGGCAACCGGAAACCACCGGCCGATAACCGTGGATACATTGGGATAGGCGCCTGCCTCACCTGCTCCGAAACAAAACCGCACCAGCAACAAAAGGTAGTAGTTTGACACAGCCCCGGTAAGCGACGTGAACGCCGACCACCATGCAACGACGCGCGTGAGGACTCGGCGCGGGCCAATGCGATCTCCCAACACGCCAGTGGGTATTTCGAATGCGCTATAAGAAAGGAAGAAAACGCTGGTGACCCAGCCCCAGGCTTGGGGACTGATGTGTAAGGCGTCCTGCATGCGCGGGCCAGCGACGCCGATGCATACGCGGTCCAGATAGGTGATCACGGCGAGCAGCGACAACATGCCGAGCACACGGTGCTGATATTTCATGAGCCTTACGCTTGTTCCGGTTCGCTGGCGGCATAATAGCACTCGAGGCCCAGAAGGAGACGACGGCTCACCAAGCACAATTCAAGGGTTTCCTTCGTGCACCTTCGTGTCCTTTGTGGTTGCTTGATTTCGTGACTTGTTCCCCACTTGAAATCGGGAGTTATACTGATCCAGTAACACTTGAAGGAAAAGGAAATTCTGTGAAGTTCAAGCATACCCACCTGTGGGTCTTCTCTGTCATTTTGTGGTTAGCAGTGACTTCGCCTTTATACTTCGGACAAACGGCATCGGCGCAGGACAAATCCTTTGCCCCGCTCGAGCAGTGGAAGTCGGCCGTCATCCAACACGATGCCAGCGCCCTTAAAGTGCTTTACAGCACCAGCCCTGCCGCACGAATCACCGTTCCCGCGGGAGAAGTCAGTGCCGACGCTGACGTAGCTTTTTGGGCGGGTCTCAACGCCCGCGATCTTAAGATTGATATTGCGCAATCAGATTCGCCAGCACCAGACTTGCGTCGGTTGGTCTTGAAGATCGAATTCCGCGCTGCCGGACCCTCCGGCCCGCGTACGCTGTATGTTTCCGCCGGAGAAGTATGGCAACATCAGCGAGATCAGTGGCGAATGATTGCTGTAGTGCGGTCAGATGCGGCAAGGTTGGAACAACCGCTGTCGGTAAGCAACAATATTTATTCCCCGGGGACTGACGCACGCTCTGAGATCAAGCAGGCGCTGGACTCGGCTTCGAAGCAGCATAAACGGGTTATCCTCGTGTTCGGAGCGAACTGGTGCTATGACTGCCATGTCCTCGACGCCGCGTTTCACCGCCCGGACTTGGCTGCGGTTCTAGCGCGGAGCTACGAAGTCGTCCACGTGGATGTGGGAAGAGGCGACAAGAATCAGGATCTAATGGAGCAATACCAGGTACCTATGAAGAAGGGAATTCCTGGACTGGCGATTCTTGATCCGGACGGCAAATTACTCACCAGTCAGAAAAACGGCGAATTTGAAAACGCTCGGACGCTTGGGCCTGAGGAGCTATTGGCATTTTTGAACAAGTGGACCCCGCTGCCAAGATGACTTTTTCCCAAACCTATTTTCGGGGTCATCCCGAAACTCGGCGCCTTCACCAGCCGAGTGAGGGATCTCGCGCGTACCATCCATTCACTGTGTTATTTCGCTACACACGAAATCGGCATCGGGCCAAGATCCCTCGCCCCGCTGGGAAAATCGCGCGACTTCGGGATGACTTGAATCCAGACGCCTTATGCGTTGATTGTTTCCTGAGGGCTTCGTTGCTGCTGGAGTTCGTGCAAAAACTGTTCCTGGCTCAAAGATTTATGATTCTGCAGAAGTTCGAGCAACGGATCGTTGAGTAAATTTGATGCTTCGCTCGCGCATCTTTCAGGTCTGGAAAGCGCGCGCGGCGCGACTCTCAACGTGGGAACAGCGCCAGGACTGGAAGTTAGCAGATTCAGAAGATTGTGAACTTCTTCCCGTTGGGCAGTTGTGTGCGACGCAAATTCAATTCCCATACCGACTCCCGGATGCATGACCTGTACGGTTCCTTCGGCGCTAACTTCCATTTGATTTACGCCAACGCAGAGTTCTACAACTGAACGTTCAGGAAACGGAGACGCAGTTTCCACATAACATGCGCCCAGACTGAGGTCGGTGAGTCTGCATTCTGAATCCCGCCAGGGATCTTCGGCAGGAAGCTCTGGAGCATGGCTGGCGACGAATTCCCCGAATCTCTCGCGCAGGTTTTCTGAAATTTCCACGAAGCGCATTCCGGACTGACCATTTGGGTTTGCCCATGCGACTTCGCAATAAATATCAATGCTATGTCCGGTGCCGGGAAGCGCAAATCGAGCGCGAACTTTGGTGGACGGGCAAATCGGTTCTGCCGTCAGGATGTCAACGCCTTCCTCGCTGAGGTCCAAAATAATGCCTTCTGTTTCCTTTGCGTTTTCCAGCTGCAGCTGCACGGGAACCTGGATGGGAACACGGAAGCAACGGCGTTTCTCGCGTCTAATTATTGCTATGGCCGCCTGTAAAGTGGCGCGCGCCGTGTCCTCTGCAACAGGCTTATACAGGGCGAAGTTTGCGCCCGCGGCGAAAGCACTTCGGACGGAAGCCTGGTCCTTCAGAATTGCGACGATCAGAGGAGGGTACGGCGAACTTTGGATGCTTTGGATAATTGAGATTGTTTGGTCGGGATCGTCGAAATCAATGACCAGTGCATCCAGCTTGTATTCCGGAAGGCAAAATATCTCCGTGGAATGGACAGCATGGGTTACAACCGCAAATTCCGAAAGGACTGAAGTCAAGACGGCAATTGCGCCATCGTCTGCGGAAACAAGAAGAGCACGAAGAACCATAATTTCTAACCACTGGGGCGCGCGTTCCGGCAGCCTACGGCCAGCGCGGAGCAATGCCTCGGGGCTTGGCAGGACTGCCCAGGCTTGATCCGGTACCGATTCCGGCCGATGCGGCCATGCTGTTAGGTTCATCCACTTCGGAAAGGACACTGCTGTCGTCCTCATCGCTTTCAGCGAGGAGCGGCGCTATTTCCCGCAACTTCTCCGCAGCTTGCTGCAACATCTCGATTTGCTTTCCCAACTGTGCGTACTTGGCTTGCTTGTTGCGCAAGACCTCGTGAATATCCTTCATGTTGCCCCCTCAGGTGAATGTAAAGAGGTGGATGTGAGCGGTCAACGGGAATGGGTGGTCGCGAGATTACCGGAGTAATGCTTTTGAATAGGGAGGGCCTGACGCTGCGGGTTTCTGCGTGGATTATAAAAAACCCCCGCTATTAACGGGGGCTTGAGTGAGTAGTCGGTTGGCTGCTAAAGATAACTACGGAATCAACCGCAAATAATGTCAGACTCGCGTCTTCCGGCGTATTAGGCCCGCTATACCGACCAGACCGGTTCCCAACAAGCCAAGGGTACCAGGCTCAGGAACCACGCTGCTACCGGTGCCGGGGTCCGCTACACCGCTTCCGACAACTGAACGAATTCCACCCGTCCCTGCCTTAGCGAGTATGTTGTTGACTCCGCCTTGGGGCAATAGCCCATTGATGCTGATGCTGCCATTCGATTGCTTAACGACGGTGCCGTCGGTTACGCTAGAAGTGAAAAGCACCGCATTCGAGCTGTTCGTGACCGTCACTGTTCCGCTGAAAGAGAACTGACCACCGCCCAGCGCGGTCAAAGTTCCCGTACTCACCGTTACGGTACCAGCTGAGGCGGTGGTCACGCCATTATCCGTAAATTGGGTTAAGGGAACGCTAATCGTGTAGTTGCTGCCACCCGATATTGTTCCCGTTGCGACGACATTTCCGCCGGTGCCGAGCGTACCACTGTCAAGAAAAGTAATGCTATCGGCGAAGGCCGCCATAGGCAGTGCCAAAGCCAGTAGAGCCATCAAAACTACTCGTCTCATAAATCCCCCTGTATTAGAAACCGCTAATGGGTGGCCTCATTCCTCCAAGGCCTTCCCCGAGTCGTAGAGCACAACGCGCTTTGGTTTGTGCACTCCAGCAGCCAAACCCGGCTTGGAGTCTCCGCCATCAAAGGAAACAGGTTAGGTGGCGCTTTGACGAATCTATCACGGTTGTGTGTGCAAACGAGTGCACAGTATCAATAACGTTTTGCGGTAAAACCAAGAACTTGACAGCGGCTGAGCCACCGAGCTGGTAGCTGCAAGATGTCAACTTTTCCAATCAAAGAAGCCTTCAAACCTATAGCCGCTTAGTGCCATAGACCGGCACCATCGTGGCGTTTACACCGGTCACGGTTGGAAAGTATCTTGTCCGTGAGCAGTTCTGGGGGAGGGCTGTTCGGGCGTCCTGCGACTCATTAGAGTCTGGGGCGCTTCTTAATTTTTGGGACCAAGTGGGTCGTTACTTGGGATTGGCAAGTAGGAACACAATTTCGATCAGCTTCGGGTATGATAAGAGCCGAAAGCACGTTTCGGTCATTGGCGCGCAATCGGCAATGTTCACACCGCACTCAAACTTCGGCGATGAAGTTAATCGCAATATCCTGCAGTCAGAGATTGAAGGCGGCGTATTTTTGAAGGATCTTCCGCCAGCCACCGTACTCCAGATTGATACTCACCACCACAGCTATACCTTGGTGTTCTTGGGAGAAAGCAACGCACTAATTTCGGGACATCCTCGCTATTGCCCCGACCCTGTTCCTGTGGCTATTGCAGGGTCCACATGGGGAGGTTCAATGCTGAAGCTGCGATTCGTGGGGCGCGGCATGCACCTCGAGTTTCATCACCCTGAATACCGAACGCCCATCATTACTTCTGCAATCCAGGAAATTAGAGAGTGCATGAACTCGCTGCCCACTCAAGCCCTCGCAATATAAAGTCACCTTAGAGACCCTACTGTATGATCCTGATTGCCTGACTCTTTTCATTTGTATAAATTCAATTACACAGATTAAGCAGTAACAGACGCCCTCCCTCCAGCAGGGCGTTTTCCTTTTGGGAACTATTTCTAAGAAGGGGCATTTGCCTTCAGGCACGAGTCGTGTCCCTAGAACAGTAGGAAGGGACGAATTTCAGGCTGCCGCAGATGTAGTGTGCGAAGGGCTTGGGGGGTGCTTGCGAGTGATCTCGTCCGGAGCCCGCACGCCAACGTTTTTCTCGGAAACGATTGATCTTATTCTTATGACTGCGTCCACACTTTCGCGGAATTTGGCTCGAGTGACATTCCTCATGGCCGCGACTAAAGCTGAGTTTTTTACTCCGCCGAAGAGGTCTTCGGCCCGTTCGGTCAAGGTCAACCAGTCATGCCAGTCGCCCACGACATCCTGCATTTTCCTGAGGTTCTCGATTAACGTCTCGGCCTCTGGAGCCTTGCCAGAAGTCTCAATTAGGTACCGCGCGCGCTTGCCCGCAATTCTGTATTGATGAATGGTCGCCTCAGTGAGTGGGGAATGATCTTGTGTTACCTCGGAAAGCGACCGCAAAGCTAAGGTGAGCGGCTCCACGCCCTCCGGAATCTGAAGGTTTCTGCCAACCCGCATTAATCGCTTCCGCAATTCGCGGACCTCATCCTTACCCAGGACACCGCTGAGCTTCTTCTCTTTCTTGATACGCTCGGCGGCCAGCGTCCGCAGGAGTTGCGATTTCTGTCCACCTTGGTGAGCGATTTTGAGATTTCGCAGCAAGCCTATCTGAGCATCCAAGTCGCGGACTCGACCAGCCTTTTTTCGCAGACGGCGCAATATTTTCAGAAGCTTCCTCGCACTTCGATCCGGCTCCCTTATCAGTTCTTGAACCACAGTCTCAACACGGCGAGTGTTAGTCCGAAGCTTATGAACTGCCTCAGGTCCGGAGTGCTCGGTGACTCTGCTTAGCTGAAGGTTAAGCTTTCGAAAAACTGCGCGACAATGTTGTTGATCTGCGGGCATAAATAATCTGGTACTGACGAACAACTAAAGAGGAAGTGTTGGTTTGGTCTGTCGCCGATCCAATACAATACCGCGCTGAAGAAGCCGCTATTTTAACATGGTTGTAACACGTTTCTGGTAGCGTTCTTCGGGAATGGCCAATCCCGCGTTAGGAGCGCTCCGCTTGAAAGGTCCGCAACCGGTTGCAAAGCTGGAAGTTGCACAAAGTCCGAGCGGACAAATCGGGCCCCTCGCTAATACCGGCACCAGCGAGACTGCTGATCGCGTTTTTCACGTTGCGATGCTGTGTTGCGGACTTTCCGTATTGGTGCTGGTCGGACTCATTATCTACGAACTCCTGACCAAGTCTGGCCTTTCCTGGCATGCCTTCGGGTTGAAATTCTTCTTCCGAAGCGAATGGGACCCGGTCAACGATCAGTTTGGAGCGTTGCCATTTGTTTATGGAACGATCGTTTCCTCAATTTTGGCACTTTTGATCTCGGTGCCTCTGGCCATTGGCGTGGCTGTGTTTATAACGGAAATGAGCCCCCCGTGGCTAAAGGGGCCCTTGGCTTTTACAACCGAACTGCTCGCTGCAATCCCTAGCGTTATTTATGGCCTATGGGCGATTTTCGTGCTGGTTCCATTGTTGAGGGAATATGTCGAACCGTGGCTCGCGCGCTACTTCGGCTGGACTGGATTGTTTCAGGGAATTCCTTTCGGCATCGGCATGCTGGCCGCCGGGATAATACTCGCGATCATGGTAGTGCCGATAATTTCCTCGATCACACGCGAGGTCATGACTGCGGTTCCGCGGCAGCAAAGAGAGGCAGTTCTTGCGCTGGGCGCGACGAGATGGGAAATGATTCGCATTGGAGTGCTGCGAAATGCACGCGCCGGAATCATGGGCGGTATCATTCTGGGCTTGGGCCGAGCATTGGGCGAGACTATGGCCGTGACCATGGTGATCGGTAACCGTCCAGAAATCGCAAAGTCTCTTTTTGCGCCGGGTTACACCATGGCGAGTGTGATCGCAAACGAATTCAGCGAGGCGACTGGTGATCTTTACCTGAGTTCTCTCGTTGAGGTGGGTTTAGCTTTGTTCATCCTCACCATTATTGTAAATATCATCGCGCAAGTTCTAGTTTGGAGCGTCACTCGAGGAACTCCAGCGAGGGCAAATGGCTGAAACCGGCACCGTTATTGCCAATCGTTCTGCGGGCACAATCAGTCCCTGGCGTCGGGGAGTGAATTCTTTGGTGACTGCCGCGGCCGTCGGCGCTGTAGTTTTGGTATTGTTGCCTCTGATCGCGGTCTTTGGATATCTGATCTACAAAGGCCTTGGTTCGATCAACTGGGCTTTCCTGACGCAAACCCCCAAGCCGCCGGGTGAAATTGGAGGCGGGATGGCAAACGCGATTGCCGGTTCTGCCTTGATTCTTTTCATTGGCAGCCTTGCGGGGGTTCCGATCGGAATTGGCGCGGGAATTTTCTTGGCGGAATATGGGCGGAACCGGCTTGGCAACTCGATTCGATTCACCGCGGATGTGCTTAACGGGGTTCCTTCCATCATTATCGGCATTGTGGCTTACAGCCTGGTGGTGCTGACGCAAGGTCACTTCTCCGCATTAGCCGGAAGCGTTGCACTGGCGATTATGATGATCCCAACTATTGCGCGCACCACCGAGGAAATGCTGTTGCTGGTGCCAAACACGGTTCGAGAGGCTGCCTATGGGTTGGGGGTCTCGCGCTGGCGTACGACATTATCTATTACTTTGCGAACTGCGACTTCGGGTGTAATCACCGGCGTAATGCTGGCGTTCGCCCGCGTCGCAGGCGAGACTGCTCCTTTGCTTTTTACTGCTTTTGGAAATCAATTCTGGAATTGGAAGGTAAATCAGCCGACAGCAGCCTTGCCGCTCCAGATTTTTTCATATGCGATTTCCCCTTATGATGACTGGCATCGTCAGGCTTGGGCGGGGGCACTCATTCTGATTGTGCTGATCGTGGCTTCAGTCAGTGCGGTTCGTTTAGTTGCCAGCCGCGGAATGTTAAGTGGAGCGAACTGAATATGGGCGTTAGCATCAAGGTCGAGAAACTGAATGCCTGGTACGGGAAAAGTCAGTCTCTATATGACATAACGATGGAAGCCCCCGCAAACCGGGCGACTGCCGTCATTGGTCCCTCCGGATGCGGCAAGTCAACTTTTGTACGCTGCCTGAATCGGATGCATGAGACCTTGCCCGATGCCCGCGCCGCGGGTCGTGTAGAAATTGGTTCCATGAACGTTTATAACGGAACCTCCGCGGTGCAGATTCGGCGGCACATCGGCATGGTTTTCCAAAAGCCAAACCCGTTTCCGACCATGTCTATCTATGACAACGTCGCTGCCGGATTAAAGTTGAACGGCTATCACAACCGCGCTCGTCTGGATGAGATCGTTGAGCGGTCGCTGAAGTTGTCGGCGCTGTGGGAAGAGGTCAAGGATTCCCTTCGCAAGAAATCCGGCGCGAGTCTTTCCGGAGGTCAACAGCAGCGGCTCTGCATTGCTCGCGCACTGGCGGTCGAGCCGACTGTATTGTTGATGGACGAGCCTTGCTCGGCCCTTGATCCAATTTCGACGGGCAAGATTGAGGAGCTCATCTTCGAGTTAAAGGAAAAGTTCACCATTGTTATCGTAACTCATAATATGCAACAGGCTTCTCGGGTGGCTGAATTTACTGGATTCTTCCTGCTCGGCAAGCTGATCGAGTTCGACAAGACAGAAAAAATATTTACCACTCCCTCCGATAAACGGACGGAAGACTATATTACAGGCAGGTTTGGATAATGCGAACTCGCTTCCAGCAAGGACTTGACGAACTTCGATCTCGTTTGCTCCGCATGGGCGGACTGGCCGAGCAGGCGGTAGACCGCGCCTCGCAGGCCTACATAGACCGCGATCTTTCACGCTGCCAGATGGTGCTGGAGGGCGAAACCCAGATTAATCTCGCCGAGCGCGAGATTGATGAATTGGCTTTCGACCTTCTTGCCATGCAACAACCCATGGCGGTTGACTTACGTTTCATTCTCGCGGTCACGAAAATTAACTCCGATCTTGAACGAGTGGGCGACCAGGCGGTGAACATCGCCGAACGTGTGATGGACCTGGCGGAGATACCGAAGGTGGAACTCCCTATTGACATCCCGCGCATGTCCTCGGCCGTGGCCGCCATGGTCCGTCGCGCGCTGGAATCTTTTATAGAAGGCAAAGCCGAATTGGCTCAGGCCGTGTTGGAAATGGACAACGTAGTTGACCGCATGAAGGATGAAGCTTTCATCACCCTGGTGAAAGCTATGAATGAACAGCCAAACATTACCCGCCAGGCCTTGGACGCGTTATTGATCGCACGAAATCTGGAGCGTGTCGCTGACCACGCAACTAACATCGCCGAAGACGTAATTTTCTGGGTGCGCGGCGCGGATGTGCGCCACATGGGGCCGGATGCGGCGTTACCCCACGAAGTGACAGATACGCGATAAATCGAATTATAATTCATTGATTCATTGCTGCCGAGCCGCCTCGCAAAGCCCGCGTCCTGCCCCACACGAGCCAATAGATGGCTTGTATTGGGAATTACCGGGGCACTATTCTTGGATCCCGTTATAAATTGTCATATTATGAAGGCATGCCTATGACCTCGTTGAATATCTCGCTTCCGGAAGCGCTGAAAGATTACGTTGAAGGGCAAGTTGCCTCGGGCGATTGGGGAACACCAAGCGAATACGTCCGGGAGCTCATTCGACTCGACAAGGAGCGTCGCCTCGGCAACCTTGAGCAGGAACTCATTGCTGCGGCCAAGGGACGAAAAATTGAAATTGCAGTATCAGAGATTCGAAAAAAAGGCCTTGTGACCGCGCTACGTGAGCGAGCGCGCCGGGTGTGAAGAAGGCGAGTCTCGCATTTAGCGATGCTGCCGTCGCTGACGTTCTGGAACAGGCCGATTGGTATCTGGCAAATCTGGAACTGCTCTCGCGGAGCGATGGGATAAGGCAGTTACATCGGCCGCATTGCGCATTGTGAAAAACCCCTCGAGTGGAACGCTCTGTACTTTCAAGCCTTCCGAAATATCGGACGTAAGGCGCACTCGGATTACAGGATTTCCTAAGCATCTTCTGTTTTACAAATTCGGCAGAAATGCTGTTTTTGTTTTACGAGTGGTCCACGGTGCTAGAGACTTGGAGCGTTTGATCTGACTGGGAAGTCACTCGCGAGTGACTCCCCATAGGCGCCGTTGGCGGAGATGGTTCCTGCCGCATCGTAGCCATTTTTTTTGGAATACTGAGGAATTCAAAATGATAACGATGGGCCAAGCGGCATCAGCGAAATTCCCGCTTGGAAGAGCGCTTGACGTCTTTGGCGGCAACCGCCTTGAAAACCGGATAATTTCGGTGTCTTATCTCGTCGAAATAGTCCGGCAAGTAGACTCCTGTCAGGGTCGCAATAATCGGGCTACCTGAGAGACCATATTTGTCTAACTCTTGTTAAAGAGTAGCTATCCCACTCTCCGATCTCGCTTCAGGAGCAATATGCAACCTGACCCCAAGTTTGGAACAGGCGGTAGTCCAGAGGCTAGTGCCTTCCTTCGTCGATGTGATACGAACTGTGACGGTGATCGTTTTACCAGCATAGACGGGTGGCTGTCTGAGAACATTACACAACGATACGCTTGACGAATCCCCATCAACTCCGGCCGAAGCCTCCATCTGCTTGCTGGAAAAAAGGGCAATGAAGAATAAGAAAAGCACTAAGTGCCAAGCTTTCGTACTCATGGGTGGCCTCGCCCGCGATCCTCACACACCTCTGGAAAACAAAGCGACGGACAGGAGTGTCCGCCCAACATGGGCAAAACCAGTCCCGCCTAAATATCGTAGTACAGCATGAACTCGTGGGGATGAGGGCGCAGCCTGACTGCGTCCACTTCTTTGGTGCGTTTGTACTCGATGTAGGTTTGCAGCAACTCCTCGGTGAAGACGTCGCCCTTCAACAGGAACGAATGATCTTTCTCGAGGGCGTTGAGCGCATCTTCGAGCGAACCTGGCATGGATGGGACGCGGGCGAGTTCTTCTGGTCCGAGATCGTAGATATCTTTATCCAGCGGCTGGCCGGGATCGATTTTGTTTTCGACTCCGTCCAAGCCCGCCATCATCATTGCTGCAAATGCCATGTAAGGATTGCAGCTTGGGTCGGGCGGCCGAAACTCCACGCGCTTGGCTTTCGGCGAGGCGGAGTACATCGGAATGCGGCACGCTGCGGAACGGTTGCGACGTGAATAGGCAAGATTCACCGGAGCTTCAAAGCCGGGAACCAGGCGTTTATAAGAATTCGTTGTCGGCGCAATGATCGCAGCCAAAGCCGGACCGTGCTTGATCAGTCCGCCGATATACCACAGTGCCATTTGCGAGATGCCAGCGTATCCGTCGCCGGCGAAAAGCGGCTTGTCGCCTTTCCACAAAGACTGGTGAGTATGCATTCCACTGCCGTTGTCCCCAAAGATTGGCTTGGGCATGAACGTGACGGTCTTGCCATATTGATTGGCGACGTTCTTCACGATGTATTTGTAGAGCATCATCTTATCGGCGGAGCGCACTAGGGAATCGAATTTCAGATCAATTTCAGTTTGGCCTCCGGTGGCCACTTCGTGATGGTGACATTCCACTTCCATGCCGCACTTCTGCATGGTCATCACCATTTCGCTGCGCAGATCCTGATAGTGATCGGTGGGGGGAACGGGGAAATATCCTTCTTTGTAGCGGGGGCGGTATCCCAGATTGTTTTCGGCGCGGCCGGAATTCCAGCGGCCTTCTTCGGCGTCAATAAAGTAAAAGCCGTGCTGCTCGCGCTGATCGAAGCGGACGTTGTCGAAAATAAAAAACTCGGCTTCGGCGCCGAAATACGCAGTATCCGCAAGACCCGTGGACGCGAGATACAGCTCGGCCTTTTTGGCGATATATCGCGGATCGCGATCGTAACGTTGCTTGGTGACGGGATCAATCACTTCGCAGGTCATCACGAGCGTGGGCGCTTCGGTGAAGGGATCGAGCAAATGCGTCGAGGGATCGGGAATGAGCAGCATGTCGCTCTCATGAATGGCGGCCCAGCCACGAATGGAGGAGCCATCCATGCCGAAGCCTTCTTCAAATGAGGCTTCTGACAATTGCTCGATGGGATAAGAAACGTGATGCTGCAAGCCGGGCAGATCGGTGAAGCGGAGGTCAAGCATCTTCACTCCACTTTTCTTCGCGAATTCAAGAGTACTTTTCGGATCAGCTGGTTTTGAATCAGCCATTGCAATCTCCTTGTGGCCAGCGAAAAAATAAACCTAACGACAAAACTTTGTCACCCGGATCGCTGAAAATTGTACACCTGCTACAATTTTGCGTTGAGCGGGCATTAGTCTAGTCTTGAATCGCCTCTTGAGGAAATTTATTGTTCTTATGGCTTGGATAAACGCCTGCTATGCTTCCCGGCGTGTCCCATGCTAATGCAAATCGCTTAACGTTGCTCTTATGGATTTTGACCAGTTAGAAACGTTTCTTGAGGTGGCACGGCTGTCGAGCTTTTCGCGAGCTGCTGAGAAGCGATTTCGCACCCAGCCCGCAATCTCGTCGCAGATCCGCTCTCTTGAGGAAGAGGTTGGCGCGAAGCTCCTCGACCGCTCGGGTGGCAAAGTCTCGATTACGGCTTCGGGGAAACTTTTCCAGAAATACGCCGAAGAGACGCTGGATGCACGCAGGGCCGTGCTGGTTGCGATTGCGGAGACGGAGCGGGTTCCGCGAGGCGAGATTATTGTCGGCGCAAACGAGGGAACCTGCCTCCATATTCTGCCGGAAGTTTTCGCGGAGTTCAAGAAGCAGTATCCGGACGTTGCGGTCAATATCAAGCGTGCCGATTATGGAAAGATTCTGGAATCCATTATTGATAACTCAGTGGATTTCGGCGTGCTTTCGCTGCCGGTCAGCGACCCTCGGCTGACCGTCGTGCTGATCCACCGGGATGAGTTAATGATCATCACGCCGCCGCGGCATCCGCTGGCAAAGACGAAAGCGGCAACCGTAGCCGAAGTCGCAAACTATCCATTGGTGATGCCGAAGGCCGGCCACACGCGCGATGGTCTCGACAACCTGTTTCATGAACGCAAATTGAAGCCGCGCATCGCCATGGAGCTCGATTCCAGCGAATTGCTTAAGCGTTTCGTGGCCGCGGACGTGGGTGTCGGTTTTATCGCGCGGTCTAACGTGCAGGAGGATGTCAGGGCTAATGTTTTAGCGACGATTGTCTTAGCGGACGCAAAAATTCGCAGAGACCTGGCCTTGGTCTTCCGCAAAGACAAAGCCCTTAGCCGAGCGGCATTGGCCTTCATTGACATAGCGGTGAAAATCAAGACGGCGGATGCCGCGCTGGTAGAGCGCTGATGGGAGTTTTGTTGGGTAGAGGCGTTGCTTGCAACGTCTTTGGTATCGTGCATCATCGGGACAAGACGCAGCAAGCTGCGGCCCTACATCCGGAGGAGAAATCATGAATTCCATTTTGCGGAAATGCGAAGTTTCGTTGGCGTGTGTGCTATTCGTCGCCGGAATGGCGTCAATGTCGGTGGCGGCAAATAAAACCTATACCGGAAGAGTCAGTGACGCGATGTGCGGGGCTGAGCACATGGAACCCGGCGTCACTGCGGCCGCTTGCACTCGATCATGCGTAGCGAAAGGCGCCAAATACGCCTTAGTCGTTGGAGAGAAAGTGTATACGCTCGATGGCGAGGATAAAGCTGCGCTCGACGAACTCGATAAACTCGCGGGCGACCAAGCTAAAGTCACGGGCACGACTGACGGCGACACCATCAAAGTGACCTCGGTCGTCCCGGCGAAGTAGGTTTTCTTGGGAGGTAAAACGCGGTGCTTCGGGATGACGGAGAGCGTCGGTTGTAAAAATTAAGTGCCGATCCGCGGGGTCAGTGGACCGTGGCAAAGCGCGTGGCGATCGCTTCCAATTGACGGAGATGATTTGTGTCGTGCCCAGCCATGGTTTCAACGATAGTCTTGAAGGTCATTTCTCCGCGTTCCGGATGTGTGACTTTCTTGGCAAATGCCTCGCGAGGAAGATTCCGGATCAAGGCCAGATTCCACTGCCTCACCGCTGAAAATACCGCCAGCGCCTCGGCAGCCGTATAAGACGAATAAGGCGCTGCCCACTTGTCCTGATCAAACGGCTGGATTACCGGGGCGTCCTGCGCCAGCGTTTGCCGCAGCCGGAACGCGAAGACCACTTCGCAATCGGCCAAGTGACAAATAATCTCGCGGGCATTCCACTTGCCGGGTGCGGGCGAGTGTTCCATACGCTTGACCCCAAGCGTTTCCGATAGCCGCGAAATCTGCGTTGGGGTGGACGCAATCACTTCGACCGGGTCCCGGTCGCCCAAGGAAGAAGCATAAGGATTGAGAGCCATGTGAGGATAATAAATCGCCGATGACAAGAAGCTCAATAAATCAGTGAAAAATTCAATGTAGCGACGGGCAGCCAGCCCTCCCATCCGAGCCGAGGCTCGACCGCGATGATATTCTATGCCGTCGTATCACCCGAGGAGTTTGTTTGCCGCCTGATAAATTTCGCGTGGGACTGGTCCAGATGTCGGCCACACCCGATCCTGAAAAGAATCTGCAACGTGCTGTTGACCACGTGCGGAACGCCGCTAAGAGCGGAGCGCAAATTGTGTGCCTGCCGGAATTGTTTCAGACACAGTATTTTTGCCAGCGGGAGGATACTGCACTTTTTGATCTCGCCGAACCAATTCCTGGACCGATTACAGAGCAGCTATCGGCGTTAGCGAAGGAACTCGCGATTGTTTTGGTCGCCTCACTATTCGAGAAACGTGCGGCGGGGATCTATCACAATACGGCTGTCTTATTTGACGCCGGTGGCGAGCTGCGCGGAATTTACCGCAAGATGCATATCCCCGACGATCCGCTTTACTACGAAAAATATTATTTCACTCCCGGCGATCTTGGCTTTCGGGCTTTCGATACCAATGTCGGACGAATTGGAACGCTTGTCTGTTGGGACCAATGGTATCCGGAAGGAGCGCGCCTTACCGCGTTGCAAGGCGCTCACTTAATTTTTTATCCCACCGCGATTGGCTGGCATCCTTCGGAGAAGAAGGAATTTGGAGAGGCTCAGTACGACGCCTGGCGGACGATCCAGCGTTCGCACGCCATAGCTAACGGAGTTTATGTCGCAGCGGTAAATCGGGTTGGATTTGAGAATGGAGACATCCGAGGCAATAAGGCGCCGGGCGCCGGTCTTGAGTTTTGGGGAGGTTCTTTTTTGTGCGATCCCTTTGGACGAGTGCTTGCCGAAGCTTCTCATGACAAAGAAGAAATTCTGATTGGCGAAGTTGACATAAAGAGTTTGGAAGACATTCGCCGCAACTGGCCTTTTCTGCGAGACCGCCGAATTGACAGTTATGCGGCGATCACCAGTCGTTTGATTGATTGAGTTCAGCGATGCCTGCCCGATCCCACCAAGATTTATTACGAAACTCGAAAAGTGAATATCGAATGCCCGCCGAATGGGAGCCCCACGAAGCGACGTGGATCGCATGGCCTCACAACCGACAGGATTGGCCGGGGAAGTTTGAGCCAATCGTTTGGGTATATGCAGAGATTGTCCGCAACCTAAGCCGCTACGAGCGAGTCGAGATCATTGTGAACGACGCTGCTGCGGGAAAGTCCGCTCGACGGACTTTAGAACGCGCGAATGCCTTCAACGACAACGTTCGCTTTCATCGCTGGCCCACGAACCGTGTATGGACTCGGGACTCGGGCTGTACGTTTGCTAAGTCCCGAGAGCGCGGCGTCGCAAGTTCGGATCAGCCCAGCGTTGCTGGGCCGGACAGCCCCTTCGACTTCGCTCAGGGCAGGCTTGGGCGGCTGTCCCGACGTGATTCTGTTGCTGGGATTTGCTGGCGTTTCAATGCATGGGCGAAATATTCCAACTGGCGCAAGGATCAAAAAGTCGGGAGCCTCATGGCGAATGCCGCCGGCGCATCTGAACTGGAGCCTGTCCTCCGCAAGAAGAGAGTTGTCCTTGAGGGCGGTTCGATTGACGTAAATGGGCTGGGAACTTTGCTGACGACTGAAGAATGTCTGCTCGGAAAGTCTCAGCAGCGAAATCCGGGGATGAAGCGATCTGATTATGAGAAGGTCTTCGCAAAATATTTGGGAGTTACTAACGTAGTCTGGCTCAAATCCGGCATCGCGGGTGATGACACACACGGACACGTGGACGACATCACGCGTTTTGTGACTCCCGACACTGTAATCAGCGTCATTGAATCCGATCCCAGCGATGTGAACTACGAACCGCTGCGGGAAAACATTCGACGCCTCCGCGCTTCCACCGATCAGAATGGAAATGAAATAGCGATTATCGAAATGCCGATGCCTCGACCCATCTTTTTTGAAAATCGCCGTCTGCCTGCGAGCTATGCCAACTTTTATGTGGCCAACGGGATTGTTTTGGTTCCCGTCTTCAACGATCCTAATGACCGAATTGCTTTGGATGCTCTGGCTGATGTTTTTCCTGACCGCGAGGTAGTTGGGATTTATTGCGGGGATCTCATTTGGGGCTTTGGCGCAATTCACTGCATGACTCAACAGCAGCCTGCGCCGTAAAGCTGGTAGCAACCTCAAAATCCTAAAATGCTCCACTGTAGTTGGCGGTACAATGTGCCGCACTCGTCATTCACTTATTCCAGGTCCCTGGAGGGGCAATGAAGCTAATGCTTTGGGTCGTTGTTTGTGTCGCCATTTGCGGGATCGCCCGTGCTCAAGAACCCGCCGTTACCGATGGGTCGGGACGGATGTTTCTTCCCAGCGACACTTTTTGGGGATATGCCCAATTCGATATTGCTCCCCCTCACAACGAAATTGATCCAAATCTGTGCAACGCGGATGCGAGAGCCGACGGCGGCAGCAATGCACCATGCAGTCTATTCGCGCGCTATATGCTCTCCGGTTTACTGGAGGTGCGTCCTTTCGGCCGCGGACAATTCCGAAGATTTATGGTGTACGGCGAGCCTCGTTTTTTGTTTGGAAAAAATGTTCCTCAAGCTCTCTACACATGGTCTTTCGATGCGATTGGTATCGAGCACTCGTGGGGAGCAGGAATTTATCTGGGAAAGGGATTTGAGTTTCGGGTGACCCAGCATTTCTTGTTCGACCGGTTGGGCGCGAGAAATCGAAACCTGGGCCCCGCAGACCTCGGGAATAATGGTCCGTGGGGACGGTATAACACAGTGGGAGTCAGGAAATACTTCGGGACCAGACGATGGTGATTTGGCCCTTTTCCCGAGTCCCCTTCGCCTATACACCAGCGTGCTATGCTGAATTTTCGAGCCAGGTCTTTTGAGTCTTTCGGAGCCAACAATTCATCCCGAGCAACCCCTCGACCACAACGAACGGCTTGAGCAAAACCGCCGGTTGAGGCCCTATTTCAACCAGTTGAACGCAGCCTCCGAAAGGGCCGCTGGAATCACATTTCGGGACCCTCAAACCTCGATATCCATCCTATCTCACGTCACAAAGCGGATATCCCCGGCGCTTGCGGTCGCACTGCCCTCGCTGCTGGCTGAGTCTCCCGATCCAGACTCGGCACTTATTCTTTTTGATCGCCTGATCAGCGAGTCGCCGGGGGAATTAACGCAGGTACTGGATCAGCATAATGTTTTGGCTCACTACGCCATCGTGATTTTCGGACACAGTCGCTTCCTGGGAGAAACATTAATCCAGAATACCGAAATATTGCAGTCCTTCCTGCGGGAAAGGAATCTCGATCTCAGCTTCTCGGCCGCTCATTTTCAAGAAAGTCTTTCCCGCTTTCGGGCGCTCTCATTTGAGAGCGATGTGTCGCTACTTTTGGCACGCTTCAAACGCCGGGAATATTTGCGCATCATGTTAAGAGATGTGCTTAAGATTGCTCCGCTCGCGGAGACGACGGCCGAAATTTCAGCCCTCGCAGACGTTTTGATTGACGAAGCTTTGCGTGACGCCGAAAGTGCTTTGCAGCGCCGCTATGGCACGCCCCAGCACCTTGATGCCGAAGGCCGTCTCGTGGATACCCATTTTTCCGTGTTGTCGCTTGGAAAGCTGGGCGGCAATGAACTCAACTACAGCTCCGATGTTGACCTGATGTATATCTTCGGCGATGGACTCGAGTCGCCGGAAGCCTCTGTCAGCAACCGCGAATATTTCATTCGCCTGTCTCAGCACATTACTGACACGCTGTCGCGGGTCACGAGTGAGGGTCCAGTTTTTCGTATTGACTTGCGGCTGCGTCCCCAGGGCAATGAAGGGGAACTCGCCATCAGCAGCGACACGGCTCTGAAGTACTACGCATTGACGGCGCACGACTGGGAGCGTCAAGCGCTGATTAAGCTTAGACATTCCGCCGGGGATATTTCGCTGGCGCGTGAATTCATTCGACGTGCGCAACCGCTCGTCTACGGAGATGGCAAAGCTAAGCGGGATTCCGAAACCATCTTCAAAAGTGACGGGACTGTTGATCACGCGTCAGGTCCAGCATCGCCGGGGCAAGGTCAAGCTTCTGCTCAAGGCCTCAACTTTGCCGCGATTAAGACGGCTCTCGTGGCCCGGGAGAAATTGGACAAAAGACGCCGCAGGCGCCTAACCCCCAATGCTTCTGGGGAAGCTATTGATATAAAACTTGACCACGGGGGTATTCGCGACATTGAGTTTCTTGTTCAATGTCTCCAGCGAGTCTATGGCGGTACTGAACCCTGGCTGCGATCCGGGGGTACGCTATTTTCGCTGCAGAAACTGCATGACAAGCGGCATATCAGCGGAAGGGAATTTCACGACCTTACCAGCGCCTACGAGTTCTTACGGCACTTGGAACACCGGTTGCAATTGAGGCAAGGGCAGCAGACGCACCAGTTGCCTTTGACCGGCCCGGAGCTGAATGCGTTGAAAAGGTCCATGGAGGGATACGCTCCTCAGGAATATCAAATCGCCGACCTGCCCGGTACGGTACGCCGACGTATGGCTGCCGTCGCGGAAATCTACCGGCACGTCATTTACCAGCAGCAGAGCCGAGTCCCAATTGCCACGCCGGACGACCGATTCAAGTTGGACAGCGAGGCGGAGGCCAATGGCACCGATCAATCCCACCAGCAAATATTAGACCGGGTGGCGCAAGATGCGCCCAATTTGCACAAGGTCATCGTCAAGGTACCCGAAAGCGCCCACGCCCGTAGAAACTTATTTCGCTTTCTCAGTGCTGCGTTCACGACTTCGCATCGCTACTCAGAGATGGTGGGGAATCCTGACGCAGTAATTCGCGCTCTTACTCTGTTCGAGTACAGTGACTATTTGGCGGACATACTGATCCGCTATCCCGAAGAAATTGTGAGCTTAGCAGAGGTTGAACAGCCGGTCTCCAGCGCTGCTTCTGGATATTTATTCGGCAGCCCGTTGGGGGGCGCGCGGGCGATAACGGATCCGGTCTTTGAATACATTGCGAAATCAGACGCATCTGATGGCGAGAAGCTAGCGCTGTTGCGAAATCATTTTCGCCACCGCATTCTCACGGTGGGCGCTCGCGAAATCTCTACCCAGTGCGGCGTATACGAATCGCTCGATTCCATTACTGCCGCGGCCGAGGATGCCATTGCGGCCGCCCTCGCTATTGCCGGCAATCCTGAAGGTCTGACAATTATGGCGGTTGGTCGGCTTGGCAGCCGAGAATTGGATGTGCTTTCGGATGCCGATTTACTTTTTGTTGCCGAGAATGAGAAAAGCCGGGGCCGGCTGACCAAGTCCGCTCAACAAATTATGCAGGTGCTCTCCGCCTATACCCAGGACGGCATGGTTTTTCCAGTAGACGCGCGCTTGCGTCCCCGGGGAGGGGCTGGAGAATTGCTTGTCACCCCAGCACAACTCGTGACCTATTTCGACCGCGAAGCAGAACCGTGGGAAGCTCTTATGTACACCAAACTTCGATTTGTTGCGGGATCACGAGACTTGGGCGATCAAGTGATGCAATCAACCGGCTTGCTGTATCAACGCTACGCGAAAGATTCGGAGTTTCTCGACGCAGCTCGAGTGATGCGAGACAAACTTGAAACCACCAACGGTTCGGAACGAAGCTTTAAGACGTCACCCGGAGGGACATACGACATTGACTTTCTGACGGGTTACCTGCTCATAAAACATGAAGTTCGCAACAAACAAGGCAGCCTGCGAGACCGGTTGTGGAAATGCGCCGCGACTGGCTTTCTGGAGAACTCCGACGCCGCCCGTTTGGATCACGCCGCGGAGTTGCTACGCACGGTCGAGCATGTGGTGAGATTGTCTCTTGGGAGAGTGCAGAAATGGCTTCCCGCGATCGAGCATGCGCGGCAAGCCACGGAAAAGCTGACGTCTGAGATCGTCAATAGACAATTCCATGAAGGCTTGGAAGCGGAATTGGTTCGTACGTTCGCAGATGTCAGGAGTGTTTACAACCGAGTGCTCGTGTAGGGACGGCCTTCTCGGCGGTGGCGTCGATGTCCTGCGGTCCTTCCGCAACTATCTTTAAGGATGTTTCGATTCGAGAGCGTAATTTCGCGCTGCCCCGAATGCCGTCACGCTGATATGTCCGATGGACATCCATCGTTCGAGTTTGTGGTGTCCGGTACGATGCAGCAAGTACGAGACTCCTATGGAAGCCGCCGCCCCTGCGGCCTCCAGGCTTGCGAATCCGGCGCTGTTATAAACGACATCATCGGGAATGAGTATTTCCTCCCGTCCTCGCGCCAGCATATTCCGCGTTGAAGTGTAGTCAAGCACACGGAAGGCTGCAATTCCGGAGAAAAGCATGATGTTGGTTCGATCTAGAAAATGATGCGGCTGTGCGCTGGAATCACAATTGAGCTCTCTGGGTGGCGATAGCACTTGGCATTGGCCAGGCGACCTTGGGGCCAACGGTGAACTTTCTGTCTTTTGCTGCGCGCTTGCATTAGGAATAGAGGTTAAAGCGCAAGCCAGACCAATCGCGATTATCCGAGCGCTTTGGAATATGAAACTCACCTCCTCTATTGTATCGGCGGAGCTCGGCACCGGACCTGTTCTGTCCAGTTGAGAGATGACTTTGGTGCCCACGGGTATTGTGGGCGTGCGGATTCGCCTCAAGCCCTTATAATGATCGTTCTCTTTACTGTTCCCAACTGATCGTTTCCGAATTGATTCTGGAGGTAATTGATGGCGGATTCATTTAACGGCGTTGCGGTTCCATCGAACGGCGCCGAAATAACTTATGTCGGCGGGAAATACAAAATCCCCGACAACCCGATCGTTCCTTTCATTGAGGGGGACGGCACGGGACGAGACATCTGGAAGGCCTCTGTTCGCGTCTTTGATGCGGCCGTCGAAAAAGCCTACGGCGGCAAGCGGCGCGTGGTGTGGTATGAAGTTTTTGCCGGAGAAAAGGCCAAAGCGAAATTCGACAACTGGCTGCCTGACGACACGGTGAGTGCAGTTCGCCACTTTCGCGTGGCTATAAAAGGACCTTTGACTACTCCAGTCGGAGGCGGCATTCGTTCTTTGAACGTTGCGTTGCGGCAAATTCTTGATCTTTACGCCTGCATACGACCCGTCAAATATTACAAAGGCACGCCGTCGCCGGTGAAGCATCCCGAGCGCATGGACATTGTGATTTATCGCGAAAATACCGAGGATGTATATGCCGGGATCGAGTGGGAAGAAGGCACGCCGGAGGCCGCAAAGCTTATCGAATTCTTGAATAAAGACATGTTGAAGGGCGGCAAGAAGCAAGTCCGCCTTGATTCCGGCGTCGGTATCAAGCCGATTTCCGTAACTGGAACCAAGCGCCTGGTAAAGATGGCAATTCAGTACGCGCTCGCCAGCGGACGCAAGAGCGTCACCCTGGTGCACAAGGGAAATATTCAGAAATTTACCGAGGGAGCGTTTCGCAAGTGGGGATACGAACTCGCCACCGAAGAATTTCGAGATCAGGTGGTCACCGAGCGCGAGAGCTGGATCCTCGACAACAAAGATAAAAATCCGAGTATCTCAGTAGAGGCAAATGCCGAGCTGGTCGAACCTGGATTAGAATTTGCCACCGAGGATTTTCGCCAGTCAGTTTACAAAGAAGTGAAGGCAGTGCTGGATTCGATTTTCGCCTCTCATGGCAAGGGTGCGTGGAAGAAGAAATTGATGATTAACGATCGCATAGCCGACTCCATTTTTCAGCAGGTCGTCACGCGAGCCGACGAGTATTCCGTGCTGGCAACCCCGAATCTTAACGGCGACTATATTTCAGATGCGTGTGCTGCTCAGGTCGGCGGGCTCGGAATCGCTCCGGGCGCGAACGTGGGAGACGGATTTGCCATCTTCGAAGCGACCCACGGCACCGCCCCCAAATACGCGGACAAAGACGTCATCAATCCAGGCTCGGTGATTCTTTCCGGAGTAATGATGTTCCGTTTCTTGCAGTGGAATGAAGCCGCAGACATGATTGAGCGCGGCCTCGAACGCACCATCGAGAAGAAAACCGTAACTTATGATTTCGAGAGGCTAATGGAAGGCGCAACCAAAGTCTCAACCAGTGCATTCGCCGACAATCTCATCAAGAACATGAGCGAATGATTCCCGAAATTGCTAAATTACAAAATTACCCAATTACCAAATTTCCCTTGAGGTTTTCATGTTGAAAAGTGATCGCTGGATTCGCAAGATGTCTCAAGAACACGAGATGATCAATCCCTTTTCCGAAAAGCAGGTTCGGGAGGGAGTGATTTCCTACGGCCTGTCTTCTTACGGATACGACCTGCGTGTTGCCGATGAGTTCAAGATCTTTACGAACGTCAATTGCACTGTGGTTGATCCCAAGAATTTCGATGAGCGATCGTTCGTCACCGTGCGGTCGGATTGCTGTATCGTGCCGCCAAATTCCTTCGCGTTGGCACGCTCGGTGGAATATTTTAAGATTCCTCGCGATGTGCTGACCATTTGCGTGGGCAAATCCACTTATGCGCGGTGCGGAATCATCGTTAACGTGACCCCGTTTGAGCCAGAGTGGGAGGGATTTGTGACCCTGGAGATTTCGAACACGACCCCTCTGCCCGCCAAAATCTACGCGAATGAGGGCTTGTGCCAGATCATTTTTTTCCAGGGCGACGAAGTGTGCGAGGTCAGCTACGCCGACAGAAAAGGAAAGTACCAGTCGCAGAAAGGAATTGTATTGCCGAAGTTGTAGAGTACTCCAGTAGTGCTTGACCGGAATCATGCGATGCCGATGAGCCAAATCCCCCGAAGGGCCCAGTTCCGGAGTAGAATTGTCCACTTGCTCTCCATGGAGGGATGTTGATGCGGCGACTCATAATCGCGCTCCTCGCAATGTTCCTGTTTCCTCTGAGTGGAATCGCCCAACAAAAGAACCAGCTGGCGGTCATGTTTGGACGCACACTTGTGAGCCACCAAACCGTGCCTGGAACAAACTTTGTGGGCAATTCTCTTTCATTCGGTGCTGGGCCCAGCTTTGAGGCTGACTACAGCCGCCTCGTGAGGCCAAGCGATTTGATCTCAATTTCTCTTGAAGTCCCCGTGCTCCTTAATTTAGACGAGGATTTGAACTATGGAATGAACGTTGTCCCCATGGACTACCGCTCCTATTTTGTTACGCCCTCGGCGCGATTGACTTTCTTCCCGAATGTTCCGGTTACGCCCTGGGCGAGTGTGGGGGGTGGTTTCGGTCGTTTCAGCGAGAGCTCGAATCTGGAGTTTGGAGGGACCAATCCTGGAACAAAGGGAAGCACCACAGGGGTATTCCAATTTGGCGCTGGGCTAGACGTGAGGGTATGGCGATCTTTCAGCGTGCGCGGAGAAGCCAGAGATTTTTATAGTGGGGTCCCGAAATTAAATCTGAACACCGGGAAAAGCCGGCAGAACAATTTATTTCTTGGTGTCGGACTGGTTTGGCATTTTGGACACTGACTTGCCCGGTCACCCTTTGGATTTCGACTTCTCGGGCGAGGACCTCTTTCCTGGTCCAGCGTACGAAATTTCCTCATAAAGTTGCGGAAGGGAACTCGCGTCCTCAGCTGATCCTCCGAACCGGGCACTCTCATATCGGGTCGTGAACTCTGCAACCTGGTCTTTAACCATTTGATCTTCAATGGACGTCAGGAATTCTGCTGGAGTTTGGGAGGGCAGTTTGCGCCAGCCTTTTCGGGCAAGCCGCCGCACCATTCGTTCATACCAAATGGCCGATGCCGCGCGCGGAAATTTGGCGGGGTTTGCCGACAGACTCGCGCGCCGGGCAATTCGCAACCACCTCCGGGCGGTAGTCGCAACCGCCAGCATAATTGCCCCTAGCAACCCCAGGAATCCCCATCGCACTGGACGCCCCTCCAAGTCAGCTTGAGTGTGGCTCGCGGCGGAAAGCATCAATCCATATTCTTTGGCCGCCCAACTACGAAGCTTCTGGAACCACTGAACACTACCTCGGGCCGCAATCTGCTTCAGGCTGGACTGATGGCTGGCGTCGTAGCTAACCACCCACTCGCGCCAAAACGACGCCATCGCATCCATGTACAGCATGGCCCGGTTCCAACCGGTGCGAGGTTCAATCGAACGGGATGGGGTGGGATCGAAGGTGACCCATCCATAGTCTGGAAAGTAAGCCTCCACCCACGAATGTGCGTCGCTCTCCCGTACTAAATACTGCGAGGTCAGATCGTTGAACTCTCCGGTTTGGAAACCGTTGACCACTCGAGAAGGTATCCCCAGAGTACGCAACATGATCGCCATGGAGGACGCAAAATATTCGCAGTGACCGCGCTTGCGCACGAAAAGAAATTCCGCCAGGGGGTCGCGAGGACGGATACGCGAGAGTTGCAATGTATATCCAAAATGGGTGCGCAGATAGTTCTCGATAGCTGCTGCGCGGTCGTAATTGTTCTGCGATTGACTGGTGATTTGTTGGGCCAATTTGGAGATTCGAGGATCGAGGGGTGGCGTCTGCAGGTAGTCAGTCTGAATTTCCTTCGGGTAGGATTCCCCCGTTCCCCGGAGCAGTGAGCCGTTCGGCCTGCCTAGGTTGGATGTCGCTTCATATTCGCTGATTGGATGTTCCGCATCCTCATCAAAAACCGCTTCTCCTTCGTCCTCAGTAATCAGGCGATAGTGGCCTTGCAGAGTTTGGGCCCCGAGAGCGAGGAAGAACACGCTGCTGCCCGTTGGTTCCATCAGTACGCGATAGTGGATCGAACGAACCGGGCCCGAGACACCGGAGATCTTCCGCGGGCCCGGCGGCCGCAGAAGTACGAATTTATCCCCCGCATGACTAGGAATCGCATACTTCGGATGAGTATCCGACCATGTGCGTCCATCGAACCGGTTGAGCGAGATGCCGCGCCACTTCAGATCGAAGCCACCGTTGTTATCTCCATCAATCGCGATATGCATAACCAACGAATTCGACTGCTGGATGCTCCCGATACTGCCCAGTTCCACATGGTCGGAGAATCCCGTAGTCAGATCGGTTCCTTCGGAAAATGCTCCGAGGTAGCCAGCAGATGCCCTGGGCAGAAGAAAAAAGATTGCGCTGCCTCCCAGGAAAATCAAGACCACCAACCCGGGGACTACTCTGACCAACGAAAAAGCCATTCGGCGATGGGCCATCGAATCAACAGGATTCGCGGATTGAAATGTCGCCCGCGAGGATGCGTGTTTCATCTCCATCAAAATACTGGTAATGATTGCCATCAAAATGAAAGCCCCGAATGTGGCCAGGAAAGTACTGTCCACCGTCAGGACCGCGGCAGCCAGCACCATGAGGAACGAAATGACCATCAGTAAGTAATGGTCGCGTTCGCGCTGGGTGGAAAACAATCGCACCACCATCACGAACAACACCAGATGCACGGTGGAACCTAGAAATTCGCGCGAGATCAAAAAGTAATCCGCGAGATAAAAAGCCACATACACGATGGTCAGAATGGAAGTCCATCGCTCGGGAATCACCAGGGTGCGCCGCTCGGCAAGTAAGTATCCACGAAAGACAAGGGCGCCGCCGACGAGAACAACCGTGGGGAACCCGAGCGTGCCCGTGGAGGCCAAAGTTCCAACTCCGGTGAGGACCAATAAATACAGCGACACGTCAAAATACCGTTGAATGGCGATCGGCAGCGACGGGCGCAATTTTGCAGAACCGGGCATGGATGGTCCATTGTTTCGCGTTGAAGCCGGGAAGGGAAGCCCTGCGTACTTAAGACGCGCCCGAAAGTCACTTTGGTGGGTTCGCGAGAGCACCCGTCTCATCGCGCGAGTGTCGCGTCTAACAGTCGTGCCTAAACGACAGCAAACCGGATGCTAGAATAATCGAGGTCAGGCATCGGTCTCGCGCGACGTACTCTCGCCAATCCCGCCAGGTCCGGAAGGAAGCAACGGTAACGGGCTCTTGCGTGTGCAGTGAGTTGCCGGTGTCTGACTTACTTCAAGTCTTCGACCTCATCTTGATGCTGATTTCGCCTGTCGGTCTTTAGCCTGCTGGTCTCTCGTTATACTTTCCCAATGGCTCGGTCAATGTCCAAAGAGCAGGACATCTTAAAAATGCCGCCACCAAAGCGGGCTCCGCGAGTTACTTCGCGCAGTATTGGAATTCACACTTCAAGTGCCGGCGGTGTCCAAAACGCGGCCGAGCGCGCCTGGCGATTGGGCTGCAATACATTTCAGATGTTCTCCTCAAGCCCGCGTCAATGGGCGCCGTACGAGCTAAGCGTTCCCCAGTGCGCGGAAATGAGCCGCCTGCGCGAGAAATATGATCTCAAGCCGCTGGTGATTCATACTAATTATCTGGTGAATCTGGCCAGCACAACGCAACTATTTCTGAAGAAATCAATCGAGGCTTTTCGCGGGGAGGTAGAACGGGCGTTGAGCCTGTGCGCGGACTATCTGGTGCTGCATCCCGGATCGTTCCGTGGAGTTGACCGGGAGGCTGGACTCATGCAAACCGCTGCTGCCATCGCCGCCGCTACCCAGGGTCTTGATCTTGTAAAGCAAAATTTAACCATCCTGATAGAGAACACAGCGGGAGCTGAGTTTTCTTTGGGGAGTAGTTTTGAGCAGGTGGCGGAAGTGCTCGATCGCCTGAATGGACTGGTTCCTGTAGCTGCGTGCATAGATACTTGCCATACCCATGTCGCGGGCTATGACATTGTGAGCGAAGCCGGAATGCGGGAAACGTTGAAGAATCTCGACGCAACGATCGGTTTCAAAAATATTCGAGTATTTCACTGCAATGACGCGAAGGCCGGGCGTGGTTCCAAGCTGGACCGCCATCAGCATGTTGGGAAAGGAACGATTGGACTGGAACCGTTTCGGCAATTGCTCAACGATCCTCGATTGGCCCACGCGGCATTCATCGCCGAGACTCCAATTGATGAACCAGGAGACGACAAGCGAAACGTGGATGCTCTGAAAAAATTGGTATCAAAAACCTTCGCGTAGGACCGACGAGTGAGTAACGCAACCAATCTTTCGCCCCTTTCGGGCTTTGTCACAGGCGTACTTCGACCCTCCAGAAAAGCAAAACATCCGCGGTTCTGATTTCGCTGTGCTCAACCTCTTCCCCGAAACCGAATGATTTCCCGGCGATCCCGCTTCGAAGGTCTGCCTGCAGGTAACTCCTCAAATTGCTTCATCGCGCGACGCTCAGCGGCTACCTTGAGGCGCAACTCCCGGCTGGCCTCCGTCTCGCGATAGAGCTTTTGCGCTTCAGGTGCAGGGCCGCGCACCTCACTTAGAAGCAGGACTTCAACCTGAAAGTCGCCGCCCTCGTTGGTTACTCGCAACGTGTCTCCGGGCCGGACCTCTCGCGCGGGCTTAGCGACCTGCCCGTTTGATTGAATCCTGCCGAGCTCGCATGCTCGCGCCGCCAAGGCTCGCGTCTTGAAAAACCTGGCGGCCCATAGCCACTTATCCATCCTTACCGACGTCATTGATCTATTTTGCTACAGAAGCGCGCCTTTTTTTCGGGATAGCAGTCCCATCCGTTAAGAGTCTGTGCGAGAACTCGGTCGTCCCCAGGGATTCTGTGTCGCATCTGATCTCTCCCCTCTTCAGGCCTTGTTCAGTTTCCCCTTTCGTCCCATTGCTGCGCTATAGGCATTCTTGCGCCGCTTGGCGGCGTATCTCTTGCTGGTCGCATTCCACCTTCAAATCAAAAGTGGGTTGCGACACAGACTCCTCCTGGAATTGAATCGTTTTTTCCACTTTTCCCAGCACTCTTAATCGCCGGGACGAGAATTCTCCTCTCGCCGAACTTCCCTTTGTGCTGGGGTCGCCCCAACACTCAAGTCTTGTCTTTATCCTTGTGATTCATCAGAAATTTACAACGTTGTAACCGGACTGTAACACTTCAAAGGTAAAACTTGGTCCACACCAATTCAGGAGGATTTACCGAATGATGCGTCGCATCGTGTTTGTGTGTCTAGCTTTGGCTCTGGCACTGCCGGCGTTGGGGCAGACGACATTGAATGGCGCAGGCGCAACTTTTCCGTATCCAATGTATTCGAAGTGGTTCAACGAATATCACAATCTTCATCCCGATATTGAAATCAATTACCAGTCCATTGGAAGCGGCGGAGGCATCCGCCAAGTGCTGGCCGGGACGGTGGATTTTGGCGCCAGTGATGGACCGATGACCGACGAGCAACTGGCGCAGGCAAAGATCAAGATTCTCCATATTCCTACGGTGTTGGGCGCCGACGTCCCGGCATATAACGTTCCGGGGATTAGTGGAGAGTTGAAATTCCCACCGGAAGCTTTGGCAAATATTTTCCTCGGCAAAATTACTTCGTGGAACGATGCCGCCATAGCTGGCGCGAATCCAGGAGTGAAGCTTCCCGACCTTCCGATAGTCGTCGTCCATCGTTCGGACGGCAGTGGCACGACCTACATTTTCACCGACTTTCTTTCCAAAGTAAGTTCTGACTGGAAGGGTGGGCCAGGAAAGGGGACGTCGGTCAAATGGCCGGTAGGACTCGGAGGCAAAGGCAATGAAGGGGTTGCCGGAATGATTCGACAAATGCCGGGGTCCATTGGATACATTGAGCTGATTTACGCAGTGCAGAACAAGATTCCTTACGGCACAGTAAAAAATACGTCAGGGAATTTTGTGAAGGCGAGTTTGGACAGCGTAACCGCGGCAGCGGCTTCCATGAAGAGCATGCCTGCAGACTTTCGGGTTTCCATTACGAATCCGCCAGGAAAGGACTCTTATCCCATAGCCAGTTTCACCTGGCTGCTGATCCCAGTGCAGTCGAAGGATGCCGCTAAAGGAAAGATCATTTCCGACTTCCTGAATTGGATGCTTGACGAGGGACAAAAAATGACCGCCGATCTCACGTATGCACCATTACCACAGAATGTCGCTGAGAAAGTCAAAGTTGCAATAAAACAAATTCACTAGCAGTCGTTCATCGAACGGTATTCGATTAATAGAAAGCACAAGGAGAAAAAATGAAGCCGGTTCTGACATGGTGCGTCATTGTCTTGTTCGCCGTGCCGCTGTTCGCGCAAACAACGCCGACAACGACAACCACAACTACGACTACAGCTCACAAAAGGAGAGCGGCCGCAGTTGCCGGCCCCGCGGTTACAGCTCAAGACGTTCAGCAGCTTCGGGACGCCCTCGCGGCGCAGCAACATCAAATTGAGCAGTTGAGGCAAGAGCTCGCACGCCGCGATCAAGACATTCAACAGAGCCAGCAGCAAGCACAACAGGCGCAAGCGGCTGCAACTGACGCGGCGAGTAAGGCGGAGCAGGCTGCCGCTACCGCCAGCCAACAGCAGCAAGCAGTTGGCACGATGCAAAGTGACGTCAACGACCTGAAGCAAAATTCCGTCAGCGCAGCGTTAAGCTTGCAGGATACTCAGAAGAACATCCGCGACGCGATGGAAAGTCCCCTAGCGCTGCATTACAAGGGAATCACGATCACGCCGGGCGGCTTTCTGGCTGCAGAAACCGTGTGGCGCCGCTCAGCGACGGGCTCGGACATAAATACACCGTTCAATTCCATACCATTCCCCGGCAGTTCGCAAACCCATCTCTCGGAATTCTTTGGTTCGGGCCGGCAATCGCGCGTGGCGATGCTCGCCGAGGGCAAGATAAAGAATGCCAAGCTGAGTGGCTACGTAGAAGCCGACTTTTTATCTGCTGGCGTCACTTCCAACAATAATGAAAGCAATAGTTACACTATGCGCCAGCGGCAGGCATGGGCCCAAGCTTACTTGACCAATGGATGGAGCTTCACCGGCGGTCAAATGTGGAGTCTGATTACTGAAACCAAGAATGGCGTGGATAACCGGACCGAAGTGCTTCCAATGGTCATTGATCCCCAATACAACGTGGGGTTCAGTTGGGCCCGGCAATACGGCTTCCGCGTGGCCAAGAATTTTGGGAATAAGTTCTGGCTGGCTTTTTCCGTGGAGGATCCGCAAACCACTGTGGGAGGCGAGGGCGCGTCCACCGGTAATTTCCTTATCGGCTCTGCTGGAAACTCCGGTGGCCTTTATAATCCCTCCGCCACATACACATTCAATAAAGCGCCCGATTTTCTAGCCAAGGCTGTTTTCCAGCCTAACAAAGTGAGCCACATCGAAGTCTTCGGGGTGGTTAGTGAGTTTCGGGATCGCATCTTCCCCGGCGCGATCGGAGCAAAGCCGACTGCGGCTGGCGCTTACAACAATTCCGGGACTGGCGGCGGCGTCGGAATCAATATGCGTGCCGATTTATTGAATAAGCACATTGATGCGGGTATCCATTTCCTGGGAGGGAAGGGAATCGGACGTTATGGCACTACGGGCTTGCCGGATGTCTACGTGCGTCCGGATGGCGTTCTGGGACTGATCCGAAGTTACCAGGCTCTCGGTACGTTGGAATATCACAATAAGAAACTGGACCTTTACAGCAACGTAGGTGGAGAATATGCCGGCCGTGCATCGCTCAGTACGACTAGCGCGATCGGGTACGGTTCCCCGCTGCGAAGCTCAACCGGTTGCTACGCCGAAACCGTTCCCGGAACTCCGGTGGGCGGTCAGTTTCCGACGTCAACCAACGGGTTCCTGCCAGGTGGGCTGGGCTCCTGTAACGTTGATACTCGCAACATTATCGAAGGAACCCTGGGGTTCTGGTATCGCTTCTATGCAGGACCTATGGGCAGATTACAGTGGGGACCGCAGTTCTCCTACGTAGTCAGGAACACTTGGAGGGGAACCGGCGGTACTCCGAGCGCCAGCGAACCGATGGTGTTCACGTCGTTCCGCTACTACTTGCCGTAATCGAGCTTGAAGGGGTGTCGTTCTGTAGATTGGCGCCGGGGTGAAAACCGGCGCCAGCTTTTTGTTGTTTTATACTGACCTGGTACGGAGCCCCCAGGGTTAAGCACGCTATGGCTCGAATTTCGCTGGACAATCCGTCGTATTACATCAACCGCGAGATTTCGTGGATGGCGTTCAACCGCCGCGTCCTCGAAGAGGCGTATGACGAGCAGAATCCCGTTCTCGAACGCCTGAAATTCCTGTCCATCACTGCCAGCAATCTCGACGAATTTTTTGAAGTTAGAGTGGCTGCGCTGGCCCAGCAGATTGAGGACGGCAATACCGAACCCGGCCCCGATGGAATGGGCCTGCTAGAAGAGCGAGACCTCCTTTCCGAAAACATCCATGACTTTGTTGAAGAACAGTATCGCTGCTGGAATGAAAGGTTACAGCCATCGCTGGCAGAGAATGGCATACGCGTACTCGGAATAGATGACCTCGATGACGACGCGCGCGCTTTCGTCGAAGAATATTGCGAGAAAGAATTGGACCTTCTGGTCACCCCGGTGACCATAGACCCCGCGCATCCATTTCCCCGCGTCATTAACAAAGCATTATGCGTCGCATTCTTATTGCGGCGGAGACGGCGCTCGGCGCTCACCTACACGGGGGTGGTCATAGTGCCTCGCGCCTTGCCGCGGTTAGTAAGGCTCCCTTCCCGCGAAACCGTTGATTTTATCTTTCTTGCGGACATGGTTGCGCACCATGCTTCACGGATGTATCACGGCTATGACATTGTGTCGGCTGCGGCCTTCCGGGTAACGCGTAACAGCAACCTGTATCTCGCGGAAGAAGAATCTCGCAGCTTATTGGAGTCCGTTCGAGCAGAGCTGCATAACCGCCGCAAGGGTGATGCGGTTCGCATGGAAATTGACGCCGAGGCCGATCCCGAGATTATCGAGCGCTTGCGCACCAACTTCGAGTTGGAAACATGGCAGGTGTTTCCGGTTCAGGGTCCGGTGAACCTATATCGCCTGTTTAATCTCTACGAGCAAATAGACCGCCCCGATCTCAAGTTCAAGCCGTTTGCGCCGCGCGAACTTCGTTTGACTGCAAAGTCTCGCGATATTTTTGAAGAACTGCGCCGCCACGATATTTTGCTGCATCATCCATTTGACTCTTACGATGCGGTGACGTCGTTCATAGAGACCGCGGCAGCGGATCCACTCGTGCTTTCGATCAAGCAGACCCTGTATCGCACCAATGAACATTCCCCCATCGTTCCGGCACTAATTTCCGCCGCAGAAAAAAAGGAAGTTACCGCAGTCGTGGAACTCAAGGCGCGATTTGACGAGGCTTCAAACATACGCTGGGCGCGCGACTTGGAAGATGCCGGCGTACAGGTATTTCACGGCCTCGTAGGATTGAAGACACATTGCAAGCTTTCCTTGATGGTTCGTCATGATCCCGATGGAATTACGCGATCCTACGCCCACCTAGGGACCGGTAATTACAACGCGGCAACGGCTCGTTTCTATACTGACTTGAGCCTGCTCACCTCAGATCCCGAAATCACCAGTGCCGTGCACGATGTTTTCAGTTTTTTGACCGCGTATGCGGAGCATCCCAATTACGATCCGCTGTTCGTCTCGCCGTTGGACATGGCCGAGCATAGCCTGGCTTTAATCGCGCGAGAGGCTGAACACGCGCATCACGGCCGGCCCGCTTGCATCATCGCTAAAATGAATGCGCTGCTGGATAAGAACATCATTCTTGCCCTTTACCGCGCATCGCAGGCTGGGGTTGAGATTGATTTGATTGTCCGCGGGATGTGCGCGCTCCGTCCTGGCATCCCGCGAGTGAGCGATCGAATCCGGGTTCGTAGTATTGTCGGCCGTCTGCTTGAGCACAGCCGTATCTACTATTATGCAAACGGCGGGAATGAAGAGCTTTACCTGGGCAGCGCTGATTGGATGCCGCGCAACCTCTACGAACGAGTCGAGGTATCTTTTCCGGTTAAAGACGATCTTTTACGCGAGCGCGTGCGACATGAAATCCTGGAGGCTTATCTCGCTGATAGTGCCAAGGCGCGGCTGTTGCAGAAAGACGGCGGCTATCTTCGTGCATGGCGGGCTCGTGGAAAACGCAAGCCGAAGGAATCGGAACTGTTCAACGCTCAGGACTTTCTGATAGCCCTCGCGGAAGGAAAACAAACCCTGGATGGAATTCCCCGGGGGCCCGTAAAGATGGTTCGAAATCCTCGCCGTGAAAAGGTAGTGAAAACCAGATGATTATTTATTTCCTCCGTCACGCCAGCGCGGGTGAGCGCATCGCCAATCCTAAAAAAGATGAAAAGCGGGCCCTCGACAAGGCTGGCATCGAGCAGTGCGGGTACGTAGGACGTGCCCTGAACGCTCTCGATGTGCACGTTGATGTGATTATCTCGAGCCCATTAAAACGTGCTGCGCAGACGGCGTCTCTAGTGGGCAATGAACTCAGCTATGAGGGCAAACTTCAGTTGGAGGATGCGCTTCGGCCCACAACGTCCTTTTCGGATTTCCGGCAACTACTTGAGCGCTATGGAAAGTACGACGCGATTATGTGCGTTGGTCATAATCCGAATTTAAGCGAGTTTGTGGGGCGCGCGATTAGTGAAGCAGGTTGCGAGGCTTCCGTAGAATTGAAAAAAGGCGCTGTCGCCAAGGTAGAGACGGGACGAAGCGCGGCCATCCTGCAATGGTGTCTTACCCCAAAACTATTGCGCGAACTCTATGCTGCTGCCGCCGAAAACTCGCGGCCGAAGATTTCCCGGAAATAATTGATTTCTTTTTCCACGGCCCACAATTCCAAATCAACGCTAGCCCTGATTTTTGGAACCAATAATAACTGCACTCCGCCGCCGATGATTCTTGTCCGGACTGTGCCGACGTCTCCGCTCCTTCCCAGATCCAGAGCTCGCGCCAGTCGCAACAGCAACGAGGCTTTAGGCACAGAATCCTGATCCTCCGCTGAGAGTACCTGCATGGGAGCATCCGTGGCCGTGGGACGAGACTTCCCAAGGTAGCGGGCGATGGCCGCAATAATTCGCCGCTGCTGCACGCTGTACCCCAGAATCTCGGAATGCGAAATTATGTAGTAAGCGTGGCGATGCCTTCCATTTCGATTCACAAAATCTCCAACCTCATACAACATGGCGGCGGCGGAAAGCCACTCCTGATATTCCGGTGGAAGGCGGTGCACGGCTTTCAAAGCAAAAAATAATTTCATGGCTGACTGGCGCACTCTAAGTGCATGCTCCATTTCAACGCCGTAATGCGCGATTGCCGCCCGAATTGAATCCCATCGTTCGGACTCGAGTTGCTTACTGGAACGGGTTCCACGGTCATACTCCGCTGTCATCTGTGCCAGCAGACCGTCCCGCAATCCCAGAGGCGAATAGCGGAACCCAAGGAGGCGGCATCGTTCCAGTAGTTCGGCGTAAACCGCCGCACCTGCCACGATAATCTCGGCGCGTCGCGGACCGACACCCGAAAGCTTTCGTCGTTCTTCCAGTGGAAGGTTCGCGAGCCGCTTGGCAATTCGCCGCATTTGTGCCCTTGAGACTGCGGCTTCTCGTGGCCCTTTAGTTTTATACAAACCGTGGCAAACTGCGGCCAGAGATTCCGCCGTGCCCGAAGTCGCAATTACAACTTTTGGTTTTACCCGGATAATGCGGCCCGCAATTCTTTCGATTTCGCGCGTGATAAATCCGCGCAGTTGCCGTATCTCAGTTTTGCGCGGAGGATCATGGCGCAGGAACTCATTCGTAAGGCGCACGGCGCCGAGCGGTAGGCTCACCGTATCGCGTATATGTCCGTTAGCTGAGATCGTCAGTTCGCAGCTGCCGCCGCCCAGATCCATTAGCAATGCGGGAGATGTGCTGACGCGCGTCATGGACACAATCCCTAAATGGATCAGTCGAGCCTCTTCCAGTCCGGAGATAATTTCGACTTTCCACCCGGTTGACGAGCGAACCCATTCCAGAAAGGCGCGTGAATTACGAGCGTCGCGCAAAGCGCTGGTGGCAACGACGCGCACAGTATCGGTGCCGGCTTTTTGTACCGCTCGATGGAAGCGCCGCAATACTTTTACAGTGCCAGCGATAGCCTCGGGCGAAAGGAAGCCATCCCGAAATACAGACTCACCCAGCCGGGTAACTTCGCGATCCTCGTGAATTTCATGCAGGCGGTGGCCGGTCAGACGCGCAATTTTAAGGCGCACCGAATTCGAACCAATATCAACCGCGGCAAATGTCGGCATAAAAGCGGAAAACCAGTTTACAGGTTGGATTGGTTACGGAAAAACGTTTCCGCTTGTCAAAGTCAAGACAGCATCGAAATCTTTAAAAACAGCTTCGAGCTGCTGTTGAACCAGTGGAAAATGGGAGACGGAAGCTTGGAAAAGAAGCAGTATGGTGCGCTCCGCGAGCCGGCAATAAAACTTGTTACCGTCCACGCAGGATGTAATTCTCGGGCTAATAACTTAGAGGTTATCGCACGTTTGTTTTGTAAAAATACAGTGTGAAATGTATTGAATGAACTCCCTGCGTCACGAATAACTGGAGTGTACGATACCGTACAATTCTTTTTGTGCTTGGATTTGTTTTGAAACCTCCAGTAAAACCCCCTATTAAGGGCAGGTTCGAGAGACGGCGAAATCCTTCACTGTCTATATTTCCCCCGCCCCCATCGGTCGCCACTTCAACGCTTTCGGGGCGCCGCGCGGGGGATAAGGAATTCGGGAATTTCAAGAGATTGGTAGCACTTGCAGACACCGCCCTCGACAAAGAATCGTTTCCGACGAAAGACCTTGGGCGCCGCACACCTTCCGTTCGGAACAAATCGCCGTTGTAGGTTGAAAATGTTCTCAAAAATGTCCCATGGCGTTGCGGATGGTTTCGCTCCCCATGCCGTGTTGAGTTATCCTCAAGCGGACATATTTTCCCGCGGAAGGTAATCATGCGAGTTGTTGCGGCGCTGCTGACGCTCTCAGTTCTTCTTTTAAGCCAGAAATTGAGTGCGCAAGATCAACCTCCTTTGGCTCCCGGCGCGCAACCACGAGGACCCCAATGGCCGGTTCAGCAATTTTATGCGCAGGATGGAGGCACGCGCGAAATACTGGAAAGCATTGTTGTTCCGCCAAAGCCGGGTTCGCCATTTTCCCTCACGTTACAAACCGAGTGGATCAAAACCCTCTCCGACGGTGGAACCATGACTTTGGTGAATCAGCGGCGAATTGGACGGGACAGCAGAGGGCGTATTTATGAGGAGCGGTGGGCTCTCGTGCCGAAGTATGGCAAGGTCAAGTCGCAGATGACGGCAATTCAAATCGCCGATCCCGCTCGGCACACCCTATACAACTGCTTCCCACTAGTTCCCAATCATCAGTGCATGTTGAGTACTTACACGGCATCAACGAATTCAATCTTTAGATTCCAAGGTCCCCCCACCGGGCCACTTCCCAATGACCTCGGTACTGCACTGCATGAAGACCTTGGCAAAGAACTTATCGCTGGGTTGGAGACAACGGGCGCGCGTGACAGCATCACCTACAATGCGGGTGTATTCGGGAATGACCAGGCTATGACGGTAGTGCGGGAATTCTGGTATTCGGAAGAATTGGGAATCAACTTGCTCTCAAAACTTTCCGATCCGCGAATTGGCACGCAAACGTTCACCGCGACCGATTTGTTGCCTTCCGAACCGGACCCCAAGCTGTTTAACTTACCCGATGGATTCAAAGTCGTTGACCAGCGGGGAAATGTCTTGCCGGAGAATTAAAGACTCAAATCGCGAGCTCTTAGCCCGCACTACCGCTCCAACGCCTTGCGATCCCACTTCGCCAGGGTCGCCGCGGCGTCATAGGTACTCTGGCAAAACTCCAGCAACGCCGCCTCCGGGGAAGGACTCTTTCGAACATCCTCGTATGGAAGGATGAACTCGCCAAGCTGCTTGTCATACAAGGCCGCGCTTGGACGGATAGGCCTATCGGCAAATCCTTCGGGAGCGGGAGCTGCATAAGAATAAAACACCGCTTCCTGAGTTTTGTTGCCGGGCCAGAATCCCACGCTACTAACTTCGTGCGAATATGCTTCAACTGTGATCGAATCGGTTCCGGGGCGAGGCGGCGCACGGCGGCCGGAAAACCGAGTCACCGCCAGATCGAAGCTTCCCCAAAAGAAGTGCACCGGACTGCTCTTGCCGATGAACCGGGATCGAAACTCGGCCAAAACTTGATTCGATGAAGCAAGAATTTGCCATAGCCTGTGAGCGTATTCCGGATCGTACGAGGCGTGAATCCGGTCCTCGTCAAAGGGGATCGGGTCGGGCACCTCTACGGGCATGCGCCAGATTTTGACATTGATGTCTGCCGACCGCAGCATGGCCATAAATTCCACATAAAAATCAGCAACCGAAAGCGGCCGCAGAGCCAGTGTCTTGATCATTCCGTCATTCGTCTCGAGAACTAGTTTGTGGTCGACGAAATCGAACTGGATTTCAAAAACACGACCTTCATACGGAATCGCCGAAGTGGTAAGCCCCCGGGCGCTGACGTACAGGGGCACATTCCACCAGTGATTGACCAGAGGAGTAAGTCTGAGGCGAACCTTGCCCACAATTTGAGTCCACATGTGGAGCGTGGCGTAGGTATCGGCCCAGCTTTCAAATGGCAGTGCGGGCCAGGAATCTGTTGTCATCGTTTTTCGTGCCTCATTGGTGGCGGGAACTGTATGCCCCCCACTCTTCGCGAAAAAATGCGAAGAATCGGGCACCCCTTTTCAAGTGGTGCTTCACTTTCAATTCCAGTTATTTTGCCGCCGTTGCTCCCGTCTGGCCGATCATCACCGCATCCTGCATTTGCCTGAATAAATCTCCCACCGCCGCCGGAGAATGGGAAACGAAAATTGTATTGCTTTTATCCTGTGTCCCAATCTCCTTCATCGTGTCCAGATATTGAGTGACCAGCACCAGCATCATCACATCCTTCGGCGTCGTGCCTTCAACGGCAGCAGAGAAAGTCTCAACCGATTCTCTGAGTCCTTCGATGATTGCTTTTCGCTGATTGGCGATGCCCTGTCCTTGCAGCGCTTTGCTCTGGGCTTCGGCCTCCGCTTGTTTTACTTTGAGAATCTTTTCGGCCTCTCCTCGCGCGCTCGCCGCAACCTGCTCGCGTTGCGCCGCATTGATCTCATTCATCGCAGCTTTCACTTTCTCGTCCGGCTCGATGTCTGTGACCAAAGCCTGATCAATCGCGTACCCGTAGGTCTTCATCACATCGTCTAATCCTTCTTTAATTGCCACGGCGATATCGGATTGCTGAAGGAACGCATCGTCAAGATTCATCTTTGGCACGTGGCCAAGTATCACGTTGAATACATAGGAGGAAATCTGTTGCTTGGGATTGGCCAGTTTGTAGAAAGCTTCGTACACGTGGTCGGGGATGACGTGGTATTGCACCGACACCGGAATCTTCACAAAGACATTATCTTTGGTCTTAGTTTCAACATCGAGCGCCAGTTGTTGGACGCGCAAGTCAATACGTCCCGCTATCTGATCCAGCCATGGCAACTTGAAATTGATGCCTGCCGTGGCCACGCGGTTGAACTTGCCCATGCGCTGGATCACGGCGGCCTCAGCCGTCTGTACCTGGAAAAAACCACTGAGGACGGTTCCAATGACAAATAAAATCAACACGCCATAAAGCAGAAATTCAAGAGCTTGCGAAAAGTCCATTGCCGTTCTCCTTACCTCTGGATACTGCATCAGGTTTGATTTCACGACAGGAACGCATGATATCCTCCGGCAACGACCTCGCACAATGGGCGGTCATTTCGGGTAGTGGGCTACTTTGAATAGCACGTTGGTGCCTTCGTGGAGGCTTGGGTAACGCGATCTAGCGACTGTAAAAGTCTTCGTGGATGATCTAGCGAAGCGCGTCAAAGGGCGCGTACAGGTCCGACAGATGCGCTGCGACCCTATGTAAACGTGAATGAGGATGCCTTTGGGTCGGAAGTGGATTATGCCCAGCTACACAAGGTCTATCATGTTCCGCTAGAAAATGAGGCGCGGCACTCCCCAGCGAAGTGTATCGGTTGTGATATGAAAGCAGTCAGCGGGAACCCCGATTTCAAGCATGTTTCGACCTCACTCGTGGAACGTCAGAATTCGATGGTTCGCACCACGATGCGCCGCTATACGCGTCTGTCGAATGGTTTCAGCCGCAAGCTAGAGAATCACGCCGCAGCGACCGGGCTGAATTATTTCGCCTACAACTTTATAAAAATCCATCGTACACTTCGGATGAGTCCGGCGATGGCTGCTGGCGTCACAGATCGGCTGTGGGACGTGGCTGACCTTGTGGCTCTCTGGGAGTCACACGAGCGGAGGGCGGAAAGAGCGGCTTGACTAGCTACCGGTGAAATAATGTCGAAAGTCCTGATCGGAGTCGTCTGCGGTTTAGTGTTCGGAGCTATAGACATTGCAATCATGCTGACGATGAGCTTCCCTGACAAGAAGGCCGCAATCACTGCGGCGTTTATTGCGCGGTTCGGGATTGGCTTCGTCATCGGCGCAACCAATTTGCCTTGGCCCGGATGGGCAGTCGGACTCTGCTTCGGCCTTCTGTTGAGCATCCCCGACGCGCTCATCACAAAAGCCTATGGGCCGATCATCGGGATGGGAGCACTCGGCGGAACCATCATCGGCGTGATCGTTGGGCGCTTCGGACGTTAAATTCAAAGTAGCCCACTACCTCATTTCAGTTAACAAGAATGACGCGGCTCACCGTATCTGCCGCTGCTGTTTTAGATATGCCCACGTAGGGATGGTCGCCTTTGGCTGTCGGGTCTAATGACAAATGACAGAATCCCTTAACACGCAATGCTGTATTGCCGGCGGCGGGCCTGCGGGCATGGTGTTGGGCTTTTTGCTTGCTCGTATCGGCGTAGATGTAATCGTCCTCGAGAAACACGGTGATTTTCTTCGCGACTTCCGCGGGGACACCGTCCATCCATCCACTCTGGACATTATGTACGAGCTCGGATTGCTGGAAGAATTCCTGCGACGTCCTCATCAGGAAGTTCGCGAGCTCTCCGGACAAGTCGGTAATGAGACGGTCACCATCGGGGACTTCACACACCTTCCGACTCGTTGTCAATTTGTCGTTCTCATGCCGCAGTGGGATTTTTTAGACTTTGTCGCCGAAAAGGCACGCAGCTATCCGTCGTTTCACTTGAGAAGGGAGGCGGAAGTCACTGACCTTATCGAAAATGGTGGCCGTATCGCCGGTGTTCGCGCCAGGACATCGAATGGGGAATTGGAAATTCGCGCGGCTTTGACCGTTGGAGCCGATGGCCGCCATTCCGTGGTGCGCGAACGGGCAAAGCTCGAAGTCATGAACCTCGGCGCACCGATGGATGTAATGTGGATGCGAATCTCGCGAAGGCCCGACGATCCGGCCCAGACCTTCGGGCATGTGGATATCGGAAAAATTCTGGTTCTACTCAATCGCGACGACTACTGGCAATGCGCATACGTGATTCCCAAGGGCAAGGCCGACGAAATCCGGCATAAGGGAATTGAACTCTTTCGCGAAGAGATTGCCCGCGTCGAGCCATTTTTGCGAGATCGGGTGCACGAGTTGCGCAACTGGGATGATGTGAAATTGCTCACCGTTGCGGTAGATCGGCTACGTCAATGGTCCCGGCCGGGGCTGCTTTGCATCGGCGACGCGGCGCATGCCATGTCCCCAATTGGAGGCATTGGAATTAATCTGGCAGTCCAGGATGCAGTCGCGACGGCAAACATTCTCGGACCCAGGCTTCTTCGCGGGGTACCTACTAGTGATGATCTCCACGCGGTTCAGCGGCGAAGAATGTTTCCCACTCGAGCTACGCAGCGGTTGCAGGTTTTTGTCCAAAACAAGGTTATCCTGCGCGTTCTCTCGACCGATAAGCCCTTGTCTCTTCCCTGGCAGTTGAAGCTGTTGCGGCGATTTCCTGCATTGCGCAGAATTCCTGCGCGGATCGTAGGCGTCGGATTCCGTCCCGAGCACGTGAAGGATGTTAGAGCATCTGGATAACGCGACAAAAACTTCGTAGTGGCTCAGTTTGAAAGTTCTGCCTTACTTCCGGGCGTCATCCCGAGCTTGCGAGGGGTTGCGTGTCGCGGATACGCGCTAGAGCAGAAGAGCAACTGTACTCCACGCGAGATCCTTCGGGACCGAAGTCCCTCAGGATGACGTCGAAGTAGGATTTGTTCGAACTGAGTCACTGCTCAACATTTCATGCACTCGACGAATCTGCAACGAACACCTATCATGGAACCATCATTCATTCTTTCTTCGAGGGACTTTAATGCCAGAACCTACTTATGAAGAATTAAAAGCTCGGTTAGCTGAACTGGAAAAACAGCCGCGTCGCACCGGAAGTCTCGAATTTCGCGTGAGCGAAAAAGGAGGCGTGAGCGTATATGGGCTGGGACGTTTTCCGGTGACCCTCTACTACGAACAGTGGACGCGATTGTTAGAGGCAGCAGAAAAGTTGCGCGAGTTCCTGGAAGAAAACAAAGCCAAGCTGAAATTAAAAGACCAGTAAAACAATCGGAAAAACTGGTAGCTTACCGGGCCGCGAGTTTCTGCACCTGAGGATCCGCCTTTTCTGACTCCACACGGTTCAATTCGTAACACAGATACATCATCTGGCCCACATGATGATGCATGTGCGTGGCGCATCGCAAGAAAATAATCATCCGATTGTGGGCGTCTTCTTCCCGCACTGCCGTGTACTCTTTCGCCCAATCCCCGTTCGTCTGGGTCAGCAAGACTTTGAGCACGACATCCACGGCCTCATCGAACCTCTTCAGTGATTCTTCCTTGGTCGAATGATTCGTCTCAGTAAATTCCCGCTCGCGATCCCGAACGTATTCAGTTCCACCAATTTCAGTTCCAATATAGTAATTCAAATTTCCGGTAAGATGCAGCACCAGATGTCCGAAACTATTTCCAAACGCAAACGGCTTACTCCAAAATTGTTCATCGCTAAGCGGCGCGGCAAGTTCACGAACTTTGCACGCGAGGTGGGTGTAGCGTTCCGTAAATCCCGCGACCAGGGTTGAATGCAGATCATCCATGTCTATTCTTCCTTCTTACTGCGTATAAAAACCGCTAAGCGGGCCTTCGTGAACCTTCGTGTCCTTAGTGGTTGAGCGGTTTTCTCACGCCCAATTCCTCAACACCAAAGCCGAATTCTTAGATCCGAATGCTATGCAATTGCAGATTGCGTGTTCGATCGCTTTCTTTCTGCCCGCTTCCGGCACGTAATCCAGATCACATTCGGGATCGGGATTCGACAAATTGATCGTCGGCGGAATCTGGCTACGCTTCATGGCCACAATCGTCGCCGCCACTCCTGCTGCCCCACATGCCCCCTGGGGATGCCCAATCTGCGATTTCAGCGCCGACATCGGAACGTTTTTCGCCCGCTCCCCCAAAGCAAGTTTGAGGGCGCGTGTTTCGATGCGGTCATTCAGCTGCGTGGATGTCCCGTGCAAGTTCACGTAATCAACATTATCGGCAGAAATGCCCGCTTCCTTCATCGCCAAGCCGATGGCGCGAGCTGGCTCCTCGCCACACTCCTGCAACCTCACGCGATGGAAGGCCTCACATGTTGATCCATAGCCGCAAACTTCAGCCAGCATCTTCGCGCCACGAGCCTTCGCATGTTCATACTCTTCCAAAATGAACATCCAAGCGCCTTCAGCCAATACAAATCCGTCGCGGTCCACCGAAAACGGTCGCGATCCCTTTTCGGGCGAGTCGTTCCACGAATCGGTCAAAATCTTCATCAGAATGAATCCCTTGATGATTCCAAGCGCAATCGGAGCATCTGCTCCTCCGCTGAGTACCATGTCCAGCCGGCCTGACTGAATCTGCCGTACTGAATATCCGAAGGCATCTGTAGAGGAAGTGCATCCCGTGGTGATCACGTGACTTGCCCCGCGCAAGCCGAAGCGCACATTCAATTCGCTCGACAGCGCTCCCATGACACCTGTCGGAACGCAAAACAAACTCATGGATTTATATTGCTCACGGAAAAACAGCCGATATTGTTCTTCGGTAAACTCCTGCGATCCGCCGCCCGAGCCCATAATTACACCGAAGCGCCGCCGTTCTTCGAGGGGAAGGGACGCGGGATCAATCCCAGCGTCGTGGAATGCTTCGGTAGCGGCGGCAATAGCCAGCGGTAATACCCGCGACACATGCTTGCGCTCGCGTTTCTCAACCCACGCCAGTTCATCAAAGCCACGAACTTCGCCCGCTATGCGGACGGGAATTTCGTCGGGATCAAATCGCGAGATCCGCCCCACACCGCTTTTTCCGGCCAGAATATTTTCAGAAAAAGCTGGGTTCCCGATTCCGTTAGGGCTGACCACCCCCATACCGGTAATAACAACTCGCCGTTTTGCGTTTTCGGGCATATTGCAAATATATATGAACTCTGGTCCGGGCGGATTGTTGCGGACGCGTGACCCACCCACCTTCTAATCGGCGTCGCGGTTAGTGACCGTTACACGAAACAGGGGCTTAGCTTTTTCCGCGGGTTCCATCTCGTAGATCTGTTCGGTCTTTGCGGGATCATAATCGCGCCACAGCCATATCATCTCCTGGGGAAATTCGACGGCGCCTTGTGCGGAATTATGAGTGCCCTTGCCGCGGCTGAAGTGAAAGTCATAGTTCTGCAACTTCAAAGCATTTGCCAGCGCGAGATTCGCCATGGACCAACTTCCGTACCGGATCTCCAAATCTTCAGATCCATCTTGCAACCACGCGCGAATATTGCGCTTCGACTCGCGTAGAACTTTTTCTGGATAATCCTGCCCACCGTCCGGATTCGAAGGGTCTTCTTTCCATTGAATCCCCGTGAAGCTTCCAATCCACGAAATCACACGGCTGAACTGATCCGGCATTTGCCACGCTGCATTGAAAGAACAAATGCCGCCGGACGAAAGACCAGCGATAGCACGACTATAAGCGTCTTTCCGGATGTTGTATTTGACGCCGACATCGGCGAGAATTTCATCGCGCAAGAATCGCACGTACCGGTCGCTCACCGTGTCGTAGAGTGTGCTGCGCATGGAGTCTTTCAAATCGCGTTTCCACTTGTCCGAATACGCTTTCACGAAGTTGTAGGTCGGAGTTCCTGGCGAGTCGGTTATATCCCCAGGATTGATGAAGACGCAAATCATTACCGGGATTTTCTTCTGTGCGATCAGGTTATCTATCACATTGAGAGCTGGGTTGTTGCCATCACGGCTTGTGTACCAGCCTCCATCCTGGAAGACCATTAGCGCAGCCGGTCTCTTGGGATCGTATTGGGCGGGAACGTAAATCCAGTATTCACTCTTCATGCCATCGTAAATCTTGCTGACATGCGTAATCTTCGGAGAGAGCGTTCCAGATGGAACTCCAGGCTGCAAATAAGAAAGCGGACTAAATGCGGGCAGGTCGAGGCTGCCTCCAAACTTTGCGCCATTGACGAGATAATGAAACCGGTGTGCCGTGCCCACCGGTTCGATGCCGGCGACCGCGTACCAAAGATCAGATTGAGCCAGATGCCGCATTGGCCGTGGCGAGCCGTCGTCAATTACCAGCGATGGCTGCGAGGATGCTTCGGTGGCAAAAAAGAAATCGGAACCCCGGCCACTCCACGCCGTTCCGTCCTTAATATTCTTGGCTTCGAAATTGGCGAGGATGGCGTCGTGAAGACCTGCATCATTTGACTTCGCAAGCGCAATCAGTTGCGTCGCGCTCATCTTGTCCGCAGCATGCACAGCGGCCGCGCATACCGTCAGAAAGGCACACAAGGAAATCAGAGCGACCTTCCGCATAGGGCAGCTACTATAACAAGTTCATGGAAACTCGGTAAGATGATGCCGATGTCGAGCGCAGCAGCATCTGGCGGGATTTATCGGTTCGGCGTTTACGAGGTCAATTTGACCTCGGGAGAATTGCGTAAATCAGGACTTAAGTTGCGCCTGCCGGATCAGGCTTTCCGGGTGCTGGTGGCGATGTTGGAACGTCCTTCGGAGATCGTGACTCGGGAAGATTTGCGGCTGAAGCTCTGGCCCGAGGGTACGTTTGTTGATTTCGATCATGGACTGAACACCACCATCAACAAGCTTCGGGAAACCCTGGGAGATAATGCGGCCAATCCGCGATTCATCGAGACCTTGGCGCGCCGAGGATATCGGTTTATCGCGCCGGTTGAATTCATCGCCGGAGGGGCGCTGGTCGAGAATCCGGCCGATTTGAAGAGTGTTCGAGACGCGCTTCTCAATTCGAGCTCAGAAGATTTATCAACATCGTTCTTGACATCGGCACATGAAGTACCGTCTGCCAATCGCCGCAACGTTCGTATGCTTTTTCTGCTGCTGCAAATAATGTATTTAATTTTTTACATCACAGCCCTAGGACGTTTAGGGCACATTGAGGACTTGCTTGAGCAGTTTTCGTATGCGCGATGGGCGATCGTGCTGTTAGTCGGCTCGGCCAGCGTCGGGATTCCTGTTCGGCTGTACCTCATTTCTTCGATTGCATTTGACCTCTCGGATTTGGCGGCGAAATTCAGCAGACTTTTCATTTTCATCCTGATTCTCGACGAAATCTGGGCGATTGCACCTTTTCTTTTGGTTCCGGAGATTGGAATTGGACTGGCTCTTGCAGCGACCGCCGCCCTTATATACTCGCCTTTTGCCCAGCGCTCGTTGCTTCTCATCGCCGATCGCTCAACTACCCCGGTCTAGTGTCTTCCGATCCGGCCCCGCCGGAGGCAATCACGAATACCCACCGATCACTGGCTACGAAGTTTGTTAAGCAGCAAGCGGTAATACTCAACAGATTAGCCGCGACCAGAGGCATTCCTAGTTCGCCAACGAATATCCGCATCAGTAAAAGGTTTCCTACAACCGAGATCAGGCCATTGCTGACATGGAAACGCAGTAAACGTGAGCCGAGGCCCGCTGATGTGAATCCGTTGCGGTCGCGCCATGTGAAGTTTTCGTGCCAGACGAAGTTATGCAAAACCGCGGCTTCGACTGAAATTACCGTGGCAATAAGATAGCCGCATCCGGCGCCAGCCAGCCAATGCAACGTGAGGAGTTGCACAATAATTCCAATCGCTCCAACCAAGGCGAACTTGGCAGGGCGCGTCCACATGAATTGTTTGCGTCTATCGCCCATGCTCATGCGGCCGTCTCTTCACGGTAGAGCTTGGCGGTGTGTGATATTGCCGACACAATCAGCATCATCGCCATACCCAGGATTGCGATAGAGCCTCCAATGTCAAACAACTGAAACTCCGTGCCGAATAGTCTCACCACGGGATGACTGAGCAGAGCCAGATTTCCGGCTGAAAGAAGAATTCTGATTTCTGTCGGGCCAAACCTCCAGTAAGACAGGCGGAATTGACCGAGGGTGTACGTGGCCAGATAAGCTTCGATCGAAAGCATGAGAAAGGAGATCAGCAATCCGAATGCGATGGCTGGATGCACAAATCCGGAGAATGCCAACCCGCCCATCAGGAAAAAAGCCGCAATGGTATCGGTAATGTGGTCCACATAAAAGCCGTATCTTGGCCGCTCGCGCTTGCGGAAACGGGCGAGCGTACCGTCAAGGCTATCTCCGAGCCAGTTCAGCGCAATAAACAGGATTCCCAGCAGGAGTGCCGAGCGATGCCAACGTGCGAGGGCATAGCAGAAGCCGGCAGCACACTGCGCGAGAAAACCCAATAGCGTTAAGTGATCGGAATTGATCCAGCAGGGTGTGAGTTTGGCGAGTCTGAGCAGGATGGCTTTCTCTGGCGCGGAAACGATGCTTTGTTGTAAGCGCTTTGCTGAAACGAATCGTGGTGGTGTAAGAAGTGGTGGAGTAAGAATCTGAGTGGTCATTGGTATGCCTCCGAGGTGTAATGTTTGCAACTGGAGGCAATTTCCTATATCGCGATGGATGAGTTCAATCCATTGCAGGTCAGAAGGGAGACATGTGTGGGTCAACTCGTAAAAGGTTGAGTACGAAGCGAATATTCAAACTTCTCACTTCGCGTTGCCCCAGGAGAATGGAGGGGAAATGTGAAAAGGCGGGAGGGCGGGCAAATCGGGGCAAATCGGGGACAGACGGAACTGACCCCATTTCTTTGTTCAAATTCGGGAATCATCTGAGCAGATTTCTCCGAAGAAATGCGGGGACAAACGGGACTCTCCCCATTTTTCGGTAATAACTGCGAACGTCTCGTCTGTCCCTGCATTACCATCGGAATTGGGGTCAGCTCCGTCTGTCCCCGATTTGCCCCCAGAGTACGGACGGGGCCAAGGTGGCCCGATGGACGAGTGCTGGCAAACCCGATCCCTACATAAATTTAACTAACAACGCGACGGGTGGAAATCTGCACGTGCATTTCTAACGAATAGAAATATGAAACCGCAAGCGATTGCACTACTTCAACGAAGCATTGGGAAGGTGGTCCGGATCATGCGTCCTGATGGTGAAGTCATAGTTGCAAAGATCACTTTAGTTGATCCCCTTGATGAGGAGATTGTCTTCGACATGCTTTCCACGACCGACGAATCCAAGTACGAGAAGTTTGACCGGGAGCCAGCCTACCTACTGTATTTCAGTGACATTTCTACCGTGGACCCTGTGAACGATCCGACATCTTGAGAAGTGGGTGAGGCAGGGCCAGGCCCATCACCGACAACTTTGGCGGTACAGGCAAAGTTGTTGGCGAAATTAGCGCGGATGAACTAAGGTTGCGGAAATGCGGGGACAGACGGTGCGGAAATGCGGGAACAGACGGGACTGTCCCTATTTCTTTTTCCAGAAAATTGGGGAACGTCTCGTCTGTCCCCAGGTGGTCTTCTGATTTGACGAGCACCTGAGACGTGGGGAAGGAGACGCAGATTCCTCCGCGGAGCAAATCGGAGCAAATCGGGGAGCAAATCGGGGACAGACGGAAGTGACCCCATTTCTTTTGTTCCAATCCGGGAAATCATCTAAGCAGATTTCTCCAATATTCTATAAACCGTGAGCGCCATTTGATAGCTTTTCACCCATGGCTCGCCTGCCTCGCGTAGTAGTGGCCGACGCTGGCATGCTGGCCCATCCTTGCTAAGCCTTTGACCTCCTTAACATCATAAATTAGCGAGGCTGCCCCATCCCGTCGCGGTTTTCGACGGGTGGGCCTTCATGCTCTCCAACTTCTTGTTCCATGGTTCACCATGGGCGGGAACCTGCAGAGACGGGACGTTCCCATTTTTGCGAAACAAACTCGATACCGGCCCTCCCGTCCCCACAGCTCCTCGCCATGCCCTTTCTACTCTTGACCTCATTTCCCAAGTCCTGCATAACTAGTAAAGGACGCACCCAGAAAGGGGCCAACTTGGAGGCTGGCATATCTGGAGTTAAACAAACAACCCATAACTCCTTTGCCGAGCGGATTTTACCCGCAACTCATTCATTCCAAAAGATCGGAATTTTCGAAACCCTCTAAATCTATGATTCCAATACTCCGGTCAAATAGGGGGAGGGGTACCTGGGTGTTCTGAGATCCCAACCCACGGCTGCGAGCACATCAAGGCAAGATTACGCCGCGAGAAATTCCCCACTCAAGCCGAATGACGGCTTGACGTGCCACCGTCCCAACATGATGGAAGTGGCACACGAACTGACTGACTTCACAGATTCTGATTTCGTGTTCTACGGATTTTTGGCGGCTAGCTCGTCCAGCAGACTTGCTGCCTTGCTTAATTTGTCAACCCCGAAGACGACCAACCCATGCGTCGAGCCCGGCTCCAGTCCGCAATAGCTGTAGTCAATGTTGATCTGCTCTTCGCCCAAGCGCGCGGCTGCGCGGCCGAACTCACCAGGACGGTGCGGCAGCCTCACAACCGCAACGTCCGTCTCCTCAAAGATCATGCGCAGACCGCCCAGCACGGAGTTGGCGGTGGCGGTGTCGTCCGCCACGAATCGCGCCAGGCTCTCGCCTCCTTCTACGTACGATTGAAAGGCAAGGATGTTGACTCCGCGCTCCGCCAGAGCGAGGAAGCATTTTCCCAAGGCACCAGGCTTGTCTGCGATCGTAACGGTAAACTCTTTCGCCTTCGGCATACGACTTCCTTTCTTTCCCGAACTCTAACATCCCTTATCGGCAAGCTCTTCAGACGACCAATGATAAATCAGCCGGAGAAGACTCACGTGCGGCAAATCTGGTGGTTGATTGACTCCGCATCAGTCCTATAGCGTTGTGTTGGAGTTGCCCTCTGGATATCTATTTGGTGGACGGCACATACGAGTTGTTCCGGCACTACTACGCGCTCCCATCCGTGAAAGATGCGGACGGCCGCGAAGTAGCCGCGGTCCGAGGTGTCCTGGCTTCCGTTCTGGGCATGATCAAAGAAGGTGCCACACATATCGCCGTCGCGACCGACCACGTTATCGAATCTTTTCGTAACGGATTGTGGGCAGGTTACAAGACGAGCGAAGGCATCGAACCTGATCTGTGGTCGCAATTTCCATTGCTTGAAGATGTCCTTTCGGCGGCAGGCGTTGTCGTCTGGCCGATGGTGGAATTCGAAGCGGACGACGCGCTGGCTGCAGCGGCAGTGGCTGCTGCCCAAGATAAGCGTGTCGAACGGGTGATCATCTGCACGCCTGACAAAGATCTTGCCCAGTCTGTGCGCGGCACGCGGATCGTCCAACTGAATCGCAGGACACGCGTCACCTTAGACGAGGCCGGTGTGATCAAGAAGTTTGGAGTCTCACCAGAATCGATCCCTGACTATCTGGCGCTGGTGGGCGATGCCGCAGATGGTTATCCCGGGCTACGAGGCTGGGGTGCGAAGTCTTCGGCTGCCGTGCTGGCCAAGTATGTGCATCTTGAATTCATTCCTTCGGATTGTCGGGAGTGGCGCGTGAACGCCACCAACGCCAGTGCCCTTGCAGACACTCTCTGCCGGGAACGGGACAATGCGCTGCTGTTCCGCAGGCTCGCCACTCTCCGGACCGACATCGCGCTCTTCGATGATGTAGACCAGTTACGCTGGAATGGCCCCAGCCCTGCTTTCGCTGCGCTCGGTGCTCGATTGGACGCCGCGGGCGCGGAAGCTCGGCGGCCAGCGGCTCGACCGTCCAAAGGACAATGAAAAAGCTTGGTATTCATAGACGAGTTCAAATTGCATGAATGGGAACTTTACGTCCACTAAGTTTGAGCGATCACTCCTCACGAGGGGACAACCGTTTGTCATGTCATCGGGCTGCGTGCTCTCAGCGTCAGTGACAAGTTGAAGGGTAGCATTGACTTCTATGTCGCCTGTTTGCAGAAGTGCCGTGGCCTAGCGATAGAATTCAAGATACCTTTGCGAGCGGTGGGACCACGCGCTCCGGCAGTGGGACACGAGCACAGCCGAAGGCGGTAAGCCTGGCGAAGTCCTCGAGTATGACGTTGGAGATTCGCCCTTAGTCCTATCCAATCACTTCCCGGTGTAGCTGATCCTCCAGATCGAGCTGGAGCCGTCGTCGGTCACAAGTAGCGACCCGTCGGTCGCGACCGTAATTCCCACGGGGCGTCCCCAGACGTGACCGTTGTCAACGACAAATCCGGTGAGAAAGTCTTCGTACTCTCCACTTGCGTGTCCTGTCTGATGGAGGGGAATGCGAATGACTTCGTATCCCACGCGAACTGACTTATTCCACGATCCGTGCTCGGAGGCGAAAATGTCTCCTTGATATTCGGCAGGGAACTGCTTGCCATCATAAAAAGTAAGTTGAAGTGAGGCGTTGTGCGGTTGGAGGGGAACGTCTGGGGTGATGACCTTACCCTTCAACTCCGGATGCTTGCCAGCATGACGCGGGTCTTGATGGCCGCCCATATACCACCAGGGCCAACCGTAGAAACCTCCATCCTGTACATGCGTGATGTAGTCCGGGACGAGGTTATCTCCGAGTGCGTCGCGTTCGTTGACCGAGCACCATAATTCGCCGGTTTTGGGATTGACGGCAAGCCCGCCGCCAGCATTGCGAATACCGTAAGCATAAACGCGCATGCCCGAGCCATCGGGATTGAATTCCAGAATGTCGGCGCGATTTTTCTCGCCGGGATCAGTATCGGGGTCGTCCACGTTCGAGGATGACCCGACGGCGACAAACATCTTCTTGCCATCCTGCGTGAACTGGACGGAGCGGGTCCAGTGGCCTCCTCCATAAGGTAGATCGGCGATATGTTCCGGAGCCGATCGTGCTTTCAAATCGCCATTCTGGTATGGGAAACGCACGACGGCATTGGTGTTTCCTACATAAACCCATTGCGGATTCGGTCCGGGAGGATAGAAAGCGATGCCATAAGGCCGTTTCAATCCCGAGGCGAAGACTTCAATCTGTTTAGGTTTTCCCTCGCTGGTAATTCCGCGGAAGATCAGAATTTTTCCGGCATCACTCTCCGCAACGAAATAATCACCATTGGGTGCGGTCGTTATCAGGCGCGGATTATCAAGGTCAGTAGCGTACTGTTCGACCTTGAAGCCAGCAGGAGCTTTCGGCCACGCGTCCTGCGGTCGTGGAACAAGGTCTGGCCCGTTATTCGAAGATTTTGAGGCGTATGGCTCAGGGAGATCCTGAACTGTAATCTTGCGGAAATTACCCGGCTGCTCGAAACGGTAGTCTGTAAACGGCGCTTGCGGTGACGCCAGTTTCGTGTCGTCGGCGTTCATTGATTCAGCCGCAGCAGCAGTTGCAACTTTGGGCGCGTTGGGCAGCGTCTTGACGAAGCTGACGACCTGCCATCGTTGCTGCCGGGGAAGAGCCTTCCATGATGGCATTCCATTGTTTATGTCCCCTTTAGTGATGAACCAGAAAATCTCGCCGTCGCTCGCGGATTGTGTGGGAGTTTCAGTAAGAGGGGGCACGTTCCCTGTACCTTGTCCGTTCGCCCCGTGGCATTTTGCGCAAGTCTTGGCATAAACCTTCGCGCCAGCTTCAGCAGCTTGTGGTTGGCCGGAATACGGATTTGCCATCTTCTTGGCGGACGCAGGGGCGCTATGAAACGAGGAATCTTCGGCCGGCGAAGACCGGGTACTGATCAACAGGAGGAAAATTGTAACGACAAAAACCGCCACTTGCTGTGTTGTTTTCAAAGTCCATCCTCCTCACGAAAATAAACACACACTCGTTCAAAGAATCCGATTTCGCAATCTAATCCATCGGCAGACCAACATAATTCTCCGCCAATGATTGCGAAGCCGCACGCGAGCTGGTGACATAATCCAGTTCGGCTAACTGCCGCCGCTGATCGAACAGACTATCTCCAGGGAGACGATGCAACATGGATGTCATCCACCAGGAGAAGCGTTGCACCCTCCACACACGGCGCAAACACGTTTCTGAATATTTCTGGAGCAATTCGCGCCGCCCAGTACGGTAGAAGTCTACAATGGCTGCCGCCAGGATGCGAACGTCGGCAACCGCCAGATTCAAACCTTTTGCCCCTGTGGGCGGAACGATGTGGGCCGCGTCTCCCGCAAGAAAAAGGCTGCCATGCTGCATAGGCTCGGCGACGAAGCTCCTCATGCCCGTGATACCTTTCTGAGTAATTTCGCCTCGATTTAGTTTCCATCCATCTGTGGTCTCGAATCTGGCTTGAAGTTCTTCCCAGATTCTATCGTCGGGCCAATTCGCAAGATCATCCTCCGGATCACATTGTAAATACAGGCGCGTAATTTGCGGTGAACGCATGCTGTGCAACGCGAATCCCCTCTGGTTATGGCAATAGATCAGTTCTTGCGAGGAGGGGGCTGCGTTAGCTAGAATTCCCAGCCACGCGAAAGGATAAATACGCTCATATAAAGTCAACGCCGCCGCGATGGCGGGACGGCACACGCCGTGAAAGCCGTCACAGCCCGCGATGAAATCGCATTGAACTGTTTCTGATTCGCCCTGATGGCGGAAGTGAATGCTGGGCTTCGAAGACTCGAAATCGTGCAGGCGAACGTCTTCGACCTCAAAAGTAATCTGTCCTCCGGCTTCCAGCCGCGCATTGGTCAAGTCTTTTACTACTTCGTTCTGCGCGTAAATCGTGACCGCCGAACCTCCCGTGAGATCGGCGAAATCAATACGGTGCCCGCGGCCGCCAAAGCGCAACTCGATTCCGTGATGGACCAGGGCTTGCCGTTTCATCCGCTCCCCGACGCCCATTTCGTTCAGCAGATCAACCGTGTTTTGCTCAAGCACCCCCGCACGAACTCGTTCTTCGACATGTTGGCGGCTGCAATTCTCCAATACCACGGACTCAATGCCCTGAAGATGAAGAAGATGGGAAAGCACGAGTCCAGCCGGTCCCGCGCCCACAATGCCAACTTGTGTCCTCATGGTCACTTCGACTCACAAACATTAACATCCAGCTGAATGTAAGGTATCCTGCGAACTGTAAACGATATCGGCCTGCGGCTGGAGAGAATCGCAACAAATGTTCATCAGCCACGAACGTTTTCGGGTGGAATGGGGAGACTGCGATCCCGCCAACATCGTGTTTTATCCGCAATACCTCAAGTGGTTCGATGCCTGCACCTCCAGCCTGTTTGAAAATGCGGGATTGCCTCTGCGAACGCTATTCAAAGAGCATGGAATCATCGGGATTCCGATCGTGGATTTGAAGGTAAAGTTTTTGGTTCCGTCCGGATTCGGAGACGAATTACTGGCGGAGTCACAAATACTGGAATGGCGAAAGAGTAGTTTCTTGGTCCAACACCGGTTTTTGAAGGGCAAAGTGCTGGCTGTGGAAGGCGTGGAAACGCGAGTGTGGACTGGGGTTGACCTCGAAAACCCAGAGCGGATGAAGTCGCGACCCGTTCCCAAACAGATAATGGAAAGACTCTCCAGCTAGGCGACTTAACAATGACGCATCCACTCTCGATGGTGATAGTTTAGACTCCGAGTTGTTTCTTAGGATCTAGTTATTATGAAAAGCCAATCCATTTTGGTGACAGGAGGCGCCGGATTCATTGGCTCGAATTTCATTCTGCATTGGCTCGCCACTGAGCCGAATTCGGTGGTCAATCTTGACAAACTCACCTACGCCGGAAATCCAGCGAATCTTGAAAAAGTTAAGAATGATGCTCGGTACAAATTTGTGCAAGGTGATATTTGCGACCGGAAGCTGGTGTTCGACTTGCTACAGCAATCGCAGCCGCGAGCCATTGTGCATTTCGCGGCGGAGAGCCACGTTGATCGCTCGATTCATGGTCCGGACGATTTTGTGCGAACCAATGTAAATGGCACATTCAGTTTGCTCGAAGAGGCAAGAGCCTACTGGGCGCAGTTAGACGAATCACAGAGAGCAGCATTTCGATTTTTGCACGTCTCAACCGACGAGGTTTATGGGTCGCTCGGGCCCAACGATCCGGGTTTCAACGAAGCTACGGCCTACGCTCCGAACAGCCCATATTCCGCGTCCAAGGGTGGTTCTGACCATCTGGTACGCGCCTATCACCACACTTACGGGCTCCCCACACTTACCACAAATTGTTCCAATAATTATGGCCCGTACCAGTTTCCCGAAAAACTGATTCCGCTCACGATTTTGCATGCCTTGCAAGGCAAGCCAATCCCGGTTTACGGCGACGGCAAAAACGTGCGCGACTGGCTCTACGTAGAGGACCATTGCGAAGCCATCCGAACGGTCATCGGGACGGGAAGAGTTGGCGAGACATACAATATTGGCGGCAACAACGAAAAGCAAAACCTGGAAATTGTACGCACGATTTGCAGGATTCTCGACGAGCTACGGCCCCACGATCCGACCGTGCCTCATGAGAAACTTTTGACGTATGTTCAGGATCGTCCCGGTCACGACCGGCGATATGCAATTGACGCCCGCAAGATCGAAACTGAACTAGACTGGCACCCGCGGGAAACATTCGAAAGCGGTATTCGCAAGACCATCGAGTGGTATTTGCAAAATGAAGCATGGACTCGGGATGTTACCAGCGGAAGCTACCGTCAGTGGATGGCAAAACAATACTCCGTTTAAGATGCTATCGTTTAAATATCGCGCACATTCATGTCCACACCAAATTCCAGACAGTCCTGTAAGCACAAGGGCATAATTCTGGCGGGCGGCTCGGGCACGAGGCTATATCCCGTGACCCATGCGGTTTGCAAGAGCCTTTTGCCAATCTTCGACAAGCCCATGATTTACTACCCGCTATCCACATTAATGCTGGCTGGCATTCGCGACATTTTAATAATCTCAACTCCTGAGGACATATCGCGATTTCAGCAACTCCTCGGAGACGGATCGCGTTTCGGAGTGAATTTCGACTATGTTGCGCAACCGCGTCCCGAAGGAATTGCCCAGGCTTTCCTTGTCGGCGAATCATTCATAGGCGAGTCATGTTGTGCATTGATATTGGGTGACAATATTTTCTATGGGGCCGATCTGACCACGAGCTTGATGAGCGCCGGAAGTGGTATGAGGGGAGCGCGAATATTCGCCTATCCCGTGAATGATCCAGAACGGTATGGCGTGGTTGAGTTTGACGGAGCAGGAAAGGCCCTCAGCCTTGAGGAAAAGCCAGCCAAACCGAAATCCCGCTATGCAGTAACTGGACTTTATTTCTACGACAATCAGGTTGTTGCCATCGCCAAAGGGTTGAAACCCTCCGCGCGCGGAGAGCTCGAAATTACTGATGTTAACAAGGAATACATGCGGCGAAGCCAGCTCGAAGTTGTTGTCATGGGCAGAGGAATGGCCTGGCTCGATACCGGGACCCACGAAGCCATGCTCGAGGCCTCGCATTTTATTGAAACCATCGAAACCCGGCAGGGGTTGATGGTTTCCTGTCCCGAGGAAATCGCTTTTCGCTATGGATACATTACGGCCGCGCAGCTCGAAGCCACTGCGACTCCGATGAAGAATAATCGTTATGGCGCGTACTTGTTGCAGCTTCTCAACGAAAGAGTGTTTTGATTCGATGAACGACGCTCAAGCTGTCTTCCTAAAGATTTGCCGGATGGTCCGATGAAGGTTTCTGAAACTCCGCTTCCGGGTGTCCTTTTGATCGAACCAAAAGTATTCAAAGATTCCCGTGGATTCTTCATGGAGACATATAACGAAGCAAAAATGGCCGAAGCCGGCATCCGTGAGCATTTCGTTCAGGACAATCTTTCCTGCTCATCCAAGAATGTTCTGAGAGGTTTGCATTATCAGATACGGCATGCTCAGGGAAAACTCGTGCGAGTTGTTAATGGCGAGATTTTCGATGTAGCCGTTGACCTCAGGACCAGTTCTCCTACTTTTGGACGTTGGTATGGGGCGGTTTTATCCGGAGAAAACAGCCAGATGTTATGGATCCCACCGGGGATGGCTCATGGTTTTCAGGTACTGTCGGACACCGCATTCGTTTTTTATAAGACCACAGATTTTTATTATCCGGAATTCGAGCGCACGCTGGCCTGGGATGATCCCGAGTTAAATATCGCATGGCAATCGAAGAAACACCCCATTGTTTCTGCCAAGGACGCGCTGGGGTCGTCGCTGCAACTAGCGGAGAAGTTCGAATAATAATTTCGGCCCGGCAGTGTGGATTATCTATAACGTCTTCCTGTGCTCCAGGAAGAGCACGCAGTCCTCGGTTTGCTCAAAGTTAAAGGTCCGGATCTGGTACTTCGCGAACCGGGTCACCACCGCTCCTGCATATCGGTCTCCGACTTTCAAGTCTTTGAAATACCATTGCGGGGATTGGTCGTCTTGATCAATTTCAATCGCACCTACCGAAACGGATGGATTGGCGCCAGCATAGAATTTACTCAGGCCAGCGGCCAACCCTTCGCCTGTCGCCTTGATATAGGCTTCTTTGCGCGTCCAACACGCAAAAAAGCCGGCGGTTTGGAGCGTAGGATCCAGCATCTTTAATTCTTCGACTTCTCGTTGCGAAAAGAATCGCTCACTAATCTTCTGCCAATCTTTCAGTGGCTTGACCAGTTCAATGTCAACTCCTAATTCATCGCTTGCAATCGCATAAACGGCGCGGTGGCCGGAATGACCAAGGTTAAACTGCAAACCCGGATAATCCTTCAAATATGGCTTGCCCTTGCCCCCATAATGAAGAATCAGGGCCTCGGGTCTTGATGAGATATAGGAACTAAGTATCGCCCTCAAGATTCCACGACCAACAACGAATGAATCTTGGTGTTCCTCGGCATAAAAGCGAAGCGCTCTTTCCTGTTCGTCGCAAGAAAGAAACTGCTTCAGGCCTTCCAAGACCGCCCCAGACGTTCTTAGCGGCACCGTCCAAATATCTACACAATTCGGCGCTAAGCGGGATTCATCCTGCGGAAGGGAAGAGCCGTCTAATGTTATGGGATTATTCACGCGTTGTCTTTCGAGATTCCTCGAAGGATCCCGGGTGCGTGCCAGGGAACTACTTCATCACGGCAGTTTACCGCGATCCCGGCTTTTAAGATTTTATGGGGGTGTGGAAAGCTTGAAACAATGATCAGGGAATTGTGACTTCCACCTGATTTGAAAACGCACTCTGTTTGCCGTTGGCCGCAATTGCAGTTGTAACGTAGTAATACATGCTTCCCGACTGCACGGTGGAATCCAGATACGACGTGTTGGAGTCAGGAATAGAGTTGATTTGGGAATATTGACCGCCCGATGCATTCGCCCGGTAAATGTTGTAGCCAACCACCCCGGAGCCGCCCGGATTCCAGGAAAGGCTGACTCTGTGCTGAACCCCAGGGGTCGCATTGCCCGACAGAGTTTCCTCGGCATGTATCCCCGGCGCGCCTTGGAACGAAAGCACTGCCGTCGTCGCACCGCTTGACCCGGGAGAAAAAGTTACCTGGTATGACTTGCTTTGCCCAGCCGCGAGGGTTAACGGAAATGACAACCCCTTCAATGCGAATTCCGAGGATGTGAGGCCGGCGGAATAAATGGTAACCGGCGACTTCCCAGCTTGAACTAAGCCAGAGAGTGTCACAGTTGCTCCAGCATTCACATTGCCGAAATTCAGTTGTGCCGGCGCTATCCCCAAATGACCGGATTCCAGGCCTTGCCCTGCGACGGGAATCGCGAGGCTCTCGCTTCCGGTGTCCACAATAACTTCGCCGAAGGCCGCGCCCTTACGCTGTGGCTCAAATGTGGCGTTGAAGGTGAGGCTTTCGCCAGGCGCCAGTGTCGTTGGTAAATTTACTTCAGACATCCAGAATTCTTTGCTCGAAACAAATAAGCGGGAAATTGTCTGATTCTCTGAGCCGGAGTTGGCCAGCGTTATTGGAAGAAGTTCGCCCGTCCCCACTCGCACGTTTCCGAAACTTACTTTGTTCGGGTTCGAGATCAATCCTCGGGGGACCCTGGTCCCATCAGCGCGAAGGACGAGGTCGCCCGCCTGATTGGTTGTAAACGCAAAATCGGTTCGCAAATCACCGCGGCGAGTGGGTATTAAAGCAATTTCAAAGCGGACGCTCTCCTCGGGGTTGATACGCAGAGGCACTTTCAACCCGCGAAGGGCAAAAATTGAATTACTTCGGTGTAACTTCAGTATGGTAGCGGCCGAGCGCCCACGATTTGTGAGCACCACCTCCCGCACGTATCTCTGGCCCACCAGAACATCTTTAAAATGCGTGACCTGCGGGCTAAAACTTAACCTTTCCTGACCCACCCCTCGTTCGGATCGAGATCCATACTGATTGACAGATGCACCGACGGCCGCGTGAGCTGTGAATAAAACCGTGGAAAGGGCCAACATGCCCAATAAATTTCTGATTAAAGATGAAGATAAGAAAAAGCGCGCGTCCATGGCGCGTAGTGTCAAGGATCATGCGCTAGAGGGGAAGGTCCCATTAGTACATTAGGAAAACTTTAGTCTGTGGAAAATCTCGACCGTGGCGGATTACTGTGGTTGCACGGTTCTTTCAGAATAGTCTAAGTTCGCCCCAGTTTCGATCATGGCCCTCTTACGGCGAGGGAATAGCCGCCTGGACCTCGTTCGAATGAGCGCTCTCCGCCCCCGTGTTATCGACCGCAGTCGTCACATAGAAGTATGTTTGACCGGAGGTTACGGCTATATCCCCGTAGTTTGTGGACGGTGCTGGCGCCGAAGTAAGCTTGGTGTAGGGTCCTCCCGTTTGCGTGCCGCGATAAACGTTATATCCAGCCACAGTGCTGCTATCAGCCGACCATGAAAGCGCCACGCTGTGCTGAGGCGGCGGCGAGCCTGCCCCGCTGAGTGACTCTACCGCCGAGGGAGCTGTACCGCTAAACGAGAGACTTGCGGAGGCGCTGCCGCTGGCTTGAGGGCTGAATGTCACGGTGAAGGAAGCGCTTTGTCCGGCGGGAATCGTGACCGGCAGTTGCATTCCGCTAAGTGAAAACTCAGAACCGCTAAATGAAGCGGATGACACGGTGACGCTAGATCCGCTCGCAGCTAACGAGGCCGTCAACTTCTGACTCTTCCCCACGATCACGTTTCCGAAATTGAGGGTCGCAGGAGATAGGGCGAGTTGCCCGGGAGCGCTTGCTGATCCGGATAATGCTAAATTTACCGTCGAATTCGAAGCGTTCGAAATGATTGCAATATTTCCTTGCGAGTTGCCGGAAGATTGTGGTGCGAACGAGGCCGAGAAAGTTACGCTTTCCCCGGGGGTGAGTGTCATCGGAAGAGGAAGACCTCCGACGCTGAATCCAGAACCAGTGGCCGTGGCTCCAGTGATTGCCACCGGGCCCGCGCCGGAGTTTGTCAGAGTTGCCGGCAAATTTTGAGTGTTCCCGGTCTGTACGTTTCCAAAACTGATTGCCGAAGGCGCTGCGGTGAGCTGGCCGGCAACAGCGGTTGTTTCAGAGACCGGAATCACTAGTGAAAGTTTTGTAGGTGTCGTTGCCGCGGACTGGTAGACGCCGCGCTCTCCCCACGTCCACCAATGAACCATGCCAGCAACCTGTATGCTCCCGCTAGCATTGCCCGTCGAAGACATCGAGACAACAAAATTTGCACTTTGACCGGGCTTAAGCAGCATCGGCAGCGGCGGTCCGGATAAGGAGAAACCACTTCCGCTTATGGTTGCCGTTTGAAGCCAGATATTGGTTGCTCCGCTGTTAGTAACCGTTTCCGGGATACGTTGGCTGGGGGCCCCTGTAACGCTGACTGCTGCGGGGCTTGCTGTTAATTGTCCGGGGATGACGCCGATTCCATACAGCGGCACAGTGAAATAAGGAGAAGTTCCGTCCAGAGAGATCAGAAGCGACCCGGAAGCGTTACCCGCCGCAAGAGCATTGAAAGTAACGGGAATAGAAACTTGCTGGCGGGGACCGAGAGTCATTGGAAAACTTGCATTACCAATTTGAAAACTAGTCCCCTCTATGGTTGCGGTTGCAATGCTGACGTTTCCGGACGTAGGGTTTGAAATGATTTCGACGACTTGAGTGGCACTGCCAAGCACTACATTGCCGAAATTCATTGAGGATTTGCTGAGGACCAATTGTGCGGATGACGAGGCCGCACTGGAAACACCCGACAACAAAGTGAGGGTTAGAGCGAAGACCAGAATGCTCCAGGGCCTACGGCGTTCTTTCACGGATGCCTCTTGCGGGCCGCATTCCTAGTACATGCGACGGGGGATTTACATCAACTGTCTGCGTTCCCACGACAGCAGAAACATCAAAACAGCAAAGTCAGTGTCCGTCTTTATGGTTGTATGGGCTAGGTCTCCGAAGGCCGAGAAGAGGCTGGCAGAGAGGCATAGAGGGCATCGTCCTATGGCCTTTAGCCTTTAGTGTTAATCGCTGGGAATGCCGGGAAGCTTGCAGGTAGGTACAACGTGCGGAATCGGGTAGTTATCGCAAACGAATGTTTCGGTGACTAGTTACTCAGAACCCCGCTTTGGCGGTAGACCTTGTGAGCGCCGGGTTCAGTTCAGGGATGGATTCAAGGTTGCTCTCGGAGGCCAGCCACTCCACTAATCGCTTACGCGACTGCGCGGGCATGTCTAGAAAACGGATTCCGACGCCGCCCAGAGTGTCTTGCCAAACAATTTCCGCTTGAGCTTTTAGGACTTCGTTGGAATCGGGAAGCACACACTCGAAACCTAACCGCGCCGAAGCAGGCAACGGATTTTCGGAGCGGATGGCGGCTCCAGAATCGCTTAAATCCTCCACTGAAACGGGCCGGTTAGTGATTTTTCCATAACTTAATTTGGCCTCGAAATCTACTCGAACCCGTTTGAACCCGCCGCGCCTTTCCTGCGCCATCAGATTGCGAACAGCTCGCAACCCATGGCGAACACGTTCGAGGGAAAGAGGTTTGTATAAAACAATCTGCGCTCCGCCTTGGAAAGCAGCCCCCACTGGGGTGGGACTGCCGGCCAATATGATCCGGACCGATTTTCCGCAGGTTGAGAGACCACGCGCGGCTTCCAACAATCTGGCAGCGCCGCCAACTTCGTCGTCGGCGACAATCGCGTCGAACTTTTTAGCTGCGAGTTTGCGGGCCGCTACTTGATGATCGTCAAAAATCTCGACTTCAACTCCCAAGTCCTTGAAGACGCGGGTCACCGTGCGAATGATGGTCTCTTGGCCACACAGTAGGAGTGCCGCAGGCATATAACGCATGCTAAAAACATCGGAGTTCGTGGGCAAGTTACTGAAGTTCCGCTGAACGACGGAAGAAGACTGAGCGCTTAAATAGGCGAAACCCAGGATTGGGATTGCGCTGATTTTTCCACTCCATCAAGCACTCTTTGCACCACCAATCCGTCGGCAATGTTTGGATGGAATATTTCTTTTCGCGAAAGGCAGGCTAAGAAATCGCCCAACGTGGCGATGAACGTATGTTCATAGCCGATGCCGTGACCAGGTTTCCAGAAATTCTCCTCGTAAGGATGGTCAGGTCCGGTTACCAGGATCTTGCTGTTTCCCTGGAGATTCCCCGGAAGGGTAGCATCGTAAAATTCCAGATGGTTCATGTCTTCAAGGTTGAAGCTCAATCTTCCTTTCGAACCCTGAATCTCGAATGTGTTTCGATTACGACAGCCCACTCCAAACCGACTCGCTTCGAAAGTTCCGACGCTTCCGTTCGCGAAACGCACCAGGCTGGCCACTGCGTCGTCAACGTCGCGGCCGGGAACAAACGTATGCGTCATTGCGTTCAATTGGCTGATCGGTCCATTTAAGTAGATTGATAAATCAATCACGTGCGACAGTAGGTCCCCAAGCGCGCCCGATCCTGCTTCATCCCGCTGATATCGCCAGGCGGTGGATTTGGCGGAACTGTTTCCTGACTGGTTCATGTAGTTGGCGCGATAGTGAAATATCGTCCCCAGTTTTCCGTCGGCGAGCAATCGCTTGATGAATGCGATTGCCGGGACACGACGGTAGTTAAACCAGACCAGGTTAGGGATATTACTCGCCGCTTGGGCCATGCGTTCTGCATCCGATAATGAAGTTGCCAGCGGTTTTTCGCAAAGGACTATCTTGCCGGCCTGCGCCGCGGCAATAGTGATGGGAGCGTGCAGAACATTCGGCACTGCCACATCCACGATATCCACATCAGGCCTGTTCACCACCTCCTGCCAATCGGTTGAAACTTCTTCCCACTGCCATTGAGAGGCCATCGCAGTAAGCTTCTCGCGGTCTCTGCCGCAAATAACCTTGAGGCCGATGTCATATGGCAAGTCAAAAAAATGGCCGACCTGATGAAACGCATTGGAATGGGCTCGGCCCATGAATCCCTGGCCGACCATGGCTACATTCAACCTTTGCTTTTTTGGCATATTTACTCTGAGGGTGCGTCAATAAGATACACGAGGATGGCCCCTGGGATCATTTCTTGAAATCCAGCCCCGTCGACAGCCTCGGATTGCGTACCTTCCCCGATTTTTATGCCTTTCCCCTTCTTTGCTTCTAGGTTCGGCCGGATAAACGCCGCCCTTCCCGAAACTTTCCCTGCGTTGCGGGGTTTTTCTCGAACGAATAAAAGTTTTACGAGCAGATATCAGGCAGGGAAATGGCTAAGTCCGTATCGAACCGAACTGTCGAATCTTATGAGTTGTGGTATAACTCTGCGGTTAAGGGCTGGTGAGAAAGGTCAACTCCGTGAGCAATGAGGACCAACGAATACGGGAACTTTGCGAGCTGACTTCCAGAGAACAGGATCCTGAGAAGCTTTTGCAACTTGTTGCGGAATTAAACGGGATATTAGACGCCAAGGAGAAGCGCCTTCTCGCACAGCGAAAGTCTTTCCCCGCTATTAGCGCCGACTAGCTTCGACCTAACATTTTCGGCTGACAACTGCTGTTGAGCGCCGATTGTTAAAAGAATCGTTTGTATTCGTTTTGTCTCCAATCTTTCGTCCTGCGATTGTCTTTTTGCATCCCACACGCCATTCCTGCATCAGACTGTAACAGCGCACTGTAGAATGCTTGCCTATCCGCCCGACGGGAGTATGAAGACATGCGATATTTGGAGAAATGCCGGTGAAATCGCAGTGTTTACCCTTCACTCAGATCCCGCACACCACTAAGCTGTTCACTGACTTCCTTTCGTATTCAGCCAAGATTCAGCAATTCTATCCATATTCCCCAAGGTTCAGCGACTGGTTCGAGCAAGCGGCCGCGGGCCTGAAATACGATGCGGAGCGACGAGATCGCGTCTGCTCGGTTCTTGAGCGCCAGAACACATCCTGGCATGCTTCCTCAAAGACCTTCGAAAATATTTCGCGCATGAGAAGTGGAGCAGCCGCGCTGGTCACCGGTCAGCAAGTAGGACTCTTCGGCGGTCCGCTGTTTTCATTATTCAAAGCGCTTACGGCAGTGAAGCTGGCGGACCATGCCCGCGCCCGTGGTGTGGATTGTGTTCCAGTGTTCTGGCTGGCAACGGAAGATCATGACTTGGATGAAGTGAATCATGTTTTCATTCCCAGTCCGGATCATTCGTTGCAAAGTGTCATCGCGCCGTCGAGCGGACCCCTGAGTTCTCCGGTCGGGACCATAAAGTTTGGGGGCGAAATTGAGGGAGTAGTTAAACAGGTTGAGGATCTGCTCGGCGAATCCGAGATCGCGAGTGTTCTGCGCGAGGCTTATCGTCCTGGTGAAACCTTCGGCAGCTCTTTTGCTCGCCTTTTTGCAAGCCTGTTTTCGCGATGGGGCGTGATTCTACTTGACGCCTCTGATCCTGAGTTGCATGAGATCGCCGAACCCATTTACCGCGAAGCTGCGGATCGAGCTGGCGAAATTAACGACGCTCTGCACGCCCGAGGGAAGACGCTGGAAGCGGCTGGGTACGACCAGCAGGTCAAGGTTACTTCGTCTTCGACTTTGCTTTTCACCCTGGTGAATGGCGCCCGGTTCCCTGTGCACCGGCACACGACTTCCGGGGTGGATGGAGTTGCTTTTGCGATCGGGGAGCAAAAATTATCAAAAACTGAATTACTGAATCGCATTCGGTCAATGCCCCAAGATTTTAGTCCTAATGTCCTGTTGCGCCCAGTAGTACAGGATTACTTGCTGCCCACCCTGGCATACGCTGGGGGGGCCGCGGAGATTGCATATTTTGCTCAGGCGGCTGAAGTATATAAAATCCTGTTGAACAAGATCACTCCCATAGTGCCGCGATTTTCCGCCACAATCATTGACGCAAAGCACCAGGCTTTACTGCAACGTTACAATCTGCGTTTCACTGATGTGTTTCAGGCTCCGGAACGGCTCAGGCAATTCCTGGCCGCCGAAACCTTGCCGCAGACGCTGAGCAAATCCTTTAATGACGCGGAAGCCTCCGTGCAAAGATCAATATCTGCAATCCGCGAAGGTCTTGAGAGTCTTGATAAGACGCTGCTCGAATCCGCCAGCACGGCTGAATCAAAAATGCTGTACCAACTGAGTGGGCTGCGCTCTAAGGCCGCCCGCGCCGAGTTGCGACATAGCGAAATTATCGGACGTCATTCCGAGATACTTAGCAACGGGCTCTACCCCAATAAGACCCTCCAGGAACGCGAGGTCGCGGGTATTCACTTCCTGGCTCACCACGGAACGAAACTGCTTCAGGATTTGTATGAAACGATCCATCCTGACTGCCTTGACCACCAGATAATCACCCTTAATTAGCTGTTCTTTCCTCGCACGATCGTTGTCGCCAAACAGTAATATCGAGATTGATCCTGTTTCTGGTATTACTGGTAAGCGAATAAAACTATTACAGAAGTTTTTCCAGAACATTGTGCCGATGCTATTACACAGATGGACGGTCAATAGTTTTTTTTTCCTGCAGTCGGCATTCGCTTTTATTTTTCAGAATTCTGACAAACAGGAAGATATCTACGACATTTTGTGGGCTGTCGTATTCGGATTCGCAACTCTCAATATCGTTGGACTTGCTTTGCGGCGTTTTGAAACTTCCGGGAACCGCCTTAACCTCGGCGAAATCCTCGCTATTATGATCGTTGGGCTTTCCGTGATCCTTCTGGGATGGGAAATGCTCTACGTCCTCAAGATACTCCCATTCAAATTGGAAGCCCATTAGAACCAGGTTCGGGTTATGATTTAGTTACGTGCCGCAGTCTCTTGTTGCGGTATCGAAAAATTGTCCACTTTTATGAGTCCAACGAGTAAAGGCATGGCCGATAAATCAGCATTCGATATCACGTGTCCATGCTGCAACGCAGTGCTGAAGGTAGATCCCCAGAACCACGCGGTCATCGCCCATACCGCGGCTGTCAAGCCCAAGACTTTTAACGACATTGAAGAAGCCGCGCGTGCCATGAAAGAGCAGGACAACCGCCGCGACTCGATCTTTCGGCAATCGGTGGAGAATCAGAGAAATGCCTCGGACCTGCTGGAAAAGAAGTTCCAGGAGGCGGTAAAGCGGGCGAAAGAGTCGCCGGACACCGGCAAGCCCATCCGTGATTTCGATCTTGACTGATTCCGACCATAACAGCGTATCCAATCGGGACGCTTGCCTTTTTAGTGCTGCAATATGCACTCTCGTGTGGAGCGTAAGTTCCACGGTTTGGCATACAATTCGGCATGGCCGCCCCTCCGCTTTTGCTCGGCCATCGTGGCGCGCGAGCAATTAAGAGTGTTCCGGAGAACACGCTTCCCTCGTTTGAACTCGCACTCTCACACGGATGCGACGGCTTCGAATTTGACGTTCGGCGGACCTCCGACGGACGCGGCCTGATTTGTCATGACCCTAGAATTGGCAAACTCGCAGTTTGCGAGGTAACGAGCAACCAGTTGCCTCAATGTCCGCTTCTCGAAGACGTGTTACAACATTGCGCACACCGCGCTTTCCTCGATATTGAACTCAAAGTAAGCGGACTTGAAACCACCGTGCTGGCGGCACTGCGAGAATCTCAGCTACAAAGAGACTATGTAGTGTCATCGTTTCTTCCGGAAGTTATCATGGAACTCAAAGCTCGCAGCGGAGCCACCCCGGTTGGCATTATCTGTGACAAGGCCACGGAACTCGCTCGCTGGCATCAATTGCCGGTGGAGTACGTAATACCCCAGCAAAAACTTGTCTCCGAGCAACTTGTGGAGGAAGTGCACTCAGCCGGCCGCAGATTATTCGCGTGGACGGTAAATGACTCCACGGCAATGCTGCGTCTTGCCGGATGGGGAGTGGATGGAATTATCAGTGACGAAACTAATCTACTGGTGCGTACCCTTGGACCCAATGCTCAAGACATGGGGTGAGCGAAGTCAGAATGGTTTCACCAGAAACGCCTCCCGCTCTATCTCGAACGCTTCCACCTCTGCGCCAGTTTGCTGACTGCTCCATCCCATTACTGGTTTGAGAACCGCCGCGGCTTCTCGCGTGCACTCCGGCGACCAGCATGCGCCAAACGCTACCGGAACTCGTCGCAGAAGAACATCACTCAGTGTCATCGCGCATTCGTTGGCGAAGGCGTCCACAGCCTCGGCCACGATATGTTCGGTATGCGGGCATAACGGAGCTCGTAAATCCGCACTGCTGAGGGCCATTCGGGCAATCGCAGCGGAACGCTTGCCATGCCATTCCACAATCCCTGACGCGGAACTCTCGCTGATGCCTCCCGCATTGGCGATGTCCATGACAAAGGCGTCCAGGACTGGGTCAACATCGGCCTCAATTACGCCCAAGGATTGTTGGCTCTCGGGGGTCCGGGATGTTCTTTTGGCAACATCTACGTGCGCGCTCAATCGCGAATTAACCTGACCTGGGGTCCCGATCTTTGCCACGCATTCGCGCGCCAGCTGTGCCGCCGTGGTTAGCTTGCCGCCAATCACGGAAATCATTCCCGCCGCCCCGTCCACTTTGTGGTCGTGCAAATAGTGTTTGCGGGTTACCGCCGATAATTTTGCGTTGGGAGCATAGGGTAGTGGGCGTATGCCCGCAAATGCGTATCGAATGTCTGCCGCCGAAAAGCTCGTCCGCGGAAACAACGCAGCGAATGATTGCAGCAAATAGTGAATTTCCTCGGGGGAGGGCTGAACTTTCCCCGGATCCCCGCGGTCTTCTGTTTCTGTTGTACCAACAAGAATTTGCTGGTTCCAGGGAATGACGAAGACCGGACGCCCATCCACGGCTTCCGAATACACGGCGGAGTCGGGCACTCCGGGAAATCGTGGCAGCACGATATGCGAGCCGCGAACTCCGCCAAGCATCGGCCGTTGAGTCCTAATACGCGACCGTTGGCAGACGCGATCTGCCCATGGTCCCGTAGCATTGATAATCCACGATCCCTCTACTCGCTCCTCTTTTCCGCTAAGGCGATCGCGTATGAATATTCCTTTGGCACGCCCTTGCCTCACATCAACAGCCAGGACCTGGGTATGATTTCTCGCAATGGCTCCAGCCTGGACCGCTTCGACGAGCCACTCTGCGACGAGGCGTTCCGGGAATTCACATTGTGCGTCTTGAAAGTTGAAGAGAGACCATCGCCGTCCTTGATCCAGCGAACGTTCAAGTTTTTCCAAATCCCCATTATTTCCACGAGTACCCTGTCTCTGGCTTGCCATCATTCGATATAGCCACAACCCAGTCCTTATTTTTAGCGAATTCCGTTTGCTCGACTCATCCAAAGCCAGCATGAATTGCAGTGGATGAACCAGGTGAGGATAGCGGCGTAACAGCCTTTTTCGCTCTCGCAGCGATTCCGTAACCAGCCCGATTTCTCCGTGTTCCAGATAGCGGAGACCACCATGTATGAGCCGCGTTGAGCGGCTGGTCGTGCCCGATCCAAAATCCGTCTGTTCGATTAGCAGGGTGCGACGACCGGTCGAAGCGCACTCGCGCGCGATTGCGACCCCATTGATTCCGCCGCCAATCACAATTACTTGAAACCCTTGGTTTTCCAAAGATGGTCGAGACGTATGGGAAGTGGGATTCACCAATGACAGTGTAGGGACAGGCGCTCGCCTTCGTCTACGCCGACGAGGAGTGGGCCTTTGGCTATCTCGACGTAAAGGTTCTTCATTCAGAAATTTGGAGATATATGTATTAAGGAGTGAAGGGCACGCGATAGATTCCTCTATCCTTAGCGCGTGAGTCTACTCCGGTCGGAAATTGAAAATGTCACGAATCCGGAGGCGATACACTGTTTTGACACCGCTAATAGCCACTGCTACGATCAATGTCACTAGCCTAGCGAAACCATTTTCTTTTCGCGCATCCGTCCCCGTCGTCTAGCCTGGCCTAGGACATCGCCCTTTCACGGCGGTAACACGGGTTCAAATCCCGTCGGGGACGCCAACCACTTAATTTATTATCAACGGCTTCGCATTCGAGTTCGCCCCAGAACGCCGCCAAACAAATCGGTTGTACGTTCCACTGCGGCTCGATCCCCTGTTGACTTCTTGTAGGCGGGTTCGAGTCCTACCCGAGGTGTTATTCGTCCAGCGTGAATTCAAGGATCTCTAAATTTGGCTTTGTTTGGTAAATTCGAGATACCGCAGAACATATACGAACTCCTGTGCTTGTAGGAGTCGGTAAAAGAATGTACTGCGCAGATATAGCAGCCATTCGGCCCTTAGTTGAGTTCGCGGCACGCAAGCAGCCGATGCAAGTTCAGCCCTGGTTGCCCGATGGAGGCAGGCCTCCCACGATTCTTAACGCATTTGAATTACTCCGGCGAACCCGCTGATTTTCACCGGAGTATTCATTTAATGGGACTTGGTGGCTTTGTTTCGCAAAATGTCTTGTTAAGTTCGTGATTCTAGTCTCGTCGGGTGACTGTGACTCTTTCTGCTGCAAGTTCTGAATCCCATCGCAGGTAAAAACGGGAAATATCGTTACACGATACATTAATCAAAATAGTCTCGGCATAGCCAAGAAATAAGAATGGATTGTCGCGGACCTGGTTTTCCACTGCCATTAGTTTTCGTTAGGAAAACTCCGAGTCGTAATACAACTTACTGCTCCTTTTCCGCACGCTGCTTGCCAGTATCGGTTCGAATATAACCGTCCCGTCCCCTTTCGCTCCTGATTTTCGTACCGTAAAGGCCGTCGTATTGAGGAGGGCGTTTGTTGGACTTTGCTCGACTCATGGTCCTGTCTGCCCACAGAGCTATCTCACAAGTACCAGTAGTGCCGCCGTCGGTACTAAGGCGAAGCACCCCGGTGAATGCAGTCAGAATTTCCGGGGGCATGGGATTACCGATCCCCAAAAGAAGCCCACTTTTTGGAGAGTTCGGCTGCAATATACCGTTCGGAAGCAAGACGTGGTTCAACACCATATGTCGGTGGTACTCAATTTTAGTACCGGGGAAACAATACAAATCAGTGTAGCGTCCTCCTCCCATTTCTTTCGGGTCTTCTAGAAGTCGAAACCCGAAATCTGACCACGGCATCGTAAATTCCAAGTCTCGAATGCTGCGCTGGCCGGGCCCTTCATTGACCACTCTCAAATCAAGGATGCAGCCGGTCCGGCTATCCGGCAACTCAAAGAGATGGGTGACATCATCCCCAAGTTGCTGCTCTATCCTAATCGAGGACTCGACTCCTAAAATATCAACCGGACACCCGCATTCCGTTAACCAACGTAGAAGCTCCGGGGTCGATCGTTGAGGTTTTACGGATCTCATATTTGCCTCCTCCACACCTCGCTCAGACAATCAAAAAAACAAAAACAACGTACATACATTCATAAGTACATCCCGTATCTTTAATTCGAATCAGTGGGCGGGCAGTAATCGCAGCGTCTAGTCCCTTTGTCAAGGGAATGCACGTTGTATTCTTTTGCGAGCCGGTGAATCTTCTCACGATTGCTATCGTTGAGAGCAAGGTGATATCCCTTGGTGACGCGTTCGGGGAAGAGGCCAAGTCCCCGCAACACCTGCCCAGCCGCCTTAGCGCTTATTCTATTGTCCTCGTCGCGTCCTAGCAAGATGGCGTCCGCGGCGTCCGCTATATCTTTGACAAGAAATCTCTCCACAGTTGAATCGTGGCAAAAGGCCAGTGCAGCTTCGATCACAACGCAATTGAGGTCGGTGAATCTGGCCCCGGCGCAATCTTTATTACGTGCCGTCAGCGCCGACAAAACGGATTCTCTAAACTCACCATCGTCAATCAGAGGAGTTATCAATGCTCGAACAACTTCCTCCATTTGGGGAATAAAATCTGAATAGTTAAAGTGGGAATCCTTGACCGCCTCGTATTGAACCATGCGGTAGCGCAACAGCTTTGCCTGGAAATCAGCGGCGATTGTTCTTTCCATGTCATCTTTCAACTCAGGCAACATGCCCCCCGCAGATGAAAGATTTATTCGAAGTGCGGCGGCGTCCAACGCCATCGGATTGGAGAAAAGAACTCTAGCTCCGTAGGCGTGGATCCAACTCTTTTGAAGTGGAATTTTGACGTCGCGGTATCTCGATGTGTCCAAAATCCGTGTCAAACTCTTAGTGAGTTTCTCCTCTTGAATGAGAAGCGTTGCTTCAAGCCCCTTAGGCAACGTACTCAAAGCCGCCAGATCCAGGCGCCCCAGCAAAATCGGACGGCGGCACACGCAAGCCAAGATACGCATGATCGAATGCACTCGGGCGTCGGAACCCGTTAAATGAAGAACAGGCGCAAGTCGAAAGCAATCCACGAACCAAGTTGAGATAGCGAAAGCTGCTAGCAGATCGGCGTCTTCTCTCGGTGTTTTTCCGAAATCGCAGATGAACTTAGCGATAGATTCCGTCAACTGCGAGGGTGAGCCGAAGTGGACGCTTGGGGGAGGGAAGCGGACCGCCTGCGCTAGCCCTTCACCTATCCGAGCCGGAACGTAAACATGGCGTCCGTGGCGTACTTCTGAAACCGTGGAAAAGCGACTGCCTTTGTGAACGTGCATCCGGGGGGCACCTGACTTCGCTGGATCCGCAACGAGTTCGGAATGTAAGTCAGGCATAACTTCTCCGAAGCAAGGTATGTGCGACATTTCACTTGGGTCACCGCCATTTGCAAATCCTTTGTCATGGGCGCCATCCCCTCTTACCGAAATTGCCTTCGTTCTCGTCATAAATATTTCCTCGTAAATGCCCGTAAATGGAAAAAGGTGCCGATCAAATCGGCACCTACGCACTACGGCTTACGTCAATTTTACGCTAGCAAGATTGCAAAATACAGCAGAAAGTGACAATATTCGTGGGTTTTAGGCAATTCGGGCCCTGCTCAAGATTGAAAGATTGTAGGCTGGCCGGCGAAGCAACAATTCGTCGTATTGGGGTAATATGAAGTGAAAGTTTATATTACTCATATGCGCTATATTCCTAGGCGACTAACCCCCATACTTCAGGATGCGTCCCGGCACTTTCCAGCAGTTGTGGTTACGGGCCCGCGTCGTGCAGGCAAGACAACGCTCTTGCACAAGCTATTTCCGCACGCCCGTTATGTGCTGCTCGAAGATCCTGATATTCGAGCGCAAGTGCGCGGTGATCCGCGGACGTTTCTCGAGGAACTGCAACCGCCGGTTGTATTCGACGAAATCCAAAATGTCCCCGAGTTGCTTCCCTACGTCCGTACTCTTATCGATGCCACCCCTCGCCGCATGGGGCAATGGCTGTTCACCGGGTCTCAAGAAGCTCCTCTCATGCGAGGCATCACCGAATCGATGGCTGGGCGCGCCGCCATTTTCCAACTTATGCCTCTTAGCCAAACAGAGACAGTCAAAGTGGATCTGCTGCATGGAGGCTTTCCTGAAGTACTCGCCCATCCACAGAGCCGCAGCGTTTGGTACGCCTCCTACCTTCAAACGTATTTGGAGCGCGATGTGCGCGCAATAACCAACGTCCGTGATCTGGTGACATTTCGTCGGTTTCTTTCTCTGCTTGCGAGCCGTCATGGCCAAATTCTTAATAAGACGGACCTTGCTGCGCCCCTGGGAGTTTCGGTTCCAACCATCGGCGAGTGGCTATCTATTCTTGAAGTGACTGGTCAAATCATCCTAGTGCCCCCATATTTCGAAAACTTCGGAAAACGGCTCATCAAATCCGCGAAAATGTACTGGGAAGACTGCGGTCTCGCCTGTTATCTGCTGGGCGTGACTTCTTCGGCTGAACTTGAGCGGTCGCCATTTCTGGGAGCCCTGTTCGAGGGCTTCGTCGCCTCGGAGATACTCAAGAGTCAGACCAATCACGGAAAGCGGAAGGAGCTCTACTATTTCCGCGATCAGCAAGGCTTGGAGGTTGACTTCCTGGTGCCACGGCCCGACTCGAAGCTGTGGTTGGTTGAAGCTAAAGCTAGCAGAACAGTCCGGCCGTCATTAGCCGCGCCGCTACTCTCAATGGCTCGAGCTTCGACCAAAGGGTTCGGGCGGTTGATTGTAGTTCACCGAAAGTCGCGTTCGCAGTTGCCGACCACGGCGATCGCGCGCGGCGTTGAAGCTCAAGATCTGGAACGGTTCATTAAAGAGCTGGATCAGTAGGGCTTACCGAACCAACTCTTAGTGGTGCCCAAAGCAATTCATTTTTGTTGGCTCTTCCAAAGTCCGCCTCAGATGGCGAATCTCTTCACTCCGGTGCATGTTTCTGGTCTGGCTTTCTCTTCCTGCGTTCTTTTTCCTGAATAGACCACACTTCCATAAGTGTGGTCTCCAAATAATTAGTCAGGGATCGACGCTGCTTCTTTGCTTCTTCAACTAGCCTTTGTTTGAATTCGGCTGGAACGCGAAAATTTAAAGTCTCCTTCTTTGTCATGCGGTTCAATCGATTCGCCTGATGCTAACCAAGCACCCCTAGGCCGTCAATAATTTCTTTGGACCTGCGCATCAAGATTGACAAAATGTAATGCAAGGAGCATTATTGATAATGCATATTGCATTACATGGAGATAGCATGCGAAACGTAGACGCCTTGTGCTCTTCTAACTGCAAACTTGCGCGGGAAAGGTGGGGGTTGTCCCGCGCACACACTCTCATAAAGCTCCTCAAAACTCTTTCCAAAGAGCTAAAGGTGTCAGTGGCCGCCGGCGATCTTACCATTCTGCAAAATGGGTGGTATGTAACGCATGCAGGTCTTCTCCGCGTAGCGCATCGGAAACACTGTCATGCCATAACCATACTCTATAATGCAGAGCTTTCAGACCCGCATACCCGTCGATTCGCTTTTGAAGCTACTGTTTACAAGTCTCGAGTTTGCAAAGGTTTCATGGGCTTCGGTGATGCTGATCCTTCCAACGTTTCGGCTATGGTGCAGGGTGCTGAGATGCGTGTCGCCGAAACACGAGCCG
>CAVWRO010000007.1:0-138503 GCA_963757385.1 uncultured Acidobacteriaceae bacterium | reverse complement strand
CCGATCTGGCCACACCAACACGGGCGTTCGCAGCTGCGACCTGCCTCTCCGCCGTCGCGATATCGGGACGCCGCTGCAATAATTCAGAAGGCAGCGAAAGAGGGATGACTGGTGGGAGCGTATCCATGGCGCGCACGGGAGCTTTGAAAGTGGAGGCGGGCAAACCTTGAAGTGTCGCAAGCGCATGTTCGTACTGAGCGCGCTGTTGTTGAAGCAGGTAGACCTGAGTCTCAGAGGAATCGAGGACGGTCTGTTGCTGCGCAACATCAAGTCCTGAAACGGCGCCTCCCTCGTGACGCTCATTGACCAGCTTTAGTCCTTCCTGCTGAAAAGCAATTGCCTTCTGCACGACCGCGATCTCGGAATCGAGCTCGCGTACCTGAAAATAATCCGCTGCCAAGTCGGAACTGATCATCAAGCGGACATTTTCCAAGTCCGCAGCCGAAGCCTCTGCACTGGCATTAGCGGCCTCAACGCTTCGGCGAACATGTCCGAAGAGATCTACTTCATAATTCAGGGTGAAAGGTATCGTGAACAAGTTATAGGTAATCGGTGTAGTGGGCGCGACTAAGGTGCCGAGGGCAGGGCGGTTCCCAGACAGCCGTTGCCTTGAAACCGATGGTCCCGAATCTAACTCTGGGTACAACCCCGACGCAGTGACGCGCGCCGTGGCACGTGCCTCGGCGAGCCGCGATATCGCAGCCTTGAGCGTCTGATTGTTTGCGATGGCGCGATCTTCGTATTGATTTAGTTCAGCATCGCCAAACAGAGTCCACCAGGAACCTTTCGGAATTGAATCGGCAGGGTTCGCCTCATGCCACGGTGCTGGAGTTTGCCAATTTTGCGGAGTCACCACATCAGGTTTCTTATAGGACGGTCCTGCCGCATAACACGCCGGGCCTGCCAGCACGAGGAGCGCGGCGAAACTCCATCTCATGAGTTCCCGCCGCCGGCGTTCGAAACCTGCACCTGCTGCCCTTCTTCGAGGGAATCGCCGGGATTCAGGATGATGGCATCGTTCTGATCGAGTCCGCCAAGAATTTCGAGAGTTGTTCCGTAGTCCTGCCCAATCACCACCGGCTTCAGATGGACTTTATTATCGGAATCCACTACGGCCGCGCGCATGCCTTCGGCGCGAAACAGCAATGCATTTACCGGGACAGAAAGCCGGACGGCTTTCACATTCACATCGAAGTGCACCTGCGCGTAGGAACCCGGGAGAAGAACGCCCTTGGGATTCGGGACATCAATCTCGGTGCGGAGAGTGCGGGTAGTGAGGTCAATCGAATCCGCGGTTCGCGCCACGTTTCCGGCAAAGTGTTGCCCAGATAGCGACGCCAGTTCGATTGTTGCGTGCACACCCGCGTGAACCGCAGGCGCATAAATCTCAGGGACGTCAACATACACGCGTATTGGATCCACCTTGGCCATGTCGAACAGTTCCTGGTTCGGCCCGCTATTGCCAGCATTGATCAATGCCCCCACATCAACGTTGCGTTTTGTGATCACACCGGAAAAGGGTGCATAAATGTGTTTGAAGCCCTCGAGTTGGCCCAGCCGATTCAGGTTCGCGGTCGCTTGCGCCAATTGCGCTTTGCCTTGCTCATATGCGCTGGTACGGTCGTCGGTCTCCTGCTGTGCGACTGCATCCATCTTCTGAAGGTTTTGGTAACGCTTTGCCGAAATTGCGGCCAGGTTCATCTGCGACTCGGCCTGATCCCGCGCCGCGCGAGCTTGCATTAGTTCCTGATCAATTTCTGGAGTTTCGATGTCAGCCAGCAACTGTCCTTTTTGCACGCGGCTGCCAATATCTTTGTACCAGTGCGCCAGATATCCGTTAGTTCGGGCATAGATTGGTGACTCGGTAAAGGCCTGCAACGTGGAGGGCAGATCGAGGACTTCTTGCGGCGCTTCCACTTTGGGATGAACGACCACGACCGAAGGAACGGATAGCGATTCTGTTTCTTTTGCCAGCGCGTGGCGCTCACTGGCTCGAAGAATCAGGCCGATCACCGCGGCAATCACGAACAGAACAAGCAGAACGATGACCAGAACATAAGCCGGACCGTGCTTCCGCTCAGGACCATTCTGCTGCGGCTGCTCTTTCGTATTGTGGTCCATCGTATTGCGATCCATCAAGGTTTGGTCCATTTCAGTCCTAAGAAGGTTTATTCGTAAAGTATTTATGATGTTCTCTCTTGCACTTACGACGCACGGTCTACTCGTCTTCCGTGAAAAATACTGAAAACTACGGGAACGAAAAACAAAGTCGCAACCGTGGCAAACAGCAGGCCACCGATAACCGCACGGCCCAGTGGCGCATTCTGTTCGCCGCCCTCGCCCCAGGAAAGGGCCATGGGTAACATGCCGATAATCATAGCTAAAGCTGTCATGATCACCGGCCTCATGCGCGTATAACCCGCTTCAACTGCGGCTTGAATGGGATGCATACCTTCATCCATGCGTTCTCTTGCAAACGAAATCATCAGAATGCTGTTAGCGGTGGCCACGCCCATGCACATAACCGAACCAATAAGCGCGGGGACGCTAAGCGTCGTGTGAGTGACAAATAAAAGCCAGAGAATTCCGGCGAGAGCACCGGGCAATGCAGTAATGATGATGAACGGATCAAGCCAGGACTGAAAGTTAACCACGATCAACAGGTAGACCAGGACAATGGACATCACCAGACCGAAGGCCAATCCTCGAAAAGAAGACGTCATGGTTTCGACCTGACCGCGAACCACCATCTCCGTGCCTCGAGGCAAATGTTTATTAAAGTCCGCCACAATTTTCTGCGTATCGCTTGCCATGCCGGCCAGGTCACGTCCATCCACGCTCGCGTACACGTCAACCGCCGGGGCTACATTAAAATGACTCACTTCCGCCGGACCGGTTTGAGGGCTAACGGTTGCAAGGTTTGCCAAAACTTCCGGTTGCGAACTGCCATTATTGATGGGGATATTCATCAGCGATTGCAGATTGTCAACTCTGTATTGTGGCATCTGCACAGCGAGGTTATAGCTGACGCCGTTTTTCGGATTCAGCCAAAACGTTGGCGAGGTTTGAAAACTGGAGCTTAGCGAGACCAGAACATTCTGCGCCACGTCGCGCTCGCTGATTCCCACCTCCTGCGCTCGAACCCGGTCCACATCGAAATAAAGAGTGGGTTCATTCATCAATTGCTGTACATGGACGTCCACCGCGCCGGGCACGTGCCGCATGCGATTCGCAATCTCTTGCGCGATTAAATAATTCTGCGGATAGTTTGGGCCTACAAGTTGCACGTCCACAGGAGCGGGCATGCCAAAATTCAGGATCTGACTGACGATATCGGCCGGCTGAAAGAAGAATTCGACGCCCGGGAATTGCCGCGGCAACTGCTCCCTCAGTTTGTGAATATAGGCCGAAGTGGGGTGATGGTCCGGACCTAAATCAACCAATATTTCGGCGTCAGAAGTGCCAATGGTGCCGCCATTGCTGTAGGTCAGATTGATACCGCTGTAGGGCAACCCAATGTTATCCAGAACTGTAACGATTTCTTTTCGAGGAACCTCTCGCCTGATTTCATTTTCAACTTGATCAACAAGCCGGGCAGTTTCTTCAATTCTCAAGCCGGCACGTCCTCGCACGTGCAGCCGGAACTGCCCAGCATCAACGGTCGGGAAAAAATCCGAACCGAGAGCAAAATAAAGCCCACCTGAAAGCAGACAAAAACCTAGAAAGCACCCTACAAACAGGCCCCTATGATCCATCAGGCCTTCAATAGTGTTGCGATAGGAGCCACGCAACTTCTCAAATCTGGCTTCAAAACCAGCCTGGAAGCGCCCGAAAAAACTGGTCTTGGGTTTGTGCGCATCCTCTTCATGGCCGCGCAAGAGGTACATCACCATGGTAGGAATTATCGTCCGCGAGAGCAGATACGAGGCGAGCATGGCGAACACGACTGCTTCCGCCAGCGGCACGAATAGATAACGCGCAACTCCCGCAAGAAAAAACATGGGAACGAAAACAATGCATATAGAAAGGGTCGAAACAAACGCCGGAACCGCGATCTGCTGAGCGCCGTCGAGAATCGCCTGCTTCAGTTCCTTTTTCATCCCAAGGTTCCGCTCAATGTTTTCTATCTCCACCGTAGCGTCATCCACCAGGATGCCGACGGCCAGCGCCAGGCCTCCCAGGGTCATGATGTTAAATGTTTCCCCCAGCACGCTCAGCATGATGACCGAAACGAGAATTGAAAGTGGAATGGAAACGGCAATGATCAGCGTGCTGCGCCAGTTGCCCAGGAACAAAAGAATCATCGCTGCGGTGAGACACGCGGCCGTTAGCGCTTCCCGCACCACGCCCTTGATCGCGGCGCGCACAAACAACGACTGGTCGAATAACAGGCTTACCTTAAGATCCTGCGGCAAAGTAGCCATCACGCGTGGCAGCATTCCGCGAACATCCTTCACGACATTGATAGTGGAAGCTCCGCCATTTTTCATGACGCTCAACAAGGTTCCGCGAACCCCATCCTGCCTTACGATATTGGTCTGCGGCGTAAAGCCGTCGCGCACGTGGGCCACGTCTCGCACATAAATAGTGGTTCCGTTGATTGTGCGTATAGGCAAATCGTTAAGCTCGGCTATCGTCTGCGGGCTGGCGTTAAGCTCGACCTGATATTCGAGCGGTCCGAGTTTGGCGGTGCCGGAAGGCAGAATGAGATTCTGCTCGGCAATCGCATTCACAACATCAACCGCGCTCAGATGCTTGGACTGCAACGCCGGAGTATCCAGATCCACTGAAACCACCCGCTGTTTTCCCCCAAACGGATAGGGAATGGCAGCTCCCTGGACAGTAATGAGCTGGGTGCGCATAAAATTTAACGCCAGGTCATTCAGTTCCTGCTCAGGAAGCGTCTTGCTGCTCAGCCCGATTTGTAGGATTGGCACACTCGACGCGGAATATTGAATGACCAATGGCGCAGTTGTTCCTGGAGGAAGCGCACGAAGCGCGGTCTGGGAAATCGCCGTAACCTGCGCGAGCGCCGTCGGAATGTTGGCCGTGGGACGGAAATATATCTTAACCACGGCAACGCCATTAAGCGACTGCGATTCAATATGCTCGATGTCGTTAACCAGAGTCGTTAAACCGCGTTCGGTGTTAGTGGTGATTCGATTCGCCATGTCCTGTGGCGAGAGGCCGGTGTAGTTCCATACCACGCTTATGACGGGAATGTTGATGTCGGGAAAAATATCGGTTGGGGTCCGAAAGATAACGATGGGGCTCAGAATGATAATGAGCAGCGCCATGACCACAAACGTGTATGGCCGGCGCAGAGCTAGAGCAACAATCCACATAAGATAGTTTTGGAGTTCGACCCGCACCTGGCCCGCTGAGCTGGTACACGCCGAGTGCAGATTAACTTAGATGAAATCCGAAGGCTCTAAGATTTACAAATCGCAAACTATCGCTTGCAACGAAGCCATAGAGGCATGGGAGACTGCTTTTTCGGGAAAGGCCCTGATTCCCAATCTCACGCTGAGAAAGAGGTCATTTACAATAAAAGCGCATCTATTTTAATTGAGGAGAATTCTGAATGCAGCGGAATGCAAGTGCGGTTTGGAAGGGCGGTCTTAAAGACGGTAAGGGAGAAGTCTCGGCACCGAGCGGCGTGTTGTCACACACTCCGTATTCGTTCATGACCCGCTTCGAGAATGCGCCCGGAACCAATCCGGAGGAATTGATCGCCGCGGCTCATGCGGCATGCTTTTCTATGGCGCTTTCAGCGCAGCTTGGCGCGGCAAACCTGAAAGCGGAGAGCATCAATACCAAAGCCACTCTTACCCTCGATAAGCAGGATTCCGGCTGGTCCATCACTGCCATCCATCTGGATGTTACGGCAAAGCTTCCCGGTGGCGATGCAGCGGCGTTTCAAAAAGCGGCACAGGAAGCTAAAGCCGGATGTCCGGTCTCGAAGGTTCTCAAAGCTGAAATCACGATGACCGCCAAGCTGGAAAGTTAAGGCGATGAGTGCTTTGCCTGAGCGCGTTGCGGCAGTGTCGTCCGCGGCGATGCTCGACAATCCGATCTGGAACGCGCTTTCCACATCGCACTGCCGATTTGCGCAAGGAAACGCCATCGCCAAACGATACCTGCCGGAGATCGGGCCGCTCGCCGGAATGGAAAGACAGTCGTCGGCGTCATACGACGCTTTGCGGCAAGTGGTGCCTCCAGGCGACAGCGCTGCATTGTTTCTGACCGAACCGCCACAAATTCCCCGAAATTGGGATCTGTCGCAAACATTCGCCGTTCATCAGATGGTGTGCGAGTCATTCCAGGACGTTGAAGAAGAAGAAAATGGCGCGTTTGAAACCTTGACCGCGGCGGATGTTCCGCAAATGTTGGCGCTCACGCAATTGACCGAGCCGGGTCCATTCCGTAAACGAACCATCGAGCTGGGGAAATACTTGGGCGTGTTCTCCCTGGATCGGCAGCTGATTGCCTTGTCTGGGGAGCGGATGCGGATGCCGGGTTACACCGAGGTGAGCGCGGTGTGTACGCATCCTGACCATCGCGGGAAAGGATACGCACGATCGTTAATGTCAATTTTGATGACTGAAATCAGAAGACGCGGCGAGACTCCTTTCCTGCACGTCAAAGGGGACAACGTCGGAGCGATTCGTTTATATGAATCGCTAGGATTTCGTTTTCGAATCTCTTTTCACCTGGCCCTCGTGAAGAACCCCGTCGCGTAATCGTCAAGGCAAGCATTGAAAGTTTCTGAGGTAATCTAGGACCCGCGGAGGAGCCGGCGTACAGCAGATCAAGACGTGAAGGACGCCTTTGGTTTGACAGCCAATGACTCGCCTGTAGAATATGATTCGTAGTCCTTCCTGATGTTGCCATCGTGGCGGAATTGGCAGACGCGCATGGTTCAGGTCCATGTACTCGCAAGGGTGTGGGGGTTCGAGTCCCTTCGATGGCACCAAGCTTCATTCGTTCGGCACGTGAGCGTGCGTTAAGAGATTCCGCAAAGATGCAGGGATGCGACGCGCAATCGTTGACATGTGATGATCCAGCATGAATCTCAAGACCCGATCAAAATTTAATACTGAATTGCCTTCATGATCGCGATCACAGCCGCCACGCTATTCACTCCGCTGGAACGCATATCGCAACCGATACTGTTCTTGGACGACGGAAAGATTTCCGAGATCAGCTCGCGGGAACGTCGCGAGATCCCGGCTAATTGCCGGATAGCAGATTACGGGAATGCAATTCTCGCCCCTGCCTTCATTGATATTCACGTTCATGGCGCCGCTGGCCGCGACGTGATGGAGGGTTCTCCCGAGGCAATGCCTTGCGTTGAAAAGTTGCTTGCAAGGCATGGCGTGGGAAGCTATTTTCCCACGACAGTGAGTGCATCCGTTGACATTACTGTTGCTGCATTGGCACGGTTGGCCGATGCCATTGAAAAATCCCCCAAACAAGCTTCAGAAAATCTGCGGGCTCGCCCTGTTGGTATTCACCTTGAGGGTCCGTTCCTGAGCCACGCGCGGCGCGGGGTTCATCCCACTAAAGATCTAATACTGCCATCGTTGAAAGTTTTCGAGCGTTTTTGGGAGGCTTCGCGGGGGCATATTCGCATTATGACGATCGCTCCCGAACTGGAAAAGGCAATCGAACTGATCGTGGAGGCGAGCAAGCGCGGGGTCTGCGTCAGCCTGGGACATTCCGATGCTGACATTGAAACTACTCGGGCGGCCGTGAGCGCGGGCGCCCGCCACGCCACTCACTTATTTAACGGCATGCGACCGCTGAACCATCGCGACCCGGGTATCGTAGGAGAATCGCTGACGAATTCTGGCATCGCCGTGGAGATTATTGCCGACGGAATTCACCTCGATCCATCCATAGTGAAGTTAACCATCGCGGCGAAGGGACAGCGCGATGTCATCTTGATCACCGACGGCACCGCAGCCACAGGTATGCCGGATGGCCGTTATCACCTGGGCACATTTGAGTTTGACGTGAAAGACGGAATCTGCTTGTCTGATGGAAAATTGGCTGGCAGTACCTTAACCATGGACCGGGCCGTCCGCAATGTTATGGAATTCGCCGGGTACGATCTCCAGCAAGCGCTAATTCTTGCGACGGCGAATCCGGGGCGGGCTGTTTCGCCTCGCACCGGGAAATTGCAGGCTGGCGGGGACGCAAACATCGTAGTCTTAGGTCCGGACGGCGAACTGCGAAAGACAATCATCGGCAGCATTGGGATTTGACATCCAACAATTCTTAGGAGCAGCGATGCCAGACAAAGGCGCATTTCCACATTACATGCTCAAAGAAATTTTCGAGCAGCCGCAGGGGCTTCGAGACACCATCGGGCCGCGGATATCGTTGGAGGACGCCGCGGTTGTGCTGGATGACGTCCGCATCAGCGCTGAGGAGCTTCGTGCCTTACGTCGCGTGAACATTGTGGCCTCGGGAACCAGCCGACATGCGGGGATGGCCGGACAATACATGTTTCAGGAACTCGCCGACGTGCCAGTAGACGTTGACTATGCGAGCGAGTTCGAATATCGCAATCCTCAGATTGGTCCCGGTGAACTCACCATCGTTATTACTCAATCAGGCGAAACAGCGGACACAACCGCCGCCCAGCGCGAAGCAAAAATCAAAGGCTCGCGGACAGTTGCAATTTCAAATGTGATTGACTCCACGATAGCCCGCGAAGCCGACGGCGTTCTCTACACTCACGCCGGACCGGAAATAAGTATCGCATCCACAAAAGCCTTTACCGCTCAAATGGCCGTGCTCTTCGTTTTCGCCCTTTACCTCGGACAAGTGCGAGGACGGCTGAAAAAAGAACAACGGCGGAAGTGGATAGAGGAATTAATTGCGCTTCCAAATACTTTAGAAACTGTGCTCCGGTGCTCGTCCGATTGTGAGACGCTTGCGGAGCGGCTTCATGCTGTGCAGGATTTTCTTTTTCTGGGTCGCGCGATTCACTACCCAATCGCAATGGACGGAGCGCTGAAACTGAAAGAAGTTTCCTACGTTCACGCGGAAGGCTATCCAACAGGCGAAACCAAGCACGGCCCGAACGCTTTAATAGACGAGAATCTTCCCGTGGTGATTATCGCAACGCGGGATGTCACAGATCCCGGATCGCTTCTGCGACACCAGAAAAGCGTGGCCAACATTAAAGGATTCAAGCAGCAGCGCGCTTTGGTTATCGCGATCATTTCCGAAGGCGATGAAGAAATCAAGAAACTCGCCGACCACACGATTACGATCCCGCAGGCCCCCGAATTATTGCTGCCAATATTAGAGATCGTTCCTCTACAGTTATTTGCATACTACATGGCGGTTCGCAAGGGACTGGATGTAGATCGTCCGAGAAATCTGGTGAAATCAGTGATGGTCGAGTAATTTTGCGCTCCCAGTTGGTCCTCCATATGGAATTGACTCGCCGCCTGCGGGAACCTAATATGGTCGCGCAAAGAGCGGACATCTTCTTTTGATCGGCAAAACCATCTCGCACTACCGTATCGTCGAGAAGTTGGGCGGCGGCGGAATGGGTGTGGTTTACAAAGCCGAGGACACGGAACTTGGCCGGTTTGTCGCGCTGAAATTCCTGCCACCAAGCGTGGTCAGAGACCCGCAGGCTCTTGAACGCTTCCGGCGTGAAGCCCGCGCGGCCTCGGCCCTCAATCACCCCAACATCTGCATCATCCACGAGATTGGAAAAGACGAGGGGCAATCGTTCATCGTCATGGAGTTCCTGGACGGGCTGACTTTGAAGCATCGTGTGGCTGGCCGTCCCATGGAAATCGAGACGATCCTGCCTATCGCCATCGAGATTGCGGACGCACTGGACGCGGCCCATGCGGAAGGTATCGTTCATCGCGACATAAAGCCTGCGAACATCTTTATCACCAAACGTGGCCACGCCAAGATTCTCGATTTTGGTCTGGCAAAAGTGACTATCGCTGGCAAGGCGGCGCTGGAAGCGGGAGTGACTGCCCAGGAGACGGCGGTCGAGGAACATCTGACCAGTCCTGGATCTACCGTAGGTACGGTCGCTTACATGTCTCCCGAGCAAGCGCGGGCAAGGGAACTGGACGCTCGTACCGACTTGTTCTCGTTTGGAGTGGTCCTCTACGAAATGGCAACGGGCGCATTGCCATTCCGCGGCGAGAGTTCGGCAGTCATTTTCAACGCGATTCTGGAACGCGATCCAGTTCCTGCGATCCGCCTGAATCCTGACTTGCCGCCCAAGCTAGAGGACATCATTAACAAGGCTTTGGAGAAAGACCGCGAAATGCGCTACCAAGGCGCGGCCGAAATGCGAACCGACTTAAAACGGCTGAAACGGGAGACTGAATCGCGCCATGGGATCCCAGCCGAGGTCCCATCGGTCGGTTCTGGACCGATCGCGATCGCGCAGGAAACCATCGCAGAAACGGGGTCCGAGAATCCTTCGAGCGCCGCTTCCAGACCAGCTGCCGCCACGACTTCGGCATCTTCATCCAGTAACGCGGCAAACGTCGGTCCAGCAGTAGCGAAAAACAGAAAATACTGGCTGGCGGCCGTGGCTGTCTTAGTAATAGTGGCCGCTGTGGCCGGCTGGTACATGCTTCGCTCGCAGACCAAACCAAAGCTCACCGAAAAGGACAGCGTCGTCGTATCGGAGTTCACTAATATGACCGGTGATCCCGTCTTTGACGGTACGCTGCGCCAGGGCTTGTCCTCGCAATTGGAGCAGTCGCCATTTCTGAATTTGGTGTCGGACAACCGCATCGCTCAAACCCTAGCCCTCATGGCACAACCCAAAGATGCGCGCCTCACCCGCGAACTAGCCAGCGAGGTTTGCCAGCGCACCGGGAGTGCGGCAACTATCGAAGGTTCGATCTCCAGTCTCGGCAGCCAGTATGTTCTGGGAGTGAAAGCGGTGAATTGCCGCAACGGCGATGTCCTCGCGGATGAGCAGGCAACAGCTAGCGGCAAAGAGCAGGTGCTGAAAGCAATGGGCGAAGCCGCCACCAAGATACGCGAGAAGCTGGGCGAATCGCTGGCCTCGGTACAGAAATTTGACGCCCCGGCAGAAAACGTGACCACGTCGTCGATCGAGGCGCTACAGGCGTACGGTTTGGGCATCCAGGCAATGCTTCTGAGGAACGATTCGCCCGGGGCGATTACATTGTTTCAGCGTGCGGTCAACCTTGATCCTAATTTCGCCATGGCGTATGCGCGGCTGGGTACGTGCTATATCAACATCGGAGAAAGTGGACGCTCCGCAGAAAATATGCGCAAGGCCTACGACTTGCGGGACCGTGTGAGCGAACTCGAGAAGCTATACATTACTTCGCATTACGCCCAATTTGTTTCCGGAGATTTGGAGGCCACCCGCAAGGCCTATGAGCTGTGGCGTCAGACCTATCCACACGACGCCGCGCCAGCAACAAATTTGAGCGTCTTATATGGCATCGTGGGCGATTTTGACAAGAGTCTCGTCGCGGCCCAGGACGCAATGAAACTTGATCCAGGGAGTGGACTCAATTACACGAATCTCGTCTACGGGTATTTCCAGGTGAATCGTCTGGATGAAGCCAGAACCAGTGCTCAGGAAGCGCAAGCTCATAATCTCGATAGTCCTGGGCTCCATTCGATTCTTTACACCATTGATTTCCTGCAACACGACGTGGCTGGAATGGAACGTGAGGCAGCTTCGCTGATGGGCAAGCCTGGATTCGAAGATGGCATGCTCTACGGCGAATCCGAGACGGCGGCGTTTGGCGGCCAGTTTGCCAAAGCACGGGATCTCACGCGCCGCGCATCCGAGTCAGCCCAGCGCGCCGATGAAAAAGAAACAGCCGCAACCTACGATGCGGAGGCAGCCTTGCGCGAAGCGCTCGTGGGTAACATGAGCCAGGTAAAGCAGCCGGCGCAGGCCGCTCTTACTCTCTCGAATGGTAAAGATGTTGAGGCTATGGGAGCCATCGCGCTGGGTGCGGCCGGTGATTCTGCGCAAGCCACGCGGTTAGCTGGTGACCTCGCTAACCGCTTTCCGGAAGACACAATTGTGAAATTCATGTACTTGCCGATGATCCACGCGGCGATGGACCTCACGGGAGGCAGCCCTGCCAAAGCGATCGAATCCCTTGCTCCGTCTGGTCCTTACGAGTTGGGTTTTCCCAGCCCATCATTGGGTTTTGGCTTGTATCCGGTTTACTTGCGTGGAGAAGCTTATGTCGCGGCGCGCCAAGGCGGTGCGGCAGCAGCCGAGTTCCAGAAAATCCTTGATCATCCCACCATCGCCGGTAACGAGGTCATTGCTTCTCTAGCGCATCTCGGCCTGGCACGCGCCTACACGCTTTCCGGTGATTCCGCCAAGGCGAAGACCGCCTATCAGGATTTTTTCGCGTTGTGGAAAAATGCTGATGCCGATCTCCCACTTCTTAAACAAGCTAAAGCAGATTATGCGAAGCTGTTATGAAATCGCCATGGATTGTGTTTGTATGCAATTCAGCAGAAGTTTGTCGAGGACAATCCGCTGGGCCTCTTGCTTCGTAGTTGTAATGGGAGTCTAATTTCTTTGGCCACTTAGCAACTCTGATTTTAACAATTTAACTCTTTTCACAATTACCCTCAAGGAGACTTTGAAATATGAGAAAGCTGTTCGTTTTAGCACTCGGTCTTTCGATCTTTGTCAACATCTGCGCTTTTGCTCAGGACACAATGGGAAGCTCGCCTTCAACACCAGCCTCAACAGACAAAGTGGCGCCGATGGACAAACCCATGGCCAAAGCGCCGTTAAAGAGCCTTAAAGGGACAGTGAAGCAAGACGGAGATAAAATCACTTTTGTCAACGACAAAGACAGCAAGTCATGGGACGTGATGAATCCAGAAACACTGAAGGATCACGTAGGCCATCACGTTATGGTCAGCGCGCACGTTCACTCGGACACGGGCGCAATCCACGTAATGAGTGTAAAAATGCTCAAACAGACGGCGATGTAGTTTCGCGAAACTCGTACGCTTCGGGCGGCGTAAAAGCCGCCCTTTGTCTTATCCGGCGACGAATCTGATGAATCATTTTTTTGCCACGCTAGCCCATCACGCGTATCTCCTCCTGTTCCTTGTGGTGCTGTCCGAGGCTCTTGGGTTTCCGGTGCCGGCGGCGCTGGCGTTGGTCGCTGCTGGAGCCGCGTGCGCCGCAAAAGTCTTAAGTGTTCCAGCTGCTCTTGCTGTGGCTTTGGGAGCAATGCTCCTCGGAGATTCCCTGCTCTATGTATTGGGACGCTATACCGGTTGGGCGTTGCTGGGATTCTTGTGCCGGGTTTCCGCGAATCCGGAAACATGCATACTTCGTTCTGCGGAATCATTCTATAAGCGCGGCAAACTAACCCTGTTATTCGCAAAATTCGTTCCCGGCTTGAATACTATGGCTCCCCCATTGGCGGGGAGCATGAAGATGCGGACACAGCAGTTTCTACGATTGGACTCAGCGGGAGCATCGCTTTATGTACTGGCTTACGGAGGATTGGGATTCCTGTTTCGCGATTTCCTCAAATCCATTACCCATGGATTTCAGACCGCCGGCCACATTATGGCCCTCGTGCTCGCCATTGCAATGATCGGCTATATTGCGTATCGCATACGTATTTTCCAAAAGAGCAAAATATATCTGATCGTGCCCAGAGTCCAGGTCGGAGAATTGGCATCGAAGTTAAAGTCCGAGGAGAAAGATAAAATCGTCCTTGCCGATGTCCGGAGCCACGGTTATTACGATGCTGACGCTGCACGCATCAAGGGTTCGATCCGCATTGAGCCCAATAACCTGGAGGTGGAACTCGAGAATCTTCCTAAAGATAAGGACATTTACGTTTATTGCACTTGAATACGCGAAGGCACGAGTGCCCGTGTGGCGCTCTTACTACGGCAGAAGGGGTTCAATGCGTTCGTGATCGTGGGCGGCCTGGCCGCTTGGCGGAAAGCCGGCAACGAAGTTGAAACCGTGCCCAAAAACGATCTGGTAAAGCTCCCGACTTTCAGCTAAACGCAGGAGACCGCATGAAACTTACTCAAGAGCCTGAAATTGTGACTTGGCCCGAAACCCACTATGTGTTTATCGAGAAGACGGGCCCCTTCCAAAACACCGCGCCTCAAGCCTGGCAGGACTTGCATCAATTCGTTCCTAAAATTTCGGAACACAACAAAATCACGGGGTACACGAGCCTCTACAAAGTGGGGCCAAAGATTTATCGTGCGGGCGCTTCACTTGCTACTACGCCGAAGGACTTGCCTGCTGGGCTTAAATACAACAAATTCCAAGGCGGCAAGTACAGTCGGTTTGTTCTGATAGGCCCCTATTCAAATTTACCTGAGGCAAGCCGCAGGGTGTTCGAAATTGCCGCGGAAAAAAAACTCCAGCTTCGAGACGACTACTGCATTGAGAATTACATCAACGATCCGCGAACAACACCGGAAGAGAACTTGATCACAGAAATACTTCTTCCCACGATTTAGGATGGCAAGTTCACTGTACCCGGTTTCAATCGTGATAAAGAAATAGTTGCTGGTTTTGAGATTTCTTGGCGGTTTTCTTGTCGTTCAGAGGCTTTTTTAGGCGTCATCTCGAAACTCGGCGTTCTTACCAACCGGGTCAGGGATCTCGCGCGTACTCCCCGTTCCGCGATTTCCCACTCAGATTCTTGTTTCATGCGTAACTCCCGGAGGCGGGAGTGACCATCTTTCTTCTTCCCTAGAATTTTAAACCGAAACTCGGTAATTATCCCTTGATCTCACGTTGGTAAATAACCTATGCTTACGGAGTGCGCGACATCCAGTTAAAGATCGAGCGGGCCGAAAAGCACATCCAGGATTTCCACTCTGTCAATGACCGCTTCATCAACTCCAACCCCTACAAAATCGCCGTATATCGCAATCCGCAGACGAGTCAGAATCACTACCGTCTCGCGGAGGTAAAAGAAGTCCCTCCTGAAATCGCGCTCATCGCAGGCGATGCCATGCAAAACCTCAGGAGTGCGCTCGACTATCTGGTTACGGCCCTCGTTCGGAAAAATGGCGGGATTGCAACTTCGCAAAATGCATTCCCCATCTTCGATGAAATCCCTAGTTCCCCGAAGCACCAAGCCAGCTTTGCGCGAAAAGTAAAGGGCTTGAAACAGGACGCTATTGACGCGATCCGGGCGATCAAACCATACAAGGGAGGGGATGACACTCTCTGGAGGCTCCACGCCCTCAATCGGCGGGACAAGCACAGATTGCTGCTTACAGCTGGCATCGCTTTTCACAACTTCAACGTTGCAAAACATCTGGCCCAAACCAAGCCACACATCGCTCCCGGCCCAACTCCGAGAGTTGCACGGTTCTATTGGGTTGGGCCTAATCGCTTCAACCTGAAAACAGGCGATGATCTCTTGATTGATTTCCCGAATACGGCAGTGAACGAGAATATTAAGTTTACCCTCTACGTAGCGTTGGATGAGGCGGGGATTTGCGAAGGTGAACCCATCGTGTGTGTACTCAGGAATTCGCTCAATCGAGTCCGGAAGATCGTCTTTGATTTTGGAAGATTTCTTTGACACACTTCCGTCATTCCGTCCTCAGTGCTAGACTGAAAACGTATGGCGGGCATACGCTCATCCCGGCAAGGTAGCAGCGAACGACCCGTTGCGAGTCAAGATTTGAAGCCATCCGCAGAGGTCGCGGCTAAAATGGCTCCTGTAACACGGGCGTCATTCCACGATCTACTGCGGCACGCGGCGCGGCCAATTCGGCAACGCGCTTCAAAAGCGAAGTAAAAATCAAGTTCCCCTGATCTCTCCTGTTGTACCTGAACGAATACTCATCCAAGTAGCTCTGCAAATATTTTGTGCTCACCTGATGATACACGCCGCTGATTCCGCGCTTCACTAACGACCAAAATCCCTCAATCGTATTCGTGTGAACGTTGCCTCTCACATAGACATGAGCCTTGTGGCGAATCCGGCGATGAGCGTATTGGTTTTTCATATTTTTGATCCCACCGTAGACCTTGTACTCATCCGTAAAAATCGTACTCTTGGGGAGCACGTATTCACGAATAATGGGGAGCAGCGTGGCACTCTTGACATCGGGCGTAGCGAAGGCCCTTACACGGCCCTTGCGTTCCACCATGCCGAAAACCGGAGCATACATTTCCTCGCCTTTGTCGTTGCGAAGCTGTCTCCCGTGTCCGCCTTTGCGATGTCCGCCGTGGTACGTCTCGTCTATTTCTACCGCTTCTCCCTCCAATTGCATGTCACCCTCGGACAGCAACGAGCGAATCTGACGAAACATCCGCCAAGCGGTTTTATAGGTAACTCCGGTTTCGCGCTGAATCTGCTTTGCAGAAATTCCGCAGCGAGTCGAAGCCATTAAATACATGGCGTAGTACCAGAGCCGCAACGACGTGCTGCTGTGCTCAAAAATCGTGCCAGCCATCGGAGAAACTTGAGTCAGGCAAACGTCGCAAGCAAAAACCGGACGGCCCTTGATGCGATGGTGCTTTTGCTCTTGTCGGCATTTCCCGCAGTGCGCCATCCCGCCGGGGAAACGTTGCTCCTTCAGGTGCTCGATGCAAGCGTCATCGTTAGGAAACTGGCGGTTGAAGTCATCAATCGTGTACCGTAAATGCTTCGGAATGGTCTGTCTGCGGTTCATAATGACCACAGATTAGACTAAATCTAACGTGATGTCAAGGGATAATTGCCCGAAACTCTTGACTTCGCCTTTTATTCGCTTACAATTCCGATTATGGCAATCACCAAGCGCCAACGTCAAGTCTACGACTTTATTTCTGAATTCGTTCAGAAGCAGGGCTACTCTCCCTCGTTTGATGAAATCGGGCAGGGATTGGGATTGAGTTCCCTGGCCACGGTTCATAAGCATATTTCGAATCTTGAAAAAAAGGGGCTGCTAACCCGCGACTACAATCGCAGCCGGTCCATTGATTTGATTGCCCCGAAAGGCAGGCTCAAGCAGGCGATGGCGGTGAATACGACGATGGTTCTCCCATTGCTGGGGAGGATTGCGGCGGGGCAGCCCATTGAAGCGGTCGAAAATCCGGAGACCATTTCGCTGGCTGATTTTGTACGCTCCAAAGAAGTCTTTGTGCTTGAAGTGCGGGGCGACTCCATGCAGGACGAACATATTTTAAGCGGAGACTACGTACTGGTGGAGAAATCCAAGACTGCCCACAACGGAGAAATCGTAGTGGCTCTGATTGATGCCACCGACGCTACTCTAAAACGCTTTTACCGAGAGGGCGACAACGTCCGGCTGCAGCCTTCCAATAAGAATATGCAGCCGATTATGGTGCCCGCGGAATCCGTACAAATTCAGGGGCGGGTCATCGGCGTGCTGCGAAAGTATTGATGGAGAGACGGGCGTCCCCGCCCGTCCTGCCGGGCAAAGACTGCCCGTCTCTCCATCGAATTAATCTTTGTGAGTTGGCATTATCTCTTCCCTCTGTATATTCTTCCGCAATGGCTCGTGGCCCATCCCTTGATCCCCGGCAGGAAATACTGCGAACCGCTGCGCGACTGTTCCAACAGCAAGGCTATGACGGTACTTCGATGAACGATATCGCCGCCGCGCTCAAACTCAGCAAAGGCGGACTCTATCATCACTTTCAGAGCAAAGATGAAATTCTGTTCGACCTGATGAACCAGGCGATGGATATTACGGAAGAGCGCGTAATTAAAGTCGCGCGCGGAATCAGCGACCCGGAAGAGCGTTTGCGGGCGGTGATCCGGTTGCATATTGGAGTTGTGCTGAGCCAGAACGACTGGGAGATCACAGTCATGCTGCATGAGAATCATCCTCTGGCCCCGGCCTTGCGCAAGCGCATCAATGGACGGAAAAAAGACTACATACATTTCGTGGAAAACTTAATTGCTGAAGTTCAAGGAAAGCGCCGCGAACCTGCAACCGTAAATCCGCGGGCTGCGGCATTTGCACTGCTCGGAATGATTAATTGGATATATCAATGGTATAAGCCGCAGGGTGCATTGCAAGAAGAGCAGCTGGCGCGGGAATATACGGAAATTTTCTTCGCGGGGGCTTTCCGTTGAATGGAAGAGTCATTCGATCTTGACACTCTGCTCTCGACGAATGGCCCAATCGTTTGAAACCTGGGCAGGAACTAGCTCATGACAACAGGACAGAAGATCGGTGTTCTAGTTGTAGATGACCACCCCATTATGCGTCTGGGTGTCGCAGCGATTATCAACGCCAGTCCCGATATGCGTGTTTGCGCAGAAGCAGGTACGGGAGAAGAGGCGGTGCGCATGTTTGCAAAGCACCATCCCGATATCACGTTAATGGATTTGCGCCTCCCCGGGATGAGCGGGCTCGACGCCCTTCGCGCCATCCGGGAAGTGGATCCGCACGCGAAGTGCGTAGTGCTGACTACCTATGAAGGAGATGAGGATATACATCAGGCATTGGCGTCTGGAGCGCTTGGCTACATCATTAAAGGCATGTCCCATGAAGCCCTCGTGCTTGCGCTTCGCAAAGTGTATGCGGGCACGCGCTTCCTGCCGCCACCAGTCGCCCGCAACCTGGCGGTTCGTACGCCCAATTCCGATCTCAGCCCGCGAGAGCGCGAGGTCCTCTCCCTGATGGTGCACGGCAAGAGTAATAAGGAGATCGCCAGCACACTTGGAATTACCGAGGCAACGGTGAAATGCCATGTCGGCGTGATCCTGATGAGACTTGAAGTTCACGACCGCACACAAGCGGTGATTGCGGCTTTGCAACGTGGCTTGGAACATTTGTAATACCTCTTCGCGGTAAACGTACTCCCGCTGTTTGCATCCATCCAGTCTCTCAGCTGATACAACTCGGGGACCCAGAATGGAAGAGATTCCCTCCAAATCGAACACGATCCTACTTTGGTTGGATTGCTTACTATTGGCCGGGATGTAGAATTCGCGACCGAGGCTACTTCTGGCTGGTGGAGGTTCCGCTGCACTGTGCGAAATGGGCGGCAACGCCAGGGAACCTTGTCTTAGCGGCAGAGTGCAACTGGACCAGTGAAAAAAATCGCTAAATATTTTATCGCTAGTTGGATTCGGATTGGTGCTGACTCTTCGCGGGGAAATCATTTTCTGGAGGTGGGTATGAAACTGTGCGTCCGTCCCATATACGGCTCCATTTTTTTACTGATAGCGATGGCGTTGACAGCTACAGGCGCTCTGGGACAAAACCAGAATACCGGAGAAATCAAGGGTACGGTCACGGACACGTCAGGAGCAGTTGTCTCTGGTGTTGCCGTCGCCATCCTGAATGTGCAGACGGGAGTGACCACCTCAGCGACTACCAACGCCGACGGTATTTACGACGTGCCGTCTATTCCAATTGGTCAATATACAGTCACATTCTCGAAGCCTGGCTTCCGTAATTTTGTGCGCGAAGGCGTTACCCTCGAAATCCAGACCCTCGCGATAGATGGCGCGCTGCAAGTTGGGTCCGTCAACGAGCAAATCGTTGTTACCGGCGAGGCCCCACTGGTGGAAACGGAAACCTCCGACCAGCACGTGAACATTGACGCGGTGGCCGTGCACGCGGCCCCCGTTGTCGGTACTGATTGGCGCGCTGAGATGACTCAGTTAATTCCCGGGGTGAATGCTGGTGGAGGATCAGGCGAAGCCGCCGGCCAGCAAGTCGGAATCAACGGCACGCAGTCGTACAACATAAACTTTCTAACTGACGGGTCAGCAGCCACCGCCCCCAGAGACTACAACAGCAGCAACTATTACATGCCGCTGGATGCTATCAGCGAGATTAGCGTCAATTCAGGCAATGCATCGGCGGCGTATGGCAATGGACTCACTTCGATTAACGTCATTACGAAGAGCGGGACGAATGAATGGCACGGCAGCGTTTACGAATACATTCAGAACACCGCGTTCAACGCCAGAGGTTTCTATAACCAAACCGGAACCAAGTCCGTTGAGCACTGGAATACTTATGGGGGCGCCGTAGGTGGGCCGGTAATAAAGAACAAGCTGTTTTTCTTTTTTAATTACCAACGCAACCCTTCTTCCACTCCAACTGCGGGACTTTACAGTTACCCGACCGCTGCCATGCAAGCGGGAAATTTCTTTGGGGTCTCCGGTTCGACAGGGGCGGCGTTTAACGCTGCTGGCATGCTTAAGGGCATCTATGATCCGGTGGCCTTGAAGATGCAGACATATTTCCCCGCCGCGACTGCCAAGGGTTGGCTTGCCGGATGTCCGGGTCCGGTGAATCCCTCGGCCAGCTCTCCACAAACCTGCCCAGCGCAAAACAATTTTGTGTTCAATGGGACCAGTCCAAATTTAGCTACTTGGTACACAGGTAAAGTTGATTACAACTTATCGTCAGAGCAAAGACTTTCGTTTAGTTTCAATTATCTCCCCGCTGTTCCGTCTTATGTGCCCCCGGATCCTCTTTATCCCGATGACGCTTCGGCATATGAGCAGGGGCACACTGACAATCTGACTGGCCAGTTGTCGCACATTTTTACCATCAGCTCGACTCTGATTAACGAGTTTCGCGTTGGCGCCAGTCGCGAACTCGACAAATACAAGCCGCCTTCACTCGGCAAGAACGCTCCCACGACGCTCGGCCTTGAACCCACTTACGGTACCAATGCTCCTTCTAATGTGTTTCCGAACGTCATGATTGATTCAGGAAACGGCACTGGAGCGATGGCTTTGGGTCGTAATACCGGCGGCAACGGCAACATAGACGCCGTTCTCGGCGAAGGGATTTACAACGTCGGCGATGTAGTGACGCTTATTCGGGGTAAGCACACCATTAAAGTTGGGGGCGAGTTCGATAAGTATTACCAGAACTATACAAACTGGGGGGATATCTCCTCGGGTAACTTCGAGTTCAACGGAGGCGTCACAGGAATCCCATATGCTGATTTCCTTGCTGGCGACGTTTACGGCTGGTACGTCTTCGAGGCCGACCCCACCAGTGCACATGCGCGCAGTTCGGCTATATTCGCCACCGACGACTTCAAAGTCACATCGCGTCTCACCGTGAATCTGGGTCTCCGATGGCAAATGCAGTCCGGATGGACCGTGAGCAAAAACCTCTTCGGCAACTACGATCCGGTTCTGCCAAATTCGGCAGATGGTGGAAAATACAAGGGTGCGATCCTCTTTGGTGGACAGAGCGACAAGGCGTTCGGAGGGTCAATCAGCAACCTGAGCGCGATCCAAAACGGGGATTATAAGGAATTTGCTCCCCGGATTGGTGTTGCCTGGTCGCCGCGCGATAACTGGGCTTTGCGGGCGAGCTACGGTATTTTTGACGCACCGCGCGATGCCGAGAATTACACAGATGGTGCGCTTGGCCTGGGTTTGAATCCGCACAACGTCGGCAACGGCGGCTATTCCAACGGCAGCTCTCCCTGGCAACTGGTCAATGGACCGCCTGCTGGTACGGTTGTCTTTCCAACTCTCCAAACGCTTTCGCCGGAGATCCAAAATTTCAACACTGCCGAATATTACCCGCGAGACATGCCTACCGTTTATGTGCAGCAGCTTCTACTCAGCGTTCAGCACCAGTTTGCCGGTGGCATTCTGCTCGACACGAGCTATGTCAACACTCGTGGGAGGAATCTGAACTTTGCAACCGACATCAATCAGGCTCCCGTTAGCGCATTAGGCTGTACTGGTTATAACTGCGGGAATCCCAATCCTGTGTTTAACGCAATTCAAGCGCAAATCTATACTGGATATTCAAATTACAATGCCCTGCAACTGCGGCTCCAAAAGAGGATGTCGCATGGTTTGAACTTCCTGGTTAATTACGCCTGGTCGAAATCCCTGGATACCGGCACCGGAAACGGTCACGGATCCGGCATTGATATCTACCAGAACGCTTATATTCCCTCCGCCAATTATGGTTTGTCTGACTTCAACGCGGCGAACACCTTGATCGGGCAGGTCGTCTATGAACTCCCGTTCGGCAAGGGGCGTCAATTTGCTCTTCACGGACCTCTCAACCAGATCGCAGGCGGCTGGCGAATCTCCACCATCTTCCAGTGGCACGGAGGAGTGCCGTTTACCCCGGTGATCCAGGGGAATATCGCGGATGCCATTAATGGCGGGATGGCTGCATCCATTGACCACGGCGGCGCCACGTTGTATCCAAATCAAGTTGGCGATCCGCGAGCGTCGCAACATACGGTTGTGTCGCTGGGAAACTCTACCCACAGTGGAATCGGCGGGTGGTTCAATCCAGCGGCGTTTGCCAATCCGGCAACAGGAACCTTCGGCGACACCAGGCGTAACACCCTCATTGGGCCGGGCTACACGAATGTGGACCTCAGTCTCGGAAAAGAATTCCCAATTATCGAGAGGGTTAAGCTGGAAATCAGGGCCGATGCGTATAACGCGTTCAATCACGTGAACTATGCGAACCCGGACGCGAACGTCGGCCACAGTGGCGGCGTATTGGCGGACAGCACTGCTGGTACGATCACCGGCCCCGCGGGTTTTAATTCAAATATGCGCATCATCCAACTGGGGGCTCGCGTTTCATTCTGATTCCATCGCCGAAGGTTGAGAATTGCGGGGTGCGGAAGCAGTTTTTTTCCGTGCCCTCATTTCTCACCCGTCGCCGGAGCTATGGATTTCGCGGTATCGTTCCTTCATGGAACTCCCAAACAAGCATTACCGATGCGCATTTTTCTTTGGCACGTCTCCGATTTTGGTTAAGAAACAAAAAGGACTCTTTTGTGGCAGGTCACCGATTCTAGTTCTTACGTTTCTCGCGAGTGCGCTGGCAGTAGTGGCCGCACAAACCGGAGCTTCTCGAAGTGCGGGAATTAACGACCATCTTCGGAAGGCGGCGGAGTATCTCAAAGCAAACGATCCGAACTCGGCGGTTAAGGAGTTTGATGCGGTCCTGGCACTTGATCCCAGGAACGCAGATGCGTATGCAAACCTGGGCGTGATTGCGTTCTTCCAGCACGATTATCAGGATGCCGCGCAACACCTGCGCAAAGCTCTGGCGATTGATCCGTCTTTGGCGAAAACGCAGGCTCTGCTGGGACTTTGCGAAGAGAGACTGGGGAATCCGTCCGCTCGCGCGCTTTTGGAGAAGTCATTTCCCAAGCTGAAAGACAAAGCGCTGCGAATTCAGGTAGGGATGGAATTGGCGGGAATACATGATCGGGAAGGCGATCTTGACGGCGCTGCTTCTGTGATGCGATCGCTGGTGGATATTGATCCGGACAACGTAGATATTTTGTTCCTGGCGCAACGCATCTATGTGGAATTGGCCGATAACACGTTGAATAAGCTCGCAATACTGGCGCCCGGTTCGGCCCGCATGCAACAGGCGATCGCGGAGCGACTGGTAAATGGCGGAGACCTTAAACACGCAATCGAGCACTATAAAAAAGCGCTAGAGATAGATCCCCATATTCCCGGCGTGCGTTTTGAGTTGGCCGAGTCAATTCTGGAATTTGCGCCCAACGATTCGGCGGCGCAGGCTGAGTCGCAGAAAGAACTGGAAACCGTGATCTCGACAGAAGGCGACAGCACGAAGGTAGAGTGCGTATTGGGTGAGATGGCTCTCCAGCGCGCCGATTCAGAAGGCGCGCATGATCATTACAGCCGGGCCTTTGCGATGAATCCCGCGAATACCGACGCCCAACTCGGAATGGGCCGCGTTCTGATGACGCTGGAGAAACCGCAGGAGGCAAGGAAATATCTGGAGATGGCGGTTCAGTCTGATCCTCTTAATGGCGAAGCCCGTTATCGTCTCGCTCTAGCCTATCGGGGCCTCGGAATGAACAACGAAGCGCAGAAACAAATGCACTTGTTTCAGGAAATCAAGCAAACCAAGGATCAAGTGAAGGAACTCTACCGCCAAATGAACAAGCAGTCAAAATCAGACAATCTGGATACGCTCGAAGGTGAAAAATGAAGGAGTATGCCTCGGCGGGCCGAGGTTCTCGATGAGGTCGTTGGGGAAGTTGTGGCGGAGAATTATGGTAGTCATCATCGCCTCTAATTTGCTATTTAGCGCGGGTTGCGGTGGTTCAGGCACCTCGAGCAGTACATCGCCATCAGTTCCGCCTCCCACTCCTACACCGACGGTTCCACCACCGCAGCCTCTTGACGTCACTCCCATTGATGGCGGGATTTATTACGTCATAAATCAACTTAGCGGTCTTCAGGGAGACCTCATCAGCGATTCGACGAACAATGGCGATCACATCATTCAACAACAGCGGAGCTTCACCGACCTCGGCCAAAGGTGGAAATTCACAAAACTCACCGCTGGAGGATGGCAGATTCAGAATACGTCCAGCCAGCTCTGCTTCGATACTGCAAGCATTTCGAGCGTGATGTATGTTGTGCAGAATCCTTGCACCGGAACCGGCAACCAGCAGTGGTCCCTGACTCCAGCCGCCAATGGTTACTACAGCATTGTCAACACGGCGACGGGTCTTCTCCTGGATGTATTCCAAGCTTCGTTATCGGGAGGTTCGTGGCTGGACCTCTCCGCGTTATCAGGCAGTGCGACACAGAGCCAGCAATGGTTATTGCGCCCAGCTTTTTTTCGCGGGGTGGACAACGCTCTTCTCGAAAAACAGGAGGCCGATCGGGCTAAAGCTGGGCTGACTTGGTGGAAAGATGCCGGTCAGGCGGAGGATGTTTTACAAATCCTCAAAAATCACGGTGTCAATATGATTCGCCTCCGCCCCAGTTCTTCTCCGCCGTACGCGAATCCCTCACAGAGCGGATGCGCGGGGAATCTCTGTTACGCGGAAACAGACACGCAGGATTTGAACCTTGCCAAGCGAGCCCGGAACTTGGGGATGAGCGTTGAATTGACGCTGCTGTTTGATGGTGGCACTTCCTCGAGCCTTCCGAGCGCGTGGGCATCTGATTCATTCGCCCAGCTACAGACTGATATATACAACTACGTCAAAGCCGAGATTACTAGTTATCGCAACGCTGGCGTAATGCCTGACTTGGTATCAGTCGGCAACGAAGTTGACACTGGATTCCTAGGCTCGAGCAACAGCCCCACAGGAAATAATTTCGGAAGCTTTGCCACGTTGCAGAAACAGGCATTGCAGGCGGTGAAGGATGCGGCGGCTGATACTTCGGCTGGGCCTGCGATTCCAGCGCCGTTGACTTGCATCCACATTACCCCGGCGTGGGATCTGACTGATTTTTTTACCCTGTCGAATTCGAATGGAATCGAGTACGACGCCATTTGCCAGAGTTACTATCCGATATTTCATGGTGCTCTGACAGCAGCGCAAGCGGCAACTTCGAATCCGAATAACAAGCCGGTTGAGCAAACCGTGCTCACCAACGCCGCCAATAATATCGGCAAGCCAATTTTCATCATCGAGACCGGGCAACATTACGAGAATGGTTTTGACTCAAACGATCCCTGGTACGCCCCGCCGAGTCAGACTCTGCAAGCCCAATTTCTGCGAGACCTTCAAGGCGTGCTGGAAGGGTTACCCAATAATCTTGGCATGGGCCTTGAATATTGGGATGCCACGGGCGTGGATGCACCCAGGCCCGGCGGCGGCCTATTCAACGGAGGCACGAATCTTCCGGATTCGATTTACGTTTGGAACGGCCTCACTCTTTTCAACACCGCAGACAGTTCGGGCAGCGTGAACGTGGATGATCCAAACTATTCCACGCCGCTTCCCGGGCTTGATGCGCTTGGAGGTAGGTAAAGAGACACAAATGAAATCAAAAAAGATTCTTGTGTTGGCAGTCTTACTTTTGTCATGGCGCGCGCTGCGCGCGGCTGATTATGCTATTGGTGCCGACTTGTCTTTTCTAAAGCAGGCTGAGGACAAGGGAACGGTCTTCAAAGACAACGGTCAAGCTAAGCCAGGATTGGAAATATTCAAAGATCACGGGTATAACTGGATCCGGCTGAGGCTTTTCCACACTCCGACCGACCTTCCAAACAATCTCGAATACACCATCGCGCTGGCCCAAGCAGCAAAAAAATTCGGCTTCCATTTCCTTTTGGATTATCACTACTCCGACACATGGGCCGATCCTGGCAAACAGTTAATGCCTAAAGCCTGGGAAGGGATGTCGCATCCGCAACTCGTCGAGGCTGTTTTTGAATATACCAAGCAAACGATTACTGCATTTCGCGATGCGGGCGTGCTTCCAGATATGGTGCAAATCGGCAATGAGGTCATCAATGGAATGTTATGGCCGGATGGCCGTCTGCCGGGCAACTGGAACAACTTTGCTGACCTGGTGAAAGCGGGTATCGCGGGCGTAGAGGCGGGTAAGGGAAATGCACCGCGTCCCCGGATCATGATTCACATTGACCGTGGCGGAGACAAAATAAGAACCAGAGAGTTTTTTGACAAGCTCAATTCGTACGGGGTCGAGTACGACGTAATCGGGCAGTCTTACTATCCGTGGTGGCACGGAAGCCTGAACGATCTACGCGACAACCTGATTTTCACAGCGGAACGGTACAAGAAGGACATTTTCGTTGTAGAGGCTGCCTATAACTGGAAGCCGACGGAATACAAAACAAAGCCGGCTCCGTTTCCAGAATCTCCTGAAGGTCAAAAGCAGTTTCTGGAAGAAGTAAATCGAATTGTTCAGGAGACTCCGGATGGCCGCGGCAAAGGGGTGTTCTGGTGGGAACCTGCCGTAACCGGCCCCCTGGGTTCTCGCAGCTTTTTCGATGACAGCGGAAACGCTCTGCCTGTCATCACCACGTTTGATAAGTTCACTCGATTCTGAAGGAGCTAGAGAATGGGTAGCGAGGAGACGCGGGCGGGGATGGTGAATCGCCGCGAACTGTTAAAGCAGGCTGCCGCCATGGCAGTCGTCTCGGTTTTCCCATCGTGGAGTTTGGCAGAAACGCAGCTTGACGACCAGAACTCGTTGCCGAGAATTCGAGAGAATTTCGATCAAACCTGGAAGTTTCTGAAAAGCGATCCCGCTGGTGCACGGGAACCTGAATTTTCCGATGATGCATGGAAAATCCTGAACCTTCCTCACGACTGGAGCATTGAGGGTCCTTTCAACGAGAAGGAACCCGCCGACGGTAACGGAGCATATCTGCCGACCGGCATTGGCTGGTATCGAAAAAGGTTTCTGGTCCCGTCCTCACAGAAAGACAGAAGGATCACAATTGAATTTGACGGTGTGTATCAGAACAGCGAGGTCTGGATAAACGGCCACTACCTGGGTAAAAGGCCTTACGGATTTGTTCCGTTTTTCTACGAGATCACGCCACACGTGCGGTTTGGAAGCGAGAATGTCATTGCGGTCCGGGTGGACAATTCCCACCAGACCAATTGCCGGTGGTATTCGGGTTCCGGTATCTATCGCCACACGCATCTGTTGTCTACCAATGCGCTCCATGTCGCCTATTGGGGCACGTTCGTAACCACTCCACAAGTATCGAACGAAGCGGCTACGCTTCAAATCAAAACCAGGGTCAGGAATGACGGAGGGAGCCTCACTCGCTGCACGCTTGTCACCGACATAATTGATGACGAAGGAAAAACAGTCGGCACGGAAGCGGCGAACCAGAGCGTGACCGCAAACGGCGAACATGAATTCGCGCAGCAAATTCAAATTCAGAGGCCGCGCCTCTGGTCGGTTCACGACCCCTATCAATACAAGATCCGCAGCACAGTGCGCGAGAATGATCGTGTGGTGGATGACTACGAGACGCGGTTCGGTATTCGAGACGCTGTATTCGATGTGGATAAAGGATTTTTGCTAAATGGCGAACACGTTAAGTTAAACGGAGTCTGCCTTCATCACGACGGAGGTTGCGTGGGAGCGGCGGTACCGGAGGGTGTATGGGAGCGGCGACTGGAAATTCTGCAGGAAATGGGCTGCAACGCCATTCGCACCAGCCACAATCCTTATTCGTCAGAGTTTTTGGATTTATGCGACAAGATGGGTTTCTTAGTGATGAATGAGGCCTTCGATGAATGGAAGGTTCCCAAAGGCCAAATCGGGCCGAATGGTTACAGCAATTACTTTGATGAATGGTACGAACGCGATGTAACGAACTTTATCCATCGCGACCGGAACCGCCCCTCGGTTGTTGTGTGGAGCGCGGGCAACGAAGTCGGAGACCAATCCGAAGCGGAGGGTCCAGAGACTCTGCGAAAACTTTTGAAAGTCTTTCACACAGAAGACCCCACGCGGCCGGTTACGGTAGGTTGCGACCGTATTATGTCTGAGCCGCTTTCCAACAGAGCGCGTCCCGAATTTCTCGAATCGCTCGATATAGTTGGCTACAACTATGTAGATCGCTGGCGCGACCGCACCGAACAATATTACAGCATTGACCGAAGCGCCTTCCCTCACAGGCGTTTCATCGGCACAGAAAGCGACTCCATGTGCGGGATTAGAGGCGACTATCGCGGTTTATTTCCGGGAAAAACGCCGTTTGGATTTCCCTATCTGAAAAGGGGACGCAACCTCGACGTCGAATTGTTGTGGCAGTTCGTTAGTACGTATGACTACGTTGCTGGTGATTTCATGTGGACTGGAATTGACTACCTGGGTGAGGCAAGGTGGCCGATGAAGGCCGCGTCTTCAGGGGTGATGGACACATGTGGCTTCAAGAAGGACGGGTTCTACTTTTACCAGAGCCAATGGACTGATAAGCCGGTGCTGCACTTATATCCCCATTGGAATTGGAAAAGTAAAGAGGGTCAATTTGTTTCCGTGAGTTGCTACACGAACTGCGACACGGTGGAATTGTTTCTGAATGACAAGCCCGTTGGAGTGAAAGGGTATGAGTTTCCGCGGCTGGGCATGGAAGGCACATACGGGAAATATCCAGCGCGGGCAAACGTCATACGAACCACGTCTGACCTGCACCTTGCCTGGGATGTCCCGTACGAGGCAGGAACTCTGAAAGCGGTTGGAAAACAAAATGGAAAGGTGGTCGCGACAGAAGAGATTTCTACGACCGGAGATCCGGCTGCCATCAGCGTGTCAGTGGACAGGCATGTTATCTCGGCGGACAACCGTGATGTGGCTCATCTCACGATTCAAATTCTAGACGGCGAAAATCGAGTAGTGCCAACCGCTGATAACGAGGTCACGCTCGTTGTTGAAGGCGAAGGGACGATCATCGGCATGGACAACGGGAATCCCGAGAGTCACGAAGACTATCGGTCGAACCGGAGAAAGGCGTTCAACGGGTTATGTCTCGCGATCATTCAGTCAACCGGGAAGTCGGGCCAGATTCGTGTGAAGGCAACCTCGCCTTCGCTTGCGGATGCAACAGCGACGCTTACCAGCCGGATATAAACGGAACAATTCTAGTTCACACTTCAGATCTTTCACCATGAACGGACGCATTCCGGGGAACTTGCAACGTTAATTCAGTTCCGGCGCCAGAGTGGGTGTTGAGGGTGAACTTTCCTCCGATGCGCTGGACGCGCTCCCTCATGCCAATCAGTCCATAATGGCCCTCCGGCAATGACGCGGCTAGTTCGGGATCAAACCCGCGTCCGTCATCCCGTACTTGCACGTTCAATTTATTTCTCTCAAAACAAACGTTGACGTCCACCTTCGTTGGCTGGCCGTGCCACACCGCGTTGTGCAGGGCCTCGCGGACCACCATAAGCACTTCATGAGCCGTGGGCTGGTCAAGATCAAAAGCCTTTCCGGAAAATTGATAGCCAATGGGAACGCCAAACTCATGGCTGACCTGTTTCGTCATTTTGCCAAGCAGCGGGCCAATAGTCGTCCCGGAACCGCCGTGGCGAAGGTTCCACACTGCGTCCCGTGCTTCATCCATTGTCGAGCGTATTTGTTCGCGGGCGCATTTCAGCAATTCTTCCTTCGCGTGCCTCTCCGAAGGATCAAGGCTTAGATGTGCCTCAAGCAACGCAGAAACGCCAGCCGATCCCTGGATGAGGGTGTCGTGCATCTCCCTGGCTAAACGGCTGCGCTCGTCTAGTACCGCCTGGAAACGGGTATGTAACTGGCGCAAGCGAAATTTGTGGCTCGCCCAAACGGCGGCCGCCAACAACATAAGACAACAGCCCAGGAACCAAGGAGTGCGATAAAGATGTGGTTTCTGGATAATTTCAATCGCGGTCTCGGAGATCTTCTTCGGACTATTCATCTCAAAGGCTGCAACCTTGAATTGATACCGCCCCGGCGGAAGATTTGTATAGTACGCGGTGCGACGTGATGAAGCGTCGGTCCAGTTCTTGTCGAAGTTTTCGAGCATATAACGGAAGCGAATACGCTCCTGCGACTGCAGCATAACCACGCTGTAGTGCATCTCCACTTTTGCATTGTCCGGCCCAAGCACGATTTTCTGGACGGGGGGCAGTTCAAGACCGTCCGCCATAACCTGATCAATTACGACGGGCGCCGGAGAAGATGGCTTGGCTGGGTCAAGCGAAACTCGCACCGGTCCCCGGTTGCTCGCAAACCAGATTTCGCCCTGAGAAGTTAGCACGCCGCCAGGTTTTTCAGCCCCATACATTTGTGTGGTTTCGAGGCCGTCGGAAATTCCATAGAGCGTTAGGGCCAATGGAAGTGATGGCTCATCCGCTATTGCGTCGAGTTCATGGCGGCTAATCACTGAGATGCCGTTAGGCCCGCTGATCCAGAAGTTACTTTTGCGATCCTCGATCATCTCGTAGATGCTGTTACTCGCAAGTCCCTGCTTAACTGTGTAATGGGTGAGCTTTGCGGAGCGCCAACGGTACAAACCGCCGGTTCGCGTACCAAACCACAGGCCGCCGTCAGAGTCTTCGAGGATCGCCCAGATTTTCTCGTTCTTAAGCGCTTCGGTGACCGAATCTTTTTTGAAGCGGCCATCATGCAGGCGGCTAACTCCTCGGTCAGTGCCGATCCAGATATCTCCCACCCGATCCTGAAATAAGGTGCGAGTGCTGAAATAGCAAAGCCCATCCCGCATCCGGAAATTAGTGAAACCCAGTGGTGTCCAGCGGCTAACTCCCTCATCGGTGGCGATCCACACACTGCCGTCTGCCGCCTGTAGGAAGACTCGCACGAAGTTATTAACAAGTCCCTCTTTGGTTGTGTAGTGAAGAAGCTTGCCGCCGCGCTGTCGAAACGCGCCGTTCCCTTCGGTTCCAACCCAAAGAGCGCTCACCTTGTCGCGGAATACGTTGCGGATTCGCACTCCGGTGATCCCGGGAAACCGGTAGCGAGTGACTGTGCCATCGTGGAAGCGAAAAAGATTTGCAGCAGCAACCCAAAGATCGCCGTTGTGATCCTGATAAATCGTTTCAGCATCGGAGTCGCCGGCGTCTGGGAGGCCCACGATCCTGACCGGGGTCTTACTCAAACGCAACATCCCTGCCTGGGTTCCAATCCACACGTTCTTTTAACGTCTTCAAAAAGATTCAACGCCGGTGTTGCTGGGTATAGTGTTGGAGGCGTAGCCGGGAAAATCGCTGATCGCGGTATTCGTAGATTCCGTGGCCGATCGTGCCAATCCAGAACGTTCCGTCTGAGGTCTCATGGAGGAAGCGACGGTTCCACTGATTTCTTGCATCTTTTGAAAAGAGGTCTCCAGTTTCAGAGTGAGTCATGCGGTGAAGACCGGAAACGGCGCCCACCCAAATGGTCCCATCTCGTGTCACAGCGATGGATTTGACCCGGTTCTGGCTGGCCTCCCCGGAAAGATGATATTCAACCCCTTCGTTAGCCTGAAGACGCAACAATTTCGAACCGCCGACCCAGAGTCCTCCGCGGTCGTCCTCAGTGACAGCGTGGACCGCGAGCAACGGGACATTCTCCGAGTTGTCAACCCTTTCGATTTGTTCACCTGAAAACCGGAATAGTCCGTTGTCGGTTCCGACCCAGATTTCTCCACTGTCGCTTTGGAAAACCACGCGAACGAAGTCGTTTGTAAGCCCATCCTTACTTGAAAAAGCGCGAAAGGCGCCGTCGCGGTAGCGTATCAGGCCACCTCCCTCGGTACCGATCCATAAAGTGTTGTCCCGCGAAACCATCAGGCAAAAAATGTTGTTCTCTGTGAAGGCTGGCGTGTTCTCGCGGTCATACAGGACAAAACGCACGCCATCAAAGCGCAGCAGGCCTCCAGTGGTGCCGATCCAGAGATAACGGTCCGCTGTCTGAGCAAAGGCCTGTACCGTCGGCTCTGGAAGGCCATCCTTCATCTGCCATGTACGTTCGGTATAGGCTACGGAGGGTTTGCTTAGAGGAAGGGCGAAAGCACAGGTAAACGCGAAACTCAACAGAGCAACGGCTATAGCAACGCGACTGATTGCTGTTCTCATGAACTTCGTGGGTGTGAATTATAACGCCGAAAGGCTTTCTCCACGGGCGGTCCGGACTGCCGGAAACAACCGGTCCATTATGCTGTTTGCGAACTTCGCGGAGGTACGGGAACTGCAAGAGGCGATCGCCAGTCGCGGGCTGAAACGTGGCCGGCATGGATCCATCCGATCCGGGTAAGCAGCGATCCCGCGATTGCCGAAGCCGCAGCCAATCTCCTCAAGTTCCTGGAATGTCTGGTGCCCGTCGCTATGCTGGCGATTCGCAGAGCGAGAGGAATGGGGCCGGAAAGCAGTCCGCCGGCACGAACAATTGCGCCGCTCGTACCGCGTTTCAAAGGTTCGAGATTAGGCTTGAGTTTGGTTTCAAGGCGGAATCCTTCCCAACATTCCACAACTGCCGCGCCTATACCCAGCGCTTGTAACGCGCGGCTTTTGTCATTTCCCATCAGCTCCAAGATTCCGACGGCGGCACTCAATCCCGATGCACCGAAGTGAATCGGAAGATTGCCGGCATTTTCGTTCCATACGGGGATCACGGTCGCCCCGATCAGAACCCCGGTGTAATTGGAAAAGGGAAGTCCGAAAGCCAGGGAGAAGAATTGGCCGGCATTTTCGATTATGCGCAACGGCAATGAGGGGCCGAAACGATCCTGTAGAAATCCCGCAAAAGCGGCCGCCGACGCTCCGGCGGAAAATCCCATCAGAGTCCAGACACCGACCGACATTGCGCTCTGCGGCTTGAAGACTCGCAGCATATTCAAGAATCGCGAGGGCTTGCCAAGATCGGCAACGAGCAACACGGGAGAAATAACGGTGCCTGCTGCGGCAATCAATTGCGCATCGCGTACCAGTTTGCGATCGGTCCCGGTGTAGCTCGCAATCGCACCTATCACGGCAGCTGATCCGGCTGCTCCCCCGACGAAAAAGTAAAGTGGAATTTCCCACGTCCATGCCGGTTCTTTGAGCAATGGAATGCCGTAATAACCTGTGTCAGCGGAGGCTACGGGGAAAGGAGCACCCCGAGGTCGAATACCTCCTGCCTTTACCGCCCCGCGCAGTTCTGCCTCACTGCGAATGTCGGCTAGGCGTTGTTCGCTGTTGGCGTCGGGAGCGCGTCCTCCAGGCAGCGGGCTGCTTTTGAGGATCGGTCATGAGCCGCTTCTCTGAGAATCAGCGAGAAATGCGAGAAGAGTTCCGCCGAGCAGCATCGCGGCGGCGAACGCCGAGGATGTCCATCCCTTTTTCAGGTAGATCGTCGGAATTTCCGCCTTCGGGGGCAGATTGTAGCTGCGGGGATCACCGCGCACGATGAACATTGCATGAGTGCCCCCGACGCTGGTATCGGCAGAGTCAAATAAGTTGGCGTCGTCCATGCCACGGCTATGCAATTCTTCGACACGTTCCTTGGCACGCAATTTTAGGCTTTCGATTTCGCCAAACTGGATGGACTCAGTAGGGCAAGCTTTCGCGCATGCTGGAATGAGCCGGCTTTCTGCCGGTCATAACAGAATGTACATTTGAAAGCCCGGCCATCATCAGGATTTCGCTGCACGACGCCGAATGGGCAAGCCACTACGCAATACGCGCAGCCGTTGCAAATGTCGGGCTGGATGTATACACCACCAAACTCGGTGCGCACAATGGAACCGGTGGGACAGGCCTCAAGGCAGCCCGCATTTTCGCAGTGCTTGCAAACATCGGAGGAGAACGCCCAGGTATTTAATTCGGGAGCATTGCCCCCGAAACCTGCCTCGGGCATGTGCTCCACGAATTTCACGTGTCGCCATGTCGAGTGGCCTAAAGCTCCGGTGTTGTCGTAGGAGTTGCCCGTCCAATTGAGGCCGTCTTCACCAACACCGTTCCACTCTTTGCAGGCAACCTCGCAGGCTTTGCACCCAATGCAGAGGGTTGAATCGGTGAGGAAAGCTGTAATGCTCATCGGTTTTCCACCTTGGACTTCTCTGCGAGACTCGATGGAGAGACGGGCGTCACTCCAGTCCTGCCGAGAGGCGACGCTTGGCGCTCCATTGGGGACCGCGGCCTGCGTCCCGGGGCAATCGAACAAACGAGCGCTTTAGTTTCCATAATTCTGACGTTGGGCTCTTCGCTGATGGAGAGCAAATCGTTCACCACGTCACCCTTTGCCCGGCCTTTGTATCCCCAGTGATAAGGAAGGCCGACCTGGTGGACGCGGTTTCCGTTGATCCACAAGGGACGCATGCGCTTAGTCACCATTACGCGAGCCTCGATGGTTGCGCGCGGAGTGCTGATCGTAGCCCACTGGCCATGCTCAAGGCCAATTTCATGCGCCAACTCGGGAGAAACTTCGGTAAATAATTCCGGCTGGAGCTCGGCCAGATGCGGCAATGTGCGCGACATTCCTCCGGCAGTATGATGCTCGGTCAGGCGATAAGTTGAAAGCACATAAGGAAAGCGGGGATCACCGGGCGAAGCAGCGTAAGGATTATCCGGCCGCTGCTTTTTATTTGCCGCCGGATTCGTATCCTGATCGTAAAGTGGATTCGCAATTAGCGACTCGAGGGCCTCATAATGCGTGGGCAAAGGACCGTCTTTCAATCCGCTGGAAACGAAAAGCCACGCGACGCCATCGGGATGCAAGGTGAAAGGCTTGGCGCCGCCGAGTGCGTCGAGTCCCTTCCTATTCTGAAGATCGGCTGGAGTTTCGGGAGGCATGTCTTTCTTGTAATCGGGATTATCGAGGCCGCCCCACTGCTTTTTTTCTTCGTCCCACCAAACTAATTTCTTGCGCTCGCTCCAAGGCTTGCCGTCAGGACGCGCCGAAGCCCGGTTGTAAATAATACGGCAATCGTTAGGCCATGCGAATCCCCATCCATGACCGAGCAAATCTTTTGGATCACGCTCATTGGCACGGTTTCGGCCTTCCTCTGGATATACCCCGCAATAAATCCAGGCACCACACGCAGTTGATCCATCGTCTTTGAGATCGGGGATTTGCCTCAACTGCTTTCGGTCGGCCACGGTCCAGCCGTTGATTTCTTTCAGGACCTCTTCGACTTTCGGTTCGGCATGTTCCCCCTCAACCGGATAATCCCAGGTCAGGGCGTTTAGTCCGGCATTGCGAGGGCGCGGGTCTCGGGCGGCTTTTGCTTTGAGTCTGCGTCCGAGATGATAGATAAACCAGGCTTCGCTGCGAGCATCGCCAGGGGGTTCGACGGCGAGATTCCGGTATTGAAGCAAGCGTTGCGTGTTGGTGAAAGTACCTTCCTTTTCGGCGGTTCCTGCTGCCGGGAAAAGAAAAACTTCGGTGCCAATCGTCTCCGGAGATAATTCACCTCGCTGCACTTCGGGGCAATCCAGCCAGAACGAAGCAGTTTCTATTTCCACCATGTCCCGCACAACCAGCCACTTCAACTTTGATAGAGCCGTTCGTTCCAACTTTCCATTCGCCGCGCCCACGGCAGGATTTTGTCCCATCACAAAGAGGCCATCCATCTTGCCATCCGCCATGTCCAGCCAGTACCCGAAATGCGAGTGATCTCCGGTTACTCTGGGAAGCCACTTGAATCCATATTCGTTCTCCGCAGTTGCGGCATCCCCGTAGTAAGCCTTCAACAGACTAATAATGTATTTGCTGAAGCCCGCCCATAGTCCGGTACGGGAACTGTGCTTCTGGATGTGCCCTTTCAAGTTATTGGGATCCGTCTCGAAGAAAGGCATGGGGATGTAGCCGGGAAGAATGTCGAACAAAGTCGGAATGTCGGTTGATCCCTGTATGGAAGCGTGTCCGCGTAGAGCAAGAATGCCGCCGCCGGGGCGTCCGATATTTCCCAGCAGCAATTGCAGGATGGCGGCGCAGCGGATGATCTGCACGCCTTTGGAATGCTGCGTCCATCCTACTGCGTAGCATATCGCGGCGGTTTTTTCGGGGCCTGAGGCGGAAGTGAAGGTTTCGGCTACTTTCAAAAACACATCCTGCGGTACGCCACAAAACCTCGCGACCATTTCCGGTGTGTAGCGAGAGAAATGACGCTTCAGGACCTGGAATACGCAACGCGGATTTTGAAGAGTACGATCGGACTCCGATTTCGCGGCATCTTGAGCCTCGCCGCCGCGATCTTTTCCATGTCCGCCCTCAGCGTCCGAATGGCCAGGTGCTTCATCTTCGGTAGATTTCTTAACCGGCGCCCCTTGATACAGCCAACTCTCCGGATCGTATTTTTGTTTTTCCGCGTCCCAGCCGGAAAATAGTCCGTCCAAATCTTCAGTGTCGCGGAAATCTTCGCGCAAAATTGTGGGTGCGTTGGTGTAATTGACTACGTACTCGCGGAACTCTTTATTATTCTCAATCGTGTAGCGGATGAGCGCTCCCAGGAAAATGATGTCGCTGCCCGCGCGAAGTGGAACCCATATATCCGCCATAGCGGATGTCCGGGTGAAGCGCGGATCAACGTGAATGATTTTCGCGCCACGCTCGCGAGCTTCCATGACCCATTGGAATCCGACCGGATGATTCTCCGCCATCGAGGATCCCATGATGAGGATGGCGTCGGCGTTGCTTAAATCCTGTTGCGCGGTGGTCGCGCCGCCGCGTCCCAATGATGTGCCCAGACCGGGCACGGTAGAGCTATGTCATATGCGCGCCTGGTTGCTGACGCATACCATCCCCAGGCCAGCGGCAAATAACTTTTTGATCAGATAGTTTTCTTCGTTGTCGAGTGTCGCCCCGCCAAGGTGGCCGATTGCCTTGGTCTGCATCAGGACCTCCCCGTCTTTTTCCTCCTGGAACGTGCGGTCGCGACTCTCCCACAGGCGATCTGCGACCATATCCATCGCAGTTTCCTGATCGAGGTATTCCCACTGCTTCGAGAATGGACGGCGATACTTAACCTTGGTCAGGCGTCCTGCATGTGTATGCAGTTCGTAAGTGTCTGCGCCCTTCGGGCAAAGCCGCCCGCGGGAGATCGGCGATTTAGGATCGCCTTCAATGGAGATCAGCTTGCCATTCTTGTGATAGACCATCTGGCCGCACCCAACACCGCAATATGGGCAAATGGAGGGCGTTGCCTCGGCACCGTCATGCTTGGGGCGCAGAGTCCGTGTTCTGGCGGACATGGCTTCGGAACCGATGCCGTCAGCGCCATTTTTAAGTTGCTGAATGAGAGGCCAGCTAGAGAGCAGGTCTTTGAACATCGGGTATCTCCTGACCCACGCGAGAATGCAGTACAGATGATTGGAAACGATTTTGTGTTGCTGAACGATTCACAAGTTGTTCAATAATGTAGTGGATGCCCAGTTTTTCCGCTACCCCCATCGAAGCGCGTTTCCATTGCTGCTATCACACTGAGAACATAAAACATAGCGGCATTGGCCGGAACCTGAAGATTGAAGTCCACCAGGCTGTGCACAAGGATGCCGATAACGCCCAACATGGCAGCCAATGTAAGTGTGCCGTTGATGTCGCTGGACCAGTTGTCCAACTTCTTCGTCGCAACGCGAAAAACCAACCACAAGAACCAGAGCATTGTGAAAAACCCAGCGGCACCCATTTCAATCAGCAATTGCAGATAATCATTGTGGGCCTCGTCTATATAAAGAGTAGTGTAAAAACTTCTGAATTGTGGATAAACATCTGCGAACGTGCCGAGGCCCCAGCCCAACAGAGGACGCTGCGGAAACATCTTCAGCAAATCTCGATCAATCTGCACCCGCAGGCCCTGCGTGATCTCACGTCTTGCGGAGGGAACACTGGAGAGACGGTCGGCTATCTTATGGCTGCCAATCCACGCAAACAAGGAGATCAGAAGGACGGCGAATAACCCGAATGCCAACCTTCCCCGGAAAGGAACGCGGCTTCGTTGCCCGATCCATGCAATGAACAGAGTAATTATTTCGAAAACGAAGGAAATCACGCCCGCCCTCGACCCGGAAAGGAAAATTGTGGTAGCCATAACCGCCGAAGCCAAGACCGCCAACCTGCGGGGCGTGCCTCGCGCATATCTGGTGAGTGAAAACACAAGCGGGATGGGAAACAGCATCTCCATCAACCCGGCGTAATGGTTGTGGTTAACGTATGGACCATAAATCCATGCATAGCCGCCCGGCGTTCGCAGCCAATACAATTTTTTGCCGGAGCTCAGCCCTTGTAGCAGCGCAAAGGTGGCGACCGCGAATCCATATGACGTAAACGCCAAGACAATAAATTTGACCTGCGAAGTCTCTCTCAAACATTGAACCACCAGGAAGCAGATCAATCCATAGGCGCCGTAGAGAAGTGCAACGGAAAGAGTGCCATACCTATACGCCGTACTTCCTGCAACAAGTTGCACGACAATCAAGAAGGCAAAAATCAGCATCGGCGCGAACAGTGGGTTCCAACGAACGGCGAAAGGTGAAGAGGAGAATTGCTCCACAACCCAAAGTATGAATAGCAATGCTGCCGCGGCTTCCAATAAGAAAATAGACCAGGGTTCAACCGCTCCAAAGGCGAGAGGACAAAGCATCAGCAGGGCAAAGAGGCCGTAGAAAACGAACGATCCTCGGCGTGATTGCGCTGGAAAGTCCCGGGGGCTAACTTCGGGCTTTCGTGTGGTGCGGAGCGGAGCCGTCACTGGACACTCTGTACATTGCGAAAGCTTAGAGAGACCCCATCAATCCAAAGATCGCCTCGAATTGCCCTTCCGACTGGCTCACGCTTAATTCGTAAAAGCAGAAGTTCGGTGTCAGGTCCAGTTTCAAAATCGCCGCTTACCTGCTTCCAGTCATTACTATCTTTAAGATCGTCGCTCTCGAAGAATGGTTTTTGCGTATAAAAATCCTGCAAAGCAAATTTTGGACCCCCTGCACCCTCCAGTTGCCGCGTTTTAAAATAAGCCGAAAAGTGATAGTTAGTGTCCGGCTCAACCGATATTAGTTGTTGAATTCCAGTGTCGTCGAGACCTCTGCTGTCATAAGAAATGAGCAAAGAACGATGCCCAATAAGATGAGATTGTGTAGGGTCTAGTGCAAGATTTACATCTGCTCGCTTTTGGTACGTCCAGTCGAAGCCGGTATTCAAAACATCCAAACTGAAATCGCCGTTGACAACCAAGTTATTCGGCAAGGGCCGATATGCGTTGAGGTCGCACAGCGGTCCGGCTTGCTGCCAAACCTCACGAGCTTGCGCGGGTTCATGCTGTCCAATTAGATATCGGACATAGTCAGAGACATCACTCAAGGTTGTGGGCGTGCCGAAAGTCACGATTTGCTTCCAGACCTTTGCCGCCGCCACACCCTCTCTCCTGGACACCAGGAATTCCAGGAGCGAGGAATACATCGCTGGCGGAATGGCCTCCTGTAACAGGAGGTCAACGTCCGGCTTCGCCTGCCAGCACAGAGCTATTACCTCGCCTGACAAAGGAGAGCCATCCTCCAACGCGGCCCGGAACTCTCGAAGGGCCGAATGGAGGTCGCCTTCAACCAGGTATGAGTTACCGGCTTCCCATGCGACTCGATAGCTCTTTGGATTCGCGGCGATGGCGCGTTCCAGCGCTTGCTGTTGATCTTGCTCCCGTCCGGATGCGCCGTCGGAGGAGGCGAGCGCTAGCCAATAGGCGGCATCGTGAGGATTCAATTCCGTGGCGTAACGGAACGCGCTCTGCGCTTCTGACAATCGCTGCGTCAGGGTAAGAAATCGCCCCAATTGGTATTGATACTCGGCGTCGAGGGGCTCGATGCGGGCAGCTAGTTGTAAATTCCGCAAATCCTCTTTTGCGGCGACACGATATGCCACGTACTGCGAAGAGGCTAATGCAAGATAACCAGTGGCTACGATCAAACACAGAATCAGGAAAAGAATTTTCGCGACAGGCGTCCTAAGAGGGATCTGCATTACCGTCTAGGGTTACAGGGACTTACGCACCGCCGGAGGTGATGGCCGAGATAATCTCGTCATTGCCGCTCGAATCGCCGCTCGGACGCTCACCGTCCTTATAATCCTCGCGGTAGTAAGAGCGTGCGAACTTTCCCATCTGCCCATAGTAAGAATAATAGTCGGGGGATCCTAAGTTGACTGCGTTTAAAAGGACTCCGCTCACGCGAGCGTTGACTTGTAGCAGGATATCGCGAGCCTGCTTGAGAGCGTGTTTCGTAGTGCCGCCCGCCCGGATCACCAGGATGACCGCATCCGCCCTGGTGGCCATGACAACCGCGTCCGTGACCGGAAGAGTCGGGGGCGTGTCTATCACGATATGGTCGTATTGTTCTCGCAAAGACTCGAGGACTTCGCCCATTTTGCTTGACGCCAGGAGTTCAGCTGGATTCGGTGGAGGCGTGCCGGCGGCCAGTACAGACAAACTCGATACCAGGGGCGAGCGCACGATTGCCTGCTGAAGCGTAGCGCTTCCAGTCAACACGTTGGTAAGACCAGCCTTCGGTACGATCCCAAGTTTCCTGTGAATACTTGGCCGCCGTAAATCGCAGTCAATCAGCAGAACGCGGCCTCCCTTTTGCGCTAGAACAATCGCGCAATTAATGCTGGTGGTGGTTTTGCCTTCTTCAGGTAGCGCGCTCGTTACGAGAATGATTTTCGGAGGCGCCCCTACTGACGTAAGCAGCAGGGAAGTGCGCAGAGCCCGGTAAGCTTCCGCCATCTGGGATTGAGGCCGGGACTTGGTGATCACCTCCATGGATTCTTTGTTTCCTGCGAACACCAGCCGCCGGCCTGTGCTGGTGTAGCTGGCGCCACCACTTCCAAGAGGAATAATTCCCAACGACGGCAGCATCGAGATTGCCTGAGCCTGTTCGACGGTGCGAACAGTATTATCGAGTCCCTCAAGCACAAAGGCCAGCAAGATTCCCGTGGTGAGCCCGAGCACCAACGCGAAAGACAGGTTGCGAAAAAGATTTGGTTCGGCGGGAGATGTCGGGACGCGCGCCACGTCCACGGGCCGAATGTTGTTCGAGCGCAGTCCCGCGGTTACGCCTGCTTCCTTCAACTTCTCCAACAAATTCTCGTAGAGCGTCCGGTTCGTATCCGCGTCGCGCTTCAGAAAATTGTATTCAATCGCACTCTCGTTGAGTTGATTGGCATCCTGCTTTTGCTGGTCGAGGGCAGTGCGCAGAAGGTTCTCGCGCGCCAGCGCGGCAAGATAATCTCCCCGCAAGCGCTCCACTACTTTTTTTCTTTCGACTTCGGTCTGGGCATCCACTTCTTTCAGTTGATCAGCGAGTTCCGCTATTTTGGGAAAGGAGGGACCGAATTGTGCGCCAAGTTTGGCAATCTGTATCTTTAAATCGGCATGTTCCTCTTGCAATTTTTGAAGCAGCGAGGAACCCGAACCAGTAGTAGTTGTAGTCGCGATGTTCGCAGCGGCTGCAATTGAATCCGAATCACCTGCCTGAATGAGCCGATAAAGAGACTCTTTCTCCATCCGCATAGACTCGGCCGTCGTCAACTCTCTATTGAGCTCGTCCAACTTAGATGTCGTTATATTCTGCTTTTCGTCAATTCCCAAAATTTCGTGATCTTTCTGATACTTAACGAGCTTCTCTTGAGAAGTTTCGACTTTCATTTGCAAATCTATCAATTGCTTGGAAAGCCAGTCGGAAGTTTGCTCGGTGGATTCAAATCGCGTCTTAAAGTTCTGCTCCACATACGCACTGGCAAGAGCATTCACAACACGCGCCGCCAGATACTTGTCCGGGCTGCGGTAATGAATATCAATAACCCTGGTGTTGGGCTCAAGAACAACCGCCAAATTCGATTTAAAAGAGCCAATCATCTGAGAAGTCTTGTCTGAATCGAGTTGGTTATCGGTGGTCAGCCCGAGACCAGAGGAAGGCGTTGTCGGCGCCCCTGTTTGGTTATCCAGATTCAGTTGCTTGATGACCTGCAAGGCCAGGGAATCACTGTGCAGAATGCGGACCTCGGTATCAAGGTCGGTGGGATCGGACGAATCGTACCCGGAGTTTTCAGAATCTTTCAGGTTCAGCGTGATCGGATCCATTCGGTTAACGGCGATGCTGCCAACGGCATCGTAAATCGGCGTACTCCGCAATGTGGCAATCAATACCGCCGAAAAGATCAATACCAGACAACTAAGTACCGCCCACTTGCGTTTAAGCAGCACATGGCTGTATGAGCGCAGCAGAGAATCCTGGGTCGAAAAATGGGGGTTATTGTGCGGGGTGAACTTGGAATTGAGCGGAAGCGGAAATGCTGGATGAACTTCACGTTCCAAGCGGCCATTCGCCTGAATAATCGGGCCCAAACTCATTCGTGCTCCTCGGAAAACGACCTGTGGCCGGGGTTGGAAACACCCGAAATCGATATGTTCGGATTCTTCCTCAATTCAGAGAGAAAGTAGCGCATACATTCAACGACAGAAACGAGTTGCGCACATTCTAGCACCGTAGCATCTCGGTAAATAGGCTTATTTGCTCGATGAAAATTTGAAGAGTCCCCGAAAACCGAGATGCATAGCGCGTTCTGTCCGCTATACTACGAGTCGGAATCCGGCTGCTGAGTCTCCGGAAAGCTATCAGCAAGGAGACCGATTCTCAAGTTTCACATTCCACTCCAGGGGTTAGCGATGCAATGGTCCGAACAGGTTGTGCTGGTAACAGGGGGCACCGGCTCGTTCGGCAAGAAGTTCTGCGAGCTGATGCTGGCCGATTATCATCCGAAGAAACTCATCATCTTCAGTCGCGACGAGCTGAAACAGCACGATATGCGTTCGTCAGGTTTTGACCATCCTAGTTTGCGGTACTTTATAGGCGACGTTCGAGATCCCCAGCGGTTGGAACGTGCTTTTTCCGGAGTGAACGTTGTAGTGCACGCTGCGGCTCTTAAGCAGGTTCCTGCCTGCGAATACAATCCATTTGAAGCGATTCAAACGAATGTTATCGGGGGAAAGAATGTCATTGACGCCGCAATCAACCAGGGAGTGCGGCGCATCCTTGCTCTAAGCACCGACAAGGCGGTCAACCCGGTCAATTTGTACGGAGCCAGCAAATTGTGCGCGGAAAAAGTCTTCGTGCAAGCTAATGCCTATGCGGGCACTCAGGATACTCGCTTCAGTTGTGCCCGTTACGGCAACGTTGTGGGCAGCCGGGGCAGCGTCATTCCCATGTTCCTGGAGCAACGGAAGAGAGGCAAGGTCACCATCACCGATCCACGCATGACGCGTTTTTGGATCACCTTGGAAAGGGGCGTGAGGTTTGTCGTACGCTGTCTTGAACAAATGCGCGGGGGCGAGATCTTTGTACCCAAGATTCCCAGCATGAAATTAATTGACATGGCTGAAACTCTTGCACCGGGGTGCGAAATGGAGTGCATTGGAATTCGGTCTGGCGAGAAACTCCACGAAGTACTTCTATCGGAGGATGAAGCGCGGAATACGCTGGAAACGGATGACATGTATATCGTGCAGCCGACCCACTCGTGGTGGCAACAGGGAGAACTGGAAGGAGGCTCGCACTCTTCCGGAAGGGTTTCGTTATAGTAGTGACACCAACCCGCAGTCGCTGACACGCGACGACCTTTTGGCCCTTATCGAAGGGAGTGACGGCGAAGCGGAAATTTCCGGCAGGACGTTAACCTTGATTGCCACCCAGTCAAAGGTCTCATGAGTTTAATTTCCGCCGAGAAGGAACTACTGGCGATCCATGGCGGAACACCAGTCCGCAAAACGTTCTTACCTTACGGGCGGCAAGCCATAGATGAATCCGACATTCAAGCGGTCGTAGAAGTTCTGCGATCCGATTGGTTAACGACCGGCCCCAAGGTAGCGGAATTTGAAGACGCCTTTGCTGCATGGGTCGGCGCGAAATATGCCGTTAGCTTCAGCTCCGGAACGGGCGCGCTACATGGTGCCGCATTTGCGGCGGGATTGAAACCAGGGGACGAAGCCATCACATCGCCGATGACGTTTGCGGCGACCGCAAATTGCATCTTGTACCAGGGTGCTACGCCAGTGTTCGCCGACGTGTCGCGCGACACCCTCAATCTTGACCCTGAGAATGCGCCCGCCGGGTCACACCGCGAACAAAAGCAATACTGCCGGTGGATTATGGTGGGCATCCCGCGGACTTGAATGCCATCGGGGAATTGGCCGAAACCCACAACCTGGTGGTCATCGAGGATGCTTGCCATGCGCTGGGAGCGGAATATCACGGACGAAGAGTTGGAAACATTTCCCACATGACGGCTTTCAGCTTTCATCCGGTCAAACATTTAACAACGGGTGAAGGCGGAATGGTCACCACGGACAGTGTCCAATTTGCTGAGATTCTTCGGCGATTCCGGAATCATGGGATCAGCAGCGACGCGCGGCAGCGGCAAGCTAATGACGAATGGTTTTACGAAATGGTCCTGTTGGGTTTCAACTACCGTCTGACGGATATTGCGTGTGCGCTCGGGATTCGCCAGCTCGAAAAGCTCGCCTCGAATCTCGAGAGAAGGCGGGAAATTGCGCATCGTTACAATGCGGCATTCGCCAAAGTCCCCGGAATAACTCTGCCAGACGTTCGTTTGGGCATCAATCCGGCCTGGCATCTTTACCCGATTCGGCTCGATCTGGCGAAACTATCCGCTGGGCGCGCCGAGGTCTTCCACGCTCTGCGAGCGGAAAACATTGGCGTCAACGTCCATTACATTCCGGTTCACCGTCATCCTTACTATCGAGATCGTTTTGGTTATAGCGGAGGCGAATTCCCCGTAGTCGAGGAAGCGTACCAGCGGCTGATCAGCCTGCCCATGTTCCACGCCATGAGTGACGAGGACGTCGCGGATGTGATTGCTGCCGTTACCAAAGTAGTGAATCACTTTAAGGTAGGCTGGTAATCCTCTATGCGAAACACGCAGGCTAAAGAATGGACGGGCAGATTTGGCCGCGAGTACACCACAAGAAATTCTCTTACCCTGGCAGAGCTCGACAGCCTGTATGAAAGAAATTATGGAGTGACCAGAAGCCAACTTAATCATAGATTCCTGAATGGGATTCCTTTGAACGCGCGAATCTTAGAAGTGGGTTGCAATATCGGTAATCAACTGTTACTGCTCAACAAGATGGGTTACTCCGATCTCTTCGGCATTGAGCTACAACACGACGCCCTGATTGTCGCCAGGGGGCAACTTAAGAATGTGCATTTAGTGGAGGCTTCCGCTCTCGAGATTCCCTTTGCGGATGATTCCTTTGACGTCATTTTCACCTCCGGAGTGCTCATCCATATTGCACCGCCAGACCTTCTTGCAGCGATGGCCGAAATACATCGTTGCACCAGGGATTACATCTGGGGACTGGAGTATTACGCGTCTGAGTCGGCTAAAGTGCAGTATCGAGGCCAGAACGACCTGCTTTGGAAAATGGATTACAAAAAGCTTTACCTTGAGCGATTCGCCGATCTCGAGTTGTCCCGGTGCGAACGCTTGTCTTATCTAGCGGATGATAACGAGGATCGCATGTTTCTGCTGCGAAAGAAGCGGGAAGATATGGCCGGTTTTCCCGGAAACGCATGAGGATTATTGCAATCATTCAGGCACGCATGAGCTCGACGCGCCTGCCGTGCAAAGTCTTAATGGATCTAAGCGGAGAGACCGTTCTCGGCCGTGTCGTGGGTCGGCTGCGCCGTGCTAAGTTAATTGACGGGATAGTAGTCGCGACGAGCGCCTCCCGCCTCGACGAACCTATCATTGCAGAAAGCAAAAGGCTTGAGGTGGCTAGCTTCCGTGGATCCGAATCTGACGTCCTTGATCGTTACTATCAAGCCGGGTGCGCCTTTGCAGCCCATATTGTGGTGCGTATTACGTCAGATTGTCCGTTGATAGATCCTGACCTGGTGGATGAGACGATCGGGAAACTTCGGGATCAAACTGCCGACTACGCCAGCAACGCAACTCAGCAGACTTATCCGCGGGGATTGGATGTCGAGGTGTTCACCATGACCGCGCTAAAATCAGCGTGGCGGAATGCAAGACAGCCATACGAGAGAGAACATGTGACACCTTATTTGTATGAGCATCCAGAGGTTTTTCGCCTTGTTTCGCTGGTAGGGACGACTGACTATAGCCAATACCGCTGGACTTTAGATACCCCGGAGGACCTGCAATTATTGCGCGCAGTTTATGACAGACTAGGCAGCCAAGACGATTTCAATTGGCGGGACGTAATTGCTCTTATGGAACGCGAACCACATCTTGCCGATTTGAATTGCAAGGTCCGTCAGAAATCGCTGCAGTGAACATGGTCTCGCCCCGCATTCTCATTATCCGAACCGATGCCAGCGTCGCTATAGGAACGGGCCACGTAATCCGGTGTCTGGCGCTTGCTCAAGTATGGCAGGACCAGGGCGGTGAGGCGGTTTTTGCCATGGCAAACTCGACGCCCGCGCTCGATGAATATCTTCGCTGCGAACATTTAAAAACAGTGACCCTGGCGGTATCCCCCGGCAGCGTCGAGGACTCGCTCCAACTAATGCAAATCGCGAATGAACGCGGCGCAGAATGGGTGGTCGTGGATGGCTATCAGTTTAGCAGCGCCTATCAGCGTGCTATCAAGCAAGCGGGTCTTAAGCTGCTATTGGTAGACGATGCCGGCGAGACCAATCCTTATTGCGCGGACGTTGTGGTAAATCAGAACATAACCGCATTCGAGGAGTTGTACTCAGAACGCGAACCCTACACCACACTTTTACTTGGAACCGGATATGTGATGTTGAGGAGGGAGTTCGAACGTCGGCGCGAATGGCAGCGCAGTTTTCCAAGTACCGCGCAAACGATATTATGCGCAATCGGAGGCACGGATCCAGAGGCATTGACGCTTCCCTTAGTCAAGGCCCTAACCAGAATGCATGAGCGGAACATCCAGATTGTGGTCGTTGTGGGAGGCAGCAATCCTTGCATTGCAGACTTGCAGCGGGCGGCAAAGGAACTGGGGTCGCAAGTTCGATTGTTGACGAACGTGCGTGACATGGCGGCGGTTATGGCAGAATCGGATGTGGCGGTTCTCTGCGGCGGGGGAACGCTTTGGGAGGCTTTATATATGGGTTGCGCTACCATTAGTTATTCCCGCCCTGGTGTACAGCAGAAAATTAACGAGAAACTTGCTGCCGCCTCCGCAATATCAGATTTAGGGTTGGGTGAACACTTCGATGAAGCCACGCTTCGATCGGCGACGCAAGGTCTAATTTCATCCGTCCAGCGAAGACACTCCATGGCGCTCGAAGGAAGACGACTGGTGGATGGCCGGGGTGCCAGTCGGGTGATCGACAAGCTCAGGGCGGCGCAATGATCATCCTGTCAGCAATTGGAAATAGGTTGGCGTAATAAATAGCCCCGGCGTCGAGGGAATTGCCTCATAGCGTCACAAAGATTCTATTGCGTTGCCAATGGATTACTAGAAATGAAAATCGCGATTTGCCAGCCAACGTACCTACCGTGGATGGGATATTTCGATTTGATTGATCAGGTAGAGGCGTTTGTGCTGCTTGATGATGTGCAATTCGAGAAACAGTCCTGGCAGCAGCGCAATCGTATCAAGACGCCGCGAGGATTGCAGTGGTTGACCGTTCCCGTGATATTTCGCGGGCGACTGGGACAATTCATCAAGGATGTCGAAGTTCGAGACATCAATTTTTGGCGCAATCATTGCAGAGCCATCGAGCTAAATTATCGGCGGACTCGATTTTTCGACGCCTATTTCGAAAAGCTGGCTTTACGATTGGTTTGTTCGAACACAACATTATTGGCCGGTTTGAATATTCGGCTGATGGAATGGTTTATGAGCGTACTTGGAATCAAAACACCACTCATACTTTCCTCCAATCTTGCGCAGACAGGGAGACGGACGGAGAGGCTGGTGAACATTTGCAAGTTGCTTGGCGCTGAACAATACGTTTCGCCCCTGGGGTCTGCCGCTTATTTGCTCGAGGAGCAAGACATGATGACGGATCATGGGATAGATCTAGTTTTTCAGAATTATCAGCATCCGGAATACGGGCAGCAGTTTCCTCCTTTTATTCCTTATGCGTCCGCCCTTGACCTTCTTTTTAATGAAGGCGAGCAATCGCTGGAAATTATCCGAAGCGGACGGCGCGGTTCTCTTTTACCCGCAGAGGCCGCTGCCCAACTTACCAAGCACGCCTGTACAGAATGATGCCAGCCTTCAGCATTGGCGCGCGAGAGGTCGGACCTGACAATCCCGTGTACGTGATTGCAGAGATTTCGGCCAACCATCATCAGGATTACGATCAAGCCGTCCGCATCATCCATGCGGCTAAAGAAGCCGGCGCAGATGCGGTTAAACTCCAGACCTACACTCCCGATACGATCACGATTCGCAGCGACCGTGAATACTTCAGGATTGGCGGCGGAACGCTTTGGGATGGCCGCACTCTCTACGACCTCTATAACGACGCTCATACGCCTTGGGAATGGCAGCCCAAGTTGAAGCAAGTCGCTGAGAACTTAGGGATGGATTTGTTTTCCTCGCCGTTCGACGAAACCGCAGTGGATTTTCTGGAGCAGATCAATGTTCCCGCATACAAGCTGGCATCATTCGAACTGGTGGATATTCCTTTGATCCGTAGGATGGCTCGCACAGGCAAGCCGCTCATCATCTCGACCGGCATGGCAACATTGGAGGAGATCGAAGAAGGCCTGACCACGGCCCGGCAGGCCGGGGCTACGCAGATTGCCCTGCTTAAGTGCAGCAGCTCATACCCCGCGCCCCCTGATGAAATGAACTTGCAGACGATTCCTGAACTTGCACGCAGGTTTAATGTTCCGGTGGGTCTGTCGGACCATACCATGGGGATAACCGTCCCCATCACTGCGGTCGCTTTGGGAGCCTGCATTCTAGAGAAGCACATCACTCTGTCGCGTGCTCTGGAGGGCCCGGACAGCGCTTTTTCTCTGGAGCCCCAAGAATTCAAGACCATGGTAGAGGCGGTTCGCATGGCGCAAAAGGCGCTGGGAAAAATCCATTTCGGAGTCAGCGGGCACGAAGAGAGCAGCCGCGTTTTCCGGCGCTCGCTCTTTGTGGTCCAGGATATGAAACGAGGCGAGGCCTTCTCCGCTGACAACGTTCGTTCGATTCGGCCGGGCCACGGATTGCACACCCGGTATTTGCCCGAGGTTGTGGGCAAGCGGGCTGCCCGGGATATCGAACGCGGCACGCCGCTGAGTTGGGAGCTGATCACCTAAGGCTAAATCTAGGCTCAGCATTGAAACTTAAGGCTGCGGTTTAGGGAAATAGCGATTCCTTCTGAAAACAAAGTCTGAACACAATAAGATGATCCGATAATGAGGGCTTTGCGGAAAGTCCTCGCGCACAGAACGAAGTGTCTTCACCGGCTATCATGGCTCTTCAGTGAAAGTTCTCTTACAACACCCCGACGATGATGCTGAGATTGGCCCCTGGAGGGACACGCAATGGAATCTGATTGTTGATTTCGGCTGGTCCGGGAGATGTTACTACCAGAAATTGAGTCAGACCCTTGGGTGTCCAGTCCTGAACTATCAAGACTTTCTGGGACCGGAACAACACCGCAACCGGTTGCGCGAAATCCTTAATTCTGGGCTGGGAAATATTCTGGATAACGAGGGCATTGACTGGTGGGATGTTTTTATCCCATATTCATCGCCCCGGCTTGAGGACATTATGCTGATGTCGGCGCTTGCTGAAGAGCTTAAGAGCGGCGCTGAGATTAAGGCCACGCGGACCTCATTCCTGGTGAAAACCCTTGCACGGCTGAAGAACTGCAAAATCGAGAGTTTTCTTGAAGGTGAGCCCACTGGTTTGGCGGCGGGGCTTCGTAAATATGCCAGAGCGGCCTTTGAATTGCGCCCCTTCCAGCTTGCCGAGATTGCTTTTGACAAGTGGGATGCCGATTATCGCTTGCGTCGTTTCATGGGCCCAAGACGAGTCTCCGCTGCAACGGCTACGGTACTGCTTCCTTCTTCCTACAGCAACGTGTCGCGGATGCAAGGTTCTTATGCGCGCATGCTTCCCGATCACCGCTTCCTGCAGATAGTGACGCGCAAAAGCGGACGGATCGCGAATCTTCCTGACAACGTGGAAGTGCGTCCTCTCGCGTCCTACGCCCCCGTACCTTTTTCCCGGAGGACGGAAAAGGAATATAACTTGCTCGTGGAGGTATGGCAACGATTTCACAACACAACTCTCGCTGACGACCGGGAACTTAACATCGCGCGCCAATTAGGAGTGTTTGCGAGTTTCAGGCGGTTTTTAAGAACTGGTCTTCGGATTCGTGACGCCTGGCTCCAGGTGTTTCAGAAGGAACCAATCAGTGCTGTACTGTCCGCCGATGAAAACAATCCCTATACACGGCTCCCGGTCCTCATAGCGCGAAAACGGAACATACCGACAACATTTTGCAGCCATGGCGCGCTGGATATGAGCCTTGCAGTACGGACGCCCTGTTCAGACACATACCTGGCGCGAGGAGAGATGGCTCGAGACTATTGGGTGCGTTGGTGTGGTCTGCCGTCTGTTCACGTGATGGTCGGCGCTCCGCCGGAAGTCAGCCGTGTTCGCGACAGTAGGGCTCGCGACTCGCTGGTGTTTTTTTCGGAGCCCTATGAGTCGGAATCGGGGCGGGTAGATCGTATTTACAAAGATATTTTGCCGCAATTGTGCGTTCTGGCTCGGCAGACCGGGCGTCATGTCGTGGTGAAACTCCATCCTTTTGAGAGTCTCCGGGCAAGGCGAAAAACAATTGGCCGTCTGCTCTCAACTGATCAGCGTAGTTTGATAAAGGTTGTGGAAGGGCCCTTAACATCGGAGTTGCTGGAACGTGCGTGGTGCGGCCTAACGGTTACTTCAAGCGCCGCGGTTGATTGTGCACTCAGCGGCATCCCTTGCTTCCTGTGCAGTTGGTTCGATGTTTCATGGTTCGAATACAGCCGGCAGTTCGTGCGATTTGCGGTCGCGCGGCAACTGGACTCACCCCACAAGATACTGGAGATCCCGAGGCTACTGGAACGTTTCGAGCCCACTGCAACAAGGCAGAGTCTAGCGACTCCCATCAGCTCTGAACAACTCGAGGCAATCTTGTGCGGCATCTTCTCCGATTCCACAAAGGTAACCGGTAAAAGCAAATAAGGCCACTAGTCGCAAGTAGGGCAACCGTCAGGTGAACTCATATTTGTTTTTGAAGACAGCTCAATGCCGGGAGCGACATATAATGAGCCTCGTGCGATATGGCTGTTCGTCTACCTTAAGGAGCGGATACGACGTCCAATCGTGCTTTAAACCGCCATGGCTGTTCAAATCGTAGTTAATGCGGATGACCTTGGAATTAGCGAGGAAGTGAATGACGCAATTTTCCGGCGTATGGAAAACCGTTCCATCACTTCGGCGACTCTGCTTTCAAATGGCCCAGCCACCGCTCAGGCGATTCAAGAACTGCACCGGTTCCCGGAATGTTCTTTCGGCGTGCACTTGAATTTGACCCAGTTCAAACCGCTCCGCGCCGGCAGTAACATCTCGCTTTCGGATATTCTCAACGACCAGGGAGACTTCAAGGGCAATGCCATTCGAGAGACCCACATCGGCTTTCGATTGCTGGGAGCGATTTATCGAGAATGGTGTGATCAGATTGAAAGACATATCCGGATGGGAGTGCAACCCAGCCACCTCGATGCGCACCACCATGTCCATACCATCCCTGAAATACTGCCGGTTTTGGGAATGCTGCGCCGGCGCTATAACATCAGCAGAATTCGAATAAGCAGAAATATGTATGCTCCAAGTTCACTTGTGACCAAGCGAATGCTTGCCAAGAAAAGGCTTTACAATCTTGGATTGAGAACCATGGGTTTCCACACAACCGGGATTTTTACGGATTTAGAAACTTTTGTGAGCCTTTGCTCTGCCCAGCCTCCGCGAAAGCAGATAGTTGAGGTCATGACCCATCCTGGTCCCGATTGTAACTGCGAAGAGTCGCATCTTCTTGACGGTGCTTGGCTCACCAGACTTTCCTATGAGGCCACGCTGATTAACTACACAGCCGTGTAGTTGGCGGCTGGAGCTTCGCGAACAAGGATTTCGTACTTCTTCTCTCCCAATTGTGGTGATTGGTCAGTTATTGTTTATGCAAGAAACATCGGCGATGAAAGAGTTGTCCCCCGAAACGTCCATTCCCGCAACCCATCTTGATCCATTGGCGAATGTGGCTTTTCAGGGCCAGATGGGGCACATTTCCCGCCACTCTTTCGTGTTCTTTCTAGGAACGATATTCACAACTGCGACCGGATACGTCTTCAAAGTTTATCTGGCTCGGACATTAGGAGCAGAGGCGCTGGGAGTCTACGCCCTAGGGATGACCATTATTGGATTACTGGGAATATTCAACGCATTCGGACTGCCACAAGCAGCCGTGCGATTTGTGGCGGCCTATTCCGCAACCGGAAAAGTCGAATTGCTCAGGAAGTTCCTTGGGCGCGGAGTCTCGCTGCTGTTGATCTCTAATTTGTCGTTGTGCGCACTGCTTCTGCTGGTCGGCCCTTGGATAGCGGTTCGCGTCTATCACACTGCGGCATTGGCGAAATACTTCGGACTCTTTGCGCTGATCATGTTGCTGGGAACGTTGACTACGTTTCTTGGTCAGGTGCTGGCAGGCTACAAAGATGTAACGCGCCGAACCGTAATTACCAACTTTGTTGGGACACCTCTGACGATGGCGTTAAGCGTGGCTTTGATCGTCATGGGGCTCGGATTGAAAGGCTACATTGTCGCGCAGGTGTTGAGCGCGGTGGGCGTGGTTTTCTTGTTGGCGGTCTCGGTGCTGAATTTGACCCCGCCGGGCCCAAGCTTCTTCACTGGGATGTTTTCGCCGCTCGAAAAAGAAGTTGTTTCGTTTTCGGCGCTTGCGTTTGGTGTAAGCCTAATGGAATTTTTACTTGCTCAATCCGACAAGGTTCTGATTGGCGTTTATCTCAACGCGCGGGACGTCGGAATCTACGCGGTCGCGATGGCACTGGTTGCGTTCGTTCCAATCGTTCTTCAATCGGTAAATCAAATCTTTTCGCCGACTATCTCGGATTTGCACGCCCGCGGTCAACACGCGATGCTTGCCAGAATATTCCAAACATTGACCAAGTGGTCTTTCGGACTCACACTGCCGCTAGCTGCGGTGATGATAATATTTGCCCCCGTGCTCATGCGCATCTTTGGAAACGATTTTGAAATTGGCTGGCCGATTCTTGTGATTGGAGCGGTTGGACAGTTGGTGAACTGTGGGGTTGGTTCAGTGGGATACTTGCTGATGATGTCTGGGTATCAGCGGGATCTGGTTAGAATTCAGGCTGTAATGGCGGTTGTGATGGTGGCTCTTGGACTCCTGCTGATCCCGAGATGGGGCATTGTCGGAGCGGCCAGCGCCGCAGCAATTACCAACCTGGTATCGAATCTGTGGTATCTCTGGGAAGTCCGTCGCAGGCTTGCAATGTCTCCGTACAACATAAGTTATTTTCGCCTGCTCCTGCCTCTTTCGGGGACAGTCGGTGTTCTGTTAGTTGTGCATAAATTTATGTTCGAACTTCGTTCAGGCTGGATGCTGACGGCTGTCGCACTGCTCGTGGCTTATATCGCATTTATTAGTATTGCAGTGGGTTTCGGGCTGGATTCGGACGATAGGATTATCCTCAGCGGCATCTGGTCGCGCATTGGCGGGAAGTTTGTTTTCCCCGGAGCTGGCGCCTGATGCCCCGTGAAATGCGCGACTTGCGACTTCCTTTAGACTTATGCCAGGCAGCGGAGGAAAAGTATAAAAAGCGCTTTGGCACGCTGGAGCAGTTTCTGACACACGTTCTGGAGCAACTGGTTCTTGACGACGGAAAAATGGATCAGGATGAACAACGCATCATCGAAGAGAGGTTGAAAGACTTGGGGTACATTTGACGCTCCGTCGCCATGATATGAATGGCAGTACCGATCGCAACGAGTTTGAACAAATCCGAATGGAAGGCAGGAAACGTCTTTATCCATCCCTGAGCAATCCGAATTGGCTGGTTTTGCGGAAACGCAGGGAAGTATTTACTAAATGGCTGCAAGGCTCCGCTCACGCAAACTCAGTGGTGCTCGATGTTGGTGGGCGAATACAACCTTACCGCCCACTGATTGACAGTCCGTCTTTGTATGTGGCCCTCGACCTCGTAGTGACGCCCGCGGTAAACGTCGTCAGCAATGCAGCGCACTTGCCCATTCGGAGTGATTGCATTGATCTCGTTCTATGCACTCAAATGCTGGAATACGCTTCAGATCCACAACTGGTCATTCGCGAAATCCGCCGAGTATTGAAACCTGGCGGCTTTCTGGTATTGAGCGCACCCGCCGTCTTTCCACAGGACTCAGACCACGATTGCTGGCGCTTCTTGCCGGGCGCACTGCGGGAATTATTAATGGATTTTTCGTCGTTTGACCTGGCAGCCGAAGGCAGCAGCCTAAGCGGATTTATCCGGACGTTCAATGTGTGCGTGGTTTCATTCGTAACTCCCCGCATCCTGCGAAGCTTGCTCTGCTACACCATTGTTCCCGCGCTCAACTTGTTTGGCGCTACTTTGGAAATGCTGAACCTCACGAAGGATACGAGTTTTACCGCTAACTTCAGCGTACGCGCGCAGAAATGAAAGTCTCTTCGTTTGATACGCGGGGACCCCTGTCCGGGGAAGAACTTCGCGAGCTTTTGGAACGATACCGTAGAGAAAACTGGGATCGCATTCAGACCCCCCAATGGCAATCGAAAATCGTTGATGGAATTTTCCGCGACAACGGCGAAGGTATCTTTAGCCAACTGGAACCAGTTTGGAATATTCCCAAGGATGCGACGGTGCTCGACATCGGCTCCGGGGTGGGCACATTTGTGCTTGCGTGCCGCCGACGGGGTCTGCATGCCTTCGGGATCGAACCGGACCGCATCGGCGCCGGCGGGTCTCTGACCTCAATCCAAATTGCCAAGCGCCGTCTGGAGGACCAGCCATTCTCGGTGGCGTTGGGAGAACAACTGCCGTTCCGCGACCGGAGTTTTGATCTCATCACGATGAATCAGGTAATGGAACATGTTTCCGACCAGTCCGCCGTATTATTCGAAGCGGCTCGAGTGCTCAAGCCCGGCGGCGCAATCTATATCGCCAGTCCGAATTACCTCCGATTTTACGAATCGCACTATAAGATATTTTGGTTTCCGCTTTTGCCAAAGGGTTTGGGCCGCCTTTATTTGCGGGCACGCGGGCGCAATCCTGTCTTGCTGGACCAGCTTACATACACCACGAACCGTCGGCTAACGACTCTTCTTCGAAAGCTGGGACCTGGTTACACCACGACGGACCTGCATCGTGCCAGTTTTCTCGAGAAATGCAGACGGGGCACGTTTTTAAGTTTCCGGGCCCGGGCCGTCAGCCGGATGACGCAATTGCCTTTCATCGGCAGCGCAGTCTGCGTCGCCGCGCTGTGGTTTCTGCGGTGCAGCGAAGGTGGCAGCGAAATGCTAGTGGTCTGCGAACCTTAGGATCGTAATCACGAAGTTGGGGGCTAAAATTACGAAGGCCGGAAGCCGGGGTTACCGGTTCCAGCCCACGCTTACTTCAACTCGAAATGGTTGGTGCAATCAGTGCGTTTCCGCAGTGTTGGCGGCCGCAGTCGTGCCGTTGCCAGTGTCAGGCATGTTCAAGCGGCTGAGATGCGGGAAAAATGGAGTCACTTCGAATGGCATTTTGTCGCGAGGCGTCAGGATCGCCACAGGCGCAGACTTGGTGAGTTCAACCTGATCACTCCAGGGATTCACCTTGACTCTATCCCCCAAAGGCAGTGCAGCGATCTGATCGAGTTTCTTGGGGTCGAGCGCTGGACCTGAATTTGCGAGCGCGGTGAGCCGTCTGAGGTTTCCCTTGTCATCCACGAAGCTATCGCCCAGGCGAGCTGTGAGCAAAGCGCCCAGAGCAGGCGCTCGTTCGGAAAGTTGCTTCAAAAACAATCTGCCCGTATCCATTTTCTGGGCATAAGGTGAATTCTTGAGCAACTCAATGGCTTTTACGTCAGCCGCAGTCTCTTCGTCGGGACTATGCTTGAATCCGAGATTTGCGAAGGTCGCTTCGTCGCTGAAAATCATGCGGTCGCTGAACGCAAATTTACTTCCCAAGTTATGGCCTAAAACAATATGCGCCAGTTCGTGGGATAGAACCATTGCAAGGCTGGATTCATCGGGAAGCACGTCCACCAGGCCGCGACTGATAATTATGATATTGCCGACGCTGAAAGTTTCGAGCGGGGAAGTAAGCAGCATGCGAGTACGAACGGGGCGCGGCAATTCAATATTGTTTGTGACCAAAAGATTGTTCACTACGGTTTGCAGAACCTTGTCCACATCGCTCTCTGGGGCCAGCAGTCCCGACTGCTCTAACCTTGCCACCACGTTATCGTCTGCCTGCTGCTGCCAGTCCCGCTGGGCTTCCAGCGGGGACGCATCCTGAGCCGTGGCGCTCTCATCCTTTACGGAATCAACTCTCACTTGGGTTAATTCATCCTCTTTCACTTCATTCCTCAAGTTGTAGCCCCAGATTCGAGTCTGAGCTTTAAAAGCGGTTTTCGTTTTCGCGCCATAACTGAAGTCGCCTTCTTCGCTGTAGATGTAGGCGGGCAGCCAGTAGCCGGGAATCAGGTTGAGCCGCCAGCTATCCATGTGGAAGAAATAGGATGTTCCCTTGGCGCGCGCGTAAGTTCCGTTCAACCGGACAATGTTGTAATCGTGATCTTCAATCCAGATGCGACCCAGGAAACGCCCACGGCCGGCGTCTTTCTTGGGGCTCACGTCGAAAACCAGGCAACGGATGTCTCCAATAAATTCACGGCGGACATATTTGAAGTCGTAATGATTGCGATCAAAGTCATGACGGTCGGCGAAGAGCATCCAGGAGAATCCGGTCGGGTTGTACTGAACTTTAAACAGCTTGGTAAACCCGCCTAGAAGATTTTTTTCCAGGCTCTTGTCTTCAGAAAGATAGTCGCGCCGGTCCACAGCTTCACCCAAGTCAAGGCGCCCAAGAAAATAGTGGTCGCCCTTTGGAACATCGCCAAGGAGATCGTCTCCTTTGAGATCTTGCAAATAGGTTTCGACCAGGGGAGTGCGGTTTTTCAGGAAATCCATCAGCGCGTGTTCCCTCAGGATGGCGCGGTTTACGACATCATCCATGGTCGCTACCGGACCGACGGCGGACTCTGCTTGATTGGCAGTTGCCAGCTGAGTGGCCGGCTGGGTTGGCAGCTGAGACGCGGGAACGCTTGTACCACTAACTCCTGATGTCGCCGACGCCGGGGCCACCGCCGACGACGTTGTAACCGCGGCCGCCTGAGATACCGCCTGTTGGGCTGCAGCGTTCAATGAAACAATCAGGAAAGCAAACAAAGTGTTCTTGAAAATCTTCATAGTTCCTCGCCTCTCCTGCGTCGAACCCGAATTTCCAACGCCGTCTTAGCGTCCCTACATTGCCAGTTCGAACATCACATGCACGACGGCCGTTAAATCCACTGGGGAACCGTTGCGTAGCGCCGGTTTGAACCGCATATTGTTGGTGGCGACGACAGCTGCTTCATCGAGGCCATGACCAAGCCCGCGAACCACGCGATTCACGTGCAACTGTCCGTTCGCCCCGAAAGTGACTTCTAATAGAACCTCGCCCTGCAACTGGAGTTTGCGCGCTTCCTCGGTGTAAACCGGCTTCGGTTTATAGGTGATTTCGATTGGGGAAGTCGCCGGCCCCTGGTCGGCAACATGCGCAGTTACTGGTGTCGCAACGGTCTGAGCCGTAAAACCGGTTTGCGCAACAACCCCCGAGGCGCGGCCGTCTCCATGACTTGGCTTAGCGATTCCATTTCCAAATCCTGCGCTGGCAACCGTTCCCTGCAGGCCTTTCGAACCGCCGGTACCATTGCCGTGACCCGCACCCTCTGGCAGGTCGAATGAACCCGTCGAGGCCGCGACCAGATGCGATATACCCTTTCCCTGGCCTTTCGGCCCATTGGGATCACCAAATCCCCCGGTTTGAACTTTGTCGACCGTTGTGTTCAGCGTTGCTACTGCCGAGCTTCCGAATGATCCGGTGTACAGCAGCTTTGCCGGACGTGCTGCTGAAACCTTTACCAGGACTGGTGTTGAGAATCCAGCGAGCTTGGGAGGCTCAATTTCTTTTGGAACTGGTCTCGGCTGCACACGGACGATGGTTGGCAGAACTAATTTTGGAGTCTGTATTTCGACGGGAGGCAACTTCGCGACGATCCTTCGTGGCACTACGGGCGGCTTAACCGGTTCGGGCCGTAAGGCGGGCGTCGGGATGATTTCGGTCACGGTATATTTCTGAAAAAACTGAAGCTGGTCCGGCCACACTAAACGCTGGAACAGAAAAAACAGAATCAGGAACGCTACCACCGCATAGCTGGTAACTAACGCTCGCCAATCCATTTTCCTCTCGGGCAACAGGCCCAGCTGAAAATTGTTAGACATAGAAGTGCATCAGCTCCAAAAAGGGAATCCGGGCCTGGGGAATGCACGGGTGGAATCTCTAAATTAAAGTAGCGGAGTACACGCGTAAATGTGTCTGGTGACCCTGTACCTAAGTAACGAAGAAATTCCCGGAAGGGAACTGTTCCATAAAGGGAAATACGAAGGCTAAGCGTGCCGGTCCCGCCTCCCACCCTTGCGAAAACCGCGCAAGAGTGGGCCAGCCATTTTCGTGGTGATGCCGGGGGAGATCAAAATCTTATAAAGATGGCCCAGCCACCTTCAGGAAGACATGGCTGCCTGACCTTTGCTTCCACTGGTTGATTCGCACCGCCCCTGTGGATGATGGATACAGTGCGAGGTAAAAGAAAGCCATGACCGCCGACCTCCTTGTTCCTGCCTTTACCTCGGCCGAACTATTCCTTCAATTTCTCCCACCAAGTTAGGGGCCTGACGAAGATAGTTAACTGTCCAGGCTTCGGTGAAGCTGTGGCCTTACCGCAGCTATTCGGCCAAACAATGCCTTGCTGCAGCAACTGTTTCGTCGAAATGTTCGTTCCCGCTAACCAAGAATAATCTCGGACATGTGGATAACAAATCACAAAAGGTACATTGACCCGGAAATTTTCGTCATATTTCACAATCGGGTCAATGACAACATCATCTCCAACGTACTTCTCGCGCATGTGAAGGTTTACTTCGCCGTCATTATCCGTTAGACGAAGCTGCGCAATACCGTCTTTATCCGTTGGAATTGTCATTGCTTTTGTGCGTTTGGTCCCAACCCATACATTCACATGGGAATTCGACATGGGGTGACCGTTTCGTCCATTCACGAGCTTAATCGTGACCATTTGCGCACAAAGGATTGTGCCTGACGCAGTTAAGGTAACGAGCAAGAGAAAACGCACTACGCTCCTAAAAAATAGCTTATTCAAAAAAACTTCCCCGTTCAGTGCTAAGCATCACGTCCCAGCTCGGCGGCAAAATCGGAACGATTTAAAACGCATCAATGCCAGTCACGCTCTGGCCAATAATCAGCGTATGAATATCATGCGTTCCCTCGTATGTCTTTACCGATTCCAGGTTCATCATATGTCGCATGATCGGATACTCATCGGCGACGCCATTGGCGCCGAGAATGTCCCTGGACATGCGAGCGCACTCCAGCGCCATCCAAACGTTATTTCGCTTCGCCATGGAGATGTGTTGCGGGCCAACTCGATCTTGATCTTTCAGCTTTCCGACCTGTAAAACCAGCAATTGAGCCTTGGTGATTTCGGAAATCATCCAGGTTAGTTTTTCCTGCACGAGTTGCCTCGACGCGATGGGTTCGTTGTGGAACTGCTTGCGGAACAGGGAATATTGCAGAGCGCAGTCATAGCAGGCCATCGCCGCTCCTACGGCTCCCCACGCGATTCCATACCGAGCTTGATTCAGACATTTAAGTGGAGACTTGAGTCCGCCGGTTCCGGGCAATAGGTTTGCTTCTGGAATATGGACATCCTGCATGGAAAGACTCGAAGTCACAGAGGCCCGCAGCGACCACTTTCCGTGAATGTCTTCGGAGCGAAATCCGGGACGATCGGTCTCGACTAAGAAGCCGCGTATCTTATTGTCTTCGTTCTCAACTTTGGCCCAAATTACCGCGACATCGGCGATTGATCCCGAAGTAATCCACATCTTCTCGCCGTTAAGAACGTATTCTCCTCCGGCTTTGCGGGCGCGAGTGCGCATGCCGCTGGGGTTCGATCCAAAATCAGGTTCGGTCAGCCCGAAGCATCCCAGCTTTTCGCCTTTTTGCATTGCGGGAAGCCATGCCTGTTTCTGCTCCTCGGTGCCAAACGCATAAATTGGATACATCACCAGAGCCGATTGCACGCTGACAAACGACCGCAGGCCGGAATCGCCGCGTTCCAATTCCTGAGTTACCAGGCCATACTCCACGTTGGACATGCCGGCGCAGCCATAGCCTTGCAGCGACGCTCCGAAAAAGCCCAGTTCCGCCATTGGTTTAACGAGTTCCCGCGGAAAACGGCCGGCCCGATTGCATTCTTCAATAATCGGAATCAGGTTGTCCTCGATAAACTTGCGTGCCGTATCGCGCACCAAGCGCTCATCCTCGCTGAGCAACGAATCGAACTCGATAAAATCAACACCACGAAATTTCATTGCCATAATGGTCTCTCAGTCTTGCTCTTGAGGGGACAACAGAACCATAGAAGGTAACAAAGGTGACAAAGGACGATCAAACCAGTTCGGGCCGGACTTTACAATGCTTTTGCAAATATATTGCACGCTTTAATCACCCTTGCATCCAACCTTTGAGTAGAATCAGTCGGCGCTGGTAAAGGTTAAACGCACGGTGAACAAAGGAACAAACAACCGAATTTCGTGTTTTGCAGTGGCGGTGTTTCTTTCCGTCACTTTGTCGGCCGCGGCCAGCCAAGCCTCCGACACAATCATCGTCTCCGCCTCGCCATCTCTCGATCAAGGGTTTCAATTGCTTTACAACCTTGAGTTCGGCAAAGCCCATCTCGTATTTCTCGGATGGGAGCGGCAGCACCCAGACGACCCCCTCGGCCCAGCCTGCGACGCCGCCGGATTTTTGTTTTCGGAATTCAGCCGCCTCGGCATTTTAGAATCTCAATTTCTCGAAAACGACAAGGCTTTTGACGCCCGCAAGAAGTTTGATCCCGACCCCAAAGTAAGAGATCAATTCAATGGCGCTTTAGATGAAGCTGAGGCGAAAGCCCGCGCCCGGCTGGCGAAAGATGCGAAAGACCCCAATGCACTGTTTGCTATGACACTGTCTTCGGGCCTTCGCGCGGACTACGCGGCCCTTATCGAAAAGCGCAATTTGGCCTCATTACATTTCACGAAAGAAGCCGACAACTGGGCGCAACAGTTGCTTGCCGTGGATCCCAATTGCTACGACGCTCATGTTGCCACAGGTTTTAGCAAATACATCATGGGAAGCATGTCGGCGCCTGTCCGCTGGCTGGTGCGGCTGGGCGGAGTTTCTGGAGACAAGCAGGCGGGAATTACTGAACTGAAACTCACGGCGGAGCACGGACAATACCTGGCGCCCTTTGCGCGCATCCTGATCTCGATTGCATATGTCCGGGATAAAGATAAAGTGCGCGCGCGAAAGATTCTCGCGGCTTTGCGCGACCAGTTCCCCGGCAATCCTCTATTTCCGCTCGAAATTGCCCGGCTCGACGCCCAATAGATTGTTGCTGCATCGGCATAATTTCCCACCCCACACAAAATTGGTCTCTCGATTGACAAGGAGGGCGAGGAAGGCTACCGTGTTCAGCGGGCGAATCCGTACCTCCGCTCATTCAGCCCTGCTGAAGCTAAGTCAGCAACGCTGGAGTCGTCCCGTCTTAGTCCCGCAACGGCGGGAAAGGATCAGAACACATGAAGAAGGTAATGCTTACGTTTCTTGGGTTAGTTGTAATGCTGGCAGCAGTGAGCTCGATTGCGTCAGCGAAATCGGATGCGGACGCGGTCGCGGCGATTACGCAGATGGAGAATGACAGCGTAAAGGCTGACCTTGCCGGAGACACATCTTTCATAGAGAAGAATTATGCTGACGACTTCACCATGGGCTTCAGCGGTGGAAGATGGGAGACGAAGGAATCAATGTTGGCGGATGCAAAAGACACGGCCAATAACAAAATGAATAGCGAGCAGATCAGCGATCTCAAAGTTCGCGTTTACGGCGATACCGCCATTGCGACTTACAAGGATACTTATGACGCAATGATCCGCGGCGAGCACCGGGTTAAGACGGTGATCACAACTGACACTTTTGTCCGGCAGCACGGGATGTGGAAACAAGTTGCGAGCCACAGTTCCGTCGCGGCCGACTAGCAGGGGAAGATTCGCCAGATTTTAGATTTATAACTAGAGCCCATCTTTTGTGCTTTTGCAAAAGATGGGATTTCTTATTGAGGGAGAACCAGAGCAGACGTAGCGAGCCACGTTTCTACTCCAGCTATTGGTGCTGCTCCAGCAGATAGGCGCCGGGGCCTTGTTGGCCGCGAATGGTCCGGCAGAATTCGGCAACTTGAAATCCAGCCTTGAGGCTTTCGGTGAATGCCCATCGCGTCGCCATCCGCCATTCTCTGGCCAACTCTGGATTTTTCTGCTCGATGGAATTAATGTCGCTGGGAATTTCGATGGCAACTCGTTGGCGCCTCAGCGCAACTTCGAGGTCTGCGCGAACCGGGCGTCCATCGCCGCTGAAAAGAATGAGAGATTGCACAATCGAGAGAGCATCCATAATTTCATGCCTAAGATTGGCCCCAACGTTTTTTCCTGCCTTCTCGCCAATTCGTTCCGCAACTCGCCGAGTGCTGATCGGCCAGCGAACCCATAAACGGTCGGTACCATTCCGGTGCAGCACACTCGAGGTTCCCGGGCCATACAGGTCCACTTTGTAACTATCGGAAACAACTCCCAGCTTGAAAAAGTTCAAGTGCGCATTCTTGCTTTGAAGAGGATCGAACGTCCAGCTAATTTCAGAAACTCGCGACTGGGTAAGTGAGGAAGCCCGGCGGTCTGCAAGACGGCCATCGCAGAGCGTTGGATCGCCGAGAATAACCGCCAAAACACGTTCCCGCTGGGCCAGCTTGAGCTTGTATCCCACGTCCAAATCGCGATATTCAGGCCGCACCGCCAGCTGGTGGGAATGAAATATTACAGATCCGTTACTGATTCCTGGAAACGCGAAGGCAAAGCCTGCCAGCTTGGTATCATCAAAAGCACCAAGCCAAATGGCTCCAGCTTCAACGGAGGCTACGGCCCAGGTGAGGGGAAGCACGTCAATGTCATCCAGGTTCCAAACCTGTTTTTCGAGGGACTGAAGTTGCCGCAATTCGGCCACGCCATGGATTTCGCGAATCTCAATAGCTGGTTTGGCGTCCGGCATAGGCGTTCGCAACTTGAGCCGAATAATATACGTGACGATAGACTAAAGATGCCAGTTGCATCCGGGAAAGTCGGGAGCGCGTCGGGATGTATCCTGACGAGTTAGGTGCCGAGCGCAATCAAATTCCGCGATACGTAAACATTTGTAAAGGAGCCTTACAAATGTTGGCGATGAGTTACGCTCCTCTCTGCGCGCTACTCGTAGGATGAAATATGGACTGAAAACAGGTCGAACGCAGGATATTTAATTGACGTATGTAAAAGCGCGGTAACCTTTACTCATTGGGAGGGTCAAAACCCGCGTCAGTTTTTAGAAACGAGGTCAGTGGATGACAGAAAACCGGAAAGCTCCGGCTTGCTTTCTCCCTCGCTGGATGGATGTTTCCGATGCGTTAGCGAATGCTGTTTCCGTAGGCGTCCGCCGCCGCGCCCTGCCTCTGGCAGTCTGCCTTTTCCTAACCCTTCTTTACATAGGCTGCAGCGGTGCCGCCTCGAAATCCGCTTCCGCCAAACCCGCAGGACCTCAAACGATGCCAGTTGGCGTGGCCACCGCGCAGAGCCGCGACATGCCCTATTACCTCACCGGCCTCGGTTCGGTCACCGCCTTTTATACCGTCAACGTAAAAAGCCGCGTGGACGGACAACTTATAGATGTGAAGTTCAAAGAGGGACAAAATGTAAAACAGGGAGAGTTGCTCGCTGTAATTGATCCGCGTCCTTATGAAGTGCAATTGAGCCAGGCGCAGGCGACATTATTTAAAGATCAGGCGTCCTTGCGGGATGCCAAAACAATTCTGGAACGCTATAAAGCTCTTTTCAAAGAGTCGGGGGCAGTCTCTCAGCAGCAAATAGACACCCAGCAAGCTACTGCCGACGAACTCGAAGGCACAGTTAAGAACGATCAAGCGACGATTGACAACGCCAAGCTGCAAATCGTCTATTGCCACATCACCGCTCCCATAACGGGGAGGATCGGTCTGCGGCAGGTTGATCCCGGCAACATCGTTCACGCTACCGACGCCAACCCGATGTTCGTGATCACTCAACTCCAGCCAATCACCGTTCTCTTCACGCTGCCCGAGGACCAGTTGCCGTCCGTCTCGCAACATATGAAGCAAGCACCACTCTCCGTGGATGTTTATAGCCGCGATGACCAGACAAAACTGGCCACCGGCAAACTGCTCACCATTGATAACGAAATTGATCCCACCACGGGAACGGGAAAGCTGAAAGCAGTCTTTCCTAACACGGACAATATGCTCTGGCCCGACCAATTCGTGAACATAAGGCTGCTGCTTGACGTCCGCAAAAACAGCACTGTCATCCCCGCCGCGGCGATCCAACGTGGTCCGCAAGGCACCTACGTGTTTGTTGCAAAGCCAGACAATACCGTAGATGTCAGGCCCGTAACCATCGCATTCACCCAACAGAATCTCGCCAACATCGCGAGTGGACTATCTGCGGGCGAAATTGTTGTGACCGACGGTCAGGATAAGCTCCAGGCGGGCAGCAAGATTCAACCCCGTGCGCAATACTCGTCTGGGTCAGGGAACCCGAACGGTCAGCCACCAACGGATCAGAGCGCCGGAGATCAACCATCTACTGATCAATCATCAGGAAGTCAGTCATCAGGAAATCAGTCTCCCGGAAGCCAGTCTTCTGGTACCCAGTCGTCACGTTCCGCAGGCCATCGCAAAGGCAGCGGCTCTGGTGATCCCAGCTCGAACGGCGCGAACTCGGGAGATTCGTCCAAATGAATCCGTCGCGGCTGTTTATTCTCCGGCCGGTTGCAACGGCGCTGTTGATGGTCGCCATCATGCTGGTGGGAATCGTTGCCTACCGGCAGCTTCCGGTGTCGGCGTTGCCTGAGGTTGATTACCCCACCATTCAAGTGATGACGTTTTATCCCGGGGGCAGCCCTGACGTCATGGCGTCATCCGTGACCGCGCCTCTGGAGCGGCAATTCGGCCAGGTTCCCGGCCTAAGCCAGATGACTTCCACCAGTTCGATGGGAAGTTCGGTGATCACCCTCCAATTCAATCTTGACCAGAACATTGATGTCGCCGAACAGGAGGTCCAGGCAGCAATTAATTCCGCGGGAACGTATCTTCCTGCCGATCTTCCGAATCCACCGATTTACAGCAAGGTGAACCCGGCGGATACTCCAATTCTCACGCTTGCACTCACTTCGAGCACTCTGCCGCTTTCAAAAGTAGAAGATCTCGCCGATACGGCGATGGCGCAAAAGATTTCGCAAGTCACGGGCGTCGGACTCGTCTCGATCAGCGGAGGCCAAAAGCCCGCCGTCCGCATTCAAGCCAATCCAACAGCGCTGGCTTCCTATGGGCTCAGCCTCGAAGATGTGCGAACCACCCTTGCCTCGGCGAACGTGGATCAGGCCAAAGGCACGCTGAACGGCCCACGGCAGTCATTCACCATCGGCGCCAATGATCAACTTATGTCGGGCGCGCAATACAGTCCCATCATCATTGCTTATAGAAACGGATCTCCGGTGCGTCTTTCGGACGTCGCGAACGTCACAGATGGCGTCGAAAACGTAATGGAATCGGCATGGATGAACCTTGACCCAGCCGTGATCATGAATATCCAGCGGCAACCAGGCGCAAATATCATCAGCGTGGTAGATCGCATCAAGGCACTCTTGCCCCAACTTCAGGCCTCGCTTCCTGGAGCAGTAAAGGTGTCAGTGTTGACCGATCGCACGGTCACGATTCGGGCGTCGGTGTCTGATGTTGAATTTGAGCTCATGCTGACTGTCGCCCTGGTCGTGATGGTGATCTTTCTTTTCTTGCGGAATTTTTACGCAACCATCATTCCCGGCGTCGCGGTTCCCCTATCCATCGTCGGAACCTTTGCCGTGATGTATTTGCTTGGATACAGCCTGAACAATTTGACTCTTATGGCTTTGACGATCTCGACCGGTTTTGTCGTGGATGACGCCATTGTCATGATTGAGAACATTGACCGCTTCCTGGAAGCTGGCGATTCGCCGCTGGATGCCGCCCTGAAAGGCGCCGGGCAAATTGGTTTCACCATCGTTTCGCTGACCGTCTCCCTGATCGCTGTGTTGATTCCACTTTTGTTCATGGGCGACATCGTGGGACGCCTTTTCCGCGAGTTTGCCGTCACCCTCGCGGTCACAATCATGGTTTCGGCCGCGGTATCTCTGTCCTTAACGCCGATGATGGCCGCCCGTTTGCTCAAGCACAAAGATCCGGCAAAACAAAGCCGCTTTTACAAGAAATCTGAAGATATTTATAACCGCATCGTTGCGTTTTATGGACGCACGCTGAAATTTGTTCTTCAACACCAGCCAATAACGCTTCTGATCACCGTTGCCACGCTCGTGTTCACCTTGCTGCTTTACATCGTCGTTCCCAAAGGATTTTTTCCGGTACAAGATACCGGATTGATTTTAGGTATTTCAGACGCTCCGCAGAGCGCGTCTTTCACGGCAATGTCCCGCGATCAGCAAGCGCTGGCTGCCGTTATCCTTAAAGACCCTGACGTGGAAAGTCTTTCTTCGTTCATCGGCGTGGACGGCACCAATCTCACGCCCAACAGCGGACGCATTCAAATCAATTTGAAGCCACGGAACCAGCGCAGCGACACCGCGTCGGACGTGATCCGGCGTTTGCAGCCACAGCTTGCCCAGCAGGTTACCGGCATCACTCTCTACATGCAGCCGGTGCAGGATTTGAGCGTTGAAGATCGCGTGAGTCGCACGCAGTTTCAATATTCAATGGAGGACGCGGACCCCGTAGAACTTGACCGGCTTTCCACCGCATTGGCGGACAAGCTACGCACGCTGCCGGAGTTGAGGGATGTAGCAACCGACCAGCAAAACGGCGGTCTTCAGGCCGATCTCACGATTGATCGGGACACCGCCGGGCGTCTCGGTATCCTGCCCCTCGCCATTGATAACACGCTTTATGACGCTTTCGGACAACGCCAAGTCTCCACCATTTTCACCCAGCTGAACCAATATCACGTAATTTTGGAAGTTGACCCGCAATTCCAGCAGAACCCCGGCGCGTTCAAAGATCTGTATGTGAAGTCGAGCACGGGTACCCAGGTCCCACTCTCCTCGTTCACGCAGATGCAAACGTCAAACACGACCCTTGCCGTTAATCATCAGGGACAATTTCCGGTGGTCACACTCTCGTTCAATCTGGCTCCGGGAAAGTCGCTGGGAGACGCGACCAAGGCCATTGCCGCGGCCGAAGCAGAGATCAACATGCCCGCTAGCGTTCACACCAGCTTTCAGGGCACCGCCGCTGCATTTCAGAATTCACTTTCTACAGAACCCTGGCTGATCGTTGCTGCAATTGTCACCGTGTATATAGTGCTGGGAGTTTTATATGAGAGCTACATTCACCCCATCACCATTCTTTCGACGCTGCCGTCTGCGGGAGTGGGCGCCATTCTTGCCTTGCTTATCACTGGCAACGACCTCGGGGTGGTCAGCCTGATTGGAATCATCCTGCTCATTGGGATCGTAAAAAAGAATGCCATCATGATGATTGACTTCGCCTTGGAGGCGGAGCGCGTCGAACATAAGCCACCAGAAGAAGCGATTTTTCAGGCTTGCTTGCTGCGTTTTCGCCCCATCATGATGACGACAATGGCCGCCTTGCTAGGCGGACTGCCACTAGCGTTAGGTCGAGGCACTGGGTCGGAGCTGCGGCACCCATTGGGAATCACGATTGTTGGCGGGTTGTTAGTCAGCCAGGCTCTCACGCTCTATACGACTCCGGTGGTTTATTTGTGGTTCGACCGGCTTGCCAGTCGTTTTCAGCGGCTTCAGTTTCAGCATCCGGTTGAAGAGCCAGTCGCAGGAGATTGACTATGAGTCGGAAATCTTTGAAGGGATTCGTTTGTTTTGAAAGCCGCGCCCATTCAAAGAGAATCTGGTCCCGGGAACCTGTGCACATTTAGGACGTCTCATGAATATCTCCGCTCCCTTCATTAAGCGCCCCATTGGAACGTCACTGCTGACGTTTGCGCTTTTGCTGTCCGGAGCCCTCGCGTTTAATTTCCTTCCCGTCGCTCCGCTTCCGCAGGTGGAGTTTCCGGTAATCCAAGTCGGAGCAGGGCTTCCCGGGGCCAGCCCTGAGACAATGGCCTCCGCAGTCGCCACTCCGCTTGAGCGTCAATTTGGCCGCATCGCAGGAATCAATCAGATGACTTCGAGCAGCCAGCTGGGGTCAACGGGGATTTCGCTGCAATTTGATTTGAATCGCAATATTGACGCCGCCGCTCGCGACGTGCAGGCTGCCATCAATGCGGCACGAAGTCAACTACCGTCTTACATGCCGGGAAATCCTACCTATCGCAAGGTAAATCCGGCGGACGCGCCAGTCCTAATTCTTGCGCTGACGTCCGACAGCGTTACTCTGCCCAACATTTACGACCAGGCGAATTCCATTCTTTCCCAGAAGCTGGCGCAGGTCAGTGGAGTAGGCCAGGTTTTCGTCGGAGGCGGTGCGAATCCGGCCGTAAGAGCCGAGCTCAATCCAACGGCTCTAAACAAAATGGGTATTGGACTGGATACGGTTCGCACTGCTCTCGGTTCCGCAAATGCTAACCGGCCGAAGGGCGAGGTATCCAATGCCGTAAATTCCTGGACGATTACCGACAGCGATCAAATTAAGCAGGCAGAGCAATATCGTCCCCTGATCGTCGCCTACAACAAGACCAGCGGCGCCGCAGTGCGACTGGAAGATGTTGCCGACGTTCAGGATTCAGTGGAAGATATGCACATCGTTGGCTTGTTCAATGGCAAGCGAGCGGTTCTTATCATTGTCTTTCGCCAGCCCGGAGCAAACATCATTGCTACAGTGGACAACGTTCTCGCCTTGCTGCCCTCACTTCAGGCATCCATTTCTCCGGCTATCAAACTGGCGGTCGTTATGGACCGCACTACCACGGTGCGTGCATCCGTTCACGATATTGAAATCACTCTGCTCATATCAATCGTGCTTGTCATCCTGGTCGTGTTTGTTTTTTTGCGCACCGTCCGGGCCACCATCATTCCAAGTATCGCGGTCCCACTGTCTTTAATTGGAACTTTTGGCGTGATGTACCTTCTCGGCTATAGCCTTGACAATCTTTCGTTGATGGCTTTGGCAATTTCTACCGGCTTTGTCGTGGACGACGCAATTGTCGTCCTGGAAAACATCACGCGTTACCTAGAGCGAGGGATAGCGCCAGCTCAGGCCGCATTCCTGGGCGCAAAGGAAATTGGCTTTACCGTGCTCTCGATGAGTACGTCCCTGATTGCAGTGTTCATTCCGATTTTGATGATGGGCGGTATTGTTGGGCGCCTTTTCCGGGAATTTGCCGTAACCCTAAGCATCGCTATTGCAGTATCGCTGCTGGTTTCCCTTACGACCACTCCAACCATGTGCGCACAGCTGCTGAGGCCTATTCACGAGGAGAAACACGGCCGTGCGTACCGCTGGAGTCAAAATGTATTCGACCGAATCCAGGGAATTTATCGTGTCGGGCTTGAATGGGTTTTGCGCCACCAGCCCATTATGTTGGTAGTCACTATCCTGACCGCGGCCTTGACCGTTTATCTCTACATCATTGCTCCCAAGGGATTTTTTCCTCAGCAGGATACCGGCAGGATTGGCGGGTCGGTCCAGGCCGCGCAGGATATTTCATTTCCCGCGATGAGCACAAAAATGTATCAGTTTGTGGATATTGTGCTGAAGGACCCAGCAATAGATACGATTGTTGGTTTCGCCGGTGGCAACACTGCGCTCAACCAAGGCCGCATGTTCATTATGCTGAAGCCCCAAGCCGAAAGGAAGGTTACAGCCGATCAGGTGATTGCCCGTTTGCGAAAACAGCTGGCAGTAGTTCCGGGAGCCACGCTTTTCATGCAATCTCAACAAGACTTGACAATTGGTGGCCGCCAGAGCCAGGCGCAATATCAATACACGCTACAGGGAGAGGACCTGAAGGAGTTGAATACATGGTCCCCACTTTTGTTGCAGAAACTGCGCTCGCTTCCCGAATTGCGCGACGTGAACACTGACCAGCAGGATAAAGGACTCGAAGCCGGCGTCGTGATTGATCGTGACACCGCATCGCGGCTCGGTGTTTCCCCTGCAGACATTGACAATGCGCTCTACGACGCGTTCGGCCAACGTCAAGTCTCGACTATCTTTGAACCGCTGAATCAATACCACGTGGTGATGGAAGTAGATCCCCGCTTTCAGCAGGATCCCGACACTCTGGATAGTGTTTATGTCCACTCCTCCAACGGAAAGATGATTCCGCTGTCAGCGATGACCCACTTCGGGCCATCGAATACGGCGCTGGCAGTGAATCACCAAGGCCAGTTTCCCTCGGTCACCCTGTCTTTTAATTTAGCGCCGAACATATCGCTCGGCCAGGCTACACAGGCAATCGAAGATGCCGAGCGAAGTATTCATTTTCCGGGAACAATTTATGCCAGCTTCCAGGGAACTGCGGCCGCGTTTCAGGATTCGCTGGCCAATGAAGTGGTACTGCTTGTGACGGCGGTATTCACCGTTTACATCGTACTAGGCATTCTTTATGAAAGCTTTATCCATCCCATCACGATTCTTTCCACATTGCCTTCCGCCGGAGTCGGAGCGTTCCTGGCTCTAAGGCTCACTCACAATGAATTGAATGTCATAGGAATGATCGGCATCATTCTGCTGATAGGAATCGTGAAAAAGAACGCCATCATGATGATTGACTTCGCCCTACAGGCGGAGCGCCTGGAAGGGAAGGCGCCCGCCGACGCCATCTTCGAAGCCTGCATGCTGCGCTTCCGGCCCATCATGATGACCACAATGGCCGCATTGTTGGGAGGTCTGCCCCTGGCTCTGGCAACTGGAACGGGGTTTGAACTTCGCCAGCCTCTGGGTATAACTATCGTAGGCGGATTGATTCTGAGCCAGGCTCTGACACTGTTCACTACTCCAGTCATTTACCTTTACATGGATCGGCTGCGAGCGCTTTTCAGCCGGAAGCCACGACCCTCGTTCTCGGCCACTATGCCAAGCCCCGGACCAAGCCAGGCGGACTAAAGGCAAAGATCTCTGATGGGCGCCGATCGCATTAGGGAATAGACCCGTTACTACCGTTACTTGTCCCTGTAACCACCCGCCTCTACGATATGCATATAAGGGTCCGCCTGGAAGTTGAGAAGTAGGCTCGTATGGCTAAAACATTCCTCACCGTTTTCCTGCTACTTACAGCGTCAGCCGTAAACCCGTGTGCTGCTCAAAGCAGCTACCAGGTCATATCGGTAAATAACGGCGGAACCATTAAGGGAACGGTCAAGTGGGCGGGAACGCTTCCTCACGCCCTCAGCGTTCCGGTAACAAAAGATCCGGCGATTTGCGATCCGGAATCCCACAAGCGAATGGATCTGGAGCGACTGATTGTTGGCCCGGACGGTGGAGTCGCCAATACCGTGGTCTACCTGAAAAATATTTCGAGCGGCAAGGCAATGGACCTGTCCGAAACCAGACGCTTTCTGGATCAGAAACATTGCCGCTACGAACCTCACATCATGCTGGTGCCAGAAAAAACCGACCTTCAAATGCAAAGTTCGGACGCAACCCTCCACACCGTTCATATGGAGGGAGCCGCGACCTACAACCTGCCATTTCCTTTCCAGAACCATGTGATCTCCCGCACTATGCAGACCCCTGGTCTGGTGACGTTAAAATGCAACGGCGGGCATGTGTGGATGAATGCCGAACTTATGGTCGTGTCGCATCCTTACTACGCGGTTACGGGACAAGATGGGAAGTTTGAACTTACCAATGTGCCTCCAGGTAACTACGAACTCGTAGCCTGGCATGAAGGATGGCATGTGACGAAGAACGAGGATTCATTTGATGTCCTCACCGAACACAAAGTCGAGCGCCCGATCTTCAGCGAACCCAGAACATGGGAAAAGAAAATTGACGTGGCTGCTAACGGCGTCGCGATAACGAACTTCGTCATCTCCGAAAAATGATGCGCCTCCCCGGCATGGGAACGCCCAGCACCTAGCTCGGCAGTGCAGCTCCGCCCGTCACCATTTTCAAAAGAGCCTTGGGCTCTTCTCCCGTGTCCAGAATCTGCTTGATTTGAGCCAATTGGACGGGATCGAAATGATTCGTCCATCGGTAGAGATATTCCAGCGTATATTTAGCAATCAAAAGCTCTAGCTCTGCTTCTGAATTTGCCGAGTGTCCCGCAGCCGTGATTTTATGAGTGCTTTCCATGTCATAGCGTAAGTGCTGGCGGATTACGAGTCCAATTCATAATTCTTTTCGCGCGTATAACGATTTTCGTGATGCGCTGGCCAAGATTTTTTCGGTACAAGAATGTTCCAACCGCACACACCCAAGGTCGGTAGCGGGTTAAGTTGAAAGCAATGCAACACGAGATGCACGAAATGTCTACGAAAGCCCAATTTCGGCGGTTTCCTTCGTGCACCTTCGTGTCCTTCGTGGTTAACTGATTTTCTATTTCCACTGAGCCACTCCATCAAGGCCCTTCACCTTGCAGTACGTAGCGGGACGCGATAGCATTAAGACGAATAATCCGCGAAAACAATTGAAAGACCAGATTTTAAAGCTTGCGGAAGTGGTGGAACTGGCAGACACACCATCTTGAGGGGGTGGCGCCGAAAGGCGTGGGGGTTCAAATCCCCCCTTCCGCACCATTTGAATTGTTTTCTTGAAGGTGCAGAGGTAGAAGGAATTTACGGCTCACAAGCCGCAAGGACTCATAGCGCATGATTGTACTCATTACGATTATCCACATTGTCGTTTCGTTTTTCCTGATTGTGGTTGTGTTGTTGCAGAGTGGCAAGAGCGGCGACGTGGCTGCTGCCTTCGGAGGCATGGGCAGTCAAACAGCTTTTGGTCCAAGAGGCGCTGCGACGGCACTTTCCAAAGCGACCGCGTGGTCCACGGTGATTTTTCTACTGACCTCGATAACGCTTTCAATTGCCGCCACGCGGCACCAGGGACCACATTCAGTCTTGCAGGATGCCAAGACATCGCAAAGCAAACCGGCGCCCGCAAAGCCGGCACAGGCTCCTCCGCCAGTTCCCCAAAACTAAGGCTGCTTGCTTAATGGAGGCATTTTGCTTTTCGCTCTTGATTCAAGCCAAAAGCTAACGGCCAAAGGCTAAGAGCCGATCCTCATGATTCACGAAATCCTTCCCGTCGGCCCGTTGCAATGCAATTGCTCCGTCATCGGAGACGAGGTTACTCACGAAGCAATGGTGATTGATCCCGGCGATGATGTTGAAGACGTCCTGGAGATCGTTCGCAAACACAAATTACAGGTCAAGCAAATCGTAATTACCCATGCCCACATTGATCACGTCGGGGGAGCGATGAAGTTGCGAGCGGCAACCGGCGCGCCCATTCTTCTCAACCAGAACGATTACGCTCTCCTCAAATTGCTGGATGTGCAGGCCACCTGGATCGGAATGGCTTCGCCCGGAGAAGTTAAGATAGATCAAAGTATTGGGCCATCCGATAAGGTGAAAGCCGGAGCGCTCTCAGCAGACGTGTTGCACACTCCCGGACATACCGAAGGCAGCATTTGCCTATATTTTGAAGCGGAGAAAAAATTGATCGCCGGCGACACACTGTTTGCGGGGAGTATTGGGCGAACCGACCTTCCCGGCGGCTCTTTCGATAAGATCATCAGCTCTATTCACGAGAAAGTATTGACTCTGCCCGATGAAACCGTCGTCGTGCCTGGCCATGGCGTTCTGACTACGATCGCCCAAGAGCGCGAAAACAATCCATTTCTCGTAAAGGGCTAATCAAGCCTCGTGGGGATTCAGAATCGGAATTATTCGCCGCATCCCTTCGCGAAAATCCGAGGTTCGCGTAATTAGACTTAATACCAAGTACCCGTCATTCGGGAAATCATAAAAATGTCCTGGATGCACCAGCACAGACGTCTTCTGAAGCAGTTCAATGGCGACGTCCTCATCTGACCGTGTAATCGGCACTCGCAGGACCGCATACCATCCACCTTCGACGTCGAGTCTTTCGATGCTTTTCTGATTCCTCAGCTGTCGGTCAAGTTCTTGTAAGTTTGTGCGCACGCGTTCGAGCAACTGAGGCTGGACTTTCTTTCGCTGATCAAGCAGCACCGGCGCAGCCAATTTAATTGGCGCATTCATGGAAAGATAGGTGTCCGCGATCAGTTCGATCCGCTCCATCGCCGCTCTGATTTCGTCATCCGGCCCACTCGCGGCAATCCATGCCAGCTTCATCTGAGGCAGTCCAGAGATTTTCGATAAGCCGCTCAAGGTGAAGGTCAACCAGTTCTGACTACTCGCAAACGTGTCCCGTCGGACCCCGTCGTGGGAATAATCCATAAAAACCTCATCCACGATGAGCGCCAGTTCCCGGCCGGCGCAAAAGCGATTCAACTCGGCGCGTTCCGAAGAACTGACAAACGATCCCGTCGGATTATTCGGGTGCACTACCACAACCGCCCGCGTGCGTTCGTTTGAAGCCTGCGCCAACGAGTGAAAGTCAATCTGCCAGCCGTGGTCATAAATCAGTAAGTAGGGGACCAGCTTGACATCCTGTAGGTCCGCCAGAAATTCAAAGAGAGGATAACTCGGCTTCGGGACCAGAATTTCATCGCCCGGATTGCACAACAGCCGAAGTACGTACGAATAGCCCTCGCTCGTGCTTGTGGTGAGCACAATTGCTTCTGGGTCAACAACAGCGGAATGATCTTCGCGGTAATACTCAGCTACCGCTTCACGTGCGCTGAGCAATCCCTTGGGCTGCGGATCGTAATCCATCGCACTGGGATCGGAAAGGGAAGCAAGGATGGTTTCTTTGTCATAGGAAATACCGGCGCGAGTGGGATTCGAAACCGTCAGGTCAAGCACCGGAACTCCAGCGGATTGCAGTTCTCTTTGTACTTTTGTGAAGCGGTTCGGAGTCAGTGCCCAGCCGGTGCGATTGGAAAACATGAAGCTCAAATCATACTGGATGAAAACTGGTGGAATGAAATGAAGAAGGGAATTATCCGGTTATCTCGATTTCGAGATAGACATTCTGTTTGCTCCAAAACGGCAGCCGGGCCAGCCAGTATTTCCGGCGTATGGCGGCGCGGGCGGGCGGCCAGTCTTCGCGGGGAAGAACTCGCGCCCGAGCCGCAAATTCCGGTCCGGTTATTTTCCCTCGCATCGTGCAAGGAGCAATACGAACCTCCGGATTGTTGTGTATCCGTTTGTATTTTCCAGAATCGCTGCGGGTCATGACATAGAGTTTGTCGCCCTCCTCAGCGAACCACACTGGAGTGCGAACTGGCACGCCCGTCTTGCGAAAAGTGGTGAGGCTGACGTACTGTTTTCCCCGTATTTCCGGCGGAATTGACATGGCATTATTGTACGGCTCGCCTCGTTCCCATACACGCAAATCAGCCCGTGTAATGGGTCAGTTTCTTGCTGCAGCAGAAGAACGGATTAAGCACGAACGATACGAAGGCCAATTTCGAAGGTTGGTTTAGTGCAACTTCGTGTCCTTCGTGGTTGATTGGTTTCGCAACTTATCCACGACCCAGCCCCGACACTCGGCGCATGGCTTTCCGCAATTGTGGTACCCTCCCTGCCATGCCGAACAACAAGACTGAGCGGCGATCCGGGGACCGTATTCCGGTACAGATCCCAGTTACCATCACCGCGACCGACACGAATCTTCAGGCCACCGGGCATACGCGGGACCTCAGCTCCAATGGCATATTTTTTTACACCGACTTTCCTATTCGGAAGGGAAACAATGTCGAAATGGTTTTAATTCTGCCGCCCGAACTTACCAGTGGTGAAAAACGGTGGGTCTGTTGTCAGGCCACCGTGGTGCGCGTCGAGGACAATCTCGACGGAAATAAACACGGCGTTGCCGCCGAAGTTCGGGACATGCAATTCCTGCCTGAACTAGTCGGCTAGATTCCCAAATATTGCCTATTGCACTATTTCTGGTGCATTCTGCAGACGTCACCAAACCCTTGGAAGCTCCCCCTGTGAAAAAATGTGCATTTTTTTGTACCAATGCCTCGAATTCGGTGCAATAATGCTCGCCGTTACCACACTCTGGCAAGAAAAATCAATATTTGGGATTGTGTTCTATGTGGCTACAGAAACTTTCCGGCGGAGTATTGCGTGTCCTCACGCCGCTTGGACCGCGTTATTTCAGACCCTCTTTTGCACAGCGAATCTACCTTCTCTGGGTTTTTCGCAACTTCCAGACCTTGCCCATAAAAGTACTGAACTCCCGGCAGACTAGACTGATTGACGCCATTTGCGTCCGTCCACAATTTCTCACCCTGCGGGTTGACGATCTAGCGGTCCTCGGAACATTGGAGGAGCGTCCGCCAGTCACCGCAGAGGACCTGCCACTGCGGCGTCCCAACGCGAGTGTGTCGGATTCGGTGCCAGCCTTCACCGCGAATTTGCGCCAACGATCTTAATTCCGACGATCAAGTGTGCAAATGCCGAGGCGCTTGCAATCAGAATGTTATACTCTGCTTCTGTCCTTCCCGCTTCATTCCAGCATTCGGGCGCGTAGCTCAATTGGCAGAGCAACTGACTCTTAATCAGTAGGTTGTAGGTTCGATTCCTACCGCGCTCACCATCTCGTAATCCCAAGACGCAGGCGCGCTTGCAAATACCCGGCCGCTTCACGTAACTTGGGACGCTCTCTGGATCGCTACTTTCATTGACTCGGGCTGACCGTGGTCTCGGCGGAGGATGGTTTGGACATTAACGTCCGTAAGCGTGCGCAAGTGCAGATTGTTCAGCTTCGGGGACCGCTCAGAATGGGCGCGGCCGTGGACGGCTTGCGCCAAACCATCGAGGATGCACTCGGTAGCGGAGATACTCGCATCCTTATCAACCTCTCAGAAGTTCCCATGATTGATTCTAGCGGAATTGGTTTGCTGGTAAAGTTTTTGGTTTCGACCAAGCAGCGTGGCGGGAACATCAAACTCGTACAACCCTCCAAATTCGCTGTGCAGACTTTGCGTATGGTAGGCGTGATCAACCTTTTTGAGATTTATGACAGTGAAGATGCGGCGATTGAGTCTTTTGTTTAAATTCGGAATCCCGATCCTCGGATTCGAGGACGAAACGACCCTTTATGTCGGCTGAGTTTAGCAGTGGCCCTGAAAACACGGAACTCACTGAATTGCTCGACCGCAGCATGCCCGCGGATTCTGAGGCGATTGCTACTGTGGTGGATGCCATATCTGAAATCTTAGCCCGCCAGGAAATTCCTGAGCAGAAGCGGTTCGAGGTTGCGCTGGCAGTTCAGGAAGCCTTGGCCAACGCAGTTGTGCACGGGTGTGGTAATGACCCGTCAAAAAAGGTCCGTTGCCAGATGAAGTCTGATCCGCAGGGCCGAATCGTAATTACCGTGACCGATCCTGGACCTGGGTTCAGCCCAGAGCTTATATCCGATCCCAAGCACGGTGAGAATCTGCATGCCGATCACGGACGTGGCGTTTACCTGATCCGCCAACTCATGGATGAAGTTCATTTCGAGCGCGGTGCGAACGAAATCAGAATGTGGAAGTATTAATTAAACGCGATTCGGATCTACGAACCGGGACGCTGAAATAATTTAGCCAGATTATTGACGTCGGCGGCGCCCGGATCGCCGATTACGAAATATCGAAGCCCGCCTTGGCTCCACGTTGTCATATTGAACGTCAGCCTATTTGTCACGGCCGAGTTCCCGCTCCATCTACCCCGCAAGGCACTTTCGGGAAACACGAACACAGAAATCTCGTGCTTCTTCATGGCGTATATCAACTGTGCGCCGGGAGTTTGATCGAGATAGGTCATGCGCCCCCCCAGCAGTGAAAACTCCGTATTTTGGACTTCCGGCAAATCGAAGGTAAAGGGAATCCTTCCCGCAAACCAGGGCTTCACCGTGTGGCGATCTGAGGACACTACGTCTACTCGCGAAGTATTCGCCAACGACGCGACATGCAGATCCGCGATTTCACTGTATGTCTCGTCTCTACTTGATCGCCGCATTCCCAGATAGGTTGAAAGTAAGGCAACGATTGCGAGAATAGGCAAAGCCGCAGCAAACACCCACGATGGGCTGACACGACGCTGTGGTTTTGTTGCGATGCTGCTTTGCATCTTGCGCCGAAATTCAGACGATGGAGCAAACCGTTTTCCGGCTGCCTGAATGCTGCGTTTCATCTGCACACGCGCAAGAGCATCTGCCGCGCAGGAAGGGCAGCTGTGCACATGAGCATCAAAGGCGCGCATCTGTTCCGAGGGAAGCTCACCATCGAGGTAAGTGTCGAGTTTTTCTTTCCAAGACTCACAAACCACGGTTCGTCCCCTTTGCAATCGCCGCTGATCCTTCTTGTGCCTGTGGTCTCAGACGGTCGCGTAATGTTTTTCTTGCGCGCGATAAACGCGACATTACCGTTCCATTAGGGAGGGACAGCGTTTCCGCAATCTCCTGATACGACATCTCCTCAACATCGCACAAAAGAAGGATTTCCCGGAAATGCACCGGCAGATCACCAATCGCGCCTTGCAGAAGCTGGTGATTCGTTCGCTCAAACAAAATCGTCTCCGGCGTAGCGGATTCAACTGCCAGTTCGGGTCCGTCTTCCTCCGAATCGAGAGGAACAGTCATTGTTGCTCTCAACCCGGTGCGCGAAGTCAAGAACGTGTTGCGCAGGATTCGATAGATCCAGGCCCGGAAATTAGTTCCCAGCTGGAAAGACGAAAACCCTTTCAAAGCCTTCACGTAAGTTTCCTGAACCAAATCCTCGGCCTCTTCGCGATTCTGCGTCAACCAGTGGGCGAAGTTATACAACTGGTCGAAAAGCGGCATGGCCAGTTCTTCGAACGAACCGCTTTGAGGATTCATCCCGAACATGCACGTAAGGTTAAACCACGCGGCGGCATTTTTATTCCCAGCCACAGCAAATAATTCTGCGGGAATAAAGCACCATCTGGTTGGTTATCACCAACGAGCCATGAAACAAAAATGGCAATTATGTTTTAAGGAGAAATCATGAAGAAGCAATATCTGACAGTTCTATTCGCGTTGACCTGCTTTGCTGGGCTGGGACCGAGTGCGAGCGCTCAAGACGAAGGCACAGTCGTTGCAACGGTGTCGCATAACTTCGTTGCCGGAGGCCGGATACTTCCGGCGGGCACATACAGGATCAGCAGCGTAGATCACGTCGGCGATTCGCAAGAGCTGCTGATCAGCAGTTATGGAGCACGTGCGAGCGTGTTTGTAATTCCGACCGATTTCGATGACGTTCAATCCGGACATTCGCAGCTTACCTTCGAGCAAGCCGGCGATGCGTATTTTCTCAGCGCGATTGAGACCCCGATCGGGACATACAACTTAGCTGTGTCGCCATTGGACAATCACACGGACTTTCTGGCATAGAGTTCACGCGAGACTTTTTGGAGGGCAAAAAAACGCGAACTCCAGCCAGAACAGCCAACAAACCGATTTGTCTAAGAAGAGGCAACGACCGATGGTAAATCCCTTTGATATCAAAACCGCACTCTTGGCAAAGCACGCGCAACATGTCGTTCTGATCCACTTTCCGATCGGGCTCTTTATCGCAGCGGTGGCTTTCGATCTCATCGCGCAATGGACGAAGCGACGAGGCCTGGCAGACGCAGCCTATTACAACCTCGTAGGGGCCGCGATTATGACGTTTCCGGTTCTTGGTACGGGCATCCTCGCGTGGCAGTTCCAACTTGAGGGTCAGAAACTCAAAGGCATTCTCTTAATGCATCTCGTTCTTGCGTGCCTCTCCAGCGTAATGATCTGGCTTGTCTGGTGGTTACATTTCCGGGCGCGACAGCGGCAAGAGTTCTTGCCAGGCTACCGCCTCGTAATCGAATTTATAACCGTCGTGAGCGTCGCGTTGACAGCGCATTTAGGAGGCTTCCTGAGTGGCGTAAACGGACCTGGTTAGGCACAGAGAAGCGACCTCAACGGCAATCAACATTTGTTAGTCAAATCAACTTCACTGGAATAAAAGCGACTCGCTCCAGTTAGCAACCAGGAACGCTACAAACTACGGAGGGCAAAATGCGGGACAAGAAACAAGATCTTATTGATCAGAAGCTGCAAGACCTCAACAACGATGGCGTTGATCGTCGCGGATTCCTGAAATGCATGGCATGGGCCGGTACAGGCCTGGTCTGGACTCTAAGCGGCGGCATTCCTGTATCCAGGGCATTCGCCAAAAGCGGCAGCAAAGAAGCCAACAAGGGCGCGGGCTTCAGCTTTGTCCAGATCAGCGACAGCCACATCGGCTTTAATAAACCCGCGAATCCGGACGTGACCGCAACCTTGCAGACGGCGATCAACAAAATCAATGCCATGCCTCACGCGCCGGATTTTATCATTCACACCGGCGATCTGAGTCAGCTCTCCAAGCCAAACGAATTCGACACTCTTGATCAATTACTAAAAGGAGCATCCGCAAAACAGATTTATTTTGTCCCCGGCGAGCACGACATGTTGAGTGACAACGGCGACGAATTTCTCCAACGCTATGGGAAAGGTACAAAGGGAACGGGGTGGTACAGCTTCGATCACAAGGGTGTTCATTTCGTTGGTCTTGTAAATGTCGCCAACTTGAAAGCTGGAGGAATGGGATCACTCGGTAATGAACAGTTGGAATGGCTCGAAGATGATCTCAAGGGCCGCCCGGCAAGCACTCCGATTGTGCTCTTTGCGCACATTCCACTTTGGACTGTCTATCCAGACTGGGGATGGGGAACTGACGACAGTGAACAAGCCTTGTCCTACGTCAAGCGCTTTGCCTCTGTGACCGTGTTGAACGGCCACATTCACCAGGTAATGCAGAAAATCGAAGGCAAAGTTTCGTTCCACACCGCGATGTCCACTGCTTTCCCTCAGCCTGCGCCCGGAACAGCCCCCTCGGCTGGACCCATGAAAGAACCAGCCGATCAGTTGCAGCGCGTGTTGGGTATCACAGACGTTAACTATCGGGTAAGCGGCGGCAGCCTCGCAATCGTTGATTTGCCGCTCGGAGCATAAACACCCCCGAATTCGGAATCCGGACGGCGGGAGCTACAAAGAGACCAGAAATATCAAAACGAAAGGAAACCAACCATGAGCAGAAATAAGTTGTGCCTAGCAGTTTCAGCGGCGGCGGTGATGATCGCGATGATAATGCTGTTCGCAGGATCACCGAATGCTTCGGCGAATGATCAGCCCTTGGCGGTAAACGCGGAAGTAAAAATTGATAACTTCAGCTTTGGACCGCAAACCATCACCGTTCCGGTCGGAACCACAGTCACATGGACAAACCACGACGACATTCCCCACACCGTGGTCAGCACAGACGGAGTATTTAAGTCCAAGGTGCGGGATACCGACGAGAAGTTCTCATACACCTTCACAAAGGCAGGAACATATCCCTACTTTTGCTCGGTGCATCCGAAAATGACTGGCCAGATCGTGGTGCAATGAGGATTGCTCCGAACAACATGCGACTTCGCCTGGCAATCCAACTCTGACGGGCATGACAGAAATTGCGCGACCGAAATGCACTTCGCTGTATCTAACCACTCAACCCTGGACCACAGAAGTGTGAAATCATCTTTGGCTAGGGTCGAGACCGGGTATGGCCAAACCAATTTTGCTAAGCGTAGATGACGACACCGATGTCTTGCGGGCGATAGAGCGTGACCTCCGCTCGCAATATGGTGCTGAATACCGTGTGATCGGAAACGATTCTCCCGAAGGCGCGCTCGATCTCCTGAAACAATTGAAGGTCCGTAATGACAGTGTGGCTTTGCTGCTTGCCGACCAGCGCATGCCGCGCATGGACGGAGTGGAATTTTTGCAGCAGGCAATGGGAATCTTCCCCACTGCGAAGCGGGCATTGCTTACTGCGTATGCCGATACTTCCGCCGCGATCAGCGCCATCAATCAGGCCAGCATCAACTACTTTTTCTTGAAACCATGGGATCCTCCTGCCGAGCACCTTTATCCGCAGTTGGATGATCTGCTCGACGACTGGCAAGCTTCTTTTCATCCGACATTTCAAGGGATCAGGTTGCTAGGGACTCGCTGGTCGCCTCGGGCGTATGAGTTGCGGGACTTTCTGGCGCGCAACCACGTCCCGTATCAATGGATTGACGTCGAGCTTTCCGCGAATGATCCGGAAACCAAGCGCCTCGTGGAGGCGTTGGGCCCAGAAGCAGCCAATCTTCCGGTGGTGCTCTTCCCGGACGGGACCAAGCTTCTTGAGGGCATACCCGTAGACGTTGCCCAAAAGGTTGGCCTGCGCACGCGCGCACAAACGAACTTCTATGATTTGGCGATCGTGGGCGGAGGACCAGCTGGTTTGGCCGCTGCCGTTTATGGCGCCTCTGAAGGTCTGCATACAGTGATAATCGAGAGGGAAGCACCCGGCGGGCAGGCGGGCATGAGCTCGCGCATCGAGAACTATCTTGGGTTTCCGGCAGGCCTTAGCGGTGGCGACCTGGCCCGCCGCGCCGTGGTGCAAGCACAGCGTTTTGGAGTCGAGATCCTGTCCCCACAAGAAGTTGTTGGCGTCCGCACCGAAGGACCTTATCGCATCATCAAGCTGGCGGATGGAAACGAGATCTCTTGCCACGCGCTTCTGGTCGCGACTGGAGTGCAGTGGCGTCGCCTGGAAGCTCCGGGAATAGACAGATTACAGGGGGCGGGGATTTACTACGGGGGCGGCGCTACTGAAGCTCTATCCTGTAAGGGCGAGATCGTGTATGTCGTTGGTGCCGCGAACTCCGCTGGCCAGGCGGCCATGAACTTCGCGAAATACGCAGATCGCGTCATCATTCTTGTCCGCGGCGAATCGCTTTCCAGCACCATGTCGCAATACTTGATAGACCAGATTCAACATACGCCTAACATTCAGCTGTGGACACATGCAAGTGTAGCCGAGGCGCATGGGGAAACTCATCTGGAAGAGATTTCGGTGCTTTGCTCCGACACCAACAAGATTGAACGCGTGCCAGCCAGCGCGATGTTTATCTTCATCGGCGCATTGCCGCGGACCGATTGGCTGGGCGATGTTGTGGAGCGGGATGAGCGCGGCTTCCTGCTGACCGGACCCGACCTCATTCGTGACGGACAACGCACGAAAGGCTGGACACTCGACCGCGATCCCTATCTGCTTGAGACTAATGTCCCCGGCATCTTTGCAGTGGGAGATGTCCGTCACGGTTCGATAAAGCGTGTGGCTTCCGGAGTCGGCGAGGGATCGGTAGCGGTGCAATTCATCCATCAATACTTGAGCAAGGTGTAAATGGTCAACAATTCCGAGCTGCTTCGAGTTCCCGCATTTGCTGATTTGCCAGACGATCAGATCTCCTGGTTTCTCAGCCAGTCGCAGGAACAGGTTCTCAATCCGGGCGATACCTATATCCACCAGGGTGATCCTGCCGAAAATATGTTTGTAGTCCTTGAAGGAGAATTCCAGGCGCGAGGCGAAATTAACGGTGAGACGTTTGCTTTTCCCATAAAGGCTGGCGATGTGACCGGTGTCCTCCCCTTTTCGCGGATGAAGAAAACTCCAGTGACCGGACGAGCAGTCAGTAATGGGCGTCTGTTGCGTTTTCCTTCTGCGCAGTTCCCGCAGCTCGTGCAAAAAATGCCGGAGCTGGCAACCCGCCTCGTTGGCTTGATGTCAGACAGGATCCGTGAGACTACTCGCGTCGAACAACAGCGAGACCGATTGGCGTCCCTGGGAAAACTTTCGGCGGGACTTGCCCATGAACTCAACAATCCCGCTTCGGCTGCGAAACGCGCAGCCAGCCAATTGTGCGACATTCTAAAGAAAATCAAAAGCGCGAGTCTTGAGTTGGGAAGGCGTGATCTGACGCCTGCACAGAAATCAGAAATTGAAAAACTGGAGGCTTCGTTCACGCGACAGGATGTAGTTCCACCGGATGCGCTGACCATCAGCGACCTGGAAGACCAGATTGATTCTTTACTCCGCAGTCACGGACAAAACGACTTGTGGATGTTGGCCGCTGCCCTCGCACGGCGAAATATCAAGCCGGAGACGTTGGAATCGTTGTTTGCGAGTCTCGAAGCCGATACCGCGAGAGCCGCATTGGTCAGGATCGCCGCCTCGGTGGAGGTAGCAACTCTGTTACACGAAATCGAGAGTAGCACCTCGCGGATATCGGATTTGGTCGGTGCGATCAAGGAATACACTTACATGGACCAGGCGGCGGTGCAGAACGTGGATGTCGTGAAGAGCCTGGAAACCACACTTACGATCTTGAATCACAAGTTGAAACAGGGAGTAGCGGTCCAGCGCGATTACCAGCGTGTTCCTCTTCTCGTGAATTCGTTTGGCAGCGAGCTTAACCAGGTCTGGACCAACATCATTGACAATGCCATTGACGCCATGGGCGGAAAGGGCGAGCTTCGAGTTCGGACCTACCGCGACGATACCTGCGTTGTAGTTGAGATTGGAGACAACGGCCCCGGCATTTCCGCCGAGGTGCAGCCCCACATCTTTGAACCTTTTTTCACTACCAAAGGGGTTGGACAAGGCACTGGCCTTGGCCTGGACACCGTGCAGCGAATTGTGAAGAAGCACCGGGGAAATATTCAAGTTAGTTCCAAACCCGGGGACACGCGTTTTCAGGTTTGGCTCCCATTAGCTGATGCCCCGACCTAAGGTTGTTGCAGTACGCGTCGCGAAGTCAAACCGCGGTAATTGCTCAGTTCAAATTCTGCCCTCATCTGAGACGTCATCCCGAACTTGCGAGGGATCTCGCGTGTAGCGGATACGCGGTAAACACCACCTGCCATTAGGCATGGTTAACATCACTGACGAAAAAAGCATGAGAACGCCTTGCGACGAAACCATAATGCAATCAGTGGTTGCCGACGTCCCGTGTTTGGCGAAAGCCAGAACCTGGATACTCGTCGCAACCATTCTCGGCTCCAGCATGGCTTTTATTGATAGCACTGTCGTCAACGTGGCGCTGCCAGCATTGCAAGCCAGCTTTCACGCAACCGTGGTTGATCTGCAATGGGTGGTCGAGTCTTACGGACTCTTTCTGGCCTCCTTGATCCTAGTTGGCGGTTCTTTCGGTGACCTGTTTGGCCGTCGCCGGATATTCGTAGCGGGAGTATCCATTTTCGCGTTAGCGTCTCTGGGATGCGGCCTGTCCTCGACAATCAATCAATTGATAATCGCGAGGAGCATTCAAGGCGTGGGCGCCGCACTCCTGGTGCCCGGCAGCCTTGCCATTATCAGTACTTCTTTCGATGAAAAGAGTCGCGGCCACGCCATTGGCACCTGGTCCGGTTTCACGGCGATCACTACCGCGATCGGGCCCGTTCTTGGAGGTTGGCTGGTTCAGCACGCCTCCTGGCGATGGGTGTTCTTCATCAATCTTCCTCTTGCTGCCGCGGTAGTGGCGATTTCGCAATGGCGAATGCCGGAGAGTCGCAGCGCTTCGGCAAGGCGCGTAGATTGGTCAGGAGCGCTTCTAGCCACCGCGGGCCTCGGTGGTCTGGTTACGGGATTCGTGGAATCACTTAACTGGGGCTGGCGAAATCCTGTGGTTTGCGGGAGCTTGCTGGTCGGCTTCGCCTGTCTTATCGCATTCGTCTTCGTAGAGGCTAAAGTCTCTGCGCCCACGCTCCCGCTCGCCCTATTCAAATCTCGTACCTTCAGTGGTGCGAACCTTCTCACGCTTTTTTTATATGCCGCGATCGGAATTTTCTTTTTTCTGTTTCCCCTGAATCTGATCCAGGTTCAGGGGTACTCGACCACGGCAACCGGCGCTGCGATCCTCCCCCTGATTTTGCTTATGTTTTTTCTTTCCCGGTGGTCTGGCGGACTCGTAGCCCACTATGGCGGGAGAGGCCCATTAATTGTTGGAACTCTCATTGTCGCAATCGGCTTCATTCTATTCACTGTTCCATCGGTGGGCGGCAATTACTGGAGCACGTTTTTCCCGGCCATACTGATTCTCGGCTTTGGAATGGCGGTTACAGTTGCGCCCCTCACCACCGCGGTTATGAACTCAGTAGATCAAGACCGGGTCGGCACGGCTTCCGGAATCAACAATGCGGTGGCACGCGTCGCAGGCGTGCTCGCCATTGCCGTTCTAGGCATTGTGATGGCAAAGGCCTTTAGTGCCAGACTGGCCTACAGTCTGAATAAACTGTCGCTCCCTCCTGGCATTCTGCAAGAGTTACATGAGGGCGAGATCAAACTTGCCGGGCTGCGGGCGCCCGATGGGCTTAGTCCTGGTTCCAAAGCTGCCATCGGCCAATTCGTTGGGGAAGCGTTTGTCTACGGATTCCGTATTGTCATGGTGATTTGCGCCGCGCTGTCCGCGGGAGGCGCGGCAATAGCTTGGTTCATGATTCCGGGAGTTGTTGACCGCTAACGTGTGCGTGCTCTTTTAGAATCTGTACTGAACGGTAAACAAGTGTTATTATTTAGTACACATGAAGGCGAGTAAGATCTCGAGGTCCACCGGCCGGCCGCGATCTTTCCGTTTGGACAAAGCTCTTGACGCAGCGATTCAAGTGTTCTGGCGTAAGGGCTACGAGGGCGCCTCCCTCACGGACCTAACCGAAGCGATGGGCATCAACCGCCCCAGCCTTTATGCCGCATTCGGTAACAAGGAAACCCTCTTCCACAAAGTGCTTGAGCGATACTCAGCGGGGAGAGCCGCCTACGTGAGCGAAGCTCTTAGGCAATCTACGTCGCGCGCAGTTGTCGAACACCTGCTCCGTGGCGCAGCTGACTTGCTCGCTGATCCGCACAACCCTTCGGGGTGCTTGATGGTTCAGGGTGCACTGGCCTGTGGACAGGGCGCCGATTGCATTCGTGAGGATCTGGTTGCGCGCCGAATGGCGCTTGAGGCTGCTTTGCGCCTTCGCTTTAAACGGGCGAAAGAAGAAGGAGACCTGAGTAATGCTTCAAACCCCGCGGACCTCTCCCGTTACGTGATGACCATTTCGCTGGGAATGGCGGTACAGGCAGCCGGTGGAGCGAGCCGCGCGGATTTGCAACGAGTGGTAGCCACCGCAATGAGATCCTGGCCGCAATGAGATTCAATGAGTTTCAATGAGATTCGATGGAGGGACGGGCGTCCCCGCCCGTCTTGCCGCGCGAACGTGCTCCATTAAGTGGCCACTACTTGAAGCTTGGTCTCGGCGGCGCGCAGATTGAAGTAAACCAGCGGCTGATATACGTCTCTGCATGGGCTTCTCCGCAGTAGTGGCGTGCTCCGGGCGCATCGGCAGCATTTGAATCCCAACGGTACACGGTAAGGTCAGACTCTCCGCATCGAATCACAAACCAGTGCATGGGATTACTGGTCACAATTCCGCAGACTTCACATCGGAACTCGCGCAGAGTTGTCATGAGCTGATTCCTTAAAGTGACAAAAAAGGCGGGCGACAAAATTTATGTCGAGACAGCGACACGCCGCCTGCTCGGCGTCAGTACTGTCAAGTCGCCGACTTGCTCGCTCTTCACTGGGCCGCGAAGTTGCGCAGCATGCTCCATCATATAAATCTCTGGAATGATTTCGCCAATGAGATGTCCGTGGCAAAAGAGCCGCACGACGGAACTTTCAGAAACTACAATGCCCACCGCTCTGGTCACAGCACTCATGTTGGCAGCGGCAATGTGACGGCTGCCGAGGCCCAGCGGGACGTCCACGTGATCGGCCACAGCATCGAGATAACGGCAGGCGGAAAGCACAAATCCGTCGTGACTCACCACGAACCCGCCATCCAACTGCGCCAACTCTTTGATTGTCCCACGCAGATTGAGGTTTGTGACATGGCGCGAAGATTCTGGATGTCCCAGCAACGGATCCAGAATTAACGGTCGGGAGCGGGCGAGCACGGCGTCCTCATCTCCCAGCGTGAAAAGCGTGCCGACCCGTTTTCCTTCCCGGCCCTCGCGAGCGATCTCCACGGCTAGCCCAATCAACGGCTCGAGGACGTTGGGATCGTATTCGGTAACTTCGCAGAGAATGCTTTCAAACATTCATCGCGCTCCTCGCGTCAATTATGCGACCTCCGCGTGCTCTCTGATCTCAACTACTTTTTTCCTCGAGAACGAAACCAGAATGCTTTTGACAATAACGTACAGCACCGGGATAAAGAAGAGGTTGAGGACGGTCGAGAACAACATACCGCCAACGATCGCAGTTCCGACTGAGTGCCGTCCCAGCTTGCCGGCGCCGCTCGCGAAGTAAAGGGGCAACACGCCCAAAATGAATGCAAACGAGGTCATCAGGATGGGACGCAGGCGTAACTCACCGGCTTCGATTGCCGCGTCGGTGATGGATCGTCCTTGCTCAATCAGTTGCTCCGCAAATTCGACAATTAGAATTGAGTTCTTTGCCGATAACCCAATCAGCATCACGAGTCCGATTTGTACGTAAACGTCGTCCACCAAGCCGCGCAGTGAGATGAAGCTCAGAGCCCCGAGCACAGCCATGGGAACGGCCAGCAGGATGATGAACGGCAGCGCAAAGCTCTCGTATTGGGCCGATAGCGTGAGATACACCACTAGAAGTCCCAGGGCGAAAATAATGATGGCCTTGCCGCCCGCTTCGACCTCTTCCTGAGCCAGACCGGTCCAGCTGAACGACATACCTTGCAGCATATTTTGCTTTGCTAACTGCTCCATTGACGTGAGTCCTTCAGCGGAGCTGTATCCGGGCGCAGCCGCGCCGTCAATTTCCGCCGAGCGGAACAGATTGTAGTGATTGATCACCTGCGGTCCAGACGTCTCCTTTAAAGACACGATATTCCCCAGCGGCACCAGACCGTTGCTGTCTGATCGCACATAGTATTGGCGCAGGTCGTGGGCGGTCATGCGGAAAGGCTGATCGGCCTGCACATACACGCGGTACGAGCGATTGTTGAAATCGAAGTCATTTACATACTCCGACCCCATGTAAACCCCGAGTGCCTGCGTCACCTGATTCAGTGGAACGCCAATAGCTTTCGCCTTTTCGCGGTCAATCTGCACAAGCTCTTGCGGATCATTCGCAGTAAAGCTGGTGAACAAGCCTCGTAAGTCAGCGCGCTGCCGGCTGGCTCCTACGATCTTGTGCGCGACGGTATCAATATCCTGCAAGGTGTTACGGCCCAGGTCTTGCAGTTCGAACTGGAAGCCACCGAAACTGCCCAGGCCCTGAATTGCGGGTGGTTCGAACGCCACCACGATTGCTCCGGGAACGCCGAAAAGCTTTGGCGATACTCTAGCCACTATATCGTTGGCCGCGTGCCCTTTGCCTTTGCGGTCATCAATGGGCTTAAGCGGAGCGAAGATGAGGCCATAGTTTGAAGAACTGCCCCCTGAAAGTGAAAAACCCGGGACCGCAAATGTACCAAACACATCTGGATCAGCCCGCAGAACTTTTTCAGCCTGCTCGCAAACCTCAGTCGTATAGGAGAGTGACGCTCCCTGCGGAGCCTGAACTACCACAATGAAGTAATTCTGATCTTCCACCGGGACAAACCCAGTCGGAACGTGTCGGTACATATAAGCAGTGGCGCCGAGACCGGCCAAGAATAGAACAATCATCACGTATCTGATTCTCAACACCCACGAAATAGCTTTGCCGTAGCCTGTTCCCACACCATGGATTGCATTGTCAATTCCGTGCGCGAATGTTCTATAGCCGTTCGATAGCCAGGAAATATGCGTCCAATCAAACACGGAGTACTTGTGTTCTTCGCCGCGCAACAGGATCGCCGCCAGAGCAGGGGATAACGTAAGAGCATTAAACAGCGAGATGGCAATCGAGAATGCTATGGTTAGCGAGAATTGACGGTAGAGAATTCCCGTAGTGCCCGGGAAAAACGACACCGGCACAAACACCGAAATCAGGACCAGAGAAGTTGCCACAACCGCACTCGCTACCTCTTTCATAGCCACCGAAGTGGCCGTGTGGGAATCGGTGCCATCCTGGGTGATGTGGCGTTGCGCATTTTCGATGACGACAATCGCGTCATCCACCACTAGACCGGTCGCGAGAGTAATACCAAAAAGCGTTAACGAATTGATAGAAAAATGAAAGGCGTTAATAAAAGCGAACGTGCCGATAAGGGATACAGGAATAGTGACCGCGGGAATGATGGTCGCTCGCCAATCCAGAAGGAAGAAGAAGATCACAATGATCACGATGATCACCGCTTCTTCGAGCGTGGTAACAACTTCCCTGACCGAATCGCCCACCACCGTCGTGGTGTCGAACGCGATTACGTACCCGATGCCGGGAGGAAATGATTTAGAAAGCTCGATCAGCTCTGCCTTGGCGGCTTTATCAACGTCGAGCGCGTTGGCGTTAGATAGCTGCTGCACGCCAATGCCAACTGCCTGGTGTCCGCTGTACAAGAGGTTAGTGTCATAGCTTTCTGCGCCGATTTCCGCCCGTCCAACGTCTTTAAGTTGGACAATGCCATTGGTGGTGTTTTTGATGATGATATTCTCAAATTCTTTCGGCTCAGATAGCCGTCCCACCACACGCAGCGTCATCTGAAACTTCTGTTCGGGATCGGCCGGTGGACGGCCTAATTGCCCGGCGGGTATTTCAACGTTCTGCTCCTGCAAGGCTGAGACTACATCCGCCGCAGTGAGCTGTCGTGCTGCCAGCTTTGTCGGGTCGAGCCAGATGCGCATGGCATATTTGCGTTCTCCGAAAATAATTACGTCGCCGACCCCGGGAATCCGCTTCAACGCATCTTTGACGTAAACGTCGAGATAGTTAGAAATGTATTGGTTCGAAAGACTGTTATCTGGCGAAAAGAATCCCGCGGCAAAAACAAAGTTAGGGTTCGCCTTGGTGATTGTTACACCCGTGTTCTTGATTTCCTGCGGGAGGCGGCCCTGAGCGGTCGCCACGCGGTTCTGCACATCCACGGCCGCAATGTTCAGGTCGTATCCGGTGCGGAAGGTTACATTGATGTTGCTGGTGCCGTCGTTCGAGCTCGTCGAGGTGATGTAATGCATCCCTTCGACACCGTTAATCTGCTGTTCCAGCGGGATCGTAACCGCGGATTCCACCACCTGGGCGTTCGCACCAACGTAATTGCTGCTTACAGTGACCTGCGGTGGCGCGAGGGTGGGATACAGCGAGATTGGCAAACTTGGGATTGAAACTGCGCCCGCCAGAATAATCAGCAAAGCGCACACCGTGGCAAAAATCGGCCGTTTAATGAAAAAATCTACCAATCTACACGTCCTCTCTGCCGCACAGTTTTGCGCAGACTAAATAGCTCTCAATGATTGCGTTAGCTAAGCGGCTTGACCGGCGCTCCGTCAATCAGGAATTGAATGCCGGAGGTAATGACTTTGTCTCCCGGACTGAGGCCGCTCTGCACGGCGTAGTTGTTGCCGATAGTATCTCCCAGAGTTACGGCCCGCTGTTTGGCGACGCTGCCTTGCCCGTTTTGAGTTGCGACGTAAACGAAGGACTGTCCGCCGATGCGGGTCACCGCTAATACTGGAACTGTCGCCGCAGGCGCTGTGCTCCACACCACTCGGGCCTTTACAAGTTGTGCATTGCGGAACTTATCAAGCGAGCTATGCAGGGGAGCCTTCACTAGTATTCCCTGAAGTCCGTTGTCCACTTGCGGCGAAATGAAATTGATCTTTGTACTCTCGATCAAGTCTCCGCTGCTGGTGACGATCTGCACCGGAAGGCCCATACGTATATCCGCCGCCCGCTCAGTGGGGATGTACACGTAGGCTTCGAGTTCAGTGTTCTCATCAACAGTAGTTAATAGCGTCTGCTGCGAAACGTAATCGCCTACGTGCACCGGAATATCGCCTACCACTCCAGCAAAGGGGGCGGTCAGATTGTAATAAGCAAGCTCATGGCGTTGAGTTGCGCTCGCCGCCTGTGCTGCTTGCCAATCGGCCTTCGAGTTTTCGTATGCCTGCTCCTGAATGTCGAGACTCTGCTTGCTCGTGACTCCCTGTTCAAACAGTTTCCGTTGGCGATCTACTTCCAGCGCGTTGTAGTCGTATAACGCTTTCTTCTGAGCTTCAGTGCTGCGCTGTTGGTCCACGGTCGCCTGCTGCTTAAGCGGATCAATGGTCATCAACACTTGCCCTGCGCGAACGTGGTCACCCGACTTCACCAGGATGCGCGTCAGCGAGCCGTCCACCTGCGGTTGGATGCTTGCCGAGCGTCGAGACTTCACCGTCGCAACGTATTCGTCCATCCGGGGGACAGGCGTTAGGCTGACCGTCTGCGTGCTGACTGGCATCGCTTGAGGTGCGGGCGCACCCTTCGTTTGTGTTTGTGTGTTGCCGCATCCCAAAGTGGGGAGCACTGCAAGGCTCAACAGACCCGTAAATAAAATCACCGCTGGCTGTCTCAATTTGACCATCCTCCGGAAACTGGTTGCTGTAAATCTGCTGTTGTAAATAGAGATGCGTGCCGGGTTGGAGAGATTCAATATGTGTACTGACAGGTACGAAATTATCCTCCCACTTTTCAAGAGGAAACGTGAAAACTTTGGAAACTGGCAAAGGCAAGTTTTTCTTTGGAGATTACATCTTTTTCGCTAACATAACCGCCATGTCAAAACACCTCAGGTTGCCCTCGCCCGTGGTTTCGGCACTTGTTCTCGCGGCGGTTGCACTCTTGCAAGCATGTGGCGGGTCTGGTTCGTCCGGCACCGGAGGCGGTGGAGGCGGCGGAAGCGCTCCGGGCGCTCCTACTGGCTTGACGGCGACTGCGGGAAGCCAGCAGGTGACTCTTTCCTGGATCGCGAGCGCTGGCGCTACGAGCTATCACGTGAAGCGCGGTACAGCGACAGCCGGCCCATACACCCAAGTCGCTGCGCCAACGGCAGCCAGCTATGTTGACACTTCACTCACCAATGGAGTCGCCTATTACTACGTTGTTTCGGCGCTCAATGCGAACGGAGAGAGCGGCAACTCCAGCGAAGCCACTGCCACGCCGCTGCCGGTTCCGCCAGTCCCGACGGGCCTGAGCGCCACCCCTGGCGACAAGCAGATTAGTCTTACCTGGACCGCGAGCGCGGGCGCCACCAGCTATAACGTGAAACGTGGCGCAAACAGCGGCGGGCCTTACACGACCCTTTCTTCGCCGGCGGGAACCAGCTACTCCGACACGGGACTGACTGACGGCACGAAGTACTTCTACGTTGTCTCGGCGGTGAATTCGGCCGGGGAAAGCGGCAATTCTAGCGAGGCTGCAGCTACGCCTGTCGGATCGGCTACTGCGGTTCAAGTAACGGTGGACGTTCTCACCAATCGCCATCCGATCAGTCCTTATATTTACGGCGGAAGTTATCCCAAAGATGCCGCAACCATCACTGACAGCGGATTATCGGTGGTGCGATGGGGTGGGAATGCGACATCCACTTACAACTGGCAACTCCACACCTATAACGCCGACAACGATTACTATTTCGAAGACTTCGATACCACTGCGTTGGGCGGTAGTGCCGACGGGGACTCAGCCCAATTCATCAAGCACGTAGTAGCCGCCGGAAGCAATCCCCTCACAACAATTGCGATGTTGCCGTGGGTAGCAAAGAGCGCTGAGACCGCGCCGCCTTCCCCGAATTATCACTGGAGCTTCTCGGCACTCAAGTATGGCTCACAGTGTCACATTGATCCTTTTAACACCGACGCTGGAGATGGAATAACCGCGGGAGCGAATTGCGACAGCTCGCCCACCTATCTGACGGCCAATCCAAACGATGCTTACTTCCCGCTGCTCGATGGACCGCCTCAGGGGACCGATCCTGCCGGAAGCGTTTATCGCAATCAATGGACCGCCGCACTTGCGCCCGCATTCGGAACCGCTCCGCACTTCTACAACATGGATAATGAGATTGATATATGGGGCGGCACACACAGAGATATCCATCCGAACCCAGCAACTTATAACGAGCTTCGCGATACATATTTGACGGAGTCCCGCGCTCTGAAGGGCTGGGACCCGCTTGCGATTCGCCTGGGGCCGGTGAGCTGTTGCTGGTATTTTTACTGGAGGTCCGCCACCGGAAGCAGCGAGACATCGAGTCACGGCGGCGTGGATTTTCTTCCCTGGTGGCTGAACGAAGTTGCGTGGTCGGATGCTGTAAATAACTCAAGATCGCTCGACATATTCGACATTCATGCTTATCCCGATGGACCGGATACAACAAGTTTCACTCAAGCGCAGAAGCAGGCGCTGGCGGTTCGCATTTACCGCGACTGGTGGGATTCAACCTACACCAGCGAAGCCTCCTACATCGCCAATGGAGGCTTCAGCATCGAGCCCCTGGATTCAAAGCCGTTCCGTATTCCGCGCATGCGGGCGATCGTGAACCAAATCTATCCCGGCACGCTATTCAGCATCACCGAATGGAGCGCGGAATTCGCGGGCGCAGCCGATTTCTCAACCGCTTTGGGAGATGCGGATGCTTACGGAATTCTTGGCCGCGAGCGCGTGTATTTAGCCTCGCGATGGACGGCTCCTGATCCGGCCAACCCGAACTATCTGGCGTTGAAATTGTTTACAAACTACGACGGAGCACATCACGGATTCGGCACGACTTCAGTTTCGGCGACGCACAACGCCGATCCAAACCTCTTCAGCACCTATGCAGCGGTTGATTCCACGGGCAAGACCCTGACCATGATGGTCATAAATAAAGATCCGGCGAATGGCGCACAAGTGCAATTCGCATTAAACGGATTTACGCCGAGTTCAGTGATCAGCTACACCCTGGCGGCGACGGCGCCCACGGTGATCCAAAAAACATCATCTCCAACATGGCCAGCAACAATGACATTCGCGCCCTACACGGCGACACTCCTAGTCATTACCGGTACGACCGCTACCGTTCCAGCCAGCGAATGGGATTTGAATCCAGATACGATTATGGTGCCCGCAGGCGGAACAGTTACGTTGCAGCCGAAGATCATCAGCGGGACCGCCAATGTGACTCTCAGTTCGCCCACATCCGACTCCGGCATCACGGTCGCGCTCACTCAGCCGAACATTACCACCACGCAGAATGGGGCCATCACCATCACCGCGGGGAATAATCCTGGTTTCTACCATTTCACCGTAACCGGAACCGACACGGTCGCAACCCAGACCCAGGGCGGCTGGATTGTTGTGGGCAAACCCGCGGCAACCCTCACCAAGACTGGGGACAATCTGACTGGTGGGACTCTGACGCTGGCTGCAACCCTTGTCCCCGGCTCGTCAGGCGGAACGGCTTCCGGCGCGAGCGTGTTCTTCACGGCAGATTCAGTTTCGGCAACGCTTTCCAGCCGAATCGCGACCACCGATTCTTCAGGAAAAGCCAGCGTTGCACTGACTCTGCCTCCCGGTACGGGCACCGTGCATGTGAAGGCGGAGGGCCCTTACGGCTTGGGGCATCCGGTCGCGACGTTTACGGAGACATCGAACTAGGACACGATTCATTCCCACTCAATTGTTCCGGGCGGTTTGGAGGTGATGTCGTAAACGATCCTGTTCACGCCTTTCACCTCGTTCACGATGCGGCTCGAGATTGTTTTCAAGACTTCGTGAGGCAATGGCACCCAGTCCGCTGTCATGCCATCTTCCGAGTGAACGGCGCGCACGGCACATGTGTAGGCGTAAGTCCGTTGATCACCCATCACTCCTACTGACATAACCGGCAACAGCACCGCGAAAGACTGCCAGATCTTTGTATACAAGCCAGCCCTCTTTATTTCCGTAACGACAATGTCGTCGCACTCTCTTAGAATTGCGAGCCGCTCGGCGGTGACTTCGCCCAGAATTCGCACCGCAAGACCGGGACCGGGGAAGGGCTGTCGTTGCAGGATTTCCTCAGGCATTCCCAAGTCCCTACCAATCTTTCGGACCTCATCTTTAAACAAATCCTTTAAGGGTTCAATCAGCTTGAGCTTCATCTTGTCCGGAAGTCCGCCGACATTGTGATGGGACTTAATCACCTGTGACGGTCCGCGGACGGAGCGCGACTCAATCACGTCAGGGTAAAGCGTGCCTTGCACCAGCCAATCCACGCTGCCTTCCTGCTTCGCAATTCGATTGGCCTCTTCATCGAATACAGCTATGAACTCGGCGCCAATGATCTTGCGCTTGGTTTCAGGATCGGTAACGCCTGCGAGTTTGTTTAAAAAGCGCTCGGTCGCGTCCACGGCGACGACATGCAATCCAAGTTTGTCGCGCAAAGACTGTTGTACTTTTTCGAATTCGTTCTTGCGCAGAACGCCGTTATTCACGAAAACTGAAGTTAATCGCGAAGTGCCGTTTTCGTCTCGCAGAGCGCGATCCACGAGCGTCGCAGCCACCGCAGAATCTACCCCGCCGGAAAGCGCACAAATGGCGCGACCTGTTCCGACCGTTTGTTTCACACTGGCGATGGTTTCATCAATAAAGCGTTGCGCGGTCCAGTTTGGCTTTGCCGCGCAAATCTGAAGAGCGAAATTGCGCAGGATGTCGGTTCCCAGCGGCGTGTGGTGAACCTCGGGATGAAATTGCACTGCCCATAATCGTTTGTCGGAATTCTCAATCGCACCAACCGCATTGGGCGACTTGGCAGTCAACCGAAAGCCCGCAGGAAGTTCAGTCGCTTCGTCGCCATGCGACATCCAAACCGTCAGAACCTTCGGCAGCCCTTCAAAAAGCTGCGATCCGTCTGAGAGTTCCACCTTCGCATGGCCGTATTCCCGCTTGTCAGCCGGATGCACCTTGCCTCCGAGCGCGTGCACCATATATTGCAGTCCATAGCAGATGCCCAGAACCGGAACATTAAGATCGAAAATGCCTTCATCAGCAGTGGGAGCGTCTTTGTCATAAACCGAGGAAGGCCCCCCCGACAGGATAATTCCCACCGGGGAATAACTTCGTATCTCGCTGAGCGAAGAGTTACACGGCAGGACAACCGAAAAAATATTTTGTTCACGGATGCGGCGCGCAATCAGTTGGGAATATTGAGCGCCAAAGTCGAGGACGACGACAGATTGGTTTTCCACGGATAACTGTCTCAAATCAGGGAAGCTGTGTAAAGAGGAAAGGTAAGCAGGCGCAACACGCTAAACCGGACGCGCGCCTCCCGCACTTCGGTTCGGTTCGAGGGTGAAATAAAAAGTGGCCCCTTTCTCTACCATACCTTCGGCCCAAACTTCGCCGCCATGTCTTTGAATGATGCGCCGCACGGTTGCAAGCCCAATTCCATTGCCGGGAAATTCAGAGGCCGTATGAAGCCGGTTGAACGGTTGAAAAAGCCGGTCCGTTGAACGAGGATCGAAGCCGCTGCCATCATCCTTCACAAAATAGATCATGCTGTCATCTTTCTCTTCGAAACCAAATTCAATGCGGGCGTGATCATGATGGGAAGTGTATTTCCAGGCATTCTCCAGGAGGTTCTGCATCACGATTTGCACCAGACGCGCGTCCGCGTGCGCCTTCACCTGGATGGGAGCCACGAACTCAACGTGTCTTCCGGACGCGGAGCGGCATAGCTCTTCCATAATGTTGCGCGCGTATAGACTCAAATCAATCTCCTCGCGATGCATGACGCTAGTTGTAACCCGCGAGAGGTTCAACAGATCGTCAATGAGTTCTGACATTCTCCGGGCCGCGGAACGGATGCTTTGCAGGCACTCTGTCCCACTCGAATCGAGTTTGCCCGCATAATTCTTCAGGAGCACGTAGCTAAAACCGTTCATTACTTCAAGGGGACCGCGCAGATCGTGCGATACGGAGTAAGAAAAAGCCTCCAGTTCCCGATTGGATGAAACTAATTCACGGGTACGCTCTTCCACTCGTTGCTCAAGCTCATCATGAGCCTCTTGAAGAGCATTGTCGCGATGCTGAATCTGCTGCAACATGTTATTGAAGGCATCAATCAGTAGAGCAATCTCGTCATGTGCCACCGTAGGTATGGCCCGGACGGAATAGTTGTTATCCTGCGAAACTGCCCGCGCTACCTCTGCCAACTGAACAATAGGTTCGGCGACGGACCGCCGAAATAAAGCGGATACGACCAAAGCGGCAAGCAGTGATAAGAGCAACACAACAAATGCAATTGCCGTATATCTTTTCAGCCGTTGATCCAACTCCCGCAAATCCGCGCGTAGATACACAACTCCAACGGTTTTGCCTTGAAACACAATCGAATGCACCAAAATTAGATGAGTGGCCCTGAACCAATACTCTTCGCTCTTTCCCTCAGAAAGGACCGGGATATTGAGAACCTCATCCGCCGCGTCCCGCGAATATTGCGCAAACGGCCGCTTGTCGGGCGTAAATATACCGGCGGATGCAATGTTCGGAGAATTCCTTAGCGCAGAAAGCGTGTTCGTAGCGGATTGCGGATCATTAAATATGAGGGCAGAGACGCTATTGGATCCGATAATTTGCGCTTGCGCCGAAAGAGTGCGCACCAGGCTTTGACGGAAAGTAATCTGGTCGTATGCGAGGAATGCTGCGCAGGCGAGCAGCAGCGCAGCGGCGCTCACCAGCATGTTCATCAACGTCAGCTTCTTCGAAATTGACCTGCTATAACGAAGCGGCATGGCTCAATTTCCCGTCTTCCCAATCACCCTGGTTGCGACTTTCAGCAATTCCGAACTAAGGGTTAAGCCCGCTTCCTCGGTTGCCGGAAGATTCACTTCAAATCGAATCCTGTTTTCCTGCGGAACAAACTCGATCATTCCGCCTTTATCCGCAAAATGAGGGATATCGCTAACCGTCAAGGTTCCACCAGCCTTCGCTGCTGCCAGAATGGCTTTCAGGCGTGCCTGCTCTGATGAACTGATAAACACGATGCGGCAATGTTCCGATTCCTGAAGGCTGGAAATCTTTCTCGCGGTTACGTGCTTTTCCCCAATGTTTCCACCGGCGACGGTCGAATCAAGAATTGCTCCAAAGGGATCTTTTCCCAGCACGCAGATATCGAACGACTCACCGCTTCCGGCGTTAGCTCCCGGCCACGTCACGAACTTCCCAAAGTTATAGAGGTAGGCGGCTTTTACCTGAGACTCAGTGGGATGCGGCTGCTGTGCGCAGCTAACCGGCGTGCCAAATAGAGAGAGCAAAACTAGAAGCAACAACAAGGGGGAGATTGCGCCTGCTCCGTGGCGCCGCCTTTGTAAGCGGGTGGATAATCTTCCCTCGATTTGTGACAGACCGGTCACGGTCAATCCTGCCAAGTCAGCTTTGCGTAGGCACTTCGCTTGATCAGGACCAGCGGCCCTGGATCACCGCCATCTTCGGCATGACGCGGCTGCAAGAGATTTTTGCCCACCAGAGACAAACGAAAGTGTTCGTGAAATCGCCAGCCAAACACGGTGTCCGCAGTCGAGTAGGCCTCGACTTTTTGTCCCGGTAACGAACTAATGTACCGGTACGAAAAGTCCAGAGTGAAATTCTTTGAGATATCGAATCCAGATTGAACCATCGCTTGATGCTTGGGGCTGGAGCCCTCAATTCCTGCCGCGGTACCGATATCCAGCGAATTGCGCGATCTCTCAAGGTCCATCTGTAAGTACGAATACGATCCCCGTAAGCGCCAAAAGTGAGTCGGCCTCCACTCCGGCGCTATCTCCACTCCTTTCGTGGTTCCGAGGAGGCCATTACCAAACTCGGCCGGAAGCAAAATGTGAGTAGGAGCCGGGTCACTCTCGAGGAAAGGAGATCCTGTGATGTCTTCGCTGAACAAATCGCTGTAGTGATTGTAAAAACCTGAAAGATCCACGTAGAGCGTTTTGGTGATGAGGCGACGATAGCCGAGCTCGTAACCATTCATCTGCTCCGAGCGAAAGCTGCGATTGGCATTGAATCGCGCGAAAAATTGCAGTCCGCCCGGGCTAGGGCCGATATAGCCAGAAAGGAAAAAATCTCTTTCCACGTCAGCGGGAGTGCGCACCGCGTGCGTAAATGCCGCCCATAGCGTTTGTTTGTCAGTGGGCGTCCAAAGCAGCCGGACGCTGGGTTCCAATTGAACGGGACTGAAATTGGTGCTAATCAGTTTCGATCCCACAGACAGAGACAGGCGGTTTTGCACTAGCGCAATTTCGTCCTGAAAAAACGCGGTGAGCAGACGGTCGGTTCTCTTATCCGGCTGGAAAGTCAGCCCCGAGAACAGCTCAATATCCGTTGCGGGAGTGAAGCGCGCTCCTAATCCCCACGAGATCTCCTGACGTACCACGCGGAATCGCTGGAGGAAATCTACGTCGAATGTGTCTCGAATGTCACCGAAGTTCGGTTCATGCCGGTTAGCTCGATCATAGTAGGCCTGTACCTGGATGTCTTTCCCCTCGCCCTGAGTTCTCGTCCAGCGAACCATAATATTTCCGCCCGAGAGGTGAGCGGCGCTGTTTAGAATCTGGGAATAGGGTGGGGTGTAACTGGTGGCTTGGACGCTCTCGCCATCGGCCTGATCGTAGATATCGCCTTGCAGGTTGAAGCTGTCTCGTTCGTCTCTTGCCCAGTCAATCCGGAAACCTGCCTGACCGCCGCGCCAATCATCATAGTTCTGATCATCTGTGTGGAACTCAGGGCCGCGATTGAACCCCTTGCCATAAACCCGATAGTCAAGGCCCTTTCCGTTGCCTCCTCCGTGACGCAAGTTGGCAAAACCCTGTTCCACGTTGCCGCCACCTGCCGAGGCGAGAGTACCCTGCGTGTCTTTGGCATTTTTGGTAATGATATTGATGACGCCATTAACGGCGTTGGGTCCCCAGATCGTGGCGCCGGGGCCGCGGATCACTTCGATGCGGTCAATATCATCCAGCAGCGTGTCTTGCACTTCCCAATACGTTCCGGCAAACAGCGTCGTGTAAACCGTGCGCCCATCAATCAGGACCAACACTGATCGCGCCAGCCGGCTTCCGAAACCGCGAATCCCGATGGACCACTTGTCGCTATCAATGCGAGCAACTTCAATTCCCGGCACCAGGCGCAGAGCGTCTGGAATAGTCGTAGCTCCCGAACGCTGAATGTCTTCCTGAGTGATGACATAAACGGCTGCTGGAGTCTTCCACACTTCCTCCGGTGCTTTGGATGCCGTTGTTACCTCAATATTGCCCAATTGCTCGAGACTCAACTGCGTTAAAGGATTGGGGGTGCCAAGGTCGGCCTGGGTGACCTGAGCGCGAGCGACACCTTCAAGACCAAGGAACGAGAGCGCAGGCGAGAGAACAAAAATAAGACCGACTGTCAGCCGCAACGGATGACCTGGCTTCTTCATTGGATCGAAGTAATTTTCACTTAGTGGCACTCGTCAACCACGCCCATTGCGCGGTGCGGGTCAAGCCGTTCCCTTATTCAGAGCGCTGCTTTGATTTACCAATCGCGTTGCTTCGGTAAGAAGTTCGTCGGGCTGTACCTGCGCTTTTTGAAACCAGGCATCTACCAGTCCGATGGTTTCGCCGGGCAACGACGTCCATCCAGAGAGCACCATGATCGGGGTCGTGGGGCGGAGCCGCTTGAGCTCAGTCGCTACAGCCAGACCATTCATGCCAGCCATCCAATAGTCGAGAACAACCAGGTCAACGACGTTGGTTCGGAATAGCTCCAACGCTTCCGCGCCTGTCCGCGCGCCAAGAACTTCAAATCCAGCTGACTCGAATAGAACCTTTCGCAGCTTAAGCTGTGATTCTTCGTCTTCAACGCACAGGACAGTCGTTCGAGTTGGCAAGTCCATCGCTGACGCGGTTCCTGTGGACAAAATTTTATTTAATCCTGAAAGAATTGCTGCCCGAGGGGGAATCGGGCAAGAGAAGCAACCGCGATTCTATTGTCGCCGGACTTAATTCCTCAATACAGTGATTCCTGTATGAACCTTGGTAATCAAGTACCTGGCGTGAGGCGAAGACGCCCGTCTTTCCATTGAGCATTAGAGGCACTTCAGAAAAAGCTTCGCCGTTTCCAGACCAGGAAATAACTTTTCTTCTGCCTGAAATTCAGGGGGATGGATGCAGCGGCGATTTCCTCGCAGTTTCACCGGATATTTCAAATGCAACATCTCGTGATACACGATGTACTCCACGGCCGCGCGTGGCACCTGCGATTGGTCGAACACCCTGCTGACAACGATCGCGTTATGCGCGGGGTCGTAATGGCCCAGACGATTGCGTGAGAAGTCCCGGCTCCATGTTAGCCGGGGCCGTGCCAGCAGGCCATGGAAGAACCTGAAATTCAAATCGTCAAAAATAGTCTCCAGATCATATGCCCGGCCTTGCGCAAGCCCGATTCTTTTGCGTCCGCGGATATGGCGCAAGAGATGCGCTTTTTCTGCGATATCATGCCTCGAAATGTATCGCCGGTACCGAGTTGAGTGCTCACGCGCAATATCCTTTCGGTACATTTTGGCCAAGAGAATATGAGCAATAGCTTGTAATACCGTTTCCGGCGCGCCCTCCAGAATGTCTGAGAGGCGTACTCGCAACTTCCCATCTCGCAGACGAATGGTGTTATTGACGTTCGCAAAAGGGAAGAATTCAACCGTTAACTCTGGAATGGGAGCTCTGGGACGAAGTTCCCGATACCGCTGATGAAAGATTTGAAGAAGCCGATCTGTCACGTCACCGCTACATTATCACGGAGTTTTTATACTTGCCCAACCTGAGCACTACGAGGTACAAGAGGCGATAACATGATCATCTGCCTTTAGGTTTCTTCTTATGCTTCGCGACTTCTTCCTGCTCGGCTAGCAGTTCCCGATGATCTTTGGTGCTTTCATCAATTGTCTCTAAAGCACTCTGGAGCAGGAATTCGTAAATCTTGACTTGGTCCTTATCTGGACTGACCGAATTTTGCAGAGCTCGAAGTTTGGCCTGAAACTCTACATCTGCTTCGATGATGGTCTTCAGTCCCTTCCGGAAGTCGGTCTTCTGATCTTCAAATGCATCCACGTTGTCGTTCATTTCGTCGTACACATCGAGAAAAGCCTGAAGCGCATCGTGGGTCGCTGTCGCATGGTCTGTAACCTTAGGATCTGATCGGATCTTGTCAATCGCATCCAGCCGCTCGCGTGCAAACTGAACGAAAAGCTTCATGCGGAGATCGGCGTCCTGAGCCTGATCGCGCAGTTGGTCAATTTCCAGAGGCGTCAGGGGGTCGCGTTTACTTTGGCTATAGCACGCGGAAACCAGTAGCATCCCCGAGAACAAAAGCACGATCAGTGCGCGCAGGTGATTCATTTCTTTTTCTTGAACATGCTGGCCAGCAGCTTAGTGCGCAAGCCTTCGAGATGATCGGAAGCATCTTGTAAAGGCGGCTGGTCGTTGACAGATAACTTCCGTTCCATATCTCGCAATTTGAAAGACATTTTTCGCATTGCGATCTCCGTATGCTTTAGATCCTTGCCTGACTGAATCGCAGCGTCGCTTGCCTTATCCGCATATGAGACGACACCGCTCACCGCGGCGCGAGCCTTCTCTATCTCATCAGCCGAGTAGAGTTGATCAGCCAGTTTTAATTCGCGCTCTGCGATATTAATGTAGAGGCCTGGCTGCTGTCCCACCGAAGCAGACTGGGCGTGGCTGATGAGGCGGGAAAGTTCATCCTGATCCGCTTTCATGTCAGATGGGGTCGACCACACGGCGACAATGAGCACGATAATTGTGATTCGCAGGCGCATCCTGATTGTTTTTTACTTTTCCGTCTCGATCGCTTTCAGGCGCTGGCGAGCTTGCCACTCCTGGTCGGGAAACTGCCCGTTCGCAACTTCTAAAAACTTATGATAATTCAGCACCGCCTCTTTTCTGTCACGCAGGTGGTCGTAGGCCGTGGCGCGCAAAAAGTAAGAGACTGGAATCTCCGGGAGGAATTTGGCGCGAGCGTCGGCAGCTTTGATAGCAAGGTCATAGTTTTTATTTTCGTTGGCGGCAATGGCCAAGTCGCCATAGGCCGCGCCAAAATCCGGTTTTAGCCGCACCGCCGCCATGAATTCCTGCTGCGCCTCAGGAAACTTCCGCTGTTTCAGCAAAGCTTTCCCGAGCATGTCATGCAATCCTGAGTCGTCGGGAGTCTTTTCCAGGAGTGCTCGGTAAGTAGCTTCCGCCTTATCGTACTTTCCAGCACCCGCATACAGATCGCCGAGGTCTCGTTGGGCCGCAATATCGCCCGGAGCGAGTTTGAATCCCGCTTCCAGTTCGACAATCGCGTCATCCTTCTTTCCTTCCGTCGCCAGGACTCTTCCTAATTCATTGTGAATCGCGCCATCCTTTGGCCGCGCAATGCTAAGTTTACGTAGCACTTCTTCCGCTTGAGGAAATTGATGCCCGCGCATATACGCATTGGCGAGGCCGGTCATGGCATCCCTAGAGGACGAGTCCAGCGTTAATGCCAACCTATATTCCTTCGCGGCGTCATCGAAGTGACCCTGCTTCTCCAGCAGCAAACCTGCGGAAAGATGAGGCTCTGGATCGGTGGGACGAAGAGTGGAAGCCTGGCGATAGGCTTCCAGGGCTTCGCTGGGATTGCTCGTTTCAACGACGTGCGCCAACGACAGCCATGCCCGGGCTTGTCCTTCTTCTACGTGAGCGGAGGGTTTCAGTCCGGTAGCTGTCCGTAGAAATTGCTCTGCTTCTGGGTTCTTTACCTGCGCTAAAGTCAGCCCGAGATTGAGATTCGATTCAAAGACGTCGGGATTCGCAGCAACCGATTTACGATAAGCCGCTATGGATTCGTCGGTCTTTCCCAGCCCATGAAGAACGAATCCGAGATCAAACCACGCCTGATAATTACCAGGATCCTCCACAACAACTTTTTGCAGCAGCGGTTCCGCCGTTGCGAAGTCGTGCTCCTCAATGGCAGTCTCCGCTTGGGTGACCTGCGCAGACGAATCCTGCTCCGTAGTTCGACGATGGGTGACGGTTGTCTTAGTCTGGCCAGCGGCCATACCAATAAGCAGGACGGGTACCAGCGCGACAAGCAGTGATAGCCGTTTGTGCCTGGCGGACATCCCAATGATAAATAATCTAAGCACCCTTCAAAACCTGTTGGCTGGGATGCGATTTGTTTCCGTTAAGTACGTGCGCCAAATAGTGCCCGGTATATGAAGAGGGCAATGCCGCGATCATTTCCGGCGGTCCAGCACCTACAACGTACCCGCCGCGTTCCCCGCCTTCAGGTCCCAAGTCAATAACCCAATCCGCTGTCTTGATGACTTCAAGATTGTGTTCAATTACAAGAACCGAACCGCCGGCGTCTATTAAGCGCCGGAATGCTGAAAGCAATTTGCTGACGTCATCGAAATGGAGTCCGGTAGTCGGCTCGTCAAAAATATAGAGTACGCGTAATCGCCGTTTGCTTGGAAGGCTCGAGGGACGCCCAATCCCACGGGCGGCGGGCTGCAAATGAGCCGCCAGCTTCATGCGCTGCGCTTCTCCGCCAGACAATGTTGTCGCAGACTGGCCGAGGCGTAAATATCCCAATCCCACTTCTTCCAGGACCCGCAGCTTGTCCACGATCTTTGGCACCCCGCCAAAAAATTGCAAAGCCTCTTTGACCGTGAGATTCAAAACCTCATGGATATTTTTCCCCCGATAGCGAACTTCCAAAACCTGTGGCTTATAGCGCGTGCCCTTGCACTCCTCGCAAACCAGTTCCACGTCGGCAAGAAACTGCATTTCCACCGTGACGGTGCCGTCTCCCTGACACACTTCGCAGCGGCCGCCCGCAATATTGAAAGAAAAATGTCCTGGAGTAAACCCTCTTTTGTGAGATTCGGGAAGCGAAGCGAATAGATCCCGAATAGCGTCGAATGCCTTAATGTATGTCACCGGATTCGACCGCGGAGTACGCCCAATCGGAGATTGATCTACCAGCACAACTTCGTCTATAAATTCGTCCCCTTCCAAACGATCCCACCCATTTACGTCAGAAAGAATGCCATTCGTTTGCCCCTTCGCCGCCGCCAGCGCCTTGTATAGAACATCATGCAGCAGAGTGGATTTGCCGGACCCGGAGACTCCTGTCAAAGCCACCAACATTCCCAAAGGAATGGTAATGTCCAGGTTTTTCAGATTGTGGGTCCGCGCTCCGTACAACTTAATTTCTTCACGCCCAGCTTTTCGTCTTGTCGCTGGAATTTGAATTTTCAACTCGTGTGAGAGATAGCGCCCGGTTAGCGATCCGGGAATTTTCTGAATCTCATCGTAGGTGCCGGATGCAATTACCTTGCCTCCGTGCTCACCTGCACCGGGCCCAAGATCGAGAATCGTATCCGAAGCTCGCATGACATCCGGATCATGCTCAACTACAAGAATGGTATTCCCCAGATCGCGCAGGCCATGCAGGATGTTTATGAGGCGATGCGTGTCGCGGCTGTGAAGTCCAATCGACGGTTCGTCGAGCACATACAGCGTTCCGACCAGCCGCGATCCAAGGGAAGTGGCTAGCTGAATCCGTTGCGCCTCCCCGCCCGAGAGCGTCGAAGACAACCGATCCAGGGTGAGGTATTCCAACCCGACATCTTTAAGGAATCTCAAGCGCTCACGGATTTCCTCAAGTAGTCTTTCCGCGATTCCGGTTTCCTGCGCCGTCAACTCAAGCTGATCAACAAATTGCTCAGCCTCCTCAATGGTCATGCAACAAAGCTGGCAAATATTCTTGCCGTTGATCTTCACTTGCCGTGCCTCGGTGCGAAGGCGCGTTCCTTCGCAGTCTGAACAGAGCGAGTATCCGCGATAACGGCTGAGAAAAACGCGGACGTGCAACTTGTATTTCTTGCGCTCCAGGTGCTTGAAAAATCCGCGAATTCCCGGGAACGTTCCGTCGCCGTCCATCACCATTTTTTGCTGCCCGGGTTCCAGTTCCATCCATGGCACATTGAGCGGGACATTCACCTGGCGCGCAAATCGTTTTAGCTCGGTGAAGAGCGCCTTGTACTTGGGTTTGGTCCAGGGTTCGATGGCGCCTTCATTCAGAGTCTTCGACGCGTCCGGGATTACGAGGCCGAGGTCGAAATCAATCGTGTTACCGAATCCCTGGCATCGAGGGCAGGCGCCAAACGGATTATTAAATGAAAATAAATGCGGCTCCGGCTCGTCATACCGGATGTTGCACTGCTTACATTCAAATCTCTGTGAGAACCGGACGTGCTCCGCCGGCTTCTCGTCACGTGGAGCGGTTTCAAAGATAACTTCTCCTGCCTCGCGATAACAGCTTTCCACGGCGTCAACAATCCGCGCCCTCGCATCTCGCGAGACCACTAAGCGATCCACAAGCAGAAACACAGGCTCGGCAAAATTAACTTCCAGGAGGGATTCGGGAGATGAGAATTCAAATATCTGCCCGTTCTGATAGAGACGATTGAAGCCTCTCTGGCGAACTTCAAAGAGTTGAGCCTTCAGCAAATCCGTACGCGGACTTGAGGCAACTGCCTTCTTCTTACTACTCCGTGGGATTTTTTTCTCAGGCAATGGAGCATCGGACACCCGCAACGGAAAAAGCACGTTGAGCCGCGTCCCTTCGCCGAGAGCCAAAATAGCGGAAGCAACTTCATCCACTGTATCCTTCTTAACCTCCGCGCCGCATCGTAGGCAGTAGGTCCTTCCAATCCGCGCGTAGAGTAACCGCAGGTAGTCATAAATTTCGGTCGCGGTGCCGACCGTGGATCGCGGATTGCGGGTTGAGTTCTTTTGCCGAATCGCAACCGCGGGAGCAATACCATCAATCAGGTCAACCTCCGGCTTTTCGATGCGCTCGAGGAATTGGCGTGCGTATGCCGAGAGTGACTCGACATACCGGCGTTGTCCCTCGGCATAAATCGTGTCAAAGGCAAGTGACGATTTTCCCGAGCCCGAAACGCCGGTTACGACCGTCAACGCATTGTGCGGGATTTCAAAATCTATGTTTTTAAGATTGTGAACCCTTGCGCCGCGAACAACTATGGTTTCCGTGGACATTAGTTAAGCACGACGATTACCTGGTAAACCCTGTCATCTCGAGCAGAGTAAGATCGTCCGTTGGCGGACGATCTGGCGCAGTCGAAAGACCTTCTTCTTCTCTTCGCATAGCCCTGCGTGTTGCTCCAAAATAGGTTGCTGAACTCTCTATTATAAGGTACTGGAGCAGCGCACTCTTTCTCGCGCAATCGCTCCCCCAGATCACCCCGGTTGCCGAACTTTTTTCCGCGTATCTTTCTTTCCCTGTTAGAATCTTTAAAATCCAATCCCCGGAGTAAAAATGCAAGCCATTCTTGCGCTGGAAGACGGCAGGGTCTTCCGAGGCAAAGGCTACGGAGCAAAAGGCGAATGTTACGGCGAAGTCGTTTTTAATACTTCCATCACCGGCTATCAGGAAATTTTCACCGATCCTTCCTACGCCGGGCAGATTGTAGTTCTCACCAATCCCGAAATCGGCAATTACGGCACCAATTCTGAAGACAGCGAGTCCACCCGCCCTTATATCGAGGGCCTGATCGTGCGCGAGTTTTCGCGTGTCAGCTCCAACTGGCGGTCGCAGCAAGTTGCCGAAGAATATCTGGAACAGTTCAAAATTCCGGTCTTGGGTGATATTGACACTCGGGCGCTGGTTCGCTATTTGCGCGACAACGGCGTCATGCGCGGAGTTGTTTCGACGCTCGAATCAGACGCGGACAAGCTGATTGCGAAGGCACGTGCCATCCCCAAGATGGATGGGACAGATCTAGCCAAAGTCGTGAGCACTAGCAAGACTTACGTGTGGGAAACCGGAGAGCGTTCTCATCTTCCTGATGAAGTCGTCGGAGTGAAAGATGAGCCTGAACGGTTTCACGTCGTCGCATACGACTACGGAATTAAGCACAACATTCTTCGCAAGCTTCGCGGCGAGTGTTGCAAAGTGACTGTCGTGCCCGCAGAAACTCCCGCCGAAGACGTCTTGGCGTTGAAGCCCGATGGTGTGTTTTTGTCGAACGGTCCCGGCGATCCCGAACCTTGTACCTACGCCGTGGACAACATTCGCCGTTTAATGGGCCGCCAGCCAATTTTTGGAATCTGCCTGGGACATCAACTAACAGGCATCGCCTTAGGCGGAAAGACCTTCAAGCTCAAATTCGGACACCATGGCGGAAATCATCCGGTAAAACAACTCAACACCGGAAAGATCGAAATCACCGCTCACAATCACAACTTCGCGGTTGACCCCGATTCGCTGCCGCAAAGCGAAGTCGAACTTACGCACATGGACCTCAACGACAACACTCTGGAAGGCATGCGTCACCGTAATTTGCCGCTATTCACGGTCCAATACCATCCCGAGGCATCGCCAGGCCCCCACGATTCCCACTACCTGTTCAAAGATTTCGTGAAGATGATGGAGGAGTGGAAGCGGTGAAGGATCCCGCGAAGCGCAAGCTTGTTCATAAACCAACAATCTGTCATCCCGAGCGAAGGAGATCGGTCGCTAGCGAACGATCTCCACAGTCGAGGGACCTGCTTTTATGAAGCGGCATAATTACAGCGTGTATATGGTTGCCAGTAAGTCTCGAGCGTTGTACATCGGAATGACCAACAATCTAGAACGGCGAATGTTTGAACACAAGCACGACATAATAAACGGTTTCAGCAAACAGTACCGGTGCCATCGGTTGGTCTATTACGAAGCGTTCGATGATGTGAAGAAAGCAATTGACCGAGAAAAGCAGTTGAAACGATGGAACCGGGAGAAGAAGAATTTTCTGACTGAACGACTGAACCCTACATGGGAGGATTTGGCGGCAGACTGGTTTACACGACATCGTTATCAGCCAGAGAAGCAGGTCCCTCCACTCGCCAGTTAATTTGCTGCGCAAATTAACTGACTCGGTCGGGATGACACAGTTTTTTGCGGATTAAATTTAAGAACAAACGGAAATATGTCATCCCGACCGGAGCGAAGCGGAGTGGAGGGACCTGCTTTGCGTGAGTGCAATAAAAAATCCCTGTTGATCATAGAGAAGGGTCAAGCTCCAAAATGATGCGGGAAGCCAGGCTTAGAATGAAATATTCAACGTTACCGCTGGCGGTCATCTTGCTCGTCACCGCCTGCTCCAAAACTCCCAGCGAGGCCGACCTTGCGCGGCAGGGAATTACCGTTTGCGGAACGGTCACGGACGACAATCATCAGCCGGTCGCCAACGCGTTCATCGAACTGCACCATTCCGCGAAAGATCCGACGGTCATACAAAGCCGCTACCAGGTTGGACGGACTGACGCCAAAGGGCAATTCGAGGTGCAAGGGATCACGCAAGGTCAGTACTGGATGGCAATCGTTCCGAAGGGACCGTGCAATCCGAAATCAAAAGACGAAAATGAATCGCGCCGGGTTGAAGTAGATGTTCCCAACGGAACCCCCGGCCCAGAATGCAAAACACAATTGCAGGTGGTAGAGGACGCATCCTGTAGGGTCACGGTCCAGTAGAAGAAAATGCCCAAACGCACTGACATATCAAAAATCCTTATCCTCGGCTCGGGTCCAATCATCATCGGGCAGTCGGCGGAGTTCGACTACTCGGGAACGCAAGCCTGCAAGGCGCTCAAGTCTGAGGGGTTCGAAGTTGTGTTGGCAAATTCCAATCCCGCCACCATCATGACCGATCCCGAAGTCGCAGACCGAACCTACATCGAGCCGCTTACCAAAGAATATCTGGAAGAAATCTTACGTGTGGAGCGTGAAATGTCTCCGCATGCGGGTTTCGCCGTGCTTCCCACCGTTGGCGGGCAAACCGCGCTCAATCTCGCCATCGAACTTGCAGACAGCGGAATCCTGGAGAAGTTCAACGTCAGCCTGATTGGCGCGCAGATCAACGCCATCAAGAAGGCGGAAGACCGGCTCTACTTTAAAGACGCGATGCAAAAGATCGGTCTCGACGTGCCGAAATCCGCATTGGTCAGCAATCTTAAAGACGGTCTCGAATTCGCCGGTAAGATCGGCTTTCCCGTCATTGTGCGTCCCTCGTTCACGCTCGGAGGCAGTGGTGGCGGTATTGCCTATAACCGGGAAGAGTTGCTGGAAGTGCTGGCTCGCGGACTCGATTTTTCGCCGGTGCACGAGGCGCTGATCGAAGAGTCTGTGCTGGGATGGAAAGAGTTCGAACTGGAAGTAATGCGCGACGTGAAGGATAACGTCATCATCATCTGCTCGATCGAGAATTTCGACCCTATGGGCGTGCACACCGGCGATTCGATCACGGTGGCTCCGGCGCAGACGCTTACTGACCGTGAGTATCAAGCCATGCGCGATGCTTCTATCGCGGTGATTCGCGAAATTGGCGTCGAAACGGGTGGATCGAATATTCAATTCGGCGTGCATCCCACCACGGGGCGTATGGTCGTAATCGAAATGAACCCGCGAGTTTCCCGTTCTTCCGCGCTTGCTTCCAAGGCCACCGGATTTCCCATCGCAAAGATTGCGGCGAAGCTTGCCGTCGGATATACGCTCGACGAAATTCCCAATGACATAACGCGCAAGACGCCGTCGTGCTTTGAGCCCACGCTGGATTATGTCGTCGTAAAGATTCCCAAATGGCAGTTTGAAAAGTTTCCAGGCGCGGACGAAAGCCTGGGTCCGCAGATGAAGTCGGTCGGCGAAGTCATGGCAATCGGACGCACCTTCAAGGAAGCCTTGTTGAAGGGCGTTCGCGCGCTCGACACCGGCAAAAAGGTCGGATCGGAGAAAATCGAGCCAAAGATTCTTACGCAACGCCTGGTAACTCCGCATCCGGAGCGGCTTTCCTACATTCGCTACGCGCTGCGCCAGGGACACACGGTAAAGCAACTGGCCAAGATGACTTCGATGGATCCCTGGTTTCTCTACCAACTCAAAGAAATAAATGATATGCAGCTTGAGTTGGAGAAGCATCCCATGGAATCCATCCCCACCGAAGTCCTCCGGGATGCCAAGCGCATGGGCATCTCAGACGGCAGATTAGCCGGCGTGTGGCGGCTGAACGAAAAAGGCGCCGCAGAAAAGATTCGCCACCTGCGACGCAAACACGGCTTGAAACCAGTCTACAAGCGTGTAGATACTTGCGCGGCGGAGTTCGAGAGCTTCACCCCGTATCTTTACTCTACTTACGAAGAAGAAGACGAAGCCACGCCGACACAGAAGAAAAAAGTAATCATTCTCGGAAGCGGACCGAATCGCATAGGGCAGGGAATTGAGTTCGATTATTGCTGCTGTCACGCTGCATTCGCCCTGCGGGACGATGGCTTTGAGACCATCATGATTAATTGCAATCCGGAGACGGTCTCGACCGATTACGACACCAGCGACCGTCTGTATTTTGAGCCACTCACCCTCGAAGACGTGTTTGCCGTCTGCGAGCACGAAGCCTCGACCGGCGCGGAAGTAGGGGTGATCGTGCAGTTCGGCGGACAAACTCCGCTCAACCTTTCAATGCCGCTGAAGGCAGCAGGCGTGAAGATTATCGGCACGTCACCCGAATCAATTGATCTTGCCGAAGACCGCAAACGCTTCGGCAAGCTTCTCGATGAACTGGAAATTCCGCAAGCTCCGGGCGCAATGGCGGCTTCGATCGAAGAGGCCGTCGCAGGCGCGAATCGCGTCGGATATCCAGTTCTGGTACGTCCTTCCTACGTCCTTGGCGGGCGCGCCATGGTGATTGCCTACGACGAAGAAACCGTTGTCCGCTATATGAAGGAAGCAGTGGAGTATTCACAAGACCGTCCAGTCCTGATTGATCATTTTCTCGAAGATGCAATTGAAGTGGACGTAGACGCGCTCTCCGACGGGGAAGACGTAGTCATCGGCGGAATCATGCAACATATCGAAGAAGCCGGAATTCACTCCGGGGATTCTTCCTGCGTCTTACCCGCCGTGGATATTCCGGAGCGTCTGCTGTCCCGCATGCGCAATTACACCTTTCGGTTGGCCAAGGCCCTGAACGTGATCGGACTCATGAATATTCAATTTGCCATTCCGCGCAGCGAATATGCAGGCGCGGGCACCAATGGAGCGACGGGCGTCCTCGCCCGTCCAGCCGAAAGCAATGGAAGCGGAGGGAAAGTTTACGTCCTCGAAGTAAATCCCCGGGCGTCCCGCACTGTGCCGTATGTTTCGAAAGCCACAGGCGTTCCCATGGCAAAGATTGCTGCACGCCTGATGACCGGCCGCAAACTCCGCGAATTCCTGCCAGACTTCATTGACCGCCGAGCTGACCTCGATACTGGAAATTGCTACTACGTTAAATCCCCGGTCTTTCCGTGGAATAAATTCCCGGGAGTAGACACAGTCCTAGGACCAGAGATGAAATCCACCGGCGAAGTAATGGGCGTGGCCGATAACTTCGGCGAAGCGTTTGCCAAAGCGCAACTCGCGGCGGGACAAAAGCTGCCAACCGAAGGCTGCGTATTCATCAGCGTGACCGATCATGACAAACCTCACGTCGCTGACCTCGCCCGCAAATTCGTTGACATGGGCTTCAAACTTGTAGCGACCGCAGGTACAGCGGACATAATTGAAGAAGCCGGAATGTCCGTTGAGCGTGTTTACAAAGTAAAAGAGGGACGCCCGAATGCCGTGGATTTAATCAAAGGCGACCGCATTCAACTTATCGTGAACACGCCTCACGGCGTTGATCCATTCTTCGACGAGAAGGCGATTCGCCGTGCCGCCGTGCAAGGACGCATTCCAACCATCACAACCATCTCCGCGGCCCGCGCCGCTGCAGAAGGCATTGCGGCACTGCAGCGCGGAGAAGTCAGAGTACAAGCTTTACAGACATTGCATGCCGAACGCGGCGTAAGAGCACGTCAATAGTTTCCTTCGGAGGTCATTATGTCGGGAGAAAAAGACAATGCCCAATTTATCCACCGGTGGTTCGAGGAAGTGTGGAACAAAGGCCGTATGGAGGCGATTGACGAGATGTGCCACCCCAACGCAATCGGCCACGGACAAGCCCAGCATAAGGTTGATATTGGGTTAGTCGACTTCAAGCAGTTCGCCCGCGGCCTGCGAAGCGCGTTCCCCGATATTCGAATCACTATCCATGAAACCCTGGCTCAAGGGGACAAAGTTGTGGCGCGCTGGAGCGCGAAGATGACACACTCCGGCCACTTTCTCGGATTCGCGCCTAGTGGCCGCGAAGCTGAGGTGACGGGTACGAGCATTCAGAGAATTGTGGACGGAAAGATCGCCGAAGGTTGGGATAACTGGGACCAGTTAGGTTTACTTGTGCAAATAGGCGCAGTGCCCGCAGCTCAGTTTGTGTCGGAACAATCCGCTAAAGCGAGTTGACAAGCGGCGAGACTTTTTTAGGTGTGTTACAATTCCGCCATATGAGTAACACACTCACAATTCGTTTGCCGGAAGACATGGTTGCCTGGCTAAAGGAATCCTCTCGCCGCACAGGAGTGCCGGTAGGCCGTCTGATAAGACAGCAACTTGAATTGGCAAAAGCGAAACAAGGCAAGCAGAAGTTTAGGCGCCATGCTGGGACCATGAGCGGACCGCCCGATCTTTCGTCGCGGAAGGGTTACTCGCGCAAGGTGAAGTCCAAGTGTGTTACGATTTTGTCATATGAGTAATACGCTTAGCGTACGGCTTCCGAAGCCTCTCCTTGACCGGCTGCGCCGCATTGCGCGGGATAGTGGCCTGCCTGTAGGGAAGCTTGTCCGCGAATCTCTTGAAACCACCCTATCCCAACATGGAGACAATCCTCTCCTCGAGTTCTCCGGCGTGATCAAAGGCGGGCCGAAAGATCTTTCGTCCCGTAAGGGTTTTTCTTCGAAATAGGATGCAGGCAATAACAGATACCGGGTATCTGGTCGCCCTGTTAAAGCGCGAGGACCAGCATCATGCCTGGGCGCAAGGGCTGGCCGGCCAACTGCAAACGCCGCTTCTGACATGCGAGGCGGTAATCGCCGAGGCGTCGTTTCACCTGAAGTCGACCAGCAATGTTCTGGCCATGATCGAACGCGGTGCGATTAAAATTGCATTCGATGTCACGAACAACCTGGGGCCACTTCGCGATCTCGCGGAACGCTGTGCGGATCGCAGTCCTGATCTTGCGGATTTATGCCTGATCCGCATGACCGAGCTGTATCCTAGACATTCTGTCATAACCATTGATGAGGCCGATTTCACGGTATATCGGCGCAATAAGCGGGAGGTTATACCTACGATTTGCCCGCCCAAGAAGTGATACGCTGAGTCGGTATGCTGCTCGCCGGAATTTTTCCCCCAATGACGACCCCGTACTACCCCGACGGTAACGTGTATTTCAAAAAGCTCGAGCATAACGTCGAGAGATATTCGAAGACTCCCGTGGGAGGCATCGTCATTCTCGGCTCCACGGGCGAGGCCATTATGCTCTCAGACGAAGAACGCCAGGACGTCCTGAAGACCGCGCGCCACGCCGCTTCGGCGAATAAAGTCTTAATCGCTGGAACAGGATCCGAGTCCGCTATAGAGACTTTGCGCCACGCCGAATACGCCGCCGAACTTGGCTACGACGTCGCTTTAGTACGAACGCCGCATTATTACAAGAAGCAAATGCAACCGCCAAATATGCTGGCGTTTTACCGGACCGTCGCTGACCGCTCGCCATTGCCAGTTCTGCTTTATAGTGTGCCGTCGCTGACGGGATATGACCTTCCCGCCGACATTGTCATCGAACTGGCAAATCACCCAAACATTATTGGCATCAAGGAATCGGGCGGGGACATAGAAAAGATTCGTGACATGGTAAACCGCACACGCCACGTCAGACACAGCGCCACCGTCACCATGACTTTTGATGCGGTGACGCCGCGCATGATGAAGCCGCCCGAAGTAGAATCGGGAAACGGCAGCGGGGAACTGGTCTCCATTTCCGCCGCAGGAGTAAGCATTGCGGCGCCCGCCGTGGTTGAAGGCATCAAAACCCGCCAGAAAGAAGTGGGATTTCAAGTGCTGGCGGGCGCCGCAAACAAACTCCATGCTTCATTGAATGCAGGAGCTGTTGGGGCGGTTGTGGCTTTTTCGGTCGCGGCTCCCACGGCTTGTTACGAGGTTTATGCCGCATGGAAAGAGGGCAACGGCGACTTGGCGGCGCTGAAGCAGGAACGAATAGCCAAGGCAGGCGAACGACTGGTATCGCACATGGGCATCCCAGCCTTGAAATATGCGATGGACCTGAACGGATACTTTGGCGGTCCATCTCGGCTTCCGCTGCTTCCCCTGACTGCGGCTGAAAAGTTGGAAGTCGAGCACCTGATGGCTGATATCCGCAACTAATTAAGTTATTTGTAGGACCTGGCGTTCAATCCCCCCTTGTACTTCCTAAGTGCAGAAGGCATAAAATTGAACTGAGAACAACCGAGTAGAAGGAGCGCATTCATGGCAACCACTATTGAGTCTCCAGCTATTACTGGCACGAAACAACTGATCAACTACCGTACCGAATCCGGCGTCGCCGTGATCGAAATGGCTGATCCGCCCGCCAATACTTACACCTATGAGATGAATCGCCAACTGGATGAGGCAATTCTGAAGGCCAGATTTGATAATGACATTTATGTGATTGTCCTCACCGGGTTGGGCGATAAGTTTTTTTCCGCTGGCGCGAACATCAAAATGCTCTCCAGTGTGGATCCCACTTTCAAATACTATTTCTGCCTCCATGCCAACGAAACATTGCTTCGCCTGGAGCACACGCCAAAACTTGTGATTGCCGCGATCAACGGCCATTGCGTAGGCGGAGGCCTGGAAATCGCCATGGCCGCCGACCTTCGAATCGCCCGCAAGGATGCGGGGAAGATCGGCCTGCCCGAAGTGAATTTGGGAGTGTTGCCCGGAACCGGCGGCACGCAGCGGCTGTCGCGCCTCGTAGGGAAGAGCAAGGCCATCGAATTGATGGTTACAGGAAATACCTTCTCCTTCGAAGAAGCGCTGGAATTCGGAATAATCAACGACATCTACGAGCGCGATGGTTTTATGGAAAGCATCATGGAGTACGCCCGCCAGTTCTGTCCGCCCAATAAAGCCGCGAAGGCCGTGGGACGCATCAAACGCGCTGTGCAAACCGGATGGGAGATTCCTATGGAATCGGCTTTGGCCGTCGAACGCGAAAATCAGCAGATACTCTTTCAGAGCGATGACGCCAAAGAAGGACTGAACGCATACGTAGAAAAACGTCCAGCCACTTTCACAGGGAAATAGGTTGACTTTGAATTCCTTTGTGAACCTTCGTGTCCTCTGTGGTTAAAAGGGTTTCCCCATGCCAGGTAAAGTAGCAAAAATCGGAACATTCAGTGATTGGGTCGGCCTCTTCGACGACTGGCGCAAAGACATTGGCGTCAATCGCGACGAGATTGCCGACTTTAAATTCGACACTCTTTATGGAGCCATCGAAACCAACGAAATTCAATTCGGCTCATTCAAAGGGCGCAATAAATGGGAGAACCTCCGCCAGGTTCCCACGCAGCAGATGCGCGATGCTTTGATCAATCTGATCGTTTATCAGGGCGACACCGAATTCGCCAGCGTCGAGCAGCAGCGGAATTTATTCGAGAGCGCGCCCACCGATTGGGACCGGCGCGCCATCACCCGCGTAATGATCGAAGAGATGCGCCACGGATGGCAGATGTGCGCGCTTCTGGTTGACAACTTCGGCTACTCCGGAAAAGTCGAAGCGCAAAAGATGCTGGAGCGCCGCGCCTTCGATAACAAACGCTTGCTCGGCGCTTTCAACGTTGATGTAGATAACTGGATGGACTTTTTCACCTACACAGATTTCGTTGACCGCGACGGAAAGTTCCAACTGCAAATGTTGAAATATTCCGCCTTCGCCCCACTCGGGCGTTCCATGTCGTACATGCTTCGCGAAGAGGCTTTTCATATGGGAACTGGGAACGATGGCCTTCGGCGTATCGTTCAAGCAGGAGTGATTCCCGCGTGGCTGATCCAAAAATACCTCAACAAATGGATTTCCAGTTCCTACGACCTGTTCGGGACCGACAATTCTTCTTCTGCCCACTGGGCCTACGTCTGGGGAATTAAGGGCCGCTACGATGAACCGAAAAACGATCAAACGGCAAAGCTCGATGAACTCAACGATTACAACCGCCATTTATACCGAGACGAGGTCGCCGGATTGATCGAGCGTTTGAACAGCGTGCTGTCGCCAGGGCAACCGAAACTCTACGCGCCGGACTTGAAATTTAATCGCAACATCGGCCGCTGGGCAGCACAAAAGTTTCATGCCCAAACCGGCGAGCTTCTTGATGACGCGTCCTATGACGAGCATTTAAAAGAGTATTTGCCGAGTCCGCAGGACAAAGCTACGTTGCTGGACATCATCCACAACGAAAAAAAGTGGATTGCCGAAAAAGAAGGCGCCCGCGACCCGTTGGCATCCATCGGCGAAGTAAGAAAGTCAGCAATTAATCTATAGCTTGTGTGGCGCGGGCGCCCTCGCCCGCGAGAGCTCAACAGATATAAGATCAATCCGTGGAACATGAAATCACCCCTGCAGAAGTGAAGGCTCTTCAAGATAAGAGCGCGCAATTCACTTTGCTCGATGTCCGCGAGCCCTGGGAGTTCGATCTTTCCCGCATCGCCGGTTCCAAACTTATTCCCATGGGAGAAGTGCCGAGCCGCGCTCACCAGGAACTTGATCCCGATGAACACATCGTCGTTGTCTGCCATCACGGAGTGCGCTCGATGAGCGTTACGAACTGGCTGCGCCAGCAAGGATTTGACAGCGCGCAATCGCTTCGCGGCGGGATTGATGCGTGGTCGCGAGAAGTAGACGCCAAAGTCCCGACTTATTAAGCCTAAGCCGTCTTATTTTAACGTTATCATTCCGAGCCGTTCGGAGCCGCGCTTGCGCGGCGAGAACTGAGAGGAATCCGCTTTTTCTTGCCGCCATGGCAAAACAAGATGTCGCCACCACGACCATCATTGCTATCGCGACGAGAACAAATGTCCCATCTTGTCTTTTTTTGTTTTTAAGTAATCTTCCGCATGAATATTCTCCGCTGCCTCGCACGGCACTCGCTCTGTAACTTCAATTCCAGCGCGTTCCAGCGCCGCGACTTTGTCCGGATTATTGGAGAGCAAACGAACCTGAGACACGCCTAAAGACTTAAGAATTTCCCCAGGCAAAGCGAATTCCCGATGATCAGCCTTGAAGCCCAGGCGCTCGTTGGCCTCAACCGTGTCCAGCCCAGAATCCTGCAATTCGTAAGCTTGCAACTTGGCCATTAAGCCGATGCCGCGCCCCTCCTGCTGCTCATAAATCAGGACGCCGGCTCCTTCATCCGCGATCATGGAAAGCGCCATCTCCAACTGCTGGCGGCAATCGCAGCGCAGCGACCCGAAAACATCTCCAGTCAGGCACTGCGAATGAATCCTCACTAGTGGCGGCGAGGATTGAACATCGCCCATTACCAGCGCCACGGCTTCTTCTTTACGCAGCGCATCGCCAGTCCCAAATCCTCCGACAAATCCATGGATGCGAAACCTTCCCCAGCGGGTAGGGAACTCGGCTGAGGCGATCTGACGGACGGAAACAGAAGTCACTCAGACATTATAGCGATCCGGGGGACGTCGTTGGTCGTTGGCAGAACCTTGTAGTTAAACGCGCCCATGTGGGGACAGCCGCCCTCGGCTGTCCAGCCGCGTTGACTCGGCAGCTGACTACCACGTGCTATAGCGGTCGCGTGCAGAACGCCGCGGCATTATTTTGATCAGGATCAACCCTGTAACAAACCCGCCCACGTGAGCCCAGAAAGCGACGCCGCCGCCGCTTGAGCTGGAATAGGCGATTGATGTGGCAGTCCCGCTCAGAAATTGCAGCAGAAACCAATACCCGAGAACGATCCACGCGGGCAGCCACCAGAAAGTAAAAAACACAATCAGAGGGACCAGGGTAAGAACACGGGATTTAGGATACAAAAGAAAATACGCTCCCATGACTCCGGCAATTGCTCCACTCGCGCCGACAGTCGGAACGTCAGAACCAGGATTCATAGCAATGTGAGTGATGGCCGCGGTAAACCCACAGACGAGATAAAACAGCAGATAAGAAAAGTGTCCAAGATAGTCTTCGATGTTATCTCCGAAAATCCAGAGCACCCACATGTTCCCGATGATATGCAGCCACGATCCATGCAGGAACATGGAGGTCAGGATAGACAGAAAGGCTCCCGCTAGCTGGAGATGCTGGGGCCCGGTCAAGGCCGCCGTAAAATGATCTGGCACAATTCCGAATTCATAAATCAAACCGTCCAGCGCGCGGCGGCTTTGTGCACCGATGGATAATTCGAATAAGAAAACAATCGCGTTCAGCGCGACAAGAAAATAGTTGATATAAGGAGTGCCGAACCGGGGCTGATCATCACGAAGGGGAATCATTGGGGATTGAGCAATTTAGTAATTGGGTAACTAAGCAATTGAAATCTTGCGGCAGATCAGGACCCGAACAGCTAGCATACTCTGGCCTTCAAATTACCAAATTACACGATTACTCATTTACCCAATGCTCAATGGCGTCGTCATCATCAATAAGCCCGCTGGCTTCACTTCTCATGACGTGGTGAACCGCGTGCGCCGCATTTTGCAGCAGCGCGCGGTTGGGCACTTGGGCACTCTTGATCCGCTGGCAACTGGTGTGCTGCCGCTCGTCGTGGGCAACATGACACGTCTGGCTCAATTCTATACTTCGTCAGAGAAGACATACGAAGGCACGATCCGCTTTGGATTCGCAACTGATACTTACGATAGCGACGGCGATCCAGTCGGGCAAACTCAAACGGTTGTCGTTTTGTTACCCCAACTGCGAGATCTCGCCCAAACGTTTCTGGGCGTGACACAGCAGACGCCACCTCCATTTTCTGCCAAGAAGATTCAGGGTGTCCCCGCCTACAAGCTCGCACGCAAGAAGCAGGAAGTGCATCTGAATCCGGTTCAGGTTGAGGTTAAAGAATTCGAAATGGTGTCCGCTGACGGCGATCGCGTCACCTTTCGCGCACGCGTCGCCTCAGGAACCTACATGCGTGTGATAGCTCACGAAATGGGCCAGCGAATGGGTTGCGGCGCCCACTTACAATCTCTTTGCCGGACGTCCGTCGCCGAGTTCGAGCTGGCGCAGGCCCACACATTGGAAGAACTACAGACCGCAGCAAATCATGATCGCCTGGAAGAAATATTTGTTCATCCTCGAAAACTGCTGCCACAGATTCCGTCGGTGACCGCAGATGAAGAGATGGCTGCAAAAATTCGCAGCGGTCGCGCCGTCAATCTCCCGGACTTTTCCCGCGCGCCTATTCTCAAGGTTTTCTACGGGCAAAGGGAACTGATCGCCATGGCCACCCGCATTGCGGGGACGCTATTCCACGCGAAGATTGTGCTGGCGGCTAACGAGGCGTCGCAGGGGCCGAAGGGTTAGGAAAACGAGAAGTCAGTCTTCCACGTGTCTCGGATCAACAGCGAGGATTCAGAAATCTTGCAGCCGTCATGTATGCGACCGCTAACGTTCCGGGCTACGCGCCAACAGAGGTGCAAACTGTTTTATAACCGGTCGCAGACCTATCCAGAAGAGAGGGGCCTTCCCTAAGCGATAGGGAGCATCCCTACCACGCAACGTCAGGTCAATTATCGATCTTCTTACTTTGCCGCCTGAACTGATCCACTGCGTTTCAACGCATCCCTGATACGTAAGGGCCTGCACGATCTCTTCAATCAGCCCAAGGAAACGCTCCGCTGACGGCTCGTCATTCGTGAATTCTTCCCGCCCGGAAAAGCTAATCTGTATGAAGCTGTCTCCTAATTCGCAATAGTAGCCCTTGATGCAGGGGGCATCGTCCACCGGAGTCGTTATCTTAAAACCAAGGCATGCTTGCTCGTCATATGTCGAAAGCGAAACGCCTGTGGAGTTCTGTATACGCTTCCGAAGCTCAGACGAAAATTGCTCGTCTCGCATATATCTGCTTCCAGCACGCTCGTGGGTTCAAATTACCCAATTACCCAATTGCTCGATCTTTATTGTTCCATCGTCGAGCAGCACGGCTTCTGCACCGGCTTCGGCTCCATCAATTCCACCCGCGTGAGGTTTGGATCATACAGGTTCAATTGCCATTTGCCATCGCGCCCGATCTTCGGAGGCTCTGAACCCTTTAGTCCTCGCTGAACCAGTTCCTTATAGCTCTCGCTCACGTCCGGCACCCCCAGCGCCATGTGGTGCATTACGCCAAGCGTTCGCGGGCTGGGATCGTGAACATTGAGCATGTATTCCAGCCAGTCCGTGCCCTCAGGGACGCGCATATCCACCCAGTCAGTCCTATCGTCCTTCATGCCCCCATGCCAGAACTCCTTGAAGCCGAGGATGTCCCGATAGAAACGATCCTCCTCCGCCTGATCCTTCACCGTGAAACCGACATGAATCATGTGTTGCGAGATGCGGTTCGCAGGAAGGTATTTGCCAAACTGCTTCTCATGCAGCGACCCCGGAACATACTGCATGAACTCCACGTCGTGGCCCTCGGGGTCAGTTACATCAAAGCCGAGGTCCCCGTCCAACCGGGAGGGCAGCTTATCCGGAACTTTTACACCTTTGCTGGCAAGATACGCCCGCAACTGTTCGGCGTCCGTAGTTTCAAACGAAATGTGAGATAGCCGATCTTGATTTGGATCCTTTAGTTCAGGAAACACTTCGATGTATTGGTGATCATTGACCTTGAAGTATGTCAGCATCAGGCTTCCGTCAGCCTTGTTCAGACTGAACGGCTCCTGAAAGCCCAATAATCCGGTGTAGAACTTCCGGGCAGCAGCCATGTCGTCCGTCCTGAGCCCAATGTGCGCCACGCCGACAATAGGAGGACGGGCAATTGGGCTGGATGAAGCGGCATCCTGCGCCACGGACGCTCCAATCCCGGCGAAGAGAATGAAGAGGACGACAATCAAGGTCGCAGGACGAAGTATGATTCGCACAAGGATCTCTCAAAGAGGGTTTTATACCAATACGCCTAGGGTTCTAATGCAATGTCCGATAACAAGTATTATGTAAAGTAGACAGGATGAAGCAGTCCACGGCCGCGCTCACATCTTGTAGCGCCCCAAGTCCTCATCATTCAGGCCTTCCAGCCATTTGCGCAGCTCTTCGCTGGTTACCCTGTCGGAGACGTTTGCCGCCAACTTCGAATTCTTGAGCACACCATCCTCAACAAAGATCGGACAATCCACCCTCAGGGCCAGCGCCAGCGCATCCGACGGACGAGAATCTATGCTGATGATCCGGCCTTCGCGCTCCATCCAGATGACCGCATAAAACGTATCGTCGCGCAGTTCCGTCACCACTACCTTATGAACATTGGCCGCCAGTCCCACCAGCACGTTCTTGATCAGGTCGTGGGTCATCGGACGCGGCGTCGCAACCTTCTCAATCTCCAGCGCAATGGCATTCGCCTCGTAAATTCCCACCCATATCGGAAGCACGGCGTCGCTTCCGGCGTCCTTAAGAATGACAATGGGCATGTTGGTGACCGGATCCATCATCAGCCCGCGAATTTTCATTTCTACTTCCATGCCGCCCCCAAAGCTGATTTCAGATTGAAGATTTCAGATTGCAGACTTTCACGTGTCACAAACGAACTTGGCTCTCTACATAAATCTGAAGTCTAAAATCTACAACCTAAAATCTCTCCCGCTAACCACCATTTCGCCTAACAAGCTGTTCGGAAAAGTCGCCGTCGTGAGCACCGGAACATAGCCGCCCAAAGCCGGGGCCGTATCGCCTGGCACGCTGAAATTCAGCGTCTTATTCTGCGATGTACGGCCCACCCACTGCTTCCGGGCCTCATTCTTCCCTTCAACTAACACTTCAATGGTTTCTCCCAGGTGCTTCTGATAATTACGCCGCTGAATTTCTCTCTGCTTTTCCTGAAGCACCGAAAGGCGCCGAACCTTTTCTTCGTCTGGAACTGCATCCTGCAGTTTCAGCGAGGGCGTATTGGGTCTGGGTGAGTACTTAAATCCAAAAATGCTGTCATATTGCACTTCTTCTAGTAACGACAGGGTCTGCTGAAAATCTTCCTCCGTCTCCCCCGGAAATCCAACAATAATGTCGCTGGTGATGCTGATGTCGCGTCGCGCTGATCTCATCCATGCCACCCGCTCCATATATTGGTCGCGAGTATACAGCCGCTGCATCGCATCCAAAATACCATCAGACCCGCTTTGAATCGGCAGATGGACGTGGTCACATAGGGTGGAAACTGAGTCGATTGCCTCGACAATATCCCGGCCAAAATCTCTAGGATGCGATGTCGTGAAGCGTACCCTTCGGATTCCGGAAATCTCGCCGACTGAAGCAAGCAGTTCCGCGAAAGTCTTCTTCCCCGCCGGGTCTTTATAGGAATTTACGTTCTGCCCAAGCAGTTGGATTTCGGTATATCCCAACTCTGCCATCTTTCGGGCCTCAGCAAGCACCGAGTCGGACGCCCGGCTGCGCTCTTTGCCGCGGGTAAATGGCACGACGCAATACGCACAAAACTTGTCGCACCCCTCAATAATCGTGATGTATCCCCGATGGGGATTCGTGCGCGCGGTGAACTCAGTTTCGAAACATTCGTCGGTTTCGCGGTCGTCGAGCCCGGTCACGCGCTGCTTCCCTGCTTCCAGCTGCACCAGCATCTGCGGCAGATTTCTATAAGAAGCCGATCCGCACACCAGCGAAACATACGGCGCGCGTTCAAAAATCTTATCGCCTTCCTGCTGTGCCACGCACCCGAGCACGCCAAACTTCTTGCCTTGTTTTTGAAATTTCTTGTAATCGTTCAGCCGATTAAAGACTTTCTGTTCGGCCTTATCGCGGATCGAGCATGTGTTGTACAGAACCAGTTCAGCTTCCTCGACGGTCGGAACCTGACAATATCCTTCGGAAAGCAGGGTGCCAACGACCTTTTCAGAGTCGTGCGCATTCATCTGACAGCCGAAAGTTTCGAGGTAGAACGTTTTTTGGCTCGTTGCGTCCATCAAAATTCAGTATAACTCGCAATACTCACGTAGGGACAGCCGCCGCCGGCTGTCTGTAGATGCTCCAAGATAATGTCACCCCCTAACTGCAACGAGACTTTGTCACCCTATGAGGATGGTGACGATGAGTCAGAAAGAGTTGCAACGCGTGAAAGTGATTGAGAATGCGGTGGGCGGGAGGCTGAGCGTACGCGAAGCTGCCCGCCTGCTGCAACTGAGTGAACGGCAGGTACAGCGGCTCAAGCGGCGCTATGAGCCCGATTCCATCGCGTGGGTGCACCACGGCAATCGTGGACGCCCTATGCCTTGGGCTTTTTCACTTCCCCAGAAGCGGTTGATTTTGACCTTGGCTCGCGGCAAGTATGCCGGCTTCAACGATTCTCATCTCGCGGAAAAACTTCGTGTCGAGGAGAACCTCACCGTCAGCCGCGAGACCGTGCGCCGCATTTTACGAGGTGCGAAACTTGCCTCTCCGCAGAAACGCCGCGCCCGTAAATATCGCTCGCGCCGCGCACCCCGCCCGCGTTTCGGCATGATGGTGCTCACCGACGCCAGCCGTCACGACTGGCTCGAAGGCCGCGGTCCGCATCTCACTCTTGTCGGTTTTCAAGACGATGCCACCAGCCAGATTCTCTCCGCCCACTTCCAACTCGAAGCCGAAAATACCGTTGGATATCTTCGCGCCCTGTACGCCATGATCTCCGTCCACGGCGTGCCCCTCAGCCTCTATCGTGATCGTCACTGCATCTTTCAGCGCAACGATTCCCACTGGACCGTCGCCGAAGAACTCGCCGGAAAACAATCTTCCACCCAGCTTGGGCGCGCCCTCGAGGAGCTCGGCATCACCCAGATCCCCGCCTACTCGCCCGAAGCCAAAGGCCGCATTGAGCGCGCCTGGCGCACCTTGCAGGACCGCCTGGTCAGCGAACTTCGCCTCGCCCATGCCATTACTTTGCAAGAGGCCAACGCCGTGCTGGCCCGTTTCTGCGACGACTACAATCGACGCTTCGCACGTCCGGCCGCCGAATCCGCTCGCGACTTTCGCGCTCTGCCGCGCCGCTTCGATCTCGCCCGCTGCCTTAGCCTGCGCTATGACCGCGTCGTCGGCCCCGATCACGTCGTCGTCTTGGGCGCGCATTCCATCGCCCTACCATCCTTGCCCGCCCAGCGCGGATACTCCGGCGAAACCGTCGAACTCTCGCATCAGTTGGACGGCACCCTGCGTACCTACCGCGGAGATCACTTACTGATGACCCACCCCTTGCCGCTGCAAGAATACGGCCATCGCAACCCTGCTCCGCGACTCACGCTGCGGAAACCCAAAACCCAGATGCCCCGCATCTACAACCTGGGAGGCCGCCCCGCTTTGGCGGCAGTTACTTAATCGTTAAGGGGTGACATTGGCGTAGCCTCGGCAGACAATTGTAAAGAGCTCGGAAGCGATGACCCCACGCGTGATGACTACACAACCCATTACAATGCCTCGTGCGAATCTTGATTTCGGCGGGCGAGGCTTCTGGCGACATGTATGGCGCGCAGTTGATCGAAGCCATACGTCGCCGTGATCCGTCTTGCGAGTTCTTCGGAGCCGGTGGCTCGGCGATGCAATCCGCGGGCTGCGACATCGTGGTGAATGCCAAAGATCTTTCGGTAGTCGGCATCTCCGAAATCCTAAGCCATCTTCCGAAGATTTACGGCCTGTTCCGCAGATTAATTCGAACCGCCGACAAGCGTCGGCCTGATCTCGCAATAGTCATTGATTCCCCCGCCTTTAACTGGCGCGTAGCTCGCCAAATGAAGAAGCGAGGCATCCCAGTTGTCTATTACGTGTGCCCGCAATTTTGGGCATGGCGGCAAGGACGCGTCCGCCTTCTCCGCAAATACGTTGACAAGGCCCTGGTGATTTTCCCCTTTGAAGAAAAGTTCTATCGCGATCGAGGCGTGGATGCGACCTTCGTCGGACATCCTCTCGCCGATATCCCTCGTCCCGAAATTTCCCGAGCAGAATTCGCCACCGAATATAAGCTCGACGCCTCCAAGCCTTGGATCACGCTTATGCCCGGCAGCCGGGTCAAAGAGGTCCGCATGAATCTTCCGGCGATACTTGAATCTGCCGCAAAACTTGGTTCCGGATACGAATTTCTGCTGCCAATCGCACCCACGCTTGATCGAAGTTTTCTCCAAGGCCTGATAGCGGGGACGCGTGTGAACCTCGTTTCGCAGGCGCTCGCAGCCCTGGCTCACTCCCGCGCCGGCGTCATCGCCAGCGGCACCGCCACCGTGGAAGCCGCAATGATGGGAACGCCCTTTGTCATGGTTTATCGCGTATCTCCGCTGACCTATCTCTTGGGGCGCTCCAGGGTGAAAGTTCCATACTTCGCTATGGTGAACTTAATCGGAGGAAAGCAAATCGTCCCCGAACTCGTTCAAAACGATTTCACGCCGGATAACGTGGCAAAAAACATTAACCAGATCGTTCCCGATGGCCCGGCTCGCGACCAAATGATCGCCGGATTGGTTGAGGTGAGAGCTAGGCTCCGGAGCCCAGATCAACTACGGACCCACCCGGCAGATCGTGCCGCCGCCGAGATAATGGCTTCCTAAATTCGCCGCGAACCACGTAGGGACAGCCGCCCCCGGCTGTCCAGGCGGAGCAAAGCTCCGCTGCACCTTTGCGAGGCCTATGCACGCCAATTCACTGTAAGCCTTTTGCTGACAGCATCTTTTCGGCAATAATGTTCATCCAAGCTAAAAGGTACATTTCCAGGAGAGAATCCGCTGATGCAAGTTCATTCTGGGCACCGGGCCACAATGGCCGGTTTGGTCCTGACATTTTTGCTCGCCGCAATCTCCGCATGGGCGGCTGAAAAACCTCGTCTGCACGTTGATGACTATCAGATTGACGCACAACTCACACCCCATACTCACAAGCTATCCGCCCAGACACGGGTGAAGTTCACCGCGCTAGACGACTTGAACGTTGCAACTTTCGAGCTCAATAACGGCCTGCGCGTAACCAAGGTGACGGACGCATCAGGCAAGCTCTTACCTGCCGAGCGCGTCACCCAGGATTCGACGGTTCGCGTACAACTTGCCAAAGATCTCCCCAAGAATGCGTCCACTACTTTGACCTTCGAATACGAAGGAGTGCTGGACTCCGCAGACGACAGTCCAGTTCAGGGACTCAAGCTTGCTTCCGTCAACGACGACACCAGCTATTTGCTTTATGCCGGACGCTGGTTTCCGGTAAACGGATACGGCACCAACCGCTTCACCGCAACCATCAGCGTCACCGCCCCTTCTTTTATGACCGTAATCGGCAGCGGCAAGGAGGCTGTTGCCACCGGTTCGGCCCCCGCGAAGAAAGCGTCAACCGAGGCGGAGTCCACCAAAACTCACACCTTTCTCTGGGACAAGCCGAGCTTTCCAGGAACCATAGTTGCCGGTGCATTTCAGGAATTCAAGAGCAACGAAGCAGGGCTTGATCTGCACCTTTTCTTCAAGCCGCTACACCAGAATTCAGGAACGCAATATTTGGAAACAGCGCTCAAGGAATTCACTTACTACGAGACGCTTTACGGTCCCTCGATGTCCACAACGTTAAGGGTGGTTGAGATTCCGGACGATACCGTTCCCGCAGCATGGGCTCCCGAAATCGCCGCTGTCGCAAGCCGCGCCATTACTGACAAGGTTAATTATCGCTTGCTGGCGAACACCATAGCGCATCAATGGTGGGGAGTTTCGGTGAGTCCGGCTACCACCGATGATTGGTGGATCAATGATGGCTTCGCGCGCTATTCCGAAGCCCGCTATGTAGAACAGGCTGCTGGACAGGCTGGCCTGGAAGAAGTTGTGAAAGATATGTCCGTAGGCGCTCTGGCTTACGATACAGTGCCGCTCTCCAGCGCCAGCAAGCTTGACGTGTTTTCGCCGGAATTCCAGTCGCTGGTCACCGATAAAGGCGGCATGATTCTGCACATGTTGCGATGGGTTGAAGGTGACCAAAAATACGACCAGACGATGCGGACCTTTGCCTCTCAATATGCCGGCAAATCGGCCACGGTCGAAGACTTTCGCACCATCGCCGAAAAGAACTACGGCAACAATCTCACATGGTTTTTCTCTCAATGGCTGGATTCAACCGGTGCTCCCGAATTCAAGACCGTATACACCGTATATCGCCTCGGAAATAAGTGCGCTCCCGCCGATCACTGTCCCGGGTTTCGTGTAGTTGGTCAGATTGCCCAGGATCTGGACTTGTTCCGGATGCCCGTGGAATTGAAAATTGATACCGACGGCAAAACTGAAGAAAAACGCATTGACGTAGTTGGGACAAACTCCGCGTTCGCGGTGGAGACTTTCGGCAAGCCCCGGCGCATCTCCGTCGATCCCGACGATCGCGTATTGAAGAATTCCACAGACGTAAAACTTCGGGCTTCAATCCAACGTGGGCAAGCTTTGGTGCAACAGGGAGACTTTGCGGGAGCTTTGAGCGAGTTCAACAAGGCCCTCGAAATCAATAAGAACAGTTCCCTGGCTCACTACCGGATAGCCGACGTATTTTTTCAGCAGCATAACTATCAGGCCTCCGCTAACGCTTATCGCGAGTCGCTGAATGGGGACGGTGATCCTCGCTGGACAGAAGTTTGGAGCCATCTTTCGTTAGGCAAGATTTTCGACATCACCGGACAACGCGAGCGCGCCACCAATGAGTACCGCCAGGCATTGCAAACCAACGACAACACCCAGGGCGCCCTCGACGAAGCCCGCCGATACCTGAAAAAGCCCTTCGAAAAACCCAAAAAAGAATCAGTCGGCTAAAGAAGTTGGTTTTGAACTTTGTACTCCCCAATGCTGGGGGTGCCCCATCTTTCGCCGATTTTGCGAAGGGTGGGAGGCGACGATGCCGGTAGCATTTCGTAAGAGCCGGGTGCCCCGCCCCATTCTTGCGCGATTTTCGCAAATATCGCCGGTGCCAGCCGTCGGTGTAAGTTCCAAATTTTAACCAACCGCTTCGTTTTTTCCAAAAAACCAAAATTCTACAGATTCTTGTCAAGCCCCATAAGCGACCCGTTTTTGTCTATGTCCTTCATTCGACGGCAAAAATAAACTTCAAAACCCTGTCTCATTTAGCATAGTTAAAGGCGTATCATATAACTATAAGCTTAAATGTTCGCGAAGGCGCAGGCTTCCAGCCCGCGCCTTTTGGCTTTTTGGGGCCGAGAAAATGACTCCGGTAGAGACGTAGCTACGTCTGCCTTCCCGGCCCTGCACAAATTCCAAACACAAGGGGCGAGATAAAGCACATGCCAATCGCGTGCGCGCAATCCACAGCGTGGATAAATCCGATCAAAAGATTGACACCAGCACCACAAAGCACGCGTCGCGACGCCTGGCGAATTCCGCGAGCACTTTGGACACGAAAGAACTGGGAGACCTGGGCGAACTGGCGTTTGTTCTTGCTGCCAGTTCAAAAGGCCTGGCCGTCTCTAAACCTTTCGGCGACTGCCGTCGCTACGACCTAATTGTAGATTCCGGCCGCCGCTTGCTCCGCATTCAGGTCAAGTCGTTATACAGGAAGGTCATTCGCGGAGATTACCAGGTAAGGTGCCGCAGTCGCTGCAAGCTTAATAACGGATGCTACACCTCAAATGACATCGATTTTATGGCGCTGTACTTGGCGCGAAGAGACATTTGGTATCTCATTCCCATCGCTGCCCTTGGCACCCTAACAGTCGTCCACCTGCACCCGACGGCTTATTAATAAATAGGACTGGATGCGCCAAATTTGAAATCTATAGAGAAGCCTGGGGCCAGCTGGATGAGCGGGTGAAGAAGCGTTGAGGATGAGAGTGAGAATAATTTACAAGAATTGTCATTCCGAGCCATGATCAGGCGCCGTTCTCAACAGGAGATACGATAAACCTCAAGCCTTGTCATTCCGAGCCATGACCAGGCGTCGTTCTTAATCAGGAAACGCGAGGAATCTGCTTTCTATTGACCGAAATTCAATCGAATCCCAGCTCTTTCCACTTCTGGTCTACCAGGGCCTTAGTCTTCTCGTCCATAAGAATTTCATCTGGCCACGGACGCTGAAAGCCCTCGCTGGGCCATTTGCGGGTGGCGTCAATGCCCATCTTCGACCCGTAGTTGGGAAGCCGCGACGCATGGTCGAGAGAATCAACCGGGCCCAACGTGAATTGAATGTCGCGTTCAGGATCAATGTGGTTCAGGGCCTTTAACGTAACGTCGGCGATGTCCTGAACGTCAACGTCTTCGTCCACAACGATGATGCACTTGGTAAACATTGCCTGTCCCAGCGACCAGACGGCGTTCATGACTTTGCGCGCTTGTCCGGGATAAGACTTCTTGATCGAAACGATCATCAGGTTGTGAAACACGCCTTCGATCGGCAGATTGATGTCCACAATTTCGGGAATCGTAAGCTTCATCAGCGGCAGAAAAATGCGCTCCACAGCCTTTCCCATAAATCCGTCCTCCATGGGAGGCTTGCCAACAATAGTCGTCGAATAGATGGGATCCTTACGATGTGTGATGCAACTCAAATGAAAAACCGGATACAAATCCTCGAGCGAGTAAAAACCCGTGTGATCTCCGAAGGGACCTTCGGTGCGAAGCTCATCGAGATGCACGTGCCCTTCAAGCACGATTTCCGACGATGCCGGCACTTCGAGATCCACCGTCTCGCACTTAACAAGCTCGACCGGCTTCTGGCGCAAAAATCCAGCAATCAAATATTCCTCGATATCAGGAGGCGCCGGAACAATCGCAGAAAAAGTCACAGCCGGATCAGTACCGATCGCAACCGCAACTTCCATCTTCCCCGAGGGCCGGTCGCCCTCGATCAATACCGATCCCCCAGAAGATCGCGCCATTACATCCACCGCGGCGCGCCGGGTGCCCCATCCTTCCCCCGCACTCTGCGGGAGGGTGGGGATTTGGCTCGCCGCCGTCCGCATCCGTTCCCTGTAATGCTCTGCCGCAACCTTTTGCCTTTGCCAATGTGCGGCCAAGGTGTGGGGGTCGTAAACCTGCATTCTGTAACACCCCACATTGCGCTTGCCGGTTTTTGGGTCGCGAGTAATGACGCACGGAAGTGTGATAAAGCGTCCTGCATCTTTAGGCCAACACTGCAGGATTGGGAAATAATCGAGAGAGAAATTGTCGCGTCGAATAATTTCTTTGCATGGCCCGGTTGCGACCGTCTTGGGAAAGAATTTGCCCATTTCCGCGAGCATCGGCAGCATCTTCACTTTGTCTAGAAAGCCCTGCGGGGACTTCACGTCCATGAACTGGCGGATACGATTTGCGACTTCGTCGAGCGAGCCGACTTCGAGGGCGAGATTCATGCGGCGAACCGATCCGAATTGGTTGATCAGAACCTGGGCGCCGGGATGGCCTTTAATGTTTTGAAATAGAAGCGCTGTCCCACCGGCTTTGCCGCCGGCGCGACTCTTGCTGACGCGATCGGTTATTTCGGCAATCTCAAGAATTGGATCAACCTCGGCGGAAATCCTTTTTAATTCTCCGGCGCGGTCAAGAGCCGAAATCCATTCGCGCAAATCGTCGTAGGCCAAAAGAACCTCTTTCCTGTCAGGCAACTCGTAGGGATGGCCGCCCTCGGCTGTCCCTACGCGAAAGCAAACGTAGCAAGCTACGTCTTTACCGGGCAACGGGAATTATATATAGCCCAGTTCCCTTCTGAATCTTCGTAACGTTTTTATCCCAACAGCAAAGGACGAACTTATGACAGAAATTGCAAACGCCGGCGGAAGTGTGCCATCAACCACGAACCTACTGACTCCAAGAGGCATTGATCAAATCATAAACACCTTTGGAAATATTCACGATTACATCGAGCCTGACGGGACATTGGACGTTCAATGGCCGATAAAGTTTCTCGACTATGTGGCGTTGCCTGTCCCACTTATGCTTTCGTTTGATCATTCCAAGACCGTCACACATTTTCGCTGCCACAAACTTCTGACCGGAGTCCTCGAGGCAGTCTTTATCGAGATTAAGGATCAAGAGCTGGAGCCGGAACTGTTTAGCTTTGGCGGATGTTTCTCATTTCGTCCCCAGCGAACTGGAAGCAAGCTTTCTGCACACAGTTGGGGCATTGCGATTGATTTGAATTCTGAGAACAATGCCCAGGGGAGCGCAGGAAATATGCATCCCGGCATTGTCTCCGTGTTTCAGGGGGCGGGATTCGAGTGGGGCGGGGAGTGGGCGGGCCGAGCCAAGGATCCGATGCACTTTCAGTTTTGCACGGGATATTAACGTGATTATCTCACCGCTCTTGCGAAGGTGCGCGCTGTCCGGTTCGAGCAGCAGATTCGTCGCGTAATGAGGCTGCGCTTCGGAATGACAATTCAATTAGATTTCAAACGCGCACTCGTCGTCCTGGTACGCAACATCAAGGTTTGGAGTGCGCGGCGCGCTCGCACGCTGTGACAGTCTGCGTGGGATCCACCGCCGAGTCGTCCACCTGCTCGTCAATGATCTTTCCGCTCTTATCAATCAGGAAAGTCGCGCGGCGGCCCAGCTCCATGGGCACGCCCTTAATGTCTCTCTTTTCCGCTAAACCATAGTCACGGGTCACTGCGCCTCCCCAATCGCCGAGCAAGGGGAAGGTGACGCCATTCTGTTGAGCAAATGCAAAATTTGAAAACGGGCTATCCATGCTCACACCCAGAACCTGGGTGTCAGAGCCTTCCAGCTTGGTTAAATTCTGCTGGAAAGCTTTTATTTCCTTTGTTCAACCACCGGTGAAAGCGAACACATAGAACGCCAGGGCAACGTTCTTTTTCCCGCGATAGTCCTCGAGGGAGAATTTTTTCAGGCCAGTCCCATCGAAGGCCAGCAAAGTGAAGTTGGGGGCCATGTCGCCGACCTTCAATTTCATCGGCTCCTTCGTTTCCGCGAGCAGCCGTTGTGGCGAGAGCCCGATCGCAGTCGCGATCAGAACAGCTGCAGCGACGACACCTGTGAAACATTTCCGCATGAGAGTTCCTCGCGCTTTGAGGGTATATCTGGATAGAGAAGAGGTCAAATTGGAAATGGCTCGGAAAGGCCAGGACTCTGAGGCGAAATTGTCCGGTGGTTTAGGACGGCTGCCGGGGGATGAAGACATCCGTTACCTCGTCAGCTCCACCACCCAAGAGCGAATCGGCTGTGATTCGAGCGCTTCCAAAAAAAGTGCCGCGCCCTTTGGGGCGCGTGTTTCGTGTGATTCGCCTAACCCGAACTTATCTCCGGGGCTAATGAATGCCGCTCCTTCGGAGCTGGTTTCTTTCTGGCGCTTCGGTGTCCGACAACTTTTAGTTTCACGCCATCCCTGTTTTGTAATCCTTGAGAATTTCCAACGCGGCGAGCCGTCCGCTGGCGCCCATGATGCCGCCGCCCGGATGCGTGGCCGATCCGCACATATACAAATTCGCAATCGGTGTCCGGTACTGTGCCCATCCCGGTGCGGGCCGCAGGAAAAATAGCTGTTCGAGCGACAGTTCTCCCTGAAAGATGTTCCCTTCCGATAATCCCCACTCCCGCTCCAAATCGAGCGGCGTGATCACCTGTTTGCCGACGATTAGATTCTTGATGTTGGGCGCGTACTGGGCAATCGTATTGATCACATTGTCCCCAAACTCTTCTTTCTTTTCATCCCACGTGCCTTCGGTCAATTTGTATGGAGCGTACTGCACGAAACACGACATCACATGCTTGCCCGGCGGCGCAAGCGACGGATCAGTCAGACTTGGAATCACCATATCTATATAAGGACCGCGAGAATAGCGGCCATACTTGGCCTCGTCGTAGGCGCGCTCCATGTAATCAACGCTTGGAGAAATGGAAATCGCTCCGCGAAGATGCGCCCCTGGGCCGGGCAAGCAGGTTAAGTCGGGCAGGCCATCGAGCGCAAGATTTACTTTGCCGGATGACCCGCGAAACTTGTAACGGTTAATGTCATCCATGAACTCGTCAGGCAAATTCCCGGGCTCGATCATTTTCACGAAAGTATTGCGGGGGTCCACGCTGGACGAAACCACAGCGGCACGGATCTCGTCGCCATTCTCAAGAACAATGCCCTGGGCCTTTCCGTTCTTTACGATAATTTTCGCGATGCCTGCTTTGGTCCGAATCTCAACTCCCGCCTCTTGGGCAGCATCGGCGATCGCGTTCGAAATTGCGCCGGTTCCACCACGGGCAAAACCCCAGGAACGAAACGCTCCATCAATCTCACCCATGTAGTGATGAAGCAGAACGTACGCCGTTCCCGGAGAACGCACGCCCAAAAATGTACCGATGATTCCCGACGCCGACATCGTCGCCTTCAACACGTCGGTTTCAAACCATTGATCGAGAAAATCAATGGCGCTCATGGTCATCAACTGCACTTGGTTGTACTGATCACCGGAAGGAAGATCGCGAAAGCGGCGTCCCAGAAAAAGCAATTTCATCAGCTCCCGTGGATTCAGTGTGTAAGGATCGGGCGGCACCATGCTCAGAATGGGTTTCACAAAGCGGCACATCTGCAACATGGCCTGGCCGAAGTCTTCATAGGCTTCAGCGTCGAGCCGCGAATGACGCGCAATTTCGCGACGAGTCTTCGCGTGGTCGTTTACCCGCCAGAGATAATCGCCGTTCGGCATCGGAGTGAACGTGCCATCGAGGGGAAGAATCTCGAGTCCATGGCGCGGCAGATCGAGGTCGCGAATGATCTCCGGACGAAGCAGGGAAACAACGTATGAGCAAACCGAGAATTTGAATCCGGGAAAGATTTCTTCGGTGACGGCGGCGCCTCCAACGACGTGGCGGCGCTCGAGTACCAGCACTTTTTTCCCGGCGCGGGCCAGATAGGCGGCATTCACCAGTCCGTTATGCCCACCGCCGATCACGATGACGTCGTACTTTGAGAATGCAGCCATTTGGCTCTTGGCTCTTAGCCTTTAGCTTTTCCAGATAAAAGAAGAGGAAGTATCCGTCGAAGTGGATGCGCCGAGATCGAATCAGAGTCCGCTAGGGAGAACTCGCCATTTTGTGAGACGGCGCATAGGGAAATTTGACGCCTCATTCTATCTCAGCAAAGCCGGTGAATGGGCCTATAATACTCAAGAATGCGTCGCCGCTTAACACAGGCGATTTTGCTAGCCGCAGCTGTCGCTCTCGCTGCCGCGCCCGCAGTTGCCCAGCAGTCCGATTCCGCAGAAATCCCCGAGCCTCAAACCAATCAGGCTTGTTCTTCCCCGTCTTCGCACGAGGATGAGCCTGCGAGTCCTGAAATTACGATCACTGAAGTGCGCTTCGACGGCGACCTTCGCTTACCCATTGCGGATCAAGAGCAAATCGCTTCTTCGCTGAAACAGTTGCCATACTCGGGTGAACCAGATGACATTACAAAGGACCTTGTTGAAAGAGTCAGGCAAGCATGGCAGGACCGCGGTTACATGAAAGTGGAAGTAAGTGGCGAGAATCGAATTCTCAGCAGCAACCCGGTTAGCGAGAGCATTGCTGTCGCGGTGCGAGTAAACGCGGGAGAGCAGTACACGTTGGGACAGATTGCTTTCAAGAACAATAAAGCGATCACCGATGTCAAAAGATTACGTGACCTGTTCCCAATCTCGGACGGCGAAATACTGGATCGCTCGAAGATCGCAAAAGGTCTAGAAAATCTGGGAAAGCCGTATGATCAACTCGGCTACATTAATTGCGTCGTCATTCCCACCCCGCGCTTCAATGAGGACAATCAGACCGTGTCATTCGACATGGACATTGATGAAGGCAAGCAGTTTGTAGTAAGTAGCATCAGCTTTCTAGGTCTGGATCAGCCTGTTTCTGATGATCTCTTAAAAGAGTTGTTATTAAAACCCGGAGACGTGTTTGATAAGCGGCTGATTGATCTCTTCTTCAAAGAACGTTCCTCCTCGCTGCCGCCCGAAACGTCGAACGATTCTGAAGTTGGTTTTCACTTCGATGCACGAGCGGGAACGGTCGCAATTGCATTTGACTTCAGGCCATGTCGGGCTGAATAGCCCGATCACGGGGTCGCATCGAACTCGTTTTTGTATGCCTCCCAACGCTGGCGAATTCCGGACATAATCGCCTGATATTCCGGATCAGCGCGCAGACTGTCGTAATTCTTGTCCCGCTCGAACCAGGGGTAATTGACATCTCCCAGCTCCACTGTTCGCTTCAGCCAATCCAGGGCAGCCTTCCGGTCACCGAGCATGGCATAGACTCCCCCCAACCAGTAGGCTTCGTCACCATCAATTATTTGTTCCGTGCGGTATCGCAGTAACCTGGGGTCAATCTTTTCCCGTTGATTTTGCGACGCGTACAGGAACGCAGCCATCATCCGGGGCGAGTCATCGTCTGAGTCGCGAGCGAGAGTAACCGCCCGGTCGAGATTCACTTTTGCCTCGTCAAGCTTGCCCCGATAGTAAAGCACTCCACCGAAGTAGGCTAAGGCCTTGAATTGATCCGGATGTTGCACGACCAGTTGTCGCATCTCCTGCTCAGCTTCCGGCGCTTTGCCCATGCATAAAAGCATGCGGGCATGCATCCACCTCGGCTGCGGAGGCATTGGGTTCAATTCGATGAGATGGCGGTATGCTTGCTCCGCGAGATTATTGAGACCGGCATAGTAATACGAATATCCCAGCGCTTGCCAGACCGTTTCGCTGTTGGGCGCGAGTGCAACCCCTTGTTTGAGAGCGCGAATCGCTTCCTGCT
>CAVWRO010000006.1:0-613147 GCA_963757385.1 uncultured Acidobacteriaceae bacterium | reverse complement strand
TGTTCATGTTCTGTGGCACCCGTTAGATTACGTATTGCTTAGATAAGCACGCACTAGGTTTGGTTGCACTCTAATCCGCAACCCGAAACTCACACCAGGCATCGAGCCCGGGTCGAGCGAGTCCGCGAACATTACGGCAGTAACGCGAACCCAAGCCAACACGAGGGATGGACAGCGCACCTGTGATACCGTCAACCCAAACAGGCACAACTCATGACGGAAGTACAGCACCGCGTCCCGTCAGGCTATTCCGGCCTCGACAGCGCCGGCGTCCCTGAAGATGCCTCGCATGTCGTCTCTCATAACGTCCCGCACTCACCTCGTGCCGAGAAGTATGCCGAACTCCTCTGGCGCACCGATCCCCTGGCCGAAGCTGTCATGGACGAATTCGCCCGCATGCCGGAAAGCGAATGGCGGGCGCTGCTGGAACTGGCGCTGGCCAAGGGTCTCGAAGCCGTCCCTCGAGCACCGGAGCCGCTGCGAGCCCTGTTTCATCAGCTGGAAAGCGTTCCCTTCTGGGTCGATCGCGACCGCTGCAATCTGGGTGGGGCCACGTTTTTCTGCGCTGCCGGCTCGGTTTTGCGGTGCTGGCCATGCTTGCCCTTCCCATCATCTACAGCTGGCCCGCCGGCAACAAACCGCTCGCATTGTCAGGTCAATTAGTGCATCGCGCCTCGCAACGCCTGAAAGACACGACGCCCTTCCTATTCGCGGTTTGCAGCCCGACTGTCTGTCCCGGTTTTCCGAGGGGTTTGCCATGACGGTGCGCGTGCGCCTCGTCCATCCAGTGCCCTCGTCGTAGCCGATGTAGCCCGGGGGCGAGCCGACCAGCCGGGAGACGGCGTGCTTCTCCATGTACTCGGACATGTCGATCCGGATCATCGTGTCCTCGTCGCCGAACAGGAACTCGGCCAGCGTCCGGCCAGCTCGGTCTTGCCCACGCCCGAGGGGCCGAGGAAGATGAACGACCCGGTCGGCCGCTTCGGATCCTTCAAGCCGGCCCGGCTGCGCCGGATCGCCTTGGACACGACCTCGATCGCCGGGTGCTGGCCGATCACGCGCTTGTGGAGCTCTTCCTCCATGCGCATCAGCTTGGCGGTCTCGGCCTCGGTCAGCTTGAAGACGGGGATGCCCGTCCACATCGAGACGATGTCGGCGATCTCCTCCTCGCCGATCGCCGGGCGCTCGGTCGTCTCGCCCTGCTCCCAGGCCTCGGTCAGCTCACGCTTCTTCTGGGACAGGCGCCGTTCCTTGTCGCGCAGGTTGGCCGCCTTCTCGAACTCCTGGTTCTCGATCGCCTCCTCCTTGGCGCGCCGCGTCTCCTCGATCTCGTCCTCGAGCTCGCGGTACACGGGCGGCGAGGTCATCGACTTGATCCGCATGCGAGACGCGGCCTCGTCGATCAGGTCGATCGCCTTGTCAGGCAGGAAGCGGTCGGAGATGTAGCGGTCGGCGAGGTCGGCCGCGGCCTCGAGCGCCTCGTCGGTGATCTGGACCTTGTGGTGCTGCTCGTAGCGGTCGCGCAGGCCGCGCAGGATCTGGACGGTCTCCTCGGTCGTGGGCTGCTCGACGGTGATCTGCTGGAAGCGGCGCTCGAGGGCCGAGTCGCGCTCGAGGTACTTGCGGTACTCCTCGAGCGTCGTCGCCCCGATCGTCTGCAGCTCGCCGCGCGCCAGCGCCGGCTTGAGGATCGAGGCGGCGTCGATCGCGCCCTCGGCGGCGCCCGCGCCGACGAGGTTGTGCAGCTCGTCGATGAACAGGATGATGTCGCCGCGCTGGGTGATCTCCTTCATCACCTTCTTCAGGCGCTCCTCAAACTCTCCGCGGTACTTGGAGCCGGCGACCAGCGCGGCGAGGTCGAGCGTGTAGATCTGCTTGTTCTTGAGCAGCTCGGGGACGTCGGCGTTCGTGATCCGCTGCGCGAGGCCCTCGACGACCGCGGTCTTGCCGACGCCGGGCTCGCCGATCAGGACGGGGTTGTTCTTCGTCCGGCGCGAGAGGATCTGCATGATCCGCTCGATCTCGGTCTCGCGGCCGACGACGGGGTCGAGCTTGCCCTCGGCGGCGAGCTTGGTCAGGTTGCGCCCGAACTGGTCGAGCAGCTTCGAGGACTTCTTGCCCTCGCCCTGCGCGCCGGCGGCGCCGGCCGGCGCCGCCGCGCCCGCGCTGGCGGCCGCCCGGGCCGGAGAGCATGCGGATGACCTCGTTGCGGATCTTCTCGGAGTCGGCGTCGAAGTCGAGCAGGATCCGGGCGGCGACGCCCTCGTTCTCGCGCACGAGCCCGAGCAGGATGTGCTCGGTGCCGATGTAGTTGTGGCCGAGGCTCAGCGCCTCGCGCAGCGCCAGCTCGAGCACCTTCTTGGCGCGCGGCGTGAACGGGATCTGCCCGGTGGTGACCTCCTCGCCCGAGCCGACGATCCGCACGACCTGGGCGCGCACCCGCTCGACGGTGATGTCGAGCGACTCGAGCACGCGGGCCGCGAGCCCCTCCTCCTCGCGCAGCAGGCCGAGCAGGATGTGCTCGGTGCCGATGTAGTTGTGCTTGAGCGTGCGGGCCTCTTCCTGGGCGAGGACGACCACCTGGCGGGCTCGCTCGGTGAATCGCTCGAACATGTGTCCTTCTTCGTGGCGGTCTCGGACGGGCGGTCGCGTCGGTGGTCGGTTTTCTAGTGGACGTCGGGTCCGTCGCTCTAGTATCCGCTGCCGCGAGCGTCGTGACGTCGGTCGCGCGGGGACGAGCGACGTTCCTGTTCTGCCCATAGTCATCGACCAACGGGGTTCGGCGGCCTGCATTCGGACTCGGGTCTGAGCGCATGCGCCAGTCTACCAGCCGGGGGTCGGGCCGGCTGCGGCACCGCTTCGCGGCGCCGATGCGCCGCGTGCTGCGCGGCTCGTGCGAGCCCAGCGGGGCTGCAGGGATCGCGCATCGCGGGAAACAGCACGACCTCGCGGATCGAGCGCCGTCCCGGTCAGCACCATCACCAGGCGGTCGATCCCGATCCCGATCCCGCCCGTCGGGCGGCATCCCGAGCTCCAGCGCCTCGAGGAACGCCTCGTCGTAGGGCTGGGCCTCCTCGTCGCCGGCGCGGCCAGCTCGCGCTGCTCCTCGAAGCGCGCGCGCTGCTCGTCGGGGTCGTTGAGCTCGGTGAAAGCGTTGGCGATCTCGATCCCGCCGACGAAGGCCTCGAAGCGCTCGACGAGGCCCGTCCTCGGTGCGGTGGCGCTTGGCGAACGGCGACAGCTCGACCGGGTAGTCGAGCAGGAACGTGGGCTCGATCAGCGTCGGCTCGACGTGCTTGGAGATCAGCTCGTCGACGAGCTGCGGCCAGCTCGTCCTGCTCGTCGGCGGCCAGGCCGCGCGCGCGTCATCTCGGCCGCGCAGCTCCTCGCGCTCGCGGTGGCGACGATGTCGATTCCGGTTCGGGTCGTGGATCGCCTCGGCGCACCGTCTCGCGCCGCCACGGGGGCGTGAAGTCGATCGGGCCGGCGTAGCCGATCTCCGCGGCGACGTAGGCGACGAGCTGCTCGCAGCGCTCGGCGATCGTCGCGGTAGTCGGCGAACGCCTCGTAGAACTCGAGCATCGTGAACTCGGGGTTGTGGGTCGGAGTCGACGCCCTCGTTGCGGAAGTCCTTGCCGAGCTCGTAGACCCGCTCGAGCCCGCCGACGATCAGCCGCTTCAGGTACAGCTCGGTCGCGATCCGGAGGTAGAGCGTCCCGATCGAGCGGGTTGTGGTGGGTCGTGAACGGCCGCGCCAGCGCGCCGCCGTAGAGCGGCTGGAGGACAGGCGTCTCGACCTCGATGAACCCCTCGGCGTCGAGGAAGCGCCGGATCGCCGAGATCACCCGAGCCCGCGTGACGAACAGCTCGCGGGCCTCCTCGTTGGCGATCAGGTCGAGCTCGCGGTGGCGAAAGCGCGTCTCGACGTCCTTGAGCCCGTGGTGCTTTTCGGGGAGCGGCCGCAGCGACTTGGCCAGCAGCTGTAGCGCGTCGATCCGCAGGGTCAGCTCGCCGCGGCGGGTCGAGAAGGCGACCCCGTCGACGCCGATCACGTCGCCGAGGTCGAGCTCGAGCAGCGCGGCCATCCCCTCGTCGCCGAGCTCGTCGACGCGCGCCTGGAGCTGGATCCGGCCGGAGCGGTCGTGGAGGTCGAGGAAGGCCATCCTGCCCTGGCCGCGGCGGGCGGCGATCCGACCGGCGACGCGGTGCTCGGCCTCGTCTCCTCGCCGGCGGCGAGTGCGGCGTGCTGCGTCGCGGACCGTCGGCGATCGGCTCGACGCCCGCGAACTCGTGCGGGAACGGCTCTACGCCCGCGGCCCGCGAGCGCGTCGAGCTTGCGCCGGCGCGAGGCGAAGACGTCAGAGGGCTCACCCCCCTGCGCGGCTCACTTGACGACGTCGATCTTGGTGATCTTCAGCTTGCGCTTGCCCCGCGGGCGTGACGATCACGACCTCTTCGCCGCGCTTGCGCCCCAGCAGCGCCTTGCCGACGGGGGACTCGTTGGAGAGCTTCATCTCGGCGGGCTCGCCTCGGCCGAGCCGACGATCGTGTACTTGACCGACTTGCCGGCTTCTCGTCCTTGACGTGGACGACCGAACCCACGCTGACGACGTCGTTGGTGATGTCGGCGGAGTCGATCACGGTCGCCGAGCGGAGCTTGTCCTCCAGCCCGCGATCCGCGCCTCGAGCATCGCCTGCTCGTTCTTGGCGTCGTCGTATTCGGCGTTCTCTGTGATGTCGCCGAACTCGCGTGCTTCCTTGATCCGCTGGGCGACCTCGCGGCGGCGCCGCGTGGTCACTCATCGAGCTCGGACTTGAGGTTGGCCATTCCTTCTTGGGTGAGGATTACGTCTTTGGGCATAGCAGTCCGTCAGTCGGTTCTGGATGAGAAAAAGCCCGCCGCAGGGCGGGACAAGGCCCCCCGGCGCTATGGGGAGGGCGGACGAGTATAGAAGGCGCCTGGGGCGGCCCATGGATTCCCGCGTGCGGGCGATTTTGTCGCTATTTGCGGGATGGATGGCGACTCGTGACACCTGTGGTCACGGAGTTGCCAGTCGGCGTGGCCTACACCGCAACCGCGACACCGCCGCGCAAAAGCTCGCGCACCGCCTCGGTGCTGGGCGCGGTCTGGACGGCCGCGCGCACGCGGGCGCCCCCCCCGAGCGAGACGACGTATCCCGCCGAGAGCCGCTCGATGTACCACGGATAGAACTTGCGCAGGTAGCGAGTCGCTCGCTCGGAGCCCATGTGCTCCGGGCGCGCTCGATCACCCAGTCGAGCTCGCTCGAGGACCTCGGCATCGCGTCGGCGGCCCCGACCGCCCGCCGAGCAGCTCCTCAAACAGCCACGGATTGCCCAGCGACCCACGGGCGACCAGCACCGCGGCGCGCGCCCGTGAGCTCGAACGCGCGGCGAACGCCGCTCGGCAGTGTCCAGACCTCCCGAGACCAGCACCGGCACCTGCGAGCTCCCCAACCAGGTCGCGAACGAGGCCGTAGTCCGGGCTTTCCGCTGTGGCGCTGCGACGCGTGGCGGGGATGGATCGAGATCCCGGCGACCGCGCCCTCCCCGGCCAGCCGCCGGGCCACCGCGACCCCGCTGAGATCACCTGGGCGCTGGCCCGAGCGGAGCTTCACGGTCACCGGTAGCCCGCTCCCGCGACCAGCCGCGCGAGCCAGCGCGAGCGCTAGCTCGGGCTCCGCCAGCAGCGCGGCCCCGGCGCCCGTCTTGCACACCTTCGGGACCGGACAGCCCATGTTGATGTCGATCAGGTCGGCGCCCGCGGCGGCCACGGCTCGGCCGCCGAGGCCATCACGTCCGGGTCGTGGCCGAACAGCTGGACCGACACGGGTGCTCGCCGGGGTCGATCCGCAGCAGCTCGCGCAGCGTGCGCTGATTGCCGTAGTGCACGGCGAAGCTCGAGACCATCTCCGACACCGCCAACCCTGCCCCGTGGCGGCGGGCCTGGAGGCGTACGAACCAGTTGCCGATTCCGGCGAGCGGGGCCAGCACCACCCGATTGGGGATGCTCACTCCACCGAGACTCCATCGTGTCCGACAGCGCGTGCGCCATCGCGTTCATGGTACGAATCATGGGTGAACCTCTCGGAGACGCTCAGGCCATGGACGGAGATCGTGCTCGAGCAGCTCCCGGGGCTCGAGCTGTTCGACGCCCACACGCACCTCGGCCAGAACGATCCCGACGGGATGCACCAGAGCGCTCGAGGAGCTCCTCGCCGGCCTGAAGGCCGCCAACGCGCTCGGCGCGTTCGTGTTCCCGATGCACGAACCCGAGGGCTATCCCCCGGCCAACGACATGGTTCTGGAGGCGGCCGGGGAGTCCGATGGGGTGCTCGTCCCATTCTGCCGTGTGAATCCCCACGACGGTGCCGTGGCCGAGGCCGAGCGCTGCCTGGCCGCGGGCGCTCGGGGAATCAAGCTCCATCCCCGGGCCGAGCAGTTCACGCTCAATCACCCCGTCGTCCGCTCGCTCGTGGCGATCGCGGATGAGCGATCGCTGCCGGTGCTCGTGCACGCCGGGCGGGGAATCCCGGCGCTCGGGCTTCACGCGGTCGAGCTGGCGGGCGATTTTCCGAACGCTCGTCTGATCCTCGCCCACGCGGGCATCTGCGACCTCTCATGGATCTGGCGGGTCGCCCCCGACCATCCCAACCTCCTCTTCGACACCGCGTGGTGGATGCCGGCCGATCTGATCACGCTGTTCTCGCTCGTGCCCCCGGGGCAGATCCTGTTCGCCTCCGACGCTCCCTACGGGACGACGGCCTTGGGCGTTGGCTTCCAGCTCCGCGCGGCGCTCGAGGTCGGGTTCACTCCCGACCAGGTTCGCTCGATGGCGTCCGAGCAGTCGCTGCGGCTCGTCGCTGGCGAGCCGCTCGTCCCGGCCGGCGAGCCCGTCGGCGAGCGCGAGCGCCCGCCGCACGTCCTGCTTGACCGCGTCGCCGAGTTCCTCCTGATCGCCGTCGTCGCGACGATGCGCGGGGCCGACGCCGGCGAGCTGGTCGCGCTGGCGCGGCTGGCGTGCGACGTCCCCGAGGAGATCGACGACGCCCCGATATTCGAGGCGATCCGCGTGCTGCTCGACAACTTCGACGTCTATTCCGCCGAGCACCCCGACGACCGGCGGCGCCTCGGCTTCCTGATCCAGGCCGCGACCGTGGCCCGGACGCCAGAGGTCCCGATCCCGTCGCTCGAGGCTCTCAGGGCGTCTGATTTCGGCGCCAGATCAGCCGCAGCCCGATCAGCGTAAGCAGGTCGTCGACCTCGTCGATCGTCTCCCGGATGAACGGGACGACGACGCGGGCGAGCCCGCCGGTCGCGATCGCCTTGGCGTCCTCACCGAGCTCCACCCGCAGGCGGCCGACGATCCCCTCGACCTGACCGGCGAACCCGTACGCGATCCCGCTCCGGATCGCGTCGACGGTGGACTTCCCGATCAGCGAGCGAGGCTCGGCGAGCTCGACGTTCGGCAGCTTGGCCGCGCGCTCGGACAGGGCTTCGATCGAGATCTCGACGCCCGGGGAGATGATCCCGCCGAGGTACTCCCCGTCGGCCGACACGGCGTCGTAGGTGATCGCCGTGCCGAAGTCGATCACGATGCACGTGTCCCTGATGCGGTCGTACGCGGCGACGGCGTTGACGAGCCGGTCGGCGCCGACCTCGTGCGGGTTGTCGATCCGGATCGGCATCCCGGTCTTGATCGACGGTCCGACGACGAGCATCGCGTGGCCGAGGTAGCGCTCGGCGACCTGGGTCCACTGCTCGGATAACTGCGGGACGGTCGAGGAGACGATCGAGTTCTCGACGTCCTTGAACGAGAGTCCCCGTAGTTGGAGCAGATTGGAGAGCGCGGCGGCGAGCTCATCGCCCGTGGACTCGCGGACCGTGGCAAACCGCCAGTGCTCGGCGATCTCGTCCTGGCCCTCCTTGAAGACGCCAAAGTGAGTCTGGGTGTTGCCGACGTCGACGACGAGGAGCATGGCCCAGTCAACCCTACTTGCGGAGGTGGAGCGGAGGCCCGGCGAGCCGGACTTCCTGGCCGGGGCCGAGGGCGTTCAGCGCGTCGGTCAGCCGGGTGCCGTCGGGGAGCGCCAGCTCGGGATCGAGCTCGAGCAGCGGGACGAGCACGAACCTCCTCGAGCGGACCTCGGGGTGGGGCAGCGTGAGGCGCTCGGAGTGGTAGGTCAGGGCGTTCAGCAGCAGGAGGTCAACGTCGATCGGCCTTGGGCCGTGCCTCGGGCCGCCGTGGGGGCGTCCCAGGTCTTGCTCGATCGCCTTGCACGTGTCCAGGAGCGCCTCGGGCTGCGCGTCGGTCTCGATCTGCAGGCACGCGTTCAGGAAGTCGGGTTGATCGAGGATCAGTCCCACGGGCTCGGTCTCGTACACCGAGGAGGAGGCGACCACCTCGACGCCCTTGGCGGTGAGAGCGCGTGCGGCGCCTTCTAGATTGGACCGGCGCTCTCCGACGTTCGAACCCAGGCCGAGGTAGCCCGTCACGACGCTTCGCGCCACACCTCGACCGAGACCTCGGTGACGGGCAGCGCCATCGGTGGCTCGGGCTTTGACGCCTTGACCCAGACCGACTGCACCGCGTAGTCCTCGAGCAGACGGTCGGCGATCGCCGTGCACAGCCGCTCGAGCGTCTTGTAGGTGCGCTGCTGCGCGACGAGGTTCGTCAGCTGGCAGACCTCGGAGTAGTTGACCGTGTCCTCGATCCGGTCGGTGAGGGTCGCGTCGCAGTCGCCCACGTCCAGGCGGAGGTCGATGAGCAGCCTCTGCCCGATCTCGCGCTCGGCCTCGCTCACCCCGATGTGGGTGTAGAGCGAGAGCCCCGAGACCTCGATCGTGACCTCGGGCTCGAGACGCCCCTCGCCGTCCTCCTCGTCCTCCTCTACCTCGTCGAACTCATCGTCCGCCATCGCGGGCGGACCGTAGCAGCCGTCACGAGCAGGGCGTCACGGACCGGCGCGACGTCGTGGACCCGGAAGGCCGTCGCGCCGTTTTGATAGGCGATCACGCACGTGGCGATCGTCGCCGCGACGCGGTCGTCGACCTCGCGCCCGGTCAGGCGCCCGAGAAAGGACTTGCGCGAGGTACCGATCATCAGCGGTCGTCCGAGCTCGAGGAGCTCGTTCAGCCGGGCGAGCAGCTCGAGGTTGTGCTCGATGGTCTTTCCGAAGCCGATCCCCGGGTCGAGGATGATCCGGTCGTGGGCGATGCCGTGGCCCACGGCGTACTCGAGCCGCTCGGCGAGGAACGTCTTGACGTCGGTGACGACGTCGTCGTAGCGCGGATCGTCCTGCATCGTCCGCGGATCGCCGAGCATGTGCATCAGGCAGAGGTCGGCTCCGGCACGCGCGACCACCGGGGCCATCTTGGGGTCGCGCAGGGCGGTGACGTCGTTGACCATCGTGGCGCCCGCCGCCAGCGCGGCACTGGCCACGGCGGCCTTCGAGGTGTCGATCGAAATACGAGCGGCGGAGCGCGCTCCCAGGAGGCCCTGGATCACTGGCAGCACGCGCGCAATCTCCTCGTCCGCCGACACCGGCTCGGCTCCTGGGCGGGTCGACTCACCCCCGATATCGAGGATCTCGGCGCCCTCCCGCTACAGCTGCAGGCCGTGCGCGATAGCCGCTCCGGGATCGAGGAAGCGCCCCCCGTCCGAGAACGAGTCGGGGGTCACGTTGATGACGCCCATGATCGTGAAGGGCGGGCCGTCACTCATCGGGCCACCGCCCGTGCTCGTCGAAATACCGCCGCGCCTCCTCCTCCCTGTCGCGGTCCTCGTTCGAGCTCACGCTCATCCGGAACATCCAGTTGATCATCCAAACGATGATCGCGACGATGATCAGCGCGACGCCGGCCGCTGCGGCGGGGCTGTTCCCCGCGCCGTGGCCCGCGGCGATCAGCACCCCGCCGACGAGCGCGATCATCAGGGGGAGGACCCAGCGGGTGATGATCAGCAGAGCGCGGTCGTTCACCGGACGGACGTTACCGGCGGCGGTGATTGGCCCGTCGCGGAGCGGGGAGCGTGTTCGATTTGGGTCCTATATGGACCAAAATTCATCACGCATCCGGAAGCGTGATGAATTTTGCTCGCCCTGGCGAGCAATTTTCATCATCGGCCCCGCGCATTCGCCGCATCGCTCCCCGCGCGCCCGCGGCGCCCGCGCTCGAGACCGGCCGCGGGCCCCTTGCCCCGACTCGCGCCTCCCGATAAGGTCGCGCTGTGGGGAGCACCAGGACCCTGATGGGGCGATGAGCCGAAGGACGTTGCTGCGAGGCGCAGCCGGCGGTGCCGCGCTGATCGCCGGCGCCGGCCTGCCGGCGTGGGCCAAACCCCCGCGAACCACTCACCATCTCCGAAGGCCGGACAGCCTGCCCTTCCCGAACCTGCCCGCGGGCACGCCCAGCATGCACGAGATCGAGCACATCGTCGTACTGATGATGGAGAACCACTCGTTCGACAACCTCCTTGGGAAGGTGCCCCACGAGGTGCCGGGAAGGCAGGCGGTCGATGGCTTCACGATGCGTGGCGGTCACGTCACGAACTCCAACCCCGACGCCTCCGGACGGCAGCGTGTCGGCGAGCCCCGCCCGCACGCCGTGCCAGCCCCACAGCGTTCCCGAGCCAGACCTGGAACGCCAGCCACGAGTCCTTTGACCATGGCCGGAACGACGGGTTCGTCCGGGCGAGCGGCGACTTTGCGATGCGCTTCTGGGACGGCCAGGACCTTCCGTACACGTACTCGCTGGCACGCCACTACCCGCTGGGCGAACGGTATTTCTGCTCGGTCCTCGCGCCAGACCTACCCCAACCGCCGCTTCTTCTTTACGGGGCACCGCGTCCGGAACGATCGCCACCGACAATTCGTACCTCTCAGCATCCCCGCCAAGAACGGCACGATCTGGGACCGGCTCGACGCGCACTGACGTCGACTGGGCGATCTACTACCAGAACCTCCCGAGCCTGGCTGATCATGCCGGGTGTGGGATCCCGTCCAGGGCGCCGCGACAGCGCAAGATGTCCAGTTCTTCCCCGATGTCGGCTGCTGGCCACCTGCCGCAGTTCACTTTATCGACCCGAACTACAACACCACGTCGGAGGAGAACCCGCAGGACATCCAGGCCGGCGAGCGCTTCATCGCCCAGGTCGTCCACGCCCTGATCCACGCGCCGACGTGGGGTAGCACCGCGGTGTTCATCACCTACGACGAACACGGCGGCTACTACGACCACGTCCCGCCCCCGCCCGCGATCAAGCCCGACAACATCCCGCCGATGCTCGGTCCCGGCGACTTCCGGGCGAGCTATGACCGCTACGGCTTCCGGGTCCCGCTGATCGTGATCTCTCCTTGGGCGAAGGCCAATTACGCCTCGCGCGTCGTCCAGGACCACACGTCGCTGGACGCGTTCATTGAGACGCAAGTGGAATCTCCCCGCGATGACCTTCCGGGACGCCAACGCCGACCCGATGACCGATTACTTCGACTTCAGCAGCCCGACCTTCGCGACACCTCCGCCGCTGGCAAACCCGCCGTCACTGGGGCCGGGAGTCAGCAGCTGCCACGCCCACGGGTACAACCCACCGCTGCCCAACTCGCGGTTCCAGGGCGACCCCGCCGTGAGCCGGTATCTAGCCCAGCACGCCGGCTGACTACTCGGCTGTGCCGCCCGCCAACCCGGGCCGCGGCAGCGGCCGCGGCGCCTCGCGCCCGGGGGCGCGGTCGGGCGTCGGCGCGGGTGCGGCCGGGAGCGCGGGCGGAGGCGGTGCCTCGGAGCCGAAGACCTCCTCCTCGGTCTGCCCGCTCAGGAGCGCCTCGAACTGCTCCTTCTCGATCGTCTCACGCTTGATCAGGATCTCCGAGAGCTTCTCGAGCTCGGGCCGGCGCTCGGTGAGGATCTCCTTGGCCTGGACGTGCGCCGTCTCGACGATCCGCCGGATCTCGTCGTCGATCTCGCGCGCGATCTCGTCCGAGTAATCGGGCTCGGCCGAGAACTCCCGGCCGAGGAAGGGCTGGCCGTGATCGTGGCCGAACACCCGTGGCCCGAGCTTCTCGGACATCCCGAAGCGCATCACCATCTGCTTGGCCGTCTGGGTGATCTTCTCGAGGTCGTTGGACGCGCCGGTCGTCACCTCGCTGAAGATGAGCTCCTCGGCCGCGCGGCCGCCGAGGGTCATGGCCAGGGTGTCCTGGAGCTCGGCCCGCGTGGTGAGGAACTTGTCCTCGCCCGGGAGGGAGATCGTGTAGCCGAGGGCCTGGCCGCGGGAGATCACGGAGATCTTGTGGATCGGGTCGGAGTTCGGGAGGTAGTGGCCGACGAGCGCGTGGCCCATCTCGTGGTAGGCCGTGATCCGCCGCTCCTTCTCGCTCATCACGCGGGTCTTCTTCTCCGGGCCCGCGATCACCCGCATGATCCCTTCCTCGAGCTCGTCCTGCGTGATCTCGCGCTTGCCGTTGCGGGCCGCGAGGAGCGCGGCCTCGTTGACGAGGTTCGAGAGGTCGGCGCCGGTGAAGCCGGGCGTCTGCCCCGCGAGCGTGTCGATGTCGATCTCCCGGCCGAGCGGCTTGCCGCGGGTGTGGACCTCGAGGATCTTCTTGCGCCCGATGCGGTCGGGGCGGTCGACCACGATCTGGCGGTCGAAGCGGCCGGGGCGCAGGAGCGCCGGGTCGAGGATGTCCGGCCGGTTGGTCGCGGCGATCAGGATGATGTTGTCCTTCATCTCGAAGCCGTCCATCTCGACCAGGAGCTGGTTCAGGGTCTGCTCGCGCTCGTCGTGACCGCCGCCGAGGCCGGCGCCGCGATGGCGACCGACGGCGTCGATCTCGTCCATGAAGATGATGCAGGGGCTGTTCTGCTTGGCCTGCTCGAAGAGGTCGCGCACGCGCGACGCGCCGACGCCGACGAACATCTCGACGAAGTCGGATCCGCTGATGCTGAAGAACGGAACGCCCGGCCTCGCCGGCGACGGCCCGCGCAAGCAGCGTCTTACCCGTGCCCGGCGGGCCGTAGAGGAGGACGCCCTTGGGGATTCGAGCCCCAAGGGCCTGGAATTTCTTGGGGTTCTCTAAGAACTCCTTGATCTCGTGGAGCTCCTCGACGGCCTCGTCGACCCCGGCGACGTCACGGAACGTGATCTTGGGCGAGTCGACCGACATCCGCTTGGCGCGGGACTTGCCGAACGACATCACCTTCGAGCCGCCGCCCTGGACCTGGTTCATCAGGAAGATCCAGAACCCGATGAAGATGATGAAGGGCAGGATGTAGGTCAGCAGCGAGAGCCAGCCGCTCGAGCCCGTGCCCTCGACGTTGAAGTTCTCGGCCGGGAGGTGCCGTCTGGTCCAGATTGGCGAGTCGTTGATCAGCGAGCTCGGCGCGCCGGTGGGGAAGCCGACGCTGTACTTCGCGTTGCCCGCTGGTTCAGCGTGACGTCGGCGGTGTTGTCCTTGTCGTTGATCTGGAGCGCCTGGACCTTGCCGCGCTCGAGCTGCTGGATCAGGTTGCCGTACGTGTAGTTCCGCGTCTGGTTCGAGGAACCGATCAGCTTTTGGGCGAAGAACGCCAACACGACCACGATCAGGATCGGGAATGCGGCGCTCTTGAAGAACCTGCTCATGCCGTGTTCACACGCGTGCTTCCGGCCAATCGGTTCGGCCGGAAAAACAAGCGTAGCAGTTGGATTTGAGCCCTCTTAGGGGGCGCGGACGCGCGCGTCATTGCTTCAGCGAGGCGACGAACGGGAGGTTCCGGTAGCGCTCGGCGTGGTCCAGCCCGTACCCGATCGCGAACCGGTTGGGAATCTCGAACCCGACATACCTGATCGGTAGATCGACCTTCCGGCGCTCGGGCTTGACGAGCAGCGCGCAGACCTCGAGCGAAGACGGGTTGCGGCGCGGCCAGATTGCGGAGCAGGTACTGGAGCGTCAGCCCGGAGTCGACGATGTCCTCGACGATCAGGACGTCGCGCCCCTCGATCGCCGCGTCGAGGTCCTTGAGGATCCGCACGACCCCGGAGGACTTGGTCGCCGAGCCGTAGGAGGCCACGGCCATGAAGTCGACCTCGACGGGGATCTCGAGCGCCCGCATCAGGTCCGAGAGGAAGAACACGGCGCCCTTGAGGACGCCAACGAGCACCAGATCGCGGCCGACATAGTCCCGCGAGACCTCGGCCGCGAGCTCGCGGACGCGCTCCGCCAGCCGGTCCTCGGGTACGAGGACCTCGCCGATCCCGTCGTCGTCGCTCACTTCTTGATCTTAGGGGCGCGCGCAGAGCGCGCGCGGGTGGTTTGGCTCTCGAACCTCAACGACTCCCCGCACGACGACCGCCCGAACGCCGTGGGGGAGGTCGAGCGCGGCGTCGCGGCCGAGCGCCGCGATCTCGTCAGCGCGGCGCGCGGTCCCCGGCGCCGGGCGGCCCACGGCCTGGTCGGCGAGCCGCTGGACGACGAGCCGGCGGAGCGCGGGCGGAAGCTCGCGCAGAGCCTCGAGCTCGATTTCGGCGCTGCCGCCGAGCGCCTGCGCCACGAGGGCGTCGAGCACCTCGGCCTCGTCGCGCAGAATCGCCGCGAGCGCCAGGACGTTGTCCTCGGCGGCGGGATGGACCTCTCGCAGGGCAGGAACGAGCCGGGATCGGATCCTCGCGCGCGCGTACGCGTCTGACTGATTGCTCTCGTCCTCGCGCCAATCGAGCCCGCGGGCGTGGCAATGGGTCGCGGTCTGCTCCCGTGTGAATCGCAGCAGCGGACGGACGAGCTTGCCCTCCCGCGGCGCCATCCCCAGCAGCGCCCGCCGGCTCGGCGACGAGGCCAGGCGGTAGAGGATCGTCTCGACCTGGTCGGTCGCCGTGTGACCAGCGGCGATGTCGGCATCCTCAGGCGAGGCGAGCTCCGCGGCGGCCGCGTAGCGCGCCTCTCGCGCCCAGGCCTGAACATTTCCGGAGAAGGCGCCGGGCGGCGGGTGTCCAGCCGGACCCCGAGCGCATCGCAGAGCTCGCGACAGTGGCGCTCATCCTCGGTCGCGGCCTCGCGGAGCCCGTAGTTGACGTGCAGCGCCGTGACCGCCTCGGGGCCCGCGATCCGGACGGCCAAGTCGAGCAGACACGTCGAGTCCCGGCCTCCCGAGATCAGGACGACGACGGGGTGCCCCGCAGCGAGCAGGCCGGCACGCTCGCGCACCTGCGTCCGCGCAGGCGCGCGCTCGGCGTCCGGCCTGCCTGATCGGGGCGCCCGAGTCATCGGCTTCCTCGGGTCGCTGCTCGGCGATGAAGATCTCCGTCGACTCGCTGAAGCCCTTCAGGCGCACCTCGGCGATCCGCTCGAACTCGAGATGGGGGCCGGCCCGCTCCACGACGGGGCGGGTGACCAGGACCTCGCCCCCGGCGGACCGCGCGGCGACCCGGGAGGCGATGTTGACCGCCCGGCCGTAATAGTCGCCGTCCCGGTAGAGCGTGTCGCCGTAGTGGATCCCGATCCGGGGGAGCACACGGCTCGAGTAGAGCTGCTGGAAGCCCACGGCCCAGTCGGTCAGCCCAGCCGGATCGGACCCCACGATCATGACCTCGTCGCCGATCGTCTTGATCACGCGAGCGTCGTCGGGGAGCGTCGACTCCACCGCTTCGACGAACCGCTCGACCGTGTCGACGGCCTCGAGCTCGCCCTCCTCCTCGGTCAGCCTCGTATAGCCCGCGAGGTCGGCGAAGGCGATCGCCACCCGGAGCTTCCCGAGATCGAGGTCCTCGGTGTCGAGGTCTGACTCCATGTGACCGACGACGTCCTGCTCGACGAAGTACTGGAGGTAGCGCTGATGGACCTGGTCCATCACCGGGGAGGCGAGCGGGAGCACCTCCCGCGCGAGTTCCTGCATCTCCTCCGCCGTCTCCATCCCGGTGGCCCCCGAGCGCATCAGGGGCTCGTGCACGTAAAGGTGGAAGAGCCGCACCTCGGCGTCTGCCACCTGGGCGATCGCCTGCCCGTAAACCCTCACGAGCTGGAGCATCGCGACGAGCGGCAGCCCGGCCGAGAGCACCGCTGCGACGTAGCGCAGGAGCTGAACGTCCCCGACCGAGAGCGAGTCCGGGCTCACCGGACTCAACCCGAGCGAGGCCATGATCCTCTCGATCAGCGCAGGCTCGAGCCCGGTCTCCCCCGCCGCCTGGGCGAGTGTGTACTCCCCGTCCTGAACCGACGGGAAGAGAGCTTCGATATAGCCGTAGGCCAACCGCCCCTCCTCGGTGGCCCTGCGGATCTCCTGAAGCGAATGGCCCCGTTCGCGGAGCCTCGCGACGATCCGGGCATGGGCGACCGCACCGGGGGACCAGTTCCCGTCGTACTGGGGGACCAGGCCCTCGCGCATCCACCGGCGCAGTGTCGCCGCGGAGACGCCCGCCCGCGTGGCGGCCTCCTGGAGGGAGGTCCCCGGCGGCTCGGGACTCTCGCCCTCCAGCCGCCCGGTGGCTTGATTGCGACTCTGAGGCATTCCGAGACATTCTCGCGTCCGCACGCGAAGCGGCGTGGGGAGTCGTCACACAGCAGCTCTGGTGGCGGGACCTCGTGGAGAGCGAAACCCCGCCACCCGCGGGCGTCACGGCCCGCTGCGTCGGCCGTTGGCGCTCGTCTCGTTTCCGGCGGCGCCTCGCGGCCGATCCCCGATGCCGGGTCTCGGCCACGCTCCGGCCTGTTGCCTCGGTTGTGAGAGGTAGGTCTACTCGCCGCGGGAGGCCCTGTCAATCCCCACGGGCGGAAATGACGGCGTTCAGACCTCGAGGTGCGGGTAATCGACGGCGATCATCTCCCGATACATCGCAAATAGCGGCTTTGTGATCGGGATGATCGCGAGCGCCGCCTTGACGTCGCCACCGGCCTTGATGCGCCGGCGGGCGATCGCGATCGCAACGTTCTCCTTGCCCTGGAAGTATCGGTTGGCGGTCTCCGAGCTCATCGTCATCCTCACGCTCGGCTCCCACGAGACCTCGTCGGTCCACTCCCAGATCAGGTTCGGCTGGCCGTCGGCGCCCGCTCGGATGTTGACCACCATCTCGTAGTCGGTGAACTCGAAGCGCTGAGGCGTGTTGGCCTCCCGCAGGCGCGGTCCCATGTCCGAGTCCTCGCTCATGAGCGCGAACGTGCGGTCCATCACCTCTCGGAATTCCTGCGGAGACTTAAAGACGCTCATGCGAGCATCCCCTCCCATGGAGTCATCGCGCGGCAGTGTAGCCCCGGCCCCCATTCACCTTCATCCGGTCGCGCCGCTCGCCGAGCGGGTGCTTCTGCCCGGCGACCCCGCGCGCGCGCTGCTGCTCGCCCAGACGCTGCTCGAGGAGCCGTTGATGTTCAACCACCATCGCGGCTTGTGGGGCTACACGGGCCGAGCCGCCGACGGTCACCCGCTGACAATTCAGAGCACGGGCATGGGAGGACCGAGCGCGGCGATCGTCGTGTCAGAGCTCGCCGACCTGGGGGCCGCCCGGCTGATTCGGGTCGGAACGTGCGGCGCGCTGCGGGCGGAGCTCGCGCTCGGGGACCTCGTCGTGGCGACCGCAGCGCTCTCCTTCGATGGGACGAGCCGCGCGCTTTCAGCAGGCGGCTCGCTCGTGCCCAACCCGGAGCTCCTCGCCGGGCTCCGGTCCTCCGGCGGGACGGCCCTGGTGCACGAAGGGCCGGTCGCGTCCGCCGACCTCTTCTACGACACCCCGCCCGAGGACGCCAGACGCATGCTCGACGCGGGCGCATGGGCCGTCGAGATGGAGACGGCGACGCTGTTCGCGCTCGCCCGCCGCCGGGGGCTTGCGGCGGCGGCCGTCCTGTTGGTCTCCGACGTCGTCTGCCTGAGCGAGTCCGGATCTCCGACGAGGCACTCCGTGAGGGGGAGCGCAGGCTCGGCGAGGTGGCGCTGGGCGCCCTGCTCGACTGACGGGGGCGCGCTACGGCACTGAGGCGCCGAGCGCGGCCTCGATCCGTGACAGCGCCGCCTCGATCGCCTCGAGGCGCTCGTCGAGCTGGCCGGCGGCGGCCAGGCTCTGCACCCGCTGCTCGACGCGGTCGATGCCGTCCTCGAGCGCCTCCAGGCGCTGGGATACCGACCGCAGCCGGCGCGTCAGCCGCTCGAGGTCGCTCGCCGACGGGAGATTGAGCGCGCTCATCGCCGCTTCCTGAGCCTTCATCGCTCGCTCCCGGGTCTCAAACGCGGCCGCGATCGCGCCGCTCACCACGGGGTTCTCGAGCAGCTCCTGGGCGAGCTTTCCGATTGCTTCCTCGCCCTGGCGCGTCACCTTCTGGCGAAGTCCTTTGTCGGCTGCGGATTCGGGCACACGGGGACTGTATCGCTCGGGTCCCCGCCGCATCGGCGCAACCGAGGATGGAAATTGGACGCCTCGACCTCAAGTCGAACGTTATCCCTGAAGTCGGAGGGCCTCGCCATGGGCCCCAGACCCCTCGAACGCCGGCCCGGCACCCGAGACCCACGCCCCCGGCATCCGAGACCCACGCCGCCCGACACCCGAGACCCATATACGCGCCCGTTACATCCTCCCGGAGACGCTGTGCGACCGTACACAACTCCGCCATGAGGGCGGCTCTGGGGTCGTGCATTTGAATCCGTTACAAATTGGGTATCAGTTCCCCGTTGCAAACGCCGATGAAGGGCAGTAGCGTGCCCACTCAGCGTCGCAGCAGGGCGTTGTAGCCAACCCCGCGGGAGAAGAGCGAAACTTCTGGTGTCCATTCGGCGAAAGCTGCAAATTCTGGCCTTTGTGGGTGGCGGTGCGCTGGGCGCGATGGGGATCGCTGCGATTCCGTCCGCCTCGGCCGACCAGTGCAAGGTCACGGTCGTCCTGGTCACCGGACAGACGCTGACGTTCACCGTCAACGCGCCCGCGGGAACCCCGGCGTCGTCGATGGTCCCGGCCGGCACGGGGCCGGTCAAGAGCGTCAAGGCGTCGTGCGCGAGCACGACGACGACGACAACGACCACCACGACGACGACCACCAGCACGACGCCGACCACGACCACGGGGCATCACAACGGCGGCGGCGGCTCCGGCAAGCACTCCTCTCCCGGAGGCGCGCCGGGCAAGAAGAGCAATCCCTCCACGCCCAATAGCGGCGGCTCCACGACGCTCACAAGAAGAATCCGGGCGGGAAGAAGCCGACGACCAAGAAGCCGAAGCCCAAGTCAAAGCAACCGTCGAGCAGCCATAAGAGCAGCTCGCCGTCGACGATCTCCTCGGCGCCGTTCGCGATCCCGGGGGCCTCCCCATTCGGGGTCCCGAACTTCTTCATCGACTCCTTCCAGATCCCGCCCTTCCTGCTGCCGATCTACCAGGCCGCCGGGATCGAGTACGACGTCCCGTGGCAGGTGCTGGCGGCGATCAACGAGATCGAGACCGACTACGGGCGCAACCTGTCCGTGTCGAGCGCGGGCGCCGTTGGCTGGATGCAGTTCCTGCCGTCGACGTGGAAGCGCTACGGGATGGACGTCACCGGAACGGGCTACTCGGACCCCTACAACCCGGTGGACGCGATCTTTGCGGCCGCGCGGTATCTCCACGCGGCCGGCGCATCGCAGAACCTCACGAAGGCGATCTTTGCGTACAACCACGCCTCTTGGTACGTCCAGTCGGTGCTCCTGCGAGCCAAGCTCATCGGCGGGATGCCCAACACCCTCGTCGGGACGCTGACCGGGCTCGTCGAGGGACGCTTTCCCGTTGCGGCGCCGTCCAAGTACGCCGACAGCGCAGTCACCAAGGTCGCCAACCAGCACGTGAAGTCCGGCAACGCCGCGATCGCCGTCCACTCCAATCCGACGAGCATGGCGACCAACATCTTCGCCAAGGCCGGGTCTCCGGTGATCGCAGTCAACGACGGCAAGGTCGTCAAGATCGGCCACGACAAGCAGTGGGGCAATTACCTGGAGCTTCAGGATTCGACGGGCAACGTCTACACCTATACGGAGCTGGGCTCGATCAACAAGATGTATCCGGTCCCCAAGCCGGTGGCGGTGACCAAATCGCAGATCTCCCAGCAGCTGTCAGCTCCGACGGCGGGGTCATCGCGCTCGGCGTCCTCGAGCTCGGCGGCCTCGACTTCGTCGGCGGCGCGCTCGGCGACGCCGGCTGCCCCGCCCCCACCGGCCCGGCGACGGCGGGATCCCAGGGCACCGCGGCCGTGCCGAGCTCCGCGCAGGCCAGCAAGCTGTCGTCGCATCCAGACGTTCACGCTGCCCGTCACCACCACGACGCCGAACGCGCCGAGCTCCGACCAGCAGCTCGACCACGACCACGTCGAGCAACACCGCGTCGAGCACGACTTCGTCGAGCACGATCGCGGCGCCGATGGCCAAGGAGCGCCTGTTCGCCGATCCCGTACCGCCCCGCCTCGTATGCCGCCGGCGGCGATCTCCAGGTCAAGAGCAACTCCCCGCCGATGTCGAGCTTCAACAACTACTTCGCCAACGTCCTGCACCTGGCCAAGAACCAGTACACGCTCCAGCCCCTGAAGACCGGAGCGACCGTGGTGGCCGGAACGATTCTCGGCCGGATCGGCCAGGCCCCGAAGGGCTCAAACGAGCGCGCGCCTGCGGTTCATGATCCGCCCCGCGGGCAAGAACGCCCCGTACATCGACCCCAAGCCGATCCTCGACGGCTGGAGGCTGCTGGCCGAGACCAACGTCTACCGCGCAGAGGGCCTGGACCCGTTCTCCGGGCTAAGAAGCCGGCCTCGATCGGGCAGATCCTGCTGATGTCAAAGGAGCAGCTGGCCTTCCGCGTCCTCGCCGATCCCAACGTCAAGATCTACAGCTGCGGGCGCCGTGACATCGAGGCCGGCCTGATCGACCGCCGGATCCTGGCGGTGATCGAGTTCCTCTCGGCCTCGAAGCTCTACCCGACGGTGTCCGGGCTCGAGTGCGGGCACAGCCAGACGCCGAGCACGGGAGTCGATGCCGCCGGCGCGACCGGCGCCTCGCTCGACGTCTCGGCGATCAACAACATCCCGATCCTCGGCCACCAGGGGACGGGCTCCATCACGGACACGACGATCCGCCAGCTGCTCACGCTCCAGGGCGTCTTCCAGCCCGATGCGATCGTCTCGCTGAATAGCTACAAGGGCCACTCCAACACGTTCGCGATGAAGGACCACGCGAATCGGATCCAGGTCACCTACACGCCGCTGTTCGGACAGAACAACACGCTCTCCACCCAGCTCGCCACCCTGCTGAAACCGGGCCAATGGATCCAGCTCATCAATCGCATCAACCAGATCCCTGAGCCGGTCGTCCCGATCGCCCCGAGCAAATACGCGATCAAGGACCGGACCAGCGGCGCTGTTCCCTAGCCTGTTTCGCTTCAGCCAGCTCGAGCTGCCCTGGCCGCTCGGTCCCCCGCCCGGGCAGCTACCTGCTCCGCGACCGGTGCCGGCGAGCCGGACGCAACCGACGCGCTGTCCCCGAGGCGATACTCCCGTTGTCGACCGCTCGGCCGAGGACTCGCCATCGCACGTCCTCGTCATCGCGACCCTGGGCGCGCCCGAGCGCCGCAACATCGTGGCGCGGCGGCGGACGAAGACGAAGGCTGAAGTAGAGCCTGAGCCTTCTCCCGTGATCACCGGCCGGGCCACGATCATCACGGTCGACCGCCCGTTTCCAAGATGCGCGCAGAGGCCGCGAGCTGGCTCGCCGGACGCCGGCGAGGACGAGCTCCACGAGGACCTGGCCGTCCTGAATCGGGCGCTGCACGCCTTCCGGCTGGTGATCGCCGACCCCTACCTCCACCCGGTCGCTCGACACCAGGCGCTCGTCGCCCGGATCGGCTACGGGGCAGGCGGCAGGTCGCCGAGGGGCGCTGGACCGAGGCCCGCGAGCTCGCGACGCCCGAGCGCCGCCAGCGCCGGACCAAGGTGCTCCAGCCCCAGGCCCGCCTGGCGGCGCTGCTCTCCGGACGCGAGCAGGCCCTCGCCTGCGAGGAGCTGGCGCTCCGAGCCCGGCTCGATCTCGACCACGGGCGCGAACGCGAGGCGGCGTTCCAGGTGCTGGTCGCCCTCGATGCCGCGATTGCCGAGCTCTCGATCGATCCGTCCGCCCCGGCCCTGGGCGAACGCCTGGACGAGCTGCGTGAGCTCCGCGACCCCGTGGCGGTCGCCGCCCAGGCTGCCCTGGAGGGTCCCTTGGGAGCCGAGGACCTCGACGAGGTTTACCTCGCGCTCGGCGCGGATCGAGGCCGCGCTCCGGGCGCGCGCCGTGGCCAGTGCCTAGATCCGAGTTCGACGCGATCGTGGTCGGCGGCGGCCACAACGGCCTGGTCGCGGCGACGATGCTGGGCCGAGCTGGACGCTCGGTCCTTGTGCTCGAGCGCCGCGACGAGCTCGGCGGTGCCGCGGTCAGCGCGCATCCCTTTCCCGGGCGTCGATGCTCGGCTGTCGCGCTTCTCCTACCTGGTGAGCCTGTTCCCGCGGGCGCTGATGAGGGAGCTCGGCCTCCGGGTCGAGCTCCGCCCGAGGCCGTGTCCGCCTACACGCCCGACGGCGAGCGATGGCCTGCTCGTGACCGCCGATCCGCGCTCACGCGCGAGTCGATCACCCGCGATCACCGGCGACGCGCTCGCGCACGAGGCTGGGAGCGCTTCCACGCCCTGCTCGCCAGGGTGGCCGAGCGCCTTCACCCCACGCTGCTCGAGCCGCTGCGCAGCCGCAGCAGTATGCGAGCTGATCGACGACGACGAGGCATTCGAGGCGCTGTTCGAGGAGCCGCTCGGCTGCGTCCTCGATCGAGATGCTCCCGTCAGACCTCGTGCGTGGCACCGTCCTGACCGACGCGCTGATCGGCACGTTTGCCTCGGCGGACGATCCGCTCCTGCGCCAGAACCGCTGCTTCCTCTACCACGTGATCGGCAACGGGACGGGCCGCTGGGACGTGCCCGTGGGCGGGATGGGCGTGATCAGCGAGCAGCTCGCGTCGCTCGCCGGCGAGGCCGGCGCGCAGCTCAGGACCGGCGCGGAGGTCGTCTCGCTCGATACAGACGGGGAGCGCGCCGGGGTGTGGTGCGCCGACGGCGAGTCGTTCGACGGCCGCCACGTTCTCGTGGGCGTCGCTCCGGCCGTGCTCGACCGCCTTCTCGGCGCCGGAGGCGCCGCGGGCCGAGCGGCCCGGAGGGGTCGCAGCTCAAGATCAACATGCTGCTCGCGCGGCTGCCGCGGCTGCGTGACCCGGGCGTGCTCGCCCGAGCAGGCGTTCACGGGCACGTTCCACGTCAACGAGGGGCTACGCCCAGCTCGAAGCGGCCTACGAGCAGGCGGCTGCCGGCCAGGTTCCGTCGACCCCGCCGTGCGAGTTCTACTGCCACTCGCTGACGGACCCGAGCATCCTGTCCGACGAGCTGCGGACCGCCGGCGTTCATGCCCTGACTCTGTTCGGCCTGCACATGCCCGCCCGGCTGTTCCGGGACGCCCCTGAGGAGCGCAAGCGCGAGGCCGTGGCGGCCACGCTGCGCTCGGTGGATTCGGTGCTGGCCGAGCCGCTCGAGGACTGCCTGCTCCGCGGCGCCCGACGGCGAGCCCTGCCTCGAGGCCGTCTCGCCCGTCGACCTCGAACGCGAGCTGGCGATGCCCGGCGGGCACATCTTCCACCGCGACCTGTCGTGGCCATTCGCCGAGACCGACGAGGAGGTCGGCCGCTGGGGCGTCGAGACCGAGCATCCGAACATCTGGCTCTGCGGCGCCGGCGCCCGCCGCGGAGGCGGTGTGAGCGGCATCCCGGGCCACAACGCGGCCCGCGCCGTGCTGGCGGCCGCTAGGCCTCGTCTGAGCGCCGAGCGCCTCGAGCACGGCCCGAGCTCGTGCGACGACGTCGCCGCCCATCCGCACCGACGGCCACCCCGTCGAAGGGGTCGGGCCCTGTGTGACGATGGCGATCTTGCCGCCGGCCGACAGCGTCAGCTCGGGCAGCCCGGCCACCGGGTAGACCTCGAGCGAGGACCCGATGCAGAGCATCAGATCGGCGCAGCCGCGAGCTCCTGGGCTCGCTCGATCGCCGCCACCGGGAGGTACTCGCCGAACAGGACGACGTCCGGCTTGAGCGGCCGGCCGCACTCGCAGCGGGGTACGCCCGCCGGGTCGAGCTCCTGTCGGCCCGCGATGTCCTCCAGCGGGTAGCGGGCGCCGCACTCGAGGCACGAGCAGCTATCGATCGAGCCGTGGACCTCGATCACCGTCCCGTGAGCCGGCCTTGCGGTGCAGGCGGTCGATGTTCTGGGTGATCACCGCGTCCAGCAGGCCCGGCCTGCTCGAGCCGGCTGAGAGCGTCGTGAGCGCGCGTTCGGGCGCCTTGTCGGCGAGGCTCTGGAAGCGGACGCTGTAAAAGCTCCAGAAGCGCTCGGGATCGCGGCGGAAGGCGTCGATGTGGGCCACCTCCATCGGGTCCACCCGCTCCCACAGCCCGGTGCCCGGCGAGCGGAAGTCAGGGATCCCGGAGGGGACCGAGATGCCCGCCCCGGTCAGGGCGACGACGGATCCGGCCGAGCGGATCAGGCCGGCGAGGCGCTCGGCGTTTGCCGGCGGCCACGCTCCTCGGGGATCTCCGGCGCCGATGTTCGCGCCGCATCGCTCACCGCCCCTGGAATCGCGCGGCGGCGCTTCTCCAGGAAGGCCGAGATCCCCTCGCGGGCGTCCTCGGAGCTGAAGGCGGCGATGAACGCCTGCTTCTCCGCCTCGAGCCCGGCCTCGATGTCACCGGCGGCGGAAACGCGCTTGATCTGCTCGACGGCCACCGGAGCCTGGCCGGCGAGCTTGCGCGCCCAGGCGAGCGCGGTGTCGAGCAGCTCGTGGTCAGGGACGACGCGGTGCACGAGCCCGAGCGAGTAGGCCTCGCCGGCGTCGATCGCGTCGCCGACGAGGTTGAGCTCGAGCGCCCGCGCCTCGCCGATCAGTCGCGGGAGTCGCTGCGTCCCTCCGAACCCGGGGATGATCCCGAGGCTGATCTCGGGCTGCCCGAAGCTCGCCGACTCGGCGGCGAGCCTCACGTCGCACGCCATCGCGAGCTCGTTGCCTCCGCCGAGGGCGACGGTCGTTGACGGCGGCGATCGTGACGACCGAGGAGGTCTCCATGCCGCGCAGGAGCGCGTGCATCCGGTCCAGCAGGTCCTGGCCGCCGTCGGCGTCCATCGTCGTGAACGACTTGATGTCGGCGCCGGCGCAGAACAGCATCGGGTTGGCCGAAGCGAAGATCAGCGCGCGGACGCGCGTCCGAGCCGCTGACCGACTCCCATACCTTCTCCAGCGCGTAGCACCATCTCGGGTGAGATCGAGTTGGCCGGGGGACGGTCGAGCCACGCGATCGCGACCCTGTGGCCGTCGAGCGTGGCGCGTCTCGAGCTTCGCCGGCCCCTCCTCCTCCCAGCCCGGGTCGGGCTGGGCGTAGGGGAAGAAGCCCTGCCCCGTCTTGACCCCCAGCCTTCCCTGGGCCACCAACCGCCGCAGGATCCTCGGCGGCTCGTAGTTGGAGCCCCACTCCGCCTGCGCGCGCTCGAGCGCGGCCAGCACCTCGTCGAGGCCGATCTGGTCGGCGCGGGCGAACGGAGGCGGGATGATCCCGGCCCCGGCCATCATGCCCAGGTCGATCTCGCGCAGCGAGGCGATCCCCTCCTCGAGCACGAGACACGCCTCGACGAACGTCTTGAGCGTGAGGCGATCGACGAGCTGCGCGCTCGTGGCGCTCGCAGCGCTCGCGGCGCCCCGCTCGCCTCCTCAGCCCCGGTGCTCATAGAAACCCTTTCCGGTCTTGGCGCCGAGATCGCCGGCTGCCACGAGATCCCTCATCCCCTGATGGACATAGAAGCGATCGCCGTAGCACTCGTGGAGGTACTCGGCCACGTGCAGGACCGTGTCGAGACCGAGGAGGTCGGTCAGGAAGAACGGCCCCATCGGCGCGGCCTTGGACTCGGAGATCAGCCGGTCGATCTCCTTGACGTCGATCCCCTCCTCCTCCTGCGCGCGCCACAGCTCGGACACACCCGAGTTGAGGATCCGGTTGACGACGAACCCCGGACCCTCGGCGCAGCGGATCGGCATCTTCCGGATCCGCTGGGCGAAGCCGGCGGCGGCCTGAGCTGTCTCGGGCGACGTGTCGTCGCCCTCGATCACCTCGATCAGGCGCATGACCGACGCTGGATAGAAGAAGTGAAAGCCGACGACCTTGTCCGGGCGGCTGGTCGCGTCGCCCATCTCGGTGATCGACAACGAGGAGGTGTTGGAGGCGAGGATCGCGTGGCCGGGCGTCACCTCGTCGAGCTCGGAGAAGACCGCCTGCTTGATGTCCATCCGCTCGGGCACGGCCTCGATCACGACGTCGACGTCGCCGAACCCCTCGTAGTCGGTCGCTGCCGCGGATCAGCGCGAGCTTGCGCTCGAGCTCGGCGGGCTCCATCTTGCCCTGCTCGACGCGGGCCTGCCACAGCGACCGCGCCTTGTCGAGGCCCTGGTCGACGAACTCGGTCTTGACGTCCTTGAGAACGACCGGGATCTCGGAGTTCGCGATGACCTGCGCGATCTCTCCGCCCATGGTCCCGGCTCCGACGACGGCGGCTTTGAAGACGAACACGTGGGCGAGAGTAGCGGGGCGCCCGCGCCCCCAAGTCTCCGCCCTGCGATGATCACTGGTATGGCCCTCCCAGACACGATCGAGCCGTACCCCCAGATCTCTTCCAAGTCGTACGAACACCCCGCCGACCGCGCCGCCACCGCCGCCCTGAAGGCGATCCCGATGCTGGACACCGTCGTGCGCAAACTGATCGAGTGGCAGTACGAGCGCGCACTGCGCCAGATGTATCTGTCGAACTCGGTCCGGGTCGGCGAGCAGCAGCTGCCCGACCTGTGGTCGCACCACGTCGCCGTGTGCAAGATCCTGGACATGCCCCGGACCTACGACCTCTATGTGACTGACACCGTGACCGCGAACGCGATGGCGATCGGGTCCCAGAACCCGATCGTGGTGGCGGGCTCACCGCTGCTCGCGCGGCTCGGCCCCGGCGAACAGCGAGTGGTGCTCGCGCACGAGGTCGGCCACATCCTTTCCGACCATGTCCTCTACACGACCGCGCTGGCGATCCTGCTCCGAGCCGGCGGAGGCGTCCCGTTTCCGCTCGCGATTCCGGCGATGGCGGTCCGGGCCGTGCTGCTCGAGTGGGCGCGGGCCGCCGAGCTCAGCTGCGACCGCGCCGCGGCGCTCGTCGTCCGTGATCCCGAAGATCGTCTGCCGCAGCCTGATGGTGCTGGCCGGAGGCATGCACGCCGACCAGCTCAACCTCGACGCCTTCCTGACGCAGGCGCGCGAATACGAGGATTGGGACGATCCCTCAGCACCGGGTGCGCCGATTCTTCTACGAGATCAACGCCACCCATCCATACGCCGTCAGGCGCGTTTCCGAGGTGATGAAGTGGGTGCAGAGCGGCGAATACGACCGCATCCAGCGAGGCGAGTACATCCGCCGCGGCGAGGAGCCGCCCGTCCAGAAGGAGGCCGGCGACGCGGTCGAGTTCTATGCCGCGCGCTTCCGCGCGATCTTTGCGCGACATAGGCGACAACGTCACCAAGCTCGGCAACCAGATCGGAGGGCTGGCCGACCAGGCCGCGGACTGGCTGCGGTCGCGCGGCGGTCGCGGCGGTGGCGACGGCGGGACGAGCGGCGAGGGCGACTAGTGGGTCGGGGCCCGCGCGGCCCCGTGTCATCATGAGAGCGCGATGGCTGACCCCTCAACCAACGGCGCCGGCGGCCCGCCCGCGATCGCGGTCAACGGCCTAACCAAGAACTTCGATGGATTGGGCGCAAGCTCTGAACGTGGGGAAGTCGTTGCTGCTGTCTCCACTGTTGGGGTTTGGCATGGCTTTTCTGTTGCTCTCCATCATGAAAGTCGTAATCAAGGATCGCAGACTATATGAGGCTCCGGAGGGCACCGAGCCGCCGCCATTTTGGATCCGCGCACTACTAGTATTGACCTGCACCGGAGTAAGCTTCGCTCACGGATCGAATGATGGGCAAAAAGGCATGGGACTGATCATGCTGATACTGATCGGGACCGTTCCCACGGCGTACGCTCTAAATCACGCCGTGACTTACAAACAGTCCCAGGACTTCATTGCTGTTTCAGATCAGACCGCTAACACGCTGGATAAATATGTAAGCCAGAACGCGGTAATCGGCGACGCCCGCGATGAGCTCACCGACTTTATCCGTACCCGCGAATTCACCCTCAATACCATGCTGGCTCTGCGTCAAGTCGTGACTGACATCCGTAATGAAACGGCTTTGTATACCGAACTCGCAAAGGTTCCGAATGATCAGGTTCGTAACTTTCGAAATGACATGTACACGGTGAGCGAAGCGCTGCGGTGGATGCAAAAAATCAAGCAACCCGCCATCTCCCCTGCGGACTGGCTGGTACTTGCCAACTACAAGAAGCACATTGACAATGCCACCAAGTTCATTCCCACATGGGTGAAGGTAGCGGTTGCGATGGCGCTTGGACTCGGCACAATGGTCGGATGGAAGCGCATCGTTGTAACCGTCGGCGAAAAAATCGGTAAAGACCATCTGACTTATGGGCAGGGCGCGGCGGCGGAAATCACAGCGATGGTTACCATTGGCGCCGCGGATTGGTATGGACTTCCGGTCAGCACGACTCACGTGCTTTCGTCAGGAATCGCAGGCACCATGGCGGCAAACCATACCGGCCTTCAGTGGGAAACAGTGCGAAACCTGCTCATGGCTTGGGTGCTGACTCTGCCAGTTTCAATGGCATTGGCGGGTTTTCTATTCTGGGGATTCCGTCACATCTTCTAAACGAAAAACTGCCCGGGTACCCCAGGTCTCACCGCATTTGCCGAACCTGGGAATGAGGCTTATGGCGCAGCGTTTTGCCACCATTGAGAGAAGGCTTCAGCGCACACACTGTTCCGTGGTCCCACCAAAAACTAAACCTGCGTCCTGACAGCAGCCTACGGTTCGACCTTGTAAAGCGCGACCATGCCGGCGTCCATGTGCTCGTCAATGTGGCAATGGTAGAGCCAGATTCCCGGGTCATCGGGAACCATGTCCACGGTGTTCATCTGCGCTGGCATTAGAGTCACTACGTCGGTGCGTTTGCCATGATCCATAACTACGTTTCCGTGCCAATGTGGAGTGTGAAAGTTGACGCCTTCTCCCAGGCTTAAGAGATACCAGCGCACGCGCTCCCCCTTCTTCATTGTCATCATGGGCATGTTCGCGTAAATGTAGCCGTTGATCGTGCCTTTGAAATTGGCCGCCGCAAATCCCGTGCCTGTCGGAGAGAGAAGTCCCGCGTCATCGGCAGGAATAAACTCAAGTTTCTTCACCCCTTTTGGATCGCTCGTGTAAGTCTGGATGTTGTGTTCGAGATACCAACTGGTGTTCTCATCGAAGAACATGAATAAGCTGACGAATTCGCGATCCACATCTTTAGGTTTACCGTCCGGACCCGCCATGCCGCGCCTTGTGATGATGATTGCGCCGATCAGTCCGCTTTCGACGTCTCGGCTGCCGTGAGAGTGGTAGAGCCACACCAGGGAACTCGGATCATTCGGCCCCGGACCTGCGCGTTCCGGCACCTGCCAGGTATAAAGATGCATTTTGCCCGGAGGGACGGCGTCATCTTCCTTATCAGCTCCGGAAGTGCCGTCGTCGTACATTGAGCCTTCGGAATCCTTGTTGTAAAAAACACCGTGAGGATGCAAGCTGTAAGGCCGAGTAGCGTTGTTCTTGAAATAAACTTTGATCGTGTCCCCGACTTCGGCACGAATAATCGGACCAAGTATTCCCGCGTGCTCCCACTCAGGCGAACGAGGCTTCAGATGGCTGAAGCTTTCGTCCGTATACTCTCGGTAAACTGCCTTCCGATAAACCTTGCCGATGCGATGAGGCCCCTGTTCGATAAAAGTCAGGGGATAGCCCTCGAATTTCATGCCCATCATTTTGTTCATGCCGCTCGGGGCGTAGTCCCATTCCACTTCGTCGGCGGCAATGTAGTAAGTGTGGGTTTGGGGGGCGTCCAGCGCGGCGAGTTGAATTCCGCTGAGCACTACCGCGAAACCAAAGATCCAGGTAAGTCCGGGCAGGGACAAGAGCCTACTGGTTAATCTGCGGATCATTTTCGGGCCTCGTGAATGGGGAATGTTATGCGGGACAGATTTTACAGAGGCCAAAGACTAGCACACATTGCAGATGCTGAAATTCTTGATTTCTTGTACCCATCCGGGGATTGGGAGAGTCCTTGAAAAGCCGGCTATTTTAAGCACGCAGCCGAATATGCCGGAAAGACCATCCCCCTCCCCAAACATTCGGTGATCCCGAAGACCCGCGCCTTCACAGCGGGGCGAGGGATCTGGCGCGGGCACCCAGCTTATCGAGTCGCCACATGCACGTTAATGCTGGTTCAAGGACGAACCATCACTCATTCGGCTGCGTTCGAGCTCTATACTTTGCTTCTTGCTCAATGGTTGTCGTGATCGTCGTGATGATCGTCGTGGTGATCGGCGTCCCAATCACGTTCAGTGTGCCATTGATTTTCGTGGCCGTTCCACCAAGCATGGTACTGGCTCCAGCACCGGTCGCGTTCAGCATTCAAATCGCGGCGACGATCCTCGGCCTGAGGCTGTGTTCGCCATGTCTCTGTATCGCACTATTGAGCCGTGATTCGGCTTTTTCGATGCGATGTCTGCATTTATCCCTGTCATCATCTCCGTGAGCGCGGGGCGGGGCGGAGAGAAATAACAAGAAAGCACATACGGTGGCAGCAACGACGATTGAGTTTCCGACGCTTGCAGATTTTCGGGTCAATTTCAAAGTAAACCTCCTGGGAACTTTAAGCGCCATTTTGATCATTTATTGGTTTCAACGGTTGCCCAGGCGTACCCCTAAAAGTTGTACGCTCTGCGAACAAGAGTCCATAACCCATCCTGATTGGCTGATCTCAAATTCCCACTGTGGCACAAATTCGCCAAAAAACCCTCCATCTCACAGACTCTCGCTAATCCGAAGTGATAAACACAATATGTCTCCCGTCGAGGCCGGACTCACCTTGCCCATTTCCAAGCAAGCCGGAGCCCAATGCGGTCACGATTTGGAAGTATCTCTGATCATTTCTTATGCGATGTAATTTTGTCCGCGACGTTGCTGGTCACCATGCCCGTTTTTGGCCAGGGCGCATCCACAGGCGCGATTCGCGGAATCGTGGTGGATGCACTGAGCCGCCGAATTGTCGGCGCACCCATCGCGTTGGTAAACAAGGCCACCGGATTTCGCTATCTCTCGAGAAGCGACAAAGAGGGCGTCTTTCAATTTCAGTTGCTTCCTGCCGGGGATTATTACGCCCGCGCCAGTTCGCCCGGGATGTCCCCGCAGTTGACTCCCAACCTGCATGTGGACATCGGCGCGGTTGTTGAGCTTCAGTTTGATCTCAGTGTTGCGGGAGCGAGAGAGACCGTCACGGTTTCGGCCGAGCCACCGCTGGTCGAAACCGAGCCAAGTCCGGTTTCTTATTTGATTGATGAGCGAGCAATCACCGGCTTACCCCTTAACGGCAGACGATTTACTGACCTCGCGCTACTCACCCCCGGGGTGACCCAGGACCCGCGGGGATTGACTTCAGGATCGAATGGCGATCTTGCATTCGGAGGGATTCGCGGATTTCAAACCAGTTACCTGGTGGATGGCGAAGACGACAATAATGCCTTCTTCTCACAGGCAGTCGGACGTTATCGTTCGCCGTATCAGTTTTCTAATGAAGTAGTGCAGGAGTTTCGAGTGTCCTCCAATACGGCTGGAGCTGAAATGGGGCGGGCTGGAGGGGCGGTTGTGAATGTGGTCACAAAATCCGGATCAAACTTACTTCACGGCACCGGCTTCTATTTCTTGAGGAACAGCGCGTTCGATGCTACTCACGCATTCACAGGATTCAAGCCTCATGACGATCAACATCAATTTGGCTTTACTGTCGGAGGTCCGCTGCATCGCAACCGGGCATTCTTTTTCGCGGGATACGATCAGCACATATTTCATCTGCCCGTGGTTGTGCAATTTGTGAATGGGAGTTCCGTGGTCACGCCGATTCCGGGGGCGGGGCCCGCCACGCCCGGGGATTATGAGCCGAGCGATCAATCGCTAGTTTTCGCTACGGCGGCAAAGTTGACTCAACAGGGCGGCCAATTTCCGTCGCAACTCTTGGGGAATGCCGGATTCCTGAAATTCGATTTCAAAATTTCTGACAACAACGATCTAGCGGTCCGGCTCAATGCGTCACGTTACTGGGGAGCAAATAATGTTTTCATTGATCCCGCCCGCCCGATAACCACTTATGGAATTTCCGACAATGGCATCGAAAACGTGGATACCGAAGCCGCGTCCATTTCATTGACAACAGCCTTCTCCAACCGGCTGGTAAGCCATTTGCGGGCGCAATATTCGCGCGACTTGGAATGGTCGAACACCAATTCGACCGCTCCCCTAACCAAAATAACCAGCATCCTGAATGGCATGGGACGCTCAACAATCCTTCCGCGCGAAACCCGCCAACACCGGCTACATGTGGCCGAGACTCTCAGTCTTGATGGCAGGCGCAACTCCTGGAAATTTGGCGGAGATGCATTGCTGACGTGGATATATGATTTCTTCCCGTCGAATTTCGGCGGCGAGTATATTTTTGACCCGATCAAGGTGAATCCGTTTACTTTTGCGCCGATGGAGAGCGGGCTTCAGCTCACCTCCCTCCGTGCTTATGCTCATCAGGTTCCGCATTACTACGTACAGGATTTCGGATCGCCGGTGACGCATCCCGACACCAACGAGTACTCCGGCTTTATGCAGGATACGATCCGAGTTACCGAGAGCCTCGGAATCACTCTTGGCGTCCGCTACGACTTGCAGACTTTCTCGACGAAGGGTCTAACTTCAAATCCCTTGTGGCCGAATTCAGGAAAGGTTCCTCTTGATCCGAAAAACTTTGGACCCCGGGTCGGGCTTGCTTATGCCTTGGGAAAAGACCGCCCGCTGGTGGTTCGCGCCGGGTATGGGCTTTTTTATACGCGCATTCCGCAAATCTACAATGCGGCGGTCGAGAGTAAGAATGGGCTTTCAGGTAATTACCTGTTTCTGAACAATACGAACTACTATGACCATCACATTTTCCCCACCTACCCCAATCCGCTTGTGAGTTGCGCTTCTCTAGCGACGTCCTGTCCGGTTCCCGCCAGTCTTGCGCAGTACACGCAAAGCGAGATTTCGGCGTTCTCGCCGAATTTCCGCACACCCGAAGTGCATCAAGCAAGTTTTAGTCTTGAAAAAGAACTGGCGGATAAGTTCACTGCCCAATTTTCTTACACCTACGTTCATGGACAAAATTTGATTCGGGCCCGCGATGTCAATCTGCCGCCACCGGTGGACGTGAGTTACCCGGTTTATGACAGCAGGGGAAATAATTTTCTTGGCTCCTATTACACGGTACAGTCGTTTTCCACACTGCAAATGACTTCGTCGCTGACGTGTCCGTTTCCCCCATGCATCAACCCGCTGGCACGGCCTATTCCGCAGCTTGGCGCGATCAACGAATTTGAGAGCGAAGCATCCAGTGTTTATCACGGCGCTACACTCTCGATTCAGCGCAGAATGGCCACCGGTTTCTATTTCCGGCTCGCTTACACCTACGCGCACGCGATTGACGACGGGCAAGACGCCCTGGTAACGACTGTCTCAACGGTACAAAATTCCTATTCAACCAAATTGGAGCGGGGACCCAGCGTGACCGACCAGCGCCAGCGTTTTGTTCTTGCCTGGATCGCGGAGCCTAAATTGGTTCCCTCATTGGGGAGGGCTGCTGGAAAAATTAGTGGATGGATGGAAGTTTGCGGGAGTCGCAACTATAGGCAGCGGGCGGCCATTCGACGTCATGGTATCGGGAGATCCGAATCAGGATAGCAACGGCGAAAACGACCGCCTTCCCGGCATACGGCGCAATTCGTTGGTCGGACCTGACTACGCAACCACGGACCTGCGCATGACACGCACCTTGTTCTCCCACAAACGAATGAAGCTGAATTTCATAGCCGAATCGTTCAATCTGCTGAATCGAGATAACCAGCAGGTGACCGTCACCGATAACGGATTGCAAACTGATGTGGTGCAATTCATTCAAGCGACCAAGACCCTTGGCTTCGTTAGATTTCCTGCCTATTATCAAGTCCCGACGAGCTTGACTCGGGCCACGAATGCGTTCGCTCCCCGTGAGCTGCAATTCGCATTGAGGCTCAGCTTCTGAGCTATATCCCACCTTTCATCCGTTCTATTCGCTTGACTTAGGCGCTGAACCTTGCAATAACTAACAAAGTCCAAACAGGACGGGTTTGGGGGTGTGTTTCGTTGGCAGAAGTCAGATTGCAGGAGGGAGAATCCCTCGAAAACGCTTTGCGCCGCTTTAAGCGCAAAGTGCAGCAGGAAGACATTATCAAGGAGGTCAAGCGGCACTCCTTTTACCTCAAACCAGGCGAGAAAAAGCGCGTAAAAGAGGCGTTAGCCCGGAAGCGCAGCCGCAAGAAAGCTCGCAAGGAACAAGAGTAAGAACGGCTTCAAGAATTTGAAAAGATAGGATCCAAGGGCCGCTCCTCCCCGGTTGGCGGCTCTTGGCCCTTTAACGAGAGTCGAAGCAAAATGAATTGCTTCGTCCTTCGAGTATCCACGTCCTCCAGGCGTGGTGGGCCGAGTCCAGGGTAGCTTCAAAACAATTGAGGGGGATGCGTCAAGCTGGGCGTTTTCGTGCGCACACGAGGCTGATTTGCCTCAGTGTCGCACGGAAAACCAATGCTGGAACGAAGGGAGCCTCTTCTCAATGGAATTCCAGGACAAGCTGTTGACATGCATTGACTGCGGTGTGGATTTTGTTTTTACCGCCGGCGAACAAGAATTCTTCCGCGATAAACAATTCAAGAACGCGCCAAAGAGATGCAAGGCTTGCAAGATGAAACGAGTGGCTGTTCTGGGCGCAGCGCCTGCCTCAACCCCCCACTTCCTCAAAATGGAAACCCGTGCCGTGTGTTCGCATTGTGGGAAGCAGACAACCGTCCCCTTTAAGCCCACCCAGGGACGTCCAGTTTTCTGCCGCGAATGTTTCCAAGATCGGCGTAACGAGGCCGCCAGCGCCTAGTTGAGATCGGACTGAAGCCGCTGAGTATGTTTTTGGCAGCAGTGCGCGAGGCAGGTCCGACCTTTATGGGGCTTCGATCAACTCCATCTTCCCGTCTCTTGTCCGGTGCAGCACCATAATTTTGCCCTTCGGATCGCGAAATACGAAAACATCGCGGTCTCGAAAGTGGGCTTCTTTGATTGCCTCCTCGATAGTCAGGGGGCGCAAAGCAACGGCATCGTCGGCGCGGACGAGATGCACTTCTGTTGATTTGGCGATTGCGGGGAACCGATGCACCAGCAAGGATACGGACTTGCTCTTAGGCAAATCCGCAGCGGGACGCATGTCTCGACTGGAAGCCGCACCATCCCGGCGGCCTGAAGTCATAGTTTTCTCGCTAGGAGTCTTGTGGTTGTGGCGTTTTTGAGTACGCCAGCGCGTCTTATATTTCACGGCTTGTTTTTCCAGATGCTCTAAAGCCTCATTGATCGCCGCACCCATGTTTCGGCCTTGCGCCAAAGCGATCAACGGTCCGTTGCGCGGCGTGATGGTGATTTCGGCCTTGTTGCGGCGCTTCTCCAGTGTGAGGACTACTTTGGTTTCGAACTTGTCGCGAAGTATTTTGCGGATTTTCAGCAAGCCTGTTTCAATTTCCGTGCGGACCGCGGGAGTAATTTCGTAGTGCCGGCCGGTGTATTCAACATTCATGAGCGCCACTCCTCAAATGCTTGATGGCTTGCAACGTTTAGTGGATCGTTTCTTATGTCGGGATTATTGAAGAGTAGGGCCGACCTAGAAAGCTACGTCTCTACTCATATTCTATTTCTTCACTCTGCGTTGATGTGTGCTCGGAATTCGCATGTCTTCACGGTACTTTGCCACGGTTCGGCGAGTGACCTGAATGCCCTGCGATTGCAATATGCGGGTGAGTTGTTCGTCGGTTAAAGGTCGAGCCGAGTCTTCTTCTTCGATTAATTTCTTGACGCGGCGCTTGAGGATTAGCAAGGACGTGTTTCCGCCCTCCGGTCCGTTTACACTTTCGCTGAAGAAATAGCGCAGCTCAAAAACGCCCTGCGGAGTGTGCGCGTATTTGTTGGCAACGGCCCGGCTCACGGTCGAGGGATGCACGCCGATCTCCTCGGCCACTTCCTTAATCATCATCGGCTTTAACTGGTCAATTCCCTTTTCCAGAAAATCGCCTTGCCTGGCAACGATGGTGTAGCAAACCTTCGCGATCGTTTGCTTACGTTGCTCGATATTCTTGATAAGCTGCATCGCACTCTTATAGCGCTCCTTGACGTAGTTCCGCGTGTCTTTGTCATTCGTGTCGCGAGTCATCAGCCGTTTGTACGCTGGATTCAAACGAAGCTGCGGAACATCATCATCATTCATGATGACAAGCCATTCGTCGCCGTGCTTCACGAATGCAACGTCTGGCTCGATAAGGCGGGGCTGTCCTTTGTTGTAGCGCAGGCCAGGTCGCGGATCGAGGGTGCGGATGAATTCGAGCGATGCCTGAACCGCCTCGATTGGCCGTCCCAGAGCTCTCGCGATCTCTTTGTATTGCTTGTTCTGAAGGGCGCGAAGATGCTGATCAACCACGGCGATTGTGTCCGCAAAGAGCACATCCGTGGTCTCGCCATTTCCATTCTTGCTGGCTGCAAATTGTTGCTGGTGATATTTCAATTGCTGAAGCAGGCACTCCCGCAAATCGCGGCAAGCTACGCCGGGAGGATCCATTTGCCGGACCAGCTCAATGCCTTCGTGCAATTCGGCCAGATTAAAGTTGGGGTGAAATTGGGGGGGCAAGTGGCCATTTGGCTTAACGCTCGGAGTGGGAATTGAAGCTGATTCGGCAACCGCGACAACCGAGGTTGGCGCGATTTGTACCAGGGTGTTCTCTGCTTCCGGAAGCCAGTCCGGCAGAGTCTCTTCCCCAAGTGCATCCTCCAAAGCTGCGTCCAATCCCAACGCCGCAGCTTCCTGTACCACTTTTTCAACCACAGCAGCGTCGGCCTCGGGGGGAGCCGCAGGCACTATACCCAGCATTTCATCGTCGCTGGCAATCAGGTATCCGTCTTCACTAAGATTGCCGATCACCACTTCTGCCGCTTCCCGCACTTCACTACTGACCGGGATTGAACCCAACTGCCATTTCAGGTGGTCAGAAAGATTACTCGGCTTGGAAAGAAAATTCTCGAACGAGGGACGTTCAATCTCTTCCATCTCGCCAGGACTGCGGTAGCCGGGATCAAGATATTCCTGAAAAAACGATCCGAAATCAATTTCTTCAAACGGATCCTTTTTTTCGGCGGCCGTAACCGTATTTTCTTCGGGCGCCGGACGATCACGCTCTTCTTCCCGCTGTCCCACTTCGTCAATTAATGGGACTGAATCCTCGAGCTCCTCGAGCACAGGATTCTCAACCATTTCGGCGGTGATCATGTCTCGCAATTCGAGCTTATTGAGCGCCAGAACACTCACCATCTGGACCAGCCCAGGGGTGAGAATTTGCCTCTGCGAGACCTTCAAATGCAACTTTGGTTGCAACATCACCATAAGATCAATCGTTGGTCCTTGGTCGTTCGTCGTTGCCAGTCATTTTGTCAAAAATTGATCGTGTCGCGGTTGCCAACGACCAACGACGAACAACCAACGACCGGCTTCAAACCAACGAGAAACTTTCCCCCAAATAAACTCTCCGTACCTCGGAGTCTCCACCTAATTGCTCCGGCGTTCCGTGCCGAAAAATTCGGCCTTCGTTAATGATGTAGGCGCGGTCGGTGACTGATAGCGTTTCACGCACATTGTGATCCGTAATCAACACGCCAATCCCGCTGGCTCGCAGGGCGCTAATAATCCTTTGCAGATCGGAAACTGCGAGCGGGTCAATGCCAGAGAAGGGCTCGTCCAACAAAATGAATGTTGGGTTGATGCAGAGCGCGCGGGCAATTTCGACGCGGCGTCGTTCGCCTCCTGAGAGGTCATGGCCCCGATTTTGACGTATGTGCTCCAACCCCAATTGGTCAATCAACTTCTCCATTCGTTCGCGGCGTTCATGCCATGGGATAGGCTGCGCCTCTAAAACCGCCAAAATGTTTTCTTCTACCGTGAGCTTGCGAAAAACAGAAGCTTCCTGGGGGAGATAGCTGATTCCGTACTGACGTGCCCGCAGATACATTGGCACATCGGTAATTTCCTTATCGTCAATTAGTATCCGGCCTGTATCGGGGGGGATCAGGCCCACAATGGCATAGAAGGTGGTTGTTTTGCCGGCGCCGTTCGGTCCGAGCAGGCCAACAACTTCTCCCTGCTCCACGCGCAGGCTTACGCCATTTACAACCCTGCGTCCGCGGTAAGACTTGCCAATTTCGTCGGCGGACAGCGTGTGCATTTAACGTGCCACTCGTATTTCAGTGACGGCGGGGGATTTATCGTTGCCTTCTACGAGCACCCTACCATCGTGACCATACAAAGTCAACGAAACGCCCGTAACATTACCGTGTTCGGCATCAAAAATGCTAGGCGTTCCGCCGGTCACTACGAACTTATCGTCATCTGCCGTATACACGAGATTGTCACCGGTCACACGGCGACCCGGCTGAGTTATAACAACCCCTCCTGCCGCCACGATCTTTTCTAGGGCCATGTTGCGGTCAAGCTTTGTATTTTGAACTGTTTGCGCGCGGCTTCGCAGAAAGCAGTCAGTGATCGGGGCAGTCAAAGTAATACCGTTGCTAACGGCTTCCACGTTCCCCTGAAAATGAACGACTCGTTGATCCTCGGCGTACGTCAAGTGGTCCGCGGAAACGTCGAGTAGGGTGATTTTTCCTTTTTTATCCGTCTGGCTCAGGGTCGTTTTCACCCGTTGGGCACCCTTCCGCTCCGCAATAACGTTACGGTCATCCCGATGGAACTGGATGATTGGGGCTTCCACAGAATTGGCCCCCTGCCACAGTTGGACATTATCTTCGTAAAGCACCGTCGCGGAACCATGAGTTGCAGTCATCTTCCCTGCTGTAATGTGAATCGGGATCTCCGAAGCGGGTTTGCCCGTTTTCATGTTTAGCGACGGAGAGGGAGAGTCCGTTGTCTTAACCTCCCCTTCGGCAAAAGCGCTTTCAGTTAGTCGGTTCAGGCGGATGGCCTTTGCCGTGGTTATCATCCCGCCATCTGCCACCCGCGCCAATCCTTGGAGCAGCATTGTTTGATCTTGCGGCGTATATTGAGCGTCGTCGGCCCACGCTTTAATATCGCCACCGCCATACGCAAAGTTTCCTTTTTGGATGAGCGCCGTGACCCCATTGCCCGCTGCGAATTCCGCGTCCAGCGTCTGGCTTGTGCTCACACGGTCAGGTTTTCCGCGAGACTTGCTCACAATCCGCGAATTCGGACCGCCATGAACTGCGGCGAGTTGCCCTTGACTATCGAAACTAGCCTCGAATTTTTCGGCGGTGATGACAGTTGAGTCGGGCGCCTTTTCATTTCCGGTGGAGGTAAGAGTAATCTGCGGGGGACCAGATGTTTCCGCGCGGCGGATAAGCCGCCCGCCAGCGATAGAAAAATCCATCGATGGCGCTGTTAGCTGAAAGCTCTGTTTACCTGCTTTGGAAGTTGAGGGTTGCACTAAAACGACGCCTTGGTCAGCGTGAATATCTTTTATTTTGCTCTGGGGATCGAAATTGATGACTGCTCGACCCGCCGTGCTCTGAATGCGGCCTTCTCCGACACTCTCGTATCGTACGTTCCCCATAAGAGTGGCTTCGCGAAGAGTGTTTACTGTTCCGGCTAGAAGGTTCAACTGCCCAGCTGTGATCTTTCCTCCATCCGGCCTGCCGGAGGCGATGAGCACGTTCCCTTGGGCCAAAACACGCTCTAGTTTGTCGTCCGGCGTTAGGTACACCGTCGCAGTATCAGCTTCGGACTGTTCCATGCCATCCGTCACGTGCGGATGCTCCAGCACAAGAGTGCGCGGGGTACGGCTGATTGCCAAGCGCGCTGCCGTTAACGAGATCGGAGACAGACCGTTCAACATGACCCTCACTTGCGAATTCAGCGTCAACACGTTGCTTCGGGCGACATACTTCAGACCTACTGCCGAACCATGTCCTTGGGGAACTGCGAAATCAACTTCCCCATCCGCGTGAGCGTCACCCGTTTTTTGATTAAAAACCAGATCCGTGGTTTTAAGGTGGACAGGATTCTTCAGGCCGTTTGGAACCAACTGATCGGCTCGGTTCACGCCACCAGGGTTAGCTTCGAGGTCAATTTGTACTTCACCCTTTCCGATCACGTCCCCGGTTTGGGAATCGTATTCAAAGTCTTTTCCCGCGATTCGATCGAACCGATCTGAATCTCGCCCATACACGGTGATTTCGACATCATGTAACTCTCCTCTCCCTCCTTCTTTGAACTGCACTGCTTTGCTTGCTTCAATTTTGAAAAGGGTATGCCCCTGGAAAGATTTGGAAATCGTAAAGCCCTTGGCGCTTTGCTGAATTTCGACGCCAATTTTCTCCGGGATTTGCTTGAGACTGCTCCGCACTCTGTGACGGGCGTAAAAATAGGACGCGGTTACCAAACAAATCACCACGGCTGTCGTGGCAGCAAGCCATCGCCGCAACCGTGGGATGTTTAGAGGCACAAATTGAGTTTACTTCATGGTGCGGTTGGCGGCGATCAGAAGAAAACCGTTAGCCGCGACGCACGACAGTCCCGGCAATCATGTCGTGCAGCGCCTGCTTTTGTGCGGTGAATCCGGCCATGATATAGCCGAGGAACAAAATCATGCCGGAAATAATCTTGCTGAAATGCCTGGCAGTCGCTCGGGCAAAAGAGACGCGGTGACCCTGCAAATCCGTTACTTTCATCCCGAATATCATCTTGCCTAATGTAGCCTGTCGCGAGGAACTTTCCATAGCAGCTTCGTATATCCACGATGCAAAGCCCCCAAACACCGCCAGAATGATGATGGAGGTTAAATTCAGGCTTTGCCCCGTGCCACTTACCGTCGCACCGGCTATGCCGGCGACGACTCCCAGAACCAAGGCGACCGGCATCACTACAACTTGGACAATAATTCCGTCAATTATCGCGGCAACAAAACGCACCCAAAATCCGCCGTATCCAGTTGTGCTCGCGGCCGTATTCGGTGGAGCGACGGAAGCCTGAAAAGCCTGGCTCTGGACGGGCGTTGTCATCGCCGCAGTGCCTGCGGCGACCCTGTTGGAAGCGGGAAGCGCACTCGCGAGAGCAGTCCCGCAGTTCGAACAAAACTGTGAGGTTGTGGGGTTCTGTGCCCCGCATTGATTGCAAACAATTGTGCCGATGGTCATGACGCCGAGACTATATCCGGCATGGATGACGCGTGTAAAGGGTCAAATTGCTGATGTGTAGATGCTCCAAGATAATGTCACCCCCTAACTGCAACGAGACTTTGTCACCCTATGAGGATGGTGACGATGAGTCAGAAAGAGTTGCAACGCGTGAAAGTGATTGAGAATGCGGTGGGCGGGAGGCTGAGCGTACGCGAAGCTGCCCGCCTGCTGCAACTGAGTGAACGGCAGGTACAGCGGCTCAAGCGGCGCTATGAGCCCGATTCCATCGCGTGGGTGCACCACGGCAATCGTGGACGCCCTATGCCTTGGGCTTTTTCACTTCCCCAGAAGCGGTTGATTTTGACCTTGGCTCGCGGCAAGTATGCCGGCTTCAACGATTCTCATCTCGCGGAAAAACTTCGTGTCGAGGAGAACCTCACCGTCAGCCGCGAGACCGTGCGCCGCATTTTACGAGGTGCAAAACTTGCCTCTCCGCAGAAACGCCGCGCCCGTAAATATCGCTCGCGCCGCGCACCCCGCCCGCGTTTCGGCATGATGGTGCTCACCGACGCCAGCCGTCACGACTGGCTCGAAGGCCGCGGTCCGCATCTCACTCTTGTCGGTTTTCAAGACGATGCCACCAGCCAGATTCTCTCCGCCCACTTCCAACTCGAAGCCGAAAATACCGTTGGATATCTTCGCGCCCTGTACGCCATGATCTCCGTCCACGGCGTGCCCCTCAGCCTCTATCGTGATCGTCACTCCATCTTTCAGCGCAACGATTCCCACTGGACCGTCGCCGAAGAACCCGCCGGAAAACAATCTTCCACCCAGCTTGGGCGCGCCCTCGAGGAGCTCGGCATCACCCAGATCCCCGCCTACTCGCCCGAAGCCAAAGGCCGCATTGAGCGCGCCTGGCGCACCTTGCAGGACCGCCTGGTCAGCGAACTTCGCCTCGCCCATGCCATTACTTTGCAAGAGGCCAACGCCGTGCTGGACCGTTTCTGCGACGACTACAATCGACGCTTCGCACGTCCGGCCGCCGAATCCGCTCGCGACTTTCGCGCTCTGCCGCGCCGCTTCGATCTCGCCCGCTGCCTTAGCCTGCGCTATGACCGCGTCGTCGGCCCCGATCACGTCGTCGTCTTGGGCGCGCATTCCATCGCCCTACCATCCTTGCCCGCCCAGCGCGGATACTCCGGCGAAACCGTCGAACTCTCGCATCAGTTGGACGGCACCCTGCGTACCTACCGCGGAGATCACTTACTGATGACCCACCCCTTGCCGCTGCAAGAATACGGCCATCGCAACCCTGCTCCGCGACTCACGCTGCGGAAACCCAAAACCCAGATGCCCCGCATCTACAACCTGGGAGGCCGCCCCGCTTTGGCGGCAGTTACTTAATCGTTAAGGGGTGACATAATCTCGTCGCAGTTAATACGACATTTTCTCGTTGCAACAACAGGGTCAAATTGCTGATGAATGTTGGTGTCTAAGATTGAACGCTGGTGATTTGCTCTGCCTTTCTGAGTTCGGGAAAGATGCCGGCCCAGATGGCGATTACAATCAGCGTTCCGATTCCACCTAACACGACAGCAGGTACCGCTCCGAACCAATGCGCGGTGAGGCCCGATTCAAACTCTCCGAACTCATTGGAAACCCCAATGAATAGCATGTCCACAGCGTTCACGCGCCCCCGCATGCTGTCTGGAGTTCCAAGCTGAACCAGGGTTCCGCGTATAACCACGCTGACCATATCCGTTGCTCCGACGAAAAGTAGCGCAATCATGGAAAGCACGATACTCCGCGATAGGGCGAAGATTATGGTGAATACGCCAAACCCAGCGACGCACCATAACATTGTCGCGCCGACATGTCTCCGCAAAGGCCGGTGCGCGAGAAGAATAGCCATCACGGTTGCACCTATTCCCGGAGCGCTCCGTAACAGTCCCAAGCCCCACGGACCTGTGTGCAGAATCTCCCGCGCGTATACGGGAAGCAGCGCGACCGAACCGCCGAGCAAGACAGCGAACATGTCCAGCGAGATCGAACCTAAAATTATCTTTTGTTTCCAGATATAGCGGAAGCCCGCCAGGACGGTTGTCCAATTGACTTCTTCCCTCGGCCGCGATTTCGTTCGCAATTTTATTCGCAACGTAGAAAGGACCGCCGCTATGGAAACCAGTAAGGCGGTAGCATACACAGCTGAAGCGCCGCGAAAAAAAGCGTAAACCAGCCCACCCATTGCGGGCCCCAGGATTGTGGCCGCTTGAAATATGCTCGAGTTCCACGCGACCGCATTAGGGAAATGCTGCTCCGGCACCAACTGCGGCAAAAGTGAGCGCGAGACGGGTCCGTTAAAAGAGCGCACAATCCCCAAAAGTACTAAAACAACATAGATCGGGTAAACGGAATCGAGGCGGAGCGTCGAAACCGATAACAGCAGGCCCGAGCACAATGCGAAGCCCGCATAACATAGGATCAGCAACCGGCGGCGGTCAAACCGATCAGCGGCATGGCCCGACACGAGAAATAAGAGAATTCCAGGCAGAAATTGCGCCAGGCCCACCAAGCCAAGATCAAGAGCGCGATGAGTGATGTCGTAAACCTGCCACCCGACCGCAACCGATAACATTTCGAGCGACGTGACAATGCAGAACCTGGCGATTTGATATCGCAGGAAATCCGGATAACTGAAGGCAATGCGGCCAGGGTTCCTCAGATCTGAAGCAGTTGCCATCCGTTTAACTCTGCCACAAAACTGCACTACGCCCTAACTTGGAAGTGGGTAGAGACTTAGCAAGCCACTTCTCTGGTTATTTTCACCACCGTCAGCATCTGCCATCGTGATCTACACTGGAGCACGATGACCGCACCAGCCCCACCGCTACTGAATCTCCAGAACGTGTGCGTTATGCGAGGAGAAAGAATCGTACTCGACGACTTCTCTCTCGTGGTCGGTGCAGATGAGCGGATCGCAATTCTAGGTCCCAATGGGTGTGGGAAATCCACCCTGGTTAAAACAATTACTCGAGAATGTTATCCGGTGGTTCGCGAGGGCTCATCCATAAGTATTCTCGGCCGGGAGCAGTGGAATGTTTTCGAACTTCGCTCGATGCTTGGCGTCGTCTCCAATGATCTCATGTCGGCTGTAACCGGAGACGCCACCGGCTTGGATGTAGTTTTATCGGGATTTTTCAGCAGCATCGCTATCTACAGCAATCACGAAGTGAAGACCCAGCAGAGAGACCTGGCGCACGCAACGCTTGCTCAATTACAAGTTTCCCACCTTGCGGACCGTGCCGTATTTGAAATGTCGTCCGGCGAAGCGAAGCGGATTTTAGTCGCGCGAGCTTTGGTGCACCGGCCACGCGCACTATTGTTCGACGAACCCAGCAACTCGCTCGATGTAATTGCGCGAAGAGGCTTGAGGCAAACGATGAGCTTGCTCGCAAGCGCCGGCATCGGCATCATCATGGTCACGCACGATCTGTCAGACATCGTTCCCGAGGTTAACCGCGTGATGCTGATGCGAAGCGGCAAAATTGTTGCCGACGGAAGGAAGGAAGACATGCTTGTAGGTGAGCGCCTGGGCGAACTGTTTGGAACAGAGGTAGAAGTAGCACGGCTGGACGGCTTCTATCATCTATGGTGATTCTTAGTCGTCACTGGTTCAGGGCAAATGTTTATCCGATGACTCTCGCTGTCCAATTTTATTGAGACGTCATCCCGAAACTCGGCGCTTTCACCAGCGGGGCGAGGGATCTCGCGCGTACCCGTCATCCTGCGATTTCCCGCATTACCACGTGACGGATGAACATCGGAACGCTACACGCCAGATCCCTCGCCCCGCTGGAGAAAACGCGGGGACTTCGGGATGACCGAAGCAAGGACTAAAACTTGAATTCCGAATGCTCTCACTGAGACATCATCCCGAAACTCGGCGCTTTCACCAGCCGAGTGAGGGATCTCGCGTGTACCCATCATTCACCCGCGACTCTTCAGCGGGCGTCAATGAATCGCACTTTTTGAACGGTGTCGCGAACAGCACTGCTTCGTCCGCGTATACGCGCCACGGCATGGTCAATCACGCTCGTGATTTCCGCGCCATACTCGGGCGACCGGCCCTCCCTCAGTCGCTTCTTCGCCTTCTCGGATGAAAACCATGTGGGATTTCGATCTCGTTCCTGCGGCGGTTCGACCCGAAGAACCTCGCAAAGGTGTGCATTTACCGCAATCTGATTTCCGGCAGATCTCGCTGAAGAACTACGCCCGCCTTGTTTGTGCCCGGTATAACGGATAAAGCAAGCCTCCTCCATGCGGCCGTGCACGCCTGCCTCTTCAAAAGCTTCGAGAGCCGCAGCCTGGGCGTGAGTCAATCCAGGCTCGGCATTGCCCTTGGGAAAAATCCAGCGTCCACCACGGGTGTGCACCAGCAAGAATTCAATGGCACCGCCACGAATCCTAAAACACACTGCTGCTACCTGTTCGCACTCCCGGAGTTTGGATAACTGCTCAACCGCGTAAACCTTCGTGGACGGTTGAGCGGTGCGCGTCCAACCTTCGTTGCGCCGCAATGCAATGTATGTGGCGTCCATTGCCATAGCTGCCAGATTGCATGACGCGATCCACTTTGGCTAGATCACAGCTTGGTTCAGGGAAAGGAATTTTCTGGGGGGCTGCCTTCTGAAAGATATCTTACGAAAGTTGTAGGACTCTTTCTGTCGCGCATTCAGGTTCTCGTAAGCAATCCTGCTGAAGTTCATCTTGATTCAGCGACTCCTTTTGCGGCGAAGGACGCGCAAGGGATGCGTGGCCAATTTCACCGCTCCCGCCTCTTTATGACGACCCTCCACTACAGTCTCCGCACTCGCGTTTTTAGTGAGCGCCTCCCGAAGCAGCATTTTGATATACGTCTGGTAGCCCAAACCTTTTCGCGCCGCCAATATTCGTGCCTTCTCCAGGTCTTCTTTCGGAATTCGCAGCGTGATGGGCTGCGATGGCTTTTCTCCCTGCAGCAGGCGGGTTAACGTCAGCTCACGCTTCTGCTTCAGCCGCCGCTGAACCTCGGACTCAATCTCGGAACGATGAGAGTCCCACCACGCCGCTTCTTCTGACTCATCCGAAAACTTAGGAATGGCAGCTTGTTTTATTTTTGCTTTTGTCATGTTCATTCCGGCCCCCACTGCCGGACGTACACATCAGCGGTCTCTTTATCGGCAACCCATCCGGTTATCGGGCGAAGGATGTCGCCGCGAACTGCAAAGACGACGCTCAATATTCGGCCAGCGCGAGTCGCTCCGACCGCAACCCAACGCTCCTCATCGCCCTCGGTCTGATATTCAAGAAGAATGTGGTCTCCTGACAAAACGTCTTCGGCTTCGGAGCGGCTAATATCGTGTTTTGCAAGATGCCGTTCATTGTTTTTGTCCCAATCGAACTCGTGGGATTCCCGCACTTCAAATAGTGTACATCGAATGTACATACACTGCAATTATGTCTTCGTCACGCGCAATCAACTATGTTTGAATACGTTCAATGAAAGAAATCGCTATCTTTGAGTTCAGGCCAAATGCTTCGCACTGATTGAACTGGTAGAGAAGACGAAAAGGCCATCCGAATCAGCCGATTCGGCAAACCTGTTGCTGAAATAACGCCCACGGCGGCGCTCTCCTCCGCGGATTGGCTCGGATCTATGAAAGATGAAATTGAGATTCTCGGCGATATTGTGTCGCCCGCCCACAATCCATAACTCCCGTTACCAGGACCAGCCGGAATCTTCTTATCTACTTGTGTCCTGTCATTCGGTGGGACAGTATTTCGTTGATGGGCGAAGTACGAGTCAGCTTGATGCCGCCGAGGACCCTTGGAAACTCTCTATTGCCTTCGTTGCAACCGTGAGCTCGAACCGGGACACAAGTCCGTGGCTTTGTATATGTTCGCCCAGACTGTGGGAATAAGGCCGCGCCAGAAATCCATGGCTCAGCGGATCTGTTTCTGTCCGCAGTGCTCGGTCTCGCTGGCGATGGGTCCTCCTCCCGAGGGCGCGCTTAACGTTGCAGCGTGGAAGATGATTCGCGAATTGGTGTCCACCGACCCGGCATTGAACGACGCTGCGTGGGAAACTCTGCGTGGAATTGTAGGATTGCTTCCCGCCACCGGAACTGACGGATCGCCACGTCCCATTAACGGCGGCGGCTACTTTGAGTTCTGACAGCGTTCGGAACGTTCTTTCCTCTTGGCAGGTCTCCGCAGTAGCTCTCGTGTAAACTCGCCAATAAAGTGCATCCGAGGTGTGTATGAGCGACCCCAAGCCTTATCCATACGAAACGCGGCTGGACATCTATTATCAACACGGCCAAGTGATTGACGAAAAGGCGCTATCCGAAACGTGTTTGCACAAGTGGTATAACCAGACTCTTTGTAAAGTGAATGACTCGGTCGTGCGTCTCGGAGTCATACAAGGGGAATATCACTGGCATCAGCATGAAAACGACGATGAATTCTTCTACGTTCTGGAAGGAAAGCTATTGATTGATCTTGAAGACCGAACCGTTGAGCTTTCGCCGCGACAAGGGTTCGTAGTCTCGAAAGGAATTATGCACCGCACACGGGCGCCGGAACGAACCGTTATCTTGATGGTTGAGAACGCGGGAATCATTCCAACCGGCGATTGATGCGGAATTCCAACGAATGGAATTCATTCCGAGGCGGCCGCGACTTTTGTTTTAGATTCCACTTGCGCCGTTAGCTTGAAGTCTCGCAATGACAATTCCAACCCTCCGAAATCTGGATGCTCGTTTTGCCCCAGAGTGAACGCTACGTCGAGAGTGTCGCCCGGTAGAAGCCGCGAGTCCTGGAAACGCTGAGCCATGTGCCATCCCAGAGCGTTGTAGGTGATTGCCCTTCTCCAATTTTTGCTGTCACCGGTCAAAGCAGCAGCTACTCTCAATTTCACATGTTTATCCTTCATCACTTGGGGAGGTGCCATTAACCGAACGCCGCGAGCTATAAAAACCGGTTCCGGATTTCCCACGCCAAACGGTTCCATGCGTCGCAAGGCCTGGTACAACTCTGGCCTCAGGCAGTCGAGGGGAAGGTCAGCATCCACATTCAGAATAGGGTCAAAATCGCTGAGGGTAAGACGCTCCCGGGCGTATCCGTCCAAATAAATGCTTAGTTCGCGAAGACTCGCCGCAGGCAAAGAAAATCCCACCGCATGAGCGTGGCCTCCATACCGCGAAAATAAATGTCCGCAGGATTCCAACGCGTTCAGAAGATGGAATGCCGGAATCGAGCGTCCGGAGCCATACGCATGGTCGCCATCCCGCGAAATAATTAGCGTCGGGCGACCGTATCGTTCGACTACCCGCGTAGCGGTGATTCCTATCACCCCCCGATGCCAGCCCTCTCCGTCTATCACCATGCAGAACGCCTCTTGTAAGTCCGGCTCGCGCTCGCACCGCTCCTCGATCGCCGCCAGAATGCGGCGTTCTTCTTCCTGACGTTCTCCGTTGAGATGATTTAGTTTGGAAGCGATTTCGCGGGCCCGAACCGAATCCTTCACGCTGAAAAGTTCGATGACATCACGGGCAACGTCCATGCGGCCAGCTGCATTGATGCGCGGAGCGATTCGAAAAGCTACCTCGCCCGATGTCAGCGGACGTCCGCTTAACTCCGCAACTTCCAAGAGGGCTTTCAGACCTGGGTTGACTGCCGACCGTAAAGCTCCCAATCCAAGTTTCGCGAATATTCTGTTCTCGCCCGTGAGTGGCACCGCGTCCGCAATGGTTGCGATGGCCACGATCTTCATAAACGAGGTTAACAATCGCGCTTGATCTTTTTCGGGCAGCAGCCGCTCCATCAGTGCCTGAGCCAGCTTGAAAGCGACGCCTGCCCCACAGAGCGACTTGCATGGATATTCGCAGCCCGCCTGATTGGGGTTCAGTATGGCCAGAGCATGGGGCATTCCATCCTTGCCCGGAATGTGGTGGTCGGTGACGATCAAATCAACTCCGAGTCTGCGCGCGGTTTCCGCGGCGGCAAAAGCTCGAATGCCTGAATCCACACTGATAATTAAACGAATGCCAGCCGCAGCAGCCTCTTCGATAACATCGCCACGCAGGTCATATCCTTCGCGGATTCTGTGAGGAACATGAAAATCAGCCGTCCCGCCGCAAAGTTCAATCGCAGCTTTGACAATGACAATCGCGGTTGTTCCATCCACGTCGTAATCGCCGTAAATCAGAATTTTTTCTTGTCGCTCGAGGGCTGCGGCCAGCCGATCCACAGCGGCTTTCATGCCTGTCATGAGATAAGGCGAATGCAGGTGCGCGAGAGATGGCGAGAGATACCTTTCAGCCATTTCAATCTGATCAATACCGCGAATCACCAGTAGGCGAGCAAGGACCGCGGCGAGATTCGCATCACGCACGCCCAAGCTTGGATTGGATTGAAGTTGTACTTCTAAATCTGCTATCTTGGATTGTTCAGCAGATCGGGAATTCCAGCGCACAAGCTAACTTTCTTCGTCGAGGCCGGATCCGTCAATTGGTATGCCGCCAAATTCTTCCGCCATCTCCAGCAGTCCGTGGTAGCGCTCATTCCATTCCGTCGAGACCTCATAAACCATCATGATCCCCTGATGAGGAAAGCCGAGCTGGATGAATCCAGTCTTACCGAGATAAGTTTTCAGCCAGCGGGCATCTTCAAGGTCTTCGTCATTCGAGAATTCGACATCGCTCAAGCTCTCCATTAAAGTCTCCAGCTCTTCACGTTTCAACACCCACGTATCCATGGTCAGAAAAGACGCGCCGGCGGCCTTGGCCAATTCCACAAAGTCTTTCCAACTTTCCGGATTGTCCCCGGGCTTCCAAACCACCCGCTGGACTTCATCATAATCAACATATCCAGGAAAACGACGCATGCCGTGGCCTTCAATGAAGGCGACCATGTCATCCTTAAGGTTGGCGAGATTGTCAGTTGCGGACATATGTGCTGGATTATTCTAAGCCTGTTGCGGATGATTTGTCCTTTTTTAGCCCAGCTGCTGCCGGGTGACGGGTGCGGGTGTACCACGTCTCGCCGCTTTTGCGAGACCTGGGAATGGCGACCAGTGATAGTTGGCTGTTTACAGACTTTCTTTTCCGGACTGTCGAAATGTCGCCCTCGCGTTGACACTTCACTCCGCAAGATGCTAATTTTAATGGTTCCCAAGCCTTCTTCACCCGAGAGACCTTCAAGCAAATCATGGACGAGACGCTAAGACAGATAGGCGAATTACTGCTTCAGTCCGTTCCCACCGTCATTTTTATGGTTTTGCTGTATGGCCTCTATAGTGTTCTGGTTCATAAGCCGCTCGTAAGCGTTCTCGCCGAGCGTCGCAGCAAAACCGAAGGCGCAATTGAGAAAGCTCGCGCCGATATTGCCGAGGCCGAAGACCGCACCGCCGAATATGAGCGGAAGTTGCGCGACGCACGAATGGCAATCTTCAGGGCTCAGGAAGGCCGTCGCCAACAGGCCGCCCAAGCGCGAGCGACAATCGTCGCCGAGACTCAAACCAAAGCCCAGGCGCAAATATATGAAGCGCGCTCCGCAATAGAGAAAGATAAAATCGCTGCGCAGGAGACCTTGCAGTCTGAGAGCGGAAGGCTAGCTATAGAGATTATTCGCGCCATCCTGCATTCGGCGAATCCTGAAGCTCCCGCAGGTGCCCGATAATGCGAAGCCGAACGACACTTCAAATTACGCTCGTAGCAGCTGTGTTCGGCCTGTTGCTTTGGATAGGTGATGCCCAAAAAATTGCTGACCGCACGCGTCTCTCATTGGAACAAGCAACATGGTTGGGAACCCTAATTAATTTCGCGGTGATCGCGGGCGCGATCATTTGGGCGTCCAGGAAACACTTGCCAGCGATGTTCCAGAACCGCACTGCTTCCATTCAGCACGCGATGGCTGAGGCCCGCAAAACCAGTGAAGAAGCCAACCACCGTCTAGCGGATATTGAAACCCGCCTCTCACGCTTAGGGACCGAAATTCAGGAAATGCGAAGCGCCGGAGAGAAGGAAGCCGCGGACGAAGAAGCACGGATCAAAGCGGCCGCAGTCGATGACGCCAGAAGAATCGTGCAGTCGGCGGAACAGGAAATCGCCGCCGCGGCCAGGACAGCCCGTCGCGACCTTACGGCATACGCGGCAGACTTGGCGGTTTCGCTCGCGCGCAAGCAGATTCATGTGGACGCCCAGACTGACCAGGATTTGATACGCGGCTTCGCGCAGCATCTTTCCGATCCAGAAGCCGGACCGGGACGGGGACAAAACTGAGCCATGGCTTCCGTCACACATACCTATGCCCGCGCTCTCGCCGATGTAGTCTTCGACCGCAAACTCGATCCCCAGCGCACTCTGCGGGAAGTGCAATCGTTGAGCGAGTCGGTGAGCAACAGCAAGGAATTACGGGAAGTTTGGGAGACTCCGTCCATTACCGCCGACCAGAAACGCGCCGTGCTGGATGCGATCGTTTCTCGCGAAGGAATTTCTGTTGAAGTGCGGAATTTCGTGGCAGTGCTGATTGATCATCGCCGCATTAATTTTCTTGGAGACATCGCGAAACAATTCGAGCAGGAATTGAGCCAGCGCATGGGTTTTGTTGAAGCTGAGATCACGAGCGCGAGAGATTTGGATGGAGCCGAGAGAATCATCCTCGAATCCCAAGTCTCAAAGTTAACCGGCAAGAATGTGCGGGCCCAGTACTCGCGCGAAGAATCTCTGATCGGCGGTGTCATTGTGCGAATCGGAAGCACAATCTATGACGGGTCGGTGGACGGCCAGTTGACGAAGATTCGGGAAAGAATCGCTCTTAGCTCTTAGCCGTTGGCTTTTGGCTTAAGTCCGAAGATTTCTGTTCGGCGAAATTGTAATTAGGTCAAACAGGTTAACCGGGGGGTAAGCTAAGAGCCAGGGGCTAAGAGCTAGAAGCTGAATTTATGGCACAAATCAAAGCAGACGAAATTACGCAATTAATCCGCCAGCAAATCGAGAATTACGAGTCGAAGATTGCTGTGGACGAAGTCGGAACTGTCGTCACCCTTGGCGACGGCATCGCGCGCGTTCACGGTCTCGACAAAGTGATGGCGGGCGAACTTCTTGCCTTCCCGCACAACCTAGCTGGAATTGCGATGAATCTCGAGGAAGATCAAGTCGGAGTCGTGTTGCTTGGCGACTACACCGAAATCCGCGAAGGCGACGAGGTCAAACGTACCGGCAAGATCATGAGCGTTCCCGTGGGCAACGGAATGATTGGCCGCGTAGTGAACGCACTGGGACAGCCCATTGACGACAAAGGACCGATCACAACCGATCAGACAATTGCTCTCGAACGCCTTGCGCCTGGTGTTATTGACCGCCAGCCGGTTCGCGAACCGATGGCGACCGGGTTGAAGGCCATTGACAGCATGATCCCGATCGGCCGCGGACAGCGCGAGTTAATCATCGGTGACCGTCAAACCGGCAAGACCGCCGTCGCGCTCGATACCATCATCAACAATAAAGGCAACGATCTAATCTGTATTTACAACGCCATTGGACAGAAGAGATCTTCTATCGCCCAAGTCGTCAAAATCCTGACCGACTATGGCGCAATGGATTACACCATTGTCGTGGCTGCGTCGGCCTCCGAGCCGGCGCCAATGCAGTACATCGCTCCATACGCCGCGTGCGCGATGGGTGAATATTTTCGCGACAGCAAACGGCACGCGCTGGTCATTTATGACGACTTGTCGAAGCACGCCGCATCTTATCGTGAGATTTCCTTATTGCTTCGCAGACCGCCGGGACGCGAGGCTTATCCCGGAGACGTCTTTTATCTCCACTCCCGGCTGCTCGAGCGCGCTTCGAAGTTGAGCGACAAGAATGGTGGCGGGTCACTCACCGCGTTGCCAATCATTGAAACGCAGGCGGGCGACGTTTCCGCTTACATTCCCACCAACGTCATTTCAATTACAGATGGCCAAATCTTTCTTGAGACCGACCTTTTCAACAGCGGTGTGCGGCCGGCAGTGAACGTTGGAATTTCCGTTAGCCGTGTCGGCGGAAGCGCGCAGATCAAAGCGATGCGGCAGGTAGCCGGCACTTTGAAACTTGATCTTGCGCAGTATCGCGAACTGGCAGCCTTTTCGCAGTTTGGTAGCGACCTCGATAAAGCGACCCAGGCTCAGCTGAATCGCGGCCAGAGACTGGTCGAGATCCTGAAACAGAAACAGTTTTCGCCCTTGCCCTTTTCAAAGCAGATACTCGTCATCTTCGCAGGCACAAGCGGCGCTTTCGACGATTTGCCGGTAGATCAGATTCGCGATTTCGAAGCCGAGCTATACAAGTATGTGGATGCTTCAAATCCTGGGCTTCTACGCGCAATCATGGAAAAGAAAGTTCTTGACGATGGACTAAAAGCCGAAATGACAAAAATCATCAAGCAAGCGAAAGAAACATTCGTCGCAGATAGAAAAGCAATGGAATCGAAAGATGGCAGTACTAATAAAGACAAGCCGCCACAGGACCGCAAACAGTCGCAGTCACAGAACCAAAACGGCAGCGCGTCTCGGCAGGACGCGAAGCGGGAAGAAGAAAAAGTCGCAGCAAAGTAATTTTGTGATTTAGCTGAAGACTGCAGAACTGACGGCTGATAGCTGGTTTTCAATGGCTAACATTCTCGATATTCGACGCCGCATTCGCAGCGTGATAAACACGCGGCAGATCACTCGCGCTATGAAAATGGTGTCAGCCGCCAAGTTGCGCCGTGCGCAGGAGCGGGCTTTGGCGGCACGTCCCTATGCGCAAATGCTCACGAATGTCCTGAAATCTCTGGTTTCGCGTGTGGAGCTCTACGACCCGCAGACCGGAGAGTTGCGTCATCCCTTGCTGGCGCAGCGTCCAGAAAACAACGTTCTCTTCATTGTCGTGACGGGCGACAAGGGGTTAGCCGGCGCGTTCAACACAAATATTTTGAAGGCCGCGATGCGGTTCCTTGATTCCAAAAAAGATAAGAACGTCGAGATAGAAGCCATTGGACGTAAAGGCCGTGACTTTCTAAAGCGCCGCTATCCAGTTGCAGAGCCGAGGACCGCTGGTTCTAAAGAAGGCGCCGGGATCGCGCTTATTGGCGAACACATCGGTGTGCTGAACAAGCTTGAGTATTCAATGGTCTCTGAAATCGCGGATCGCGTTGTGGACCGTTACAGCAATGAATTGGTTGACTCGGTATATATCGTTTACAACGAATTCAAATCGGTGATCGCGCAGCGGTTGGTAGTCCAAAAAATATTGCCCATCGAGCAGGTGGGGATCGAAGAAATCAGCCAGGCCGAAGGCATGTCGCTCGAAGAAAAGCAGCGCGCCATAGAAGCCGCCAAGGGTACCGGTGTAGGACTTCGCCCCAAGGACACGCGGGATATTGACGCCGCCGCCGAAAAATTCGCAACCGCCCCGGTGGATTACATTTATGAGCAGCCTCGCGAACAGCTGTTCCGGTCATTACTGCCAAAGTACGTGAAGATTGAAATTTTCCGCGGCCTGATGGAATCCGTTGCGGCCGAACATGCCGCCAGAATGACCGCGATGGATGCGGCCAGCAACAACGCCACCGACATGATTGATTCGCTTACGCTGGCAATGAACCGGGCCCGTCAGGCAAAGATCACGAAAGAAATTATCGAGATTGTGAGCGGGGCGGCAGCATCGTGAGGAAGAAGCTATTGGCTTTTAGCTATTAGCCTTTAGCTAATCCTGCGGTTTCAAAGAATTGAGGCAGTGAACCGAGCTTTTATTTGAAATAGTTCAGGCCAAAAGCTAAGCGCCAGGAGCCAAGAGCATTCTTATGCCAGAAAATGTAGGCCACGTAGTTCAAATTTCCGGTCCCGCCGTGGATGTTCAATTCTCCGAAGAGACGATGCCGCTCATTTACCAGGCGGTGCGGGTGGTCAGTGATGGTTTTACCGTGCCATCACCGGTCAACGTTATTCTCGAAGTACAACAGCATCTAGGAGAAGGCCGCGCCCGCTGCATCGCCATGGAAGCCACCGAAGGCATGGTTCGCGGCATGAAAGCCATTGATCAGGGCGGACCGATTTCCGTGCCGGTAGGGCATGGCACTCTGGGCCGCGTCATGAATGTCATTGGTGAACCGGTGGATAACCTCGGTCCCATTCAGTGCAAAGAGCGGCATCCCATTCATCGCCCTGCGCCGTTGTTTGACGAACAGGCTACGAGCGCCGAAATGTTTGAAACCGGTGTAAAGGTCGTTGATCTGATCCAGCCTTTTCTCAAAGGCGGCAAGATCGGATTGTTCGGTGGCGCTGGCGTCGGCAAAACAGTTTTCATTCAGGAATTAATCAACAACGTTGCCAAGCAGCACGGAGGATTCTCTGTCTTTGCCGGCGTGGGCGAACGCACACGTGAGGGAAATGATCTTTGGCTTGAGATGACGGAGTCAGGCGTCATCAAGCCCGGCGATCCGGAACATTCCAAGGCCGCGCTGATTTACGGACAGATGACGGAGCCTCCCGGTGCGCGCTTACGTGTCGCCTTAACCGGACTCACAGTTGCTGAATATTTCCGCGATGTCGAAGGCGCAGACACACTGCTGTTCATTGACAACATTTTCCGCTTCACTCAGGCGGGATCAGAAGTGTCCGCCCTGCTGGGACGCATGCCCAGCGCGGTCGGGTACCAGCCCAATCTTGCTACCGAGATGGGCGAATTGCAGGAGCGCATCACCTCAACCAAGAAGGGGTCCGTGACATCCGTGCAGGCGATTTACGTTCCCGCCGACGATCTAACCGATCCGGCTCCCGCGACAACTTTCGCTCACTTGGACGCAACAACGGTTCTCTCGCGAGCCCTGACAGAAATTGGAATTTATCCCGCGGTTGATCCTCTGGCTTCGACATCACGCATTCTAGACGCGCGTATCGTGGGACAGGAACACTACGACGTAGCTCAGGCCGTGAAGAGGACTTTGCAAACTTACAAGGACTTGCAAGACATTATTGCCATTCTTGGTATTGACGAGCTCAGCGAAGATCAGAAAATCACAGTCGCGCGCGCCAGAAAAATTCAGCGCTTCCTTTCGCAGCCGTTCTTTGTTGCCGAGCAATTCACAGGTTCACCCGGGCGTTACGTGAAGATCGTCGACACAGTGAAAGGCTTCAAAGAAATAACCGAGGGAAAACACGACGATATCCCCGAACAAGCCTTTTACATGAAGGGCACAATGCAAGAAGTGCTGGAAGCAGCCGAGAAGATGAAAACGACTGCGTAAGAACTAAAAACTAAGAGCCAAAAGCCAAAAGCTGTTTATGCCAAACACTTTTCATCTCGAGATCGTAACGCCGGAAAAGATGATCGTGCGCGATGATGCCGAGGAGATGCAGATCCCCGGCAAAGGCGGCTATCTGGGCATCTTGCCAGGGCACGCACCCCTAATCACCGAACTCTCCGCCGGCGAACTCAGCTATCGCAACGGCGGCCAGACTCACCGGTACGCCGTTGTGTGGGGATTTGCCGAGGTCCTTCCCGACAAAGTTACAGTTCTTGCTGAGGCCGCGGAACGTCCCGAAGATATTGACGTCAACCGCGCCCAGAATCAAAAGCAGCGCGCCGAAGAGCATCTGAAAAATGGGAAGAGTGAGGATGACTTCACCCGAGCCGAAGAAGAATTGAAAGCCGCGGAGGTTCGCTTGGAAGTTGCGGGAAGACGCAACTAGCGTCCACCGTGAGGAAGGATCAAACTGAATGACCAAGGTCGAAGCAATCATCCAAACTTCCAAGCTGGAACCGGTCAAGAACGCTTTGCACGAAATTGGTGTTGAAGGGATGACTGTCACCGAAGTGCGCGGCCATGGACGCCAGAAGGGACATACTGAGGTCTATCGCGGGCGCGAATACACCGTGGATTTAATTCCCAAAATCAAAATTGAAATGGTGCTCGCCGACGACATGGTGGACAAAGTCACTCAGTCCATCATCAGCACCGCGCAGAGTGGCAAGATTGGCGACGGTAAGATTTTTCTCTCTCGCGTTGACGAAGCGATCCGCATTCGCAACGATCAACGCGGCGAGGGCGCGCTGTAATATTCGGGTTCGTGGATTCTTCGCTCGGATTATCCGCCAAAATCCGCCTTTACCGCACAGATTCATACCTTTCCAATAACAATTCCTGATACGTCCTATAAATAGTTTCGATTTCCGCGTCCTGCTGCGTGCAGATAGATTGGCTGTTGGTTCGCTTGTGCCTTTGCGTCAAGTTTCCTCTATCGAAAGATTTAAGAGTCGGACACCCAATTCGCGACATAACTATCCCGGAGCAACGGCCATGAGCGCGGCATCGTCCTTGAGCAGCGAACTACGGGATCTTTACACCGAAGAATCCGGTCGTATACGCCAGGAGTTCACCGCGAGCGGCGACGGTCGCGCCGCAATCGCGCAGCGCACAAATCTCGTCGAACATGTGCTGCTAAGGCTTTGGAAAGAAATAATTTCTCCGGACGAGGCAGGTCCTAAGAATCTTGCCCTCGTTGCCGTCGGCGGATTTGGCCGGCGGTGGCTCTTCCCTCACTCCGACGTTGACGTTCTTTTTCTTCATGCTGATCGCCGCATCGAAGAAGAATTTCGAGATCGCATTCGCCGATTTTCGCAGGAACTATGGGACCTGCGGATGAAACTAAGCCCCGCTACCCGCACCATGGCGGAGTGCGATCAATTTGATCCCGAGAACGTCGAGTTCACGATCTCGCTCCTGGATTGCCGTTACCTGGCAGGGGATCAGGAATTGTTCGCCCTGCTTCATGACAAGCTTATCCCCAAGCTGATCATGCGGGAAATGCAGCCTATTGTGCAGCGTTTGGCGGAAATTACTCGATCTCGCCACGGAAAATACGGTGGCACGGTTTTCCATCTCGAGCCCAACGTCAAAGAGACTCCCGGCGGCCTGCGAGACTACAACGTAGCCTCGTGGCTGGCGCTGATTTCATCCATGGACAAGCTGCGTGACTGGCCTGATCCGAAAACGCTGTTACCGGTTTCGGCGCGCAAGCAGTTTGAGCCTGCGCTAGAGTTTCTGATTGCGGTGCGCTGCTTCCTTCATTTTCGCCAGGGCCGCGACGACAACTTGTTGCTCTGGGAAGCGCAGGACGAAGCCGCCGCCCGCAAGATCGGTTTCTCGGATGACCAGGAGATGGGTGCCGCGGATTGGATGCGAATTTATTTTCGCCATGCCCGCGCCCTCAATCGCGCCTCAATGCAGTTGCTGGAAGAGATTCCCGCCGCGCGATCCTCGCTGTACAAACACTTTCAAAGCTGGCGTTCGCGAGTCTCAAACGCCGATTTTTCCGTAGTGGATGGCTTGATTTATTTGCAGCAGCCCTCCGCCGTTCAGGATCCAGAACTTTTGCTGCGCATGTTTGACTTCATGGCGCACCACGGCCTGAAGCTCAGCACTACGACGGAATACCGCATTGAACAGGTTTTGCCTTCAATGGCTGCAACTCCGCCGCAAGGTGCCGAACTGTGGAGATATCTTCAGGTCATCCTTATCGAGCCATTTGCGGCAGACGCGTTGCGCGCCATGCATTCGCTGCGATTGCTCACTTTGCTGTTGCCGGAATTGAAGCTGATTGACTCCCTAGTCGTCCGGGATTTCTACCACCGGTTCACTGTTGATGAACATTCATTCCTCGCGATTGAGAGCCTGCACCGGGCCGCCCAGTCACAGTCAGAGTGGGACCAGCGGTACGGCAAGATTCTTCAGGAACTCGAGCGCCCAGAATTGCTCTACCTTACTCTGCTGCTGCACGATGTGGGAAAGGGCGTGCCCGGAGCAAGCCATGTTCAGGCCAGTATGGAGATCGCCAGAGACTCCATGGGCAGGCTCGACTTCGATTCACAGGACCGTGAGACCGTCTTATTTTTGATCGGCAATCATTTGGATATGTCCGCAACTTTGCGTCGAGATATCTTTGACCCCGAAACCATCCGTGTATTCGCGGAAAAAGTTGGCACTCCCGAGCGCCTGAAAATGCTTTGCCTGCTCACCTATGCCGATATCAAGGCGGTGAATCCCGAAGCCCTGACGCCCTGGAAGGCAGAGAACGTCTGGCAACTCTACATGGCCACTTCAAACTTCTTGAACCGCCATGCCGACCAGCGGCTCAATCCCGATTCAGATGATGAAAGCGTCTCGCGATTGCAGAGCTTGGCTCCGGTGGCAGGTAAGAGCGTAAAGGCGTTTCTTGAAGGACTCCCCAAACGTTATTTGCGTACGTATCCCGCGGAAGAAGTGCTGCACCACTTCGAAATGTCGGAACAATTGGTGCAGCAACAGGTCAAGCTCGATCTTAAGCGGGGACGCCATTGGTACGAACTGACTTTGGTGACCACCGATCGTCCCTTCTTGTTCGCAACCATCGCCGGAACCCTGGCGGCATGGGGAATGAATATCGTAAAAGCCGACGCGTTTTCGAACAAGGCCGGCATCGTCGTGGATACATTCTTTTTTACCGACCGCTTCCGGACGCTGGAATTGAACATGCCGGAGTGGGAGCGATTTCAGCGAAGCGTCAGCGATGTGGTAGCGGGCGAAGCGGATCTGGAGAAGCTATTGAGAGACCGTCTCCGTTCCGAGAAGAACACTCCAAAAATAAAAGTGGATACTGCCATCGAGTTTGACGATCAGAGTTCTGCCACCAGCACCTTAGTCCAGATAATCGCGCAGGACCGTTTGGGATTGTTGTACAAAATCAGCTCCCGTTTTTCCTATCACCACTGCAACATAGAAATTGCCTTGATTGACACCGAAGGCCAAATGGCGATTGACGTTTTCTACTTAACCTCCGCCGGCAAAAAGCTCTCTTCGGACCAGCAAAAAGAACTTAGGGCGGACTTGTTGGACGAGTTGCAAACGGCTGCCTAACCGATAAATATGTCATCCCGACCGTAGCGAAGTGAAGCGGAGAGACCTGCTTTTGCTGTTATTGATCTTCAGCTCAGCCCAATAGCGAGGGCGGCTGTCGCTACGTGTCTATTGGTGGCTCAGTCTCTAATCACTCCTTTAATCTGTGACGTCATCCTGAGCTTGCGAAGGATCTCGCGCGTAGCGGATATGCATTAAACACGAGGCGAAGGTGCCTACGCACGAACCGGTAACCCGAAATCCGCATCCAATCCCCAGCATAACTTCTTAACGGAGGACTTATGGCAAGGCGAAACAACGAAGCGCGTCTCGGTGAACTCGGAAAAAATCCCGGCCAGGTTGGCTCAGCGAGCGCCGGACAATCTGGCGACACACAAGGCCTCTCCGACACCGAGGATGCCAGCGATCTCAGCGTTGATGAGTTAGTCGAAGAAGATCAGGCTTTGGAGGCGGGGATTGTTGACGGCGTCGAAGACGCCGCGAACCACCCCGAGCGGCCCGTCCATACCCACGAAGAGTATCGCCGTCCGGAAGATATTGCGCCCGAGAACGGGTCTGAATAGAGGGCAGCTGTTGCCTTTGCCGAGCCCCACTGAGGCGGCGGATTGATTTGTTCACTCCGTTCCGAGGTACTCGTCACGCCAACCGTGATATTCTAAAGACACTAGCTGCGCACCGTCTTTACCTCGAACCGGGCGGAAATTCCCCGCAGTCTCACAAGAAAAACCATGCTTTCAGTCAGCAATGTTTCAATGCGCTACGGCGCCAAAGTACTGTTCGACGATGTCTCCACTGCCTTCACGGATGGCAGGCGTTATGGATTAACCGGTCCAAATGGAGCCGGGAAATCCACGCTCATGAAAATTCTAAGCGGAGAAATGGAGCCGCAAAAAGGCACCGTTGTGCGCCCGCGCAAGCTTGGAGTTTTGAGCCAGGATCAGTTTGCCTTCGACGCATACACCGTGAGCGACACCGTGATCATGGGCAACAAACGCCTCTGGTCTGCCATGCAGGAGCGAAACAAGATTTACGAGAAGTCCGAAATCACCGACGAAGACGGAATGAAACTCGGCGAACTCGAAGGCATCGTTGGAGAAGAGGACGGCTACACCGCCGAGACCGACGCCGCGATATTGCTGCAAGGCCTCGACATTCCAGACGAACTGCATAGCCGCTCAATGAGCGAACTGCAAGGCGGGCAAAAAGTCCGTGTGCTGCTGGCCCAGGCTTTGTTCGGACATCCGCAGGCGCTTTTACTCGACGAACCCACCAATAATCTCGACTTGGATTCAATTCACTGGCTGCAAGGTTTCTTGAATCAATATGACGGCGTGCTGATTGCGATTTCCCACGATCGCCACTTCCTGAACAGTATTTGCACGCACATTGCCGATATTGATTACGAAACCATCATTACTTATACCGGTTCGTACGACGACATGGTTGTTGCGAAAACTCAAGTGCGCTCGCAGATCGAATCCCAGAATGCTCAACGCGAAAAGAAAATATCTCAGCTGAACGAATTCATTGCGCGCTTTTCCGCCGGAACCCGGTCCAGTCAGGTGCAATCGCGTCGCAAGGAAGTAGAACGCCTGCAAGTCACGGAATTGGCCAGGTCGAACATCCAGCGCCCGTTCATTAAATTCGAGCCGAAACGTCCTTCTGGTAAACACATTCTTGAGGTTGAGCGCTTAACAAAGTCTTATGGTGATCATGAGGTTATCTCGAGCTTCACCGCGAGCATAACTCGCGGCGAAAAGATCGCGTTGATGGGTCGCAACGGTGCGGGCAAGACAACTTTGGTAAACGCGCTGCTGGCAAACTCACCGACAACGCCTGAGGCAGAGTTGCGCAAAACCAGCGGCTATGATGGCCCCTTTTTAGACAGCGGCAAAGTGATTTGGGGTCATGAAGCCGCAATTGGATATTTCGCGCAAGATCATCGGACATTAATCGAAAATGGCACGACGGTGCTTGAGTGGCTCGGTCAATGGGACCCGTCCGCGTCGAACGAAGAGCTTCGCGGATTATTAGGACAGATGCTGTTTGCCAAAGAGGAAGCTACCAAGTCAACCACGGTTCTTTCGGGCGGAGAGGCAGCCCGGCTATTGTTCTGCAAACTGATGTTGCAGAAACCGAACCTTCTGGTATTCGACGAGCCTACCAATCACTTGGATTTGGAGTCAATTAACGCGCTCAACATTGCGTTGCAACGCTATCAGGGAACGGTTTTCCTGGTGACCCACGATCACGATTTGATTGATGAAGTCGCAACCCGAATTTGGCATTTCGAAACCGACCATCACATCACGGATTTCAAAGGCGCGTACGAAGAGTACCAAACCGTGACTGCCTAGCTGGCCGGAGGCTCAACCCTGTCTATTTTCGTTGAACCGCTAACCCTGGGCTGACGTACTTTTCTTGCCGAATCACTGTTCGGATCGCGACACCTAATTCTTGCGCAGCATCAGATTTGATTACGTATCCCCTTATGCCGAGATCGAGTGCGGCTCGAGCCATCTCGGCGACGGCGTGTTCCGTCAGCAGAACAATTTCAGTTTGCGGTGCCACAGTTAGAATTTGACGCGCCGCTTCAAACCCTCCAATTTGCGGCATGCTGATATCCAGCAGGACAACATCCGGCTGCAATTCTTTTGACTTCTCAATGGCCTCAAGACCATCGCCAACTTCACAAACAATTCTGAAATCCGCGTCCATTTGAAGCACGCTACAAATTGCGCGCCTCACAAATTCATTGTCATCGGCTAATAGAATTCGTATGTCTTTCAAGTCCGCGCCTCAACCTAAACATAACAGGAAGAACCCCGTGGAAACCTCCAAGTTGCACGGATTATTTTCGTAGCAAAATCACGCTAAGCTTTTACAGGAGCATCCATTGACCATTCGATTGAGGCGCACTGGCAAGAAAACCCTCAATGGACACTCTTCGCAAACCGCCCGCGATTTCAGACAGTATTGTTTACCCACACTCACTATCAATCCGTGCATGTCGTTATAAACCTGGGTCACCGATGAGCGCTTCGCCGAACTCATGGCAGAGGGAGAATGTGCGAGCTCCGACTTCTCCGTACCCGAACTCGGCGGAGACGGCACCGTCTTCGAAGCAATTAGCGAATGCTCAAAGAGGAAACGGATTTCTTCGTATGGCGCATTAGCGGCAGCAATCTCATGACGCTCGAGAATTCTGCGAGTATACGCATCCACAACAAACACCGGATGCTGCCCTGCATAGAGAAGTATCGAATCCGCAGTTTCCGGTCCAACCCCGTTTAGTTCTAACAATTCCTTACGAAGCTTTTCCGTCGGCTGAGAAAACATCCGAGTCAGAGAACCGCCATAGCGATCATCTACAAACGCCACGAACGTTTTCAGCCGGGCTGCCTTCTGGCGAAAGTATCCCGACGATCGGATCAATGCCTCGAGTTCCTGCAAGGGCGTTATGCGGATTCCGTTGAGCGTCAGAACTCGCGCCGCGCGCAACCGGCGCAAAGCGATCTCAACATTTGTCCACGACGTGTTCTGCGTGAGGTATGCTCCGACAATTACTTCAAATCGCGTGCGGGCAGGCCACCAGTGCTGCCGTCCCCACGCCCGGTGCAAGGTGCGGTAAAAAGCTCGCAGTTGTTTTTCTTTGTGAGAAAGTTTCAATCACACTTCCGATAGGTTTTTGAAATAGTGTAAAGCAATTTCGCCGGGCCGAATTCACCGCATTGCCCCGATTGCAGCTAATTCCCGGTCAGTAGTTCATCCTTAGTTGTTACCGACGTGCATGTCCGGACGAACGTACTTTGTCGTCCAATCGCGCATTTGCGGCCCATTACGCTGACAATCCGTCACATCCGGCCTGTACGCAATCGGTACAAGTACCAAAGTTACTGGTGAAGTAACGCTTCTGCTGTGACAATTTGTGTCACCGAAGTAAGCCGCCTTTCCTCCCCATGAAAGTTGCGGATTGATCGAGCAACCACAACCTTGGCAGCACTTTTCCGCCACCTGGTTAGGAGAGATTGACATATGTCACAACGGCTGGGTGATCTTCTTGTCAAAGAGAAGGTCATAACTCCAGAGCAGTTGCAGCAGGCAACGAAAGCGCAGAAGGAGACGAACACTCGCCTGGGCTCTGCTTTGGTGAAACTCGGCTTCCTGACTGACGAGGATGTAACAAATTTCCTCTCCAGGCAATATGGCGTTCCCGCAATCAATCTTTCGTATTTTGAAATTGATCCTTCCGTCGTAAAACTGATTCCGTTCGAAACCGCGAAACGTTACCAGATCCTGCCATTGAGCCGAGTCGGAGCGTCGCTGACGATCGCCATGGTGGATCCAACAAACGTCTTCGCCATGGACGACATCAAGTTCATGACCGGCTTCAATATCGAACCCGTGGTCGCGTCTGAAAGCTCGATTCTGGAAGGAATCGAGAAGGCCTACGGAAACAGCAAAGAAGAAGATCTCGAACAAGTAATGCAGTCCATGACGGATATGGACGAAGCCGACGTCGAGTTGCAGGCAGAAGAAGCGGAACTTGGCCTGGCCGATCTGGAAAAGGCGGCCGATGAAGCTCCCATCGTCAAATTGGTGAACCTCGTTTTGACCGATGCCGTCAAGCGGGGCGCCAGCGATATACACATGGAGCCCTACGAAAAAGAGTTCCGCGTGCGCTTCCGTATAGACGGCGTTCTGCAAAGCATTATGTCGCCGCCTCTCAAGCTGAAGGATGCCATCACTTCGCGCCTGAAAATCATGGCGAAGCTTGACATCAGCGAAAAGCGTTTGCCTCAAGACGGACGCATCATGCTGAAAATGGCAATTGGCGGCCGCAAGAAGCAGCTCGATTTCCGTGTTAGCACCCTTCCGACTCTCTGGGGCGAAAAAATCGTGCTCCGGTTGCTCGACAAAGAAAACCTGCGCCTGGACATGACCAAGCTGGGGTTCGAAGCTGAGTCCCTCGTCAAGTTTGAGAAAGCAATTCTCAAGCCGTACGGAATGGTTCTGGTCACGGGACCGACCGGATCAGGCAAAACCAACACCCTATATTCTTCAATCGCTCGCCTGAATCAACCTGACACCAACATCATGACCGCCGAAGATCCCGTCGAGTTCCAGTTAGGCGGGGTGAATCAGGTCCAGATGAAAGAACAGATCGGATTGAATTTTGCGGCGGCACTGCGCGCCTTCCTGCGGCAGGATCCAAATATTATTCTCGTCGGCGAAATCCGAGACTTTGAGACTGCTGAAATTGCCATTAAGGCCGCCCTCACAGGCCACCTTGTTCTCTCCACTCTGCATACCAACGGCGCTCCGGAAACCATTACCCGGCTCATGAATATGGGTATTGAGCCTTTCCTGGTCGCAACTTCCGTACACCTCATCTGCGCTCAGCGGTTGGTGCGGCGAATTTGCAAGGAGTGCGCAGAGATAGTGGAGGTCCCGTATCAAACCCTGCTCGAAGAAGGTTATGGCCCTGAAGAAGCTAAGACCACAAAAATTCAAAAAGGCAAGGGATGCGGTGTGTGCAACAACACTGGATACAAAGGCCGTACCGGTCTTTACGAAGTCATGGAAGTGGATGATGAGATCAGAGAACTGGTTTTAGTGGGCGCTTCCGCCGTTGAACTCAAGAAGAAAGCTATCGAACGCGGCATGATTACCTTGCGGCGCAGCGGATTGATCAAAGTAGCGGCCGGCATGACCACGCTGGAAGAAGTGGCACGCGAAACTATCCATTAAGGTTTTTTGCAAAAAGAAGAAAGGGACAAAGCCATGGGTTTGGCATTAAGCGATCTGTTGAAAAGAATGTTGGAGATGGGAGGTAGCGATCTCCACATTACAACCAATTCGCCGCCGCAAATTCGCGTGCACGGGCATCTGGTCCCGCTCGACCTTCCACAAATGACGCCGGCGGAAACCAAGCAACTTGCCTACAGTGTGATGACGGATGCGCAGAAACATCGCTTCGAAGAAAGCTTCGAGTTGGATTTTTCTTTCGGATTGAAGGGTCTTGCCCGGTTCCGCGCAAACACCTTCAACCAGCGTGGCGCAACGTCCGCCGTCTTTCGTCTCATTCCATTCGAGATCAAATCTTTTAATCAGCTCGGACTGCCACCCGTGGTTACCAAGATGTGCGAAAAGCCCAGAGGACTTGTGCTGGTTACAGGCCCGACTGGATCGGGAAAGTCCACCACCTTAGCGGCCATGATTGACAAGATCAACACCGAGCGGCATGAGCACATTCTAACCATTGAGGATCCGATTGAGTTTGTGCACATGAACAAGAACTGCGTGGTTAATCAGCGCGAATTGCATGCGGACACGAAGAGCTTCACGGATGCCCTCCGCGCTGCTCTCCGTGAAGATCCCGATGTCGTACTGATCGGAGAAATGCGCGACCTTGAGACTATTGAATCAGCTCTGCGCATCGCCGAAACCGGCCACTTAACTTTCGGCACTCTGCACACTAATTCAGCGATTTCGACAATCAACAGAATTATTGACGTCTTTCCCGCCCACCAACAGCCGCAGATTCGAGCTCAATTGTCGCTGGTACTCGAAGGAATCATGTGTCAAAGCCTTCTGGCCAAGGCGGACGGCAAGGGACGGGCGATGTGCATGGAGATTCTCGTTCCTAATGCAGCTATTCGAAACTTGATTCGCGAGGACAAGGTCCACCAGATCTATTCGGCCATGCAGTCGGGCCAGGACAAATTTGGCATGCAGACGTTCAACCAATCACTGGCCACTTTGTTTTTGCAAAAGCAGATCACGCTCGATGTTGCGATGGCTCGCTCCAGCATGCCAGATGAACTACAGGAAATGATTAATCGCGGCGCCGGACTGAATCGAAATCAACCCGCACCGCTGGCAAAAGGTGCGGCACCCACGAAGCGGTAGTTAGGTGAATCGTTGCGATGTGGATATAGACATGTGGATATAGAGATGACGAGCAGAAGATTCACTCAATTTAGTAAAAGGCGTGCAAGCGACGCCTTTTAATAGACCCCCAGCAGTCAGGAGAGGCTTATATGCCAGTTTTCACATTTTCGGGAAAGAACGAATCGGGCCAAAAAGTTACCGGGGAGCGAACCGCCTCAAACAAGCAAATGCTCACCGCCCAATTGCGTCGCGAGCAAATCACCGCAGGATCTATTCGAGAGAAGGGGAAGGAATTCGCGCTCCCGACTTTCGGCTCGGGCAAAGTGAAGGTCAAAGAGATAGCCGTTTTCTTCCGTCAATTTTCGGTAATGATTGATGCCGGATTGCCGCTGGTACAGTGCCTCGAAATATTGGCGGCCAATCAGGAAAACATGGCGTTCCAGAAGACACTTACTGGCGTCCGCACCACAGTGGAAGGCGGCGCAACGCTGGCCAATGCGATGCGCGGCTATCCGAAAGTTTTTGATGATCTCACCACCAACATGATTGAGGCCGGAGAAACCGGCGGTATTTTGGACATCATTCTTCAGAGATTGGCACTCTACGTTGAAAAAGCGGTCAAATTAAAAGCAGCGGTCAAGTCAGCCCTGATATACCCGGTGGCCGTAGTCACTTTGGCTGGTTTGATCGTAGGAGCACTTCTCAAGTGGGTCGTGCCAATCTTCTCCAATCTTTTTATAGGATTGGGAGTCGCCCTGCCGCTGCCCACCCGAATCGTAATGGGCCTCAGCGCTTTTGTCGGCCAGTTCTGGTGGTTCTTCATTATGGGTGTAGTTGGCCTTGTGATCGGCGTAAAGCAGATACGAAAGCATCCGAAGGGACGCTACTACTTCGATTTCGCGCTATTGAAACTGCCGGTGCTTGGAATTTTGCTTCGCAAAATTGCGGTTGCCCGATTTACCCGTACTCTGGGAACTCTCATCACCTCAGGCGTGCCGATTCTTGAGGGCTTGGGCATTACAGCCAGAACATCGGGAAATGCAGTTCTGGAAGAAGCCTTGATGCGCGTTCGTAAGGCCATCGAAGAAGGCCGCACCATCGTTGATCCACTGCGCGAATCCGGAGTATTCCCCAACATGGTTACCCAGATGATCGGAGTCGGTGAAGCCACCGGCGCCATGGACGCAATGTTGCAGAAGATTGCCGACTTCTACGAGGAAGAAGTAGACAACGCGACCAAGGACATGATGGCCATGCTTGAGCCGGTCATTATCGGCGTCCTCGGCGTGGTAGTCGGAGGCATTGTTATCTCTCTGTACATGCCATTGTTTGCGATGATCGGAAAGTTGGCTGGATAGCCATCTGAATTCGAAAAAGAGGTGGCATTCATCTTTATGGGTGCCGCCTCTTTCTAAAACCAAATCTTCCCAACGCTGGCTGCCTTCTGTGCGCATCCGCCTCCTCCGGGAAAAAGGCACGGGATTAAGTCACGATGCAATCCATGTTTGATGAACGGCTGTGGCTGGCCTGGCTGGTCAAGGTTCGCATCATAATTCTGACCTTCCTGCTGGGAATTGAGCTGGCCATTGCACGGCTCACTCCCAATCCGCTTCCGCTGCGATTATTCGTCAATACGATCCTTCTCTGGTACGCGATCTCAGTTTTTTATCTTCTCCTGTTATCTTTCTGGCGAGAGCATCGCATTCAATCCATTCTCCAAGTGCTCACCGACCTGGCATTGGTTTCCATGGTCGTTTATGCAACTGGGGGGGAAGATAGCTCGCTTAACTTTCTTTATCCTCTCGTAGTCATCGTTGCCAGCGTCCTATTGCCCCGATGGTGGACTTACATAACTGCGTCACTCGCCTTCATTCTCTACGGCACCATGCTGGAGATGAGTTATTACGGGGTTATTCAATCCTATTCGACAAGCCATCCGGACCTGCGGGCTCTGCAAGCGATCATTCTTGTCAACTTCTTTGCCTACCTCGCTATTGCTTATCTTGCAAGCCTTCTGGCGGCTAAACTTCGCCAGGTTGATGTAAAGCTAAAGCACACCAGCGGTGAGCTTCGAAGTCTACAAGCGCTGCATGAAAACATCATTCAGGCCACCAGTTGCGGCCTCATCACGACCGGCTTGGATGGGCACATCACGCTGGTGAACATAGCCGCTCAAAAACTATTGGAACGCGAAGAAAACGAACTGCTCAATCAGCCGGTCAGCGATATCTTTCTGGATTCTTTGCCGCAACTTGATTCCGACAGTGCACACGGCGAAGTTCGTCTGGTCGTACCCAATAGCTTTCGCAAGACTTTCAGGATCATGGTTTCCCCCCTGACCGTCCCTGATAAGGGAACGTTGGGGTACGTTTACACATTCGATGATCTCACCGAGATCAGGCGCCTCGAGCGTGAAGTGCGTTTGCAGGACCGTTTGGCTGCGGTCGGAAGACTAGCCTCTGCGATAGCTCACGAAATCCGCAATCCTCTTACTTCAATTGCCGGATCGGTGTACATGCTCTCTGGCATTCCTGACTTAAAAGACGATCACCGGCAATTGCTGGAGATCGTCACCAGAGAATCTGAACGTTTGAACGACATTATCACCGACTTCCTGGCCTATTCCCGGGGCAAGCAGTACCGCTTCGCGCAAGTTGATCTGCTGCCGTTATTGGAAGACACATTAACTCTGCTTGAACACCGCTTCATTGCAGACAACGTAAAGATTCGCATTGAGCGCCGCTATTGTACGGATAAAGCCTTTGTCCTTGCTGACGGCGACAAGCTCAAACAAGTATTTTGGAATTTCTGTCAGAACGCCGTGCGCGCGATGCAAACCAGTGGGACATTAACCGTCTCAATTGAGAAAGTTGGCAACGATTGGCAACTGAATTTCGCGGATACCGGCCCCGGGATGAGCCCACAGTTGACCGAAAAAGTGTTTGAGCCGTTCCAATCGCAATTCGAAGGCGGGACCGGGTTGGGTCTGGCTATCGTTTACCAGATTGTGCAAGCGCATGAAGGGAAAGTCTGGGCACGATCAAAGCCCGGCGAGGGCTGCGTTTTTGTTCTTCGGTTGCGTAGCGTAGTCGCTGGCGAGATTCCAATCTCCAGTCAGAAAACTCTCAATAAATCTAATCGCGCCTCGAGTCTCGAAAATGTAAGCGTGGCCACGGCATCCGCAGGAGGCGCGCATGGGTAACATTCTAGTTTGTGACGACGAGCGCTCCATCTGCGAAATGCTCGACATCGCCCTGCGTCGCGATGGCCACAAAGTCGAAACCGTAAAATCTGGCGACGAAGCTAAAAGAAAGCTCAATGGCGCCCTATATGACGTCGTCGTTACCGACATCAAGATGCCGAACACGGATGGCATCGAGGTCCTGCGCCATGCGCACCAGGTCTCTCCGGAGTCGGCAGTAATCCTGATCACCGCTGTGGATGACTATGGGGCTGCCGTAGAGGCTGTCAAGGCAGGTGGTGCAACCGACTACATACGCAAGTCGCCTGGGCTTGTGGACGAAATCAAGCTTGCGATTAACCGTGCTTTGGAAAAAATGGCTCTCAGCCGGCAAAACTTTGCTTTTAAGCGCGACGCCGCCACCCGCAATTCGCTGGAAAACATTATCGGTGTCAGCGTGGCGATGGAACAGCTGAAGCAAACCATTCGCACCGTGGCTTCTACACAGAGCACCGTTCTGATCTATGGCGAGAGTGGAACCGGAAAGGAACTTGTCGCCCGCGCAGTTCACGTCTGCTCTCCCCGCGCCACCGAGCCATTTGTCTCAATTAATTGCGGAGCATTTCCTGAAACGCTCCTGGAAAGTGAGCTATTTGGATATGTAAAGGGAGCATTCACCGGAGCCAACCAGAACAAGCGCGGCCTCTTCGAAGTTGCAACCCAAGGCACTATTTTTCTCGATGAGATCAGCGAAATGAGCCTGACCATGCAGGTCAAGCTGCTTCGCGTTCTCCAGGAGCGTTGCGTACGCCCCGTCGGCGGAACCTCTGAGATCGCGATTGACGTACGCGTGATCGCCGCCACCAACCGCGACCTCGATAAGCAGGTCGCCGAAAATACGTTTCGGGAGGACCTGTATTATCGGCTTAGTGTCATTCCAATCTCCGTGCCGCCGCTCCGCCAGCGCCGCGAAGATGTGCCGCTGCTGGTTAATCATTTCTTGAAAAAGTATGCGCCTGCGGCGGGCCGAAATATTTTACGTGTACATGGAGAATCGCTCGAATCTCTGTGCGGATATGACTGGCCCGGCAATGTTCGCCAACTTGAAAATACGATTGAACGCGCCGTGGCACTCGAAACCGGGGAAGAACTGCACGTGGAACTCCCCGTAGAGCGTTCCAAAGCCAAAGCCGCTGTCGCCGGAGTCGGGGCGAACGGCGCGTTCCAAGCGGGCAACGGATCCACCTTGCCCGAAGGCCTCGAAATGGAAAAATACGTCGCCGACGTTGAGCGCTCGCTGTTGCTCACGGCGTTATCCCAATCCAACGGAGTCCAAACTCGCGCCGCCGATCTGCTGAAGATTTCCTATCGGTCATTTCGACATTTAATGAAGAAGTACGAGTTGTAGCGCGAATCCTGCGATTATCGTTACAAATAAACGACCCTTGTCATTCCGAGCCTATCAATCGGCAAGCCCTGGATAAGGGAAGCGAGGAATCTGCTTTTCCGCAACTAGCGCGACTCCAATCAGAACACAGGCTCGATTCATTCTTTCTTCGTGCGCACAGCGATCCCCAACTCCTTCAACTGAGCCTCACTCACCGGTGTCGGGGCATCCACCATCAAGTCCACCGCTCGGGCCGTCTTCGGGAAAGGAATCACCTCGCGCAAACTGTCGGCTCCGGCGAGAATCATCACGATGCGATCGAGCCCTAACGCGATCCCGCCATGGGGAGGGGTGCCATACTCCAAAGCTTCGAGAAAAAAGCCGAAGCGCGAGCGGGCTTCTTCGTCCGTCATGCCGAGCGCGTGGAAAATCTTGCTTTGAATGTCCTGCCGATGAATCCTGATCGAACCAGACCCAAGCTCCGTCCCATTGAGGACAACATCGTAAGCCAACGCGCGTATCTTGCCGAGCTGAGATTTTGGATCGGTCACGGATTCAAAACCACCGTCGAGCTTCGCCATATCGTGATCGTGAGGCGATGTGAACGGATGGTGAGCCGCGTTCCAGCGTTTGCTGTCACGATCCCATTCGAACATGGGAAAGTCTGTGACCCATAGAAATCTGAAGTCTTTCGCCGGATCGCCCGTCTTCACAAATGCGCCATGCTTCCCAGCATATTTCTGCGCCAGGTCCGAACGCAGGAATCCGCACCTTCCGAGGAAGCTCCGTAGACTCTCGATCGCGTTATTGCAGACCGCCAACACCCATAAATCTCCCTCCTCAACATGGGCGAGTTTCAATAGGCTATCGGTTGAAACAGGATAATCCTTCACAAAGCGTTTAGGATCCGTCATTAAGGTCATGACAAGTTGACTCTGGGCGTACGCGTATGCGCCGTACTCACCAATCGTGCGTCTTTCTGTTCCAGAGATTTCCCCTGCCTTTGGTATGCGGATTAGCTGAACAGGAAATCCTTCCCGCGGTTTGAAACGGGCGCTAAAGGACTCCCACTCCTCTGAACTAAACGCTTTCCGCACATCGGTCATCGCGGGCAGACGCATATCAGGCTTGTCATTGCCATAAAGACGCATGGCTTCGTCATAACTCATCCGGGGAAATGGCGCTTTTATTTCATGCCCGGCAGCCGCGAATGCGGCAGTCAGAAAACCCTCGACAACCTCCCATACTCGCTCGGGCTGCGGGTAGGACATTTCCAAATCAATCTGGGTGAATTCAGGCTGGCGGTCAGCCCGCAAATCTTCGTCGCGAAAGCAGCGAACAATTTGAAAATACCGGTCAAAACCGGAAATCATCAAAATTTGTTTAAACAACTGCGGCGATTGCGGCAGCGCATAGAACGATCCCGGTTGCACCCGGCTGGGAACCAAATAATCCCGGGCACCCTCCGGTGTTGATCGCGTCATGAATGGGGTTTCAATTTCAAAAAATCCGTGCGCTGAAAGATACTCGCGAATCGCAATCGAAACCTTGTGACGCAGCTCGATATTGCGCTGCATGGCATCGCGGCGCAAGTCAATGTAGCGATACTTCAACCGCATTTCTTCGTTCGGCAAAACACTGTCGCCTGGAAGAAATGGCGGCTGCTTCGATTCGTTAAGTATCCGCAGTTCGTCCGCAACCAGCTCAACCTCGCCGGTGGGAATGTTCTTGTTCACCGTATTGGGATCGCGTCGTTTGACATTGCCAATCACGGCAACGACGTACTCATTTTTCAAAGTCTCCGCTTTCTCATGGACGGCAACATTCAATTCTTTGTTAGCGACAACCTGTGTAATACCGCTGCGGTCACGTAAATCAATAAACAGGAGGTTGCCGAGATCGCGGCGCCGGTTGACCCATCCCATAAGCACGGCTTTTTTTCCGGCATCGGAAGCGCGCAGTTCCCCGCACATATGAGTACGCTGTAATTCGCCTAAGAAATCGAGCAAGTTGTGCCTTTAGAATGGAAGATTCAAAGCGAACGAAGATTATAACGGAGGCGCTTCCAGAACGCGGAACCCGCCGAACCGCCGGACCATACTCTGTTACGTCCAGCGCTCCAACTATTCCAGCTATCTTCGGGCCGAAGATTTTTGCCCGGCCTTCTTTTTTTCCGTGGCTTGCGAAGTTGAAACCTTCGGTTTCCCCAGTCTCTCCAGAACCGCCGCAACAATCAACGGCATCCCTACGGTCGCATCCACGAAAACCTCTCCGAACTTGCCGCCTTCGGCGGGAGGTACAAATTTGCCCCACGAAATTGCCTCGCTGTACGGACTTCCCGACAACCCTCCCCAATAAACTGGTTCGGGACAAATCCGCACTCCATAGTGATATCGCTTCAACGGCAATTTTTCGCCGAGGCGGCGATGACGCAATTCCAGGAACGGCCCGAACTGCTGGGACCAGTTTCGCGGAACTCCTCCGCCAATGGTAAAAATTCCTAACCGAGTCTGGCGCAGCAATGTCGCGGCGAAATGTTCCAGATCTTCAAACGGATCAAATCGCAGTTTATGTCGTCCAGTGGATTCGCGCAGGCGGTTGTTTAGCGCCACGTCCAAACCGAGTTCAGAGTCAGTGAATGCAGGTACGAAAACCGGCACGCCTTTTTCATATGCCGAGCGGAGAATCCCCCGCTGATCTTTAGACCGCTTCGCCAGATGCTCTCCGATTGCATGATTCAGCTTATAAGAGCAAACCACCTCGTTGTGATCCCAACCTTCCAATATCTCGGACATTACTTCTTCAACATCGTCCAGATTCTGCTCCGGCTCCAGCGTATCGTAAACACGGTTATAGCCTTGTTCGTAAAGCTCAGTGTCGGGCACCTCCGGGTTGTAGCGGAAATGCGAGCGTCCGGTCGCCTCGACAAGCCCGTGGGCCATAAGCGCCCCGGTCGAAACAATGGCATTCACGATGCCGCGATCAATCAGCTCAGAGATAATTAGACCCTGTTTCGCAACTGTCATTGCGCCTGCAAGTGTCATCACGACAAAACAGTCCTTGTCGCGGGCCATCGCTTCGAGAACGTCGGCAGCTTCGCCAATCTGTCGTCCGGTGAAAGCGGTATTGCCCATCGCGCGCACGAGATCGTCAATGGACCGAATGCGGTTGAGATCCAACGGCTCTAGCGGGATAAGTTTGTCTTCGATGGGATCGTGAAGATGACGGTCAATGCCCGCACCATCGCTGTTGCCATTGCCATGCTGCAAGAAAATACCTCCAGACAATTGAATTTATACTCTACAGGAAGGAATGAACCAATGCCTCTCCAATCAAGCAAGGAGAATATTGATTGGAAAATTGATCTGGGTTAAATATCAACGAACAGCAAATGAGTTAGATTGTTTTCTTTCAGAGGCGTCATCCCGAAACTCGGCGCTCTCACCAGCCGAGTGAGGGACTCGCGCGCATCACCTGCACTCTCGATTCCGTCCGCCATCTCGTCTATGACGATGAACATCGAGCCGCTCCGCGCAAGATCCTAAACGGAACTGTTAATCTCCACGTTCTCGAACGCCACAAATCAAGGTTTCCAGGGGCTGGGTGGATCGTCGTTGTCGAGCGCGAGCCAGACGCCGAGCCCACCGATAGCGCCAAGGGCAACGTACTTGGTGTAATCCGAACTCAATACGCCACCCGATCCAGCCGGAGTCGCGCCTCCTCCTGCATCCCGCTTGCGTTTGTCGCTCTTGCAACCCGCCGAGTCCTCGCGCGAAGTTTGTTCGCCCTCGCGCAGGTTGCTGCTCGACAGCGATGCTGGCAATTCTTTCGCAGATCCCGAATCGTTCACTGTCTCCAACCTGACATCATTTTTCGTGGCCGCAACTTGAACCGTTCCATTCACGTCGGTCACTTGGAATTGGGTCCACGCGCTCGATGCCGGCACGATCATCATGCAGCCGGCACGAACGCTGATCCCGTGCGACGTGGCCACACTCACGCTGCCGTGTTCCACAGACAGGCTTTGCCCCTGAAACTCCACCAGCGAAATGGGAAGAATAATCACGTTGGTTCCCAACGCCTTCAGGTTGGCCACCGAATCAGCCCGCGTCTCCAACAGATCGCCGGAGAAGATCGCGGACGCATTGGCGATCTCGGCCCCATTGCGCAGCACATCGTTGCCATAAAACATCGCACCCGGGTCTGCTGCAAACATCGAGGTGGAAGCGGCAATCAATATCCCGAACATTATGTTGCGTAACATGCAGCAATCGTAGTCCGAAAGATATAGAGAGGTCAATTGTGTTTCTCTTCCCTCGATCCGGCGCAAGGGTGATGGTGTCAGTTTGCTGCGGCAGCAGTAAAACCAATTAACCACTAACGATACGGTGGGATCACGAAGGCCAATTTTGACGGCCTTCTTCGTGTAACTTCGTGTTTCGCGGTTGATTGGTTCAACTTGTCCCGGTCGAAAGACCGCTTGGAGAATCACAGTGGCAATGAATTACTATTGATTCCACCTATGACAGAGGGATCCCTTTGGGGCGCGGACGATCAGTGTAGTCGCTTAGCCGAACTAACCGCGGCTACGGCGGATTCGCTTAAAGAGGCGCCTTTACGCCGGGATGTTCGTTCGCTCGGGATTTTGCTTGGCAAGGTTGTTGTTGAGCAGGCGGGTCGTCAACTCTTCGAAGTGGTGGAACAATTACGGCGCCTTCTCATTTCGTACCGGGAACAGTTGGCCGTGCAGGAGATCGGAGCGAAGTTCGATAGTCCGCAAATGGCAGAAGCCAGAAACGTGGTGAAGCAGTTGGAAATTGGTGATGCCTACCTGGTAACTAAGGCGTTTGCCATTTACTTTGAGTTAACCAATCTCGCGGAGACGAATCACCGCAAAAGGCGTCGCCGTGCCGCCAAATTACATACAGATCAGCCCTCCCTTCCCGGTTCCTTTCGTGGAACATTGCTGCGAATGCGAGAGTCCGGGCTGACCGCGAACGCTGCGATGGCTTCATTGAGAGAAGTGAAAGTGGTTCCGGTTTTTACGGCGCATCCCACTGAAGTTGCGCGGCGAACTGTTTTATTCAAGCGCCGCAGGATCTCACAGTACCTCGAAACTCTGGATCACCTGCCGCTTTCGCAAGCCGAGGCGAAGTCCAGCGAAAATCTGGTTCTTTCTGAAATTACCAGCCTGTGGCAGACCGATGAGGTTCGGGTCGAAAAGCCTCTCGTTTCAGACGAAATTCGCATGGGCCTGGATTACTATCCTCTCTCAATTTTCGACGCCCTCCCGCGCGTCTATTCGGAAATCGTCGAATCTTTTCGCGAGATTTACGGAGTGGAATTTGCCGAAGAAGAGATACCGGCCGTTCTTTCTTTTGGCTCATGGATTGGCGGCGACCGCGATGGCAATCCCTTTGTCACAAATGACTCCACTCGCGAGGCTCTTCAGAGATCTCGCAATGCGATCCTCACCCACTATATTTCCGAAGTACAGCGTGCGATTGATCGGACCAGTTCTTCATCACGCCAAGTTTCGGTCTCCGCTGAATTTCGCTCCCGGCTCTCCGATTACAGCGCTAAATTTGGGGACGAACACTCGCGTCTGGCTCGCATTTCAGAGACGGAACTATATCGCCGATTCATGAATTTCATAATTATTCGATTAACCGACACCCACGGCGAGGGCACGAACCACGCCTATTCGAGTGTGGTGGAGTTCGAGCGTGACGTGGTTCTTATGCGTGACAGTTTGCGCGCGAACTGCGGTCACAGGCTCGCCGAATTAGTCTTTGATCCGCTGCTCCGGAAAATTCGTACTTTCGGATTTCAGCTCTCCACGCTCGACATTCGTCAGCATGCCAGAATGCACGCACGTGCGTTGGCTCCACGTTCATCCGACACCGATCCTTTCGAGGGTGCCGACGTGGTGGCGACTTTCACTAATATCACGGAAATGAAAAAGGCTTATCCGGCGGGCGCAATTCGTAACTACGTCATTAGCGGAGTCGAATCCTCGGAAGACATTCTTGCCGTTCTCCAACTCGCCGATGAAGGCGGAGTTCGCCTGGCTGCCGAAGGCAACGACCCCGGACTCATGCCGGTTCCTTTGTTCGAATCGATCGAATCATTGCGCACTTCGCCGGAAATTATGTCTCGCGTCTGGAGTACGCCCAAGTACAAAGCCTTGCTCGACTCCTGGGGTCGGTGGCAGGAAATCATGCTTGGCTACTCCGATTCCAACAAAGACGGCGGCATGTTGACAAGTATTTGGGAGCTTTACAAAGCACATCGCGCACTTCATCGAGTCGCTCGGGAATATGGAGTCAAGCTCCGGCTGTTTCACGGGCGCGGCGGCACCGTTGGTCGCGGAGGAGGTCCCACCCATGCGGCAATTGTGGCGCAGCCCGCAGGAGACTTCTCCGGGGAAATTCGAGTGACCGAACAGGGCGAAGTGCTCAACTGGAAATATGCTGACCCTGTACTTGCGGAATGGAATCTCGAAATCATGATTGCGGCATGCCTTGAGGCGCTAACACGCCCGAAGGGGCCGAAAGCCGGCAGCGACGAAAAATGGAACCAGGCGATGGACGAGATGTCCGAAGATGCTTACGGCTTTTACCGCAAATGCATCGCCGAAAATCCCGACGTGCTGGTGTATTTCGAACAGGCCACGCCAGTAAACGAACTCGAACATGCTCGAATCGGCTCGCGGCCGCCACGGCGTTCGCACAATCGGCGATTGGAAGACTTGCGCGCTATTCCATGGGTCTTTGGCTGGATGCAAAGCCGTCACGCCCTTCCCGCCTGGTTCGGAGTCGGGTATGCGCTCGAGCGTTTCGCCTCAAGAGGGTCCGCGCAAAGACAGTTACTACTCGACATGATGCGAGATTTTCCACTTTTTTCAGACCTCATCCGAAACGTCGAACTAGCCATGGCAAAAGCCGATCTGACGATCGCGAAAATGTACGCCGGCCTGGTTGAGGACGCGACTCTCAGAGACCGGGTTTGGCAAATGCTGGTGGAGGAATTTGATCGCACACGGCGCGTGATCCTCTCCCTCACGGGCGAACAGCAAATTCTGGAAAATAACGCCGTGTTGTCGCGATCAATCAGGCTGCGCAATCCTTATGTGGATCCGATCAGTCTGATTCAAGTTGACCTGCTGAGAAGAAAACGCACCGGCGCAAACTCGGACGAATTGAATTACGCTCTGGCTGCAACCATCAATGGCATCGCTGCCGGACTGCATAACACGGGATGAAATCGAGGTTCGCATCCTTCATCGCCTAAAACGGTCAGACTGTGGGTTCCCCAGGTCTCGCCGCAGTTGCGAGACCTGGGATCTGCCAAATCGGTGATCGTCAATCCTTGTCATACTTCAGGCAAATTTCCAGCTGATGGATTGCCTCATCAGTCGCCCGAAGCGCATCTGCTCTATGCCCACCAAAATCATGGGCGGCCTGCTGCAGGTGCGACCTCGCACTGCGCAATGCTTCGATGGCTTGGTGAATCTCGGGATGCCTTTCGGCAGCCGGCGAAGTTGGAGTCAACGCCAACATGACCGCAGCCACCGTCATGATGCTCATTATTTTCATTCTTTTCTTCATCATTTTCTCCTAGGGGATTGCGTCCGGGCTGCAACGCCAGGACTAGAGTCGAGGACCAAGATAACCTACGACAACCGAACCCCGGACACAATTGCTGCCTGAGGTACCACCAGTCTCTTGGAGCAGCTTCTTGAAGTTTCGCTTGAACAGGGACCTTGAGCCTCTTTTCGTGGCGTACTTTTCCTCTTTGTCATTCGAGCAAACGCTTACCCCGGCGAATCTATCGCACCCCTGACAGCAATATTTCTCCCGAAATCTGCAAAAAGCTACACTCCTTCCCTCTTGGAAGAACGCTATGCCACCCAACCAGTAGAACTTAAAAGCCTTGTTACCGCACTCCCCTGAGTTCGAATGGCCAAACAATTGCTATAATGTCTATTTATATGATAGACATTGTGTAGTTAACTCCATGAAACGTAAGAGAGAGGCCGAATCCAGCTTTTTGTTGAGCGAAAAGGCACCACAAATTTAGATATCAGGGGAAAGCGTATGCGCAACATTTCTTCGTTGGGAATCATTCTCATTCTTTCGACTTTAACGATGCAGGCCCAGTCGCCTCCGGAGGCAAATCAAGGCCCTGCGGGAGCCTCAGGTTCTACCACTGACACCAATCATCCAGTGTCGTTTGGTTCGGAGGGCCTATTGTTTTCAACTTCAGATAAAGCATATGAACTTCGAGTACATGGATACATCCAAGCTGATGACCGGTACTTCTCCAGCAATGTAAATGGTGAACAACTGGACACATTTTTCTTCCGAAAAATTCGACCCCTGTTCGAAGGCACAGTGTTTAATGCCGTGGACTTTCGTTTCATGCCCGACTTTGGACAAAATAACCCCCAGATTCAGGAGGCTTACCTGGAGCTTAAATCCGTTCCGTTTGCCAAGTTGCGCGTAGGAAAGTTCAAGGAACCAATCGGACTCGAGGTGTTGAGATCGGACCGGGAGCTAACATTCCCCGAACGGTCGCTGGCTTCCGACCTCATCCCAATCCGCTATATGGGTGCGCAAGTGGGCGGTTCTATCGGGTCGCAAACAATCACATATGCGGCCGGGTATTTTGACGGATCGAATGATGGGTCGAACGGCAACTTTCAGTGGCTGCACGACAACGAACTGGCCGCCCGTATTTTTGCTCGTCCCTTCGCGACCACCGGCGTGAAGGCTTTGCAGCAGCTTGGCATCGGAGTCGGAGGCTCCGAAGGAGACCAACACGGTACCATCTCCGGCCTTAAGACGGTGGGACTAAGCACCTTCTTCAAGTATTCCTCCAGCGCACTCGCCAACGGCCAGCACAACAGGATTTCGCCGCAAGCCTATTACTACTTTGGCCCGATGGGGATCTTGAGCGAGTACGTAATCTCTTCGCAGGATGTCCTCAACAAGGCAAATACGCGCAGACTGAAAAATGAGGCTTGGCAAGTTGCGGGATCTGTCGTGCTTACGGGAGAAAGGAATGGATATGACGGAATCCGTCCGCGGCATGGTTTCGATCCCACCAAAGGCTTCAGCCATCTCGGGGCCTTGGAAATCGCCGCTCGATACAGTCGCCTCAACGTGGATCGAAACGCATTCCCCTTATTTGCCAACCCAAAGACGGCGGCCCAACAAGCGGCGGAACGGACCATTGGTCTGACCTGGTATTTGAATCGCTACGCAAAGCTGTTGGCATACTATGAGCACACCCGATTTGAGATGGCAACAGCCAACCTAATCCCTCTTCACAGCGAAGACGTTTTGATGAGCCGGGTTCAGCTCGCGTTCTAACTACGGCCAATTCGCAGTCAGCCAGTTGCATGATCTAATACCAGTTTGTCAATTCACCGTGCCTGGAGCACACGTTGTCCATCCCCATAGAAGACTACGCCATGATCGGGGACTGTCACACGGCAGCCCTGGTTTCGAAGCAGGGTTCGATTGACTGGCTATGTTTGCCGCACTTCGATTCCGGTGCATGTTTTGCCGCGCTGCTTGGAACTGCCGACAACGGACACTGGTCTATCTCCCCTGCCGAGCCGATTAAAGGAATTCGCCGCCGTTATCGGGAATGCACGCTCATCCTCGAGACCGAATTCGAGACCGAAAACGGTTCGGTGACGCTCATTGATTGCATGTCGCCTCGCAATGAGTCGCCCGATTTACTGCGCATGGTGGTCGGCACCCGCGGACAAGTGGTCATGAACTTGGATCTGGTAATTCGATTCGATTACGGGTCAATAGTTCCGTGGGTACGAAAAACCGGTCGGGGGATTTCCGCAATCGCCGGACCGGATATGCTTGGCCTGCGCACGGATATTCCGCTGCGAGGCGAAAACCTCAAGACTGTTGCGACGTTCACGGTAAGCAAGGGACAAAAAGTTCCGTTCGATCTCACATGGTATCCCTCGCATCGCGATGAGCCTTCAACCCTGAATGTGGAAGATGCGATCCAAGAGACGGAAGACTGGTGGCGGGAGTGGTCCGATCGCTGCTCGTACAAAGGCGAATGGCGCGAGGCCGTGCTGCGCTCTCTGATTACGTTAAAAGCGCTGACATTTCTCCCTACCGGAGGAATAGCTGCCGCGCCAACCACGTCGTTGCCCGAAGCCTTGGGCGGTGTGCGCAACTGGGACTACCGTTTTTGCTGGGTACGTGACGCGACGCTCACTCTGCATTCCCTGCTCGATGCCGGATATCACGAAGAAGCCCAGGAGTGGCGCGAGTGGCTTTTGCGAGCGGTCGCTGGCAGTCCGTCGGAACTCAACATTGTCTATGGCCTTCGCGGCGAGCGCAGGCTTACGGAACTTGAACTGCCCTGGCTGACGGGATACGAGAACTCGGTTCCGGTTCGCGTCGGCAACGCAGCCTCCACGCAATTTCAATTGGATATTTTCGGAGAAGTTGCCAACACTCTTTATCAATTCCGCGAGGCTGGTTTGGAACCGCCGCCCGAGGATGAAGGCGAGGACGTTGCACAGGCGCTCATTGAATTTCTGGAGAAGGGATGGGAGCGGCCCGACGATGGCATTTGGGAGGTGCGCGGCCCGCGCCGGCATTTTGTCCACTCCAAAATGATGGCGTGGGTGGCCGTAGATCGCGCGATACGCTCAGTGGAGAACGGCTGGTTCTCCGGAGATATCGGAAAATGGACAACGCTTCGAGACAAGATTCACAAACAGGTTTGCGATCAGGGATTTGACTCCGGCCTGAATTCTTTCGTGCAGTATTACGGATCGAAACACCTCGATGCCAGCCTTCTCATGATGCCGTTGGTGGGATTTCTTCCCGCAACCGATCCGCGCGTTCTCGGCACGGTTAAAGCCATTGAAGACCATCTTATGGACAATGGCTTTGTTGCTCGCTACACCATGGACCCGGACGTGGACGGTTTGCCTCACGGAGAGGCCAAGTTTTTGGCCTGTACATACTGGCTGGCCGACAATTATATCCTCCAGGGACGCCAGGAAGAGGCAGTCAAAATATTCGAACGCCTGCTCGATATTCGCAACGACGTGGGACTGCTCTCAGAGGAATACGATCCCGACGCCAAACGGCTGCTAGGCAATTTCCCGCAAGCATTCACTCACGTCGGCCTGGTTAACACTGCCTTTAACATTGGCCGCGGAGCCCGCGGTCACAGGCGCCGCTAAGAGCTCATTGGATTGCGTCTGAACGCCCCTCCAGGACCTTGTCATACCGGAGGACTTCCCCGAAGAAGTGTCTCGTCGTTACCGCGAAGTCGCCAGGCTCCGGTGAAGCAGTCATTGGAACCTCGTTTGAGCAGTTCTGACGTCACCCCGGAGGGTTAATCCTTTCGGCTAAATAGTAGTACTGTTGTTGCAACGAGAAAATGTCGTATTAACTGCGACGAGATTATGTCACCCCTTAACGATTAAGTAACTGCCGCCAAAGCGGGGCGGCCTCCCAGGTTGTAGATGCGGGGCATCTGGGTTTTGGGTTTCCGCAGCGTGAGTCGCGGAGCAGGGTTGCGATGGCCGTATTCTTGCAGCGGCAAGGGGTGGGTCATCAGTAAGTGATCTCCGCGGTAGGTACGCAGGGTGCCGTCCAACTGATGCGAGAGTTCGACGGTTTCGCCCGAGTATCCGCGCTGGGCGGGCAAGGATGGTAGGGCGATGGAATGCGCGCCCAAGACGACGACGTGATCGGGGCCGACGACGCGGTCATAGCGCAGGCTAAGGCAGCGGGCGAGATCGAAGCGGCGCGGCAGAGCGCGAAAGTCGCGAGCGGATTCGGCGGCCGGACGTGCGAAGCGTCGATTGTAGTCGTCGCAGAAACGGGCCAGCACGGCGTTGGCCTCTTGCAAAGTAATGGCATGGGCGAGGCGAAGTTCGCTGACCAGGCGGTCCTGCAAGGTGCGCCAGGCGCGCTCAATGCGGCCTTTGGCTTCGGGCGAGTAGGCGGGGATCTGGGTGATGCCGAGCTCCTCGAGGGCGCGCCCAAGCTGGGTGGAAGATTGTTTTCCGGCGAGTTCTTCGGCGACGGTCCAGTGGGAATCGTTGCGCTGAAAGATGCAGTGACGATCACGATAGAGGCTGAGGGGCACGCCGTGGACGGAGATCATGGCGTACAGGGCGCGAAGATATCCAACGGTATTTTCGGCTTCGAGTTGGAAGTGGGCGGAGAGAATCTGGCTGGTGGCATCGTCTTGAAAACCGACAAGAGTGAGATGCGGACCGCGGCCTTCGAGCCAGTCGTGACGGCTGGCGTCGGTGAGCACCATCATGCCGAAACGCGGGCGGGGTGCGCGGCGCGAGCGATATTTACGGGCGCGGCGTTTCTGCGGAGAGGCAAGTTTTGCACCTCGTAAAATGCGGCGCACGGTCTCGCGGCTGACGGTGAGGTTCTCCTCGACACGAAGTTTTTCCGCGAGATGAGAATCGTTGAAGCCGGCATACTTGCCGCGAGCCAAGGTCAAAATCAACCGCTTCTGGGGAAGTGAAAAAGCCCAAGGCATAGGGCGTCCACGATTGCCGTGGTGCACCCACGCGATGGAATCGGGCTCATAGCGCCGCTTGAGCCGCTGTACCTGCCGTTCACTCAGTTGCAGCAGGCGGGCAGCTTCGCGTACGCTCAGCCTCCCGCCCACCGCATTCTCAATCACTTTCACGCGTTGCAACTCTTTCTGACTCATCGTCACCATCCTCATAGGGTGACAAAGTCTCGTTGCAGTTAGGGGGTGACATTATCTTGGAGCATCTACAGGCTAAATAGTAGTACTTGCCGCTGGAAGCCGCTTGCGGTACGCTTTGTGCGACTTTTGCACGAGGAGGATAGCCCAGTGAGTCAAGAAGATCCGGCTCAAACGATTCTGGCTTGTTCCCAATGCGGTCGGGCAATCGCTCAGTCTGACTTGGTGCATATCGCCGGGAGCTGGGTGTGTGCTGATTGCAAGCCGGCCTTTCTGAGCCGGGTTATGGCGAGCGGAGCCGCTGGGGCATCGCCACTCGGCTGGCGTTACGGCGGATTCTGGATCCGTTTCGGCGCGCGAATGATTGATGGCCTTATTTTCACGGTACCTTTTGCGATCTTCGTCGCTGTGATGCTACCGAATGTGATACGCGCGACGCGTCAAGCGGGCAACCCGCCTAGCGCAGCCAGCCCGGCATTTGCAGCCTTCGGCCTTCTTTTCTTTGTATTTTTTTTCCTAGCGGCAGGCTGCTACGAGATTCTGATGCTGAAGTATCGTAGTGCAACTCTTGGAAAGATGGCCTGCGGGCTGCAGGTCACTCGGCCGGATGGGCGCAGCTTGAGTTGGGGAGTATGCTTTGGGCGCTTCTTCATGTGGAATGTTGTCACCAGCGGCATTCCCTATTTAAATTCCATCCTGATGCTAGTTACTTCAATTATGGTGGGCGTGGACGACGAGAAGCGGGCGCTGCACGATCGGGTTTGTGACACGAGAGTCATATACAAACCGAGCGTAGCGTGAGGCCTTAGTATCAATCCTTTCAGTGCAACAGGGAATATCCAATGAGCCAGGAAGCTTCAGTCCAGACGGTCTTAGCATGTTCCCAATGCGGCCGGGCACTTGGTCAGTCTGACCTGGTGCATATCGCAGGGAACTGGGTATGCGCGGATTGCAAGTCCGCATATCTAAGCCGAGTGATGGCGGGCGGCGCTGCCGTAACTTCTAAATGGCATTACGCTGGATTTTGGATTCGCGTCGTCGCACGGTTGATTGATGGAATTACTCTTGGCGTCGCCAAAGCTCTCATTGCCTGGCTGTTTTTTGGCATGTTCGGAGCGCAATTCATGCCCAGCGTGATGCGATCCGCTCATATGGGCGTTCGCCTGAATTTTTATGTCCTTTCCTTTGTGATTGCTATTGCTTACGAGGCGGTGTTGCTGCGTTATCAGGGAGCGACGCTGGGGAAAATGGCATTAGGGCTCAAGGTGGTTCGAAGCGATGGAGAGTCGCTTGGATGGGGCGTCTCTGTCGGCCGTTATTTCATGTATCTCATCAGCGGCATCATTCTGGCTATCGGGTACATCATGGTTGGGTTTGATGACGAGAAGCGGGCATTGCACGATCGGGTTTGTGACACGCGGGTGATCTACAAACGGAGCTTGGGGTGAACCTTAGTATCAATCCATTCGCTGCCGGGGTAGGCTCGACGGGCTCTTCGGCAAACGATGACCCGATGTCATTCCCTATTGGACTTAGGTCCGTATCCTGTCCTCACTGTTTTGTGGACATACCGGCTGATTCGCAATGGCAAAGTTGTCCCCACTGCCAGAAACGGCTACAGCTCCACGTATGGCCGATTGTTCGCCAGAATAGCAGTGCGGTGCCGGCGCTTTCAGAACAGGCGACCTGCTTCTTCCATCCAGACAAGGCGTTTCAGGCTTGCTGCCAACGGTGCGGACGATTCGTGTGCGCGCTCTGTGACTTGCAGTTGGGAGCGGAACACGTTTGCCCTACATGCTTCGAGCGCGGGCGTGCCGATTCGGGTGTGAAGGCTGGTAAGGCGGAATGGCGGTATCGCGATGTACTCTATGATTCCATTGCGTTGACCGTCGGATGGGGTTGGATTCTCGTGTGGCCGGTGATTGTAGTCGCCCTCCCGGGCGTGATTTTTTTGCACGTGAAATATAGGAAGGCTCCGCGTTCCTATTTGATTCCGCGGTCTGGGTGGCGTTTTTGGATGGCCTATGCGGGGTTCATTTGGCTCCCGTTATTGATCGCCATCCCGTTCATCACACGTTGGGCGGCGGGGAGGCATTGATTGAAAAGTGCTTTCCACAAAATATCGCGGGTTAGTAGCATCACCGGTGGGACGAAGTGGTATCTCAGTCCGGACTGTTTGCTTGCCGCGAAGCGCATGATGTACGCGGTCGAGTACCGACGATTTTATTTGCGCGACTTGGAATACATTGTGGTCTGGCCCAGCCGTTTGTGGCGGTACCGCCTGGTTATCCCCGCGGTTTTGCTCGCAGTTCTGGGCGCTTCCCTGTGGAGATGGGCGAACTCTACCGCCGGCGCGATCTTCACTGGCATCGCTCTCGCATGGGTGGCGCTGGAGCTGGCACTCGGGCCGACGGCCGATTCGCGGGTGCGCGCCACCGGTGTGATCGTTGACCTGCCGTTGGTGAAGCGGACACGTCGCGCCGGCAAGGTTCTTGAAGCAATTGACGCGGCGGTTCGCGCCTCGCGCGACGTGGTCCTGCAACCGGCTGAGGCTTCCGTCGCAACGAAATCCGAAGCAATGTCTGCGGTCTCTTCTATGGCGGATGCCTCACAAATAAATGGCTTCTGACCGGCCAGTCTCTCCCACGAGAAGTTTGCGCGATGCTCGCTGCCTGTTTCATCCGCTACGGGAAGCGGCAGCGCGGTGTCCACATTGCGGAGGAACATTCTGTCGTGAATGCGTAACGGACGAAGAGGGCAAGCTCGCCTGCCCGCCGTGTTTGCGCCGGATGGCGAGTCCGCCCGCACCAAAGCTGTCCATGGGGCACCGCTTACGGCAGGTTCTTGCTGGACTTACCGCCCTCGTCTCGCTCATGGCACTTTTCTTCACGTTGCTGCGCTGGCGAGTAGAGACGCCAGAGGACCATTTGAATCTCGGCCGGGTCACTGCCCGGCTGCCCGAGCAAAACCCCGAGCCAAACAATGAGTGAAGCCGCACTGGCTCCCGCCCCTTCGCTGCGCGCACGCATGCTACCCGTGCGCCGTCACCGGAACCGGTTGAACTCGCTCGAAGCGCTGGAACGCGGATTCGCACTGTTCCGGTCAACGTTTGTGCAAGAGGCGTGGCGTTATTACGCAGGTAGCGCGCCTCTCGTCCTTTGTTTTATTCCGCTGTGGGTAGTAAATGGCCAGATACGGCTATCCAACGGCATTGTGCTGCTGGAGGCCGCATTACTCGCGGCATGCTATCTGCTGCGCCTGAGCATGGTCTCCAGTTACATGCAACGCGTCCGCGAGCGAGCGTTTGGCACGCCCTCATCGGAACCGGCAGGAACAACCGCACGTGCTGCGGCTGTGGGGCGTCTGCTCGCATGGAAGATCACCCTGAGTGCTGGTGTGTTAGCCGCGCTGCCAACCTTTGCGGGTGCGTCGTGGTTTTATTGTGCATGCCAGTTTGCAAGTCTTGAAGCGCGAGAGGAAGGCGCTGAAAGACGCTCCATAGGCGGTTGCTTAGCAATCGCGAGCCAATGGTTTGGCGGCAGCGTGCTCCTATTCTTGATGCTCTTTCCTTTCTGGATCGCCGTGTGGCTGAATGGCCTGATCCTAGCGATGATTCTTCCGCAGCTTCTACACTCCATTTTTGGGCTGAACACTCTCCTGTCTACACAAATGGGAATGTACGCTCTGATCCAAAGTTCCGCATTCTGGCTTTCGTTGTTCGCGGGCGCATGGTTGGCCCTTGATCCCATCGTCAAGTGTTCCTTCGTCATTGTTTATCAGCATTTGCGATCGAGGCGCGAAGGCGACGACTTGCGCGGGCTGCTGGCGAGCCTGCCACGCGAGCAACAGAAGAAGGCTCAGATGATTGCATCGACCAGTGCTCCTAGCAGGCTGACCGGAGCGTTGGTAGTCCTGGCTGCAATTATTCTCACTAGCGTTTCCCAGGCCGCGCGCGCAGAGCAGATGCCGCCAGCACCAAACGCAGTAGGGACTTTCACCGATTCGGCGCGTCAGGTGCGGATTCAACAATTGCGCCAAGCTTTGGACATCGAGTCGCGGCGCGCCATTTACCGCTGGCACGACGCCGAACAGCTGAGTCCGCCCAACTGGTTTGACAAGCTGCTGACAAAGATCGAGCGCGGGATAGAGCGTGTTTGGAATGCGTTTTGGGATTTTCTCCGCAAACTGTGGCCCCGCGGGTTGAATCTCGGAGATGGGAACGGCCGCTCCTGGCAGTTGAAACACCTTCGAATATGGCTGTCGCTAATCGCGATTTTAACTCTTACAGTTGGAGGGATACTCCTTTGGTTGCGGCGAAAAAGAGAGACAGCGTCGCTTTCCATCCCGCAGACAATTGCGCCGCTGCCCGATCTGAGCGAAGGTGCCATGGCAAACGTGCGTTCCGAGGACGAATGGTTTGCCTTGGCAGCACGGATGGAAGAGGCGGGAGAACTGCGGCTCGCCCTGCGCGCCGCGTATTTCGCTTTGCTTGCAGGATTGGCCCGTCGCGAATGGCTGATGCTTCGCCGCGATCGCACGAATCGCGAATATCTCGATCAGTTTACGGGGCGATGGCGGAGGCGTCCCCAGGCTGCCATTGAGTCGCGGGCAGAAATTCCAGAGAAACTGCGTCGCAGCCTGCGGCAGTTTGATCGCGTTTGGTACGGGTCCGATATCCTGACGGCAGAGGCAGTGGCTGCGTACCGCCAAGATCAACGGGAGTTACTCAACCATGTCTGACAATAAGCCGGCCAAGAGCATCGTGCTCAACTGGCGAGGTCCGCTGCTCGCAGCTGGCATTTTTGCGGCGGTGTTCGCAATTCTCCTGATGATGGCACACCAGAATGAGTCGAAAACGAGCGACATGGGATCCAGTTTACGCGAGGACCCTTACGGCACCAGCCTGTTGTTCGATTCCTATGGGCGCGCAGGGCAGCAAGTAAAGCGCGGCCAGGATGAGAACTCGCTTTCTGATCAGGACGCGTCGAGAACCACCGCGTTCTTTATCGGGGGTTACTCTCCTAACGATTGGACAACCAACAATGGAAAAATTCAGACCGGAACAAAGTTTCGTAAGCGGCTGGAAGATTTTCTAGCGCGCGGCGGACGCGTTGTGCTGGTCGCGCCTAGTTTGGATCTAAAATCCGAGTCTCAAGGCTGGGAAGTAGCGAATAAATGGGAGCCGGAGAAAAAAGCCCACCAGGATACTCCACCTTGGATCTCGCCCGATCCCCGTGCGATGTCCCCAGAGAGCGAACCGATGTTCCTTGCCTCCGCCGCCCCGTGGCTGGAGACAGATCCACAGTGGACCGCTCTGTACAGCAGAGGAGTGGGAGACGGTGCCAACGCTGACACATCGCCACGTGTCTATATGGCAATGCGGCGTGCCGGGGATGGCGAACTCATTGCCGCGAGTCAGGAATCTTTCTTACTGAACGAGGCGATCAAGACGCATCCCAACCCGGTGCTGTTAGATTTTCTTGCGGACGGACGACCGGTAATCTGGGTCGATGAAACGCTGCACGGGTTGCATCAGGATCAAGGTGTGCTTTGGCTAGTGGAGCGATACCGGCTGCAAACTGCTCTATTGCTGTTCTGGGCGACTCTGCTGATGTTGCTTTGGAGTATGAGTGGCGATCTAGTGCGACTCCCGGCGCACAACCCCAGTGCGGGGATCGTACGTCGTGGCGAAGTCGCCGGGGTGGCCGCGCGACTCCTACTTCAACGGAGCATCTCGAAAGAACGCGTTGTGCCAGAGTGCTGGGAACAGTTCCGTCACTGCTGGCCGCAGGATGCGCAGGCCATTTCTACAGACCCACTCTGGGGTGCGCGGCTTCGCACCGCGCTCGCGCAGCGACCTGTAGAAGGATACAGGGAACTAAGTCAGTTGATAGCCGAACGACGCTCATCCGCGAAGGGACTGGCTCATCTCGACCGCGATGTGTCCGACAAGTTGCGCCTTTAGCCAACAATGATTTCTTTGGAGGCACAAATCGCATGAACGAGAAGCTAGTACCCGGTTCGGACTCGCAGGCAGAGTCTGGGAGAGCGGCAATACCATCGTCAGAGTACTTGGCGATGATTACCAGTGGAGCGCGGCGTGTTCGTGAAGCCTTGAGCCGCGTGATCGTCGGCCAAAGCGAAGCGATCGATCTCGCGCTGGTGACGCTACTTGCCGGTGGACACGCGCTCATTGAAGGTGTGCCAGGCGTGGGGAAAACATTGCTGGTGAAAGCGCTGGCGCGCGCGGTCGCAGGTGACTTTCAGCGCATTCAATTCACGCCCGACCTGATGCCGGCAGACGTTACGGGGACAAGCGTTTTCGACTTGAGGACACAGGAATTCCGGCTCGTGCGAGGGCCCATTTTCACAAATTTCCTACTGGCGGACGAAATCAACCGCGCACCAGCAAAGACGCAATCGGCGCTGCTGGAGGCCATGCAGGAGCGCCAGGTGACGATTGACCGCGAGACCTGCGCGCTGTCCCCGGTCTTCGTCGTCTTTGCAACGCAAAATCCAATCGAGCATCAAGGCACGTATCCGCTTCCGGAGGCTCAGAAGGATCGCTTTCTCGTCAAGATCCGCATGGACTACCCGGCTGCGGAAGACGAAAACGAACTCGCCAGGCTGGTCGCACGAGGCGACTCACCGGAGCGTCGGTTGGCCGAGGATCTGCGCGTGCCGATTTTGCAACCCGGTGAACTCGAACAACTGCGAGCCGTTACCGCACAGGTGCGCGTCAGTGACGCTATCAGCGGCTACATCGTCAGCCTGGCTCGACAGACCCGGCAGCACCCGGCAGTCTGGGTTGGCGCGGGGCCGCGAGCAACGCTCGCATTATTGTCGGCGTCGCGCGCGCTCGCAGCTCTCGAGGAGCGCGATTTTGTGGCGCCCGAGGACGTAAAGACGCTGGCGGCCCCTGTACTGGAGCATCGCATGCTGCTGCGGCCGGATTTCGAGATGGAAGGCGTCGAGATTCGCGAGGTAATCAACGCGGTGCTGGAAGCGGTGGAGGTACCTCGGTAGACCGTATTGGTAGAGCATGTCGGGCGGCAATATCGAAGCAAGGCAAATTATGACGGCGCTAAGGGAAAGCTTCGCGGGTGGCGGCGTGCAGGACGTGGTTGTCAATGCCGGGGTCACTGTTACTGCCGAACCAGCATCTAGCAACCCGCTTTTGGGTGGCAAGACTTCGCAGCAAATCGCGCTTCGGCCAGCGGGATCGCTCTTCACTCCGCAGGAGTCGCTTGTGTGGATCATAGGAGTGCTCGCGGTGTGGGCGTGTATCGTGCCTTGGTTCGCTCGCGGATGGTTATGGTTCGCGCTCATCGCCATCCCGGTCGTGTTGCTGGCGTGTTATGACGCGATCAGTTTGTGGTTCGCTCGCGGAGAATGTGTCCCGGTGCTGCTGCCGCCGGGAAAAGGCCTACGAGGGTGTGAGGGTCAGACTATGCAGATTCCATTCGCGCTCGCCGGCTCGGGGCGGCGCTGGTTGCGCAATAACATCCGGGTAGCGCTAATGCATTCGACACAAGATAGCGAAATCGCATTCCGGGTAAAAAGCGACTCTCAGAGGCTGAAACTCGAGCAGCCGGAGTCGCTCGAAGGAGGATCAACCTCCGCCAGTGTCGGACCTATTCAACTCTGGCCGTGGACGGCCGAAATCTTTTTACTTCGGCGTGGCCTGTATGAAGGACCCCGGGTTGGCATCGAGCGGCAGTCGCGCTTCCGAATCTGGCGTTTGCGACGATGGTTTGACCTGCCGGAATCTTTGCGGATCGATGCGAATTTGCGGCTTGGGCGTCAGGAGCTTTTGCGCAGCCCGGTTTACCGCATGCTTGTTGCCTCTCAGCAGACGCCGTGGGCCGGCCAGGGGCGCGAGTTCGAGCGCTTGCGGGAATATCAGCCCGGCGATAACTACTCCGAGATCGCCTGGAAATCCACGGCACGTCGGGGCGCCCCGGTCACACGGCTCTCCCAATGGGAGCAAAAGCAGGAAGTGTATTTTGTCGTGGATCAATCACGGGCATCCGCGCTTGCCCTGCATCCGCCGACGGGTTCCGAAAGCGACCCTCTACCAGCGCGCGCACCGCGACGGATGCTGGATCTCGCCGTGGAAACGGCATTGGTGGGCGCGACCGTCGCGCTGGAACTGGGCGATGATTTTGGATTGGTCACTTACGCGGATGGAGCGAAGTCTTGGTTACGCGCCGGAAGCGGCCAATCTCAGTTCCACCGATTTCGCGATTCTCTTCTGAATCTGGAGCCTCTGCCAACCAATGCAGATTACGAAGCATTGTTCAGCGACATTCGAGTCCGGCTGCGGCGGCGTGCGTATCTTATATTGCTGGCGAATCTGACCGAGCGCTCGATTTCGGACTCGTTACGTCGCGGGGTTGGCCTGGTCCGCTCCTTACATGCGGTTTTGATGACGAGTATCTTGCCGCCCCATGTGCGGCCAGCATTCTCCGCAAAGGAGGTTTTGAGTACCGACCAGGATGTTTACGCGGCGCTTGCCGGTGATCGAGAAAACCAGCGGCTCGGCGCGTTGGCGCGGCAACTCCGGCAACTAAATGTGCAGCTCCGATATATTCCTGCGGAAAAGTTCCTCCGAACCGCCGTAGAAGGATATTTGGAAAACAAGCGGGAGCAACGTCTGTGATCCTTGATCTCGAACGATTTCAGGCGCAAGCACGGCCACGCTGGCGCGACCTCGAATCGCTGCTTGCTGGATTAGAAAGCCGGCCTGACCGCCGGCTGAATCCAGCCGAGGCCGAACAACTGCAAGATCTTTACGCCCGAACGGCCGCGGATTTGAATCGCGTCACCCACGGTTCATTGGCGCACGAGCTACGACAGTATCTCGAGCGGCTCGTAGCGCGAGCCTATGCCGAACTATATTACGCCCCGCCAGTGCGCTCTGAAATCTGGCAGCCGCGCGGCTGGCTGAGGATCTTCACGGTGTTCCCCGAAACGTTCCGGCGGCAGGCGCGCTATTTCGCGCTGGCTGTCCTAATCACGTTGTTAGGCTGCGCCTTGGGCGGACTGGCGGTGCATTACGATCCCGCCTCTGTGGATGTGTTGCTTCCAGCCGATTATTTACGCAATCCGGGCCAGCGCGTGCATGAAGAAGAGCAAGGACAGTCGCGGCACATGGCCTCCTCACAGACCGAAGCGGCATTCTCGGCACAACTGATCAGGCACAACATCGAGGTAGCGTTACTCGCAGCTGCGCTCGGCGTAACATTTGGCATCGGAACCGCCCTCCTCCTATTTGAAAACGGCGTATTGCTCGGGGCCGTAGCCGTTCATTACACGCAGCAGGGCTTCGGGCTGTTCATGACAGCTTGGCTGCTGCCACACGGCGTCTTTGAGATTCCCTCAATCTTAATCGCCGGACAGGCGGGGTTTTACTTAGCCCGCCTGCTTTTGCGCCGGCGGGAGGACCGCAACGTTCGAGAATCAATGCGGGATTGGCTGGTCCTGGTCGCCGGGCTGGCAATGATGCTGGTGTGGGCTGGAGTTATGGAAGCATTTTTTTCTCAGCATCACGCGCCCGTTCTGCCATATGGGTTCAAAGTTGCGGTCGCCGCGGCGGAACTCGTGCTGCTGACGACCTATCTACTCATGGCCGGACGGAGAGAAATCGGCACGGAAACGCCCATCAGCGTCCCTTGGGAGCAAAGATGACCGATACTCAGTTAACCCGCGCCTCGATGGCGGCTGAACTCACCATTGCGACGCCGGAAGGCGTGTTATTCCGCTTGCCGTTGGCCGGACCCGCTTCCCGGCTCTACGCAATGCTGCTCGATAGCGTTATCGTGTTGGGCGCGGTTAACGGAGTCGGGCTGCTAGTCTACTGGATTTTCTCCAAAGCCCCAGGTTTTGGATTCATGGTGATTACACTCGCGGAGTTTGCGATCGGCTTCGCATATAGTGCATTGTTGGAGGCCTTCTGGAACGGGCAGACGATTGGAAAACGCCTTTTCCATTTGCGGGTGATTGATCAGAATGGCTTTCCGCTACGGATCGAACAGGCGTGGGTGCGGAATCTGATGCGCGTTTTTGATGCGCTGCCATTTGCGTATCTGGCCGGAGGACTCTCGGTACTGATCACTCCCTTGATGCAGCGCTTCGGCGACCGCGTGGCGGGAACACTCGTGGTACGCCAGACACCACTGGATGCCCCCCTGGAAGAATTCTGGATGCGGCAAAAGTACAACTCCTTCATGGACTATCCTGCAACCGCGATGAAGCTTCGCCGAGCCGCCACGCCGGAACTCGCAACCCTGGTTCAGGATGCACTACGCCGCCGCAATGAACTAGCGGCGTACGCGCGGCGAGAAATTTATCGCGAACTGGCGACTTATTTGCAGAGCGAAGTCTCTCCGTTTCCCGACGAATTGCTGGAAAAGCTTAGCGATGAACAATATTTGATTAACGCGTCTGGCATACTATTCGCAACGTCCGTCGCGATTCAGAGGTGAAAATTGAGGCTTGAAGTCAGTGGCTGGATTCGGTGGGCACTTCAATCGACGCGCAGCAGAAACTGATGAGGCACGCTCAAGTTGCGACCACCATGAACGTCTACGGCAATTCCATGATGGAGACCAAACGCGAGGCCAATAGCAAGGTCGTGCAGATGGTACTTCGTCCGGCATTGCAGTTAGCAAAATGAAACAGGGACGCGGAAGCGCCCCTTTTTGCCCTTTTTACCGAAAGTGTCGTTGCTTGTAACCCTATGATGTCGTTGGTTGCGGGGGGTGGATTTGAACCACCGACCTTTGGGTTATGAGCCCAACGAGCTACCAGACTGCTCCACCCCGCGAATTCATGATAACAACCGCATCCCATAGCGTCAATTGATCACACTCGTTGGTAGTGGCTCAATTCGGATTTCTCTTGGATGACGTCATCCCGAAGTCCCGCGTTTTCACCAGCGGGGCGAGGGATCTCGCGCGCAGCGTCATCAAACTAAGCCACCACCCACTCGTTAACTGGACCGAACATCGCGGAGTTCATACAAAATCCAGGAACATTGGAAATTTAGTGACGGTTTGTCCGTCGGCTGTCTTCTTCACACTTCACAGCTTCCGAGGGGCGCATCGGATAACCTTCATCCTCCGGTTGACGTGAGCGAAGTCTTTCCTGAACTTTCTTGTACTCCTCTGAATCGTAGATAGCACTTGCCCACTCTTATCAGTCAGCCCGCTTATCATGTCTCCGCCTAACCCCACATCCCGATGGAGTGTCATTTTCGCCTTCGCATTGGTTTACTTCTTTTGGGGATCAACTTATCTCGGCATTGACGTGGCTGTGGAGCATATTCCTCCGGCCTTAATGTGTGGCATTCGGTTTCTCATCGCAGGCGTTTTCATGCTTGCATTCTGTGGAATTCGAGGGCGCAAAATTGCGTATTCACCTGGAGAACTGGCACACATGGCGGTCGTCGGAGTGCTATTGCTCGTGGGAGGCAACCTGACTCTCGCTTATGCGGAGACTCATATCGGGTCGGGGCTTGCCGCGCTGATCGTCGCGATTATTCCGTTGTGGTTCCTCTTATTAGATAGGCTGCTGCTCGGCGATCACCATGTGCCCTTGCTCGGCAAAGCGGGCCTTGGTTTAGGCATTGTTGGAATGATCGTATTGTTGTGGCCCGACCTGACCGCAACCAGCTCTTTCGGACGTGTGCAGCTATGGGCAGCCCTTAGCTTGCTCGGGGGAGCGTTCAGCTGGGCCCTGGGTTCGGTGCTGGCGAGAAAATGGAAATCGGCTGAAGTGGACCAGTTTTCTGCCACTGCCTGGCAAATGATCTCAGCTGGAGTAGTGTGTCTTCTGATCGCGGCTGTTTTGCGCGATTCCTCGCGCGTGGTGTGGACTATCCGAGGAACCAGCGCGGTTCTCTATCTCGTTATCTGCGGATCGTGGATTGGGTACACGGCTTACATCTGGCTTTTGAACCATGTCTCGACTTCCAAGGTTTCGACCTATGCCTATGTGAATCCAATTGTGGCGGTGTTTCTGGGATGGCTGGTGCTTCACGAAAAAGTTGATGGATACATCCTTGCCGGGAGCGCCATTGTGATCGCATCGGTAGTGTTGGTGACCAGCGCCAACGTGAAATCGCGAGTCAGAGTCGAAAAGGTGTCTTCTCTGGAGATGGTTGAAGAGTGACACCGCCTAGTCTGGGAGTGGAGCCTGCTCTATGTCGTCGCGGCGTAGTGCCTCAGTTTGAAATTTCTGTCTTAATTAGGCGTCATCCCGAGCTTGCGAGGGATCTCGCGTGGAGCGGATTGGCGCTAAAGGCAAGGCCAACACGCTGCACGCGAGATCCTTTGGGACTGAAGTTCCTCAGGATGACGTCATTTAAAGATTTGTTCACATTGAGCCACTACTCTCCGCGGCATTCGCAAACCAATCTCTGCGCGGGATGTTAGGCTAGGCACTCTGACTTTCTAGGATGGCAAATTGCATCACTTGCGGGCGGGAACTGCGAACATCGCTTTTCGGCAGCCGTGGCAACGTTTGCCAGGATTGCCGCTCCAACGCCATTGATATGACCACTGCTGGCTCGACGGCCACGCCTACTCCTCAGCCTCGCACAGCTGCACGCGGGTATCCGCCCATAACAACGATACTCGTCGGAATCAACACAGCGGTGTTCGTCATGATGTTGCTTGCAGGAGTGCCTATCGAGAGTCCCACCTCTACGCAATTGTTGAAATGGGGCGCGGATTGGGGACCGCTCTCGCTCGGACCCCAACCGTGGCGGCTTTTGACCTCCAACTATGTCCACATCGGAATTATTCACATCGCCCTGAATATGTGGTGTCTTTGGAATCTTGGCGTTCTCGCGGAACGAATCTTCGATCGCTGGACATACGTACTGACGTATACGGCGTGCGGTATCGCCGGGAGTTTGGGAAGCCTGTGGTGGCATCCCATGGTGTATGGGGCTGGCGCTTCGGGAGCCATCTTTGGATTGGCAGGCGCGCTAATCACGGCGCTGTATCTCGGAAAACTTCCAATTCCTAAACAAGCCACGCGCGGCATTATGAGGAGCCTGGTGGCTTTCGCAGGTTATAACCTGCTATTCGGGGCCGTTGGGGCTGGCATAGACAATTCCGCGCACATTGGAGGACTGTTGACGGGACTCATCCTTGGGGCAGTCCTGGCGAGGCATCTGACCGATTCGCCGGACGTACGCAGCCGCTGGAATTGGGGGGTTTTTGTAATAACCGCAGTAATCCTATTTATGTTTTTCAATGTTTTGAGACATGCGAACAGCGGCGCACCTCCATTGCCGTCAGCCAGCCGCTACTCGGTTCCCTCTTCACTGTCATTGACCGTCACCACTTCTACGTCATGCCCGCGGATTGAATACGTGAACGCCTGTCCTTTAGGCGCGAATGTAACCCGCGCAGGTTGACGCTGCCACGAGGGCGCGGGACATTCCGAATCAGGCAAGTCGTTTTTTGGCGAGTTACTTCCTGCGTCAGTCGCCGCGGTTGATCCCAAAGACTTTTTCAGAATAGCTTTTCGTCGGCCAATCTGCGCTACCACCGCATAGAGTTTTTCTCCGTCATCCGATACGCCGCAATACGCCACGTAATCCCGGTACCAACTCGATGCCGAATAGTAAGTATCAAACTCGGGCAGGGCAAGTTGCGAAACGTGACCGGAAACCCGATCCACCAGCAGCCAACCCCCGCGATGCCACTGCCATTTCAGCGCGGCATTTCGATCGTCGGGCAACGCATCATTCAAGCGAAAGGCCCGCTGCACCACGAAAAGATGGTCAGTCACGTCATGCGGCGGCCCCAGCGTAAACTCTTTCAGCCGGCTATCTATATAAAGGGGCCTAACCTTTATTTCTATGGAATGGCTTTCATCGGCTCCCACGCGCCATTTGGCCGAGATCGTCTTACCAAAGCCGATGACATGAGGTTTACTGGCGCCGAACGAAAAACCAGCCAGCAGTAGTAGAGAAAGTGCTTTTGAGAAATTCCGCATAACCAAAAGCTAGACGCAGTTTCGGAGAAGAAACAAGGGCAGATGACACAATTTTGACTTCGCGTACCTACTTGGGAATTGTGTTCCCGCATTCCAACGCGCATTATCTTTTACAATAGTAGTTCCTGAATTGGTCATGATTCCGCAAAAGAGAGTTCTGCAAAAGAGACATCGGACAACGTTTTCAAGCGACGCCCAGTCTTACGATGGTATGGGTAAATTAATTCCACACCGTCGCCTGGCTCAGGTGTTGGTGGTTGACGATAATCCCGAACTTACGGCGGTAATGGTTCATCTTCTCTCTGGTGCAGGATACAACGTAAACACCGCCGCCGATGCGGCCAGTGCCTTGAAGCAAATCAGACAGTGCCTTCCTGATCTGATTCTTTCGGATGTGATTATGCCGGGCATGTCCGGATACGAATTTTGCCGGCAACTGAAAGAAGATCCATCCACGCGATTGATCCCGTTCGTGCTGATGACAGGGCTCGGTGATCGTGACGATAAGCTGCGAGCGATCGAAGCGGGTGCCGACGACCTTATAAGTAAGCCGGTTTATTCCGAAGAACTTTTTGCCCGGGTTAAGTCGCTTCTCAAGCTGAAGGAATTCACCGACGAATTGGAGACTGCCGAGTCTGTCATTTGCTCGCTGGCCCTGAGCGTAGAAAGCCGCGACACTTACACCGACGGCCATTGTGAGCGCTTGGCGCAGAACGCGGCCCACTTAGGAAGACATCTGGGGCTCGATCAAGATTCAATTGTGGCTCTACGCAGGGGCGGATACCTGCACGATCTGGGAAAGATTGCCGTTCCAGATGAAATTCTGAAAAAGGGATCCGATCTCACTTCTCAAGAATGGGAGATCATGAAGCAGCACCCGTTAACTGGGGAAAGAATTTGCCGGCCTCTGAAGTCTTTGCGGCTTGTGCTTCCCATTATCCGTAACCATCACGAGCACTCCGACGGAAGCGGTTATCCGGATGGTCTTCGAAAGGGAGAAATCCCGCTGCTTCCGCGAGTCCTGCAAGTAGTGGATGTGTATGACGCCCTGCGCACCGCGCGCCCATACAAGCCGGCCCGGACCCATGAGCAAGCCGCCGAAACCATGCGCATCGAAGCCCGCACCGGCTTGTGGGACGAGGAAATCGTGATGGAATTCTTCGCCATGCTCAAAAAACAGCAGCGCGTGGCTTAGGGATTTTAGACGTCGCCCTCCTCAGCTAACGCGAAGGGCTCTCAGGAGTTATCTTTACACTGGCGGAGGCAGTTTCGCTGGGCTTGTCGGCTATGGTCGCTGTCACCATGATTGTGGCGGAATCCGGAATCCTCGCGGGGGCAAAGTAAAGCCCTTCCGCTGAGATGGTGCCACATGTGGAAGCCGAGCAGCCTGGACCGGCTACGATCCAACTTACCGCAGACGACGCATCCACCGTCACAGTGGCTGAAAATTGTTGCTTCGCGTTCGTCGCCAGTTGGACTGAAGTGGGAGATATTTCTATTCCGATCTGCCCGACCATGTGAATCTTAGTCGTAACACACGGCAGTAACGCATTTTCTTGAGGCGGATGAGCGATAAGGCTGGCTTTGTCGGGGTTGTAGAGGAAGTGAAACCGAAGAACGATGTATTGACATGCAAATTCTTTCGGAAGCGGTAAGACTCCGCTTAAGATCGTAATACTGTTATAAGCCGCTTGATCTAGCGAGGTGTCGCCGGAACTTTCAACATAGTGCACATCTTCAATCTTACCGTCTTTCATGACCCGGAATCCTACGGCGACCTTTCCCCTTTTCCTCACTGGTGCGCGAGCGATGTCGGGAACGTTCAAATACCAAGCCGCTTTTATTAGTTGCGCCATCTGGCTGAAGTACGAATGTAAGTTGATACCTCCTGTGTCGCTGAGAACCTCGAGGGGGTGGGGTGTAATTCCCGGTTTCGGCTTATTGGCATCCTGACCATTCGCGGTCTCGGCCGAGGACTCCGCGCGGCTGCTTGATGGCGGGCTATCTTGTCCGAAGAGAAGTACGCCGCAAACCACGCACATCAGGAGGAACGGCAAAGTGTATTTCATACAAGACTCACTACGCGTACACTTCGATCAATAAGCGCATCGTTAAACTTTCCCTGAGAAACGTAGTCTTGTCGTCGCGACTGGCTTTATGGCCGGTCCAACACTGTCTGCACCAAATCGCCTAGTTGCCGCGACGTAAACTGGTTTCCTTCGAGGTTGGCAAAAAGCTTTCCCTGGCGATCAATGATTGCAGTGTGAAATGAATGCACGAGCAGGGCGTCATCATTCCAGAACTCCATTCCGAACATGCGGGATACCCTTTGTACTTCCGGTAAAGGTCCGGTCACAAAATGCCAGGTCTGCGGGTCGGCGTTCCAGATCTTCGCATAATTCGCAATGGCATCGTGCTGGTCGTGTTCCGGATCAATAATAATCGTGAGCAAAACCAGATCACGGCCCATGCGTCCGGAAAAGCGTTTTTTGAGTTCGCCGAGATTGCTGGTAAGCCGGAAGCAATATGCGGGATTCGGGCAGCGCACATAGGCGAAACTCAGAGCCACCACCTGCCCTTTGAGTTGCGAAAAGCTAATCGCCTTACGGTTCTGGTCGGTAAGCGTGAAGTCCGGAACTGATTGTTGCACGCTCAGCGCCTTTGTTGCAGAGGGATTCGCGAGATTGCTCAGAATCGCGAGGCGACGCGCTTCCAGCGGCTCCAGTTCCAAGTTCTGATACCGTCGCACCCGGATGTTCTCCGCGTAGGATGAATTTCCATCCTCTACAAGAGTGAAATCAATGGTTGCACCCGGCTTTACTCCTTCTAATAACTTGGCGTCACGAACGTCGAATGGCATCGCCATCGCGTCCATGTAGCCAGGAACCTTCTGGCATGACACGGTCATGGAATGACGCGAAGGATCCACCTCCAGCACCAGACCCGAGATGGCGTGTTTCCCAACAGCCCAGCCTGGAAGGGCCACCAGAAGTATCATGGCCAACATAAATAAGTTTGTTCCGCGCTTCATAAACTATCGCCACAATATTCTAATGCGAGCCTCCGACCGCCCGTTTATATCGTCGCCTCCCCGTTTATATTTTTGCTTCTAATGACAATTGTTGTACTGAATTGTTTAGAATTTTCTGCGCGTTGTCACGCTTCTGCTGCAAATCGGCAATCTGTTTGTGCAGTGATTCCATTTGATCTTCCTGCTGATTCAGCTGGCGGGCGTAGCGTTCTACTAATGTCTTTTCTTCGGCGCTCCCCCTTAGCGCTTTCATATTTTCGCGCACGCGCTGCTGATCTTGGGAAATACTCGTGATCTGCGCCTGCCTTGAATCAATTTCGGCTTGTAGTGCAGCGACATCGTTCTTTTGGCGAATGATCTGCCGCAGAGCCTTCTCTACCTCGGGGTTGATCATTTTCTGCTCGAGGAAGAATCCAATCTGGTCGTCATTAAGATTTGTCAGCTCGTAGCGGCTCGATATCGGGCGGTGCTCCTTCACCACGAGCGTTTCAGTCTTTTTCGGATCAATGCTCATGCGAAAGCGATGATAGGAAGTAGTGCTCTCATCCGGGTGCATGTCTTCGTCCAGCTTCCACCCGCTTTGAATAGGATGCTCAATCACGACCGTCCGCGACGAGGTATCCCGGTTTCGGATGGTGTATGCCATTTCTTGCTGCTGTTCACTGATGTAGGTCATAACACCGCGAGCGATGACCACTTTCGTGACTCTCTGCCTCTGTTCCTGTTGTTTCGTGTCCACCACGAGGCCAAGGTCGGCGGCGTAAGAGAGCAATCTCTTTTCGTCCGGCTTGACCGGATCCATGATGCCTTCACCGGCGAAGGCATCGTCGTCGAGCACGTTGAAGCTCCCGCCATCGAGCGTCAGGCCGCTGGTATTGTTCAGCCACAGAGCGCGAAGAGCATGACCTTCATTGGGATTCCACACCGACACTTTTTCTGCCTCAACACGCGCCTGAAGGATCGGCACAAGCGCCGATTGATTCTTATGAATGGTCACGTGATCTTTGAGTTGATATTCAAAAAGATCCCCAAGGTCGCGGGTTTCGGCGGTGTTGGCGTTGGCCTGAGCCATCAAATCAAATCTCTGCTGCTGAGTTATTCCCTGTTTCAGCTTAAAGGCCCCGCCGGGAACCGGCGCACTCATCGTTGCGGAAAGCACTCCGCCAATCATTCCGCCCGTCGCGTTCATTGGAGGAGCGCCAGGGGCAGGAGGCCCATTTTCCTGGAACACAGGGGGAGGAGGTGCTTGGAGGGCCGCCCTCCCTTCCAGCGTCGCCTCTTCCGTCTGCGGGGTGATCATCGCATTCTCCGGCATGGGGACTTCGGGACGCCGTGCGTAATAAGGCTGCGACAAGTTCTGTATAAAAGACTGAGGAGCCCCTGCGATCAGCGACAACTCAACGTTGTCCCAATCTTCGCCGACCGTGTTGTCAACGATTGCCCATCCTTGCAGCAGCGGCTTTCCATCTTTAGGAACCACGATCCGGTAGGTGCACTTCCATATAGGGACCTCGCTGATATAACTCACCAGCAGTTCGCGTTCTCCGGCGCCAGCGGTTGAAATGGTGAGGCGGCGAACATCCTGATCTCGCGTGGACGCGACCAGATGCATATAGCGTCCCACCTCGTCGTTCAAATCTTTTTCTGCTATGCGAATGCTGGTCGCCGGAGTGAGATCAAACTGGCGCACCTCGCCGCTATCACTCACCAAGGAAATCTGAGTCACGGTGATTTTCTGATCATCTTTGCCGGCCAATTCTCTTTGCTCCACACTCAGTAGCCGGCCTGAGGCGCTCTCACTGCCGCTGTGCACTTCGATTCGAGCGCCCCGTATCGCATCGAGGAATTGGGCCGTTGTCGTGTCTTCTCCGAGCGGCAACCGCAGCGCTCCCAGCCTCTTGTTGATCGGATCAATCGAGTTGTAGGCGATGCCGGTGATTCGTCCTTTGCCGAGGTCCAGCGCGGTGAGAGACTTAAGCACGTCATTGAGCTGAGCCGTCGTGAAGTCAATGTTGACGTCTTCGTTGCCGCTTACCTCGCCGGAGTGTTCGAAGTATCCCACGCCATTTTTGTAAAGGATCACCCGCTTCACCGGAAGACGAACCGAAGCCGCTGGGGTACCCGATTGCGCGAGTACAACCTGAGCTAGAAATAAGCACACAAAAAGACGAAGCCACACGCGCATAGAACCTCCTGATCGCAGACATATATTGAACGCAAGCGATCGCCAGACTTGCGCTTCCCAGAAGATTAGACACCGAACGCGGAATGTTGGCAGGTATGAAGTGTCAAGGGGATACGGTCAGTTACCTGAATGTGAACTTCAAGAGATAATGATGGTGACCTGCACAGTGAGTAGTATGCAACTTTCCGAGCCTCTTCGTGTTGGTAATACTTTGCGTCTATCCGTATCGTCAATCTCTGGACGTCAATCCTGATCGAGGAGAACCAGTGTGCAAATTCAAATCCGCGTTCTGGCGGTAAGTCTGCTTCTGATGGCGGTTGTTTTAATGGCGGGATGTCCTTCGCGCGAGAGCATTGCCAGGATTGATCAAGCCCCGGGGCGGTTTGCGGGCAGGGAAATGAGTATCGCCGGGCACGTGGTGACGTCAATCGGCGCAATGGGGACCGGAGTATTCCAATTGGACGACGGTACTGGCCGCATCTGGGTATTCAGCGAAAACTTTGGCCTGCCCGGACGCGACGCAAAACTGGCGGTTACTGGACGGATCGAAGAAGGATTCAGCTTCGGAGGGAAACACTACGCGATGATCCTGCGGGAGACCCGGCGTCCGCATTATTGATTGTGTAATGTGGGATCGGGTAGGGAGTGAGAAGCGAGGTCAAGAGCGGCGGACAGAGCCTGCCCTGAGCGAAGTCGCCCCGCATTCCAATCAATTGCTCCGCGGGGTGAACGGAACCTGATCCGATAATTGCTGTGCCTCGGATTCGCGGACTTCGAGCCGCATCTGGCGCAGGCTGGTAGCTTCCGCGGGATTCATCCCTGCCTTCAGGTCAGTCTTTTCCAGGAAATATCGCCACCCAGCGTGCCTGTCTTCCGAGGCTTGTGAACGTTCAAACTGGCCAAGCGTGCTTTCGGCGTTGACGCGCCCTTTAATGACGGCCATGACGCCGCCCGATTCATATGTACGAACATTGTGACGAATGACCGCAAACGAGGCCTTCGAATCATCCTGCATGTGGAAGCTCCAGTCGAAGCGTTTCGTGCGGGGGAGAGATTGTTTTATGTGGCGCGAACAAGAACGAGTATCCGCCCCACACGTAGAAGCGTGCTCGTATCTTTTTAGCTACGAGCACGCATGTTATTGAGATGTTTCCGCTTTACAGCGGGCGAACGTTCTCAGCTTGCCAGCCCTTTGGTCCCTTGGTGACCTCGAACTCCACACTCTGGCCTTCTTGCAGACTGCGGAAGCCGCCTGCCTGAATCGCCGAGAAGTGCACAAATACATCTTCGCCACTCTGACGGCTGATGAAGCCGTACCCTTTGGCGTCGTTAAACCACTTTACTGTTCCTTGTTCTGCCATTTGTTGCTTGTATCCTTTTTAGTTATTTTACGCTGATGGTTCGGAGGTACTAAGGGCAGTGCTAGCTGGTTTGCAAGAAGCTGCTCGTCAACCGATAGATCAAACGCATCTATAGTGTAGCAGATTTGGGGCGTTTAGCGTTACGAAAAAAGAAGGAGGATTACGCCTCCGGAATACTAAACCAGTTTCACACGGATCGGATTTAATCCCCGACGAAAATCCACTGAAGCATTTGACCGAACCAACGCCGTCTAAATTTGATTGTACCCATGCCGGGAATCGCCGGCTTAGAAATGTCGCAGCACATTGCTCCGTAACTGATTGGTAAAGAGTATATATCGTCAATATCAGCCAGAGATCCGGCTTCCGGGAAGTGGGCGATGCCGTCAGGCCCAGTTCTTCTCTGAATATACTTGCAACGGATCTTCGTTTTTTGCCCCGACCGCATCGGGATACAGGCATATCGCAGAGTAATTGGTATTCCTTTCAAGGCTTTCCCGCTTTGTGCATCAATAGCACGTACTGAATATTCCTGTCCATGCACTTGATGTGGGAGCCAAAGCAAGAGTAGTGCAACGGAGCGAATGACCCATTTTCCTTGCATTTTTTTCGGCGCCGTCTAAATCTATCGGACGATTTCACTTTTAGCACGCTCTTTCCACCTTGCGAAAGGCCGGTAACCCGGTCTCCGCCTAATCGTACCTTTCATACAAAAGCGCTTTGCGATCCCACCCGTGCCCGTCAGCAGATCGCGGTTCGCCTTGACATCTCATCTTATCCCCAGATATAGGCATGCATATCGGATCTGCCCTTCGCAATGGGCGGCACATGCTCCTGGCCAAAACCCCGGAAAAACTTGCCAGTAGGCTCGGCACAGCTGCCAAACCCTGTCGCCCCGACAGCATCCTAAGCGACGGGAGCGCCCTTGTCGAATTCCGATTTAACCTCAATCCTCTTCGTACTATTGCTTCTGGTGGGGCTGGCGCAGTTGCTTGGTTACTTGTTCGTGAAGCTGCGGCAGCCGAAAGTCGTCGGCGAAATCATGGCTGGCGTAGTGCTGGGACCGGCTTTGATCGCCCGATTGCCGGTCGCTTCAGGCTTAGGGGAAGCGGTCAAGCACAACGCGACGGTATTGAATTTCGTTTACTGGCTTGGCCTGCTGTTGCTGATGTTCTTATCTGGCGCGGAAACGCGCGAGCTGTTCTCCCGGGAAGAGCGCCGCCAAGTGGGCTGGCTCGCCATAGTAGGCACGGGGATCCCCTTCGTGCTCGCGCTAGCACTGGGCTCGTGGCTGGTCCGGCCAGCGCTGGCGGGACCCAATGGAAATCGCATCTCTCTAATTATTATTCTTGCAGTTGGGGTGGCGGTGACATCGGTCCCAGTGGTCTCGAAGATATTCGCGGACCTAAAAATTCTGCATACCCGCTTCGCGCGGCTCGTGCTCGGCGTCGCTGTGCTGGAGGACATTGTGCTCTGGCTGGCGCTGGCTGTGGCGACAGCCCTCGCGGGCAAGACGATGCTGAACAAGCGGGGAATCTTGTACCATCTGCTCACGACGGTTGGGTTTTTCGCGCTGGGCCTAACCATCCTGCCCCGGGTCGTAAAGCGAATCAACAAATCGCGCTTCAACGTTTTCGCGAAGCACTCTCCCGTGGGCTACGCCCTTGCGGTTTTATTCGGATATTGCGTAGTGGCCGGAGCGCTCGGCGTCAGCGTGGTATTTGCGGCCTTTCTGGCCGGGTTCGCCGTCGTACACAAGAAACGCAGACTTTTTTCGGAGGCTCTCGATTCGATAGGAAAGGTGTCCTTCGCATTTTTCATTCCGCTGTACTTCGCCATCGTGGGATTGAAGCTCGATCTGGTTCGTGGCTTCTCATTTTGGATGGCGGCCATTTTTATCGTCGGAAGTTGCGTCGCCAAGATTCTTTCCGTATCGCTGGCAGGCCGCTTAGCAGGTTTCCGCGGGTTGGACCTGATCAATCTGGCAATCACGACGAACGCACGCGGCGGACCGGGTATCGTGTTAGCCAGCGTAGCGTTCGACGCTGGGATTATCAGTCCGAAGTTTTATACGACACTTGTGTTGGCCGCCGTGCTCACGTCGCAGGCAGCGGGCACCTGGTTGGACCATGTTCTGCGCCGAGGTTGGCCGCTGCTGGAACCAGCGTCGGGCACGGATTTGGCGATTGTCGTGCCAGAAGATAGCCCGTCCCCAGCCTGAGCATAAGGCTCGTAAATGTGGCCCTAGTCATACTTTTCGTACAGAATGGATTTGCGATCCCATCCCAGGCTCTTCAGCAGGTCACGGTTGGCCTTGACCATCTTGTCTAATCCGCAGATGTAGGCGTGCATGTCGGATCGCTCCTTCGCAACGGAGGCAACGTGGTCCTGGACGTATCCGCGAAGGCCCTGCCATTCCGGCGCGCCCCGACTCAGCGTTGGCAAGTAGTGGAAGTTTCCGTGATCTTGCGTCAGACGCAGGAACTCATCGTGATAGTAAATGTCTTTCTCGGTGCGATTCCCGAAGATCAGCCAGATATGTTTTCCCTGGTGACGTGACTCATCCGCCAGAAGCCAATGCAGCATGGAACGAAACGGAGCAATCCCTGTTCCCGTCGCAATAAAACTCGTATCCCGCATCGGAGGCCGCAAAATAAAATCGCCAAATGGCCCCTGGCTCTTCAGTTCATCGCCTTCCTTCATGTCGCAAAGAAAGTTCGACATGAAGCCGTCCTGCACCCGGTTCAGGCATAGCGCGAACCGATTGTCTTCGCCGGGAGAAGATGCGATGGAATACGCGCGGGTGATCTCTTCCCCGTCTGCCTTGGTGTACTTAAACGACATCCATTGCCCGGCGACGAACCCAAAACGCGGCACTCCCCACATCTCAAATTCCAGATGCTTGGTGTATTCCGATAAAGCGCGAGACTGGTTCAGGCGCGCTGTGTAAGTTTGAAATGGAGTCATTCAATTTATGTTAGATGAAAAAGTTCACTAATCGGCGCAACAACCTACCCCTCACCGCAACCAATGTGTAGTGGCTCAATTTGAAAATCATCTACTTTGACGTCATTCTGAGGGACTTCAGTCCCGAAGAATCCCGCGTGTAGTGCAGTTGCTCTTCTGGTTGGCGCATACCCGCTACGCGCAGGATCCCTCGCAAGCTCGGGATGACGCCACAGACTAAAACAAAGCCACTCCTAAGTGAACGCCTCCTTGCTACGCTCCATGCCCCTGCTTATACTTGATGAGTTTGCCACCACGAAATGATGACCACAACAACGAAAGCCCTTTCCCTCGAGCAGGAAATCAATCCGTGGGAGGCTCAGGCCGCCCGATTCGACATTGCCGCCCAGAAATTAAATCTCGACGAGGGCCTGCAGAAGGTTCTTCGATATCCAACCCGCGAAATCATCGTCCACATTCCCGTCGCTCTCGACAATGGAAAATTGGAGGTCTATACCGGATTTCGAGTGCAACATTCCATCGCTCGCGGCCCCAGTAAGGGCGGGATTCGCTACTCCCCGGACGTAACGCTCGACGAAGTCCGCGCCCTCGCCAGTTGGATGACCTGGAAATGCGCCGTGGTGAATATCCCCTTCGGTGGCGCGAAAGGTGGCGTCATTTGCGACCCTCACAAGATGTCTATGGGCGAACTTGAACGCATGACTCGCCGCTACACCGCCGAGCTTATCGAATTTATCGGCCCGGAAAAAGATGTTCCCGCGCCGGACATAAATACCAACGAGCAAGTTATGGCGTGGATCATGGATACGTACTCCATGCACATGCGGCAGACTGTAACTGCCGTGGTGACCGGCAAGCCTGTGAACATAGGAGGATCGCGCGGCCGCCGCGAAGCCACCGGACGCGGCATCATGGTCGTTTGCGAGGAAGCGATCAAGAAGTTGGGGATCGCGCGGGAATTGAGCCGCGTAATCATCCAGGGATTTGGCAATGTCGGCTCCAATGCAGCTTTTTTAATGGCGCAGGCCGGCTACAAAGTCGTGGGAGTTATCGAAGTAAACGGCAGCATCTACAACAAGAATGGACTCGACGTTGCTGCCCTGGTGCAGTATCGGCAGCAAAATGGAAGCATCAAAGATTTCCCCGAAGCTGAGGCCGCCGACCCTGACGAATTGCTTCTCACTGAGTGCGAAATTCTGATTCCCGCTGCGACTGAAAATCAGATCACCAGCCGCAATGCCGACCGCGTGAAGTGCAGAATCCTCGCGGAAGGAGCAAACGGTCCCACCACCGCATTGGCGGATGAGATTTTGGCGGACAAAAAGGTCTTTGTGATCCCCGACATTCTTTGCAACGCCGGTGGAGTAACCACTTCCTATTTCGAATGGGTCCAGGATCGTCAGGGATATTTTTGGCAGGAATCTGTCGTCAACGAGCAACTCGAGCACATCATGAAAAACGCATTTGAGGATGTAGTCCGGTACGCCGAGACTCACAACGTCCACAACCGGATCGCCGCCTACATGCTTGCGATTGATCGCGTGGCTTACACCATTCGGCAGCGCGGAATCTACGCCTGATCAACGGCCAATTTCGTTTACAAAAAGAGAAACTCTTTACCTTTCAATTTCGTACATGCCGTAAATGATCAAGATCGCTCCGTTTTCCGCTGGAGTAGTTCTTTTCGCACTTTGGTCTGCGGTTGCTCAGGAAGGTCGTTCTTCTCAATCTCCAGAAACCATATTCCACAGTGCATCAAATTTGGTTCTAGTGCCTGTGGTCGCGCTTAAGAATGGCCTTCCAGACAAGACTTTGAAGCTCGCTGACTTTCAAGTCTTCGACAATGGTCGTCCGGTTTCGATCAAAACGTTTGACAGTGCGGCGCAATTTTCTACTCGCCCTCTGGCACTGTGGTTCGTCGTGCAATGCGACATGCAAGGCTGGGAGGGCGAGGGATCGGGTCTGTTTGCTGGACAGACTAATCTTTTCAAACCGGCTCTGAACAGTGTGGATCAGCAAGACAGAGTGGCAGTGGCACATTGGTGCGACGATGGCCAATCCAAACTTGATCTGCTGCCAACGTCGGACATCAAGGAGGCAACTATCGTCTTGCAGCAAGTGCTGACGCCTGTGGTCTCCCAACACAATCATGGAAGACCCGGCGAACTCGCCCTCCAGAAGACTTTACAACTAATTATTGATACCACGCGGTCGTTAGTGCCAGAACCCATACCGGTGCTAATCTTCCTTTATGGGGACTACAGCGCAATGCCAAGGTCAGAGGCCGATCACTTCATTGACGGCCTTTTGGAGACGTCAGCCGTTGCCTATGGTCTGAAGGACCGCCGATCTCCGAGGATATGGTCGTTAGGCGAGCAGGGGTCGGTGGCGAAATATATTGCGACCGAAACCGGTGGCGAGTATTTGCGGGTAACTCCGGAGACATACGCTTCGGGTTTAAAAGAGATATTGCAACAGTTGCACGGGCGATACGAGTTGGGATTCAAACCAGAAACTTTGGATGGCGAGCGTCATAAACTCGCTGTGACACTGGCCGAAGCGGCGAGAAATCAGCACAGAGGGGTTCGGCTGAGATATCGCCTCGCTTATGTGCCGGTCCATCGTTAACGCGTTAAGTTTGTTTCGGGCAATTTGCTGATAGATGAGCATCCTCCACAAGTGTGATGCTTTAATTCTCGGCGCCGGTGCTGCTGGCTTGATGTGCGCGATCGAGGCTGCCAAGCGGGGACGCCGCGTTGCAATTCTTGAGCGCGCCGACCGCATTGGCAAGAAAATCCTAATCTCGGGCGGCGGACGTTGCAACTTTACGAATATCCATTGCACGTCTGATAATTTCATTTCCGGCAATCCGCACTTCGCAAAATCCGCATTGGCCCGCTACACGCCCGCAGACTTCATCGCTCATGTTGAAAAGCACTCCATACCGTATCACGAGAAAACTCTTGGACAACTTTTTTGCGATCGCGCAGCCAGCGACATCACCGGCATGCTGCAATGTGAGTGTGATGCAGGAGGAGTGAAGATATTTTTGAACTCAGAAATTCGGGAGGTCATTCACGAAACTGGTTTTGTCGTGCGAACCGGAGAAACTGAATTTCACGCGCCGGTATTGGTCATCGCAACGGGAGGCCTTTCCATCCCGAAGATGGGAGCGACGGCCTTCGGATACGACTTGGCCCGTAAATTCGGCTTGAAGGTTCGACCTACGAAACCGGCGCTGGTCCCACTCGTTCTTACCATCAAAGACCAAAAAGATTACTGCGATCTTGCCGGCATTTCCGCGGATGTGACGGTGACTTGCGCCGGTCAGACATTTAATGAAGCAATGCTAGTCACCCACCGCGGATTAAGCGGTCCCGCAATCTTGCAGGCCTCTTCGTATTGGGAGGACGGTGAACCGATTCATATTGACCTCGCGCCGAATCAGGATGTGACCGCGGAAGTTCGCCGAAGCAACGTTAGAAATGCTTCAGTCGTTCTATCGGCTTTGCAGAAGTTTCTTCCCGCGCGCCTTGCGAAACGATGGCTAGATCTGAATGTGAATTCGACAGCCGATTGGACGAACAAGTCACTGGAAGATCTCGAACGCCGTATTCACTGCTGGACTGTTGTACCTGCGGGGACAGAAGGCTATCAAAAAGCGGAAGTCACAGCCGGTGGGGTTGACACCGGTGAATTATCGGCAAAGACGATGGAAAGCCACAAGCTTCCCGGATTGTTTTTCGTCGGCGAAGTTGTGGACGTGACCGGCCACTTGGGCGGGCACAACTTCCAGTGGGCTTGGTCCTCAGGAGCCGCGGCAGGAAGATCCGTGTGAGTTCCGTTACGAAGGGCATCGGGGCTGCCAGGAAGTTGCCTTGAAAGGGCGGGGCTTTAGCCCCGCCGATAATCGGATCAAACGACTTCCGGCCCCATTGGTCTTGACCAATATCGCTTCTACTCCTTTTCCTCAACCATCAATCCCATCTGAATCACCTCCGCCAAATGCATCGTCCTGCGTCCCGTACACTGCGCGATCTGCTCGCGGCAACTGAAACCATCCGCAATAATCAAATAATCATCCGGGGCTTTACGGACGGCAGGAAGAAGCTCAAGTTCCCCGATCGCGATTGACATATCGAATTTTTCCTTTTCGAAGCCGAATGATCCTGCCATCCCGCAGCATCCGGGAGCGGGCGTCTCGAAATTAATTCCGAGAGACCGCAGTACTGCCTCTTCATCCGTCATTTTCATGATGGATTTGTGATGACAGTGGCCATGCACAACTGCTTTGCGGTTAACGGCTGGGAATTGAAAACGATCGGCTTTCAGGCATAAAAATTCGCTCAGCAGGAACGCCTGTCTTGAAAGCCGTTGGGCGCGCTCGTCGCGGGGAAACAGGTTCAGCATTTCATCGCGAAAAACCGCCGCGCAACTCGGCTCCAGAACGACCACCGGAATGCCGACACTTATTTCCTCGGATAACACCGCCAATACCCTGACCAAGAGCCGTTTTGCACGGTCCAGCATTCCAAAGTCATACAGCGGGCGGCCGCAACACAAAATATCTTTCGGCAGCTGCACTCGAAATCCGCCATGCTCGAGAATGTTCACGGCGGCCTTATCGGTTTCCGGATGAAAATAATTGTTGAACGTATCAGGCCAAAGGACTACCGGGTCGCCGTGAGGATTCTTCCGCTCGCGACGCTCGAACCACTTGCGAAAGGTCTCATTCGCAAATGCCGGGATAGAGCGTTGTTGCGGCATGCCCACAATCAACTTGGCGAGGCCACGCAACCCCGGTAATTGCGTTGGCAAGTTAGCCAGCCATGGCGTGCGCGATGCCCATCGCGCCCAGATATCAATATTTCCAAACGCGTACGCACTTATCGGCTTAATCCGATTCTCGTAATAATGTGAAAGAAACTCAGCCTTATATGTCGCCACGTCCACGCCAACCGGACAATCACTCTTGCATCCCTTACAAGATAAACACAAATCGAGAGAGTCCTTGACGTGCGAATCCCGCCATCCATCTTTGATCACATCTCGCTTCGTCATTTCCCAAAGCAGGTGCGCGCGCCCCCGGGTCGAATGTTCCTCCTCGCGAGTAACGCGGAAGCTGGGACACATCACTCCGCCTTCGTAGTTCCTGCACTTCCCTACTCCGACGCATCGCAGCGACGCACGGGAGAGGCTTCCGTGATCTTCGGGAAATTGAAAATGGGTTTGCGGTTCCCACGGAGAGTATCCGGCACCCAGTCGCAGGTTCTCGTCTAGGCTGTATGGCTCGATAACTTTTCCTGGGTTCATCTTCCAATCCGGATCCCAAATCGCCTTGAACTCTCGGAAAGCCTGCACCAATTCCGGCCCAAACATTTTTGGCAACAACTCCGCGCGAGATTGACCGTCGCCATGTTCGCCGGAAAGCGATCCACCGTAGCTCACTACCAGGTCGGCAGCCTCTTCAACGAACTTGCGATATTTTGCGATGCCTTCCGCAGTCTGAAGATCAAAGCTGATTCTTGCGTGCACGCACCCGTGACCAAAATGTCCGTACAAGACGGCACGGTATCCGTAAGAGTCGAGTAATTTTCGCAATCCGCGAAGATAGTTTCCCAACTTTTCTGGAGCCACCGCGGAATCTTCCCAACCCTCCCAGGTGAGCGGCTCGCCCGGAACGTGGGAAGTCGCTCCCAGGCTCGATTCCCGCACTTCCCACACATATTTCGCTTGCTTCTTATCAGTAAGAAGTCGCATATTGGGCGGATTCGCGCTTCGTTGCAACGCCGCGACTAATCGTGCGCATTGCGCTTCGGCCGCTGCAACCGTCTCCCCGCCGAATTCGGCCAGCAGCCAGCCCCCTCCTTGCGGGAGCAAATCTAGACCTTCCGAATTAATTCTCTTGCGCCGGGTGTATTCGACGAGAAGGTTATCTATGCCTTCCAGGCCGATTGGCTTGTGCGCCATTATTTCCGGAACGTGATCGGCGCACTGATATATGTCCGGATAGGCAATGACCAGCAATACCCGCTCTGGAGGGCTCTCAACCAACCTGCAGTTAGCTTCGAGGACCGTTACGCACGTACCTTCCGAGCCAACCAAAGCCCGCGCGACGTGAAATCCGTTTTCCGGCAAAATATAATTGAGGTTGTATCCAGACACCCTTCGCGGAATATCGGGATAGCGTTGGCGAACCAGATCACCATAGCTGTCTCGCAGCCGCTTTAGCTCTGTGTAAATTTCGCCTTGCCTCCTGCCGCCACTGATGAAAGCTGAAATCTCTGCCTCGGTATTGGCACCGACTCTCATCCGTAAGCCGTCATACGTGAGGATCTCAAGCTGTTCAATGTTGTCGTCCGTCTTCCCTGCCATCACGGAATGAACGCCGCAGGAGTTGTTGCCGATCATGCCGCCTAATGTGCACCGGCTGTGTGTGGCGGGATCAGGACCGAAAGTCAGATGATGTTTTTCTGCTGCGTTGCGAAGGTGATCGAGAATTACTCCGGGTTGTACACGCGCCAACTTCCGCTGCGGATCAACCTCAATGATGCCTGCCATGTACTTGGAGAAATCGAGTACCACGGCGGCGTTGCAGCATTGTCCCGCCAGCGATGTTCCTCCGCCGCGACAGAGAATTGGCGCTCCATATTCTCGCGCGGTCGCCACAGCGGCGATGACATCATCGTTATCCCGCGGAAGAACGACTCCGATCGGAACTTGTCTGTAGTTTGAACCATCAGTGGCGTAAAGGGCGCGGCTGCCATCATCGAAGCGTACTTCCCCTCGTACATGTTTGCGCAAAGCGTTTGCCAGCGCAACGCTATCTACAGTGACTGACTTAGAGGAATTTGCGAGTTGAATTAAATTATCCGGCATGCCGGAGGACGGCGGGTCGTAGCAGAATTAGGTGAAATGACGCGTGCCATAATCCATCAGGCTCAAACCAAGCAGCAACATAAGCCAGAAAATTACCGCGAGGCAAATCGTTTTTATCAAGCGATCGCTGGCATATTTGACGTGCATGAAGAACATCACCACCAGAAGCGCCTTAACAGTAGCGATTACCAGCGCCACCACGGTGTTTAGCGGGCCAAGGTCAACAAACGACACCGCTGCCGTAACCACGGTCAGAACCATTAGCGTCAACCAAATCGTGACGTAGAGTCCGCTCGGAAGTATGTGTTCGTGCCTGGGTGGTACCGGCTCGGCTGTGGGTTGACTTTTCATTCTATGAGTCTTCAGCCTGTAAATCAGTGAATCGGTTTTCGATCAATCAGATACAACAACGGAAACAGATAAATCCACACAATATCCACGAAGTGCCAATACAGTCCACCAATCTCAATCGGCGTGTGATACTCCGGCGTGTACTTCCCCTTCCAAGCGTAGTAGGTAAGCACAATAAAGATTCCGAGCCCGATCACCATATGCAGCGCGTGCAGGCCAGTCAAGGCGAAATATAAAGAAAAATAAATCTGCTCGTGTGCCGGGTCGATATGCACCTGCGGATAATCGTGGACTAGTTTGTCTACGTTGAACGAACTCCCGGGGATGTGGTGTTCTTTGTACTTGTCATACCACTCGAATCCCTTAATCCCGAGAAATGCCAATCCAAAAACCATAGTGAGCAGCAAAAGAATGACCAGCAACTTGCGTCGGCCCATCTGCGCGGCGCGAACCCCGAGCGCCACCGTCAAGCTACTGCAAATCAGGACGGCTGTATTGATCGCACCCAGCCAAAAATTGATGCTGCGGCTACCAATTGCGAACTCGTTGTAATACCAGTACCGATAAATCAAATATGCGCAGAACATGCCGCCGAAGAACATCACCTCTGTGCCCAGAAAGAGCCACATGCCGAAAGAAGCAGCATCACGCTGCTGATCCATGTCGGCAAAGTGGTGCCGCAGTTCAGTGGTCGGATGCTCGAGCGCGATCGGACTATCGCTCAAGAGAAACCTCCTCTGGCATCGGGATTTGATCGTAGTTGTATGCTTCCCACGTCACTTCTGGAGTCTCGTCAAAGTTAAACGTGGGTGGCGGAGACGGCGTGATCCATTCCAGCCCAGCTGCGCCCCAGGGATTTGGACCAGCGATTTTCCCGTAACGCAGAGACCACATCAAATAAATCAGCGGCAGCAGATAACCAACGGCCAGGATGGAGGAGCCCGCGGTCGAAAATACGTTCAACACCTGGAACTCCGGTGGATACTGCCAGTAACGCCGCGGCATTCCCAGATACCCGAGAATGAATTGCGGGAAGAACGTCAGATTGAATCCGATAAACACGATCGCCGCAGAAAGCCTGCCCCACGCTTCTGGATACATGCGGCCGGAAATCTTGGGCCACCAGAAGTGAATTCCGCCGAGATATCCCATCACCGCGCCCCCCACCATAATGTAGTGGAAATGCGCGATCACGAAATACGTATCGGTCACGTGAACATCGAAGCCGAGCGCCGCCAGGAACAAACCAGTGAGACCGCCTATGGTAAACAGTCCGATGAACCCCAACGCATAAAGCATGGGAGTTGAAAATGAGATCGCTCCCTTGTACATAGTCGCCGTCCAGTTGAAAACTTTGACGGCCGAAGGAACTGCTACGAGATAGCTCAGAATAGAAAAGAACAGTGCCGAATAAAGCGATATGCCGGCGACGAACATGTGATGGGCCCAGACCAGAAATCCAAATACGGCAATCGCAATGCTCGACATGGCCACAAAGCTGTAACCGAAAACCCGCTTGCGCGAGAAACAAGGAATGATTTCGCTGACCACTCCCATAGCCGGAAGAATCATGATGTAAACGGCGGGATGGGAATAAAACCAGAATAAGTGCTGAAACAGCAGCGGATCGCCTCCGCGCGTCGGATCGAAGATGCCGAGATGAAAGGCGCGCTCAAAGACAACCAGCAAGAGAGTGATCGCGAGTACCGGCGTGCCCAAAAGCATGATGATGCTGGTCGCATAATGCGACCAGACAAACAGCGGAAGCCGCGTCCAGGTCATTCCCGGCGCTCTCATGCGGTGAACTGTGACTACAAAATTCAAACCTGTGAGAATGGAAGAGAATCCGGCGACGAATATCGCGAGCCCGGCCTCGACCACCTTGGTATTGCTGAACGCGGTGCTGAACGGCGTGTAGAACGTCCAACCCGTGTCCACGCCCCCCGTGAGGATGCAATGCACGTATATGCAGCCCGCGATTATATAGAGATACCAACTCAGCAAATTGATACGCGGGAAAGCAAGGTCCTTAGCGCCCACCATCATCGGAATCAGAAAATTACCCAGCACGGCTGGAATGGACGGTATCAGGAAAAAGAAGACCATGACCTGTCCATGCATCGAGAAGAGTTTGTTATAGGTGTCGGCCTGCACGAGATCGCCTGCTGGGGTCAACAATTCCAGCCGGATCAGCAGGGCGAAAAAGCCGCCCACAAAGAACATGACGGTAATGGAGAGTAAATAGAGCAAGGCAATTCTCTTGTGATCGGTCGTGAGCAGCCACGAGCGAACGCCATACTCAGCATTAAGGTAATTCTCGCGTTCTGTACTAACTACTGCGGTAGCCATTGCTATTCCTTGGAATGCTGCGGTTGTGTACCCGGCGGTATCAACATTGGATTTCCCGCCGAACCTGCCGGCGGCATACTCAAAGATTTGACGTATGCCACCAGTTCATTCATTTGCTCTTCATTCACCTGGCCCTGAAACACCGGCATGATATTTTTAAATCCGGAAACAATCTTCGCTCCGGGATTCAGTACAGATTCTCGAACATAATTCTCGTCCGCGATAATAGTGCGCCCGTCTTCCAGTGTCACTGGATTGCCGTAAACCCCGTTGAGCGTTGGCCCGCGCCCTTGCGTCTCGAACTTATGGCATGTGGGACATCCAAGTTGCTCGAATTGACTCTGGCCTGCCGCCGCGAGCGATCCAAAAGTTCTGCTTCCCGTAAGCCAAGCCTGGTAATCGGCTGGGTCCATCACAATAATTTGACCGAGCATTCCGGAGTGCATGGTCCCACAATACTCAGCGCAAAACAGGTGATACGTGCCCGGCTTCGTCGCGCGGAACCAGGCTGTAACATAACGGCCCGGCAGCACATCCTGCTTGATTCTGAACGCAGGAACATAGAAGCTGTGAATGACGTCCTGCGACGTCATAATCAATTTTACGTCGCGTCCCACCGGAACGTGAAGCTCATCAATCTCACGCTGGCCCTCAGGATGCTGAAACTTCCACATCCATTGTTTGGCAACCGTATAAATTTCGGTTGAATCCCGCGGCGGCGTGCGCTCGTGGAAGTAAAGGATCGCGCCCCAGGCAAAGATCACAAGAAATACGCCCAGCGGAATCACCGACCAGCCTACTTCCAAAAGCATGGACCCGTGTATTTGCTCCGCCTCCCGCCCCGGCCGGCGGCGGTATTTAATGGCGAAAACCGTGATAATAGTGAAAATAACCACGCACGTTACCAGCGACAAAAGCAGTAAAAACACGTATAGCAGGTCAAGTTGCCCCGCAATTGACGAAGCCTGCACCGGCCAAAGTGGAAGAGTTTCACCCATGTCTTAAGACCCGCTGCGCGGCTTTATGTTCGGCATCAGAGCCATGACGAATTAGCACTGCCATAAATAATCCTAGAATCAGCACCGTTGCCAGCGCCGAGAGCTGCAAAATCCTGGAGATCACAGCCCCATATCTGCCGGTGTTGGGGTCGTAGTGATAGCAGTAGAGCAAGACTTGGTCCACAACTGTGCCGATTTGATTCTGCGATGCCTGAATCAGACCGAGCCGCAAGTCTTTCGGAGCATATTCCACTCCGTAGTAGTACTGCGCGATCTTTCCCTGAGGCGTCAATATCATGATTGCGGTTGAATGCGCGAACTGTTCGGTCTTGGGATCGTACTGGTATTGGAATCCTGCTGCCTTGGTCAAAGCATCAATCGAACTCTGTGGCCCAGTAAGAAAATGCCAGCCCTGCTCCGCTCCCGGCCGCCCATATCGCTCCATATATTCGGCTTTTTTTGCGGCACCTATTTCTGGTGTGTCCTTTGGATCAAAGCTCACGGTCAAAACGTTAAACTCATCGCCCACATTAAATTTGAGAACCTTTAGCGCGCTGGAAAGTCCAGCCAGGACTTCTCCGCAAAGCATGGGGCACTTGTAATACACCAGGCTCAAGATCATCGGTTTCTGGCCGAAGTAATCGCCAATGCGCACTGATTTTCCGGTTTCATCTCTGAAGACCAAGTCGCCCGGAATTTGTCCATTTAGATTTTGCTGAATGCCTACGTTCTTCAATCCTGGAGGCCGAACATTTGCCGGAGGCGACAGAAGTCCCGTACTCATGTTTTGGCCGAAAACACCAGGGGACAGGGCCGCCATAACAATTGTCAGCCGTGCTGCATTGCTCCATTTCCACATATGACGCACTACTTCTTTCCTTTCGGCTTGACCGTCTTGTTGGGCGAGGGCAATGAATTTTGTCCGCCCTGATCTGCTCTCGCAGCCGCTGCATAAATAGTATTGGTAACCGACTCCGGCACGGTTCCAGTCTTGGGTGTCGTATTCAAACCACGCTGTGCTATCAAATCCATCGCCCGGTCAATCGGAATTCGAATCGCGCCTCCTTGTTGATCTACCCAGCCATAGGTATCCAGTTTCTGCTCTTCTTGCAGCCTGAAATCATTAATCTCGATACGCTCGTTTGTCTCCAGGCGGGGCTGCGAAAAATTCTTGTCAATTCGAGCCGTCACCGTCGCAGGGTTGATATCCCGGGTATCTTCACTTGCAGGTTCCGCCATTGGATTTTGCGCGGTCTGATGATTGGTTTCATACCAATTTCCGAACTTGTACGTTACCAGGACAATGAAATACACAACCGCTACGAAAACGGCTAGCGCAAATAACGATCCCAGGATCACCTTGGGAGAAAGATCCCGGCGCTCGAACCTGACTTCCTCGTTATGCGGATTGTGCGTGTGCTTAGTCATGGACTAATTCCAAAAGGTCTACCGCATGCGGATCGTGCAAGGGCAGAAGCGGGCGTTGCCGCAGATTGCGGAAAAATGCCCCCAGCCACAATCCACCGATCGCCACCGGAACAATTAAGTCCAGAAAATGATAGTAAAAGGTCGGGTGGAAGTTGGGCTCGATGAACCAGTACAAATCAACGTAGCGCATGAACATCAGCCACACTGCTACCCAGACCAGGCGCCGCGGGTCACGTTTCAAAGGCCGGGACAGAAGAATCACAAACGGTACTGCGAAATGACCGAGCAGCAGAAAGATCGCCAGATATTCCCATCCCCCGTGGAAACGCCGCGTGTAAAAGGTAATTTCATCTGGCAGGTTTCCCGCCCACATGATTAACAGTTGCGAAAATGAAAAATATGTCCACAACATAATCAATGTGAGCATGAATTTTCCATGATCGTGAACTTCCTTCGGCCTCAGATATTCGGAGACCGGCCTGTACGAAACGAAGATTCGCTCAACTACCACTACAAAGCAAATCGCCGACAGGCACTGCCCCACAATGTAAATCAACGGATAGATCGTCGAGATCCACGGCGGAGTCAGCGACATGACCCAATCAATGATCGCAAAAGAAATGGTGAGCGCGTAAAGCAGCAACCCCGGAGCCGCGATGGTTCTGAAACGGGGGCTAAGATTGCGCGTGGGAGGAATATCCTGTTCGGTGGAAATTTTATTCAAACGAAACGCAATAAACATCCAGACCGCAAAATAAATCACGCCACGCACAATGAATCCAGTGGGAGTGAGATAACTGTGCGTGAGAGCTTTCAAGTGATCGTCATGGCTCATTTCCTCAGCGTTCGTCCAAATATAGAGGTGACGCATGCCGAGAATCAGCGGAACGAACAGCAGCGCCATCAGCGGCAGCGTGCGCGTCGCCGCTTCCAGATAACGCCGCATCACCATTCCCCACGCACCGCCCGTCATGTGCTGAATCATCAGGAATGCCATGCACCCCAGAGAAAGCCCAAGCCACGCCATGTAGCCGAGAAGATACGAGCGGTAGAACTGTACGGGCGAGATCACGGCAAATATTATTGAGATGATTCCGAAGAGAACGCCTATCATCAGCGACCGCTGCTGAATAAGTTGCGCAACCGCGGGCGCCATGAGATTGGAACTTCTCACGTCGAGGTTTTTCCCGGCGGGATGTTTCCCGTGCTCGGCGGTCATTTCGGTTCCCCTTCTTTGTCGTTATCCGGCACCGCCATCTCGGGGAGCGTAGCGCCAGAGCCGGGATCTCCGCGGTACTGCGGAGCTTCGGACGGCATCGCTTCTCCCGAAGGCACGTCGGCCGAAGTTGCTGACTGGCTCAATTGCAGCGCCTTGATATACGCAACGATGCACCATCGGTCTCGCGCTGGAATTTGCGGCGCGTACTCCGGCATTGCCCCGAACCCATATGTCATGACTTCAAAGAAATATCCCAACGGAGCCTTGCGCAAGCGGTCCGTGTGATATGACGGAGGCGCGCGAAATCCTCGTTGCACGACAATGCCGTTGCCATCTCCCATGCGCGAATGGCAGGGAGAGCAATAAATGTTGAAGCGTTGCTGACCACGCTCTAGCACGTCTTTTGTCACAGCAAAGGGCATGTAGTCGCCGGGATTGTCCCCGACCTTCCCCGTATAAAAATAAGTATCGTCATGCAATTGTCCCCGCGCCACCGTGCCCTCCACCGGAGGCCGGACCGAACGCATGTCGGGATAGAAATCGCTCATAGCCAGCGGTTTAAAACGCGGCTGGTCGTGCATGTCCTGGCGGCAACCGGCCAGCGCCACCAGGCTGAGCAATCCCAGCCACGAAACTTTTCGCAGGCTCACCACTTAGCTGGGAACCTCCGAAATGGACTTTGCGCCCAACTCTTCGAGAAATGCGCGCGTTTTAATCGTGTCGTATCTCACATCCGAAGAAAAGATAATCAGAAAGAATTTGTCCTGCGTCGCCCTTTCAAATCGCGGCACATTGAACACCGGATGGTACGGCTGCGGTAGTCCGTTCAAGACCAGCATGCCAAAAACAGCCGACAATCCCGCGAACAGAATCGTCATCTCAAACGTCACCGGGATGAACGACGGCCAGGAATTGAGCGGACGGCCGGCAACATTTACCGGATAGCTGATCGTGCTCACCCAATATTGCAGCATGAACCCGCCAAACATTCCGAGCAGTCCGCCAACCAGCGTGATAAGGGCCACACCGTTGTGGTGAAATCCAATTGCCTCGGCCAGTTCTTCGATCGGAAAAGGGCTGTACGCGTCAATCTTCTTATATCCCGCCTCATGGGTCCGCCGCGCCGCGACGACAATGTCAGTCGGCGTGTCGAATTCCGCAATCATTCCGAAAACCGGTTCGCCGATCGTAGGATGAACGGTCATTCGTGCTTAACCTCCGCTTCCGGCAGCAGAGTGTCCAGTTCGAACATCGAAATCATCGGCAGCAATCGCACAAACAAAAACATTAATGCGCAGAACATTCCGATAGTTCCCAGGAATACAGCCCAATCCCAGCGCGTGGGGTAGTACATTCCCCAGGAAGAATTCAGGAAATCGCGATGCAGGCTGACGATCACGATGATGAAACGCTCAAGCCACATTCCGACCAGAACGTCGAGTGAAATCAGAAAGAGCCAGATTGAATTGGTGCGAAATTTGCGGATCCACAAAATTTGCGGCAGAAGAATGTTACAAAACAGCAACGCTAAATACCATGGCGCATAAGGCCCGTGCAAACGGTTCCATTGCAGAAAACTATCGTATGGGTTCCCGCTGTACCAGTTCATGAACGCTTCCATGGCGTAGCCGTAGCCAACGATCAGGCCAGTCGCGAGCATCACCATCGCAGAATTTTCCAGATGCCGGTCGGTAATGAAGTCTTTCACGTCATAAAATCTGCGGATCGGAATCGCAAGCACCAGCACCATTGCGAATCCCGAGTAAATCGCGCCTGCAACAAAGTAAGGAGGAAAAATGGTCGTATGCCATCCGGCGACGATGCCGATGGCAAAATCGAAGCTCACAACGGTGTGGACTGACAGCACCAGAGGCGTAGCCAAGCCTGCCAGCAGCAGATACGCCGTCTCGTACCGCGCCCAGTGTCGCGCAGATCCGCGCCACCCCATCGCCAGCGCACCATACGTAAACCTGATAAAGGAATTGTCTGTGCGGTCGCGCATCGAGGCGAGATCGGGGATTAATCCAATAAACCAGAACACCAGCGAAATCGTGAAATAGGTCGAGACCGCGAAAACGTCCCACACCAGCGGACTACGGAACTGCGGCCAGTAACCCATCGTGTTCGGATACGGAAAAAGCCAATAAAAAAGCCATGGGCGGCCCAGGTGAAGCAGAGGAAACATGCCAGCTTGCGCGACTGCGAAAAGAGTCATCGCTTCCGCGAAGCGGTTAATGGAATTTCGCCACGATTGCCGCAACAGCAATAAAATCGCCGAAATCAAAGTCCCGGCATGTCCAATTCCGATCCACCAGACAAAATTAACGATCGCGAATCCCCACCCGACCGGAATGTTGATGCCCCATACGCCAACACCCTTGGCAAAGAGCCAGGTCGCGCCCAACAGCACTCCTTGCATGAACATGAAGCTGACAAAAAAGCCGAAGACCCAACCAATCGTGATTGGGCGCTTGAGCACAATCCCGCTGATCTTGTCGTTGATCGAGGTGAAGCTGTGCCCGGGCGCAAGGACCGGCGCTTTATCCTCGCCCTCTTCGACTTCTGTTGCTCTCACCATGGTTTGCTTACCCGCTGCGTCATGACTGCGTTTCGAGTTCAGGATTTGGATTTCGGATTTCCGCTAAATAAGTGGTGCGGGGCCGTGTGTTCAAATCCTGCAACAGCCCGTAATTCCGCTGATTCGCTTTGAGTTTCGAAACCTGGCTGTTTGGATCATTGATGTTTCCGAACGTAATCGCGTTTGCCGGGCACGACTGCTGACACGCGGTTTGCAATTCTCCGTCAGCAATTTTGGTACCTGCAACCTCCGCGTCAATGCGATGATGATTGATCCGCTGCACGCAGTACGTGCATTTCTCCATCACACCGCGGCTGCGCACGGTCACGTCGGGATTCCGCATCATTTTGAATTGCGGCGTCTCCCAGTCCTGAAACAAAAAGAAATTAAACCGCCGCACTTTGTAGGGACAGTTATTCGAGCAGTAGCGGGTCCCGACACAGCGGTTGTAAACCATGTCGTTCAATCCTTCGGAACTATGCACCGTCGCGCCGACTGGACAAACCAGCTCGCACGGCGCGTTTTCACATTGCATGCACGGAACCGGCTGAAAATATGCCTTGGGATTATCGCGATCGCCCTGATAGTAGGCGTCCACGCGCAACCAGTGCATGTGCCGTCCTTTATTGACTTGCTCCTTGCCGACAACGGGAATGTTGTTTTCGGACTGGCAGGCAATGATGCAGTTATTGCAACCGACGCAGGAATTCAGATCAATCGTCATTCCCCATGCGTACGGCTCCTTGTTGTAGTCGAAGCCGGGATAGAGGGTAAGCTCCGCCGGGGGCTTGTCATCCTGCGCGAAATTGGGCTCCTTCTTATATTCTTCGAGGGTTCGGGTGCGCACTAATCCCCGGCTGTCGCCGTTTTGGGTTTCCATGGTCTGGTAACCCTGGGTTGACGCGAGCAGGTACGTTCCGCCAGCTTTTGAGATTTTCAGGCCCGTCGTAAACCATGGCGTCGCGCTGAATCGCAGCGGATACATATCAAATCCCGCACCTGTGCCGACGCGACCGGCGCGAGCGCGCCCATATCCCAGAAAACAGGTCACGGAATTGTCGGGGTGTCCCGCTTGAATCCAGACAGGAACGGTGAGATTTTTCCCGTTCAGCTCGATACGAAGCAGGTCGCCGGACTTTAACACCAGGCGCTCGGCCATTGCCGGACCCATGAGCACGGGATTGTCCCAGGTCATTTTCGTCATCGGCTTGGGAAGTTCCTGGAGCCAGCCATTGTTGGAAAAACGTCCGTCGTAAATGGAAGGATCGCGGCGGAAATTAATCTCGATGCTGCTGTCATCAGGCTTTGCTGCGGAGGAAGCCCCGCCGCCTTTCGCAGAAACACTTTTCGCCTCAAAAGTCGTGCCTTCGATCCAGCCATCGTGGAGGGATTTTCTCCAGAACGTCTCGAAGTCTGTGCCAGAATGTTTCGAGCGCCAATAATCCTGAACCACCTCGTGACCCGTCATCTCTGATTGCCCCGAGAACAGAGCCAGTAGTTCGTAGATACTCTTCCCGCCATAAAGAGGCGCGATCAGCGGCTGAATAATGCTCACCGTGCCGTCATAAGCCCGCGCATCTCCCCACGATTCAAGATAGTGGGCTTCGTTGATGTGCCAATGACAGTACTGCGAAGTTTCATCCTGATAGAGGCCGAGATGCACTCGCAACGGAATGTTGCTGGATTTCAAAACGTCCGCAAACCCAAGATCAGACGGCGCATCATAGAGAGGATTCACGCCGGCAATCACCAGCATCTGGACCTTGCCGGCGCGCATGTCAGCGATCAAGTCTTTCAACGAATCGGTTTGATTGATCGGATTCGCGTTCACCGGTTCCGTATAGAAGACGGTCTTTCCGACATTGCCGAGCGACTGATTAATCGAGTGAACCAACGCGTGAACGGCGGGAGACTGATGATCCCCGGCAATGACGATGCTCGATCCGCGATGGCTCTGCAAATCCTCCACAATCGCGGAAAGATATCTTTGTTGATCGCCGTTCAAAGACCCAGGTTGCGAACCGCCGCTAAGCCTCGTAGCTAACGCCCGCGCGATCTGCTCGATATCAACTGCCCGCACCGGCAAATGGTGATCGGCCTTCGCCCCAGTCGAACTTGGCGTGCTCTCGATCACGTACATCCGGCTCATGCTCCCAGAATCCGGATTACGCCGCTTCGCGAAATCCCGCGCATATCGCGTAGTCCCAGGGAAGCCGGCGGACAAAAAGTCCGCATCGAGCGAGACGATCACATCCGCCGCGTCGAACTTGTAAATGGTTTCGACCGGCTGGCCGAGAGCCATTTGGGCTCCCGCCATAACGTTGTCGCGATTTACCGGCTCATAGACATGCCACTTTGCTTCGGGAAAACGAGAGCGAATCTGGGCGAACTGATCGGCTGATGTTGGCGACGAAACTGTCCCGCTCAAAATCCGGATCCCTGCGCCATTCGCCGTATTCTGCGCAATCAACGGTTCCCGCATCGCCGCCATGAATTCGCCCCACGTGCTTAACTCGCCACGATTAGTAATGTTCTGCGAGCGGTCCGGGTCATACATATCAAGGATGGACGCCTGCGCGAAAACATCCGTTCCACCCATGCTTGCCGGGTGCTGATCATTCCCTTCGATCTTCGTTGGCCGGTACATGTGGCTTTCCACCAAAAGAGGCGTCGCGTATCCTCCCAGCGAAAAAGCCGTCGCGTAAAACATGGGCCGCCCCGGAACCACTTCCTCGGGCTGCTTAACATAGGGAACAATCGGCTCCAGCGGCTGCTTTGTGCATGCCGTCATGCCGGCCATCGCCAGCGATGCGCCCATTAGCTTCATGAACCCCCGGCGCGAAACCGCATCCACCCACTCCGACGCCCCTTTGGGAAATTCACGGTGCATCATCTCCTGGAATTCCGTGCTTCCCGCGAGTTCTTCTAGGCTCCGCCAATATTCAGGCCCTTTGGTCTCGGCGATGCGCGCGCGAGCGGTTTCCAGGTCAAGCTTGTCTTTCTTGCTGGGACAAACCGCCTCGACGTGTTGCTTACCGTTTTTTTCTTCCATCATTCCCACGAAATTCTTTCTGTACCCTTTGCTACTTAAGTTCGAACTACCTGTGGCACGTCGAGCAGCTCGTAATATCCGCCACTGTGCGCAAGTTATATTTCTTGATCAGATCAACACCCAACGACCGTTGATCGGTATACACCTTTCCATCCAAAAGCATCGGCTTCTGACTCGTCGGCTGCTCGTACCGCATGTTAAAGACTTGCTCGCGTGGCCGCAGATATTTATCCGGAGAGCGATGACAGTCGAGGCACCACTCCATTTGCAGCGAAGCGTAGTTATACATCAGCGGCATGCGATCCACAGGGCCATGACATGTGGCGCAACCCACGCCTTTATTGATGTGAATGCTGTGATCAAAGTAAACAAAATCAGGAAGATCGTTAACCCGGGTCCACACCAATGATTTCCCAGTCCGAAAACTTTCGCGCACCGGTTCCAGCATGGGCGCCCCGGCCCATATCTGTGAGTGGCAATTCATGCAGGTTCGAGTAGGAGGAATTCCGGCAAAATCGGAAGTCTCGACTGAAGTGTGGCAGTAGCGGCAGTCAATGCCCACGCCCGAAACATGGTGCTGGTGGCTGAAAGGCACAGGTTGCGGCCGCGCAACCTTTTCGTAAGTCACGTAGGGAGACCGCTGCAATTGAATGGTGGCCCATAGCAGCCCGCCGACCAGAAACACCGTTCCTATGATCGTGGCTTTCGAAAGTGTATTGGCACTGCGATGAAAAATCTGCATCAATCAGAACGTTCCAGGTGCAGCGGACTTACCTTAGCCCGGTTCATGCAGCGTTGGCCGATTAACTAACCGTTAAGATTGCAAGTGTTTTAGAAAACTCGTGATTATAACAGTTCAGATAGATTTGAAAAGTGCGTTACGCAAGATTCCAAGAAAATTTAGTAAAAGAAAAAAACAGACAGCTATGGTCATTCCGAAGACCCGCGTTCTCTCCAGCGGGGCGAGGAATCTCGCGTGTAGTGACTGTAATGGTAGCCCACGCGAGATCCTTCTCTCGGCTCAAGAAAGCGCCGAGCTTGGGGAGGACGCCGCGGAACAATCGGACAGCCGAAGGCGACTGTCCCTACGGGCGCAGATTCATCACTAGCAACCTCGGCTCCGTCATCTCCTCAATCGCGTACCGTAATCCCTCGCGGCCCAGGCCGGAGTCCTTCACTCCGCCATACGGCATTTGATCAATGCGGAATGTCGGCACGTCTCCAGCGATCACCGTGCCCACTTCCAGTTCCTCATAGGCCTTAAACAAAAGCGTGGAATCTCGCGTGAAAATACCCGCCTGCAAACCATACGGAGAATTATTGATTTGACGAATTGCATCGTCGAAATTTTCGTAAGACTCAACTGCCACAACCGGACCAAATATCTCCTGACAATTCACTTTCATCTCCGGACGAGTCCCTGTTAACAGCGTTGGCTCGACCAACGAGCCCTCGCGATGCCCTCCGCACAGAATCTTCGCCCCGCCACGCACCGCTTCCTGTATCCAGTCAATCACGCGGACCGCATCGCTCTCACGAATCATGGGACCTAAGTCGGTGCCTTCATTCAGAGGATCACCCGTAACCAGCTTCTTCACGCGTTCCAGCAACAGCTCAGTAAACTTTCCGAAGACCGACTGTTCCACCAGAATCCGTTGTACCGAGATGCAAGTCTGTCCCGCATAGGTGAATCCGCCATACGCGCAGCGGTCCGCGGCATATGCCAGATCGGCGTCGCTGTGAATAATGACGCCGGCATTGCCTCCTAACTCCAGCAGGACCTTCTTCTTTCCAGCCCGACGCTTTATGTCCCAGCCAACCGCAGCGCTGCCGGTAAAGCTGATCATTTTAATGCGATCATCCGTAACCAGCAGCAACGCATCTTCGTTCGAAAGCGGAAGCACGTTCAAAGCGCCGTCCGGCCACCCGGCTTGCTGAATCGTCTCGGCCAAAAGCAGAGCGGTTAGTGGAGTTTGCGGCGCTGGTTTGAGCACCATGCTGCAACCGCTCGCAATTGCCGGGGCGATTTTGTGAGCAACCAGGTTGAGCGGAAAGTTAAACGGCGTGATCCCGGCAATTGGACCCAGCGGAAAACGCCTGACGATGCCCCAGCGTCCAGTCGTGGACTCGAGCCAATCCAAAGGAAGATATTCGCCGTAGATCCGTGTGCTCTCCTCCGCCGCAACCGTGAACGTAAAAATTGAGCGCTCAACTTCAGACCGCGCAGCCTTGATCGGCTTTCCCGCCTCCTGAGTTATTGTGTGCGCGAATTCTTCCTTCCGAGCGGTAAGTGCCTCGGCCACGCGCCGCAGCACCCGCTGCCGCTCAAACGCGGGGAGCCTGCGTGTCGTCCCAAAAGCCTTAACTGCCGCCACAATGGCAGTTTCCGCATGTTCGCGCTTGCCTTGGAACACACGTCCCACGACACTTCCGTCATAAGGAGATCGGATCTCAACCGCATCCCCGGCCTCGACCCATTTTCCGTCCAACAAAAATCCTTGTGTGCCGGTCGGAGCCTCGATGAGATTCGCCATGCGATTACCAACCTCCAATGAAGACTAAGCAAATTATAGGCTTCTTGCCGCAGCGTAATCGGCGCAACTTCGACGATAATGTTTGGGCTCAATCGAGGATGGCGTTGCAAAAATCCATTGCGGAGTCCGGAAAACTATTGCGCAACCGGGAAGTATCTTCCCTGGAACTGACGGAGAAGTGTCTTGCCCGTATCGAGGAGTTCAATCCCGCGCTGAATGCGTTCATCACCATCACCGCCGATTCCGCGCTCGCTCAGGCCCGCGAAGCGGACACAGAGATTCAGCGTGGAAATTGGCGTGGCCCGCTTCATGGAATTCCGCTCGGGCTTAAAGACCTCATTGATACCGCTGGAATCCGCACCACCGCCGCCAGTGCGCGATTCAAAGATCGCATTCCCACAGAAGACGCTGAGGTTGTTTCGCAGTTGAAGGGTGCCGGAGCTGTCCTGCTTGGCAAGCAGAACATGCACGAATTTGCCTACGGCGGCAGTTCGCTGGTGAGTTATTACGGAGATGTGCACAATCCATGGAACACTGCCCACATTGCCGGTGGTTCATCCGGAGGATCTGCCGCGGCCGTTGCTGCCGGTCTTAGTTTAGGCGCGATCGGAACTGACACCGCCGGATCAATTCGCGAACCAGCCGCACTGTGCGGAGTCGTCGGCCTTAAGCCGACCTACGGGCGTATTAGCGTGCGTGGCGTACTCCCGCTTTCCCCATCGCTCGACCACCTCGGCCCAATCACTCGAACAGTTGAGGACGCGGCAATCATTTTTCAAGCAATCGCGAACACACTACTGGAAGCCACGAGAGTCAAGGATTCATTTCTCGATAAAAGCGCCGCACATTTCAGAATCGGCATCCCTCGCAAGTTTTTTTTCGAAGATCTCGATCCAGAAATAGATTCTGCGGTGGAAAAAGCTATCTCGGAACTCCGCACACTCGGCAATGAAATCCGCGAGATTGACCTCCCGGTTGTTGAAGATCGCAAGCTTCAATCCGGCGAGGCTTATGCCTATCATGCAAGGTTTGTTGCCAGCAATCCAGAACTCTACCAACCAGAAACACTGCGCCGCATCCGTGCCGCCGAAAACATATCTTCAGCAGACATTCTTCGGCTTCAGGCAGAATTGCAACAGGAACGCCGGGATATTCGGAAAATCTTCGACGAGGTTGATCTGCTTATAACGCCGACAACCCCAATCACCGCGCCTTCCATTGCCGAACTGAAAAAAGATCCCAATCTCCTGCGGCCCCGGGAAATCGTGCTGTTACGGAATACCCGTCCCGCAAATGTTTGGGGGCTGCCCGCGATTTCCGTTCCTTGCGGGTTCACCCGCGCAGGACTACCCATCGGACTGCAAATCATCGGAGCGCACGGGGCTGACGCCACCGTCCTCCAGCTCGCCTACCAATACGAGCAAGCCACGCTGTGGCACAAGCGCCGGCCCGCAATGACTCGAAGCTAAAATCGGCGACCCAGTTCAGTTAACCGATCGCACGTCCTCCGGCAGCGCCATCACGAAAATGCAATCACCCGCCTTCGAGCACGAAACCGTGCCGCGACGAAAAACTTTCGTCGGAACCTCGTCTGGAAAATTGAACCCATACTTCGCGCTGCGAAGTGCATCCGCAACTCCCTTCAGACTATCGCTTCCACTCACGAATTTCACATCCTCGACCATCGTGCCCGAAGGTCCTTTTGCGAGCATCACGAAAAAATCGGCGCTACCCGCATCCTTTGAAGCCTTGCCCAACTGCAATGTTTGCTGGTTTTTCAATTCATCGTGGAATTTCTGATTCGTAGCATCCACTTTGCTCGCGCCTACTAAAGCCGAAAGATGGTCAGTCGTCTCCGGAGTTGGGCGCAGGCCCGCGTTCGCCATTGCATAGGCGCGAATTGCGGCATCTTTGTCCCCGCGTTTCTCCAGGATTTGCCCGAAATGATCGCCGACTTCGCCATGCGGACTCACCCACCATGCCGCGGCAACGTACTTTTCGGCCTTGTCTAAATCTCCCTTTGCAAAATACACCCAGCCGAGAGTATCCCAGGAAGCGGATAAGCCATCCACTAAGAACAGGTTCTGAATGCTCAATTGTTCCAATGTCGCATTACGCAAGGAGGTGCTAAACGCAGCAACTGCTGACTCGGCATATTGCTGGGCACGATCAAGATGAGCGTGTTTCAGTGAAAGCTGATAGGCAATGTCATTCCATATACCAGGGGTTGGGGAAATCTCAACCGCGCGATCGAAGGCCGCCATTGCCTTGTCGTCTTGCCCCAGATTTAGATAGGCATTCCCCAATGCCACTTTTAGCGCGGGATTATCGGGCTTGAGCGAGACTGCTTTTTCCAGTTCCAGCGCGGCTTTGTCATATTGCTTCGCCTCGATATACATACCACCAAGGGCCGCGTGTGCGTAGTCGCTAAGGGGATTGATCTCAATCGCCTTTCCGTAGGCCAGCGCAGCTTGGTCATATTTGCGCTCGACGGAATATGCCCAGGCCAGATTGTCATACGCATTTTCGTCGTACTCATTCAGTTCTGTCTGTTTACGGAACGCCGCAATCGCATTTTCCGTCTCTCTCAGGCCCATGTAGGCTCGCCCCAAATTTGTCCACGCGCTCTTGTTCTTGGGATCGTCGTCAATGACACGTTTGAATAAATCAACCGCCACCTGATAGTCGCCACGCTCAAGAGCCGCATTCGCGGCATCGTTCAGATCGGCTCCCTTCAGATTCGAGGCCGCTTCCGGGTTCCCCGCCGCGCTGCCATCCACCGAAAGATGCTGATCGGTATCCTCTAGCACGGCACGGCGGAACGAAAGATAGTCGCTCACTCGCGCGATTGGTAGCTCCCGTTTCTTCCAAACCAGATTGCGCTCAGCTGTAAAAACATTAGCCTCTGCCTTGTAGCTCGCGTTGTATTGCGCGTAGTCGCGCGTCATAGAGAAAGCGAGTGGGGCTTGCTCGGTGTACTTGGCCGGGAACTCCAGTTTAAGGCGGTAAACGTACTCGCCCGGAGATCCCAGTTGTATGGGCTCAGCAGATGCGTCATCGGGGTCGGCGTCCACCATGCTGAGTTGTGAAAATGGCAACGTAATTTGTGATTTTCTTTTAGCCCAATCAAAAAAATTCGTGGCTGCAATGTCGTATTCAAATTGGAAAGGTTCCGCAGTTGCTGCTGGATCACTAACCTTCAGATTTGATATATCTCCAGTCAATCCGCTAATCGTGTCCAATTGCTTTACCAGTTGATCCCACTTGGAACTCGCAACCCGGCGGAACAGAATCCGCATAAATAGCTCAGTGTCTCCCCGCGCCACAATCTTGAGATGCGCGTTCAATTTGCCAAACTCATTTACCCTTCCCTCCAATTGCTGAAATTGCCGGTTCGGTACAGGGGGATCAGCGGGGGTCTCCTCGAGATGGGGATCGCCGCTTGCCGGAATGACGAGTGCCTGTTTTTTCCGGATGTTGGAGCTCAGCATTCGAAACGGAGCAACCTCGGTAGTGGTGTCCATCCATATTTCATCCTTACCCAGCGGGACCAGGCTTATGACGTGATCAAACTGCGCCGGCGACGGCACATCCGGATCAAGCTTTCGACTGGAATTGATCAGCACCGTGGAAGGGTGGTATCCGGATGCCAGCAACAGGGAAGCCAGCAACGTATGCTTGTCCTTGCAATCCCCGTATTGATTGTGGAGAACATCCGATGCCGCATGCGGTTGTAATCGCCCGACTCCGAATGAAAGGCTGATGTAGCGGAAATTAGTGGCCACATAGCCGTAAAGAGCAGAAATTTTGTCGAGGTCCGTGGTCTTCCCGGCCGTGAGTTCAGCCGCCTTGGCGCGAATATCGGCTGTGGGCTGCGAACGCTCGCGAGACAAATCCGCATACCAGCGGCCCATTTCCTCCCAGCTTGAAAATGTGGTCATTTGCACAGCCGGACCTTCGGGTTCAACCGGGTGTTTTTTTCCCTTATCATCCTTCCCGGCGTCATCCTGGTCACGGTGCGAAGTTGTCCAGTCGTAAATCCGGCGTCCGTTTTCTTCTTTTATTTTGGGATCCATCCCCGGACGCGTTTTCAGCTTTACGCTCCGGCCTTGCGGAATGTTGATCTCGAGTTCTTCATCGAGAATGATTCCGTTGGTTATGAAATTGTGCTCCATCCAGAATTGCTGGGGAGCCAGAGGAGTGTGAGTAACGGTGATGACGTCGTATTCCAGCACTTCTCCGGGACGCAATCCCGGCACCGTGATGTGCTTCTGCCGATAGTCCGTATATACCGGAGCTTCCTTCTCAACGGGAATGCTGAGATCCTGCACCGAGTCGGGCGGAGCTGTCATCGTAGTGCCGTCCGGCCTCAAAATCCGGACGTATGGAATTTCCACCCGCTCATTCGCGGAGTTGTACCCAATCACAACCTGGCCCCACTGCTCTACGCCGGCTTCACTCTGAATCTTGATCCTTGCGTAAGTCTCGCGGGTACCCGTGCCGTCATTTTCAAAGCGGTATACGGTACGAACCTTCTCCCCAACGTAGCCTTCCTGCGAAAAATCCTCCGCCTTCTCCGCTAATTTCTCGATTGGCTTTGGAAGGGGCTTGGGAACCGGCGTTTGCGCAGAAACGAACACCCCGGCGAGACCCAGCAGGTAAAAAACAAAGAGATAGCTCCGCCCTCTTACGTTGGGGTAATTCATTAGATTGGGAAACGTCCCGTAAGACCAGCGCATCCGGTTAGAGACGCTCATCGTTCAACGCCAGCGGCTCCTGCCTGCTGCATGAAGTTTGCCTGATCGTTCTTCAGCTTCTTCAGGCTGTCCATTGGCAAATACGCCATGTGTCCCGAATCGTAAGTGGCAAACGAAATATTCTGCCTGTACTTTGTTCCCAGATTGAGATGGTCCACTGTATAATTCGCCGCCAAATAGGGCGTCGCCAGATCGTAATAACCCTCCATCACTAGCACTTTTAGATAAGAGTTCTTCACAATCGCCTCGCGCAGCGCTGTCGCCGTATCTGGAAAGCCCTCGATTCCAGAGCCCCAATTCCAAAAATCGTCGTTATCGGAGCGAGGTGCAAATGTGTAATACGGCATATCGGTCTTGTATCCAAGTTCTCCGCGCACGTAGTTGTTGAACATTGAGGTAAACGGGGGCAGGATTCCAGATTCAGTGGGATCATAAAACGGCGTGTCCAACAGGCCGCCCGGGTCCGGTCCAGTAAATCGGCCATCGAGCCTTCCCACTCGCAACTTTTGATCAATCAGCAAATAATGCGTGAACTTCGGTACGTCTATACGAAGATTGGCCTGATCAATAACGTCTTTAGTAAGGCCTGTATAACGAGCCATGTCATCAATCACTTTTTGCCGTTCGCCCGAATCGAGTCCATCACCCTTTGCAAGTGCAGCTGCATATTCGCCAGTGGCGAACTGTTCAGATTCCTGCCGTGCCTTCGCCAGATCGCCGCTCAAATCCGGTGGCAGCTTGTGGTGATATCCGGCAATCATGGTGAATGTCGGAATCAGAAAAATGTAAGGCTGATCGTTGCTTTTATTGTCCTCAAGAGTTTGAAAACTTAGCGCTGTCGAGAGCAGGGTAATGCCATTGAACGAAATCCCCTGATCCGCGAGATAACCGGCAATACCCGCAGCACGCGTCGTCCCGTAGCTTTCGCCAAACAGAAACAACGGGGATCCCCAGCGTTCGTATCGCGAAATGTACAGCCGTATGAATTCGCTGAAAGCCTCTATATCGCCCTTCACGCTCCAGAATTTCTTGGAATCCTTGATACTTGCGGCGCGGCTGAACCCTGTGCCGATCGCGTCCACCATGACCAGATCGCTCTTGTCGAGCAAGGTGGATGGGTTGTCAATGAGACGGTAGGGAGCCGGCGGCAGGAAACCATCTGGGTTCAGCACCACTCGCTTGGGCCCGAGCGCGCCCATATGCAGCCATATTGAGGCCGATCCCGGACCACCGTTAAACGCGAATGTCAGAGGACGGCTCCCGGCGCTTTGTCCATCCAAAGTGTAGGCGACAAAAAACATCTCTGCTTCGATCTTGCCGTCGCCGCGCTTGATGGGCAGTCGTCCGGTCGTCGCAGTGTATTTCAGCGACTTGCCATCCACGCTGATTTGGTGATGAGTCACCACTGGGGCAACTTCGGTCAAGTCGAAATGTTCTTCCTTGTCTTTGTCCTCGTCCTTGCCCGCGGCCTCCTTCGAAGATTCGGTTTTCTCGTGCTCAGTCTTCGGCGCCGCACTCGGCTCGGTGGATTGCGGTGGGTTCTTTTCCTCAGCCTTCGGCATCGCCTGCGGCTCGGTCTTCGCGGTCTTTTTCTTGCTTTTCGCCGGTTGAGCCTGCGGGGTTGTTGAATCCGGTGCAGTCGCAGGCTGGGCTGTCGTCTGTTGTGCAGCCGAACCCACGATCATCCCAACCAATATTAGAAAAATTGCCGCTACGAATCGCATCCTTACTCCTTGACCAAAATGAATTTACGCTGGAATGGCACTGTTACCGCGCGCCGAATTATACCTCTTGGCCAAGGTCTGTTGCTTTGGTTGGACAATCTGGAGCGTCATCCTGAGCCTGCGAAGGATCTTGCGTGTAGCGGTTATGTTCAAACGGGAGCCGATATCTTTGGAATCCATCCGGATCACGTCTTTATGCCCAACGTTGCTAGTATGGTTGCGTGCCGCGCAATCTTCCAAAAGACTCAGCAATCCCGTTGCAATCCGAGTCGCTCGCGAAAATTCCGTGCCTCATCCATGGTTTCAGCACGCGCCTCGGTGGATTTTCTGAAACCTACGGCCGAAACGACCTGAATCTTGGCTTCACCAAGGAAGATTCGCGGACAGTCGTCGAGCGCAATCGTGCCGCATTCCTTAAAGCAATCGGCGCGACATACAATCGTCGTCTCTGGCCCCTGGTCACGCTGCGGCAAATTCATTCCAGCATCATTCACTGCGTCTCTGACGAGCCGTCAACTCAATTGGCGGGCGATGGCATGATCACGCAAACTCCGAAACTTCTTTTAGGGATTCAGACTGCCGATTGCATACCCATTATTCTGGTAGACCGCAAACGTAAAGCCGTCGGAGTCTTCCATGCCGGTTGGCGCGGAACGCTGAGCCGGATTGCCGAAAAAGGCGTCGGCGAAATGCAGCGTTGGTTTGGAACGATTCCGCGTCACATCATGGCCGCTATTGGGCCTGGCATCGGAGGATGCTGCTACCAGGTCGGCGCCGAAGTGTGCCGAGAGTTCGAGTCGCAGTTCGCATATGCCGCCGATCTTTTTCGCGAGACCAGGGAATCCGATCCAGTCCGCGAGAAATATCCCATGCTTTTTCTCAGCGCCCGCGCCCCCGGCCACTCCGATTTGCCGGCGAAGATCTTTCTGAATCTTCCCGAGGCTAACCGCCGCCAATTGCTCTCCGTCGGGGTTCCGGCCAGAAATATCAGCGTATCTTCCCTTTGCACAGTTTGCCGCGTTGACCTGCTCTTCTCTCATCGCGCAGAAAAAGGCATCACCGGCCGAATGATGTCTGTCGCAGGAATTAAGGAACAAACCTAGTGGACTGGTTCTAAAGCTTTCCACCGACGACTGGAAACAACCAGATCCCCAGGAGCGGCATAACTTAGCCCCATACGTAAGTCCGGGGCAGGGGCAGAAGCAGAACAAGATCACGCGCCCCCAAAGGGCGCAACAGACCGACTCGCCTGATCCTGAAGGCGTTTCCCCGACTTGGATTTTCCTTCGTCAGCGTAGAATTCCACCCATGCGCCCCGTTTTCGAATGGAATATCGGCCAGCGTTCCCTATCCCTGGGAAAACGAACTCTGGTCATGGGCGTACTGAACGTAACGCCCGATTCCTTTTCCGACGGAAATCTTCATCTCGATCCAAACAATGCCTTGCAACACGCGCTCAAACTACTGAGTGACGGCGCAGACATCATTGACATAGGCGGTGAATCCACCAGGCCGGGCGCAAAAATAACTTCCGCGGCGACGGCATCTGTCGCAACCACCGTCTCCGAAACCGAAGAACTCGAGAGAGTAATCCCGGTAATTACAGCGCTCAAGCACGCGCGCCCTCAATGCGTAATTTCAGTAGACACATATAAGGCCGCCGTCGCTCGTAAGGCTGTTGAGGCCGGTGCCGAGATTGTGAACGATGTCAGTGGATTCCGCTGGGATCCGCGAATGCCTAAAACCCTTGCGGAACTGAAATGCGGAGCGATCCTGATGCACTCGCGCGGCCGCCCCGACGAGTGGCACAACCTGCCTCCAGCTTCTGACATTGTTGTGCAGGTGAAGCGTGAACTTCGCGAATGGGTGGATGCTGCCCTCATGGCAGGAGTGAAACGCGAGCGCATCGCTTTCGATCCCGGATTCGGATTCGGCAAAAGCTTCGAGGAAAACTATCCGCTGTTAAAGCGTTTCGACGAATTTCACCAGCTTCGCTATCCGCTTGTCGTGGGAGTATCGCGAAAGTCTTTCATCGGTCGCGCCCTCGCTCAGAGTGGCAAGGATGCCGTCGTCAGCGACAGACTTTTCGGAACCCTAGCCGCACAGACTGCGGCGATCCTAAAAGGCGCTCACATTATCCGAACCCATGATGTAAAAGCGGCCGTGGATGCCGCGAGAGTTGCCGACGTGGTGAGCTAAGCGACCTAGACCGGAACCGGCGTCTCTTCGATAATCTCCAAGATCGCCTGCTCCGCCTGCTCCAATTTCCTGAGCGAAGTTGAGTATTGCCCGGCTACGGTTACTCGATGCGCAAACACTGGCACTACCAAAGGCTTGAAATCTTCGGGCACGCAGAATCCACGTCCCTCAAGAAACGCCGCCGCCTGCGCCGCACGATAGAGCATCTGTGACCCACGCGGCGAAACTCCCAGCGAAAACTGTTCCGAATCTCGCGTCCTGGCAACGATTGACAATGCGTAGCTGACCAGCGATTCGTCAACTTGTACTTCCCCCACTGCTTCCTGCATCTCCAAAACATCCGCACCGCTGAGCACCGGTTGCAGCAATTCCAACTGCGCGGTTCCCGCTTCCGACCGGAGAATCTCGCGTTCAGCCTTGAAATCCGGATACCCCATACTCACGCGCATCAGAAAACGATCTAATTGTGATTCCGGCAGCGGATACGTTCCATGATGTTCCGAAGGATTCTGCGTTGCAATCACTAGAAATGGCTGCGGCAGCGGATACGAATTGGAATCCACAGTCACCTGATTCTCATTCATGGCTTCCAACAGCGCCGATTGCGTCTTCGGAGTAGTACGATTGATTTCATCCGCCAGCAGCACATTCGTGAATACCGGTCCCCGCTTGAACTCGAACTGTTGCTCGACGGCCGAGTAAATCGAAATGCCCAGCAGGTCTGACGGCAGCATGTCGCTGGTGAACTGCACGCGTTGAAAGCTGCAATCGAGGGCACGTGCCATTGCCTGCGCAAGAGTGGTCTTGCCAACTCCAGGAACTCCTTCGATCAGCAAATGACCGCGGGCGAGAATGGAAATAAGGGCGAGATGGATAACATCATCTTTGCCGCGAATCACTTTCCGGAGTGTGCTCTCCAACAATGCCGCGCGATGAAAAGCAACAGTGGCGCTCTCAGACGTCATTCAAGTGATTTTACTATGCGCGCAAAGCCTGTATCCCAACGGAAAATGTTACCAACGTCACAGTGAGACCGTCAGATGGATGCCCATCCCCAGAGGGTTAGGTTTCTGTTGGCATCACTAAAACTGAGGGTGCCTGTAGATTATCAAGACGTTGTACTCATCGAAGCCGAGCCGACCGTGCTTAGTTTTGGCATCGAGCCGTGCAAAAGACGGCGCGATAAGTCCCCGCCTTGCAAATCGTTACAACCGATTTGCACTTTCGCACCGCTCCTGCGACGACGGTGTTCGTGCAGTCCGGGAAGCGGAACAACGTGTTGAAAGATCACAGGTGCCCCATCCTTGCGCGCTTTTCGCAAGGGTGGGAGGCAAGACTGCCGTAATTGAAAAGGATTGCCGCCACAGAAGAAAGAAACTTCACTGCATGAACTCCGCGGGCCGTCCCGTTAACCGTTCGATCCGTTTCGCAATCGGCGGATGCGTCGAAAACAAGCTCCCAAAATTCACCCCCAAAAACGGTTGGACAATAAAAAGATGCGCCGTCGAAGGCGTCCCCAGCATGGGAACTCGCTTTGAGTACGCGTCCAGTTTCGCCAACGCACTTGCCAGCGCATAAGGATTCCCCGTGAAATGCGCTCCAGTTTCGTCGGCCTGGTACTCGCGCGAGCGCGATACCGCCAACTGAATCAGCATGGCCGCGAACGGCGCAAGAATCAGCATCAGCAGCCCGCCCATTCCTCCGCCCTCCCGGTCTTCACGATTGCCCCCAAAAAAGAATCCGAACCGGGACATGAAAGTAACCGCGCCGGCAAGCGTTGCAGCAATCGAACTAATCAAAATGTCGCGATTATTGACGTGCCCGAGTTCGTGTGCCAGCACGCCTTCCAGTTCTTCATCGTTGAGAAGATTCAAAATTCCTTGCGTCACCGCAACCGACGCATGCGCCGGATTGCGCCCAGTCGCAAACGCATTCGGCGAATCCGTTGGGATCACGTAAATCTTCGGCATCGGAATCCCGATCTTTTGCGTGAGCCGTTCCACCACGCTGTAGACTCTCGGCAAATCTTCGCATGTGGCCGGCTTCGCCCGATATGTCGCCAAAGCAATCTTGTCAGAATAAAAATAAGCGACAAAATTCGTTACCGCTGCTATCCCCAATGCCAGCAACATGCCGTTCTCGCCACCAAAGCCACGCCCAATTGCCATCAGGAGCAACGTCATCGCGGTGAGCAAAAATGCAGTCTTGAAAGTGTTTCCCATAAAGATTCTCAACTGATTAGATGAACCGGCGGACGGCAAGATTCAGAGGGACGGCCAGGTCTCGGACAGACATCTCGACAGAGGATCTCCTTTAATTTTTGTCATTCCGAACGAGGCGAAGCCTCGGAGGAATCTGCTTTACCTGCTTTTCGGCCAAACACACCCTGCCATCACGCCCTCTCACCCGCCGGAGGCCGCACAATAAGCGGTATCACCGCGCTGACCAGCATGATCACAGCAATAATCTGCAGCGCATGCGAATAATGCCCGCTCTGTTGCCGGATGCGCGCAATCAACGTCGGCCCCAGCACTCCCGCAAACCCCCAGGCTGTGAGCATCAGGCCGTAAACCGAACCCACATTCTCCGGGCCGAAATAGTCGGCGGCAAAAGCCGGCATCGTGCCGAACCCACCTCCGTAGCAAAGCAGGACAAGAAAAGCCAAAATCGTAAACGTAGAGAAGTCGCTAATCCTCGGTAATATCCAGAAAATTATCGCCTGAACTAAAAACATTAAAAAGAAAACCCAGCGCCGTCCGATCAGATCGGAAAACCAGGCCCATAGAAATCGTCCCGCTCCGTTTGCAATGGCGATGATGCTCACCAGGCCAGCCGCCACACCCGCGGTTACATGCGTGATCTCCTGCGCCATGGGGGCGGCTTGGGAAATGATGGAAATGCCGGCAGTGACATTCAAAAATAGCAGCGCCCACAACGCGTACCACTGCCACGTTGCCAGAGCGTCTTGCAAAGTGTAAGGCTTCGTCGAACGCTGTTTCTTTTGCGCCGCGCTCGGAGTCCATCCTTGCGGCACGTAGCCCTGCGGCGGATCTTTCATAAAAAGCGCCGCCCCTGTAACCGCAATAAGATAGGTAATGCCCAGCACCGCGAACGTTTTCAATACTCCTACTCTCGCAATCAGTAACGTGGCAATTGGACCCGTGATTACTGCTCCCGCACCAAATCCCGCCACCGCTATGCCCGTAATCATTCCCCTTCGGTCAGGAAACCATTTCACCAGGGTCGCAACTGGCACGATGTATCCCAATCCCAGTCCGATACCGCCGAGCAACCCATAAGACAGATAGAGCCACCACAATCCATTCGAAGAAAAGTATGCTAACGAGACTCCAAGGCCATAGAAAATTCCACCCGCCACAGCCACCGTGCGTGGACCGGACTTCCTCATCCACAGCCCGCCGACGAAGGCCGCGAACCCCAATACCAGGATCGCGATTGTGAAAGTGAGCGTCACCTGCGAGATCGTCCACCCGAATGCCTTGGTAAGCGGAATCCGAAACACGCTCCACGCATAAACCGCACCAAGGCCAATCTGCATGATCACTCCGGCCACCGCAATGCCCCACCGGTTGGGGAGAGAAGCACCATCCACTCCGGATTTCGCGTCTGCCATATACTCTCCTTGATTTGGGATCGCCCAAAAAGCCAACGTATCTTACTCTTTTTGGCCTTTTGAAGCAGAATTTTGCTTTCCGCCCTCAACGCCTGTTACCCGCAAAGATTAGGGGGCCCGCGCAACCTAGCCCAGAGCACAAGGCTATGATTAAATCCATCTCATGTTTGCCCGTAAGATCCGCGTCGAATACGAACAGAATGGCCATCGCCTTCCCTGCCCCATAAAGTGGCTGGATAACTTCTCTATGCGAAGCTTCACCAATGCGAGCGTGTTCGACGACACTCTGCCCCTCGCGGATGGACTAATGGAAATCGGGACAAAGGTCCCGCTTGATCAGCTAAAAGAGGCAATGGAAGATTGGTTCAAGAGAAAAAGTTATATCCCCAAAGAAAAGTCGCTCCTCGTCGCCGAGGAGACCCCAGGTTGAGCGCCTGCAGTCCTTAGCAGAATTTGTTATTCCGAAGCGCGAATAGCGCGAGGAATCTGCTGTTCGCACGTGCGACCATAGCAAGACGAGTGCTCGGAAGCGTCACACAAACTCAAGCACCACTATTTCCGGATTCGAGCCCAATCTCAGCGGAGGTCCCCATGTCCCGGCCCCGCTCGAAGTGAAAACCTGCATCTTCCCGATCCGGCTCAACCCATATACGAATTGGCGGTAGATTCGCCTCGCCATCCAACTCCAGGGAATGAATTGCCCGAGGTGCGTGTGTCCTGACAGCTGTAGAGAAACGCCTGCGGCCTCCGCGATCTCAGGATGGTCGGGCGCATGTGTCAATAGAATGCTGGCCCGGTCGGGATCGAATCTAATGGCGCCCAACGCCGACGCAAAGTTCGCGCCCCGCGCCGCGTTTCTATACGGCACGCCAATGATCTGAAGGCCGTCCGCTTCGACTTTTTCGTTGCTCAACACGCGCACTCCGGCAGCCGCAATTGCCCCCAGATATTTGCTGTCGTCCCCAAACTGTTCGTGATTTCCCGCCACAAAATATACGCCATGTGGAGCCTTTAACTCGTTCAATGGTTCCGCCGCTCGCCCAGCGTCAATCGCGGTGCCGTCATACAAATCGCCCGCAATAAAAATAGCGTCTGGCTCTTCCTTCAAAATCTTGCGGACCATGCGCCGCAAGAAACTGCCGTTGCGCACGTGTCCCAGGTGCACATCGCTGATCAAGGCTGCGGTTCGTCCTTTCCAGGCTTCTGGCAAGTTCGCAAGCTGTACAGTCGTTCGTGTGATGCGCGTCCAGTTTGCGTTAAAAACTGCGAACACTCCGGCCACAATTGCCGCACCGAAAAACCATTTCACCATCTGATGGAAATCAAGGTTCAGCCCTGTGAGTCGCGCCACTCCGAAGACAATCCAAGACGAGACGGCCGCGAAAAAAAGAAAAGATAGCAGCCCAGCCCAAATCGCAGCAGCTCTGTAAAATGCGCGCAGGGCCGCATTCGTATAGCGGAAGGCCAGCAGCGAAGCGGCCACAAAGCTCACCGACAAAAAACCCAGAGCCAATCTGATCCACAGATCTCCGCCAACGTAGCTCCCATCGGACGAAAACGTCCACGTCTCATAGATCAAGTAATGTATTAATAAAAGAGCAGACTGAAAAATCGCAATAAAGATGATCAAGCGCTTTACCCGCATAATCCATTAGATTCCCCAAACCGGCAGTTGGATTGCACCGCCAAAAACCCTTTTATTGACCTCAACGCCCATACAGCAGGACCGGAGACATTTAGACATGGCCCACTCTCTGCAGTCCTGATTGAGCACCTGAGTGACGACACCTTTGTAACAGGGGTGTGGCAAGCCCTTGCCTGTAGGATGGCGAAGTCAGACTCTTTCTCCCAAATAGTTCACGAAGCGATTCTCAGGGTGCACCAAATGCAGCGACTGAACGAGAACACCAGCGGCACTCGAGAGGTCCTGTGAACAAACCCATCCTCAACATTTCGATTGTGCTCACGGGCATATTTCTCGGCGTCTTCCACTACCAGCTTAAGCCCAACCCCAGTGACAATGAAGTCCGCGACCAAGCCCAAGGGATGAGCGGTGGAGTGGAATGGCGCGGCCAGATTGCCCCTGACTTTGAATTCAAAACTACTAAGGGCGACCGTTTTCGACTCTCGGACAACGTTGGCAAGAAAATTATCGTACTCAATTTTTTTGCCACCTGGTGTGGGCCTTGCCGGGCTGAGATGCCGGAATTAAATCGCTACTTCAACCAGCATAAGGCCGAGTCCTTCCTTCTAGTGGGCGTTGACGCAGAGGAAAAAGAAGATCGCGTCGAGGCATTCCTCGACGAACTTAAGGTGGACTTCCCGACAGGAGTGGATGACGGACCAATCAGGAGGCAGTACGGCGTCGAATCGTTCCCAACTACGGTAGTTATTGGAGTGGACGGGAGGGTGCAATTTTACGAGACGGGTGCGCTCGTGAATGCGGAGGTCGCCTTCGACAATCTGTTGCAGAAGAATCGTCAACTTTTACAAGCTGGCCAGGTGATTTCGCCCGAAGACTATCGCCAGCAGGCGCAGAAGCAGTCGGCTCTGCCGTTGCGTCAACCGGAGCAGAACCGCACAGCTGAAGAAGAATACAAGTTGGACGAGCGTGGGAAGCGGATCGCCGCTCGAATGGACTGTCCCTGTGGCTGCGACGATAAGGTCGTGAAGTGTAATTGCAATAACTCGAAAAAGATTAAGAAGGCTCTGGCCAGCGAGGACTTCAAGGATCAGTCCGATGACACAATCATAAAATCACTCAACAAGCGGTTTTGCTCGGGGGCAATGTGATCGTCGCTGAAAACCTTCACATGCATTTTCGGACGGGCTTTTTACGACGGGAAGTGCACGCGCTGAATGGTTTAAGTCTGGAAGTGCATGACGGCGATTTTTTCGCCTTGGTTGGTCAAAACGGAGCAGGCAAATCGACGGCCATGTATTGCTTCCTTGGTCTCCTCAGACCCACGTCCGGCAACGTGCAGATTTTGGGTCAAACTCCCAAACTCGGTTGTCGGCTCTATGAGAACGTGGCGTACTTGCCGGAAGAGCCACACTACCATCTGTATCTCACTGTCGAGGGAGCGACCCGCTATTACGCTGCCCTCTATGGCAAGCGAGTTTCGGAGAAAGCCGTCAACGAAACCTTGGACCGGCTTGGTTTAGCCCAGTTCAAGGATCTTCCTCTTTCGAAATGTTCCAAGGGCATGAAGCAAAAAGTCGGAATCGCGCAATGCCTCATCCATGAACCGCGAGTGCTCTTCCTGGATGAACCCACACGAGGGCTGGACCCCCTGGCTGTGCGAGAGTTCCGTGAAACGCTGCGGGAGATCCATAAGCGGGGAGCGACCATTGTGATGAACTCACATGTGCTTTCAGAGATTGAAATGCTGGCCAATCGAGTAGCAATTATCGAGAGCGGCAAGGTCGTGGTTCAGGATGAGCTGCGCAACTTGATGATCCAGGATCAGGAACTCTACAGGGTCAGCTTCGAGGCGAATGGCGACGTGCCCGTGTACCTCGATGCGGTCGAGCGCGTTGGGAAAGTCGTGAAGGGGGTTCTTCCAAAGGAAAGGCTCTACGACTTCATGGACCTGGTCCGAAACTCCGGCCTAAATTTGCACGAGTGTTCATTGAAAAAGACATCGCTGGAGGACTCATTCTTCAAAATTGTGAAGGCCGGAGAGCCTCCAGTTTCTTCACAACAAATGGAAACAATTCCAACTGTTGCGGCTCATCAGGGATAGAACGTATCGGAAGGACCTATGACCGAATTGCTCAGAGCGAACATCCTCGCGGATTTTGCGTATTTCCGCCGCAGCCGGCTTCTGTTGGCGTTCATGCTTCTGTTCCTCATCTTGACGGGATTGGAATCCTTGCCGGCGCTTTTCGCCAATTCCGGCGTTCAAAACTTCAACACTTTGCAGCAACTTTTCTCAGAACTGAACGGGTACCTCCTGATTCTTTGCGCGTGTCTCGGCCTCTTCATTATCTCGTCGCACCTTCGTAGCCGCAGTCTGAAGATGGTCTTCACAAAGCCATGCCCGCCCGCTTTGTGGCTCCTCTCCGCATTCCTGTCGGCGGTTATCGTATCGCTGCTTCTGAATTTTTTAGTCTTCGCCAGTGCGACACTTCTGTCCCTCCTCTGGCACGTTCCCGTCCGCCCTGGTCTCGTTTTCCTCTCTGCGGAAACCTTCGTCGTGTCGGTGGGACTAATCAGTTACCTTATGTTGCTGGCGACGCTGGTGCACCCGGCAATCGCGGCCATTTCCAGCCTGATCTTTAATGCTTACCTGTTCTACGACGCTCAGCTGTGGACCGAAGTCGTCATTCGCTCGGGCAACACGAGTCCATGGCTGCGTATCTTGAAGGGATTGTTCCATTGGCTTTACCTCGCACTGCCCATGCTTTATCCCTTCAGCAAGAAAACCGAAGGGGTCCACGCCAGTTTGCGGGTCATGAATGGCGATTGGAAATATCTTTTTTACTCCCTTGGCTACGCCCTAACCCTTTCGGCCTTTTGCTACTGCGTAGCTCTGTTCGCTTTGCAGAGAAAGAAGCATATCTGAGGGTTGTCACCTCAATACCCAACAATTACGCGATCACCGGCTTTCCGCAACGGTACCGGATACTTCTGCCAGTTCAACTCCCAACACTCTCAGAAAAATAAGTACCGGTCGAGTAGATAGACTTCTTTGCCGCATCCGTCCTCCCGCAAGAAGCATGGTACTTAATTCCGTCGCCCATTTTGCTTGAAGAACGCCGCAAACAGGGCGTAATGATGTGCCCCCTGCAGCCTCTAAAAAAGAACTACTACAAATACGAATGCTACCGGGAGGCTTCGGATCTGAGGAGATACGAATAGGCCGATACTGTCTACACACCCTAGACAAACCGATCCGAAAAAATGTTCCCTACAATCCCTGCTTGCGCAACAAATTTCCTCTGGCAGGGTTTTTGCTCCATACGTACTGGTCTGGGGTGGTGTGTCTTGGCCACTTCTGCCGGATTCTAACTCCTGAGGTGCGCTATGAGATTCTTCCAGATCGCCATTTTAGCTGTCGTCACTACCTCCGTTGCGGCGTTGGGCCAAGCACAAGAACAGGGCTGGATCCCCCAAGGCATGGACAGCCTGGGACGGAATGCCTCGTCGCGAACCGAGTTCGCCCTCGACCACTCCATGCTGGTGCTCGCGTCGAAGCTGGACCAGGACGACGACAACCTGCGCCGCGTGATCGCAGGCGTGGACGGCGTCTCCGTCCGCAGCTACGGCTTCCCGAGGCCCGGCATGTATGACTCGGAAATTCTCACCTCGGTTCGGCAGCAGTACCACGCCGCAGGCTGGCAACACATGGTGGGCAAGAAGAAGGATGGCAATTCCGGCGCCACCGATCTTTGGATTCGCTACCAGAACAACGCCGTCACAAACATCGCGGTCCTGTTTGCCGGGCAGAGTCACCTAAACTTCATTTCAGTTTCAGGGTCCATCAGCCCCCTCGACCTCTTCCACCTAGCAGGACATTTCGGAATCCCCAGAATCGAAGGCGGAGTCCTCGTCCCCGTGCCAGGCAACGACCGGTAATGCGACGGGTCAGCATGCATGCCCGGACCGGTGGCCCATTCAAGCCGTCTTTTGGCTTGAGTGGGAAACCTAAGAAGACTGTACTCACAGGCCCTTTGGAAATGAGGAACTCTTTCCCCGTTCGAAACGCTCCCTAGTGGGCGTTCATTTCGTTGACGGGTTAGCATATAGCGACGGTAAAATGCTCCCTCCCCCTTTGGGGGAGAATGAGAGTAGCAGTTAATTTTGTCATCCTGAGCGCAGCGAAGGACCTATGCAACCCGGATATTTTCTGAGTGGGAGGATGAAAATGATTCCGAAGATCTGAACTACGCGTCTTCACTTCTCGTAGTGCAACAACGAGAACACGTCGTATCCCTTCAGCTTCTCACGGCCTTTCAGGAAATCGAGCTCGACGACGAATCCCAGGCCACAGATTTCCGCGCCTAATGAAGACGCAAGATGCGTGGTCGCCTCGGCGGTGCCCCCGGTGGCGAGCAAGTCATCCACGATAATAACTCGCTGTCCTTTTTCAATGGCATCTTTGTGAATTTCGAGCGTGTTCGTTCCATATTCGAGAGCGTAATCGTATTTCGTAGTCGCGGCAGGAAGCTTTCCCGGCTTGCGCACTGGCACAAACCCGGCATTCAGGCGATAAGCGAGTGCCGGGCCGAAGATAAATCCACGAGCTTCCATCCCCAGAACCAGATCAATGTTTTTGTCGAGATAGTGCTCGGCGAGCGCGTCAATCAACGCAGCAAAACCACGCTTGTCTTTCAGGAGGGTGGTGATGTCGTAGAAGAGGATGCCGGCCTTGGGAAAATCCGGAACTTCCCGAATCAAAGCTTTCAATGGTTCACAGTTGATGTTCGAAGTGATCGGCGACGGTTTGGCAGACATTTACCAGGCTCCTTCGATTCGAAAATTGGTCAATCCGGCAACAGGCTTGGCTTCAGATTCTTCGACAGCATCCACCCGCGCCGCGCGCGGGCCCTGCTGCAATCGGGATCGCAAAGCTGACAACTGCTCGCGGCTTCCTATGGCCAGAATTTCCACGCTCGAATCCGAATTATTGCGGACCCATCCCGCAATTCCAAGAGTGTGAGCTTCGCGTTCCACGAACCACCGAAAGCCCACCCCCTGCACTCGTCCGCGAACAAGAAAGCGGCGGGCCTCAGTCGGTTTATCGGTAGTCATGCAAGTTTGCGCTTAAGCAATGGAGGGCCGACGGCCGGCCGGCCCCGCCCTGCGGGACAGACGAGGACGCCCGTCTCTCCAACGAGCATTTAAGCCCGCGACAAATACGCGCCTTCCGAAGTATCCACGCGAATCTTCTCGCCCTCATTGATAAATGCCGGGACCTGCACGACAAGTCCCGTCTCGGTTTTCGCCGGCTTCGAAACGCTCGACGCGGTCGCGCTCTTTAATCCTGGCTCGGTCTCAACTACGGTCAACTCGACAGTCTGAGGCAACTCGATGCCAACGGCTTTCCCATCGAAGAATTCAACTTTGATTTCAAGATTGGCGATCAAATAGTCAACTGCATCCCCGAGAATTTCACGAGTCAGATGAGTCTGCTCGTAATTGGAAGTGTCCATGAAGTAATAGCTGTCGCCGTCGCTGTACAGAAATTGCATGTCCACTTCGTCCACATTGATCTTCTCAATCGGATCGGGAGAACGAAACCGGTGCTCGAACATGGCGCCCGTCCGCAGGTTCCGCAGCTTCGCCTGAATGAACGCCCTCAGATTCCCAGGCGTTCGGTGCTCAACGCTAAAAACAGAGTGCAGATCATTATTATGCTTGATGATCATTCCGGGGCGCAGTTGGGTGGCAGGAATACTCATTACTTAACAATTCTCCTCAATTGATTGCGGTTGCCGATGGAGGCGTTACTTCGCTCTCTTGACGTGGATTGCCTATTTATCTTATACGGACTGCCATGGATTTGGGAAATGGCGCCGACTAATTCGAAGTGGAGCCTGCGGGCAATTCGAAGTCCACGCCGCGATCGTCGTTCTGCTGTGCAGTGGCGGTCAAGTCCAGGTCGGCGAGCGCGATCTTGCGCCTGCGTCCTCCACTCAAATCGTATAAGGTGCTTCCCACGATCGCGTAGTTATCCACTTTGGCCTGATGACCGTCTTTAAAAACCAAGATGGTTTGAGGTTGGGCAGCGACCTCCGCAGCTGGCTCCGAAACAGGCTGCGCCTCTGCGGGTTGGAGGACGGGCTCGGGACGGCGAGTCGCATATTGTCCATCGCCACGGCGATCAAAAATCGTCGGGCCACCTCTGTACTCGTCGGGATTCTCAGCATTGTCGGGCGAATCGGGCGTTGCCTGATAATCATAGCCGTAATCGAGAACCGGGTAGGCATAGTAGCCGCCCCATGCGGGGATATATGGGCGATGGTGACGCGATTCAAAGTTCGGTCTCTCGGGAGTGGCTGGCGTGAAAAATCCTGGGCGGCCGCCGCCGTGAAAGTTGCCGGGGTGACCAAAGCCGAGCGATGTCACGCTTGGAGGAACTCCCCCGAGGTGGTTGCTCCCGCCGAAACCCATCGAGGTAACGGATGGTCCCCAGTTCACAGATTGCGCAGAGGCAGTCGGCACGCCAATTGTCGCGATCAGCAGGGACGCCAGAGCCAAGGAGAGTAAAGCCAGTCGCCGCACAACGTAATGATATCCGAGTTTGAGGGCCATGACGGCCTCCTGAGGGTTTAGCCCTAATCCATTAGAGCCACGGGAATGCCGGAAGGTTGCTGAAAGTAGTCGGCGGACTGGCCCATCTTTGCCAGGTTTTTGATTTCCTTAACATAATAATTAACGCGGCTGCCCCACCCGTCGCGATTTTCGACCGGTGGGCGGCCGGAAGAGCATCGTTGTTACCGGAAGAGGATCGTTGTTAGTGGACTACTGGGTCTGCGGGGGAGTTGCGGCAGTCGCCGGCGCGGCAGCGTGCTCACCACCGCTGGTATTTACCAGGTCTTTGAGTTCTTTGCTGGGCTTGAAGAACGGAATCTTTTTGGCGGGGACCTCCACTCGATCTCCCGTCTTTGGATTGCGGCCGACGCGGGGATTGCGCTGGCGAGTGCGAAAGCTGCCAAAACCGCGAATTTCAATCTTGTCGCCGACTCGAAGCGAGCGCACGATGCTGTCGAAAATTGTCTCGACGATTACTTCGCTGTCTTTGCGTGTAAGCTCCGCGAGCCGGGAAACCTCGTCAATCAGATCAGCTTTTGTCATGGCGTCCTTTGCCAACTCGATCTAGATGTTAATTGTATCGCCGATTTTCGAATTTTTAGCATTGCCGAATTTCTGAGTCGTTGCTGGTTTTCAAATTCGTCAATTCGTAAATCCAACAATTCACCAATCAGCAGAGGCGTTCCTACTTCCACAAATAATAGAAGCCCATCTGATTTTCCATCAACTTCTCTTTTGTTGGCAGCCATTGAGAAACGTCTCCAAAAAGTAAATCGAAGACATTTTTGCGTTCGAGTTCCGGATGCACCAGCACCGGCTCACCCTTAATCCCAACTGATTTGGCCGTATCGTCCACCGCGTTCTGAAAGTCTCCGATTTGATCAATCAAGTGCATCGAGAGCGCTTCTTCGCCGGTCCAGACCTTTCCGTTCGCTATGGATTTGATGTCTTCAACTTTGGCGTGGCGCCCTTCCGCGACCGCCCGAACAAACTGCCCATACATGTTATCGGCGAGCGACTGCAAATATGCACGCTCTGTGGGAGTCAACTCCCGCGTGGGATCTCCAGTATCTTTAAATTCGCCAACGCTCAGAATTTCTTGCTTCAGCTTGGCCCAACGCAGCAGATCTCCGTAATTCAACCACTCCATGATCACGCCGATGGAGCCTACAATGCTGCCATTGTCGGCATATATCTTGTTGGTGGCGGACGACACGTAATACGCGCCGCTGGCCCCGACTGTGCTGATGGAGGCAACGATGTACTTATGCTTCTCGTCGCGAACCCGCTTGACTGCGCGATAAATCTCCTCGGAAGCAGCTACGCCGCCGCCGGGAGAATTTACGCGAATGATGATCGCCTTGATGGAGTCGTCATCTCCAAACTTCTTGAGTTGCGGAACGATCACGCTGGGGTCAACAATCACGCCCTCCAGATCAACCACGCCAATCTTGTCGCCGAAGGCGTGCAGCGAGGCGTCCTGCCCGCCCGCATGCAAGGTCAGATACACCAGCACGAAGACTGACATTACAAAGAGGAAGAATGCTCCTCCTCCAATCAATATCCATAGGAAAGTTCGGGAGCGCGAAGCGGGAGCGTCAGCCATAAAGTTCTCAGTAGTTTAGCACCGGAACCGGGAACCGCGCCCACTTAGCCGGCAGAGGAGCCCGGTGCCCCTGGCGGGTGGCCCAGCCTTTCGCGTTCTTCGCGAAGATTCTCTCTTGCGAGTCAAGGGGTATTTTCTCTGGAGAGGTGCAGGAGAACCTATCTTTTAAGCCACATGAGCCAGAGCAGTGATTTCGATTTTCGGTAAGAGTTTGGCTCCGTCGTAAGCGGACTGCGAACGGAACATGCCGAAGATGGCGTGCAGCATCTTGCGAGCAACGGCCATGAGGGATCGTGGCGCACCGCGACTAAGGCGGGCATGTAGAGGGCGCGGCGCAGATAACGGTTGCCGGCGCGGCTGATGCGCGAGCGCTTATGGACGGAGGCGCCTGAGTCATGGTGGGCGGGATCCAGTCCGCTGTGTGCGACCCACTGGCGCACGGTAAGACCGGGAGCCAGCAGTGCCAGTTCTCCCAAAAGATTCAGGGCGCTGACCTCGCCGATGCCGGGCATGCTTAACAGCAGAGCGAAACGCGGGCGCAGTTCTGCGTCCTGGTCAATAAGAGTCTGAGCCGCGTCGCGCATCTTCTCGATCCGGTGCTGCAGATCGCGCAAGCATCGCTTCAGATCCTGCTTCACACAACGCGATCCGATGGTGGAAGCCGAGATTGCGTGCAGACGATTCGACTCCTGCGTGTGCTGCTGGGTGAGAGCTGCGATGTGACGCGTAATGGCGCGCAGTTCCAGAGCTGCTGCTTGCGGCGGATGCCAGGGCTGGAACGGCATGCGATGGGCATACTCGGCCAGCACCTGCGCGTCGGTGGGATCGGTTTTGCTGCGGCACAGCGTAGCCGCGAAACGGTTCACCTTCTTGGGATTGAGCACCGCCACTTCGATTCCCTCTGCGGCGTGCAATGCCAAAGCCAGGTCGAGACTGTAAAGGCCGGTAGCTTCCAGGCAAATGCGGACGGGAATCCCGTTTCTTTGCAACCACGCTATCAGCGCCTGGTGTCCGGTGGCGCGGTTAGGGAAACTGCGTTGCAGCCCTCTGCCGCCTTCGCCTTCGAGGGCGACGACCAAATGGGCCGCGCTGACATCAATACCACAGCAGAGAAAAACTTCCGCCGCCGACTTGTGCATGACTGCCTCCTAGAGTTAATCTGCGGTTCCGGCTTCCGCCCCGGCGAAACTCTTGCCGCCAACCTTGAACATGCAGGCTCAAAAGGCCTCCGATTCTCCACGGCGTCAGAAAGAGAGGGGCGAGGGCCGCTCTTCGCACAGGCTCAATGTTGGCCTAAGGCTGGGACGGCCTCTCCGCCGAAACGCGACCTCATACTACCTCGCGTCTGGAAACGGAAGATACAAGGCTGGGGATTTTTCTGCGTGCCGATTTGGGTTGCATTGGCGGATAGCTCGTGCCAGTTTTCAACTATTTTGTGGCGACCCGAACAATTCAGATTTGGCGCGAACCTCAACTCACGCAAAAGAATTGACGGACGACAAAAAACAAAAGCCCCGGGCCTTGTAACCCCAGGGCGTAACCTGTCCAGCTACGAAATTATTCTCGCGCGCCAGCAATTCGGAAGTCAATGTTACTTGAGGCTCGCTGTCCAGAGCGCTCCCCTCAGCCGCCCTCCCGCACTACCAAACACTACTGGGTCAGTTTCAATTGATATTGAAACTGACCCAGCACCAACTCTTCAATTCTGCGGCGCTGCCGCATTTGTGTCGGCGTGCAACTCAGGATGCGGTTCCTGCTCGACTTGATCGAGTTTCTTCCTCTGATCGTCACTCAGAATCTGCCGAATCTCCCTGTCGGCCTTGTAGCGGCTGGCCTTCACATTGTCCATGCGCTCGTAAGGCGACACACTTTCATCCTGTTGAAACTTCAGGGTCGAATCATGCAGCTGCTGTAGGATAGGTTGGATTTTGGCCTGCTGATCGCCCGTAAGCTCAAGCTTTTCGGTCAGCATCTTCTGCTGGGCTTCAACAGTACCGTGCGTGTCGTTGCTGCTTGCAGCTTGTTGCGAGACGCCAGGGAGTGCGAACATCAACATGGTTCCGATTGCAAATAATCGAATGCGATTCATTGTCGTTTTCTCCTTGCCCACGTTTCGCAATGTAGCGTCTAAATAAAGCCAAGTCGAGAACAGTTTCCAGTTGCTGAACAAAGAGGCGGCTGATGTTCAGGAATACGACGTCCAGGAATAAGATGTCCAGGAATAAGGGGCTCAAGAGTGAGGCGTCAAAAAACGAGCCCTCCAAATTGCGGGAACACGGCGCTCAACGGAAGCCAAAGCAGCGGCGCAAGCCTGATCAACGTGCCCGGCGTACATGCGAACGGCTCGGCAACGCTCTGTTGACGTTGATCGTGGAGAAGCCCATTAATGACGTGACGGTGCAGGAAGTGTTGGACCGCGCCTCGGTCGGTCGCTCAACGTTTTATCTTCACTTCCGCGACAAGGAGGACCTGCTCCTGAGCCAGCTAGAGATGTTTCTGGAAACCATGAGCACGGCCCTCAGCGTACGCAAGGAAGAATCACAACGAGTCGTGCCCGTGGCCGAGCTCTTTGCGCACATCGGGAGCCAAAATAAGATTTATCGCACGCTGTCGGATTCCGGCCATCTCAACGATTTCTACGACCTGGCGCAAGGCTACTTTGCCCGTGGGATCGAGAAGCGCCTCGTGGAATCCAGTCGTCCATCAAATCTCCGTCTGGCGAAGCTTCCGCCGCGTGAGTTGGCTGCCCGCGCCTCTGCCTTGGCCGGGAGCCTGCTGTCGCTGTTGCGATGGTGGCTTGATCGCGGTGAGAAAGAATCGCCACGCGCCATGGACGAACTCTTTCACCGGATGGTGTGGAACGGACTTCAATATCCGCCATCATTCAACCCGCGCTCGCTTAATGGAACGGATTGACAATTTTTACACCGTCAATCTCCTGGGCCTCTTGCATGTCTTCAGTTAACAGGATGGCACAACCGCCTTGCTTGGCCGCGCGAAGCACCAAAGCATCCCAGAAAGAAAACCCGTGAAGGCGGTGAAGATCAATGGCACCCAGAATGTCGGCTAGACCGGGGGACACAACGTCGAACTCTGCAATGAGTTCCACTTTCCTGCGCGCTATTTGCGGATCAACATGCAGCTTTTTTGTAACGGTGACGAAATACTCTTGCAGGACCTGCAGCGATACAACTCCGGTAGCGGCCCGGCGATGCTGCGCAACCAGCGCCAGAGCGCGACGTTGCTTAGGCGGCGCGGCCTTGTCATCGGCATAGACGAGGATATTGGTATCGAGGAAACTACGAACGCTCATGGATTTCGTCGCGATTGAAACGCCAGCCGCGGGAGTTGCCGGTACCGGAAAGACGTTCGAACTCCTGGAGGCTGCGCTCAGGATCGTCCGAGCCAGCAAGCTTTTGGAGGTAATCGCGGACGAGCTGATTGAGGCTCTTTCCCAAGGCCTCTGCTTTCTTTCGAGCCTTGGCCACAACCTGTTCGTCAATAGATAAAGTTACATTCATTGACACAGTATACGTGCACACATAATATGTGTCAAGTCGCGAACTTTCCATGAATAGCTTGTAGTGATACTCGCGGGTGCCGAGGTCTCGCCGCCTTTGCGAGAATTGGGATCCCACTCCCCCGCCTCCCGAGCTGCGGGTTTTTGCGACCGGACTCGCGATGCTCCTTTGTTCCGCAGGGATTTAAGCCCCTACACACCCACGGTCTGCGCGCTTGGCTTGCTTGCCAACAACTGCCTCAGCACATACTGGAGAATTCCGCCGTTAGCATAGTATTGCGCCTCTTGTGGCGTATCTATGCGGACGAGTACATGAAATTCTTTTGTCTGCGCACCAGACGTCACGCGCACTTTAACTTTGCGTCCAGGCGCAAAATTCGAAGTCAACTCGCGGATTCCGGAAATTTCAAACACTTCTTCGCCGGTAATTCCTAGTGATTGCGCACTCTCGCCGGAGACGAATTGCAGTGGAACAATTCCCATGCCGACCAGATTCGAGCGATGAATGCGTTCATAACTTTCCGCGATTACGGCGCGCACTCCTAAGAGACGCGGCCCTTTAGCGGCCCAGTCGCGGGAGGAGCCTGATCCATATTCTTTGCCCGCAATAATAATGAGAGGAACTCCCTCGGCAATGTACTTTTCCGAGGCCTCGAAAATTGACATCTCGGCACCGTCGGGAAGGTGCCGCGTGAATCCTCCCTCAAGGTTCGGAACCATTTTGTTTCGCAGACGGACATTGGCGAATGTGCCACGAACCATTACTTCATGATTGCCGCGGCGCGATCCGTAGGAGTTGAAATCGCCGGGCTTCACGCCGTGTTCGATCAAATATTTTCCCGCAGGACTGTCTTTCTTGATCGAACCTGCCGGCGAAATGTGGTCTGTGGTAACGCTATCGCCAAGCACTGCAAGTACTCGCGCATTGTTGATTTCTTCGACCTGCCCCGGCCGCAAAGTCATGTCGTCGAAGTAAGGCGCGCGTCGAATGTAAGTTGAATTTTCATCCCACGCATAAGTCTCGCCATCCGGAACCGGCAGCGAACGCCATCGGTCATCGCCGTCGTAGATTTCTCCGTAACTTTTACGAAACATGCTCGACGAAATTGAACTTTGAATCGTCTCCTCCACTTCTCTCTGCGAAGGCCACAAATCGGCAAGATACACAGGATTGCCCTGCTTATCTTTTCCTACGGGATCTTTGCGGAGATCAACATCGATGCGTCCGGCGAGCGCGAATGCGACCACCAGCGGAGGAGACATCAAATAGTTGGCACGGACCTCAGAGTTGATCCGTCCTTCAAAATTACGATTACCGGAAAGAACCGAGGCTACGACCAATCCATTCTCGTCGACAACCCGCGAAATTTCTTCCGGCAAAGGCCCGGAATTCCCAATGCAAGTCGTGCACCCATATCCGACGGTATTGAACTTAAGTTTTTCGAGATATCCAGTGAGGCCGGCGCGATCGAGATAGTCGGTGACGACTTTCGATCCGGGCGCGAGCGAAGTCTTCACCCAACTGGGGACTTCGAGTCCTCGCTCGACGGCTTTTTTTGCGACCAAGCCCGCAGCGATCATCACTGATGGATTCGATGTATTAGTGCAACTGGTGATGGCCGCTATCACGACGCTTCCATGGTGGAGATGTCCGTTGCTGCCAGGCGCCGCGGGCTGCGAATGCTGTCCGGGCTTCAACAGTGTTGGAAGAGCACTCTCGAAGGAATCCCGGGCCTTCGAAAGCGCAACACGATCCTGAGGACGCTTCGGACCCGCGATGCTCGGCTCGACTGAATCCAGATCAAGCGCCAGCAGTTCTGAATACTCAGCCTCGGACGTTTTCGCATCGTGGAACAATCCCTGCTCACGGCAATAGGCTTCGACCAGTGCGATCTGTTCTTCCGAACGTCCAGTCAAGCGGAGGTAGTTGAGAGTCTCCTTGTCGACAGGGAAAATTCCGCAGGTCGCGCCATACTCTGGCGACATGTTGCCGATGGTCGCGCGATCGGCGAGAGAAAGTTCTGGAAGTCCCGGACCAAAATATTCGACAAACTTTCCAACCACTCCGTACTTGCGAAGCATCTCCGTAATGGTCAGCACAAGATCCGTAGCCGTAGCGCCCTCGCGCAGCCTGCCCGTCAGCTTCACACCGACCACTTGCGGAATCAGCATCGAAACCGGCTGTCCCAGCATCGCTGCCTCAGCCTCAATCCCGCCGACGCCCCATCCCAGGACGCCCAGCCCATTAATCATGGTCGTGTGACTGTCGGTGCCGACCAGTGTGTCTGGATACGCCGAGCGCTTGGCGTTCGATTCCTGGACGAACACTACCTGTGCCAGGTATTCGAGATTTACTTGATGCACGATTCCCATGTCTGGCGGAACAATCGCAAGATTGCGAAACGCGGTTTGTCCCCAGCGGAGGAATGCGTATCGTTCTTTGTTGCGCAAGAATTCGAGTTCCGCATTGAGTCCAAATGATTGCGGAGTGCCGAACGAATCCACTTGCACCGAATGATCGATGACCAACTGCGCCGGCTGCAGTGGATTAATCAGGTTCGGATCGCCGGAAAATTTGCTCATGGCATCGCGCATCGCGGCCAAGTCCACGACAGCCGGGACGCCAGTAAAATCCTGCAGCAGTACGCGGCTGGGGGTGAAGGCAATTTCGCTGTCGCACGCAGTCTTGCTATTCCATCTCGCCAATGCCTCAATGTCTTGCTTCTTTACATTGCGGCCATCCTCGGTGCGTAGCAGATTTTCCAGCAGAATCCGCAAGGAATACGGCAGATGCCTGGTTGAAATTCCTTGCTTGTCAAGCGAATCAAGACGAAAAATCTCGTAGTCGAGCTTGCCCACGCGAAGCGTGGAGCGGCTATTAAAGCTATTCATGAGAATGGCCTTCCTAAAGATAGTTTAGCCGTTCCGTCGGGGATTGCGTAGTGCCGGGCCATAACAACCCTCGAGGTTCCTGTGCTAATTTCCGAACTCCTCACGAATCAAGCCGCATACGAGCGAGCAGATCACGAAAACGTGGCTCGCCTCGGAGCCCATCGAGGCGCGGATGCACCTTGAGCCATATCAGTGTTCCATCGCGCTCTGAGTAGGCTTTGTCCAGCCAATCGAGCGCGCGCTCATTGTCCCCTATGACGGCATAATACGAGGCGATGCCGTAGGGCGAAACGAACTGCTTCTGCGCCAGCGCCTGTACCGCTTCCAGAGTGGCGCGGGAATCGTCCTTCCGCCCGGCGCGAGCGTAGAGAATCGCGAGGCCAGACGACGGCGGCGGCTGGCCGTCGGGGCCTGCAGTCCCTCGGACGAACTCCTCAATCGCTTCGTCGGCCCGGCCCAGTTGCTCCAGCGAGCGCGCGAGATCAGTGTGCGCTGCGCCAAAGGTCGGGTCCAGGTCGAGACACTTGCGGTAAGGCAATACGGAGCGATCGAAGCGGCGCGCGTAAAACAGGGTATCGCCCACCACGGTGTAAGTAAGCAGATTAAGAGGGTCGAGCTCGTGCGCCCGCTGGGCTTCGGCAATGGCCTCCTCGTGGCGCCCCATCCCCGACAGTAACAGCGCATATCGGCTCCGTCCGAACGCATAGCCGGGATTGAGCTGCACCGCCCGCAAGCACTCACGCTCAGCGGCGGGCCAATCCCAGTCGAAAAGACGATGAATCCAGCCCAGGGACGTGTGGAGTTCCGCCAGAGATTCATCGAGCGCCAATCCCCTCTCGGCGGCCCTGCGCCCCAGCGAGAAGCCCTCGCGCGGCGGGAGGATGTGGTGGTTTGCGAGCATGATGTAGCTGTCGGCGAGCCCGCCGTGGGCGGCAGCGTAATTGGGATCGATCGCGAGCGCCTCCTCGAACCGTTGGATTGCCTGCCTAACCGATTCGCCAGTGAACCGGTTCCACAAGAACGATCCTTGCAGGTAAGCAACGTGCGCCGCGGGATTGACCGTTCCCTTGGATCGCAATCGCGCCCGTTCGTCTGGCGTTACTTGGATCCGAATCTCGTCGGCGATCGCGTGCGCGACCTCGCTCTGGAGCGTCAGGATGTCCGTAAGGCCACGCTCGTAGCTCTTTGCCCACAAGTTCCGGTCGCTCGCGACGTCCACCAATTGCACCGTGATGCGCACCCGGTCGCCGACCCGTAGTGCTGAGCCCTCGACTACTCCATCCACACGCAGCTCACGCGCGATTTCGGACAGGGGCGGATGAGTCCCCTTGAACCGCATCGCCGAAGTGCGCGAGATGACCCGTAGCGCCGCGATCTGCGAGAGGTCGGCAATCAGCGCGTCGGTCATTCCGTCGGCGAAGAATTCCTGGGTAGGGTCGCCCGAGCGATTTTCGAAAGGGAGCACCACCAGCGATCGGATGCCCCGATCCGGACCGGACTCAGGAGCGCCTGCGGAAAAGGCGGTTCGGGTGGACAATCCTCGACCCTCGTCTGAGGATTCACCACGTAACGCACGAAGCAGGGCTGCGGCGTCGGAAAAGCGGTGCAGCGGCGCTTTTTCGAGGCAGCGCGCCACCACCGCCTCGAGCTCAGCGGAGAGGCCCGGGCGCATAACACGCAAAAGCGGCGCGGGCTCATGCACAATCTGATATAGCAGCGAAAGCAGATCGTCGCCGCCGAACGGACGCTTTCCCGTGGTCATCTCGAACAGAAGCGCGCCCAGCGCGTAAAGATCAGAGCTGGCGTCCACTCGTCCATCTCTTACTTGCTCGGGGGACATATAGGGCACAGTGCCAACCAGCGCGGATGGGCCGCTGACGGTGGCCGACTGCGTGAGGCCCGCGGATCCGGACATAACGCGGGCGAGGCCGAAGTCGAGAACCTTGGCGCGTCCGCGTGGCGTTATAACAACATTCCCAGGCTTGAGGTCGCGATGGACGATGCCCTTCTCGTGCGCCGACTGGAGGCCCTCGGTGACATCAAGTGCGATAGCGCGGGCACGGGTCTCGGGGAGCGGCCCGTTAGCAAGCGTTCGGGCCAACGATTCGCCGGCCACGAACTCGAGCACCAGGAAATCGACGCCCTGGTCGGAGTCGAAATCAAAGAGCGTCGCGATGTTGGGGTGGAGCAGTCGCGAAAGAGCGCGCGCTTCCAGCCGGAACCTCCGCTTCGAATCCTCGTCATCAAGCGCATCCTGCTTCAGGACCTTGAGCGCCACGTCGCGCTCGAGTCGCGGATCCTCGGCGCGGAACACCACGCCCATACCGCCTTCGCCCAGACATTCGACGATCCGGTAGCGGCCGAGCGTTCGACCAATCATGGCGGCTCCGGAATGGTGTGGGGTGGCCAATGTTGGGTGACCAAGGTTCCCGAAGTTTATTCCGCGGGACGGGACCGGGCAAGTGGCCGTGTCTGCCACGCGTGGGTTGGCCGCGTTCCTAGAGCCCACGCCCCGACGTTCCGCGTCGTGTAAAGTCTATGGGCTGGCGGAAGCTTGGTAATCACGTCTCGTGGCGTTGAAAGTCACGCAACGGCTGGTTACACAGAAGCAACCCAATACGTCCCTGCGAGGTCAGCGATGAAAGCTGCAGCCGTGTTCGCATTACGAGTCCTTGCCCTCGCCCTGGTTCTGATCATTGTTTTCATAATTGGCACTAACGTGGTTGGCATGGCACCGTCAGCTTCAGGCGCGGCGGCGTCCACTCCAGCGGCTCAGGCGCAACAGGCCGCTTCGTTGCTCGGACCTCTCCTGGTCTATACATTTCTGGTTTCGCTGGTCACTGCCTGGATCATCCAGAACTCGCGCTGGCGCGGATTGAAGTTGATTGCAGCGCTGACCTTCACCTTCTACGGCGTGATGACCGTTATCACCCAGATCGAAACCATCGTCTATTTGCGCGCGAAAATGCCGCCCGGGCTGATTAAGAGCCTCTTTATCATCGGAGCGATAGTCGCGGTTTTGTTTGTCCCATTGGCAGTGCAGATCATGGGGAAAATACGCGGCCCGGAGCAGCCGCCCGCCGAGCACGCCCCGACGCTGCAGACCACGGCAGCCCGTTTCGCGATTCTCGCCATCGTCTACGTGGTCCTCTATTACCTGTTCGGATATTACGTGGCTTGGCAGAATCCTGAACTGCGCGTGTACTACTCCGGAACTACCGAACTAAGGAGCTTCTACCAGCAAGCCCGCTCTACCGTGACGGCAACCCCGTGGATGCTGCCGTTTCAATTCGCACGCGGACTCCTATGGGTCTTATTCGCGTATCCCGTCGTGAGAATGTTGAACACTAAGAGAATTGAAACCGCAGCCATCATCGCGGCGCTATTCGGAGTGGGTAGCTTCGCGCTGTTCATTCCCAACCCGCTAATGCCGGCTTCGGTTGCGCACAGCCACTTCTGGGAGACGCTATGCTCCAACCTTCTCTTAGGCGCAATCGTGGGATGGGTGCTATCTGCAGACGCCAGTCACACCCGTGCAAGATTTTGATTTCGCCAGAGCGGTAACGAACGAGGGTGCTCCATCCCTTGCGTACTTTTCGCAAGGGTGGGAATTCCGACCGCCCGCAGAGAAGCACTCCGATTCTTGAAAGTTCGCGCTCTCTTGATGTAAACGTATCTTGCCGAGAATACCTCAGGAAAAATCAATGAAGCGGAAAATTCTCAGGACGATCACGGTAACAACTTTCGCGTTGGCAATGATCCTTAGTGTAACGAGCCAAGCCCAATCTCAGGACACCAAAGCATCGTATCCCACCATGGCCCCGCTTGAGCAATATCTCATTGCCGATCGAGACGCCGAGATAGCCCTGGCGCGGAGCGCGGCTCCGGAATCCATCTCGCGCGATGCCGACGTTTTGGTCTTCGGACAGCACGGCTACGAAACCGCAGTCAAAGGTAAGAACGGTTTCGTGTGCTTTGTGCAACGATCATGGGCCGCCGGACCCGATGATCCCGAGTTCTGGAATCCCAAGCTGCGGGCTCCGATCTGCATCAACGCACCCGCCGCGCGATCCTTCCTTCCACTCATTATCAAGAAAACCGAGTGGGTATTGGCTGGACGATCCAAAGCTCAGATCTCCGGCGATCTCCAAGCCGCTTTCGACAAGAAAGATTTGCCCACGCTGGAACCCGGTGCGATGAGCTATATGCAGTCGAAGCAAGGATACCTAAGCGATCGCGACAACCACGGCGGGCACTGGCATCCCCACGTAATGTTTTTCGTTCCGCTGGCCGAAGCTCAAACTTGGGGCGCAAATCTGCCGGGCTCCCCGCTTCTGGCATCTGAGGACGCCCCGGAGCGCATGACAATATTTATGATTCCAGTCTCGAAGTGGTCGGACGGTACGCCCGATTCCCCGCATGATCACTGACGTCGATTTCCAGGAGGACCGAGAATCCCTTGAGAGTTGTTTTGAACTCGGCTTCGTATGACGGCATCGCTTTAGCGATGACATAAATACCCGCTGAACAGTTTGCAGCACGGCTGAAAGCCGTGCCCTGATACGGAGTCAGAAATGGCACCTGTTGTCCTCCGCACTCTCTCAGGAAAACTCGGAGCCAAAGAGTTGCGTACGCCCTCGGATTACCGAGCGGTGGGCGAAACTTCCTTGCGGCCTATGCAGGAACTCTAATCAAGCCAACCCCTAAAGTGATTACAGAGACGGCAAGAATGAGCGCTCCCACATAGATCAGAGAGACTGCCCCGCTGGGCTGAGTAGCAGTCGGCGGCAACATGGAAAAGAAAAATCCCGCCGAGATCAAAATCGCTGCAAGCGGCACTCCGATTCGAACCAGCCAGATCAAAGGTTCGGGAAGAACCGCAGCATCCGCAAGCACCTGGCAAACTAACGAAAGAATCACAATAACTCCCGCGTGGGCATGTCCCGCACGGAAGAAATTTTGGCGTAGTGGATTTTCCATATACCCGCTGCCCTTATCCATCAACGAGGTCAAAAGGAAATACCCGCCGTACTGAATTGTGGGCACTGTGATAAGGATTATCCCGGATAGCAATCTTGCTTCACGTGTCATACGCTCTCCTCTCTTGCTTTCGAAGTTGAGTCTCGCGGTCCTGCACGACTTTTTCGTATCGCTGAGCAATGATAATTCCCACAGCCATGTCGAGCAGGCTGCCGTGCAGCGCAAAATCCGCGAACTCCCCGGAGAGTCGGGCCACCTCCGTTTACCCAGTAGGGCTTTCGGGCTGCCAAGGCGGGCCATTCCTAGATTGTCGAGTATCGTGTCGTTTCCTGTGGCCATGAGAAACCTCCTTGTAATGAAGCACGTTGCTCGGCGCTGGAGGGCATATTGAGCATGGATGGACCAGCATAAAGGTCCCAAGCCAAAAAATCGGGTTCCTTGGAAAACGAGTGCAGCGCCTTCTCCAAAACCAGCCACCAGCAAGGCTTCCAGGGCTAACCCATTTTCACGAGACCGCGCGCCTAGCCCCTCTGCAGGAGTTCTTTCTTTTCGTTACCGTATTAAACTCCTCAACCAAAGGATAGGGTCCGCGAAAGCGGCCGGACCACCTTCGGAGTAAATCCTCAATTAACAGGCAATTTCTTCTGCCTGTGAATATTTGCGTGGGCTTTTAGTAGGGATTCGTGTGTCAGAAATTAAGCGACTGAAGGGCGACTGTGATTTACTTCCCCCAAAGATTTGCCGCAGTCATCATCACGGTTATATGTCTATCCTGGTGTGCAATTGCCAGTGCGACTCCAAGGATTAGCAGCCTCTCGCCGGCTTCAGGTGCTCCAGGAACAATCGTTACGATTAAGGGAGCCAATTTCGGATCCACTCAAGGATTCAGCGCCGTAACATTCAACGGCATCGCAGCGAAGCCGACGAGTTGGACCTCAGGCTCAATCGTGGTACCGGTTCCCGCAGGCGCCTCCAGTGGCCCGGTAATAGTGAACGTCAATGGTGTCGCCAGCAATGGCGCGCAGTTCACAGTCCCACAAGGCCTTCAGATCACCAGCTTATCCCCGATCTCTGGAACGGTTGGCACTGTCGTCACAATCAGCGGCAGCGGCTTTGGCGCAACTCAGGGGTGGAGCAGCGTTACATTTAACGGCACGCTGGCAACTCCGATTAGCTGGAGTGACTCGGCGATTACGGTTGCGGTCCCTGCGGGAGCTACTACCGGGCTGGTGACCGTCACAGTGGGAGGCGCCTCCGCCTCGGCTGGTCCATTTTCAATAGTCTCAGGTCCAACGATCAGTAGTTTGTCCCCGGCATCTGCGGCAATCGGTAGCTCAATCACTGTAACAGGGAGTAATTTCGGATCCACTCAAGGATTCAGCTCCGTAACATTCAACGGCATCGCAGCGAAGCCGACAAGTTGGGCCGCAGGCTCAATCGTGGTACCGGTTCCCGCAGGCGCCTCCAGTGGCCCGGTAATAGTGAACGTTAATGGAGTCCCCAGCAATGGCGCGCAGTTCACAGTCCCACAAGGCCTTCAGATCACCAGCTTATCCCCGATCTCTGGAACGGTTGGCACTGTCGTCACAATCAGCGGCAGCGGCTTTGGCGCAACTCAGGGGTGGAGCAGCGTTACATTTAACGGCACGCTGGCAACTCCGATTAGCTGGAGTGACTCGGCGATTACGGTTGCGGTCCCTGCGGGAGCTACTACCGGGCTGGTGACCGTCACAGTGGGAGGCGCCTCCGCCTCGGCTGGTCCATTTTCAATAGTCTCAGGTCCAACGATCAGTAGTTTGTCCCCGGCATCTGCGGCAATCGGTAGCTCAATCACTGTAACAGGGAGTAATTTCGGATCCACTCAAGGATTCAGCTCCGTAACATTCAACGGCATCGCAGCGAAGCCGACAAGTTGGGCCGCAGGCTCAATCGTGGTACCGGTTCCCGCAGGCGCCACCAGTGGCCCGGTAATAGTGAACGTTAATGGAGTCCCCAGCAATGGCGCGCAGTTCATAGTCCCACAAGGCCTCCAGATCACCAGCTTATCCCCGACCAGCGGTCCTATTGGAGCGTTAGTCTCAATCAGCGGCAGCGGCTTTGGCTCAACTCAGGGGTGGAGCAGCGTTACATTTAACGGCACGCGGGCAACTCCGAGTAGCTGGAGTGACTCGGCCATCACGGTTCCTGTGCCAACGGGAGCAACGACTGGATTGCTCGCGGTCACGGTTGGAGGCACGACGGCTTCGGCTAGTTTTACGGTTTTGCCCAGCCTCTCTATTAGCGGCTTATCACCCGCGTTGGCGACGGCTGGCACTCCAGTCACTATCACAGGATTTGGTTTTGGACCGACTCAAGGTTCCAGTACGGTGAACTTCAACGGAGCAACAGCCACTCCCACCAGTTGGAGTAGTTCTTCGATTGTGGTGCCAGCGCCATCCGGCGCGCTGACAGGGCCGGTCACGGTGACGGTCGCAGGAGTTCAGAGTGCGGGTGCAATGTTCATTGCGGTTTCCGCCGGCGGCCCGTACGCCTACTCGCTGGCTGCTGGAAACTTCGACAATAATTCCAATCCCGACCTGGCAATCGTTAATCGCTGCTTGAGCACTACGAACTGCTCCTCAGGTTCTGTCGGAATAATGTTGGGAAACGGAAATGGAACCTTCAAGCCAGTTGTGACTTATCCAAGCGGCGGAATCGAAAGTCTGGCTGCCATGGTCGGCGATTTCAACCACGATGGAATTCCAGACCTGGTGGTCTTGAACAGTTGCGCCACCAGCCCCTGCACAAGTGGCTCAGTGAGTGTGCTGCTGGGCAATGGAGACGGGACCTTTCAGGCGCCCCTGAATTCCAGCGCGGGCGGCTACCAATCAATTGGCATCGCCATGGGAGATTTCAACGGAGACCACATTCCCGACCTCGCGATTGCTAACAATTGCGCGGACAGCCGTTGCGCATCTGGCGGAACAGTTACTGTATTAATAGGGAAAGGCGATGGAACGTTCAAGCCGCCGGTGAGCTATGCATCCGCAGGGCAAGGCGCTCTTTCGATTGCGGTAGGAGATTTCAATCGGGATGGCATTCCGGATGTAGCGGTAGTTAATGATTGCGCCACCGCTGGCTGTTCGAGCGGCGGCAGCGTTGGTATTTTGCTGGGCAATGGCGACGGAACTTTCAAACCCGCGGTGACCTACCCCTCCGGCGGGCAGGGCGCTTATTCATTAGCGAGCGCCGACTTTAACAACGACGGAGTTGCCGATTTGGCCGTCGTCAACAATTGTGCCAACAGCACATGCTCGAACGGAGGCACGGTTGGCGTGCTGCTAGGCAATGGAGACGGAACATTTCAGGCTCCGATAGTCAGCAGCTCCGGAGGCCTCTTCGCGTACTCGCTGGCGGTTGCCGATTTCAACCTGGACTGGCGCGCCGACCTCGCCGTCACGAACGAATACAGCGGAACTTCAAACGGCGGCACCGTGAGCGTGCTGTTGGGAAACGGCGACGGGACCTTCCAAGCAGCGGCGAACTACGACTCCGGTGGCACCAGTCCATTTTCGGTAGTTGCGGCAAACTTCAATAATTTTGGCAGCACCGATCTCGCCGTCGGCAACTCTTGTCTACCCGCTTTCAATTGCACGGAGGGAGTCATTACGATACTTCCCGGCAATGGCGATGGAACATTTGGATCGCCTGCAAGTTACGCTGCTCTGCCCGCGGGTAGCCAGTCGGGAACTCTCGCGCCTCCTCATCATCAGGTAAGCCTTTCGTGGAATGCAGTCGTCTCCGTAGATGGCTACAACGTTTATCGCGGCTCTCAATCAGGAGGCCCATACACCAAAATCAATCCGATCGTTGATGCGAGCACAAGTTTCGTTGACCTCTCCGTCGTCGCCGGACAGACCTACTATTACGTGACCACAGCCGTCAAGTCCGGAGTAGAAAGCGGCTACTCCAACGAAGTTCCGGCCTCGATACCATCCCCATAGGTCGGAATAGGTAGGGGAATAGATCGGATCGGCAGTCGGTACTCTCAAGTGCGCCATTCAATCTCCGCGTAAGCAAAATGCCTGGCGTTTTAAGATTACTGTCATAATGCGTTCTGTATCCCTTCGGTACTCTTTCCCATTTTGGTCCCTTCGCCTAGTGTTTAGACACCATGAAGCGCTCCCCGTTCCTCATCCTATCCGTGCTCGCCGTACTGGCGAGTGTCCAACCGAGGGCGTGTTTCGCGCAAGACCAGCAGAGCGCCAACGCACGCAAAGTGGTCAATAAAGTTGTGCCAATGTACCCGCAGATGGCCCACTCCATGAAGCTGGGCGGCACCGTCAAACTAGAGGTGCTGGTGCAGACCAACGGAAGCGTCAAATCCATGCAGGTGAAGGGCGGGAGTCCTCTGCTTGCACAATCGGCGCAGTTCGCGGTTCATAGTTGGAAGTGGGAAAAGGCCGACCACGAGACCACGGAATTGGTGGAATTTCACTTCAACCCGTAAACCACAATAACCTCTGGGCGGACTGGCACACCCTCGGAAGATTCTGATTTCCTAAGAACATCACGAACGAGGATGCCCCACCCCTTCGACTTCGTTCAGCGCAGGCTCTTGCCCACTTTTCGCAAGGGGGTGGGAATCCCACCTGCCGGAAGAAAACGACTCTAATTCCCTAAACCAAAGGCACTCGAATTCGCAGGCATGGATTCGACCGGTCGAATCGCGACGGATCAGGCAGTCTCGTTCATTACGCCGCTTAGGAGATCAGAATCCCCTCGAAAGTTGTTTTGAACTTTCGCTCCGTATCAGGGCATCGCTTTAGCGATGCCGTAAATACGCACTGAACAATTTCGGCACGGCTGAAACAGGCTGCGGAAAAAGTGCGTTCTGACGCGCAAGAGCTTTGAAGGGGCGGGAGGAGGCTGGCCCATCCTTGCGCGGTTTTCGCAAGGGTGGGAATCCCAACTCGTCGAGAGAAGGATTCTGATCCTCCAAACCAAACGCCAAGTATCCCGTTCAAGCTCCGCTAAAGCCCTGCGATTTTCTTAGCGAATGCGCCTGCGATGACGGCGTATCCAACATCGTTCGGATGGACGTCGGGCCCCAGTGGCGGGGGCGCACCGATCCACGTCCAGACCAGCTCAAGAAACACGTTTAGCGGAACATTCAAAATTGGAGTTGGGTTGTTGATCCGGTACGCTTCCGCGACATCTGCAACAGGAACGACGAACGCCTGATACGCCGTCTCCAGTACGCCGTTGAACGCGTTCGTCGCCACCAGCGACTCGGAGGCTAAAAATTGTCCGCCTGGTCCGAGCCTCCATGCTCCCAGGAATGGATCGTAATAGTTCATGGCGACGATAAGCGTCTCTGGGGCCGCGGCGCGCAGTTCACCGAGGATCTTCGGGTAGGTTTTCGCCCACACTGGTAAAAGCATCTGTCACGCAAGTCCTGTCAATCCCGCCCAGGCTGATGCAGTGGTCAATGTCGTTCGCACCGATATCCAATGTGACGAGGGCTACGTGGTGCGTCTGCAGAAAGCTGATGGCCGCCGCCAGTTGACTGCCTTCCTCATAGTTACAAGACCCGCCATCAATCATCGTCATCGTGGTCTCGCCCGAGCATCCGAGCTTGGCGAGCTTGAGCCCCCGTACGCGCGTTCGGAATAAGGCATAGAGGTCGTCCGCGTACCCCTGATTCGTGGCGACATCGCCGCTCGCGGATGGCTGTATACCCACAGCCAGTGAATCGCCCAGAGCCAGATAGTAGTAAGTCGGTCCCCGGGTCGCGCTCGCCAGCGCTGGTCCAAAGAGCATCACCAACACAGAGAGAGTAACGAATCGATTTCGCATTTTTGCCTCCGGGGGGAGAAAGTGTAGTGTTGCGTCCAGCCGCAGACCTTTGAACCGCACTCTTTCTTGAACTCAAAAACGGCGACAAGTTTACACCGATTCCCGTTCTTGAGCCTATGAATTGTTTTTATCCCCAGGAGGGAAAAACTCAGGGAATGGGGGACCAGCCGTGACATTCCCAGTATCCCGGAACCACACAGTAAGCGCGCGGGAAACCTAGGGCCAAGAGTTGGGTACGCCTACCGGATTACCGACCGGGAAAGGTTCCGTGGCGCGGACACCCTTGTCCGCGAAATGCAAGCATCTCAGACACCCCAGCTCCGGAGGGCCGAATGATATTAGCCCAGCGCTTCAGCGCTGGGAAAAGTGAAAAAGCAATTCAAGTCCCGAAGGGGCGACTAACTTAGCCCAGGACGCAAGCCCTGGGTAAGTTCGGCATTAGGTTTACGTCCCGCAGGGTGCCACGCACCCCCAACAGGAATTCCGGAATAGGAACGCGGACAGCCCTGACATTCCCCAGTATTCCAAACTGCAACGACGGTGAGGAACTCGGGGCCAGAAGAATTGCGGTACTCCCGTTTGTCCTCGGATTACCTTCCGAAGAATCCGACCTTGCGAAGACATAAAGTGGACCACCGTCTTGGTCACTTGGAACAACTACGCCGCAAACATTTCGCCGCCCAGTTCGTAGTTGACCGGTCTGTCGTCCGAGTCAATTTGAACTACCGCAAGCAAGCGCAAAAAGGAGGGCTGAGCGTTACGCTCCGGTCGCTGTAAACAGCGGAAATATAAGGATAATAGACGGCGCAGGCGGGCTGAACCGAGCCAATGTATTTCTCGGCCGCTTCCGGCGATTCGGTCTCGACGGCCTTCTCCGCGGCAGCAATAGCCTGGCGAAATATCGCGATTGCTGCTTATTAAGTGACTTGCGTGATACGAAGATGTCAATGTATACAGACAAGTCGTTTGTAATCAACCTACATTCAGCAACATATTTAATTAAGTCATAATCCACTTGGAACAACTACGCCACAAACATTTCGCCGCCCAGTTCGTAGTTGACCGCTCTGTCGTCCGAGTCAATTTGAACTACCGCAAACAAGCGCAAAAAGGAGGGCTGAGCGTTACGCTCAGGTCGCTGTAAACAGCGGAAATATAAGGATAATAGACGGCGCAGGCGGGCTGAACCGAGCCAAATCATTTCTGGCCGCTTCCGGCGATTCGGTCTCGACGGCCTTCTCCGCGGCAGCAATAGCCTGGCGAAATATCGCGATTGCTGCTTATTAAGTTATTCTGCCAGACCGGATATGTCAATGCTATACAGACAAGTCGTTTGTAATCAACCGTATACTCAGCAACATATTTAATTAAGTCATAATCCACTTGGAACAACTACGCCACAAACATTTCGCCGCCCAGTTCGTAGTTGACCGGTCTGTCGTCCGAGTCAATTTGAACTACCGCAAACAAGCGCAAAAAGGAGGGCTGAGCAATTTTGCTGATAGCCCGACCTCGATGGCACTAGACGCGAACGAGCTTGACATTGATAATGGCTTGGATTAGTTTATCCATACTGGAGGGCATTATGGAAGAAGTCTGTAAAGCAACCATTACTTTGGGCGATTCCAAGATCACATTCGAGGGGCCCGCTGGGTTTGTTCAGGCCCAGATCGAGAAGTTCGGAGGCACCCGGCAGGGCGCACCTACTTTCGGCGAAAGCGGCTCTGGCAACGGGCTTTCGACGGAAAAACAGCTTGTCGCCGAGAAGAGGCCGCGCGGGCACCATGAGATCGTGACCGTGCTCGCGTTTGCACTCACCGAATCGGGGACGAAGGAGTTCACCGAAGACGATATTCGGCGCGCCTACATTCGTGCCGAAGTGCGCCCGCCTAAATATGTGTCCCAAGCTCTTCGGGACGCCAAGAGCAAGTTTGACTACATCACGACCGGCTCCAAGCGAGGGACGTACCAGCTTACGAATCATGGCGACAGCGCTGTCAGGTTTGACCTGCCGAGGTCAGCCGGATAGCGGGCGGGGAAGGATGGATTAGCTTTCGAGGATGAGGCACCAAGGAGAAGCAGAAGATGACAAATAAGAAAACGACTGAGATAGTTACGGAAATAGTCGAGCTATTAACGCCTATTGATTCGGCCATCGGGCGCGTGTGATTCAGGCCTCACTGACGCTGCTTGGGAGACATTCTTGCCGTCCCATCTCGCGCCGGTGCGGACGCCGAGGACGACGGCGGCGGCGCGTTGGCGCTTCCAATCCGCGCTCGCACCTGGATGAAACAAAATGGAGTGTCGGCGGAGGAACTCCAACAGGTATTCCACCTGGAGAACGGAGGCGCTGAAGTGATAGCTGGCGAAATCCCTGGCAAGAGCAAAAAGGACAAGACCTACAGCGCGTATATCCTCACGGGCCTGTCCAAGCTTCTCTCTACCGGTGCTCCCACGTTCGATGACAAGACTGCAAGGGGACTGTGCGAGGCGTCGGGCTGCTACGACCCGGCAAATCACTCCGTGCATATAAAGGAAAAGAGGAAATGAATTCACCGGCACTAAGGAAAGGGATTGGAGCCTTACAGCCCCCGGGCTCAAGCGCGCAGCCGCCTTAGTGAAGGAAATGACAAAGAGCTGAGATGGTTAACCCGACAATCAAGAATTCTCTAATCGCTCGGTTTCCAACTAACCTCGTTGATGAGCTGATCGAGTGCTACGTTGAGCAAAAGAAGAACTTTTATCTTGGTCGGATGCGACCGAACGAAGTAGAGGGCGGGAGGTTTGCCGAAGCCGCCTATCGGATGCTTCAACATTCCGCGGGTCTTTCCGTGACGCCGCTGGGAGTGCAATTGGACACTTCCGGCATCGCACGAACTCTGGAGAACATGACGGGCGCTGGAGATTCGGTTCGGTTTCACATTCCCCGGACGCTGCGCGTGATTTACGACATACGAAACAAGCGGGATGCTGCGCACCTTGGCGATGGGATAGACCCAAACCTTCAGGATTCCACACTCGTGTCCGCCGCGTTGGACTGGGTGCTGGCCGAATTTGTGCGGCTTGCACGAGGGGTATCGCCCATAAGGCGTTTGCGCTCGTCAAAGCGATTACCATTCGGCGCGTTCCGGCTGTCGAACAATTCGGGGATTTCTTAAAAACGCTCCGTCCTTCGCTCGGGCCGAGCGACCGAGTCCTTCTACTGCTCTATCATTGTGCAGACGGAGGTGCGACCGCTGCTGAATTCTCCAATTGGCTCAAGCCCAAACAGCGGGCTAATTTGAGCCGGACACTAGCGCAACTCGAGTACGAGAAAGATTACATAGTATTCACTAGCGGGCGGTATCAACTTACGCGGAGGGGCATTTCTGCAATCGAGAGCAGGCATCTAGTGGAAGTCGAATAAGGCCACCGTGCCTCGGCGCGGCGGTCAGCCCAATATTCTGAAATCCCCGTCACCCTTCTGCCTTGACCTCGTTTTCCGTATCCCCACAACTAGATCTACGGGTCATCAAAGGGCGGTCCAATTGCTCTAAATAAAGAATGACCGAAACGAAATGACCAGACTAAAGAAGATCATAGCTGAAACGCCAGTAACTCATATGCTCTCAAGATTTTACGTGCAAGCCCCTTCTCTTCATAGATTTGGATCGCGAGACGCGCTAAATCCATGATTCCAATATATCGCGACCCTACCGGGGGGTAGGGGTAGGGTCCGCCCAGTGAAGCCCACCTGCGCCGAAGCCATGCCGAAGCGACGGCACAGCTCACTCTAGGATGAGGCATGGCCTATGAGATGAACCTTCTGAAGGGACGCACATTTTGGTCCGCGGTCCGGTGGCCCTCGATCAGATGCTGCGAGGGAGGCCTTGAAATTGCAATGAGCGCACGAGACAGTGTGCGCTCATCCTGAATATTTATCCGACAACGCAGTTACTGCGGTGGCGTGGTAGTTGTGGTCGTTGTGGATTGGCTTTCCGGCTGGCCTGGAGTCGTGGTGGTTGTGGTTGTTTGCTCCTGCTTCGTTTGCTTCTTGTGATGATGCTTGTACTTGGTGGTGGTATCGGTAGTCTGAGTAGTCTGGGTTTGAGCCGGAGTTGCCGGCGTCTGGGTAGTTGTCCTGGTGCTGCTCTCGGTTTGAGCCGGAGGCGGAGTCTGTGTCGTCGTTGTAGTGGTGGATTGCGTCGTGTCCTGTGCTATCACGGGCAGCGACATGGCGACCGTCAAGACAGATCCGCACATTACGGCAAGCACTTTTTTCTTCATTCGTCCTCCTTAAATTATTCTAAGTGGCGACGGTATGATGGCGGCCCCGCTCTTCGCGTTGTGCGCACGAGAAAAATCGTTTGAGATCAACAGTTTGACGACGCTTGTTATAGCGGGAAAACCCGCGCTAGGCCACTTGCCCGTCAAAATCCCCGCTCAAGCGGAGCTTGAACAGGCACCCTCGAGAGTTCAGTATTAGAGTCGCAGGGAAAGGAAACGGAGCTTTATGGAGATGAAGCTTTCTGAAGCGATGCAGATTTTGGAACGCGGTCCCGCGACCGTTGATCAGATGCTGCGAGGGCTTTCCGATGAATGGGTCCGCGCAACCGAAGGCGGCAATACATGGAGTTGTTACGACGTTGTGGGACACCTGATCCACGGCGAAGTGACGGATTGGCTGCCCCGGGCACGAATCATTCTCGAACATGGCGAAAGGCGCACGTTCGAACCCTTCGACCGCTTGGCGCAGCTAAAAGAAGATAGAACACTGCCCATCGGCCACCTGCTCGATCGTTTCAAGGAACTGCGCGAGCAGAATCTCGTTGCCCTGCGAGGCATGCATTTGAGTTCTGACGATCTCTCCCGCACTGGCGTTCACCCTGAGGATGGGATCGTGACGCTGAGGCAACTAATCTCAACATGGACGGTGCATGACTTGACCCACATCTCCCAAATCTGCCGCGTGCTGGCGAAACAATATGAAGCTGAAGTCGGTCCGTGGAAAGCGTATCTTGGTGTGCTCAATACTTCGATTGATCGGTCTAAAGATGGCTGGTCCAAAAACTCGCGGTCAGCCGTTGTCACCACGGAGGCTTTATGAACCACAAGCTTTCTGTTATCGCCGGCGTCGCGATCGTAGTCCTACTAAGTTTGAACATTGCGAAAGCACAATCGGCGTCCGGCGCCGACACTTTGCGCCAACTAGAGGCTGATTTCATGAAGGCCGCGGCCGAGAAAGGCTCGCAAGGATACATGTCTTACTACGCCGAGGATGCAGCCGAACTCCCCAATGGAGCGGACATGCTGCAAGGCAAAGAAACTATCGCCAAGACAATGAGATTTCTGGACGACAAGAATAACCACCTGACCTGGACGCCAGTACACGCCGACATGGCCGCGTCAGGCGACCTGGGTTATACGTATGGGACGTATGAGTTTCACTTTATAGATAAAGACGGTAAGCCGGTAACAGAGAATGGCAAATACGCCAGCGTGTGGAAGAAGCAGAGCGATGGAAGCTGGAAAGTTGTGATGGATATGGGGAACTCCTCGACCAGCTGCCAAGCCCTGAACAGGATGCAAGGACGGGCTCGGGCCCGTCCTCGACGGTTCTGCTTACTTTTTGCCTACTGCGGGGGAGTAGTAGTGGTTGTCGTTGTTGATTGGCTCCCCGGCGTGCTGGTCGTGGTTGTTGATTGACTCTCTGGCTGGCTGGGCGTGTTGGTGGTCGTCGTGGTTTGTTTCTCCGTCTTCACTTTCTTGTGATGGTGTTTATATTTCGTGGTGCTCTCGGTGGTTTGCGTGGTTTGTGTTGACGGCGAAGTCGCCGGAGTATCCGTGGTGGTGGTGGTGCTCTGGGTTTGAGCGGGCTGGGTCGTCGTGGTGGTTGTGGATTGCGTGTCCTGCGCAATCACCGGCAGCGACAAGGCAAGGGTAATGATCAAACCAGACATCACAGCAAAAAAATTCTTGAAGTTCATTCAAACCTCCTGAGTTGCTAAAGGAATGATACCTAAGTTTGTCCGGATTCACAGGTCATGACTAAACTAAAATGAATGCGCAGTTCCAAAACGCTACCGCGCACCAATCCAGAGCTGGTAGACGACCACGGTCATCATGAACAATAAATAAACTCGAAGCCCCCACAAAATGAGCAGTTCGGGACCCTTCAGCACCCGCCGGGGAATATTGTGCTTCTTTGCCTTAACGAGTTGATCGTGTTCGAGAGACGCCAAAATCCAGCGTTTGTCAGATCTCGGGTCGAACTGGTCCTCATCTTTTTTATTCATCACAGCGCCTCCTAAGTGCCTCCCAAAGCCGCCAGGATATTTGGAGCAAGAATGCTGATTCCGAACAGTACGCCGGCGCCCGTCAAGACGATCACGACACCAGTAGAAAGCACGTTCGCCCACAGCGGACTAACAAGGTCGCCCATAATTTCCTTGTCATTGACCATCATGAACAAGAACACCAACGCTGGAGGCATTGCCAGAACCGCAACCACATTCACCAGTAGAACCACGTAAACCAGCGGCAAGCTTGGAATAAGGACGATTCCCGCCGCCGCAAGGGAGCACAAGGACAAGACAGCGTAGAAGGACTTCCCTTCTTTCACGGGAAGGTTGAGGCTATGCGGCTGGTGCGTAACTTCCCCGAAGGCATACGCTGACGAGGTCGAAATGGTAATCGCCGCAACAATACCCGCTTCAACCATTCCGAGAGCGAACAATGAAGCGCCAAAGCGGCCGATCAGAGGTTGAAGAGCCTGCGCGAACTCTGCGGCCTGGAAATTTCCTGCTGTCATCTGATGTGCAAACAACGGCGCTGTCGCCAGCATGGTAGCGACAGCTGCGATGCTAGCCAACGCAGCGCCCAACACTGTGTCAATACGGCCAAAGCGGATGTCTTTCGTGGTCAGCCCTTTGTCAACCGTCGCGCTTTGCTGGAAGAAGAGCATCCAGGGCGTTACCGTGGCTCCAATATCGGCAAGCATGATGAGCACAGTGTCTTTATTCAATCCTGGAAGGGGCTTCCATGTGACCAGCGAATGTCCCACAGAGTGCCAATTGGGATGGGTCAATAAGGCGACGGGAACAAATACCAGATTGAATGTCGCGGCCGCGAGAGTAATTCGTTCCCAGGTCCAATAGCGATGACTCAACAGAGCGGAATACAGAATAACCAGTGCGATCAGTACTGCGATCCACGGAGGCACACCGAAGAATCCTAGACCGGCGCGAATTGCAATAAATTCGGTGATAAGCGTCAGGAAGTTTCCGATCGCGAGGTCGGTCATGGAAAACCATCCCCAAAATGGCCCGAAGCGCTCAAAGATGAGTTCGGCGTGTCCGCGATGGGTAGCCGCGCCCAAGCGAACGGTCATTTCCTGGACCACAATCGCCATGCAAAAGGTAAGAATCACGAAGGGGATGAAAAATCCGATTCCGAACTTTGCGCCCGTAGCAGCATATGAGAGCATGCTGGGCCCGTCGTTTTCCCCGAGCATGACGAGAACGCCTGGGCCCATCAATAACCATAGAAGGCGCGGCTTGGAGGAAAACCCGCGCCGGGCGCGGGCCGCCGATACTTTGACGCGGTCGTGCGCGCGGTCTACATCTTCGTGGGTGATTGCGACGTCGTTGGCGGTCGTTTCTTGGGCTATTTGTGGTTCGTTCTCCATTCTCATCGAGTTAGCGCAAGTATACACGGTATAGTAAACTATAGTTAACGTCATCTCCCCGACTTTTTTAGGTGGATCTCCAGCCAGGGCTTTTTTGACGTAATAACCAGTCTTTCGCTTTTGCAGGGCTTGATCTTTTTGGGTCATAGCGTGGCGCTTACTCTGTATTCTTACCGCCGCTTCGCGGCTGGGGGCTTTTTGTACTCGGCTTGGAGCTTCTGTCGAATCTTGTTCGACTGGACAGCGGGGGCGGCTGTCCCTACGTGCGTCTGGTGGGGTGAGATATGATTGAAATACTCAATCACTCGAGAATTTTATCTTGTCTTTTCTTGATCAACTTAATCCGCAACAGCGTGAGGCTGTCGAAACCACTGAGGGGCCGGTGCTTATTTTGGCCGGTGCCGGGAGCGGCAAGACCCGCGTCATTACTTATCGCATCGCTCACTTAATCGAAAATCTGGGGGCGATGCCTGAATCTATTCTGGCGATGACTTTCACGAATAAAGCTGCGTCGGAGATGGCGGAACGTGTCGAGAAACTGGTGGGTGGGCTTTCTGTTGCCAAGCCAGTGATTGCGACGTTTCATTCTTTTTGTGTACGCATGCTGCGCCGCGATATTGAGGCACTGCGAATTCCATCCAGCGTTCCGGGGGCTGCGCCGATTGGTTACACCAAGAATTTTGTCATCTACGACGAGTCCGATCAGCAGCAACTGGTGCGATCAGTGATGCGGCGGCTTGGCATTGACGATAAGCAGACAACGCCGAGAGCGGTTTTATCGCACATTTCGCATGCCAAGAATCACATGCTCGATCCGCAGGAGGTTTACCTGCAATCGGCTGATCCAAAGACTGAGCGCGTCGCGCAGATTTACGCCGAGTATCGCAAGGAACTGGCAAAGGCGAACGCTCTCGATTTCGATGACCTGCTACTGGAAGCGGTGCGATTGTTGAGAGCGGCGGGCGATGTTCGCGAATATTACAACCGGCGATTTCAATACATTTTGGTGGATGAGTATCAAGATACGAACCGGCCGCAGTATGAGCTGATGAGGCTGCTGGCGGGTTCGCGGCATAACGTTTGTGCTGTCGGCGATGAAGATCAGTCCATCTATTCGTGGCGCGGAGCGGATATTCGAAACATCCTGGAATTTGAGAAAGATTTCCCGGAGGCGAAGATCGTACGGCTGGAACAGAATTACCGCTCGACGCAGAATATTTTGCAGGGAGCGTCGGCAGTCGTCGCGAATAATGTGCAGCGGAAGGGAAAGAATCTCTGGACCTCGCGTCAGGGCGGCAGTCAGATCGGGTGTTACGAAGCGCCAGATGGGGAGAATGAGGCTTTATTTGTGGCCGACAGAATTTCGAAATTTCTTCGCGAATCGGTCGAGCAAGGCGAGAATGCGCGTGTCGCGGTGCTTTACAGAACAAATTCTCAGTCACGGCTGTTTGAAGAGGCGATGCGCCGTTATCAGATGAAGTATCACGTGGTGGGCGGCTTTTCGTTCTATGAGCGGGCCGAGATCAAGGACATGATTTCGTATCTGAAGGTCATCCACAACGTAGACGACACGATTTCGCTGATGCGCGTCATCAATACGCCAGTGCGCGGAATCGGCAAGACTACGCTTGAAACTCTTGAGCGCATTGCGCTGGAGACAGGACTTTCGCTGTGGGCTGCCATTAACGAAACCATCCAGCGCCAGCTTGTGCCGTTGCGCGCGCTAGCGGCGCTGAAGAGCTTTCGGGACTTAATTGAAGATGCACGGGCAATGCTGGCGGGGAATTATGTCGAACGTCTGGAGGAAACTGCGGCGGCGGAGCTACAAGGCGATAAACGCGCGGGAGAGGTGACTGACGAAGCCTTCGATCCGATGGCCTTTGATTTCGAAGCTTTCGATCCGGCAGAGACGGGCGGGGCGCCCGTCCTGTCGGGCGAGGACGCCCGACGCTCCATTGATTCTGAAGGAGGTACAGAGGGCTTTCGTGATCCCGGCGCGGCTGCAAATACTGCTGAAATTCTAAAATTTCTTATTGACCGCACGGGCTACATCAAGCTGCTCGAAGAAGAGGACACGCCCGAGGCGTATTCGCGGATTGAAAACTTGCGCGAACTGGTGAATGCCGCCATGGATTCGCGCGATCGCGGTGAAACGCTGGATCAATTTCTGGATCATGCCGCGTTGGTCAGCGATGCGGATGCGTATGATGCAGCATCGCAAATTACGCTGATGACGCTTCACGCCGCGAAAGGACTGGAGTTCCCGCTGGTGTTTTTGTGTGGACTCGAAGAAGGATTGTTCCCGCATTCGCGGACATTTTTGCATCCTGATGATGTCGAGGAAGAGCGCCGATTATGCTATGTGGGAATGACGCGGGCTATGGATACTCTGGTTCTTACCCGCGCCGTGTACCGGCGGCGATATGGGACGGATTTGCCGGAGGCCAGTATTCCGTCGCGATTCCTGGAGGAGATTCCGTCGCAGCTAATGGAGGATTTCGGGACGCCGCGTGGCCGCCGGGATTCGCGGGCGGGGGCCCCATTCGACTTCGCTCAGGGCAGGTCCGCGCCACACAGGCCAAGCCAGCCTGCGCACTATGCTTACGAGGACGAGGATCAGAGCGCTTCATGGGCGGGGCGCAACCAGCAACGCCGGGACGCGTCCCCGGTCAAGACTTACAATTCCATTGACAATATTGCGGAGTTTTTTGCTTCGCGCGGAAAGAAGTTTAGTCTTCCTAAATTGCCGGTGGAAGAGCCCAAGGGCAGGAAGGGATTCCGTCCGGGACAGAAGGTGAAGCATCCGAAATATGGAGAGGGAACCGTCTATCAGCGCGAAGGGGACGGTGAGGAGGCGAAGATTACTGTACAATTTCCTCGCTTCGGTTTGAAGAAGCTGGTGGAAAAGTATGCGCAGCTAGAGCGCGCCTGATTTATTTTTATCTGCAACTGATTGAAAGGACGAATGGCTAACACATCGAGTTTGAGCAAAGAAGAACGCAAGGCATCGAAGAGGGCGGCACGGAAGAAGAAAAAGGCAGACAAGCCACTTAAGAAACGTGATTACGCGCGGGGATCGGCAAAACGGAAAGTGAAAAAGCTGGCACGCGGAACTTCGAAACGGTAGTCGAGCACCCAGCAGTCGGCACTCAGCAAGCGCATTGGCACTCGGCATTCAGGCTTCAGTTTGGCTGAATGCTGAGTGCTGAATGCTTAATTCCTTGGAGCGTTTCTAATTGGCTGAACTGCCTAAGCCCGTCGCAAAGACCGTTCGGAGTTCGGACAATCAACTTTTCTGCTGCAAATCCATAGACAAACTAATTTCAGAGGCCGATGATCCGCAGCACCGGCTTAAGAAAACGCTTGGACCGTGGTCGCTTACTGCGCTTGGCATCGGCGCAATCATCGGCTCTGGAATTTTTGTCCTTACCGGAACGGCGGCGGCAGGAGAGCATTTCGAGGCTCCTTCCATCCTGCACGCGCAGGTGATGGATTTGCTTTTCAATTTTCTGCGCACCGGAAGTACCGCTGGGGCTCTGATGCACGGACGACCGGCGGCGGGACCATCTATAGCAATTTCATTTCTGCTGGTCGCGGTTGCTTGCAGCTTTGCAGGATTGTGCTACGCAGAACTGGCTTCCATGATCCCGATCGCGGGCAGCGCTTACACATATTCTTACGCCACTCTTGGTGAAATCTTCGCCTGGATCATTGGATGGGATTTGATCCTGGAATATGTGGTGAGCAATGTAGCCGTGGCCGTGGGTTTCAGCGGATATGCAACGGCGCAGCTCGCCGTGTTTGGAATCAATCTTCCGGATAAATGGACGAGTCCGGTGTGGGCGTCGGGGCATTGGACCGGGGCTTACTTCAATGCTCCCGCTTTTCTCATCGTCTTTTTCCTGACACTTTTATTGGTGCGAGGTGTTCGGGAGTCGGCTGAAGCCAACAACGTAATGGTGCTGATCAAGATTGGGGCAATCCTGACGTTTCTTGTTGTGGGCGGGATGCTGGTGCATCCTGCAAATTGGAAGCCATTTGCGCCTTCGGGGTTCGCTGGGATCGTTACTGGCGGCGCCATTGTTTTTTTTACTTATATCGGCTTCGACTCGGTTTCAACCGCGGCGGAAGAGTGTAATGATCCGCAACGCGACCTGCCATTCGGCATCATTGCCTCGCTGGTGGTTTGTACGGTGCTATACGTCGGGGTTGCCGTCGTGCTTCTCGGCATGTTGAAATACACGACTTTTGTTTCGGGGAAGGCGGCGGAAGCGCCCGTCGCATATGCATTGGCTGAGTTGGGAGCGCGTCCATTATTTCGCTCGATAATTGTCGTGGGCGCTTTGATGGGGATGATTTCTTCGCTGCTGGTATTTCAGTACGGGCAGGCACGAATCTGGTATGCGATGTCGCGCGATGGATTGCTGCCGAGATTATTTTCGGCGGTGCATCCGAAATTTAAGACGCCGCATTGGTCCACCTGGATCGCGTGCTTTGCTGTGGGGTTGCCCGCGGGTGTGGTGGACATTGGCGACGCCGCTGATTTGTCGAATATCGGAACTCTTTTCGCATTTGTGCTGGTGTCGTTGGGGGTGATTTTGTTGCGGCGCAGGCAACCAGATCGTCCGCGGTCGTTTCGAGTGCCGTTTGTGCCTTGGTTTCCGTTGATATCCATTGTTCTGTGCGGCGGTTTAATGACTGGGCTCACGGTAATTACTTGGCTGCGTTTTGTTATATGGCTGGCGATTGGTCTTTGCATTTACCTGTTTTACAGCCGCCATCACAGCGAGTTTGCTCGCAGCCGCCAAGCCAACACTCCAGAACTTTAACCACGAAGGACACGAGCACTAAGGAAACCTGAGGTTGTGACACATCATTCATTCCATTTCATTCATGTTCCCACCGTTACGCCTGTCTCAAATTGTTGATTCGCTATTCTTCACCTCAGAAACTACAATCCGATGTATGGCGGTAGCTGTACATCGTTCATCGAGTGCGTTTGTGCTTTCACTTCCGAAGGCGGAACTGCACTTGCACCTTGAAGGGGCTATCAGTCCCGCCACAGTCCTCGAATTGAAAAGGCGTCACGGAGAATCTGGATCCATTGAAGATGTGGTGCGCCTCTACCGCTCAGAAGGCTTTAACGGATTCCTGATGGCTTTTAAGGAGGTGACTAGGCTGTTGAGAACTTCTGAGGATTACGAACTCATAACGTATCGTTTGATGGAGCAGCTTAAGGCCGAAAATATTTTGCATGCCGAAGTGTATGTTTCTGTTGGCGTGTGTCTTTGGCGCAAGCAGAATTTCGATGGCATCTTCGAAGGACTGGAACGAGGACGGAAGCGTGGCGAGCGGGATTTTGGTATTTCGCTGCTGTGGATCTTTGACGCGGTTCGTCAGTTTGGCGCTGAAGCCGCTATGGAAGTTTTCCAGTACGCAGTGAAATTTCGGGGCCGTCATGTCGCCGGAATAGGAATTGGTGGGGACGAATTGAAGGGGCCGGCTGAACTGTTTCGCGATGCTTATACCTATGCCGCGGCCAATGGGCTCAGGCTCACCGCTCACGCTGGCGAGAATGCTGGACCTGAATCGGTATGGGGCGCGTTGAATTTGCAGGCGGAACGAATTGGTCACGCACTGACAGCGGTGCAGGACCCTGAGCTTGTAGAGGAACTCGCAACGCGGCAGATACCGGTCGAAATTTGCCTGACGAGCAATGTGCGAACTGGGTGTTGCGCTTCCCTTCCGCAGCATCCTGTAAAAGATTACTTCGATCGCGGCGTGATGATCACCCTCAACAGTGATGACCCGGCAATGTTTAACACATCGTTGACACACGAATACCAGCTTGCACAGGACACTTTCGGATTTACCAACGAGCACATGCGCGAACTTGCGCGCAATTCGTTCGAAGCTTCGTTTCTTCCTGCCGAGAAGAAATTGGAATTTCTGAATTTATTTGACGCAATTGCGGCACGGTCGTGATGTGTTCGATGTGGCCGGCTATTCCGGTGACGCCTTCCCGCTACACGCGAGATCCTTCGGGACTAAGGGTCCCTCAGGATGACGTCGGACTCGAGAGTTGAGGAAAATCAATCCCATTTACCATCGTCCGCAGAATTTTGACGCTTGTAAATTGGGCCTGTTAGACTGGGTGCTTGCCAGCATACAGCTGATTAGAAGGGAAGTACGTGCGCGCAGAGACTCGCCATTCATTAAAACAAGACAGGTTTAATAAAGTAACGATCGGGGCGGCCGGAGCGACTTTCGACTGGAGCGCCGAACACAAAGGAACGCTGCTCATCGCGGGAATTATCGTCCTAGCCGTGATCGCCGCGGTCATCGGAGGCTGGTATTACACCAATCAGCGAAACGATGCGGCCAGCTTAGTAATGGAGCAGGCGGTGCGCACGCTCCAGACTCCAGTGCGGCCTGCCGGGGTGCCTGCCCAGCCGGAGTTTCCCACATTTGCTTCTGGGATGGAACGTGCTTCCACTGCGCACAAGCAGTTTCAAGGTGTTGTGGATACGTACCCTCATACACATTCGGCGGATATCGCCCGCTATTTTGTAGCAGTGACGGACGCAACCATGGGTAAGAGCGCCGAGGCGGAACGCGAATTCAAGGAAGTTGCATCGCTTCACGATAAAGATATTGCGGCGCTCGCGGATTTCGCGCTGGCTTCCCTTTACCGCAGTAGTGATCGGACGAAAGAGGCAATAGATCTCTACAAGAAGTTGATTGATAAGCCCACGAACAGCGTAGCAAAGCCCATGGCGCAAATGGAGCTAGCGGAGACCTACCAGGCCGCGGGCCAGTCACCGGAAGCCAAACTGATACTGCAGCAAGTTCAGAAGGAAAATCCACCGCCCAGCGAGATTTCGCGGCTAGCTTCTCAGAAGCTTACCGATCTCAAGTAGTTTCCGTTAGGCTGCTGAATTCCGGTAATGACGGAAAAGCAGATTCCTCGCTTCAACATTTTTGTCTACCCGGATAGTACTGCGCTCGGAATGACAACGTTTGATGTTTTGGTATTGGATGTTGCACCCGATCGGATATTAGCTCGCTACATGCGGACGACCGTAAGTCTAAACATTTGAATGTTGTGGCCGAACGATTCGATTTTCAGATCTTTGAATTCTCGCTTTTGAAATTCTGGCGGCGTTGCATTTAGTTTTGGGCCAACTCCGATTCCCCATCCTTCCTGAACTACCCAGATCTGGTCTCCCGGTTTCAAGCCATAGGTTCGAATCATTTCATGCCAGGAATTGAGGAATGTGTCAGGCTCGAACATCCAAAGATTCGCGGTGATCAATTGATAGCCTCCGCAATCCAAGACCTCGAAATCCTGATGCGGAGCTTCGGCTGAACTCTGTTGTTGACGGCAAAGATAGTAGCCAAGCAACATACGCGTCTGGACGTCAACGAACAGGGGGACCGATTGCGGGATTTGTTGATGGATGAATGCCAGCGATCGTTCCATTTGGGCCCGGCTTTGATCGGATCGCGTCATGTAGGGTTGATGCGGCTGTCCGAATATTACGCAAGCTACGACGATGATTACCGCAATCGCTACCGACCGGATACTGTGCGGGCGGCAAATTTCCACGAGGAACAGACTGATGCCAGGCACGGCAAAAACTACCAGAAAAATGGAGTGGCGCGTGCCTCCGAAGGGATATGCGCCCATCAGGGCTGCGACGCAATTCAGGGCGAACGGGAGAATCAGGAGAACCGCGAGCTGCCAGCCCGCGAGCGTTCGGGCAGCCAACTGTCCGTCCGATAGGGCGGCTGTGCCTGCGTGTTTCCGTGATTGAAGGAGCAGGATTATTCCGGCGATGAAACAGAGGCCCATCAAAACGCCGATGGCGAGATGTCCGAAGATGAATTGAAACACTCCGAAGCTGCGGCCCACGATAAAAGGAAGAACGTGGTCCTGACCGGAGTGAAAGTAGGAACGGCGAAGCCATCCTTCAGTCGCCTGTTCGGCAATGGAGCTTCCTTTTAATTTTGAAATGTGAGTGCGGTAGAGGGACATGACCAAGGCCAAAGCCCCGACTTGCCCCAGGGCCCACGTGAAAATTATCTTTAGCGGAAAGCGACCTGTAATAAGGCGCAACAAAGCATAGACGCCAATCGAAGCCGTGAAGAACAATGCCGAGTAATGGGAGAGTACTGCCAGATACAGGACAAAAGAAAACAAGAGCATCCCAACTGCGGAGTCTTCCTCCAATGAGCGTTCGAACAGGTATCCGGACAGGGCAATGAAAAGAAGCAGCAACGAATATTGACGGACTTGGGCGGTGAGCGAAACGAGAGGCGGAAGCAAACCAACGAAGATCAGACTAAGTAACGCGACTTGATCGCCGAGGATCCTAGAAATCCATTTAAAGAGCAGCCAGCAGAACAAAGTTCCTGCAAGCACCGATGACATCCGAAGTACGAATTCGGATGTTCCAAAATTCCGCCAAAAATATAAGACAAAAATGAGCAGTGGAGGATGAGCTAAAGTCAGACTTGACTTGTACGCAAGGGCTAGCGACGTGCGATTGGCCACGAGGAAATGCTGGGCTTCGTCGGGATTAAGAAAAGTACCGGATGCGGCCCAGACTCGGGCTAGGAAGCCTACAGCGAGAACTGTTAAGGCAACGGGTCCCGTATGCTGGTCGAGCCACATATCCGGTGCGTCAAGTCGACTTCTGTTTTGGATCATTTGTTGGAATCGTCGAGCATCACGATAACAGGTTAAGCAAAAAGGCTCGACCAAGAGCGAGAGATAGAATTCTGCTGCAATCGCACCGAAGGGGAGCGCACCTTTTAGGTGCGCCGTGAGGCTTAATCGAAGCAGCACGCCTCGATACAACCTTCCTTGACACGTTCCTAACGCGCCTTTATTCTTTAACTCTGCCTTGAGAGCTACATCTCAGGGCGTTTTTCCGCAGTCCTGCGGGGTTGGGTGGGGCGCGAGGGTCCGCGATGTTCATCGAAATTAAGGAGTTGGAACTCCATCCTATTGATTTTGAGGAGGAGTTTCGTCCCGGTGTGATTGATTTGGGGGCAGACCTTCGGCAGCGAACTCCGTTACGTGCTTCGGGTCGCGCCCAACTGGTCGAAGAGCGTCACGGAAAGCATGAGCGGATCAAGGATATCCGGATAACCGGCGATCTTGCCACGACAGTTGAATTAGATTGCGCGCGGTGCCTGGAGCCTGCCGTAGAGAATGTGAGCCGCAGTTTCGACCTGCTTTACAGGCCTTTAGGCTCGGATGCCGGCCGGGCAGAATTATCGGTCACCGCGGCGGAAGCGGAAATCGGCTACTATCGGGGTGAAGGGCTTCTGTTGGAAGACGCACTTCGCGAGCAGGTTTTGCTTGAGCTGCCATTGAAGGCGATTTGCCGCGAGAATTGCAAAGGGCTTTGTCCGCATTGTGGCGTTAACCTGAACAGTGAAAAGTGTTCCTGTTCGGAGCCGCTGGAAGATCCGCGATGGGCGGGCCTTAAGGACATTCGAAGCAAGCTATCGTCCTGATCTTGCGAAGGCGGTTTTAAAAATTTACGTTTTGCGAGTTTTCCGGGCACTTATCGTGCCGGGTACTGAAAAGGAATTTAATGCCAAATCCTAAACGAAGACATTCTAAGAAACGCACCAGCACGAGACGCGCCCACGATTTTCTGACCGCGCCATCGCTTTCGGAGTGCCCGAATTGCCATGAACGGAAGATGCCGCACCGGGCCTGTCCCAAATGCGGTTATTACAAGGGCCGTGAAGTATTGAACGTCGAGGAACCGAGCTAGCCTCCCACTCCCATGCCAAGCGTCATAGCCTTGGACGCGATGGGTTCCGACCGGGCGCCGAAACCTGAAATTGAAGGCGCCATTCAGGCTTCGCGGAACTATGGCGTCCATGTGCTGCTCATTGGGCCGCAAGAGAGTCTTCAAACTGAGTTGTCCCGTTATTCAGCCGCCCGGAATTTGCCCATTTCCATCGTGCACGCCAGCGAAGTCATCACTATGGATGACAAGGCAGTGCAAGCGGTGAGAGCCAAGCGCGATTCGTCCATGCGGGTAGGGCTTCGCCTGGTTCGCGACGGAAAGGCGCAGGGCTTTATCACGGCCGGCAATACGGGGGCGGCGATGGCGACTGCAAAAATGGTTCTGGGAGCGATTCCTGGCGTGGACAGACCGGCGCTAGCAGCGGTTTTTCCGACTGCTACGGGATCGGTGGCGGAGTTGCTGGACGTCGGCGCGAATGTTGACTGCAAGCCCGAGAACCTCGAACAGTTTGCGGTTATGGGAGAAATTTATTTTCGCAGCATGTTCGGCACCCGGCGGCCGCGGGTGGGATTGCTTTCCATTGGTGAGGAAGAGAGCAAGGGAAATGAACTTACCCGGGAAGCCTTCCGTCTGCTTAAGCAATTGCCGCTAAATTTTGTGGGAAATGTCGAAGGCCGCGATCTTTACAACGGCAAAGTGGACGTTATCGTGGCCGACGGATTTGTCGGGAATGTGGCGCTGAAAGTTTCCGAAGGGGTTGCTAACCTGGTGCGATTCACGTTGAAAGAGACGCTCAAAGCGACGATCACGCGACAGGTGGGATATTTGATTTCGCGAAGCGCATTCGCGGATTTCAAAAAGCGGCTTGATCATACTGAGTATGGCGGGGCTCCGCTGCTAGGCGTCAAAGGGGTGTGCTTCATTACCCACGGATCGTCGAACATGAACGCCATCAAAAACGCGATTCGTGTGGCGGCGGAATTTGCCGAGCGGAATATTAATGACACGATTGAGAGGGAGTTGGCATCGCTGAGGTCCGGGACGATGGTCATCACTTAGGGCCAACGTTGACTGCGTATCAGAGTATGGCTTTCAGCCATACCGTAAAACCAGTGGGATCGCTGAAGGCACGCCCTGATACCGAACGTTCAATGTAAGCACTCTGTTAATTGGGTCCTCGGAAGCGCAACTGCGTAATGAACTATTCTGTCAATTGATCCACTTTCTACCGCTGTTATTGCGGCTGTTTCCCTGCTATGTTAGGTTCGACGAGCAGCAGAGGTTGACGTGCGAACGACAATTCCGGCCGGACTAGACCGCAAGGAAGCGGAAGCTTATTCGCGCCTTGATCCGGAACAACTCCCGAAACATATCGCCATCATCATGGACGGCAACGGCCGGTGGGCGCGCAAACGGCACCTTCCGCGCATTGCCGGGCACCGCGCCGGACTCACCTCGGTGCGTTCGACGGTGGAGACGGCGTCATCCATAGGAATTCCTGCGCTGACGCTCTATGCTTTTTCGGAGGAGAACTGGAAGAAGCGTCCCAAGAGTGAAGTGGACTTCCTGATGTCACTGCTGTGCCGGTATTTGAAATCGGAAGTCGCGACGATGAACAAGCAGAATATTCGCCTGGAATATATTGGCAGGCTGCACGAACTTCCTCCGCCAGTGCAGGACAAGATGGAATGGGCGAGGAAAGCAACCGAGCAAAACACCGGCACGGTGCTGACGCTTGCGCTCAATTACAGCGCACGAACGGAATTGGTGGACGCGTTTCGTTCGATTGTGGAATCCGCTGCACGCAATGGCGGGATTGAGCATCTGGAAATTGATGAGGAATCGGTATCGCGACATATGTACACACGGCATTTGCCGGATCCGGATCTGGTAATCCGCACCAGTGGCGAAATGCGGCTGAGTAACTTTTTGCTGTGGCAGCTTGCATACGCGGAAATTTATGTTACTCCGACGCTTTGGCCTGAGTTCCGCGGAGTGCATCTGCTTGAGGGCATTGCCGAGTATCAGAAGCGTGAACGCCGTTATGGCGGGTTGAGCGGCGATGTGTCTCATCCTCATGCTTCTCAAAAATCCGGGAAGACTGGCCGGAATTAAGGTGTGCACCTGCTGAAGCGCATTCTCACCGCAGTTGTACTCATCCCCATCGTTCTGTTGCTAGTTCTTCGCGCGCCGATTCCTCTCGTAGCAATAGTGAGCGGAATCGTCGCATTGCTTGCAGTACGCGAACTGTTGAAACTGGCGGAAGCGTACGCGATAAAGCCATTTCATTGGCCTACTTATATTTTTGTTGCCACATTTTTTTTGCTTCTGGCATTGGGTTCAGCTAACGAGAAACCCGTTACCTCCGCTGCGAGTTTCATTTACGGCACGGGCTTCGCCGCGGCGTTCGCGACATTTCTATTTCTGAGTATCGGGATGAAGCGCGCGGACCTGAGCAGCGCTTTCCCTGCTGCGGCTGTTTCTGTATTCGCATTTTGTTACGTGGCACTGCCGTTGGGATTTCTGGTGCAGGTGCGCCAGCAATGGTCCGGCGCGTTTTTGCTGTTGTACTTGCTGCTGATTGTGTGGGCCGGGGATATCTTCGCGTACTTTGTGGGACGGTCGCTGGGCCGTCACCTTATGTCTCCTCGGATCAGCCCGAAAAAAACGTGGGAGGGAGCGGCGGCTTCTCTCGCCGCAAGTTTGCTGGTGGGATCGTTGCTCTTCAATTACGCTCTGCCGATCAGTTCCGCGTTGCTGAACGCTCACCTCATCGAGAAGCGGGATGGGTTGTTCGGGTTGCAGAAGCCTGAGTTATGGCCAATTGTTTTATTGTCTGCGGCGATTAACGTTGCGGCGCAACTCGGAGATCTGGTCGAATCGCTGATCAAGCGCGGAGCCAACGTGAAAGATTCGGGCGCGATTCTGCCGGGACATGGAGGCATGCTGGATCGCATAGACGCGTTGCTGTTCGCGGCTCCAGTGCTGTGGTGCTATGTGGCTTGGAGAGTGATGCAGTAGTTCTGGAACACTTAATAACTTCTCTCCTTTGCCTTTTGAGCGTAGGCAGTAGACTCGCTTGCGAGTCCACTCCGGAGTCGAAAGACCTGCTTTACGGTGGCGATTACGTCCTCCTCGACCCGAAATGCTCGGCGTTTGCGGAAAGCAGGTCTCTCGACTTCGTAGATCGTCCGGGAGCGGACGATCTCACTCCGCTCGAGATGACAGGGTTGGGAGGGAAAGCACAATCCGCTAAACTGGTATTACTGTCCATCCATGGAACGTATCGCCATTTTGGGTTCGACTGGTTCGATTGGGCGAAGCACGCTTAGCGTGGTCGAATCGAATCCGGATCGTTTTCAGATAACTGCGCTGGCGGTGGGCAAAAACATAGATTCAGCTTTCGAACAGACTTGCCGTTGGAAGCCTCGCGTCGTGTCTATGGCCTCGGAAACCGATGCTGAACTTCTGCGCGACCGTCTCAAGGCGGCTGGTCAGGGCCGCATTGAAGTGGTTCATGGCGCCGCCGGAACTGTCCGGGTCGCGACGCATCCCGAGGTTGATTTCGTAGTTAGCGCAATCGTCGGAGTAGCGGGCCTTGAGGCGACGTACGAGGCGGTGCGCGCGGGAAAGACGGTCGGACTGGCGAACAAAGAATGCATGGTGGCCGCGGGCGAATTGATCACCGCTGAAGCTCGACGCCAGGGCAGACCGTTGCTGCCGATTGACAGCGAGCATAACGCTGTCCACCAATGCCTGCGGGCAGGGCGAATGAATGAAGTAAAGAGTATATGGCTCACGGCTTCGGGTGGACCCTTTCTGAACACTCCCGCGTCGCGCTTCCCTTCCATTACCGTGGACGAGGCGCTGAACCATCCCACGTGGAAGATGGGGCGCCGCATCACCGTGGATTCAGCCACGTTAATGAACAAAGGATTTGAGGTAATTGAGGCTTGCCGGCTATTTAATTTGCCGCCAGATCAGGTGAAAGTGATCGTGCATCCGCAATCCACAATTCACTCCATGGTCGAGTTTGTGGATGGCAGTATACTTGCTCAGTTCTCGGTCACGGATATGCGGCTCCCCATTCTTTACGCGCTTAATTACCCTGAGCGGCTTCCGACCGATATGCACTTTCCGCTCATGAACTTGCGGCACCTCGACTTCTCTCCCCCAGACATGGAAAAATTCCCTTGTTTGCGGCTGGCGTATGTAGCGGTTGAGGCAGGAGGTGCGAAAACTATTGCACTTAACGCCGCCGACGAAATAGCGGTTTCCGCATTTCTAGATGGCCACATCGGGTTCCAAGAGATTCCTTTAGTCATAGAAGAAGTGCTTTCTGAGACGCCGACCGGCAAAATTGAATCTATAGTAGAAGTGTTGGAAGCGGACGCAGAAGCGCGCCGCATGGCACAGGAAAAAATAAGGGATTTGGGACGTAGACTGGTACCAGTTTCAGCAGCCCCTCGAAGGGATTAATACTCAAATCATGTCTCAGTTCTTCATTGCCGCAATCGCCTTTATAGCCATCCTTGGGTTCATGATCCTGATTCACGAATTTGGCCATTACGCGATGGCGAAGCTGTTGGGCGTTCGAGTGGAACAGTTCGCGATTGGGTTCGGCAAGCGGCTGGTCGGATTTCGCAAAGGCGAAACGGAATATCGTATAAATGCGCTGCCGCTGGGCGGCTACGTGAAGATGAGCGGCGAAAACCCAATGGACGCCCGCAGCGGCGATCCGGGAGAATTCCTTTCGCATCCTCGCTGGCATCGCTTCATTATTGCGATCGCAGGGCCGACGATGAACATCCTGTTCGCGATCGGCCTGTTGACGATTGTCTATATGGTCCATTTTGAGAAGCAGGTCTATCTGGACAAGCCCGCGGTTATCTCTTCTGTCAAGCCCGATTCGCCCGCCGCTAAGATCGGCATTGAGCCGGGTGATCGCATTGCCCGCATTGACGGCATTGTGAATCCGACGTGGGAGCAGGTTTCGTTCAAGGAGATGCTCAATCCGAACCAGCCCTTGGATGTAACCATTCAGAGGGGCACCCAGTCGTTCGATAAGACGGTTGTTCCCGATCTGCAGATATCACATGACGGGTATGGCTCGGCTGGATGGTATCCGGACGAGCCTGTAATTGTCGGCGATCTTGAGTCTGATATGCCTGCAGCGAAGGCTGGGATTAAGGAAGGCGACAAGGTGATTGCGATGGATGGCAAGCCGGTGCCCTCAATTGAAGCCATGATTGAGAGCATGCAGCAGTCGAAGGACAAACGAGTCGAACTCACTGCGCTGCGGAGTGGTCAAACCCTGAACTTTATAGTGCAGCCGGTTTTGGCGAATACCGAGGATCCCAGCCAGCAAAGATATCGGATTGGCTTCAAAGACAAGCCAGAAACAAAAGTAGAAAAGCTGCCATTCACCCAGGCTCTAAATCACTCGCTGGAAGACAACAAGACCTACGCAGCTTTGATTCTTCAACTGGTTCAGAAACTTGTTCAGCATAAAGTCTCGATTAAAGCGTTTTCCGGCCCCATTGGAATAGCCCAGGATGCGGGCGAGGCGGCGCAGGAAAAGGGTTGGACTCCCTTGATGGGTCTGACGTCCGGCATCAGCCTGAATCTAGGCATTCTCAACTTGCTGCCCATTCCAATTCTCGACGGCGGCGTGATCCTGCTGCTGCTGGTGGAAACCCTGATTGGCCGCGACATCAGCCTGCAAATTAAAGAACGCATTTATCAGGTCGCGTTTGTATTCCTGGTGCTGTTCACGGTAGTCGTGATTTATAACGACATCGCCAAGATGATGCCCGGTTTGCAGCGATTGCAGTAGCCGCGCGGACGGGCGGGGACGCCCGTCACTCCATCGTGATCCCGCCCTTTTGTTCACATGCTAAAATAGAACTTCCCAATGGCTGATATTCAACGCAGGAAAAGTGTAACGGCCTCGATTAATGGGGTCCGCGTGGGCAGCGATGCACCGGTCGTGGTGCAATCCATGACCAATACGGATACTGCTGACGTGGCCTCGACCGTTCAACAAGTTACGGCGTTGGCAAGAGCCGGCTCTGAGCTTGTTCGGGTTACTGTGAACAATGACGATGCGGCTGCGGCGGTTGCGCCAATCGTCGAGCAACTCGACCGTCAAGGCGTTCGCGTCCCGATCATTGGCGATTTCCATTACAACGGGCATTTGCTGCTCAAGAAATATCCTGAGTGCGCTCGCGCGTTGGCGAAGTATCGGATCAATCCGGGCAACGTAGGCATAGGGCGCAAGGATGATGCCAACTTCCGCACCATGATTGAAGTCGCCGCGGAGAACCAGAAGCCGGTGCGCATTGGCGTGAATTGGGGTTCGCTCGATCAGGCACTGCTGACCCGGATGATGGACGAGAATTCGCGTCTGCCGGAGCCGCAAGGAGCTCGCGAAGTCACGATGGAAGCGATGGTGGTGAGCGCGCTGAGTTCCGCGGCCCTGGCGGAGAAATACGGATTGCGTCCTGACCAAATTATCTTGAGCGCGAAAGTAAGCGGAGTGCAGGATCTGATTGACGTTTACCGTTCGCTGGCCTCGCGCTGCAGTTATCCGCTGCATCTTGGGTTGACGGAAGCCGGCATGGGAGCAAAAGGAATCGTTGCTTCAAGTGCTGCGCTCGGAGTTTTATTGCAGGAAGGAATCGGCGACACCATTCGCGTTTCTCTGACGCCCGCGCCCGGCGGTGATCGGAGCGAAGAAGTGCGAGTGGCACAGCAGATTCTGCAGTCATTAGGGATTCGAAGTTTCACCCCACAAGTGACGGCTTGCCCGGGATGCGGCCGCACCACCAGCACTTTCTTCCAGGAAATGGCGGAGCAGATTCAATCCTATCTGCTCGAACAAATGCCGGTGTGGAAAGAAAATTACACAGGCGTCGAAGAAATGAAAGTCGCGGTGATGGGTTGCGTTGTAAATGGCCCGGGCGAATCGAAACATGCGAGCTTGGGCATTTCACTGCCTGGAACATTTGAAGAGCCCAAGGCTCCCGTTTACGTTGATGGTCGCCTGTTCACGACGTTGAAGGGCGACCGAATCGTGGCGGAATTCATCCAGCTTTTGGATGACTACGTCGAATCGCACTACGCGGCGCGGGAAGCGGTCGCGATTCGGTAGGGTTTTTAGTGCCGCACTTCAAATCCGACGCGATTCAGTCAAATTAATTTATTGGTACTCCGCGCCAGATCCCTCGCCCGGCTGAAATGCGCCGGATCTTCGAGATAACCTCTGAAATTTATTAACTGCTTTATTCTGTTTTCAGGCCGCCAATTTGAGCAAGCCTACGGCTGCCGTTAGCCATAGCGCGAATCCGGCAACATTCAATGCAATTCGCCATCTCCAACTGTCAATTATGAAATTGTACTTTGCGTCCATAACTTCCTCCTCCGCTCTCTCATTTGACGAAACCCGTGATCAAACGTTAGTGGAGATACGCGCAGCTATCGCGAATGTTCCAAGAGAATTGTTTCAGTAGTGTGAATTTTGTTACGCGAGGAGTGGCAAGCTGCCATTGGATGCGGCATCCGGGAGAGGATCGGCAATACTCTTTAACTCGGGGTAATGCGATAGTAACGGCTGAGGTGCCCTGACACGCTGCCCTGTCAACATGTGTTTCAGTTGAAGCGCGTTCACTCCGGCTTTGGCTTCGAAGTGATTGTTTGCAATAACGTATGTTACTTCCGCTTTCTTTGCGATGCGTCCTATTTTTTCTTTCCATCCGGCCAATTCAGATTCGCTGTAAAGATAGTTGTAGCGGTCGTTGCGATTGTCGGACTCAAACCATTGGTCATAGTTTCGCCCGTGCATGCGAACGTATCCAATTCCCGAAGTCACATGTTCGGTTGGCTCAATAGATCGGCCAATCAGCGGCTGGTCAATATTGCAGAAGGCAACGTTATTCTGCGTGAAGGAAGCGAGGGTTTCAGGATTGTCCCAACTGGAATGCCTTACTTCCAACACGCGAGGATACTCGATGAATTGGCGTAACAATACTTCGACGTAGTCCCGGTTGAGCGAAGTGTTCTTGAACGAAATTGGAAATTGAATGAGAAGGGCTCCGAATTTTCCGGTGGACGCCAGGGCTTCCAATCCCTCGCGGGCCAATCTCTCGTCTTCGTCGTTGGTCCTGATGCTGGCAGCCGACGTTGGCTCCATCACAGCGAGAGGCGAATGCGTAAACGAGCGGTGCAGTTTGGCAGTGAACACAAACTTGGGATTCGATGACACTCGCCGCGCCCAAAGTTTGGCCAGCTCCGGCTTGATGTGTCCATAAAAAGATGTGTTGATCTCGACAAGATCAAAGCATTGCGCAAGATATTCCAGCGGATGTTCCTTGCGACGCTGCATTCCGGGCGGGTAGAAGACGCCATCCCAGTCTTTGTAAGACCAGCCAGCGGTACCGATGTGGATTTGTGGGGCGGAATTCATGTTGCTAGGAATTCGAGGTTAGCACAATCAGCATCTTGGTCATTCGCCGTCGCGACGGCGCATTGTGTGATTGACATGTTGAGCGCGAAACACTCCCTCAAACTTCAACGCGGTGTTTCGGTGCAGAGTCCTTCGACTTGGTTTTTCTTCGTGAGCGAAGAAGAACAGGCGCTCAGAACGACAAAATTGAGGGGGCTATCAGAGGTGTCTAATAGAAGATCAGCGCGACCCAATACGCCCCGTTGGGATAGCTAGCGGTCTTCGCATAACAAGTCCCTTCAGCGAAACTGTTTACTGAGCGATCAGAGATGATCTGCGAAATGCCAGAGGGTAGATCACCCGGCTGCATCGCGCTATAGCGCATGATGTAGCGGCCTTGCGGGGACGGGGTTTTCAAAGAATCGGCATTAGCCATGGCGCAAGCGGTTGATTTCGCCTCCGCATCGTCCAAGTGCCGCAACTGAGGGAGACGCGCTTCTGAGCGCATTCGAGTGATCCCTGCGGCGATTGAATTATCCGCTTGATTGACGGAAAGCGAGGGCAAGCTGTGTCCAAAATCTTGCACTACGTAGAGCCGCGGGCCGCTCTGCACGACCGCAAATCCGGCGACGTTGTAATCCGCGCTTAACAGATTTTCGCGATGCTGAGGGGAATGCATGAGGCTGTCTGCGGCCTGTTCCACAGTTCCGGCATAAGCGACATTTTCGCCGGCTACATCCAGATGCAACTTGCTGTTTGCCGCCAATCGCCGCGGCAGCGTGGGCTCGCCGGAAAGCTGGTGCGAAAGCTGCTGTTGCGCAGCCATTGCTGCCGCGTGGGCGCGGGCCGCCTGGGTCAATCCTTCATCGGCCTGCAAGGGTGAAAGACCTGCCTCAATTCTGGCTTGGTTTGCCAGATCAAAAAGCTTTCGCTCAGACTCAGATCCAAAGGGAAAAGCGTTCGCCCCGGATGGAAATTGATGGAGCGAAACGTTGTTCACCGTTGCTGGTTTTGGTGACGGGTTTTGAGCCCCGCCAGCGCCCGCGGCCAACAAAATGCCCAGCCAAACTATGATGGTCCGAGACATGGTTTTATTAACCCTGCTCAGAACCAGGAGATGCAACTTATTACTTTGTTCCTAGGACGATACGCTCTAGAATTCAGTCACGCATCATTACAATGGAGACATTACTGCTGGGCTTTCTTCTCGTTTCGAATCTAGTACTTCTGGTGCTTGCGGTGTTGCTATATCAACGCTTTGCCCAGTCCAGCGGGCATTCTGCGGCACTCGTGCAGCTTGCCCGGCAGGCGGAATCGCTGCATCAGACTCTATCGAAGCAGTTTGCTGCCTCTACAGCCGACATGGCCATGAGGCTCGAGCAAACCAAAGGCGACCTGCGCCAGCAGGTTGCTGATCGGTTGGCAGACGGCTTCTCTTCTATCCGCACTGGTGTTGAAGAGCAGATGAAAGCTGGGCGGCATGAACAGGCTGGACGACTTGCCGAGGCTCGTACGGAATTGACCTCTTCGCTGGCCCTTACCACTTCACAGCTCAAATCTGAGTTCGACAACCTGACTCAGAAAACGATGCAGAGTCTGGATTCAATCCGCGACCGCGTGGACGCAAAGCTTCTCGCAATCACCGATCAGGTTCAGCAAAAGCTGGATCAAAATATTAAAGAAGGCTTCGCGCAATTTGAAAAAGTGCAGCAGCACTTGAAAGCTGCGGAAGAGCAATTACGGGAAGTAGGAGCGCTGGGACATTCGATTAATGATTTAAACAATTTGCTGAAATTACCTCATCTTCGGGGAGCTTTCGGAGAGGCGAGCCTGGAACGTTTGCTCGCAGATTTTTTGCCGGCGCACATGTTTGAAATGCAGTGCACTGTGAACGGTGGTGGGCGAGTTGACGCCATGATCCAGTTTCCGGACCGGCGCCTGCCGATTGATGCGAAGTTCCCCCGTGAACAGGTGCTGGCACTTTTTGAAAGCAATGTGGAAGCAGAGATCGAGCTTGCGCGTCACGAATTCGTGCGCGTCATGAAGGTGGAAGCAAAGAGAATCAAGGCATACATTCAACCGGAACACGGCACGACGGAAATCGCTCTCATGTACTTGCCTAGCGAGACTCTCTACATGGAGGCGGTGCGCAATCGCGAACTTGCTGACTGGCTCAACCAGCAACATGTATTTCCGGTTTCACCGAATACTTTGCTGATGACCCTTCAGACTATTGCCCTGGTCCACAAATGGTACGAGGTCGCCAGCCGATTCGAGAAGAGCCGCGTCGAACTGGCCAAAGCTCAAAAGTCGTTCGATCACTTCCAGAGCCAATTTGAGAATGTCGGAAAGAACCTCAACAAAGCGCAAGACGCCTTCGAAACCGCTCAAAGGCATTTAAAGACATATCGTGGAAAAGTAACGGTGCTGAGCGGACAAGAGCAACTGGAACTCGACGCCGCAAATGCAGAACAAATCCTGCCGTTAACCGACAAGGCCAGCGCGTAAGGTAGGCACGAGCAAGAGAGTGCTCGTGCCATCTCTTGATTCGTAAATTACATCTTGTTCATGTTAAACGTGCCCGAGCCGGTGCATCCAACACCGGTTAAAGTCCAGGTGCCGCTAATTGTGTTGTTGTTCACGGTTCCATTCAGGGTCAGCGTGTTTCCGCTCGGCGTCGCTGACTGAATCGTCATCGCAAACGTACCGGTGACATTGCCGTTAAAATCCCCCGCCAGGCCAAAGGAACCTGTTTCGGTTCCGGAAGTGCCAAAGCACGAATCTTTGGTAGTAAATGTGAGGTTCACGACATTCACATTGCTACCGCTGCTTTGAGTGAATGACGTGGTGAACGCGAAGGTAGGGCCGGTATTGTTGGTTGGATCGCTCAAAGTCGCGGCCCAATTACCATTAATGTTTCCAGAACTGTTTGCACCACCGCCGCAGGCACTCAAAATAAGTCCCAGTGAGACGATTAACGACAACCCAATTTTGTTCATGTTGTAAATCCTCCGGATTCAAAATGCTGGAAATGACAAGCAGCCATAGGAAAGATGCTGATCGTGGCTAAAGCGGACGTAAGGTGAATTACCTATCGTCATAAAGGTTACGACAGCAGCTTTGGGTCGCCCGCCTCAATGCGAGCCGGGATAAATGTTGGCGCGGCCTGGAGCCGCGCCCTTTCGACAGGTTATTGGCGATCTACTGTTTGCGTCCATTATGTTTGTCGCGGTAGATCTGACGTGAGACTTTATTCTGCTGATGATTGACCTGCGCCTTTTCGGCATCAGTCAGCTTGCCACCATTGGCGGCGCGATCGTTGTGAACTTCACGATTGATGCGGGCATCTTTCGATTCGAGATTTGCAGTTTCGCGCGGGGTTAACTGCCCGCTCTTGACACCCTGGGCGATGCGATCCTGCTGGTTTTCAGCTCGCTTCCCGACTTCGCTTTTTGGATTGGTATTTTGGACGGCAGCGTTGTGTTTGTCTTGATAGATGTTGTTGGACAGCTGATTTTGTTGCTGATTTAGCGTGGTGCGATCGGCAGCGGTCAGATGGCCGTTGTCTAATTTGCGCATATCGCGCTCTTCGCCCTTGATGTTGGACTCTTTCTTTTCGACGTTGGCAGCTTCGCCCGCCGTCATCTGGCCGCTCTGAATGCCTTGACCGATGCGGTCTTGCTGATTCTCTTTACGCTGGTTGATGGTTTGTGGCTGCGTGGTGGCATCGGTTTCCGCCACTGCCGGTAATGCGAGTGCAGCCATTGCAGCCGCGAGGAAAATGTTGCCCAATTGAATTTTCATAAGTTCGCCTCCGTATTATTTACGTCAGCCTTTCTGCCGCTTCTGGCTGCTGGATGTTTGAACCCAGCGTGTAAAGAAATGTTGCGGGGCTAGCGGTGTGACTTGCGAAGTGTTGGTTTTGAAGCAGATACACCAGCGTCGGGAGATTGAATCAAAATGACGACTACAGTCCAGCTTCGATTCTCGATCGGGGATCCAAGACATCGCGAAGCGCGTCACCGATGAAGTTAAAAGATAAGACAGCGAGCATGACTGCGAGAGCCGGGAAAATCACTAAATGTGGCGCGTCGAAGAGATGGGCGCGGCCGTCGTTCAACATTGCTCCCCAGCTCGCTGTTGGCGGAGGGACGCCTAGGCCGAGGAAGCTCATGGTCGCCTCGGCGAGGATAGCGCCAGCCATGCCGATCGCAGCCTGCACAACAATTGGCTGAATAATATTTGGAAGAATGTGGCGAACGATCACGCGCGTGTCGGTCGCGCCAAGGGCTTTTGCGGACTCCACAAATTCGCGCTCGCGTACGGCAAGGACTTGGGCCCGCACCAACCGCGCGTAGCCTACCCATCCACCGAGCGAGAGCGCCAGTATCAGGTTGAAGATTCCGGGCCCTCGAAAAGCGACGAAAGCGATTGCCAGAAGGATTCCGGGGAACGATAAAAACGCATTCATCACCAGAACGTTCACCACGCGATCAATGTCGCCACCGTAGTACCCGGCGATTGATCCGATGATCAGTCCCAGGATTAGTGATGCTGCGACCACGCAAGTCCCGACAAGCATTGAAATGCGCGATCCGTAAATCAGGCGGGAAAAATGTCGCGACCAAGTTCGTCGGTGCCACACCAATGGGCAAACGAGGGAGCAGACAGCCGCGCCGGCAAATCAATATGGGCAGGATTTTGCGGAGCCAGCCAGGGCGCGAATAGCGCGGAAAAAGTGAACAATATTACGAGGACAATTCCGATCACCGCGAGAACATTATGGCGGGCGACGCGACGGAAAGAGATGGCGGCCGTGGACATGGAGAAATTGTAACTACCATACCGGAATCAGAGTCTTCTGTAATGGTTGAACTGTGCGAAGTTGCCACGAAGATAGGCGTACTTTTAATGGTACACTGGGTAAGAATATTGCGAGATGACTCTGGAGAAAACGCCGCGAAGGATTGAACTTGTTTTCTTTCGCAATAATGATGGGAGGGAGCCGGTTGGTAACTGGCTGAAGGGACTTGACGCTGCAGCACGCCGCGCCATCGGAATGGATCTGTTGCGAGCCCAGTGGCGCTGGCCGATGGGCATGCCGCTTTGTCGCCCAATGGGTAAGGGTTTGTGGGAAGTTCGCGAAGCAGTTTGCCAGGGAACCGAATTGCCCGGGTGCTGATTTGTTTTTATGAAGACCGCTTAGTAGCGCTGCACGGGTTCATCAAGAAAACGCGCGCCACGCCTGAGGACGACTTGACAGTTGCGCGACAGCGCCAAAGGGAACTGGAAAAATGAGCAAAAAGAATATGGGATCGAGCATAGATGACTTCTTGAAGCAGGAAAATATCTTCGAGGAAGCGCAAGCCCAAGCCATCAAGGAAGTGATAGCCTGGCAACTCGCTAAAGCAATGAAGAAGAAAAAAATGTCCAAGGCACGCATGGCCGTTTTGCTGAAGACGAGCCGATCGCAGGTAGACCGCATTCTCGATCCGAAGCGCGACATCACGCTATCAAGCCTGCAGCGGGCGGCGGCTTTGGTGGGTCAGAGGGTCGTGATTGAACTGGTTTGACATTTGAATCAGGGTGATCGGCTTCCCGCCCTTGTGAGTTCTTCGTGAGTTCTTCTCAGAGAAGAGGAAGGTTAGTACGCGCACCCGCTCCCCACGACCTGTCTATTGCTTGATCGAGACCCATGGCGGCCGCCCTTAGACGCTGGTTGAGTCTTTCCTAGGTCCTTCAGAACCCTATTTTTCTCGTCATCTGGGAGCCGACTTATTGCGCCTTCTAGTCGGCCGATGTATTCGTGTGTTGCCCAATCGAGCGACACCTCCACATCATCTTGGTCTCGGCTCGGACTCATGCTGGAAGTCTTTTGGTCTGAGAAATATAGGAAGTTACAATTGTCGAGCATGTACCAAAGATTCCCTAGTTCGATTCCGGTGAGGGATTTTATTCCATTCGGCTCTCCAACCACTTGACGAGCGATATTTACGCATTCCGCGCGGGAGTAGTATTTTCCACCAGTCACCTTGGGGAGGTTTGATGCCCCAGTTGTCTGGAGCGTACTAAGTAGCGCAAGGCCAAGCAATGCGGAAGCTAGAAATCGGAACGTTTTCATGCGAGTAAATCTCCACTTGTTGAAGTATCGAGCCTACTGTCTTATCCTCGGATTCGCCACCGAGTACAACAAGTCCGTCATGAAGTTCACCGCCACATACGTTAATCCAATCGCGAGAATGCATCCCTGCACAAGATAATAGTCGCGATTGCTGATGGCTTGGATCGTGAGCCGGCCGATTCCGGGCCACGAAAAGATAGTCTCAGTGACGATTGCACCGGCGAGCAGCGCGCCGAATTGCAAACCCAGAACGGTGATCACCGGAATCATTGCGTTCCGCAGTGCATGGCGATACACGACCGTCCGCTCGGGCAAGCCTTTTGCGCGTGCGGTGCGGATGTAGTCCTGGCTGAGTTCTTCCAGCATAGATGTGCGAACCATGCGAGTGAGAATCGCCGCCAACGCTCCTCCCATCGTGATAGCCGGCAAGATCAGATGGGCGAAGCTGCCGGAGCCTGACACGGGGAGCAATCCTAACTTGATGGAAAAAAATAAAATCAATATCGGACCCAGCGCAAAGTTAGGGAACGATAAGCCGAAAAGGCTGACTACACTCAACGTGCGGTCGTCCCAGCGGTTTCGCCTCTGCGCCGACCGGATGCCCGCCGGAATTGAAAGCAGAATCGCAACCACAAGCGCCGCAATGGTCAGCTGAAGAGTGTACGGATAGCGTTGCGCGATCAGGCTCGTCACGCTTTGGTTGAATCTGACCGACGGGCCGAGATCGCCATGCAGCACACCTTTCCAATAATGGAGATATTGCTCGCCTAGCGGTACGTCGAGACCATATACGTGCCGGGCCGCCTGGACATCCGTGGCGGGCGCGCCTTCGCCAAGCATTTGTAGGATTGGATCCCCCGGAACAAGGTGGATTAGCAGGAAGACCAGAGAGACGACGAGCCAGATGACGGGCAGAGTGTAGAGAACGCGAAGGGAAAGGTAACGGAGCATTCAGATTCGTCTTTGGTCGTTCGTCGCTGGTCGTTGGCTCCTGTCTAAACCCTTAGCGCCGTCATGGCACAGCGTGGCCAACCGCTTTTGATTCCACCTTCTCGATCCTGACCTTGGCTATGCGATGGCCATCCATTTCAGCGATCACAAAATGACGATCTTCGTAGTCAAATGCTTCGCCAACGCTCGGGATCTTTTGCAGTTGGGCGAGCACAAATCCGGCTAGGGTCTCGAAGCCACGATCTCGCGGCAATAATAAGTCATACTGCGATTCGAGATCGCGAATGTTTACCGAGCCATCCAGCAGGAGAGACTTGTCCTGACCGTTGACCATTGCCTGATCTGTGGGAACGACGTCGAACTCATCCTCGATTTCGCCGACTAATTGTTCAAGAATATCCTCAACGGTTATAACGCCTGCGGTTGAGCCAAATTCATCTACCACCACGGCCAAGTGACGCTTTCTTGCTCTGAATTCGCCAAGAAGTTCCGTCAAAACCTTGGTTTCCGGCACAACCAAAACGTCGTGCATGATTTGACTGATCTTCATTTTAGAAATGCGCGTGGCGATCGGCTGGGAGGAATTGCCGGCGAGCCGCAGCCGGGTCCAACGCATCAGATCTTTAGAATAAAGTACGCCAATAATATGTTCAGGCCCACTCTGGGGGTCATATACGGGAATCCGCGAGTGTTGTTCCTCGACGACGCGCTTCAAGGCTTCATCAAGCGTCAAGTTGCCGGGGAGTGAAAAAATGTCGGGACGAGGCACCATCACTTCGCGGACAGTTATGCTGTCGAGTTCGAGGGCCTGATGAATCATTTCTTCCTGGAAAGGCGGAATTTGGCCGAACTGTCGGCTGGCAGTGACGATCAGCTTCAGTTCATCGGGGGAATGGATGGGTCCCTGCTGAATTCTGCGCGAACCAAAGGCCCGAAGAACAGAACCGGCGGCGCGACTCATAAGAAAGAGTATTGGCCTGGTGAGTGTAAGGAAAACTTCCATCGGTGCGGCGACGGCGAGAGCCACCTGCTCCGAGCGTTGCAGAGCAAGCGACTTCGGCACCAGTTCGCCGAGAATCACATGCATGCACGTTATCATGCTGAAGGCGACAACGATAGCAATGCCATGCGCATAAACCATGGCGTGAGGAACTTCCCGAATGAAGCGTGAGGCCTCAACTATGTGAGCTACGATGGGTTCGCCGATCCATCCCAGGGTGAGGCTGACGATCGTGATTCCAAGTTGGACGCCATTTACGACCTCATCTAAATTTCGGTGCAGCCTTTGAACGATTCTCGCGCCGATACGACGGGCTTCAATGAGTTGTTGTATGCGGGTATCGCGCACGCTTACCAGGGCGAACTCGGCGGCGGCGAAGAAGGCGTTGGCTGCGACCAGGAGAATAACCAGGAACACCCGGAGCAGCACAAAGGCGACCATGAATGAGCAATTTTACCATTCCGGCTTCAGGACGGCGTTTTCATTCAAAGCTTTGTCCCTGTAGAATTAGAGACACTTAGGGCGATTTGGCCGTCATTTGCTCCCCCTCGGAGTTCCGCCACAAGCCCACTTTTCTTGCTTTCTTTTTTGGGATCGGTGGGTCTAATGAGGCAGGGTCTCCCGGTTTCGACGACGCGCGATGGTCGCTCGCGCCGAATTAAGGCGTTTTTTCGGAACTTAATTGAATGCATCCCCGTAGAACGGGTGTGGGCCGAATTGTTGGTTTCAAATCAGGAGGCGATGTGAACGGCAATACGAATGGTAGAAAGAAGCGGCGCAAACGAATCATCATTGTTACAGTCGTCGTGCTATTGATCGTGGTATTTGCGGGCGCGCTCTACGCCTTCAGCCGCGGCGGTACCAAGATTGATCCATCCAAGCTTGCGAAGGTTGAAAAAGGAGACCTCGCCAAGAGCGTGGTCGCGACCGGAAAAGTCGAGCCCATCACCAAAGTCGAGGTGAAGTCGAAGGCGAGCGGCATCGTTACGAAGCTGTACGTTGATGCCGGTGACAAGGTCAAGAAAGGTCAACTTCTCGCGCAATTAGATAAAGTTGAAATTGAAGCTCAGGTTGACCAGTCTCGCGCCGCGCTCCAGGCGGACGAGGCAAATTTGGCAAGCTCGCAGGCCGACTGGCAAAGAGCCAAGGTGGATGCCGAAGGCCCGGATGTTCCCTTGCTGAAACGCGAGTATGTGCGCGCACAGGGTATGGCAAAAGATGGCATTGTCTCCACATCTGCGTTGGATGATGCCAACAGGAATTATCAGATGGCCCTGAATAAGCAGAACGTCTCAAAGGCGCAAGTCACGGTGTTGCAGGCAAAAATCGCACAGTCGGAAGCGCAAATCGCGCAGGGCCGCGCCAACCTGAAGCAACTTGAGGAGCAACTCAGCTACACCGATATCGAATCGCCCATGGATGGTGTGGTGCTGTCTCGAGATGTTGAATTGGGAGATGCGGTGAGTTCTATCCTGGTATTGGGTTCGTCTGCAACATTGGTCATGACTTTGGGAGATACCAGCCAGGTTTACGTGAAGGGCAAAGTTGACGAGAGCGATATTGGCCAGGTGTATTTGGGGCAGCCGGCGCGAATTAAGGTTGAAAGCTTCAAGGACAAGACCTTCAACGGCGTGGTGACGAAGATATCGCCGATGGGCGTTGAGAAAGACAACGTCACCACTTTCGAGGTTCGTGTCTCGATCAATAATCCGGGTGGAGAGCTAAAGGCGGAGATGACCGCCAATGCAGAAATCATTCTTGAAGAGCACAAGAACGTGCTGCAAATTCCGGAGGGCGCAATTATTTACGACAAAGATAAGAAAGCCTCCGTGGAGATTCCGCAACCTAAAGCAAAGGATGGGAAGACGAAGCTTGCGGTAAATATTGGGATATCGAACGGCGCGAAGACGGAAGTTCTGAACGGACTAAAGGAAGGCGATCAGGTAGTGCTGCAATAGCGTCTAATTGGACGGGCGAGACGTTCCTTCGCTCCGTCGTTTGGGTTTTATAATCCGCAGCTAAACGGAGGGAAGCAATTGCAGAGTCCAAACATTCATCCAGCAGTCAGTCGTAGAGTTCGGCTCGCTTGCGCGACTGCGTCATTGGGCTTCGTTCTAATATTGGGAGCGGTCTCCGCCTCAGCAGCCTCGGAGGGATCCTTTGATCGCACGCTGAAGGTCACCGGAAACGTTAATCTCGAAGTCACGACTGGGTCCGGCAACATCGAAGTAAAAATCGGCAGTTCAAACGAAGTCCGCATTTCAGGACGAATCAGGGTAACGGAATTCTTTGGCGGTAACGCGGAAGATAAGATAAAGCGACTGGAAGACAATCCACCGATTCAGCAGAACGGAAACGAAATTCGTGTGGGTCATATTGATGATCCAGAGTTGCGGCACAATGTGTCAATCAGCTACGAATTGATCGTACCCGCAGACACGCAACTGCGTGCAAAAACCGGATCGGGCGATGAAGATATCGAAGGGATTCACGGGTCTCTCGATGCGTCATCCGGGTCTGGACGCTTGAAAATCTCCTCTATAGGTAACACTGTCCGTGCTGACACCGGCTCAGGCGATATAGGAATCGCGCAGGTAAAAGGTAACGTGCACGCAAAAACTGGGAGCGGCTCGGTTCACGCTACCGACATAGCTGGCGGCTTCGAAGGCAGCACGGGCAGCGGCGATCTGCGCCTGGAACAAACGTCATCGGGATCGGTGCGGGCGAGCACCGGGTCCGGCAGTCTGGATCTGCGTGGTCTTCGCGGTTCTCTCGAAGCCAGCTCGGGCAGTGGATCCATTAAAGCTGAAGGCGAGCCCACAGGCGCGTGGACCCTTCATACCGGCTCTGGAACTGTTCAACTGCGCTTACCCTCGAATGCCTCATTCGATCTGGATGCTCACACCAGTTCAGGGACGGTGTCGGTGGATTTCCCAATCACGACGGAAGTAGCCAACGGTAAAAAAGATCTTCGTGGAAAGGTTCGCGGGGGCGGTGTCCCGGTGCAGATCGCAACGGGATCAGGAGACATTGACATTCACTAATGCAATTTCCTTTGCATAATCATTTGCCCTGACGAATGAAGTAGTGCGCCTTGTCCATATCCGCAGGAACCGCAACGTCAAAAAATCCAACCATCATTTCGTTGTACGTCTGATCTCCCCAAATCACCGGAGAATGCGGATCGGGATTGTGCGGATTGTTCCTTGAATTGTCATACCACGCAACCGCTTGAAGTTCTGTTCCGGCCTTCAGAAAAAGTGGCTGCGCCAACCGATAGCTCATTTGCCAGTAGAAATCGTAATTTACTCTGAGCAGCGTTTCGATCTTTTTATCGGCAGGGCCGTCGGAGTGAACGATGTTGTATTCGAAACGCTTTCCGCGAAGGTGCATGTGCGGGAAGAAGCTGAGAAGGGTGGCGTCGTTGGGAAGGGTGCCGTGAACCTCGACACGATAGTTGTCCACGCCGGGAGGAATCGGGATCGTGTCGTGGTCGTTGGCCAGTTGTAGAGTAAGCACGCGAAGTTTGGGCGGAAGTTTGGCGAAAACCAATCCTACGCTGGTCTGATCGGGAGAAGCGTGGCCGTTGGTCGTGTAGTGCATCTGAAACACGAGATCGGAGTGCGCGGGAATGAATTTTGCCATCCCGTCGGCCCAATTGTCCGGCGAACTGCCCGGCGCGTAAACCAGAAGCATGTCGCTGTTGGTAGCATGCGCCTCATGCATAAGTTCCGGATCGCGAAAAGTCGAGGCCGTGAACGGAACCCCCACCGGGGCGCCGCGGAGCCAATTGGATTCCGGAGGCCGAATATAGACGACCGCATGATGGACATGCGCCCGGCTCGAAGGCCGCACCTCGCACATCTGTACCCAGCGATCGGTTGCAAAACCGGTAGGCACTATTTCGTATGTGTATTCCATATCTCCGTGCGCTGGAATCGCAACCGATTTCGGCATTTTCAAAACGACATCGGGAGTGGCGACGTTCCATCCGTAAGCCCAGTGCGGAGGCGCACGACCGTCTCGCGGATCACCAGCGGAAGTCTTGGAGTCCGCCCATGATGAGATCGTAGCAATCTGTTGCGGCGTGAGCGAGGGATCATCGGAAAAATGGCCGCAGCACGGATCCGCAAACCAGGGGGGCATTGTCTTCAGGAGGGCCGCTTCTTTGATCTGTTGCGCCCTTGATCGCGCTTGCTGATATGTGACCAATGAAAACGGCGCGATCTCTTTAGGCCGATGACAGCTTTCGCAATGCTGCTGAAGGATGGGCAAAACATCTTTATAGAACGTTGGAGGCGCGCCATGATCCGAAGCCTGCGGCGAAGCGCTTGGATCTGAAGCGAGACTCATGATAAGAAGAATCAGGATTCTGCGCATCGCTTTGAAACTTGAGAAGTCATCCTGAGCTTGCGAAGGATCTTGCGTGGTGCGGATTTGCACTTTGACCGGCAATTCTGCGGGTACGAGCAAGATCATTTGGGACGAAGCCCTTCAGGATGATTCAGTATCCCTTACTCTTATCCACGATCGCAATTAACGGCTGATGATTAAGATAGCAGCGAAGATTTTCCGTGAAACATTTGTAATGCTTGTCCCATAGCTTTTCCGAAAAGCCAGCGATGTGCGGGGTAATGAGCAAGTTTTGCAAATTCCACAATGGTGAGTCGGGTGGCAGCGGCTCTTTTTCGAAAACATCCAAGGCGGCGCCAGCGATTTTTCCCGATTGCGTAAGACTTCGGCGAGCGCGGATTCGTCCACCAACTGGCCGCGACTGACATTGATCAGGTAGGCATCCGGCTTCATGCTGGCGAGTCGCTCCGCGTTGACCATTCCTGCCGTGGACGAAGTCAGCGGTGCGGCGATTACCACATAGTCAGACTTCGACAGCATCAAGTCCATCTCCGACGAAGCGTAAACCTGCTCGACGTTGTCTGCTTTCCCCGCTTCCACTCTGTTGCGGACCGCAATCACTCGCATTCCCAGTGCCGATGCGCGCTTCGCCACCTCAGTCCCGATGCTTCCTAATCCAATTAGACCGAGCGTTGCGCCAGTAACTTCGCGCGGCTGAGGTCGCGATTCCCAAACTTGATTCTGTCCCCAAACGCGTTGCTGCTGACATCGCATTGCCAGAGGCAGTTTTTTCGCTAAGGCAAAGATAAGCGCAATCACCAACTCAGCCACGGTTGCTCCATGAACTTCGCTTCCATTGGTCAGGATTACGTTGCTCGCAATCAGTTCGGAAAACAGTAGTTGATGGACCGCTGCCGCGGGAGAGTGTATCCAGCGCAGCTTTTTTGCGGCATTGAATTGGTCGGGGCGTAGAGTCCAGGTCACGACGATCTCCGCATCGCTGATCTGTTTCTCGATCTGGTCGTCGTCGCTAAGATGAACAACTTCGAGCAGCGGAAATTCTTTCCGCAGCCTCTCGGTAAACTCCGGCGGCGCATTCCAGAAGCTGCCGCGATGGTAAGGAAGAACCAGAAGCTTCATGGAATGATATTAAATCGAGAGTGATCACCGCTCAGGAGATTTTGACTTCGCAGCCCCCGCACAAAAAAGGGCTGGCCCACCCTTTTCGCGTACTTTGCGAAAGGGTGGGAGGCGACGATGCCGACTGAGCAGGAATGTGGGGGAGTTTTTACAATAACTGCTTTCGCAAGATGATCAGCCCTTCACAGGAGTTCAAATCCTGTTCCGTTCAAGAAGATCAAGCCCCGCCAAAGTAATCCTAACGATACAGCGCCCGTCCGCCATCTCCGTCGTGACAAGTCCACGATCGTTCGCGTCTTCCCAAACGGGGAGTTTGGGGCAGGAGGTACGCCACCCGTCCATCACCTCTTCGTAGGTCCGGTCCCGTTTTGCCAGCCACTCAAGCAGATCGAGAATTAAACTTTCTACTACTACATCGCCCATGGACTATTTTGCCTTTCCATTGGGTTTAGATCTTTTGCAGAACTCGCAGATCATTGCCTGTCATGTCCTTTGGCTGAGGAATGCCTAACATTCCAAGAATCGTGGGTGAAATATCTCGCAAGGAACCATTAGGGCTGAGCGTGATTTTTTCCCCATTCTCCGCAATCACTATAAACGGCACTGGATTCGTGGTATGCGCAGTATGCGGTCCGCCGGTGACTGGATCAATCAGCATCTCGGCGTTGCCGTGGTCGGCGGTTATCAGAATTGCGCCGCCCTTCGCGCGTACGGCCCGTTCGATGCGCTCCAGACATCCGTCCACGGTTTCAACGGCGCGGATCGTGGGCTCGATCTTGCCGGAGTGTCCCACCATATCGGCGTTGGCAAAATTTACGATGATGACATCAAATGTGCCATCTTCGACGGCTTTGACCACGGCGTCGGCGATGCCGGCGGCGCTCATCTCCGGCTTCAAATCATAAGTCGCAACTTTTTGCGATGGAACCAGCACTCGATCTTCTCCGGGAAAAGGAGTCTCCACTCCGCCGTTGAAGAAATAAGTCACGTGGGCGTATTTTTCTGTTTCCGCGACGCGAAGATTGCGCAGATTCATCTCGCCCATAACATTGGCAAGAATATTGTTCATGGATTCTGGCGGGATGACGACTGGCAAACTGAAATGCTTGTCGTACTGCGTCATGCAGACGTAATGCAAATTGCTGGGAACCCGATCTCGCGGAATTGCGGCATCGAGGTCTTCGGCGCCGGGCAAATCGCGTCCGGCCTTGAGCGTTCAGTCCGCTGTTGCGAGCGAGTGCGCGAGTAATTTGGCGGACGCGGTCGGCGCGAAAATTGAAGCAAATGCAGGAATCGTTATCACGAATGGTTGCGACCGATTTTCCGTGTTCTTCGGTGCAGACAAACGGCACGATGAATTCGTCGGTAACATCTTTGTTGTAAGAATCTTTTACCCCTTGCACGGGATCGGCGTACTTTCCGCCTTCGCCAACTCCGTTGACCATTGCCTTGAATGCTTTGTCAATGCGCTCCCAGCGGCGATCGCGATCCATCGCGTAGTAGCGTCCACTGATGCTGGCGATCTTGCCAGTGTTGTATTCGCGCATTTTCTGCTGAAGTAGTTCCAGATATTCCGGCGCCATTCGTCGGCAGAGTGTCGCGGCCATCCATGAACGCGTGGATGAAGACGCGCTCAACTCCGTTCTGCTTTGCCATTTTCAAAAGCGCATGAAGATGGCTCTGATAAGAATGGACGCCTCCGTCAGAAACCAACCCGAAAAGATGAAGCTGCCGGCCATCGAGGCGAGCGTTCTTCATGGCGGCAAGCAGCACGGGATGCTGAAAAAACTCGCCATTCTGAATCATCAACTCGATGCGGGTACTGTCCATGTGAACAATACGACCGGCGCCGATGTTAAGGTGTCCCACTTCGCTGTTGCCCATTTGGCCTTCGGGCAAGCCAACATAGTGGCCGCTAGTGTGAATGAGAGTGTTGGGATATTCGCGAAGAAGACGGTCATACGTAGGCTTGCGGGCAAGCGCGATCGCGTTGGCTTTAGTTTCGGCGCGGTATCCCCAGCCATCGAGGATGATGAGAACGAGAGGTTTGGGACGAGTCATAGGCTTCTAGCTTTTAGCTCCTGGCTATTTGCTTATACGGGAAGGGATCAATTATACCGAACGGATCGTGTCTGGACTGGCCATTACTCGATGGCAATCCATCTTCAGCTTGATACTCGGTCATCTTATACTCGACCATCAAGGAGAGACCTCATGTCCGTCAGCGAACTTCTATTGATTGAATTTGATGAAGAAATGAAAAAGACGCGGACAGCGTTGGAACGGGTTCCGGCGGATAAACAGGACTTTAAGCCGCATCCGAAATCCACGCCGCTAAATAAACTTGCGCCGCACATCGCGCAGCTTGCCGGTTTCGGTCTGTCAATACTAACAACTCCTGAGCTCGACTTTGCGAAAGGGAATTATAAGCCGTTGCCCTTCGAGTCCGCTGCCCAGCTTATAAGTGTTCTCGACGAAGGAGCAGCCAAGGTCAGGACAGCGCTACAAAATACCAAGGACGAGGCATGGAGGGATAGATTGGAAGTTGAGTTCCGGAGACAAGACTATTTTTAAGGGCTCGCGCTTTCTTGCCTACCGGCAGATGTTCATGAATCATCTGGTACATCACCGGGCGCAGCTGGGCGTGTATTTGCGACTGAATGAGAAGCCTGTTCCTGCGACTTACGGCCCTTCGGCGGATGACAAATGGGATTCTGACGAAACTGATATTTCCTCATACATCTTTCGAGCATGATCGCAGCATCTCTAGGAAAATATTCACCAGCATCGTTTGTCAAGGAGAGGGCTTCCATGAAACTCAAAGTGGCGAAGCTTGGGCATGGACTGGGAATTCTAGTGCTTTCTCTCGCGATTTCGCTGCCAATGCAGGGGCAGAATTCGCAGCAGGATACGAACAGCGAACCGGCAGCAGCACCTGGGGATAAAACGCCACCATCCCAGGATAAGTGCTCAACGCCCCAGGACAACCTACCGAGCGCGCCTTCAAGCAGCCAGACGACCGAGCCCTCGCTGGGTGATCTCGGCTTTCCCTCGGCCCAGACCCAGAGCAATCCGGAAGAGCAGGCACGGCTCGACAAACGAACTCATATGCTGAAAATCCATCAGCGGATGGGTTTAATCACGACCGTTCCTCTGCTGGCCACGCTGCTCACTTCCCTCAATGCCGGCGGCAAGAACACAAGCTCAACCTCGCGGGACGTGCATGCCGCTTTGGGAGGCGTGACCGCGGATTTGTATTTCATCACCGCGTACTACGCGATTCGTGCACCCAGAATTCCGGGAACCGAAACCAAAGGCCCCATCCGGCGTACACAAAGCTCTGGCTTGGATTCATGGGCCGGGCATGATCCTGACGCCGATTTTGGGGATCATGGCATACAATCAACGAAACAATGGAGAGAAGGTTCATGGGCTCGCATCAGCGCATGCGCCGGTGGCGATCATTACGGCGGGAGCGTTTGGGGCGGCTCTTCTATCGGTCTCGCTAAAGTTCTAGCCAATTTATGAATAAGAAAATTGTGCTGATTTTTCTGTTGTCACACTACTGCTGGCGTTGCCGCTTTTTGCAGCTGATACCCAGTGGGTTCTTGAAGAATGCACTCTGACGTATCACGTCTCCCATCCGCTGCATCAGACGGACGGCGTTAGCCATGCGGCTCGTGGCAAGGGTGTTTGCCATGACGAGCAATGCGATTTCCTGATCGCAGTACCGGTCAAGTCGTTTGATTCAGGAGACAGCAATCGCGACCTTCACATGCTTCAGGTAACTCGCGGGTGCGCAATTTCCCATGGTTACTGTGCGAACGCAGCTTGCCCGAATCAGCCGCTGGCTCTGCGACTATTAATGCCGATTTGGAGATACAGTTTGCCGGACAGACTGCCAACTATAAACAGGTTCCATTCCAACTGACGACTCAAGGAACTGAGAGCAAAATCTCCGGGACAATTCCCGCGACGCTCTACCGATTTCAAGATTGATCCCCCGACACTCTGACGCTGCCGATAAAGAACGAGATTCCGGTGAGGGTGGAGATGACTTGGCGGAAGCAGTGAGGGGACTCAGCTGCTGGCCGGCGGAGAATCGTTCTTTATTCGTAGAAGAGATCTTCGATTTCCTTGGGCAGCGGATCGTTGAATCGTGGGAACTACGAACTCTCCTTCGCCGATCAGGGTCCAAACTTTAGGGAGCACTTCGATCAATTTAACTAACGGGGGCACCTCTCTGTCGGCAAAATAACGGCGACAGCATTCGTGACGTTGGCTCTTAACTCTTCCATCGTGTGCGCTCGTAAAAATGGAGTGCCCAAGAGCGCGGGCTTGGTAGCCGCCTTCGGGCGATTCTTCAAAAGCGAAAATGATTTCAGTGGCCATGTCTAGATCCCATTGTACGCTCCGCAACGCCTGGTCGGCCGAGCTGGCGCAGCACCTTGTTTTGTTTCCCAGTCGGGCTGTCAATAACCCGGAACGGCAGGCTCCTCCTGGCGCCTGCGTGACCTAGAATGCGATCTTTTGAGGGGGTCGCTCCACGTTTCGGTATCCGGATTCGAACTCTAATTTAGAACTTTTGTTTTGGGGTAATCGTCACGGAGTTCTTTGGTTTTTCTCCAAGTTTGAAAACCCTAAAACCATTGGATGCCAGCTTCGGAGTTGATTGTCGGCCCGACTGAATATTGCGGGAGCGAATCCAATTGGATACTCGCTTTGGCCTCTTACCACGAATAGTTTTTTCTCTCCACTCGCTAGCGTCTTGTCCACTCTCCGTCTGTTAAGCCAGTATTGCCCATAAAGAATTTTGAACGTACAGAGCGGTTTTACCCTGAATTCTTCGGCGATTCCAGCAAAGTAAGAGTGCAACTTCTCACTAGAGGACTTCAATTACACGGGAAGTATGACTCTTCGATTTCTTTCGGCAGCGGATTCGTTGAGAGTCTTTGTTCGATGGAACTACGAGTCTCCGTTTGCCGTATTCGACGCCTGAAATTGGGATTCGAGCCGACTTATCCGACATCAGTTGGCGCAATGGGCTTTCCCCTCAGCTAATAATCACCGTCTCTCGCCCACGTTCTTTGGCTACGCTGAAAACGTCTTCGTAATTCCGGCGGGCACAGGTTGGTCTTGGCTTCGCGAATGTTGCGCTCCACCAGTTAGGGAGCTTAGATCCTTCAAGGCAACCCTTAGTCGTCGGAACAAACTCAGTCTCCGACTTCACCCACTTTGACTTTACCATTCAGTTCTCTTATCCCCTGCAGTTCAGCGCCTTCAATCCCAGGAACCTGGCCGAATCCCCGAGTCTTCTTCAATCCTTAGCAACTGGTTGTATTTCGCGATGCGGTCGGTTCGGGAGGCTGAGCCGGTCTTGATTTGTCCCGCTCCAGTTGCGACTGCCAGATCGGCGATGAATGTGTCTTCGGTTTCGCCGGAGCGGTGGGAGATGATCGACGTGTATCCATTGCGCCGCGCCAGATCAATGGCGTCGAGAGTCTCGCTTACGGTTCCGATCTGGTTGACTTTGATCAGGATGGAATTGGCGACGCCCTTATCAATTCCCTTTTGCAGAAATTCGGTGTTGGTGACGAACAGATCGTCGCCGACCAGCTGAATCTTGCCGCCGATTTGTTCGGTGAGATTTTTCCAGCCATCCCAATCGTTTTCGGCGAGCCCGTCTTCCAGCGAAACTATTGGATAATCATTCGACCCACTTTGCCCAGAAGCGAACCATATCATCGGAACTCTTCGCCGATTTGTCGGACTTTTTGAAAATGTAATTTCCGTCCTGAAAGAACTCACTGGCTGCGGGATCGAGTGCGATCGCAATTTCCGCACCGGGTTTGTATCCGGCTTGCTGAATGGCTTCGAGAACAACTTCGATGGCTTCGACGTTCGATTTCACCGATGGCGCGAATCCGCCTTCATCGCCGACTGCGGTATTGTAGCCGCGTTTTTTCAGTACGCCTTTCAGGGTGTGGAAGACTTCAACTCCCCAGCGCAGGGCCTCGGAAAATGATTCGCGCCCACGGGCATGACCATGAATTCCTGGAAGTCCACGTTGTTATCGGCGTGAGCGCCTCCGTTGAGGATGTTCATCATCGGAGTTGGCAGCGTGTTGGCGCCCGCGCCTCCGAGATAACGATATAGCGGAAGCTGGAAATAGACGGCCGATGCCCGGGCGATCGCCATGGATACGGACAAAATCGCGTTCGCTCCGAGACGGCTCTTATTATCCGTGCCGTCAAGCTCGATCATCTTTTGATCTACGGCGCGCTGGTCGGCGGCATCGGAGTTCGCAAGGGCCTCGGCAATTTCGCCGTTTACATTCTCCACGGCTTTCAGGACGCCCTTGCCGAGGAAGCGTTTCTTGTCTCCATCGCGCAGTTCGACCGCCTCGTGTTCTCCAGTAGAAGCGCCGCTGGGGACGATGGCTCGCCCCTGGGTGCCGTCACCAAGAATCACTTCGGCTTCTACCGTGGGATTGCCGCGAGAATCCAAAACCTCTCGCGCATGTATGTCAACAATATTGCTCATGAACATTCCCTTCTGCTAGTGCGCTTTGCACTTGAGTGTTTTCCGACAGAACTTTCCCGCTCAATTCAGAGAATCAGATTAGATATGAATGACGGAACCGGCGATTATATCAGCCGGCTTTCAAGTCACACTTGCCACTCATCTTTGCCTTCTAACCGTAGTTCAATCCATCCTTCTTCCGGCAAGGCGTCCACGGGCAGGCGATTCTGCCAAAGGCTGACCCGGAGTCGAAGCGCCCCATTGCTTTGGGCGACTCCGCTAACTGACGCCGTGAACATCAGTGGCACCCTGAACTCAAAACTTCGGCCGAGAGCCACCTGTACCTCATTCTGGGGCTGGGATGAAGTCGTCATGGGCTCCGGCTGATCTTGGACGCGCAGGTTCCACGACAGTATCCCTCCTCCCATAACGGCTGCGTCGAGCCTCAGTGATCGCCCGGAATCGCGCTGATCCGCGAGGAAGGGCTCGAGATTAATCACAACTTCAAACTCCGCCTTCGAAAACTCTTCAATAAAATCAATTCGCCCGTAAATGAAAGATTCATCCGTCCCCGCGTGGATTGCATCCATAAGGAACTGCTTGCCATGCATTGCCCCGGCGCGGCGGTCGGGAGTGTAAACAGCGGCTCCCATCCACTCAAAGTAGCGCACAGAGTCTCCGGTGATTCGCGGATGAATGTGGGAACTTTGAGGTGTGAAAAGCGGATTGGCGCCGGTGCGATTGATTGGTTGCGCAAGATAATCCGGAGGAACAGCGCCCAATGCCTGATAAACATTAGAAAGATGTTTGCGGTAAAGCTCATCAAATTCACGGTCATTGGCCGACGAATGTTCGGGACCATACCACCAATTCCAATCGCTGCCTTCGGCAATCAGCAATTCTTCATATGCCAACTTCGCCTGTTCTGGTGTGCAATTCGGGGAGACCCGGGAATAAAAACTCCGCGCGTTGTAGAGATAATCCCATGCGCGATTGTCTTCACGAGCACCGATCCAAACGTTAAAATTCGCCCGAATCCAAGAGCCTGGAACCAGCGAACTCAATTTCTCAACATTGGGATGCCGTTCGATTGCTTCCGATATGGAGACCGCCTCGATTCCGGACTTTGGGTTGAGACGGTCATAGAACCGGCGAAGAAACTCCCGACCCGAACGCGGAAAGTATTCCCACGCGTTCTCACCGTCCAAAATAATTGAAATTAGGGCATCGCGTCCGCTGGCCAGAACCGGCTTCGCAGCCTCCTGAATGCTGCCGATAAGGTGATTTGCTGCGTCCTGCGGCGGCATGCCGGAATAAACGAATCCGATCAGGTCGGAAATGGTATGGTCGCGAAAGACCAGATGCATCGCAGTCTGGTCACTTTCATAGCGGTACAGGGCGTAAAGCTTTCGGGCTGATTCTTGTGGCAAGCGGCCCGAACCGTCGCGGGAGAACGAGGTTCCCAAGGTCCGTCCGAGTACCTCTTCGTCCGTGGCCATCCACTTCAAACCCAGAGTGGACGCAATTTTTATCACTTCTTCGGAAACGCTTCCTTCCGAAGGCCACATCCCTTTCGGCCTGATTCCAAATACTTCCTGGTGTAGATCAAGCCCTCTTTGAATTTGTTCCCGCGCATCTTCGGGGTGACGAAAACGATTTTGGGGAAGTGAAAGCCCCGGCGCGGATACGGCTCCTATGTTCGTATCGCACAGCAGTGGCAGAATTGGATGATAAAAGGGCGAAGTTGAGATTTCGATTTGTCCTTTTTTCGCAGCATCGGCATGCGCCGGAAGCACTTTGGCCAGGAGTTCGCGCTCCCGTGCAATGACAAACCTCTGATCTTCAAGTGTGTAATTCCGGCCTTTGACGATCAGTGCTGCCACATCCGGATCGTCCAGAAAAAACTCGTCAAACCAGGCGATCTGCGAAAGCACCTGAAGATCGGTAAAATCCTGCGCTTGAAAATATTTGTCGGCTCGCTGGGGATCGAGACTTGCATTCCGCAATGTTTCCCACAATTCTTGATACCGCGGATACCGCGCGATCATATTCGATTGATTGGCCTGGAAAAGATAGCGCAAGGCGAATCTGCGCTCATCTGAAGTTAGGTCACCGGCGGATTTTGTCGCGACTTCCAGAAAGGGATCCTGTGCTGTTCCCGCCACGTAATCTTGAAGTTGCGTAATCAGTGACGGAACCAGATTGAAAGTCTGGTGAACTTCAGGGAACTCATCCAGCAGTTTGACCATTCCGTAATAATCTTTTAAGCCATGGAGGCGCACCCAAGGCAGCCGGTACTGCCCAGTGACTAAATCTTTGTAGAAGGGCTGGTGCTGGTGCCATAGAATGACCACGCGCAGAACTGGCATTTAGAGGGGATCCCGGCGGTGAAGTGAGGAGAGAGGCAAGATGCAGTCTAGCATTGGCATTCTCTAAGGAACAACGGCGGCCCTGGGGCAGAATCTCACGGTTGCTGGCTCTCCGGTACACTAAAGGACGCATCTCAGTAAGCTGATTTTTGAATAGTCCGCTGTCCAAATAGGGATATAAGGCAACTGCGATAACTCCTAATGATTAAATCTAGCCCAGCCCCAGCTCACGACGCGCCCCAAACAAACATTCTGGTAAGCGATCAGGACGTTTACCTGTTCAACGAAGGGCGGCAGTATCAAGGCTACAAGAGTTTGGGCGCTCACATCACGAAAGTGGGAGATGAGACGGGAGTCACATTTGGCGTTTGGGCGCCCAACGCGCGTGAGGTCTCGGTAATTGGCAGCTTCAATGGGTGGAACGTGAAGTCGCACCCTCTTCGTCCGCATGCCAGCTCCGGAATCTGGGAAGGCTTCATTGCGGGGGTCAACAAGGGCGACACTTACAAATTCCATATCGTTTCGAATGCGCGGGGATACACCGCAGACAAAATGGATCCCTTCGGCATTTATCACGAAATTGCGCCCCGTACGGCATCGGTTGTATGGGATTTGGATTATGAATGGTCAGATCAGAATTGGATGCAGCATCGAGCCGAAAAAGATTCGCTGCAAGCGCCGATCTCCATTTACGAAGTGCACCTTGGCTCGTGGATGCGCGTTCCCGAAGAAAACGCGCGGTCGTTAACGTATCGCGAAATTGCTCCACGACTCGCTGAGCATGTCGAGCGCCTCAGGTTTACACATGTCGAGCTTCTACCGGTCATGGAACATCCTTTTTACGGTTCCTGGGGATATCAAACCACCGGCTATTTTGCTCCGACGTCGCGATACGGAACGCCACAGGATTTCATGTACCTGGTGGATTATCTCCATCAACGCGGCATTGGCGTAATCCTGGATTGGGTTCCGTCGCACTTCCCTTCCGACGAACACGGGTTGGCTTATTTTGATGGAACCCATTTATTCGAGCATGCTGATACTCGTCTGGGATTTCACCCCGATTGGAATACGTATATATACAACTACGGCCGCAACGAAGTGCGAAGCTTCCTACTTTCAAGTGGAATGTTCTGGTTGGATAAATACCATGCTGATGGCCTGCGAGTGGACGCCGTCGCCTCCATGCTTTATTTGGATTATTCGCGCAAGGCTGGTGAATGGATTCCGAACAAATATGGCGGCAGAGAGAATCTCGACGCCATCCAGTTCCTGCGCGAATTGAATCAGGAAGCCTACAAGTCCTATCCAGGCATTCAAATGTATGCCGAGGAATCAACCGCGTGGCCCATGGTTTCGAAGCCAGTTTATCTGGGCGGACTCGGCTTCGGAATGAAATGGGATATGGGATGGATGCACGACACGCTTCAATACTTTTCACACGATCCCATTCATCGGCAATACCATCAGAGCGCGCTCACTTTCCGAATGCTCTACGGATACACCGAGAATTTTGTTTTGCCGTTGTCGCACGATGAGGTTGTCCACGGAAAAGGCTCTTTGCTCGACAAAATGCCAGGCGACTTGTGGCAGAAATTCGCCAACCTGCGGCTCCTATTCGCCTATATGTTTGCCCAGCCGGGGAAAAAGCTCCTGTTTATGGGGGATGAATTCGCGCAGTGGCGGGAATGGTCTCATGATCGCAGCCTAGATTGGGATTTGTTGGTACATTCCAGCCATCGAGGTATCCAGAGCTGGGTAGAACAATTGAACCGAGTGTACCAGAGCGAGCCCGCCATGCATGTATTCGATAGCGATTCCGCAGGATTTGAATGGGTTGACTGCAACGATAACGCATCTAGCGTCCTTTCCCTGCTGCGAAAGGGTAAGTCTCCGAAAGATACGATTCTTGCGGTATTCAACTTCACTCCTGTGCCAAGGCAGCCTTATCGGTTAGGCATTCCGACAGGCGGATTCTGGCGGGAGCTTCTGAACAGCGATGGGCAAGAGTACGGCGGAACGGGGTGGGGTAATATGGGCGGAAAACAGGCCGAAGCCGAGCCGCTGCATGGGCGTCCCTACACACTTACTTTGACGCTTCCCCCGCTGGCTGGAATTTTCCTCAAAGCCGAATAAATGGCAGAGATGCCGAATAATCGGCAGTCTCACAAGACGATGGGAGGACGTATTTCCGGTCCACCCGCTCATTTGTTATTTTTCGGGAACACCAGACACGAACTCGCTGGGAATGTCGCCGCGATGTTAATAGCTTTGAAAGAGCGCGGCTTTCAGCCGCCCGTTGATCAATTCTGGGACCTATGGCGCGGCTGGAAGCCGCGGCCTTCCAAAGCCTTAGGATGAAGTGGTCTCGCCAGCCCGCTGAAATTCCGCAAGAATCGTACTCTACACAGCATTGGACCTATGCGTAAACATCCTTACAAAAAATGAAGAGCCCGGCTATCCGGGCTCGTGAATACACAGTAGGAGGAGGGCTCAAATTCCTCTTCGCTGAGGGGGTCTGCGAGAGGACTGTCATATGCGCAGGCACGATTGATGCCAAACCTCCGCGAATGGCTGCGTACCTTTGCCACAATTGCTGTCCTGATTTAAATTGGTTTCACATATGCCAACAACAGGCGACCGGTTTGAACGGGCAGTTTCAATCATGGCTCGTCTACGCGGCCCCGGCGGGTGCCCCTGGGATCGTGAGCAGTCTTTCGATTCCATCAAACCATATACGGTAGAGGAAACTTATGAGGTTCTGGAGGCCATTGATAACCGTGACTGGAACGAATTGCCCGGAGAGCTTGGGGATCTCCTGCTTCAAGTGCTGTTTTACTCCCAGATGGCAGCGGAAGATGGGAAATTCACGATTGATGACGTGTTGGATCGCCTCTGCGACAAATTGGTCGGCCGGCATCCGCATGTGTTTAGTGATGTAAAGGCTGAGACTTCTTCTGATGTGCTGAGGAATTGGGACGCGATCAAGCAAAAAGAAAACGCCGAGAAACAGTCTGATGAAAGCAACACGTCGTTCCTCGATGGAATTTCCGCGGCCATGCCGGCTCTGTTAGAGGCGCATAAGCTTGGTTCGCGCGCCTCCAAAGTCGGCTTCGACTGGCCTGAAGTAACCGGACTGTTCGACAAACTCCAGGAGGAGATTCGAGAGCTTCAGGACGAACTGAGCCAATCGTCCGAAGGTAAAAACGCATGCGTTGAAGAGGAAGTGGGTGATCTCTTCTTCGTGCTCGTCAATCTCGCACGGCATTTGTCAGTTGATCCCGAATCGGCGCTGAAGAAAACCAACCGAAAGTTTAGGCGCCGCTTTCAGGGTATGGAACAGCAGCTCCATCTCAAGGGCAAGACTCCAGAGCAAGCAACAATGGAAGAACTGGAGTCTCTATGGCAACAGACCAAGAAATCAGAATCGCCCACGTAGGGACAGCCGCCCTCGGCTGTCCGAGCTGGGCAAAACTCGGCGGCGAATTTTGCAAGTAGAATCCCGTGGACACAACTTCCGAACGCATCTTTCTATCTTTTTCCATACAATCTGTTGAGCTTCGCCCAACTGGACAGCCCGGGGCGGCGGCTGTCCCTACGTAATTTCTTGGAATGCTGAAACATGAAAGTTGAAGGCATCACGCTTCGCGAGATTCAGATGCCCCTCGTCCATTTTTTTGAGACGAGCTTTGGACGCATTTCGAGCCGGCGCATTATTCTCGTGACTGCGCATTGCGATGGTGTTGATGGCTGGGGAGAATGTGTCGCCGACGACGGCCCGTTTTATAGCTCTGAATGGTCGGAGACGGCGTGGGCAACGATCAGAAAATATTTGGCTCCGGCTATACTGGGCCGGCAGCTGGCCTCGCCGAGCGACTGCGTTCCCTTGATGACTCGCATTCGTGGCCACCGGATGGCCAAGGCCGCCGTGGAAAACGCGCTCTGGGATGCGGAATCCCAACAGAAACAGATTCCATTGTGGAAGTTACTGGGCGGGACCCTCCGAGAAATTCCATGCGGAGTCTCCATCGGCATCCAGGATTCAGTCGAACAGCTATTGGAGAAAATTGGGATCGAATTGGCAGCGGGATATCAAAGAATCAAAGTCAAAGTTAAACCGGGCTGGGATTTAAAAGTGCTCGAAAAGATCCGCGCCCGGTGGCCGCAGATTACGCTCAGTTGCGACGCTAACTCTGCCTATACTCTCGCCGATATAGATCATCTGCACCAATTCGATCAGTTCAATCTGCTCATGATCGAACAGCCTCTCTGGGATGACGATATTTATTTTCATTCTCAACTACAACGCCAACTGAAAACCGCGATCTGCCTGGACGAATCCATTCACCAAGCGCGCGACGCCGAACAGGCCATCGAAACTGGTGCGTGCCGGATCATTAATATCAAAGTTGGACGAGTCGGAGGGTTTACCGAGGCAATAAAAGTTCACGACCTTTGCGCAGGGAAAAACGTACCCGTGTGGTGCGGAGGAATGCTCGAATCAGGCATCGGCCGCGCTCACAATATTGCTCTATCCACGTTGGCAAACTTCAAGTTGCCCGGAGATGTTTCAGCCTCAAAACGTTATTGGGAAGAAGACATCATTGAACCCGAGGTCGAGGTTACCCCGAGAGGGACGATTCAGATTTCCGATAAACCTGGCACTGGATACACGATGAAAGAAGACTTGATTGAAAAATTGACTTCCCGTAAAGAGGTGTTTGGAATCAGAAAAAAATAACCGTAGAGACGTAGCTTGCTACGTCTTTCGGCATTTAGAAGCAGCCACCTGGTCTCTATCCTAGATTGTTTTATGTTTCATCTTCCCGGCGGCTGGTTTTGCGCCATCAAGGCTTCATGCTTCTTCAATAGTTCCACACCCTGAGCGAACGTCAGGCCGCCCGGGGCAGGTTGAAAATCGCTGTAAACTTCCTTGTCTTTAATGTTCAGAGTCTTGAAGAAGAGAGCCTTTCCGGTAAATGAAAGATCCATTCGCGTGATTTCCCAATGCCCTCCGCCCATATCGCCCTGCTGCACAATGAAATGACCTCCACGATCGAGGTGACCTAGTATCCCCCAGCCAAAGCCGACTTCTTTCATCAACGTGCCATCAATCTTTGCGATGCGATGCTGCTTACTGTCAATGAGTATGGTTCCCTGAAGTCCGGTGAGAATCTGTTCCACGTGCGAAGGCGGCGAATATTTGGGATTTGGACGGAATTTTAAACGCACCAACGGATCGCCGGGCGCTCCGAGGCCTTCTTCGCCGGGAGCGGTTCCATCTTCTTCATATAAGAAGGCTTCTGGAAATGCGCCCATAATTTTTGCGGTTCGCTCGGCGTCTTCTTTTTCGCGCTTGCACTTCTTACCCAGGTCGTCAGGGTCGTTAACGAGGTGCTCTAACCGCTTCTCTTCCGCAAGTCGCTGGTCGGCAGTCAGTGGATGCCCATCGGTCGCAACCAACAGCCCTGCCATCGCATCCCGAGTTTCGACTAGGAGCTTAGTTTTCGAGCCATCCGAGCCCTGGCTCACTTCTCGAAACATGAAGTTCGGCCCGCTACGACTGCTGCTGATCTCGTTGTGAACTGCTTCGCGCACTAGTTGGACAGGTGAGCCAGTCGAATCCTGGGCGAACCCGATCTGTGCGCAAATAAGGAATATCGGGAAAATGATAACGAGAAGCTTGATCACGGATTGGAGTCGAGTGCTTTTCATATCGTCAGGCCGGAAATTAGACGGCGGATTCAAGACGTCTCTGTTGTATCGAGTGCCCATCTACGCAACCTATCTAGCGCAGCCAATCCTCCAACTCAGTGCCACGATCCGTCTTCTCATCTCTATATTTTACGATCACAGGGGCGTATAACGACAGGTTCCAGTCTGCGGCATGGCCTTTTTTTACCGCCCGCGAACCCGGCACAACTACAGCATTTTCAGGGACTTCCAGCGGATTCTCATCCGTCGCCCGGTAAATTTGACCACGCACAATATCATAAATCGGGGTCGAACGGGTCAGGATTGTTCCGGCCCCCAGGACTGCGCGAGTACGAACGAGCGTGCCCTCATAAACTCCGCAGTTTCCGCCTACCAGGACGTCATCCTCGATAACCACAGGAACGGCACTAACGGGCTCAAGCACTCCGCCGATCTGCGCGGCTGCGCTCAAGTGGACTCGCTTTCCTATTTGCGCGCAAGAGCCCACGAGTGCGTGCGAATCTACCATGGTGCCTTCATCCACATATGCTCCAACGTTGATGAACATTGGCGGCATACAGATGACTGTGGGCGCGACGTATGCCCCAAGCCTCACCGATGAACCGCCGGGAACTATGCGCACGCGATCTCTTACCGTGAATCGCCGCGCCGGAAAGGTATCTTTATCAACGAATGACAGGCTTACGTCTTCCCCCATCTTGCTGAGTTCACCGAGACGGAATCCCAACAGAATGCCCTGCTTCACCCACACATTCACTTTCCATTGACCGTCAATCTTTTCTGCGGCGCGAATCTTTCCTTCAGTGAGTGCGTCGCGGAAATCCATGAAAATTTGGCGGGCATCGGACTCGCGTTCTACCTCAGGAAGAGACGCGAGGTGCTCGATGGAAGATCGAAGAGATTGCATGGAAAGGAAGTATATGAGAAGCAGCGACGGATTGCAGATATTAGATTGTAGAAGTCACAGTTGTCTGCGCCGCAAATTTGCCATCTCAAATGCACTTGCATTCGCTGCGAATCAGAACCGAAGGGATGAGATGCGACGCGTCGCGAGCTTCATCCAAAGAGTGGAAAGGACCATGCCAACGCGAATGATCGGTGGCTTCTCCTTGAGCATGGCCATTGGGATTGCATTGATTACAATTCGACCGATGCAAAACAATCTTGTGTGGCCCAGCCGCCCAATTTTCGTAGATGTAGAAGTTCACGGGTGCGGACGCTTCAGCCGCTTTTTTCGGAATCAGGCCAGCTTCAACAGCGATCTTCTGTAACTTGGCACGGGTGTCCCGTCGCATTGGGACAATTGGCAGACGGTAGACCTCTTCGATCTTTCCCATCATTGCGAGGACGGCCTTAACCGGCGCCGGGTTCGACTCGATGAAGTTAGCCCGCATCAACGGCAAATATCTTCGATGAATGCGCCGGGCCTCTCCCCACTCGTTATCGAATGCAAGTCGAGCGATCTGCGCCATTTCGCGTGGGATCTCATTCGAAGCCACAGAAATAATTCCTACGCCCCCCAGAGAAATCACAGGGAGCGTCACGGCATCGTCGCCGGAGAAAACTAGGAAGTTGTCTGGAACCAGATTGCACATCTCGGTGACTTGAGTCATGTCACCGCTGGCTTCTTTCACGCCCGCAATGTTGGGCAACTCGGCCAGCCTGGCCAGAGTCGCAGGCTCAATGTTCGCTCCGGTGCGGCTGGGGACGTTGTATAGAATGATCGGCTTATTGACGGCCTCGGCAATCGCACGAAAATGCTGGTACTGGCCGTCTTGCGTAGGCTTGTTGTAGTAAGGGGATGCGGTGAGGATCGCATCCACTCCCGGTCTCGCTGAGACTTCTTTGGCTTTCGCGACCGCATCGAGGGTTGAGTTCGAGCTGGCACCGGCTACTATCGGGACTCGCCCTGCCGCAGTTTCGACGGTGATATCAATAACCCGCAGCCATTCGTCATGAGATAGGGTCGGGGTTTCGCCGGTCGTGCCACAAGGGACAAGAAAATCAATTCCGGATTCTACCTGCCACGCTACCAAACTTCGCAGCGCGGCCTCGTCAATGGAACCGTCCTGACGAAACGGTGTTACCAGCGCCGTACCGCATCCCCGCAGTTGCATGCTAATAAGATACCGCGAAGCAGGGCATCTGCAAACCGAGGACGATGGAGACGGACTGTTCTTGATCCGTAATTATGCGCTGACTGATGACTTTGCTTCGGCACGACTTTGGCGAGAGCTGCGGCCAGTTCTTCTGATTTGAAACCAAATGGTCCAGCCTTGCTCTTGTAGGTAATCCGTCCGCGCGAGTCAATGAGATATATGCGGTCTGGCCAGCCGGTGTATGCCCGTTCGGTCGAGTTGCCGAATTCATCCAGAACAGCGGGAAACTTAAGGCTAAGTTTTCGCACACAAGCTCCGGCGATTGACGCTCTCTCTTCTTCATCCTTCGGGCTGGCGAAAACTACTTTGTCTTTGATATTGCTTTGCATCTGCCACACGTCGCTCGGATGCGCCTCGCTGATGTAAACAACCAGAAAGGCGACGCGGTCACCATACTGCTCGTAGAGTTTATTGATAGCGGGAGCCTCCCGCCGGAATGGCGGTCAAGTGTAGCTGCCGAAGACCAACACAACCGGTTGTCGCTGGTTCAACTCGGCGAGATGGACACTTCCGCTTTTGTCGAGCTTAAGCAGCGAGAAGTCCGGCGCTGGATCACCGACGTGGAGAGTTCCGGCGCGGGCGCGCGTCCACAATGTTTCAAACGGGTAAAGCAGAAAAGGAACCGGGCCGGGCATTTTGGCCATCACGCGTCCGAATTTTTCCGGAGGCTGGTGCATCGCCCACCAGATGAATCCCCCGAAGGCGAAGTAAATCACCATCAGACCGAGTGACAGGCGCACCAATCGCCTGCGAGCTACCGGACTCAATTTCCAGACCGAAAGTGATATTTTACGAATCATTTCATTTTTACGGACACCAATGGGCTAGCCGACCTACCATTTGATCGGTCTCGTTAGTCGTTCTCGGTTGGACTCTATGAGCTGGTCTCCCTATTTTGGCTGAGGTACGACTCGCAAATAAGGCTTCAGAGTCTTCCATCCACCGGGATATTTCTTCTCGGCTTCTTCATTCGTCACCGCCGGCGGGATGATCACGTCTCCGCCTTGCTTCCAGTTCGCGGGGGTGGCGACTTTGTGATTGGCGGTCAGCTGCAAGGAGTCAATCACGCGCAAAATCTCATCGAAGTTCCGGCCTGTGTTCATGGGATAAACCAGCAACAGCTTGATTTTCTTGTCTGGCCCGACCACGAATACGGTGCGAACTGTCGCATTATCTGCGGCGGTGCGGCCCTCGGAAGTCGTTCCGCTCGACGCCGGCAACATTCCGTAGAGCTTCGCAATTTTCAGTTCGGTATCGCCAATCATGGGATAGTTCACCTTGTGGCCCTGGGTCTCTTCGATGTCGGCGGCCCACTTTGTGTGATTGCTCACGGGGTCAACGCTCAGTCCGATAATCTTCGTGTTGCGTTTCGTGAATTCGGGCTGAAGGCCGGCCATGGTTCCGAGCTCGGTAGTGCAAACCGGAGTGAAATCTTTCGGGTGGGAAAACAAAATCGCCCATCCATCACCGATCCATTCGTGAAAGTTAATTTTGCCCTGCGTGGTGTCAGCCGTGAAATCAGGTGCGGTGTCGTTGATGCGGAGAGCTGGCGCTGCGGCAGTCGGCGTTGCGGTATCTGTGCTCATCATTTTCTCCTCATAAAATCAGTCTCCCCGGGTTCACCGGGGCGAAACTGCGATTTCGCCCGAAGTCGTCGGGCAAGTTCTTTGCAAAAAGAAACCCACCCGATTGCGGCGGGTGGGTTACGGAAAAACTACTGCGCTACCCACACACCGGCGCCCGCGTACAACAACACAGGACCGCCGGGATGGAGCTACCACGCATGTGTCCAGCATACTAAGACGCCGGAATTCAGTCAACGAGGGCGCGATAACCGCCGCCCCTATCGTCATAGCGCGCGGTATGAGCCAGCACTTAAAATGCCCGCCGGCTTGACGGTTTCCCTCACCCGGTCGGACGAGGATAACCGAGTAGTCAATGTGAACGTCAGTGGAAAATCCATTCATGTTTTGTGACAAGGACTCGGTGTTCTACAAGAATGGACTACATCGCCACAAGAAATGGTCTACGCACAAACATTAAAATTTTTCAATACTCCTACCGTGCCATTGTCGTCTCTGCTACTTTACCCGGTGTTCACCACCCGCTAGGATTCGTTGGCTTCTCACTCACTTGAAATAACTGCACGTTTCGCGCCGCTTTCGGGAGATTAATAGAAAAACATTCATGAAACCTAAGAAAACAATACTTTGTGCTGATGCCGACGAACAATCGCTGTCTATTCGAAAAGTCATGTTGGAAACACGCGGGTATCGCGTGCTTAGCTATTCGAGCAGCGAAAAGGCGCTGCAACGCTTCCAGGAAGGAGGGATTGATCTGGTGCTTGCCGATTTGATCATGCCGGGCTTTGACGGCACCCGTTTAGTCGAGCAGATCAAGAGTCTCTCTCCGGAGACGCCCGCGATTTTGCTCTCATCCAAGGTGAGGAGTTACGATCGCGAGAGTCGTGCCGATGTTTTTCTCTCCAAAGGGATGTATGGTCCCGCCGAACTACTCGATCGCATTCGGCTCCTGTTGGTGCGCAAGCGCGGTCCCAAGCGTGCCCAACCCGCAGCACTTACCACTAGTGCGTCCACGGCCGCGTGAGAGTTGGACATGAGCGTCGTCCCGCTGATGTCTTCGTGTAAGATTGAATTTCAGTCGCCTGCGTTTGGATAAACTAGCCGCCGACTCGCCTTTCATGCCCGCATTTATCGAAGCCGCAGACCTCTGCAAGACGTATCATGTTGGCAAGATCGAAGTCCCCGCATTGCGGGGCGTCTCCTTTACTGTGCAGAAGGGAGAATTTGTAAGCGTTGTGGGCCCGTCGGGCAGCGGCAAGTCCACGCTCTTTTATCTGCTCGGCGGATTGACGCGCGCCGATTCCGGCCACGTAGTTGTTGACGGCTCCGATTTCGCAAAGCTTTCCGATGCGGAAAGAACCCGCATGCGAAAGCGGAAAATCGGGTTCGTTTTCCAGAAGTTCAACCTTCTTCCCACCCTCGACGCTCGAACCAATATTGAAATAGCGCGAGAGATTGCAGGCACAAACGGGAATAAAGACAATCCCTATCTCGACAAGATTATTGGATTGCTTGGGCTGGAAAAACGCCTTCCTCACCGGCCGTCAGAACTCTCCGGCGGCGAACAACAACGAGTTGCATTGGCCAGAGCGCTGGTTAACAAGCCGGCGATTGTACTCGCGGACGAACCCACCGGAAATCTGGATTCGAAAAACTCGGATATCGTGCTGAATATGCTTCGACATTCCAACCGTGAACTGGGACAGACCGTCCTGATGATCACACACAACCCAGAGGCCGCGAGTTATGGAGACCGGATCATTCATATGCGGGATGGGCAGATTGCTGCCTGAAGGGTTCGTTGCTTGAAATAGAGAACTCCCAGGAGCGTGAATTACTTCGTGCATAATTCTCTAGCCATCACGTCCAAGTAATTCGCGGCATGAATCAAGGGATCAGTACCCGCTAGATGTCCGGAGAAAACAATCCGTGCGCTGAAATCTGGCTCGGGTTCGGACATTACTCCCTGTTGTAAGCCATCCTTCACATATAGAATATCGCCGAGCATTTGACCCAACTCGGCCTCATGCCAGGCGTCCATTTGGGCTCTGGTCCCCTGTCGCCAAATCTGTTGTCGCTCCTCAGGTGTTTTCGCGACCCTCATATCCTCAACGGTTTTCGAGAATGCGGCATCGTTCTCGGCGCTTTGTTTGACGTTCAAAGCACGCAAACGCTTGGCGACATCCAGCGCCTTATCGCATAGTTGTTTATCAGTAAGCTGTTTGGCTGCATTTTGAGTCTCTGCTAATTTGGTTATTGCGGCTGCAAACTCTTTCATGCCCGGCCAACCGCTCTTGCTCAGATTCTCCATAATTGTTTGAACACCTTCCAGGTGACCACTCATGCGAGCCTGTTCAACCCTGCTCTCAGTAAGTTGGTAATTAACGGAGTCGATTTTGCCCTGTAACCTATCCTGATCGTGTGCACCGTTCCACGCTATCCAGCCGGTCAGGAAGACGCCCGCAGCCCCGCTTATGCCGAAAGCCAAAATCCAACGCCAGTGATGTTCCGTCTTGGGAGGTTTTAATGACACCCATACACCCATAAATGCCAGAAGACCATTGATGAACCCAAGGGTCACAGCAAGCACAACGTCCATCGTCGCAGGCCTCCGCTCAGTCAGAATAGAAACCAACCGGGAAAGGCTACGCTGTTGCTCTATTTTTTGGAAGATTTCAAAAACCAACGCTTCCAAGACTTGGGTGCCATTGCCCCAGGCCTTGGCCCTGTTTATAATCGCTGCTGCCGAGCGGGAGTAGCTCAGTGGTAGAGCGCGACCTTGCCAAGGTCGATGTCGCGGGTTCGACCCCCGTCTCCCGCTCCAATTCTTTGTATTGATGTCACTTAGCCAAGCGCTGTGGTGGCTTCGAACGCCGGTTTTTGGTTGAACCCTGTTTGTAGGGCGCGGTACCCAAGTGGTAAGGGAGAGGTCTGCAAAACCTTTATGCGTGAGTTCGATTCTCACCCGCGCCTCCAATTTTCTCAATCGCTTACAGCCGATGGGTTCCATCGTGAAAAACTCACTGTAGCGGAAGGTGTAGCGACTGCGCTGGTTTTTTTTCATATTCCGCCAGTTGACTCAGTGCATTAAATTCTTCAAGTTTTTTCATTGCCTCGATCTGATGCTGCTCTGTCGGGTGTGCATACCGCAAAACCATTTGAATTCTTGAGTGCCCTAGCATGGCTGCTAAGGTGACCAAGTCCACTCCCGACATCGCGGCTCTCGTGGCCCACGTGTGGCGGAGGTCGTATAAGCGAAAGGGGGCTAACTCAGAACGCTTCAGAGCCCCGTGGTGCGCATTGTTCACTTTGAGCATCGGCAAATTGACATCCTTCTCGTGAGGGAACAAGAAAAGGCCTTTTGCTCCAGCAATGCGAGCGCGGAGGATTTCTGTAGCTCTAGAGGTAAGATTAATCCGCCTCTTCGCCGCCTTTGTTTTCCCAAATGGATTTAACAAGTATCCTTGCGAGAGGTGCACATTCTCCTGGCTGATCCGATAAACCTCTTCGGGTCGCATTCCGGTTTCAAGCATTAACGTTGCGATGTCGTGGAGAGGTTGCGAGGCCGTCGCTAGATATTTTTGCTGCTCAGAATAGTTTAAAACCCGGGTTTGCTCGTTATTCTCTGGAAGAAATTTCACCTCGCTGAACGGGTTTCGTAAGTATCCAATTCCTTTCGTAGCAAAATTAAACATGGCCTTACCGCACGCGAGTTCCCGATTAACGGAGGCAGGTAAACTCCTCGGCTGGCTGCATCCCTGAAAGCAGCGTGATCTTTCCGCCGAACGACAAGCCCTTAGCAGGCGCGATTCGTTCGGAGTAGTTCAAGCTCACTCTTTGCCCTTCGACGAACTTGACCAGACGTTCGCGGTAGCCGCTCACGTCGCCCTGGACTTCGGTCAGTGCCGGGAGGTCTTTGCCCTCGGTCTGGCTGACATCTTATCTCGTGATTTGCGGCCGAGCCTCTGCGCGCTCGATGGATCCCGCCAGTAGATGTACTTCTCGATAGCAGTCAGGCGAAGATGGCTGCTATGTCGATTTACAAGGTTTTAAGAAAAACCGAAGGATTCGGTGTCTCATTCCGTGTTTGCGACTCGAAGGATGTCAGCGTTGGATCGTGCGATCAGTTTCTAACGGAGCTGAGCTTGCGCGATTGTTCTGTCTACACGCAGCGCGCTTACGCGATTGGCCTCGCGCACTTCTTCAGTTGGCTGCACGCCTCGGGAGGAGATCCCGACCACGTCACGCGTCAGACCGTCGGCAGCTACATCACCGAGTTCGCCCGAGGTACGAAGCAGGGTGCTGTCGGCACGCAGTCTACGCAGAAGCCGCGCCAGCCGCGCACGATCAACCATCGGCTAAGCGTGCTCGCGTCCTATTTTGAGTACTGCATTCGCCGCGATACCGAAGATGGGCGCGGCCCTTGGAAAGGTCGCATCAACCCAGCCTCCGGCAACCCTCTCACCGAGGAGCTGCGTCACGGGATGATCGGGCGCGACTTGCCGGCGCGCCAGAGGCAACGTGACGGATTTCGCCGCCGTATTCCAAGAACGCTCCCGAAGGTCCTGGAGCCCGCGGCGATTCAGAAGCTGATCGACAGCGCGGGTTCCTATCGCGATAAAGCGATTCTGATGTTGCTGTCTCGCGCGGGTCAGCGCATCGGCGATTGGAGTCTGGTTGCTGGCCGACACGGGATTTTGGGCATGGAGCTGGAGGATGTCGATCGCAAGCGGCGCTTCATCACCGTGCGGCTGAAGGGTGCGCGCGATCAGCACCGCGTGCCCGTCACCGACGACTTCTGGCCGATTTACGAAGAGTACTTGCGCACCGAGCGCCGCGCGGCGCCGGACGTTCATGCCGTTTGGATCGCTTCGCGGAAAGGTCAAGGCAAGCCCCTTCGCTATGCGAGTTTTGAGTCGGCCCTACGCTACATCGGTCGAAAGGCAGGCATCTCGGCTCATCCGCACCTGTTCCGTCACACCCTCGCGCAAGGCGTACTCGACACCACCGGCAACATCAAGGTCGCACAGGAGATTCTCGGGCATTCACACCTGAGCACTACAGCCGATCTGTACCTGCGCGTCGATCAGCATGCGATGGTCACCGCGTTGGCTGCGGCGAAGTCCAGCACCGAGCGAGCCACGAAGCAACACTCGTGGCCCTCAGCTAAAGCTGCACAGTACGCCTTCGATTATGACGATGAAACGATCTCGGAACTGGAGCGCACCATTGCGCAAGCTTCCGGTGTCGAGCCACCGGGCGGAGATTCTTGATGGGAGCGATGATGTCTGCACTCACATCATGCCGCGCAAGTCGAAGTGACTTGCGCGGCGGCCTCTGTGGCTCTGCGGTTGATAAATTCGGCGGCGCGTTGTGCGTGGGCGGCGGCGGTGAACACTGCTCGATTGTCAGCAGCCAGTACTTTCAGCCAGGTTGCGATATAGGACGCATGATCTTCGCGCGGTTCCAGGGCAAGCTCCAGGTCGGCGCACAGAAACGCAGCCCCGAGTTCGGCAACCAGTTCCTCGACCGCGTAACCTTCGCTCCCGAAGCGATGCCCGCCGAAGTCACGGTCGAGCCGGGCTCTTGCTGCCTGTCCAGTGGGTGCATTCATGGGCAAGAGTCGCGTAGTAACTGTTCGCGTCTTGGAAACTCTCGAATGGCGGCATCTGGATCACATCGGCGGCAATGCTGTAAAAGGCACGATTTCCGCCGTGTCGGATGGTTGCTCCCAAGGCTGCGAAGAACTTTTCCGCGTGATCGATGCGGGCCACAGGGTCGAGTGTAGGTGCGGCTTTCGCGTAATAAACTTCCGGCAGGCCTTCGATCTGCTCGACGTTGAAAACGGTGTACCCCTTAAGGAATGGGATTTCCCGGTCGATTTCATCGCCCGTCTTTTCGTCGGTTTCCTTTCGCTTGATGCTATCTGCGTAGACGACAAGCGAGCCTTTCTCGCCCTTGCGGATGTGGGCGTCAAGCTCCAATGCCTGTTTGAAGGTCATCCAGATGGGAGCCGCGAAGTTCTGCGCCATCGCGCTGGCCCACAGAGAGAGAACGTTGATTCCGCTGTAGGGCTTCCCGTTGTGGCGGAGTGGGCGCGTAATCCGTCCGGCTGCATGCTCGGCGTTCCACGGCCGAACCCACGGCCTTACGCCTTTTTCCAAGTGGCTGACGATCTGGTTGGTAATCCGGGTGTAGATGTCCTGCTTTTCGGTTCGCTGCATTGTTTTTCTCCTTTACGAGCGTTTAAAAAACTTCATTCCCTCGTAATGGAGAGGTGTTGTGCAGAGCGGCCCGAGCAGTCACAGGGCAGCCGGTTTATGGCTGGCGACAGCTTTACCCTTGACGGCGGAAAGGACCGTCTCTGCTATGGGTTTCGAACGAGGGAATGAGGGGTTTAAAACGCGGAGAGAACAAGGAGCCTACCAATAAGGATGACTGCATTTCAGAAAGCAGAGGCGCTGGCAACGCAGCGCTACGACCGAGACAGGTTGCTTGCGTTGGTTGACGAGGTCACAACGCATTTCCGTATGCCGAACAGCTTCGAGAGGTCGAAGATGCGGGCAGTCTGTCGATACCTGGCCGACGCTCTTGATCGTTGCAGCGGATCAACTCTGCAACAACGCTGGAGCGATTTCGAGAAGAAGTTTTGGCCGAATTGGAAGGCTGGCGTCGATCGTCGCGGCAGGGAGTATTGGACTTGGGGTGCGCGCGTCCTGATCTCTGCGCGGATGATCGCTCCGAGTCTGGACATGTTGTCCGACCTGCGCGTTAACCAGTGGATCGCGCATTTGCCCGAAGATCACTCGCTGGCGCAACAGCACACGCTGCTTTTGCAGGCGACCGGTTCGATCACATGGACGTCGGCTCACAGCCGCCAGTTGGCGGTTTCGAATGGACTGCGGATTCTACTCGTACGCGGTTACGACAGCCTCTACCAGATAAAGGATGACGATCTAAAGTTGCTGGCGGTTCGCTGGTCGAAGGGGACCGACGTGCTCGATGCTGCACTTTGCTCACTCGGTATGTTTTCTCGGACACCGAAGCGAGGTTCTGCCCGCCACGGCAGGAAACAGCGGATGACGGCATCGGAACTGGTTGAGAACGCCGGCGTACCAGATCGTTTCCAGCAGGTCGTCATTCTTTATCTGGAAGCGTACGGAGCCCGAGTTAGCGATGTCTATCGGACATTGCGACATAAAGTCATTGCCCTCGCGCACTTTTGGCGATTCATTCGGGATAAACATCCCGACGTTAAGCGCTGCTCCGAGATTCTGCCACGTCATGTCCGCGACTACATCCCGCATGTGATCGCACGTGCTCGCGAGGTACAACGGGGCCCTGGTGCCGGCGACGAAGTGCGTCCAACTGCACACAGCTGGCTTGTGGACCTGCGCGTTTTCTTTTCCGACCTCTGCGCATGGGCAACCGAACCCGACTCTCCCTTCAAAGGTTTCGCTCCCTGCACGATTCCGGTGACGCGACACACGCTTCTCGGGTACGGCTTCGAGAAGGCACGGGAGCGAACGCGCGCTCGGATCACAGCCACAGTGCTCGATCTGGAACGCGAGATGCCGAAGATTCGGGCCTTTGCCCTTCAGCAGTGGAAAGCTGCAGTAGCAGCCCCGAAGGTCTCAACCACGCGCGGCTACCCGTGGTCAGACGAGGTGGACACGTTCTGGGATTGGGCGCTGCTGGAACTGCTCGTGCAGAGCGGGCTGCGCATCGAAGAAGCGAGCGAACTGACCACGTTCGACATTCTCAAGCGGAAGATGCCAGATGGTCGCATCTACTACTTGCTGCACATCAAGCCGTCGAAGTTTGATCGCGCTCGCGTCATCCCCATCGGGGACGGACTCGGCCGTGTCCTGGCCGAGATCATTCGATACGTAAAACGCTTCTACAACAGCGAGTCAGTTCCGGTTTGTGATCATTGGGACCTGCAGGAGAAGCGGCCTCGCCCTCCAGCGCCGTATTTGATCCAGGGCATTCGGCATCTGAGCACCGCTGGCATTCAGACCATTCGCACTCGCATCCGCGAGATCTCGATCACCGCGGAAGCCCGCCGCTCGGACGGTTCTCCTCTCGTCTTGCTACCGCATGATTGCCGGCGCGTCTTTGCATCCGAACATTTGAATAACAACACGCCTGTGCACATCATTCAAGCGCTGCTTGGTCACGCCTCTCCCGACACAGTGATGATCTACGCCAAGCTCTACCCCAGTCATCTCATCCAGGAGTATCGCAAGACCGTGCGCAGTCTCTATAACACCTACTACGGCGAAGATGGATTGAAGAACCCTACCGCCGAAGAATGGGCTGCCTTCGCGGCGAGCTGCAACCTGCGCGATATGGGCACGCACCTATGCGCTTTGCCCACCGGAGAACACTGTCCGAAAGGACTGCTCTGTCTTGGCTGTGCGCATGCGCAGCCGAAGAAGAGTGCGGTGCCGATCTTTCGGCGCATGCTAATCAGCCACGAGCGCAGCCTGGTGGCTGCGCGAGGTCACAGCGAACCTGCCGGACAGATCGCGGCCCGCGAGATGGAAATTGTCAGGATTAAGGGAGCGTTGCAGCGAGCAGAGGAATTGAGCGATGACGTGGCCGATGCTATCGAACGGGCTCCTTGAAGTCGGATAACCATCACGATAGCCATCAGAAGTGGCCGTCGTTGGCCGTCGTACGCTTACGGCAGAGGGATGAAGTCGCTGCACTCAGTGGCTTTGTAGATGGGGGCGGTTGCGCCCTCGCGCGCCCACCATTGCGACCACTTGCGATATTGGGACTGTGGACTCTCGTTCCGATCATCGCGGGGATCGCCGACGGTGCGATGTGTCAGCAACCGCAAGCCCTGTCGGGCACTGTCGGCGACTACCGTATCGGGGCTTTCCAGAAACTTAAGCAGGATGGGCACGGCTGCGCGTGACCCGGTGTATCCCATCGCCGCAACCGCATTTTGCGCGAATTCCTCATCCGTGCTTCTCGCTGCCCATTTCTTTCTGGGGCTTCTCGCTAGCGCAATGAGCGTGGGAAGAATCTTGTTGCCGCCGAGTTTAGCCGCATCGTCAACATAGCTCGCGTTTCCAGCGTTTTTCTGAGCAACCTCAAGTAGCACCGGGAACCATTGCTGATCGCCGCTTTCAGCAAGGTATTCGGCGCTCTCCATTTGCTCGAATGTTCCCGGCTCAGTTCTTTTTAGCAAATCTGCCATGGCTGCCAGGCTTCGCGGAGTGTTCAAGCGGTGCATTGCAAGGGGCGCAAATTCACTAAACTCGGGTTTGTTGGTGAATGAAAGCAAGGTCTCTTCCTCAGATCGCGGGGCAAGACTCGCCAATGTCCTTGCGGCTTCTACGCGCGTCGTCGGATCGGTCGAGCGGAGTTGATCCACCCAGGGCCGGAACGCCTCCGGCTGAATGGTATTCGTACCCACCCGAAAATAAATTGTCGCGTGTACTCCCCTCCCAGAGTGTCTTAGATAACGTCCTGCGTCCACGGAATACTCACCGGGAGCGCCGATCTCGTGCTCAAAATTCAGCAAGAGGCGCTCGGTATACTTTTCGCCTGGCCGAAGATATACCGCCGAGTCGTCTTCTAAACAGCTACCAGCGACGCCAGGTTCGCATGATGGCGCTAAGTGGGGGTCGCTGGAAACTCTGATCCGATAATCCGAGAGACAGTGGTAGGGACCGCCGCCGGGATAAAAGCCTTCGTCTGTTGGTCCATCGTTGACAACCTGAAAATAGAGAAAAATCGGCTCGCCCTTCGCGAATGCCGATTTCTCCAGATAAAACCGACCGGAGAGATTCTTCGAGTCGAGAGGGGCTTCGAGACGATCTTCATGGCACGCAACAAAAACACAAAGTAAACCGCCACATAGTAAAGCCATAATGAGGGGTATTTTCGCCATGAAGTGGACAGGGATCATACTGGTTCTAGTTTAACCCCGACCTCTAAGCACGCCCACAGGACAAGCTATCAAGTGTTGTTGTCGCAACTAGGCATTCGCGCTCAGAACCTGGATTAATGGGCAAGAGATGGCGATAGCTGGAACCTCTGCATGAGAGAGCGTTGCGCAGGGCAGAGGAGATGAGCGATGATGTGGTTATTGCTATCGAGGGGACTCTCTAAAGTGGCACTGGCGGGATCCATCGAGCGCGCAGGGGCTCGGCCGCAAATCACGAGATAATCTGTCGAACACGTACGCTGCACGAAAGCCATAAAGCTGTGGTTCTGCCTTGCGGTCATCGGCTGCATTCTGGCTCTCGAACTGGTGGCGATCTCCTCAGTGCGCTGAATCTTGCGGCCAACCATCGGAGCAAGAATCATGATGCCTTTCTCCCCTCTTTTGACGAAGCGGCCAAGCGAGTTCCAGGTGCGAATGCCTGCCACGTTGGTTGCCTGTGGCTTCTGCCGTGCGATGAGCATGATGTTGCCGAAGCTGTAGTTGTGGAATCGAGCCATGGCGTTGAGATACTGGGTCAGCACGTCACTCTGTCCTGACTCCAGGGCTGCGACTAGATAGCTGACTGCCTCGTTGGTTTTGTTTTTGATTTCTTCTAATTTCATTGTTTTTTCCTTTTCTGCCGTTTCCGGCTTGTTTTCGTTCTTCACCGGAGCGGCAGCGGGACGAAAACAAACGGGACGGGGAAAAGGACAGAACGGAGTGCGCGGGAGGGTGGCAGGCGCGAGGGAAAGCGCGGTGAGTGCCAACGCGGTTGGGGTTAGTTTGGCACGAAAGCGGCGCAGTCCGAAACGCCCGTCCGAGCCGCGGCCAAGCGGCGTCCACCCGGAAGAGGCGCAGTGGAGCAAAGACGCTCAGCACCTACTCAAGCTGGTGGGAAACGTTACCGCACGCTCGGAAAGAATGCTGACGGGATGAAGGATCAGAGCCAACTCAGCGAGGCCGATCAGCCGGACGGCGCCCATCCGGATTGACGCTACGTCACGCGCGTCAGGATCGTAGTCATCTGGGGCAACACGGCAGTATGGTCAAGGTGTTTCGTCACACTGGTACATTTACCTTCGGCCAGTAGCGGAAATTGCGCAATGTGGCTTTGCCGGAGCCGCAGGCGTAGATGGCGGGGCGTACATCAAGAAAGCCACCCAGTACGTTGTGATGCATGCCTGAGATTTCCGCGGATTCCTGGGCGCGCTGCCAGGGTTTGTCCGGTATACGGAAATAGAAATCCACCTCTTGGCGGTCGTTGACCACGCGCAAAGTCGCGCGGGTTGCGCCCCTCTGCTGGCGGCTCGGGATATAGCCGTTGGCAAGCCGCACGCCCACCCCTTCGGCGTCCAGCAAAATGCCGGTGGCATGGTCGGGGTTGTAAAACAGCAGGAGCCCGGCTTCACAGCCAGACTCGACCTCAACGTCGATCTCGACGGTGTACGAGTGTCCTCCGACAGCGGTGGCCAGAACCGAAGTATCGGCCAAAGACTTGCCGCGCGCCGCCAGAGTGAGAGCGCCATTTCCCACGGTGAATCGGGACACATCGTATTCCCGCCAGAAGCCCCACTGGAGGCCGAGTTCGGCACCGGTGAAGTCGTCCGAAGGATCGTCGAAAGCCTGTTGGATTGCGCCGGGGACAGGCACTGAAATGACCGAGTCTGCCGCGATGCCCTGCGGTACGCGGAACCAGCCATCGGCCGTCCACTCGATGGGGAGCAAAAGCAATTGGCGGCCGAGACTGCGATAACCATTCTCATAGGAATGAACGGTCATATACCACTTGCCGCCCGGAGTATCAACGAGCCGTCCGTGGCCCACACTCATCCAACGGTCGTCGCGCGAGGCAGTATGCACCACCGGATTGTGCGGCGAGAATTCCCAAGGTCCGTCGGCATGGCGGCTGCGTGCGCTGATGACGGAGTGGCTGGTTGCAGGCCCTGCTGTGCCACCCTCGGCGACGTTCAGGTAGTAGTAGCCGTTGTGCTCAAGCAGTTTGGGGGCTTCGAGACAAGTACATTCCATCCTCGTTGTGGCGGGGACGGGCCACGGTTCGAAGACAACGCGCGGCGCAGTCTTGATCTCGAGGCCGTCGGCGGTCAACTCGGCCATCTGTCCCCCAGCCATGTAGAGGAAGCGGTGGCCGTTCTCCGCAATGTGCGCAGGGTCAATGGCGTTGATGCCGAGATCGACGGGATCGTTCCACGGTCCAGTCGGATGGCCGGCGTGGACCACGCGCAGCTGGTTATCGGCGGGGAAATAAATATAAAAGCGATTCTGATACTCACAGAGATACGGAGCCCATACGCTGCCATGGTACGAATGCAGCGCGGCGGCCACCGGGCGCCAGTTGATTAGGTCTCGCGAGTGCCAGATCAGGAGGCCGGGGGCGTAGTCGAAGCTGGAGTGGGTGAGATAGAAGTCGTCGCCGACGCGGATGGGACTAGCGTCGGGATGGTCTCCACCCATGATCGGGTTGTGGTATCTGCCCGCAACGGCCTGAGCCAGTGCCAGGCGGGTTTCAGGGCCAACAGCCACAGCAGCAGAGACGACCGAAGCATTCCGGACAAAGCGGCGGCGTGTGATCATGGAGGAGCAAGTTTACCTTCGCGCTCGTGCCGGAGTGAAGCGATTTTTCCCGACCTTCGAGAGGCAGATTGCCGTTCGCCAGGATACTCTCATCCACAAATACTTGCGCTAACTGTGGCGTAGCGTTTCGCAACGAAAAACCGAATTACTACTTCCCAACATTCCCGCACGCGATCGATTTTCTCTGGCGTAATCGATGAGGCTGATAATTGACAAGTGATATGCATTTCGCAATGCGCAACGAACGCTGGTCAGCGGGTTCCACTTGCGGGTTGCGGAACACGAGGGCTATTCTTGCCCATTGGAATTTGCCAACCATCGGATTTGGTCCTTCGAAGAAAACGCAATAGGATTCGTCGTTGACGCTGCCACGCTTCCGTGAAGCTTGATGGGCCGTGTTCGTACTGTGGAGAAACCAATCGACTTCACGCGTAAATCTCGGCGCCTTGACGTCCTGCCTATGAAGCCGCTGAAATACCTCATGAAAGGTGTGACCTGATGAATTATTCAAGGCGAAGCATGCTGGCTACCTTGGCCATGCAGGGAGGGTCGCTGCTCGCTTTCCGCTCCCAAGCTCTCGCGAACTTTGCGGACATAACACAAGCGCAGCCCTCGCCTCGGTTGTCGGGCACGTCCCGCGAGGAATACAGCGACAAGCTTCTAACATATTTCAAGGATTCGGCCACCAAACTATTGCGGCCAGCCGAAGGAGTGCTGCGTTACCCCAGCGTCTCGCCCAGTCTCCCCAATAAGCAATACTCTACCGAGCTGTGGGATTGGGATACCTACTGGACTGCGCGAGGACTTTTTCGAGTCGCAAAGCTCTCGGGAGATCGTGACCTTCACCAAAGGATCTGCGAGCATGCGCAGGGCAGTCTGCGAAACTTTTTCGATCATCAATCAGAGGAAGGCCGCATTCCCATCATGATCGATGTGAAGGATGCGGATCCCTTCGGGTGTCTGAGAACGACCCACTACCTGACACGCAATCAGGCCAAGCCGGTGATGGCGCAATTAGCGCTTCTGGTTGCCGACGAACAGAAAGAGATCGCATGGTTTGCGCCACATTTTGAAGGACTTCTTCGCTTTTACCAGTCCTGGACCGCCAAGAACCTGTCCTCGATCGGATTGTTGGTATGGGCCGACGATGTTGCGGTAGGCGACGACAATGACCCGACCACTTTTGGTCGCCCAGTCTACTCCTCAGCTAATTTGCTGCTCAACTGTCTTTATTATCAGGATCTGCGGGCGGCCGCGGAATTGGCGCTCCGGCTGAAACGGTCGCAAGAGCAAAACCAGTTGTTAGATTCCGCTGACGCTCTGAAAGCACGAATTCAACAACATTGCTGGGACCCGCGCGACCGTTTCTACTACACGGTTGACGTGCAGTGCGTCGATCGTCGAGCCGAGTTGATTCCCAATATCCCGCGCGGCATGGATATGTCGTGGAAGTCCCTGCCGCTTAGGATACAGATGTTCACCGGCTTCCTGCCCATGTGGTGCGGGATGGCGACTCCCGAACAAGCCGCCGACCTTGTCCGCTCTGCACTACGGGAGTGATCAGGATTTCCGCGCCGCCTGGGGCGTACGATCACTTTCAAACAAGGAAACCATGTACTCGCTGGTGGCCAGTTCAAACCCCAGTGACTGGCTGGGACCGATCTGGATCATCGTCAATTACTTCGTATGGAAAGGCCTTCAGGCCTACGGCTTCAGCGCAGAGGCAGCGGAACTTGCGGACAAAACCGTGCGGCTGTTAGGCGTCCGATCTCGCAATAGCGGCACACTAAATGAGTACTACCATCCTGATACGGGCGCGCCGCTAAGCCACCGGGGATTTATGGACTGGAATCTGCTCGTCCTTGAAATGGTGGATGCGAAGTGAGGACATTGCGAGTCGAGTTCAAAATGCCTATCGCGCTTTGCGATGTGCTAGTGGGAAGAGTGCTGAAACAGTGCTTTCTCGCGGGCAGCGCTTGCGCTGTCGCCCGCCATGGGTAAAGGCGCATGAGCCTATAATGGACGGACTTCTGGGTCGGATCGTCCCGCTCAGCCGCCATTAGTTGTCCAATCGCGGCTGCCGAATTGCCGAGCTTCTGCTCAGCGGTAGCAAGATCGAGACGCGCCCACAGCGGCGCGTGGGGCGCAGCCACGCGCGGTCGCAGAAACGCTCGTAGCTCGCTGTACTGCTGCAACTCCAGCATCGCTTCACTGATGCGCGCCGCAGCCCGTTCATCCTGTGGGTTGGCGGCAAGCTGTGACTTAAATATTTCAAGAGATTTCTGCCATTGCTGTTGCTTGTTATAAAGCATGCCCAGGCTGTAACGGAGATCGGGAAGGTCGGGATGGCTTTGCATAAGCGATTCGTAGCTCGCGACTGCCTCATCGACGCGCCCCTGATCGGCAAGTACATCGGCCAGAAACTGCTGAAGGTAGGGAGACTCAGGATATTTCGCATTGCAAAGCTGAACATACCGCATGCTCTCTTCCCCACTTAGGACACTTAGCTGGTACAAGAGAGCAGTATCGCCGGTGTGTTGCTTCCATAGTGCGACTGCGTGGGGAAAATCTAATTCGGGCTTGAACCACGGCGATGCGGCCGCAGCTGCGGTAAACGCGCTCCGCGCGTCGGATGCCTTTCCGTCGCGAGCTGCTTGAATTGCGCTCAAGTAATTTGCGCCGTCCTTCGCCCCTTTCAGCTTCTTGACGAAAAACTGCGCCGCGCTCAGATAAGCTTTGGTCAATTGGATAGTAGCGAGATCGGCAGGGAAATCAGGGTTGTCCAGTAAAGCGGTGTACGCCTTGACAGCCTCGATCGGTTCATTGAGGTCGAGATAACAGGGCGCCACGATCGCCATAATATGTTCGTCAATTGGGTCTTCACTTATGATCCTGTCGAGCATCGGACGCGCGCCATCAAGGTCGCGCGTTTTACAACGCTCCTCTGCGAGAAGAGCGTAGGTGAGAGGAAGGTATTTCTGCCTGAGCGCCTGCTGGAAGATATGAATAGCTTCGCTGGACTTGCCCTCGAGCTGCAATGCGATGCCGAGGTCGGTGAGCAATTCGGGAGAATTGGGGTCTTGCCGGAGGGCCTCGCGGTACACCGACTCAGCCGCCGAGTAATCCTTCTTTGCAAGGTCGGCCTTTGCAGCCGCAAGATCGGGTTCGTGATGTGCGATTGATTTATTAGAGTCGCTCCTTCCGACCGCGCGATGAGTCGGAGGGGCGGACTGCGCACGTGCTGGCTCGCCAGACAAGTGAACGCCAACGCCCAACCAGACGGTAGTGGCTAATACCAGAGGTGTGAAGGAACAGTGCCGCATGACACTCAACCTTAGCCCAGCAAAATACGAACGACCACAGCGCTTATTGTAATGTCGCAAGATACTGCGCCGCTTTATACTTCAGAAGTAAGAGCGCAAATGGCGTCCACGGAACTCTTCACCAGTCAAAGAGAAAGTGGCTTTGATCGTGCACTGCCTTACGCCGATTCCTGGGGGCCATGTTGACCACACGCCGCACATTTCTTACAGGCATTTTGAGCAGTGCCGCGACCGCGGTTCTGGCCCAGCAGGGAGTCGTCGGCCACAAGAGTTCCACCCAGCCGCGAGGCAAGAGTTCTGGGCTCCCTTTCAGGGCGCGCTTCGTAGATGTAGCAGCAGACGCGCACCTGGCTCATCCGACCACCTATGGTCCGGCCGATCATAAGGACTACATTATCGAAACAGTCGGCTGTGGGTGTGCCTTCCTGGATTACGACAATGACGGATGGATGGACATCCTCGTGCTTTCGGGAACTAGCTTTTCCGCGCCCCCACCGGGAGCAACTAACAATGCAGCCTCTAACCGCTTGTACCGGAACAACCGCGATGGAACGTTCACAGACGTCACAGAGGCTGCCGGCCTAATTCGGACGGGATGGGCCTGCGGCGTCACGATCGGCGACTACAACAACGACGGATTCGACGACATTTTCATCAGTTACTGGGGAGCGAATGTGCTCTACCGCAACAATGGGAATGGAACCTTTACCGATGTCACCAAAGAGGCCAATCTGGGCGACAGCGGCGGCCGTTGGGGAACGGGATGCACTTTTCTGGATTACAACCGGGATGGGCATCTCGATATCTTTGTTTCGAATTACGCGCGCTTTGATCAAGGCACGTCCCACAAGCCAGGGCAGGCGCCGAATTGTTTCTATTCCGGAATCGCCGTGAACTGCGGGCCGCGAGGTTTTCCCTTCGGCCAGCACAGCCTCTATCACAACAATGGGGACGGAACCTTCAAGGACGTCAGTGAAGCTTCCGGGATAGCTGCCGCCAAGAGCAGCTATGGGTTCACGGCGATCGCTGCGGATTTCGACGACGATGGATGGCCCGATATTTACGTAGCCTGCGATTCTTCACCCAGCCTGCTCTTCATGAATAATCGCGACGGTACTTTCCGCGAAGAAGGCACTCTGCGCGGCGTCGCCTACAGTGAAGACGGCCAGGAGCAGGCGGGGATGGGAATCGCTGTCTGTGACTATGACCTCGATGGGCGCCTCGACATATTCAAAACAAACTTCTCCGATGACATCCCGTCCCTTTACAGGAACGTTGGCAAGGGAAATTTCGAAGAGACCACGCGGGACGCCGGAATGGCCGTCGATAATCGCTTCGTATGCTGGGGAGCGGGCATGGAAGATTTCGACAACGATGGCTTGCCCGACATCTTTGTCGTCACTGGCCATGTGTATCCCGAGTTAGAGCGCCAGTTGCCCAACTACCCCTTGCGCGGTCCCAGAATGCTATATCGGAATCTTGGCCACGGGCGTTTTGAGGAGTTGCTCGACGCTGCGGGCCCTGCTCTGGCGACCACCTATGTCAGCCGTGGCTGCGCGTTTGGAGACTTTGACAACGACGGGGACATCGACATTCTGATCGTCAACATGAATGAGCCCCCATCACTGCTCCGCAATGATGTGAGCGGAGCAAACCACTGGGTGAAGATTAAGCTGGTGGGAACTACGTCTAACCGGAGCGCGATTGGCGCCAGGGTCACGGTCACATCGGCTGGCGCAACTCAAACCCGTGAAGTGCAGGGCCAATCCAGCTTTCTCTCCTGCAACGACCCGCGTTTGCATTTCGGCCTGGGCACATCAACGAAGGCGGACGTACGCGTGCGTTGGCCTACCGGCGGCTGGCAGGACATAGGACCTGTGGCCGTAGACCAAATCACCACTATCAAGGAAGGGACCGGCGGCGTCCACGCCTCCGTCCTAAAATAACTCACGGTGCTATCGGCAGAAAAAAGCGCCAAGGGCACGTTTGCGGGCCCCCCCTCGCGGTTCCGTGAATAGAGGAACGACACTAGCAGCATCGTGAACCGCGGCGGTGGAATCGGCATTCGTCAAGGAACTGTCAGCTGATATTCCGGCAAGACGGTTACATTCAAAAGCTTTGCACTGTTATCTCCAGCCTTATCGACAGCAAAATCGTCGAGAATTACTTCGGAGCGGTCGCGCCAGGGAACGATGGCAATCTCCAGAGGTCCGGATTCGACTTGTCTCTGAAACCTCTTAAGTCCGATGCACCACGGCATTCCGTTATAGAAATCGTCGGTTAACAGATGGCCGGCTGCACTGAGACGAGCGATGTCTCCCTGATATTCCACTTTCAGGAAGAGATCGCTCACGCCGACAAAGGCATCCGTGGGCAGACGGACCCGCCATCGGGGCGCCGCTTCAATGTCCTCCGCGGTGGGCACCGTGGCTGGGTCGGAGAGAGAGATCGGCTTGGGCTTCACGGATTGCTCGGGAGTCAATGATGCAAGAACGGTCCGCGGTATCCCCAAAGCGCGATAGGTCTTAAAAATGCCATCGTCCGGCTGAGGCTCGACGCGAAGACTGCTTCCCTGAGTGGACGGCAACGAAGGCCAAACTGAGAAATAGAAATCGGGTTGCGCGAGTGCGCGGAGAGTCATCGACCGGCCATCGGAATATACTTCCTGCGAGGAGAGCACAAGGTGGTCGCCATCTCCGAGGGATATCCGAGTCGCCGACTCCGCCTGTTCACGCGTGAGCACCACAACTTGCAACCTCTTTCCCGTGGGAGGTTCCCCTCGAAGACAACGCGGCTGGACGGTTCGATGGCCGTTACCAGTATCTGGTTCGAGCTTTCACTCTTGATCCCCTCGTTCACACGCATTGATGTAAGCGCATCGGGCGCGAAGGAAAACTCGGGGCTGATCCCCGGTATTGCGAAGAAAACATAGAGAACAGTCTGCCCGCTTACCATGCGGCAAAAAGGCTGAGCGGTGCTGTAGCGCAGGCGTAAACCGTCCAGGTCCATATTGACCGGCCAAACAAAATAACTATCTGCGGGCACGTCGACGGGACGGGTTGGAACAAACATTCGGCCGGAGGGCAACTGCAATCGTATTTGCACTCGTTTATGCCCAGGCATATCAAGACCGCGCACGTGGTTGTTTAGGAAGAGAAAGCCGCTGTCTCCCCGGGTACGTGCTGCAACGCGCACCGTACTCGTGTCCGAAGGGCCGGCGGGAAGAATCGCCGGAGCGTGCACAGCCATGGGCGCGAGTTCAGGACCAAAATCGTTCAGGAAATAATTGAAGAGCTTCAGATCGCCGTAGGAGGGCCGTTCTCGGCCGAACTCGCCGAGCGGTGCCACGAAGTCGTAGTTCTTGACCGGGAGGTCGGTTGGATAGCCCGTGCTCTTCGATTCGTTCAGGGGGCCGAGTTTGCCGTCGGGGTTTTCGCCGCCATGGAACATGTAATAGCCCAGCAGATTGGCCCCCGAGCCGATCATTACCGGGACCATCGCAGCGACATCGTCGGCGCTAACAACTGGACGGCGGTGGTAGGTATTCTGCATTCCACCTCCAACCTCTGCTGTGAGAAAAGGCGTGTGCGGGTCGGTTTGAGGGGTTTCCGAATGACTGGCGCCGATGACACCCATATCTCCGGAGATGCGGCTGTTAAACCGGAAGAGGTAGACCTCGCTAGGCGGGATCCGACCGGGTCCCGGATCCCACGGCGCATCCGGGTAACCGCCATAGACCGGCATAACCTCCCCCGGAGGCCAGACGGCGTTGTTCCACCCGGTAACGGTGTAGAGAGGCACGTCCAGGCCTGCGGCCTCAGCCATCCTCTTCAACCTGGAGGATGTATGCCGGTCCACCGTTGGGTCCGTTGCCTCCGTATTCGTTTTCGATTTGCACACCGATGACCGGACCGCCGTCTTTCCAAAGAAGGCCTTTTATCTGCTTTCCGATCTGCTCGTAAAAAATATCGACGAAACCAAGGAAGCGAGGGTCGGTGGTTCGCGGCGCGCTCTCTTTCACCACCCAATCGGGAAGGCCGCCGTAGCGCGATTCTCCATGTGACCATGGGCCGATGCGCACGAATAGGTACATGCCGTGCTTCTGGCAAAGCTCCGCGAAGCGGCGCAGATCTCGTTGCCCTGTCCAGTCAAAGACGCCCTTCACCTCCTCAACATGATTCCAGAAGATGTAGGAGGACACAATCTGCACTCCCGCCGCCTTCATCTTGAGTATCTCCTCCTCCCAACCGGCGTCGGGATAGCGTGAGAAGTGAAACTCTCCCATGACCGGAAGCCATGGCTTGCCGTCGCGCGTCAGATATTGGTCATTCAGCCCGATGGATTGACCGGACGGCGAGAGGCTGCTGCCTCCCTTAAAATCGGAGGCTTGCGGCGGCGGTGAAGGCTGACGTGCATCAATCTCGACGATGTTCGAGGGCACGACCAAATCCGAAGGCGCCGCCTGCGCCGCAGCGAGCGCGGACCAAACCAATAAACAACCAAACGGAACGAATTTAGAGGATCGACTGAAAAATCCCACCGTGAAATCCTATCTAGCGCGAGAGAAGGCGCAATTAAAGGTAATTGCACGCATCTGAGCTGCGTAAGTGACTTAGGTAGCAGTCCAAGCGAAATCTCGAACTAGTGTGTGCAGACGGTCAGAGATGCGCCCAGACCGCGACGCCATGACAGGGAGCCCCTTTCCGATCGTAGTCGAACGGTGATTTCCCTGCTATGACTTCGCTGCATCCCCGTCTCAAGCCCCGCTGGGAATACAGGAATTCCAGTTTGGACGCATGCAGCCATTCCGAATGGAATGGCTGCATGCGTACTTCCTTCAAGGCTTGACGCGTCAAAAGGTGAAGCGCCCTGACAGCTGAAGAATGCGTGCGCTGCCTTGTGTGTTGTTGGGTAAGATTTGTCCCACAAGCGGATCGTTCACATTGTCGACGGGTTGTCCTGGATTCCAATGGTTGAAGGCATTGAATGCGTCGAACCGCAGCTCAAAGCTCGACTTTTCCGCGATGGAAAAAACCTTGGACAATGATAGATCGGCATTGATCTGCCCAGGCGCGCGGATCGCGTTGCGCGACGAGTTGCCAAAGTAACCCCACGCCGGCTGCGTGAAAGTCTTATCGGTTGCACCTGGGACATTCGAGGAGCAGAACCACTGCTTGAGCGATCGAGGGCAGGGGGAAGCATGGGGATTGAAGTTGGCCCGCTCCGAAAAGGTGTTGTTGTTGCCACCATCGCTCGCAATGATGGTGAAGGGCAATCCTCCCTGAAAGGACGAGAGGACGCCGATCTTCCAACCCCCGATAGCCTCATCGGCCCACTTCGAAGCGTTCCCAAGGATCGCCTTCCCTTGGCCGATGGGCAGGGTGTAGACGGCGGTGACCGCCAGGCGGTTTCCCACATCGTAGTTGCCTCGAGCATAGTCCGCGGCTATGTTGTGTCCATCCTGAGGTCCAGCCCATCCTGCATTGTCTCCGTTGAAGCCGGCAACACCGGATTTGGTGTCGAGCGCCTTGGACCATGTATAAGCCACGACCAGATTGAGATCGCCCGCCCGATGTTCGACTTTGACGTCCAGTGCGTTGTAGTTGGCAAAGCCGTCGAAAATGGCGTTCACCATAGTTCCTATGTTCTTGTAAGGCACGCGTTGTCCCGTCGGGACCGAGGGACCTGTCGACGATGCAATGCAACCGTTGCTCGCGATGCACTGACTAGGTGCGTTCGGGTTGGAACGCGAAAACAGGTGGGTGCCATGGTTGCCGATATAATCGACTTCGAGCTTGTTTCCCCAAGGCAGTTCCCGCTCAACGCCAAGGTTCCATGCTAGGTAGTATGGGTTGAGGAAATGGTCGCCTTGGATCACCAAGAAACCCAAATTGGCCGTGCTCAATTGTCCTAACGCGGAAGCATTGGGCAAGCTGTTGGTGTTGCGCAAGGGAGGATAGGAGAGTCCCGCATCCGGCCCGTCGGCAAAGCCGGCTGAACTCGGATAAGGGTTGACGTTACCCTGATCCAGTTCGTTGTCTTCAATGGAGTCGAAGTACTTGCCAAATCCTCCGCGGAGGACTGTCTTATCGCTTCCAAAGACTCGATAGGCGAAGCCGAGACGGGGCGCCCAGTCATTCTTCGGAGCTGGCCCGGGGCCGCGTTCCCCGCCCGGAGAAGGAACGTAGAGTTTGGTCGATGGGCTGAGGGGATTCACTCCGCCGTAAGCTGCTGCAGTCTTTGCGTTCGCGATGTATAAAGCACCGCCAGGCGCGTTGAAGTCGGGCCAGATGAAGCCATTCTGCTCCTCAAATGGAGTGGCGATGAACTCATAGCGCAAGCCGAGATTCAGGGTCAGCTTGTCATTGACCTTCCAATCGTCCTGCACGTAGGGCGCGTAAATGTTGAAATGCAGGTGAGATTGCACCCCCACGTTTGCATTGGACGTAGGGCCCAGCTCAGTGATCGCGATGCCGGGGGACGCGCCAAGCAGGGAATCGGCGAAGTTGTCGCCGGAATACTGTCCGTTGTAGTTGATACGGCCCAGTGACCCGCCCGCGGTGGCGTTATAGATGTTGCGGCGGCCACCGAAGCCCAAGCTGAGGGTATGCCGCTTGACGATCCATACAACCGATTCGTTGTAATCCCAGCCGGAGGGAATTTCCAAGGTCTTCGAGCCAACAAAGGCGCCGCCGCCGCCGTAGGTCAGGCCGTCGTTCAAGGCGTTGGTGTCGTACTCGATGCGCGGATATCCCTCGCCGGGTGAATGGTAGGGGTTGGGCCAATGGAGCGCAGCCACGGTTGCCGGTGAAATGGTTGCGGCCCCGCTTTGCGACCATTCTTGCCGCGCGTAGCCTACACGGAACTGATTGGTTAAATGGGGCGAGAAAAAGTGCGTTTCCGTGAGAGTGTAGAGCCGAGCGGGCTGAGTCTCGACGGTGGCGTTTAGGGGAGTGTCCGCCCCGGCGGCCTGGTTCTCATTGTGCCAGGTCAGGTGGAAGAAGATCTGGTCACTTGCGCCGATGGCGTGGTCGATGCGATAGTTTTGCTGGTCGTAATTCAACCTGGTAGCGGAACTGTACACGTAGTTCGGTGTACCGAGCGGGGCGCCCGGCACGTTCGGCCCCGAGGGATAATAGAGGCCGGGCCTCATAATCAGTTTGCCGAGGTATGAAATGGCAGAGGAAGGAATGGTGTAACTTCCGTCCGCCGCAACTGGAAAGGGGCAGCCGTTGGGATCCCAGGGATTGAAGAGTGGATGTGGGTCGCCGGCCTGATAGGTGTGTCCGCACTGCGTATACCCAACCCCTGGGGGGGCTTGCGCCGCTGTGAAATTTCCCAGTACATTGGCGTCGAACTTGCCCATCATCTCATCGGCGCTGGGAACGATAGTTGAACCGCCGCCGCCTATGATCTTCCGGAATCCCTCGTAGTTGGCGAAGAAGAATGTCTTGTCCTTGCCGTTGTAGAGCCAGGGAATGCGAACCGGACCGCCAAATGACCCCCCGAACTGATTTTGCTGCAGCACCGCTTTGGGCTGTCCGGGCAAGGCTCCGTGAGGTTGCGCGTCAACATAGTTGTTGCGCAAAAACTCGAATGCCGATCCGTGGAAGTTATTGGTTCCGGATTTGCTGGTGATATTGATCTGATTCATGCTGTAGCCGTAGGCGGCCGAGTAGCTCTTGGTGAGCAAATCGAACTCGGCAACGTCGTCCAGGGATGGAGGGAACATTGCATCGTCGTAACCGAAATCGAGGATGGATGTGCCGTCCACGGTGTAGCCCTCGGAGGAGCCGCGGGACCCGCCCAAACTGACGGAACTGATCCCGGTGCCGCTGACGCTAATGCGGTAGGTCGTTTGTTCACCGCCGGGGTTGTTGACGGCCCCGGGCGCCAAGAGCATCAGATCCTGGAAGTTGCGGCCATTGAGAGGCAGTTCCGCAATTTGTTGGCTTCCGATCACCTCTGCAACAGCTGCGGAATCCGTATCCAGTGTGAGGGCGCTGGCGTTAACCGTAATCGACTCGGTCATAGACCCGACGGTCAGCGTAGTTTCTACACGGACGGTTTGATCGACGTCGAGGACGATGCCCGTGCGCTTCTCGCTCTTAAACCCGTCGCCCACGACGTCTACCTCATAATGTCCCGGCTGCAAGACAGGGACCGTGTAGTCTCCCGCCTCGTTCGTCGACACCGTTCTGACATCTTTTTTCGTGTCTACATTTGTCACCGATACCCGGGCCGCTACGACCGCGGCGCCGGTTGAATCTTTGACGTGTCCAACAATTGAGCCCGACGCGTTTTGCGCGATTGCTCTCCCGGAGACGGACACCAGAACTGCAATGCAGAGAAATGTCGAAATTTTACGTGCGTTCATACGCTGATTGCCTCCTATAAAGTGAAACGCCTAAACGAACCAGCGAATCGCGTCGATTGTCTAATCCGCGTGCGACCGGCACATCGTCCTGTTTGCAGCAGCGCGATAGATAGTCGAAACACACTTTCGTCTGTCAACCAGCACCTAGCAAGTGGGCTGCGTTCTGCATTGAAAAACGCCGCCGTGAAGCCCTGGCCTACGCCAACAGCGCGATTATTGGGAACAATTACGTCCCGACGAGGTGGTTTGTGGCTGGGCAGTTGAGGCCGTCATAGTTCTGCAATGCGAAATTAAAATCGCAGTCCAGCACACTTGTTCTTGCAGAAATGTCAGACGGGCGGATTATTCGGGCCTAGGCGGATGCGGCGTTCTTGTCGAAAGCGGACAAGGCTGTCTGCATTAGGCGGTCATTGGGTAAAAATGATCAACCGTCGTCGGAGTCACCAGTTTGTGGTCCACAAAGACGGCGGGGGGAACCGCCCTCTTGTTCAATATATCGAGACTTACCCTTATCAGATCAGGACCGTATTGTTCCGGGAAAAAAGCAACTGAACCGACGAGACTGGTATTGGGCTCGCGTAATTCCGCGCGCCCCTCGGGAGAGGCGTTTTGGCCCATAACGGCGCAAGTATCGGCCCGGCCAGCTTCTTCAAAGGCTCGCAGCGCGCCGATGGCGCTAACGTCATTAATCGCACCCACCACCAGGCGGCGGGAGCGAGACTGCCGGATATGTTTTCGAACCACCTCGAAACTTGGCCCCAATTCTCCGTCTCCATTGAGATGGGTGATGCGGCAATTCTTTGCGTTAGGGAGAGTCAGATTTATGCCGACCAGCATCCCGGTGAGACGCATTTGTGGCAAATTACCCGCACGGGGCAATTCCAAAAGAATGATCTCGTCGAGCTCGGAGTGCCAGTGCTCCTTCACCCAGCGCCCCAGATATCGCCCACCGATTAATCCGGCTTCATAATTATTGGCTCCGTAATAAGTTGCCCCCGGGTGCGGAATATCAATTGCGATCATCGGAATTCCGGCCTCACGATATTTGGCGGCGACGATGGGAGCGATCGTTTCATCGGTTTGAAATTCAATCGCGAGGTCCACTTTTTCACGCACCAACAGATCGGCGTTACGCTGCGCTATTTTGGCGCTATAGCGATTATCCAGCGCAATGAGCTCGATACCTTCCTGCTTGGCTGCTCGTTCCAGGCTGGCTGTGACTTCTCGTGAGAACTGATAATTGGTTCCTTGTGCGGCGTAGCCCAACCGGCAGAGGCGCTGTTTAACCGGGCGCAGCATGGATTGGTACAAATTTGCGCCAATTTTCTCAACCATTCCGCACTTTTCAAGAGTATAGAGAAGACGAAAGCTCATCGTCTTAGGAAGACCACTGCGCAGGGACAATTTCCTTAAGGGGCAATGCCTCTCCCGAAGAACGAAACGCCAACAGAATTCTTGAGGAATGCACAATCGATTTGACGAGATACGGATCCCTGGCCCGAGCTTCGTGGCTCATAAGTGTCAAACACTATAGCAGAAAATTCGCTCAGTAGTTCTGCAAAGCGAAACTGGTGTTTGAGCGGCCGCGTCAGAATCTTTCTGGCGAAAGGTTGTTCCTGCATAGCTGCGATGCTTTCGGAGGGAACCATGATTTCGCATTGCGAAACTATGCTACTTAACCAACAATGTTCGTGCCCAACGCACTCGCGATGTGTAATCTCCTTCAAGTACTGTGCAGGCAATGAATTCATCGAACAGCAGGACTATATTCCATGCGCTCGAAATGTTCCGGGTCGAGATCCCGTCGTGGGGGTTTGCCAACACTGGCACGCGTTTCGGCAAGTTTTTACAGCCTGCTGCGGCCGCAACTACCGAAGAAAAATTCAGCGACGCGGCGCAGGTACACAGAGTAACGGGAGTTTGCCCGACCATCGCTTTGCATGTCCTGTGGGATTGCCCGGAGGGAGTGAACTCAGCCAAGACGATCCGCACGCTGGAGGCCAAATACGGAGTTCAGGCGGGTTCCATTAATCCTAATCTCTTTCAGGACCAGATTTATAAGTATGGATCATTCGGGAATCCGGATGCCGAAATCCGCAAGCACGCCCTTCAGCACACAATCGACAGTATCGAGATTGCCCGCGAACTCAACACACGCGACATTTCCATGTGGTTTGCCGACGGATCGAACTATCCAGGCACAGCCAACATTCGCCATCGAAAGCAGTGGTTCGAAGAGACGCTGAAGGAAACACACAGCCGGCTTTACCCGAAGCAGCGCTTGTTGATTGAGTACAAGCCTTTTGAGCCGGCGTTTTATCACACCGATATCGCTGACTGGGGCATGTCCATGCACTTGTCGCAAACCGCAGGCCCACAAGCCAAGGTCCTGGTTGATACCGGGCATCATTACCATTCGCAAAATATTGAACAGATTGTGGCCTGGCTGCTTTCGGAACAGATGCTGGGCGGATTCCATTTCAACGACCGGCGCTACGCCGACGATGATCTGACGCTAGGCTCGATCGACCCGTATCAAGGGTTTCGAATCTTTCACGAGATCCTCTCCTACGAATGGGAGACTGGGGCGAAGGCTGATATTGCGTACATGATCGACCAGAGCCACAACCTCAAAGGAAAAATTGAGGAGACAATCCAGACCGTCACCATGGCGCAGCAGTTGTTCGCCAAAGCAGCGCTGGTTGATCACGCCGCACTGAAGGAAGCGCAGACCAGTTGCAATCTCATCGCCGCCGAGTCTTTATTGCAGGACGCCTTCAATACCGATGTTCGTCCGGAAATCCAGGAGTGGCGCGACTCGAAAGGCCTGCCTCGTGATCCGCTGAAAGCGTTCCAGGAGAGTGGTTATCTCGAGCGCATTACGAAGGAACGCGGCGAACGAAATTCACGTAGCGTTTCTTCTTATGCCTGAAAAAGAAGGCAGTCGCAGAAACCTCCATGAGCTTTCTACAAACGCTGGTGGTCTCGATGAAAGGGATGTTTCCAGGAATTGTGTACTGGTTACTTCTACCCATGATCCCGTTCATCGTCGCCGAGCAATTGCGGCCAGTTGTTAAAGCGCCCGGACTGCGGGATTATTGGCTTAACATCTTGATTAGCTTGTCCACTGCTTTCATGTCGCTTCCGCTGGGAATTGCGGCCGGGCTATGGAGCGGGAAACTGCGCCAGTTGCTGCCATGGAAGCCGTTTTCTTTTTCTTTTAATCTCATCGGTGCGATTCCTATTGTTGGCTCTGCATTCGAAGTCTTGGCGATGATCTTCATTCCCCTTCTCATTCACGATTGCTGGTTCTATTGGTCACACCGGATTGAGCACAAGGTGCCTGCTCTATGGGAGTTTCATAAGCTCCATCACAGTGACGAACTCATGAACACCACGACTTGGGCACGGGACCACTTCTTGCAAGAGGGCTGGCGTGCTTTCTTCTCTGTGTTCACCTTGGGCCTTTTCATAGATTTGGGATTGGCCGAGGCGGGCAAGGCGGCGCTGTATTCCACAGTGTTTCTGATCGGACTGTCGATGTTTTACCACTCGGCGATCCGCATTCAACTGCCGTGGCTTGATTACATTCTCGTGACCCCGCAGGTCCATCGGATTCATCACTCAGCCAGACCTGAACATCACAACCGGAATTTCGCGGATGTTTTGCCGATATTCGATCTTGTTTCCGGGACGTTCGAACGACCGACACCAGACGAATTCCCCGCGACCGGGCTGGGTCCGGAATCGATCGCGCCTCGATCTCTGTTTGCCGCGCAATTTGGACCGGTCATTGCCGCCGCACGGCTGCTGCGTTTTGCAGATCGGGATAGCGGCGACGTTGAAAGTTGCAGGCCCTTGAATTGATGGCTACACCTTCGCAAAAACCGTTTTTAGCCGTTGACCTCGGCGCCGAAAGTGGGCGCGCGGTGCTGGGCCGTCTCCACGCCGGTGTAATCACCACAGAAGAGGTGCATCGTTTCGCAAACGAACCGTTGGAGTGTGCGGGGTCTCTCCATTGGGACGCGCCGCGCTTGTGGCTTGAGGTTCGCGAGGCGCTTTCGCGCGTAGGAAAAGTAAAGCTGGGAGGGATTGGCGTGGACGCCTGGGGAGTGGACTATGCGCTGCTCGACGGACGGGGCGAGCTATTGCAAAACCCGTATCACTATCGCGACAAACGGACCGATGGCATCATGGAGCTGGTTTTTGCGAAAATTTCGAAGGAAGAGATCTACCGCGAGACCGGAATCCAGTTCATGCCCATCAACACTTTATTTCAGTTATTCGCTGCAAAACGCGATACACCAGAGCTGTTGAGACGCGCCCGAACCTTGCTCACAATTCCTGACCTCCTTCACTACTGGCTGAGTGGTACCGCGACATGCGAATTTACGAACGCAACCACAACGCAAATGGTCAATGCCCGCACGCGGAAATGGGCGCGCGGGTTGCTGGAGAAGCTGGATCTGCCTTCGGAACTGCTGCCCAGCATTGTCGAACCGGGAACTGTGATCGGGACATTGTCGGAAAAATTAGCGCCAGGCCGTGCACTCGCAGGCACACCGGTGATAGCTCCTGCATCGCACGATACAGGTTCCGCGGTTGCCGCGATTGTCGCACGCGATGGCACCGCTTTTCTGAGCTCCGGAACCTGGTCACTGATTGGAACCGAGCTGGATGCTCCGCTCATGAATGATGAAGCGCTGGGGTCGAACTTCACCAACGAAGGCGGCGTGTGCGGGACAACTCGTTTCCTGAAGAACGTGATGGGCTTGTGGATGCTGCAACGCTGCCGGCACTCCTGGTCATCGCAAGATGACGTGTATGACTATCGCGAACTGATGGAGTTAGCTGGACGCGAACCTGGATTCGGCTCCCTCGTAGATCCGGACGACGAGTCGTTCCTGCATCCGGCTGATATGCCGGAGGCCATCGATGCCTTCTGCGCGAGAACACAGCAGCCGAAACCACTAACGCCTGGGGCGTATGCAAGAACCATTCTTGAGAGTCTGGCTTTCAAATATCGCCGGGTCATCGACGATTTAGAGCGGCTGATTCATACGCCCATCCGACAGATTCGAATCATCGGCGGAGGGTCGAAGAGCCGTGTCCTCAATCAGTTCACAGCCGATGCGACTGGCCGGCGAGTTCTGGCGGGTCCGGCCGAGGCGACTGCGCTAGGCAACATTGCGATGCAAATTCTCGCGACCGGGGCCACGAGTTCTCTTGCCGAAGTTCGCGCGATGATTGATCGGTCGTTCCCCACGGAAATTTTTGAACCGCAAGAAACCGACAAATGGGAGCGCCACATTGCACGCTTCCGGCATTACACGGAGATGGTTTATGCCTGAAATTCAAGAGATGCATCATTTGAAAGACTTGTGGGATGAAGGGCACGCGCGCGACCTTCAGCAACAATCAGCTGGCCCTGCTGCGATATCGTTCAAACCTGCTGGGGGCGGACCTGCGGATCACCAATTTTGGCGGCGGAAATACCAGCTCAAAGTTCGAGTTGCCGGACCCGTTTACCGGAGATCCGGTGCGCGTGCTGGCGGTAAAAGGAAGCGGCGGAGACATCGGGTCCATCACTGAGTCCGGTTTTGCGATCCTCTACCTCGACCGGCTGGAACAGCTCAAGAGGCTCTATCGGGGCGAGGAATACGAAGATGAGATGGTCCGCTATTATCCGCTTTCCGCATTCGGCGAAAACCGGGTGGCGGCATCCATTGATACGGCGCTGCATGCGTTCCTGCCTTTCGATCATGTGGACCATCTGCATCCCGACTGGGCCATCGCACTGGCCGCCAGCGCCAACGGCAAACAAAAGCTGGTTGAATTCAACCGGCAATTCGGCCGCAACATTGGCTGGCTGCCCTGGCAGCGGCCCGGTTTCGAGCTTGCCCTCATGCTGGAGCGAGCGGTTGCCGAGAATCCTGGAGCTGAAGGCCTCATCCTGGGTGGTCATGGCTTATTCACCTGGGGCCGTACCCAGCGCGAGTGTTATTTGAACAGCGTTCGGACGATTGATGAGATGGGCGAATTTGTCCTCGACCATCAGAAAAAGAAACGGACATTGTTCGGGGGAGTCGCTGTTTCGGCGGCCCCCGATCGCTCCGAAATCGCAGTCAGCATTCTGCCGACACTGCGCGGCATGGTTTCCTCTAACCGGCGCGTCATCGCGCACTACGCTGATCACGAAGACGCTCTCGCATTCGCCAATTCAAACTGGGCGCGCGAGTTAAGCGCTCTGGGCACAAGTTGCCCTGACCACTTCCTGCGTACGCGCGTATGCCCCATGTTCATTCCCTGGGACCCGCCGAAGGATGATCTCGAAACGCTAAAGGCAACAATTCAGAGACAGGTAGTTCGATATCGCGAGGACTACAAGAACTATTACGACAATCATGCGAGGCAGACTCTCCTAAGTTGCGCGATACCAACCCTTCGGTCGTGATCATTCCGGGTGTCGGCCTGTTTGGGTTTGGAAAGAACAAGAAAGAAGCGCGAATCACCACCGAGTTCTTCATCAATGCTATTCATGTCATGGCGGGGGCAAACGCTCTTGAAGATGGAGATGTACCGAACCCGTTGCCGCAGGCGAAGAAAGCGGAGCAGTCAAAGGAGTTCACCCAGTTCCACAACTATGTGGCGCTGCCGCGATCTGAGGCGTTTCGGATCGAGTACTGGGCGCTCGAAGAAGCCAAGCTGCAGCGCATGCCTGCCGGAGGCGGAGTTCAGCCGCGCGATTGTTCTGGTGATCGGCGGCGCCAGCGGAATCGGCAGAGAAGTTGGCCTGCTGCTGGCGCGAAAGGGTGCGCACGTAGTGGTCGCGGACTTTGATGGCGCGGGCGCAGAAGCTGCGGCCAAAGACGCTGCCGCACTTTCATCGAAGGAGCAGGTCGCTCACACACCAATTGATCTCAGCAAAGCCGAGAGTCTTACTGACGCTGTGAGATTCACGGTTGCTCAGTTCGGCGGAATCGATTGCATCGTTAACACCGCCGCAATATATCCGGTTCCCGGTCCCGATGGAGAGTTGACCGAGGCACAATGGGCCAACACGTTCCTGCTTAACGTGACAGGAAATTATCTGTTGGCAAGGCAATCCGAGTGGGTCTTTGAGGACCAGAACCTTCCCGGCTCCATGGTCCTGACAGGGTCGGCGAACGCCGTCGTTCCGAAGAAAGGGAGCGAAGCCTACGACACCAGCAAAGCTGCGCTCAATCATCTTGTGCGCGAACTGTCCATCAAACTCGGCCCGCGGGTCCGCGTCAACGGAATCGCACCAGCAACCGTTGTCGCGGGCTCGACCATGTTCCCGCGCGACCGGGTGGTGCAGTCATTAGAGAAGTACAAAATCGCGTACTCGCAGGACGAAAGCACAGAAGTGCTGCGTTCCAAACTGGCCGACTTCTATGCGCAACGCACGCTCACAAAGAGACCGATTCTGCCGCAGGACTGCGCCAATGCGATTGTTTGGCTGCTAAGCGATCAGAGCGCCAAGACCACGGGCCACATTATCCCGGTCGATGGAGGGCTTTCGGACGCGTTTTTGCGCTGAAACAAATATGAAGCGAATCTGTTTTGTGCTGCAGGTGAAAGTTGATCGTCTGGAAGAATACAAGCGTAGACACCGCTCGGTTTGGCCCGAAATGCTGGCCGCGCTTAGCGAAACCGGATGGAGCAATTATTCTCTTTTCCTGCGCGACGACGGGATGCTGGTGGGCTACCTTGAGACCGAGAATTTTGAACGTGCGCGGGCTGGCATGGCGGGGCGCGAAGTGAATGAGCGCTGGCAGCGTGAAATGAGTGACTTTTTCGTGCAGCCGCAGGGCCTTTTGCCCGACCGGGCGATGCAACCGCTAGAAGAAGTGTTTCACCTTGATTAGCCACTGAGGCAAAAATGGCAGCGAATCCGGCAGTAGGGGTCGTGTATCACTGGCTGGGAGGTCTCGCCTCCGGCAGCTTTTACGTGCCCTATCGCGGGGTGCGGCGCTGGGCCTGGGAGACGTATTGGCTGGCGGGCGGCTTTTTCAGTTGGATCATCGCACCCTGGATTCTCGCTGGGTTTCTCACCAAAGATCTCCTTCCGGTTTTGCGGCAGGCGCCTGCTTCAGCTCTGTTTTGGGCTTTCTTCTTCGGGCTGTTGTGGGGAGTCGGCGGTCTCACCTTCGGCTTGACTATGCGTTACCTGGGGCTGTCGCTGGGAATGGCCGTCGTGCTGGGACTGTGTGCAGCATTCGGGACGCTCGTGCCGCCGATTTTTCGCGGTGAATTCATCTCACAGGTTCTGGGGACGACATCTGGCCGAGTGATTCTGCTCGGAATTTTCATTTGCCTTGCCGGCATTGCAGCGGCAGGTTTCGCCGGCATCTCGAAGGAACGAGTCATGTCGCCGGAGCAGCAAAGAATAGCCATTAAGGAATTTAATCTGCGCAAAGGCGTAGGCGTAGCCGTTCTCTCAGGTGTTATGAGCGCTTGCTTTGCCTACGGCCTCGCCGCAGGAGATCCGATCAAGACGCTGACGTTGCAGCACGGAACCGCCGAACTGTGGCAGGGTTTACCGGTGCTGGTTGTGGTCTTGCTAGGCGGATTTCTCACGAATTTCGTCTGGTGCGCGATTTTGCTCGCTCGTAATAGGACTAGTTATCAATATTTCACTTCTCCTATGAGAGAAGTCCATCGCAATCAAGAAACGATCATCGAAACCGCAGTGGACGCGCCGGGAAAGGAATCAGTCGAACACGCCGCGACTCGAACTGGCTTGGCGGTGATGGTTGAGACACCGCCGTTCCCACAAATCGCACACGTGCCCATGTTACGCAACTATCTTCTCTGTGCGCTCGCCGGCACAACCTGGTACTTCCAATTTTTCTTCTACACCATGGGAGAGAGCCAGATGGGTCGTTACAAGTTTTCCAGTTGGACGCTGCACATGGCGAGCATCATCATTTTCAGCAGCCTGTGGGGGATAGGCTTTAAGGAATGGAAGGGTGCTGGCCGTCGTGCCACGCAACTTCTAACCCTTGCCCTATTTCTGTTGGTGATCTCGACTGTGGTCATTGGCTACGGCAACTATCTAGGTCTAAGTCACAGCCCTCAGTAGCGGTGGACGCAATTTGAAAATCGACTACACAGGAAATCATTCATGCGCAGACAACTGAAAGCATTTTCAGCATCCTCCGGGTTTGCCTGCGACTCGCCCGGCGAAGAGATTTGGGGCACATGCTGAAATCCTACCGGAAAGAGTAGCCTTTTCGCCATGACCTCACTAAAACCCCGACAACTGTACATTGCTTGCGTCTTTTTGCTTTTTCTGGCTTCCCTGGCTATCCCCCGGCCTTTCCTCTACGGGGATTCGCATGCTCCGATTGCAGTCGCGGGAGGCATTGCCCCGCTGAACCTGGAAGCCGCTTCTGAAATCAATCCGATCGGTATCGATTTCCAAACCCCACGCCTTAGCTGGGAACTGCGGGCGACAGTTCCGGCCACGCACGACTTAGCGCAAGACAGCTACCAAATTCTGGTTGCCTCTTCGGCGGTAGAGCTTACAAAGGACCGTGGAAGCCTATGGGATTCGGGTCGAGTGCAATCTTCCCGACATCTCTACATCACCTACGGTGGCCGGACACTCTCCTCTTATCAGAGCTACTACTGGAAGGTGCGAATCTGGGATCAGGCAGGAAAAGCGTCCGCCTGGAGCGCGCCTGCAAGGTGGACGATGGCGATCCTGCATCCGGACGAGTGGACGGCCCGCTGGATCGCCGCCGAACCAGACAGCCCGCTTGAACCCCAGGCCAGGGAAAACCAGGGCCACTGGACGGAGTCAATCCAGCCGCTGCCCATCTTCCGCAAAAACTTTCGCGTCACCGGCCCCGTGAAGAGCGCAATCGTTGTCATCGCCGGTCTGGGAGAATACGAACTTCACCTAAACGGAGACACTGTCACCGACACCGTACTCAATCCCGGCTGGACCAACTACCGAAAGACTGTGCTGTACAACACCTTCGATGTGACGCGGCTGCTTCGAGCAGGCACTAACGCCTTTGGAGTTTTGCTTGGTAACGGGATGTATAACGTTCCTGGCGTTCATGACCGTTACACGAAGTTCGTCGGCTCCTTTGGCCAACCAAAACTGATCCTGCAGATGCACATCGAGTATCGCGACGGCACCGAGGCAATCCTGATTAGCGATTCGAGTTGGCTGACAGCCTCGGGGCCAATCACCTTTTCGTCGATCTATGGCGGCGAGGATTTTGATGCCAGTCGAGTGCAGAACTTGTGGGACGGACCGAATTTTGTTGCGGACGCGCGCTGGCGCCCAGCGCTCGAAGTGGCCGGGCCAGACGGATCGGCCAGTTCTCCGGGACGGCAGCTGTCGGGACATCTGATTCCCCGGGTGGTGATCGCCGAGAGGCTCGCGCCGCTACGCTTCACTCGGCCGCGGCCGGGCGTGATCGTCTACGATATGGGCAAGAACTCCTCTGGCTGGCCGGAGATACTTGTGCAGGGACGCGCCGGCGATCGCGTCCGCATGGTGCCGGGAGAACTGTTGAATCCGGATGGAACGGTTACTCAGGCCAGCGCGGGCGCCGGCCCGAACAATCCCGTACTTTTCAACTACACGCTCGCTGGCGGAAAGGAGAGATGGCATCCGCGTTTCACCTACTATGGCTTTCGCTACGTCCAGGTGGACACAATCCCTGCGACAGTCGGCGGGCCAAAGCCAAGAGTGCTCTCGCTTCAGTGCGACGTTGTCCACGACGATATCGCAGTCAACGGACATTTTACGAGCGGCGTGACGCTCTTCAATCAAATCCATGCCTTGATCGACCGCGCCATCCTCAGCAACCTGGTCAGCGTGATGACCGACTGCCCCACCCGAGAGAAGCTCGGCTGGCTGGAGCAGACATATCTGGCCGGATCTTCGATCATGGAAAATTACGGCGTGCTGAAACTTTACGCGAAGATCGCCGACGACATCGCGGAAGCGCAGCTTCCGAATGGCTTCGTTCCCGCCATCGCCCCCGAGTATGTGGCCTTTGTTGACGCGAACGGTAACAGCACGAACTTCAGGGACACGCCGGAGTGGGGCAGCGCCAGCATCCTCTCTCCTTGGGAGGCGTTTCAGTTTTACGGCGACGTAGAAGTTTTGGAGGATCACTACAACTCCATGGTCGCCTATGCTGGCTATTTGCGAAGCAAGTTGCAGGACGGAATGCTTAACTACGGCCTCGGCGATTGGTACGACATCGGCCCACGATCGCCCGGCGAGGCGCAGCTTACGGGAAAAGAGCTAACTGCGACGGCAATCTACTACCAAGACTTGCGGGCGCTTGAGGCAACCGCGAGCCTACTGGGAAAAGAGGCTGATGCCGCCAGCTTTGGCAGGGAAGCTGCGGAAGTTCGAGAGTCCTTCAATAAGCACCTGCTCCATGCTGACACGGCGATTTATGATCGCGGGAGCCAGACCGCGCAGGCCATGCCATTGGTGCTTGGCATGGTCCCAGATAATCTTCGCCAAGCCGTCCTCGATAATCTGATCAAAGACGTTCGTGCGCATGGCAACCACGTTACTGCCGGAGATGTCGGTTTTCATTACGTCGTTCGAGCGCTCACCGACAACGAACGTTCGGATGTCGTGTTCGACATGCTTTCCCGAACCGACTCGCCAAGCTACGGCTATCAATTGGAGCGCGGGGCAACCACACTCACGGAAGCGTGGGACGCCAATCCTGGATCGTCGCAAAACCACTTCATGCTCGGTCACGCGGAGGAGTGGTTTTATCGTGGTTTAGCCGGCATCAACATCGATCTGAGCCGCGCCGAATCGCGCCAGATTCTCATCCGTCCAGCATTCCTCCCTAAAGTACCGCAAGCACAGGCCCAAGTACATTCTGTACTGGGCACGGTTGAGAGCTCGTGGACCCGCGATGAGGCAAAGGTGATTTGGCGAATCGGAATTCCTGTGGGCTCACGCGCCATAGTGGTCCTTCCACAGGCAGCAACCGCACTGTCCATGAATGGGGAGACTCCAGCGCAAGTATCACCCGCCAACGAAGTCTCGCTTGGATCCGGAGTTTATGAATTTCGATTCCAAATGCGATAGCTATGCTGGACGCTCGGGAAACCTCCCGTGGGTTGTATGATCCTCGACTCATCAAAGACAACAAGCACCGAGCCAGGAGAAGTATCCGCGCCTTGCACTACTGATTTCTGGCGTCCCCGGCGGGATTCGAACCCGCGTTTGCGCTGTGAAAGCGGGAGGCCAAATCGCAAACGTAAGAAACGACAGGAACCGGAGCGCACTGGATGGTGTTCCAAGAGTGGCAAGAAACAACTTAATGTGTCCCCGGCCGGATCAGCGGTTTTCAATCCGGGTCGGTTCGCAATTTACTTATTGCCGGCAGATAGGCGCTTGATTTTGGATTCGAGATCCGGAATGTAGCTTGATTGTGCACCGGACTCCAGACCCCGAGCGATCTAGAGGGCTGCCTGCCAAGGGGCTAAAGGGCGTGTTCGCCGGAAAACCACCAAGGGCTGAAATTTACTCGCCAGGTTATCTCCGTGGGAAAGCGATAGCCAAGTGTTTCTCCACGCATCTTTGCTGGATGGCCGCGACCATGATGTCCGAAAATCTGTGCCTGGATTGTGCCTACAAGAACACACGATTGTCAGAGTGTACTGCCTGAGAGGCACGGAAAGGACGTTCAATGCAACAAGGAAGCATCATACAAGCGCAATCGCAAAATTGGACCGGACGTTTGGGAATTCAGATGGCGAGAGCCTGGTCCCGATGGCAGAGGTAAACATCGCCGAATGGTTATCGGCCGCATTGACCAACTTGTGGATGAATCAGCAGCACGTGGAAGGATTGCTGCTCTCCATCTTGACATCAATTTCTGGGATGCACGACCAGAATTTGCGGCTGCCGTTAAGAAGAGCTTCGAACTGCGTGGTGACGGCGGGACTGGATGGTCAACGGTGTGGAGAGTGGCTCTTTGGGCGCGCCTACAAAGCTCCGAGCACGCTTACAACAATCTTAAGATCCTGATCAACACCAGCACCTTACCGAACATGTTCGATCTTTGTCCGCCTTTTCAGATCGACGGCAACCTCGGCGGCCCGGCCGCAATTACGGAAATGTTGGTGCAGAGCACTACGGACGGAATCACGGTGTTGCCTCCCCTGCCGCAACAGTGGCCCAGCGGTAGCCTGAAGGGAGTGCGCGTGCGCGGCGGTGGCAAAGTCGATATCGCATGGAAAGAAGGACGGCTCACTGAACTCAAGCTGCAATCCGATCATTCAGTTAAATACCGCATAAGTTATGGCGGCCACTCAGCCGAGGTCCAGATTCAACCCGGCAAGCCCGTCTTATTGGATAACACTCTTCGCAGGACCGGTATCTTAAACTAGACTATTCGTTAGGAAAAGAACATGCACCCCACAGAACGTGCCGCCGTCAAGCCTAGCTGTTTCGAGCCGAAAACTTCATCCCTGTTTCTTCTCGTTTGGCTCATTCCGCTCATTACTCTGATCGTGGCTTGTGGCAGCACCGGCGCCCAAGGCGGGGGCGGTGGCGGCAACTCCGGATCGATTTCTGTTCAATTGGTGAGTGCCTTGGTTACGGTGCCCGCCGGGGGATCGATTGGCAGAGTGACCGCCAATATCACCCGCAGCGGCTCGACCGGTACCGTCACGTTGAGCGTCATCGGGCTACCAGTCGGGGCGTCTGCGATTTTCGTGCAACCCGGCAGCGGGATCAGCGGCGAAGTGGCGGTGAACCCAGGGACCGCCGCGATGGGGACTTATCCGTTGACCGTACAAGCCTCTGACGGCGTCAACTCCGGATCGACAAGTCTCTCGCTCGTCATCAACGCGGGAATCACCTCGCAATTACCGGGGCCGTTCGCATGGTCGTCCACCGCCCCGCTGATCAGTGCGATTCCAGATGCGAACCATCCGATCATTGCCGTGAAGGATCCATCGGTCGTGTTCTTCAATAATTTGTGGCACGTTTTCGCGACAACCACCGACGGTTCGGGGTGGAACATGCAGTACATCAACTTTCCGACCTGGCAACAGCCGGCCTCGGCCACGCCTTATTACATGGATCAAACTGCGGGATTTCCCGGCTATCGCGCTGCTCCTGAAGTGTTCTTCTTCCGGCCGCAGAACAAGTGGTATCTCATATTTCAGTCGGGACCGCCGACGTATTCGACCAATGCTGATCTCAGTCAGCCTGGCAACTGGACGGCGCCGCAGAATTTCTTTGCCAGCCAGCCGCCGAATGTTCCGGGCTGGCTGGATTTTTGGGTCATTTGCGATTCGGCCAATTGTTACCTGTTCTTTTCTGACGATGGAGGAGGCTTCTATCGCAGCCAGACGACGATCCAGAATTTCCCCAACGGCTTCAGCGCGCCGGTGTTGGTCATGAAGAGCGCCAACGCTGCCGATCTTTTTGAGGCGTCGTGTACCTACTACCTGCAAGGGTTGAATCAGTACCTGACAATCATCGAGGCGATCGATGGATCGGGCCGCAGGTACTTTCGGTCTTTTGTCGCCAACCAACTGAACGGAGACTTCACGCCGAATCCCAACGGCAACACGTCGGCGCAACCCTTCATGGGGATTAACAATGTGACGTTCGATGCGGGAGTGGCGCCGTGGACGACCGACATCAGCCACGGCGAGATGCTTCGAGCGGGGTACGACGAGACGCTAACCATCGACCCCAGCACACACTTGCAATTCTTGTATCAGGGAACCTCGTCGCACCCGCAGAACTATATTGATATTCCGTGGCAGCTGGGGCTGCTGCACTAGAGAACTTCCCTCCGCTTCAAGTCTCGTCGATTCGGCCACTCAAGACAGCGACCGAGCGGCCGTAAGCAGACTCAACGGAGGAGCCTGGTCCGCCGCTTACCGTATCCCGCCGAAGTTCACGTTCTCTGGGGCAAAAGGAACGTCCAGCAGCTGAATTCTCGTGCCTGGGCCAAGGTCTGCGGGGTCCGTCCATGAACGAAGGGCCCATACCACTTTCTTCTCTCGAGTGACCTCGATCGCCTGAACTGGCGGGTTCGACGGATCGAGGGTCATGTGCCAGCTATTGAGCCAATTGCTGATTAGGGTGTTGCCATTCGGTAAGCGTGTTGCAACCTGAGTAGTCAGGATTTTGTAATCGGGCAAGTCTTGCGGCGTGAGTTCCCAAACTGTGTTGCCGTTATGATCAACTTCACGTACCAACTGCTTGTTCGTTGCAATGAGCGTATTTCCATTTTTCAACCGCTGCACCGACCACGGACTGTCGATGGCATAGGACCAAACTTCTTTGCCACTGGCATCGTATTCAGCAACCTTTTTATTGTCCATATGGCCAACCAAAAGCGTACCAGCCTCGGTGATCTGAGCATCGCGGAATTGCGGGTGGACGCTCTTCGGATTCCCGACGGGGAGATTGAACTGCAATCTAGTTTGCCTAGTCTTGATGTTGACAACGCGAACAAATGCCGGATCACCATTCTGGATGAACAGCACGTGTTCTGTGCCGATGGGTCGAGCTATGTGGGTCTCGGTCCCCGGCGGGGCGTCATAGTGCCAGAGCACCTTCTTGTCCGGGGTGATCAAAGTGATGCCAAACTGGTGCGCAAAAAGAATATTGCCGTTCGACAGAAGAACGGAGTCGCTGATTTCTCCTTTAGTATCGTTGTCAATGTAGGACCAGACAATTTTCCCTTTCCTGACGATGAACATCCACTGCTTCGTATATTCGCCGGAGTAAAAGAAATCGTGTTGTGCCAAGCCCGTCCCGGGCAGTACAGCCGGAGCCATTGGGGTCGGCGCGACGTCACTCGGACTTGGTGCAGTCTTCGTGGCAGGCGAAACCTGCACCGCGTTGTCACCCGCGTATAGCGGTAACGCTACGCAGGCGGTAATGACGAAGAACACAACACGAAAGAAGAGTTGAGGTTCAAGTTGTCTGTTCATCGGAAGCTCGCAGCGCCGCTCGACTACTTATACTCGACTGCCTATATCAAGACAACTGTCGGGTTTCCTTGTTCTTTCTCGGATTCGCCGCCAGGCTCGACTATTTCCCTGCCCAGCGGGGAGCGCCATATTGCCCACGGTAATTGGCGACGGCCACTACTCAAGTCTGAATAACAGCTCTCAGTAGCCTTAGACGCCCTCGAATAAATCTATCGCGACCGACCCAGTCTGCGAGCGCGAAAAGCGGGGCTTCTGCCCCAAGTCGCTGCCGTTTTCAACTGCCCGCATAATCTGCACTGGGCCCAGCAAACCGGACGGCAGCAGCGGCGAATCCGCCTTGTAAGGTTTTACGTCAGCGAATGTGATTTTCGTCGCCCCCGGCTGCTCGTCGCCGATCAACCGGTTCACCCACGCGTTCACGACCTTGATAGTGATTTCGTTCGCGCCCGGCCTTGAGAGCTGAAGTAATATCCATGCGATACGGTGCGTGCCACGGCTCTCCCACATCTTTGCCATTCACGCTCACAACAGCCAGGTTCTTCACATCGCCGAGGTCAAGCCAGAGCTGCGTGCCCTTCTTAAACCACTCGGCAGGGGCTTGCAGGGTTTTGGTATATGTTCCGATTCCCGAGAAGTACTTCACTCCGGCGATCGGAACTCTGGCTCCAGTCGGAAAGCTGATCCATGGTGATCGACGCCGGAGCCCCGCGGCCTGGCTGGAAGCTGATCTCCCACGGCCCGCTCACGGTCGTCAGTTTCGTTTCCATCATCGGCGGAACTGCGTGCGAGGTTTCGGATGTCGCTTTGCGGAACACCACAAACACCGCGCCCCATGGCTCAAGATGCAGTGGCACCGTCGTGCGTCCGTCGGCAATGATGAACGATGCCGATTCTGTTGCGCCCGTTTCGGCGCGCCACAACTCTGGTTGCATGCCCGCCACTCGGAACGTGGCGTCAATCGACTCGTCGTGGTCGCTCCGGTTATCCACGAAATAGATATCGCCATTCTTCAGTTTGCGGTGAACGAATTCAAAGTCGGAGTCGTTGTTATGCTTCAGGTAGTCAAAGTCTGGATCGATGTGCAGTGCGCTGAGGACGTCGCTCAGGTTCTCGCCCGCATAAACCGTACCCTTGCCAACTTTGTGCACGCCCGAGCCGTCGCCGAATAGCTGTGACGAAAGCTTCTCGAACTCGGCCTGATCGTCAGCCAGGCTCGGATCATCTGTCGGCTTTGGTCCAGCCACCACGGCGCCGCTCTCGACTAGCGCGTGAATCGCCCGCAGCACTGGCAGCGACATGTGCCGGCTGTACGGGTCGAGCGCCAGCAGTTTGTATCGCATGCCGCCCTTGCTCACGATATTTCCGCCCGCAACGCTAAGTTCGTGGATGAGCGCGTCCGCATTGATGTAGTCGAACCCGTAGCCCGCTGGAACATCCGGCGACTTATTTGCGAAGATCGCGGTTAGATTCGAGTCCTCGCCGTAGAAATAAACAATGTCCGCCGCGAAACGCCCCTGCTGAAGCATGTAACTCGATCGCGCCAGGTAATCGATCCACGGGCCGGCCTGCTCCGCCCACGTCTCGTTGCGGTTGAACCATTGCCCGAACGGCCCCAGAGTCAGCCCTGGAGCCTTCCCACCAGCGGCTGATGCGTCGATTCGTGAATGACGATGCGGTTGATTCCGTTCAACAGTTCCTGGTCCGCAGTCGGTTTCAGGGTTGCAGGAGACCAAGCCCACGCTGCCGCAGACGATGCCGTCATCGACTCCGCCGCGGCAAGGTTTTGCCCGTAAATGTGGGCCACCGACGCCGACTCGCGATCATCGGCGTTGAAGCCGTACAGCGCCTTGTTCACACCCGGCGATTGCGTCCACATCGCGCTCATGGGCACCTCATTGAACTTCTTCACTTCCATGCCGTCGGCCACGAACGCGCGGCCGCCTTCGTGCGACTCGCCGTAGTGCCCCATGCCGCGCTCATGCAAAGTCTGTTCCAGCTGCGCGTAGTGCTCGTTGGCAATCAGGTCGGCGATGGTCTTGCGGAAGTCCCACAGGAATCGGTCGCTGGCCTCGGCGCTCTCCACAATTCGCCCGGTCAGCACCGGCAGCCAGGGAGTCGCATCATAGCCGCGCAGTTTTTTGAATTGCACCGAGCATATTGTCAGTCCAGTTCTGCGAGCCCGCCTCCCAGCTGTCGTTAATCACGTACCGGATGCCTTTCTTGCCCATCTCTTCCGCGCCGACGGTCTCCTTGTAGCTGTCGAGATACTTTTCGAAGTAGTCCTTCACATAGCGGTGATCGAGCTTGTCCACTTCGAGTCCAGTCGCCTCCGGCGTCGCCGGGTGGTTCGTGATTCCCAGCAGCGAGTACCCGATGCGGAGCACCACCCAGTTGCCTTCCGGCGGCGTCCAGTCCAGCGTTCCATCCGGCTGCATCTTCGCGGTGAGATCGATCACGTCCGCCTTGTTGATCGCCAGCGACGCATCGACCGGCGGAGTCGCATATCGATAAAGGTCCCCCTCCGGCACAAACGCTGCCTTTTCCTCGAAACGGTTCACCCGGGGTCCGGGATGAAGAACAAGCTCGGCGACCTGGTAAGCGGTGGGCGGCCGCTTGGGATTGATCCCGAACACCGAAGGTCGACTCCCGAGCCCATCCAGGCACCGGCGGAGGCGGATTTCGTTTGAACGTCACGCGGAAATACTTTGCCGTCACCGGCGCAAACGAGATCGTATCTCGGGCGGATCGCCCCCCGCCAGCGTTGCCACCTTGCGGAAACTCTGTCCGTCATCGCTGGCCTCAAGGGTCTTCTCCGGCGCCGCAACTCCAGTAGTCAGCGGCTTCGAGGTCGTTTAGGGTCTCTGGTCACATAGGTGATCGAGCGAATCGTCTGCGACACGGATACTCGAACTGAATCCACGACTTCGCTCCCAGTTCCGGAATCGGCAATTCCGTCGTCTTGGTCAATCTCCATCGCTCAGCGCCGCGACGTCCAGCGTCTCGCCACTGGACGTGATCTTGGGCTGGACTGCATTCCCCGCCGGATCCGCTCGCGGGCTCACGGAAAGCAACGACCGCCGCATCTGCATAAAACTAGGATTGTCAGCAAAGTCTGCCAATCCGAGGCCTCAATGCGATGTTCTGGAACGGCCCGGTAACGCTGGGCGGCGGGGCGATCTTTCCGGCTGAACGGCTTCCCGCCCTCGATTACCGTTTCGCTCCACACATACTTCTTCATCCCCTGCGACGGCGGTACCCAGGGCCCGCCCGATTCACTCCATCCCGGAGACCCCGCAATCGCCATTTCCATTCCCAATTGATCGCCGAGGCTGATCGCGTACTTGAACGCGTCCTTCCACTCCGGCGTCATGTACGCGAGGCGCTTATCGACCACCTGGGGCGTGGCGAGCGCGGCGTCAAAGTTCTGGAAGCCCACGATACCGACCCGGTGCATCCATTCCAGGTCCAGCTTGATCCCATCCTTGGAGATGTTCCCGTTCATCCAGTGCCACCAAACCCGCGGCCGGGCAGAGCTGGGCGGATTCTCGAAGCCTTGCTTGAGATTATCGGTAGAGTTCTGGGTGAACCCAGATCCAGCTAGGAGGAAGATCGACGCCAAAAACAGTGCAAGAAATCGGACCACACTTCGGGATGTGCCCATTTGACGGCCTCCAGAAATCCGGACTTGAACTCGAATGCAAAGCCGGTTCGAATCGAGCGGATAGTCTCATCCCCGTAATGACCTCGTCAATCGGAACCGGTTGTTTCGCACTGAGAAACCTAGTGCAGATTTCCTGAACGGGGAAGATTTCACCTGTTGCCCTGAATGTCCGTTCTTCACCGCGGAGTGTTCTCGCAGTTCCGGGCCCGCGAAGCTACGCCATGCAAGCTTCTGCAGACTGAGGTCTGAGGTCGGAATTGAAACGGGTGTGCCGTAAGTGTGCCGTACGCTCTGATCCGATCTGTGCTAAATCGAGCCTTTTCAATACTCCTCGAAAGCGCTTCCGTGCGGGCCTAGGTTATGGTAAGCAACTGATTTCAAATGGTGTAAAGATAGTAAAAGACACCTTAGATCGACCTACTCTTAATCAGTAGGTTGTAGGTTCGATTCCTACCGCGCTAACCACATAACCCCTTTGTTCGAATGTAGCGCCGAGCTACCACACCGTTCAGAATCCCATCGCCCGTAAGCATTCTGGTTTGGGCCAGGGTGGGGTGGGTTTCGTATGTCAGAACGCGACAAATTCATTAGGAGGTATTACCATGCTTCACGTCGAACTGAGCGGTGATGCTGTGATGTCAAACATGAACGGCACTACGTACCACCTGCCCAGCGCGAGGTGCTGGAAATGAAGATCATTGTAGCCATAGTACTTGGATTCTTCTCTGGATTCCTTGCTTACATTGCCATGGCGATGCTGACTCTTTCCCCTCCAAAGGTCGCTGCGACAGCTATCGTGCCCGCGTTCATTACATTCGGTGTCGTCTGGATCGCCTCGGTTTGGTGGATGCGCCGAGGAGCAAAGCGCGTTTCGACCGTGTTTCGGCGGGGATTTCTCCTGGGTGCCGCTGAGTGGGTGGCGATGATCCCCCTCGGATTCGTGGTGACAGCCCGCAACACCTCGGCATTGGCTGGCGGGTCATCGTCAGTGTCGAACGCCGACGCTGGCGCAGTAGGCATCGTCGGAATTATTACTGGCGGCTTCTCGATTGCGACGGCTTTCGGTTGTTTGGTGTGCTTCGCCGTTGCCTACCTCGTGGGACGAGAAACGGAGTCTTCCGGCCCAACGAAAACCTGCCCGCAGTGCGCTGAGACGATCAAGGCCGAAGCCAGAAAATGCCGATTCTGTGGAGCAGACGTGCCGCCCGCCGTTCCCGCTTAGGTTTTCGTTCATCGTGCTGCCTTACGGCGTGAACGGATAGTCGGAACCAGCCCCGGTCAAACAACGCCCGGTAGCGAAATGCGTTATCTTGTGTCCCAAAAAGCGAGAGTAAAAGCCGTATTCAATCCCCGACTCCTCCGGTCATGGATGGAAGTTGCAAGCACGCAGCTACATTTATCGCACGAAGAAGTAACACTCTGTCCGCCTGCACGAAAAGAGAAAGGCGCATGAGAACACTCTTGCTGATCATATTAAGCTTCAGCTCATTGGCAATCGCTCAGTCGGCTAAATATCGCCGCAGCGGTCCGGTATATCTGAATGATTTACGTATTACGCCGGGGGACATCGTGAGTGTGAGTTTGCAACGACTATGTACTCCAGGCTATACACAGACTGTGCGCGATGTTCCATTGTCGGTGAAAAAACAGGCTTGCCAGCTCTATGGAGTACCTCCAGAGCACTGCAACGGGCGGGAAGTAGAAATTGATCATCTTATTTCCCTCGAAATTGGTGGTTCCAATGACCTTAGAAATCTATGGCCACAGCCGTACCGTCCCGTTCCTGGTGCGCGAGAAAAAGACAAGCTGGAAAATTGGCTTCATAGCCAAGTTTGTAGCGGGGCCATTACTCTCCAAGCAGCCCAAAAAGGCATCGCCGGGAATTGGTGGGAAGGGTATGTGAGGTTTGTCGGCGTTGCCCACTGACTGGCTTTGGCCCGATCACGAGCTATTAGCCTCTTCGTTACCTCTTCTGAATCGGATATGCCGCATGATCCAAGTCACTTCTGGCAGGATCTCCGCCATAGAGATGCAGGACGACATTTTAGCGTGCACTTAAATAAGGTCTACCGATGGGCCAACAGGTTCCTCGGCGAGACATGGTCCCCGCGAGCGTTAGTTCTTTGGCTTCTGCCTCGACAATGGTATTTATACGTAATGAATTAAGAACAGAGGAAATTTCGGACGCAGCCGACAATCTGTTTTATAAAGTCAGGGATTTTCTGGTTAGTAATAAGGCACCCCGATTTCGAATCGGGTATCTGGTAGCGGCGATCATTGCAGGCATTGGTTCTGCGGGTTTTTTTCGCTTGATTACGCCCTTCTTAAGGGCGGCGGGCCAGTTTCGCTCAGATTTTTGTTCTGCCTTCTTCTTGCAGCAGGTCTGACCGTGGCCTCCGCGCAAACCTCCAATCGCTTGAGATTGGAAACGAAGCTGAATTCCCCGTCATTTTGGACCAGAAACACAGATGCTTTTGCCTCGCAGGCGATCACATCTGCCATCAGTGCTCTTACCGACGGTGTCATTGGATACATCCTCGGACATTTTCTAAAGTAGGTTTTCTTCCCCAGCATTACCTTGCGGATTCCCGCCTATTTCCTATTGTTAAGTCAGTCCCTTGAAAGGAGACTGACCATGGCCGACGAAAACCTGATTGCCGCCCGGTCTTCGTCGATCACAACGGAAGGGTCGCGAGACTTCTTGGCATTTCTGGAAGATGTTCGAGGTGAGGATTACGATAATTCAGCTTTACCCGGTGTCACTCTGGCCAACGATTCTGAAGCGTCGCCGAGCATATCTACCGGGAAGTGAACCTGGATTGCACCCACATTCCTGCTGCACTTTGGAAATCCGAGGTGTGTACCGTTCCGTGACCAACAAACCCAAACATCTGCTCACAAGTCCGCACATTTCCCAACCATCGCTGGACTTCCTTGCGTGACGTATGTCGCTGGAAATGAGTGGAAAGATTCGACCTAGGCCGGATTTGTTCTGGCATGCCCTGACTCTTTTGAGTCCGCTGCGTCTGCCAGTTCCGCCATCCCGGCCTGCTCGAAAGGTGCAGGAAATCAAGCTTAGTGGATCGTTTTGGGGTTTGCAACTTTCGCTCGAAACGGGTGGTGCGGGAAAAAGCTGCGGTCATCCTGCCCATGCGGGCGGCCATCTGAATAACGGCTCCGCTGGCGGTTAGTCGCCATACCGAACACCGCCGAGAATAGGTATTAAGTTACATTCCTCGGGTATAGGTCCGAGACGGGCGAGAAGGTTTTGGGTTCGATGTTGATGAGAGCCATTCCAGCGTAGTCCTGTTAAATGTAGCGATTTCCTTCGAGGACCAAGCCCCTCGCGCCATTTCGGCACAAACTCCTTCCATTGATCTTCGTTCCCAAGGTATCCCGCTAAGAACGTCCATCCCTTGCCTTCGTGGCCACTTTCGTCGATGTAAGCGCGCATCATTGGGTCAGCGCCTCCGAATGCCATTGCTATTGCTAACCCGCAGGACTAACCTTAACGAGTCCCTTTCGCATCTCTCCGTCACCCTCTGGGCAGCCCCCGACGGTCTCTCTTGCGCAACCGATAATCACTGTTCTCTTTGGTAGTGTCCTAATTTGAAGTTCTTATCGTTGGATTGCAGCATTCAAAGTGCTCCTGATCCATTCTGAGACATTTTGCTTACTTGCCTTCGCCGCCCCTTCCATCGCCTTCAAATCTTCTCCGGTAAAGCGCACAGGCACGATTCTGCCTTTTGCCTCGCCTTTCGGCAGCTTTGGCCTTCCCAGTTTCCTATTCTTCTTCTGCTGTGCCAAGGTTTCGGAACTCCTGTACGATTGAGGCCCGCACTGCATCTTGAGCTGATTTGATCGGATGCGCATGCAGGACTGTGACGTGACGGCGCGGACTACTAGGGTCGTCCGTATCATGAATCCACGCATAGACCCTATGTGCCGTAGGGTGGTCTTTCAGATCAAAGACTTCAACGATGCCTTCCCAAACTGCTTTTCCTTGAAAGGTCTCTTTCACAGGCACACTGTCCACGTGTAGGGAGTCCACGCCATGAAGCCGCCTAATAATATTCTGCAATTCTCGGATATAGCCTATCCCTGTTGTCATTTCGCCGAGGTTTCTTCCTTGATTTCTAGCATTAAATGACAACCGACCTTACTCTCAAAAGCTCGCATATTGATGAGCATTCTCAGAAATGTTTTGATTTCCTTATCGTATCCCCTTTCGCTTCCTGGATAGCCAAGGTTCTCTGTGGCGGGAATCGTCCACCCACTGCGACAAGCAGGGCATTTGTATAGGGTTGAATCGTTGTCCTGAGCAAGCGCCATGATCTGAGCATCGCCAATGAGTAACGATGCTTCACACTTGGGATTCCGACATTGAACGCGAAGCCCTATAATATCGCTCAATTCAATGAATCTCTTAGTCTGGCTTGTCATATCGTTGCCTCGATCAAGTCGCCCACACTCCAAAAATCGTGCTCTATTCCCGCTGCCATCGCTGGCGTGCACCGCAGCGTTCCATGACGTTTCACAAGATTGTAGTAAGCGAAGTGCAAGGCTACGGCAGATTCAAAGTTTTCTAACTTCTGCTGAAAGCCAATGTCAGGCGGGTCAATCGGCGCATGTGGGTCCGCGTGGTCGCGTTCAGTCGTTCAACATAGCTGGTGGACACGTGCTCATGTCCGGTGAGCCTGTAACCGCACGTTTCTCGACTGACACAAATTCGGGCGCACTGTACTTGCGGTTGGGATGCTGCGATTCATCGTGCTCGTAAGTCTTTACGATCTGAGCGAAATCTACTTCCGTTCCATACACTTGTTCGATGGCATCGACGTAAGCGCGAAGGGCATCGCTGGAAATTTGCACCCTGTTCCGCATTCGGCTTGCTACGTCCGATACAAAGGCGTGCGCCGTCGCAAGGTCACGCTTGCCACAACGGAAAGCAGGAACTAACTTCGTATCCGCATCAATGGCGCAGAACGTCCAAACGTCCCCGAATTGCGGGTCATCCCCAGGCGAAGGTGCCGCGCTTTCTTGCCAACGAATCCCCAAATTTCATCGAATTGCTAGATAATGGCATGGCAAATCGCGCATTTTTGTGTCTAAGAGCCAGAGCACCCTTCGCCAAGCTTCACTCCAAGGCGCATGATGGTATCGCGGTGAATGCCTGTAATCCGCTCAATAGAGCGAATGCTAGAGCCTTCGGCCAGTGCTCCGATTACTGCGATTTGCTTATCTTTATTGAGTACGTTTGCCATGCATATTAATGTATTACAATAAGTGTAATTTGTCAAGCATTTTTGTGTTACAATTTCTCGGTAAATCAAGTTGAAGCCTCCATGAACGATCAAGCCCCACCCGCCAATGATGGCGGAGAATCCGAGAGTAGTCCGCCTCCAGTTGATGTAACCGAGCCAAGGGACGCCGAGGCAACACAGCCAGCCACCAAAGAGCAACTCGCCGATGTCGAAAAGCAGATGACTGGCTTTGAGAAGGCGACTCTGCGTTGGGCAAAACTTGCCGTAGGCATGTCGGGAGTAGCTGCTCTCTTCGTTTGCCTGCAATGGTACGAGATGCACACTGCCGGGACTGACACGCACGATCTGTCTGTAGCTGCGAAAACTCAGGCCGACAAGATGAAAAGTATGTCTGACGCCGCCGATAAAATTCGACAGGCTGCGGAGAACATGGTTATTCAAGACCAGCGAATTGCCGATAATGCAGCGAAAGGTATCGAAGCCAGCACCAAACAAAGTAAACGAGCATTGGATACCAGTATTCAAGCCTCGCATTCCGACCAGAGAGCGTGGGTAGCAGAAATAGCGATTTCGGTAAACGCTCCAGAGGTCGCTAAGCCGATAGAAGGATGGGTAGCTTGGAGAAATACTGGAAAGACTTTCGCTATACAAGTCAGGCCCTTGTGTTACTTGGGTTTTGTGGAGAAGGCCATTGTTGCGGAAGGCGATCTGGTGCGCGGCGTAACCCCTCCACCCCCCCAAAGTATCGGTGTTTTGGCTCCCAATGCTGACTACAGAACTAAACTCGCCACTGAGACTGCCATTAACGATACTGACAAGACGAGAATCAGTGGGACTTGGTACACCTATGTGTGGGGACAAGCCACATACGACGATGTCTTTAGACATTACCACAGAACCGTTTTTTGTAGTGTGCGACAAGGACCAACCGGGGATTTCGTGCAGTGCCCATTTCACAACGAAGCAGACTAATAGCAGTCCTAATAACCAAATTAGGACACTACCTTCTCTTTGAAGGATTAGTAGCCCCCAAAGAAAAGGACCTAAAATGAAATGCTTCTTGTACCTCGCCCTGCTGTCAGGCTTCGCCGCCTGCACCCCGATCATAAGTCGAGCCCAAGAAGCAATTACCAATGACACAATCATTTCATTAATACAAGCCCAGTTGGGAGAGACCCTAGTCATCAGCAAGATCAGGACTTCCAGTTGTAATTTGGATGTGTCCACAAACGCCTTGCTGAATCTCAAGAAGGCTGGAGTACGAGAGCCGCCGCTTATGGCACCCCCGCGGTCCAACAAGAACCGGCACCAAGCCCCTGTTAAAATGTCTTTCAGCTATGTTCGAGAATCTTTCAGAAAAACTGCAGCGTGCATTCAAGACCCTGCGCGGTCAGGCCGTTCTCAACGAGGAAAACATTCAAGAGGCGCTTCGTGAAATACGCCTCGCGTTGCTTGAAGCGGACGTCAACTTCAAAGTCGTAAAGCAGCTTATGGATCGCATTCAGGAAAAGGCGGTCGGCCAACAGGTGGCGACATCCCTCTCTCCGGGCGAGCAAGTGATCAAGATTGTGCGCGATGAGCTGATTGAAACCCTGGGACGAGACACAGCTCGCATAAAATTCGCCTCGCAGCCTCCCACTGTCGTTCTCATGGCTGGTTTGCAGGGATCAGGTAAGACAACAACTTCCGGCAAGCTGGCCAATTGGTTTAAGAACGGCGGACATCGGCCACTTTTGGTTTCGGTTGACGTGTATCGTCCCGCCGCCCGTGAACAGCTCAAAGTTGTGGCTCAGGCTATCAAAGCCAATATCTACGAGGGTGAGGTCGGAGAAGCTAACACCGCAACCGTCGAACGCCTGGCCAAAGAAGCGCGAAAGGAAGCGATCAATACCGGTTCAGATGTGCTGATCGTGGATACGGCGGGCCGCCTCCACATAGATGATCAACTGATGGACGAGATGCAATCGCTTAAGCGATTGCTCAATCCTCAGGAAATATTGTTTGTCGCCGACGCCATGACGGGACAGGATGCGGTCCGGTCGGCTGAAGAATTCCACAAAAAGCTTTCTCTCACTGGCGTAGTGCTTACAAAAATGGACGGCGACGCCCGTGGGGGGGCGGCACTTTCAATTCGCCAGGTTACGGGCCAACCGATCAAGTTTATCGGCGTCGGCGAGAAGTACGACGCGCTCGAGCCTTTTCATCCCGACCGCGTCGTTTCGCGGATTCTCGGGATGGGGGACATTCTGTCGTTAATCGAAAAGGCTGAACAACATGTTGACAAGAAGAAGGCGCAGGATATGGCCGGCAAGGTCCTGGCTGGCGACGGATTTTCGCTCGAGGATTTTCGCGATCAGCTGCTTCAGGTCAAGAAAATGGGGTCTATCCAGAGTTTGATGGGCATGTTGCCGAGCATTGGTCCATTTGCCGGATTACAAAAGGCGGCTGACAAAGTAGATGAAAAACAAATCAGTCGCGTGGAAGCCATTATTAACTCAATGACAACCCACGAGCGTTTGCATCACGAAGTGATGAATGGAAGCCGTCGCAAGCGCATTGCAAGGGGCTCTGGCACTAGCGTTCAAGAAGTTAACAATCTACTGCGCCAGTACGCCCAGATGCGAAAAATGTTCAAGCAAATGGGCAAGGGCAACTTTGCGCGAAAGTTTGCGGGCATGAAACTTCCAGGAATGTAACCGATCCCTCGGGTCAAAGATTTTCTCTCGCCCGGCATGTGTCCTCCACTTTACAATGGATTCCTCGAGCATTCAGCGGGGTGGTCATGCCTTCGCGATCCAGGAAGAAGAAGTTAGTTAAGATTCTTTCGCCGAGAAACCCGAAAGCGAGGGACGAAGGGCCGCGCCTCATCCCGCTGGATGATCGCCTGACTCAGGGTTCCGCTTCCTCGCGCATGGATCATTATTTATCCCTCGCCGATAAAATGCTCGGAATAAAACAGGAGCCATGAAATAGGCGGGTAAATGTCCGATTTGAATATGGAATTCGCTTGGCTTGCCCCTAGAGTTTTTTTCGCAGATATTCAAAAACTACATAGCCGGCTAATGCGGAAATCAAGGCAATGAGAAAATTCGTGGCAGTAAAAACATCCTCGAGAGCAGAAGCCAGACTTTTCCCACGTCCGTTTGCGCGAGTAAACTCGCCCATCAGCAGATTAGAGTAGAACAAAAAGACAATAAAAGTTACTTCTACTATGGCCCTCCAGGTAAGAGCAGACTTTCGAGGATGTTTCTCGTGATCCATGTCCGTTATCGAAACTATATCCCAACCACCGCGACGCCCGTACAGCTATAATCCCGTTTGCCATCTTGATCCAAGGAGAACGTATGAACCTCTCAGGGCGCGTTGCGCTCGTCACTGGCGCCTCTCAGGGCATTGGCCGCGCCTGCGCACTGAGGCTGGCAAAAGACGGCGCAACAATGGCTGTGGCCGCTCGCAGTCAGGAAAAATTAAACGACCTGGTGCAGGAGATCAATGCAGCCGGAGGAAAATCTTCGGCATTCCCGATGGACGTGGCAGAAGAGGACCAGGTCAAGAACGCAATAAAATCCGCCCTGACTCAGTTGGGCAAGATAGACATCCTGGTGAATAACGCCGGCATTACCCGCGATCAACTGGTGATGCGAATGAAGCGCAGTGACTGGGATTCGGTCATCAGCACTAATCTAACTTCAGCGTACCTTTGCATTCAGCAAGTCATCGGCTCGATGCTGAAGCAGCGGTGGGGACGGATCATCAATATCACGTCCATTTTTGGCCAGATGGGACAAGCTGGCCAGGCGAACTACGCAGCGTCGAAAGCGGGATTGATCGGCCTTACCATGGCAATCGCACGCGAAGTTGGGTCTCGAAATATTACTTGCAATGCGGTGGCTCCTGGATTTATCGAGACTGCGATGACGGCAAGACTCGGCGACGACCTCAAGAAGGAAGCGCTGAAGATGATTCCGCTTGCCCGCATCGGCACCCCAGAAGACGTCGCCGCCGCTGTCGCATTTCTCGCTTCCGAGGAAACTTCCTACATCACCGGACACGTTCTGAGTGTGAACGGCGGAATGTTGATGGGGTAAATAGCTGTTAGCTCTTAGCTATTGGCTATTGGCTTGAACCCTGGAAATGTCGGGAGCTCTTTTTACTCCGAAGATTGGAATGTTACTCGCCAAGAGCCAGAAGCTAAGAGCTAAAGGCCGCTCTTATTGCCTCAACGCCAGTTGCTCGCAAACGCGCGTGATCATATCGGTTTGCTCAGGAGTTCTGGTGAGAAACTCGAAACCATGCCGCAGACCATCTCGATACCGAACAACGGCTCTGATTTTCAGCAGGTCGGTAGTCCCCGGCAAGGCGAGTTCTAAAGCGACTACTTCACCCGATTCCAATTCACCGGAAAGGGTTCCACCAATTCCGTCCTGCCCGAACTCATTCGACCGACCCCACAAGGAAAAGCGTTTTCCTGCGCGGAAGACATTGACGCTGAGGCGAATATCCACAGGATAGCGAGTGAATCGCCGCATGCTCTTCGACCCCTGCTCGCGCTTAGGAGATAATTCCTTCATTGGAACTTTCTACGTCGTTCAACCTTTAGTCTAGCCTGCACTCCTACTTGCACCCTGGTAATAGGTGAACCAGTCACGTTATCCAGATTGTATTTAACTGTAGAGGCGGCCGCACGCGAGTGTAGGCCCACTCAAGTCTCACAATGATGCATGAATTAATTACTTACTTCCCGTACTGTACCAATGCGCAACTCCTCGTAACTGTTACAGGAGGCAGACATTTACTCGATGGCACACCAAGTGCATTCCAAGACGCAGCAATGTAGTTCTGTGCCAGGAGATTAACATGCCCAGGGACTGGAGAGAATTGTCTGAAGCAGCGAGCCGTGAGCAAGACCCGAAAAAGCTGCTTGAACTAGTTGAGGAACTCGATGAGGCGCTTGAGCAGCGCGAGAAAGCGGTAAGAGAGAATCGAAACCCTGATGAAAATAGCAGAGACCAGTCGGATCTTCGGGCAATGGTTCCTGCGACTGTTGTTGCTGCCTAAGCCTCAATGAATATCCGAAATACCTTTCTGCCCGTGTAAGCGGCTGCGTGCAATACCCACGTATTTGGTAGACAATGGTTTAGAAACAAATTCGATTTTAAGTTCTGAATTGCTTTCTGACATGTTGTTCCTTGAATCGTTCGCGTTCAGCAAATCATCTTTCTCCCTGGAGGACAATTATGGCGCACGAACTACCCCCGCTACCTTACGACTACTCCGCATTGGAACCGACAATTGATGCACAGACCATGAAACTGCACCACGACATGCACCATGGTGCGTATGTAAAGAATCTAAATGCGGCTCTCGAAAAACATCCGCAACTGGCATCGAAAAGCGCGGAAGATCTAATTCGCGATTTGAATGCCATCCCTGAAGATATACGTGGCGCGGTTCGGAACAACGGCGGCGGACACGTGAATCACAGCATGTTCTGGAAGATCATGAAGCCCAAGGGCGGCGGCGATCCGAGCGGTGCGATTGCTGAAGTAATCAACAAGTCTTTTGGCAACTTCAAGGATTTTCAAACGAAGTTCAACGACGCCGGAGTGAAGCAATTCGGCAGTGGATGGGTTTGGCTGGCCGGGAAATCCAATGGGGACGTGCAGATCATGAGCACGCCAAACCAGGACAATCCCATCTCGCAAGGTCTGTTCCCCATCTTTGGAAACGACGTATGGGAGCACGCCTACTACCTGAAATATAACAACCGGCGTCCCGAATATCTTGCTGCATGGTGGAATGTAGTGAACTGGGACGAAGTCAACAAGCGCCTTGAGACATTCAAGTCCGCCAAGCACGAACCAGCGTTAGCTGCGCGGTAAACTGACAAAGCTCACCAAGGGGCAGGTGTCCTCATCTGCCCTTTTGTTTTCGCTCAAGTGTGGGTCTGGCAGGCCTGTTCATCCTTCCGCATCTTTAAGAACGAATGTCCAATAACTCGGACGTGATTATCCTCGGCGCAGGCGTCTCAGGAATATCTGCGGCGATTGAGCTAGCGAAGGCCGGGTTGTCCCTCACTATTCTGGAAGCGCGCAATCGGATCGGCGGAAGAATTCTAACGGTGTACGATCCCGCCGCTAAGAGTCCAATAGAACTGGGGGCTGAATTCATACACGGCCTGCCTCCTGAAATTTGGACGCCCCTCCAAGACAACAATCTGGAGGTAAATGAGGTTGATGGTGACAACTGGTGTTTCCGCGAGGGGAAGCTTTGTTCATGCAATTTTTTTGGCGATGTGGACAAGATTTTGAAAAAAATGAGAGAGAGTTCGCGAGACCGCTCTTTTCTCCGCTTTCTGGAACAGAAATTCCCGAATCCAAAACATGATCCTAAGTTAAGAGAGACCAAAGCCTGGGCCTTGGGCTACGTAACCGGATTCAATGCAGCCGACCCGCGCGAAGTTAGCGTGAACTGGTTAGTCGGGGAAATGGAAGCGGAGCAGCAAGTCGAGGGCGACCGGGCTTTTCGTATCAATAACGGATACCAGGCATTCATCGAGCTTCTTGCGAACCAGTTAAAGAGCTTTGGAGTCACCGCCCAACTCAATAGCATTGCCGAGAGCATCCGATGGCGTCGCGGGAGAGTTGAAGTAAGCGGCCACCGCAAGAAAAACGATTTCACATACACAGTGCCGCGAGTGTTGATCACTGTGCCGCTCGGAGTGCTTCTCGCCCGGGCGCGAGAAAAAGGTGCGCTTCGCTTCGTCCCTCAGTTACCCGAACCGAAACAAAAGGCCCTGAGCAAACTTGCGATGGGTCACGTAGTACGCATCACTCTGCAGTTTAGGGAACGCTTCTGGGAGGAGGTTCATCCTCATAACAACGGCCGATTTTCAGGTAAAACACTTTCTGATCTGAGTTTCTTGTTTTCGGATGATGAATGGTTTCCGACGTGGTGGACGAAAATGCCGGCACCATTTGCCATCATTACAGGATGGGCGGCCTTCAAATCCGCTGACAAGCTCTCGGGCCGCAACTCAAAATTTGTGGTTGATAAAGCGCTGGCCACCCTAAGTCGCCTAACGAATGTCTCGAAGAACGATTTGAAGGATCTGTTGGTGAAAGCTCATTTCCATGATTGGCAAAGCGATCCGTTTTCGCGAGGGGCTTACAGCTATGTAAGAATCGGCGGAAAGAATGCGCCCGAAGTTCTCGGGAAACCAATCGAACAGACATTATTTTTCGCGGGCGAAGCCACGGACACCGGCGGCCATACCGGCACGGTGCACGGGGCAATTGCCAGCGGAAAAAGAGCTGCGCAAGAAATATGTGAGACCCTAACTCGCAACTAGGGCGACAGGAGAATTACAAAATATTCTCCTGTGGGCCATATGAACGTTTCTAGGACAAAACGATCCGCGTAGTGCGAAGTACCTTCTAAAAAATCAACTTTCCGGCGAACCAAATTACTCGCGCGCCATCGGTGCTGGAGTTGCTTCCGCTCGTTCCTGCGGTGGCGGTAATTGCGCCGAAATTGCTCGTTTGCGATGCCGTACTGCAGGCGTTCCCGGTTGAGGAACCACAGCTTACGTTTGGATTCTGGAAGCGGGGAGTATTGGTCAGACCGAACGCTTCCGCCCGAAACTGGAAGGTGAAGCGTTCCGTGAGCTTGAAATTACGGAACACGCTCAGATCCGCGTCAAACACTCCGGGACCGCGGAACTCGTTGCGATGAGTATCGCCAAAGACACCCACCGTTGGCTGCCCGAACACCGAGGGGTCAAAATAGTGACATGACAGGTTAGCCAGCGGACACGTCCCTGAACCTGACCACGGGTTCCCACCAACGACGTGATATGCGCCAATAAGATTGGCAGTGTTGTTAAGCCCGTCCTGGACTGCTGGATTCAACAGACTAGCCTGGCCGGTGACGGAGAACGGAGTTCCACTCAGCTTACTTACGATGGTGTTGAGTGCCCACCCGCCACCAATGGCATTGCCAATTCCATGGTTCGCCCATCTTTGCCCGTGACCGAAAGGCAGATCGTAAACTGCATAGATTTGTAGGTTGTGGGTACGATCAAAGCTGGCATCCGCCTTGTTCAAGTACCAATATGCAGGAAAGTGCTCGAACAGGCCGCTCAAGTCTTCGTTTTCCGTGTAGTTAATTGCCTTCGAGAAAGTGTAGGTGAGGCCAACCAGCGAGCCTCCCCTTAACCGACGCGTCAGCTTGGTTTGTAGTGCGTCGTAGTAATTGTTCTTGAAGGGCAACTGCGCGGTGATGCCGCTCCAGTTATGACCGTTAACGTTGAGAATGCGGCCATAGCCGCCAGCAAGGCAATTCGCGGAATTCCGGGTAAGGCCGCTTGGAAGAACTGCCGGACAGATTTGCGACGAATTGATATTCACACTGCTCAACGGACGGACGCCGAGAGCTCCGACAAATCCCGCCTCGGCCACGAAGCCAGCAAATGCCTGTTGCAATGTTAGGTTGTACGAGTTGATATAACCACGCCGAAAGTCAGTGGGCCAGGTTCTCGTACCCGCACCGTTAGGGAGTGGAACGGAGCCGGAACTGGTGTTGACCGGTGGCACCAGGATCGGCGCTAAACCCACTGGAAGACTTGCGTAAATGCCTGTGGCGTTGGTTCCTGTGAGGCTAATTTCTGGCGGGGTTCCGGTTGAGCTTCCGACCGGGTCTGTAGTTATCGTGCTTGGATAGGCATTGCGCAAGTAATGGTAGTTATTCGGGTCCGCGCTCATGCCGTATCCACCGCGGATAACGGTGTTCTCAGTCAACCGGTAAGCGAAGCCGACTCGGGGCAGGAATTGACCACTTCCTACGCTAACGCCAGAATCGATCGGTACATTCCCAGCCCCGCCAATGAGGACATTGCCCGTTGTCGGATCGAAGACTGGAAGGCCGCGACCCTTGTCAGCATATCCGAAGGGATAATATTCCCATCGCACACCCAGGCTGACGGTTAGTTTGGGCAGTATTTCCCATTGGTCACGCGCGTACCAGGCCCATTGCGACCAACGCAGGGAGTCGGGATTGTTCAGCAAAGTGGCTTTGCCCGCCCGGTTAGGAAGTCCTAAAAGAAGCTGTGCGACGGAGTTGGCGGGATTGTTAGGACTCGATCCGGCAGCGGCTGTGAGATTCCCGTCGAAGTCAAAGGAGCCACGGGCTGTGGTGAAGTTTCCATCCGCGCCTTGCGGTTGGAAGTGGTTCATTTGCGTGTGATTGTATTCAATGCCGAAGCGAAATGCGTGCTTGCCACGGTTCCAACTGAGGTTCGCGCCGCTCACGTATTGATTGTCGCGGAAGAGGAAAGGATTGCCGGTATTAGTATTTCCAATGTTCGCCAGACTAGCGGTCTGGAATGCGGGAATTCCGTTGTAAAGAGACGGGTCGCCCGTAGTACCAAAACCGTTGGTTCCCGAAATGCCTAGAGTATCCAGTCCATAGGCGGAGCCGATATCGGTCGCGGTGGCGCCCAAACGCTGGCGCGTGAATCCGAAATTCCAGTCCGCCAAAACAGTTGGAGTGAATGTATAAGTTGCGCCAAGCCCAACGCTCTGAATACGGGAATCAGCGTTGCCCAGTTGTCCGCCATTTGTAGCGTCCCCGTCAGCAGGGCCTAGCGCTGGTGGATCGAAAATGTGGCTGCGCGAGATGCTGTAGCGGGCAAACACCATGGACTTGGCACTGGGAATGAAATTCACCTTGGCGTCAATGTCGTTAACGTTGTACTGCCCAGCCCCATGCACGACGTAATTATTAGTGGTCGGCGCACTCGCCGGCAACACTGGCAGCAGCGCCATGAGCTTGGCGGCTGCTGGGTCAATCATGTTCGAGGGAATGATATTGCCAGGGAAAGCGAGTCCGGTTAGCGGATTGAAAATACAACCGTTCTTGTTCGCGGCGGTGTTGCAGTTTTCTCCAGCCGGGATGAAGCCCGAAAAGTCCCCGGTTCTCATAGCCATAGTTGGCAAAGTTTCCGTGGGGGATCCAATTCCCCGTTGGGTCGTGCGCTGATAATCTCCAAAGAAAAAGAGTTTGTCTTTCTTGATGGGGCCGCCCAGCATCCCACCATACTGGTTTTGGACATTTTTTGGTTTTACGGGAAAGCGAGTGGGATCCGTCTGAAAGTAGTTCCTTGTGCGCAAGGCATTGTCAGTGCCAAATTCAAATCCTTCTCCGTGAAACTGGTTGGTTCCTGACTTGATCTGTACATTCACCGCCGCGCCGCCCGCCATGCCCTGTTCCGCGTCAAACGAGTTCGTTACGACATTCACGGTTTGTATTGCGTCTGCCGGGGGCACGTAAGCAACATTGCCTGGCAACCAGGGATAAGCGTCTTGAGCGCCGTCAATGCGCGTGTTGATTCCCTGCAGTGACTGTCCATTGACATTCGTGCTCATGGCTCGCTGCGGATTTCCAGCGGCCGAGTTCTGTTCGGTCAATAAGCCGAATCCCGGCACAACGCGAAGCAGAGATTGAAAATTCCGGCCACCCACTGAAGACGTGATCGGCAGATTCTCAATCTCGTTTGAGCTTAGATCAGTGTGCACATCGCTTTTGTCGGTTTGCAATTCGTGAGCCTCGGCTGTCACGGTGACGGTCTCCTGGACCTGGCCGACCTCGAGTTTCGCGTCCAGGCGCCGAACCGTGTTGGCGGCCACGAGAACGCGGTCTGCCGTCATCGTCTTGAAGTTTGGGGTTGAGACGGTGACCTTGTAAACATCCGGCTGCAAATCACTGAATAGATAGACGCCACTGCCATTCGTGGTTCCCTGGTGAGTGACACCTGTCGCCACATCAGTAGCCTCAACACTCGCCCCCGCAACCGAAGCTCCGCTAGGGTCGGTGACATTGCCGGTCAGCGATCCATACAGGACCTGGGCAGAACTTATGTTCGAAAATGCGAACATGAACATTCCTGCCAACAGGAGCACAATTTGTTGTTGAGACGAACTATATCGACTAATCTTTGCCCTGAACCCAGATCCGAACATAAAGCCTCCCTGGTTCCTCGACTAATTAGACTTCAGTGTCCAAGTTGCTGCAAACTTATCCGCCCATCCGATCTACGGGGCCATCGCCCGGCTTCTCGACCTTGATCCTGCAGATTTTCCGCCCACCACACCATAAGCGGATGGACCAAAATGGCGTTGTAAAACCAGAGCTACCGTACCCCGCAAACGTGCCATGCTTGGCTCAGCCAGAGCCGGCCGCACCCGTGGCGCCTTCCCAATTAAAACTCCTGAAGCTACTTCGGCCTCTATCACAGGCCCGAACCGCTGCCACAAGCGGCTAAATTCTGCCACCACGACGATCTCTTCCGGCGCCAAGCCGGCAACTATCATCCTCATCCCTCGTCCAATGGCGTGGGCCATTTTGTCGAGAGCCTTCAAAGCCAGCGCATCGCCCGATTCGGCAAGAGCTAGCAGGTCCTGGAAAGTCATATCGTTGGAAGTAGTGCTTTCCTCGTGGTAATAGCGCAAAGCCGCCCTATTGGAGGCATAAACCTCCCAACATCCGCGTCCTCCGCACGCGCATAAGGGCCCGTTGGCATCGAGTGAGACGTGGCCGAACTCGCCAGCCATTCCATTTAAACCGCGCACCAGTTGCCCATTCGCGAATACGCCGGTCCCCACGCCTTCCGCGATGGTGACTACTACCAGATCGCGCACATCCTCCGCGTGGCCGAACCAAACTTCCGCAAGAACACATGCATTAGCTGCATTCTCGAGTTCAACCCGCATTCCCGTAGCTTCTTCGATCGGCTTCTTGAGGTCGAATTCGGACCACTTCAAATTTGGAGCAAACACCACGTGCTGGGTTGTTAGATCGAAGCGACCTGAGAGGCCTATACCGACTCCCTCAAATACCCGGTCGGAATGTAGCTGCATCTGGTGGCGAAGCCTAGCTGCAAGATTTTCAGCTGCGACTCGCGGGTCGGTAGGCGTCGGCATAGCTTCTTGCGACAGAAATCGCCCATTAACGTCGGCAACAGCGATCGTGCTTTGGATTGGACGGAGATCCGCTACCAAAATGGCGCGGGAATCATTCAGTCTTAGATACGTCGGCCGTCTTCCGCGCGGTAAGCGGCCCGTCGGACCTTTCACGACCCATCTTTCGCGAATGAGCTGCTCAGTTATCAGCGACACCGTGCTTCTTTGGAGGCCCGAAACCCGCGCCAAACTCGCTCGCGAGATCGGCTGGCGGCGCCGGATCAGGTTAAGAACCACCCCGCGATTGATGTCTCTTGCGGTCTCGCTGGAGGCCACCTGCGTGTTCGTAAAATCAATTCGCCGCATAATTTGAGAGGCGATCCTGGTTCGCAGAAACCGAGGCAATTGAAAGCCAGAAGCAAAATTCAACTTTTAAGCGGTCATACATTAAATTTGCGCCTCGAACAATATGTTGATTGCTAGAATGTTGTCAAGCTAAAAGCGCTTGGTTAACTTGAAGTGCTTGTCCGGCAGGATTCTCGAAGAAAACGGTAGAGCAGAGATTTGGCGCAGGAGGTGGACCGTCGGGGATGCCGTCAAAGTTGAAATCAAGAATGTTAGGTCTGCTGCGTCACCGGCTGCTGAAAATTGCCGTGGCCGTCGCCCCACAAGATACTTACCGTGGTTAATGATCCGTTGTCGGTTGTAATCGAAACCAGGTCTGCGGTTCCGTTTCCATCTACATCGCCAACCGCGAGAGCATACGGTGGAATTGGAACGGGAATATAATGCGGCGCAGAAAGCGTCCCATTAGCCTGGCCATCGAGAATTGCGATAGTCAATGAGTTCGAGACTCCCGGACCTGGCATCACAATATCGGCGAGCCCGTCTCCGTTTGTATCCGCAGCGACGATAAATGGGGGATCGTTTGCTCCCTCGCCAACCAGGAATCCCGGAATCGCGTTCATCACGAGAGGCCCCTGCTGCGGCGCATAGACCGTGTACGTGAGTGAGTTGGAGACGATCGTGCCATCGTGGACGGAAAATTGATGTGTGCCGACGTTAGCGTTAAACGTGTCTACGTGAATGTCTACTTGCGCCTGAACCGTGCCGGAATCCACGTAGGTCGTGTTGACGGCTGGCTGGCCGTCAATAAACACTTGCGATGAGCCATCGAATCCCTGTCCCAAGACGGTAACCGTAAGAATCGGGGCTCCCACCATGACAGCGGACGGCCCAAGCGCGGAAATTGCGAGGCTTAGTGTTCCGCCACCGCCGCCACCTCCTCCGCCCCCAGTACCACCGGTTGAGCCGGTACTGCTCCCCCCCACCACACCCAGACAGCACCAGGGCAAGCAGACTGGCAAGCAGAATCGTTGATGAGATACGCGCACGCATGGCAAGGCGACGTTGAAGTATATAACGCGGGCTAGAGAAGCGGATTTTGACCTTGGTTCTAACTCTAGTCACTTGAGCATGCGACAAAATCGTTCTGGGGCACCTCGACTCTTAAGTGGGGACTTGGGGCTGACTCCTAACCCCATCTCCTCGTGGCATTGTCTCCCGTCGTCGTTCTCGACCATCGCGTGCGAGCGAATCTTGGAGAATGACAGAACTTCCAAAGCCTCCGCAAAGAAGACTAGGCTGCGGTGACGTCATCTTTCCCGCCGCGTCGTAGACGAACCGATTCAGCTGAATGTTCGGAAATATCTCCGACAATGTGCCTCCCACCCTTGCGAAAACCGCGCAAGAGTGGACGAGCCATCCGCACATGAGTGAACATCCCGAGCCTTCGCAAAACGCGCGAAAGGCTGGGGCACCGGGGCGAAGCCCTGTTTGATCGAAAGGTACAGCGTCTTGAGGGATCACAGCCGGCTGGCCCGATTCTTGGCATCGCACGCCCTTATGGTTTGTGAGCGGCGCGGAGTTCATCGAGCCGCTTTTTGCCAGCAGCAAAGGCCTTTTCGGGGATGAGTACCTCTCCGTTGCGGAGATACACCAGAAGGACGAACTGCAGGCCTGCCTCCGAGGCCTCCTTATTCGATGCGACAACCGGAACCTGCTCGCGGTGCTCGACCCATGGTCTCTGAGTCGATCAAGAGCTCGCGTTGCGGAACCGGCGCCTGTCCTCGATACGGCAGATACACTCCCCTGTAGAGAACCTTGCCATCTGCGAATGTGAGTTGGCACTCGTCGACATTCTGCGCCGAATCAAACCAGCAATTCAGCCAATCCCCGGTTTTTGAGGCTGCGAATGGCGTAGGCAGGGGCGGTATGAATACTGCGTCAGGGCTTACGTTGCTCGGGCGTGCAGGGGGAATATTTGCCCGCCAGTAACCCCACCCCAAGAAAATGGCAAACGCCAGGACGGCGATCCCGACGCTCCAAATTACTCGTTTCTCCAGTGGAGTCATTTCCTATTTCCTCCAGCATGCCAAGTCTCTTCCCAGTGTTTGTAAGTAATTAGATGGTTACACAATTCGTTCCATCCGGGTTGCATAGCTTCTTCGTTATGTGAGGTTTGGGTTTATAGTTTTGGTTCGAGAGGAAATCAAGCTGAAGGCTAAAGATGTTCGGGACGATTGAAAGTTGGCTAGCCTCAAAAGAGTTGATGGCATGCGCCATAAATAATCCCGAAGCCGTGAACCCAACGCAGTTGCTGAACGAGCAGAACGCATATGGGGGAAGCTGATGTGTTTTAAGCTCTCGAATCCAGTTGTCCAGTGCATTCGTGTCGGCGTCCGAGGTCTTGAAGTAGTTCATACGAACAGTGTTGGGATCCTGTCCCTCCTTCCCCGCCACTTCCTTGGCTAGGGCTTCATACGAATCCATCGTCGGCAAGCCGCTTTCGTTAAACTGAACCTTTGTAGACAGCGGTGATGAAATCATCTTGCCCTTGTCGAAGGGCCTTTTTTCAGTTGCTGGTCCGAAGCGCGAGTAGGTTGCCGCGCCATCGTGGTGGACAGAGATGATCCCTTCATGCCCTACCACAGGGACCTCATCTTGGAAATTCACAGCGATTGCATCCTTGCCATCTGGGTCAACGTAGTTCGTCGGATTGTTCACAACGTAGGCATACATATTCCAACGTTGTGGATTGACCACATGGAGCGGAGTAACAAATAAAGGATCCGGGGTCATGAAGCGGCCAAGGTTTGAAGTGTCGTACCGCGCTCCGAAATTATCCAGGCCGGATTCGCCATCCCGTTCCTTGCCATTGAACTTGTAGCCCTGCACCACGGGCGTGGTGCAGTAGTCGTTCTGTTGTCCGCCGTAGGGATAGTAATCTATGTCCTGCTCACATTGGGTCCCGGTGGCGTTCTCGACTACCGCATGCGTGCCCAGGTGATCGGAGAAATAGTAGTGCAGCGCGATCGTCGTCCCCGTCGAAGACACGTCCCGGCGCGCGATTCGCGTGCCGTTGAAGAAAAGATATTCTTCCTGCGGATTGCCTGCCAAATCGCTCTCGGCCAGGGGAGCGCTACCTGTGCCCTTCCAGTAAAGCTTGCCATTAGTGCCGCTGGTGGGACACGGCGTGGTCGCACTCGCCGCCTGGCATTTCTCCACCCGCTCGCCATTGCCGTCGTAAACGTACCGGTATCCGGACGTCCACACCAGCCGGTTCTTGCCGTCGTACACGTACAAGCCATTAGCGGTCATGTTTCCCGCCGCGTCGTAGACAAAGCTGTTCAACTGATTCTTCACGGCGTTGAGTGAGGACAAGGTAGGACGGAAACAGTGACCGTCGACATTATGTCCCCACCCTTGCGAAAACCGCGCAAGAGTGGGCCATCCATTTCTCAGGATGCTGTGGAGATCAAAATCGCGCAAAGTTGGGCCCGCCAGCCGGTTCTCGCCGTCAACAGACGAATCCGGTCAATTGATTCTTCGGGCTCGCGGGTGCAGCCTTCAGCGGCTCCGTGCAGTGTCCGAACTGCGACTCTAGCCAGTGCTCACTTGTTGTCCTCTACCTGGATTTGGTCTGTCACGGAGAAGACGTTGGGTACGGACTTAGTCTGTATTTCTGCCAGCTGCTTATCCATCTGCCGCGCTACCACTCCGACGAGAGTGACGTGCCCGTTCTTGACAATAATATGAATCGGTGGCACTGCCCTCATCGAGTACAGACTGAGGGATGCATTGCCGTAGATTGCCCTGAAAACCTGCCTTCGTATGGAATCATCCATCGGGGAAGGAGGCAATACTTCTATCTGGTTCACCACATTGGTTACGCCTTCAATATCCTTGACCGCTCTTTCCGCGTCCTTCTTAGTCACCGGATCCACAACCGCTCCTTGAAGGGTCACGGTTCCATCAGGAGCAACCTGGTAGGCAAGGTTATCGAAGACACCGTAGTATGGAAGCAGCATCAGTTCGTGATGGACTTCCTTCGTGATGCGCTGGAGTGAGTGCTGATCCAGCTGAGCGTTTTCCGCCGCTTGCGCCGACATCACTTGAATTGTCGCAAGAGTGGCAAAAAACAGGGCGAGGATGAGTTTCTTCATTGTCTTTCTCTCTTTCTTTAACCTTCCGTTACGTCACTGTAAGTAAAAGACCCACCGCAAGCGCCGCGCAATACATGGATTGTGGTACTTCTACGAGAAGTTAGCTTTAGGGATTAAACGTGAGGGGTACGCCGAACGAATATCCGACCTGCGGGCTATTTTTCCTGGTGAAGGGGCGGGGACTGCTCGGTTACATTGCCCCTACGATGGTGAACGCCAAGAAAGACCATGGATATGATGATGATGACGAATCCAATCAAAAGAACTACCGGCGGCCCGCGATGACCACGTATTATCATTGAATTGAACCCGTCCGCTTCATAGCTTTTGGAACACCTTTAGTCCTTCGACTATGATGCGATCCAGCCGCCGGGGTAAGCTGTGACTTTTCTTTGAAACCGAGAAAAATAATGGATGACGACTACACAACCGAACAGATAGCGAAAATGATTGACCATTCTCTGCTTAACCCTGGTCTTACGGTTGGAGAATTGGAAGCGGGCTGCGAGCTGGCGGTGCGCTACAACGTCGCCAGCGTATGCATCATGCCCTACTACATGGACCGCTGCGCTGAATTGCTTTTGGGAACCACGGTGCAGCCGAGCACCACAATCGGCTTTCCGCATGGAGGACATCATACCGCCGTTAAACTTGCGGAAGCCGAACAGGCAATGAAAGATGGGGCCACTGAATTAGATATGGTGATTAATATCAGCCAGGCCCGCAGCGGAAACTGGAAGTATGTCGCCGGAGAAATTCGGGAACTCACCGATCAATGCCACGCTGGCGGGGCCAAAATAAAAGTCATCTTCGAAAATGCATTCCACGATGAGGCCGCGAAGATTCGCCTGTGTGAAATCTGCGGAGAGGCAGGGGTTGACTGGGTGAAGACCTCAACCGGCTATGCGGCTACGGGGGCAACGATGGAAGACTTGAGGCTTATGAGGAAACATTCGCCGCCCAGTGTGCAGGTCAAGGCTGCCGGAGGAGTAAGAGATTTGGACACACTTCTGGCGGTGAAGGAGATAGGAGTCACCCGCGTGGGTGCAACTCGAACCGCGGCCATTCTGGACGAATGCCAGCGGAGGCTTGGGGTCGCGACTTTTTCGTAGTTTTTTGGCTGCGGCGAATCCAAATTGTCGCACTCCGCTTAGGCTGCTTTTTGACCCGGAGCCTTGGCCTCGGGATGTCCTCGAAGTGCTGCGGCGTGCTCTATCGCGGCGTTGATCTCTCCGCCAATGAGAAACGCCAGTCCAGTGACGTAGAACCAGACGAGGAGAACAATCACGGCGCCGAGCGATCCATAAGTTCTGGTGTAGGTGTTGAAAAAATGCATGTAAGCCCGAAAACCGGCGGAAGCCGCCAGCCATAGGAGCACGCCAAAAATTGAGCCCGGTGTTACCCAATACCAGTGGCGCTCCTTCAGATCGGGACCGAAATAATAGACCAAAGAGAACGACGCGACGATGAAAAACAGGGCGACTGGCCACTGTAGAATCTTCCATCCCACTACAAAGAGTGCGCTGAGATGCAAGTCTGCTCCAATCACGTCCGCAAGATGGTTCCCGATCAGTACGACCGCCAATGCGAGCATAAGGCAAATCGAAATCGCGATGGTCAACGCGACGGCAATAGCACGGACTCTGAGGAAGGTTCGTCCTTCCCGTACGTGGTAGGCGGTGTTCAGGGTTGAGATCATCGAACTCATTCCCCCCGCCGCAAACCACAAAGCCACCAGGATTCCGAACGTGAGTTTCCCGCCGCCAGGATTATTTGCGAGCTCGTTAACCGTTTTACTGAACAAGTCGTATGCCATTGGCGGTAGCATGTCCGCAAAATAAATCAACAACCTGCTCCTCAACATAAGGCCGCGCGAGGCAAACAGGCCGAATAATGCCAACAAAAAAAGCATTAGCGGAAACACCGCGAGAAGAAAGTTATACGCAAGCTCAGAGGCACGGCCAAGAAGATCATCGTCGCCAACCTCGTAAAACACTTTTTTCGCAAGCTGCGATGGCTTGAGTCCGCCCAGCTTCCAAATCGAGTAAACCTGTTGGCTGGTGGTGAGCTTGGAATCCGACATATGCAGAGCGTTCGGTGAGCTTGGGTGAGATTCCATCCTTATTGAACCCGTTGCTTAATGATGTTTGAGACCCGTTTTATTACAATTCGGTTCGTTTTGTGGTCGCCCACGAGCATTGGAGTTCGTCATTACTGCGGTAACTTTCCCCAAAACGATTATTTGCCGAAACTCTGAAAGGGCGCGCGTGAATACTTGCGCGTCAATGGAGTGTTCTTAATGCGCAATTTTGCTGGACTTACCACTGTTAGTCTTCTCGCAATATCGTTTGCTTGTTCGGCTGTAGGGCAGACGGCGGTTCCCGTGCAAAGCGACTCGAAAATCGCGTCTCCTTCATCGAACACGGTATTGGCAGACGGCACGCCGATTCGGCTCCGCACGACCAGGACGGTGTCTTCAGAAGACGCCCGGAGTGGAGATCTGTTGAACCTCGAGGTGCTGGACCAGGTCAAGATTGACGACACCGTGATCATCCCCAAGGGAGCCGCGGGACTGGCAATTGTGACCTCCGCGGAACCCAGGAAACTGATGGGCCGCGGAGGAAAACTCGACATCAATATAGATTCGGTCAAACTTGTAAACGGGCAAAAGGTCGCTCTTCGGGCGGTATTGCATTCTGTCGAAAATGCGAATCAAAGCTCAATAGTCTCGGCTTTGGCTGCGAGCAATGTCTCTTCGGCACCGTTGATTTTTGTTCACGGAAAAGACATCACAATTCCTCAGGGAACTGAATTCGTCGCATACGTAAACGGAGACGTACCGCTCGAACTCGGCAGCCTGCAGACGGCATCCATTGGGGCGAAGAATGCTGCGGCGGCATTTGCTCAGTCTGCCACCGAACTTAGGATCACATCTTTCCCAGACCTGGCTGAAATTGAGATTGATGGCAAATTTATCGGTACGACACCATGCGACGTTGTCGTACGCTCAGGCGAACATAGCATTGCCGTTAGGCTTGCTGGATTCAAAATCTGGCGCCGCACGGTAACCGCGGCGGGCGATAAATTATCGTTCAAGGTTAGACTGGAGCAGGATGGCTTAAACGGAAGTACGGTCTCGAATTGCTCCGGTCCAGACTGCTCAGATATTCCTCTCGGCGATATTGCCCGGCAAAAAAAGGCGTCGGAGAAGAACGAGGTGTCACCGCAATAGGTTTCTAGATTCTTGGAGAAGCAGGGAAAGAATAGAGGCCTTCGTGATCCTGGAAGACCTCGGGCTAAGCGGCATCGTCAATCTTGATTCGAAGCGATTTCAGAAATTTCAAATCCTGATCACTGATCTTAAAGTCGGGATTGCTGGAAAGCGTAGTAACCATCGAGGTCTTATCGGCGGATTTCTCCCCCGGTTTGCTCACTCCAATTGTGGCCTCAAGCACCAGGAAGATATCGTAGCCTCCATCTTTAATTCGAGAGACCACTTCCGCAATCTGATCGGAATCGGCCAGGGATTCGTTGATTGCCTCTCCCAGCTCCTTCATCAATTGTTTTAATTGCTGGTCCACAGAACCCCCTTTTTAACCGCTGCCCATCCTCTGAGTCGGAGTAAGACTTATCCATCAGGACCGAAATCGTCACCTACACTTCAATTAGATGCGCTCACCGCGTCCACGGTTCCTACAACCACTATCCGCCGCCGCTATTGTAACCCGAAGTTGCTAAAATCAATGCTGTATGAGCGTGACCATGTCGAGGAAGCTGGGAACCGCAGCTCGAGTCCTTGGAAAGCATCTGCGGCGAACTCGAACCTACGACGCGATGTTACAAGGTGGCCGCGCCACGGCGGTTCACTTTGGCCGCATATTTCACCAGCTCTGGCTGGAGGTTACGGGGTTTGTTTTCCTTGCGTTATCTGCGATCGGGGCCCTGGCGTTCGCGCACGAATGGACGAAATATGAAGCTGCGCGAACGGGTTCCAGCCGTGTAGTCCTTGCCGTCTGCTTCACTGTAATATTTGGATGGTTCGGCGTCAGCTCGTTCTGGCGCGTGCGAAAAAAAACGGAACGAAGCCATAAGGTCTAATGCAGATTGATTAACGAACTTGGGAGAGTCGTATCCGGCGCCTTCGAAGCAGATTCCCTTACGAGCAATTGAATGCTGAACGCGTAGCAATAGTCTAGACATCAAAATGTCTGAGCGCAAAAATTCGGACTCCCGCTCGATCTCCGAGCCTCACACTTCGTCCGACATTCCGATCCAACCGCTCTACACGGCGGACAGCCTTGATCATTGGGACCACGATCGAGAGGTTGGTTATCCGGGCCAGTTCCCTTTTACTCGCGGCATTCAGCCAACCATGTATCGCGGGCGGCTTTGGACCATGCGCCAGTACGCCGGAATGGGCGACGCGGAGGAGTCGAACAAGCGCTACAAATACCTGCTGGCGAATGGAACGACAGGCCTCTCCGTAGCCTTCGACCTGCCTACCCAAATCGGCCTTGACTCCGATAATCCGCTGGCTGCGGGCGAGGTTGGCAAGGTGGGGGTCGCCATTGACTCGGTCGAGGATATGGAGCGCCTTTTTGATGGCATTGATCTCACCGCGATTTCGACGTCAATGACGATCAATGCGACTGCGGCTATCTTGCTGGCGCTTTATGTTGCTGTCGCGAGGCGGAAAGGGGCAGCCATCAGGGCGCTTTCAGGAACGGTGCAAAACGATGTGCTGAAGGAATATATCGCTCGCGGGACCTATATCTTTCCAATCAAACCGGCCATGCGCATCGTCACTGATCTATTCGCATGGTCGAATGAGAACCTGCCGGAGTGGAATACGATTTCCATCTCCGGATACCACATGAGGGAAGCGGGTTGTACTGCAGTGCAGGAAGTTGCTTTCACTCTCGCAGACGGCATCGCCTACGTGCAAGCCGCGCTCGATGGTGGCCTCCAAGTGGATACTTTCGGGCCGCGCCTCTCTTTTTTTTTCAATGCCCACAATAATTTTCTTGAAGAAGTCGCCAAGTTTCGTGCCGCGCGGCGCATGTGGGCGCACATTATGCGGGAGCAATTCAAAGCTCAAAACCCGCGCTCATGGATGCTGCGATTTCATACGCAAACCGCGGGTTCTACCCTCACGGCCCAGCAACCGGAGAACAATATTGCCAGAACGGCCCTGCAAGGCTTGGCGGCTGTGTCTAGGAGGAACCCAGTCGTTGCATACCAATTCCTACGATGAAGCGCTGGCGCTTCCCACCGAGCAGGCGGCGCGTGTTGCGCTTCGTACGCAGCAGATTATCGCTTTCGAGTCGGGAGTTCCGCAAGCGATTGATCCGTTTGCCGGATCCTATTACATCGAATCTCTAACCAACGAGATTGAAAGGCGAGCTGAGGAATATCTGGCGAAGATTGATGTTTTAGGCGGGATGCTGCGCGCTATAGAACGAGGTTATGTGCAGCAGGAGATTCAAAACGTAGCCTACGAATATCAGCAGCAAGTGGATCGGGAAGAATCAATTGTCGTGGGCGTGAACCGGTTCATGATGAACGAAGAAAATCCGATTTTGCTGCAAGGAATTAACGAATCCCTGGAACGGAGCCAGGTTGAGCGTGTGCAGGCGTTACGAGGACGGCGGAACCCGCAAGATTGGGCGGCATCGTTGAGGCAAGTAGAAGCTGCGGCACGCAGTGGCGCAAACCTGATGCCGCATATCATTGCAGCAGTTGAAGCTTATGCCACGGTGGGCGAAATCTCAGACACTTTGAGAAGGGTTTTCGGAGAATACAAAGAGGCCATTGTTATCTGAGTTTTCCGCGCGGAGAAGTTATTTGATCGCTACTCTGCGATTTTATAATCGCAAGCTTCGCGGCAATCGGGACAGTAGTACAGTCCGCCTTCACATAATCTGACACCGAGCTGGCTTTCGCAGGAGCAACAATATTTTTCACATCCACATTTCTGTTCCGGCATCTCGCATTGCGCGCAAACTACTTTTGTTTTGGTGCTCATTCACGAACCTTATCGTGGGCGCTCGTGGCTGGAAAGTGCCGTTGGTAACCGGGTAACTTCTGGAATTCAGGCGGGAGTCCCTACCGTCCGTGTTACTTCTTCGACGCTGGCTTCACGCAAGAACTTGGCTGCTTCTTCCGGCGGAGTGGGGTTAATGTAAAATCCGGTCCCCCATTCGAATCCCGCAGTCTTGGTAAGTTTCGGCATGAACTCGATGTGCCAGTGATAGTGGTCGTTTATGGGGTCTTGGATTGGAGAGCTGTGAATCACAAGGTTATATGGCGGATTGTCTAGGACCCGGTCCGCCCGGGTGAGCAATACTTTTAAGGCCTTTGCCAGATTTTCAAAGGTGTGCGACGAAGAATTCTCAAATGCGGATTCATGTTCCTTAGGCAGAATCCATGTTTCAAAGGGAAACCTTGGCGCATAAGGGGCAATCGTGAGGAAACTCTCATTTTCTGCCACGATTCGGATGCCGGATTCACTTTCCTGCCGGATAATGTCGCAAAAAACGCAGCGTTCCTTGTAAATATAATATTGCTTTGCCCCTTCAATTTCCTCCACGACGTAAATGGGCAGAATGGGTAGCGCTATCAACTGGGAATGAGAATGCTCGAGGGTCGCACCGGCGGCTTCGCCGTGATTCTTGAAAATCAGGATATATTTAAACCGTTGATCTTTCCGTAAATCGAGAATCCTGTCGCGGAAGGTCCACAGAACATCTTCGATCCTCTTAGGAGGGAGGGTGGCGAGGCTGGCGCTGTGATCCTGAGTCTCAATGACGACCTCATGCGCGCCGATGCCGTTCATTTTGTCGAACATGCCGTCAGCCTGCCGATTCAAGCTTCCTTCAATGCCAAGCGCGGGAAATTTGTTGGGAACTACGCGCACGGTCCATCCCGGGGAATCGCGTTGGGGCGGGGGTCCGCCATTTTGGTTGGGGCGATAAGCCTGGATTTCGGGAGGGGTTTTGCCCTCGTTCCCGTAACAAAATGGGCAGAACCCACCTCTCTGCTTAATTACTTCGCGAGCGAAGTCTGAGGGACGCTTGGCGCGATCGGTGGAAATGATTACCCATCGTCCCACGATCGGATCTTTCCTGAGTTCAGGCAACGATCAAATCCTCCTCACAGCGTGTCCGAATTCTACATTACGGCTTTCCATATTACGGCGAAGGAAGAGCATTCTGAAATAACTGGAATTGGGGCTGGTTGGAATGCGGTTCATAATACACGCTGATCAGATCGAAGCGCCACTGCAAATCGGCAGGGAAAGGACGCATATATTCCTTGGCTGTAGCTGAGAGCTGACGCCATTTGTCCCGATCAACAGCACTTTCAGCGGGCTTTACATCGTGTGAGGTTCGCGTCTTTACCTCAATGAAGCAAAGAACATCATTGTTCCATGCGATCAGGTCGATTTCACCTCGCCGGCGCGGTGACCGAAAATTGCGGGCGACCATGACGTAGCCCAGGCGCCGCAGATGAAAATATGCATCCTCTTCGCCGCGATGCCCGGTGCGTACGTGTTTTGCAACATTTGTTTGGGGTAGGAGATGTGCCGCAAGGAAATCCAGCACGCGGATTGTCGAGTGAGTGACCCGGCCGGAGGACATGCGTTCCAGACTAAGCCAACGATAGCGCAAATAATGTGACGGTCGTCACATGGAACGGCGTTCTCGTCCAATGAAGACGAGCGAAACATCTACAGTGGAGATTTCGTTTATCAGCCGTCACGCTGGCGAGGGCGCCCACGCCACACCTACTTGGGCGATAACCTATTCATAAGCCAGCGCGTCTATGGGATCTTTCTGCGCTGCCTTATAGGCTGGATACACAGCCCCGGCGATGGCGCTTAGAATAGCAATCAGAGCCGCCTTCCCGACCCATCCCCAAACCGGGACAACCTGCAAGGTTGGAAGCCGGTAAGCAATGCCCGCGCTTGCCGCCAGGCTGAAGCCGATTCCCACAATGATGCCAGCTATGGCCAGCAATGCCGTTTCCCGCAGGATTGCGTTCACGATATAGAATTTCGAAGCGCCAATGGACTTCAGAATTCCAATTTCCCGGGTGCGTTCCATAACCGCGGTGTACATTGCCTGGAAAATAACTAAGACGCCAACAATCACAGAAATGACGATTACGGTATTGATGAAAATGGACAATCCCGGATAGTTGGCCGGCGTCATCATGGAGAGAAATTCGCGGCTGGACCGCACCTGATATTGCTCCATGCCCGGAACGTTTTTGACTTCCTTAACGACCTCGTCGGCATCTGCTGGATCATCCAACTTAACGTAAAAAACAGAAGCCTTCCCCGGACTACCCATCAAATCCTGAAGCGTCGTGATGGGGAGAAACTTGCGCGCACCTTTGCCATGCTCGACAATCCCGGCAATTTGAAACTTATGATTCAGAATTGTGATCGCATCGCCGACCTTCGCATGTTGGGCGCGGGCGAAATAATCATCCACCAACACATCGTTTGAACCCTGAAATGGCCCTCCCGTAATGTAGTGAAAGGGCGCCCCGAGGGACTCGAAACTTTTCAGATCAATCCCGTAAATTACTTCGACGGAGCCAGAGGTGGAGACCATTGTAATAACGGGCGAAACCTGGGTCACATGGGGTAAACGCCGGAGAATATCTCCGGTTTTTATCGAAACAGGCGCACTCGATAAGCCCTGGATGAAAGACGAATTTGGCGGCTGCACAATCACATCCGCGCCAATTCCCTGTTGGCGGTTGCGTGCGTCATTGAGCATTCCCAGAGACAGCCAGACGATCAGCAGGATCAGGGTCACTTCAAGCGCGATGGCAAAAATACTGATGAGGGACCGTATGGGGCGATGCACAAGATTCGCTAAGACCATTTTGTTCATGATCTAATCAGTCCCAGTCCAATCGCTCCCACAATCACTTAGGCTGCAGGCGATTTACAGCAGGCTTCGGTTCGTCCAAGTGGATCACTTCGGCTTCAGGGGGCTTCGTCAGTTCAAACTTGTCATCTGGCAAAGGCAGATTCAATTCCAGCTTCACGAAGCTCAAGGCAATGTCATACTCTTCCTGTGGCCTGGAAATTTCAATCCGCGAAGGGAATTTTATTCCGTTGTAGTCCTTATAAGCCTCGTATCGCGCATCCGTAACCAGGTCTGCGTTGTCGTTGTAGATCATTTGGCGGGACGGCAGCAAATCGTTGCGGCTGAAGACGATCTTGCGAGATAGAAACCATCTACCCTGTTTTTCCTTCTGGATGACATCAATAATGTAATCAGACTGCAGGTACTTGCGGCCCTTCGGATCGCTAAAAATGTGTGACTCGTTCTCCATAACCGCGATGTCGTGTTCCGGATCGATTTCGCGCAATAAAAGGGCGTCGTAAATAACCTGCGGGCGCAGGTTTTCGAGAGACTGCTGGGGATTGGGGGTTAGAACATCATTGCGGCCCATCACAAACCGATTTTTGGGCGGAATTGAAAGTTCAAAATTCTGGCCGTCACTGACCATATCGAACGCCCGGTTACGGACGATCGGCATTAATCCAATCATTCGCAGCATGGCAGGTTTTCGTGCGAGCACATAACCGCGAATCTGCTGGTAATCGGTAACTTTTCCCTTCTTCGCTCCGCCGACGGATGTGTCAATATCCACCGTGGCCTGCATGGACTGAATTTTTGCCGCCTGGCTATTGATGTAGTCAATGAGTTGTTGCTGCGTTGACGATTGCAACGATGCGGACGTGATAGGCGGCTTTACCGAATGTGACCGAAATAGGCACCCACTCAGCGGCGTTACAGCCAGAAAAACAAAAATAAGGCGCAATCTTCCGACAGATGGCATTGGGCTCAATGATTTAGGGCTTAGATGAGTATAAGCGATGTGAAGTCGCACAGAGTTGTGATGGAAGGCACCAACAATTTAGGCAATAATTCCGGCGACGTAGCATGCCGCTCCACGCCAGATCCCTCTTGAAGTACGCCGAGCTTCGGGATAACGTTCGCAAAATTTTTATTTTCTAAGGACAGTCTGCAATATCTCTATTTTTTGTGTGCTGTTCACCTACCCTCCACGGTCTTCCTAAACGCGGCGACGTTCTTATTATGTTCTTCCAAACTTTTAGCGAAGCGATGATGCCCGTTGCCATCGCTCACGAAGTACAGGTAATCGGTGGCGGCAGGATGCATCGCCGCTTCCAGCGAAGCCTTCCCCGGGTTAGCAATTGGACCGGGCGGCAATCCCCGGTGAGTGTATGTATTGTAGTCAGAGGTGAACTGCATGTCGTCATGGTGCAGGGCTCCTGTATATGTTCCCGCAACGAGCTCGGCGTAAATGACACTGGGGTCGGCTTGCAGCGCCATGTTTTTGTTAAGCCGGTTGTAATAAATGCTGGCAACGACAGGCGCCTCTTCGGCAACGGAGGTCTCTTTCTCGATGATTGACGCCACAACCACGGTTTTTTCCACGTCCGAATCGAGTCCTATTTGCCGCGCTACCTGCCGGAACTGCTTGACCATCTCACCCAACATCTCTTGCGTGGTCTGGGTTCGAGTGAACTCGTAGGTGTTAGGGAAGAGAAACCCCTCCAACGTTTTTGCGCGGGGAGCTAAATCCGCGATTAAAGAAGAACTGTTCATTTCGGCGTTTGAAAATTCTTCTTTGGGACCTAATCCCGCATCCTGCATGGCTTGCGCGACCTCAAAGATGTTGAAGCCCTCGGGAATAACGACCGTGTGCACATAAATATCTCCGCGCGCAAGACGGTCATGGACGGCCTTTGCGTTGGCTGTTTTCTCGAAGAGATATTCGCCGGCTTTCAACGACCGCCGATGATGAAGATAATGCCAAAGAACAAAAGCGTTAGCGCTGCGGATGACCCCGGCAGACTGTAGCTCGGTCGCAATGCGGCGACTGGAAAATCCCGGGCGGAGTAAGACAAACTTTTGTCCCGCCGGAGTCACGGGCAAGATCAACGCCCAGGCAAGCCAGCCCGCGACGACAAGCACAGCTAAAAGAAGCAGGGTAAATAGTGTTCGCAAGATGGACTATTTTAGATTAGAAGCAAAGCGCCGGTCGCCCATCGTCAGTCGGTGGCCTTTGGACGCACGCGTAGAGCGATTTCAAGGCGGGCTGAGTACTGGCTTCACTCGCCACCATCAGTTCGGGTATCCATCCAGCTTTGAAGGATCAATACCGCCGCCAACCGGTCCACTACTTCCCCCCGGCGCTTGATGGACATCTCCGAATCTCTTAATACTCGATTGGCCTGCGACGACGTGAGCCTCTCGTCCCACAAATGAACCGGCAGCCTGAAGTATTTCCGGAGATCCTGGGCGAAAATCTGCATTTTTTCCGCCTGCGTTCCTTCGGCCCCACTCATTCGCAGGGGATATCCGACAACGATTTGGGTCACTTCGTACTTAAGAATCACTTCCCTTAGCTGAGCATAATCGAGCCTCTTGTTCTGGCGTCGAATTGTTTGCAGACCCTGTGCGGTGATGCCAAGTGGGTCAGAAACCGCCATTCCAATCGTCTTCGAACCAACATCCAGCCCCAGTATGCGAGGATGGGAAACCACTTGCGATCGTTCGGTTTCAGCATGGGTCACCGGGTAATTATATGTCTGGGGCAATGTGGCAGAGTACACTACGAAGGACCATAAGATACGAATATGGCAACAGAGACTGTAACGGTTCAAAATGTAAGTTCAGGGCAGGTCGTTATCGCGCCCGAGGTCAATCCGCGGCGTAATTGGGCCCAAAACCTGATTGGGGTCGGAGCTATTCTCGTCCTGTGTTATTACGCAGAGATCGTTCTGGCAGTCCTGTTGGTTGCCGTGTTGCTGTCGTTCATTTTGGCGCCGCTTGTAGATGGTCTAACGCGGGCTCGCCTGCCTCGTGCGCTTGGTGCGGCAATCGCGATTCTGTTATTAATCGCGGCCATTGTTGGAACAATTTATGCGTCGTATAACCAGGCTGCATCTCTGGTCCAGGACCTGCCAAAATACACCACTAAGCTCAGGGATGAAGCCATGCGTTTCCGCCGAAAGGCGGAAACCTTCGAGGTTCTAGAACCACAACATGAGAAAGGGGTGGTGAGCGTTCGCCCTGCAACCGACTGGACGGACGTACTAACTCGCGGTGTAGGCTCGGTTAGCCAAGCGGTTTTTGCGGCATCTTTCGTGCCATTTCTGGTTTACTTCATGCTGACATGGCAGGAGCACGTCAGGTCGGCAACCGTAATGCTGTTCCCAATGCACAACCGCCATACGGCCTACGTGACGCTGGGACTCATTTCAGCGATGATTCGAAGCTTCATGGTGGGGAATTTATTGATTGGATTGTTCATGGGAGCCATCAGCACGGTGGTCTTTTGGCTCCTGCATGTGCCTTTTTTCTATATTGTTGGATTTATTAGCGGTTTCGTCAGTCTCGTTCCCTACATGGGGGTTGTGTTGGCGATGGCTCCGCCAATCTTCGTCGGCGTGGGACATGTGGGGTCTACAGAGTTCGCTTATATCGTGCTGACGGTTCTGGGGCTGCATATTCTTGCGCTGAACGTTCTTTATCCCAAAATTCTCGGCAAGCGGCTGCAATTAAATCCTTTGGCGGTAACGATGTCGTTGCTGGTTTGGGCGTGGCTTTGGGGAGCCATAGGGCTACTTCTCGCGATCCCAATAACCGCCGCCATGAAGATCATTTTCGATCACATTGACCCGTTGAAGCCTTATGGAGTGTGGCTGGGAGAATGACAGCTTGAAGTGATGTCTACGCTTGAAATTCTGAGACGTCGGGCAGGCGGAGCTTGCTCTTAGCTAAAGCGCTGGAAAGTAACTCTTCGATTTCCGATTCGGCGCAATTTTTCGCCATCGCCATCTCGCTGACCAATAGGTAGCGGGCGCGTTCCAGCATTTTCTTCTCGCGGAAAGAAAGGGACTTCGCCTGGTTAAGCACCAACAAACCCTTCAAAACGGCCGCCACGTCCAGCAACGAACCGGTGCGCATTCGGTCCGAGTTTTCCTTGAAGCGATATTTCCAGTCCGCATTGCTGTCACATTCGCCATCGGTTAGAAAATCAATAATTTTCTGGATTTCACCATTGCGAATGACGCGCCGCAAGCCAACCATCCCAACATTGTGGAAGGGGACCATGACTTTGAGGCTGCTGGATTGAATTTTGAGGAGATAAAACTGTTCGACCGTCGCACCCATGGTCCGGCTGCTGATCTGTTCAATAATGCCCACACCATGGTTGGGATAAACGACCTTGTCGCCTATATGAAAATTCTCACCGCTTAACATCGGGTACCACCGAAAAGCGAGGGCGAAGGAGAGGACTGCACATCTTTAAGTCTATCCCAAGCTGGGAATAAAGACAATTTTGGGGCATTCCAGCAAGGGGTTTCAGGGCTTTAACCACTAAGGACACGCACGAAGGAAAAACCTTGATGCCGAAAACCTTCGTGATATTTTTGTGCCCCTTACTGCGAAATTATCAGAATTTCGGCTGAAGGGCACTTGCGAGGTGAAGACTTTATTTTCAAGGAGATAGATTGTTTATCTATCTTCCTTTCCGCCACGTTCGAGCCTCCCAGGGTTTATAATCCCCAAAACATGACCGAGGAAATAACCAAGAAACTGCGAGAAGAGATTGATCAGCTCGAACATGAGTTGATCCACGACCTTCCCAAGGAAATCAAGAAGGCGGCCGCGTTGGGAGACCTCAGCGAGAACGCCGAATATCACATGGCGAAGCAGCGCCAAGAATTCGTCAAGGCGCGGATTCGACAGTTGGGCAAACGACTCGCCGATTTCTCGCTTATAAATATGGCCGACATTCCAAAGGATAAGGTGGGGTTGGGATCAACGGTCCGCATCTTCGACAGTAGCAAGAACGAGGAGATCGAATATAAACTGGTAACTAGTGAGGAATCTGACTTCGCTTCGGGAAAGATCTCGACTACTTCTCCGATCGGCCGAGCCCTGCTGAACAAGAAGGTCGGAGATACGGTGCAGGTCGTCACTCCCAACGGCAAACGCGAGATGGAAATATTGACCTTGAGTACCATGTATGACCTGACCCAGGCGGCTGAATAGCCGGCTGAATTCGATGGAATCGAAAATCGAAGAAAATCGGGACCGGATAACTTGGACTAGGGCGTTTGGCCGCGCCTGTGGTGTCCTGCTCGACGCTATTGTGCGCTGGCTGGCGCTGGCGCGAATTAATCCCAACGTGCTGACGTTTTTGGGACTGGTGGTGAATATAGTTGCCGCAGTTCTCTTTGGATATGCCAATGCCGAGAACCAGGCGCGGTTATTTCGCTACGCTGGCCTAGTAATAATCGGTTCGGGCTTTTTCGACCTTGTGGATGGACGCGTGGCTCGCGCCACCAACCGTGTCACTCGCTTCGGAGGGTTTTTCGATTCCGTGGTGGACCGCTATAGCGATGCCACACAGTTTCTCGGACTACTGGTGTTTTACGGCCGCGGCGACCGTTTTTTCTACGTGATACTCACCGCCATCGTAATGATCAGCGCCATCATGGTGAGCTACACCCGCGCCCGCGCCGAGTCGCTGATTGGTTCGTGTCGCGTGGGATTTATGGAGCGTCCCGAACGCCTTGTTTTGGTGATCATCGGCGCTCTGTTCAACCGCATGGCGCCGGTTCTCTGGATCATTGCCGTGCTGTCCACCATTACTGTGATTCACCGCATTCGCTACACTTGGACTCGGACTCATGGGGTTGACGCGCTAGGCGCAAACGCAGGGCAAGCCGCGTGATACCCAAAGTGACTTAGCCACAAAACCTCCATGTCAGACTTCCCCGTTCTTCTCGTCCACGGCGGCGCGTGGGCCATTCCTGACGATATGGTCGAAGATCATCTGAATGGTGTCCGCAACGCCATGGCCGCGGGCTGGAAAGTTTTGCAACGCGGCGGATCAGCTCTCGATGCAGTCGAAGAAGCCGTCGTCATCATGGAGGACGATGAGACCTTCGATGCCGGCCGCGGCAGCTTCCTGAATCGCGATGGCAAGGTACAGCTTGACGCGCTGATCATGGACGGCAGCACGCTGCGAACTGGCGGCGTGGGGTGCGTCGAGCATCTCCGAAATCCCGTCCGGGCGGCTCGAAAAATTCTCAGCGAGAGCCCGCACGTCTATTTCGTCGCCGAGGGAGCCGAAAAGTTCGCTGCCGCGCATGGAGTACCCCTATGCGAGAACACAGATCTCATAATTCCTCGGGAAATCGAGCGCCTGCGCGAATTTCAATCGCGCCTTACAAGCGAGTCTCAGGAGGACGCCCGCGACCTGTTCGCCCCAACGATTTCGCACGACACCGTCGGGGCAGTGGCTCTCGACGCGGACGGCAATATCGCCGCCGCCACATCTACTGGAGGCACACTGAACAAAGCACCAGGACGCCTCGGAGACTCGTCGCTGATCGGATGTGGTTGCTATGCCGATAACAAATCCGCCGCCGCTTCCACTACGGGATGGGGTGAACCCATTATGAAGCTGGTGTTGGCGAAGTGGGCGGCGGATCGCGTGCTCGCAGGAAACCTGCCGGAGTGGGCCGCGGCCGAGGCCATTAATTACCTCGCATCGCGCTTGAATGGCCACGGCGGAATGATTCTTCTCGATGCACAAGGTCACTATGGGATCGCCCATAACACTCCTAGAATGGCTTGGGCGGTAAAGACGGTGAATCGAGAGAACGTCGCGATCGAGCATCGCGGCTAAGGCGGCAATTTCTATATGCGCAAGATTCCTCGCCCCTCTGGAGAAAGCTCGAGGTCTTCGGAATGACGTCTCTACATAAAACAAAGATGTGCTCACAAAGATAGAGCGGTGCCCTCCACAAAAATACAAAAATTAAAAGAGGTCACCCGAAGCTCGGCGCACTCCAGCCGAGAGAGGGATCTCGCGTGCTTCGGCATTACGCCGGCCCTCCTCAGATACCATGTCCCCGAATTGCTAATGTCGCCCTACTTGGGAACGATCATGCCGAGATTTGATTCACGCAATTGCTGGCTAAGTTGCGGTAGTCGCGTTTGCTTGAATTGTTTCCACTCCCCAATACCGGCTTTGACCTGTCCGCTTGACTCCTTGTAAAGAGCAATCGCTTGCGGAGGGATTGCTCGATCGCTGTTTTCGATCACAAGAAGAGCTGTCGCTAGTCCCTTGTAGGCGTTTTCCAAGCCGGGTGGTCCGACGGCTTTATTTGTCAGAATTCGATCCATTGCGGATTGCGCGTCCGCCAACACCGACTGGAGTGTTTGGTTTGATGCGCCGAGTTTCTGTTCAATATCCGCAAGTTGCTTCTTGACTGAGTCAATCTCGGCCAACGCGGCGCGGGGTTCAATTGTTTCGGCAAATATTTGTCGCCCGAGCCTCTGCTGCGCGACGAGTTCCTCCTGACGTCGCGGACGATCGTGGGTCCATGCTCACCCGCAAAGTCTCGCTTTTCACCTGACCATCAATTGTCAGCCGAACCTGATAACTCCCCGGTGCGACTCTTGGGCCGCTAGGATTATTAAAGACTGCCTCCTCGTCGGCAGTCGGCCCTCCGGACGTGTTCCACTTAAGATCCCAAACGAACCTGTGCATTCCCGAGGTTTTTTCGAGAACCCCGGGCTTTGGGAACCAGCGTTGGCGACTGGAAGAGGCATGTGTTTTCCGGCATCATGATTCTCTGAAGTGAACTCGCGGACAAGCGCACCCTGTGCGTCGAAGATTTCCAGCTTGACATCGTTGGCTCGCGACGGCAACAAATAATCAATGATCGCCCCGCTGGGCGGGTTCTCCGCCGTAGGTTCCTCAGGCGGCAGCGGAGTGCCGGGGAAGTCATCATTATCAATGCGGACGGCTGCTGCGGGACGATACAGCTTCGGCCGCCGTTTGTTCGCTTCTGTCTTCGACTATCTCCCGCAAGGGTGCAATGTCGTCCAGAATCCAAAAAGAGCGCCCATGTGTAGCCACAATCAGGTCATCCCCATGAATTGTGAGGTCGCGAACAGAAGTGACCGGCAAATTCAGTTGAAGTAATTGCCAGTGATCACCCGTCATCAAAAGATACATAAACACCAAATTCGGTTCCGGCAAAAAGCAGTCCCTTAGTCTTAGGGTCTTCGCGAACAGCGCGCAAAAAACAGGGAACGGCAATGCCATTAGTGATTAATTTCCAAGTAGCTCCATAATCGCGCGTTCGATAAATGTACGGCGTCTGATCATCGAGGCGACTTCGGTCAACCGCGGCGAATGCAACCGCAGGATCGAAACGAGAAGCCTCAATCAAAGAGACTGCGCTCCAGTCGCTGAGCCCTTGCGGCGTGACATTTTTCCAGGCTTTGCCCCCATCGCGCGTGAGGTGAATCAATCCTGTATTGCTTCCTGCCCAAATCAATCCGGGATTGAGGGCTGAGGGCGCGATAGTGGATATAACCCCATAACCCAGACCCACCGCATTTTCGTTGGTGGGCGATATCGGTGACGTGCTCCCGACGCCATTGTGGCTCGATCCCGTGAGATCAGGACTGATAGTTTCCCAATGCAAACCGCCATCCACGGTCTTCATCACGTATTGCGAACCGAAAAACAGCGATTTTGGATCTGCCGGAGAAAAGAGTAGAACCGGGCTCCAGGGCGCGCGATACTTTCGCTGATTAGTTTCAGTATCGGGTAAGACTAAAGGCCACGGGGAAATATCCTGGCTTAAGCCGGTGCGACGGTCGAACCGGTCAACCCTTCCGTAGGCTTCGCTCACGTACATGATGTTGGGGTCGTTCGGATCGAGCGCCATGTATCCACTCTCGCTTGGGCCGGCGGGGAACCAATCTCGTGGGGTAATCTGCCCATGGTCAGTGCGGCTGAAAACGGCGGCGGTGCCGCTATCCTGCTGTGCGCCGTACACCGCATAGGGAAAATTGTCGTCGGTGATTACGTGATAGAGCTGGGCCGTAGGCTGGTTGTACCAGCGTGCTCCAAGTCTTGCCATGATCAAGGCTGATCGTCGTGCCCTGATCTGTCCCCAGCACCATGTTGTTGGAATTCCTGGGATCAATCCATATCTGGTGATAGTCGTCGCCGCCGGGAGCGCCACGAAGCACTGAAACTGTCTTTCCACCATCTTCTGATCGGTAGAGTGCGACGTTCGGCACGTAAATCACATCGCGATTCTCTGGATCAACGGTGATGCTATTGAAATACCAGGGACGTCCGGTAAGACGCGGGTCATCGTTCGCCAGCACCCATGTGTTTCCTCCGTCATCGGAGCGATAAAGACCGGGCTTCTTCGCCTGAATCAACGCGTACACGCGTTTACCGTCGGACGCAACTACGACTCCTACGCGTCCCCAATCGCCTTCGGGCAGTCCATTTGCGTTCAGGCGCGACCACGTCTTACCCGCGTCTTGCGAGCGGTAAAGACCGCCGCCGGGGCCGTCAATCGGAGCATAGACGCTCCACGGAGGGCGACGCGTGTGCCAGGTTCCGGCAAATAAGATTTCAGAATCCCCAGAACAAATTGTTAAATCTGAGACGCCGATTTCCGGCCCTTGATCGAGCACTTTGCTCCAGTGAGCCCCGCCATCGCCGGATTTGTAAACACCGCGCTGCTCGTTTGGTCCAAAGGCGTGACCGAGTGCGCCGACATAAACGATATTCGGGTCCTTACCATCAATGACAATGCTGCTGATCTGCCGGGTATCCTCCAGCCCGATGTGCGTCCAAGTGCGCCCGCCATCGGCAGACTTGTACGCGCCGTTGCCGGAGGCGAGGTCGGAACGTATTTCCGATTCACCGGTCCCGGCGTAAATAATTTGCGGATCGGAAGGGGCCACAGCGATCGCCCCAATTGAGGCTACATTCTGCCCGTCGAAAATCGGGTCCCACACCACGCCTGCGTCGGTCGTTTTCCAGATTCCGCCATCCACAGCGCCAAAATAAAAAGTAGTCTGGTCGCCGGAAACTCCTGCCACGGCAACCGCCCGCCCGCCGCGGAACGGTCCAATCAATCGCCATCGAAGCCCATTAAATAATTCCGAAGGTACAGCCTGGGCAACCATTGAAATGGCAGAGAAGAGAAGGATGCATGCCACAATAATGCCATGGAAAAAATGAAATCTGAATTTATGCAATTCGTGGAGTCCTTTAATTTGGACACTCAGTTTAATGGATGACAACGATTTCTAGAAGTAGGCTCTGGATTTCAAAATCCATTCCACCGGGAGTACCGGGCCTATGTGGATTGTGGACGTGCTACAATGAGCCGCGTCCAAACGTTCTGCGAAAAGCGAAATCCAGCGGCTCCCCACATCTCTGAAGACGGAATCAGCACCGGTGCCCGACAATCCTCCGAATACCGCAACCGTCACCTACGCTGACGCTGGTGTGGATATTGACCGCGCCAATCGCACCAAGAAGCGAATTAAATATCTCGCTCACAAAACCTTCAACCGGGGTGTACTTAGCGAGATTGGGGGCTTTGGCGCGTTGTTCGCTATTGACAAGAAATATGTCAACCCAGTGTTGGTTTCGAGCGTGGATGGCGTTGGCACGAAACTGAAAGTGGCCTTTGAGATGAAAGTGCATCACACCATCGGTGCCGATCTCGTCAACCACTGCGTCAACGACATCGCTGTGCAGGGAGCGACTCCGCTTTTCTTTATGGACTATCTCGCCACAGGAACGCTCGAGCCCGAAGTGGCCGAGAAGGTGATCGAAGGATTGGCGGAAGCCTGCAAGCACAATGGCTGCGCGCTCATCGGTGGTGAGACTGCCGAAATGCCGGGATTTTATCCCGAAGGCGAATACGACCTCGCAGGCTTTATCGTCGGAGTGGTTGAGCGTGAAAAAATCATTACGGGCCAAACTGTCGAAGTTGGCGACGTGATCCTGGGATTAGGCTCGAATGGCCTTCATACCAATGGATATTCCTTGGCGCGGAAACTCCTGTTCGAAGTTGGCGGCTACACGCCCGAATCGTATGTGAATGAGTTGAAGGGCAAAGTCGGGAACGAGTTGATGCGTACTCACAAGAGTTATTGGCCGGCGATCAAGAGACTCGTGGAGGGCGACTGCGTCACGGCGATGGCTCACATCACTGGCGGCGGAATTACCGACAATCTTCCGCGAATGTTGCCGCGAGGCATGGCCGCCATCATCGAGATGGGATCATGGCCTGTCCTGCCAATCTTCGAGCACCTGCAAAAGCTTGGGAATGTCCCGCAGGACGAAATGCTGCGAACCTTTAACATGGGATTGGGAATGTTGCTCGTTGTCCCTTCCGCAAAATTTAAGAAGGTTCAGACGGTCCTGGAACGGGCCGGAGAGAAAGCCTTCACCGTAGGCAGAATCGTAAAAGGGGAGCGGAAAGTCATTTACAACTAATCCTCGCCTTATCTGAGAATCCTCACGCCATTCACCGTACTGGCGGCACTTTAATCACGTTGGCGCGACAATTCCTCATGTCGCTGCAAGATGTCGGCTCCAAGCTTTTCGTCAGGCACATATACACGCCGGTCAGGTAGTTGTTTCCGCAACTAATGGCGATGCTGTCAGGACTGAGCCTCGAGTTCGCCTGGATAAATTGACGCTTTAATTCATCGGGTGCAATCGAAAATTCTTCGGACGGAGCCACGAGTGGGGCCGGGATTTTGACTGATGTGTATGCCCTTCTGATTAGCCTGAAATATTCGTCGGCATTCAATCCGCTGCAGGTTCCGTGCGTCGTCCATTCATGTTCAATGAGTCTCTCGTCGGGCATAATGTCGAGCATTTCGGACGGATGGGAAGGCCCTGGGGAGTTAGAACAGTTTTCCGGATATCCGTGGGTAAGCTGCGGCCACAGTCCGTGCACGATAAAACCGCGGTGACCTGTCTGGCATTCAGGACTGTCGCTGTGTCCATGGCAGAATTCCGGCGACCACGAGAGCGTCAGGACGTAAAAATCAAAGACACCGGGTTGGCCACCGCTTTCCTGCTGACGATGATGGTGGCTGCGTGCCAGCGCAAGACAAACGAAAAAACCAACAATGATAGTGGGTAGCAGCGGTATCCGCGAACTCTTCATATGAATTTGGCAGCCGCGCGTGCTAACGCTATTTGAAAGTGTTGCAGGATGCAATGTCTCCGCCGGTGAAGCCTCGTTGAAACCACTCTGAGCGCTGGGCGGAGGTTCCGTGAGTAAAGGTTTCAGGATTCACGTGGCCGCTCGACATGCGCTGCAAGCGGTCGTCTCCAACAGCCGCCGCGGCCTTGAGGCCCTCATCTGCTTCGCCGGGGTCGAGAAGATGTCGCTGATCGGTGGAATGTCCCCATACGCCCGCGAAACAATCGGCTTGCAATTCCAGCTTGACGGAAAGCGCATTCGCGGACGCTGGATTACGCTGCTGCTCCCCCCGCACCTTGCCCTCGATGCCGAGGAGCTTCTGCACATGGTGTCCGATTTCATGCGCTAACACATAGGCTTCCGCAAACTCGCCAGGAGCGCCGAAGCGCTGTTTCAACTCATCGAAAAAAGAAAGGTCAATATAAACTTTCTCATCATCCGGACAATAAAATGGGCCGCTTGCTGACTGCGCCATGCCACACGCGGAATCAATTGAATCGCGAAACAGCACCAGTTTGGCGTGGTGATATGGAACGCCCTGGTCGGGAAGAATTTTTCCCCAAGTACTTTGAGTATCGTCAAGAACGAACGTCACGAATTCCACCAGAGGCTGTTCGGCTTTATCTTGCGAGGTATTTTGGGAGATAGCCGTGGGAGCGCTGGTATTGTCGGTGCTTAGCAGAGTTAGAAAATTCCGCTTAAAAATAAAACTGAGAATAAGAAGCACTATGATGCCACCGATCCCAAGGTGCATGCCGCCGAGCTGAAATCCGCCACCACCGCTGTCGTCACGCCGGTCTTCAACATCGCTACTATCCCCACCCGGTGTCCATCGCATAGCGCCTCCGATTTCAATTTGGCTTTCGGACTTAGTTGCAATATGCCCTTAAGGGGTGGTTTGAATCAAGCCGGTAAATTTTTTGTAAATCAAATTCGCTTGGGCAAAAGGAACTAATGCAAATTTTCCTCTAGTTGCATTCTAAACGGCAAAAGCCCGCATCTATTCCCGGAGCGCAATCTTCACCGTGGGGCTGCATCGTTGGGAGACGAGATTATAACTAATCGCGGTATAGCGGGATTGCTCGCCGTCGCGGCGGAGTCTGCGAAACAGCCTATCCAGAAAGCGCTGCGCAGAGCGTCGCGTCGAGCTTTCCTTTGGCCGGAAGAAGCCACCGAGCTATTGAAAGAGGACCGGTCTCTCGAGGAACTGCAAAGCGTCGGACCTTACCTCAGCAAAATTATTCGACGATGGATCGAAAGCCCGCCTGCGGTACCTGAGGCACCCGACATCCGTAAAGATTTTTTCACTTTAACCGAAGCCCGTGACCTGTTGGCAAAACACTCCTCATGGATGAGTGCGGTAAAAGGCGACTTGCAAATGCACACGCAGTGGAGCGACGGAGGCGGCACCATCGAAGAAATGGCTGAAGCAGGTGACGCCCGAGGGTACGAATACATATCCATCACGGACCACGCCAAAGGGTTGAAAATCGCGGGTGGAATCAATGAAGAGGAACTGCGTCAGCAGGCGGCGGAAATCGCGTTGGTTAACGAAAATCTGGCCGCGAATAGGAAGTCGCTCCGCATTCTGCACTCGATCGAGTTGAACTTAAATCCTGCCGGCGAAGGTGACATGGACGACAAGGCTCTAGGGGGTTTGGATCTAGTGCTTGGCTGCTTTGATTCGGCGCTGCGAAGGAAAGACGACCAGACAGAACGCTACCTTGCGGCGCTGCGTAATCCGGCGATTCAGATTCTTGGACACCCTCGTGGAAGAATCTACAACTACCGGCTCGGTTTATCCGCGGATTGGAGGCACGTTTTCGATCTCGCCGCTGAATTGGATAAAGCAGTAGAAATTGACTGCTATCCCGATCGGCAAGATTTGAGTCTTGATCTCTTGAAACTCGCGAAGAAATCGGGATGCCGCATCTCCCTCGGAACCGATTCCCACGACCCCTTGCAGCTTAGGTTCATCGAATTTGGCTTAGCAGCGGCAATCTCCGCGGGAATCAGTCGCGATCGCATCTTGAATTTCATGAGCCGGGCTGAACTCTTGAAGTGGACTCAAACGGTGCGCCAACATTAAGGGGTAGGCCTGCGGTCCCATGCAACAGAATGGGTGGGAGCAGCAAATCCACGGACAACAGCTAGCGTCGCGTGATAAAAAAATGAACGGACCGAAGTCCGTTCTGTAGCGTCAAAGAGCCTCGGAACCTTGCCGGACGAACTAAGCTGGTGCTGGACGCTCACCGCCCTTTACCATCCCCGGACGCCCTGGTTCGGGCTTTAATACCTGTTGTACGCCATCATCTGACTTTGGCGGTGGGATGACTTTTGGCAGTTCCCTTCCTTCAATGATCAACTTAATTTCGTTGGCGTCCAGGACTTCGCGCTCCAGCAGAGCGAGAGCAATTCTCACCAGCGTGTCATTGTTCTCCCCCAGAATGCCCTTTGCTGTGTTGTAGCCCTGACCGATCATGCGCCGAACTTCGTCGTCAATCTTAATGGCAGTGGCTTCGCTATAGTCCCTATGCTGCGCGATCTCGCGGCCCAGGAATATCTGCTCTTCTTTCTTCCCGAAGGTAAGCGGACCCAGGTCGCTCATGCCAAATTCACAGACCATTTTGCGCGCCAATTCCGTGGCTCGCTCGATGTCGTTGCCGGCGCCCGTGCTCATCTGATTGAGGAACATTTCCTCGGCAATGCGGCCACCCATCATGATGGCAATTTCTGTTTCCAGATATTCCTTGGTGTAGTTGTGCTTGTCATCAATTGGCAGTTGCATGGTCACGCCTAAAGCCATGCCGCGCGGAATAATCGTCACCTTGTGCAAAGGATCGGAATTCGGCAGCTTGGCAGCAACCAGCGCGTGTCCAGCTTCGTGGTATGCGGTTACTTTCTTTTCTTCTTCGGTGAGGATCAGCGACTTGCGCTCTACGCCCATCAAGACCTTGTCTTTGGCAAGTTCGAAATCATACATGAGCACGGCCTTGCGATTCTGGCGGGCGGCGCTCAATGCGGCTTCGTTCACCATATTGGCCAGATCGGCACCGGAAAATCCCGGAGTTCCGCGAGCCAGCACAGAGAGATCAACGTCATCCGCCAGGGGAATCTTGCGCGTGTGGACTCGAAGAATTTCTTCTCGTCCTCGAACATCGGGGCGATTCACAACCACCCGCCGATCAAAACGTCCCGGTCGCAGCAACGCCGGATCGAGTACGTCGGGACGGTTCGTCGCAGCCATAAGAATGACGCCTTCATTCGATTCGAAGCCATCCATTTCGACCAGGAGTTGATTCAATGTCTGCTCACGTTCGTCGTGTCCGCCGCCGAGCCCGGCACCCCGATGGCGTCCGACTGCGTCAATTTCGTCTATAAAAATGATGCATGGCGCGTTTTTCTTGCCCTGCTCGAATAAATCACGAACTCTGCTGGCTCCCACGCCGACGAACATCTCAACGAAGTCTGATCCTGAAATAGAAAAGAATGGAACGTTTGCCTCGCCTGCAACGGCTCTCGCCAGCAAAGTCTTGCCGGTTCCAGGAGGTCCGACCAGTAACACGCCCTTGGGAATTCTTCCGCCGAGCTTCTGAAATTTCTGGGCCTCGCGCAAGAACTCGATAATTTCCTTCAGCTCTTCCTTGGCTTCTTCGACGCCTGCCACGTCTTTGAAGGTGACTTTCTTCTGCTGCATAGAGAGCAACCGTGCACGGCTCTTGCCGAATGAAAGTGCCTTGTTGCCGCCCGTCTGCATCTGGCGAATCATGAAAAACCAAAGCAACGCGAGCAAGCCCAGCGGAGCCAATTGATATAGCCACGCCCAACTGCTATTGCTGACGTCGTGGATTGTCATATTGACGCCCTTGGCCTGGAGGGTATTGTAAATTTCGGGGTAGTTCGCCGGCTGCGTGGTGTGAAAGGTGGAACCGTCGCGGTACTTGCCGCGAACTTCCATGCCGGTGACGGCGACTTCTTTGACCTGTGCCGAATTAACATCGGACAGGAATTGGGAGAAGATGATCTCCTTGTCTTTTGGTCCCGCGTGGCTTTGCGTCACCACCTCATAAAGCACCACGGCGGATACGGCGATCACAAGCCAGAAGACGATCGTTTTTGCAGTTGAATTCACCTAATAACTCCTAAAATTGGGCTCCGTTCAAAATCATCCGGAAACGCTCATTTGTTTAGATGCCGTGGGAAGATTTTGGATAGGAAAATTCCCAGACTGCAATTCTAACGCTTCTTGCAGAAATAAAGAATGCTCTGGCATGGGTAACCAAAGTCATTAGTCAGGGTTTCAGCTCGCCACGGCCAAATACGACAGGTTTCGCGCCGTCTGTTCGGCGGATCCCAACCCATACCCAATCAGGAATGCCTCGTCTACCAAAAAACCAAAATAGTCAGGCTGCAATTGCACGCGGCGCGCTGATTGGCGGTCCAAAAGGGTAGCCAGCTTCACGGATGCAGCACCTCGCGCTCGCAAATCGCCCATAAGAAAGTCCGTTGTGACACCTGAGTGTACGAGACCTTCTACTAGAAGGATGTGTTGTCCGCGAATGTCAGGTTCGTGGCTGAAAAATATTTCCAGCCATTCTCCCCGCCCGCCTTCCTGCTGGCGGTGATATGTCGGCTTAATGAACTGGCAAATCAGTGGAACCTCAAGCGAGCGAACCAAGTCGGCCACGAACATGAATCCATTCTCGAGGACCGCGAGCACATGTATGGTCTTGCCCTGGTAGTCATCTGAAATTTGCCGTGCCATCTCCCGCACGCGCTTCTGTATCTGTTCAGCGGCGATCACGGATTGCACTTGCTCTTTTTTGGCGTCGTGATTCATGCCCACTCTACTTAGACGGGAAGTTTCGTTTCCTGGATAATCAGGCCTTCCCTCTTGGGGTCGCGGGAGCGTAGCGCCTTGGGGATCGAAAATCCCTCCACCCAAATGACTTCGCTACCGCATACTACTATTGGCACGCGTCTTCGGTCCGTGCCGGTAACGTGACGTTGTTGCAGCAAGTCCTTAATTTTTTTTGGAGACTTAGTGTGCTCCGGCCAAAACCGGTCTCCGGGCCGCCAATTTCTTACCTGCAACTCCCTCGCTAGCAAAGAAGGATCGATCGCATCATCGGGATTATACGCCGATTCAGGGGTTGGCCGGACTAGCAGAGCCTCGATCCATCTCCCCGCCTCCGGAACTTTGATTCGGCCCGGAACGGGCAGGCTGTATTCGTAATCCGAAATCGTTGGAGTATGCGACCGCTGTATGCGAATCCCAGCTCTGCTCAGACTGGCCGTCCAGCCGCCAGGCAAGATGACGGATTGGGAATGGCGAGGCCCTGACGCCAGTTGAAGAACACACTCAACATGCTTGAAGTCCAGGTTGAAGCCCAGTGACTCGGCGATGGCCCTGATGAGCCTCCTCTGAGTCGCTTTCGGATGTGCCGACAATGTACGCCTATCCAGAATTCCACCGGGGCCCATGGAGTCTGTGCACTTCAAGACTTCCGGGATCAACTCCGTGATTTTCGTCCTCCAATATTCTTCCTCCGCACGCGCAATTTCAGCCGTTTCGGCCAGAGCCTCTCGTACAGCGGGGTTCAGATTGCGTTCAAGGCGTGGCAGGATGCCATGACGTACCACGTTCCGTGAATGGCGGAGATCGCGATTACTTTTATCCTCGCGCCAGGGCTGTCGAAGGCCTTCAAGATAGAACTCGATGTCGCGCCGCCGGACTTCGAGCAGCGGGCGGACAATGAATTTCTCGAGATGAACTCCATGAGGATCATCTGCCAGTTTGATCAGTAACTTTGGATAAATCCCCGCAAGGCCTCGGGTTCCCGCGCCTCGGACTAGTTTTAAAAGAACCGTCTCGGCCTGATCGTCCAACGTATGAGCGGTTACGATCCGATTCAATCTGGCATCGTGCGCCACAGTGAAAAAGAACTCATAGCGCAATTCCCGCGCCGCAGCCTCAAGACTCAAATGCTTGTCTTCCGCGTAATGCGCTGCGTTACCACTCGCACTGAAAAATTCCAACTCATGCTGCCCGGACAATTCTCTTACGAAGTCTTCGTCAGCCTCGGAGTCGCCATTTCTCAACTTATGATTGAAATGAATGATTGAGATCAAAACTCCGAGCTCATCGCGCAATTCGAGCATCAAGCGAAGCAGTGCCACCGAATCCGCGCCTCCTGAAACAGCCAGGCCGACTCGATCTCCGGGGTACAGGAGATTCTTCGTGCGAATGAACTTGAAGACGGTTTCGGCCAACTTCTGCATGGGTTTATGGTACATCCTCGTGTTTGTATTCATCAGGATGACGTAGTTACGCAATTGCCGGGTCCCCCAATAGTGGTCATGGTACGAAACCAATTAACCACGAAGGACACGAAGCTACACTAAGGAAACCATTGTTGTTACCTGACCTGTTTGCGCCCACAATGCTGCACCGATATACTGATAACCAAGCGCGTCCGGCGGCAGCTTTGGCGGCGATCCCGGATGAGGGAGGTTCGTCTTCAGCAGTAGCGGGGACCTAACGCGAGCTGTCGCGACCGAAAGTGCGGCGCGGGAGAGGCTACCGGCATCCTGGCTTCGCGGCATCGCTGAGAGTCTGTTCGCCACGATTTTCCCTTCCGAGTGCCGTCTCTGCAATACTTTCCTGACTAACATCTCCCGATTGCCCGTTTGTGGTGAGTGTGTTTCTTCACTCAACCCTCTGGAAGGAAAGCTTTGCGCCACATGTGGCGAGCGCCTATCGCATCTTCAGTCAATGTCATCCGAAGCCAATGAAGGCATTTGCGAGATGTGCCGGATGGACGCGCCACCGTATATGGGGGCTTCCGCCTACGGAAGCTACGACACGCAACTGCGCGACCTCATTCACCTGTTGAAATATGACAAAGTGCTGCCGGCAGCAAGGGTGCTGGGCGACAAGCTTGCGGTCACCATAAGCAATATGCAGGGTCAAATGAGGGAGCAGACACTGTTCGAGGGACCTCGGCTCTTGCTTGTCCCCGTGCCTTTGCATTCATCGAAGGCCCGCGAACGTGGATTCAACCAAGCCGAATTGATTGCTCGGGCCGCATTGAAACATGCGGTTGGGCAGCGCTTCGAACTTAACACGCATTTGCTGAAACGGCGGCGCATTACGGAATCGCAAATAGGGCTCACGCAAAACCAGAGGCGCGAAAATCTTCGCGGTGCATTTGTCGTCCCTAAGCCAGAGACGGTTTCGGGCCGCGACGTTCTCCTGGTAGATGACGTTTTTACGACCGGCACAACGGCTTCCGAATGTGCCCGTGTTTTGCGGCGAGCGGGAGCGAAGAGAGTTTGGGTCGCGACGGTCGCGCGAACCTTGAAGAAGAGCAGGCAAATAGCCGAAGGCCTCGAGGGAAGTCTAATAGCGGCGGCGGGGTGAAGGCGAAACGACAAACGCGAGATCACAGGGCAGATGGCATGTCAGGAAAGTGGAACAACTCGGCGGCAGCTACCCGGACTTCAATTCTTCCGGCGGTAATTTTCGAATCTGCGCCTGAAGGAAACGGCCACGCACTGCACGCGCCCGTGCTCGTTCTGAATACATCTTACGAGCCGATCAACGTATGTGCTGCTCGCCGAGCCATCGTGCTAGTGCTGAAGGGCGTGGCCATGACTGAAGAAGAAAATGGACACTTTCTGCATGCGGCTCGATTGGCGATTCGTGTTCCGTCTGTAATCCGGTTGCTCGAATATCGCCGCATTCCCCATCAGACGCGGGCACTCTCGCGCAAGAATATTCTGCTGCGGGATCGCAACACTTGCCAATATTGCTGCGAACTTCTTCCATCCGGCGAGCTGACTTTGGATCACGTAATCCCACGGTCGCGGGGAGGCGCATCCACATGGGAAAACCTCGTAGCCTGCTGCCATCCCTGCAATCGGCGCAAGGGGAACCACTTTCCCATGGAAGCCGGGATGATGTTGATGCGGGAACCACGCGCATTCAATCTGCACACCAGCCGTCACATCATGCGATTAATCGGTCGATCTGACGACAAGTGGCGGAAGTATTTGTTCTATTGAAGTTGTGACCTGGAGATTCGGTTGGCGTTAGTTCTGCGGCTCTGGCTTTTCCTTGTCATCCGGAGACGCTTTTGGCACCTCATGGCCCTGATAGGTGATTCGCGTCTTTGTCCCGAACCTCTGGTAATCGTCGTACTTGATAATCTCGCGGATGTGGACGTCATTCAGCTTGAAATGCAGGATATCGTCCGCTTTGGTGTACACAGGGAACCAGTACTTGCCATCAACTTGCGTTCGCCACGTGGTGAACTTCGGGAATAGATTCTCATTGTTCTTCTTGTGAAAATCGGGCACAGTCTTCCCGAAAGTCTTAACGATCTGGAAGTCGTGGTCGTCAACCCAAATCCGGCCCTGAAAATACCGTTTCTTGCCTTCGATCTTTTTTGGCGCGATATCGAATACGTAACAGTGCAGCTCATCCTCCTGCTGTTGGCCCACGTAGAGAATGTCGTATTCCCCAATCTCATCCGAGGTCAGAACAAACGGCAGCCGGTGGCGAATGTCATCCAGATCTTCCGGCGACATTGAAATCCCGCCGTTATCAAGGGTGGACTGAGGCGCGAACACTACGTTTTCGAGGTGACGACCCTTATCATCGTACGTCACATCGAAAACTTCCCTGTATTCTCCGGTTACAGTGTCGCCGTCTAGCGTCGATACAGTCACGGATTGTCGAAAGGTGTATTGGTCGCGAGCCTCTTTGAATTCTTTTTCCTTGGCGGCGAAGCGCTGGATAATTTGGTCTGGCGTTATGTTGTCAGGTTTGGCGGTATTCAGCGGCCCCTCCTGACCAAAACCGTTAAGACAAAGGAGCAGCGCCGCAGACGCCAGCAATCCGAGCCGGGCAGTTAATTTCATGAGGTTATAGACTAACAAGAAGGCGAATCTTCGTCTAAAGTTTAGATGCAGTTAACTTCGCCAAGTTGCTGCAATTAGTTCTAGCGGGACTGAAAGCGTCATGGGATATCCATAGTGTCAGTCAAGGTGAACTCTGAACTGCCCGAGGTTGTGCCGGGAGTCAGATCTGAAATCGTTCGTCTTATTGCCCTGCCGAAAGTGCGGTCGGCTTGTGAGTGTTTTCGCGTTCAGGAATCGCAACTCTGCGACTGGCAGCTTGAGCTAGCTAGGATTCCCGCTCCTCCTTTCGGAGAATCGGCGCGCGCGGAATGGCTGACTCGGCGATTCCGTGAGATTTGCCTTGAAGATGTGCACACGGACAAAGTTGGAAATGTCCTTGGTTTGCGACCGGGATCCAGCAAGGAATGCATTATCATTAGCGCCCACCTTGATACTGTATTCCCGGCAGGCACACCGTTGGACATCCGCAAGGAAGGAAGCAGACTATATGGACCGGGAGTATCTGATAATGGAGCCGGAGTATCCGCGCTCCTCGGGATCGCGGGCGCACTGCAATCCGCCCGCATTTCAAATCAATTATCAATCCTGTTCGTGGGAAATGTCGGCGAGGAGGGAGAAGGCGACCTTCGCGGCATGCGCCACATTTTCTCCGATTCTCCATGCAAAGACTCCATCGCTTATAGCCTGGTGCTCGACGGTGCTGGTTGCGACACCATCGTGTCGGAGGCTTTAGGAAGTCGCCGGTTCGAAGTCACTGTGCGCGGACCTGGAGGACACTCCTGGAGCGATTTTGGCACCGCAAATCCCATTCCCGTGCTGGCTCGCGCCATTCATTTATTTACGCAGATCAACGTTCCTGCTTCGCCGAAAACGACGTTCAACATTGGCGTTATTCGCGGCGGCACTTCGGTTAATTCCATTCCAGAGTCTGCCAGCATGCGAGTTGATATCCGGTCCTCTTCGGCATCCGAAATGGGAAGGCTAGAAGCGGCCTTACGAAACAGCATCACAAACGCCATAGACGAAGAGTGCAAGAACATAGAGAAACGCGGCTCGCAGCTGAAGCCGCCCTATGGATTAAGTTTCGAAGTAATCAGCATTGGCGACCGCCCCGCCGGAGACTTGAATCCCAATGCCCACATTCTCCACGTAATCCGGGCCGTGGATGCAGAGCTTGGCAACGTTGCAACGGTGCAGCGCGCATCCACGGACGCCAACATTCCACTGTCTCTAGGCCGGGAAGCGATCGCCATTGGCGGAGGAGGCAACGGCGGGGGCGCGCATACATTGCAGGAATGGTTTGACTGTAATGGACGCGAGCTGGGTCTTAAGCGGATACTGCTTGCTCTATTAGCCCTGGCGGGAGTTCGCGACTGACCGCTATTGCTGACTCGCAGAATGCAAAGACTTGGAACTGAGAAATCATGAATAGGATCTTGATTATTTCGCTGGTGCTGGCAGGCTCAGTGGCGGCGCAAACTGCGCCGGGCACGCCCGGCAAGCAACAAGTCTCGCCTGATTTCTCGGGAATGTATAGCTTCCTCCAGGAAGGCGAATTCGTCCAACTGACTGTCGAAGACAACGGAACAGTCACTGGCCTCGTGTCCAGTTACAGCGATGAAAATGGCGGGCATAAGACATTCGTCGATCACTTCTTCAAACAAGGCAAATTGGAGGGCAAGAGTCTGTCTTTCACAACTAAGGTTGCTCAAGATATTTCTTACGAGTTTAAAGGAACGGTCGAGCGTGGTGAAGGCAAAACACCAGCGGACGAAGCCTACTACGAGCTAAAGGGAACACTCACACAAAATAAAATCGGTAGCGATAAAAAGACCACGTCGGAGTTACAGCCCGTCGAGTTCAAGTCATTCCCACGAGACGCGAATACCGATGTGCCCAAGTAAGCCACGCGGACTTTGAATCGCTGCTATCCCCAACCTCCATCAGGCATTAGAATAAAATAGTATTTCTTTCACAGAGAATATCTATGATTCATTTTCCAGTACCCGAGGCTCTCACCTTCGACGATGTCTTGCTGCTGCCGGCGCGCTCTGACGTGGTCCCTGCTCTCGCCAATACGCAGACGCAGCTCACCCGCAATATTCGCCTGAACATCCCGATCGTGAGCGCCGCGATGGACACGGTTACTGAATCGCATATGGCCATTGCCCTGGCACAGCAAGGTGGACTGGGAATCATTCATCGTAACTTGACCATCGAGCAGCAAGCTAACGAAGTGGACAAAGTAAAGCGCTCCGAAAGCGGCATGATTGTTGATCCGGTGACAATGTCTCCGGACGACAAGGTTTCCGACGCACTGGAGGTAATGCGCAAGTACAAGATTTCAGGCGTGCCCATCACAAAGAATAAGAAACTGGTGGGCATTCTCACCAATCGCGATCTTCGCTTTGAGACTCGTTTCGACATTCCAATCAGCCGTGTGATGACCAAGGAAAATCTGATTACAGTCGCCGTCGGAACGACGTTAGAGGACGCAGAAAAAATTCTGCATGAGCACCGCGTCGAGAAATTGCTGGTTGTAGATGACAACTACAATTTGAAAGGGCTGATCACCGTGAAGGATATTCAGAAGAAGTTGAAATATCCGAACGCGGCGAAGGATTCTCACGGGCGTCTGCGGGTCGGTGCCGCAATCGGCGCTACCGGGGATTTTTTGGAGCGGGCCCAGGAATTGGCCGCCAACAAGGCCGACCTGCTGGCAATTGACAGCGCTCACGGTCACTCCAGCCGGGTACTGGATGCAATTAGGGCAATAAAGGCGAAGCTGCCGGAAGTTGAGTTAATTGCGGGAAATGTCGCGACTTTCGACGGAGCGTGCGAACTGGCGAAGGCCGGGGCCGACGGAATAAAGGTCGGCATAGGCCCAGGCTCGATTTGCACCACTCGCGTTGTCACCGGAGCCGGGGTGCCCCAGATTACGGCCATTGCCGAGGCTCATCGCGCGACTAAAGACGCGAACATTCCGATCATTGCCGACGGTGGCATTAAGTTTTCCGGTGACATTACCAAGGCGCTGGCTGCGGGAGCGAGCGCGGTAATGATCGGCTCGATGTTTGCGGGGACCGACGAAAGCCCAGGCGAATTGATTCTCTATCAAGGGCGCACCTTCAAGTCGTACCGGGGTATGGGATCATTGGGCGCAATGGCGGCGGGGTCCAGCGAACGTTATTTTCAGAATGTAGAAGGAGAAGCGTCGGCCGCGATTTCTGGTACCGGCGAGGAACCGAATCGCATGCCGAAACTGGTTCCTGAAGGCGTCGAGGGCCGCGTCCCCTATCGCGGTTCGGTTTCGATGATCGTTCATCAGATGGTCGGCGGGCTGAAATCGGGAATGGGATATTGCGGATGCTCCACGATTTCCGAGTTGCTACAAAAGACGCGATTCGTTCGCATCAGCGTGGCAGGCCTTCGCGAAAGCCATGTACACGATGTCATGATCACTCGCGAGGCTCCCAACTATGCCGCGGAATAAAACCGTCCATTGAAAGAATCCACGCGACGAATTTGGAGGGCATGGATCCCGGCCATCATCTGGTTGTGCATTATCACGTTCGAATCAACCGACTATCTATCGTCAGATCATACAAGCCGCTTTTTGTATCCTGTGCTGCACTTTTTGCTGGGATTGGATCCAGTCCGTTTCGAAGTATGGCATCACTACATTCGGAAGGCCGGCCATTTTGTGGGATATTTCACGCTAAGCTGCCTGCTGTTTCGGGCGTGGAAAGCCACGCTTCCGGTGGATGGCGTGACGCGATGGGTCATGAGATGGAGCACAGTTTCCTTCCTCATGACGGCTTTAGTGGCCAGCCTTGACGAATGGCATCAGACATTCATTCCCTCACGTACCGGGAGCGTCCGCGATGTGATGCTCGACAGTGCCGCAGCGCTGACTGCACAGATCGTAATTTTTCTGCCGTTGAGGGAAAAACGGCCGCGGGTGTCTGAGAGGACCTCTATCGCTTCAGTGAAGCTTTGATTCAGTACATAGCGTCGTACTTGGTAACAACCCATTCGCCGGCGCTTTTATCCATAGTTACTGAGAGCAGTTCTTCGTAAGTACCCTTTCGTGAGGCGTCGCTGAACCGCTTGCCGCGATACTGCAAAATCCTGAGCGGAGGCTGGTCTTCCCAATCAACGAGTGTCCATGAAACCAATGGATGCTCGGTCTCCGACTGGCAAATGAAGTTTGCATATTTTCTGCGATAATCCTTTTCCATATCCGCCAACTGCGATTGGCAATTTCCGTCCCGCATTGTCCGCAGATACTTCGCGGCGACATGCTCTGAAGCGCGGTCTCGCAATGGATTGAGGGAAACAGAGTTTGGAACTCCGGAGAGCGGATCGCGATCTTGCGAACGCGAGAGCACGGGGCCTTCGCCATTCAGATGCAATAAATATCCAAAAAAGATCAGCAGCAACAAGGCCCCGGCGCCTGCGGCAATAGCAACCTGTTTGCGGGACTCGTCCATGCTCCCCAGTGTATAGCGCTTACAAAGGCGACTTAGATTACGCTAGTAAGATGGATCCCGCTCAGGGGTACAAGTACCGACGGCGCCTTCTCAGTGACTAGAAGAAGATGATGAGGAGGAGGTACTGGACCGCTGGGAGACGAAGCCGATGGCAAAACCTCCAGCGACCCCGGCCAGTATTCCGAGCAATGCAAGAATCAGAACGTTTTCAACGAGTTTTGATTTGTGATGTTTTTGCATCTGTGATCAACCAAACATAAACAGGACGTGTATTCGCCGTCAAGGTTACTTAGAAAGGTTATCTTCAGTCACGGTTTTCAAGGCTTGGTTGTTGATCCGCCACTTTTCTTGATTCAGTGCCGTCCATACAGTAATCACCGTATATTCCTGCGAAAAGAACCTCAGTCATGCCCTTCTTCTTGTGCGAATGCTGTTGAAACTGTGATTTTCCCCAATCAAAGCTGTTCCAGTATCCTTTGCAGTTCTTTCGCAATTTCTTCGGGATTCTCATTGTGGAACGTGACGGGAGCGCCAACGTGAACCCGAATTTCGCCTGGAGACGCGAACTTCCTTCCCGATTGCTTGACTTCAAACAATCCATGAATACGCATTGGGACAACCGGCATTTTAAGGTCATTGGCCAGCAATCCAATCCCCGCGCGAAATGGCCGTAGGTTGCCGTCCACCGTGTGCCTCCCCTCGGGAAAGACCAATATGCTGTAACCACGATCCGCAGATTCTCCTGCATATGCGAAGCTTTGCCGAAAACCAGCTTGGCGCGGCAAGGGGAATAAATTGAGCAAGCAAACCGCTAGACCCCATTTGACGCGAGAATATATCCGGATGAGAAGACCTTGATCGAGCCGAGGTGTGCGCAATGCTTCCAGTTCTTCCCCAGCAGTGGCGATGGCGAGCCGATTTCCCAGCTGAGCGGGCAGCGCCGCGAGCACAAATCCAAAATCAACATCCGTGATGTGGTTGCAAATCACGAGAACCGGGCCGCGCAGGTTCCCCAAGTTTTTTTTGCCGACGATTCGCGGACGCGCCAATAGAAAAACCGCTGGCCTTAGAAGAAGATATTGCGCTAGCCGCCGAAGCCATGTGACAGGCCAGTGCTGCACCCATTCCGGAAAATGGTAATGGGTGCGCGGTGCGGGCTGTGCCTGCAGCATCCGCTTGATATCTCCGATCGTGTTTGCGGAAGCGATGCCAGCGTCGCCTAAATCAACCTGATAGCGGTCTTCGAGAGCTCCTTGAAGAGCCACGCGATCGAGCGAACTTAAATTCAGATCACGGTCCAAGTTGGCAGCTGCTGCAAGATTGGCGGGGGATCTGCCGCTGAACTGCGCAATCAAGTCGGAAAGCGCATCGGGAAGGGAGGTTGGCATATCATTCGGCTTTCCTGCGATCAGCATGTCTTGAATTACATTCTTGCGGGGCTTTTGAGTGGCTGTTCGTGGAAAATCTTCGTCGGGCCAGAGGTACCATCTGCGCATGCGCTGGTATTCGGCGAGCGATTCGTTCGCGCGTTCCATAATCGGTGCAGGGTCCTGGCGTTTGTCGCGAAGAATTAACACGGCGCAGGCTTCGGCGTTGCCTTCGACGGGTAGTGCAACTACTACGCAGTCTTTAATTTCGAGTTGGCCTCGAAGCGCAGCTTCCAGATCATCGGGATAAACCTTCATCCCTGCGGGAGTGACAATGACATCTTTGCTGCGGCCTTTGAAGTGAAGATTGCCGCTGGCATCGAATTCGCCGATATCACCGGTCGCGTACCATCCCTCTTCTTCGGTGACCGGACCTGGTTCTTTTCCTGTCCAATAGGTCTTGGCGACACCGCCTCCCCGGACCAATATCTCTCCATTCGGCGCGAGTTTGACCTCGCGGCCGGCAAGCACCTGTCCGATCGAGCCTTTTCCCGGACGGAACGGATGTTTGACGCTGATAAGAGAGGTGGTCTCGGTCAGGCCATAGCCTTGGATAACCGCATAACCCAAGCGATCCCAGAATTCTTCGGTTTCAGAATCGAGAGTTGCTCCACCGCAGATGAAGGCCCAGAATTTCCATCCGAAGCTCCGCCGGATATCACGGAATATCCACCAACGATGGAGAAAATGTCCGCTCTTTGCGGCATGGAACCTTTGCCGGAATTTTTGTGCGTTGTTCTCGCTCGAAACATCGCGTTCGATCTTTTCTTTCAATGATTGCAACATGCGAGGCACCGCGACAAGCACTGATACTCGCTCCCGTCTGATTGTGTCCATAACTTGTGCGGGATTCAATTCGGATTGGAAGACGACCGTTCCGTCCATCAATTGTGGAAGAAAGATTCCCAGAAATTGCCCGAATACGTGGCTTAGGGGCAGAAGATTGAGAAAGCGAATGGGATGGACGATGCGTTCATATTTTAGATATTTGCGGATTTCGGTTTCTAGCGGGGCAATATTAGCGAGAACGTTGCCGTGGGTTATGACTACGCCCTTCGGTTGGGAGGTAGTGCCGGAAGTGAAGACGATTTCGAGGGTATCACTCGCACCAATATTGCGGGATTCATATTGACCATCCGGATAGCGCGCCAAGGTTTCGGGCAAATCATCCAGCAAAAGCGGTTCGGATTCTATTGGCAACGCAGAGTGATCCCGGGAACAGATCAATAACTTTGCATCCACACTTTGGAAGACCGCAGCGGCAAAATCCGAAGTAGAAATATCGTCAAGCGGAACGGCAACAACGCCGGTCAATGCGCAGCCGAAGAATGCCACCACCCATTCGGCGGAATTGGGTCCCCAAATCAAAACGCGATCACCCTTTCTGATTCCGCGAGCATCGAACTCGCGGGCGAATTGGAATGCGATCCGAGCCACATCGCGATAGCTCCAACGGACAGTGCGATATCCTCGCCGCTGCACATAGGCACAGTTGTGCCCGCGTGCGAGGAAATTGTCGAGGTATTCGCCAATGGAATGGCGTTGCACAAGAGAAGACTAACGCATTGCCTGTGTGGCGCGGGCGCCCTCGCCCGCGGGGCCGCATGAAATAAGGCTTCATACGCAAAGACACCCTTCGGAGCTTTGCTTCGCTGGACAGCCCGGGGGCGGGCTGTCTCTACATAGCGCCAATGCTTCGCGGGCGGGGGCGCCCGCGCTCCGCATGAGCTACCACAACCTTCCATCGGTAACACACTCGTACACTCCCTTCCGGTAACCCTTAGTAACCATACGAATCTGGGGTCTCAGCCGTACAATCACCTTGTCAGACCATCAATAAGTCCAGGTTCCCAGATACAAAGATGGTCAATTCGGCTGGTAACCCTTCCTTAACGACAGGTATTCGGAAGGGAAAATAACCGGGGTTGGAGTCCGTACTTCTATGGCTTTCGGGTTTGGCTTCAATAAGCAGAAGGTCCTCAGTGCCGGCAGAGAAGTTCGTTCAGCAGGGCAAGCTGCCGAATGCCATTGCTGAATACGAAAAGGTTCTGAAGGCCGATCCCAAGGACCTCACGGTGATGAATACCGTGGGCGACCTCTACTCACGGCTGGGCAACATTGACAAGGCCGTGGACTGCTTCAAAAGCGTCGGCGACGCCTACGCCTCACAGGGTTTTACGGTGAAGGCGATCGCGATGTACAAGAAGCTCAGCAAGATCAAGCACAGCTTTGAAGGCGTCCTCCGCCTGGCCGAACTTTATACGCAGCAGGGCTTGTTCAACGATGCTCGCGCGCAATATTTACAAGTAGCGGAAGAGTTTTTGCGCAGCGGAGATCTGGAACAGGCAGTGCGCATTTTCCAGAAGACTCTGGAAATGGATCCTGACAACGTAGTCATGCGGTCGAAGCTGGCTGAAGTTTATGTTCGGATGGGAAAGAAATCTGAAGCCTGGCAGATATTCACCGCCGCCGCTGAAACTCTACGCGCGCGCGGCCAACTCGAAGGCGCAGAGACAATCCTGCAACGGATGTTGACCCTCGACCCGGAGAACAGCTACGCCCTACTGATGCGAGGGCGCACAGCCCTCGATTCTGGAGATGTTACCGGCGCAATCCAACACCTGGAGAAGGTCGCGGATCTCGACACCCATCCTGAAGGCATCACCGCTCTTATTCAACGCTTACTTGCAGAGCGGACGCCTGCCCGAAGCGCGGATGTTAGCGGGAAAACTGCTTACAATACACAATGATCCGGCCGCAGTAAATCGGTATGCCGAGGCCCTCACAGTATCAGGCCAGTTCGAAGAGGCGTTGCAGGTATATGGAGAGTATTCAGACTCCCTGTTGTCGTCAGATCCAACGAGAATTCTAGACAGTCTTCATTCGATCATCAGTCACGTCCGCGAAAGTGTCACCAGTCTTGAAACGATCCTCGCCTTGTTCACCAAAGCTGGGGACACTACTCACACGACCGAGGTTTATGAACTTCTCGCGCATGCCTATGTGCAGTCGGGCGACCTTGAGAAGGCACGCGACTTTTACCTGAAGTTGACGCAACTCGAACCTCAGAATCAGTTGCATGCACGCAATTATCAACAGATCGTTGGAAAAGTTGGCGGATCGACTCCGCGCTTCATCAGCGCTGAGGAGGGTTCAATCCTTATAGAGGAATTGGAAACCACCGCGCCATTTATTGATCAAAGATATGAAGATGAAGTCGCCCTCTCAGTGCGGGCCGCGTTAACCGACGCTGAACTTTTCATTTCATACAACATGCCGGAAAAGGCTTTGACGCCTTTGCTCACAGTGTTGCCAAAAGCACCGCAGGATTTGAGACTGAATCAGCGGCTGGCGGCCCTGCACAATCGGGCTGAGCGTTCCGCTGAGGCAGCAATTTGCTGCCGAACTCTGAGAGACTATCTATCACGATGCGGGATATCCGGAGGAAGCTACCCGATACGGGGAGCTCGCAGGAAGATATGAGGAACGCGCCGTAGCAGTCGAAGGCGGCCAGACAGCGCCGGTGCGTGCAGGTTTCGAAGCTTCTGTTCCGGGGATGCTGCCTGCTGGAGGCGTTGTCCCAGCGACGGACTCGTCCGCACCGCACGCTGTCGAGTCACACAACGTAGCCGCGGCATCAGCCGGTTCACGCCCGGGCTTATTTTTCCATACCCCAGCGGCTTCAAAGACAAACCTGTCGCAAAACGCACTTGAATTTGATATTCAGCCTTCCAAGTCAGCACCTGACGCGGAAATTGATTTGTCCGGCGAATGGGACGGTCCTGCATTAGAGAAAACCGTTTCTCAGCCCGCTCAGGAACCAGCAGCCGTTGAGGTGCAAACGGCAGACACTACCGCGACGGAACCCGAGGCCCCGGTGGTGGCGGACTTAGCGGCGACGGCGGAAATAATTGAGGAGATACGTTTCTATCTCAGCCATTCGCTGCTGGACCTGGCTCAAGGAGCTTTTGCCAAGTTTGAGCAGATGAATCCTGATCCTGCCTTAGCTTCCGTCATACTTCAGGAAATGGAAGCCGCTAGGATGAGCGTCGCGGCGCAGGCGGAAGAGGTCGGTCTAGTCTCAGTTGAGGAAAGTCCCGCGGTAGATTCCGCAGTCGAACAGGTCCAGACACCAGTTGAAGCTGAAGAGGCTCCTACTGCCGGTCTCGGTAACCTGGTCTCCGACTTAGAATCGTCTCTCGGAAGCGAATTCTTGTCTGCCCCCGCGCCGGAGCACGAACCACATGAAATCCATGCGCCGGTGGCAGATCATCCGGTGGAAGTGTTCGCCGAGGCTGCCCCTGCGGCGCCCGATGCGCCCGAAATCGTCTACTCGGAAGTTGCCGCCGAACCTCAGGCCGCCGCTCTCGTATATTCTGAACCTATCGCCGAAGTACAACATTACGAGGCCCCAGCCGCCGATGCGCTGGGTAGCATAGTCAGCGAGTTAGAAGCCACGCTTGGAGATAGTTTCCTCACCGGAAAAGCCGAGGAGGCAGCTGCTCCTCCGAAATCGGAAGCTCAAGCCGCCGCGGTACCGAACATATCGGAAATCAGTATTCGATCCGCTCCTTCAGTCTCTGTTCCCGCTGCAATGGCCGCGGCTGCGCCGGGATCCTCGTCGGCAGCGTGGCAGCATTCCACTGCGTTCACCAACTTCAAACCTCCAGTACAGGTTCAGCCTCCGCCCGTCACAGAGGCGCCGGCCACGAGATCAAATGCAGATGTGGCTGCGGGTATTGATCTGGCGGACATGTTCGGTGAATTGAAACATGAATTGGAAGAAGACGCCGCGAATACCGATCAAGATCCGGAAACACACTACAGTCTTGGCGTTGCCTTCCGGGAAATGGGCTTGCTCGACGAGGCAATCGGCGAATTGCAGAAAGTTTGTCAGACCGTGGAGCATGGTCACCCATTCCCACAAATTCTGCAAACCTACACCTGGCTTGCGCAATGCTTCCTTGACAAAGGGATACCGGAAGCTGCGCTTCGATGGTACGAACGCGCTTTGACGCTTCCGACCCTCGATGGGGAAACCCGCATGGCTCTTCACTACGAATTGGCTTGCGCGTACGAGACTGCCGGCAACAAGGGATCCGCCCTTAACCACTTTATGGAAGTCTACGGAAGCAACATTGACTACCGCGATGTTGCCGAGCGTATTAAGGCTCTCAAGTCGTAGAATGTCCCGATGGGACCCACCCTGAACAGACAGGTGCAATCACGCTCGTACAAGAACTCCATATCATTAATCCTGGAGTGCATGGCGTGAGCGGCAATTTTCATTCGCAACAAGGCGGCGTTTCCTCCGCTTCAGAAAAAGAAGTTTCCTCTGAAGAGTCGACGTCCCCAGCGCACTTATCATCCGAAGAGCAGAAACGAATTGGGGTTTCTCCTTTGGAAAGGTGGGTCAACCGCGTGGCAATGATCCTGTTCGTTTCCCTCTGCGCGATTTTTGGAGTTCTGCTGGTGATCTTGCCATGGTCTCCGAAATGGACGGACAACTATATTTTGATTTCTTATCCAGGTTTTCGCGATTTTGTTGAAAACGGATTCGTTCGCGGCATGTGTACAGGTTTAGGAGCGCTGGACTTGTGGATAGGATTCTCGGAAGCGACGCACTACCACGAATCAGAAACTCGCCCGTGAAATATTTAATTCTGTTCCGAGCCGTAACACGTTTCCTTCAAGAAGAATATCCGAGACAAAGATGCCCTCATTATGAACGAAGATAGCGGCAAACGAGCACCCCTCGCGTACCAAAACGAACCGTTCCTCAATAGTCCTGACGGGCGAATCCTGCGAATCCTGTCCGAATACGCCGAGCCCCTTTCGCGCTTTCGCAGGGAGCAAATTCAGGATACGGTGGTGTTTTTCGGTTCGGCGCGTTTTCATAGCCGCGCCCGAGCCGAATCGGATTTGGGTGAGCTCAATGACACTCAGAAGGGTTTAGAAGAGGATGGAAAGGCACATCGGAAGCGCGTGGAAGCCGCCGTTAACATGGCCCGTTATTACGAGGACGCGCGGAGGCTTGCATTTCTCTTAAGCGAGTGGTCCATCCAGATTCCGGCACGCCGAAGACGCTTTGTAGTGACCACGGGCGGTGGTCCGGGAATTATGGAAGCGGCAAATCTCGGAGCACAAGAGGCTGGCGCCAAGACGATTGGGCTCAATATTCATCTGCCCTTTGAGCAAAACCCCAATCCGCACATAACTCCATCTCTTAATTTCGAATTTCATTATTTTTTCATGCGCAAGTTCTGGTTTGCTTATCTGGCCAAGGCACTGGTAATTTTCCCGGGCGGGTTCGGAACCCTGGACGAACTCTTCGAAATTCTTACTTTGGCGCAGACCCAGAAACTAGCCAAGAAAATACTGGTGGTGATTTACGGCAGTGAATATTGGAATCGCCTGATCAATTTCCAGGCTATGGTGGACGCAGGTACCATCTCCTCCGAAGATTTAGACTTGTTCAAGATGGTGGATTCTCCTCAAGAGGGATTCGAGTTTCTCCGCGATGGTTTAATCAAATATCACCTCGGGCCAGAAAGCTCCAGACGCCCACGCGAGACCGTTCCAGAAATCGCCAAAACCAATCCTTAGAGTTCGTGCCGAGTTGCTGCTCTATTACATTACCGATCGCTCTCAATTTAGTGGCGATGAAACATCTCGCCGAAAAAAGCTTCTAGCGAAGATCGCCGAGGCCGCGAGCTCTGGTGTGGATTTCATTCAGTTGCGCGAACGAGACCTTTCCACCCGTGAACTGGTAGCGCTCGCCGAGGAGGCAATGCGAGTGATTCGTGAGAATCCCGCGAATCCCACACGATTGCTAATCAACTCCCGGACCGATGTCGCAATTGCCGTAGGGGCAGCGGGAGTCCATCTGCGCTCCACAGATATTTCTCCCAAAGACGTGCGGGAAATCTGTAGCCTAAGCGGCGGGTCCCCGGCGGAACAAATGATCGTCAGCGTGGCTTGTCATACGTTGGAAGATGTCGCTCTTGCATCGGGAAATGGCGCAGATTTGGCCCTGCTCGGGCCCGTTTTTGAAAAACACACGAGGAATGCGGAATCACAAACCCCGCCCATCGCGGGACTGAATCTGCTCCGACGAACCTGCCGCGAAAGAATCCCAGTTCTCGCATTAGGGGGCCTTGCTCGAAGCAACGCTGGCGACTGCCTAGATGCAGGGGCAGCCGGCATTGCGGCAATCCGTTTGTTCCAGGAAAATCCTATCGCGCCAGTAGTGCGCCAACTACGGGGCGTGTAGGGCTACACCCTGGCCGCGGAGGCAAATTACCCTGTGCGGATTGCCCTAGCTGGCGAGATCCAGACCTCCGCTCCCAGCGTGTTCCCAAATCTGGTAAGCTTCGCTGCCGGATACCTCTCATGACTCGAAAGTTTCTTCTGTTCTTTTTGCTTGCCATTGCAGCCTCCGCTTACGCTGCCGATTCATTCACCGTAACCATCGAACACAACGTCGCGGTGAAAATGCGCGATGGCATCACTCTTCACGCCGATATTTACCGACCGAAAGCTGACGGACAATTCCCCGTTTTGCTTCAGCGCACGCCTTACGACAAACGAGGCGGCACCGATTTTGGTCTGAAGGCGGCGGCGCGAGGGTACGTGGCCATTATTCAGGATGTTCGAGGACGTTACTCTTCCGAAGGAGAGTGGTACACATTCAAGAACGAATCGAGTGATGGCTACGACACTGTGGAATGGGTGGCTGCGCTGCCGTATTCGAACGGCAAAGTGGGAATGTGGGGCGGTTCTTATGTTGGCGCAACGCAAATGCTCGCCGCCATCGCCCATCCACCGCACCTTGCTGGAATTTGTCCTGTCGTGACAGCGAGCAACTATTACGAAAACTGGACGTACCAAGGAGGTGCCTTCGAACAATGGTTCAGCGAATCTTGGACGTCAGGTCTCGCGCAAGATACGCTGAATCGCACCGTACAACACACTACAAATGCGATGAAGGGAGTCTCGACGCTTCCACTTGGCGATTATTCCCTCTTCAATCTGACTAGTCCAACTGGAACAGCTTCGATTGCAACGCTGGCTCCATATTTTTCCGATTGGCTCGCGCATCCCAGTTACGACGATTATTGGAAGAGCCTGTCTATTGAAGATCATCATACCGAAATAACCGTTCCCGCCCTTCACGTCGCTGCCTGGTACGACATTTTTCAAGGAGGTACGCTACGCAATTACATGGGCATCAAGGCGCATGGTGGAAGCGAGACTGCGCGGAACGGACAGCACCTGTTAGTAACGATTGGCGGTCACGCTGGCGGAGGCCGCAAGATTGGTGATGTGGACTTTGGTCCCGCAGCCGAACAATACGATGAAAACGAGATTACGTTGCACTGGTATGACTATCTTTTTAAGGGCGTCCAAAATGAATTCGCCAATGGCAAGCCGGTTCGAATATTTGTCATGGGCGCGAACCAATGGCGAGACGAAGAAGACTGGCCACTCTCGCGGGCCCGAGAGACGAAATATTTTCTGCATTCGGCAGGGAAAGCAAACTCTCTCAATGGAGACGGGACACTCTCCACTACGACTCCGTATTCTGAAGCGTCTGACCATTTCACTTACGATCCCGGCAATCCGGTTCCGACGGTTGGCGGACCCTTATGTTGCGATGGGCAGCACTTGCCGCCGGGGCCGAGAGACCAGCGCTCAGTAGAGGGTCGGAACGATGTGCTGGTTTACTCCACGCCCGCGTTCACTAATGATATGGAAATCACGGGGCCAATCAGCGCCGAACTTTATATCAAGTCAACGGCTGTAGATACTGACTTCACCGCCAAGATGGTTGATGTCGGGCCAGATGGATTTGCGCAAAATCTGGCTGAGGGAATTCTTCGCGCGCGTTACCGTGAGTCCCACGAAAAGCCCACATTAATGGTTCCCGGACAAGTTTATAAATTGACAATTGATCTGTGGGCAACCAGCAACGTCTTCCGCCGGGGACATTCGTTGCGACTGGAAATTTCCAGTAGCAATTTTCCGCGATTCGACCGGAATCTCAATACGGGCGAGAATCCTGAGTCTGGCAGTAAATATATCTCGGCGACAAACACGATTTATCACGATCGCGAGCATCCTTCGGCGTTGGTTGTGCCGGTCATTCCTGCGCAGTGAACTGACGAGCTTTGCTCGGCTGGGCAGGTGAGGACACCTGCCCCTGCGCTCGGTCTAGAGCTTGAATTGCTACAATCCCACCAATGTCCGCCACATTTCACATCGAAGTCGAGCGTGGAGCTGCGCGCACGGGCTGCCTCATTACCGCTCACGGCGAGGTGCGAAACCCCTGTCTTCATGCCCGTGGGAACATCGGCGTCTGTCAAGGGCGTATCTCAGGACATTCTGGAAGGACTCGGAGTCCAGATTCTTCTCGGCAATACTTACCACCTTTATTTGCGGCCGGGGGTTGGTCAGGTCAGAAACCTGGGAGGGCTACACCGATTCATGTCATGGTCTCGCGCCATTCTGACTGACTCTGGCGGGTTTCAGGTTTTCAGCCTTAGCGATTTACGGAGAGTATCCGAGGAGGGCGTGATGTTTCGTTCTCATCTGGATGGCTCTTCGCAATTTTTTTCGCCGGAGAGCGCGACGGAAGCACAGATCGGCCTTGGCGCCGACATTATTATGGCGTTCGATGAATGTACGGAGTATCCGGCCGATCGCGAACGAACGCGAAAATCAATGGAGCTGACGCTTCGATGGGCAGAACGCAGCAAGAAGTATTTTGAAGACCACAAGCAAGAAGTGCCATGGGATGTCCATGTGGGAACCCCTGCTCCCACGCAATCGCTGTTCGGCATCGTTCAGGGCGGCATGGATCTTGCTCTCCGCAAGGAATCTGCCGAGAGGACCATAGAGATTGGATTCCCCGGCTACGCAATCGGCGGAATGAGCGTCGGGGAGCCGCGAGCACTAACGCGGGAAGTTGTCGAAGCCACCCTTGAGCATCTTCCAAAAGACAAGCCGCGATATCTGATGGGTGTTGGAACTCCTGAAGAGATCGTTGAATACGCAAACCTGGGAATTGACATGATGGACTGCGTTTTACCCACGCGGGCCGCGCGGCACGGATTGCTATTCACATCGGAGGGAAAAATATCAATCAAACAGGCCCGCTACGCCGCTGATAGCGGCCCTCTTGACCCAAAATGCGCTTGTCGGACCTGTGCCCGTTACTCGCGAGCCTATTTGCGGCACCTTTATGCATCCAATGAAATTTTGGCGCAGATTCTCAACACTATCCACAACCTTAGTTTCTATCTTGACACTATGCGGTCGGTGCGTCATTCTATTGGACTTGATCCTGATGAACTTGGGAAAGGGGCGCGTTTTCTTTCGGGGGAGCTGTCACAGTTGAAGCCGTAGCTCGCCATCCCTTCTTCCCTTCTGATTAATGGATTGTCCGGCCTGAATACGCGAGAATCCCGCGATAAATAACATAGGCCCGTAGCTTTGGCAGGCGCAGTTCCGGATTCTGGCGCACAAAGGCTTTTTGATTCATGAATTCCTTATATTCATTGGCGTTCCAGGCGGGCGGCGGGTTGAGTTGGATCGGCTTCGCGCCGCTGATCTTCATATTCGGCATCTTCTATTTTCTACTGATCATGCCGCAGCAGCGGAAACAGAAGAAATGGCAGCAAATGTTGAGCGAACTTAAGACCGGCGACAAGGTTGTGACCAGTGGAGGCGTGCGGGGCACCATTGTAGCTTTGCGAGATGACTACCTTCACCTTCGCGTTCCGCCGGACAATCTGCGAATCGAAGTTAGCAGGGCTTCGATTACATCGGTGACGACCCCCGAAGAAGCGGCAAGCAAATAACAATTTTGGCCGGGGGATAGAATTTGGACCATGAGTAAGAATCTAGGCTGGAAACTCGGAGCGATCATCATAATTCTGCTGGTATTTCTATACGGCATATTTGGCATTCCTGAAAGCTGGTCAGGCCATGGACTACTCGCCGCGATGGAAAGTCGCATTAGTCTGGGACTGGACCTCAAGGGTGGAACGCACTTAATTCTTCAGGTCCAGGTGAACGACGCTGTAAACGTTGAAACTGACAGCGCAATTGAGCGACTAAAAGAAGATCTGCGCGCTCACAAAATTAATTACACAGAAATCACCAAGCCTGATCCGGTTAACCATCCTGAACAAATATTGATCAAAGGAACTCCGCCAGAAAACAGTTCCGATTTACGTTCCATCGTGGAGGACCGCTTGCCGGAATATGACTTGAAATCCGGCTCCGAAAATAGCTGGACGGTTTCCATGAAGCCGCAGGCACTGACTGATCTTAAGAAGCAGGCGGTCACTGAGGCTATAGGAACCATTCGGAACCGGATTGACCAGCTGGGCGTCACAGAACCCACGATTCAGGAACACGGACTTGGGGATTATCAAATTCTGGTACAGCTTCCCGGAGTTGATGATCCCGCCCGCGTTAAAGAGATTATGCAGTCCACGGCCATGCTGGAGTTGCGATTAGGAGTGGGCGGGCCTTACCCCAGTGAACAAGCTGCGCTGCAAGAAAAAGGTGGGGTCTTGCCGCCCAACGCGGTTTTATTGCCGGGCCGGAGCGTGGGGTCCAAGGACAGCGACAATGGGGAGAGATGGTACCTGGTTTCACGGGCTTCGGCGATAACCGGTCGCGATTTGCGCGATGCCAAGCCGACCCGAACTGAGAATGGACAACCGGAAGTGGAATTCGACCTTACCGGCGATGGCGGCAGGCGGTTTGGCACCTTCACTGGGGCTCACGTCGGTGAATACCTGGCTGTTGTGCTGGACAACAAAGTTCAGGAGTACGCGGTAATCAAGAGCCAGATAAACGATACCGGAACCATTGAAGGCGGATTCACAGAGCAGAGCGCGAAAGATCTTTCAATGATCCTTAAATCAGGCGCTCTGCCGGCGGGAATCAAGTATCTCGAAGAGCGTACTGTCGGACCATCTCTCGGAAGCGATTCAATTCGCTCCGGCGTCCGGGCAGCGGTGGTTGGCATGGTTGCGGTGCTGATTTTCATGCTGATTTACTACCACGCAGCTGGTATTAATGCCGATATCGCTCTGATCCTAAATCTGGTTATCTTGCTGGGGTTCCTTGGCTTCAGCAGTGCGACCCTGACATTGCCCGGAATTGCTGGCGTAATTCTGACGGTCGGTATGGGCGTGGATTCCAATGTCCTGATCTTCGAGCGTATTCGTGAAGAACTACGTAACGGAAAGACACCCCCGTCCGCCGTTGAACAAGGCTTTGGACACGCATGGATCACGATTGTGGATACGCACGTTACTACAATCATCTCGGCCGCAATTCTTTTCATATTTGGAACTGGACCCGTGAAAGGGTTTGCGGTCACGTTGAGCTTCGGGCTGTTCGCGAATTTGTTCACTGCGGTGTTCGTTTCCCGCGTCATATTCGATTGGATTCTGAGCCGCAAAAAGCGCGGAGAGGCACTCAGTATTTAAAGCGTTGTCATTCCGACGAGCGAAGAGACGAGGAACCTGTTGTTTGCCGGTGGTGAGAAAAAACAGATTTCTCGCTACGCTCGAAGAGACAAACGTAGAGGAAGACTTGAGATAAGAGGATTAAAGCAGCGTGGAATTTTTTCGCAATACGAATATAGATTTCCTGGGCAAGAAGTGGTATTTCATTGCCTTTTCACTGATCTTTAGCGTGGCCGGTCTGTTTTCTATTTTGTTCTGGCACCACATTCCCTACGGCATTGACTTCCGCGGGGGCACCCTGGTTGAAGTGAAGTTTGCCCAGGCTCCCGATGACAATGCAATCCGAGCCGCCATGGACCGCGCCGGCCTCCATCATGCGCGCATTCAGCGCTTTGGGCCCTCTCAGAACAACGAGGTCCTGATAGACCTGGCTTTGCAGGAAACCAGCGAGCAGGCCTTGGATAACGGGAAGACCCAGATTATCAATGCCTTGGAGAGCAATGCACCGCCTGGGAAGTCTGACCTGAACAATACCAGCAGCTTGACTTTGACCAATTATCTGATGGACAAAGATCCCCTCCATGCCGGAACCGACGCGAATCAGCGCTATGCAACGCAGGCCCAAGCCATTGTTGACTATAAAGATAAGGTAAAGGGCGGGGTTCTCAGTTCGATGGACGATTTGAAAGGTGTCGCCGACCCGGCCGTCCTGGCTTCTCTTCCGGAAGGCTTCTTTGTCTCCAATTTTGCCATACGCGACGTCGCCATTGTCGGTCCCCAGGTGGGATCGCAGTTGAAACAGCAAGCCCTGCTCGCAATCGCTTATTCTCTGGGGGGGATGCTGATTTATCTGGCATTTCGATTTGAATGGATTTACGGTGTAGCGGCTGTTATAACCGTTTTCCACGATACGTTGATAACGGTCGGCGCTTTTTCGCTGCTGAATAAAGATATATCGCTGACCGTGATTGCAGCGATCCTGACGTTGGTGGGCTATTCGAATAACGACACCATCGTGGTTTTCGACCGTATTCGGGAGAATTTGAAGTTGATGCGGAGGGAAAAGCTCTCCGATATCGTCAATCGGAGCATTAATCAGACCCTGAGCCGAACGATTTTGACGGCGGGGTTGACGTTTTTGACGGTTTTGGCTTTATATTTGTTCGGCGGCGAGGTATTGAACGGGTTTTCCCTCGCTTTGGTAATTGGCATCTTAATAGGGACGTATTCGTCCATTGCGATCGCAGCACCGATTTTGGTCGCCTATCAGGATTGGCGATCACGGCGCAATAGAGGATTTGGTGGTACGGGGCCGGGTGGAGCGGGAAAGCAATTAGCCGGGACGGATAAATCCCCGGCGAAGAGTTCGAAGGCTGGAGTAAACAGCTGAATGGGGGGCTACCCGAGCTTCCGCTAAAAGTAGGAGCAAAGGGAGAGCAGACGGTGTCTAAATAAGAATCGAGTATTGCGCAGGAGAAACCGTATGTTTGAAGACAGCCTAATCGAATCCGGCGGCAAACTAAAAACGAAGAGGGGACTAACGAGCACAGTCGCTTTTGTGTTCGAGGCGATTTTAATCGGAATCATGGTCCTGATCCCGCTGTTATTCACTGAAGCTCTTCCCAAAGCGCAGTTATTGATGTCGCTTACGGCCCCGCCGCCGCCACCACCCCCTCCGCCACCGCCCGCTGTTGTCCATATCGTGAAGCAGGTTCAAACCAATCTAATTAATGACCAGCTCCGGACGCCGACAAAAATCCCCAAAAAGATTGAAATGATCAAGGAAGACGCTGCACCACCGCCGATGACCGCTGGAGTGGTGGGTGGTATCAGCAACGGTCCGGGACAGGTGGGCGGCGTCATAGGCGGGATCATCAGTTCCACTCCGGTTGCAGTGCCTAAAGTCGCGACACCCACGAGAATACGTGTTTCTCAAGGTGTCACTCAGGGCTTGAAGATAAGGGACGTAAAGCCGAACTATCCGCCCCTGGCACGGCAAGCACGCATCCAAGGGAGTGTGATGTTGCAGGCGGTGATCAGTAAAGACGGTTCCATCGAGGGGTTGAAGGTCATCAGCGGCCATCCGATGCTCATTCCGGCAGCCCTTGATGCAGTTAAGCAGTGGAAGTACAAGCCTTATATCTTGAACGGAGAACCAGTGGAAGTTGACACGCAGATCACCGTGAACTTCACCCTGGGCGGTTAGAGTTTGGTGAAAAATCTAGAGCCATAAAGAATTCTGAGGAGGAAGGATCTCATGTTCGTAGCAAACCTGGCAGCACATACTCTCAGTCACGTAACCATGACCGCCACCTGGATGTTCCAGGATACGGGGACACCTCAATGGGACCCACTATCACTATGGCGCGCAATGGGGTGGATAGCAAGGTCGGTCGTAATCCTTCTGTTCATCATGTCTGGATGGTCAATCGGCGTCATGATTGATCGCTGGATGGCCTTCAACGCCGCCCGCAAGCAGTCCCGGTCCTTTGCACCGGCCGTGGCTGGCGCACTGCGCGATGGCAAGATTGATGAGGCTATCAAAGTAGCTGAGCGCAACAAGAAAAGTCACTTGGCGAAGGTCGTCACCGCCGGACTAATGGAGTTCCGGGCACATCAGGAAAGCGGCGAAATTCCCGGGGAAACTATCGAAGCTTCGAAGCGGGCGCTTGAGCGGACCGAAGCTATTGTCCACGCCGAATTAAAGCGCGGGTTGGGTGGACTGGCGACAATCGGGTCCACCGCGCCGTTCGTCGGACTGTTCGGCACCGTCATGGGAATTTTGCACACATTCCAGGACATGTCCACCAGCAAGGCAACCGGCTTGGGCGCGGTCGCCGGCGGTATCGCCGAGGCGCTGGTTACCACCGCGATTGGCTTGCTAGTCGCGATTCCGGCGGTCATGATGTTTAACTATCTGACCGGACGCGTCGAAGCATTCGACGTCGAAATGGACAATTCATCCAGCGAACTGATTGATTATTTCCTCAAGCGCAGGGGAATAGCCCGTCGCCCGTAACGCGGGAAAGGTGACGTGGCGTTGGCATACGCCTTCGCCATGTCCAGCGTTCCAACAGCACAGTAATTGCTGATGGAAAGTTGCAGTCGAGTACAGGAGATCCTGGCTATGGGAATTTCAGTTAGAAACGAAGGCGCGAAGGTTAACTCAGACATCAACGTGACGCCGATGGTGGACGTCATGCTGGTGCTGCTGATTATCTTCATGGTCATTACGCCCATGCTCCAACACGGGGTGAGCGTTGATCTGGCGAAGGTGAATAATCCAGAAGCAATGCCGGATGCTGAAAAAGAGGACGCCATCATTGTTGCGGTTATGCGTGGCGGAGAAATATTTCTCGGGAACGACAAGGTGCAGGTGGAGCAACTCACCGACAAAATTAAGGATCGCATTGCGAGCCGGGTGGATAAGCGAGTGTATGTTCGGGCGGACGCTCGGGCGAAGTACATTTCGGTAGTGGGCGTGGTGGATAACGTTCGTGCCGCCGGTGTAGATCAACTGGGATTATTAACCGATCAAAAGAAGCAGCCAACTCCGGGTGTGCCACCGGGAGCGCCTGGGGCAGCTCCGACTACGGGAACCGGACAATAGAGAAGGGCGCATTATGTCTATGGCAGTTGGTTCCAGCCGCCGTCAAAACGCGAATATGAATGTCACCCCGTTTATTGACATTCTCTTGGTGCTGCTTATTATCTTCATGGTGATCAATCCCCCGCAAATTAAGGGACTGGACGCGTTGGTTCCGCAGCCGCCGAAAAAGGATGGGCCTCAGGATCCCGTCCAAACAATCGTCGTTCAGGTTGTTAGTCATGGCGCGGGCCAGGAACCGACACTCAAGATCAATACCGACGACGTTATCTGGGGTAGCCTGCAAACGCGCCTGACGGATATTTTCAAGACGCGAGCTCAGAAGGTAATGTTCGTAAGAGGTGATGACAATATTCCGTTCGCGGACGTTGCGAACGTGATTGACATTGCCCATGCCTCCGGCGTGGACAAAGTCGGGCTGATCACGTCTAAAATCGAGTCCGTTTCTGGGAACATTTAGGAGATAGCAACTATGTCGATGGCATTGGGTGGTTCTAGCGGGGGTCCGAATGCAAACATGAATGTGACTCCCTTTATTGACATTCTTTTAGTATTGCTTATTATCTTCATGGTCATCAATCCCCCACAAATGAAGGGATTGGACGCGCTGGTACCGCAGCCTCCGAAGAAGGATGAGCCCAAGAACGATACTCCCGACCGAACCATCGTGGTGTCGGTCATTGATCATGGTGCGGGGCAGGAGCCGACGCTCAGGATCAATACGGATGACGCTACATGGGATAGTTTGCAAGGGCGCTTGACGGATATTTTCAAGACTCGCGCCGAGAAAGTTATGTTTGTAAAGGGAGATGACAACGTTCCGTTCGCTGATGTCGCCAATGTGATAGACATTGCGCATGCAGCGGGCGTTGACAAGGTCGGGCTGATCACGGCTAAAATCGAGTCCGGCCAGTAGTTGGATTATTAACGTAAAAGAGGTGGCCCGGGTATAGCCCGGGCCGATGTGTGTACACTGACGGTTGGCAGGGGGGATCGCACGTGACGAACAGAAACCTACGACTCGCAGCGCTAATGGCGATTGGCGCGGTTGTATTTTCGGCAACCGGGTGTAACAAGTTGCGGGCGCGCGATCAGCTCAACAAGGGTGTTGCCTCGTACAAGAATGCCCGCTACGAGCAGGCAATTGATCATTTTCAGAATGCGGTGTCTCTGGATCCGGGGCTTGAAAATGCTCGCTTGTACCTGGCCACCGCGTACACGCAGCTATACATACCCGATGTTGATACCCCTGACAATGTTCGGCTGGCCGAGCAGGCCATTGATCAGTTCAAAGCAGTATTGCAAAGGGATCCCAAGAGCGTTACCAGCGTGAAAGGAATCGCATACCTGTATTTGCAGCAGAAGAAGTTCGACGATGCGAATGCTTACTACCGCAAAGCGCTCGAGATTGATCCCAACGATCCGGAGTCGTACTACACTCTCGGCGTCATTGCATGGACTCGAAGCTACAAGCCAAGGATGGAAGCGAGAGCAAAGCTGGGCCTTAAGCCTGACGAGCCACTTAAGGACAAGAAGGTTTGTGAAAGTCTGAAAGACGCGAATTGGGCGATCATTCAAGATGGGCTCGACAGTTTAAAGAAAGCGTTGGATCTGCGGCCGGACTACGACGACGCGATGGCATACGTGAACCTGTTGTATCGCGAACGCGCTGATCTCGAATGTGGCGACCCCGCAGCCCGCGCCGCGGACGAGAAGACTGCGGACGAGTGGGTGGACAAGACGATGGCCACAAAGAAGATGAAGGTCGAAAAACAACCTACGGCTCCTGGCATCACGATGGATCAGAACGGGAAGTGATTTGGGTTCTGTAGTATGTTCAGAAAGCCCCTTCCGACGAAGGGGCTTTCTTATTTGAGAGATCGCGAAATCGCGATAACTTAAGGAAGACGATTGCAGAAGGCCTGCAGTCGTTGGACAAATCGTTTTGAAGGGGCGGGGCTTCAGTCCCGCCGTTGTCTAGATCAAGGCTCTGCGCTCGCCCGACCGGCTCGCCCCTTCAAACCTAGTTATGTGACCCTCATGTTCAAGAAAATCCTCATCGCAAACCGGGGAGAGATCGCCGTTAGAGTTATCCGCGCCTGCCGCGAGATGGGAATTGTTCCGGTAGCGGTGTATTCGCATGCCGACCGCTCCGCACTGCATGTACGCATGGCGACAGAAGCCTACCCGATCGGGGCATCTCCCGCCCTTGAATCCTATTTGAATATTGCAAAAATCGTCGCGGTGGCGAAACAGTGTGGCGCAGACGCCCTGCATCCTGGTTACGGCTTTTTGTCGGAAAATGCTAGTTTTGCCGAAGAATGTGCGAACGCCAGAATAAAGTTTATCGGACCGTCCCCTGAGTCAATGAGAATTATGGGATCGAAAACCACTGCGCGCCGCGAAATGGAGAAAAATGGCGTGCCATGCGTTCCCGGCAATTCACGGGCGGTTGAATCGTTCGAAGATGCAGTGCAGATTGCGAACAAGATTGGTTATCCCGTGATGCTCAAGGCAGCCGCGGGTGGCGGAGGAAAGGGGATGCGCCTGGTTCAAGAACAGCAGGGATTGAAGCCGGCGCTGCAAGCCGCGCAGAGTGAGGCGCAGCGGGCATTTGGAGATGGCGGCCTCTATATCGAAAAGGCGATTCTGAATCCCCGGCACATCGAAATTCAGATATTGGCCGATGAGCACGGAAACACAATTCACTTGGGAGAACGGGAGTGCTCGATTCAACGACGGCATCAGAAGGTGCTGGAGGAATCTCCCTCCTTGGCGGTGGATCAGACTTTGCGAAAGCAAATGGGCGAAGTCGCGGTGCAAGCGGCGGTGGCTGTGGGATATACGAACGCTGGCACTGTCGAATTTCTGCTTGATAAAGATAAGAAGTTTTACTTTCTGGAAATGAATACGCGGCTACAAGTCGAGCACCCGGTCACTGAACTGGTGACAGGGCTTGATTTGGTGCAGATGCAAATACTTATCACCGCTGGTGAAAAACTATCCATCCGCCGGGAGGACGTGCGTTTTCGCGGACACGCAATGGAATGCCGTATCTACGCCGAGGATCCAGACAAGTTCTTTCCCAGCCCTGGGAAAATAACCTCATTGCAAGAACCCTCAGGTCCCGGTATCCGTCTGGATACCGGCGTCTATGAGGGTTGGACTGTTCCCACGGACTACGACTCGCTTCTGGCAAAGCTGACTGCCTACGGAGAAAACAGAGACCAAGTAGTATCGCGGTTGCTGCGTGCGCTCGATGAAACGTTTGTTGGCGGCATCCAAACGAATATTGCGCTGTTCAGAAGGATATTGAAGGACCCCGACTTTCGTGATGGAGAAATAGATACCGGATACCTTGACAGACTGATGGCTTCAGGTCCGGTGGGGGCAAATCACGAACACCGTGAGATCGCCGCATTGGCTGCTGGACTGTTCGCTGCCCTCAACGAAACGTCTTCCAGCGATCCAATCATAGGAAATACCGTTGGTCGGGTTGCTTCAGAATCGCGGTGGAAAAGAGCAGCAAAGAGTGAGACGCTGAAATGGCATACAGACAATGATCTTCAAGGTTAATGTCGGCGAGACAACCTATCGTATGAAGCTCGAACGCGACGGGCAAGGGTGGAGAGCTGAATCGAACGGGCGACGTATACGGCTAGACGCCAAACTCATCGAGCGCGACACGATATCTCTCATTATCCATGGTAGAACCTACGAAATAAAGCGCGATCAGCTTGGAAATCAAATCCGCATTTGGATCGAGAACCTACCGTATGCGGTGGAGTTGTTCGATCCCAGATCGCTTATGGCTCGATCGAGGAATCGTGGGACCAGCGGTACGTCGAGGCTCCTCGCTTCGATGCCAGGAAAGATTCTTCGAGTGTTGGCAGGCGAGAACGAACAGGTGGAAGCCGGGCAATCGCTGATTGTTATCGAAGCCATGAAAATGCAGAACGAGATAAAGTCGCCTAGCAAAGGAATCGTAAAGCAGTTAGTTTCGGAAGGAACTTATGTGAATGCCGGAGATGTGCTGGCAATCGTAGAGTAGTGGCTTTGAGAAACTGGAAAACTACTTGGTGATCGCGTTATTTGCCAGTATTCTTTCCGCGAAGTAATTCTCCACTCCCGCCTGATCTCGCAACACTTCGTAATAAGCGGCCTTCAACAATTGCTCGCGATGATCCCGAAGCTGCGAGCGGATCGCCTCCTGCACACGCGGATCAGCGAACTCCCGCTGCCCCGCTGGCTCTTTCGCAATTAGTTTCACAATTTGATATCCAACGAACTGTTTGGTGGCAGGATTCACAATTGAAATGACCTGAGTGTATTGTCCCGCTTTCAACTTCGAAACGCTGTCGCGGGTTGCCGGATCGGTATTGTGCAGCGAAGACTCATACATAAAACCGAGGTCGCCGCCGTTGCCTGCGGTCTGTGTATCTTCGGAGTAATTCATCGCCAGCGTCGCGAAGTCGTCGCCACTCTCGAGGCGATTCAAGATCATCTGAATTTTCTTTTGTGCTTCGGCCTGATTTTGCGCCTTGCCGTTCTGATTGCGCGCCTCGGGATTGGGCATCGGCGTCACGAAAATCCGGGCCAGGTGATATTGCGGTTCGATCAGGTTAAATTCTGCCCTGTGCGCGTTGTAGTAGTCAGAAATCTCCTGATCGGTAACATTGATTTTCGAGGTGACCTCTTTATTCATTACCTTGTCAATGGTCAGCGAACGCCGGATATCCCGCTTAAAATCATCGAGGGTTATGTTTTTCTCCTTCATGCGGGCGGCGAAGTCTTCCGCGGTGAAGGGCGACTTGATCTCGGTTAATTTACGGTCAACCTCTTCGTCGGTTGCCAGCAGGCCTAGTTTCTCGGCCCGGCGCATCAGTATTTCGTTGTCAATTAAATCATGCAGAATGTTAAGCTTTACGGTGGTAGCCTGTTCGCCAACCGGTTGCTGATTAGAGCCGGCGGTCTGGTTCTGGTAATACTTTTCGACATCCGCCAGGTATATCTTATGGCCATCCACTACTGCGGCGACATCGTTACCGCCAGCCTGTTTGCTTCCGCACCCAAGACTTCCCATCGCAAGCAATGAAAGAATTACAATCGAAGATGCACGAGTTAAACAAGCACTAGATTCCAAGAATCCCCCTGAATGGCGATTCGCAGCCTATGAAGCAATTTCAATTTGAACCGGATTGATCGTTCTCCTACCTGGTAACACTGCCCGCTGGCGAGGAACCTGCGGCGGCTCGGGCATCCTTGGGCGGCGGAACACCCGCCTGAACTAGCGCCTCGTCAAATATCTTTCGCAATTCCTCGGTCGAAAGAGCGCCGTCAACTTCCTGACCGTTTACGAACAACGTCGGTGTAGCGCTCATCCCGAGCGACTGACCTTCTTTTACCGAGGCCTTTACCACATCGTCGTCTTGCGTCTTTATGCACGCCTGAACCTTACCGTTGTCAAGGTTATATTTTGAAGCGCTTTTCAAAGCGATGCGGTCGAGAGCGGCGAACTGATTATTGCGAGTCGTCTCGGTATTCACTTCCCGCTGGTTGGCATGGACGTAGTCCGCAAATTCCCAATACGCATCGTTACTCTGCGAAGCCAGGCAATCGGCATCTACGGCCGCATGCATTGCCCAGGGATGAATTTCAGATAGCGGAAAATCCTTGTAAACAAAAAGCACACGATCGCCGTATTCCTTCAGAAGTTCCGGGAAAAGTGTTTCGTGCATGCGCGAGCAGAAGGGACACTCCAGATCATCGAAGCTAACAACAACGACCTTAGCCTGTTTATTTCCCCGCGTGGGGCGCCCCTTTATATCAATCTTCTTCATGACTTCGGCGTAAGGATCTTTGGTCAGATCAAGCTTGGTCATCCGGATTAAAGTTTTCCTATCTTTTGAGAGAAGGAAATCATAGGTCTGTTTCTTCTCTCCTCCGTTGAAAGTGATCGTTAAAGCGTCGTATTGAGGGAAATCGCTGGCTTTAAGAGGACTAATTGTAATTTTGACGTGAGCGGGTATCGAATAGTACATGCGCACCTGACGCTCCATACGTTGGACTAAATCCGGAGGAGCGGACTGCGCGGAACATCCGAGGCACACCAATAAAAACAGTAGAACAGACCGCCGAAAAGCCATTATCAGAAACCGCCTGTACATCGTGAGATATACCAGATTATCTCATAGCACATGAATAGTTCGGTCACTATGGTCTTTGAATGCCGCTGGCGATCGAGACGAAAACATCCGGCGATACCGCTGGCAAGCCGAGCGAAGATCGGTGGCTTTTCCTCAAAAGTCTGAATTTAGTGAAATCGTGACAATACGGTGTGTTCGGGATCAAGCAAGACTTTCCGAGTACCCAAAGGTGAAGTTAAGTGAAATTGTGTTTCCTTGCCATCTGCAAATACTCGTCCTAACAGCACATCTTTCCCGTGAGACGACCCGTAAAGCGGAACCGAGGTCACCAAACTTTCGGGGGCATCTTTTTGCTGGATCATCCCAGTAATGACGGTGGAATTGTTCAGGTCGCGAAATTTTAGGCCGCGGACCTCAAGCTCGGGAATTGCCGTTCCGTTCACCCATCCCTCGTAGAACCAATCCAGAGACTTCTCGCCTTCGTGCCGGGCGGAAGGGGGCAAATGATCCGCAAAAACTCGAATCAGGTCGGCCGTCGTAAGTGGCTTTGTCTGGTATTGCTCTTGCAATGCCCGAAGCGCTTGCAGAAAAGGCTCGTCCGTTGAATCGCCAGACGACGGGTGGCGTGCACCCTTTTTCTGTTCGCCGTCTCGCATCATGGTCCGCAGCATATGAAACAACCATGTGCCGCGTTCGTATGCGATCGTTTCGTACCCATTGGGAAATTTCGACGAAGTCAGCCGCGCGCCCAAGGTCACCGGTCCGGCATCCATGAATCGTTCGCCCTTGTCATTTTCCTTCAATAGATCATTGCGAAATTTCTCCATCAGCGCCCGAAATTGAGCTGGGTTCTGCGATTCGAGCAGCAAGAGAGAGCTGTAGTTGGCCAACGCTTCCATAATCCACTGGTCGCGATAACCCCTCCACGTAACCAAGTCTCCCCACCACTGATGCGCGGTTTCATGCGCAATCATTCCGGAAACCATTGTCTGTTCGACGGGGGACATGCGAAGGCCGGTCCGTTGCTCTGAGGATAGGAACGAATAACTGGAAAGGAATATTAGCCCTGGCCAGCCTTGGCTGACCGATCCTGGCATTTGCGTGACCTCAAGATCAGTGTAAGGATATGGCCCGAACTCACCCGAAAAGAAAGTAATGGCGCGAGCCGCGCCTTCGGCTACTGCGGCAGCGTTTCCCGCAGGAAACGGCCGCGGCGGTGGAATCAGTGTTGGGACCTGGGGTCTTCCCGGAAAAACCTGCGGGGGAGACACGATTTCGGCTTCATCTGCTGACGGGAAACTCCGCTCCATGCTGGAGGCGGCATAGACGTCTACTGTCACGCGCCCGGCGCGTCTCGTCACGCGTCTGTATTTTCCTAGATTAAATCCGGCAACGGGAATAGGCCGTCCCGAGATCCAGCGGCTGATTTGCCCCGTGTGCTCGGCGGGAAATCCATCCTGTGGCACTGATTTTAGAGCTGTTGCGTCATCTATTTTTTCGCCGGTGGCAACTAAAGTCCATCCCGCCGGGTAATGAAACTCCAGATCGAACATTGCTTTTGAAAACCCCCGATTTGGATACCACGTACCGCGAGCACCCACGTAAAGGAGTCCTCCTCCCGCGTCCGAAAGGACCTCGCCTCCGTATGAAAATTGGAGCTCAATTTTCTGCCCGGCTCGCAATGGTTCAGGAAAAACCACCGCCACCAGATCGTCTCCACGGCGCTGGAGTTGCGTCCCATCAAGCGCTGGATTATGGATAAACTCCACCCGCTGGCCGTCTGCCTTCACCTCCCGGATATTCAAGTAACGCGATAGCTCAAACAGCAAGGCGCGATCCCCGCCATGGCGAACCTGCATTTGCATATGAACATCCGCGTCGAGTTGAGTTGGAGGTTTTATCTGAGCACGAATCCGGTAGTTTGAAACCTCCACGTCTCCGAGATTATCTTCTGAGCCGGCGATATCAGGAGCAGCGTCCGGGCGTTGTTGGGGTTTGAACGCGAAAGATGTCCACACATCGTAGTTGGCGTTGCCATCCACCTTCAGTAGTTGTCCGGCCGAGATTTGCTCTTTGGCCGTAAGGTCGAAAAATAAATCGAAGGGACCTAGTTTGCGTCCCTGAACCCTCAAATGGAGCATCCTATCGCTGGGATCAACGGAATCCTTAATTGCGCGACCGGGAGTGGGCTTATTTACATGCAGCAATCGGCTAAAGCTTGTGAAAAGTCGTAGTGCATCGTCCTGCGCCAGATTTCGCGCGGTGTCATTCCAGCGGGTGATGAATGCCTGAGGGTCTTCGCCATAAGGCCTAAGCGCCGGCTCCAATTCTTTAAATGTGTCGTCATTGAAGCGGAGATACGCGGTGGCAAACCCTTCCTCCAGGATTGCGGCTCCCGTAAAAAGTGCCATCGAGGACCGTTCTGTCGGGCCGGGTGGCGGCAGCAAAACTTCCCCATCTCCCTCAAAAAATGCGCCGGTAATTCGCCCGGATACGTCTTGGGTGAACGCTATGATGCCGTCATTCAAGGAAATATGAAGCGACGAACGGTCCAAAGATGCCTCGCGAATCTGATAAACCCGCGAGCTGTCCAACCCGACGGTCCGAAGTTGTTCATACAGCGCCTCCGCGGAGGTCGGCTCTTTCGGGACATCGGCGTCTTTATTAGCCTGGGCAGCGCTCTGCAGATTGCAGGCCAGTGCCGTACATATCAGCAGACTCGAGAAGCAATATTGACCGGTTACCTTTGGCACCTAGGGAAGCATCTCCTGTTCTTTTAGAATGCGCTTGCGTGCGTGCATTTGTCATCTTCTTCTTGCAGGGAGTGGTTTGTCTTCTCGCGGTGCTGTCTACAAAAGCGCCGGCGGAAATTATTCACTTGAAGAATGGCCGCACGATTTCTGCCGAGCACGTCCGTCGAAATGGCGCACATCTCGAATATGAAATCGGGGAAGAATCCTACGCTATCCTCAATTCCTCCGTAGATCACATCGAAGCCGGATTCACACCTGGATACCAGGCACCCAATCCGACCGGGGCCGTTCCAGACATTGCGGCATTTATGCCGTCGGATGGCGTAAGCAACGATGCTGATCTGGGAGACAAGATCATTCGGGATGGAGCCGTTGATTCCGAAGCATTGGCTCAGCTAGACCAGGGAGATCCTGGCGTTGCCGCTGCGGGATACTACGTGGCGGGAAAAAATGAATTTGCACGCGGAAATTTCAGCAAAGCTCGCTCGGACTTTGAACGCGCGCTGCATTTTGACGCAAAGAACCCGGCAATCCTCAATTACTACGCAGCGGTGCTGGTGCGGACCGGGAACGCATCGCAGGGCCTGCCTTTCGCGCAACTGGCGGTTCATTACGCGCCGAATTCGCCGGATGCATTGGCGGTGCTTGGTTACGCGCAGTTCGCTACCGATCATAACAAGGAAGCGATCATCTCATGGAAGAGGTCTTTAGCTCTTCGCCCTGACACAGGGTTGGAGGGATATCTGAAGAAAGCGGAGCGTGAATCCACCGTGGAAGCCGATTATTCCGAACGTGAAACGAGTCACTTTACGCTGCGATATGAAGGGACACAAACATCAGAATCGTTGCGCGCGGAACTGATCAATACGTTGGAATCTGAATATGACGATCTGGTGAGAGAGTTTGGAGTCGCGCCTCGAAACAGCATTCCCGTGGTGTTGTACACCGATCAGGCCTTCTTTGATGTCACACAAGCTCCGTCCTGGAGTGGGGCTGTGAACGATGGCAAATTGCGAATCCCAATTCATGGGATCACTTCCGTCACGCCAGAACTGGCAAGGGTCCTAAAGCATGAACTGGCACACTCATTCATCAATCAGCTGTCTGGAGGGCGATGCCCGCAATGGCTGAACGAAGGCATCGCGCAAGCCATGGAACCGAAGTCGCTCTCTTCTCATGGAAACCGACTGGCGCAGCTTTTTCGTTCCCAGCACGAGATCCCCTTCAATTCCCTCGAGGGTAGCTTTATGAGTTTTTCGCCCCTCGAGGCCGCGCTGGCCTACGACGAATCACTGGCCGCAGTCCAGTACATCAGCCAAACCTACGGAATGAGCGATGTGCAGCGCATTCTCGCCAGACTAGCCGACGGCAGTTCGACCGAGGCGGCACTTCGTGCAACTATCCATTCCGATTACGGAGACCTGGAGACTGAGGTAGGAAACTACCTGACCGTCACATACGGAAACTAGGCTCTGCTGAGAAAATTGACGGAGGAAGCTGCGCGCGTAGATTCCTTTACGCAGCCGTTCGACTCGTGAGACGTTCTCCCATACTCCGAGTTATGCGCGTAAATATGGACACATAAACCCGGCAATAGCAGACAGCGCATCGAACAGGAACTAGCAAGAGTAGAGGTAAAAAATATTTTTCGGTAAAGCTTCGAGGATGCGAGCGATAAGCTTCTGCGCTACCGCAATCAGGACAGTGGAATTGCTTGCGTGCCATGCCTATTCTCCTAGCTGTGGCCAGCCTTCGCATCGCGATTATAGCATTGGCCTTGTTTAAGAATCTTCGTCATTCAAAACCGGTATTGAATTCAATGCCGGATGAGAACCATTACTAGATGGCCTCAGTCATCTTGGAGTTGCTCAGGCCTGGCGAGCGGTTAGCCCTTCTTTCCCATGACAAAAACGGCGACACGAAGAGTGCCATCACAACTCCGCCGGACTATCGCGTCCCATCTCATACCCATGGAACTGTATTGACCCTCAGAATCGCTCCATGCTATAAGCGAAGCCGCATTCGATAAATCGCTTTAGTGTCGATTCAGTGTAAGGATCCGACCCGCGATCGCTACCCCGATAGTGATTGCTCGAGGCCAGATTAGACCGACACTCGCACGTGGAGGTTAAGGTGGCCAAGAAATACTGCTGTGCTCTCCGGTCGTTGTTTTTCTTTTCAACCATTCTTCTACTACTGGCTTCATGCGCATGGGCGCAGTACGGCGCTAGCATCCAGGGAACAGTACTGGACAAGTCCGGCGCCACAGTCTCCGGCGCGAGCGTCACCGTAACGAATCAAGCGACTGGGGTCAGCCGCAATACGGTTAGCGGCGACTCAGGGTTCTATCGCATCCCTGGCCTGACTCCGGGCGCTTACAAGGTGGACGTCGAAGCCGCCACTTTCAAGAAGCAAACCACTCCTGATGTAATTGTCGCCGCCGAAACCACCAAGGGATTGGATGTTACGCTGGAGCCGGGGCCAGCGCAGGAGAGCGTCACGGTCAACGAGAGTGTCGTGGACCTTCAAACGGAAAATGCCAACATTGGCGGCACGATAACTTCGCAGCAGATCGTGAATTTGCCAGAGTTTGGCCGCGATCCTTATGAACTTCTCCGTTTGACTCCGGGAGTCTTCGCCGATTCCGCTCGACAAGGCAATGGAAATTCCCAGGCGATCCCACAGCAAGTCGGCCCCGGCGGCTCGAATAGCCAGATTTTCCAGACAGAAAATCAGGTGCAGGCCATCGCCGATGGACAGCGGGTCTCAGCCAACAATTTCATTCTGGATGGTGTGAGCGTCAACAGCCTTGAGTGGGGCGGGGCCGCGGTGGTAACGCCGAACCAGGAGTCCGTTGACGAAGTGTCAGTCTCATCCAATAGCTACTCGGCACAGGACGGCCGCAACTCTGGTGCACAGGTAAAAATTATTTCCAAGAGCGGAGCCAATGATTGGCATGGAAGTGCTTTTGTGAAATTCAACGATAAGGGACTGAACGCTTTCAATAAATTCTACGGTCCCACCAATGTGCCTCTATCTCCCATCATTTGCGAAAACAACACTCCAAGCCAGTTCACGATCACGGCCAGCCACTGCCCCACGCGAGTAGACCAGAAATATCGCGATTACGCGGGCAGCTTTGGCGGACCGATCATCAAAAATAAGCTCTTCTTTTTCTTTTCTTATGAAGGCATCCGGCTCAATGATACGACCGTCATCCGCGACCAGACGCTGGAGACCCCTCAGTTCGAACAATATGTGGTGAAAAATAATCCCGGCAGCATAGCTGCAAAGCTGTTTAGCACTCCGGGGATCGCGCCCCGTATTTCGACGGTGATATCGGAGACCGATTGCTGCTCTCTGATCCCCGGTTACGGAATCGGAAGATGGTATTCGCCGGGCATCGCCAAGGGTCAAGCGATTGGAAACGGCCCAGACGGAATTCCCGACTGGGGCATTTTTGACCTCACGGTACCGAACTCCAGTAGCGGGAACCAATACAACGGACGCGTGGATTATACGAAAGGCAACAATCAATTCTTCGCGAGCACGTACATCGTCCGGCTCAATAATTTCAACGGCGGGCAAAGGCCAATACAAGATCTGACCATAACACCCGACAACTACGTGGCTACCGTCGGCTGGACCCGGACCCTTAGCGCAACCATGCTGAACGAATTCCGCGCTAACTTTACACGCTACAACTTTGATCAGACGCAGCCTGTCGGCTTGACAAATTTTGGCATTCCGCAATACCAACTATTTGATTTTGATATCAGTGCTGGCGGCCCCAAGGGTTTTGGGGAAAATGACAACCTGATAGGAATTGGTCAAAGTTCGACTACTCCAGGTGCGCTAGCTCAAAACACCTACGGCCTGACAGAGACTTTCAGTTGGGTCAGGAACCGACATGCATGGAAATTTGGCGTTGAAGCCCGGCGCGAACAGAACAACAACGATCAGCCCGGGACGGAGCGCCCGCAATACAAATTTCGTGGATTGTTGAATCTGGCGAATGATGCGTGCTGTTTTGCGTATTCGGTCGGTGTGAACCCACTCGGCGGCCCGCTAAATGGACAACGCTACTTCCGCACCGGCGATTATGCCATTTTCGCTCAGGACGACTGGAAAGTGAGTCCAACGTTCACGTTAAACCTTGGCCTGCGGTGGGAATATTTCACGCCCCTCACCGAAGCCAATAACACAATGAGCAATTACGTTTTCGGCTCCCAAGGCGTCATTAACGGTTTTGTATGTAGTCAAGTGGGTCCCCTGCCTCGTTGCAAGAATGGCGACCAACTATATGCTCCCGACCGAAATAATTTTGGTCCGCGTGTTGGTTTCGCCTGGAGTCCTGCGGCCTACGCCGGGAGAGTAGTGTTTAGAGGCGGATTCGGGGTGGTCTTTAATCGGAACGCCGACGTAATTTTCGATAACATCCGGCAGAATACGCCGTATTCAGCGTTGGTGCAGATTTGCCCACCGAATTGCTACTTCGATCCCGGTCCCGCTACTGTGGGGCCCCCCGCTGGATCAAATATTCTTTATAGTCTTGGCTCCAACGCCCAGGCAACCAGCTTTCCCGTGAATCCAGCTTTCGCATTTGGAGTCGCCCCCGACGGCGCGCTTTGCGCAAATGCAGGATGCACCAGCGTCACTCCTGTGCAACTGTTCGGCGCCTTACCCAACGAACCGAATCCGTATGTGTACATCTTTTCTTATCAAACCGAGCTTGAGCCGGTAAAGGACTTGGTTGTCAAAGTGGGCTATCAGGGAAGCAGAAGCCGGAAGCTGGTGCGGACGATTGACATGAATCGCTTCACACCGGGAGACACGTTCGACGGCACCCAGGATAAAATCCAACACACCGGCTCAAATGGACTGGCGTGCGGCCCTTCCAATCCGACATGCACTGCTGTACATATGACCGGAAACCCTCGATTCAGCGGCCTCTACTTCCCGTTGCCCGATGTCAACGCGAGCTACGATGCGCTGGTTGCGAGTGTGAGCCGCCGCTTCAATCATGGCTTTCAGGTTGACGCCAACTACACTTGGAGTCACGCTATTGACACCGCATCGTACGAGATTGGCTATCAGCAAACCGACCCCAGTAATCAACTCATTGACAAAGGCAATTCCGACTTCGACGTGCGCAACAGTTTTGTTATGGATGCCGTTTGGGAACTTCCGATATTCCGAGACCGCCACGACTTAGTCGGGACGGCACTCGGTGGGTGGACGATCAGCGGAATCATGAGCAAGCACACAGGGTACCCTTTCTCCGCTGTCATAGGGTCCTGCAACACGAATGCCGACCGCAATGGGGATGGTTACTGTCCTGACATGCCCTTTGCATACTTTGGCGGTGTGATCACCAATCCCACCAAACAACAATGGGTGAATGGGATTTTCCCCAACCCGAAGGCGTCGTTTGACACCACAACACTTGGACCGGGCTGCCGCTGCCGGAATATGTTTACCGGCCCCGGGTACACTTCCGTTGACTTTACCGTCGGAAAAGATTTTAAGTTTCCGGAGATGAGATTTTTCGGCGCGGGCTCGATGCTCGCAATCCGCGCTAACCTGTTTAACGCTTTCAACATCCTGAATTTCACACCGCTGCTGCCCGCGACGGCGCCGACGGACATTATCAACACTGGCAGCTTTGGCCGGCCGTCCGATGGCCTGGCGGGGAGGGTCATTGAGCTGCAAGCGAGGTTTAGCTTCTAACAGAGGCGAAGAGTCACTTATTGGCAAAATGGGTGGATCAGACTCTCAGTCGGTATCTACCCATTTTGGAGATTGTCCGCGTCGAGCTTCCCGAAACAGCTTACGTCGGCGCAATGTTTCCTTATGGGACAGCCATAAAATCGCACGATTTTGCCGTTTGGACACCCTGGATTAGGCAAAACGGGTTGGCAAACTATTTGCCGACAACGAAACAGAATAGTCGAGGTATAATTCTCATCCGTTGAAGGACCGGTGACTCCGGGTTCTGGGGCCTGAATATCTGATGGAGCGCATTCTCAGTTGCTCCCTCAGAGTGCCAGGTCAAACGCGGATGCTCCCGAGATTCGGTGAGGTCTCCAGCCGTGAAATCGCCTTTTTGCTTCCCTACCCCGTTGGTTAGAATTTTCTTGGCGCTATGCTTTTGCTTATTGGCAACCAGTGCTGGACTGGCTGAGTCTGCTAATGATCCACCGAGCGATTTGAGCAAATCGTCCCCGCAAGCAGATGTGTCTCGCAGGGCTGACTCCGGAGCTGTTGTCGCCATCCCTGGTCCATTGCGCTCATTTTTGCGAATGGCTGGGATCAGTCAAAAAATTTCCCGCGAGGAAGTCGTGCCTCTGCTTGCACGGGAAGTTTTCTTTCTCGGCTATCGTGGCGGAACACCCACGGAATTTTTAATACTGCTCAACCGCTACGTATCTCAAGCGCGGGAACTGTCGGTTCTGGCTGGATCGGAAGCCGTAATACATGTGTCGAACTGCAATGAGGCAGAGCAACTGCTGCACATTCTGGGATACCGAATCCGCGAAAAATGCGGGCAGAGCAACGCATCTCTTTTTACTTCTGATCCCGAAAGAGCTTTTCTTACGATTGACTCCGGGTTTCCACTGACTGACCTGGAGCAAACCATTCAGGGCGGAAAGCCTTTTGTCTACGAATACTCGTCCACCACCGTTCCCGTTCTTTTCACGGAAGACGATTGGACGGGTGTCAAGTTAAGTAAGAAAACGGATTCCAAGAATCTGATTGACCGGCTGATAAGAGATCCCGATCTGGCTCTTCTGTATTGGGCTTTTAGTCGAATGGATAACGACACGGTGGCCACTCTACGAGTGTCTCCCGGACTCGAGAGATTGGTTCCGTTCGCCCCGCTGCTTAATTTTTACGGAAGTGAAATTTGCATTCGCTCCGGACATGTAATCGTGCCGGGCGGACCCGATGCCGAAGCTGCATGGAAAGAACTTGTGGGTGTGAGTTCGGCAGACCCAGGTGAGTTTGTGCTACGGCTTCTCAAGAAGGATAAAGGTTGGCTCGCCGCGTTTTTCGACGCTTTATCTCACACCAGCCAGGCTCAGCAGGCGCACTTTACCAATGTTCACGTTCTTAAACCGTTATACGTCGCATTTCGGCCCAGCGATAACTCAGCGGGAGCGGCAAAAGGAGTATTCCGGCCAGCGCCATCTCTTTTGCTCTTACTAACTCGCCTTCAATTTGACCCCGATGGCGAGGTACACGTGCCGGGAAATGCAGAGATATGGAAGGATCTTCTTCGACAGGCACCCGACTCGAAAAGGATCGCCAAATGGGCCAAGGGTAAAAGTAACGATCCACAACAGTTGCTTGAGTCCATGTTTTCGCTGTGTCGCGGATCTGGGGATTCAGGCCCGGTGCAAGCTTTCCTCTCGCTTGGCGAACTTGACTCCATGCGGCCGCGTGGGCAGGCCTTGAAACCCGAGACCGTTGCTCTACTTGCCGGTACATTTACTCAATTCAGTGATCAATATCTTATCTTCTCCGAGTTTCCAGGGTTGGATGATGTTTCGATAACCCGATTTGTAAGAGCGGTTGAATCGGTGGACAAGATTCGCAACCATACCCTGCGCGGCAACGCGATGGGAATATTTCAGGCGGATGTTGGGCTTTGGCAAATTCTGGCCCGCCAGGAGCAGATACCAAACGCTGAGCTGAATCAGTCATGGCAAAAAGTGATCGCGCCTTTTTCCAACATCACTTCACCCGCAGTGTTGTTTAATGCAGGCCGAACGTCACTGGGAGAGGTGCTTCGCGCCGCGACTGGTGAGCCAAATAAATCTCAAGATGAAATCGTGAGCTTGCTCGCAGGCCCGGTCCAACATGATGCGGAAGGTCAACGGGTGCACGCGGAACTCGCGGATCGCATGCGCTCGATCCTCGATGGACAACGTCTCGTTTCTTTGGACACGCTGCTTGCGTTAGGCAAAGGCCTGGATGAAGCCGCCAACGGAGGAACACCGTCCGACAGACTAGTGCCGCTGGCAGGCGAACTCCACGAATTCGAGATGCCGCGTCCCATTTTTACCAGCAACGAAAGAACAGAATGGGCCGTAGGCATCTATAACAACCACCATACCGATCTTGAGATGAAGGCGAACGTAGGGAAGCTAATGGAGACCGCACACTCCAAGTCGCAAATCGAAGAAGTCCGGGGCCGGCTCGCTCCCTTTCTCAGAGATACGCTTGTTGGTATGAACTACGCTTATTACGAACCACCGGGTGCCCAGATCCTTCGCGTCAATCCTCTGCTCGTGCGTTCACATGATTTTTCGGGAGAGACGGTCATTGGGATTGAAGGAGTCTGGCAGGCGCCCCGTCTATTCGGAGCCGGATCACCGGCTGGTGGGGGCGCTCACCTCATTGGTTCGCTTGCAGACCTGCCTTATGTTCTCGCCGAAATCGAACAAGATTTCATCGCACCTGATCATATTCAAGCCTTAATCTGGAGAGAGTTAGTGCCCGGCCTTCTAACGAACTCCATCCTGCCACGTTGGTGGGACGTGAGTCGGAATGAACTTCACGCAGTCGCTCTTTACCAGCGGGCTGGAGAGGAGCTTTTAAGCGCTTCCGCAGAGAATGAGAAAGTCCGGAATAGGGTTTTGGCGATCCTTTCCGACCGCATGCTACCGCAGCGGTTGGGATTAGTGGAGCACGATCTTGAGGAACGGCAGCCCACCGAAATCTTTTCGATGGTAACCCCCGCCGATAAGTTCTATCTTACGGCCGAATACCGACAGAAGTTTCCAGCAGATTTTGGTTCATCGGGACCAATAAGTCAGGAACTTGAGAGTCTCTCGCAGCTGCATCCTACCCAGGTTTCATGGGCACGTTTGTCGCGTGACTTCGGCATACCGCATCCCATCCTGGCGCAGAGTTATGCCCGCGAACTTCTGAATGTAAAACCGTTTCCAGCCTTGGCAGGTTTTTCCAGCCGGTTGATGGCAGAGTCGTGGGACTCTACGAATTTGTATTGGGCGCGTTTGGCGGATGAAATGAACTATTCGCCTGTAGCGCTGAATCACCTGGTTCCCGAACTTACTCACCGCATGGTGCAGCGGATTTTTGCAACCGATACCGAGGATTTTCCGGCTGTTCTTAGGGCAATGCAGGAAACGGGAGAAGAGTTCCGAAATGGCAAGGTTGCTTCAGTGTCTATGACTTCTCCTTCCATCCCTTGAACTGTGTCTTTTAACAGGTCAGGTGGGAGATAGGCTTAACGCAAACTACTGGGTAGGTAGATTATGGCGAAAAAACAATTCCTGCTTCTATTGTGCATATTTGTCGGCCTAGTCTCACTGTCCGGAACCCGGACAGTGGCTCAACAGGGCGAACCCAACATTCACGTCGTCGTTGAAATGGTTCAATTGAACGTGGCCGTTACAGACAACAAAGGAAACTACGTGACCGGCTTGCGTCCGCAGGATTTCTCGATAACTGAGGATGGAGTTCCTGAGAAACTGGCCACCTTTGGAGAAGGCGACGGTCCCACCCGAAGGTTAATCGAAAATCTTCCGCCAGGTACCGAAGTTGCGGGCCAGTCAGTTGGGGTCCCCGGCCACGAGGTGCTCGCCGGGCCGGCAAGCGGAGCGAACGTCTTTATCTTGTTCGACACCAGCAACTACATGTACCGCGGATTCGTTTTCGCGCAAGACGCCATTGCAGACTTTGTCCGATCGCTGGAAAACGCTGACAGGATAGCTCTTTACTCTTACAGCCGCGACCTTTCCCGCGCTGCGCCTCTCACTTCAGACCGATCACAAGTGTTGCGCGGAGTACGTGCGACTGTCGCCGGAGATGATGCCGCTCTTTATAACTGCCTTCTACTGACTGTAAAAGACGCCGCCCAATTGACTGGAAAGAAAGTTGTCGTGGTCTTTTCAAACGGGCCCGATAACGCGAGCATGGTACCGCCTGAGGACGTTGCGGAATTGGCGCAGTCCACCGGAACCAGCATTTACATGATCAGCACTCGTCTGGCGCAACTGGAGCCCGTATCAACCGCAGTGTTTGAGCGCATGACCAAGGCTACCGGTGGCAAAGCCTACTTCGCCAAGAATTGGAAAGATGAGCAGAAAGCCTTCGCCTCAATCCGCGACGACCTGGCCCACCTTTATTCCTTGAGCTATTACCCTCAGGCGAACCCCAATCACGGCTGGCGAGCGATCACCGTAAAGGTGGTGGGCGACCATGTGAAGCAATATCACATACGCACGCGCGATGGTTATCGCTGGCAGCCACGGCGGTTCGCTTCGGGCGCTACGAGGTCTTCGTTGGAATCTCCTCCGGATTCAAAGGAGAATATAGACGGGAGTCAGGCGAGTTCAACTCGTTGAAGCTCTGGTACTAATTGAATCCTCTGGACTATCGTCTTCGCGGACCTACTCCGGTTTCACTCCGCGAATTTTCCTGACCAGCATCAACAATGGATCATAGAACTCGTCAACTACGCGCTCTTTCAGAGGGATGATCGCGTTGTCGGTGATGTGAATTTCTTCAGGGCACACTTCCGTGCAGCATTTGGTGATGTTGCACAGGCCGATCCCCAGTTCATCCTTGAGCAAGCGGGTGCGAGACTTGGAGTCAAGGGGATGCATTTCCAGCCCTGCAACCCTCACAAAGAACCGAGGTCCGCCGAAGTGCTCCATGTCTTCGTGCTCACGCAGGACGTGGCACACATTCTGGCAAAGAAAGCATTCGATGCACTTACGAAACTCCTGCACGCGATCTACGTCAGCCTGATACATCTTCCAGTCCGTGCCGGGCTTGGGTGTAAAAGGGGGAATTTTCTTGTTCACGCGGTAATTCCAGGAAACATCGGTGACCAGATCTTTGATCACCGGAAAGGACTTCATCGGCTGGACGGTGATCGGCCTATCCAACGGAAGCGAATCCATGCGAGTCTTGCACGTAAGACGCGGGCGCCCGTTCACCTCAGCCGAACATGAGCCGCACTTGCCTGCCTTGCAGTTCCAGCGCACCGCCAGGTCGGGTGCCTGGTGAGCCTGAATGTGGTGTAGCGCGTCTAACACGACCATTCCCGGGGCTATGGGAACCGTGTAAGTGGCAGTCTGTCCGCCGTCGCGGTCTCCACGGAACACTTCAAAAACTGCTTCCGCCATTTGGCGATCCTCCGATGGTGCTGGTCTATTTTTCTTCCGCTACCAACTGCTTCAACTCAACCGGCATTTCTGGAACTGGCGTTTGCCGGAGGTTCATTGCGCTTACCTGCCTTGCAATCACATTGTTCTTGGTCGCCCAAACTGGGTCGAAGTTGGGATAGTCAATACGGCTGTGCGCTCCCCGGCTTTCCTCTCGAGCAAGAGCGCATCGGGTAACCGCCTCGGAAACCGTCAGCATTGACTTAAGATCCTGAGCCAAGTGCCATCCCGGGTTAAACAATCGCGATCCTTCAACGCTCATGCGTCCTGCGCGCTCTTTGAGCTTCTCCAGTTCGGCGAGCGCGCGGGTTAGATCTTCTTTGGTCCGAAAGATACCTACCAGACTCTGCATCGTTTCCTGCAAGTCGCGATGAATCGTGTAAGGATTTTCTCCGCTCTTGCGTTCAAAAGGAACCAGCATTTCTCGCGCGGCCTCTTCAATCTGTGCGGAATCTGCAGGCGAATTCTGCACGGTCTTCGCGTGCTCGGCAGCCGCGTGCCCGGCGCGCCGGCCGAAGACCAGAAGATCGGAAAGAGAATTTCCGCCCAGCCGATTCGCGCCGTGGAGCCCCGCAGCCGCCTCACCCGCCGCATAGAGTCCGGGCACCGTTGATTTGGCGGTTTCCGCCTCGACGCGAATTCCGCCCATCACGTAATGGCAGGTAGGGCCCACTTCCATTGGGCCGGCAGTGATATCCACGTCCGCAAGTTCTTTGAATTGGTGATACATGCTTGGCAGCTTTTTCTTCACATACTCGGCGGGCTTGTGCGAGATATCGAGAAACGCGCCACCATGTTCGGTTCCTCGTCCCTCGCGTACCTCGGTGTAAATGGAACGCGCCACCACATCACGCGTCGAAAGTTCCATTCTTTTCGGATCGTATTTCTCCATGAAGCGCTCGCCGAGCTTGTTGCGTAGAATTCCGCCCTCGCCGCGAACCGCCTCTGTGACAAGAAGGCCCTGCACACCCGGCGGCCAGACCATTCCCGTGGGATGGAATTGCACGAATTCCATATCCATCAGGTCCGCGCCGGCGTTATAGGCCAGCGCCATTCCATCGCCTGTGTATTCCCACGAATTGGAAGTAATCTTGTACGCCTTGCCGATGCCGCCAGTTGCCATCACAATGGACTTCGCTCTAAATACTACAAATCGCCCTTGCTCGCGCCAGTAGCCGAACGCTCCCGAGATGCGCTCGCCATCTTTAAGCAAGCGGCTGATGGTGCACTCCATAAAAACGTCAATCCCCAGTTGCACGCCTCGGTCCTGCAGGGTGCGGATCATTTCGAGGCCGGTTCGATCGCCGACGTGACAAAGGCGTTTGAAAGTATGACCACCGAAGGCGCGCTGCAAAATGTTCCCATCTGCCGTGCGATCAAAGAGCGCGCCCCATTGCTCCAGTTCTCGTACCCGGTCGGGGGCTTCCTCCGCGTGAAGTTGAGCCATACGCCAGTTGTTCAGAAATTTGCCGCCGCGCATGGTGTCACGAAAATGAGTGCGCCAATCGTCGGCGTGATCCACATTGGCCATCGCCGCCGCGATTCCACCTTCGGCCATTACCGTATGCGCTTTTCCTAGAAGCGATTTACAAACGACGCCAACTTTCGCGCCCTGCGCCAGAGCTTCGAGAGCGGCTCGCAGGCCAGCGCCACCGGCGCCGATGATTAACACGTCGTGGTCGTGAGTTTCGAATTCCATGGTCACAAGAGTCTCGGATCAGTTATGGCGCCGCTTGCAACCAACCGGATATAGAGGTCCGTGAGACCCACTCCGATCAGGCTGACCCATGCATAGAGCATGTGGCGCTCGTTCAGAACGGTTAGCCACGACCAGGCTTTATGACGGGGTTTGCCAAAGGCGGCGCAGGAGAAACAATCCAGCTTTCCTCCCACAAGATGGCGGAGCGAATGACAAGACAACGCGTAAATCGTCAGCAGGATGACATTGAGGAGCATAATCAAAGTGCCAACACCTATTCCGAACCGCCCGTCAAAATCGAACGCATAAATAGCGTCTTTCCAAAGAAATATCAGGAAGATAAAGCCGGCATAGAGAAAGTAGCGATGCAGATTTTGCAGAATGAAGGGGAAAGCAGTCTCTCCACGGTAGCGGCGCTTGCCGGGTTCGGCGACGGCGCAAGCAGGGGGATCAAGAAAAAAAGCACGATAGTAAGCCTTGCGATAGTAGTAACACGTCACCCGGAATCCCAAAGGAAACGCCAGGATCAGCAATGCCGGAGACAAGGGCCACCAACGGTGATGAGCGTCAATGAGTGGCGAATAGAAGGGCGAAAGGTATGGTCCCCATTCGTAAAATCTGCCTTCAAAGGCACGCAAAGTAGCGTAAGCGCCGAATGCACCGAGCAGAATAATAACGGGTAATAATTCCAGCCACCACGCGTCCCGACGCATCGTGGCGCCGAGATGGTTTTGCCCGCTCGTGGTAGAACCTGCTGACATAGTCACCGCCTGATTGTTAATAGAGTAAACAGAAAAATTGTCTTTAAGTCAAAATCAGTCACAATAACATCTGCGAATAGCCATTCCACAATCGTATTGGCTTGATATCTAATCTAAGGCATAATTGGCGGGAACTTCCAGTCGATGGCGAACGTACCAGTTATTGTCAGGAGGTGTCTATGCATCTACTTGGATTTTTCGTCTTCCCATTCTTTGGAGTTGGATTTGTCCTCTATTTTCTTCCGACAATCGTCGCCCTGATGCGCGAAAGACACGACAAACTATCCATCTTCCTACTGAATTTCTTTTTAGGATGGAGTGTAATTGGTTGGGTCATTTCCCTTATCTGGGCTTGCAAGAGTGAGCGGATCGTTTACGTGCAAACTCCACAGCGCAATTAAGCAAGCAATCGCGCCGCTTGTATGGCGTAATAGGTAAGAATAATGCTGGCGCCCGAGCGCCGGATCGAAATCAACGACTCCATCATCACGCGATCCCGGTCAATCCAATTGTTCCGCGCCGCGGCTTCGATCATGGCGTACTCTCCTGAAACCTGGAAGGCCGCCAATGGCAGATCGAACCGTCCTCGCGCAGCGGCAATCACATCGAGATATGGGAGCGCAGGCTTGACCATAATCATGTCCGCGCCCTCTTCGATATCGGCCTCAATCTCGAGCATGGCTTCCCGGAGGTTTGCCCCGTCCATCTGGTACGAGCGGCGGTCGCCGAACTGGGGCACGGAGCCAGCAGCCTCACGGAATGGGCCATAGAAGCCGGAAGCGAATTTCGCGGCATAAGACAGAATAGGCGTGCTGATCAGGCCAGCCTGATCCAAAGCCTGGCGAATCGCGCCCACTCGCCCATCCATCATGTCAGAAGGCGCGATAATATCTACACCCGCGAGGGCCAACGAGACGGACGTGCGGGCAAGAATTTCTAGTGTCTCATCATTCACAATTTCGAAATCCGAAGCGATATGGCTCGAAGCGATCTCGTTCGATTTTATGCCGGTAGCCTCTCGCGAATCTTGAAGGGTCCTCGCATCTGCTTGCACGGCGGCCGCTCCCAACGAATTGGGCGTCGGTGCTCTTCGGACAACCCCGCAGTGCCCGTGCGACATGTATTCGCATAGACAAACGTCGCCAATGACGATCATTTGCGGGATCTCGCGCTTGATTGCGCGGGTCGCCTGCTGCACGATTCCATTTTCGTCCCACGCGCCCGAGGCAACCTCGTCTTTCTTTTCAGGGAGGCCGAAAAGAATGATCGCAAGGATGCCCAGCGAAAATGCTTCACGCGCTTCTTTTACGACCTCGTCCACGGAGAGATTAAATACCCCAGGCATGGACCCTACCTCTCTGCGTATGCCCTTGCCAAAACAGACAAATAGTGGATAAACCAATGCCTCAGGAGTCAGCCGGGTCTCGCGCACCAACGAGCGCAAGGGCTCATTCTGGCGAAGACGGCGAAGTCGGGTGGTTGGAAATGCCACGGCCTGATTCTAGCAGGGAGAAGAAATGATTAAGTACTTATTGCTTCTCCGGACTTGGCGCAACAGCAGGTTTTTCAAATCTCGACTTATCAATAGGAACGTTCTGCTGGATTTGCTCAATCTGAATTGTAGAACCGCCGCGAGGGCGGGAGGTGGTTCGCCGGAAGGGCGTTTTAACCCCGTCTTGATCCCGGTAGTCGCTGTAATCAATTTGCTCGGGATTCAATCCCAGCGGTGAGTCCGCGTAACGCACCTCTCGCACTAATAGCGACGACTGCTCATCGAAATAGAGCCGCATCGGCGGCTGTCCCTCAATCGCCCCCAAAAGGACATAAACCGGGCGGTCCGCAATCCTGTCTTCACGCTCCACGCGCAGTTCCTTGAATACTTTCTTCGCGTCAGCAGGAAACTGTAGATCGGCATCGAGTCGGGAAGACACAACGTCTGAACTGGACATCTCACGTAGCGGCCGGCCCGGTCCACTCGACCACCCTTGCTGCCCGTTCAATACGGTTAAGTTTTCGCCGTTGGGCAAATGCATCACCTGTGCGGTTTTATCAGGGCTTTCTACAAAAATGTCCACTGGGAACTGACGGGGACCAAAGCCAACTTTCCCGTGTTCCGCTCGGCTTTGTACTTTTTGGATCGCCTGCATGCCGCCCACCGCCTGAACATATTTGTCGAGAATCTGGTCTGCGCCCGGCAGATTAGCGGTTGGAACCTCCTCATCCAAACCAGCCGGTAGAGGAGGGGTCGCCTCGGCGCTGATAATCGGAATCGCCACCGGCTTCGGTGATCCGCGATGACAGGTAAAGCAAGTCACTTGACGATGACTGTCAAAGTTTTCCTGGTTGATGATAATCATCATCTGCATCATCTTGCGCGCAATCTGTTTGGGTTTCTTATCGTCCTTGTCGAAAGAGCCTTCCATGTGACAAAAATCGCACTGGACGCCAAGCGACGAGGTCATGAACTGCATCGCGGGAATCAATTGATCAGACGGAACGTCCTTCAGTACCTTGATGTTCTTGTAAACTTGTTCCGCGGTTTTTGAAGGCGTGGGCTCCGGATGCGCTTCGCCAGATTGTGCTTTCAACGAAGCGCCCACGAGCAACGAGAAGCATGCGGCTATCACCACAATCGCTGCGATCCTGATTTTAGACATAGATGAAAGACTCGCTATCAACTGCCACATTCTATTGCAAAATTAAGATGTTTGCGGCCGTAGCAGAAAAATCAATCAACCGCGAAAGACACGAAGTCCTTTGACGGTTTCCTTCGTGCACCTTAGTGTCCTTCGTGGTTGATTGGTTTCGCACCTTGACGCACCATTGAAACCTTTCTCCGGCGGTCGCGATCTATACTGCATGGTTGCTTTCCAGTGGGTCTTCAATTCCTGCAAAGGTGGGAACACATGAAATTGCTTCAACCCAGGACTCCGCGGCTACACAATGTGGGCGCACAAGAGACTATTTGCCGCCGAGCGAAGGCTCAAGTCCTTCGATCACCGCTCGTCATGTGGTTGCTGGTGGCCCTATGCATGCTGACCGGCCTTTCTTTTGCCCAGACCGCGCCCTCCAACCTGATCACCAACATTCCGGGGCGAGTTACAACTAGCCTCGATGGGACATGGAACACAATCGTAGATCCGTACGAGGGCGGAGTTCATGCCCACTTTTATCAAAACGCTAAACCACGCGATAAGAGTGATCTGGTGGAATACGATTTCGACGCCTCCCAAAAATTAGCCGTGCCGGGCGACTGGAATTCGCAGCGCGAGTCGCTTTTTTTCTATGAGGGCACGGTTTGGTATCAGCGTTATTTTTCCTATGCCAAACATCCCCATACTCGTTTGTTTCTCTACTTTGGCGCCGCGAACTACGTAGCGCGTGTCTGGCTAAATGGCGAAAAGATCGGGGAACATGTAGGCGGCTTTACGCCCTTCAATTTCGAGATCACGAGTAGCGTCGCCGAAGGCGAGAACAGCCTGGTAGTTGAAGTAAATAATGTTCGGCAGGCCGATGGCGTCCCCGCACTGAATACGGATTGGTGGAACTACGGCGGCCTTACCAGAAGCGTTGACCTTGTTGAAGTGCCTGAGACTTTTGTTCAGGACTATTTCGTGCAGTTGGCAAAGGGATCTAGAGATCAAATTGCCGGATGGGTGCAGCTCAACGGAACCTCTCAACAAAGCAAAATTACAATCGAAATTCCTGAGGCACATCTGAAGCAGGCAGTCACGAGCGATGCGAACGGCCGAGGCAAGTTTAGCTTTCCGGCCAAACTTCAGTTGTGGACGCCGGAGAATCCGAAACTTTATAACGTTGTCATCTCCGCAGCCGGAGATACGGTAAAAGACGACATCGGATTTCGCACCATCGAGACGCGCGGTACGCAGATACTCCTGAACGGCAACCCCATATTTCTGCGTGGGGTTTCCATGCATGAAGAGGCCGCATTCCGGGGTGGGCGAGCCTTTTCCGAAGAAGATGACAAAGTGCTCCTCGGATGGGCGCGCGAACTGGGGTGTAATTTCATTCGCCTCGCTCACTACCCGTACAACGCAGCCATGACGCGGCTGGCCGACCGCATGGGCTTGCTGGTGTGGTCTGAGATTCCGGTTTACTGGAGCATCGCCTGGGAAAATCCAGCCACCCTCGAGCTCGCAAAACAACAACTACGCGACGAAATCGCTCGAGACCACAATCGCGCATCCGTCATCTTGTGGTCGTTGTCCAACGAAACGCCCCCGTCGGAAACTGGACGCACGGAATTCATAAAATCTCTTTCGATATATGCCCGGCAACTTGATCCCACGCGCCTGATAACGTCTGCCCTCAACCATACCGATAAAACAGGCCCTGATATCAGAACCCTAAGCGATCCCTTGGGCGAATATCTTGACGTCCTGGGATTGAACGAATATTTGGGGTGGTATGAAGGAAAACCGGAAGACGCGGATCGCCTTCTATGGAAGAGCGCTTACCAAAAGCCTTTAATACTTAGCGAATTCGGAGCCGGTGCGGTTGCCGGAAAGCACGGTGACGCAGAAACGTGCTTTACGGAAGAATATCAGGCCAACCTTTTTGAACATCAACTCAACATGCTCAAGAAGATTCCGTTTTTAGCCGGAATGTCCCCCTGGGTCCTGATGGATTTCCATTCGCCACGCCGTATGCTTCCGGGCATTCAGGATTTCTACAACCGCAAAGGCTTGCTTTCGGATCGCGGCCAGAGAAAAAAGGCTTTCTACGTCCTGCAAAAGTTCTATCAACAAGTCCAGACTGAAAAGCGCTAGCCGGGATTCTACGCCCGCTGGATGCCGCCCAACTTTTCCAAGGCACGAACAATTTCTGCCGCCCAGTTCGCCACTTCATCCTCCCGAAGGGTGCGGTCGCCAGATTGAAACTGTGCGCGAAGCAATAAAGAATAGTGTCCCTGAGGAATAGAGCCGCCCCGAAAGACTTCGACGGGAATGAAACTTCGCAATTCCTTCGGCCCCGAAGATTCCACCGCTTGTTCAATCTTGTTAAAGACAACTGAGTCTTCAAAAATAAATGAGAAGTCCCGTTCGACCGCGGGATACCGGGGCAAAGGCTCGTATCTCGGCTGCCGTAATTGGTGCGAGTAAAGCCGGTCAAGATAAAGTTCGCCGACAAATACATCGTGGCGCAATTTGCGGGCAGCAGCCACTTCAGAACTGATCTGCCCGAATTGAGCGACTATGTTGCCATCCATGAGAACACTGGCAGAGTGTCCTTTACGGTAATAGTCGGGAGCCTGCCCATCATAGCTAAGAGCCGTACACTCGAATGGGCGCAGCAAAGTCTCGATGTCTCCCTTTAAATCGAAAAACGAAAATGCTCGCGCGTTTTCATGGACGCCCGGTGGAACTGCGTCGCCACTGGCTCCCAGAATGATGTGTTTAGTTTCGATCGGCTCCTCCGAGGTCACAGCAAACACATTGCCAGCCTCAAAGAGGCGGACGCTTTCATTGCCACGATTCAGGTTGTACGCAAGCATATTCAACATCCCTGGAACCATTGAATTGCGCATCACAGAGGCTTCTTCACTCAGCGGATTCGCGAGTTCGATGACTTGGCCCTGTGAAAATTGCGCAGCGTCTTGATGCGAAATGAACGTCTGGGAAATTGCTTCGTTGTACCCCAGCGAAAGCAGTGTGGTTCTAAGCTTACGATCCTTCTGGACCGACGATGCTTCCGTGATGGCTCCGGAAAAAGCTGGTAGCGTATTGGGAAATTTATCGTAACCGTGCAGTCGCGCGATCTCCTCGATAAGGTCAATTTCCCGTTCAACATCAAGCCGCCAGCTTGGGATCTGCACCGTAAAGTCGGCCTCTTCGCCAGGTTCTGGGATCACGTCAAAGCCGAGACTCTGCAATATCTGCACAACTTCGACTGTCTGGATCTCATAGCCAAGAATTCGCCTCACCTCCGACGTGCGCAAAGAAACAGGCGCTTGATCAATCGAACGCCCAATCACATCAATTTGATTTCCGTAAAGTTCGCCCCCCGCCGATTCGAGAATTCGTTGCGCGACGCGAGCACAAGCCAGAGCAGTTGCGCCGTAATCCGCGCCACGCTCGAACCGGTGCGATGCGTCCGTATGCAGGCCGTGCCGCTTCGCGCTTTTCCGTACAGCAGCCGGATCAAACCATGCGGCCTCGATCAAAATATTCTTTGTCTTCGCCGTAATCATCGTATCGAAGCCGCCTATGACCCCTGCGAGCGCAACTGGCTTTTTCGCGTCTGCGATGATCAGGTCTTCCGTAGAAAGCTTGCGATCAACGCCGTCAAGGGTTTTCAGAGTCTCGCCTGCGCATGCGCGCCGCACGATAATTTTTCTGCCTTCGAGCAAATCGAGATCGAACGCATGCGTGGGATGCCCCATCTCCCAAAGCGTATAGTTCGACGCGTCAGCGGCGGAATTGATGGGGCGCTGGTCCACCCTGAGCAGCCGCTTCTTAACGAATTCAGGAGAATCGCTAATCGTCACGCCTCGAATCACTCCTGCCGTATAGCGGGCACAGCCGCCTGCATCTTCAATTTCGACTTTGAAGTCTTCGCTGCTCTCGGTTTCCAGAGGCAATTCGGGATCGATCGGCTTGAGCGCCGACTTATATATTGCGGAACACTCCCGCGCGACGCCGTAGTGGTTCATCGCGTCTGGGCGATTTGTGGTGATCTCCATCTCAAAGACGATGTCATTGCCCTCGCCACTGACAGATTCGACCGCGATTCCGGCCAGCGTGAGGTCTTCGGCGAGCTGGCGCGGACCCACTTGAATGTCAACGAAGTCGCGCAGCCATTGAGGTGAAATTTTCATGTTGGTTGTGTGGCGCGGGCGCCCTCGCCCGCGAAGGTATTAGCCAAAAGCCAAATGCGAAGAGCTAAAAGCGCTACAAAAACTGCTCTAAGAACCTGACATCCCCTCGGTAGAACAATTGAATATCGTCCACGCCATATTTTAAAATCGCAATTCGTTCGACGCCCATTCCGAAGGCGAATCCTGAAACCTTGGTCGAATCGTAGTCCACGAAGCCGTACACATTGGGATCAACTATGCCGCAGCCGAGCAACTCAATCCATCCGCTGGATTTGCAATTGGGGCACCGATTGCCGTCGCGATATCCCTTGCCTCCGCAAAAAATGCACGAAATCTGTACATCGGCACTTGGCTCGGTAAAAGGAAAAAACGACGGGTAGAATCGCGTCTTCACACTCGATCCAAAGAGCGCCTTCATCGCGTGATCGAGCGTGCCTTTAAGATCGGAGAAAGTGATGTTCGTATCCACGGCGAGCCCTTCGACCTGATGAAAAATTGGGGAATGGGTCGCGTCGGGCGCATCGTTACGGTGCACTTTGCCGGGTATTACGATCCGCAGGGGCGGCTTCATTTTCTCCATCGCGCGTATCTGAACCGGAGAAGTATGGGTGCGCAGGAGCAACCGGTCGCGTGCAGGCTTCAATTCCTGATTAGCGATGAACAGAGTGTCCTGGGTGTCGCGCGCGGGATGATTCGGCGGGAAGTTCAGCGCCTCAAAATTGTAGTAGTCCGTTTCGATCTCAGGGCCTTCCTGGACCGAATATCCCAGATCGCGGAATACGGAAACAATTTCGTTCATCGTCTTGATGACCGGATGTTCCGCGCCAAGCGGGCGATGGATGCCGGGAAGGGTGATGTCAATGGCCCCGTGCTGAAGCTGCAGGTTAGTTAGAATTTGCACTTTCTTCGGTTTCGGCTCGACCGCCGGGGCTGGGGCGGAACTCAAAATGGAAGTTCGGACATTTTCGACCTGCAATTCAACTTTCTTCCTTACATCGTTAACGCGCTGGCCAACTTCCCGCTTGGCATCCTTGGGCGCGGCTTTCAGCCAAAGATCGTTAACCTGAGCAAGCAGTCCATTGTTACGAGAGACCCACCGATCGCGGAAGAGTTTCCAGGAAACCTCTTCCGTAACTTTTTTCGATTCCGCATCGAGGGCCGCCAACATGTTTTCGACGGCTTTATCGAGGCTGGGCCCAGAAAATGTCTTTAATTTCGGGACCGAGTACAGCGATGCCTTTTCTTTCGGCAAGTCACCCTCGCGACAATGGCTGGAACTCTGACGGAAAACGCAGATTCCTCTGCGGCTGCCGCCCCTGGGAATGACAAATTTAAAAACTGATTACTGGGTGCTGATTACTGAATGCTGAGTGCTACACTCTACGCCGCGCCGGCGATGGCGGTCTTCGCCTGCTCGGCTAGACTCTTGAACGCTTCCGGCTCTTTCACCGCCAGGTCGGCCAGTATCTTGCGATCGAGTTCGACCCCGGCCAGCTTGAGTCCATGAATGAACTGGTTATAGCTCATTCCACTCAACTTGGCGGCGGCGCCGATACGAACAATCCAGAGCGAGCGGTACTGGCGCTTTCTCTGTTTGCGTCCGGAGTAGGCAAATTTCAGTCCGCGTTCGACCGCTTCTTTCGCCGAACGGTAGAGTTTTGATTTGGTTAGGAAATAACCGCTGGCACGGTCGAGTATTTTCTTTCGTTTCGCGCGCCGTTTCGATCCGCGTTTTACACGAGGCATGTTTGCTCCTTTTTTGACTTCTGTTTCTGTGCCTCTTCACTCGCCTGCGCGTGTGTTCTTCACGCGCTCGTTTCCCTGCGGTCTTAATGTCAAAATCTTTCACCACAGAGGACACGAAGGTACACGAAGGAAATCTTAATACGGAATCATTCTCTTGATTTTCGGGGTGTCAGCATCGCTCACCAGCACCGAATGTCCCAGCTTCTTTTTCCGCTTCTTCGATTTTGATGTAAGGATGTGGCGCAGATGCGAATGGCCACGCTTCACTTTCCCGGTTGCTGTTTTCTTGAAGCGCTTCGCGGCGCCTTTATGTGTTTTTAATTTCGGCATAATTCCTCAGGAGCTGTCAGCTATCAGCCGTCAGCTTTCAGATAAATTCAAAACCTCAAGCCCGGGTTTGCGCGGCTGCCTGCGGCTTCTGTCCACTATCTTTTTTTGGGGCCAGAATGGCGTGCAGCGTATTGCCTTCCTGTCGCGGACGAAATTCCACAATGCTCTTGTCCTGCACGTCTTTAATCAGACGTTCCAAAATCTGCCGGCCGAGGGTAGTGCGGGTCATCTCGCGACCGCGAAAAAATATCGTTGCCTTAACCTTGTCGCCTTCATCTAGAAAACGCAGCACGTGATTCTTTTTCGTTTCGTAGTCGTGGTCATCCACGTTAATACGAAACTTAACTTCTTTTACCGTGATCGTTTTCTGGTGCTTCTTGGCCTCGCGCTCTTTTTTCTCCTGCTGATAAAGAAATTTGCCGTAATCCATAATCCGGCATACAGGAGGGACCGCGGTCGGCGAAATCTCAACCAGGTCCAAGTTTTTCTCTTTGGCTAATTTTAGTGCATCGAAGGGGGTCAAAATCCCAATCTGCTCGCCTTCATCCCCAATCACGCGAATTTCGCGGGCTCGAATGCGGTCGTTCGTGCGGATAAAACGTTTATCGATAACAATCCTCCGTCAGCTCACACAGGGCAAACTAGATGAAAAGTATAGCATGGGCAGCAAAAGTCCACTGATCCCGCGGTTTGTACGTTTGCCAATAAGAGTTAAGATTATTGCTGCTTTACTCCGAAGCAGAACTTCGGTGCTACAGCACAAGGATGGCAATTTCGCATCAAAATGCCTGGGTGATAATAGCCATAGACTCTAAATTATGAACACTTCCAAAGTACTGTTTTCTGGCCCTAGGTTAACGTTTTTAACTTTTGTAGTTGCTTTAACGTTGGTCAGCGTTTGTCGCGCTCAAACCTGTTTGACCGCGGACGACATGGATGCGGCAGCGAAATCCGCGCTGACTACAACGGCCAAGAATTATTTCGCCATGGCGGCGCGGGGTGATTCCGCGTCGTTAAAGCAGAACGCAATTCCCAGTCTTGCGGCGGATTTTTCCAATGTTGAAACCGCCGTAACTGATCACAAAGCTGATTTTGCTGGCGCGCAAGCGAACCCACGACCTCCATTTTTGCTGAAAGCCGAAGGCACAGCCCCATTGGCGCGGGCCGAATTTCTCTGTGGAGTGTTTGGCGCTAACGGACAAACCGCCGATAGCGCGGAATTCGTTATCCCCAATCTGCCTCCAGGCGAATACGGAATCGTAATCCTCGACGTGCCGACGGCCAAGCAGCCTTACACCGACTCGTTCGTCTTACAGCACGAGGGACCTGCCTGGAAATTAGGCGGATACTTCGTCAAGGAAACGCAGACTAACGGACATGATGGAAACTGGTTCGCGACCCAGGCTCGCGCATTCAAAGCGAAGGGGCAGAGTCACAATGCGTGGCTGTATTTCGTGCAGGCGCGGGATTTGATTTCGCCGGTGCCTTTTATGTACACGCTGCGGACCGACAAGCTCTACGAGGGAAGCACAAACCGTCAAGCCTGCGGACCTGCCGGCAAATGGCTCTTCGGTTGACCTGCCAGCAAATGGCAAGACTTACAAACTAACTTCAGTTTTCCCTCTGCTGGTGGCGAAGGATCTTGATTTGGTTGTGAAGTACGACTCTTCGGATGTCTCCGACACGACCAAGACGTTCCAGGACAACATGGCTGTAATGAAAGCGTTGGTCACAAAATTCCCGGAACTGCGCGATGCTTTTAGCGGAGTCGTCGCCCGCGCCGTCGAACCTTCGGGTCGAGATTACGGATCATTACTGTCAATGAAAGACATTAAGTAATAAGCACGCGTAGGGGCAGATGTCCTCATCTGCCAAGCGGAGCGCAGCTCCGCAGTTTGCTTGTGAGTGCAAAGGCCAAAACACTGTATCTGTGGATCACTGCAATCGTCTGCCTGATTGCATCAGCGTGGTCGTTAGATATAGCAACGTATGATTGGTTCGGTGCTGATTTTCCAGGACCTTATCATCGTGAGTGGATTGCGCGAGGAGATGTCTTTGCTGCGTTGGCGCTAATCCTTTTTGCGGCATTCTTATCGGTCATTGTGGCTATCATTCGGGGTGTCAAGAAGCGACTAGTACCCGTCATCCGACGACCTGATCGGTAAACGTACATTCCCTCGGCTTTTTGTCCTCGCGCAAGCCTAGGAAGACCGGGGCCCGAAGCTTTAAGCCGCCTTCGCTGGTTTCATGCGTCCATTCGGAGAATTTGACTTCCGCCACGCGCTCCGGTCTGACCCAATGCACTCGTCTCGCATCCACTTTGCCGCGAAATGGACTGTGATTTATCTCCAAGCCTTTCAATACTTGAAACGTCGCCTTAAGCGTGGCTTGATCAAAGCCAGTTCCCACCTGCCCGACGGGGATCAAGTCGCCAGCTTTGTTATAAAGTCCCAAAACCATTGACCCGAAGTGCAATCGGCTGCCTTCAGGATCGGTGTAGCCACCGATAACGCAATCGGCGGTTTGCGTAACTTTAATTTTCAGCCATTCGCGAGTGCGGCGTTCTTCGTAGCAGCTTCCGCTGCGTTTCGCCAGGATGCCTTCGAGCCCCTGTTTTCTAGCTGCCTCAAACAGCGCCATTCCCTGACCGGCATAATGATCGGAATAGCGAAGGATGTCGCTGGCCGTCATGATTTCCGCCAACTTCTTTTTTCGATCCTCAAGAGAAACCCGGCGCAAATCGTATCCCTCGAGATATATAAGATCGAAAACGTAATAAATAATCGGCACATCCGCGCGCGCCGCTGTTCGTCTTCCGCCCGCTTTGATTCCAGTTCGCTGCTGCATCAGGCTGAACGATGGCCGGCCCTGTTCATCGAGTGCAACGACTTCTCCATCAAGAATGGCGCTCTTCGCCTGGATGAACTTGGGCAATGCTTGCAGCTCGGGAAATCGCCCGGAAAGGTCGTTCTGATTGCGTGATACTAAACGCACTCGGCCATTTTCGATGAATGAAACCGCGCGGTAGCCGTCCCACTTAATTTCGAAGAGCCACTCGGGGTCATCAAAAGGCTTTTCGGTCGCTGTCGCCAGCATGGGGTGAATCGTCGAGGGAGCGGGCCGCTTCACGGCACCTTCAAGTTCTGCAAATGTCGGGCGGACACTCTTGTCCGCGGCCTTCGATTTTGTCTTTGAAATGGGGGACCGTATTGGGGATCTTGAGGAAAGTCCAACTGGGACGGACAAGCGACCTACATTTTCAGCTTTTTTTTTACGGTCTTCGGCGCTTTCCCGGCCGCGGCTTGTACCTTCTTCTTATCCAGTTTGGCGAGAGTCTCCGCCAGCCACGGCGCTTTCAACTTCCCTCGCGAGGCCGTCCGGTTACTTTCCCATTCGGCCGCCGCGTCGTCGCCGGCAATCTCCGCCATCGTTTGTTTGGATAAAACCGAACTGTCGTACTGATTGATGTCGTATCCCTCGACCGCCGCATCGTCGTGTTTCTTAATCAGCAGCCATTCAGTACCTTTGCTTCCCGGACGCCGTCCCTTCATGTGAATCAAAGCGAAATCGCCCTTCATCCGTTTGCCGTGAAGCCGAATCTTGAAGTCGCCCTTTTTCAGCATGGCTGAAGCTTCGGCCGCGGTGCCGGGCACATATTTTCCATTCACCGGTTCCGGAGAAAGCGGCTCCCACGTGCCCACGTCCCAAACCATCACAGTGCCCGCGCCGTAATTGCCCTCCGGAATAATTCCCTCGAAATCGAAATACGACACCGGGTGATCTTCCACTTGCATGGCAAGCCGCTTGTCCGCGGGGTCGAGGGAGGGCCCCTTAGGCACAGCCCACGACTTCAGCACGCCTTCCATCTCCAGACGAAAGTCATAGTGAAGATGAGAAGCCCGGTGCTTTTGAATCACAAACCGGTTGCCTGCCTTCTTGCCAAGTTTTGGGCGAGGCTCCGGCGTCTCTTCGAACCGGCGTTTGCGTTTGTATTCTTCCAGGGCCATAAAAGATTCTATCCTTAAGGTTTCCACTCCACGAACCGCTGTAGAATCGTGCCCCGCGCCGTGTTTCGGGGATTCAACCCGCCGGCGACTCTAGGATCGGTTGAACAGCCGCTGGTCCCTCTTGCGAACATGCCACAACAGTACTGATACCAACAGCCATGCCAGGGTTGACGCTAGAAGTGCGGTGGCAACGCTGTGCTCTGGCATTAACTTCCAGGCAACAACGCCAAACATCAGCAATCCTATACTTCCAAGCGCGGAGCCACTGGCATCCACGCCGGCAGCTTCCATCCCGCGTATTTCTCCGTGGAGTCCGACGCGCTCTTTCCTCTGCGCTTCATGTTTCGCAATCAACGTTGCGCTCGCCGGAAATATGGCTGGACATGCGAGAAAAAGACCGCCGAGTACTGGCCCGTATTTCTTTGCAATGATACCTGTGAACATAGTGATTGCGCCGCCGAACACAAATCGAACTGCATATTCATGCCATTTCGTCTTGCCAAGAGCCGACCAATCAACCTGAATCAACATTTGGAACTACCTTAACCAAACTTGCCAAAGGCTCAAAGCCACGGCGAACCAAATCGGGATCGCCGACAGCGCGACTGTGAGTACCTTTTTGTGGTAGCGCATGAGTATCCAACTTACGAAGGAGGCGTAAAAGAAAAATGCAATCGCCCCCGCGATCATCGAACGGGATTCAGTTGCCGCATAGAAAGCGCCATTAGAAGTGACTGTGAGGACTAACGTAGCGAGTGCGACTGCTGGCGCCGCGCCGAAGAGGCCCGCAAAACTCTTAGGCTTGAACAGGTCTCCGAGTGTCGCGAACATTGAAACCACGACTCCTCCAATCAGAAATCGCAGGAGAATTTCTTTCATGTTCAGGCAGTTTTTTTCAGGCTTTTCTTCAACAGCTTTAAAGCTTCCCGGGGGCCTTTTCGTCCCCGGACTTTGAATTTCTTACCCTTTTCCTTGTTGTAATTCACGAAAAAATCTTCAATCTCAATGAGCATATTCTCATTGAGATCTTTTAAGCTGTTTACGTCGGAGTAATCCCGGCTGTGCGCGGCGACCGCAATAAGACGGTCGTTGCGCTCCGTTTTTCCGTCTTCTGTTTGGTCGGCTTCGATTACACCGATGAGCCGGGTTGGCACAACGCACCCTGTAAAAACTGGCATGTCCATAATCACAAGTATGTCTTCCGGGTCTCCGTCCGCCGCTTTTGTGCCGGGCACAAAGCCGAATGCGTGTGGAAAGACCATTCCCTGCGGAAGTACTCCTGATAAAGCGTAGGTTCCAATTTTCTCGTCAAACTTGAATTTGTTGCGGCTCCCCGGCGGGGTCTCAATAACTGAATTTACAATGTCCTCGTCCCTTTGACTAAAAGGATGAAGCTTCGTTGGATCGGACCCATTTTTTGATTTCGCCATTGTTTTGCCTTTGAAAATCGCTTTCCCGCAGTTCAGATGGGGGATGGGTCAAAAAGGTTTTACCATTACGGGGGGTGCAACTCCCAGAACCCACATGAAACGCGAATATCCAGAAGCGCCGATTGTCGGAGTCGGCGCGATCATTATCGAAAATGGGCGCGTCGCCCTGGTCAAACGCGGTCATGATCCGTTTATCGGCGACTGGTCCATTCCCGGCGGAGCTCTCGAACTTGGAGAAACTGTTACTGATGGAGTCCGGAGGGAAGTATTGGAGGAGACCACCCTTATCGTTGAACCAATGTCTTTGCTGAATGTCTATGATCGCGTGATTCCGGAGAACGATGGGCGAATCCTCTACCACTACGTACTGATTGATTATCTTTGCAAACGGATTTCAGGAGACTTGCAGGCAGGGAGCGATTGCGATCGGGCACGCTGGTTCACGCAAGAAGAAGTGGGGAAACTCTCGCTCCCCGCCGATACGTCGGAAGTGATCCGGATGGGATTTGGAAAGGCGGGAGTATAGCTGGCTGGATAGCTTGAGTAGTTCCCTGCTACTCTGAACTCAACCGTACGAGCGCTAATGCGAAGCGCAGCACTCATACTCGTGTTATGCACGTTGCTGGCTGTCTGCGGGGCACAGGGACAATCCGACTGTCCTCCGCGAACTGTTATCAACAACGGCGTGTGTATCGGCAACAATGGGAAGGATTGCATGGCAGAATTGCAATCGCCTATCTGCAACGACCCTAACGCCCAGTACACGGACCAAGCGGCGAAGGCGAACGTGAAAGGAACCGTGCTCCTAAGGGCCACCGTCGGCACCGATGGTTGCGCGCACAAAATCAAAGTCATCAATTCACTCGGCTTTGGATTGGATGACGCGGCTGTTTTTGCAATGGAACGGTGGCGATTCCGGAAGAATGCGAAGCCTATGCCGGTAACAGTGGGATTTGATTTTGACCCGAATACTACATCGAGGATCCCCTCGACAGCCCCGAAGTGTAGCGCAGTGGCACGTAAAAAGACGAACCCATAAGATTCGCGGAGCCGCGCCAGTTCCTCACCAGAAAACGGGAGGCAGGCCTACGTGATCGGCGTTACTCTCTTCTGGCTCACCTCGTCACGTTCCACCACTCCGTCTTTGATGTAAACGACGCGGTGCGCATATTCCGCAATATCGTGCTCGTGGGTCACAACGATGATGGTATTTCCCTCAGCCTGAAGGCGGTCAAATAACGCCATGATCTCGTTGCCGGTTTGCGAATCAAGGTTGCCGGTGGGTTCGTCGGCAAGAATGATAGATGGGCGGTTCACCAGAGCGCGAGCGATTGCAACTCTCTGTCTTTGACCTCCGGAGAGTTCGTTCGGCTTGTGCATCATTCTCGATTCCATGCCGACTGAGGTCAACGCATCCTTAGCCCGTTGAACCCGCTCATCCGACGGTACGCCGGCGTAGATTAGAGGCAACTCAACGTTGTGCAGCGCGGTTGCCCTAGCGAGCAGATTAAAGGTTTGAAAGACGAAGCCGATTTCCTTATTTCGGATGCGAGCCAGTTCGTCATCGTCCAGTTCGCTGACGCGCTGGTTGTTCAGCCAGTACTCACCTTTGCTGGGCGAGTCGAGGCAGCCAATCAGGTTCATCAACGTTGACTTGCCAGAGCCAGACGGGCCCATGATCGCGACATACTCGTTGCGACGAATCTGCAGGTTGACGCCGCGCAGGGCGTGCACTTGCTGCTCCGATCCCATGTCGTATGTCTTCCACAAGTCAATAGTGGCGATCATGCAGGACTCGGGCGGCGCTGCCAGGACGGGACCTGGAATGTTGAGTATTTCTGCGGTTGCCATTTTGTTCTCCTGACTCTCTGGGGACACTCACCCGCTCCGATCAGTAATATCTCTGCTTGACCTATCTTTACTTTGACGGACTGCCTCAACTAACGTTAGACGCTCACCAAATGTTATGGCGGCCCTACTCTACGTCGCTTAAGAGCTTTCTTCTTCTTTCTTCGGCTCAGAATTATCTATCTTGACATTAATCCCTGGCCGCATGGTTCGCAGCACTTTATAGCTCCCGGTGACAATCTCGTCCCCTTCTTTCAGGCCAGTGAGTACTTCAATGTTGGTAGTCCCGGCGATTCCCGTATTCACTGGGACAAATTCAGCTTTATGATTCCGAATCACAAAGACACCTTGAATCTCCTTACTGTCTTTCTGTTTCGCGCCTTCTGTGGCGGATTGTGGCGCCGCAGCATGCACTGAACCGTTTTCCTGACCTTTCTCGACAAGGTCCTCCGGACGGCGAACGGTAAGCGCCTGAATGGGTATCGTCAGCGCATTGCTGCGGGTGGCAGTGGTGATTTTGGCCGTAGTGGACAATCCCGGTCGAACGTCCTGCGGCGGATCAGTAAGGGTCACTACAACTTTAAAATCTTTTGCTTCCTCATTCGCAGTTGTCTCTTGGGAAGTCGCAACGCCAGTGGAGCGCACAATCGCGTTGTCGCCGATTTCCGAGACGACTCCCTTAAACACCTGGTTCGGCATTGCGTCTATGCTCACTTCTGCCGGCTGGCCTAATTTCACGCTCACAATATCGGTTTCATCCATCTCCACTTCGGCAGTAATCACCGACATATTTGACAACGTCATGAGTGTGCTGCCCGGGGAATTCTGAATTCCAATGACAACGGTTTCGCCCTCCCGGACAGGGAGGTTGGTGATGATTCCATCAAAGGGTGCCGCATAGGTGGTTTTTTGCAGCACGTCGGCGGCATGGGTCAGATTTGCGCCCGCGAGGGAAATATGTTTCTCCGCGGAATCTTTCTGAGCCTTCGCTTGCGCAACTTTGGCCTCGGATTGCGCCAATCCCGCTTCAGCGGTCTGCCACGTCGCCCGCTGCGTGTCGTAGTCTTGTTTGGCGATAAGCGCGTCCTTATAAAGAGCTTGCGTTCTGTTCCAGTCGAGCCGGGCGCGCTCTACGGTGGCTTTCGCCTGGTTCAAGTCTGCTAAAGCCGTGTTCAGCGCTGCTTCGGACGCAATGGCGTCGGTCTTAGCGGCATCCACGGATGCCACGTCCGCATTCACATCGGCGGAGGATTGCACATTTTCGAGCTGCGCCAGCAATTGGCCCTTTTTCACCCGATCCCCTTCCTTTACGTACAGGTGGGTGATTTTGCCGAACGCATTGGCGCCGATATTGACGTAGGTCTTCGGCTTGATCTCGCCTGACGCACTGACCACCGATGCCAAATCAACACGCGCCGCCTTTCCGGTTTGCACTGTCACCAGATTCTTATGGCTCTGGTGAACAGTGAAACCCACGATGCAGGCCAGCGCGACGATTATTCCGCCGATAATTGCAATTTTTTTCCAAGTCTTCATTATCAGATTTTAGCTTGCTCGCCCACCGTGCCGCGCACTCACACGCGGCTAACAGTAAAACACACTGCAACTATTCATGCCATGAAGGACGCCACGACACATTCGGAGATACGAGAGCAGCTACGCGAAAGTTCCCACCCAGGTAACCGCAGACGCCCTCAACGGGGCAAGGATAGTAACCTTCAAAATTATACCTTGCAGGTGCGGCCTTGGAGTTCTGAGAATAATCAGATCCCCTCCACCGAAACTCCGCAAATTCGAAACGACTTATACTGGCCCAATTTTGTGGGTCCGGAGCGAAACCGTTGAGGCTAAGTCCTTTGGCGTACGTTGGCATGGTCTTCCCACGCCGAGCGGTTCCCACCCATCCCGAACCTGATAGGTACCGAGGCACCTATACCTTGCATCGCCGCATCCGATAGTCATAGAATTGGTGTTATCAGAGTTGTTTGCAAGGAGCTCCCCCGAATGTTCCGGTCATATTGGCTAAACCGCCTGATTTTGTCGCTCCTCGGCGCGCCCCTAATGAGTTTTGGACTATTGGCGGCTGCGCAACAGGCCAGCCCGGACACCCCAGATACGCCCAAAGAGCCGGCAGTATCCACCTCTAATCCTGATCAAGATCCCCTAAAGCGCCCGATCAATGAGAAGAAAAAGAAGCAGAATGCCAAGTCCCTCAACCAGGAGTTAAGCAAGACCTATAAGAAGTGGCTGGATGAGGACGTGGTTTACATCATTACGGACGGGGAACGCAAGGCGTTCAAGCAGCTCTCAAATGATGAAGAGCGCGACCAGTTTATCGAGGCGTTCTGGCAGCGTCGCAATCCTAATCCCGATAGCGAAGACAACGAGTTTAAGGACGAGCACTACCGCCGGATCGAGTACGCAAACGACCATTTCGCAGCGGGCATCCCCGGCTGGCGTACGGATCGGGGTCGCATCTACATAAAATTTGGACCTGCCGATGAGGTTGATTCCCACCCCTCCGGCGGCACCTACCAACGCCCCATGGACGAAGGAGGCGGCGAGACTTCTACGTTTCCATTTGAAGACTGGCGTTATCGCCATCTGGACGAAATCGGCGAACAGGTTGAAATCGAATTCGTGGACACATGCTCGTGTGGCGATTACCACATGACCATGGATAAAAATGAAAAAGACGCATTACTGCATACCCCCAATGCCGGCCTCACAATCTACGAGCAAATGGGCATGACTTCGAAGGCGAACCGCATAGATAACGGAATTATGTCCACCGGCATGAATCCAATGGATCCCGGCCAGCAGAACACCAAAGAATTCGACATTCTGGAACAATATTCCAAATTGAACGCGCCGCCCCCTGTGAAGTTCAAAGATCTGGAAGAGGTAGTAAAGACAAGAATCAAATTCAACCTGATGCCCTTCGATGTTCGGGCGGATTTTGTTAAAATCACCAGCGATACCGTTCTGGTTCCCATCACCATTCAGATGAAGAACCGGGACATAACCTTCGTGAACAAGGATGGGGTCGAGCTTGGAACTGTGAACATCTTCGGCAGAGTGACGACCTTAGCTGGCCGCACGGCCCAGACTTTCGAGGATACGGTTCAAGTGGACGTCCCGGCGGAATTGCTGCCCAAGTCGGCGGAAAATTCGTCGGTATACTGGAAGGCCCTTCCGCTGCGCCCCGGGCGCTATCGTTTCGACATTGTAGTGAAGGACGTGAACGGCGATCGCAAGGGCACATGGAGTAAAGGAATAGTGGTGCCCGATTTTGCCGATGATCGCCTTGACGCCTCTACGCTCATTGTCGCCGACCAGATGGAGCCGGTTGCTTCGAAGAATGTTGGCACGGGAAGTTTTGTAATTGGATCCACGAAGGTTCGTCCCCGGGTCGCCCCTTCAGATGGCAAGCCCGTTAGTTTCAAGCGCAATCAGAAGCTGAATTTCTGGATGCAGGTATATAATCTTAGCCTAGACGATAAGACCCATAAGCCGTCCGCGACCATTGAATACAACGTCGTTGACGCGGCGACTAACAAGAATGTGATCCATACTGTGGAGTCCACCGAGCACATGGGAAACATCGGGGACCAGATGACCCTGGAAAAGACGCTCTCAGCGGCTAACCTTGTTCCGGGGATTTATCGTATCCAAATCAAAGTGAATGACAACCTGTCAAAGCAAACAGTGGACCCATCGGCGACTTTCTCCGTCGAGTAGGTGCAAGCAGAAAGGACGGGATTGGCATGTTTCGTAAGTTTGGCTGCTTTGTGATTGCCTTCGGGCTTGCCCTCCCGCTCTATGCCGCGGAGAGCCCCGGTTCCATATCGGGATATGTTCGCGACGCTGCGGGCGCGCCCCAGATGGGTGCCGTTGTGGAAGTGATCGGCTCCGCCATGCAGGGCTTGAAAGTATTCACTGACGAAAAGGGCTTTTACTCCGCCGGCGGCTTGCGCCCGGGATCGTACAGCGTGAGAGTTTCCGCCCCATCTTTCCTTACGACTGAACACCAGGAGATTGGGTTGCGTGCTGGCTCCATATTGATACTTAACGTAACTCTAAGTACGCTCTTCGATTCCGTGCGATTGGCCCCGGTACGAAGCGGAACTGACGAAGACGATTGGAAGTGGGTCCTCCGCTCGGCTGCCAATCGCCCGATTTTGCGGGCTTTGGACCCGAGTTCCGGGACAACTGCCGAAGCGAATAAAAGAAATCATGATCTAAAAGGCACGCTGTCATTCCTGGCAGGCTCTCCCTCCGCAGGCTTCGGAAGCTCCTCTGATATGAGTACGGGTTTCTCTATTCAGAGGTCCCTTTTCACCGAAGGCACGGTGGCTCTTCGCGGCAACGTGGGATACGGCCAGGTTTCTCCCGCTACGGTGTTACGGGCTTCATACAGCCGGAAAATGACAAACGGCTCGGAGCCACAGCTGGCAATCACATTCCATAATCTGGCTTCCCCAGATGCGAACTTGCCCGGGGCTGCGTTACAGTCCCTGGCTTTAACGACGTCAGATAATTTGACTCTGGGCAATCTCGAACTCAATTTTGGCAGCGAGATGCAGACTGTTCAGTTCATTGGTCGCGTCAGCGTGGTTCGCCCCTTCGGAACTGCGGATTTTCATGTCTCTCCCGATACCGTCGTGGAATATCAATACGCTACTTCGCTGCCGGAGATTGGAAGTGATTTCCGCGATTTCGGGGCTTCGCCAGAGGCATTCGATGATTCCGCGCCTCGCATGAGCGTTGTCGGGTTCTCCCCGGCACTGGAACACGCGCATCATCAGGAGGTCTCGGTCTCTCATCGCTCGGGCAAGAATAATATGCAATTCGCCGTATATTCGGATCGGGTCTCGGATCCGGCGCTCATTGGCGTCGGTGAGCCCTCTGGCGCTACCGGGCAGGTTCTTCCTGATATTTTCTCAGGAACGTTCACTTACCGTGGCAAGAACTTGGATACTCACGGCGCGCGTATTGTGTTTCAACGCAAACTGAGTTCCGACGTCACGGCCACGATGGACTACAGTTATGGCGGGGTTCTTGATTTAGGTGAAAATGCCACGCTGGCCGATGCCAGGCAATCGAGCCTGGTCCGCAACCGCCACAGTGCAACCGTAAAAATGAGCGGAACTGTTCCCGGGGCCAAGTCGCACTGGATTGCGTCCTATGGCTGGGTAAGCGGGCGTGCACTCACTCCAGTGGATTTGTTCAATACCTCCGCTGGGCGTGCGGATCCGTTTTTCGATGTATTTTTCCGTCAGCCGATTCCGGGTAGCGGATTCATACCCGAGCACTTGGAGGCTCTGCTTGAGGTGCGGAACCTGCTGGCCCAGGGGTATGTTCCCGTCCTAGGAAGCGACGGCAAGACTGTATACCTCGTTCAATCGGCGCGCACCGTACGCGGCGGGCTTGCTTTTAGCTTCTAGGTAGATCGAACCAAACGTTTCGTATTCTTTTCTCGCATCCCTTTCTTACGGTATTCAGTTGCCTGCAATCCCATCGCAGGTCACCGTGGCTTACTTTGCGCAACGACACGCTCCCAGGACCGCCCAACACGTGCTCCTAAATCGAAAATAATTGCCAAGCATCCAATCGAGAGGGAAATTACAGAATGTTACTTAAGCTGATGAAGTCGAAGATTCACCGCGCAACTGTAACCCGAGCCGATCTCAACTATGAGGGCAGCATTGCGATGGATGTTGCGCTTCTGGATGCGGCAAGCCTTCTTCCAGGGGAAGCGGTGAACGTGTGGAATGTGAATAACGGGGAACGCTTCGAAACGTATACGCTACCCCTGACCCGAGGCTTGGGAGAAATTTGCGTAAATGGCGCCGCAGCACGACTGGTGCAAGTAGGAGATCTGGTGATTGTCACCGCGTTTTGCTGGCTTGAAGAAAAAGAAGCTCGCAGCTACACCAGCAAAGTCGTTCTTGTAGATGAAAAAAATCGCCCTGCGCAACCAGGTGTTGCTAAATTTTAGTGGCTAACAAGGCTCGCAATCATGGTAAGAAAATCCTCGATTGGCTCCATCTTGCTCAAGAAACAATTTACATCCCCTAAATGTTCAGGCATGACTCCTGAATAGAGCATTATCGGGACCTTGGGTCTAATCTTTCTGATCTCTTTGGCAAGCTCTGTCCCACTCGTATCTCCAAGCATGTGATCAGAAATGACAAGAGAAACGGGAGAATGTCGGAGCCTGTTGAGTGCTTCAATGCCCGTCGTCGCGGCCAGCACCGAATAACCATTTTGCTCAAGAACGGCTCGTCGCAAGCGAAGATACCCTTCATTGTCCTCTATACACAGGATGATCGGTTTACTCGATTTAATCGCTAAGCGCATACAGGACCAGAGCACGCCGTGAGTTATCAGTTGTAGGCCAGCGCGACTGGTGGCAGCTAATAAGGGACGGATGAACAGTATGTCACCGATCATGACAGATCGTCAAATACAAGTGCCTTTCAAGCTTCATCTTTATGGGAATTCTGTTACGGAGGAAAGTCCCTACTTCTCTGCTCGTCCCAGACATCCTGCGCGAAACGAACGGTCGTCCAACCGGTGCAGCCTTTTCTCCATTCCCGGAGCCAGCAGCCGGTAGTGATGGATCTCAAATAAATATTCGGCAATAAACCATAAAGGCTTGTCGGTCGTCATCCACTCAAGATCATCGAAACGTGCCAGGTTCACTGGTCTGGAAAAGGTCCGCAGCGAACGCTCTCGCCGAAGGTTGAAGTACACATCGAAGTAGCTTAGGGCCAACTCTCGCAGCGACCGATAAACCGGCTCTCGATAGCGGCATCCGGTGTAGTTGGATTTCGCAACCGCTCCCCAATGACGCCCAATACGATAAATTGCAATAACGTGGTCCGTGTCATTTTCAGCTTCGAGATCGAGAATCAGGGGAGGAAATCCATTGGCTCGAAGCGCCGCGGCAGCAAAGGTTGCACCCTCGAAGCAGTGCGCGGTGTTTTCATGCAGAACACGGCGGGCTGACCAGGCAGTATTCGCAAGATGGTAAGGCATAGCGTCGAGAAATCGCTGGATGCCATGAGGGTCTTTTAGACTGCGAAGTTTGCGTAGTTCCGCGGGCGTGAAGCTGCGATGGAGGTCCGTCATGCTCCATGGCAGTGTACTTGAAGAGACTTCGATTCGTTCCAAGCTGAGAGTGGGTCGTCCTCGCCCGTCACCGTTAACGTCACGTAAATAAGTCCGTTAGTTCTTTCGGCTCGTCAATCAGAACATCCGGGGGAGCGATGCTCAAGGTTTGCGGAGCAAAGCCATAAGTAACTCCGCAAGTCCAGATTCCCGCGTTGCGACCGGTCACGATATCAATGGATGAATCGCCAATGATTATGCACTGCAAGGCACTATGGCCGGTTTCCTTCAACAGAGTGTTCACGCCCAGGGGATCAGGTTTTTTCGTTGTAAAGCTGTTGCCACCGTAAACGCTGACAAAGAAATCGCCAAGTCCGAGCGCGTTCACGATCGCACGGGCCGGGAGAACTGGCTTGTTTGTGAGGACTGCCATCTGGCGGACATACCCATTGGAGCCACGAATCCGGCTCAATGCACTCTTGACGCCGGGATACTCCACCGTGTAGTCGAGCTTATGCTCCCGGTAATACGAAAGAAAATAGTCCAGGCCTTGTTGGAAAAAACCCTCGTCGCTGGGGTCCCCTAGGGCGCGGCGGACCAGCATAGGGGCGCCATCTCCAACATACGACGCCACCACGTCGCCAGGCAGTTCGGCGAGGTTGAAATGACGCAACATCGCGTTGACGGAGTGGATCAGGTCGAGTCGCGAATCAATCAAAGTGCCGTCTAAATCGAAGATTAAAAGGCCAATCTGGCTGGGATCAAACTTTCGGTTAAACTTGATCATTCTTCGCGGGCGTGCCTTGACCTATACGGCTAATCCAGTATATTCGGAACCGTCGCGCTAGATTTACAATGCTTAAGGACTGCACAGCTTGTAAGGGCGCCTGAATGGCTACCATGAAGGCAAATCCGAAATCCGCCGGAATTACAGATGCAGGGATAAAAGACGCCGTGGCCACAAACATCGGAGGTGCAAACACCGGGACTGCAAATAATGTGCGGCGCATCACCAGAAATTACGAAGGCCTATCCCGCAATCAGCTAATTGACGCCTACCGGGTGATGTACACGTCCAGGCGTGTTGATGACCGCGAGATCATGTTGAAACGCCAGCAGAAGATATTCTTCCAGATTTCCGGCGCAGGCCATGAGGCCGTCGGGGTCGCGGCGGCTTTCGCAATGAAAGCCGGCTATGACTGGTTCTATCCCTACTATCGCGATCGCGCTCTTTGTCTAGCTCTGGGGGCGACCCCCTATGAAATGTTGCTGCAAGGTGTGGGTGCCGCTGATGATCCCAGTTCTGGCGGTCGCCAGATGCCTTCCCACTGGAGCTATCCCCGGCTAAACATTGTAACTGGCTCATCCCCCACGGGAACCCAGATTCTGCAAGCCGTCGGGTGCGCCGAGGTCGGGCGATACTTCTCAGTTCACCCCAGTGCGGCAAAAAAAATTGACGGCGATTATCGTCAGTTTAAGCAAGTTACGTATCATGACGATGAGGTCACGCTGGTTTCACTTGGGGACGGCACAACCAGCGAAGGGGAGTTTTGGGAGGCGCTGAATACGGCCTCGAATCAGCGACTGCCTATCGTCTTTCTAATTGAGGATAACGGATATGCGATTTCTGTCCCCGTCGAAGTGCAAACCTCAGGCGGCAACATCTCACGGCTCGTCGCCAATTTCCCCCATTTTCATTTTGAAGAAATAGACGGAACAGATCCGGTCGCTGCCTACGCGGCCTTCGTTCGTTCGGTCAATTATTGCCGGGCTGGCGATGGTCCCGCATTTGTCCACGCGCATGTCATTCGTCCGTATTCGCATTCGCTCTCGGACGACGAACGCCTGTATCGAGCTGATGCCGAGCGCGAGAGGGATGCTGCCCGCGATCCCGTGCCGCAAATGCAAATGTTCTTGATACGGGAAGGCATTCTCGACGAAAAGGGCATTACCGAACTTGAGAAGAAGGTGGATGACGATTTGCAAATTGCTGTGGATCGAGCTTTGGCAGCGCCTTTTCCCGACCCAGCGACAGTCGCAACGTATGTTTACTCGCCCGATTTGGATCCCACTTCTGGCACGTTTGATGGCCCTGTGGTTGTGGCTCCTCCAGATCCGCGGCCCGATGCCAAGAAGCTTGTTCCAAAAACCATGGCTGACCTCATCAATGCCACGCTGCGCGATGAAATGAAGCGGGATGAACGTGTCATCGTATTCGGCGAAGATGTGGCGGATTGCAGCAGGGAACAGTATTTGAAACAAAAAATGGTGAAAGGCAAGGGTGGAGTCTTCAAACTCACCGCGGGCCTACAGTGTGACTTTGGATCGGACCGCGTTTTCAATTCTCCACTGGCGGAAGCAAACATCGTGGGCCGAGCAACTGGTATGGCGACCCGTGGCCTTAAGCCTGTAGTGGAAATTCAGTTTTTCGATTACATCTGGCCGGCGATGATGCAATTGCGGAATGAACTGCCGGTGATTCGGTGGCGGTCTAACAATGGATTTTCCGCGCCCCTGGTGATCCGGGTTGCGATAGGTGGATACCTTACGGGTGGCGCCATCTATCACTCGCAGTGTGGCGAGTGTGTGTTCACTCATATTCCCGGATTGCGCGTAGTTTTTCCTTCCAATGCGCTTGATGCTGCGGGACTGTTGCGGACGGCGATCCGCTGCGATGATCCAGTGCTCTTCCTGGAACATAAACGGCTATATCGGGAGACGTATGGACGCGCAGCCGATCCTGGCCCGGATTACATGATTCCATTTGGGAAAGCGAGAATCGTACAGCCAGGGACCGACTTATCTGTCATTACTTACGGTGCCGTCGTTCCGCGGGCTCTACAGGCGGCGCAAAAATTGGAGCGAGAACATGGGATCAAGGTTGAAATCCTCGATCTCCGATGTTTGAATCCCTTCGACTGGGATGCAATTTCTGTTTCTGTACAAAAAACCAACCGCGCACTAGTAGCGTATGAAGATACTTTGAGCTGGGGATATGGTGCGGAAATCGCCGCCAGAATCGCCGATCAGATGTTCGAACATCTCGACGCCCCGGTGCGGCGCCTGGCCGCTAAGGATGTGTATGTTGCCTACCAACCCGTCCTTGAAAATGCCATTCTGCCGCAGGTTTCGGATCTTTATGACGCAATGAAACAACTGGCTGAATATTGATTTGCAAAATAAAAATGCGCGACTGACAATTCCAAATTGGATGGCCCGGCTTTCAGCCGGGCCGATTACTGATCTTGCGACGCTACCGCCTGAAAGTCGTGCCCTCACTGAGTTTTTCCCCTAATTCACCGTCAGTATCGCAGTGGTATTAACGCTGTTTAGCGTCGCGGCAATTGTTGTGGTTCCGGAACCGGCGCTGGTGGCTATCCCGGATGCATCTATTACTGCCACATTTACGTTCGACGAGCTCCAAGCTACCTGGGTGGAAAGGTCCATGGTGCTTCCATCGGTGAACGTTCCCGCGGCAACAAACTTTTGAGTGTTGCCGAGAGAAATATTGGGACTGGCCGGTGTGATGGCGATCGTTTGTAACGTAGCGTTCGTGACCGTCAGAGCCGCCGTACCGACCTGTCCGCCAAACAGTGCTGAAATTGTGGACTTGCCTGGTGCGAGACCCATAGCCATACCCTTCATGCCTGACACATTACTTACGGTTGCAATAGAAGCGTTTGAAGATGTCCAGGCGACCACCAATGTCAAATCAACCTGCTGGCCGTCAGCGAACGTGCCGATGGCGGTGAATCCTGTCGCTATTTGCTGTGGAAGGTCTGAAGTTGATGGAGTTACTGCGATAGAGGTCAAAGCGTATGAATCAACGACCACATTAGAGGTTGCGGAGACTCCTCCGAGGGATGCTGTAATGGTCGCGATCCCGGCCGATTGTCCTGTCGCCTGACCGTATGTAGTAACGGTCGCGACAGAAGCTGACGAGGTGCTCCAGGTCGCTGCGGTGTTCAGGTTTTGGGAGGTGCCATCGCTAAAGGTTCCGATAGCCTTGTACTGAAGAGTAGCTGCCGGACCCAAGACCACGGTCGCGGGAGTGAGTGCAATGCTCACGAGACTCACTCCAGTAATATTCAATTGCGCGGTGCCCGTGACCGGAGTCCCAAATGTGGGTATGGCGCTGATTGTGACATTTCCTCCGGCAATCGCCGTTGCGATTCCATGGGTGCCCGAGGCGTTACTGATTGTTGCAACCGTCATATCGGTTGACGCCCACGTGACGTTGGTCGTAATAACCTGAGTGCTCGAATCGCTGAATAGCCCCGTCGCCAAGAATGGGACCTGAGTGCCAGCGGCGATTGTAGAGATCGAAGGCGTTATGGATATTGATGTGAGCGTTGCATTTGTAACCGTCAGGTTGACCGAAATAGTCTGCCCCCCCAGTGCCGCCGTCATTGTGGTTTGCCCCGGGCTTACGCTTTGCACGCGCCCCCCTGATACGACCGTCGCGAAAGCAGGTACCGACGAGGTCCAGGTTGCCAGATAGCTCACGTCTCGCGTGCTGCCGTCGTTAAAGGTTCCAATCGCGTTCAATTTTGCGGTCGTGCCATTTGCAATCTTGGCATCTCCCCCTTGAATTGCAATTGACGTGATATTGGCGGCACTCACGGTAACCGAGGTGGTGCTTCCGCTCACCGCACCCGAGACTGCGGTAAGTGTCGCTGTTCCGGTACCGCGCGCCGTCGCCATACCGCTCACCGTGATTGATACCAACGCGGGTTGCGAAGAGGACCAGGTCACCGTATTCGTGATATCTTGAAAGGTACCGTCATCGAATGCTCCCACTGCGGTGAACTGCTGAGCTACTCCAAGGGGAATCGTGCTGGTTGCTGGCGTCACAGCAATAGAAGTGAGTTTTCCATGGCTCACGGTCAGGGTGGTTGAGCCAGAAATGGTGCCGGAAGAAGCTGTGATCGTTGAAAGGCCGGCCGCCACCGCATGACCTAAACCGCTAGTTGGCCCAGAGCTGCTGATGGTCGCTTTAGTTGGATCGGAAGAACTCCAGCTCACCGTACCGGTTACATCCTGTGTGCTGCCGTCCGTGAAGGTTCCCGTGGCTTTGAATTGTTCAGCCGTACCAGGAGCAATGGTTGGAAGGGCAGGCGTAACGACGATCGAGACTAAAGATATCGTGATTGTCAGAGGTGCTGTACCGCTGATCGAGCCCGAAGTAGCCGTGATGACGGCGGATCCGTTGGATACTCCACTGACGAGACCACTTCCCGAGATTGATACGAGGGCACTATTAGAGACACTCCAATTTACCGAGTTACTGAGATTTTGAGTGCTGCCGTCGCTGTAACTCCCGGTGGCCGTAAACTGATCGGTGAACCCAACCCCAACCGACGCGCTAGCGGGGCTAACCAATATCGAAACTAACAATGGCGAGGTTACGGTCAAAGAACTGGTCCCCGTCAGGCTGCCCAGCGTAGCTGTAACCGCTGTGGAACCGAGTTTCTTTCCCGTCACCAGGCCAGTGTTCGAAATTGACGCTAACGTGGCGTTTGAGACATTCCAGGAGACCGAGTTGGTCAGAGTCTGGCTGCTGCCATCAGTGTAGCTTCCGACAGCTGTGAACTGGTCCGTCAGTCCTGCTGGAACTGATCCGCTGACCGAATTTACCGCAAGGGACGCCAACGCAGCGGACCCTACCGTGACCGTGCCCGTCCCACTAATACTGCCCAGAGTCGCAGTAATTACCGTCGAACCATTCGCTTTCGCGGTAATAAGGCCGGTATTAGAAATGGATGCAACGCCGGGGCCAGCGACGGTCCACGCAACTGAGTTAGTAAGATTTTGGGTGCTGCCATCGCTGTACTTTCCGGTCGCCGTCACTTGATCGGTGAGACCAGCCGCGACAGAAGGAGTAGCAAGACTGATAGATATCGAAGTCAAAGCAGCGGGGACCACGGTCGCGGCCAGGCTTCCAGATAGATTAGATTGGGTAGCAGTTATGCTGACCGAGCCTGGCGACATGCCTTTGGCGGTTCCGCTGGCGGTAATCGTCGCGACACTCGCATCCGACGAACTCCAAACCGCAGTTGTGGTTATATCCTTCGTGGTGCCGTCGCTATAAGAACCGCTGGCCGTAAATTGCTGATTAATTCCAGCAGGAAAAGACTTGTTGCTGGCAGTAACCTGGACTGATTGAAGGACAATACTGGCATGGGATCCGCCGCTCCCGGATATACCCCCTCCACCGCACGCAGTCATAGTTCCCAGGAAAATCAACGAAAAGTATCGGAGAAACTTTGCCATAGAGCTTGGCCCTCACATAAAAGTCAAAATGAAAAATCTGCCGATAGGCTCGCTGTGAACGTACCGTTTGGCAGTCTCGCTAACGCCCCTTACAGGTTGGAGCCTTTTGGAGCTTGCCACTAATGAAGCAAGGCAATCACCAACTGCAAGGTCGTTTAGATTGAGAAGCATGGACCACTCCCCCAGCGCATGATCTTTGGAGAACCCTTGAGCCGTGGAAATGGTTTTCCCTTGAAGGAGAAAAAAATGGAGTTTCCGAGTATGTCAGGTAACGTTACAAAAGTACCGATGCCGCCCTACATTGCCCCTGCGAAAATACTCATTCGTTAGTATCTCCAGAAGTTTACTAATTTTATTGCCTCCGCCCTGCCGATATAAGATTGAGCCCAACGGCAGCGATTTTTGAATCACGATTTCAGACATGGGCACGAGAGAGATAAGGTGAAAGCCAGAGGACCAATAAACCTCCCACTTGCCCGAAGAACAGGTCATGCGCTGGAGGCATCCCCGGCGTCCCGTTTTTACTGCCCCTGTGGATTGGACGAGTCGAGGCTTCATGTCTGATTTATACGTTTTAGGGGCAAGACAGCGACGGTTATTCCTGAAGGCCGAGGAAGAGTGGAACCTCTATGAAGCTGCCCTTATCTTGCGACTTAATATTGAAGGCGGGACTGTAGAAACTTGCATCGAGTATAAAAGCCTCCCCGAGGCGCGTGCCAGCGAACATTCCTCTAATATATTCAAGGCCGGAACTCTTGTCGGCGATACGCTTTACACATGCACCTCTACAGAGGTGCTAATTTTCAAGTTGCCCGACTTCCAACAAATTGGCTATATCTCTTTGCCGCTATTCAACGATCTCCACCACGTTACTCCCTCCTCAGACGGAAATCTGCTGATTGTCTCCACGGGATTGGATATGGTCCTTAAGGTCAGCCTTGGGGGGGAAGTTTTGGCTTGCTGGAGTGTGCTAGACGAGGATCCGTGGTTGCGTTTTTCCAGGACTGCGGACTATCGCAAGGTAGAGAGTACAAAGCCCCACAAGGCACATCCAAATTTCGTGTTCGAGTTGGATGGCGAGATTTGGGCCACGCGCTTCCGTCAACGCGATGCAGTGACGGTCCCTGGCCTGGCAAAACGAATCAATATAGACGTTCAAACCCCGCATGATGGACTGGTCCGCGGTGACCACATTTACTTTACTACCGTTGACGGCCGAGTCGTGATCGCCAATCGTCACACCTTGGAAGCCGATGACATTGTTGATCTTAAAAAAATCAATGGCCACAATTCGTTGCTGGGCTGGTGCAGAGGGATACTATTGGTGGATAACGAAAAGGCTTGGGTCGGATTTTCGCGGGTTCGAAAGACTAGTCTTACGGAAAATATTCTCTGGGTGAAAAATATCTTCCGCGAGGGGATGGACGTGCGGCCTACCCATATCGCCTTGTACGACATTTCTAAGAAAACGTGTTTACAGGAATTCGATCTAGAACCTTATGGCATGAATATCGTGTTCAGCATTTTCGAAGCAAAATCTTAGAGTGTGGACGCCTCTGCGTCGAAGGGGAATTCCTCTGCTGTTCGCCAGCACTCGGTGCACCGCTGAACTAGGATAAGGCGGCGAATGACAAGGCGTAATTGGTTTCGCGCCGGCCTGGCACGACCCAACTTCCGCGATAAATAGACCTATGGTGGCAAGACAACACAACGGGTACCAGAATTGAATAAATCAGAAACTGTGCCTGTGAATTCGGACGGCGCTCCGGTGGAGACAGCCCAACTTCTGCCGAAACCAACCGGTTCCCTGGCCGGCAATCTGGCATGGAGAGCGGTCACAGACTGGGGTGCGCAACTCATTTCGTGGGCTTCGTTACTGGTAGTCGTTAGAATTCTCGCTCCCTCCGATTTTGGGTTAGTGGCTATGTCGGCCGCATTTTACTCGTTCTTGCGTTTAGCAGGCGAGTTCGGCATCCCGGTCACAATTGTGACAATGCGGGACCTGACCGAGGACGAGATCGCGCAACTGCATTCCGTGGCTGTGTCTCTCGGCGTAATGGCGTTCCTCATCGCGTCGGTGTGCGCGTGGCCCGTGGCGGTTTTCTTCAAGACTCCCCGCTTAGTGCCGGTGATAGTGGTAAGTTGTCTATCGCTCATTCCTCTCGCACTTCGGAGCGTGCCCGAGGGGGTTATGGGCAAGGAACTGCGGTTCAGGCAACTTTCTTGGTTCAACGCGACCCGCGATGTAGTCGCCGCCATTGTGACCGTCGCACTCGCGCTCTTGGGCTACGGCTACTGGGCTTTGGTCGCGGGAAATTTGCTGGCCGTTACGGTACGAAGCGGTTTGATTCTAGCCGTGTGCCCGCAGCGCTTCGCATGGCCAAATCTTGCGGCAGTGAAAAGGCCTCTTCTTTTCAGCAGGCACGTTCTAATTTATGTTTTTGCATGGTCCTCTTACAGCGCGTTGGACAATGTGACGGTAGGAAGAGTGCTGGGGCCTTCTTGGTTGGGTTTTTACGGAATGGCCTGGGTTCTAGCCAATATGCCGCTCGAAAAAGTGGTTTCGGTGGTGACAACGGTCATTCCCAGTTATCTGGCAAAGGTGCAAAAAGACCCTGTCGCCCTGCGCCATTATTTGCGCACCTTAACAGAGGCTGTGGCGTTGGCGACTTTCCCGGCCACGATCGGAGTGGCGTTGGTCGCCCGTGAACTGGTTTTCTTCGCACTTGGCAGCAAGTGGCAGCCCATGATTGTTCCGCTTGAAGTTCTTTGCCTCTACACTGCGTTTCGGTCTGTCGAGGCGCTTCTGCCGAAGCTTCTTACGGCGGTTGGCAACGCGCGCTTCGTGATGCGGGTGGAGTTGTCTGCTTTAGTGATCATGCCGATCTCCTTTTACTTCGGCAGTCATTGGGGAATCGCTGGAGTCGCATTTGCTTGGTTGTCGTATCCCCTGGTGACGGCTCCTCTTTATTGGAAGACACTCGAGACGATTGAGATGAGCCCTTTGGAATACTTTCGCGCTGTACGCCCTGGACTGGATGGTGCCGTCGCCATGGCCCTCGGAGTTGGATTGTTGAAGCTCGAACTGCCCGCGAGTGCGCCCCTGTTGTTCCGGTTGATCATTGAAATAGTAACCGGTGCGACCATTTATCTGGGTACGGTGCTGCTACTTCATCGGGAACGTCTTTTGAGCTTTCTGCAGATCGTGAAAAGAATGCGCAGTTCAACGCGCCCTCTTCCCTCCGCAGTTCAATTGTGACGTGAAACCAGAGCAATCAACAATCACGCGAACAAAATTCTTGCCGCCCGGTTCGCTGTAAACAAAAACGGGCGCCTCGCAAGTAACCTTACAGAAGTAACCGAGCGGGACCTGACGGGCGCTAAAGAAAACCCTGTGGCCAAATATTACGAACGATCAGAGAAAATGTGTTGTTTCTATTTCCTCAATGTAAGATTGATGATGGCGGCTTGATTTGTGCAGAGATGAGCGTCGGACATAACTTTCCGAAGAATGAGATCAGGATTGGTCACAAAAGAGAGTAGCTCGGCATTGAGTGCCGGTCCGATTTTTGATCAGACTCCCAGTGCTAAAACACGCTGGGGCGCTGCATTTTTTTGGTTAAGCGCCTTCTATCTGGTCTACTGTGCCCGCCCAGAAGATTGGATACCTGGTCTAAGAGTCATTCCGCTGGCAAAGCTCACCGCTATCCCAGCCCTGATATTGCTATTCTCGACAAAAACTGGACGAAAATTTCGAGATCGGCCGGTTGAAGCTAACTATTTGTTTGGCCTGATCATTATTTTGTTTGCTTCGGCAGCGTTCTCTCCAGTGTGGCGGGGTGGCGCCTTCTACCATACCCTTGATTTTTCCAAGGTGTTTGTAATTTGGGTGCTCACATTTCTGGTCGTAATAGATTTCCCGAGGTTGCGCCGCATAATTTTCATACAAGCTGGCTCGGTCGCGGCGATTGCGGTGGCCTCAATCGCCAAGAGCCAAGGCCATCCGCGGCTTGAAGGCGTTCTGGGAGGGATTTATTCCAACCCTAATGATCTTGCGTTTGCCATTGTGCTCTCGCTTCCTTTCTGTCTCGCCTTCCTGCTTAACGCGAAAACCGGGCTCAAAAAGATGTTATGGGCACTCGCAATGTTTGTTATGTCTTCAGCATTGTTTCTCACGGCATCGCGCGCAGGTTTCATTGATTTGGTCATCTCGGGGTCGGTCTGCTTATGGCATTTCGGTGTCAAGGGCCGTCGCCCCCATCTGATTGTGATTGCGCTGGGACTTGGAACCCTCATCATGTTAGTGGGCGGAAGACAGCTCAAGGATCGATTCGCAGCGATTGCTGGAGGAGATCTGGACACAACGACGGAAACGAAAGCAGAAAGTTCTTTCGAAGCTCGCAAATATCTGATGCTGCGGTCGTTGGAGATAATTGAGCATTATCCTTTATTGGGAACCGGGGTGGACAATTTCGTCGTTGTCTCTGGAGACTGGCATGAAGTGCACATGACCTATCTCCAGGTGGCTGTTGAAGGCGGCATCCCTGCTCTTGTTATTTATCTTATGTTCTTTGCCCGCGGTTTCTCCAATCTGAGACGATTAAGACGAAGACGTGACTTGGATGTTGAAACTACTTTGTTTGTTGGAGCCTTACATAGTTCCCTGATTGGTTTTGCAGTGGGTGCATGTTTTGCGCCGGAAGCATACCAGTTTTTCCCCTATTTTGCGGTTGCCTATACTTCGGTTCTTTTGGCCATTGTGAAGGAAAAAGATGGCGTTCCCACTCGTTCGCCTGGCTTTTCAAGTAATACGGACCGCCCTCTGACGACGTATGCGATAGAACCAAGATCAGGCTCGCTGGCTTCGCGACACTAGCCTGGCGGGAATCTTATGTCTCCCGATTCCGCCTGACAGATTTTCTGCAATGGCAAATATTGTTTTAATGTCGCGCAATGGTGGAAAGTAGAAGAGGCAATGACGCAACCGGAAGCTTCCACCTCAAGCACCGTAGTTGTCCAGTTTCAGGCAATTCGCAAGGGGACTTTGAAAGGTTAGCTGATGTGTGGAATCGCCGGAATCGTAGATGGGCGCGCCGATGCGCGGGTTGACGAAACGACCATTCACACAATGTGTCAGACCATTGTGCACCGTGGGCCTGACGACGAAGGAATATTCGTCAAAGGCTGCTCCGGTCTTGGTATGCGGCGGCTGAGCGTAATTGATTTGGGAGGCGGCCATCAGCCTGTTTTCAATGAGGACCGGACGGTCTGGGTAGTATTTAACGGAGAAATTTATAACTTTCCCCAGCTTCGCCGCGAGCTTGAAAATAAAGGTCATCGCTTTTACACGAACAGTGACACTGAAGTGATCGTCCATCTTTACGAGGACTTGGGGGCGGACTGTGTTCAGAAGCTTCGAGGCATGTTCGCATTTGCGCTGTATGACGAAAAGCGGCGTTGTCTGCTGATCGCTCGCGACCGGTTGGGAAAGAAGCCGCTCCACTATGCGCTGGCAAACGGCCGGCTATTATTTGGATCTGAAATTAAAGCTATTCTCGCAGCGGATCCTGATCTCGTCGAAATCAATGCCCCGGCGCTCCTCGAGTATCTATACTTCGGGTATGTTTTCGATCCGATCACCGTATTTACGAGCATTCATAAGCTTCCCCCTGGCCACCTGCTGCAATTCGAGGACGGAGTAATCAGCGTCCGCCAATATTGGGACGTGCCCGCCTACGATACATATTTTCCCAAGACCGAAGAAGAGTGCTTGGAAGAGTTGGAGCGACGCTTATTTGAGGCGACGCGAATCCGCCTTATCTCCGATGTTCCGCTTGGAGCTTTCTTGAGCGGCGGAGTTGATTCATCCATAGTCGTCGCCATGATGGCTCGCGCGAGCTCCAGTCCGGTCAAGACGTTTAGCATCGGCTTTGCTAAAGACGATTTTAATGAGGCTCATTATGCCCGTCTTGTGGCCACCAGATTTGGCACCGAACATCACGAGATGATCCTCGATCCCGACGTGGTGCAGACCGTGGAACATCTAACTAGTTCGCTCGAGGAACCATTCGCCGATTCCTCCATGCTGCCCACATATTACGTCTCACAGATGGCTCGCCAGCACGTGACAGTAGCGCTTTCCGGCGACGGCGGCGATGAGATCTTCGCGGGTTACGACCGCTACCGGACCCACGCCGAACGCCGTATCTTTGAGCACATTCCCGGGTGGGCACGAAAGATGTACCGTAACCAGATTTTTCCTCATATCCCGAATAAAATAAAAGGGCGCAAATTCAGCTACAACGTTTCCTTGCCGTGGCAGGAGCGATACATTGACGGGCTGTCATTCGTGCCCTCTTTTGAACGCGACATGCCGCTGCTTTCCGATGGTTTCCGCGAAGTTGTGCGCGGGAGTGACGATCCGGGCGACGTATTACGGCGCTACTTCTCTCAGGCGCCAGCCCAGAACCCCGTCAGTAAGCTTCTCTATGTGGATACCAAGACCTACATGGTTGCCGACATCCTCACGAAGGTGGACCGCATGAGCATGCTCAACTCGCTTGAGGTTCGCGTACCCATTCTCGATCATGAGTTGGTTGAGTGGGCTGCGCGGTTGGGCTCCGCCTGGAAGCTGCGGGGTCGCCGGCAGAAGTACATCCTTTTCAAGTTGGCTGAACGACTAGGCGTTCCTCGAGAAGCCCTTTATCGTAAGAAACAGGGTTTCGCGCTTCCTCTCGACCACTGGATGCGGCATGAACTGAAAGACATGCTGATGATGCTGATTGAGCCGCGCACACTGCAGCGCGGATATTTCGAACCGGCGGGCATTCGTAAACTGATGGACGACCACCTTCATCGAGGTCGATCCCTGAGCGGCCGACTGTGGCGCTTGCTGATGTTTGAACTGTGGCATCGCAATTTCCTTGAGAAATATACAAAACCCGCTGGCTTATTTTCTCTTCCTCTAGTGGCGGACTCCCGAAGGAAATCGGTGGCTATTCCGTGCTAGCTTTTCCCGGAACCGTAAAATGATCGCGATGGGGCCCACAGACGCAGAGATCGCCGCCGCGCCCCGTCTTGGCGGTTCGCCAATCAGCCTTTTTCTGATGATCAACACCTTGGAGATGGGCGGATCCGAGCGCCAGTTCACCTTATTGGCGCAGAATGTTGACCGCACAACTTTCCAAGTCCACCTAGGATGCATCAACCGCCGGGGCACGCTCGCTGACGAATTGGAGCACACCACTCAATTTCCCCTTGGCGGCAGTCTCTTCGGATGGCAGTCGCTGCGCGCTCGCTTCAAACTTAGCCGCCACCTGCGCAGTAACGATGTTCTCGTCGCGCATGCCTTCGATTTTTATACCAACTTAACGCTTATCCCCGCGGCGCGCCTGGCACGTGTCCCGGTTATTATCGGCAGTCACCGCCAGCTTGGAGATTTGATTACGCCGGCGCAATTCCGCGCGCAAGCCGCTGCTTTTCGATGGTGCGATGCGGTTGCGTGCAATTCCCAGGCCGCCGCAGACCGTCTCCATGCGGCCGGAGTGCCTCGCGAGAAGCTCGTTACCATTGGAAACGCCTTGCCTCCTACGGCATTTCAACCCTCACTTGCAGCGCTGCCACCGCGTCCCGGCATTCTGCGCGTAGGGATGATTGCCCGCATGAACGCTGACTATAAGAATCATGCTGGATTCCTCCGCGTCGCGGCACAGATTCATCAGCGTATGCCTCACGTCGAATTCTTGCTCGTCGGCGATGGCCCACTTCGGCCGGCGCTGGAACTGCAAGCCGCCTCGCTCGGTCTCGGCGACCAGATTCTTTTCCTCGGCGAACGTCGCGACATTCCCCAAGTGCTCGCCTCTATGAACCTGGCCGTCCTGACCTCCGATTCGGAGAGTCTGTCGAACGCCATCCTCGAAGCCATGGCGGCCTCCTTGCCAGTCGTCGCCTACAACGTCGGAGGGAATGCTGAGTTGGTTAACGACGACCGGGGAGCGCTCATCACACCTAAGAATGAACTGGATTTCGCCAACGCAATCTACCGTCTTCTTTCCGATTCCCAACTTTGCGCGCAACAGGGTGCTCGGGCCAGGCGCTTCGCGGAGGAAAAATTTAGCCTTGATCGGATGCGTTGCCGCTACGAAGATCTCTACTTGAATCTTCTGGAAAAGAAAAAACAATCCAAGTGAAATCTGAACTCAACCCTTCGAGGAGTAAGTTGAAGGTCGCCATTGTCGCGCCCAGCCTCCGCTATATTGGCGGACAGGCGGTCCAGTCTGACTTGCTCGTGCGCCTCTGGGAGGGCGATCCGAAAGTGGAAGTCAGCTTTCTTGCCGCCGATCCTCCGCTTCCTACGCTGCTCTCATGGGCTCGCCATATTCCCCGATTACGCACGATTCTCCGGCAGCCCATCTACTTCTGGCATCTTTGGAAAGGCCTGGAAAAAGTTGACATCGCTCACATCTTTTCCGCGTCTTACTGGTCGTTCTTACTTGCCCCCTGTCCCGCCTGGCTCGTAGCAAAATTGCGGGGTAAGAAAAGCATAATGAATTATCACAGCGGAGAAGCAAGGGACCACCTTCGCCGCTCTCGGGTCGCGCTAAGAATCCTGCAACTCGTGGACTTGCTAGCGGTGCCGTCCGGGCATCTGGTGGACGTATTTCGCGAATTCGGACTCGATGCTAAAATCGTGCCGAACATTGTAGATACGTCACAGTTCTCGTTTCGGAATCGAAAACACTTCCGTCCTTACCTGGTCTGCACTCGGGGGTTCCATCGCTACTATAGTATCGATGTAGTAGTCCGCGCCTTCGTCGAAGTGCAACGGAGTTTCCCTGAAGCTCGTCTAGACCTGGTGGGAAACGGGCCCTCGGAGGGTCAGATCCGCGAGCTTGTGAAGGAATTGGGCGTTACAGGCATAAACTTTGCTGGGGCGGCAACACGGCAACAAATCAACCGGTTCTACGATGAAGCCGACATTTTCATAAACGCGTCCTGTTTGGATAATATGCCCGTTTCTATTCTGGAGGCATTCGCTTCAGGGACTCCAGTTGTTAGCACCGATCCGGAAGGGATGCGCTATCTTGTTGATCATGAACGGACCGGATTGCTGTCTGAGGTGGGTGACCCAAAGGCTTTGGCGCGAAATGTCATACGCCTCTTAAAAGACCCTGAGTTGGCATCACGGCTGGCTCAAAACGCCCGCGATGAGTCTCGCCGTTATTCGTGGGAAGCTGTCCGTGAGCAGTGGCGGAAACTTTACTATTTGTTGATTCCGCAAACCCGCGCCGCGATCAAGGATCGAACTGAGAATTAGGATATGAGTTCTTGCAGACGCGAGTTCCGGCCGACCAAGGCCTAAAGAGCCTATGAAACCTGCTGTTTTTATTGTCGGCTGTCCACGATCGGGCACAAGCTTTCTCTACCATCTGCTGCTTTCTGCCGGCGGCTTCGCTGAGTTTCGCACACAAATGAACGCGTTCGACGTTCTTGAACCAATCTACGGTGATCTCAAGGAGATCAAGAATCGAAAAAGAATGATGCAAGACTGGCTTCAGAGTAAGGCCTTCCATGTCTCGGGGCTCGACATTCGGACAATTGAAGACAAGGTGTTGTCGGAATGCAAAAGTGTAAGCGACTTCCTGCGAATCGTCATGGAAGAAATCGCTCTCGCGCAAGGAGTTGACCGGTGGATTGATTCGACCCCAACAAACGTGTCGCACATGCTCCGAATTCATCGGGACTTTCCAGATGCTTTATTTGTCCACATTATCCGCGATGGCAGGGATGTTGCTCTTTCCCTCGATAAGCGGCAATGGAGCCGTCCTCTTCCCTGGGATAAAAGCAACGGGCTGCTGGCTGCGGGGCTGTATTGGAAATGGATCGTGCGCAAAGCCAGGAAATACGGGATAAAGCTCGGCCCGAACTACATCGAAGTCCGCTACGAAGATTTGGTGGAGAATCCTGAAGAATCGCTTGCGCGCGTCGGGAAGTTCCTGCAGCATGATCTCGCCTACGATCGTATTCAGCGGGCAAGCATAGGTTCCGTTAAGACCCCTCTCACTTCGTTCAACGAAGATCTGCGAGAGGGAACATTTTCACCGGTAGGGAGATGGAAAAATAAGTTTTCTCCGGATCAGTTGAGCTGGTTTGAAGCTCTTGTCGGCGATTACCTTCAGGAACTCGGCTACGCTTTGGGGGGCGCGAGCCTATCCAATCGCGCGACCACAGTGCGAAGGAAGAGGATTGTGTACAACGCCTTCTACGAATTTAAGCAGTGGGCCAAAATCAACACTCCACTGTCACGCTGGATGGTGGACTACTCAGGGATTCTGATTGACAAATAGCGGGACGAGTTGGCCTAGATTACGCCGGCAGTGGCTTTTTCAATACCCTCAATATCAGCGCCAATAGCCCGTCCATCGGTTCCTTTCCCCAGTGCGGGCGAAGATCGAGGGCAGTTGCTACCGTCACCCTTATTCTGGCAAAGACTGTAGTCCCCGCCCCGCCCGCCATTGAAATTACGAAGCCCTGCGTCTTCAGGATTCTTGACGAGAATGTTGTCCCGCGGCCAACTCCCCGATCCGCCGATGATCAAATTGCCGCGGAATGTGGCATTCGCGAAACAGTTGTTCAACACTGTGGAGGGTGCATCGCCGGATCTGGCGCAATTTTCAGGTCCCCCTCCGGCGCTGGCAATCTGCCTCTCGCCAGCGGCAAAAATGCTGTTCGAAATCTGAAAGTCCTCGATCTTAGCGCCTAAATTGCTAATGGTAAAAATAGCCCGCTGCGGAAAGGCGGTGACATGGTCAATATGTACGCTATTAAGGAGAGGCGCTTCTGACATTATTAGTGCGAAGTTGCCGAAGCCTGCGAGGGCCTTCCCTTCAATATCGTCCACCAGAATGTCATGAATGCTGTAGCGTTCCCCGCCAGAGGAGGGGGTGATTTGCCTTTTAAGTAAATCGGCGATGTTAAATGCACTTGCGACATGGCGAATCACGTTGTACCGGATTGTAATGTCGGTTACGCGACATTCCGGGCACCTCCCATCTTGATTGGCGGGCGTAAGAACGATTGAAAAGCCAGCTTGCGAGAAACCGCCCCAGCAGTTTTCGAGTACATTCGCCTCGAAAAGAACTCGCTGCGCATTTTTCAATTCAAAATTATTTTTAACGATAAATGGAGTGCCCGTGTAGGCAGCCACGAATCCAGGTTCCCCGGACTTCCAAGTCATGGGCTTGAACAAGTGATTACGGCGAATTTCAATATCGGCTGGCGTGGTCGTGCCGGGTGCGCCGCCAAACAGCACACACTCTCCCGAGGCTTCGAGAAAATTATTGACTATCTTATAGGGACCGCCCGGGGCGTCCCCTCCGCCTCCATTGATGGCTTGTGCGTCCGTGCACGAGCCCTGCATCGCGATGCAATGAAAGTCGCTGAAGTAAGAATCAATGATTGAAACGTAAGTAGTTCCCGTGAGGTGAATGCCGCCCTTGGTCTCATCCTGCGCCGTGCCGTGCAGCCAGAGACGGTCGAAAACAAGGTGATCGGCTGTGCTGTCCGGTTTATCGAGCTGCACAAGGTTGCGCATGTGTAGTTCAGGCTTGGCGCGCGTCACTTCCAGGCCGATGAAACGGTAGTGGTTCGCTCCCGGCAAGAAAAGGATTGGTCCAGAATCTCCGTTAGCATCGAATACGATTCTCGCCATTACATTCTTCACTGCTGCGCAATGGAATTCAGGCCTGCCTGGCAGAGATGCCACTCCTGCATAACAGGGCAGGGCGCGGGAACCTTCCTGTGGCAATGCCTCGTTTGACGCGCTACTTCGAACAATAATCCAGTGAGAGTCGTCGCATGGCTTATTGGGAAACCGAAATAATCCGCTGAATGTCGCTCCCGCCTCCAGTGACAAAGTATCTCCGCATTTCGTTTCATTGATTGCGTTCTGGAGATTTTCATTTTCTCGAACCAACCGGACCCGACCCGGGGCCGCAGTCTCGCGTAAACTGCTGCGGATAAAAACACGAGGGAGTTCGGCAGGGCCATCAAAGCGGGGTGGATTGGCCTCTTGAGCCGTAGAGAGCGGATTTGCCGGATGTACCTTGCCCGCCCATCCGACAATAAGCAGAAGAAGGGCAAAAAAGACTCTACACCGCCCGAACTCCATAGTTTCCTCTCTTTCGGATTCCATTAAACAGCCCGCTTAAGCAGTTTCGCAAGCCTATTGAGTATGGCACTGAGCCTCGAAGGATGAGCGGGATTCATGTCGCGCGACAGTGACATCACCCGTAAGTCGCCGCTTCCAAAGGGGCCGTAGATGTAAGAGCCCTCCGAAGGAATTCGGGGCCCGGCGTTGTTTCAGTAAACGCCTGACACAGCTGCTTCAAGGGCCTCAATATCGGCCCCGGGATTCGTGCCATCCGTAGCTTGGCCCCAATATGGACTTGAGGGTAGGAGAAGATAGTCATGATCCGTATAGTTCAAGAAATCGACCGCCTGAAAATCATCCGGGAAATGGTTCCCTGCCGGCCACTCTGATAGCGCATAAGGCGACGCGATGATGACGTTGGAGGTGAATGTATAAGTACTAAAGCATCTAGAGATACTGGTGATTGGTACGTCGGAACTTGCGCAATTCGCCGAACCGCCACCGGCCGACCACACAGGATATTGACCTGCTCCTACAATGTTGTTCGTAAAGATCAAATTCGACATCTGGGGCTTTGAAGCAAGATCGAGCAGGGTAAGAAAATGAGTCTCCGGGAAGCCCGTAATGTGATTAATCGTGACATCGTGCAACGCATTTCTAGACCATCCGTTCATAATTTTCAGTAGTGTACCCGGGCCGTTGTATTGAGTAGTTACATCATCCATCACCACATCGTGAATGCTAAATCGGCCCCCGGCCAGAGCGCGAACGCCTGAACCCGTAAGAACCGTGGCAATATTAACTCCACCTCCCACATGGCTGATCGTGTTGTATCGAATCGTAACATCCGTTACCTGGCAGGTTGGGCATCTGTTTATAGTACTGTTTGGATCGGTATATCCTTTCGGTGTCAACGCGATAGAAAATCCGACCTGACTGAACCCTCCCCATGTGTTCTCGAGGATGTTGCCCTCAAACAGCACTCGTTGAGCATTCTTGAGCTCGAAATGATTCTTAACGATGAAGGGATTGCCCGTCAGTCCGCCTACAAATCCGGGGTGGCCCGCTTCCCAGAGCATTGGCTTGAACAGGTGGTTTCGGCGAATCTCTATATCCGCGGGCGTGGTCGTGGAAGCGTCTCCGCCAAAAATGATGCACTCACCAGCGGCCTCCAAAAAATTATTCACGATCTTATAAGGGCCTCCCGCGAGAGTGCTGCTCCCACCGGCTATCGCCTGTGAATCAACGCACGAACCACTCACTGAAGTGCAATGGAAGTCGCTGAAATAAGAATCCACGATTGCCGCTGTGGTGATCCCATCAAGCAGTATTCCGCGCCGGGTCTCGTCTTGAGCCGTGCCATGAACCCAGACACGATCTAGGACAATGTGGTCAGCGCCAGCTTCCGCGTGTATCAAGTCAGACGCAGCTCCGCTTCCAGGAATCCGAGTAATTTCCAGACCCACGAGACGGTAGTGGTTTGCGCCCGGCGCTAGAAACAGCGGTCCTGAGGCTGCGCGTTGACCGAGAATGAGCCTCGCCATCACATTTGCCGTCGAAACGCAATGAAAGTCAGGACGCCCCGCCAACGAAGCCAGTCCCGCATAGCAGGGAGTTACTCTCACGCCTTCTGCCGGCAGCGCGTTGTCTGGGGCATTCGTGCGAATAATGATCCAATGTTGATCGTCGCAATCTTTGTGTGGCAGGGTAAAAGGGCCGGCAAAGGATGAGCCGGACTGAAGTTCAATGGTGTCCCCGCAACTTGCGTTGTCCAATGCCGTTTGAACGTTTCCTCCGATATTCACATGGATCGCATGTCCTGGAGCGGGCGTGTCGGCGGATGATGATTGGATATAAACCCTTGGTAACTCGGCGACACCATCAAAACCTGCGCGATTGGTTCCGCCGCCGAAAGCCGCCGTCGATCTCAACACCAAGAGAACTGCGAGAAAGAAAAGCACGACCCTCGACAAAATAAGGTGCTTCAAACATTTAATTGTTTGCGCACGGCGCAAAGCGTCCGTCATTCGATGAACCCCAGATGCCTTATTAAACGGCACCTATTTTTAATCTGAATTGTCTTTTCCCGGTATCAGCCGTATTGACTAACCCCGTGGGTTACCTGTTGAAGCAGCGTTTAGCGGACGATTAAGGAGCCACTCCCACACCGAAACTCTAAATTTCTCCTTCAAACAATCGTTCTGAACGAAGAATGCCTTCGGATTTGAAGCAGGGACTATTCCCGTGTGTTGAAAATTCTTGCATATACTGTCGTAAGGGCTAAAGATGAGCGCATGGCTCAACAAAACAAAATGAGACGCGAGGACGAAGAAAAAAAAATAGCCCAGCGGAAAAATGCGCCGGTATTTGTCCTTGGGTGCGTAAGATCGGGCACCAAACTTCTGTACCATACCTTGCTATCGTCGGGGAATTTCTGTGTTTATCGTACTGAAAGCAATGTGTTTAACCTTCTGGGATTTAAGTTCGGAAAGTTACAGCACAGGAAAAACCGGCAGCGACTGCTGGACGTATGGCTGAAAAGCAAACTGTTCAAGCGATCGGAGCTGACGGTGGACGAGATCGCCCCTCAAATCCTGGAGAACTGCCGGAATGAGGGAGATTTTTTACGAATATTGATGGAGACCATCGCCCGCAAGCAGGGTGTTAGGCGGTGGGCCGACTCAACACCTCAACATCTGCTCTACCTCCCACTCATCAAAAAGCTTATTCCCGAGGCGCTCATCATTCACATCATTCGCGATGGGAGAGATGTAGCCGTGTCGCTGAAAAAGATCGGTTGGATTCGCCCCTTTGCTTGGGATCGAAACGGGAGCCTGCTGGTGTCGGGTTTGTTCTGGAAGTGGATGGTCCGTAAAGGCCGGGACGACGGCCGCAAAATCGGCGCAGACTACATGGAAGTTCACTATGAAGAACTTGTAAACAATCCCCGCGAGACATTGGCTGAAATTAGCAAGTTCATTTGCGAAGAGTTGGATTATGACCGCATCAGCAGCCTGGGTTTGGATTCGGTGAAGTCCCCCAACTCATCATTCAAGTCGGATGATAGTCTTAAGAGTCTCAGCCCGGTGGGCCGCTGGAAGACTGTGCTTTCCGCTCCTGAGGTCGGCGAGTTGGAAGCGGGAATCGGAGATTTGCTCACTGATTTGAAATACCCCCTGCTTGATGTCTCCCCAAAGACTGGCTCGGCTGTACGATTAAAAAGTCTCGTGTATTTGGGGATTTTCGATCTTAAACTGTGGCTGAAGTCACATACTTTTCTGGGGCGAACTGCAAAGGTTGGGCGAATGGAAGTGGACGATCAAGGAAGTCCTTAGGAATCATCCCGCGTTTACACACGTGGAGCGTTGGCCAAGGGGAAAGACGAATTAGGCCGGCTGGAACGAGCGCGCCCACGTCGCGATTCCTCAATCGATCACGTGAGGGTGTTATTTCTTCTTAGGTGGCTTTTTCTTTTCGCGTTTTGGCGCGTCTTTGTTTCCCATGCCCACAGTTTCCCACAGGATGTAAAACTTCGCTAGTCCCTCAGAGTGGTACTCTCGCAAGCGGCTAATCGTGTCATGGGAAATTGTTTCACTCGGGAGCTTTCAATTAGGATTCAAGCCCCGGTCTTTGCGATTGCCGCATGGCTTTCGCGTTAGCGATAGGCCGCCAGACGACTAATGCATGTGAAAAAACCTCTTTACAATACTGGGAAAGCTGCTCGTCCCGAGGGGTAACGCTGTGCGTCCAGAAAAATCCGGGGAACTTGAGAATGACCAGAGTAGGAGTATACCTTTATGGCTTCGCGTCAGCCGCAGCCGGCGTCATGGATTTTATCTGGGGTGACTTTGACACCTCCCATCAACCGATTCAGGCGTTCGGAGATCACATTCCTGGTCGTGAGATCCTGGCGTATATCACCGCCGTCTGGATGATCGCAGGGGGTGTTGCGATTGTGTGGCGGCGCAGCGCTCGGGCAGGTGCCGCCGCGCTGGCCAGTATCTATTTCGTCTTTGCCGTGTTCTGGTTGCCGCGATTCTATACAGCGGCTCACTATGTTGGGTTTCGAATTTCCGTCGAAATCGGTGTCTTCGCAGGATTCGGGTCACAGCTGATTGCGGTCGCCGCAGGAGCCCTCGTTTACAGCTTCCTGGCAGCTCAGAATGCTCTATGGCCACGAACGATTCTTGTCGCTCGCTGGATATTTGGAGTGTGCTCAATAGCCTTCGGCTTGGGACATTTGACTTCCATTCAGGAAAACACCATTTACGTCCCCAGGTGGATGCCGCTGGGAGGAGAGTTCTGGACCATCGTCACCGGAATTTGCTTCGTACTCGCAGGCCTTGCCATACTCTCCGGAATTTTGGACGTCCTAGCTGCGCGGTTGCTTGCGCTGATGTTTCTAGTCTTCAATCTAGTCGCACTGCCGCCTTTCATCTTCGCCAATCCTCACCGCCATGCCGCCTGGGGCGGCAACACCTATAACCTGGCCGCGGTGGCATCCGCGTGGATCTTGGCCGCCTCGCTTGCGACTCGCGATGCACTGCCAGAAAACGAGGCTAACGCTCCGCTTGCTGGGGTTTACTAGGACACCTCGAGTTAGCCACTGTCCCCGCCGAACGTGTCAGAGTCGCCACGCCAGCACCAAGGTTCTGAATGAATGTGAAGAAAGACGCAACCAATCCGCTATTCAGCATCAGGGCGAATGGGGTTGCGCGGTTCAGTTTTGTTCGCAGCCAACCTTTCTCAACCTAACCAATGTCCATGCGAGTGCTAATAGCGCAGCGCCCCACAGCGAGAATGCAATCCTTACGACCCATTCGGGAGCAGCGTCGACTCTCTTGAGCAAAAATGGTAGAAAATTCCAAGTGGTTATGTGGACATAGTCCCAAGGATCTTCAGTCATTGCATGATTGTTCAGGCGCCACGCATCCATCTTCCCGAGCGCGAATGCAACGATATTCTTGAATCGCAACGCAACCACGAATGTAGGGTGACCCAGAGTTTCCATCTGATAAATTTCGAGCGGCAACCAGAATGCCAAGGAAGCAATCTGTATGATCGTGCTAACCGCTATAAGCGCAATACCAATCGCCCACACGAATCTTCCCAGCTCATGCCGGTATCGCAGCAAAAGCGGAACCGACACGAATGCCACCAACTCGGCCGCGGTTGAGACGTAGCGGTCTCCCCATGCGAAGTCGCCGCTCCATACGGTGTACTTCGCATAAAAGCAGATGTATGCAAGAAGGAGAACGAATGCTGCAATCAAATATGATTTGACTTGCGGCAGCAATCGTTTCCAAGCCAGCACTGCGATCAGTACCGTAAGCACCAGCAGTGGGTCGAAGAGAAATATAGATTTCTCCGGGGCGAGCAATGCACCGAAGAATCCCACGTGGAATGGCGTCTCGAATGGATAGCTCGCCGGTAGCGATGGATCTTGGAGTCGATGTTCCAGAGTGAAATAATGGACATAAGTGTTGGTGAACGATCCGAAGCGGTAGAACTGGTAAAGGCGATCAATCAATAAAAATACCGCGTACACCGGTGCTGTCGCTTTTACATAAACAACAGTTCGTTCCCACCATTGTCTCGAACCTGCCTGCTCAAACCAAAGCACACCAACTAGAAAGACTGCTCCCGCAAGCAGATCAAGGCCAGCGGTGAGACGAGTCAGCAGATTCAGTCCAAACGCCGCCGAGCCAATCAGCAGCGCACGATGATTGCCACTGCGCAGCCATTGAAGTTGAAAGGCGAAGCCCGCTAGCGTGAGCAGCTGAATGTAATTGTTCTCCATCATGTTCTGGGTGTAGTGCAGGTGGGTGGTGGCGAATAGCAGCGCCAGAACTCCGCCGACGGACTGCTTCGGACTGAATTCCAACAGACGCAGAAAACGAAAACAGATCAGCGCGGTCAATACATTAATCAGAATGTTGGTGGTGTAACTGACGAAGATATTCCGGACACTCGGATCGTTGCCGTTGTAAGCATCGAACACCGGCAGTTTTTCGATGAAGGTGCCAATGATGTCCGCAGGCAACATCAGCAACGGCTGGCCGATTCCGTACCAGTCATAGAGCTTGCCTCCACGGCCGTGGACACCGAACTCGGGATACTCTTGCGGAAAGACCGCGGGCTCGGAGGTAAAGAATGAGGTCGCGGTCTGAAGGCGGTGCATGGTGTCGGCGCTGCCAAGCTCTCCCGATTGAACCGCGAACGCACCGAGTCCAGCAGCGAGACAAAGCAGGATTAACGGGCCGCTGAGCGAGCCGCGCAGACGAGAGATCATTGAAGAACGATGTTAAAGCACAAGCTGTGCGCTCTCAAAGCGCGCTCAGGCCTGAGCGCAACAAATTAAAAAAACAAAGGCCCCTTCAGAAAATGAAAAAGAAGGGGCCGCTCCACAAAAACCAACTTACTTCTCGCATGTATCTTTGAGGTGCTTTAGCGAAGTGACGGTCATATGGCCGTGTTCAGTATCGCTTTTCGTCATGCCGCTATCCTTCGCCATGTCTTTTGTGTCTTCTTTCATGTTATGCATTTTCGCATTAGACACAGCTCCGGTCGCGGTTACTGTGTGGCCGACATGATCCGCGAGAGCCACTTGGCTGCTACGGACCTCCCACGTGCTGCCATCGTTTCCGGTAAGCAGGAACTCATCCGCACTGTCCCCCTTCGACAAACACCCTGTGACTGTCCTCACGTCCGATTTTGATTTTGCCTGTGCGGGACTTGAGAAAGCAGTCACCGCGATTACAAGTGAAAGTACGAGTAACGAGCTGAGTTTGGTCTTCATTATCCCTCCTTTAGTTGTAGTAAAAACCCACGATTTATGCTGCGCTTCCGCAGTTGTCTCCTCTTCGTAGCTGTCGGATGCCCACATCTTTCGCGCCGTTGGAGGAGCATGGGAGTTAACGTCCGGGCATTGGATGCACAACCGCCTTCCCTCGTTCTCCATAGGAGCGCCTACTCTTCAAGCTTCACTAAACAAGCAACTTAGCGTGGACTTGCGGCTTCAACATTCATACGCTGAGCGGCTGTGCAACTTTCAGTGCCGTGGCAGTTTTGGATCGCGGCTACGGCGGCGGTAAGGGCGAGTTTTTTCTCTTTAGATAGTGACGAGAACGTATTTTGCAACTCGTCCGGATCGGCGGCGAGGTCGTGGTATTCCCTTTCGCCATCTGCGTATTGTACGTAGAGCTCAGTTCGGGTGCGAATCGCCTCGTAACTTGGAGGGTTGCCGGAGCGCGGGGCTGGAGCATCCGGGTCTGCGGGCTCGTGGCGCGGCCCGTGGTGCTCCACGAGGATTGCGGTTCGTGCGTCCGCGATCTTTTGGCCGTGTAGCCATGGCACCAAACTACGGCCGTCAACATTCGGCGGCGAGGACGCGCCCGCTAGCTCTGTGAAAGTTGGACAAACATCAATGTTCTCGACGACGTCATCCACCGTCAGACCCGCTGAAATGCCCGGTCCGGTGATGACTAGCGGCACATGGATATCGGTATCAAAGGCGGTCATTTTCCCCGGCATCAACCGATATTCGCCCATGTGATAACCGTTATCGGAGCTGAAAACGAAGTATGTATTCTTCTCCTGGCCGATCGCGGCCACCGCAGCCTGCAACTCGCCGATCATCTTATCAACGGCGAGCACAGATTGGGCGCGCTTGCGAAAGGCGATATCTATCGCCCTCATGTCAACATCAGTGAGGGCAGGATGCTTGGTCAACCAATTTGGCGTGTTCGCGTCGGGGGAAGCATTAAACGCCGCTGTACGCGGAGCTCTCAAGTCCGGGAAAGCGTTGGCGTCTCGCGGCGCGGGAACATAGGGCGCGTGAGGCGTGAAGGTCGCGATCTCGATCATGAACGGCCGGGAGCCGCCTTGCTGTATGAACCGCACCGCCTTGGCGGAGAGCACGTCAGTCAGATAGTCCTGGGGATCGGTGCCATAACGAACGACTTTCCCGTCTTCGCTTAGGCTGTAGTGAAACTCGGGGTAACCATTCCCCGCGACTGCCCACAAAGTCCAGGCGGGTGCGGGAGGATGGAGCTCTGGCCGATAACCGTTGAGATACTTCCCCATCATTCCGGTGCGATATCCAGCGGCCGATAGCGCGATAGCGAAAGTTGTCTGCTCGTGGCCGCGATCACGAAACGCGATGTAGCCTCCATCGTTGCCCTGGTTTTTGAAAATACCCGTATTGTGCGGATAACGACCGGTGAAAATTGACGAGCGGGATGGGCAACACAGCGAATCGGTGACGAAGTAGTTGTTGAAAGTGACGCCATCCTTCTGCATCGCAAGAACGTGGGGCATGAACTGTACCAAATTCATTGCAAGATCATCCGTGAGGATGAAGACAATGTTGGGACCCGTTGACGAGGTCTTCGGAGGAATCCAGGCTGGCAATGCGGCTTGCGTACCCGTCGCTGATGCTGGCGGCTGGTTAGGCTGCTCCGAGCGGCTTTTGGGATTTCCAAAGCTGGGGTTCTGTTGATTGCAGGCTGCCACGAGCTTCGGGTCCACTTCCGGTAATGGCTTGCTTGCCCTTCGCGGCTGGGCAGTGCCGTTCAGGATCGGGGAAACGCAATCCTGCCAAAGACCGCTGCCATTCTTCAGGCCGCCTTGAACAAATCCGGCATTAGCGCAGGCCGTCTTGATCTTTTGGCAAGGCTCCTGACTCATGGCGGGCTGGGCCAATAAGCATGTTCCCAACCCAAACACGATGGAGTAGAGCCTAAGAATCCGAATCAACACTTGTAGTACCACGATGCTCGAAGTCTCCTTGCCGCCATCTGATTGGACTTACGCCGTTCCTGTTCTCCCGCGTTCGGCACTCTCGCTGGCCAAAGCTCGTTCAGCCTGTTTCGCGGAGATTGGTACGCTTGGAGCTTGGATAGCAGCAAAGACTCCGGCAGCGACCATCGCTCCCACGACCGGTGCGAGGATAAATAGCCACAATTGGTTGATTGCCCAACCACCTACGAACAATGCGGGGCCGATACTGCGGGCTGGATTCACCGACGTGTTGGTGATTGGTATCCCGACCAGGTGAATCAAGGTGAGCACCAGACCAATCGCCACGCCAGCGAACCCTACCGGGGCTTTATTATCGGTCGAGCCGAGGACGGTGAGCACCAGGAACATGGTGAGTACAACTTCAGTGATGAACGCAGCGAGAAGAGAATATCCACCAGGCGAGTGTTCTCCGAAGCCATTGGCTCCCAATCCCGCGACGCTCGGGTCGTAGCCGCCAGGGGCTCCCCGCGCGATCATTAGGATTAGAAATGCGGCAATAATCGAACCTGCAATCTGCGCAGCGATGTATCCGGTAGCTTTGCGCGCGGCAATCTTGCGGTGCATCAGCAGCCCGATAGTTACTGCTGGATTGACGTGACATCCGGAAATCGGTCCGACAGTGTAAACCATTGCAAGAAGCGCTAAGCCAAAAGCAAATGCCACGCCCACGAAGCCGATTTTGCCTCCGGCGAGTACCGCACTTCCCACCCCGCCAAATACCAACACGAACGTTCCAACCAGTTCGGCCAAATATTCTTTCATGTGGCCTCCTCTTTGTTTGCGCAGAAGAAATCGCCAGCAGTATTCACTACCACCCGCTTTATTGCAACCACTCAATGAGCATTTTCGACGCGAGGAGGTCAGCGACAATGGGGTACGGCTGCCCCGGGGGTCAGAGGGATATTCCTACAGGCAACAACGGCCAAGACTTGAGGAGATAGACTCGACTGCGGCGTTCTGGTCTGGGAACACTTCGAACAGATTGAACACTTCAGATGACTCTATCTGCTAACCCCACTCTCGTTTGACCCTGCTGACGGAAGCTCTTAAACTTAATCCAGCATCCGCTTTCGCCTTTCCGTGTAGGAGGTTGTACCTGAATTACTGGCTCCGCATTTGGGTCTGTGCTTTTGTGTTGGCTTTTTGCGCCAGGTTTTCCGCGGCGCAGAACACTGGCGTCACCCTCGACAACAGCGAAGCCCTGTTTACTGTTCTTACGGCGGTGAATGCCTGTGGGTACGATGTTGAACTCGAGGGTTCTGACCCGCTTCGTGCACGAATCCGCAGTGAGGTATCTGCCCGGGTGGCAGGATCAGAACTTGCGAACAGCGCCGCTCAAGCTATGTGCCAGTATTATGATCAGCATAAAGCCGCCGACCCTTTGCACAACGTAGCTCAGTATGTTTCTTTGGCATTGGTTCTCAATCCACCCCCCGCGCTAACCCCCAAAGTAAAAGACGCGGACCTTCCGCCGGATGCCGCTGCCGTGGTGGAATTCTTGCCTTTAATGCAGAAGTTTTATGAGGCAGCAGCATTGCATTCAATTTGGACCGGTCATGCGGTCGCATACGGCGAATATATAAAGCGGTACCATGATCCTCTTTCGAGCATGATGTTTCAGACGGAGGCTTATTTGAAATTGCCTTCTGCTGGATATCTCGGCCGCAACTTTACGGTCTATATAGACCCTCTGGGCGCGCCCGGCCAAACGAATGCCCGCAATTACGGGACGGACTACTATGTCGTGATCTCTCCAGCCAAGGATTCGCCGTTGAAAATGGGGCAGATCCGCCATACCTACCTGCATTATCTGCTCGATCCTCTTGCTTCGAAATATCTGGCGCTGGTGAAGAAAGTTGATCCGTTACTCGAATCCCTGAAAGCTGCACCAATGGATGAAGGCTTTAAAACCGACTCCTCGCTCCTGGTTACCGAGTGTCTGATTCGAGCCATTGAGGCTCGGACGGGAATCGCCAAGGCGACGGATTCTGAACGCGAACAAGCCGTTCAGGCTTCCATGGACCAGGGTTTCGTTCTAACGCGTTACTTCTACGACGCGCTGGCCCAGTTTGAGAAAGATCCGGCGGGCTTGAAAAGTGTTTACGGCGCAATGATCGCCGGCATAGATGTGGGCAAGGAACAGAAGCGGGTTTCGCAGACCCAGTTTGCCGCCAAGGCGGATCCGGAACTCTTGCATATTTCGCGGCCCTCCGAGCGCAAGCTGTTGATAGTTGCCCAAGAAAAGCTCTCGACTGGCGACGCAGACTCCGCGCAGAAATTGGCGCAACAAGCGTTGGATGAGAAGAAGGAAGATCCGGGTCGAGCTCTATTCATTCTGGCGCAAGTTGCGACTATGCATCGGGATATTGACGGTGCCAGAAATTATTTTCAAAAGGCGCTGGAAGTTGCCCAGGAACCGACCGTGGTCGCTTGGTCCCATATCTATTTGGGCAGGATTTTTGATTTGCAGGAAGACAGGGCAACGGCGTTAGATCATTATCGTGCGGCGATGACTGCCGGCTCGGAGCTACCCGCCGTCAAGGCGGCAGCGGAACATGGCCTGCAAAAACCGTACGAGCCACAAAGTCGTTCGCATTAAGGATTCGCCTGCGGCAAACTAAATTTTAGGCAAAGAACGAAGGAGAAAGCATGAAGCCAGGAGCCATCGCCGTTATATTGCTTGGTTTGGTTAGTTTCGGACTCGCGCAGCAGCAGGGGTCCACGACGCAGAGCACATCGCCCTCAGCCCCAACAACGACGACTCCACCACAGGGGAAAAGACCCCCGCAAGCAAAGACACAGCCCGAATTCGACGCCTATCAAGCGGCCATGAAAAGCGCCAATGATCCGGCCGCCATTGAAAAGGCGTCCGATGATTTCTCCGCCAAGTTTCCAACCAGCGAACTGCGAGTTCTGCTCTATCGAACTGCCATGCACAGTTACCAGACGGCAAATAACGGCCAAAAAATGATGGAAATGGGACGCAAAGTATTGGCGATTGATCCTGATGATCCCGAGGCGCTTCTGGGCGTGTCTGAAGTCATGGTGGAACAGACGGGCGACAATGATCTCGACAAAGACAAACACCTAGCTGAGGCTCTTAAGATGGCGCAGCATTCTTTGGAGACCGTGGATACCGACATTAGTATTCCAGTTGGAACTCCGCAGGAGAAAGTTGACTCGTATAAAGGCTTCCTGAGATCGTCTGACGACGCGGTAATCGGAGCCATCCAGTATGACCAGGAGAAGTACGCGGATTCGGAGGCATCATTGCGAAAATCCATTGACGCTTATCCTTCTCAACCGGACCCGGTAGCAATATTCCGCTTGGCATTGGCGCTAGACAAGCAGGAAAAATATCCGGAGGCGTTGAAGTACGCCAACCAGGCAGTCGGTCTCACACAGGAGAACTCGGCGGTAGGAGCGGCAGCGCGCCATGAACGCGATCGCCTGATTGAACTGACGGGCGGAGTTCCTCCAGCACCGGACGCGAAGCCACCTTCCGGAGCGGCGCCGACCCCGCCGGCTAAGTAGCTACGGCGAAATCTACAGTGCTCACGTCCGACAAAGGTACAGACATGTCTAAGCAGGGGGACGAGTTTCTCCAGGGTGCCGTGAACCCCTCCGACTTGTCCGAATTGCAAGCAGCTCTCGGCCATACTTTTGAGCGCCGCGAACTGCTGGAACATGCGCTAACCCACACCTCTCAGGCTCGCGAACGCGATGCCCGAAGCGCCGGGGTGACTCACGCTGCAGACAATGAGCAACTCGAGTTCCTGGGGGATGCGATATTGGGTTTTGTCTCAGCGGAAGAGTTGTGCCGCCGCTTCTCCAACCTTCGCGAAGGAGAGCTCTCAAAACTGCGAGCACACCTGGTCAGCGAGAAGCATCTGGTGAAGGTGTCGCACAAACTCGCATTAGGGGACTTTCTGAGACTCGGCAAGGGCGAAGAGAAATCTGGCGGAAGAAAAAAGACTGCTCTGCTGGTGGATGCTTTGGAAGCAATCCTGGCTGCCATTTATCTGGATGGCGGGATTAGGCCAACCCGCGATTTCATCATTCGCCACATTATGAATCCTGAGTTAGAGCGAATTGCGGCGGATGGCACGTCCTTGCCGTTAACCGACTACAAATCGGCGTTGCAAGAAAAACTTCAGGCACTAGGCCGGGCACAACCTGTGTATGTTCTCGTTAAAGAGGAGGGGCCACAACATAAAAAGACTTTCACCGTCGAGGCACATCTGACAGACGTAAACAACAGGTCTTATCCCGAATATGTGGGCCGAGCCGAGGGTTCTACGAAGAAGAGCGCCGAACAGGAGTCCGCCCGGCTCGTCTTGGAACATCTAGCGGCGGCTGCCGACAGAGACGCTGCGCCAGGCAGTCCGCACCCGGGCACATCATGATGCAAGGGGCCGAGAAACAACACCCGTCAAGATACAGCGACTGGCTCGGAGTGACGCAGTTCCTGTTAACGGTTTTTGTAATTGCGATCTTTGTGATTACCTTTGTTGTACAAGCATTTCAGATCCCGTCCGAATCCATGGAGAATACGCTCTTAATCGGCGATTACTTGTTAGTGGACAAGCAGCATTTTGGCGGAAACGATTTTTGGCAACATGTGATGCCATACCAGCGGGTGCGGCGAGGGGACATCGTCGTATTCCACTATCCGGTCCACCCCAGTGAGCACTTTGTGAAGCGCGTGGTGGGTGTTCCGGGAGACCGGCTGCGATTGATAAATCGCGAGTTGTATGTGAACGGCATCCCACAACGCGAACCGTATGTGCGTCAAACTTCCACCGTGCACGATACTTTTCGAGATGATTTTCCCCGTCTGAACGTCGTCGTACCGGGACTCGATGGCACCTGGTGGGAGCAAATGAAAAAGCTGGTTGAGGATGGCCAATTGATTGTGCCCGAGGGGGACTACTTTGTACTCGGGGATAACAGGGACGAAAGCCTCGACAGCCGCTATTGGGGTTTCGTCCCCAGGGAGAATATCGTCGGACGGCCTTTGATTATTTACTGGTCGGTGCGAAGTGACGATCCAGATATTCGAGGGGAAACCACGTCCAGCGAAAAGCTGTTTCATTTCGTTTATGCGCTCACGCACCTGTTCCAAATTACTCGATGGGATCGAACGTTTCGGATAGTCCACTGATCGAAACAAAAACAGGTTTTCGCGAAAAGAACTCGAAATGAAAAAGGAAAATCAAGAAGAAAAACGGCATGAAACGACGGTGGAGTTTCTCGCCTCGTTAGCCGTTGTCCTAGTTACAGGTCTGTTCATCATTACGTTTATCTTGCAGGCCTTTGAAATTCCCAGCGGTTCCATGGAGAACACGTTATTGATTGGCGACCATCTTTTCGTCAATCGTATCCAGTTCGCTTCGAAAACGCCATGGATCGCACGGGTTTTGCCGTATCGCCAGATCAAACGTGGTGACGTTTTTGTTTTTCTTCATCCCGCCGAACCGGGGCTTGACGTTGTGAAGCGGGTCATCGGTATTCCTGGAGACCGAATCCACTTACGCGACGGGGTTGTCTATCGCAATGGCGAGAAATTGGAGGAGCCCTACGTTATTCATAGCCCGGACCACGGTTACAATCCATATCGCGACAACTTTCCGGCGGTGCCGCCTTCCGATTTTAACGGCGTCAATCCTGATTGGGCTTTAGCCCTTCCGCAGCACATCGAGGGGGACGACATCGTCGTACCCGAAAACAATTACTTCGGAATGGGCGATAATCGAGATGACAGTTTGGACAGCAGATATTGGGGCTTCATTCCGAAAGAAAATGTTATCGGTCGTCCCATGTTTATTTATTGGTCGTTCGAAACTCCACGCGACCAGTGGGAGCAAAAAGGAATCGGCCAGCGACTGGCATTCATGGCGCATGTAATCATCCATTTCTTTGACCGGACACGCTGGAGGCGTACGCTCCAGGTAGTTAGGTGAGACCTTTATATGTGACTCGTTTGGGGTCTCGCAGCCTCGATTTCGCTGCACCCACGAAGTTGGAACAAAAGATATATCCAAGGAGAGAACTATAAGTGGCGAAAAAGGAAATAAGGGACGAAAAGCCGCGCGAGACAACGGTGGAATTTTTAGCCTCGCTGGCTGTTGTTTTAGTCACTGGTCTTTTTATTATTACGTTTATCGTCCAAGCTTTTGAGATCCCTTCCAGTTCCATGGAGAATACGCTTCTGATCGGCGATCACGTTTTCGTGAACCGCATTCAGTTTTCGCCAAAAACGTCGTGGATCGGACCGATATTGCCATACCGTCAACTCAAGCGCGGCGACATCTTCGTTTTTCTCTCCCCGGCGGAGCCTGGGCTTTACGTCGTAAAGCGTGTCATGGGAATTCCCGGTGATCGTATCCACTTGCGCGATGGAGTGGTTTACCGCAACGGCGAAAAATTGGATGAGCCCTATGTCATTCACAACCCCAACGACCCTTACAATCCTTATCGCGACAATTTTCCGGCAGTTCCGCCTTCAGATTTCAATGGGGTTAATCCGGATTGGGCTCTAACTCTTCCGCAACATATTCAGGGGGGAGACGTTGTCGTTCCCGAAAATAGCTATTTCGGAATGGGCGACAACCGCGACGTTAGCCTCGATAGCAGGTACTGGGGATTCGTTCCGAAGGAAAATGTGATTGGAAGGCCCATGTTCATCTATTGGTCATTCGAGACTCCACCCGACCAGTGGGAGCAGAAAGAGATCGGCCAGCGGCTTGGATTCCTGGCCCATGTGGTGGTTCATTTCTTTGACCAGACTCGCTGGCGCCGGACTTTGAGGGTGGTGCGGTGAACTGGTTCCGCTCCAGACGTGGCCTGGTGGCTTTGCTAGGAGCTATGTTGCTGGTCTTGTTTGTAATACGGCCCAGTGTTGGCAGGCTCCGCACCCAAATAGCTCATTCCATCTCCATCTCGCTCGGCCGGCGAGTCGAACTTTCTTCCGCTAGTTTGCGCTTTCTGCCGCAGCCTGGATTTGATCTGGAGAATTTTGTTGTTTATGACGATCCTGCGTTCAGTCCCGAACCTTTGCTAACTTCCGGCGAAGTTACGGCTTCGCTCCGTATAGCCTCCCTGCTTCGCGGGCATTTGGAAATATCAACTCTCAGCCTTAACGACCCGAGCCTGAATTTAGTACGGAGTAACGGCGGTCATTGGAATTTGGAATATCTACTTGAACGAGCCGCGCGGGCCTCCGTGGCTCCAACTGGAAAGTCGGTGTCCGAAACGCGGCCAGCGTTCCCTTATATTGAGGCGAATGGGGGACGTATCAACTTCAAGTTCGGAATGGAGAAGAAACAGTTCGCCCTCACGGACGCGGATTTTGCCCTTTTTCAAGACTCAGAAAATTCCTGGGGTATAAGGCTCGAAGCGAGGCCCGTCCGAACAGATTCGAACTTCTCAGATACCGGCCTCATTAAAATTAGCGGTACGTGGCAAAGAGCCCAGCCGCTTCACAAAACGCCTTTGCGCTTTAACATGCAATGGGATCGGGCACAGTTGGGGCAGGCGTCCAAACTGATTTACGGAAGCGACAGGGGATGGCGGGGTGACATGTCACTGTCGGTAGAAGTAAGCGGCACACCCGATAACTTAGCAGTACTTACTCAAGCATCGGTGGAGGATTTCAGGCGCTACGACATTCTTGCAGGCAGTCCGCTGAGATTAACAGCGCAATGCGGTGGAAATTACAACTCTACGTCGCAATCCTTGTCCAATATCATCTGTCATTCTCCAGTCGGTGACGGGGCGGTTACTCTGCACGGGACCCTGTCGGCTTCCTCGCCGCTGGCGTACCGGTTGTCTGTTTTCGCTCAGGATGTGCCGCTCCAGTCCCTTATCGATCTCGCCCATCATTCGAAGAAAGACATTCCCTCTGACCTGCTCGCCGTTGGAACTCTCGACGGGGCCATAAAGATTGAACGGGAGAAAACCACCGATAATGCAACAACCGTATGGGAAGGGAGCGGGGAGACTTCCGAGTTTCAACTGGCGTCTCAACTCGCACCCTCGCAGCTTTCGCTGCCAAAGATTCACTTCACTGTTTCGCCGGGCGGCCTTAATGGTAACGATCAGAAAAAGCTTCGTCATGCAAACCAGGAAAGTGTCCGAAGTTCCGTTGGTGAGGAAGCATCGGAAACGCGTCTCGACGTTAGTTCTTTCCCGGTTGATCTCGGCGGCCTCGCGCCAGCTACGATGGCGGGATGGTTTTCGCGTTCCGGCTACAGCCTGATGATTGACGGCGATGCACAGCTCCAGCAGCTTCTGCGAGCTTCGCGGGCAATTGGAATTCCGGCCCCTCAACCGGACGCCGAAGGCAAAGTAAAGCTGGGGCTACAAATTACCGATACCTGGGCTGGATTCAAAGCTCCGAAGGTCACAGGAAATGCCGAGTTGCATTCGGTTCGAGCTAAGGTCCGGGGACTGAACGCGCCAATTGAAATCAACGCCGCGAAGATATTTCTGGACAAGGATAACGTGAATGTGCAGAGTTTGACGGCTCTGGTTGCGGGCTCGACATGGCATGGATCGTTGATCGTGCCTCGGCCCTGCGGACTCATGGGAACCTGCCCGATCCAGATGGACCTGCAAGCCGATGAGATCGGGACTGATAGATTGACGAGGCTTTTAGACCCTCAATATGCCAAAGGCCCCTGGTACCGTTTTCTCATGGCTTCGCAGAAGAATTCGTATCTTCTGTCACTTCGGGCAACGGGCCAAATAGCCGCAGATCGCATCCTCGTGCATAAACTTCCCGGCACCCACTTCTCCACCAGCTTCAATTTCGACCGGGGAAAGCTTGAGATGACGAACCTGCGCGGAACGGTCCTTGGTGGAACACACAGCGGCGATTGGAAATTGGATTTCACCGTTCGTCCACCGGCATACAGTGGGGCGGGCTCTTTTCAGCATGTCGTTTTGGCTCAGTTGGCAAGCGTTACGCATGATAATTGGATTTCGGGGACGGCTACAGCTATATACCACGCAACGACTTCGGGCTGGAATGCGGATGAACTCTTTTCGTCCGCCACCGGAATTCTTCAAATTGAAGCCCACGACGGATTCATGCCACACATTGTTTCGACAAGCTTTACCGGCCCGCTGCAAATTCGCCGTTTCGAGGGCAACTTAGTTCTTGGCCACAAAGAGTTTGACTTCGGCCAAGCGAAACTCGAAACCAATGGAGGCACTTATCAGGTAAGCGGAACCGCTTCTTTAGATCGCGCGCTGAACTTGAAGCTCGTGCGCAGTGGAAGCCGAGGGTTCAACATCACCGGAACGGTGAGCACCCCCGTTGTCTCAGTGACCCACTACCCCGAGACGCAAGCGGCCTTAAAGCCATGAGGGTGGTCCCCGCGCTTCTGCTCTTTGCGTTTTTACTGTTTATGGCAATTCGAGATGGTGCAGCCGGTTCCTCCCAGAGTGCCGCATCCCGCGCTAAAACCAAGTTGGAGCGTATCGAGAAAAACGCTGAACTTTCCCATCCCGATCGTACGCCGACGGAATTCAGCGATGAGGAAATCAATGCCTATTTTGCGGCTGGCGATGTGGCGTTGCCTGCCGGAGTCCAGTCCGTAACATTCCAGGGGCAGCCGGGTGTTGTGACTGCATCGTGCCGCGTAGATTTCGATCGAGTCGAAGCGGGACGGAGTTCGGCCAATCCATTGTTGTCTCTTTTCTCTGGCATTCACGATGTAATCGTCGTGGCAAATGCCACGGGAATCGGCGGTGTGGGTTTGGTTAAAGTGCAATCCGTATCCTTGGATGGAGTCGAAATTCCGCGCTTCGTTCTGGAGTTGTTCGTCGAAAAATTTCTTCAGCCAAAATATCCGGACATAGGGCTCGACTCACGCTTTCCGCTTCCGCAGAAAATTAATACAGCGATTGTGGGGATGGGAAACCTGACCGTCATTCAAAAGTAAACTATGTTATGTTCTATCGTCTTACTTAAAGAGGCTAGGCGGATATGCCCCGATACGAATATCGTCCACTCACCCCGAGCCCCGAGGCCGAAAAAAACTTTTTAGAGTGGATTGCGAACTTAGACCTCGAATTCAGCAATTCGGACACCGATCACCGCAGTGATATCGTCCGGGACACGCTTTACGAGATTTATCTTGGAAGCACTGCTGAATCAGTGGAATCTAATGATGCACCCGGAATACAAGCGCTGGTTCACTGCTTCGACCCGCGAAATGTCACGCTGGAACCCGAATACTACGGCGACGTGGATGCAACGAAATATGCCGAGCGCAAGCCTCTAATCTGGTTTTGGATGATGTTCGACCGCTCCCCCGTGGGATTGAATCATTGGCTCGGATTCCGCATGCGGGCAATGTTAGCGCGGCACATCTTCAAACATTGCGGCAATAACGTAAAGATATTTCACGGCGTTGAGGTCTCATTCGGCTACAACCTCGTGGTCGAAGACAATTGCACGATTCACAAGTTCGTTCTTCTGGACGATCGGGGCAGCCTGATTATTCATGCCGGAAGTTCTATTTCGGACTACGCAAATGTCTATACTCACTCGCACGATCTCGTGGATGGCATGATCGTGGATAACCATAAAACCGAGATCGGTCCCAAGGCGCGTGTGACCTACCACGCTACTGTTCTTAGCGGAGTCAACATTGGAGAACATGGCATGGTAGGCTCACTGGGGGTAGCTTCCAAGGATGTCGAGCCATTCACCGTTGTCGCTGGAATTCCCGCCAAGCCAATTAAAGTGAAACCGATTGCCCCCGAAGAAATGCGGAAAGAATTCGAAAAGAAATAGCTCCTTGCACGGACGCCACGAACCGCGACCCAGGCCGCGCCCTGCGTGTTAGTATCGAAGCCAACCCGGCATGACCCTGCAACATGTTGACATTGTCTTTCAGTTGATCGTGTTCTTACTCGCGATCAGCGTTCACGAATCCGCCCATGCGTGGATGGCGAACCGCCTTGGTGACCCTACTGCGCGAATGTTGGGAAGGGTCTCTTTAAATCCCGTTAGGCACATTGACCTGTCGGAACAATTCTCCTTCCTGCAATTGCTTTGTACAAAGGCTATCCAGTTCTGGGATGGGCAAAACCTACTCCAGTGAATCCCCGCAACTTTAAGAATCTGATTCGCGATGACATCCTTACTTCGGTAGCGGGGCCGATCAGCAATTTCTTGCTGGCTTCGGTTGCCCTCTTCGCGCTCGCTCTCGTGAAATTTGCCTCACCATTGGGAGAGCAAATCGTTTTTGGTATTCCGCAAGGAGTGCTTGATACCGGAACAAACTCTGTGCTGCTGCCGGTTTGCTTGTTGCTCTACGAATTAATGGTGATCAATGTCGTTTTGGGTGTTTTCAATTTAATTCCGGTGCCGCCATTGGATGGAAGCCATGTGCTTCGCCACTTTCTGCCAAGCGCTGCGCTCCGCATCTATGACACCATCGGAATTTTCGCGCTCATGGCTCTTATTTACTTAGCTCCTGGCATGTTGGGCAAGATTATCTATCCCGTGCTTGGAATCTTCAATTACATTCTGTCGAGAATCTGATGCCGACTGCCTCCAATCCACGCAAACGGGTCGTCAGCGGCATGCGCTCTACCGGCAAGCTTCACTTGGGCAATTTCGTCGGGGCATTGGCCAACTGGGTTCGCATGCAGGACCAATACGAGTGTTTTTTCTTCGTGGCCGATTGGCACGCCCTTACGACCGACTATGCCGACACTTCGCGCATAAAAGAAAATTCGCTGGAAGTGCTGCTAGATTGGCTCGCCGCGGGGCTCGATCCCGAACGCTGTACTTTGTTTATACAGTCACATGTTCCGCAACATGCGGAGCTGCATCTTTTATTTTCGATGATCACTCCGTTGGGATGGCTGGAGCGTGTGCCCACCTATAAAGAGCAGCAGGAAAACATCACGGGAAAGGATTTGAGCACCTACGGTTTCCTCGGCTACCCGCTGCTCATGTCGGCAGACATTTTGATGTACAAAGGGGAGGTCGTACCCGTGGGCGAGGACCAAGTGCCGCACGTCGAGCTTACACGGGAGATCGCGCGCCGGTTTAACCAGTTCTATGGCCTGCGGGGGAATCCGGTTTTTCCCGAACCCCAGTCACTGTTAACCCCCGAACCGAAACTTCCCGGAACCGACGGGCGCAAGATGTCGAAATCGTACGGCAATACCATCCTGCTCACCGATCCAGAGCCATTGGTGAGGCAAAAATTGAAAACCATGGTGACCGATCCTGCTCGTGTGCGGCGAACGGATCCCGGTAATCCTGATATTTGTCCCGTCGGCGACTTGCATAAGATCTTCAGCGACGCCGATACGATCGCCAAAGTGGATGCCGGTTGCCGTTCGGCGGGAATCGGCTGCATCGAGTGTAAAGGCTGGGCCGCAGACGCTTTGGTGAGGATCCTTAACCCCATGCAGGAACGCCGCAAAAAATACGAGGAGAATCCGCGACTGGCTTGGGATATTCTGGAGGCTGGTTCGGAGCGCGCCAGGAACGTTGCGTCCGCCACAATGGACGAAGTTCGGGAAGCCATGGGCATGTCTCTAAAACATGAGACCGAGGGTTCACAACAGGCGGCAATACGTTCGGACAGAAAATGACTCAGAGCTTAAGAATCGAGAACGAGCACCGCAATTCGACGGAACCACCCGCGACCGCTACCAACAAGGCTCTGCACATAGCCTCCCCATCAACGAAGCGGGAGGAAAACGACTATCCGTTCGCGGTAGCGGTTACAGATGTGTACGAGGGGCCGCTCGATTTGCTCCTCGATCTTATCCGTAAACAAGATATTGATATTTACGATATCCCAATCGCCAAAATCACAGCGCAATATCTCGCCTATGTTGAACGATTGCGTGAGTTGGATGTCAACGTTGCCGCCGACTTTATTTACATGGCAGCGGTACTGATTCACATCAAATCGAAGATGTTGCTGCCCCGTGATCCGGCGGCTTCTTCCGAAGCGGATGACGATCCTCGGGGTGAACTGGTCAACCGCCTGATCGAACACGAAAAATTCAAGTCGGCGGCCCAGATGCTGATGCAGAAACAGCAGATCGAAGAGGCAGTCTGGTCGAATCCCGCGATTAAAGAATTTATGGAGGACGAGGGCACCGAGCCCGAGATGGCGGCCGATGTCATTGATCTGGTAAAAACTTTTCAACACGTCCTCGATCGCTTGCGCAATCGGCCCATTCTTCAAGTGGACGAAGAGACGATGACTGTTGGGCAGATGATTGATTACCTCCGCCGCCGGCTGAATGTTGAAGATCGGCCGATCCGGCTGAAGCAGTTGCTGCGAAATGTTGAATCACGGCAGGCGTTGGTCTGCATGTTTTTGGCGCTTTTGGAATTGGTGCGATTGCAAGCGATTCAGTTGCGGCAGGACCACATGTTCGGCGAAATCCTGTTGCGAAAGCATAGTGGATTTGACGCGGTAATGGCCGAGCAGTCCGCCGTGAGAGACGATTGGCGTTAAGAAAGACCGCCGTTGGTCCTTGGTCGTAGGTCGTTGGCCCGCAAGGCCCGCTGCCGTGGGCATCCAGCCAACGACCAAAGACGAACGACCAGCGACGAATCATGAGCCTTAAAGCGAAACTCGAAGCAATTATTTACGCGGCGGAAACTCCCATTCCGCTGGATCAGATTGTCCAATTGGTCAGGCAGTCATTTCCCACTGACGGCGCCGTTGACGACACAGAAATCAAATCGCAAGTTCGCTCTGCGCTCGAAGAATTGACTGCTGAATATGCGGCGCCGGAACATGGCATCGAAATTCGCCAGGTCGCCGGCGGATATCGGGTCTCCACCAAACCTGAGCATCACGACCTCGTGCGAGCGTTTGCCAGGAGCCTGAGGCCGCCCATCCGACTATCGCTTCCGGCGCTCGAGACTCTCGCGGTGATCGCATATAAGCAGCCAGTCACCATTCCAGAAATCAGCGAGATTCGAGGCGTGGATTCAAGCGGCGTGATTGCCACACTTCTTGACCGGAAGTTAATCACAACCGGAGGGCGCAAAGAGGTAATCGGACGACCCATCCTCTACAAGACTACAAAAGAGTTCTTGCTGCGCTTTGGATTGAAAGACGTGAACGAGCTTCCGAGCATGGAGGAGTTCGAAAAGCTGGTGGCAGAGTCGTTCCAGAGCGACATGCTGCCGCTCAACGAACAGCAAAACACTGCCAACGAGTCCGCCGAGCCCCATGCGGAAGGAGAGACCCCCGCGTTGGCCGAACAGCATGTTGGTCAAGGTGCGGAGCAGAATGACGACAAGAACGACCCAGCCGCTTAGTATTTCCAGGAAATATCGAGTAACACTCCATGCCGCCTGAACGACTTCAAAAAATAATCGCTGCTGCCGGAATCGCTTCGCGGCGCAAAGCCGAAGAACTCATCACTGGCGGACTCGTGTCCGTCAACGGCCAGATTGTCAGCGAACTCGGCAGCAAAGCCGACCCTGAAAAGGATCACATTCGCGTAAACGGAAAGCTGCTGCAAGGCGCAGAACGCCATGTCTATCTCCTGATGAACAAGCCCAAAGGATATGTGACGACGCTTCGTGATCCGGAAGGAAGACCCACGGTGATGGATCTCCTTCACGGCGTAGGTGCGCGCGTTTATCCGGTCGGCCGCCTCGACTACGCGAGTGAAGGATTGTTGCTCCTGACCAACGACGGAGACTTCGCCAATTTTCTGATGAAGGCGGCTTCGCACGTTCCGAAGACGTACATGGTAAAGGTTGCTAAAACCCCCTCTGCGGACGGCTTGAGCCGCCTGCGCGCCGGATTGTCCATTTCTTCGGACAAAGGCCGGCGAGTAAGAACCGCTCCGGCCAAAGTTCAACTCATTCGGGAAGCAGACAATCCGTGGTACGAGGTTACGTTAACCGAAGGCCGGAATCGGCAGATACGGCGCATGTTCGAAGAAATCGGACACCACGTGGAAAAAATTAAGCGGGTGCGCTACGGACCGCTCGAACTGGACGTGCATCCCGGCAAATTTCGCCGTTTAACTCCGCAAGAAGTCTCGCGATTGAAATCCGCAGCCAGATAATCACGATCCCATAATCATCGGAAGTCTTGCCGCCCCGTATAATCCCGCATCGCTTCCCAGAAGCGCACGCGTAATGACTGTTCGCGTCGGCCCCGTTGACTCGATTTTTGCAGATGCTCCCATTGACTGACCTGAAAATGATTCGATTGAAAACCCCTCGCTCGATGAATCCGGAGCGGTAGCTGCGTAAACCATCGAACGCAGCCGCAACTCCTCGAAAATCGCCGGCGCAAATGCTTCCCATGCGCTGGAAACACCTCCACCAATGACATACATGGGGAGATTCAAGACATTAACCAAATTCGAAAGAGCAATGCCAATGTAGCGCCCCACTTCATGGAAGATTTTTTTAGCATCGTGGTCGCCTTGAATCGCGAGATTGTAAATCGCCCGGGCACTGAATTCCGCATCTGAGCCGGCCGCAAGTCGAGTCCTGGAGCGCCCGCCGCGACTGCTTCTTTCGTCATTCTCATTATCGCGGTGGCGGAAGCATACTGCTCCAGGCATCCGCGATTGCCGCATCCACACCTCACGCCATCTGGTTCCACCGTCGTGTGGCCGACCTCTCCCGCCATTCCCGTCATTCCCGCCGATCCGTCCACTCAGAACCAACCCACCACCCACGCCGGTCCCCAAAGTGAGTATCGCCAGGTCATCAACGTTTCTCCGCGGCTCCCAGCCATTTCTCGCCCAAAGCTGCTACATTGGCGTCGTTTTCCACGATTGGGCGGGACTGAAGACATTCTTCGATCTCATCCTTGACTGATGCGCCCGCCCAGCCCGGCAAATTCGGTGATTCGCGCATCACTCCAGTCTGAAGGTCAATGATTCCGGGAATCCCAATCCCAACCCCCAGGAGAGATGACTTCGTTTCGTATTGCTTGGCCAAACGATGAATGGCATCGCACATATCCCAAATAACATGGCTGCGGCCTCGGGCAACCCCAGTACCAAGCGTCACTTTTTCGAGAAGGGTTCCGTGCTCATCAACGGCAGCAATGCGAAGGTTCGTCCCGCCAAGATCTACCCCGATGGAGAAATTGGGCATGAGATTTCTTAGAGTATCACTCTTATCAATGGAGAGACGGGCGTCCCCGCCCGTCCACGTTGCAGCGTAGTATTCGCGTTGACGGCGAAGACGCCCGTCTCTCCATTATTAGACTTATCTTTGACAGGTCGCACAATAATGGCTGCTGCGGCCTGCGATCGCGATCCGTTTGATGGGATGCTTGCAGACAAGGCACCGTTCTCCCTCTCGCCCATAGACCCGGTGTTGAAATTGAAAGAATCCGGTTTCGCCCTTGGAGTTCACATAGTCCGAAACCGAAGAGCCGCCGGCAGCAATCGCTTCATTCAACACCGCCCTAAGCGAAAGGAACAGCTTGCGCAATTCTGCTTGGCTGAGAGATGCGGCCCGGCGACGTGGGCGCACGCCGGCGCGAAACAAAGACTCGTCCGCATAGATGTTCCCCACGCCGCTCAACAGAGTTTGGTTCAACAAGGCGCTCTTGATCGGAGTCTTGCGGCCCCGAAAAACGTTGACAAACTTCTCTAGCTCGACTTCCAATGGTTCCGCACCTGGCGCTTCAAAGTTGTGCGCGACGCTCAGCCGTCCAAACCGGCGTGGATCAACGAAGCGAAGTTCTCGCCCTGAATCCAGCGTCAGGATGGCGTGGGTATGCTTCGCGACTTCCGCATCCGGCTCGCAAAGCAAAAGCCTCCCCGTCATTCCCAGGTGAACGATCCACTGGGAGCTTTGCTGCTCCGCTTTTTTTTTATCCGCGCGACCTCGACCGCTTTTCGATTGGCGCGAGCGTTTCGCGGGCGGGGGCGTCCGGGCCACACGATCCAAATCAAACACGATATGTTTGCCGACTCTTCGAACGCCAGCAATCCGGCTGGATTCCAGCGTTGAAACGATCTGCGATGCTCTGGACTTCAGCGGCTCCGGCTTCGATCCCAACCATACCGACGCAATCACATCGCCTTTAACACGATCACCAAGGCCTCGCGCAATCGTCTCGACTTCCGGTAGTTCCGGCACGAATATAGTCTATCGCCATTTCCGATCCATCCTCTGATTGCTCAACTTCTGTCTGCGAGTTATCATTTCCAGTACACCTCTGGTTTTGTTTATCCCTGTAATTTTTAGTTTGCCTGGATCAGCGGGTAACGAGTGTGTGCAATCCTGAGTGCGGCTCGGCCGGCGCTACATCCTTCGCGTGGAGTAAGTATTGAAGACAGGGAAGACAGCAGTCATCATCGGCGCGCAATGGGGCGATGAGGGCAAGGGAAAAATTGTTGATGTCCTCTCGGAAAAATTTGCGGTCGTTGCCCGTTATGCCGGCGGACACAATGCCGGACACACAGTCATCATCAACGGCAAAAAATTTATTTTGCAGCTCGTCCCTTGCGGCATATTGCGCGCGGGATGCCGCAGCGTAATCGGTAACGGTGTCGTTCTTGATCCCCTGGCGTTGCTGAAAGAAACCGGCGCGTTGCGCGAAAACGGGGTAAAAGTGGATGGCAGTCTTTTTGTCAGCAATCGCGCTCACGTCATCCTTCCCTACCATCGCATGATCGAGTTGGCATCCGAGAACGCTCCGGGCCGAGTGAAAATCGGCACGACTTCTCGCGGAATTGGCCCGGCTTACGAAGATAAAATGGGACGCCGGGGTCTGCGAGTAGCCGATCTATTGGACTTAAAATTGCTTAAGACGCACATTGAAAATGCCTGCCGCGAGAAGAACATGATCGCGCACGCGCTTTTCAATTCCGAACCTCTGGACCCAGACTCAATGTATGAGGAATACGCCGCGGCTTCGGAGAAAATCGCGCCATTCGTCTGCGACACGGCCCTGCTCTTGAATCGCGCCATTGCCGCTGGCGAATCGGTAATGTTCGAAGGCGCGCAGGGGACCATGCTCGACATTGACCTTGGCACGTATCCGTTTGTTACGTCGTCGAGCGCAACCTCCGGCGGTGCCGCGACCGGGACCGGCGTTCCCCCGACCTCCATTAATGCAGTAATCGGGGTGACCAAAGCCTATTGCACGCGAGTCGGCGGAGGTCCATTTCCCTCTGAGCTTCCGGATAAGACTGGGGACCTGCTTCGGGTTCGAGGGAATGAATATGGTGCGGTTACCGGCCGCCCGCGTCGCTGTGGCTGGCTGGATTTGCCGCTATTGCGCTACGCTGGCATGATTAATGGATTCTCATGGCTGGTCGTCACTAAGCTCGACGTGCTGGATGAGTTGCCCGAGATTCCAGTTTGCGTTGGTTATAAGATTAATGGGCGTGTGTCCGATGAAATTCCAGCGCACGCTAGCGGCTACGACAATATCGAATGTGTTTATAAGACACTGCCGGGATGGCAAAGTTCAACCGAGGGCATCACGGACTTCCAGAAGCTTCCGAACCTTGCACGGGAATACTTGAAATTTATTGAAGAAGAGACTGGGGTGCGCATCGGCATGGTTTCCACCGGACCCGGCCGTGAGCAAACTATGGTGGTTGATAAGTTTGCGGCAGAGTTGAAATCTTTAACCGACTAAATCTTAACTGGCGGGTGGGGAATGGTAGTACTCGCAGTAACTTGGATGGCCAAGACAGGCCGGGAAGCTGAAGCCGCAGCTATCCTGGCCAAACTTACTGAGGAATCTCGGAAAGAACCCGGATGCGTGACCTACCAGGTGCATCGGCACAAGACTGAACCGCGGAGATTTTTCATCTACGAGCAGTATAAAGACGACGCTTCAATCGAAGCGCACCGCGGATCACCGCATTTTCTTCAGTACGCAAAGAAAGATCTTCCCAAGGTTGCCGATCGTGTGGAAGGCCACCTTTACGAGCCGTTGGGTTGAAACCGTGATTGAACGCCTCACTTGCTCTTGTCGGCCACCAGCACTCCGCGGGACGCATAGCTTTCTTTGGACACTTCGTTGAAAGAAATCATTACAGCTTCGCGCTCACTGCCCGCCTCTTCGACGATTACATCCGTGATACGACTCGCAAGTTTACGCTTCTGCTCAACAGTACGGCCGCTCAACATCGTAATTTGAACCACTGGCATGACACGGACTCCTAAACGGTCAGACTTGCTCAGAGTTGCTGGATTTCCACTGATGTAACGTGAGGTTATTGGCGCAGAACCCGATCATGCTGGCTACTGCGCCAATTCGTATCCCGCAAAAAAATAGCTCAGCTCGAACCGCGCCGTATCATCTGCATCGGAACCATGAATCGCGTTGTGCTCAATACTCGTAGCCCATTTCTTTCGGATTGTGCCCTCTTCGGCATTTGCGGGGTTAGTCGCTCCCATCAACTGGCGCAGATCGGCAATGGCATTTTCTTTCTCCAGCGCGAGCACCACAATCGGGCCGCTGGACATGAACTCGGTCAGAGAATTGAAGAATGGCCTTGCCGCATGCACCGCATAAAACTGTTCTGCCTGATGCTTCGAAATTTCCAGCATCTTCATGGCTAAAATGCGAAAGCTCTGCTTTTCAAATTGCTCAATAATGTCGCCGACGGCGTTTCTGCGGACGGCATCAGGCTTCACGATCGTTAGAGTACGTTGCAGTGTCTTCATATTTTCAGTTCGGTCCTCGATCAATTGACTTGTTTTCAGGCTCGGGCGGCAACTCCCATCGCGGCGGCAACGGCCTCGCCAATATCTGCGGGAGATCGCGCCATACGAATGCCGGCCGCTTCCATCGCGCTGATCTTCTCTTCAGCGGTCCCTTTTCCACCGGAGATGATTGCGCCCGCATGACCCATACGCCGTCCGGGGGGGGCGGTTTGGCCGGCAATGAATCCGATGACGGGTTTCTTCATGCGCGCCTTCACGTATTCCGCGGCTGCTTCTTCCGCACTGCCGCCGATCTCTCCGATCATGATTACAGCCTCAGTCTGAGGATCGCGATTGAAGAGTTCCAGCGCGTCGGTAAAATTCGTTCCAATGATTGGATCGCCGCCAATGCCGATTGCGGTAGATTGCCCAATACCACGCGTGGTCAATTGATAAACCGCCTCATAGGTCAGCGTGCCTGAGCGCGAAACGATGCCAACCGGCCCCTCCAGATGAATACGCCCGGGCATAATACCAATCTTGCATTTTCCGGGAGAAATAATTCCTGGACAATTGGGGCCAATCAGCCGCGAGCGGCGGTCCTGCAAATATTCCCATGCGCGAACCATATCAAGAGTTGGGATTCCCTCGGTTATGCAGACGATCAGTTCGATCTCAGCGTCAGCGGCCTCCATAATTGCGTCAGCGGCGAATGGCGGCGGCACGAAAATTACGGACGCATCCGCCGCGGTTTGATCAACCGCCTCCTGCACCGTATTAAAAACTGGCCACCCCTCATGGGTCGTTCCACCCTTGCCGGGCGTAACTCCGCCGACGATGTTGGTTCCATATTCGGCGCAGCCCTTAGCGTGGAAAGTACCTTCCCGCCCGGTTAAGCCTTGAACGATGACTCTCGTGGATCGATCAACAAGAATGCTCATAATTATTTCTTATCTCGCAAACGGCAATCCCGCCTAAAACACCTACCTTTTGTCATTCCGAGCCAGTTTACTGGCGAGGAATCTGCTTTGCTTGCACTTCGGAATGACAGGTTCAATGAATGTTTCCACTGCTCGCGGCAGCGACTACTTTTTCTGCGGCGTCTTTCATCGTCTCGGCAACAATGAAGTTGAATCCTGATTGTTGCAGAATTTCTCTTCCTTCATCCACGTTCGTGCCTTCAAGACGCAACACGATTGGAAGCTGAATCTTGGTCTTGTTTGCAGCCTCGACCACGCCTTTAGCGAGAGTATCCACGCGCAGAATACCGCCAAAAATGTTGATCAAGACGGCTTTCACGCTTTTGTCGCTCAGCAGGATTTCAAACGCATGCGTGACCTGCTCAGCATTCGCGCCGCCTCCCACATCGAGAAAATTTGCCGGCATGCCGCCCGCATACTTGATGATGTCCATCGTCGCCATCGCCAGCCCGGCGCCGTTCACCATGCACCCCACGTTCCCATCGAGCTTGATGTAATTCAGCCCGTATTTCGACGCCTCAACCTCAAGCGGATCTTCTTCCGTGGCATCGCGCAGTTCTTTCAGTTCGGGATGGCGGAACATTGCGTTATCGTCGAACGCCATTTTTGCATCGAGCGCGAACAGACGGCCGTCGGTGCAGGTGATAAATGGATTGATCTCCATCAGCGACGAATCGGTTTCGTGAAAGGCCTTGTACAAGCCGATCATGAAGCGCACGGCCTCGTTGATTTGCGGCGCTTTCAATCCCAGCTGAAACGCCAGCTTCCGCGCCTGAAACGGTTCCAAACCCAGTCCTGGATCAATGCATTCCTTGAGAATCGCGTCGGGATTTTCTGCGGCCACCTGTTCGATTTCCATGCCACCTGAGCGCGACGCCATGAAAACCGGCTTCGCTTCCGCCCGGTCAATCACCGCCCCAGATAAAGTTCTTTCTGGATGGGCAGAGTTTCCTCGATCAGTAACCGGCGGACGATGCGTCCTTCCGGCCCGGTCTGGTGAGTGATCAAATTCATGCCCAGTATTTTCGAAGCGAGATCAGCGGCCTCTTCCACCGACTTGGCAATCTTTACGCCACCGCCTTTGCCGCGTCCGCCCGCATGAATCTGCGCTTTGACGACGACCCCGTTGGCACCCGAGGCAAAAAACCTTTCCGCGGCGCTCTTAGCTTCCTCAACCGTGCCCGCCATCTCTCCGCGAGGCACAGCAACACCGTATTTCTTCAGAATGTTTTTAGCCTGGTACTCATGAATCTTCATAGATGCTGATTCAGCCTTTGGACGGATTCGGCTTGCGGCTCAGAATGTGGGCAGCGAACTTTTGATTCTATCGAAGGGTAGAGGGATTGAGCAACCGCTCATGCCGACGGCAGCTGGCCCTGGGATTTCAAAACACGGGAGAGAGCCCGCGCCACCAATATCGCCATGCGACGCGTACCAGTGTTGGAAAGATGCAGTCCGTCCGACGTAGCATCCGCGCCGCTGATTACGTTAGCGAAGTATCGCTTGGGAATCAGCCAGACCCCATACTTACTGGCGAGCTTCCGCTGGACCCGACCGTACGCGATCTTTCCCGGCAGTAGAGGTAACTCGAACATCGCGACGGTGCGTCCCGGAGCGGACAACTCGGAGAGAGTTGCCTCTAAACCGCGTGCGAATTCGTTAGATGGTTCGCCCGAGAGCAAATCGTTTCCACCGATTTCAACCAACACCACGCGATCCTCCGGTTCAACTCGCTTTGCAATAATCTTCGCGTCCATCACCTGTGCGCCGGGTCGAGCTAGATTCTTGGTTGGCAATCCAATTAATTGCTGCATTACAACCGGCCATGGGACGACACGAGGGTCAATACCAGACGAGATCGAATCACCTATCACAACCAGATGATCGCTGGCGACTCCGGTAATCGTCGGGATTTTCCGGCGCGAAAACTCCAGCGTTGAGATCACTAAGAGCATCGCTAACAGAGCCGCTCCAGTTCCAATTTGCAATCGCGGCGCAATTGGTCCCAACGTCCGCTGCGACAAAACAAACCACGCAGCAAAAAGTCCCAAGAGTATTGCGTAAACGATCCACTCAAACGGAGAACATGCCAGCACTACAAGAACCAATCCCAACCAAGCGACGAGATTTCGTAGCCGGAGCATCCATGGCCGCCTCAGCAGCGGTGAAAGAAGAATCGCGAGCACCAGGGCTGAGGAACCCGCATAGAGCGATTCGCCGGATGCGAAGTATAAAGCGACGGGATTCATTCAAAAAGAGTATCAACACTTCGAACGTGAAGTATGCTGGCGGAAGCTTTTACGACCTATAAGAGCACAGCCTGACCTGCGTATAATGCACATCGATGCGCAACCTGTTTGTGATTTTATTACTAGCTTCGATAGGCGTTTGGGCGCAGAACTCCCCGACTTCATCGGCTTACGATTCCGTCAATCCCTTCATCGGCACAGCTGGGGACGGCAACACCTTTCCCGGGGCAACGTTGCCGCTTGGCATGATTCAGTGGAGTCCTGACACACGTCCCGACGGGTGGTACCACTATCAGGACACCACGACTCGCGGTTTCAGCCTCACCCACATTAGTGGTGCCGGGTGCACTGTGTATGCTGACGTCCCCATCCTGCCCTGGGTCGCGGAACTGGGCGCCTCGTCGCCGAATGATTTACTTATGCCGTTTTCTCACGATCATGAACAGGCCCACCCTGGGTATTACAGCGTCACTTTAGACAACGGGGTGAAAACAGAACTCACGGTCTCGACTCGCGCTGGCATTGGACGCTTTGTATTTCCAGCACATGCACCGAGGATATTGCTATTTAAAGCCGGTGCAAGCGGCATGAGCAACAATGGGAAACGCGCGGCCGATGCCAGTACAGTGAAAATTACCGGTCATGACACAATCACCGGAACAGTTCACAGCGGCGGATTCTGTGAGTCAGCCACAAACTATGTTCTGTACTTCGCGGCGAAATTCGCGAGGCCATTCTCAGCGTATGGAACATGGAATGGAAATGCGCCAGGAACTCGGGGTACGCGTTCTGTTACCGGTCACAAGGCCGGAGCGTACGTCTCGTTCCCAAAAGGCACCGGGCCTCTCCTAATGAAGATTGGCATTTCATTCGTGAGCGTGGACAATGCGGCCCAGAACCTCGCCAGCGAGATTCCCGGATGGGACTTTAATGCAGTCCACACAGCGGCGAAAAAATCGTGGACGCAGATGTTGGACCGTGTCCAAACCAGCGGCGGGACCCCGGACCAGCGCACCATTTTTTACTCCGGACTCTACCACATGCTTTTGTCACCGAACATCTTCAGCGATGGCAATGGAGACTACATCGGCTTCGACAACAAGGTCCGCAGTCTGCCAGCGGGGAAGGCTCAATACGCGAACTTTTCCGACTGGGACATCTATCGCAGCCTCATTCAATTTCAAACTCTGCTCATGCCCGCGCAAACCAGCCAGATGATGCAGTCGCTAGTCCGCGATGCCGAACAGAGTGGATGGCTTCCCCGCTGGCCGGTCGCGAACGACGTGAGTTACGTGATGGGCGGCGATTCGTCATCCATTCTGCTTTCGACTGGCTACGCATTTGGAGCGCGCTCGTTTGACACCGCGTCCGCGCTTGGCTTCATGATCAAAGGCGCTACTCAGCCTGGAACCGGCCCGCACGGGAATTCCGAGCGCCCGCAGTTGGACGATTATCTCAGCAGGGGCTATGTCCCCGTCAGCGACAACCAGGAGTTGGGGGCCTCGATCACTCTGGAATATGCCAGCGCCGACTTCGCTGAGTCGCAGTTTGCCGCCGCGATGGGAGACAACGCTCACGCCGCAAGCCTGCTGCTGAGTGCCCAGAACTGGCGTAAGCTGTTTGACAACGAGAGTGGTTTCATTCGTCCGCGCACGCCTGATGGCAGCTTCATCACTGGCTGGGATCCGGATCACTCGCTTCCTCATCACAAAAAGATGTGGGACAACTTCGACCAGTTGGGTTTTGAAGAGGGAAACACCTGGCAGTACACGTGGATGATTCCACACAACTACGCCGGCTTGTTTAAAGCCATGGGAGGGACCCAGAAAGTCATCCCGAAACTGGACAAGTTTTTCGTCGAGATCAACGGCTGGGGCAAGCCCAACTTCACCGTAGCTAACGAACCAGATTTCTGCGCCCCGTATGCCTATGTCTGGACAGGTAGTCCGTGGAAAACACAGGCGGTTGTGGACCGCATTCGCCGCGAGACCTTCACTACCAAACCGGACGGCCTTCCGGGCAACGACGACCTGGGCGCCACCTCGGGTGTGTACGTATGGAATGCCTTAGGTATGTATCCCGTGATCCAAGGTGTGGGGGGATTAGTGCTCGGCACGCCGATGTTTCCGCATGCAGTCATCAAGCTCGGCGACGGCCGTGTGCTTGAGATCGCCTCGAGCGGACAGGGAATTTACGTTCAATCCGTCGAACTTGACGCCAAGCCGTACCCTAGTGCATGGCTTCCCATCAGCAAGTTACAGATCGGACACAATCGCCTGGAATTCACGCTGGGCACCGAGCCTAATCGCTCGTGGGCAAGCCAGCCTGAGAACTTGCCTCCATCCTTCGACGTGCCGGAGAAGTAAACGATCCGTCACTCTGGGGTTCACTCCAAACCGGCTCCGTTTAAGAACTGTCATTCCGAACGGGCCCAGCCCGGAGGAATCTACTTTTCGATCGAACCTTGGCAATGACCTACAATCCTCTCCTGGAGAATTTACCGCCTCATGATCCTAGTTGACGCCCTGCACTGCATCGCGAATCATCGCCAGTCGCTCACTCGGGAAGAATCGCGCTCGGTCATGACCGAAGTCCTGGCAGGCAAATGCTCAGACGCGCAAATCGCTGCTTTGCTGGTTGCCCTTCATATGAAAGGGGAAAGCGTCGAAGAAATAGTCGGCTTTGCCGAGGCGATTCGCGCCGCGGCAACTCCGCTAAGTATTTCTCAGAAGTCCACAGTGGACGTGAGCGGAACCGAACGGGATGCACTGGTAGATACCTGCGGCACAGGCGGAGACGCCAGCGGGACATTCAACATCTCGACTGCCACGGCTTTTGTAGCCGCCGGCGCCGGTGTGCGCATCGCCAAGCACGGCAATCGAAGTCTCACCTCGAAATGTGGCTCGGCTGATGTCATGGAAGCATTGGGCGTAAACATCAATCTTTCCCCAGAACGCATGGCTGCGTGCCTGGCAGAGGTGGGAATCGTATTCCTATATGCACCGGCGATGCACTCGGCCATGAAAAACGTTCAGACGGCGCGTCGCGAACTCCGTATTCGCACCGTCTTCAACCTCCTTGGACCGCTTACAAATCCTGCCCAAGCCTCGGCGCAGTGGTTGGCGTGTATTCGGTTGAGTTAGTCGAGAAACTCGCGGAAGCCCTCAGCATCGTGGGATTACAACGGGCCATAGTTGTCCACGGACTCGACGGCCTGGATGAGATAACGATTACGGGACCTACCCGTATCGCGGAGGTTCGGGGAGGAACCGTCCGAAGCTACGAGGTTACTCCAGAAGAGTTCGGGATTGACCGCGCCTCGCCTCGCCGAAATTTCAGGCGGCGACGCGGCAGAGAATGCGACAATCATTCGCGAGGTTCTCGCAGGCAAAAAATCTCCGCGAAGAGATGTCGTGCTGTTAAATTCGGCTGCTGCTTTGGTCGTTGCCGGGAAGGCAGATCGTTTACCTGATGCAATTTCGCTCGCCGCGAACTCGATTGATTCCGGGGCGGCGAAAGAGAAGCTGGACGCCTTAATTATGTTCTCCAACCATTAGGAGCTCTCGATGTCGTCTTGAACGGCGGGACTTCAGCCCCGCTGTCGCTTAGATAGAAGGCCTTACGGCACGCCTAATGCGCGCCCATTCAAATCAATTACAAACTATCAGTTTTCCGAAACTTCGGAGGGCAGAAACCATTACGCACAATCCCAACTGGGTCGCCACTACTTATCTCTCGCCACCACAAACTCCGGGGCCCACAATAATGCCCGTTTGATCTCTCCGTCGGGAAAATTGCAAATCGCGTTTCTCGCCAATTCGGCGTAACGTAGCGCACAATCGTGGGCTGCATCGAGCGACCCATAACGATTCAAAATGTCCAAAACTTCGCCGTGTGTCCCGCCATTCACCGCACGTTCATCAACCACATTTGCGATCAACCGACGCTCTGACTCTGTACATCTTTCGAGGGAGTGAATCACTGCCATGGTGACCTTGCCCTCGCGTAGGTCGCTGGCCACCGGCTTTCCCAGCACATCTTCTGAGGCGGTCAAATCAAGCACGTCATCCACAACCTGGAACGCCATGCCGAGATCGCGTCCGTACTGCGCCAGATTTTCTTCCTGCTCGGCAGTCGCGCCGCCAAGAATCGCGCCCATCCTCATGCAAACCGAAAACAAGCAGGCAGTCTTGCGAAAGATCAAATCGAAATACTCGTCCAGCGAAATAAGTTTGCCCTGCTTCTCTATTTGGAGTAACTCGCCTTCCACCATTTGCTGCGTCAGGTCAATAAGCGTGTCGAGGATGCGGAAGTTTCGCTCCTGCAAGGCGACTTTGAAAGCTTGCATATAGAGCCAGTCCCCGGCTAGGACGCACTTGGAATTTCCCCATTGCGTGTTCGCCGCCGGACGACCGCGGCGAGTCTCAGCTTCATCAATGATGTCGTCATGCACCAATGTCGCGGTATGGATGATCTCTACTACAGCTCCAAGCCTGACCGCCCCGCGTCCACGGTAGTCAAAGAGCTTGGCGGAAAGCAGAAGTAAAGCAGGACGTATGCGCTTTCCGCCGCCGCTGCGCAGGTATTCGCCAATTTCGGTAATCCCTCCCACTCCCGAAACGGTGTCCCGCCCAAACTCGCGCTCAATCGCGGAAAGATCTTCGCGAAGCATCTCGAAAAATTCCTTCCCATTAATCGCAGCGGGTGTACTCATTCGTTGTATCGAGTCGGCGTGCAGCACTTTTGATAAACCTTCCAACATTTTCTAATTCGTACGGTAATTCGTGAATTGCAAATCAATCCCGAAATCCCGCTGCTTAAGCAGTGCGATGACCTGTTGCAGGGAATCGCGGTCTTTCCCGCTCACTCGCACCAAGTCTCCCTGAATTGAGCCGTTTACCTTTGTCTTCGAATCCTTGATCACTTTGACGATTTCTTTAGCCTTCTCAATCGCAATCCCCTGCTGCATGGTGATCTTCTGTTTCGCAGTGGCCCCAGCGGCGGATTCAACCGGGCCATAAGTCAACCCTTTAAGAGACACGCCGCGCTTGACCAATTTCTGTTGAAGTATGTCATTCACTGCCTTCAACTTGTACTCGTCAATGGAGTGCAGCACTATGGCGTCCTTCCCTTCGAGCTCAATGTTTGATTTCGAATCTTTCAAATCGAACCGGGTATGAACTTCCTTCAGCGCCTGCTGGATCGCATTGGCCACTTCCTGCAGATCGAGCTTGCTCACGATGTCGAACGTATTCTCTGGCATGAGATCGCTTCCACCCTGCGGCTGCGCCGCCTGTAGAGATATATCCTAACAAGCTAAATGGAGTTAGGCTTTTCGTGAAGCGAAAAGAAAAGGGCGCTGCGGACGGCCCCTCAGCTTCAGCGCTGGTGAGTCAGAGGAGTTTCACATGGCACTCGCAACCAGAACCAGATATGGCTACAATGGGTTTCGTCTGAAGCCCTTGCCAGAACTTAATCCCACTTCCGAGACTATGTCTGGCTATCAAGGTAAGCCTCGCCGCCGAACGGTTGTTGCCTCCGGTATGCTCTGCGGTGTCCTGGCGCTCGTAGTCCTATACACGAACCGAAGAGCGTTTTTCAGCCCGCTTGCCATCGTGGTGGTCGCCGCTATCGGGCTGGCCGCTATATTGCTTCAACTCCGATTGCACAATCGCACCGCCAGTGATGCCGTGCATCCCCCGGTGTGGCTTAATGTACTGGGAATCATATTTGCCTTAGGCGCATTGTCCGCCGATTTTTTGAGGCTTAGCACAACAGCCGCGCAGTTCATGGCATTAGGCGCTGTTGGCAGCTTTGGAATAAGCAGCGCTATAATCCTGCACGCGTTTCGAAAGCCCCGCGTCGCTCCAAAATGACGATTTAAATAATGTCTCCAATAAGCCTTCAGAGAGTGATTCACTACAACCCACAATGAACGCCGATGAGGAGAAAATAGCGGCCGCCCGCGCCAGTCTCCGGTTCGTGCAGGATGGAGATATTGTCGGGCTTGGGTCAGGCTCGACCGCGTCTCATGCAATTCGATTCCTGGCGGAACGGGTGCAAGCGGGACTCAAGATTCGCGGGATTCCTACCTCGGCGAAAACTGCTGCTTTAGCCGAGAGCCTCGGAATTCCGCTGACTACGCTGGATAAAATCCAGGATATTAATGTGGACATAGATGGGGCCGACGAAGTTGACCCGCAACTGAATCTCATCAAGGGCGGTGGGGGAGCGCTTTTGAGGGAAAAGGTAATCGCGTCCGCATCCCGTAAGCTCGTTATCGTCGCGGATTCGAGCAAGCAGGTTTCTGTGCTTGGCAAATTCCCCCTGCCCGTGGAAGTGATTCCATTCGCAGAAGCGTTGGTGACTAAAAAAATATCCGCCTTGGGCGCGGCTGTAAAAATCCGCCAACTGAAAGACGGGACCCCGTACGTCACCGACGAGGGCCATCACATTTTGGATTGCAGCTTTGGGGAAATCCCTGATCCTCCGAAGCTTGCTCACGCGCTTCAGAACATTCCGGGAGTGGCCGGGCATGGCCTCTTCGTTGATATGGCAAGCGTCGCTCTGATCGCGAAAGGAAATCAAGTACTTGAGCTGAAGCGGGACCCACCCAAAGCTTGATCATGAGTGTCGCCCACTAATTCATTGGGGAACGACTGCTTTCTGTTCAGCCGGCGTGTCCTCACTCATCTTCTCTTCCGCCTCCGTTCCGATTGCCCGCTTAACCTGAAAACGCGCCGCAGGTTGGCAAGTCGAATACCCGTCCGGTCGCGTCACGTCGGGGTTTCGGCTATCTCTGACGACGTAATAGGCGCGCATCTTGTAGCAAGTCGTGCTTTCCAGAGATCTTTCCGTAACCCAGTGCCTATCGTGAGTAGGCCATAAAAAAAGCGGCTTCGCGTTGCCCGCCGGACTCAGCGACAAAGAGCCAACTTTGAACACGGGCGCTGCGGAAACTGGCGGCCGGTCCAGCTGTGATCCCTTAGAAGCGGCGAACAACGAAATCGAGGCCGCAAAAACAAAAATAAGCAAGGCGAGGAGTCTCATAAATCCTCCATCTGAGGCGGATTATAACTCCAAAGATGGAGCAATATCAGGCCAAGAAGCTAGCGGAACAGCAACGGCGCGAAATTCGATAAGTTGCGTCTCCATACCATCCAGGTATGCATGCCTGGAGTCTCGATATCCGTGTGGTTGATCCCCTTCGATTTAAGCCATTCACGGAAACTGCGATTCACTCTTATCAATCCATCTTCGGTTCCACAAGCAATCCATAGCAGGTGTAATTTCGCATTCGCACTAGAATCCAAGGAAGGAAAAACAGTCCCGAAATCGTCGGGCAGTCCACCCGAACTGAAGGCTCCAATCCATGCGAACTTGTCCAGATGGTTTAGGCCGGTTAGAAGCGACTCCGATCCTCCCATGGAAAGTCCAGCTATCGCTCGCGAGTTGCGATCGTCTAAAACAAAATACTCTTTCTCCACTCGAGGAATAACTTCAGTCAGAAGCGCCTCTTGAAACTTGCTAAAGTTCCTATCGCGCAAGGCATTGTCGTTAAACCCACCGAAGCCGCGAGTAACGATCTCAGGTGCGCCGTAACCCAAAGTCATCACTACCAGCATGGGTTTGGCTTTTCCCTCTGCTATCAGGTTATCCAGAATGACGTTGGCGCGGCCCACTTCGCTCCATCCATTTGCCATGTCACTGAAGCCATGCAGCAGATAGAGCACCGGATATTTGGTTGTTCCGCGAGGATCGTAGGCTGGCGGAGTGTAAACGTAATAATCGCGCTCGTCGCCAACCACACTTGATTTATAGAAATGGTGTTGCACCTCACCGTGGGGAATATCGTTGATTTCCCATGGCAAGGAAGACGTGCCTGGGACATGCACCTCACTCTGCTTAAAAAGCAGATTCGGTTTCATCATCCAGTTTGACGGATCAACCAGAGGAACACCGTCGGCGATTAAAGAGTAGCCATAAAAATCCGGATCAAGAGGGCCAATCGTGATGCTCCACACACCCTGATCGTCTTTTTGCATGGGTGCCGGCTTTGCGCCTTCCAACGCCAACTGGACTTCACCGGCGTTGGGATCGCGGAAGCGAAAGGTAACGCGGCCGTCGGACGCGACTTCCGGCGAAACGATCGGCGCTGGACGAGCCGGCCGCGCGGGCTGTGATTGTGCAAACGCGCCAACTGCGGTCGCTAGCAGTAGAAAAAGCAGTTTCAATGACATTGTTTGTCTCCCGATCACAAAACGCGCTGAGTATACAACATTGTGAGGGCGTTGGACTTAGCCCGCACCCTAACTCCAACCCTAAAAATCGCATCGAACCTGCTGCATACATGATCTCAAGGTCCCAAATAGCGGAGATACACACTGCCCATTAGCCTTCAAGTTGCATGGCTTTTTGTGCTGGCGATACCGGTTGCATCGGTAGCCTGGACGATCACGCACGAGGAAATATTCCGTGAACCTCGCGAATATTGCCAGGGACGGTGCAAGAAGGCCCGCAATATTTTAGAGCGGAAATTCTTCTATCTCTTCACCTGCGAGTTTTGCTTCAGCCACTACGTCGCCATCTTTTTCCTCGTTCTCACGCGATTCAAACTTCTCTATACGGATTGGCGCGGATATCTTCTCGCGCTTTTTGCGCTGGTATGGGTCTCGAATATTTATATGAGTATCTACAACCGGTTAAGGCTCGACATCCAAAGCGAGCGAATAGAGTTGAAAGTCAAAGAAAAAGATGTTGAGGAGCAAAAGAAGGCCGCCTAACCCGTTTCGTTTATGTGGGGAATCTTATTTCTTCTGCATTCGTCTAGCGTGGTTCAAGCCATATGCGGCATTTTGAAGAAAAATAACCAAATGAATAATCCGAAAAGCACGAGGATCAGCGCACTGCAACAGATTGAGACGACAGAAAACACGGAGCGCATAATGTGATCCCGGGAAAAGGCCCGAAGTAACAGGATAATAGCCGCCACTTCGAACACAAGTGTAAGCCCGATGCCTAAAGTCAAGTATGCCTCGGCAAGTCCACCTGCCACTACTCCAATTCCCGTTGCCTTAGACGTGGAAAGACTTTCAAGAATGTGCACAAGAGTAAAACCCAACGGAAGCGCAGGTATCCACGCCAAAGCCACACCCCAAAGAAATCGCTTCCTTTTGGGCTCGGCGAGCTCTCCCTGTAGATTCTCGATCATGGCTAGGATGCCGGTCCAGGTGTGATCTCCGTCGCCTTCCCGCGGACATAAGTGATCTTCAGCGGCTTGCCGCCGTTTGCATAGTCCAGCGTTTTCTGGTTTTCATCGCCCTCGCCTTCTGGCACTCCCAGGCCAATGGCAAAATCCGCCTGCAATTCGCTCATTCCCGGCTTCACTTCGTGTTTATCAATGGAATCCCAAATATCAGCGGGCCAATGGGTGTAGAGCGAGTGGGGGTCCTCGATGAACAACATGTCGTTAACGTAGAAACGGTAGTCGTCCCCTTGGACAGCACCAACCGGGAACGCATAGGTTTTACTTTCCCTGGCAAATACTGCCATCACCTGACGCTGCCCCGAAGATTTCGGTGCGGTATCGAGAATCACGTCTTTAATTTCGAGACGTTCCAGCGGAAGAAGCAATCCGGCATCATGGGAGAAATCCGCATGGTGGCGTGCGACGCTGTACGGATAATAGGTAATGCTGTATCCGACTTTTACCCAGACCGGTTGGTGGGGGAGTTGTTGCCGCGCAGTTTTCAAATCGTACGCGTAAAGCTTCTTCGGGGTGACATAGTAATCGGGATTAAGCGGAGGAGGCTGGGGCTTGTTCATGGCCCGCAGATTATCCTGATGGCGCTCATAAAAAATGTAGCCCACGCGGCCGCCCACCGCCAGAACGGTGATCAGCAACATGATTTGAATTCTTTGTTTCATTCCCTTAACCGCACTAGGATAAAATCAAAAATGCAAACGTATGGCGATTACACAAGACGAAGTATTAAACGCACTGAAGCAGTGCTACGACCCCGAAATCCCCGTAAACATCGTTGACTTGGGCCTGATTTACGAAATTCGATTCGATCCAGTACCCGGCGGCGATCCCCTGGCGCAGCAAGATATCACCGTGGACATGACGCTAACCGCGCAGGGATGCCCGGAGCACGTCAACATAAGCGCGCAGGTAAAGGCGCGCATTGAGCAGTTGCCGGGCGTACGCAATGTTACTGTGAACGTAATCTGGTCCCCGCCGTGGAGCCCCGAACGATTGAGCCCTGACGCGAGAAAGCAATTAGGAATCGAGTGAAAGCAGCGGCTAGCGGCTCAGTAACGCCTCGTACCAGTCCGAACCACGGCTGTCCACGACCTGCGCTAAGCGCTCTCCCACCCGCGTGACCACATCCAGATAGTTTGTGCCACGTTCAATATAGTCAGGGAGATTTTCCCGCAGCTCAGCAAACTTCTCGGGATATTCAGACGCCAGCGTCGCCAGTCCCACCCCGGCAAGGATCAAGCCCGCGGATTTGTTCCCCTTCACAAACATAATGGCCGCCGCTCCCGCAGAGCCAGCCAGCAGTGCTCGCTTCCAGTATTCCATGGTTCCTCCGGTTACCGTTCCTTCGATTTGTGTCCATCAGGAGCAATAGCTTCCAGGCATGTGGACGAAGCTTTGATGCACAAATCCCGCTCCCGGGTCCATGCCACTCTTCTGGTAAAACTTACTTCTTGCGGGAAGGCCTGGCTTACGAACTACGCGGATCTCTCAGTGCCGGTTGTTGCCCGCGAACTCCTTCGTCGGCAACCACAATCTGCTTCGACTTTCGATAAACGTTGGCTACCGCGATCGTCCAGCAAGGAACTAAATCCATTCCGGGCACCAGCTTGGCAAAAAATGTAGGAAGAAATTCCCAGTGCCAGCCAAGCAGGTGAATCATCATAGCCCCGATACCCAAATCGAGGATGTCATCGGCGGGTGAAAGAGCGCCTTCTACAAATAAAGGGAAAACGACGATCTGAAGTGCGTCAGCAATCACGGCCAGAACCATGGCGGCTCGAAACCGCGAACCCGGTGAGATTGTGATGGTGTCGTGAGTCATGACAGGACCGCCCATTAATCTCTTATTTTAGCGCGAGGGCGAGCTGGCAGGGAAAGTGGCGTGAGAAAATGCTCCGTACTCCCAGTAGGTTGGTGCCGGGACGGGGAGTTGAACCCCGAAGGGCCGAAGCCCGGCGGATTTTGAGTCCGCTGCGTCTGCCAGTTCCGCCATCCCGGCTAAGGTTGAGAGGTGCGGGAAATCAAGCTTAGTTGATCGTTTTGGGGTTTGCAACTTTCGGCGGGGAGACGGATGCCTTAGCGAAATCTCCGGATGAGCAGAGTGTGCCTGTCCGAGCGATACAAGCCCAGCACATACATTGTTGCCCTCGCCTTCGTGGAATAGATCAGCTGACGAATTCGCAATAAGGGCAAAGCACGCGGAATGGCCAGAAGACTAGCAGTCTTGGAATCTGCCGCGGTTGCATCCACCTCTTCATCGGCATAGGAAAGTTGTACACCGTAATCGTGCTGGAGGATGGAAAACAATGACCCGCTCACCAATGAGGCGCGGTTCAGGCGGGGAACGTCGGCGGCGGATAAATAACAAGTCTCCAAGGCAAAGGGTTCATCGGCCCCCATGCGCAGACGTTCTATTTTGATCACCTTGGCTCCGGCAGCTAGAGCCAGTCTCGCATTGACATCGGGCTCGTCATTAACCGTGCCAAAAGATAAAACTTTGGAAAAAGACGCCAGACTTCGTCCGGTCATTAACTCGGTAAAACTTGTCAGCTTGTTGAAGTGAATCATCGGCGGAGCCACAAAGGTTCCAGCTCCGCGACGACGCTGTACTCTTCCTTCTCGCTCCAACGCCACGAGCGCGTGGCGGGCAGTCATCAGGCTAACCGTGTGAATCTTGGCCAATTCCCGTTCCGACTCTACTGCGTCACCAGGTTTTAACTCGCCGGTTTCTATACGGTTGAGGATCGCGGACTGAATCCTCTTGTAGGCGGGGGTTCCACCCTGGCCATTTCCTGACGTGGCAATCTCTGTCATGAAGACTCCGTGAGTTCGGTCTCAAGTGCAAAAAATACGTAGCTGCAAACTTACACATTTACCTCTGTTGACGGGATTGGCTAAAGCCATTCATATCAATATAGCTATAGAGCGGATAACGTTTCCTATCCGTATCACCCTCATCTTTTGCTATAGAGCGTATAACTTCTTTTTATCCGGACCCTAAATTACATTCTGACCGTCTGTTTGTAAAGTCCCCAGTGCTGAAAAACTCCACTATTGCAATATAACAGTGAAAATCTGCATTTTCTCGGGCCCTCTCAACATCCAGCACCGCTTTCCAGCAGCGCCGGCAAAACTTCGGCTCGGCCAAGATTTCCACAGGAGCTATAGAGCGATGCGTCGAATAATTGTGGAATCTTGCGTTTTTTGCTTGACGACCATCTCTCGTCTCCTATATAGCATTGCACTAATGTTTTTCCTAGTTAATTTTGCACGCTGATCGTTCCAGGTTCAGGAGGATGTATGCGACGCTCAACAAAGATTGCAATTCTGCTCTTCGCAATGGCGGGCTTGTTTGCGGCTATGGAGACTTCATGGAGTCAAGAAGTCACGGCTGGAGTCACAGGAACTGTGCTCGATCCGAGTGGCGCGCCCATCAATGGTGCAGACGTCACTGCGAAAGATAAAGATAGAGGAACCACTTTTACTACGCACAGCGATTCCTCGGGCGTCTTCAACATAACCCGCCTGCCCGTGGGAGTGTATTCGGTGACAGCTTCCGCACCTGGCTTTGACACCGCGGTTTATCCGCCGTTCACGCTGGTATTGAACCAAATCGCGAACGTTAAGTTCGAGATGAAGATAGGTCAACTGTCGCAAGTGGTCGAGGTCACGGGCAGTGCGCCGATTCTTCAAACTCAGACCACCGAGGTGAGCACGCTCATTGATGCGAACACCAATGTAAGCCTGCCACTGGCGTCGCGCAACTACCTTCAGTTGACGCTGCTGGCTCCGGGCGCGACCAACGTTGACCCAGATGGCATGCGAACCCCGCATGAAATGACGAGTTCGGGACGGCCGTATATCAATGGCAATCGCGAACAGGCGAACGAATATCTTATTGACGGCGTTCTGAACAGCGAAGACAAGAACGATGAAGTTGGCTATACGCCAAGCGTGGATGCAATTCAGGAATTCAACTTGATCACGCAAAACGCCTCCGCGGAGTTCGGAAATTACGAGGGCGGCGTGGTCAGCGCGACTATTAAGTCGGGAACGAATAGCTATCACGGAGATCTCTACGAATTCTTCCGCAACGACGCGCTCGACGCCAATCTTGCCTCCGCAGGGTGGTACCAGGGTGTGGACAATGGACAACTTGGTTTCAATGCGCAGGGCGTCCAGAACAAACCGGAGCTGCGTTACAACCAGTTCGGCGGCACCATTGGTGGCCCAATCATCAAAAACAAACTTTTCTTCTTTGCCGACTATCAGGGTCAGCGCCTGGTAAATGCAGGACCAACTGGCGCTCAGGTTCTCACGCAACAGGCTCGCAATGGGGATTTCGGGCAGCTTTGCACGAGTTTCCCGGGTAGCACTTTTAACAGTTCTGGAATCTGCACCGGCGGCGCGGGAATAACGCTCAAGAATCCCACCACTTCAGCCCCAATTCCCTTCAACAATCTGGCCAATGCCGGTTTGGCTCCAAGTCCTGTTGCGACGGCGTTGTTCGGAATGACGAAGTATTATCCGCTGCCGCAAACCAATACACTCAACGGAAACAACTACTTCTATAACAGCGGGAATGATCTGAACAACAACCAGGGCGATCTGAAGATTGATTACAACGCCACCGATAAAGATCGTATCTTCGGGCGATGGTCCCAGATGGACCTGAATCAGCCTGCCTTCACGGGCTGCGTATTCTGCAACAGCGGAGCGGTCGAGGGCAGCGACGAACCTGTTAGGAATGCAGTTCTTGACTGGTCGCACATCATTACGCCGACCCTCTTAAATGAGTTTCGATTCGGCTTTAACGCAGTTCACTACAATCAAAGTCTTACGCCGACCTCCGGGCTTGGAAACATTAGCCAACAACTCGGAATAGCAGGCGGCAACTTTCAAGCCCCCGGACTGCTTCAGATCAACATTTCGGGCAGCGGCGCCGGAGCATCCGCGGGTTTGGGGCTCTTAAATCTCATTCAGATTTTTCACTCAACTCAGGGCCAGCTTGAAGATAGCGTAATCATCACGCACGGCCGCCAGCAAATCAAAGCTGGCTTCCAGTATGCACGCGAACGTCAGGATTATATCTATCAGGGAAACAACGGAGCCTTAGGCACGCTGCAGATTAACTCACTTACCGGCTCTAGCTTGGCTGACTTCTACCTCGGAAACGTGGTTGGTGCAAGCTCGTTCCGGGATACCGGCGGGGTGGTCAGTTCTCCAGCGAAACTGCGCGGAAACGTTTATGGCGCCTACATCCAGGATGACTGGCGTTTAACCAACACTCTTACGGTGAATCTCGGCATGCGTTTTGAAGACCACACCCCGCTTTACGAAGTGAACAACCGGGCGGTGAATTTCGGTCTTTACAGTGGCACCATCTATACCGCAACCGGAGTTGATGGAACGGCCAAGTTCGGTAACCAGGCACTCTACAACAATTATTTGGGAATCGGTGACTTCATGCCGCGAGTAGGCTTTGCCTGGTCTCCTGCGGCCTTGAATGGGAGGACTGTAATTCGCGGCGGATTTGGAATTTCCCAGTTCGCGGAAGGGGGAGGCAGTAACGAAGAGCTTACACTGAACGTTCCGTTCGGAATTCTTCAGCAACCCGCGGGCACCACGCTGTCCCAGGGATTCGGCGCGACTCTGCCAAATCCATGCACCACGATTAGTCAAACTTGCTACAACGGAAACCGTATTCGAATCTTTGATCAGAACTTCAAACCTGCCATGAACGACCAATGGAACTTGACCCTTCAGCACCAGTTCAGCAACTCGTTGACAGCGCAGGTTGGCTATGTTGGCCAGCGCGGTTCGCATCTGTTGAACTTCGAAGACGTCTCGCAGTCTGTTCCGTTGAATGCCCAGGGACAAATTGTGGGAGCGGGACAACTGATTGTAAAGCGAGTACCCGGACCATTTCTTGGAGGCGGAACTCCCGGATCTCTATATCTGGCGGACAATCCCCAGTTCAACACCCCTGGCTGCGGGACTGGCGCCAATCCCGCTTGTTTCGGGAAGGAAGCTCTCGCTGGAACAAATATGTCCAACGCAGATCAGAAGTACAACGCTCTGCAGGCCGTATTGCAAAAGCGAATGAGTGACGGACTGCAAGGTCAGATCGCCTACACTTGGTCGAAGTGTCTAAGCAATTCGCCGGGATACTTCGGAACGGGTTGGGGCAGCACCCAAGCCACTAGTTCCGGCGGACAGCCCGGATTCGCAAACATCTATGATCCACATTTGAATTGGGGCCCTTGCTACTTTGACCAAAGGCAGATTCTCAGCAGTTACGTCACCTACCAACTGCCGGTTGGCCACGGTAAGCAGTTTGGCCACGACATGAACTCCGTACTCAACGCCGTAGTAGGAAATTGGGAAATCGGCGGAATTGTCAGTCTCCACAGCGGCAATCAGTTGACCCTCAATGAATTCGGCGGGTGGGGAGTTGGCGGGAATGCGAGTAACACAAATGGGATTGGGCCGTACACGTTGTCTGAATTACCAAATTGCAACGGTCCGGTCAGACTCCTGAAGCAGCATGTCAACGCAACCTCCGCCGCGCCAGCGTACATACAGTGGTTCGATCCCAGCAATATCAGTAATGCGGCTCCGAATACATTTGGAACCTGTTCGCCGGGTAATATACGCGGTCCGGGGTACGCCAACGTGGATTTGAGCCTGCACAAAGACATACCTTTCACGGAAACCATGAGGCTTGAGTTCCGGGTCGAGGCATTGAATGCCTTCAATCATCCGGTTTGGACCTTCAGTGGCGGTCCGGCAAACGGGTCGTTCGATCCTGGGACACCGGTTATCAGCACTCCCGGTAATCCATCGAGCAACCCAAACTTCGGCCATATAACCGGGTCGCAAGGGGCACGACAGCTGCAGCTGGCCGTGAAATTCTATTTCTAGCGCGAGATTTTAACTTTATTTGGCAGGCGGATGAACCGCCTGCCATTTTTTTATTCCTGGATTGTTTTAACGCTTCACGGAAGGACGAGTCACGACGCCACAATGATTTCACCGGATTATAATTGCTCGATGCTCAGAGTGTTCTAAGTCTGATTGCCGGCTTCATGTTGGCATTTGCTTTCTGCGCAGCGACTAGTTCCTCCGCACAAGTGGCAAAGAGGCCGTCCCCGGCCGCGAAACTTGATTCCAGCGACAAAGCAGCGACTCTGGCGGAGACAGGCCATTGCGCGGAAGCATTGCCGCTGTTAAAGAAATCCATTCGCCTGACAGCCGAACGAGACACGCAAAAAGACTTGGACTGGACGGCTTGCATTGCGCGATGACGCACGGCGCGCCGTATGATTCTCTGGTATTCCTCGACATTTTAGTCCAGAAGTTCCCGCACGATCCCGAAGTGCTCTACGCTGCCACTCACGCGTTTTCCGATTTGTCATTGCGAACCTCTCAGGACTTGATTCAGGATGCTCCTTTCTCCTACCAGATTCATGAATTGAAAGCTGAAGCGCTTGAATCGCAAGGAAATTGGCAACAGGCCGCCGCCGAATATCAGAAAATTCTTGATATCAACCCGCAATTGCCAGGTGTTCATGCACGTCTCGGGCGCGCTCTGCTATCCATGCCACAGCCTTCTCGCTGAAGTCATTGCGGAAGTGAAGAAAAACTTCGAGCAGGAGCTCGAAATTGATCCGCGGAATGCGAGTGCGGAATATGTCCTGGGAGACTTGGCCAAAGATGATGGGGATCTGTCCTCGGCTATACAACATTTCTCTCGCGCCACCAAGCTCGATGTTGGGTTCGCTGACGCGTATCTGGGATTAGGTACTGCCTTGTTTCGAACAAGCAGTTCGCAGATGCCATTCCTCCGCTCGAAACTTACGAGCAGCTTGCGCCCGACAGCCCGACCGGTCATTACGAACTTGCGCTTGCCTATTCTGGAGTTGGCCGCAAAGACGATGCGAATCGTGAAGCGAGTCTGCAACGTCAAAGCGCGCAGACCCTCGAGCAGACGAAGCGTAGAGTGTCCCAGGGAATGATGCAGCAGAACGGCGGGCAGGAAACGCAAACTCCGGAGCCGAAGTAATCCGATCTCATGAGACCGTCTGCTGAATTTTTTCGCCGCCGAGATTTTCTGCGTTTGCTTGCTGGCGCGACGGCTTTCGCTGGCTTCGGTCTTGCAAAACCTTTGAACGCAGGCCCTCCCTCTTATCCTTTCTCCGAAGTTCCCCCTTCTACTACTGGCATCAGTTGGGTGCACACAGCGGGCAAGTCCACAGATAAATTTCTCCCGGAGATCAGCGGCGCGGGTTGCGCGTTTCTCGATTACGACAATGACGGATGGATGGACATTTACTTTGTGAACAGCGGACGTTCTGATTTCTACACTCCAAACCCTCCCCTGCGAAACGCGCTCTATCGAAATAATCGCGACGGCACTTTCACTGACGTTGACAGAAAAAGCGGGAGTGCCAGGAAGCGGCTACGGCATGGGTGTTGCGGTGGGGGATTACAATTCCGATGGCTTTCCCGACATTTATGTAACGCAATATGACGCAGCATTCTGTATCGCAACAACGGAGACGGCACGTTTACCGACGTGACGGAAAAGGCCGGAATTACTGCTCGCGGGATGGGCGTCCAGCGCCGCGTGGTTTGACTACGACAATGATGGGCGTCTCGATCTATTCGTCTGTCGCTTCGCCGATTACGACAAATTGAGAAACCAGCACTGCGGCGATCCCAAGTACCCGAATATTGCCGGCAAGAACGAATACTGCTATCCGAAGGTTTACGACCCCATGCCGAGCCTGCTATTTCACAACAATGGCGACGGCACTTTTACCGACGTCAGTCAGAAGATGGAGCATTTCGGAGAATCCCGGCAAGGCCTGGGGGGTCGTCGCAACAGACATTAATAATGACGGCTGGATGGATCTCTTTGTCGCCAACGATACGGTTCCTAACTTTCTGTTCCTGAATCACGATGGCCAGCATTTCGAGGAAATGGGCTTTACCGCCGGAGTGGGATATGGCGAGGGCGGGAAAATCCGCTCTGGAATGGGCGTGGATTCCGCCGATTTCGACGAAGATGGCTGGATGGATTTATTTGTCACCAATCTCGATCATGAGATGTATGCGCTGTACCGCAATAAGCACGATGAAACTTTCGAAGATCTTGCGCTGCCTGAAGGAATCGGAAAAGCCACTGAGCTCATGAGCGGCTGGAGCGTGAAATTTATTGATTTCGACAATGACGGGAAGCTGGATTTGTTCATCGTGAATGGACATCCCAATGACATTATTGAAGAAATCAAACCGAATGTGACCTTCAAAGAACCGCTGCTGCTTTTTAGAAATACCGGCAAAGCATTTCAGGATATCAGCGGACAAAGTGGCTCGATTTTCGCCCGGCAACTTTCCGCTCGAGGAATGGCGATTGGGGATTTCAATAATGACGGCGCTGTGGATGTTCTCATTTCGGTTAACGACGGCGCTCCAATTCTTCTGCGGAATGATGCGGGCAAACAAAATCATTGGCTGGGCGTGAATCTGGTGGGAACCAAGTCGAATCGGGATGCTGTCGGCGCACGAGTTGCCTACCAGGCTGGCGATCTCAAGGGAAATCGAATGAAAGTTGGCGGCAGCGGGTTTCTATCGGCGCACGATCCACGTTTGGTGCTTGGCGTTGGTGGGCGGACGAAACTCGACTGGCTGGAAGTGAAATGGCCGCTACCCAGCGGAGCGGTGCAGAGGATACTTAATCCGCCAATTGATCGCTACATTACTATCGTTGAGGGTGAGAGCAACTGGAAGTGAGAGAATCTCTTAGTTCGGTTACCTGCGGGCGATTGCCTCCGATCACGGTGGTTCCGGAGAGCGTCGTGAGAACCTACTGAGCGTGACGCACGCATGGCGAAGTTTCTGGGCCACTGCGGCGGCAATCGCGGGAGCACCCGGTGTGTCTCCGTGAATGCAAAGGGTTTGAGCGTTCACTCCGACCTCGGTACCGTCGGATGCCGTAACCATTCCCCGTTCAACGATGCTCAGGGCCTGTTGTGCCGCCTCCACCGGATCGCGAATCAGCGCGCCTTCAAGTTTGCGCGAGCGCAAACTTCCATCCCGATTCGTACCTCCGGTCGGCGAAGGCTTCGGCGGCAACTGAAAGACCTGCTTGACGAAAAACATCCAGCATTGATGATCCCGCCAGGCCAACCAGCACAACGTCGCGTCTCCACCGGGCGACACCTTTCGCGATCGCTTCTGCGAGCTTTGGATTTCGCGCCGCCTGATTGTAAAGCGCACCATGAGGTTTAACATGCGCCAAGTGCACGCCACATTGTGCGGCCACTTCGGCAAGCGCGCGGACCTGTTCAAATACGAAATCGGAAACTGTTTCTTCCGGAAGGTTCAGTATCAACCCGTCCGAAATTCGACGCGATCGGGATACCCGGGATGCGCCCCTATCGCCAGATTCCAGCGAATTGCCTGCCCGATTGTTGCTCTCATCGTCTCGTCGTCGCCCGCGTGCCCTCCACAGGCGACATTGATCGAAGTCAGCGAAGGCATCAACGCTTCCTGCGTGCCGTCGGCAATGGCCTCCGGCATTTCGCCCATATCGCAATTCAGATCAATGCACTTCATGACAATCAAGTCTTCTGAAGTTAGCAAATCTTCCATTTCTTTCAGCAGCGATCGCGCAACGCTCCCATTCAACTTTTTCAAATCGGATCTCATCGCGCGGGCGAAGCTGTCCCACGCTAGCCAGATCGGCGGAGATCACATTTGCAATCTTTGGATATCCACCCGTGGTCTGTTGGTCCACAAACAGCACAATGGGCTTCCCTCCATTGGGAACTTGAATGGCACCGAGCGAAACGCCCTCAGTAATCATCTCTCCGCCGGAACGCGCCGGAACAGGCTCGCCTTCCAGTCGAAGGCCCATGCGATTGGATTCCTCGGTGACAGGTACGTACTGGTGTAGAAAACGTGCTGCGATGACTCGGAAAACCGATCACACTGTGGGCCGGGTGTTACGCGCAGAATTTTGCGGGGCGACAGACGCTCCAGTGCTTCAGGAGTTCAGCGTAACCTTGCGGAAGGACGCGCTCTCTGGCTCGGTGTTCGTTACCCTGATATTTAACACATCACCCTTGCGCAACGGCCGGCCATCGAAGCCCCCAAGGCCGCTCAAAAGATGCGTGGACGCGCTGCCTAGAAAGGGCTTCACAGAAATCCCACCACGAACGCACAAATAACAGCGCGCCCCGGACCGGGTGGGTCCCAGACTCAGCGTTTGGCCGGCCCGAACGTTAACTGACGTCCATTGTTCGACCGGCGCACCATCCAGACCCGCGCCGAAATCGGAGCCCGTCAGTGCTACGACCGCACCTTCCGGAAACAGGAAGCTCCGCTCCAAGCAACGTCATTTCCAGCCCAGCGGCGCTCTCCGCATTTCCCACCAGCCGATTTCCGATGCGCAATGAAATTGCATCGGCCGCACCGGAAGCTGAAACTCCCATTGGGCCGAAATCCTTCACGCCCAAGATCCTGCACGGTGGTAAGAAGTCCCGGCGCTTGGACATGAATCACCGTCATGCATTCTCCCTTGCAGCGAATTCCTCACGCGAAATCGGGACAAAGCGGACGTTATCTCCGATGGACAGCAAACTCATGCCAGCCCGGTCCGGTCGAAATATCGCGAAGGGAGTGCGTCCCAGCAACCTCCAACCACCGGGTGTAGCGAACGGATACACGCCGGTCTGGCGGCCCGCGATCCCTACACTGCCCGGCGGAACGATCCGCCGTGGTTTTGCCAGACGCGGTGTCATTAGCGATTCGGGCACTTCGCCGAGATAAGCGAAGCCGGGTACGAACCCCAGAAAATAGACTGTGTAGGTGGTCGAAACATGCAGTTCGATTGTTCGCTCCGGTGACAACCCACGCATTGCCGCCACCTCGCTTAGGTCGGGCCCAAATTCACCGCCATAGCACACTGGTATTTCTATTTGGCGAGATTCCGGAAGAGGCAGCCTTTCGAGCTGCTCAAGATAGGTTCGCAGAACCGCTTCCAGTTCCTCGTGCCGTAACCTCAGGGCATCGAACTTGACCAGCAATGAGCAATAGGCGGGATGAAGGTTGCGAATGCCCGCGATGGGAGTCTGTTCAAGTAGACGCAGAAGCTTTATGACTTGATGATGGGCGTCCAGAGTGATTTGCTCACCCGAAGTAGATCAACAGCGACTGATCGCTCGATCGTTGGAATCGGACGGGGTCGGCGGCGGACGTCAGCATGCTGGCGCCATCAACTATTTCGCATCTTCCAGAATTTCTACACCATACTGTTGCAACACGAAACTCTGTCCTTCCGTTCCAGACAGCAGTAGCTTCATTGGGCGCGGAAGTGAGATGGTGCGTGCTTCCTCCGCGAAATTTATGACAACAAAAACGTCGTGCCCGTCACCGGTACGGCGGCTGACCTCCACTCCATCGGGCACCGGACCAAATTCTGCCGATACGCCGCTTTGTTGAACCATCCATTGCGCAGCCGCTGCCATGAGCTTGTCATCGAGAACAGCTCCGATGTAGGTAATCCGGCCTTTTCCGTAGCTATGCGTGATCACCGCAGGCTGATCATCGAGCCATCCGTTACTCTTGCCGTATTTCAAAAGAACTTCAGTATCCGGAGAGAACGATTTCATTTGTTCGCCCCAAACGCTGGCCTGGCCCTCGCCCCATTGTCCCGATAGCGGGTACTCCTTATCTTTTTCCAGAGCGTAGTACTGCTCGACTCGCCCACCGAGAGCGTCCGCAAGATATCCGGGCTGGCGTTGCGGCAAGAGAGAATTGAATTGATCCTTCATTCCGGAACGCGGACCAAGCACCAAGTGGCCGCCGTTGCGCACGTATTCGAGGAGATGTTTCGCCAGGTCTTCTGGAATTACATTCAGGCTCGGTGCAACGACCAGCTTGTAATCGGCGAGCGGCGCATAGGCACTTACGACATCTACCGACTGCGACAGGCGTCGCAGATTCCCGTAGTAACTCTCCAGGATTTTTGTATCGTCGTATAACTCCGTATGCTTCTGGAATTGAATGGCCCAGTGGCTGTCGTAGGAATAGAGCAGCGCCACTTGCGAGGAGACCGTTGTGCCTTTAAAAGCGCTTTGGACTTTTGCGAACTCGTGCGCGGTTTGGTTCACCTCATCGTAGAAAGGCACCGGCGTCCCGTCAGGACCCAATAGCGTGCCATGGTATTGTTCTTGCCCGTTGAGCGCGCTACGCCACTGCCAGTAATTAACATCGTCAGCGCCATGAGCGATTGCCTGCCATGCCATGGCTCGCGCTTCTCCGCGGCTCAGAAAATTATTGAGCGAGTGCCAATTGACTGCGCCAGGTTGTGTCTCCATTACCCAGAAGTTTTCACGCTTGAATCCGCGGGTAAGATCGTGGGTCAGGCCGTTGTGGTCGGGATCAACGTGACCGTTCCCTACGTAGTCGTCCCATGATGCAAACGTCAGTGGCTTGGTGATAGAGTAATGATCAAAGCCGTCGAAGAAGCCCATCAGGTTTCCGGTGATGAATTGCCGCGGTTCCGAGTGCTGTCGGATCACATCAATTTGATTCTGCTGATATTCGGTCCACTCAAACGTTACAAAATGCTTCCAGTCCAATCGCAGTCCGGGGTTGTGACCGCCAATAGGAATGGGAATCTCGCTCCAGTTGTCATAAGCCTCGCTCCAATAGGAGTCGTCCACTGAGCATTGAGATTGTCGAGAGTTTTGTACATAGCCTTTAACCAATTCTGAAACAGGAGCTTGCTGGCATCGTCATAAGACATCAAAGCGTAGCCATACTCATTGTCAATTTGCCAGCCTACGACATTGGGATTGTGTCCAAAACGCATTGCCATTTTCTCAGCGATCTGGCGGCAGAAAACGCGATAGTGTGGCGATGTGACCGACCCATGAGCGCGATTTCCATGGGTGACGGGGCGGCCATTTTCTTCCACCCGTAAAACGTCAGGATACTTCTGAGTGAGCCATGCCGGTGGGGTCGCGGTGGGCGTACCGACCACCGAAACGATGTGATGTTTTGCTGCCAGGCTGATCGCGCGTTCCAGCCAATCGAAATCGTAATGTCCTTCAGAGGGCTCCATCCTGCTCCATGCGAATTCAGCGATTCTGACAACCTTAATGTTCGCCGCTTCCATGAGCTCGAGGTCTTTCTCCCATCGCGATTCCGGCCACTGCTCGGGATACCAGGCGGTGCCCATAAGAATGGCGTCCTGACCTGGAATCTGAGTGGGGAGGGCGGTGGGTTGGGAGGGAGCAGACTGGGCCGCCGCGAAAATCTGAAGCAGCAGGCAAACTACCATTACTCTACCGATACGCAAAAGCAAACTTACCTCCTCGTAGTCACGACGCATTGTCATCACAACTCGTTGTCATCACCACATTGTCATCCTTCGCGCAGCGAAGGACCTATGTGTTGTGGGCAAAAATGCATGGGTCCTTCGCTGCGCTCAGGATGACAATTCAAGCTTATGGAGCCGCAACCACACAAAACTAGCGTGCAACTGTAATTGCTTTACCTGAATACGTTACGATTTTATCCGTGGCTTCAGTTGGCTCAACTCCGACCCCATGATTTTCTGCCACGATGACAACTCGGAAAGTTCGAGTTTGAAGCATCCCCGGAAATTCACCTTTTCTGTCACCGATGGTGAGTGTTTGCTTTGCTTCATCCCAGTGCAGCGGGATCGTCGCGTACATTCCCTTCTCGTAGTCGTAGGTATCGTTCTCGTCTTCGTACAGATTGAAGTCGGCATCAGCTCCCCGATAGATTCGGAGTTCAATCGGGTCGGCGGGTTTTTCGGTTGACCATTCTTCATCTGGCCCGAGAGGAACAATGGAACCGGCTCGAACGTAGAGTGGAAGCCGCTCCAACGGGGCGGGACAGTCAATGGCGAGTCCACCATTCACTGATGAGCCAGACCAAAAGTCGTACCATTTCGCCTGTGGCAAATAAACGCTTCTATTCGTTGCGGCTGGCTCTGTCACAGGACTCACTAAAAATGCCGGTCCGAACATAAACTGATCCCCTACATTTTGCGCGCGCACATCAGTACGGAAATCCATTACCAGCGGCCGCATTGGGGTATAGCTCTCGCTGGTTGTCTTCCAGGCGAGGGAATAGATGTACGGCAACATGCGATAACGCAGCCGATCGAAATTCACCAGGATTTTCTGAGCGTCTGGACCGTACGACCACAATTCATTCTGATCGGTCTTGCGCGTCCCGTGAACCCGCAATACGGGATTAAAGGTGCCGTATTGAAACCATCGAACAAAAAGTTCGCGATATGCGGGGTCATCGGGATCACCAAAGACGAAACCGCCGATGTCGGTAGTCCAGTAAGGAATCCCGGAGAGCACAAAATTCAGGCCCGCGGGAATCTGACGCCTGAAGCTGAAGAAGTCGGAATTAATGTCGCCGGACCACGCGGTCACCGCGTTCCGTTGCGAACCGGAAAACGCGGATCGCGAAAGAATGAATACTCGTTTGTGGTCGGTTACGCTGCGTTGTCCCTGATAAACGCCCTGCGTATCTAAAAGAGGATAGATGTTCACGTACCGGTTGCCGCTGCCGGCAGCCAGTTTGTGATTCAGCAGAATATTTTCTTCCTGACCCTCGGTTTCAGGCTCCGTAGTGTCCATCCACCAGGCGTCAATGCCGAGACTGAACAACCCCTTGTTGACCTCAGTCCCAGTAAAACTTTCGCGCATCGGGATTGGTTGCGTCATACGCGGCCATGCCCGAAGTGTGATATGGAGGCTTTGCAAATTTGAACTTGTCCACGAACCAGCCCTGCTTGTCCATGTAATCGTAATTCGCGGAGCCAGGCTCAAAGAATGGCCAGATGGAAATCATCAAGTGGAAATTCAATTTATGAAGTTGATCCACCATTCCCTTGGGATCGGGATAATTCTTGTTGAATACGAATTCGCCTTTGCGGTTCCACCAAAACCAGTCCTGAACGATGTCATCCACGGGAATGTGCAAGTCGCGGTATTTCTGCGCAACGCCGAGTATTTCCTGCTGAGATTTATAGCGGTTCTTGCATTGCCAGAACCCATAAGCCCACTTGCCGAACATGGGCGCTTGTCCGGTTAATTCGCGATACCCCGCAATAACTTTGTCGAGATCAGGTCCGTAAAGAAAGTAGTAGTCAATGTCGTCGGCGACTTCGGAGCTGATGTACATGTAATTGGCAAAGCGATTATTGAATCTGCTGCGCGAATCGTTGTTCCAATAAATTCCGTATCCATTGCTCGACACCAGAAATGGAACCGCGATATTCGTGTTGTCCTGGGAGATGTCAACCGACTCGCCGCGATAATTCCAAACCCCGGCCTGATGCTGGCCGAGGCCGTATAGACCTTCGCGGGAACCGTAAATGTTAATAAAAGATTCCGCGCGGTAGGTGTCCTCGCCATTTACTTTGACTGGAGTCAGCTTTCGAGATCCTTCCTGAACCAGCTGTTTGCTTTGAGAATCACGATAGCTGATCGCACCGTCTTTGCGGGTGACGACGATTTTCAGTCGCGAAGTTGTGATCGTGACATCTGCGTCCGCAGCCTGCATGGTCCACTGAGCCTGTGGCCAGCTCGTTTTTGTAATTACGTAGTTGGGCCGATCAGGAAAAGAAGCAGTTGCAGAGTAAAGCACGTGAATAATCGAGTCGTTGCAGACCTGTAGCTTTAATGTTCCATGTTGCATTGCGAAGACTACCCCGTCGGCCTGTTGCTGCACCGCCGTTACGGGGTTGGCGGCAACCCACTGGGCGTGAAGGGCGGCGGGTAGTGTCAATAAAATCAACGATAATATAACCAGGCGGCTTTTCTTTAGCATAGGTTGTCGATTTCCCGAAAATCCTTTGTACTGCTGACTGCTGACAATAGCAAACTTTTGTTATGACTTGAAAGGAGGGGACGAAAGAACCGCAAGCCTGGAATCTGATGGAGGCAGTTGCCAGAACCGGATTGAATCCGTATCGTATCCCTAATTTCAAATTGATGTCGAGGTCCCATGGAATCCGAAGAAGTTCACGAACTTCAGGAACACGCTGAGCACGCGAGACACGATCCAAGTCTCGCGCCGATTTCGCTGACTATGGCGGTGCTGGCAGTATTAGTTGCGACCGTTTCGCTGCTTGGTCACCGTGCCCACACCGAGGAGGTTGTACTCCAAAACAAAGTCAGCGACCAGTGGGCCTTTTATCAGGCAAAAAATATCAGGCGGCATACCGATGAGCTATTTGCCGATATTGCCTCGATAATTACGACAAAAGATGAAGCTCAGACGAGTAAGCTTCGGAACAAATATTCGGCCGAGGCGGGGCGTTACCGCGACGAGCAGAAGGATCTGGACGTTGAGGCGCACAAATTAGAGCAGGAAACCGAACACGCGCGAAGGCGGGGAGACCGTTACGACCTAGCGGAGGTCTTCCTGGAAATTGCCCTTGTAATCACCTCCATTACCCTACTTTCCGGAAGGCGCATCTTTTGGCATCTGGGAATCATTTTCGGAATTGTCGGAATTGCGGTAGCGGCTACCGGAGCCGTGATCCACTGATTCTTGCCGGAACCGCCGTCCACCCCTCTAGGACGGCGGACTGACGAGTTCTCGGCATCACTGACCTGCCCTCGGCAGAGGCCAGGAATTTATGGCATCGCTCATCCGCAACTCCTTATTTTTCTTCTGTTTCTAGCTGTGCACGCCCGCAGGTTAGGCCATCGGCGTGCATCGAGCAAGTTCCAAGTTCAGGACTCCCATGCTTCACAAATGCGCCAATATCGCTTGTCTAAATCTTTTTCGAAGTATTAGCTCGGGGAAAATTATTCCACGTGGAACAGCCTGCCCAACGGCGCCTAACCACAAAGCGGAAACACAAGACTTTGCCGCGTTTGGAATATTTTTGGCTATGTGATGAATGCTCACCCTTCTTCACATTGACGTTCGCCGAAAAGCAGGGGCTGATCGCTTGTCCTCTGATTCCGAAAGTACCACAACGAATCGAATCCGGTCATGCGACCGCGGGAACCGATGCTTCTGCGCCTGAAGGCGGCTCATGCACAACTTCATGATCCACATTTGCACAATCTGTGGCCGCGAAAAAACCAGATCAGGCTGGTTCTTGATTGCTGAAAATCGGTGGGAAGACAAGCTGAAAATCCTGGAATGGAACGACCGTGTCGCATGGATGAGCGGAGTCCAGGAGGCATGCAGCCCGTCCCATGCTCTTGAGTTAGTGGTCCACTGGATGAGAACGAATAGCTTAAATTATCCTTTTGAGCGCCCGAAGCCAGCTTCAAAAACTCAGACGCCAGCCGGGAGAAATGATCCAGACACCAGTGGGGTAAGGCAATTGGGGGAACTCTGTGTGCACCGCGAGAGCATCGGCAGAGTGCTGGACGAGAATCCCGACTCGCTCTCGGTCATCCTTGACGAATTGCTGTTCGCGTTGCGACCCGAAAATCGGACGTGCAAGAGCGGATCAATGGAAACGGAGTGCGACGCCGAGTTAGCCGGAGCGTCAAGATAGTTCCGAACAAGCTCAATCTCACCGCCTGCCAAAAGGTTTGCTCTCGTATCCTCTTAAGCGTTCCGGGCTTCGGTCGGATTGGTTACCTGGGTTATCGTTTCGATTATTGTGTTTCGATTGCTCGGCTGTAAGGGACGAGATTACGTCTTTACAGGACGTATCAACTCTTTGGTCTCATCCTCGGAATCGGGATCATCGGGTCCGGGCTCGTTTTTAGGTATGGGCAGCACATCGGTTTCAGTATCGCGATTTCGTTCGCCGGCTTTGCTAAAGGTTAACATCTGATTGACCTCTTCTGGCAATCTATTCCGCGACTACGCCAGCGTATATCCCGCACACTATGTACGTTGTCTTTGGACAATGCTGTATTAGAAACTGAAGGAAGATCAGGCTGGGACCGCTAATTTCTTGAGACGCCGCGCCACTTTTTTGAAATCGGCGACGAGAGCCTCCTTCTGTAAACGGCGGGCGTCTTCATCGGGCGCCCGCAGGACGGAAGAAGGATGGACCGTGGCCATCACCAGCGGAGCTAATGGAGATTTCACAAATTCCCCGCGCTCCCGTGTGACGCTGAAATCTCTACCAAGCAAAGCTTGAGCTGCTGTGGCGCCGAGACACACCAGGATTTCCGGCTTCAGTGCCGCAATTTCACCGTCAAGCCAGGGGCGGCATGCGTTAATTTCCGAATAGGTTGGCTTCTTATGAATGCGGCGTTTTCCTCGGGAATCTGGCACCCACTTAAAATGCTTAACAACGTTGGTCACGTAAGTTTGGGAACGGTCAATTCCCGCCTCAGCCAGAACTTGATCCAGCAGTTTTCCAGCAGGACCTACAAATGGACGGCCGGCAATATCTTCGTGGTCTCCCGGTTGCTCGCCCACTAATAAGATTCTCGCTCCTGAGCTTCCTTCGCCAAATACGGTTTGAGTTCCCTTTTTCCATAAATCGCAGGCCCTGCAGTCGGCGGCTGCTTCGCGCAGACTAGGAAGCGAAATATTACGGACAGTTGCCGCCTCGGGCCACGAAAGAGTCTTATCCATCTCGCCCTCCTCGGTACGTTAGCCGGTCTAATAGGATGGGCTGTGAGCGGGTAACTTTGCCTGTTTCAATCAATTCGCTTACCTACAGTGGTTACTGTATTGGCTTGTTCAGTAATTCTCTGTAAGTTGACGTTTCGCGGAGGGGATCGTCTCAAGAGGCGAGCATCACATTTTATGGTCGCACATTGCGCAAACGAAAATTGCCGGGTACGCCTGCATTCCTTCTCCGAAGGCCGCCTCTTTCAATTCGATATAGTGTCGGTTTCGATGTCGGCTGGTGATGTCTCTGTCGGTATTTCCGAACAGGCTGAGCGAAGACAGTCCGCTCAATTTTGGCTCTGTGGAAAATGTGCCGGCTCAATGACTCTAGTCATGGAACCCGCGCAAGCACTAAAGCTTATTCCTCTCGGAACTGATCCGCCGAGCGGACCGACGGAAGCGGAGATCCTGAATAGCAATTGCTGACTGGGAATGAAATTTCATGGGGAAATAAACCGCGTCCCAAAAATGGTAAATGGACTAGAATGTTAACTTAGCGGTTATTGCGTTGGTGAAATACCGAGGCTTCAGCTGCCGGGAGACTAATTATGGCAATTTTCAGAATTCTGATCGCTGACGACCACGAGGTCGTGCGCAGGGGGTTAGTGGCGCTGTTGCAGGGCCAGACTGACTGGCAAGTCTGCGGTGAAGCTGCCGATGGACGAGAAGCCGTAGATAAGGCCCAACAACTCAAGCCCGACGTCATTATTCTGGACATCGGAATGCCCAGCTTGAATGGATTAGAAGCCACTCGCCAGATTCTGAAGACCAACCCACACGCCCGCGTGCTAATCCTTACTTTGCACGATTCGGACCAGGTAGTGCGGGATGTCTTGAACGCCGGAGCGCGCGGATTTCTGCTTAAATCCGATGCTGCCCGGGATTTGGTTGCCGCCGTCGAAGCGTTGCGCCGCGATAAGACTTACTTCACTTCCAAAGTGGCGGCCATGGTTCTGGAAGGGTATCTTAAAGGCGGAACCCAAGCCGCACCGGCCGCTATTGGGAAAAATCGCCTGACTCCCCGCGAGCGCGAAATTGTGCAACTGCTGGCTGAGGGCAAGAGCACGAAGGAAGTTGCCGTGTCGCTCGGTCTAAGCGTGAAAACTGCTGAAACGCATCGGTCGAATATCATGAGAAAGTTGCAACTTCACTCGGTGAGCGACCTGGTGCTTTACGCGGTACGTAATAACATTGTCCATGTTATACAGGCGGGGCTGGAGTAAACCGGGTTGTCGTGATCGCGGTTTGAGATGACTGGGCCTGTGGGTTACCTCTATCCTTCATTCTGAACTGAGCGGTTAGTGCCACAGGCCTAAAGTTCCTGCTACTATGTTGCTGATCCGCAGTTACCCTTCAGGTACCTTCCGGTATATTTCCGTATCTAAAAATCTCCGCTGAAACCAATTAAGTGCGGCATTGAGCCTTTCACTGCCGATTGGCGCATTTCACCCGAATTAGTTCAATCCCCTTCGGTACAGCAACATATCGAAACCCCTACAGACTGCACCGGATGGACCATTTGGCGCGTTAACCCTACTCTGCATATGCGAGCGGAATCTTCCAATTACCGACGCGATAGAGTTCAAAAGGAGAACCAAGTGACCAGTGAGCCGAACATCAATACTCGTTCACAAACTGATCTGGATTTGGTGAAACGCGCCCAAGAAGGGGATGCCGACGCTTTTGCGTCCTTATTTTATGCCCACAAAGCCCGAATTTATTCCGTCTGTCTCCGCATGACAAATAACACCGCAGAAGCCGAGGACCTCACTCAGGATGCATTCCTGCAGGTTTTTCGTAAGCTCGAAACGTTCCGAGGAGATTCCGCTCTGTCAACGTGGCTGTATCGTATCGCCGTTAACACTGTTCTCATGCACTTCCGCAAGAAAGCTCTGAAGCAGGTTTCTTTGGACGAGCCCTACAGCCAGGATGCAAAACAGGTACGCCGTGAGTACGGCAGCAAGGACGGCCGCCTTTCTGGCTCGGTTGACCGGATCGCGCTTACTCGGGCGATCAGGGAACTGCCGGACGGTTATCGCACGATCTTCTTGCTGCATGAGGTCGAAGGCTATGAGCACCAGGAAATTGCGCAACTACTGGACTGCTCGGTAGGCAATTCGAAATCGCAACTGCACAAGGCGAAACTTCGCATTCGCGAGTTGCTTGGCCATGCCAGCGTACCGAAGGGAACGAGGGCTTCTGAATCTCCTTCAACTGTCCGCAAAGATGTTGCGCCCGACGTTGCTTTCGACAATTGGACCGGAGAAATTGCGTCCGATCTTTCCGTCCAGCCGGCGGCCATGATTCCTGCCATGTCTCAATTGGTCGCAACAAATGCGTGAGCCTCGTGTTGTAGCGATGAGTGTTTCGGAAAACGAAATTTGTAAGGGGGCAGAGTGGGAGTAGGAGCCATAGTTACAGTTCCCGGAGCGATTCAGGAGGAAGACCTGGCGCTTCAGGATCGCGCGCGTCCCCAATATCTCTTTCAGGCATTTAGCGGACGTCCCGTGGCCTGTTACGAAATTCTGGGAGAGACCCTTTTGCAACGCACTCTCAATGCTTTGCGGGACGCGGGAATCCAACAGCGGGCCGTGTTAACAGAAGACTCGGGGTCAGAAAGCCTGTTCCCGTCTCGGGTTCGCTCCTTCGGCAAGTATTTCTCGGCGTGGGAAAAATCTGTGGAACAACAACTGGAAGCAGGTGTTGAAATCCTATTCTTAATTCGGATGGGCGCATATTTGGAACTGGATTTTACCGAAGTGCTGGAGTTCCATCGCCAGAGCTGCGGAGTCCTTACCCAGATCTACGATCAAAAAAGAGCACTTGACGTAGCAGTGGTCAACACTAGCCAACTTCGTGGTGACACTGGCTCATACCGCGGCCGACTGAGTTCCTTGATCCCATATCACAAGCGTTACCATTTTGCGGGTTATACGAATCGGCTCAGAGAGCCCCAAGATCTCCGCCAATTAGCCCACGAAGCGTTATTGGGCCGGAATTCCATTCGTCCTTTGGGTCAGGAGGTAAGACCCGAAGTCTGGCTCGGAGAAGGCGCCACCGTGGACCCCAGCGCACGCATCGCTGGGCCGGTGTACATCGGTGCTCGGAGCCGGATAAAAGGCTCGTGCCTCATCAACGGAGCTACGAACATCGAGCGCGACTGCGAAGTGGACTTTGGCACCACAGTGACCGATTCCTGTGTTCTGCCGGAAACCTATCTCGGTATTGGATTGAATTTCGCGCACTCAATTGTTTCGGCCAACAAGTTATTTCATTTGGATCGAAACGTGGCTGTCGAAATTTCGGATCGCAACCTTGTTGGAAAACGGCGGTCAATCGGCACATTAAAGAAATCTATCGTGAAGAAAGGTTTTTTTAACCGGAGTGAACCTCAACTAAATGAAGCCGACGCGCATCTGTACTAGTGAGACATCCACTGGTTTGTGGACAGTGTCTTTATGAAAGCTAATATGGAAAACTCTTCAGCATTGTTAATAAGATTGCCAGAACGTTTCAAGCGCGACGAGGCTCGATCACTGCGTGCTGAAATACAGCGTAGCTTGACATGGGATCAGCCATGCATGATTGTGGATTTTTCCAACGTCAAGGAAATGGATACTGCTGGGCTCGATATGATCCTGGATGTTATGGTTAGAGTCGCTAGACAGGACGGCGCAGTACAAATAGGTAACCTTTCCGCCGAAGCTGCCACCCTGTTGGAACTGACTGGCATGGATCGTGTCTTGAACATGTTTCCGCGCATTCCTGACGACGCGGCTACCGTCCAGGTGGTTCCGGGCCGAGCGCGAGCCGAAAAAGAGGAAATCGAAACGGAGCAAGCGCAAACCGACGAGCCGCAACCGTTGGCTGCATAAGGCTTCGTTGAGTCCTGCTTCAAGGAGTTTGAATCCGTGAACCGGTTTACCACGACGTTATTCGCGAGTGCACTGGCCCTCATACTTCTCTGCGCGCCTCCAATTGGATTTGCCCAGGAGCCAGCCGGAACTGGTGGGTCTGGAAATACACCTGCGCCGTCTTCGCAAACCGATGTCAGCCCTAATGGATTGCCGGAGAGCCCCGGTGCCACGCAAAGCAACAATCAACAAGCGGCCGCTGCTTCAAGCTCCGCCTCCTCCCCCCCTACAAAGCAGCAAGCCGGCGGTGCGGCCGCTGCACCTGCTGTCGAGGTCACTGGGAATGCGGTGTCCCGTCCAGCTGGCTCTGCCATCGCTCCCCCGAAACAACGCCAGGTTCGATCGTTTTTGATCAAGATGGGACTTATCGCCGGCGCAGGCGTCGCTCTGGGCACCGTGGCTGCATTGTCGTTATCCAGCCCGGCTCGGGTCCCCGGAAGCCACTAGAGTTGAGTAGAGGCGGGTCTTTACTAAATCATGAATGAAGAGGCGACTCACATCGTTAGCGGCGGATATTCCTGTAAAGACGGTTTGCTGATTAGCTTCTCCGGAATTGACGGTGCCGGAAAAAGTACGCAGATCGAAAAGCTTTGCGAGTATTTGTCCGGAAGGGGAATTCCAATTGTCCGGCTAGCCTTTTGGGATAATGTTGTGGCCTTCCCAGGCTTAAGAGCCGGTTTTAGCCATAAGTTCTTGCACAGCGATGGTAATGTCGGGACCCCAGCGAAGCCCGCGAATCGCAATGACAAGAACACACAGAAGTGGTATCTGACGATCGCCCGCTCCATCCTGTTCCTGACCGATGCGGTCAATTTGAGAATGGTCGTTAGGAAGGTCAGAGCAAGTTCCTCCGGAACAATTGTGTTTGACCGCTATATCTATGACCAGTTGGCAACATTGCCTCTGCACCGCGCCTTGGCCCGGGCGTATGCGCGATTGCTGCTAAAGATCGCTCCCAAGCCAGACGTTGCCTATTTGCTCGATGCCATTCCTGAGGCAGCGAGGGAGCGTAAGCCCGAATATCCTCTGGACTTTATGCACAGGTACCGACGTTCTTACATGCAATTGCGAGACATTGCTGGGTTGGCGCTAATTGGTCCTCTTGCCAAGGACGAGGTTCACCTTGCCATCCTGATTGAGCTGGAGCGTTGCAGGGCTTGTTATGCGCCTTCTTCGGGTTTCTCCGCGGAAATTTCGGAGAGCGCTGTGCACGTGGAATAGCGCTCCGCTCGTCAAAGCGGCATTTCCATTTTTGTGCAACTTGTTGCGTGAAAGGGACTTTAGAGGCGCTAGTCAGCTATTCAAAACAACATCTGTAACACTTTATTCATCGAATCAGCGTAGAGGAATGTCTTATGCCGGAACCGGTATCGTCGGTAAAACTCGGGGTCGTGATTCCGACATTGAACGAGGCGGGGAATATCCCTGCTTTGCTCAGTCGACTAAGAACTGCACTTGATCCGGCCAAGATTGATTACGAACTCATCGTGGTGGATGACGACAGCACTGACGGCACAGCCGATTTGGTTCGAGACATCGCAAATCAAGATCCGCGCGTACGTGTACTGGTTCGAAAAGGGCAGCGCGGCCTTGCCGGCGCCGTGATTCATGGCTGGGCGAACACCGATGCATCGTTACTTGGAGTAATTGATGCTGACCTGCAGCACCCACCAGAGGTTTTGCCCGAACTGCTGGATGCCCTAGCAAAAGGTAAAGACATTGCGATTGCCAGCCGCTATGCCACGAGCACAAAGGAAAGTGTGCGTGAATGGAGCAAGGCGCGGCTTCTGATTTCGCGAGCCAGCACGCTGGCCACAGCACCGTTGCAACGCAAAAACGTCCGCATAAAAGATCCCATGTCAGGATTCTTCGTCGTGCGGCGGGCCTGTATTGAAGGAATTGACCTCCAACCTCAGGGTTTTAAAATCCTGCTTGAAATTCTTGTAAAGGGGCGCATTCAGAGCGCGGTGGAAGTCCCCTTCCAGTTTGCCACGCGGCAATCAGGAAAAAGCAAGGCGGACTTTAAGGTCGCGCTTCACTACTTCACGCTTCTCGGAAAATTGTCTCGCTATGCAATTTTCGGATCCGGGCAGCGATGAAGATCTGCCTTGTAACCGCGTTTCCTCCAAGCCGGGAAGCTCTTAATGAATACGGCTTTCACATTGCGAGGGAGTTGCGGCAGACGCCTGGAATCGAGTTAACAATTCTGGGAGATGACGTCTCTCCTCCTCAGCCAGAGCTGGACGGCTTCACGGTTGAACGGTGCTGGGCTTTTAACAGCCTGCGAAATCCTTCGCGCCTGCTGCACACTATCGGAAATATTCAGCCGGACTTAGTTTGGTTTAATCTGGGATTTGCCAGCTTTGGCGGCAAACCGCTGCCTGCGTTCACCGGCATCGCCATCCCCGCACTCACGCGACTGAAGGGTTTCCATACCCATGTCACTCTTCACCAACTGATGGAAACGGTTGACCTCAAGGATGCGGGGGTGCGCTTCCCCCTTCTTTACCGGGCCGGGGGATTTCTGGCAACGCAAATACTTTTGTTGGCCAATTCTGTTTCAGTAATGTTGCCGGCTTATCGGGAAATTCTTCGCGATAAGTATGGACGTGGGGCGGTGTATGTGAGGAGGCATGGGATATTCTCGGCTCGGCCCGAATACCCTGACTTCTCACGACGTGGAAACCCGGACCACCGCATCCTCGCATTTGGAAAATGGGGCACCTATAAGCGATTGGAAGCGGTGATTGAAGCTTTCCACATAGTGGTGAGCGGGATTCCGCAGGCTCAGCTCGTCATTGCCGGAGCTGACCATCCAAAAGCGCCGGGATACTTAAAATCAATCGTAGATCAGTGCTCCGGCGAACCCAGGATCAAGGTTATTGGCTATGTAGCGGAGGAAAACATTGCCGAGCTCTTTCAAACATCGAGCATGGCGGTAATGCCCTACAGTTCTTCAGCAGGATCCAGCGGCATCGCCCACTTGGCGTGCGCCTACGGAGTGCCAATAGTCGCCTCCGACATTCCGGACTTCCATCAACTGGCCGACGAAGAAGGGCTCGCGATTGACTTTGTCGCGCCCGGGGACCCGCGCTCAATCGCCGACCATATTGTCGCGCTACTGGAAAGCCCAGAGCGTCAAATGGAAATGGGACTCCAGAATGTTTCCGCGGCATTACGCATGAGCATGCCGGAGATCATGCGGCAATATCTGCGTGGTTTTCAATTGCAACAAGGACTCGGGCAGCTCACAACGGCATCGAGACTGCGCCGCCTGCCTCGCTGGCTTCCTCTTCGGGACGCTGCGGTGAGAATGGCGGGGAAAAAAGCATTCACAAGACCATCTCCACCTACCGTTAAAGCTGTCCCCGGAGAAGTAGATTCATTGGCCGTGAAAGCGCCGAAAGCAAGCGGATCGCTCAATTCGACGACGATTTCTGGAAGATGAGCCCGCCGAAACGGCAGCCTTGCCGGATCCGATCGCCCCACGGTATGAATTTGCCTACTCAACCTCTGACTGCCTTGACCGGAATTCGCGCCATTCACTTAATTCTGTGGAGGTCTAGGGACGGCAGGCGGAATAGGACCGTTATCCACCGGCGCATTGTCCACCGGAGGGCGCGGAATCAAAGCATGCGGCGGCGCGGCGGTTTCTGCGGGTTCGAGCGGAGCTTCTGACGCTGAGGTGTTGTCCCGTCTCCGAAGCACGATCGGACCGCCTTGGCGGCGTCTTTCCGCCTGGAGAGCCTCCATGGCGGATTCCGTAATCTGGTCATTACTGTCAGCCACATCGCTCAACTTCAGCCCCTTCATCTGAATGTGGTTGGTTACAGCAACCGACTGGCTGGCTCCAGGCGCCTCTTTCGCCGCAGTGTAAAAGTCGTTTGCGAGTTCCTGATCGCCTTCTGTTTCGGCAACGTAGCCTCGATTGTTGAGTGCAAACGCATTCTGCGGATCAATCCTATAAGCCTGCTGAAAATCGTTTCGAGCCTTTTCAGGATCGTTGTGATTGAGCGCGTAAACTCCCTGCAAACTCAGGCGGTTCGCCCTCGCGTCAAGGCTCTCCTCACTTGCTAATCTTACGCGGACAGCTTCCGCGTTCGCTGCCGCCACCTGGCTGATGGACTTACCGCGCCAGTGAGGATCCAAGGCGACTACCACGGTTTCGGTGGATTGAGTTGCCCCCGCCTGGCTGTAGTAGTTGAGAGCTGCATTCAGATCCCCTTCCGCCTCCATAACCGTACCAAGATTATTGATCGTAAACGGACTCCTCGGATCCTGTTGCAGAGTCTGCCGCAAAATACTTTCTGCTTCACTCGTCCTGCCCTGTTGCAACATACTCATGGCTTCTACGTTGCCGCGATTGATGGTCAGTTCCAAACTTCCGTAGCCACTCGTCACCTCACTCAATTTACGTCCCTTCACGTTATCCACGCTGGCCTCAGCAACTACTGCCTCGGAATTTTCCTTCGCCGCCAATCCGTAATACTGCTGCGCACGTTCGACTTTCCCCTGCAGTTCGGAAAGGTATCCCAGGTTGTTTAAGGTGAAAGGATCGTCGGGATCAATCAGATAGGCCTTATAAAAGAGCTTTTGCGCCGTGGAAATCTCATTTTTTTGCAAAGCTTTGACCCCATCGCGGTTAAGCTTTTGCACGGGGGTAGGTTGCGTACGCTTCGGTAAGCTAATTCTGAGATCCTTGGCGGCAGCACTCAGAGTCAAGGCAGCAAAACACACAACCCCGAAAACGCACCGCCGGACGCTGATCCAGACACAGGTGAACATAACGTTACTTTGATGCATTTTCAGGAGCTTACGACAGCTCAAAATGCCGCCGAAGTCATCAATACGAGAAATCGCGCCCACGAATACACGCATCAAAAAGGCGTCGTGTATAGCATGCCAACTCTAAACAGATTAGCCTGCGGCCTAACCTTACTTACCCTCGTCAGTGTGCAGTCTTCTGCTCAGACTCAGCCTGACGCAGCAGGAAAATCGGTAAATTCCGGACAGCTTTCTCCGCCGCCGGTTATTCCTAACCCTGACCAGCACTCTGGAAAATCCCCCGAGGATTACGATCCCCTTCTCGACCCGCCGCCTTTACCGCACTCCACCATCACCCTTATAGGAGGCACAGTGACCGCTGTGGATGAGATTCAGAACCGCATAACCGTAAAGCCCTTCGGAGGAAAGCAGCGGCTGCATCTGAATTTCGACATTCGAACTCACATTTTCCGAAACGGCATAGCAACAACGGGACGTGACTTGAAGCCCGGCGATCGGATTTATTTGGACACCATGCTTGACGGCAGCAAAGTATTCGCGAAAAGTATTTGGATTCGGAATAGCGCGGGAAGCGGAAACGGGCGAGGACAAATTGTTCGATATGACCCCCACGCCAGCACACTCACCCTCAGGGACGATGTTTCCGCAGAGCCTGTGAATTTTCGGTTGGATTCGGGAACTGTCATACGTGGCGGCAACGGCACAGGATCTGTCGCCGACTTAAAATCCGGTTCTTTGGTGGCGGTAACTTTTGATCCTCAACAGGGACGCTCGGGAGTGATTCGGGAAATCTCGATTTTGGCGGAGCCCGGTTCCGCTTTTACCTTCATGGGGAAGGTTACTTTCATTGATCTTTCGCAAAGGCTGATTGCCCTCGCGAATCAGAGCGACGAGAAGGATTACCAGATCTATTTCGACGCTCTTCCGGCTGCGGATATGCAGGGTCTTCGGGAAGGATCTCGAGCTTCAATCTCCGCCATATTCGATGGAAGCCGTTACGTTGCGCAGAAAGTGGATATCATTTCCAATGCGCAAGTAGGGGCAGAACAAAAGTAGCGGAAGCCTGCGGGCCGCTAACTTCTGGTCCGGAGTCTGTCACGCCTGAGTGGCGTATCCTTTTTCGCGCAGGGCCTCATTTATTACTCCGTGGCGATCCTCAAAAACATAGGTCACGGAATTTTTTGCGTAATGCCAAAGTGTCGCGAGATCCGTTTGATACCAGCAGCAATCCATCATTCTGGGGGAAAAGCCGCACAGGAAGCGGAATTGCCGGGGAACCTGTTCCGGAGATACGAGTGCCGCCGCAGTCATGCGATGGTTGCCTTCGATAATAGTCAAAGGGCTGAGCTCATCAATGCCAATGAGCAATACGGCGCTGTGCTCCGGAGCGTCGGCAAAGTCGGTGCTCATTGCATGTAATTTTGCCAGGAAAGCATTCGTGGAACGGGATTCGATCCTGGCACCGATACGCTCTGCCGTGTCCAGCAACTGATAACTGTCGTCCGCATGGCGGCGCCACTGATTTCGTGGGAAGACGCGTATCCTCTGTAGATCTCCCGTATCCAAGGTGATTTCCCACCACTCCGTATCAGGTGGAAGTTCGCGCCATAGCCTGCCCCTGCGCCGGTACAGCAGTGCCTTGCGAAGAGCATTATCTCGCTCGTTGTTAAGATCCGGGTTTGAAACCACTTCACGAAACGCTTCGCGATAGCGATCAAAGTCTGGCTGATAAAACTCGTTTTTCAGAAATTCCGCGATGGCTTCAGCTTCCCTGACCGGACGAATTTTGCGAACGCCAGACTGCACCCCTACCGTAAGTGGAGGCTGCTCTTCAACAGCAAACTGAGTGCGCACAAAAGGGACTGCTACGACAGTCAGCAGGGCTGTCATCAAGACGGTTTGAACCATAATCACGTTATGCAGGGTTTGATGGAAAAGATATATGCCAGCAATGATGGCGCCACTGAATCCCAGCTGTAACCAGCTTACATTGCCGATTTTGCGGGAAATCTCATAGCTCATCAAGACAACACTTAACGAGTAAATTCCGGTCGTGGCTGCGTATAAAACCAGAAGCGAGGTGTAGGTGTTATGGCCGCCGAGGGGAAATCCTGCTCCCAGCACGATGTGCCACACCGCCGGTGGCGCGAGCCATATTCCCAAAGTGAACAAAGATGAAATCAGCACCACGAGCAGGAGGCCTGTCCCCAACACGGTGCGGCCGCCACGTTCTTCCGATCGAACCCCTGCAGAAAACGGAAACATGCCGCTCACGACGGACCAGGAGAGCATGTAAACAACCCGACCCACGAGTGCGATGGCCGCATACACTCCGGCCTGCGTCGCGGAAAAGAAATGTTTGACCAGAATGATATCCAGATTGTTGATGATTACCTGCCCCACAAAAAATACTGATGCTTGAATACCTTCTCCCATCGCGGCCGGCAACAGCGTCTCCGAATGGATAGCCCGTTCGCGGCGCGGGCTTGCGAACAAGTACGCCACCACAACGGAGGCCACGATCGCGGCCACAACGCCGGAGACACCGAAGCCCGCAAACATTAGGATTACCGCGCCGCCCAGCTTTACGACAACCTCTAATACGAAATTAAGAGCCAGCGGCCTGAAATCGTACCGCCCCTGCATCAACCCGCGGCGGACTCCCAGGGGCACATAAAATAATGTAGCGACGGCCAGCATGATTATGTATTTGGTGGTTGGGAGGTTTAGATACCGGGTAATCAACCCGCTGCTGATAAAAAGCAACGCGCTAACTCCAATCCCATACATCCATGCGCGGCGATGCAAATATCTGTAAATTCCGATCTTCTCCCCCGCGGAATCATTCCTGGCTACGTACTTTGAACACAGCAATTGAAAAGAAAGAGTGACCGAAGACAACAGCATTAGTACGGTGTACACAGCGCTGGCGTGTCCGAACTTATCGGCGCCAAGCGCGTGGGCAATGGCAAGGTTGTAAAGAAGATTCATTGCCCCGACAAAACCGGAGCTGACCAGCATGATCATGCTGCCGCTAAAAACGCGGGCCCTTAGGTTTCGAATGCTGCCGGCTTCATCGTCCGCAGATACCGCTGACACGGTTTCAGAAGCCACGATGGATGGATTTTCGTCAGGCATGGTATGTATCGGCGCTATTAGCTGGAGAAGATAATTTTCCAGACTAGCTAGTACAAATTGATTCTCATAATAGGGACAAAAGAGTTGCGATTTTTGCCCTGAAAATCGTAGAAAGTCTGTTGCGCCAATCCCAAGGAGAAGCGCATCGGGTAATTGACCGGAACCTCTACCGCTCCGTCGCGCACTGACCGCTGCACAGTTCGCATGTAAGAGACCGTCACTTGATTGCTGACGTTGTCATAGGCGTGGAATCCTTCTCCGCGCGACCATTCGCCATTTGCATGCACCGCCCAGTGCGAAGTAAACGGAGCATAGTCAAGGCGGAAGCCCGGTCTCATGGCTTGAGCAATCGCATAGAGGCTGTCCTGAACCCGCCATGACCTCAGATACTCGGCAAAAACGGCCGCTTGCCAGCTTGGACCAAATCTCTGCTGCACTCCAACGTAAGTGCTGGTGGTGTAATACTCGCGGATCAACGGACGAAATAAGACATCGCGGCCTTGATATCCAGTGATGAGAGCCGTTTTCGCCCAGGGCCTTCCGACCTTGAATTCGACGGCGCCGGCTGCATCCCTGGAATGTAAGTCCTGCTCAGTAAATGGCCCTTCTTCGCGAATCATGCTTCCGGAAAATGAAACCCAGTTACCAAACGAACTTGTATTCACGTAAAGGTATTGTCGGAATAAATTCTGATTCAGATCAGTGGGACTCCTCGTATCGCGACGAATCGTGAATTGCAAACCAGGGTTAAAGGTGATGGTGTTGTTGCCGAAATGCACGACCGGATTCACCCCTCCATTGAAAATGGTGTCGTAAGTGTTTTCGTTCAGCACAAAGAGCTCGCTGGGAAATGAAAATGTGCCTCGCGCATTTCGCTCCGCAACCATGCCGCTTATGACGGGCCATCCCTTGAAATGAACTTTGTAGTGCGCGGCTCCGATAGTCTCGGTGGAGGACGCGGGCGGTGGGAGCAAAGCGGCATTCGGAACGCCTAAAAGCCTTGCGTCCAGTTGATAAATATTGATGTCTTCAAATATCGGACCCGACGCTGAATTCCGGCTGAACCGCGAAGTTGGGAGTGAGTTGGCGCCCGGTATCTCCCGCCAAGTCAATTTCAGTTTGCTGCGAATATTCATTGCCCTGTGAAACCTGATTTGCGCGAGCGAACATTGAGAGAGCCTGTGCGTTGTCCTGTTGCTGGCGATAGACATTGCCCATCGCGATCAAGTATTCGTAGTTGTCATTGTTATCGGAGGAAGCCCCGATAGCCTTCAAAACCTGCGCGGCGCTCTGAGTTCGGCCTTCAGCAAGATAAGCATTTGCGAGTCCAAGGCTTACCGATTGATCGTCTGCACCTAAAGATTGCGCCCTTTCAAAGTACTTCCTGGCCAGATCGAACTGGTTGATCGCCATAAGCACGTCGGCGGCTTCAATCAAATTTTCCGGAGTTACGGCGTTAGCCTCGCCGATTCGCGCTTCCGCCAAAGCAAAACTGACCTGCTGCTGCGCTTCATCGTGCCGTCCTGAAAGGGCAAACAACCTGGCCAATGCGAGACGCACCTCTACGCGGTCGGAATGTGGCGCGTCGAGGGCGCGGGAGTACCGTTGCATGGCGGCTTTGTGCTCCCCGAGCGCGAGAAGGGCCTCGCCATTCTCCATAAGGACTTTGCTGTCGCCTGCGTGCTGTTCGGATTGCGCAACCGCTTTAAGAGCATTGTCGCGCTCGCGCAATTGCGCATAGTTGCGGGCCATTTCTGCGTAAACTAAAGACTCATCCCCGCCCAGCCCCAGCGTTCCTTTCAACGCTTCAATCGCGTCGTTGTAAAGGTGTAAGCGATAGAGAGCGTCTGCGACCTCCAAATGGATGACCACATCCTTGGGTGCGAATTGTAGGGCCGCCCGATATTCCACGACTGCCGGACGAAACATCCTCTGCTGCCGGTAGCCTTCGGCCCGAGCCAGATGCGTAGAACTGGACTCGCCTAATGTTTTCACGGCAATGTCCGCTTCTCTAATGGCCAGCTTTCCGCGTCGAAGTTGAAGATAGGAATAGGCAAGCCCGAGGTGCGCTTCTCCGTAATCAGGGCGCAGCCTGATGGCGGCCTCAAAATCCTTTATCGCTCCCTCCGCCTCTCGCAAATCGTTCCTCACATAGCCGCGATTCATGTAGGTGGTAGCGACATTCGGAGAAAGCTCCAGGGCGCGGGTAAAATCCGCCTCAGCTTCGCGCGGATATCCCTCGTGAGCATGCACGTATCCCTTAATCAATTGCAGATCTTTGTCCTTCGGAAGAGTGTGCTCGTACTTGACCGCCATGTTGTACGCTTCGTCATAGCGGTTCATGTAAAGCAAATCGTAGGCGAGATAGACCGGCGCCTCGGGATCGTTCGGCAGTTTTTCCAAAACCTGATATCCGAGTCTCGCTGACTCCTCATATTTGCCGGTCCGAGTAAGATAGCGTTCTCTCTCACGCATGACCTGGGGGACTTCATTCATGCCTGCGCTCGCGTCAGCACGATCCAGCCATTTCTTCGTCAATGGCAGGTCCTGAGCCTCCAGAGCGGAGTTTGCCCCACCTACAACGATCAAAGAGTTATTACGTGCTAACGCGTACGACTTCTCATAGTTTTCCTGCGACTTGGGGAAATCTCTCGCTGAGGTATACAGATCGCCAAGGGCGAGGTAGGGAACATAATCGTTGGGATAGAGTTGCTGCAATTTCAGGAAATATTTTTCCGCAGTTGCGGCCTCAGAAATTTCTCGCGATAGATATCCCAATGCGGTCAGCGCCGAATGGCTTGTGGGATCAAGATTCAAGGCAGCGGTGTAAGTCTTCAGCGCATCCTGTTTGCGGTCGGTCCTCCACAGGAGATTCCCGTAATTGAGCAGGATGTTCACATTGTTGGGATCAATCGAAAGCGCCGCCTTCAGATCTTTCTCCGCCGACACAGGATCGTTGGAATCAGCCTCAATCAGCGCCCGCAGTCGAAGAAATTCCGGGGAGGTTTCCTGCCCACTAATCCCTCCGAGAGCGGCCCGCGCAGCCGTCAGTTCGGTGTCTCCGAGAGGCGTCTGGTTGGTCCGTTGGTACATTTCATACAGGCTCAAATGCAGGGAGACGGGGTATAACGGGCCTTCCTGTACCGCCGCAGGAAGATGATCCACCGCAAAGCGGTATTCGCGTATTGCGTCATCGTTCCGGTCCTCAATACTGGCGACCTGACCACGGATGGCGTGCAGGCGATAGTTGTCAGGTTCAATCGCGTCTGCGCGCTTTAAGAATGTCGCCGCCTTATCGAACTCTCCTACATTCACCACCGCCTGGGCTGCACTCAGCTGCAACCCAGCGTCATGGGTAGCGCGGTCTGCTGCGCGCGAATATGTTTCGGCGGCTTCTTTACGCTTTCCCGCCAGTTGATAGGTGTATGCAAGCTCCGGCAGCGCATCAGGACTTCGGGTAACAACTTTCTCCAGGATTGCGATCGAGGGGTCGTACTGCCCCGCGTCCCTCTGGAATGCAGCTACTGCGCGTAGAACCCCAGGATCGTTCGGCGCCCGGCTTTGGGCGCGATCCAAGTATTGTTTGGAGGCCTCTGGCTGGTTTAAACGCTGGTATGCCCTGGCGATTAATAATTCGCTGCGCGCCGAAGCCTGCTGGGCATCGGCTCGATTGAGCAGATCCAGCGCAATTTGTGGATCGGAGTTCAGAGCGAGTTCACCAGCCAGCTCGAGATCGTCCACACTTTTGGGATTCGCGGCCAGAACCTTCTTCAGAATCGCTTGCGCTTCGTTCCCACGCCCCATCTTCGCGTAGGTCTGAGCTAGTCCAGACAGCCCGGGGATAGAGTTGGGCTGCTGCTGCAAGCCTTTCTTGTAGGCGTACTCGGAGTCCTGATAAAGGCCGGCGAGGCGCGCGGAATACCCCCACAAAAACCACAAAGAGGTATTTTGCGGAGCGCCGTGAGCTGCTCGACTCGCGTATCCTGCCGCGTCTCTGTAATTCCCTTTTTCCAGCGCTTGCTGGGCGGCATGAGAATTTCGCGCGGTTTCGATGCTGGACCCCCATCCCAAACCATTCTGCGAGTTTTCCGGTTGGGCCGCTGGAGTCTTGGAATTCTTATTTTTCTTGGCGCCGTTCGAGGCACTTCCGTTGTTATTCAACTCGAAAGTTTGCGCGTACACACTGGAGACGGCGAGAACCGCCAGCGCAAAGCTAACTAGAATGTGCGTTGCTTTCTGGACCATGGTCGAATGTTAGCGGCGATCCAGCGCCCTGGCGCTGTGAACGAAGAGCTCGCTAAAGCTCTGATGCTTCGCGACTTGCTGCGGTTGGATGTTCTCGCCTTGCGTAGGAAGCGACAGCCCCGATACCGTTGTATTGCAAAGTAAATGCAATCAGCAAACCTTACTCTCTAAGATAGAATCAAACGGCTGCCCACCATGTCAGAAACGACCGCATATAAAGTGGAAACAAGCTATCTCCAACGGCCCATACCGTTGGCTGCGATTGTATTGATCGCGCTCGCAGTGCATGGTCCGCTTCTGGCGATGCGCTTGCCCTTGACAACTTCTTATGATGCGAACTTCCACATTTTTTTCGCGTCTCATTACGCCCATAACTGGTTCAACCCCTGGAATCCAAAATGGTTCGCGGGATTTTCTCAGACGACATACCCGCCGCTCGCTCACCAATGGATCGCGTTAGTCTCGTTTGTTGTTGGCTTGCCAGTCGCATTCCTGCTGGTGCAATTGATCGCCATTCTGCTGATTCCAGTTGGGGTTTACCGGTTCGCGGAATTGTGGGTAAGCAAGCGGGCCAGCAGTTATGCCGCCCTGTTAAGCATATTTGTTGGAGCGGTGCCATTTCTGGTTTACTCCGCCGGACAGTTGCCGACAACGCTGTCAGCACCCCTCTACCTTCTGGCATTGCCATATTTTTATGATTGGTCGCGATCCTCCAGTGGACGATCCCTTTTGAAGGGTGTAATGCTCACGCTCGCGGCCGCATCGGTTCACCACGTCACATTGATTTTCGGATCAGTCCTTTTTGCTTTACCAGTATTGTGGCTTGCAGTTATTGATCGCGACGAGGAGCAATCCGTAGGGCCGGTTCTAGGGCGCGCGGCAGTGTTTGCGGCCATTGCGGCAGTCGCTGTCGGGATTGTCCTGCTGCCCTATTGGCTCGCAATTATTCAGCACCCGATTGAACAGATTCCGATTCCACATGCCAGCCGATCGAATCTGCTTTTGAACCTCGATTACGCGATTAATTATTTCTTCGTTCCCTATGGCGCGTTAATCCTCGCGTTTCCTTTTGTGCTGTGGGTGGGAGCGGCATACCGCAGGCTTCGTCCTCTGATTCTAGGTTTTTGGATTACGTTCCTTTTCGCGCTGGGTGGCACTACCCCGGTTCCGAAATGGATTTTCCGCAGGGCCTTTGAAATTTTGACCTTCGAACGATTTACGCTCTGGGCTGCCATGATGGCACTGCCCATTGTCGGGGTCATAGTCGAGAGATTACTCGACCGGTATCGAGGCAAAGCGGCCGTTATAGTAGGTTTTGCAGCGGTTCTCACAGTGGCGATGCCGCTTGGATGGCTTGTACTAAGCCCGTTTCAACCTACCGGCGGACTGAATGTTGATTCCATCATTGCGTTCTTAAATCGGGATGGCCACGACCGCTACCGGTATGTGACTCTCGGTTTTGGCAATGCTCTGCCCAAGATCTCAACCTATACCGACGCGAGCAGCGTAGATGGAGAATACAACTCCGCCCGCTTGCTGCCTGAGCTTACCCATTACGGCACGGCCCAGCTTACCAGCGCAAAGTTTTTCGGCTCTCAAGGAATGGAATCATTGCGTGCCATGCTCAAGCATGCGGATCACTATGGCTTGAAGTTCATATTCATTCACGATCCGTACTACGAGCCCCTCGCAGGCTTCGCCGGCTGGCAGCGAGTGGAGAGTTTCGATTCCGGCGCGATCACCGTCTGGGCAAAGGATGATGTTGCACCCGCCCGAGCAATTGCCTCGGACGCAATTCCGAGTGCGTGGGAGGGTTTGCTTTGGGGCACGCTGCCAATGGCAACCAGCATTTTGGCGATCTTTTTTGCGTTGTTTCTACCTGACCGGCATTTATTCCTTCCGGCTGAGCGTCCCGTTGGCTATGTGACTAACGCGGCACCAGCCGAGCTGGTAAGGGAGACGGTCTAATGAATCGTCTTGTTGCCGTTCTGATTTTTATTGTCACGATCGTCTTCGTTGCGATTGCGTGGCTGCAATCTGGCGGTATCGCCCGCGAGCGAATGCAATCGGCCCAAACTCCCGATGAAGCGGTTCGCCTCCTATTGACCGAAGCGCAGCAGCATAATTTCGACGCCGCATACGCCCGCCTCGAGAATCGCGCCGAGGTGGACAAGTCAGCTTTCATCCGCGATTTCTACGGAAGCAACGGCAGCCTGCTGACTTACGCCGCACTCGAGAGCTTCGATGTTTGGGGGCTTCATGCCGACGATCATGAGGCCACCCTGCGTGCGAAACTTCATTACTCAACAGCGGTTGGACCTCTTGATGATATTCGCGACCTGAAAGCAGAACATAACGGGAACACGTGGAAAGTCGTGTGGCCGACTACGCATGTCCCCAAACCTGCGCCTCAGGTAATTCCGGTCAACTATTTGCGGTGGGACGTAATCAATCGCGGCGCTGAAGATGATTGGGGTGTTCAGAATGTGGATTCGCCACAGGTCCGCATCATTTCCATGAACGCCATTCAGCGGGCTGACAGTGTCGTCGTTCTCGGAGAAATCGTCAATGAAGATACGGTTCCGGCTTACGTGAATGTCGGAGCGACACTTCTCGGCCCGAATCAGCAGGAACTTGCCCAGGAGAGCAGTTTCGACAAAATCTCTCATACCCTGCTTCCCAAACAGGTTTCACCATATCGGATTGATTTTCCCGGTATGCGGCTAGGCAAGATAAAAAGCGTGAGGATGGATGCCAAGGCGATGCTGGTTCCAGCCAGCGCCGACCCGGTGATTGAAGTGAATCAGCAGCGCCTGGACACAGACGCGTTAGGCAAAAAGATCCTCAGCGGCCAGTTGGTAAATCAGAGCGGGCAGGTTGTTAATATCTCGCATGTCATCGCGGCCTTTTACGATGCCAACGGCAAAGTCATTTGGGTTTCCGATGGATACATTGATCAGGAACTCGTTCCGCAAATTCCAGTAGCGTTCGCCGTGGATTTGCCGGATGACGTAGCCGCGAAAGTCCAGAGCTACCACGTGGTAGTTAATCATTACGACCGGCAGACCTCGTAGCTATGCGCACCCTCTTTTTATCCATGTTGCTGTGGATTGCGGGCGCAACCCCTGCGCTGGCTGCGGAAGTTCATCCTCCCTCGCGAGTAGCCGCGGGTGCCTCTTTTTCCATGCCGAGTAGCGGGGCTGGACAGGGCACGCTTTACTTAATCGGACCGGCTCATCTCATCAAGCGCCAAGTGAATCTAGGGACAGATATTCAAGTAGATGGAGATGAAGTTGAACGTGCCGGACGCTACACGGTAATTCTGTGTACCGACCAGTGTTCGGCATCCGAGTTCTACGTCCATCCCGCCGGTCCCGATAGATTAAGTTTGTTGGTCCATCCTTCGCGCGTGCCCGTTTCGAATCCCAACGCAATCAGCGCGGTTGCCTTCGTCTGGGACGTCTATCACAATCTGGAAATTGCGCCTCAAACGGTGAAATTTACTGTGAATCCCGAAGAGCACACGTCGCTCTCCGAAGCGCGGACCACGAACAACGGAATTGCGTGGATCCGCCTGACTTCCGCGGCAAAGAGTGGGGTGGTCAAATTGGAGGCTTCGACCGGAAAAGTTTCCGAGATTCGCGTGGTACAACAAGTCGCGTCGGATGCTTGCAATTTGCGGATTCGGGCGTTGTCGGAAGCGAAAAAGATAATGGTGGAAACTGATCCCGTGCGCGATTGTAGCGGCAATTTTGTTCCCGATGGCACGATTGTGAGTTTTACCATGACGGACTCGGTAGGAAAAACCACAGTGGACGTCCCTATCAAGCGCGGGGTCGCCAAAGTAGAAATGCCCGCTCACGGCAGAGCGCGAGTTACGGCTGCATCTGGCGTTGTTACGGGGAATGAATTGGATTTGGCTGGCGGTGGAGAATGAGAAGTCAGCCAATAATGCGGCGAGTACTAGTGGCGCTCGCTGCTGCGGCCACGTTCTCGGCACCCGTATCTTTATTCACCGTCCATGCCGACGATTCGTTGCCCAAAGTATCGCTCAACGCCGACAATCTTGGTCCCCGCTCGATCGAGGAATTGACCAGTAAAGTCATAGCTCGGGACTACGCGTTCGCGTGGCAAACCCTGGCAGAAGCGTTGGAGCAGAACCGCCCCGATTTGCTGGATGGATATTTCACCGGCGCGGCAAAACAGGACCTCACGCAACTGATAGCCGACCAGACGAAAACAGACGTTCGCGTACGCTATCTGGACCACGGCCACAACCTCGACGCTCTTTTCTATTCCCCGCCTGGCGATGCTATGCAATTACGTGATCATGCTGATCTTGAAATTAACGTGATGGATGGGCAGAAGGTTATACACACTGAGCAAGTCAATCTGCAATACATTGTCTTAATGACACCCGGAGCCGAGCGGTGGCTGGTGCGCGATCTCGAGGTTGCCCCGGAGGCCAAGCCCTAGGCTCTGTTCCTGTCCCGCCTGGATTGCATCGAAATAAACGAATATAGGCGAGGTTTTAGTTGCGAATGAAAAGTGCGTTCACAATTGGTCTGATCCTCGCCGGCGTAATCATCGTCGGCCAGGGATGCTATCGCAATCAAGTTCGGCAATCCCTGGATCAAAGCACACATCCGATTGATAACGCTCCGAAACTCCTCGCGGACTATCAACCCTGGTTCGGGTCTCCGGGTCACATCAATCCCGGCTACTCGTCGCAGGATCCTGCCATGCTCAAGAAGCAAATCCAAAAAGCCAGGAATCTCGGGATTTATGCATTTGCAGTGGACTGGTATGGCGATCGCCGCCCCTTCGAGGATCACAGTTACGCACTGCTACAGCAAATCGCCAGCGAAAACCACTTTCATGTTGCCTTAATGTACGACGAAACTGAAGAGGACAATGGCCGTGCGACCGACGACGCCCTGGAGGCTTTCGACAAGGCTTACAAGTCTTACATCGGGCCGACCGCGCCGAATCGCAGCGCTTATTTGCAGTATCAGGATCGTCCGGTCATTTTTATTTTTCCCAAGCGCGGTCACACCGATTGGGAGCAGGTTCGCCAACAGGTGAATCAATGGGAAACTCCTCCCTGGCTTATTTACAAAGACGAACCACCAGCCCAGTACGCAAAAGATTTCGATGGGCAGTATGCATGGATCCATCCAGGCCCCAAAGGTTGGACCGCGGATGGTAGTGAGTGGGGCCAGGAATATCTTGAACACTTCTATCAAAAAATGAAGGAAGATCACCCCAACCAAATTACCGTAGGAGGAGTGTGGCCGGGCTTCGATGACAGCAAAGCCTCGTGGGGCTTAAATCGCCATATGGATCGCCGTTGCGGAAAAACGTTGGAAGATACGTTGGCGATTGCGCGCCGCTACGAGCAAGTCATTCCTATGCCGTTCTTAATGATCGCCACCTGGAACGACTACGAGGAAGGCACCGCAATCGAGAACGGAGTCGCGAGTTGCAAGCAGTAACCACCAAAATCATGCCCATTCAACCTTCATCCACGCAGAAACACATTGACTCTCTGTCAAGATTGGTTCTGCGGGGGTACTCCACTGACTTCTCTGTCCCTAATGACAATCTGAGACCGATCGTCCCGGACTTTGAATACGTAGCCGGCCTGGACGAATCGGAGCGTGCAGCTTTTCTTAGCCTTGCTGACATGCACCACGTGACCGTTCGGGCGCTCCAGATATTGGAAAAGGCTGCTTCAGGAAATGAATCGCTGCGCGATTGGTGTCTAGGCGCGCAATCGAAGGAACGATCACGAATTCAACACGCGCTGGAATCTCTTGCTCCCATCTGCGAGGCCCTTGAGAACGCCGGCGCAAAAGTAACAGTCATCAAATCTCTCGACCACTGGCCTGACCTAGGTTCAGATTTGGATCTGTACACGACTGGCGATAGATCGACCGTTATTCGAGTCATGTCGGAAACATTTCGAGCAAAGCTCGAGCCTCGCAGTTGGGGTGACCGCCTTGCGAACAAATGGAATTTTAGCGTTCCCGGACTTCCGGAGTTGATTGAGATTCACATCGGATACCTGGGACAGACCGGCGAGCACAGGGCTATGGCATTGCGCGTAGTGGAGCGACGAACGACGAAAACGGTGAATGGCAATACATTTCACGTACCCGCTCCAGAAGAGCGCGTGATCATTTCAACCCTGCAAAGAATGTACCGGCACTTTTATTTCCGTCTGTGCGATAAGGCTGACTTTGCACTCTTATTGCAAACTCGCGCTATTGATTTTGCGGAATTGAGAAATGCGGCGTTATTGGGAGGAATATGGCCAGGCGTGGCAACGTTTTTGCTTTTAGTTTCTAAGTATGTCGAAGATTTCGGTGGAAGCGCTCCGGTTCCGCCGGAAGTTCTCGCTGCGGCCTACAGTCAAAACATCCGCGTTCATCTTGGAGGAAATTTCCTGCGTATTCCAAAAGGCCCCGCTGCCGCGCTCTATGCAACTCAACTGGTGAACGCCGGACGAAAAGTTGATTTTCGCGCCATGGCTCGACTGCCACTCCTACCTCCTCTTGCAATTTCCGCCTTGCTCGCATACAAACTCACCGGAAGCGACAAAGGTGTGTGGTAGGCAGTGCTTCTACAGCATCTACCGGATTGGACTTGTCGTTTTTAAGAAGTACACTGATTTTGCGCAGTCAACAATTCTTTCTTTGTGAATCGCTGCGCCTCGCTCTCAACTTTTATTCGCTGATTCTTAGACGTACCTAAGATAGTGATAGTGATAAAAAAGCGCTCTACCAATGAAAATCGCCCAAGTCGCTCCCCTTTACGAAAGTGTCCCGCCTAAGTTGTACGGTGGAACGGAGCGCGTGGTTTCGTGGCTCACGGAGGAGTTAGTTCGTCTCGGTCACGAGGTTACGCTTTTTGCGAGCGGCGACTCTTTGACCAGCGCCAATCTTGTCCCAGTTTGTCCCGAGGCGCTGCGGCTGAACTCCCAAAGCATAGATCAGCTGGCGCACCATGTAATTATGATCGAGCAAGTGTTCCAGGAAAGGAGCGCTTTCGATCTTATCCACTTTCACATTGATTACTTGCACTTTCCGGTTAGCCGGCGCGAACAGCTTATCGGACTCACTACATTACACGGGCGCCTCGACCTTCCCGACCTCGTTCCACTGTATCGAACCTATCCAGAGATGCCTGTGGTATCTATTTCAAACGCACAACGAAAGCCCTTGCCTTGGCTGAATTGGCAAGGAACCGTACATCACGGAGTTCCTGTGGACCAATTCACGGTCCAATCAGCACCGGGCCAGTACCTCGCATTTCTCGGACGCACGTCGCCAGAGAAAGGCTTGGATCGCGCTATTGAGATTGCCAAGCGCGCGGGCATTCCCCTGAAAATTGCAGCCAAGATAGATCGTGCCGATGCGGAGTATTTTGAAGCTCGCATCAAGCCGTTGCTTGATCACCCCCTGATCGAATTCGTTGGGGAGATCGGTTTTTACGAAAAGAATGACTTCCTGGGAAATGCCATGGCTCTGCTTTTTCCCATCCAGTGGCCCGAGCCTTTCGGGTTAGTGATGATTGAAGCAATGGCATGTGGCACTCCTGTTATCGCCTACCCGGGCGGGTCCGTCGGCGAGGTTATGAAGGAGGGCATCACCGGCTTTGTCGTCTCCGACGAGGATTCCGCAATCAAGGCAGTAGAGAGAATTCTCGAAATTGACCGGCAAAAATGCCGCAGATATTTTGAGCAACACTTCACATCTGCCCGCATGGCGCAGGATTATCTCAACATCTATCAGCGGCTGGTTCAGCGAGAGCCCGCTTCCATCAACATCCCCGACGGAGTGCCCAGTTGGACGAAACTAGCTCCCACCAGTACTACATAGCGGCAAAATCATCGCCGGCCGACGACCGCGCCGGGGTCCTCAAGTACGGAAAGATGTTCTGTGTCTTCGATCGTTTTGGGGACATCCAGACCTCGGGTCTTGGCGAAGAAGGGCTTTTCTTTGAAGGGACACGGCATCTTTCTCAGTTAGCGGTGAGTTTATGGAATTCGCCTCCCTTGCTACTGAGCTCCACGATTGAAACAAATAATTTCCTCTTCACCGCAGACCTCGCCAATCTCGACGTGTCTCACAAGAATGAAGTCGTGATCCCACGCGGAACACTTCACCTGCACCGGTCAAAGTTTCTGTGGCGCGATGTGTGTTACGAGGAATTCAAGTTCACAAACTATGGACTTGGACCTCTTAATATTCCCTTCCGAATAACGTTTGACGCCGACTTTACCGACATTTTCGAAGTACGAGGTATGCATCGCCAGCAGAGAGGACGACGTTTGCGAACTGAGGTGACGGGAAGCGGTGCCGTGCTCGTCTATGAAGGCTTGGACGGCATTGTTCGTAGAACTCGAGTGCAGTTTGAGCCTGCCCCAAAAGTTTTATCGGCTACTGAAATGCAATCTCAGCTGTCGCTTGGGCCAGGCGAAATTGCAGACTTCCATCTCACCGTCTCTTGCAATGCTGACAGTGCCGCGCAAACGTTGGGCTATTCCGCGGCAATGGATAACGCCACTGAGGAACTGAATAATCTCGATGCCTCGGTACCGGAAATCCAAAGTTCAAACTCTCGCTTCAACGATTGGGTGCGGCGATCTTTTGCGGATGTAAGGATGATGACAATCGGCAATCCCGAAGTAAATTATCCCTACGCCGGTGTGCCATGGTTCAGTACTGTATTTGGACGCGACGGAATTATCACCGCATTAGAAATGCTGTGGCTGAATCCCCGGATTGCCAAAGGAGTGCTGCAACATCTGGCTGCGACCCAGGCGACCGAGGTGAATCCTGCCATGGAAGCGGAACCCGGCAAGATTTTGCATGAGATGCGGCACGGAGAAATGGCAACTCTCGGCGAGATCCCATTCGGGCGTTATTACGGAACGGTGGATGCGACACCGCTCTTCATTATGCTTGCGGGCGCTTATTACGACCGCACGGGAGACCTGGCATTTCTACGAAAGTTATGGCCGAACATTGAATCGGCTTTGCGATGGATTAGTGAATTCGGTGACGTTGATGGCGACGGATTCGTTGAATATGCGCGGCATTCCAGTAACGGTCTGGTTCAACAGGGATGGAAGGACTCTAACGATTCCGTTTTCCATGCCGATGGAACTCTCGCAAAGGCGCCCATTGCTTTATGCGAAGTGCAGGGCTACGTGTACGCGGCAAAGATGGCGGCGTCCCGTCTTAATTGTGCATTGGGAAACAAAAATGGTTGCGCGGGCCTTTTGGCCGAGGCGGAACAGCTTAAGGCAAAATTTGAAGACGCTTTCTGGTGTGAGGATTTATCAACCTATGCCTTGGCACTGGATGGCGAAAAGAAACCTTGCCGCGTTCGTGCTTCCAATGCAGGTCATTGCTTATACACCGGGATTGCATCTCTGGAACGGGGCAGGCGAGTTGCGAAACTTCTTCTCAGCCGCGAGTTTTGCACTGGATGGGGGATCCGCACTCTGGCCTGTGGCGAAGCCCGATACAATCCGCTTTCGTATCACAACGGCTCAGTCTGGCCGCATGACAATGCCATAATTGCCAGTGGGGTGGCGAGGTATGGACTAAAAGAATTGGCGGGGAAAATTCTGCTTGGTTTGCTGGACGTTAGCAATCAAGTGGATCTTCATCGCCTTCCTGAATTATTTTGCGGCATCAGTCGAAGGCCCGGCGAAGGACCCACTCTGTATCCGGTTGCCTGCTCGCCGCAGGCTTGGGCAGCGGGAGCAGGGTTTTTGGCGCTGCAAGCTTGCCTTGGTATATCGGTGGACGATAAGAATCGGCAGATACTGTTTGAGCGGCCTTTCTTGCCCGATGGAATTCCGCAGCTCTGGATTAAGGGACTCGGCTGCGCTGATTCGTCCGTCAACCTTTTTCTGGAAAGGCGAACTAGTGACGTAAAAATTGAGGTGACGGAGAACTTGGGGGATATTGAGATTTTTTCTACGTCTTAATACCTACTTTTGCGCTCGTAAGCTCTTCCGCGTCTTACCCATAAGAATTGCTAAAGCACATCTTCGCAGTATCTACAGCGTCGACCGGATGGTACGCCGAAGCGAGGCGACCTATCATTCACTTGTAAAACTTTGACATTCACGTGCTCGCACGGGCACAAGAGAGGTTACATATGAAATTCCAGTGTAAGGCAAGAAATCTTCTCGCGCTCAGCACCGCCGTTCTTCTTCTTTGCTGCATGAGCTGGGCAGCTGACGATAAGGATGACTCAGACATTAACAAGCGCATAGAAGCCTCCGCCAATGTCCTCAACGAAATAATGGCGACACCCGACAAGGCCATTCCCGACAAGGTCATGAATGATGCCGTTTGCGTGGCTGTGATTCCGTCCATGATCAAGATCGCCCTGGGATTCGGCGGCAGCCACGGAAAGGGTGTTGCCACCTGCCGCACCGGCCATGGCTGGAGCGCACCCGCTCCCATAACCATCACCGGCGGAAGCTGGGGGTTGCAGTTAGGTGGTCAGGCGGTGGATCTCGTAATGATCGTCACCAATGACCAGGGCATGCAACATCTGCTGTCCAGCAAATTCAAGATTGGCGCCGACGCTTCAGCCGCCGCCGGTCCGGTGGGCCGCGACGCAGCAGCCGACACCGACTGGAAAATGAAAGCAGAAGTTTTGACTTACTCTCGAGCTCGTGGCGTTTTCGCCGGAATCGATCTGAACGGCTCCGCGGTTACCCAGGACAAGGACGAGACCCGAATCCTTTACGGAAAGATGGTGCCTTTCGAAACAATTCTAAAGGGCGACATCGCTCCACCTGCCGGTGCGGCGTCTTTTTTGGCGGCAGTTCGCAAGTACTCCCACCAGGCCAAAGAGGAAGGCCAATTAAATCAGCCCAGTAACCCAGTGGGCAGTAACTAAATCTCACAACATCAACCGGCCAAGGCAAAAAACCTGGCCGGTTTTCCATGCAACCTCGCCAGTGGTGGGTCAAGTTGCACGCACCGATCTCTGTGCCCTGGGGATTGGCGCGCAACCAGGTCTTTTGAAACATCATCGAACCCAGGTGTCCAGTCACGTGCAGCCCGAACCAGAGGAATTGCCCCTAACTTCCTCTAAACCTCCAGAGCTTCCGGCTGAACAAGAAGCACTGTTTCGGGAAGTATTGGAAACCCTGGAAGAAAAACGCCTGCCGTTCGCGGTTTCGGGCGCCTTTGCTCTTCAGGAACATACGGGTATCTGCCGCTGGACCAAAGATCTCGACATCTTTTTAACTTCTCGGAATGCTTCCATCGCTCTTAAGTACCTCGCGGAACGAGGATTTGAATGCGAGGTCCGCGATCAGGTGTGGCTAAACAAAGCCCACCGCGACGACTTCTTCGTGGATTTGATAACCGGCATGAGCAACGGTGTAATTGTGGTGGATCACTCGTGGATCGAGCGGGCAAAGCCTGCTCTTATTTACGGAGTAGCGACTCGGGTGCTGGCCGCCGAGGAGCTAATCGCTTCAAAGCTCTTTGTGATTCGACGGGAGCGCTTTGACGGCGCGGACATTGCACACGCGATCTACGGCACCCGTGGAAAGCTCGACTGGCAGAGAATTTTAGCCCTCGCCGGGGATCACTGGGAAATCTTGTTATGGGCTCTCATTTTATTTCGATATGTTTACCCGGCGCAAACTCATTATGTGCCAAGCAGCGTTTGGAAAATTCTTTTGGAGCGATTCGCCGCCGCAATCGCCAATCCTGATCCCCAAGCCAAGTTCCGAGGTAGTCTGGTGGACGATCGAATGTTTGCCATTGACGTCAACGAGTGGGGCCTTGAAGACGTTCTTCAGGAATATCGCGCACGTAAGCTTGATGCAGATGCGAGGATGTCGGGATAGCATGTCGGATTCTATTGCCGTGGATCAGCAGCCATGAGAGTAGCAGCCACCGCCGATTTGCATTTCACTGCGCAGCGATTTTCCATCCTGCAAGACCAATTGAACAAGGTACGGGATGAGGCAGATGTGTTCCTCCTCGCGGGTGATCTAACCAACTTCGGAAAAGCTGACGAGATGGAACCACTGCTGAATGCAATTGTCCGCCTGCGTATTCCAACCATAGCCGTTCTCGGAAATCACGATTATGAGAGCGGACAGGAAGGCGAATTGATGCGGATGATGACGACCGCGGGAATCAAAGTATTGGATGGAAGCGCATATGAACGTGACGGCGTTGGATTCGCGGGCACAAAGGGCTTTCTCGGAGGATTCGGCCGTGGAGTTCTCACCGCGTTTGGCGAACCTGAAGTAAAAACATTCGTGCGCGCGTCCATTGAGGAAGCCTTGAAACTTGAACGGGCGATGTCGCAGCTGCGTACACCGAAGCGAGTTGTGCTGCTGCACTACGCTCCGATTGTCACGACCGTCGAAGGAGAAGCCCTGGAGATATATCCCTTCATGGGGACTTCGCGCCTGGCAGAAGTAATTGATCGCCACGGAGCAGACCTGGTCATTCATGGGCACGCACACAACGGAAAGTTAGAGGGACGTACAACTGCAGGTATTCCGGTTTACAACGTCGCGATCACATTACTGGAATCACAAACGCCTTCGACCGTGTATCGCGTCTTCGATGTTTGATCGTGCGGAATCTGTACTTCATTTATTTGCCGGGAAGTCTAAACGCAGTCCTGCGCGGAAGAGAATTGGTGGCCCCAGGTTAGTGATAGGCGTGCGAGCCACCATATATTGCTGGTTCAAGATGTTTTCGGCGGCTGCGAATATTTCAAGATGCTTTGTCAGCGGCCGCCCGGCGAGAAAGTCCATGGTGTAAAAGCTGTCCAGCGGAAGCTGATTCTGGTCGTCATCGAACTGCCTTCCGACAAATCTGCCTTGAACACTTAATTGAACGATTTTCGGATTCCAGTAACGTCCTTCCCATGTGAATGTATGGCGTGGGACTTGAGGAATATCGAGCCCCAGCAAGGATGAACTCGCCGGGAAGCTAACGACTGTGGCGTCGGTATAGTCGTATCCGGCAGAAATTTGGATACTATTGCTGAGATGAAGCACTGAATCGAGCTCGATTCCGCGAGATCGAGTGCGTCCGAGGTTTTGCCGCTGCCTCGTAATCAGTGCAGGCGTGTTCACAAGAGTCACGTTCTCGATTGGATTTACTATATCGCTCCAAAAGAATGTGCCTCGCAGCTCCAGTTTTTGATCGAAGGCCTTGACGTTCACCCCGGCTTCGGCGCCCGTGAGATGCTCCGCTTTCAGCACGGCATTACTGTTGGTCAAAACATTTCCTAAACGGAAACTTCTGTACAGCTCGTTCAAGGTGGGTGCGCGGAAAGAGCGATAGGCTGAAGCTGTTACGGAGATATTGCGGTTCAAAGAACGAAGTACAGACAATCTCGGGTTGAACGCGATATCACTGCGATCGGGAAAACTCTTTCCAGTTAAGAATCCCGGAGTAGAGATTGGGATTCGAACCGTCTCACCATCCAGATTCCGCCAGTCATCAAACCGGGCTCCCAGAATCACCGTCCACCTTTGATGAAGCTGGAAAACGTCTTCTGCAAAAAAGCCGAAGGTCCGCTGGCGCCCTCCAGCAATGTTGTTCGCGGTGTGGATTCCAGAAGAAAACAACTGCTCGTCGGTGGAACCGATTACCTCTTGAAGGTCGCTGCCGACTATCAATGTCTCACTCTTTCCAAGAGCGCTCGTCCACTGTGCGGCGCCGGCTAACTGCTGCGAAGGCACGTACTGTATATCAGTAAGTGACTCGCTGGATGGTCGGAGGCAATTGACGAAAATCTCTGGTCGTAACCTTGGGCATCTCCAAATATTCGCGCCGACAACGAATTGCTCAAGCCGAACTGCTGATCAAACCCCACGGTGCCCTCTTCTATTTGCGTGTCATTAATCTGAATCGGGGTGCCGTTGTTTCTAAACTCGTCGTAATAATTTCCTTTCGCAAAGATTTTGGCCCCTGATCTCAGCCGGTAACCGATGCCGAGATCCACGGTCGCGTGTTCCGAATTCGTCGCTGTATCAACGCTCCCGCGTTGTGAAGATGGGACCAAAATATAGCCGTCGCTGCGAAACAAGTCGGTTGCACCTTCGAAGTTCCACCTCCCGATCGTGTCCCCCGCCCAAAGCGATACAGTTGGTGTCTGCTCATTCCCGTAGGAAGTTTCCAGCGAAAGTGCAGGACTTTCCGCCTCTCGAGTAATAAACTGAACCACCCCTCCCATAGCATCGCTCCCGTACAGGTTCGATGCGCCTCCGCGAAAGACTTCCACGCTCGATACTTCAACAGGCGGAATTCGATCCCAGTAAACCCAGCCTCCGAACGGGTCCATTAAGGGGATGCCATCTTCAAGCACCAACGCCCTGCTCGGTCCACTTGCTCCCAACCCGCGCAATGAGACGCCCTGCGAAGTGGGATTTGCCGTCCGGCTGCTGGATCGCCGAAACAGGGAGAATCCAGGAACCTGCCTGAGCATGTCGTCAGCCATCGATGACGGACTCGCGACGATATCAGCCCCCGATAGCCGGACCATACTGCCTGGCGCGTCGGAAAGACTGACCTTGCTGCGCGTTGCTGAGACGACAACCTCTTCCTTCAAACTCGCAAGGTTGAGCACAATCCCCACGGGGGAAACTGGGGGAACCTTCCATGAAATGTGGAACTCGGCGAATCCTACTGCGGTGACCTCCAAAAGTCCCGGTCCGTTAGGAACTTGCACAAAAGCGAATTCCCCATTCGAATCAGTATTGGTGGTAGCTAGAAACTTTCCGGAGTGAACGGTTACGGCTGCACCGGTTACAGCTGCTTGACTAGTGTCGCAGACCGTTCCCCTTATCCGAAGGGATTGAGCTGAAGCCATGCTGGCAAGGGCGGCCACGGCAGCAGTCGTAATACCGGCTCTGAGCAAGAACCTCATTCGCTGAATAGTCGCATGGCAAACCGTCTACCAGAAGCTTCTACCGTTTTCTTTATGTCCATAAAGTAACCGAGATCGAATCCGAGGGGAAATGCCGGACTAAAAAATAATGACAACAGACAACTGGCAACAATTTAAAGAACTCTTTCAAAAAGCCCTGGAACTCCCAATCGAGGAGCGATCGGCATACCTGGATCGAGTTTGCACCGAGCCCTCCTCAAGAGCCGAATTGGAGACATTGCTCCTTTGTTACCAGGATGTTCCTGACGGCTTGGAGAGACCCGGCGAAAATCTTAATACTGCGCAAGACGCAAGCGCAGGCCCAGCAATCGAAAGCTTCATGGACCACTACCAGATCGTTGAAAGAGTGGGACACAAAGGGCCAGCGACCCAATATCTCGCGCACCGGTTGAACGACCCGCTCCTGAAAAAAGTTGTAATTACGATCGTGCAGGCCAGTACAAGCGCGGCTGAGTTCTTGCGCTCTTTCAAACGAGAACGGCTCATTTTGATGAATCTCCGGCATCCTAACATCGCCTCTTTCCTTGATACCGGCATCACCCGGGACGGATTGGCGTACCTAGTTGCCGAGTATATCGAGGGCCTTCCGATTGATGTATATTGCGACACCAACAAACTTAACACGCACGCCAGAATCAAGCTGATTCTTTACGTGTGCGACGCCGTTCAATTCGCGCACCAGCGTCTCATTGCCCACGCGTCCATCAGTGCAAAGAATATCCTTATTGGAAACAGCGGCGATCCGAAACTGCTTGATCTTGCGATCGCAGCTTTGCTGAACCAGGAATCCCGCGCGCAAACGGGCCTCGGGATTGCGACAAAGCGTAGCGACCTGGAATATATCAGTCCAGAACAAAGCAGAGGCGAACTAATCAGCACCTCGGACGACGTGTACTCGTTAGGCGTGTTGCTGTATCAACTCCTTACCGGACATTCGCCTTATCGGATGAAGGACGGGAATAAAGATGATCTTCTGCCGGCCATTTTTGAGGCAATTAGGCCAAGTAAGGCAGTTGACCAGATAGAAGAAGAAACCGCGCCCAATGGAAAGACTATTACGATAAACCAGCAATATGTCAGTTCGTGCAGAGGCCAGGAAATCCGGGCTGTGCGTCGGTGCCTGGCGGGTGATCTCGATTGCATCGTGCTAAAAGCGGTTCAGAAAGACTCGTCGAAACGATACGCATCTGTCGAGCAACTGTCCGGAGATCTTCGTTGCTACTTGACAGGGCGTGCCGTCTCAGCGCGCAAAAGCACATTTCTGTATCGTGCGGGGAAGGTTATGCGAAGGCATAGGATCAAGGCTTAGTCTTGCGTCGGCCCTTGATGCGGAACTCCGAAGCCAAATTTCTCTAACACTTTGGTTGCGGCGGGCGCTTTTATAAACTCCAGGAACCGTTGCGCAGCTCTTTTGTGCTGCGAGGCTTTCAGAATCGCGCAGCCCTGTTCAATCGCAGGATACTCAGCCTGGGGAATCGTGAAGTAATCTCCCTTTCCCCGGACCGCCGGCGCGACAGCAAGGGATAGCGTAACGATTCCCGCTTCCGCGGCTCCGCTATCTACAAATTGCGCAGCTTGCGAAATGTTTTCCGCCAGAACAATCTTATCCTTGACTTGGGAATAAATATCTTCATGCGTCAGCGCAGCTACAGCTGCGCGCCCGTAGGGTGCGTGCTGTGGATTGGCGATTGCAATCCGGTGAATTTTCGAATCCAAAAGCACGGCCAGCCCACCTCTGACGTCAATGTTGGAGCTTTTTAATACCCACAGAACGATCTTGCCGTCGGCATAATGACGAATGGATCCCGGCTCGATCAGACCTGCCTCATCCAAATGCTTGGGATAATTCAGATCGGCGGAAAAAAACAGGTCGAATGGCGCGCCATTTTGAATCTGGCTGGTGAAATCTCCTGAAGAACCGAACACCACTCTTACTTTCTCCCCACCCTGCTTTTCAAATTGATGTATCAATTCTGGCAATACGAATTGCAGATCGGCAGCCGCCGCAATAGAGATCTCGTCTGCAGCTTCAGCCGCTGGGCCGAAAAGCAAAACAATGGTCACAAGACCGACGATTAGAGGCTTCATCGAGCGACAGTATTTTCGTTTGTCAAGAAAATGTCAAATGTCGCGGCGCTAAGCCGATTTCGTCATGAGTGGTAGTAAGCTTGTGACACAACGTGAAGCAAGAACTGGGTTGCTGACGCGATATGATTCGAGCAGATACAAGCCGCAGCTGGGGGTCCCAACGGCCCGAAAATATGGCAATTCGGACTGCGAACGCCATGCATTTGAGTACCGGACAAGTGAGTCCAGACGGCGGAGTGCTCTCGATGGATCGCATTCTAGTAGTGGAAGACGATCGTGCGGTGCAAAAAGCACTGAAGCGCCTTTTCGAGGCCGAGGGATTCGTCGTTCAAATAACTTCCGACGGCCGCTCTGCTTTGGACGCATTCCGCGCAGCGACTCCTGCGGCAGTGGTGCTTGATTTGCGTTTGCCCGCGCTTTCGGGACGAGATGTGTGCCAGGAAATAAAGCAACATGCTCCCACTCTTCCCATTATTGTGTTAAGCGCGGCCAGCGACGTATCCGACAAAGTTCTCTTGCTGGAGTTGGGCGCCGACGATTATGTCACCAAGCCATTTAGTCCTCGCGAGCTTTTGGCGCGAGTGCGCGCAGCGCTACGTCGCACCACCGCCAAGACGGCGAGCGCTGATACGTTCACATATGATGGTGTTTCAGTTGATTTCGCCAAAATGGAGGTTGTGCGGGCAGGAGAAGCCGTCACCCTAACCGCGCAGGAATTTAAGACTCTGAGATTTCTGCTCCAGAACCCGGAGCGAGTGATCACCCGCGATGAATTATTAAATGTAGTTTGGGGCTACCACAATTACCCTTCCACCCGTACCGTGGATAATCACATACTCAAGCTGCGCCAGAAGCTTGAGGCAGACCCCGGCAATCCTGTACATTTTCGAACAGTTCATGGAACGGGATACAAGTTCGTGCCTTGAGGGCATCCTGCTCTGCAGCAGTGCCGCAAATTAGGAAGTGATCCATGGTGAAACTTCGTCTGCGCACCAAGTTTCTGCTGTCCATGCTGCTCGTTTCCGCTGGATTAACGTGCACTACTCTTTTGCTGGTTCGCCGCAGCGTTCAACATCAGGTCAAGAATTCAATATCGGCCGACCTCCAGAATTCCGTAAGCACCTTTCAGAATTTCCAGCGCGAACGTGAGCTCACCCTGAGTCGCTCCGCGGATTTGCTGGCCGACTTGCCAGATTTGCGGGCTTTAATGACGACTCGGGACGAAGCAACTATTCAGGATGCATCTACGGCTAAGTGGCAACTGGCGGGAAGCGATCTGTTTGTCCTGGCCGATAGAAGTGAGTCTGTGGTTGCGCTCCACGCGTCTTCTCCCGGGTTCACTCGTCAAATGGCACAGCAATTACTGAAGGAGTCCGTCAACAGTCAAGCACAGAGCCAGTGGTGGTTCGGCGCCCAACATCTGTACCAGGTATTTCTGAAACCAGTTTATTTTGGGCCGGCCAGCGAAAACCGGTTGCTGGGGTTTCTGGTAATCGGATATGAAATTGACGATAACGTGGCGAACCAGGTCAGCCGGATCGCCGCCAGTCAGGTGGCGTTCTATTACGGTGGCACGATTGTCAGAAGCACACTTTCCTCCGTTGCATCAGGGGGAACTGGCGCAACAGTCTCCACCACATTTCGGTGCGGGCACGTCCAGGGCTGAAGACATCAATCTGGGTGACGAGCATTTCTTGGGTACCTCGCTGGAATTGGCGGACAGCAATTCTCCTTCCGTGCGGCTGACTGTTCTCAAATCTTACGACCAAGCCACGGCCTCTCTCGATGATCTGAATCGCCTGCTACTGGCTTTAGGGCTCGCTGCCGTGCTGGTCGGAAGCGGATTGGTCTTCCTTATCTCACACACTTTCACCCGGCCGCTGGGAAATCTGGTTGCCGGTGTGCGCGCGCTCGAGAAAGGCGACTTTCATTATGCCCTCGATCCACACGGGGGCGACGAAGTAGCTGAGGTCACTGGCGCGTTCAACCGCATGCGCACCAGCCTTCTCAAAACGCAGCAGGAATTACTGGATGCCGAACGGCTCGCCACAATTGGCCGCATGGCAAGTTCGGTTTCGCATGACTTGCGCCACTCCCTCGCAGCTATTGTCGCTAACGCGGAATTTCTCTGTGAGGGAAAATTGTCAGGCCGGGAGCGGGAAGAGCTTTATCAGGAGGTTCGCACTGCGGTGAATCAGATGACGGATTTGATTGATTCATTGATGGAGTTTTCCCGGACACGGGAATCATTGCGCCCTGCCTATGGAAGCGTTAAAGCATCGGTGGATCGCGCAGCGCAAGCGGTAAAGGCCCACCCGGAATTTCACGAGATTCGGATGATAGTGCGAGAAAACGGCGCCACTGCGGGCTGGTTCGATCACAAGAAACTGGAGCGCGCCATTTCTAACCTGCTGCTCAATGCGTGCGAAGCTGTCTCGCAGTCTGACGGCAGGGTTGACGTAGAAATAAATCAACTTGCCAATAAGGTGGAAATTCTGGTTTCCGACAACGGCCGGGGAGTTCCTCACTCGATTCAGAAGACACTGTTCGAGCCGTTTGTGAGCTGCGGCAAAGAAAACGGCACTGGGCTGGGTCTAACCGTCGTCCAGAAAATTATTCAGGATCACGGAGGAGACGTCGGGGTTGAGCGTACCTCGGATCAGGGAACAGTTTTTAAAGTTTCACTCCCGCTGCTGCCCCTGGCGGAACGTCCTTTCGATCGTATCGCCGGTGCAAATATATCAAGTTCCGCTCGTCCCACTCAGCCGTAGGAAAAACACTGGTGGGACGATAAGGCCAAATAGTCTACTTCCGAGTTTTGGGAGGGAATCGTGGTCCAGAGAATTGGTTTGCGTAACATACCCTTAAGAACGATTTTCCATTTGTGCGGGATAGCAATGCTTGTGCTTTTCGGTGCCGTTACCGCATGGCCTCAAAATAATGGGAAGTCGGCATCCCCGAGTGCGCCCCAAACGGACGCAATGACAAGCGCAATCCGGGACCTTCAGCAACAGGTCAGCGAATTGAAATCCGCGGTTGCCGAAGTGCGATCAGAAGCCGCGCAATATCGCGCTGAAAGCACCGAACTCCGCCAGGAACTGGAAATGGCGCGAAAACGAGACCTCGCGTCCGGCGCATCCGCGATAGACAATTCCGCCGCTCAAGCAGGCCCCGCTTCAACCCCGGCAATTGGATCGCTGGAAGAACGCCTATCCTCCCTCGAAGACGCCACGATGCTCCTGAGTGGCAAAGTTGACGAACAACATCAAGACAAAATAGAGAGCGGTTCGAAGTACAGTGTGAGACTCTCCGGCATTGTCCTGATGAATCTTTTCAGCAATCGGGGCGCGGTAGACAACCAAGACATTCCCAGTTACGCAGCACCTTCTGCCAGCTACGGATCGAACAGTAGTTTCGGCGCAACTCTGAGGCAATCCGAGTTAGGACTGGAAGCGTATGGGCCCGAACTCGCGGGGGCAAAGACTAGCGGCAGTGTTCAATTCGATTTTTCCGGCGGCTTTCCCGATACGCTGAACGGTGTCAACTACGGTCTGGTGCGGCTGCGCACTGCCAGCGTGCGCCTTGATTGGAAAGACACGTCACTAGTTGCCGGTCAGGATAACCTGTTCTTTTCACCGCTGTCGCCAACGTCCTTTGCGTCGCTCTCGATTCCCGCATTCGGTTATGCAGGAAATCTCTGGGGATGGATACCGCAAGTTCGGGCCGAGCATCGGTTCAATCTCGCGAATGATCAGGAAATCACCGTTCAAGGCGGCATTCTTGACAACCTGAGCGGAGAGCCTCCGTACTCGCAGTTTAATCGCCTGGTGCAAGCCGGGGAGAACTCCGGGCAACCCGCGTACGCGGCACGAGCCGCCTGGTCAGAAACGATCCATGGGGAACCGCTAAGCTTCGGCGCGGCCACTTATTACACTCGGCAAAATTGGGGTTTCAATCGCAGAGTTGACGGCTGGTCAGGCGTGGCGGATTGGAACGTTCCAATCATGCCCCGCCTGACTCTTTCGGGAGAATTCTATCGCGGACGTGCCATTGGGGCGTTAGGCGGAGGCATTGGTCAAAGCGTTTTATACACTGGCGATCCAAGGGATCCTGCAACCCAAGTACGCGGTCTGAATTCTGTTGGCGGCTGGGCACAATTGAAATTCAAGCCTGTTGATAAATTGGAATTCAATGCAGCATTCGGCATTGACAATCCGCTGGCGCGTGATTTCAACGGCTTTGCGGGGGATTTGACAGTCTACGGAGTCGCGCTGAGGCAAAATCAAAATGCCCTTATGAACGTCATTCTGCGGCCCCGGTCAGATCTGTTGTTTTCTGCTGAGTATCGTCATTTGCAGACGAAGCAAAGTTATGGCAACAGCGACACCGCCGAGCAATTCAATCTTATGATGGGAGTTTTATTTTAAGTGATTAAAACCACCTCCCTGCTGAAACTCGCCATCGTCCTGTTGTTCAGTACGCTGACCCATGGCCAGGGGATAACGGTTACTGCGCGCGCGGCACTGATAGATGCAGGAAGTCGCGCTACAAGTCGTCAATCCAGCAATGTTCTAGTTTGGCTTACACCCACTGGCGATTCAGCATCCCCCCTACAGCCGGCTGTGCCCAGCACGCAGCCTCCGCGTCTTACTCAGCACAACAAAAGTTTTACCCCGCACTTGCTTGTAGTTCCTGTAGGGTCGCTGGTGGAGTTCCCCAATCGCGATCCCTTCTTTCACAATGTATTTTCGCTATTTGAGGGAAAGCGTTTCGATCTCGGTCTCTATGAAGCTGGGACCACCCGCAAGGTTCGCTTCGATAAACCTGGGATCTCTTATATCTTTTGCAATATTCATGCTGAGATGAGTGCTGTCGTGGTCGCCCTCCCCACTCCTTATTATGGGATTTCCAATGCAGGGGGCGAGATTATCATTCCCCACGTACCCACAGGGCGCTTTACCCTTCGCGTGTGGTACGAAACCGCGTTGTCTGAGGCACTCGATTCGATGACTCGCGAGATTTCCGTTTCAGAGGATCAATCCTCGCTCGGAGTATTTCGGATTCCAGCAGCAAGCCTTCCTCCTCCTCACAAGAATAAATATGGCAAGGATTACGAACCTCCTACTCCCGACAATCCTGCTTATGAGCGTCAGTAATTCCGCGCCGAAGACAAAACACTGATCGAGCTTTGACAATTCCTTGACACCGCTACGGGCGATAGTAGCGTCTCATTGGCTGTAGTTCCCAGACCACGCCTGAACATTCGCTACTTACTTAGGAGAATCAATGAGAACCCCAAAACTGTCGTGCGCCACTCGCACTCTATTTTCCCGTTTCACGGTGGCAGTATCGGTGCTTTCAATCTGCATGTTATTGTTCCCGCGATCTTCGTTCGCTCTCGGCACGAACCCAGTAACAGTTGCCTCCACGGTTCCCAGCAATGGGGACGTCAACCCTTATGGTATCGCGCGTGTGCCACGCACTACCGGGTTGTTGGTGAAAGGCAATATTCTCGTGAGCAATTTCAACAACAGCGCCAACCTTCAGGGCACCGGAACGACCATTGTCCAAATCACCCCCAACGGCACAGTCTCTTTATTTGCCCAAATTGACGCAGCCACCTTACCCGGCCCATGTCCCGGAGGCGTAGGCTTGACGACTGCTCTCGCGGTTTTGCGCGATGGTTGGGTGATCGTAGGCAGTTTGCCAACCACCGATGGAACGTCCGCAACCGCGCAGTCAGGATGCCTGCTCGCACTGAACAACCAGGGACAGGTGGTCGAAACATTTTACGGTTCGTTGATCAATGGCCCCTGGGACATGATCGCTCTTGACGCGGGCAACACCGCCGCGCTGTTTGTGACAAATGTGTTAAACGGCACGATCGCCGCCAATGGCGCAGTCGTTCATGCTGGGACGGTTGTGCGGCTGATGCTTTCAGTTTCACAAAAAACCATGCCGATCTTGCAGTCAATTACTGTTGTGGGATCGGGCTTTCCGGAGCGTTCAGATCCTGCCGCGGTCGTAATCGGTCCGACCGGCTTAGGCCTGAGCCAGGACGGTAGCATCCTTTACGTAGCTGATAGTCTGAGCAACCGCATCGCCGCCATTTCAGATCCGTTATCACGAACTTCCTCGGCCGGCCGAGGGGCGACGGTTACCAGAGGCGGAAACTTAAAAGATCCTCTGGGGCTGACGGTTGCCGCAGGTGGCAACATCCTTACGGTGAACGGAGCTAATGGGTACCTCGTTGAAACCACTCCCGAGGGCCTGCAAGTCGCCACCGTTTTGCTGGACGGTAGTGGAAGCCCTCCAGGTGCAGGCGCATTATTCGGCTTGATTTCGGTAGCGGGTCAAGGAATTTATTACGTGGATGACGCAACTAATACCTTGAACCTTCTTCACTAGGTTGGGAGTTATTCCCAAAATGGGTTAGCAAAAGGGCGGGTTGGCAATATCGCCCTTTCGTAACCAGTCTTTACACTTCGTTACGAATGGCTCAGCATCTTCCCCATCTTCGCACGCATCCAAAATAGAAAATAATATCCCTGTTAAGCCTATTTCACGGTAATTGCGAGACTTTCGTGCGTCCCGCAATTTCGCAGAAATGTGAATTGTCGTCTCTAAAATTGAATTGTCATCCTGAGCGAAGCGAAGGACCTATGCAATGAAAAGTTTTAAGGCACATAGTTGGCAGACCCTGGTTCCTTTAGTCATTACGGCGGGAGTGATAATTGCCTCTTGTCCCGCATTTGCCGCTTTGGGCGGCGATGTCAGCTCAGTTCAGGCCGACCAGGCGCACATGAATGCGGCGCTGCGGATTCAAAGCGGACAGGCCTATACCGTGCACGAACTCCACCAGACCAGCGGGACCGTGGTGAAGGAATTTATCTCTCCTTCCGGAAAAGTCTTCGCCGTCAGTTGGAGCGGCCCCTTCATCCCCGACCTGAGGCAATTGATGGGGACCTTTTTTGACCAATATTCCCAGGCCGCACGAAGCACTGTCCGGCGGCCCGGCCGTGCTCCGCTTAATATTCAGCAAAATGGTTTAGTCGTGCAAAGCGGTGGTCACATGCGCGCCTTCTTTGGCAAAGCTTACTTATCCGACCAATTGCCGCAAACCGTCGGTCCCGAAATGATTCGTTAAGAAGATGATTCGCCAGCGACAAAGAGTTGAAGGAGGAAGTGTGCACAGATTTTCGACCGCGATTCTTTTAGGAGCGCTAACATTGGCAATCGGATGCGGGGGCGGGTCTAACACACCCCCGATGAATAAAATTGCGACTCCCACGCAAAATGTTCAAGCGATCACGGTTGATGGTGGTCCTCCGGCCTTTGTTACAGCCAATGGTTTTCCGTATGTTAATGGCCCCTTCGTAACAATTACCGTATGCGCTCCCGGCAGCACGACCAGTTGCAATACGATTGATCACGTCCTGGTGGATACCGGTTCTTACGGATTGAGAGCTTTATCTTCTTTGTCGGGGGGCGAGCTTACAGTATCGCTCCCCGCGACGAGCGTCGGCGGAAACCCGCTGGGAGAATGTGTACAGTTTGCGGATACTTCCTTTTTATGGGGGCCTGTTGAAACCGCCGACATAAAAATTGCAGGCGAACAAGCCAGTTCAGTTCCCGTTAATGTTGTTGGTGATACCACCTTCGCTACGGTCCCGAGCAGTTGCAATACCGGCGGTCCCGATGATGACACTCTGAATGCGTTGGGCGCCAATGGCATTTTGGGAGTGGGACCTTTCCCGCAGGATTGCGGCCCCGGTTGTGTGAGCGGAACTCCGCCTACGGGCCTCTATTATCAGTGCCCCTCTACCGGCTGTGTCCCGTCGCTGGTGAGCCTGGCTCTTCAAGTACAAAATCCCGTGAGCCTATTTGCCTCCGACAATAACGGAGTCATTGTCGAACTTCCGACCCCGTCGGGTCCCGAGGCTACACTAGCTGGTTCACTTGTCTTTGGAATTGGCACGCAATCGAACAATGTGTTGGGCAGCGCAACCGTATTAACGCTCGATTCAAACGCTAACTTCACAACGAATGTTTCCGGAATTTCAGGGGCCATGTCTCAATCATTCATTGACAGCGGCTCCAACGCACTATTCTTTGACGACAATAACTTACCTAGTTGCCAGACCAACACCTTCTTCTACTGTCCGCTCACTCCCGCCAGCCTGAAGGCCACGAATTCAGGTTCAAATGGGGCAACCACCAACGTCAGCTTCAGCGTGGCGAATGCGGACAGTATTTTCAGTTCCTTTTCCAGTGACGCCGTGATCCCAGGGCTGGCCGGCCCAAGCAACACCAACGGCAGCTCGTTTGATTGGGGATTGCCCTTCTTCTACGGTCGCAACGTGTTCACATCCATTGCCGGCACCACCGCGCCTGGAGGTCAGACGCCATATTGGGCGTATTAGCTTGATTGAGGGACCCGACTTTCAGTCGGGTCCTCCCCCTTTTTCGCAAGCTAAGTTTTCCATGACCCGTTCCGCGCCGCTATCCCGCCATCAGGAACAGTGTGGGACGCTCGGTCTCGGGCCGTTCTTTCCAATAACTGGTCAGAATTTCGTACACCATCAACCCGACTTCTCCGGTCCCGAAAGACACATAATATAAAGCCTGAACGAGTGGCGATTTTTCTGCGCCCAAACCCAGAATGATTGTTGTTGCCTTCAGTCTGATGCTGACGTAAGCAATCGTATTCGCGATCACGTTGGCATTCCGAACGATAATCAGATTCTCCGCCGAACTGCATTTCACCTCTACTTCGAGTTGCTCGTAAAACTCGCTTCGGTCGTCCAGCAATTCCACGTGCACAAATGTAAGGGGACCGCTGATTTTGTAATGTTTCTCGATCTTGGCGCGAATTGCGGAGCGGTGCTTCTTGTCTAACGTCCCAATGGGAACAATATTGGGATTTTGATCGGCTAACTTGTCCCACAACTCTTTTGATTCTTCATCACAGAATTCACATTTCCGGACCCGCAGTTCGGTCGAGCGAAAGTACCGGCTCACGGCGCTTGTGAAGATCAGCAGCGTGATGAAAATGCTGGCAATAATAATTCCGTCGGGACGCTCCTTGATATTCACCGCCAGCGTATAGGCAAAGATCGCGGCGCAAAGCCAGTAGTACAGGGACTTGATACGCGACTTACTTTTATCCTTTTTAGTTTCCGAAGCGTCGCGCCACAGCCCTAGCGCGGCCGCAACCGCCGCGGAGAAAATCAGTACGAGGACTCCCGTGGCATAAGCGCCTCCTTGTCGAACTACGCTGCCACGAAACACGAGCGTCACAACAAGATCTATGGTGAACAAGACCAAAACCAGCGGCCGCGCGTACGATACCCATCGCGGCGACATTCCGAAACGCGGTAAGTAGCGCGGTATCAAGTTCAGTAGTCCCGCCATCGCGGACGCGCCAGCAAACCACAAAATCAGTATCGTGCTTACGTCATACAGCGATCCAAAACCTCTTCCCATGTGTTCGTGCGCCAGATATGCCATGGCACGTCCGCTAGCCGGGCCGCCTTCGCGATACGCAGCCTCGGGAATCAGAACCGTGGTCACAATGCTTGACCCGATGAGCAAAATGCTCATGAGCACGGCTGCGGTGAGAAGCAGCCAGCCGGTATTTCGAATCCGTTCTTTTGGAACGGTTTTTTCATCCACTTCATCTTTACCTTTTCTAGTTTTTTTGTTGGTCTTCTCTTTGGCGCCGCGAATAAGCGGCATCACCGAAACTCCGGTTTCAAATCCGCTTAATCCAAGAGCCAGGCGAGGAAATACGAAACAAGATGCAATGAAAATGCCGGTCCATCCCTGTCCATTCGCGTGCAGCGCACCGTGCCAGTTTCTGAGCAACTGAGGATGATGCCAGATTTCAAGTCCGCAGCGTACGAGCACAGCTGCATTCAGAAGAATGTATGGAATCGCTACGGCCATTGCTAAAGCGATGGCTTCTCCAAATCCTTTAAGGAACACTATTGCCAGCAATGCGAGCAGGGCAATTGTGATAGCCATATGCAGATGATGGGCGTATGGCTTAATCAGCGGGTTTTCTACGACATGCCGTGCCGAGTCGGCAGCGCTCAGAGTCATCGTGATTACGAAATCTGTCCCTGCGAATCCCAGCAAGACTAAAACGAGTAATTTGCTCGGCCACCCTTTCACCAGATTTTCCAGCAGCGCGATCGAACCTTGTCCGGCGTAAGAACGACGCGCAACTTCGCGATACACCGGAACTGCACAAAAGATTGTGACGAAGACGAGAACAACGGTCGCGACCGGCGCCAAAATCCCAGCAGCCAGAAGAGCAATGCCGGCCTGATATGCGATGCTCGAAAAATAATCAACACCGGTCAACCACATGACCGCAAACCATGGGTGTTGCTGGCCGGATGTGTCTTTGTTATGGATTGAAAGGTCCCGGCCGGAGAAGAACCAGCGGGAAAGGAAGGATCCGTGTGGCTTCGGTTCTTGAGGTTCGATTATCTCGGCGGTTTGGGGCACTGGCACCTGGACTTCAGAAAGCCGTGAACAAGATCAGTGGTCTTTGATGCAGAAAAGTCGTTGTCAGAGATGCCTTAATCTCGTGCACTCAACAGGCTTTTATCACTATGCTTTTGCCGATTTTGCGGGAATGGGATTCTCCGACTCCGGGTTGTGCCAGCCTCCAATGTCTGTTGCTAAGCTGTCTGCCTGCGCCGGTCCCCACGTGCCCGGCTTGTACTCATGTACCGGGCTTGCGTTCACAAGAATGGGGTCTACGATTGACCATGCCGCTTCCACGGCATCTTCCCGCACAAACAACATCGCGTCTCCGTGCATTGCATCACCCAGCAGGCGTACATATGCATCAACCTCATCTGCCGCCCTCGATTCGACGGCGGTGAGTTTGGCTGGCATGGAAATCATTGCCGGGCCCGGACGTTTGACTTGCGCATTGAGGCTGATCGAAAGCTCTCCCGGGCCTAAATTGAAAACGAATGAATTGCTCGAATCTCCGCCAATACTCTCGAGCGGGGGCTTTCTGAGGTTCACCAACACCTGCGTGGCGGTTACCGGCAGGCACTTGCCGGCGCGAATTAGAAATGGCACGCCAGACCATCGCCATGACTCAATTTGCAAACGCACGGCCGCATAAGTTTCCACCGTCGAATTAGGCGCGACTCCTTCTTCTTTTTTATAGCCTTGAAATTGTCCCCGAACGACATGCTTCGGATCGAGCGGCGGAATGGTGCGGAACACCTTCACCTGTTCATCGCGGATGGAATCCGCATGAATGCCAGCGGGCGGTTCCATGGCAAGAAAAGCTACAACTTGCAGCATATGGTTCTGGATCACGTCTCGAATTGCGCCGTTGGCATCATAAAAACTCCCGCGCCCCTCGACCCCGAACTGTTCGGCCATCGTGATCTGTACACTCTCGACATAATTTCGATTCCAGATGGGCTCCAGGAAGCTATTCGCAAAACGGAAGAAAAGCAGATTGAGGACAGTCTCCTTGCCCAGATAATGATCAATGCGGAAAATTGCCGATTCTGGCAACACCGCCCGTAGCGCCGCATTTAACTTCTCTGCCGAAGCCAAATCATGGCCAAACGGTTTTTCGACGATTACTCGAGCATTTTTCAGGCAGTCAGCCTCCGCCAAATATTCCACCACGCTGATAAATAAATCCGGAGGAATCGCAAGGTAATGCGCTGGCGCTTTGGATGATCCGAGAGCTTTCTTTAGAAGCTGAAATGTATTTCGGTCGCCGTAGTCGCCGCCGACGTAGCGAAGCATTCCCAGAAATTTCGTCAGCGCGGGCTCGTCAACTTTAGCAATGTGCTGTTTCACGCTGTCGCGAGCGCGTTCTTTCAAATGCTCGTCCGACCGGCCAGCCTTTGCTACTCCGATTATGGGAACATCGAGATTTCCGCTCTTTACCATCTGATACAGAGCGGGTAGAACCTTCTTGTTTGCCAGGTCGCCCATGACTCCAAAGACCACCAACGCGTCGCTCGAGGTGCTTTCTTTAGGCGAGTTATGGGAAGTCTTACGATTTCTCGGATCGCTCATAGTCCTCATAGTGTATGACGAACATGCGTCACGTGTCGTAGCTTTGAACCGTAGCGTTAACGTTCGCTTAACGCACGTGTTCGAAAGGTCATTCAAAACGGGACACTGTACCAGTTCCGATTTATGGATTGTCCTTAAATGTCAGCAAAGATGTCTTGACTTCCGGCGTATGAGGCCTAACATGTAAGTATCACCTCCGATCCAACTCAGGATCGAGTGGGCCGATAGCCAAGGAACTGTCACCGCTTCTTGGTTGCCGGCCCATTTAATTGGTGGCTTATCAATCCATCAGATTCAATCTTCTGGTTTATCATCTGTCCGTGGCCAGTTTTTACGTCAAGAATTTTGGATGCCGGGCGGCGCAGGCAGATGGCGCAGCCATCGAACAGCAGTTTCGCCGCGTCGGTTTGGAGACTGCCGATTCCGCGGAAGACGCGGGAATCGTCGTACTCAATACCTGTACGGTCACAGCCTCAGCCGATCAGGACGCTCGTTCCGCGATCCGTAGAATTCATCGCGAAAATCCGGATTGCCAGATTATCGTCACCGGGTGCTACGCGCAACGAGCTCCAGCCGAAATTGCCGGGCTTCCGGGAGTTCATCAAGTTGTGGGAAACTCCCACAAACATCGCCTCGCAGAAATTGCGATGGCGGGGAGGCAGTTCCGCTCAAACGCGAATCCCGTCTTGGTTTCAATCTCGGATTTCCAAAGTTCGCCTACTCGCTTTTTCGTCTCCGATATCTTTGCTCATACAGAACTGCTGGCCGCTCCCGTTTTTGACGCCTCCAATGACCGCACGCGCCCAAACCTCAAAGTTCAGGATGGATGCGATAATCGCTGCTCCTTTTGCGTAATCCCATATGTTCGTGGGCAAGGCCGATCTTTACCGTTAGAACAGGTTCTCCAAGAAGTGAATATGCTTGTGAATGCCGGATATCGAGAAGTTGTGATCTCCGGCATCAACTTGGGACGCTGGGGACGCGATCTTTCCGCAACCGCGAACAACCGCGTATTCCATTTCGAAGATCTGGTGCGTGCAGTTCTGGCCGAAACGTCGCTGGAAAAGTTTCGTATCTCTTCCGTCGAACCGATGGACTGGAGTGAGGAATTAATTTCAATGATGGCCGACTCTCCGCGCATTGCCGAACACGCGCACGTCCCAATGCAGTCCGGAAGCGATAGGATTTTGCGACTCATGCATCGCAAATACCGTCCGTGGCATTATCGCGAGAAGATCGAAAAAATCCGGGCGGCAATGCCAGATGCGGCAATCGGCGCCGATGTGATGACCGGTTTCCCCGGGGAAAGCGATGCCGATTTTGAAGAAACGCGGCGAATGATCGAAGATTTGCCTTTTACCTACTTGCACGTTTTCACTTATTCACCACGCCCGGGAACGCCCGCAGCAACAAGGACGAATCAAGTTCCGGTGCAGGTCGCACGAGAGCGAAATCGCGTCCTCCGTGCGCTAGCTGACGAAAAGAAGCGAGTCTTCATGAAATCATTCATCGGCAAGCAGCTTCAGGCGATCACTCTTAAGGCAACGCGGGGAGCCGCAGTGTCAGATTTCACCGAGGCGCTGACCGACAACTTTTTGACGCTTCGCGTCTCGGGAAGGCATGAGCCAAACCGCTGGATAAAAGCAACAATTACAGGCAACGAGGACGGGATGTTAGTTGGAGTGGAGAACAACAAGACTCTGAAGCAGCCCGAGTACTACATGCCCAGCTTTTTCACTTCTTCGTTGTAATACTTGCGATAGAGAATGTCCCACTCCTGGCTTCCTTCCAAAATGGTTCGTTTCTGGTTTTCAATCTTGTGCCGGGCGGCCAGATCAATCTTCTCCTCATGATTCAGCAAGTCTTCCAAGATTTTCCGCACTTCGAGGCGGAGCGTATTGCGGTCCTCCACGAAATCCACTTCGTCCATCCCAGCCATCGCGTCGGTGAGTGCGTGAGCAACCTTGTTGACTTTATCCCGGCTAAGCCTCACAGCACCGCCTTGTACTTGCGCACCAATTCGCTCTTCACCTTGCGAAACATCTCCTGATAATTAGCGCCGCTCTTGTTCATTTCTTCGGAATAGGCTTCCAGGATCACGCGTACTTCATCATTGATGCGGTCTTCCAGGGACAATTCCTCAAGGATGGCGGCGTGCACCTTCTCCGTAACCGCAGGCACAGCCTTGGTCTCAATGAACTCGCCGGCAATTAATTTCTTGGTGACTTCGCGGGCCAGATAGCCCACATATTCTTTCGAAAGCAGCATGAGGCGGATGAATGTCGGATTGCGAAAAACCGATTACGAAAAAATAGTGTAGCACAGGCGATGCACTGATCGAATCCTGGTGTTGCCCAACAGGCTCTCAAGTAGAGACGCATCTGCCACGTCTTCCCGACCCTAATAGACGGCCAGCGTTATCCCGGCATCGAAGCAGTGATGCCAAAACGCTGGCAAAAGCCTGGGGTCTCGAGGATCGACAAAAGTCCCAGCCGTGTAAAAGCGGCTGCGATTCCGGCCCAGGATTTGGCCGAGACATTTCCTCCTATTGCCCTGCCGATTAAACCTCCGTATCCGCCAGCTGAGGCAAAGTCAATAACCGACATTCCCAAAGAGCCGGGCTGGCTCTACGAACCGAAGTGGGATGGTTTTCGTTGCCTCGCTTTTCGCGAAGGCAAGAAGGTGCTTTTGCAATCAAAAGCCGGCCAACCGCTGGGCCGTTATTTTCCCGAGATGGTCGCCGCATTGACCGCGCTTCCTCAGCAGCGGTTCGTTCTAGACGGCGAGATCGTAATATTTTCTGGCAGTCATCTCTCTTTCGACGATCTTCTGATGCGGATTCACCCGGCAGAATCGCGTATCCGTAAACTTGCGACGGAAACTCCCGCGACCATGATGTGCTTCGATCTGGTCGTTGATTCCGGCGGCAAATCAGTGAGTAATAGCCCGCTAGCCGACCGAAGACAAAAGCTGGAAAAATTCTTCGCGGATTTACCCACAAACGGTATGGTGCGTCTTTCTCCAGCATCTGAAAGTTCCAAGCAAGCCGACAAATGGATGCACGAGCTCGCAAAAATGGGCCTCGACGGAATCGTCGCCAAGCGCCTCGACGAGCCTTACCGCTCTGGTGAGCGCACCGCGATGGTAAAAATCAAACGCATTCGCACCGCGGATTGCGTTGTAGGAGGCTTTCGTTATTCCGAAAAGGGAGGCGGCATCGGCTCGTTATTGCTTGGCTTGTTCAACGACGAAGGATTACTGAATCACGTGGGATTCTCCTCCAGCTTTAACGGCGCACAACGCGAAGAGTTAAAGGGCGTAGTCGAACCGCTGATCGGCGGTAATGGTTTCACGGGTCATGCACCCGGCGGACCAAGCCGCTGGAGCACGAAGCGGTCTACCGAATGGCAGCCTTTAAAACCAAAGCTGGTATGCGAAGTCCGTTACGATCACTTCTCCGGGGGACGCTTTAGACACGGCACAAAATTTCTTCGTTGGCGGCCGGAAAAGAAGCCTTCTCAATGTACTTTTGAACAGGTCAAGCCCTCCGCAAAGGCGAAACTGAATCAGCCTCATTTATGAGTTAGATTGGACGGACCTCAAATGCCCAACGCAGTACGCACAGCGATGACAAGTACCGGAAGGATTTCGCTCAAGAAAATCTTGCTTGCCATCTCTGTCTTGCTCGTGATTGCCTTCGCGGTAGTTGTGACTGTTCTTGTCCGGGAATCGAATCCGTACCTGAAGAAGCGTGCCATTGCACTGCTGGCGGAAAAACTCAATGGCGACGTCCAACTCGATAGTTTCGATGCGGCCGTCTATCCGGCTATTCAGATTCACGGTTCAGGATTGGTCGTGCGTTACGAAGGACGCACCGACATCCCGCCCCTGATTTCTATCCGTGAATTCACAGCGCGTGCCGGACTCTTCGCCCTCATCGGGAAACCATGGATACTGGATCATCTCGAATTGCAGGGATTGGTAATTACGGTATCTCATCGCGATCATCAACCCCCGCCTGCATCATCCAGGAATCGGAAATTGAAGGACATACCACTACTAATTCGCGAGCTCATCGCTGACGATGCTCAACTTGTGATTGTGCCGAGGGACGAAGCTAAATCTCCTCATGTCTTCGAAATCCATCATCTGTTAATGAATCATGTCGGACTTCATCATGCGGCATCTTTCGTTGCTGAGTTGACTAACCCGACCCCACCCGGCGAGATTAACTCAAGGGGTTCATTCGGTCCGTGGAATGCCGTCGAGCCCGGCCAAACCCCATTATCGGCCACATACACGTTCGCTAAGGCGGATTTGGGAGTATTCAAGGGAATCAGCGGAATTCTATCTTCGAGCGGAAATTTCGGGGGCGTCCTCGACCGCATTGAAGTGGAAGGTAAAACCGAAACTCCCGATTTCACTGTCACCAGCGGCGGCCACTCCGTCGCTTTGCACACACAATTTGGCGCTACGGTAGACGGGCTTAACGGAGACACCTTTCTGCATCCCGTAAACGCACGATTTTTAAATTCACTCGTAGTGGCCAGTGGTGGCGTCGTTCAAACGCCGGGGAAGCAAGGTCGCGACATAAAACTCGACGTTACCGTCGAGAAAGGACGAATCGAAGACATGCTTACATTGGCCGTCAAAGCTGACAAGCCCCTCATGACTGGGCCGGTGAAGTTCAAAACCAAATTCTATCTGCCCCACGGAGAGGGGGATGTCGCGGAACGCCTCAGATTGAATGGAGTATTCCGAATTCAGGACGCGGAATTTACCTCGCCTGAAGCAAGAACAAAACTGGAAGCCCTGAGCCGCAAAGCAAGCGGAAAGCCAAACGACAAAGATGCGGGAAGCAGCGTTACCACGCTAGACGGACAGTTCGCGCTGGGCAATCGCACGATAACGATGCACCAGGCAAAGTTCGCAATTCCAGGCGCCACCTTCGCGTTTGATGGCACTTACGCGCTTGCCAATGAAGCGCTGGATTTTCACGGCTTACTGCGGATGGACGCTAGGCTTTCCCAGACTATGACCGGCTTCAAATCATTCTTCCTGCGGCCGGTTGACCCTTTTTTCAGGAAAAATCACGCAACCCAGCTGCCCATCAAGATCTCAGGAACCCGCAATAAGCCGTCGTTTGGCCTCGACTTCCATCATAAGCAGGAGGGGAACGTCAACTCAAAGTCTTTCCGCGACACCCGCCAATTGCTCAGTGAGCAAAACTCACATTCAACCCGGTAGTGAGCGTGATGTCATTTTTTTTCTTCCCCGCAGGCGGATCGGTGACGTAGATATCTCCAAACGCAGTTTGCCATCCCAGCCATTTGCTGATCTTCGTTACCGTTCCTAAATCAAAAGTCGAACGATATTCACCGGCCTCATTCAACGCAGGAAATACGTAAAGTTTCTGCGTCAACAATGTTGATTTTCCCAGCTTGTGGGTTAGCTCTTCCCCGAGGGTAAGTGCCGCAATGTTGCGCTGCAACGTGGTGTACTTTTCGCGAGTGTAATTTGCTCCGGCAAGCAGATCGAGTGTCGTCGAATCATTCTTGATGGCGTGATAACCAAAACCGGCTCCGTAGACGGAACGTAAATCCAAGCTCTGGAGCGCGTCCGTTTGAAAATCCCCGCTTACGAATGCAAACACTCGCCCGCTGAGGTTTCTTTCATAGCGGATACCGCTCTGGATTGAGTTGGCTGTTGTTCCGGTCACTCCTGCGGTGTTGCTGGTCGCATATACGGAATTGGTGTAGAGCGCTATGCGATCCTTCAAAGATTTTCGATCGGCGGTGAATGCAAGTGCCAGATTTTTTGTCTCGCTGTTCCCCGCTGTAAGTGCGAATCCGACGTTCGCGCCTCCGGCCCAGCCCTGAGTGAACCGGGGATGCAGAGTCTGCTCGTAGGCAGTTTCTTGATCAGGATTTCGCAGGTTCAGGACAGCATCCCTCGGAACAGTAACCGTGCCGCCGGTTGCCGTCGCGATGACCAAATTGCCATCCTCGGTTGTTACTGTCCCCGTGGCCGGCTTCCGATCCTTCACCTCAACGTGTAAGGACTGAGTCGAAAGGATCTCATCAACCGCCGACCATTGAATCGTAACTTCGCCGGCAAATTCCGACTTGATTACTAGTGCTTTGCTGTCAGATTTCAAGATGTCACCGCTCAACCGGTCCCCGTTTTTCAGCGTCACTTGGTCGGCCAGTGCCATTACGGAATAGAATGAAGCCATTACTAAAAGAACCAACGGCAAATGTCTTCGCACGAGAGACCTCCAGGTGGGATCGGGAACATGCAGCAGGCAATCGTTCTTGGTTACTTCCAATGTTTGCAAATGAGGGTTTGACCTACGAGATCATCGTCCAGCTTTTAAGCGATAACGAGGGTAGGAGTAGGTTCCGCGATTTTGACAATCGTTTAGCCTAGCTTTTGATTTCAGTATTTGTGGTACTTGGGGCCGAAGGCGGTGTTTTCGGAGGATCTTCAGACCCTTCTTTCATCCCGCTCTTTAGCGCGCGAATGCCTTCGCCGATTCCCTTGCCCAATTCCGGCAGCTTCTTGGGGCCGAAAATCAGGAGAGCAATGGCAAAAATCACCAGCAGATGCATAGGTTGAAATAAGCCGTCAAACATACAGTCCTCCGCGCATAGCGCTCAGCAGATATTGTACTCCAAACCTGGCCCAGTGATGGACACATCCGCCTGACCCGCCGGCTGTTAGTGGCCGATCTTGTTACGAAAGACCACGGGGGATTCTCAAATTTCTCTAACTACAAATTACTTCCGTTACCTTCCTGCCTACGCTCGGCTCCTCTATGTTGCGGACACGATCACCCCCGTTATTCCTGTCGAGCCGAGGAGTGCTTTTGCGCAAAACGTTCATCTTTCTCTTGTTATCTACGTTCGCACATCTCGGCTTTGCCGATTCCCGCCAGCCGTTAACTTGCGCCGACACGATCTCGTTACTCATCGGCGGAGTTTCCAACCAAAGACTTGGCAAACTGGCACGTCAACGGGGCGTTTCTTTTCAACTGGAGCAGACGGGTAAGAGCTTTCTCTCGGCGGGGGCTGAGGACTCCCTGATTCGCACCTTGCGCGCAAGTCAATCAAAAGCCACAAATAGCGATTGCTCCGCTCCCTTGTGGGACGCCGCCAGTTCGGCCCACCGCGCTAATTTTCCAGGCGCCGAGAAAATTGTTCGAAAGTTAATCGAGAATGACCCGAAAAATGCGTGGCTTCATTTCGCGCTCGGCTACCTCCGGCAGGAGCAAGGAGATTGGGATCAGGCCTTCGACGAGTACAGCAGCTCAAGAGATCTGATGCCAGGCCTGCCAGAAACCCACATCCGCTTGGCCCAGGTGTTTTACCAATCCAATGACACCAACAACGCCATCGCTGAAGCACGCACCGCGTTAAGCATTGATCCACGAAACCCTGAAGCGCACAGGATGCTGGGCCTGGGTCTCTACATTAACGATCAGTATGACTTTGCCATTAACGCTTTCCGGGAGGCTCTTTCTCTCGATCCGGACAACGCAGACACCCACTACGACATAGCAATGACGCTGGCCGACAAAAAGCAACCGCAAGCTGCGTCCGCTGAATATCGTATTGCTATCAAGTTGCGCCCGGCATTCTGGCAAGCGCATAACAATTTAGGGATTCTGCTTCACGATGATGGGAAACTTGATGAGGCCATTGCGGAGTATAAACGGGCAAAGCAACTCGCTCCCCAGGAACCCACGGTCAGAAATAATCTCGGAAATACTTATTACGATAAGGGGGACTACGACGCGGCGGTGGCCGAATTCCACGAACTGTTTCGTCTGAATCCCAATTGGAAGGGCGGTCATGCCGGGCTGGCGAAGGTGTATTTGGCCAGGCAAGACTATCAATCCGCAATCCAACAGCTAAAGCTGGCCATTCTCGATAACCCCACCGCATCCGCTGAGCACCGTGTATTAGGCCAGGTTCTTTTGCTTACACATCAGCAGCAAGATGGTTTGCGCGAGTTACGTATTGCCGTTGAACTCGATCCCGATTCGGCTCTTGCGCATCGCCTGTATGGGACCGCTCTCTTCGAAGCTAACCAGCTGAACGGCGCTGCGCAGGAATTTCATGATGCGCTCAGGCTGGAACCGTCCGCCGAAAATCACTATCTCATGGCGGCCTGCCTGATGAGCATGGGTCACGATAGCGAAGCTTTAGCCGAACTGGAACTCGCCTCAACCCTCAAGCCCGGGCAAAACCTCTACCGTGCCCGAAAAGATGAACTGCTCAAGCTGATGAAGGAAAACAACGCCCAGTAGTAACCGTTGTCCTTCCCAAAGCGGAAGGACAGTTACCACCATGAACTCCCGTGCCGTAGTTTGCCAGCCTTCCTACTCCTAGAATCACATTGAAATCTTGAGCGTTCGGCGCTCGGCCGAGGCAGCGAACTTACGGAGTAAACCATGAGCCCGACACAATCCACTGCGGTCGCACCGGCACGAGAACAGACCACGCCAGCTTCGTCGCAGACGGCGATGCCTGCGACTCAACCATCCGCTGTGACCAAATCTGAAGTATCCTGGTCAAGCAGTCCGAAGGCTGCCGGCTATGGCATGCCTTGCGCCAAATGCAAAACCTACTATGCCGCGAATCTGTCCGCGTGCCCGGTTTGCCAGGCCACGGAGCGCGTTGCAATTGTACCCGCCATAAAAGCCAACGCGGTTATCTCGGACCAGCAAAGTGCCGATCCCGCAGCCCTGGAAGAAGAACGCGAACGGTTTCTTCGAGAATTCAAATCGCAAGCCTACGCGGCCTCCTTGCAGCTTGGTCCCACAGGAACTTCACATTGCACTCGAGAAGAGAATCATCGAGGCGTGATCGAGCCCGCTACCGTATGCCAAGCCTGTTATGACCAATTGCAAGAACGCGTTGATGTCTTGGAAGCCGTTCTTCACATGGACGTTAAGGAAGCCGCTGAGGTGATCTATGATGCAGTCTGGTCCGATCCCTCCGACCCCAGCAAAACCTATCAAAATGCAGCCCAGGCGATGTTGAGCGAGTTGAAAAAGCGCTCAGGCATTACTCCCGTCTTCGGGCCGTTACAGCCTTTAGCGCACTGAGTGCTCCCAAAAACCGAACTGGCCTCGAAAGGGGAGGGCCTGCCACCTTTGCGCTTTGTGTGGATTATTCAGTTTGACCGCAAGATACGGATAGTCCACGATACTGTCAAAGCCTAACCTGTGGTTACTATGATGACGAATGCATTGCATGACTTCCTCAATTTAACTGAACCGTTGGATCCCTGCGTGCCTAACTCAAAGACTTACCTGGGCGAAGAAGGAATGTGGCATTCCGTTCTTGCTCGCGACCCCCGCCACGACGGCGATTTTGTGTTCGCTGTGTCGTCCACCGGCATTTTCTGTCGCCCATCGTGTCCTGCAAAGCATCCTCGCCGCGCGAACGTAACCTTTTTTCGAGAGCCCTCCGAAGCCGAGAAGGCTGGCTATCGCGCCTGTTTGCGTTGCAAGCCAAAATCAGCCGAGGGGAATGCCAATTACAAATTGGTGAAATCAGTTTGCCGCCACATCGAACAGCATCTCGATGAGCCGATTACGCTGTCTGCGTTGGGCGCAAAATTCAATCGCAGCTCATTCCATTTACAACGAACTTTCAAAGCAATTTTGGGCGTCACTCCGCGGGCCTATGCGGAGTCCTGCCGGACGAACCAACTGAAACGCAATTTACAGGCAGGTCACTCCGTGACTCGCGCGATGTACGATGCCGGATACAGTTCCAGCAGCCGTTTATATGAGCGAACCGCCGCGCAACTGGGCATGACTCCTGACAAATACCGCCGCGGTTCGGTTGCCGTGGCCATTCGTTACTGCTGCACCGAATCGCCTCTGGGACGAATGCTGGTTGCCGCAACCGACAAAGGCATCTGCGCGATTCAATTCGCCGATTCCGATGAAGAACTGGAACACGGACTGAAACATGAATTCCCCTTCGCAATCCGGCGCCAGGATGATAATGGATTGCGAGATTGGACCGCAGAACTGCTGCGCCATATGGCTGGCCAGTCACTGAATTCGGCGCTTCCTCTAGACATTCAGGCCACAGCTTTCCAGCGCCGGGTGTGGACCTACCTGCAATCAATTCCCTATGGCGAGACGCGCTCATACAGCCAGGCTGCCCGGGATCTTGGACAACCCACAGCGGCGCGAGCAGTTGCTCGAGCCTGCGCCACCAACCCGATCGCGGTGGCAATTCCCTGTCATCGCATCGTGCGCGAAACCGGAGATTTGTCGGGCTATCGCTGGGGCGTGAATCGGAAAAAGGTTTTGCTGGATTTGGAAAAGCAGGCGATCACCAAGAAGATCAAATTGTAGAGACGCAGCTTGCTGCGTTTTCACCGCGTCCGCCACACTCCGTCCCGCGTGCCCATTCAGGGAATGCCATAAGATACTGCGGAGCAGATATGCGGCACAGCATTTTTATCACGGGCGGTACAGGGTACTTGGGACGTCCTCTGATCGCGGCACTTCTCGATCGCGGTCATGAAATCAGGGCGCTGGTGCGGCCGGGTTCGGAGTCGAAACTTCCTTCCGGCTGCACGGCCATTATCGGCAATGCTCTGGATTCCAATTCTTATTCGTCGCAAATATCTCCCGCCTGCACGTTTGTTCACCTTGTCGGAGTCTCGCATCCGAGCCCATCGAAAGCGTCGCAATTTCGTTCGGTAGATCTCGTCTCGGCTCGGGCCGCGATCGAAGCTGCGGTCCAGTCCGGCATTCAGCATTTTGTTTATCTCAGCATGGCCCATCCCGCGCCGGTTATGAAAGCTTATGTCGAAGTCAGGCAGGAATGCGAAGCAATACTTCGCCAGACATTGCTGGATCTCACCATTGTTCGCCCTTGGTACGTGCTGGGGCCCGGTCACCGCTGGCCTTATTTCCTGATGCCCGCCTATTGGCTAATGGAGCGGATCCCGGCGACTCGCGAAGGCGCTCGCCCCCTTGGTTTGGTTACCTTAGCCCAGATGACTCGTACTCTAGTTCATGCCGTCGAGAGTCCCGCCTTCGGCAGCCGGGTCATTGAAGTGCCGGAGATCCGCGCTGGCGGCGGCTTTGCGTAAGCAATAATGTTTCCGGCCAGTTCGATCGCTGCCACAGGCCCCAAAGTTGGATCGTCTGTTCAAAGGTAACTAGCAGAATTACCAAAGCGCATGCACGTGGGACATCTATTCGCTTAAGCTCACGAATGAGATGTTGAACGGGTCGTGAGAAAGCAATTGCCCATGGGAACAGACGGTTGTTTGGACGAAGTTCATGTCCGAATCCTGCGCGTGACCGAAGATCTGCGCGCCATCCAACGAGAATTAAATATCGCTGCCATGGAGGCCCCGGGCAATCCCGAACTGATGGAAGCGCTCACTCAATTGCCTGAGGTGGAATCGCTTCAAGTCTTGAAGTCCGCACTTGATCAGATGCGGCATTTTCTGTGGTTCTACATGCAAGTGATGACCAACAATTCCGAAACCGGAGACCAATTGCGGCAAAGTATCCGGCAGAAATCCGAAGAACCCTCCCGCACCACCGACGCATCCCTCCTGGAGAAATTCAAGACCGCCGCCGACAGCGCTCTCTTGCAATACCTCGCAGACGGCAAAGCCCGAAAGCCCAACTAGTTTTCAGCAAATTGAGACCAAACATTTCTAGTGTCTCGTCTCGGTCTCTCAGTCCAAAAATATGAGTGCTATAATTTTGGCTCCGGACAAATTCCCAATCGTCGGGGCGTAGCGCAGCCTGGTAGCGCACCTGGTTCGGGACCAGGGGGTCGGAGGTTCAAATCCTCTCGCCCCGACCAATATTTTCATTGTCCAGCCCGGAGACATAGGTAACAGAATGTACCGGCTACATGGGTAACACTTTTGGGCGGCTGGCCCATCTTTGTAGATTTTGACCTTCTTGGGATCGCGATGAATAGGCTGCCCCACTCGTCGCGGGTTTCGACGAGTGGGCATCGGAAATCTCGCCCCGATTGGTTGTTGGTCACATCGAAAACTTCCGTTCTGTGATACAGATTCTGAATGCCCAGGCAGCTGCATCGTTATTACGGCGCCGGATATCTGCACTTCATCACGACGAGCTGTTATCAGCGACGTGCATTGCTGGGGAAAAAACAGAATCGCGACCTGTTTCTCGAAGTTCTGGAACAGGTCCGGCGCCGCTATCGGTTTGTCGTTGTCGGCTACGTCGTGATGCCCGAGCATGTGCATTTGCTCCTCGGTGAGCCGGAGAGGCGCAATCCGTCAGTCGTGATGCAGGCGCTGAAACAGGGATTCGCCCGCCGTCTTCTACGGAAAATGCGGAGGCGAGCTTCTCAACAAGGCCATCTTTGGGATGCCGCGCTAGAAGAGGGCCATATTTGGCAGCGTCGCTTCTACGATTTTGTTGTTTTCACAGAGCACAAGCGCGCGGAGAAGCTTAGCTATATGCATCAGAATCCGGTGGGGCGTGGATTGGTGCTCGAGCCGGAACGGTGGGCTTGGAGCAGTTTTCGCCATTACGAGTATGGGGAGCGCGGTGCTGTTCTGGTCAACGAGCCACCAAGGGCCGAACTTCACGTGCGGCAAATCGCCTGATACCATCAGCATGAATTCCCACTCGTCGAACAGCGCGACGAGTAGGGCAGCCTATTCATTATGATATTGAGGAGATCAAAATCTACAAAGATGGGCCAGCTGTGATCTTTCAACACGTTGTTCCGCTTCCCGGACTGCACGAACACCGTCGTCGCAGGAGCGGTGCGAAAGTGCAAATCGGTTGTAACGATTTGCAAGGCGGGGACTTATCGCGCCGTCTTTTGCACGGCTCGATGTCAAAACTAAGCACGGTCGGCTCGGCTTCGATGAGTACAACGTCTTGATAATCTACAGCCAGCCCGCCTGTGGGATACAACGAGTTTAAGAAAAAGCTGAAATATACGCAACAACGTGAATGCAGTTGCGAACATGAGCTATAGGCAAGTGAGTGAATGGATGAGCCTTAAACGAGAGACATTGGAGCCGATCAAACAACGCGAAGCTGGGAACGTTAGCCTACCTCACTCGCGTAGCGATATCTTGCGAAAGCGCATCTTGGCGTTTTTCCTCATTGTTTTGTGCGCCCTGATGTCAACCATATACTTTTACCATCGGTCCGCGTACTTGCGAAGTGCCGGGGATTGGCGTTTGTTTTGGATTGGCGAAGTGTTCAATGGCGTTTGGGTTGTTTTCGCCGTCGTACAGGTCATCAGAAAGGGGCCATGAAATTTACCGGTGTGACCCGCCACCCCGGTCGTTCACGCGAGAGACGATGGCTGGCCCACCTTTGCGTTTTTTGCAAAGGTGGGAACTTATGCAGCCCGCGCCGACGTTCTTGACCCTTCGCCACTCGTGCGTTTCGGTAAATATCGAGATGGCTGGCGTCAAGGTATCAGTTGTCACAGAGTTTCCTAACGCGCAGGCATACATTCGTTTTGTGGCTAACCATCCCAGGCGTCACTACGGCACGAACGACCTGCATTTCATCAACTGTAGTTGTTATCATCGCCAGCCATGGCTGGGAACTCCTCGACGACGCGATCTGTTTCTCACCGTCATCGAGCAAGTGCGCCTGCGATATCGTTTTGTCGTCGTCGGATACGTTGTCATGCCCGACCACATTCATTTGCTCGAGCGACGGCTTCAATATTGGCTGGCGCTATCTGATGTAATCGGAAGTTAGAAGGAAGGCCCGCGCTCTCGATTGCCGGCCGTGTCAAGTCCAAGATTAAAGGCCGCTGTCTCGAGACAAGCGGCCTTAGAGTCATTGGCGATGGCAAGTGCCATCGCCCGCGTGTATGACATCACTCACGCACGCGAGGCGCCTCCTCTAATCGCGTGATATAGAACCAGCACGATGACAGCGCCAATCACTGCCACGAGCAAGCTATAAAGATTTACGCCCGTCACTCCATGCGCTCCGAAAATGCTGAACAGATATCCGCCGACTACGGCACCGACGATTCCCAGAACGATGTCGAGGACGATGCCCTCGCCAGTCTTGTTTACCAGTTTGCTGCCGATAAATCCCGCGATCAGACCTAACACGATCCATGCCAAAATTGACATAAGTGTTCTCCTTTTTTGAGCGATGGCCTCAACTTCGAACTTTGACCTGAGTACTGTACTCCTTTTCGGGCGAGTTGCCAGTATTCGTGTGAAGGGTTAGTTTCTCAGGCTCGACGATTGGTTTTTGATCGTTTACCAGGCCGCTTTTCGGAAACGGCCGGTTGGAAAACCGCGAACTGGATTTTCTTTTCTACTGGATCAATGCGGTCCAGCAAGACGCGGATCTTTTGTCCCATGCGGTAGATTTTATGGTTGCGCTGACCGATGATCTCGCGGGTATTTTCGTGGTAAGTGTAGCGATCGTCGGAGAGAGTATCGAGCGGAACGAGTCCCTCAATGAATAAGTCGGTCAGTTCCACGAAGAATCCGAATTTGGTAACGCTTATGATTAGTCCGTCAAAATCTTCGCCGACGCGGTTCTCCATGAATTTAACTTTCTTCCATTCCATCAACTCCCGTTCGGCTTCGTCCGCGCGCCTCTCCGCATGACTTGATTCGTCAGCAATCTCATGCAGCTCTTCGAGAGAAATCGGGGCGAATAGAGGTTCGAGCGACTCGCGACGCGAAGAGTGATCTTTATCCCTGCGCTTTGACCATGGGGAGGGCTTGGAGTTCTCTTGCTGCGAAGCCAGGTTCGATCCGGGAGCAGGGAAAATCCCTATGGGCACTTCACCATCCGACATTTCGGGCCCCTCGCGCAGCACATGCTTGAGGATGCGGTGCACGATCAGATCAGGATAGCGTCGTATCGGAGACGTAAAATGCGAATAGCTCGTAGCCGCTAGGGCAAAATGCCCGAGATTTTCCTCCGAATACCGTGCCTGCTTCAGCGAACGCAGCATTAGGAAAGAAAGGATTCGTTCTTCTGGCTTACCCGCAATTTTCTCCGCCAACTTCTGGTACATGCGAGGCGTGATGTGTACATCTTTCGGAATCTCGATTTCTTTGGCACGTTTTCCGGTTCCATAACTCGCCCGACGATCGGATTTAAACTGCATACGCTGGATTGGCAGGGGCCCCACGCCCAGTGAATATCCGAAAGTTGCCGCGATCATTTCGAAATCGTAGACGCGCTTGGCGTCGGGTTTCTCATGTATGCGATAGAGCGACGCAACGCGTTTGCCTTCCAGGTAGCCGGCTACGCACTCATTTGCTGAAAGCATGAATTCTTCAATGAGCCGATGCGCGATATTGCGCTCTGAACGAGTAATGCTTTTCATTAATCCGAATTCGTCAAATTCGATTACAGGCTCGGGCAGATCAAAATCTATGGAGCCTCGCCGCTCGCGTTTTCGATTTAAGATCAGTGCGAGATCGCGCATCATTTCAAATGTGCTGACCAGTCGGGAATACTTCTGCCGCAAGGCCGGATCGCCTTCGAGCACCGCGTTGACATCGGCGTAAGTCATGCGTTCTGCGGAACAGATGATTCCCTCGCATAGTTCGTAACCAAGAATTTCGCCATGATGATCAATTCGCATTACGCAAGAAAGAACCAGCCGATCTACCTGCGGCCGCAAGCTGCAGATGTCCGTAGACAGTTCGCGTGGAAGCATCGGTACCGCCCGGTCGGGAAAATACACGCTTGTTCCCCGCAACCGCGCTTCCTGATCGAACGGCCCGTCGGGAGTAACGTAATGAGCGACATCGGCGATGTGCACTTGCAGTTCGAAGTCCCCGTCGTCCAGGAGTCTGACCGTTACAGCGTCGTCGAAGTCGCGGGCTGTTTCTCCGTCAATCGTGACAATCGGAAGATTTCTGAAGTCGCGGCGCCTGTGAGTTTCGTCGGTGGTAATGGCCGGATTGATTCGCTGCGCCTGCGCAAGAACCTCGGCATGAAACCGATGCGGAATATGGAACTTGCGAATGATAATCTCTACGTCTACGCCGAAGTCATCTTCATAGCCGAGAATTTCAACTACTCGACCACGTGGTCCCGACGCAGAGGTTGGCCAGTCGGTGATTTCGACGTCAACCACGGCATTCTCTAAGTCGTCCCATTTGGTGCGGGCGGCCTCCTCGCCGAAGACGCGATCGGCGCTTTCACTTCTGCCCTTGATGGCCTTCCTTTGTTGTGGCGATTGATCAGCCCCGATTTCAGGCATCTCCATCCCTGCCGGAATGACGACTTCCTGCGATACCTTCTGGTCAATCGGGACTACATAATTGTTTCGCGATCCATAGTGAAATATTCCGACAATCGTGGATTGGGCCCGAAACACCGAGCGCACGATGCGGCCTTCGGCTCTGCCGTCTGGACGGATTGTGCCAATTTCAACCAGTACACGATCGCCATGCATTGAGGAGCCGACCGCGGGCGGAGGAATGAAAATATCTCCAGCCAGCCGAGCCTTCAAACCGGGACTCAACGAACTCGCGTCGGGAATCACAAAACCGAAACCGTCGCGATGCATGCTCAACTTTCCGACAATAAGGTTCTTGTTCGTGGTAGCGAGCGGAATCGAGTAACGATCGGAGTCAACTTTGATCAGTTCGCCACTTGACACCATCCGTTGCAAAAGTTCAGAAAGCTGGAAGCGGCTGTCTCCGTGCAGCCCGAATTCTCGAACTAGTTGTTTGAATCCCGCGCTACGTTTGGGCTGGCCTTCAATCTTCTTAAGAATGGCGTCGCCGGTTACCTTGGTTACCTTCATATCAGGGGCAGGCAGAAACGATATCATGGTGCAGCGCGCCACGATCGGACGGACATTGGTCCCCTTCCCATTTCCTTGATCGAGAATCTCCGCCAGCAACAAAATTTCCACAAGACTCGGCACGGCAAGCGGAGTAGAATAAATTAGGTCAGCGAAATGCGGGCAGACCCATCTCATTCAGTCAGGAAAGGATTCTCGCGAAATGTGGAAGCCTACGAATCAGCCCCCTTCAACACCCGCCCGCCCCAATGAGCCGGAGCGTCCCGTTATGCATACTCCCTCCAGCACGCCACCACCGGTTAGCGAAAGTCCGTCGGTAACCGCCCGTCCTGTGACCACTGCTACGACTGCGGATCAGGCAACAATTGGCAAGTCTCTCGTGATTAAAGGCGAGGTCACGGGTTCAGAGTCGCTTTATATTGATGGGCGAGTCGAGGGTTCGATCAATCTTGCGGGGAATCGCGTGACCGTTGGCCGCAATGGCGTGGTCTCCGCCAACATTAATGCCCGGGAAATCGTGGTGCTGGGAAAAGTTCGCGGGAATTTGACGGCCAGCGACCGGGTTGATATTCGCAGCGATGGATCGCTGACCGGCGATGTAGTTGCCGCGCGCATTTCCATTGAAGATGGCGCCTTCTTCAAGGGCGGAATTGACATTCGCAAGGGCGGACAACAGAAGCCAAATGGTGAAGAAGTGAAGCCGGCTACCTCTGCTGAAGCTGTAGCTGCGCGCGCCTAAAATTCGTTGAATTCTGGTTAAGAGCGGACGCCGCCTGTGCAGGGGCGTCCGCTTTCCCGTTTCTGTGACGGCCAGTCTTTATTTTCGAACTCTAAGGTAAAGTTCTAGGCTGTGCTACAGGCATCCTGAACTTCGGCTTGCATCTGTCTGCATCCAACGTGCGTACGAAGGTGCCGGATGGCGGTTGCAAATATATTTACCGGGCGGTCGCGGCGGCCGAAGTCGCGAGTTTTGAAGCCGATGCCTCTGCTTGCGGGGATGCGCACTGACACCAATGGGAAAGCAATAATCAATGGGTTATTGATATCACTGCCTGAAGACGAATTCTTGCTGCTGCGCCCCCATCTTGAACCGGTTGAGCTGCCCCAACAGCAAATACTGTACGAGCCTGCTGAGAAAATCGATTTTGCCTATTTTCCGAACGCTGGAATGACGTCGCTGGTAATAGCGGTACGCGATGGGCGCAGCGTCGAGGTTGGCATCGTAGGCAAAGAAGGTATGGTCGGAACGCCTATCGTAGCGGGAATGCGCAGCGGACCATGCCGGGCGATCATGCAAATTGCCGGAAGCGGCCTAAGAATCAGATCCGAAGTATTGCGCGACACACTTCATGATGCGCCTGCTTTGCAGTTGTCTTTGAGCCGCTATGGCCTACGTCAAGGCCTGGAGGTGGCCCAAATAGCTGCCTGCAATCGCCTTCACGAGATTGAACAGCGGCTGGCAAGATGGCTGCTCATGTGCCAGGATCGCGTTGACTCGGCATTTTTGCCATTGACCCACGAATTTCTCGCCGAAATGCTCGGTACCGCCCGGCCCACCGTCACTTTGGCTTCCGGGAGTTTACAACGCGCGGGGCTGATCCAAAATGTGCGCGGCACCGTGCAGATTCTCAACCGGAAACGGCTTGAAGGGGCGGCCTGCGAGTGCTACGGGATCATACAAAATTTTACAGGAGTGAGTCTGCGCTAAATTCACTCTTCGCCACCTAACACCGTTCGCTGCCGAACAGACAACCCCTCGCATCGCACATAGCCTACGCAGAACTAGTGTCACCGTCCCTGTACACCAGTTTGCAAGGAAAACTGTTGGAACGTTCAAAAATTCATAACCCATCATCCAGCCGCGGTGTTGTTTCCTCTACCCCTGGAACCCGTACCGATTCCACGGGCCAGCCGGTTAAGAATGTCGTCCTACTGAACATTCCGCAACGAGAGTTCAGTCTGATTCGTCCTCATCTGGAGGCCATTGATCTTCCTCCGCAACTTATCCTTGACGAGCCTGGCGAGAACATTGACTACGCCTACTTCTTGAATGAAGGCCTGGCTTCATTAGTCGTCCTCACCAGTGACGGGAAAAGCGTGGAGGTTGCGATTGTAGGCAGGGAGGGAATTGTTGGTACGCCCCTTGCAGTAGGGTTGGATCGCGGACCCTATCGCGCAATTATGCAGATCGCGGGAAGCGGATTGCGAGTGAAAGCCAAGCTGCTTGGGCAGACTCTCCAGCATTGCTCCGAGCTCCGTCTCATTCTGAACCGCTTCGTGCTGATTCAAGGTTTGCAGATTGCACAAATCGCCGCCTGCAACCGGCTGCATGAAATCGAACAACGTCTGGCTCGGTGGCTGCTAATGTGCCAGGACCGCGTGGATTCCGATTTGCTTCCGGTGACCCACGAATTTCTCGCGCAGATGTTGGGCACAGGACGTCCAAGCGTGAGCCTGGCGGCGGGCATTCTACAAAGAGCCGGCATGATTGAAAATTTGCGGGGAATTGTAAAAATCCTGAACCGCAAGGAACTCGAGGAATCCGCCTGCGAATGCTATCGCGCGATTCAGCATTTCAATGGCGGGCTTGGAATCAGCTAGTCCGTCTCCGCATCGGGATAAATTCCCTACCTTCGATGTTAGACTCGGGTTCACCGAGGACCTAGCTTCATGGAAATCAAGCGCGTGGGCGTAGTGGGGGCGGGGACGATGGGGAATGGCATCGCCCATTTGTTTGCCCGGCATGGCTTTCCGGTGGTGCTGTGCGACGTGGACCAGCGATTTCTTGATCGTGGGCTGAACGCGATCAGCAAAAATCTTGAACGCGAGGTCAGTAAAGGCAAAATATCACCCGAGGAGAAGCAGGTCGCGTTCAACCGCATAGAGCCGGTTCTAAACCGTGCCAAACTTTCTGAGTGCGACTTCGTGCTGGAAGCGGCTACCGAGAGACTTGAAGTCAAGACGGAAATCTTTCGCGACCTGGATCAACTTTGCCGACCGGAAGTCATACTCGCTTCGAATACCAGTTCGATTTCGATTACCAGGCTTGCAGCAATCACTTCCCGCGCCGACAAAATAATCGGAATGCATTTTTTTAATCCCGTGCCAGTGATGAAGCTAGTTGAGGTGATACGAGGCCTGGCAACTTCTAACGAAACGTTTGTCACGGTTCGCGACCTCGCTGCCAAGCTTGAAAAGACACCAGTGGAGGTGAATGACGCTCCCGGATTTGTCTCCAACCGCGTGCTGATGCCGTTACTCAATGAAGCCATGTACACAGTGATGGAAGGAGTGGCCACTCCGGAAGCCGTGGACGAGGTTTTTAAGCTTGGCATGGCGCACCCTATGGGTCCGCTTACCTTGGCTGATTTTATCGGCCTGGATGTGTGTCTGGACATTATGCGGGTACTGCAGCAAGGGCTCGGAGACCCAAAGTACCGGCCGTGTCCGCTACTTATCAAAATGGTGGACGCTGGCTGGCTGGGCAAGAAGAGTGGCAGAGGCTTCTATACGTACTAGAAGGGTTGCGTAGCGGCAGGTGTCCTCCCCTTGCCCTTTTATCCGCGAATTCTGAATCCGATGAGCTTGCGCTCATCCACCCAGACGGGGTCGTCTGGCCTACGCGTTCTGTGCGGGAGCCGAAATAAGATTGAAGCGAATGGACGATTTGCGCATTTATATTCTTGGCGTTGTTCTTGGAATTGGCGCTGGAGTGCTCGATTTAATTGTTGGCGACCTTCTTGGGACGGCTTTGTTTGTCTTGATTTCGACCATGGTTTTAGGCGTGCTTCGCCCTGAAAAGCCGTGGCGTTGGACAGTGATCGTCGGCATTTTTGTTCCTTTAGTGCGCGTCGGGGCCTACTTGCTGTTCGGACAAAAGCCGTACCGCGCCCAAGTCTACGAATCCGCTCTCGGCTTCGTTACTGGAATTGCGGGCGCTTACAGCGGAGCGGTGGCACGAAGGGCATCGCACGAACTTTTTGGGAAATGATTGTTCTCCGGGACGCCACGCAAACGCGTGATGTCGGCTAGCTAGAAAGTTACTATCGCTTTCACAGCCGCCGCGAGTATGCTGCGATTATGGGAGTTTCGGTATCGGTCCTCGCCAGCGGGAGCAGAGGAAACGGCACAATCGTCGAAAGTTGTAAAACAAAGATTCTAGTAGACACGGGGATCTCTTGCCGTGAGACCTTTAAGCGGCTTAAGGCTTCAGGTCATGATCCGCATTCGCTGTCGGCGATTCTGATTAGTCACGAACACTCCGACCATGTGTACGGTCTTTTTGTTCTTTCCAGCAAGCTCAATATCCCGGTATTCATGACGGGCGCTACCCATGAAGCCTGGGCCAAGAGTTTGCAGGACGCTTGCGGTAACAGGCCGAAAATAGCCAGGCTTGAAACATTTTCCTCCGGCCAGCCTTTCTCGATCGGGGATATAACGGTAACCCCTTTTACCATTCCGCACGATGCCGCTGATCCTGTGGGGTTTACTTTTCGCGCCGAAGGTATCAAAGTCGGCATTGCAACTGATTTGGGATACATTCCTCCCAATGTTTGCGACCACTTGCGCGGCTGCGATGTGCTCATAATCGAATCGAATCACGATCTTGAGATGCTGCGCGGTGGCCCCTATCCATGGTCGGTCAAACAGCGTGTTATGAGCCGGGTGGGACACCTCTCCAACGAAGCCCTCGCGGATTTCTTCGCCAGCGACTATGATGGAGGTGCAGCGTACGTGGTGCTGGCGCATCTATCGGAGCATAATAACCATCCCGAAATCGCCCGTAAGGCGGCGGAGAAGGCGCTTGGTCCCAGGCAGACTCTGCTTCGCAATCGCGTTATGCTAGCCGAGCAAAGTGCGCCCCTGGATGCGATTCAACTGTAGTCCCCTATGAGTGAATGCATTGATCCGATAGTGGGCAAGATTCTTGCGGGTTGGCGTTACGACATCTCCGGACTTGCTCCCGAGATGTGCGGGGACTATGAGGATCATTTCTCAGCTTGTGAGCACTGCCGATCCCGCCAGCGATTGCACCGGACAATTGACATTGCGCTGATTGTATTGGCCTCCGTTTCCGGGGCAGTCTTTCTGCTGGCTTTTGGTGTGATTCGACACTTTGAGCCCCGCCACACATTTTGGCTTGAGCTGGGTGCACTGGCTGGCTTCGCATTGTCGGCTCTCATTTGGCTCGTCGTCGCCGTCGCAACTCCCGCTCCCATGACCATGGTGGACGTTGCCAAGATTGGCGCCCGCCACGTGCATGACCGTCTTCCTCCTGAAATTAGAGAACGCCTCCCAGAGGAGCTTCGCCTCAAGATCACCGGCTCTTAATTTCCCAACGTTATTCATTTCTGCAACAAAGCTTGCGTGAATTCCGTACCTAGTTCAGACGCGCATCTACTCGGCGGCTTACCTATGCGTTGAAAGAGCGTCCAATGCACAATGATTCTCCGCGATCTGATCGGCGACGTTCTTCGCACCTTGTGGGCGCACAAGCTTCGCACGTTTCTAACCATGTTCGGAATCGCATGGGGGATTGTTTCAATCGTGCTGATGGTTGCCGCGGGCGAAGGTCTGCGAAAGGGTCAGGAAGAGCAAGCTCAGACTCTGGGTAAAGACTTAATGATTGTTTTTCACGGGCGCACCAGCTTGCAGGCTGGTGGAGCGCGGGCCGGCAGGACAACGCATTGGCTGGATTCCGACGTTCCGGCGCTTGAAAGCGAATCTCCCGATTGCGAAGATGCCATTCCGGAGCTTGAGCAGAACGATCTTCGCGTCCATAGCAACTACAACAATGCCGCCTTCACAGTGACAGGATCCTTTCCGCCGTTTGGTTCCATTCGCAGCCTGAATGTTGGCGTTGGCCGTTTCTACGATTGGGAAGATCAGCGGCAATCACGGCGCGTCGCCTTTCTGGGTACCGATGCGGCGAAGCAGCTCTTTCCAGGTCGTGACCCGGTAAATCAAAATATTTATCTGGATGACATTCCTTATGTCGTGGTCGGGGTAATGGCTACAAAGAAGCAGGATTCCAGCTATGACGGCTGGGATGTGAACAAAGTATTTATTCCCTTTTCGGCCATGCGCCGTGATTTTCCCAATAAGCCTCCACAAACTGCCGACAGTTTTGACCAGCTACTGGTCACCCCAAAATCAGTCGAGCAGCACGAAGCCTGCAAACATGAAATTCAGGTGGTGTTGGGACGGCTGCATAATTTCGACCCCACGGACAAAGAAGCATGTCCCATATGGGATACGGTGCAAGAAGCCAAAGCTTTTCGCCAAATGACTGATGGCATGAAGTATTTTCTGGGCGCCGTGGGAATGATTACGCTTTTTCTTGGCGGACTCGGAGTGATGAACGTGATGATGGTTGCGGTACGGGAGCGGACGCGCGAGATCGGGGTCCGCAAGGCGCTTGGGGCACCGGCTCGCACAATCCTGCGCCAATTTTTTATTGAAGCACTTTTGATCGCCGGACTGAGCGGCGCCATTGGGTTGGGCGTTGCTTACGGCCTGTGCGCGCTGGTGGATTTATTTCCGATGCCAGCTTTTTTTGCCGGTTTGCTGCCGACATGGGGATCGGGCCTTCTGGCCTGCGGGGTGTTGGGCACCATCGCGATTCTTTCCGCGCTGTATCCGGCGAGGAAGGCGGCGTCGGTTGATCCGATCGAAGCATTGCGATTTGAGGCGGGAGGATAGCGGCGTGTCGGGCTTTGTGGGGACAGCAGATTCCTCCGGGCTAAGCGCCCGTTCGGAATGACAAGTTATTAGAAGCTGTTTGTGATCGTAAGAGCGCGGGGCTGGTAACTCTATACATTTTGTTCATTCCGAACGGGCGTCGAGCCCGGAGGAATCTGCTGTTCCGATCGCATGGCACCATTCAATGCTGATTGAAATCATTCGCGAAGCGTGGATCGCTTTAAAGCGCAACTACACGCGCACCCTGCTGACGATGCTGGGTATTGTGTGGGGCATTGCCACAGTCACATTGTTGATTGCTTACGGCTCGAGCTTCCGACAGATACTGGTGGGCGGCTTCGATGCTTTCGGAAAAAGCGTCGTAATCTGCTGGCCGCAGCAAACCAGCGAGCAGCCGGGCGGACAACGTGCCGGCAAGAAAGTAGTGCTGGAAAAAGCTGACATTGACATCATCAAAGAAACCGCCCCCCTGGTGAAGCATGCGTGTCTTGAAACTGTACGGCGGCCGGGCATCGCGTACGGAGACCGCCTGGTGGGAACAGCCGCGATTCGAGGCGTGTGCCCAGCGTATGGCGAAATGCGCAATGAAGTGCCATTTGAGGGGCGCTGGATTAGTGCCAGCGACGAACTGGAAAGACGCAGGGTTTGCTTTCTCGGGGGCCGTATTCGTGAGGAGTTGTTTAGTGGGCGCCCAGCCGTAGGGGAAACCGTTCAAATCGCCGGAGTGCGCTTCACCGTCATTGGCGTGATGGCCCGCAAAATCCAACTGAGTAATTATTTTTCCAGCGATGACGATTCAGTCTGGATTCCTTATTCCACCGCGGGTGATCTGTGGAACACGCGCTACGCGGCTGTGCTGGTGTTCGAGCCGATTGCTCCGCAATATGAAAAGAAAGCGATGGCGCAAGTGCTCGCTGCTGTGGCGACCCGCCAGCAGTTTTCGCCGACCGACCCGAAGGCTTTTCAAATGTTTGGCCGCGACGAATTTCGTCCCGTGATTGATGCGCTGACGATCGGACTGCAAGTGTTGCTCGCATTCGTTGGGACGCTGACGTTAGGCATTGGGGGCGTCGGCGTAATGAACATCATGCTGGTTTCTGTGGATGAACGCATCCGCGAAATTGGGTTGCGCCGCGCTCTGGGGGCCCGGAAGCGGCACATCAAGCTGCAGTTCCTATCGGAAACTTTGCTGATCATGTTGCTTGGCGGCGCCATTGGCGTCCTGATCAGTTACGGCATTGCCGCAGCCGTTGGAACCCTGCCGTTAATGGGACCCCTATTTGAAGACGACTCGGGCAAAGCCGATATCCACCTGCGAATTTCGCTGATGACCGTGTTGATCTCATCGTTGGTGTTGCTGATTGTCGGCGTAGCCAGCGGACTGGTTCCAGCGATGCGGGCTTCGAAACTTGATCCAGTAGAGGCGCTGAGATATGAGTGAGACCTGACTCGCTAGTAGCCTTGAAAGGGCGGGCTTCAGAGACCGCCGTCATTTAGAATCGGAAGCCTTACGTCGCGCCTGAACAGGCTGCGGAAAAACTCATTAGTAACCGGGAAGGGCCCGACTTTCAGTCGGGCCGGTTACGATTTTGCAGCATTTACGGCCCGACTGAAAGTCGGGCCCTCCCCTTTTTCCCCGCATTCTCTTCGTTTTCCGCACCCTCTGAAGGCGCGCGCTTTCAAGGCCAATTGCAAGAAACTCTTTGCTCAATGCTGTGATCTTTGCAACAGCTCTGCCAGGTGATCCTGCCAGATTGCCGGGAGAGAATGGGTGCCGTGGCCTCGAGTCGCGTCGCTAATTGGCAAGAGAACAAACTTACCGTTCTTCACGCGCAGAATGTCGGCGTCAATAATCTTCAGTTCCGGGGGATTGATTTGATCGTCCGCTGAATTGATGGCGGTCAGGGGCGCGGTGATGCGATCCAATTGTGGTTCGGGGTTGTAGTTTCGCGAGGCGTCAACGTAGTACAGCATATCGTTGGCATCGGTAGTCTTGGAACGGGAAGAAATGAAATTTTCCAGATATGTGTCTGCCTTCTCACGTGTGGGCTCCGCTTTCTGCATTTGCAGAGGGCTGCTGCCCATAATCAGGACGATGTCTAAGGCGCAGCCCAGCCCGTGGGGCTGCTCTTTATATTCTCCATTATTCCAATCGGGCGAGGTGCGGATTGCGTCCATGATCATGCGCCTCATCATGCGGTTGCGTCCGGCGATCTCGACGGGCTGGCTGGCCAGCGGCATGGCTGCGTCCATGAAATCGGGGTGTTGCTCGGCCCAAAGCCATGTGTGCATACCGCCCATGGAAGTCCCCATTACGAGCCGGAGATGATTAACGCCCAGCCCTTGAGTCAGCAGCCGGTATTGCAGTTCGATCATGTCGACATATTCGTAGTGCGGGAAACGCATGTGCAGGCCATCGCTGGGCTTGCTGGACCCACCGTGGCCTACGTTATCGGGAAGGATGATGAAATACTTCGCAGCGTCCAGCAGTTGGCCCGGACCGAAAAGTACGCCCGCAAAGGTCTGCGTGAGGAACTGTCGCCCCGATCCGCCAGTTCCATGCAGGATCAAGACCGCATTTGTCACTTTTCCGCTTGCATCTTTTTGTGGCGTGCCCAATGTGTAGTAGTGCAGCTTGACCTCAGCGAGGCGCTCTTCGGATTTGAACTGGAAATCTTTGACCACGAAATCGCCCGGCTGCGGGGGATAATCGGAGGCCAGCGCAAGATGGGCAGCGAAAACTAGAAACAGCAGATATGCAACCCGAGTGAGCTTCATGATTCCTCCTGTGTCAATTTCGCGAAACGGGGAAAACCGCCCGGGATCAACTAATCCGACAACCTGACGGAGCTAAGAGTTGGTGAAATCGAGATTTTACGACGACAATCGCAGACAAACGCAAGAATCTCGCTAAGGTTTTCTCATTCCGTTCCGCCTTCTCGGCCAGCCGAGCGATAAATGACGCGATGCCTTGGAAGACTTGTCCCACGTGTGCCTAGGCCATCGTTGACGGGCCGGTGTGGCGTCCGTAAGATGAAGCGACCTTGAAGCCGGACATTTCTTAGTGATTGATCAGACCATCTCGCACTACCGCATTGTCGAGAAACTTGGCGGTGGTGGCATGGGCGTGGTCTATAAGGCAGAAGACACCCGCCTGCATCGCTTTGTTGCCTTGAAGTTTCTTCCCGATGAAGTGGCCAACGATCCGCAGGCTCTCGAGCGGTTCCGTCGTGAAGCGCAGGCGGCATCGGCTCTGAACCACCCCAACATTTGCACCATCTACGACATCGGAGAAGATCACGACCGTCACTACATTGTGATGGAGTATCTCGAAGGCAGCACGTTGAAGTACCGCATCGAGGGAAAGCCGATGTCGGTCGAGCAGTTGGTGGATTTCGGATCACAGATTGCGGACGCCCTGGACGTGGCGCATACGGCGGGAATTGTGCATCGCGACCTGAAGCCGGCAAATCTTTTTATCACCAAACGCGGACAGGCAAAGGTCCTCGATTTCGGCTTGGCCAAAGTAGCGAGCCAGCCGCTGTCACATTTGTCGGGAGCGACCATGGCCACGGCAGGCGTGGATCCTGCGAACCTGACCAGCCCGGGCAGCACCGTGGGCACCGTCGCCTATATGTCGCCCGAGCAGGCTCGCGGCGAAGATTTGGATGTGCGCACAGACCTGTTTTCTTTCGGCGCAGTGTTATACGAAACGGCCACAGGGCGTCAACCGTTTACCGGCAACACGTCGGCCGTAATCTTTGACGCCATCTTGAACCGCGCACCCACGGCCCCAGTGCGCCTGAACCCCGACTTGCCCGCAGAACTCGAGCGAATCATCAACAAGGCACTGGAAAAAGACCGCGACCTGCGCTACCAGGTAGCCGCGGAGATGCGGGGTGACCTGAAGCGGTTGAAGCGCGAGCTTGATTCAGGAAGAAGTTCAGCGGTGAGTGCCTCTGTGCCGCCGACGTCTGTCTCGGGAACTTCTGCGGCAGTCGCCCCAACATCGGCGATCTCGGGTGGCCCGTCCTCGTCCCTCCGTCCTTTGGAAGGACAGGGCGGGGGCTTTCCAACAACCGCTTCACCATCGTCCGCAAGCACCCAAGTGAGTACGGTTCGCAAGCCTTGGATCCTTGCGGTGGTCGTCTTATTGATCGCGATTGCGGCAGCCGGAATTTGGTATTGGCAAGGCAAGGCGAGCACTTCGCGAATCGAATCCATTGCTGTAATTCCCTTCGCTAGTGTGGGCGGCAACGCGGACGCTGATTTTCTCAGCGACGGCCTCACGGAATCACTCATTGCAAGCCTCGCCCATGTGCCCGATTTGAAAGTGAAATCGCGCAACTCCGTCTTCCGCTACAAGGGCAAAGACGTGGATGTCGAGGAGGTGGGCAAGGCGCTGGCGGTGGATGCTTTGCTTACAGGCAGGCTCGTGCAGCATGGTGACACTGTGCAGGTCAGCGCCGATCTCACCAGCGTTCAGGACAATACGGAAATCTGGGGCGAACAATACGAGCGCAAGGCCTCAGATATTATTTCCTTGCAGCAACAAATCGCGGGCGACATCGCCGGCAAACTGCGCTCGAAGCTGAACGGGGCGGAAAAACAGCAGGTCACCAAGCAGGGCACACAGAATCCAGAGGCTTATCAGCTTTACGTGAAAGGCCGCTACTATTGGAACAAACGCACAGTCGGCGACGTTAACACCGCAATCTCCTACTTTAATCAAGCCATAGACAAAGATCCTGGTTACGCAATGGCTTATTCAGGATTGGCGGATGCGTACGGCGTCCTGCCGAGCTATGGTGGCAATCCTCGCGATGAGGTGCCAAAGTCGAATGCGGCTGCGAGGAAAGCTTTGGAACTCGATCCTACACTTGCGCGCCCGCATGCCGACCTGGCCGCCAACAAGATGGAATTCGATTGGGATTTTGCCGGCGGTGAAGCCGAATACAGGAAGGCCTTTGAGGCGGACCCCAGCGACGCGACGGCACATCAGTGGTTTGCCGAGGACCTTGCTTTTATCGGTGGCCGCGTACAGGAGTCAATTGACGAAGCCGACCGTGCATATCAGCTAGATCCCTTATCGCCCATCATTGAATCGGAACAGTCGGAGATGTATTTCCACGCCCATCAGTTTGACAAGGCCGTTGAGTTTGGCGAGAAAGTCGTCGCTGACAACCCAACTTTTGGCAAGGCTCACGGTGTTCTGGCGGTTGCCTACTGGGCAGAGCATAAATACCCTCAGGCCATTCAGGAATTCAAGACCGCAGCGCAATTATCAGGCGACCGTAATGGCGCTGAGGTTGCAGCCGCCCTCGACGCGGGCTTCCGCTCCGGCGGATGGCAAAGCGCCCTAAATAAAGCGATCGCGACCTTAGTGGCGCTGCGCAAGGCCAATGCCCGCTACGTTCCCGCTTACAGAATCGCCCATTTCTACGCTAATTTAGGCGACGCCGATTCACGGAACAAAGATCTGGCCTTCGAATGGCTTAACACCGCATATCAGGAACATGATGTCCTGCTCGAGACGCTGCGGACGGACTTCGCGTTCGATTCCCTGCACTCCGATCCCCGTTATGCCGAACTGGTCCGGAAGATCGGATTCCCACCACTTTGAGATGAATGCGCTCTTCGGGATCCTGCCTCTGCGCTCGTAATTTCAGAAAATGGGTCCGATTGAGTTGACCTTGCCCTGCTCTTCTTAGTAACTTCCTGCGTACGTCATAGCGAGGTGCTTGTTGCCGCTGTCTGCGATAGATGCGATTACTCCGGCTTTCCATCACACCAAGCAGCAGCTTATGCAGCCTTTTCGGGTTGCGCAATGGGCGAAGCTGGCGTTGGTCGGGTTTCTTGCCGGGGAGATGACTTCTGGAGGTTGCAGTTCGCCTAATTTCAACATACCCACGCGCACTCACGGTACTCAGCATTTTTTCAATGTTGGACTTCCACTGCAAAATCCGATGTTTTATGCGGGATTGATTGCCGTGTTGATCGTGACCGGGATGGTATTGTTCGTTTTGTTTCTGTATGTGAGCAGCGTGATGCGGTTCATTTTGTTCGACAGCGTTCTGACAAAAAAATGCGAGATCGCCAAGGGATGGAACCAGAGACAAGCTCCCGGCGTGCGCTATTTCGTGTGGCAGTTGCTGTTTTCGCTCGCGACGCTGGCCACAATGGCGATCATTATCGGAGTTCCGCTAGCGGTTGCATTCGCCGCGGGTTTGCTGAAGCGTCCGAAGGAACACATCATAGTCATGGTTCTTGGCGGGATCGCTTTGTTTTTCATCTTCCTCGCTTTGGTGCTGATATCGGCAGTGATTCAGGTACTGACCAAGGATTTTGTCGTTCCACAGATGGCCCTCGAAGACCTTGGCCCGATTCAAGCATGGCGACGGCTGTTGCCGATGATCCAATCCGAGAAGGGCGGCTTTGCCGCTTATCTGGGAATGAAGATTGTCATGAATATAGGGGCCGCAATGGTTCTCGCGATTATTTCTCTGATCGCGATTTTGTTGATGCTGATACCGGTAGGCGGCGTTGGAGTGATCGCGGTGCTTATAGGGAAAACCGCCGGCCTGACTTGGAATCTTTACACCATTTCACTGGCAGTCGTGTTTGGCTGTATTTTCATTGCGTTGCTCATCTATGCTATTTCATTGATTTCAGTTCCTGCGACGGTTTTCTTTCCGGCTTACTCGATCTATTTCTTTGCTTCGCGATATCAGGCTCTCAATCAACTACTGTATCCTCCGTCGGCGCAAAATGTTTCTACGAGCCAACCGGGCGGGTTCCCGACGCTGCCTGATCCTATTGGGTGATTGTTAATAGTGTGTGAATACCTGATAGAGAAGACACCTTTGGAAGCATTCCGGTACATCCAAATCTCCTGATTCGATCCAACCTGCGATTCAATCCAACCCGCGATTTCGCATCGAGTGGTCGAAAATCCAAGGAGGAGATGTCATGATTTCGGCTTCGAAAATTCAATATCACAATCGTTTCGCGACCCCGGCAATATGCGCGATGTTCGTGCTGCTGGTGATGAACTCACTTGGGGCGAGCGCACAGGGAGTATCCGCGGTCACTCCCTACACTGTTTCGGTTTTCACGACTAGCGTGACCGGGGTTTACACCGCGCCCGATTCGATTACGGTCGGACGGGGTCATGTGTTTGTCGGATACGGAAATGGGAACGCCCCAGACGGTTCCGACGGCAAGAGCAGCACAATCGTCGAGTACTCAATGAATGGCACAGTCCTGAAGACGTTCAGCGTTTTAGGTCACAATGACGGTTTGAAGTGGAACCCACGGAGCAACCTTTTGTGGTCTCTGCAAAACGAAGACGGCAGCCCAAATCTGGTCATTATTGATCCGAAGAGCGGAACCCAGACTGCGCCATATCCCATCACTCCGACATTGCACGGCGGCGGGTATGACGACGTGGCGTTCCTGGGGAAGAATATTTACATCAGCGCATCGAATCCGCAAAGCGATCCGAATACCGCGCCGGCTTTGGTACAAGCCACGCTGGCGGGTTCGACGGTTACAGTAACCCCGGTTTTGCTGGGCAACAGCAATGCCACCGATGTGCGGACGGGCAACACGGTTACCTTGAATTTGCAGGATCCTGATTCGTTAATCGTGGATCCCGACGGCGATCTGGTTCTGGACAGTCAGGCCGACTCCGAGTTGATTATCATTCACCGGCCGGGTTCGACTGACCAGGATGTGTTTCACCTTGCAATCACTTCTGGCGGAGCGAAGACACAGATTGACGACACGGTTTTTGCCACGTCATCGGACGGCGTGATTCTGGTTTCTGATCGTGATGGCGAAACTGTTTATGCAATCCAGGCGCCTTTCTTTCCGCCTTCAGGGGCGTTTTCGGCCGCGCCCACCTTCGTTGGACGGCTCGATATGGCCACTGGAAAACTGACTCCGATCGTAACGGGGATGGTGAGTCCACACGGGATGGTTTTCATTCCTGAGTAACGTTTCGCAAATCTGCGAATCGGGAACCTGCACTGGGCGATCGGTTGATTCCCCAGTGCATTTTTCTGCTCTCAGCCGTGATAGCGTGTCTCTCGCTAGCAGGCTGGTGGGCAGTCTCTTTGCCTGATGTAGTGCCGAATTGCAGTTTTCCACTCCGGCATGGCGATGCCGTATTCCTGCAGACTGGTCGGGGAGAGCACCGAATAAGCCGGCCTAGGCGCGGGCCGTACAAACTTGTCGCTCGTGGTGGGACGCACGATAGTGTTTATGGCCGCGGCGCTTACGATCTCTTGCGCGAAATCAAACCATGAACAGTCTCCGCGATTGGTTGCATGGACGATGCCCGCCGCATTTCGATGGCAAAGTTGAATGATCGCTGAGGCCAGATCTTCGGCGTAGGTGGGGCTTCCCCGCTGATCAGCGACGACCTCGATTTCGGGGCGCGTGGCCGCGAGTTTGAGAATGGTATCGGGAAAGCATTTTCCGCCGACTCCAAAAAGCCATGACGTTCGCACAATGCAGGCGTCAGGCAGAATCCGGCGAATTTCTTTCTCGGCTTCGGCTTTGGATTGGCCGTAAACACTTCTTGGCTCGACTTCGTCGTCAGTCTCATATGGAGTTGTCTTCGTGCCGTCGAAGACATAATCGCTGCTGATAAACAGCAGGCGCGAACCAAATTGTTTCGCTGCTTCCGCGACGTGCACCGCACCACGTACATTCACGTCGAAAGCTAGGTCGCGATTGGTTTCGCACCCGTCAACATCTGTATAGGCAGCCGTCAGAACCACCCAGTCAGGCATGGTGCATTTCACCGCGTCGAGAACCTGCTGCTTATTTCGAATATCGGCGTCTTTTGACGAGAGTCCGGCAACTTCGTTGCCTGAGCGATCGCCGTTCCATTGGCGCATAAGGGCCTGTCCCAAAATGCCGGTTGCCCCGAAGAGGGTTATTTTCATGATTGAATCATCTTCAATATTTTTCCTTACAGTACACGGCGAGACCAAGTACTTGCTGGTTTTCAGATGCTACAATTATATGTCTCTACGCTGAGTAGTTCTCTCCGAGGTGCACTCATGGCAACTCTTGAAGCGCCCGTTTTAAACCGCATTCGCACCCATCACGGGAAATTTGTTAATGAGCCAGCCACCGATTTCTCGCGGCAGGATAATGCGCGGAAGATGCGCGCCGCCATCGAGAAAGTTCGCGGCCAATTGGGCCGCGAGTACGATTTGGTCATAGGCGGCAGGCGAATCCGAACCGCGGACAAGATTAAATCTGTGAACCCTGCAAGGCCCTCCGAGATTGTCGGCATACATCAAAAGGCGGGGAAAGAACACGTCGAACCTGCTATGCAAGCCGCTCTTAAGGCTTTTGAAAGTTGGAACCAGACTTCGGTTGAAGAACGCGCCGGCCTCTTGTTTCAAGTCGCGGATCTTTTCCGGCAACGCAAGTTCGAAATGTGCGCATGGCTGGTGTTCGAGGTCAGCAAGAACTGGGCGGAGGCCGACGCCGACATTGCTGAGACGATTGATTTCTGCGAGTTCTACGCGCGTGAAGCTTTGCGGCTGGCGCACGTCGAGACCCCGGTGCAATTGCCCGGTGAGCGGGACTCGCTGTTTTATATTCCGCTCGGGGTCGGAGTTGTAATTCCTCCGTGGAATTTTCCCGCAGCCATTATGGCTGGGATGACGCTCGCTTCAATAGTCTGTGGAAATACTGTCATCCTGAAGCCGTCGAGCGAATCGCCAACGATTGCCGCGAAATTCATGGAAATTTTGGAAGAAGCTGGAATGCCCGAGGGCGTGGTGAATTTCTGTCCCGGCTCTGGCGCCACTTTCGGTAATGCAGCGGTCGGGCATCCAAAGACACGGTTCATCGCATTTACCGGCTCGCGGGAAGTGGGACTCGATATCAATAAACGTGCCGCCGAGCACGTTCTGGGACAGATGTGGATTAAGCGCACCATTCTTGAGATGGGCGGCAAAGATGCGATCATCGTGGATACTGACGCCGATCTGGACGCCGCAATTGAAGGCGTAGCCGCGTCATCCTTTGGGTTTCAGGGACAGAAGTGTTCGGCGTGCTCGCGTGCAATCGTGGACGAGCGTGTGTATGACAAATTTCTCGAAGGCCTCAAGGCTCGCGTGGAAACCATCAAGATAGGCGATCCTGCCGAGAACGCGTACATGGGCGCTGTCATCAGCGAGAGCTCGATGAACACGATCCTCCAATACATTGAGCACGGTAAGCGGGAAGGACGGCTCATCACCGGTGGGGCTCGCGCAACCGGCGCCGGAGAAGGTTTTTTCCTGCAGCCGACCGTCATCGCCGATATCCCTCCCAAGTCAAAGCTCGAGCAGGAAGAAATTTTTGGGCCAGTGTTGGCAGTGATCAAAGCGCGAAATTACGACCATGCGTTAGAAATCGCTAATGATACGGAGTTCGGGTTAACCGGCGCGGTCTATACAAATTCGCAGGAGAAGATCGAGCGGGCCATCCGTGAATTTCATGTGGGGAATTTGTATATCAATCGCAAATGTACCGGCGCGATTGTTGGAGCGCATCCCTTCGGCGGATTCAATATGTCAGGAACTGACTCGAAAGCCGGAGGCCCGGATTATTTGTACCTGTTCACGCAAGCCAAGGCCGTGGGAGAAAAGATTCGATAACTTCACTCGTATCGTAGCGCTTCAGCCGGCAGAATTTTCGCGGCCGACCATGAAGGATAGATGGTCGAAATCAGTGAAATTCCCAGCGTGACAACCGTCACCAGCAGACCATCAATCATGCGCGGGGCAAAGGGAACGTAGTCAATGGAGTAAACTTCAGGTGATAACGACAACAGGTGGTAATGTCCGCCAGCGAACGATAGCCCGTAGCCTAAGACCAGTCCAATCACGGTTCCTACCACCCCGATCAGGACGCCTTGCGCGATGAACACGCGACGAATTTGTGATTTGCGGGTACCCATTGACATGAGGACAGCAATGTCGCGAGTCTTCTCCATCACCATCATGATAAGAGAAATCAATATATTCAGCGCGGCCACGAAAACAATCAGGCCAATCGTAATGAAAGTCACCAGACGTTCCATCTTCAGTGCGCGAAATAGAGCCTTGTTCTGTTCCATCCAGTTGGTGGTCATAAATCCTGGTCCGGCGGCCTTTTGCAGTTGATCCCCAATTTCACCGGCCTTGTAGATGTCATCAATCTTGAACTCAATTGCAGCGATTTGATCGCCGATGCCGAACAACTGCTGCGCATCCGTCAAACGAGCCAGCGACCAGGCGCTGTCATAATCGTAAAACCCAGAATTGAAAATACCCGCAACGCGAAAACGGCTGTATTTGGGAACCATGCCGAAAGGGGTGAGTTCGCCCTGAGGACTGGTCACGAGTACGACAGAGCCGACGGTCGCGCCAAGATTTGTTGCCATGTCTTTGCCGAGAATGATTGGAGGCATGGCGGCTACGCGATGCTCGACTCCTTGTAAAGAATCCGGCGATTCAGCCTGTGTGTCGTGGACGCCGACGCTCGCGGAATTTGATTCATCGAGTGCAGCCGCCGATCCAGCAACTACACTCTTCAGTAAATCACTGACTTTGTTCTCTGAACTCGGAATTATCCCTTTCAGCACTGAACCGAGCGCCCTTGGACCTCGCGAGATCATGACCTCTTCATAAATGGTCGGCGCTTCAGCGACAACATGCGGTTGATGCGACAGGCGATCGAGCAGTTTCCGCCAATCCTTGATTCCATCGTCCTGCACCCGCAACAGAGTGACATGCGAAGTGGTTTCCAGCAGACGATCCTGAAGGTCTTGCCGAAATCCGTTATTAATCGCGAGCGCGATGATGAGCGAAGCAACTCCCGCTGCCACCCCCAGGATGGAGATTCCAGTGATTACGCCAATAAATGCTTGACGCCGTTTTGCCCGCAAATAACGGGTGGCGATAAAAAGTTCGAATCGCATGAGGAAGCTGTCAGCCATCAGCTTTCAGCTAATGAGGATTATATAGAGCACACGTGGAGCGGGCTTGCGAAAGCCACTTAGGGACGACCGCCCCGGCTGTCGAGCGACACCGGGGAAGAAAAAAGTGCAGTAAATGGTTGGATCTATTTTCTTCCAATCACCGTCTTGGCCGATGCCATATTGTCATGGCGGTCATAAGTGCGAATCACCACAACATGCTCTGAAGCTATGTTTTCGCTCAATGCGGTTGCGGTTGGCAAGTCCGCACGAAAATCATAGCTTTCCGTTTTCGAGTCTGAAATTTGTCCCACTGGTTCCACTAGCTGCCAATCCCCCGCGTCCACGGAATACTCGGCTTTACGGATTGGCGAGAAGCCATCAACGGCGCGGAAGGTTACGTGGACCTGGCTGCCCTCGACCGAGCCGCGAAGGTCTTCAATGCGAGGCGGCGTTGTATCCACTTCGAAGCGGTCGCTTTCTCTCTCGGTGGTGAGTGCCTGTCCGGGAGAATGCGAGGGCGCATCCGAGGCAACTACTTTGACAATGTAGGCCCCATCCGGAAGAAGCGACGAATCGAACGAATAGAATTTGTCGGTCAGATTATCTTTAAGCAGCAGCCAGCGGCTCTCCCTTTCGCCGCGATAATAAATGGAATACACCATGTCATCGTCGTTATCGTCGTGGACGCTCCATGCCACTCCTATTGAGGAGCGATCAGGGATGGGAGTGGGGGGACTATCAGCGTGTCGCGAACCATTAGAGGTAGCCCCTAGACCATCCCCGATGGGCTTTGCGCTTGGCGGGTAACGCACTCCTTCTTCGACTGCGACCTCTTCGAAAGCAGGCGCAATATTTTTGGACAAGTAATTTATGGTTACGCTGGCCACGCGAGGCTCGATCTTTCCCGCATGTAGAATAGCTTTCCATTGAATGAATCGGGCGGGCGGAACACCGACCTCCGCGTCCCTTTGCCATTCAACTTTCTTCCACCCACTCCAATTGCGGTCGGGATTGTCCACGTTGCCGCTCCGAGTAAACAATTCAATGTCACCGCTTCCACGAAGTTCGGCGCGTCCCCATCGCGAAAAAATACGGGCATCAAATACATCGCTCACGTACGTTCCGCTCGCGTTAGGAGACGCACCCAGAAGGAAAAGTTTCCCGAGGTTGCTGCTCGATGCGTAAAGGCCGCTTTTCGGCGCGGCTGCGAACGCCGTCACCTGGCTGGCGCTGGCTGTAACCAGATCGGCAAATTTGTCCTCTTCTCCAACCATAAAAATGTGGCCGCGATTCCCGCTACCCGCAAGCAGCTCCCCGCTGGGACCGAAGGCCAGCGCATAGACCACGTCCTCACCGGAGCCCCAAATACGTGTCGGAACACCGTCGGAAGAGATGCGATAAATTTCCGAACCGCCGGCAGAACCAAAATTTCCAAAGTTCCCAGGGATCATAGGCGCAGATGCAGAAGAAGCCTTCGAGAATCCTGTTCCCGATCCAGCGCCCAGCGATGGCGAAGGTTGCGAGGACATATGGGACGGAAGAGCCATATCGGGGAGTATTGCCGGGTTGTTTTTCTTCTCCCCAACACCCGCGGCGTAGATGTTTCCGCCGGAGTCCACTGCTAACGCAGTAATTTCCTTCTTAGGCGCGCTGTAAAGTACAAATCCTTCGCCATTCGGAGATATTCGATAAATCAGTCCGCTGCCATCTGATCCCGCAATCAGGTTATTTTGGCGATCAAAAGCGAGCACCCTGATATGGGTTTCGTCACTCTTGAAAAACAGTGTGTGATCTCCGCTGGGAGTAACCCGGAAGATTTCTCCGTGATCTCCGGTCGCCACATACAAATCGCCGTTTTTATCTCTACCTGTGCCCATATCCAGGGCGAGGTCCCAAATGTACTTGGTGCCGGGGTCGAAAAGAACCGACGAGTTCCATGTCGTATCGGCGTCCGATGCCTGGTTTCTACTGCTTTTCTGGTGATGTCCCCCGCCTTCAACCTGTTCGAGCCGGTAAATCTTTCCATCGGGATTGGTGGCAACATACACCGAGCCCTGATCGTCCACAACAAGGGCCTGTACCTGCAGTTCCTGTGACTGGAAGATGACGGTGGACTTTCCGTCCGGTGTGATCCGGTAAACCCTCGCGGGAGTCCCAGTGCCGGCTAACAGGTTTCCGTTTCGGTCGGTCGCGATTGCCCAAACATATGGGGAGGGTAAAGTGGCTATGGCTTTAAACGCGGGCGCAAGCTCAAGGCCGCCATAACTTCGAATAGCCACACCGTCAGAGGTCCCTTTTTCCAGATCCCCAAACTTGAATTGCTCCCAGGTCCGCGTGCCTTCGGCCGCACACATACTAGCGACAAGGAGAAGAATAGGGAGAATAGTCAAATCGCGAGAGCGGATTCTCACCGGTGTGCCTCCTCGGATGAATGCAAATGATGCGGGGAAAAATCAGGGTACCACGCGGGGGGGAAGATTCGACCAATTGCGAGAGGGCTATCAGATACTAACGTCACCAAACGCAGACACTGTGCTACTTAACATTTATGGTCAGGATCTGCGATCCAGAAACTACGTAATCGAGAGGAGAAGTCGAAGCTTCGTTTACGGAAGATTCCCCCAATACGACCATATCTTGCGTCCCACGCATCCCTTCCATGACATTCATGATCGAGAGGGGCAGTGTTGGCATCACTTTATCCGCAATCATGGCCTCGGGATCTGCCTCGAGGAGCGAGACGTAAACGCGGTTGTTCACATGCTCTTTATTCAAGAGCGCAATGGTCGAAGCCAGATCGAGGCTCGAACCCAACGAGGGAAGGCCGCGATGCAGATGATCGAGCGTCTCGCCATCGCTAACCAGCACGCGAAGAGGTCCTCTGGAGGTTGAAGATGGAATATGAATCGGAATATGCTTCACGATACCGTCTCCGCGGTAAGGACGCAGCATGACCTCTACCAGGAGGTCGTCTCCTGGACGCGCTTCGGTGCCCTGGGTTCGCGCACTCTCAATCCGCGCCCAGTGCCGCTCATGGGAAATTTCAAAATCCAGATGGACGCTGCGGATTTCTGGCACGCTGTAGGGATTGTCGTAGATTCGTCCGAAGCGCTCACCCACAGCCATCGAGGCCAGCGCGGCAGCGGGTTGGCTTCCATCATCAGCTGAAAACATGTCCTGAAGCGCCACTTGAGGGAAACCATCCACGTTTATTCCGCCTGTCATGCGGTAGGTGGTTTCGTCTCCATATTCATTCACGCCATGCAATGCGTTGAAGATCGTAGCCATCATCGCGACCGGGCTCAGGCGAGGATTGTTTAGAATTTCATAACGAAATTCCTTCCCGGCTACTCCGCCGTGAATGGACAGGGTGACGGGAATCATTTCAGGTTTCCTGCCGAACTCACCGAGAATTCCGTTGTGGCGATCCTGCACAAAGGCGCCGACCGTTTCGGTCGCATTCACGATTTTGAAGGAGTTCGACGGCGAGGGAAGCGTAGCCAAAACCTCAGCCTTCGTCATTGGCAAATCAACCATGCCGAATTGCATGAGAGGGTGGCCACAAGCCAGAAGGTGCCCGGCATCAATATAAGTGACGGTGCAGGTCGCGGTAATGTCCATGTCACCGCGGACTAAAACCGCGCTGATTGCCGAACCAGGCACGACGAGTTCGGGCTGCTTCGCATCGCTCACCGATCCAACGCCCATCACCGGGACGATTCCCGCTGCGGCAAACTGGGGCGCGAACAGCTTGACGCTGTCCTCGGAGAATCCACTAAAGACAAGCGGGGTTTCGATGGGTTTCAGATAATTTGCAAAGTTGTTGATCGGCGTGTTGACCTCGCCCGGCCCGGATGTCTTGGCAGGTGTTTCAGGCCCAACTTTCGCCTCAATGGGTCCCGGCATGGGGCTGGAATCCATGGCATTGATTTCAAGCATCTCGGAAATTGGAGTCACACCAGCGATGGGCTCTTTGGAGAACTCGCCGATGCGGAATGCCAGGGCGCCCGCCAATTTTCCACCAAAATAAACCGGACTGCCGCTCATTCCAGCGACCACTCCGTCGTATTCAGCCTTGGCACCTGAAAGGCGGACCAGGATGATGTCACCCTTGGGTCCATTGGCATTCTTCAGAATGCCAAGGACCTCCACTCCCATGGATTCTGGCTGCGTCCCCTGGAAAACGGTATAGGCAACACCACGCATTCCAGCATGAATCTGACTGACGGGAATAGTTTCAATGGGTTTCGGGATTTGTGCGTGGCTTATCCCCGAAAGCGCGATTAGAAACACCGAGGCGCACGCGAGAGTGGCTCGTCTCATTAAAGTTTTTCCCCGAGGACCGCAAACGGTCCTGCAAAGTTAAACTTCGCGTATTTCGATCATGTTGCTGCTAGGAGAGGAGTAGCTAAAGCTCGCAAACATCCCATTCGCGAAGCCGTGCGTCTATACTAGCATAAGAACTTTGAGAGGTAGCATGTTTTCTAAGCCCCAAAGCCACGCCTATGGCTGTGTTGGCAAGTATTTTGTTTTCATCTTATTGTGGCTGGCCGGATTGGGCTGGCTTCCTGGTTTCTCGTTACGCGTCTTAGCCCAGGATCAATCGCCGCCAGCTCAGACCCCCAATCAGCAAGAGCCTCCCCCGGCCGCGGGCGGCCCACAGGATGAAACCGGCCCATATGCCGTTCCCAAGAAAGCCGAGGAACCCCCAACTCCTCGACCCGAAAAACCCAAGAGAGTCGAGGGAATTCCGGATTACTCCATCCACTTGGACGTCCCCATCGTCAATGTTGACGCCTTGGTCACGACCAAGGACGGGCAGTTTATTCCCAATCTGAAGCAAGAGAACTTTCGCGTTTACGAAGACGGGGTCCCTCAAGCTATAAGCAACTTCTCAGTATCTAAAGCGCCTATCACGGCAGTAATGCTTGTCGAATTTGCATCCACTGATTACGGTTTTCTGATTGATGCTCTTCAGGCCTCGTACGCCTTTGCCGACACATTGAAGAAAGATGATTGGGTGGCGGTAGTCTATTACGACATGAAGCCCCATACCCTCGTGGATTTTACCCAGGACAAACAGGAAGTTATGGGCGCCTTAAATCAGTTGCGGTTTCCCGGTTTCGCGGAGACAAATCTATTCGACGCGCTTTATGACACGCTTGACCGCATGGACCGTATTGAGGGCCACAAGTACATTGTTTTGATCAGCAGCGGTTTTGACAGCTTCAGCAAACTAAATCTGAACCAAATCACGAAGAAAGTTAAGACTACTCACGACGTAACCATCTTTGCCATTAGTATTGGGTGGTTGGAGCGCGAGTACTTCGAATCCCACGGTGGCGCCGCTCCTCACGGAGCAGGTATTCCCATCAGCGAAATAGATTATCTGCAGGCGGACAACGAAATGCAGACGTTCGCGAAGCTGACCGGCGGCCGATACTATCAGCCCCGGTTTGTCGGAGACATGGTGGACGCGTTCCGTGACATCAGTGGAGATATCAGGAATGAATATGCGATCACTTACCACCCTACGAACACGAAATTGGATGGTACATATCGCAAACTCAAGGTGGATGTGGTTGCCCCCGATGGGGGCCCCCTAAAGATACGGGACCAGAAGGGCAAGGATGTGAAATATCAGGTAATCGCGCGGGAGGGTTATACCGCGAAGAACACGGTTGAATGAGGGTTAATGAACGTGGGCGATGTGATCTAGGAGGAAGAGGAATCCCACTCCAAGAAATACCACCAGCGCCATTTTTACTCCCGGTTCGCGGTTGACTTCCGGAATAAGATCTGACGCCGCCACATAGATTGTGACCCCGGCGGAGAGCGGCAAGCCGAAGTTTACTTCTTGCTTCAGAAGTGCCATCGTTAATACCCCCGCAAATGTAGCCGCACCTAACAGTGCTGACGCTCCCCAGGCAGTCCGGCGGCTCTTGCCGCTTGCGAGCATTACTGAAGCCACAGTAAATCCCTCCGGAATCTTATGAAGGAAAATAGCGATAAAGATTATCCACCCCAACCAATTTGAAATCAGGAATCCCGAGGCGATTGCGATTCCATCGAAAAAAGTATGAATCACTAGACCGATCACGACAGAGTAGCCTTTGTGAGCATGAACAAATTCATGTTCGTGCGTCTCCTCCCCGAAATGAAAATGCGGTGTCACCGCATGTTCGAAGAAATGGATGATCAGGTAACCAAGCAGAACGAGAAATGCGGCGTTCTTTCCTCCGAGTTTAAGGCTTTCCGGAAACACTTCTACAATGGCTGTCGCCAACATAAATCCGGCGCCCAGTGCGATGAAATATCTGAGATAAGAGCGGTCCCAATGCTTCTGAACGATGATTGCGCCACCAAAAAGGTTCGCACCGGCAGCGGTCAGGCCGAGCAACAGACTAAGAATGATCGGGTGCATTGCGAGCAGGGATGATATCAGTTCCCAGTTTTTAGTTTTCAGTTCTTAGTTTGCCATCAGGCGGCGGGGCGAATTGCGGCGACAAGACCGCTGAGGATTTTCCCTACTTCAGCAGCTTTATCGAGGAGTTGCTGCCCGCGCTCTGCATCAACGTACCCGAGATTTTGCGAGATGATTAACTAGGTTTCTACTTCAACGAGAGCGCCTCGAGCGCGTCCGAGGGAATGGAAGAAGTCGTTCGATGAATATCGAGCCTGGCCTTCCGCAATACTTGTGGGAATCGCTACTGAAGCTCGGCGCAATTGACTGGCAAGACCGTAAGTTTCATCTCGCGGGAATGTTTTCGTTACTTTGTACACTTCCATAACGAAATTCATGGCCTTCTGCCAAGCGATTAATTCTCGGTAAGACTGTCCCATGCTCGCACTTAAGCATGAAAATATGCAAAAAGCTGTGCATCTGAACAACTATGAACTGACAACTCCAATCTGGGAACTGGGGTGTATAAGGTCGGTCTTAAACGCTCACCCGCTGTGTCGAACGTGCATAACATCCCCGTCCTGCACGATATATTCTTTCCCTTCCAATCTTAGTGTGCCCTTGGATCGGGCATTGGCCTCAGATCCCGCGTCCAGCAACTGATCCCAACGAATAGTTTCGGCGCGGATGAAATGCTTGGACAAGTCGCTATGAATGGCGCCCGCAGCTTCCACCGCACGGGTGCTTACCGGGATCGTCCATGCTCTGCACTCATCTTCCCCGATGGTGAAAAACGAAATCACACCCAGTAAGGCGTAGGTTGTCCGGATCAGGCGAACCAAGCCGCTTTCGGTGAGGCCGTAGCTGGAAAGGAATTCGGCTGCGTCCGCATCGCTCATCTCAGCCAACTCCGCTTCCACTTTGCCACAGATCGCCGTCGCGCCGGCGTTGGGTCGTGACGCCACTTCCGAGAGATTGTATTTCGTGACGGCCTCGTCGAGGTCTTTGCCCAATTCCATGCCTTCGTTGACATTCAGGACGTACAGAATCGGTTTTTCACTGAGGAACATGAATCCACGCAGGCGCTTCTTGTCCTCCGGAGTCATTTCCATCTCGCGAAGGGGCCGCTCCGATTCCAGTTGGGCTTTGGCTCGACTTAAGAGATCGAATTCCCGCTCCAGTTCTGGGGAACGCATCTTCTTGAGATCTTTCTCCACGCGCTCAATTCTTTTTTCAATCTGTCCGAGATCGTTGACCATGAGATCAAATTCGACGTTTTTGATATCGCGAAGCGGATCAACAGCGCCGACGTGTGGAATTGAAGCGTCGTCGAACGCTCTCACCACATGTGCGAGCGCATCAACGTTTCGCAGATGCCCGATGTATCCGCTTTCCTTCAATGCATCCTGACCAATTGCACCAACGTCAACGTATTCGACGGAGGCATGAGTTAATTTTTTCGGATTATACTGAGCCGCCAGCCGGTCGAGACGATCGTCCTGTACTTTTGCCACTCCTACGTGGGCTTCGCGCGGATTGGATGCCTGCTGAGAAAGGTTTGCCTTGGTTAGTATCCGGAATAGAGAAGTCTTTCCAACCTGTGGAAGGCCGATGATACCAGTTTTCATAGAGTCAAAAGATGATAGCAGGGGATTGCAGGGCTAAACCGCTAACAGGGTTTCAAGAAGAGGCAAAGAGAAAAATGTGGAGGTGGGGATTATCGAAAGACCTTATTTGGGATCGGTTATCCGTGGGCTGCGAACTGGCTGCACCGGCACAAATTGATGTCCCACAAGCCAATATCCGTTCCCACGCTTTCGAGGCCAAGTTCGCCGGCGCTTCGCCCTTTGCCGACCCACACCACTCGAAACTGGCACTTTTCTTCGCCGAGCTGTACTTCTAGCAATTCGCCCAGACGAACTTGCCGGCGAAATCCCTGAATGAGCGCTCCGGCACTGCTGATGCTCGTGGCCCGCGCGTTCTCCATGAATGGATTCGTATTCGCGTCCAGCCCCCAAATGCGGACTGGGAAAATTGCTTCGACTCGCGGGCTTCGGCGGCGATCCATGCAGCGATAATAGGGAGATTGAGGAAGGAAGGAAACTTACGGCAGTTACACCGAGGAGTGCCCAAAGTTCTGAGCCGCAACTCCTATTGGTGTCACTATTTGCAGACCAAGCTGTTGTGTGGAGTTTGCCTCAATCAAAATCTGGCATGGCACATGCGCCAGGCCCACGGGCATCGCCGCAAGAGCCGCACGGGCCGGAACTGGCCGCCTCAGACACCGCGCTGGAAGCTGATTTTGAAGCCATTGCAAAAACAGAAAGCTTCCGGGTGAGGTTCTTGGCATGACATTTTGGGCATTCAGCCCTCTGACTTCCGAACACTATAGCCTCAAATTCATACTTACATTCTTTGCAGAGATATTCAAAGATTGGCATTTTGCGAACCTCTAAACCAGAACTTATCCTCAACTCCATTTAAAATCAAATGGTGGCGAACCCGCAATCCCGCGATGCTACATTCTTGCCCCGTCGTCGCTTGCGTGGTGGACATCGCCAAACTCTCGCCAGCTATTTTCTTTCGCGCCAAATCGCATTGCCTACGCCTGAGAACCGCCTGATCGAGGTCGAAGCGAGTACCAAAGTCCTATGTCAATGTTACTGGCAGAGCGGTCGCGAGCGGGCATTGACTGTCATTGCTGTACATGGCCTCGAGGGTTCAAGCGATTCGGCGTACATGCGTGGGATTGCGAATAAAGGCGTGGCAGCGGGAATGAACGTCGTGCTGATGAACCAGCGAAACTGTGGAGGCACGGAAAAACTCGCTCCTACTCTTTACCACTCCGGGCTCTCGCAGGATGTTGCCGCGGTCGCCCGTTATTTAATTGAGGTGGATCGAGTCTCGGCATTCGCGCTGGTCGGATATTCCATGGGTGGAAATCTGGTTCTCAAGCTGGCCGGGGAATGGGGCACTGGAGGACCACCACAATTTCGCGCTGTGGTTGCTGTATGCCCAGCGATGGACTTGGCGGTTTCGTCGGACGCCCTGCATCTCCTCAGCAATCGGCTGTACGAAATTTACTTTATGTGGAAGATGCGTCGCCGCTTGCGAGCGAAGGCGAAGATGTTTCCCAATTCGTTTGACGTAAAGCGGCTTCGCGGGTTGCGCAGCTTGCGGCAATTCGACGACAAAATCACCGCTTACTACTGTGGATTTGACGGTGCGGTCGATTATTACGCGCGTGCGGCCGCGTCGAACGTCGTGGATCGAATCGCCGTTCCAGCTTTTATTCTGCACGCGAAAAACGATCCCTTCATTCGTTTATTGCCAGAGACGCGCGCGAAGATTCTTGCCAACCATAACATCACGTTCCTCGAAACCAGCGATGGCGGCCACTGTTCGTTCATTGCCGACCGCGATGGATACGACGGATATTGGGCCGAGCGCCAGGTTGTAGAGTTTTTGCGGCAATTCCAAGCCATTATCACGTAGCGACAGACTCCCCGTCTGTCCATGCCGACCAAGGGCTCGGCGCGAATCTCAAACTCTTCACAGAAAAACTTCTCCATGCTTCCATTCTGTTGAGCTGCGCTCAACTGGACAGCCGGGAGAGCCGCCCCTACGCGACTTCTTGCGAATCTCCTATACAATCAGCCTCGATGAAGCGCGGTGCAAAAAAGATGTTGCTGACAAGTTTCCTGATCGCAGCCGCATTGTTTCTTCATGCCGAGCCGGTTGCACAACTTAAGCCCACCGACTACGTTAGCGACTTCGCGCAAGTTATTGATCAAAATACTGTCGTCCAACTCGATGACATCTGCAAGCAGATTGACGATAAAGCGCATGCGCAAATTGCGGTCGTAACTATTAATTCGCTCGACGGTTCTGACATCGAAAGCTACGCAGTTGACTTGTTCAAGAAATGGGGAGTGGGGGGCAAGTCTAACAACCGCGGCGTGCTGATTTTGTTAGCTGTGAAAGACCGCAAATACCGATTCGAAGTTGGTTATGGATTGGAGCCCATTCTTCCAGACGGCAAGACGGGAGGTTTCGGGCGTGAGGCGGTGCCGTCACTAAAAGCCAGTGATTACAGTTCGGCTGTTTTGCTGATGACATCGCGGGTCGCAGATGTCATCGCACAGGATGCCGGAATTCAACTCACCGGGAATCAACCGCGCGAACCGGTTGAAAGCCAACCTCAATTCCGAACTGGATTAACGCTGGGCAAGATCATTATCGCAATCATTGTCCTGCTACTGGTTCTTTTCACGCCGCTAAGGAGCGTGCTTTTCTGGATGCTCTTATCCGGAGGCCGTGGGGGCTTTGGCGGAGGAGGTTTCGGAGGAGGAGGAGGTTTCGGCGGCGGTGGTGGAGGCTTTGGCGGTTTCGGCGGAGGAAGTTCCGGCGGCGGTGGTGCAAGCGGAAGCTGGTAACTAGCGAGGTGACAATGGTTCCTGAGAAACAGATCAATGAATTTGTCAGTAAGATGCGCTCGGCGGCAGCTGACAATTTGAGAAGCATCGTTCTTTACGGATCCGCTGCAACCGGAGAATTCCATCCTGACTTCTCCAACGTCAACCTTCTGTGCGTCTTGAATGGAACGTCGTTGGCGGCGCTCACGGCGATCTCACCCGTGGTGAAATGGTGGACGGGTAAAAAGTATCACTCACCTCTTGTCCTGACCGGCGACGAATTGAACCGCTCGGCCGACGTCTTTTCGATTGAGTTGCTGGATATGCAGCATCGGCACCGCGTCCTGTTCGGCGAGGACCCGATGAGCGGCTTAAAAATATCCATGCGTTTCCATCGCATGCAACTGGAGTACGAATTGCGCGAGAAGACAATCTTGCTGCGCCAGCAGATATTGGGACTCTCGGGCAGGGAGCGGGACCTCGGGGATTTGCTGCTTCGATCCTTGCCCGCGTTTGCAACTCTATTACGGCATACTCTCATTGCCCTGGGAGCCTCGGCTCCGACAACAAAGAGAGAAGCGATTCAGGCGCTCTCTACGCATATTCAATTCGATTCCTCCCCCTTTCTGCAATTACTTGATATTCGCGAGCACAAAGCGGAACGGAAACAATTTGATATTAGCGACCTTTGTGGCCGCTATTTGGGAGCGGTGCAGCAAATTACGAAAGCGGTGGATACAATGTTAGATTCATCCGCATCGGCATAAATACAGCTGCAGGAAATTGCCCCTTCATGCCTTTACTCACTGACGCGCTGAAGAAGATAACAGGAGAAGAAAATGACCAAGACGTTAGTCGTAATCGGAGTGATCGTTTTGATCGCGCTGGCTGTCGGCGGACAATATATAGGCGTTCGTAATACGCTTGTCGCAAAGAACGAAGCCGTGAAAGCGGCATGGTCGCAGGTGGACATTGTGCTACAGCGGCGTGCAGACTTAATTCCGAACCTGGTCGAGACCGTGAAGGGATATGCGCAGCAAGAGGTTACAGTCTTTGGCGACATCGCCAAAGCCCGGTCAGCATTGCTATCCGCTGGAAATCCCACCGACAAGATTGCCGCGAACCAACAACTCGATGGAGCATTGGGACGTCTGCTTCTGATCGTGGAGAACTATCCTCAGCTGAAATCGAACGAAAATTTTCTTCGCCTACAGGATGAATTGGCGGGAACTGAAAATCGCATCGCCGTCGAGCGCAAACGATATAACGACACTTTGCAGGATTACGACACTTACATTCAACAATTTCCCGCCAACATTTATGCGAATTGGGCGGGATTCAAACCAAATAATGCGTATTTCGCCGCATCCGAAGGCTCTCGGGAGGCTCCGAAGGTAAATTTCGCACCTCAAAGCGCGACTCCGGCGCCTCAAGCCGCACCGGCGAAATAGTTTAATGCGGGGCGGCACGTGCAAGCCGACTATTCGATTGAACTCGGTGCAGACGAAGAAGTCCTGGAACTGCCGTGGTCGGCTCACGATCAGGGACTTCAATATTATGACCTGAAGCACTATCCTGAGCTCTTGCAGCAGGTCCAAGAGGCCCAACGGGTGCAGGAACTAGGCAGTTTTCTTGCCGCTATCAATTCGCCTGCCAGCATTGTCGAAACCGCGAAGTGCGATGTGTGGTCCTCCACGAATATAGATCCTGAGGAAGAAATTTTTTCGGCGCCGGTAAAATACGGATCGTACATTGATCTGATTTTTAGCGAGGAGCCGCGGCGCTTTTCCCTGCCTGAACACGAGAATTTAGCGATGAGCCTCACGAATCTCCTGAAGCGGGCGCCGGAGATTTCCACGGCTGCCGACTTTCTCATTCGACGGTGCTATTACCACTACCCTAACGAGCGTACCGAGGAAGGTTTCTATATCACCTTCTATTTATTTGGCTACGATTTGGACGAAGTATCCGCACGCCAACGGTGGGCGATTGGACTAAAGCTCGTGGAAAACGCAATCCTGCAACTGTCACTGCGTTAGCCTCAGTTGGCCGCCGCAGGTGTTTGTTCCGACGTTTGTGTTGCCGATCGCGATTTGAATCGGGTTCGAATAATCGAGAGCAATAGCATGGCCAGACAAATCGTCAGCAATCCCAGCGAAGCCTTTCTTATGCTGACCCCGCGATGCGGCAGAATCGAGAAGCGTCCGTAAACAAATTCAATGTGGACCCAATAAACCAGCAGTGAATTGCGACCCAGCTGAATTAGAGGGCTGAACCACTTCTGCCCGAGTCCCCACCGGCACCAACTGTACGCCCCTCCAAGGATGAACAGCATGAAGCCAACCCGGATCAAGAAAAAACTTGGACTTGTATGCCAAAAGTCGTCTGTGGTGTAAAGATGATACGGTTGTGCCTCGATCCACCGGCCAAAATAAATAAACCCGATACCGGCCAGGGCTGCGGAGATAAAGATTCTTGAGCCTACCTTCTGCGCCCAGTCGGTTAACAATAGAAATCCGCTCGCGAGGCCAGCAAATGCAAACCCAGACCATGGAAAAATAGGGAACAGCCAGGCTTGCGGTTGCCCCAGATTGTGCACGCCGTTGAGATATGACTCTACCGGCCAAGGTAGCCAATCTGGCCGCCATGAGGTCCATAGCATCGGACTGAGCAGTGAAATTGTGAGTCCGGTTCCGGCTGCGATGGCAATTATTCGAAATTGATCGCGATGTCCGCCATAGAAAGCCCAGCAAACGATTCCCATCAGGATCAACGACACCCCGATCTCGTTGAGAATGTCGACCCGGAGCAGGTCACTCCACGGCGCCCACCCCCACGAAATTACATATTCTTGAACTCGAAAGAGAATGCCAAGGCCGAAAATCTCAGCACCACGCCTAGTGGTTCTCCGCGCAACAACAGCAGCCGATAAGCCTTTCCGGTGCAACTTGTCTATTACCAACGCAGATGACAATCCAGCCAGAAACAGGAACAGCGGCGCGGGAAAAGTTCCTCCAAGCTGTGACCAGGTGAAAAAAGTAGTTTGCCGCGAACTGTCGTTCAGCCATGCGTCATAGCAATGAGTCTGAAACATCAGCACGCAGGCGAGGCCGCGCATCCAGTCAATGTAAGCGAGGCGCGATGAACCGGCTGGGGGCATGTAAGCAGGAATGCAGCCCTGCGGAGGGCCACGACAGAATACCGTGGCCGCCCCCTGTTGCGGGGGCTACGCTTCTACGTGCAAAACAAAAACCGGCGGATTGAATCCGCCGGTTGAAAGTAAAACTTTGGAAAGGCCAACTATTGAGGCGCTGGCGTGATTTGCGCCGGCGGAGTGGACTGATCAGCGGCGCGATTTTGACCTGTCGCCGCGCCAATGGACTCCCCAGAAACCACCATTTCGACGCGACGGTTTTGTTGACGTCCCGCAGCGGTGGAATTGGAGGCAATCGGATCACTTGGACCGAATCCCTGGGTTGTCATGGACGTGCCGGCAACGCCTTCCTGAGCCAAATACGATTCGACCCCGGCAGCTCTTTCCTGCGAAAGTTTTTCATTGAACGCGAGTGTTCCGGTGCTGTCTGTATATCCATCAATTTCCACGCGAATATCCGGGTACGCCAGCAGGATGCCTGCAACCTTTGCGAGGCGTTCCCGCGCGGCAGGCCTAAGGTTAGCTTTACCCGTATCGAAAAGGACATCCGGCATACTTACGATCAGTCCACGCGCGGTATCCCGAGTTTGTAGGACCTGGTTGAGTTGCTGAAGCAGCCTGGCGCGCAGCTGGGCGGTTTGTGCCTCGGCCTGCTGGCGAGCCTGATCAGCCGCTTGAGCCTGTTGGGCGGCTTGCTGTTGAGCGGCCTCCGCCTGTTGTCTGGCTTGATCTGCCTGCTGCCGCGCTTCGTCGGCTTGCGCCTTAGCCTGTTCGGCGGCAGTTCGCTCCGCGTCCGCCTGTTGCCTTTGCTGAGCTTCTATTTGGGCCGCCGCTTGCGCTTGCTCCGCCGCCAGATGTTGAGCCGCCGCTTCCTGTTGCTGTCTCAACGCTTCTGCTTCCGCGTCTTCGGCTCGCTTTCGCGCAGCATCCTTCTCTTTTTGCCTTCGTTCGTCTTCTTCCGCTTGCAACGTCATTACCCGCGCTTCTTCGGCGGTTTGGCTGGCTTCTCGAGCCACCGTGCCAATCGGACCCATGCCCTGTTTACGCCGATAATAATCCTCGGCCTGGTCGAGATCCGCCTGGGCTTTTGCATAGGTGGACGCTGCATATTGGTCGGCATGAGCGTCTTTAGCGATTCGAACTGCGTTTCTGGCTTCAATCAGATCCAGCGGGATTTTCTTGTCTACGCCAAAAATTGACTCGGGGACTTGTGAAACCTGCGCCGCGTAGAAGTCGTGAGGCAATAACTCATACTTTACTTCGACGGATTCGATCCTGCCTTTGGTGTCCTGACGGACAATGTCCTGAGCCACTACCAGATCACTTGGTTGGGAAACCGCGAAATATGGCTCTGCGGTTACGATCAAAGCGAACGCCTGTAAATCCGCTGTCACTTTTAAACTGGCATGGCCGTCTTTGGGAATCAATTCGCCGAGATTCCTGGGACCTCCCTGAGGAGTAATTGCCCATAAGACGTAAGTGAGATAGGTCAAGCCAAAGGTGCTCGGTGGACGCAGGTGCTCCAACGAGGCGTCAATCTCGATTCGCCCTGTTCTGCTTTCCACCTTGGCTTCGCCTTTCACTTCAGGCATCAGATCTGTGCCGCGAAGGTTCACGTGAGTTGAGCCAGTACGGCGGTAATCCACGGCTTGGGTGCTGCGCGAGATCACGTGAATGCGGTATCCGGTTGCCTCATTGCCTGTGACGCCAGTGTCCTGACCGAACATAGGCACTGCTGCAAGCGTCAGGGTCAAGGAGAAAAACGATAAGTTGCGAAATATTCTCGAACGCATGGATATCATCATAACTATCTCTCCCTTCAAGGGAATCAATTACTATTTAAGTAGAAACGCGCAGTCAAGAAAAACTCGAAGTGAATCAACGCGCGCGAAAGCAACATGACGCTGAACATAGACCGTAAATATTTACTCCTGAGGAGTCGATCCGGATCATACCGTATGCGAGAGAGTAAATTACCCCACAAGCTTGCTATCTGGAGATTTCAGCAGGAATTCGTAAGTTGAGAGAAGAAGTGTCTATGACACATTGAATCTTGCAGGGTTTTGGGGAGAGGCTACACTTTGGATAGGTCACCGCTAGGCATGGGCGCGTAGCTCAAACGGATAGAGCATCAGATTTCTAATCTGAGGGTTGCAGGTTCAATTCCTGCCGCGCCTACCACATCTTTATTCTTCAGGGCAGGGCAGCCGATCCTCGTTCGTTCTTGGAGCGCAGCAAGCCTCCGGCTGAGGGCTCGATCGGCCACCTAATCAGCTTCGACCTTCGTTGAAAGTCTCTTAATTTGCCCAAACGATGACGGCCTTTTTCGAGGTCGCATGTTCTTTTCTGTAGGTGCGCGCGACGTCGCCTAATGGAACGGTCGCTGACGCTCTCGCGAATTCGCTGAGCGGCAGTTCGCCTTTGGCATAAGTGTACGGAGACTCGCTGCCCCACAGATTCTGCTCCCGAGCCATTGGTGCATGCTCGGCGCGCTCTGGATGGCCTGGAAGCGAAAGTGAACTAGTCATAGCCGGCGCATAGCTTTGTCCCCACGCCGCAGTCGCACAGGCAAATAAAATTGCAAATAATGTAGTTTTCATGGTTCCCCCCATCTAATGATGGACTGAACGGGGCATCGCGGCCAATCACCCTTATGGGTTATTACTGCCGCCGATACTCAGAAGTACTTGCCGGGTTGCTCCGGTTACTCGCCGCCCGTACAATCTTCGGGCCATGCCGGATGACGTATTTTCGGATACCTTGATCATTGAACGGTTGGAACCCCTGCTTAAACACGGCATACTCTGCCTGCAAGGGCCAATGACCGCAAAGACCGTGTTAACTTTCCAAAATGCCGTCCGCAATGAATCGACGCCAATTGTGATCCTGGACTTGACCGAAGTCCCCTACGTTGACTCGACCGGCTTGGGATCGCTGGTCAGCGCCTACATAACCTTTCACAAGGCAGGACAGCAGGTTGTCCTTACAGGGATAAACTCGCGAATCTTAAGATTATTCGAGATCACACGCGTGGAATCTCTCTTCCTCATGTTTCCTACCCTGGACGAGGCTCTCGGTGCGTTCATCGCCCCGGTTCACGCTTGATGCCCACCGGGGGGCCCTCTTGGCGGATGTCGGAACGCCGTAGAAACCTAGCAAGCCTTCTTTGAAGACTCCTTCGGCAGCCTATGTTCGCAACTGGGTGTATTCAGGCAATGATCCGCCGTTACCAACCGATCGACCGGCTTTCCCCCGATGATGTGGGACTCGATTATTTCGTCAACATCGTGGGCCGTTACACTGCCATACCAGATCCCGTCCGGGTAGACCACGACGTTGGGCCCATGTTCGCATTGATCGAGGCAGCCCGATTGATTTGCGCGTACTTTCCCTTTAAGTCCCAAAACCGCAAGCTTCTGCTTGAACAACTTTTGAAGAGTTGCGGTTCCTTCAGGGTCGCAGCAGGGGCGTGACTGTCCCGGCAGTCGCTGGTTGCAGCACACAAAAATGTGCTTTTCGAATCTTGGCATGAATACAATTTACCGCAGTGAGGTAAAGACTGTCGCGAGGACGCTAGTCTTTGAGTGGAACCATGGGCTTATCGCCCTGACAGAAGGTTGCAACACGCAGAAATCCTACGGTAGGCTCGGTGACGACCATTACTGGACCATAGCAATAGACCGCATGTCCACTCTCGGCCAAATACCATTGGCCACCCTTTCGGGCTTGCGGGCCGTTGGAGTGGACGGGGGGCAGGTGCGTTGGAGGCGCCAATCGAGGGGCGACTATCGAAACCATCAGAATCAAAGTAGCTAGGGCTTTCATTTTCGCAGTCCGATCTGGTCACTCACAACACAATTCTGTTCCAGTTTGCTCGCTACCGCCCTCTATATGGTGAGAGGAATTCTGCGTGCGTCGGCAGCGTCAGCTGCCGGCTTTGGTGGCTTCTGCAGGGTCGGCGTTTGCGACCTGACAGTATTTCTATTTCTCGCGTGTTGGTGCAGTGGAACCTGTAACTGCGGAGCCACCGTTTGCGCCCCGGGCTTGGATACGCGATCTGCCATTGCACGTTCTCGCAATACTTCCTTCATTTTCAACGCACTAAGTTCGGTGCTATCGTTGAACAGATCGCGAATCAACCCTCGTTGCGACTCGATGGTCCGTCCCTGTTCGACGACCAGCATGGACATTAAGCCGTAAGAGATCAGAAAAAGCACAATCAAAACCGGCAGCATTCCTTTTCTTTTTCTAGGAACAACAACCGCCTCTTCTAGGGCCAAAGTCACCAAGGGCTGCTCCAATCTGTGTCTTGCATAAGCCGCTTACACAATGAAGAAATGCAGCTTTGCAGCCAACAGACGCGGTTACGCTAACTGCCTGTCAGCATATGACTTAAGGGAGCTGTGCGGGGTTCGTGCGAGGAGGCCGATTGCAACTTCGTGCACATTATAGGCAAGACCGCATAAGCAGACTCAGCGAGCTCTACCGCCGAGAACCAGCTTCGCGATAGTTCCCAGTTGCATGTTGGAAGTTCCTTCGTAAATCTTGCCGATCTTTGAATCGCGCCAATATTTTTCAACTGGATAGTCTTTGGTGAAGCCATACCCGCCATAAATTTCGATGGCAAGCGACGTCACCCGCTCGGCGACTTGCGAACAAAACAATTTAGCCATCGCGGCTTCTTTTACGAAAGCCGCGCCCACATCCTTCATTCTGGCGGCGTTGTACACCATTAGACGTGCGGCCTCGATGTCCGTGGCCATTTGCGCCAATTGAAATTGGACACCCTGGAACTCGGAAAGTTTCTTGCCGAACTGTTTGCGCTCGGTTGCATAATTTGCCGCATACTCCCACGCCCCGCGCGCGATTCCCACCATTTGAGCGGCAATACCAATTCGTCCTTCATTTAATGTTTCGATGGCGATCTTATAGCCTTTGCCCTTTTCCCCGAGCACGTTCTCAGTGGGAACGTGACAATCTTCCAAAATCAATTCGCAAGTGGAGGATGCTCGAATTCCCAGCTTGTCCTCTTTTTTGCCAACAGTAAATCCAGAGAATTTTTTTTCGACGATAAAGGCGGTAATCCCTTTGTACCCGGCCGCCGGGTCGACCGTTGCAAACAAAATAAAGATGCCAGCTTCTTTGGCGTTTGTGATCCAAAGTTTGCGTCCATTTAAAACGTAATCGGTCCCCCTCAATTCGGCTTTGGTTTGGAGTGCGAATGCGTCGGAACCGGATCCCGCTTCGCTCAAAGCGTAGGCCCCGCAAGTATTAGTAGCCATTCGCGGAAGATACCGTTGTTTTTGCTCCCCGGACGCCCAGCGCAGAAGCGCATTGTTTACCAGCGTATTTTGCACATCCACGATAACCCCGGCGGAAGCGTCCACTCGCGACAGTTCCTCGACGGCGAGAATCGCCTCGAAGAACTTGCCCCCTCCTCCGCCATATTCCTCAGGGATTTCGATCCCCATCAACCCAATCTGAAAGAACTCCTGAATCAACGCGGAATCGAAGACGCCCTTCTCATCCATTTCCTTGACTTGTGGACGAATTCTTTCCTCCGCGAACTGTCGAATGTTGTCGCGAAAAAGAATTTCATCTTCGGTGAAATTCATGAGTGGAAGAGAGTGCGAAACCAATTGAGAAGCATCAGGCATATGTAACCCCGAGAGGGACTCGAATTCTAGCACCGAGAGCATTCGCTCATGAAAACGAACGTCTTCCGGGGTGCTTTAAAGAGCAGACGACTGTCATAGAACTACTTCTAAGTACAAATTATTCTTGCAATGAGACGGGGCGCTGTGCCAGTATCTGCCATGCGTTTGGCTTAAACGGCCTTCGCCATCCCAAAAACAAGATTCGGACCAAAGTTCTGCCGCAGGGCACGAACTTTATCCCACTTTTGTGGACAGAACAATCATCTGACCCGAAGGCCGCGGTCTGTGGAGATTTGCCGTGAAATTTGTATTCGTTGCGTTGCTATCGATTGTGTGTCCAATGCTTAGCCAAGCTCAATCAAGCTTTGCATGCCCCCGCGGCTACGAAGACATGATGAACTACTTTGTAATGGCATATCCAGCCCGCGTGGACAGCTATATGGGTCCGGGAAACGCCAACCCCATCTACACGTCAATTGTGCCGGACTACAACTCTAATAACTACGCGCCTCTTGGCTACTTTCTCTGGATCAAAAGTGCCGCAGGTTATCCGTGGGACATTAAGACCTTCGACACACAATATGTTTATGATCGAGCCACGGAACTGGGATGGAATGACCCTACAAGCTTTAAACGATTCGATTCTGACCTGCCCATGACGCAGCGTTGCGTTCGCATCGGAAAACCTGGCGCCATGATAAGAATTCCTGCTTCTAATACGACCTATCAGAGCTTTTCCCAATGCCAGCCTTTTCTTGATCAACCTCTGGGAAGCGTCGTCAACTCGACTTCCGCCCCAGTGACCGTAAATTTGGATCAGATCGGCCCGGTTTCGACTCGATATTTCACTTACAAATACAGTTGCAATCAGAATTATGCAGCCTGCAAGTACATGGAAGTTTACAGCCTCGGTTACGGCATCGGGCTCTATGACTGGAAATATTACGTCAATCAAAAAGGCACATTCGTGCTGCAACAAGAGTCCGTGATAAATAATTTGCAAGGCGGACAAACCACACCCTCTCTGCCTTGCACAAATAGCTACGAATGATCGGCTACGGAATGGCCCAGCCTCCCACCTGTAGAGACGTAGCTTGCTACGTCTCTACACACATTTTGGGGGTAATTTACAAATCCACATCGGGCGAGAAAAGCTCAGCGTTACAAAAAACGTGGGGCCGGGCAGCCAACCATCCGTTCCGCACAACATGGCGAACACGTGCTAGTATGTCGGGCTGTGCAGGTGCTCCATGAAACTGACAGACGCTGTTGACGCAGTATTAAAGGCCAAAGGATCGAGTCGAGTTCTGACGATAAATCCTGAACAATCTGTTTTTGAAGCTATACAAAAGATGGCGGATGAAAGTGTGGGCGCTTTACTTGTTCTATCTCACAATAAGTTGGTCGGCATTGTGTCGGAACGCGACTACGCGCGCAAAGTGATACTGAAAGGCCTTTCATCCAAGGAAACTCCTGTTCGCGAAATCATGACCACTCCGGTTGTGTTCGTCACCAGGCAGCACACCGTTGACGAATGTATGAACATCATGACCAAGCATCGCCTGCGCCATCTCCCAGTCATGAAAGATGAGGCGGTCGTAGGGATCGTGTCAATCGGAGACCTGGTTAAGTGGATCATCTCCGGACAGGCGGAAACTATTCAGGAGCTTCAGGGATACATCACCGGAGGTTATCCGGGATAAGTGGAGTCAGCGCGGCGGGACGGCATCTATACATACATAAGAGCGATCAAGAGCTGCAATGGACGGGCAGCCCAGCAGCCTGAGAGTACGTTCGACGTCCGCTCGTAAAATACCCAAAGCCCTGGCCACGCCCTCTTTTCCCGCCGCAGCAAGGCCGTAGGCATAGGCGCGGCCGATCAGGACCGCGTGAGCTCCAAGGCAGATAGCCTTTACGATATCGCTGCCGCGGCGAATACCGCCGTCGAGGAGTATCTCAGTGCGGCTCCCTATCGCGTCAACTATTTCCGGCAATGCTTGTAAGGTTGCAGAAACGCAGTCGAGTTGGCGCCCGCCGTGATTCGATACAACGACGGCCGCAGCGCCATGGTCAACGGCTTTCTTCGCATCATCGGCAGTGAGAACGCCCTTAATGACAATCGGACCCGGCCAAATTTCGCGCATCCATTGCAGATCTTCCCAAGTGACTGCGGCCCGAGCCAGCGCCGCAGCCACGTCAATCAGCGGCATGGGCCCCTCCCCGGGAATAACCACATTAGGAAGTTTGGGAACTCCTCCGTCTAGCAAAAACCCGATTAGCCACTCAGGATGCGAAAACAACTGCGGCAAGAATGGGATTTTAGAGAGAAGGCTTCCGCACATCAGTTCGGTCATTCCGTTGCGGTGGTCTCGCTCTCTCATCCCGGCGACAGGTGTGTCAATCGTGACAACCAAGGCAGAGAATCCGGCAATCCGGGCTCGCTCGATTGTCGCCTCAGCGGCCTTGCGTCCACCCAAAACGTAGAGTTGATACCACGCCGGTCCGGAAGTCGCTGTTTTGACATCCTCCAAAGAGTGCCCGGAGATAGTTGAAAGAATGTATGCGGTTCCAGCAGCGCCTGCTGCTCTTGAAGCACCCATTTCGCCATCTGGATGCATGAGCCGGCTATACCCAACCGGTGCAAGAAGTGCCGGAAAAGACAGATTGAGGCCGAGGACCCGGCAACTCATGTCGCATTGCGCCGGCAACGGCACCGCCTGCCGCGGGCGAAACGTAACCGAACTAAACGCCGACCGGTTGGCGCGCAGCGTCACTTCATCGTCAGCCCCGCCGTCCAGATAATCAAACACAACGGAAGGCAAGCGGGTGCGAGCAATTCGTCGAAGATCCTCGACATTTACAACATGCGGAGACGCGACAGCGCGTGTTTGTCTGGTCATACCCGGATCATGCGCACTCGCACTCAAACTATTCCTTAGCGTTGGTCACAGGCTAGTCAATAGTTGAGAGTAGAAATGCATGAATCTAATTGCCACGCGATTATGCCCGATCTTATCTGCGGAATGCCAATGTTCTAAGTTGCGAGGACAATGAAATCCGGACGAGCGTTCAGGTGAAGCTAGGTTGCTTATACAAATGAAAGTGGTTGAGTGTCAAAGTCCGCGTGTTTAGACTTCTCTCACCTGGCCATAGTTCAACACACTAACGATAACGACCCCTCCCACAATGTTCCCAAGAACCACGAGCATCAGCCAATGGAGGTAGGCCGCTGTGGGAATCGCTCCCGCAAGGACGGCAGAAATTATTTCGCCGCTGCTTGCGATGCAGTGGGCAAATTTTCCAATTCCCACCACAAATGTCAAGAGCCACACCATGGCCAGCTGACCAATCGTCCAGTGGCTTGCGGTCACGACCCACGCGACCAGTGCTATTACCCATCCTCCAACCACCGCGCTCCAGAAAAAGTGGCCCGAGGATCCATCCACCGCCTCCGTGCCCAGACGCACCAGTTGAGAGAGAATGTCGGGAGACAAAGCAGCTGATTTCACCGCAAGCAACGCAAACAACAGCGCCCCCACGAGATTACAGGCAAAAACGATGCCCCAAAGACGCAGGGTTTGGACGAGATACCGATGTTCATCGAGCACTAAGACTACCGGATACAAAGTGTTCTCGGTAAATAGTTGCGCCCGGCCAATGATCACTGCGACGAATCCTACGGGATAAACCAGATAAGAGACAAACTGTTCCCAGCCTCCGTCACCCACTAGAGCACGCACCGATGCGACACCCAGGCCCGTGAGGCCCATAGTAATTCCGCCTGCGACTGCCGAGAACGCCAGCGTTTGGGACGAACGCTTGAGCTCCTCGCGGCCATTCTCCTCGACGGCGCGGAAAATTTGTGGTGCGGTGAGCCGCTTGGATTCGGCAGTGTCTTCTTGCTCTTGCGGTTTTTGTTGTCTCGGTTTGACCATGGACGCTTGGATTCGAGATTGGACAGTTGGGTTGATTGCCCACCGGCAAAAGGCGACAAACAGAAAACTCTGGGCTGCACGCCAACATTATTCGAACGCTACCCTACTTTGAGAACGCCAGAGTGTCGTGCCAAGGGCGCAACACAGACAGTCTGCAATCTGGCGCTATGTTTGTGCGATTATTTCCGGCCCTTTAGTTTTCGCAGCCTCGCGGCTGCTTCGTCTAGCGTTTCGTCTTTCTTGCAGAATGCGAACCTCACCTGTTGCGCTCCGTCCCTCGAATCGCGATAGAAACTCGATCCGGGCACCGCGGCGACTCCGATTTCTTTGACCAGATATTTTGCAAATTCGATGTCGTTCGTGAAGCCAAATGCGCTGATGTCGGTCATAACATAATAGGCGCCTCGTGGGCAAAAGCAGCGAAATCCTGATTCCATCAAAGCCGGAATCAGGCGATCCCGCCGCCTACGATATCCCTCTCTCAGGTTTTCGTAATAGCTGGGCCGCATTCCGAGCGCGACTGCACCGGCTTCCTGCAACGGAGCGGGAGCACCAACCGTAAGAAAATCATGGACCTTGCGGATGGCGTTCGTGATAGCGGTCGGAGCCACGGCCCACCCAACCCGCCATCCGGTCACGCTGAAGGTCTTCGACATTCCATTAATTGTGACTGTACGTTGTTGCATTCCATCTAAACTCGCAATCGAAATATGTTGCGTCCCGTCGTAAAGAATGTGCTCATAAATTTCATCGGTGATTGCCAGCGCGTTAAATTCAACACAGAGGTCGCGAATTACTTCGAGTTCTGCGCGAGTGAATACTTTACCCGTGGGATTATTCGGGGTGTTGAGAATGATTGCTTTGGTGCCTCTGTGAAACGCCGCTCGCAGCTCCTGCTCGTTGAAAGTCCAATCGCCATCCCTTGCGTCTGGGGCACGCAACTTTACAAACCGGGGCTTGGCGCCAGACAGAATCGAATCTGGCCCGTAGTTTTCGTAGAAGGGCTCGAAGATCACAACCTCGTCGCCCTGATTGCACGTTGCGAGCAGCGTGGAAATCATGGCTTCCGTGGAACCGCAGCACACTGTGATCTGGGTTTCGGGATCAACGACAATCCGTTGCCTTTCCTGCATTTGCGTTGCAATGGCGTAACGGAGGTTCTTCGATCCCCAAGTTATAGCGTACTGATTAATGTCAGAAGCGATGGCTTCTTGCGCGGCCAGCTTGATTTCAGCCGGAGCAGGAAAATCGGGAAATCCTTGAGCAAGATTGACGGCACCATAAAGCATCGCCTGGCGCGTCATGTCGCGAATTACAGACTCAGTGAAGAATCCGACTTTGTCGCTGAGAAATTGCTTGGTGTGGGTGGCAGTATCGCCCATCTGCGCTCAGACTAGCACAGCGGAAAGCTTGTCGCGTAGGGTCGTTGACCCAGCCCCTCAGAGTCGAGATGAATCCGAGGACAACCGGAACAGTCCACTCCTCCCCGCTAGAATTCATCAACTATTAACATCTGGGCAATACTCCTGCAACAGCGCCGCCGCATAATTTGAGATGCCTAACTGTGCCCTACCGCAATGAGCCTTGCAGGAATGAATCCTCAAACATTAGAAGGGGACAAAAAGACTCCGCAGCGAAGTGTTTTTGTTGTGGAAGACGACCCCGATATTGCCGGGTTGGTCTGTTTTCACCTGAATAGCTCGGGATATTCGACACGGTGGATTTCGAACTCCACGTCAGTGATCGAGGAAGCAGAAAAGGACCGGCCTGCGTTATTCCTGTTGGACATCATGATCCCCGGCAGCGATGGCATTGAACTTTGCCGTCTCATCAGGTCAAACCAGCAACTTTCCGGAACTCGAATTATTTTCCTTACCGCAAAAATGGGCGAGACTGATCGTATTAAAGGGTTTGAACTTGGCGGCGATGACTACATCACAAAACCGTTTTCTCCGCGAGAACTTGTGGCCAGAGTGAAAGCCGTTCTCCGACGTACTGGTCAACCCGAACAGCCGGAAATCCTAAACCTGGGCCCAATCGAGATTGACGCTTCTTCCATGATCCTCAGAATAGAGGGCCAGACAGTTCTCACAACGGCGCGCGAATTCCGGTTGTTGCATTACCTTGCTTGTCATCGCGCCCGCGTTTTTACGCGCGATCAGTTGCTCGATGCGGTGTGGTCGGCGGGATGCTTTGTGACACCGCGTTCGGTGGACGTTTACATGCGTCGCCTCCGCGAGAAGATCGAGCCAGATCCGGAAAATCCTATTTATTTAAAGACGGTGCGCGGAATTGGTTACCGCTTTGACGCGCCCAGAATTGACACTAACCGATAGGGAGCTTTCACACGGGGAGTTTGGATTGCGAATCGGACTCTATCTTTGCGTCTGCCTGCCTGTTTAATGATCCTTCGGTCGTAATTCGGCTGGCCTTCGATATTTCTTTCGCGATTTTCAAGGCGGATTGATTGGTGCGACTCGGTTCGTCCGCTGCGATCACTGAGCTCGCGGCGAGAGTAAAAAGCAGCGCATCTTCTTGCCTATCGAAATAGAGAACAACCTGACTAGCCGCCATTGTGAAGACCTCCGCCTGGCGATGATGATCCGACTCTTCATGACATCATAAATCCTTCAAGGTAAGAACCACAGGGTACTCTTTTGGTGCGCGTAACCCACAAGTACCTAGGGGCGACGAGGAAAAGACATAAATTCAGGTTGAGAAAAATTCAAGAAGAGAGGGGGAATAAGCGTTCGCTAGGCGACACCGAAAGCCGCAAGGCGGAGATTTCCGGTTTTTAGCGATTCTGCCGCAACTACCGGAGAAACTTTCGACGGACCGCGCCGCCCAACATAATTAAACCGGTACCAAATAGTGCAAGAGTTGAGGGCTCAGGGGTCTCAGAAGCAACTGGAGTAGGAACTCGCAAACTGAATTGGTGCGGGGCAAAGCCGGAGGTTTGCAGTAATCCCGGTGCACCATGAAGTCCATGATCGCTATAGCTCGTGCCAGCACCCTTTAGGGACGAATTAAACAGTCCTCCTACATTGGCTCCAAGCGATTGCGATTGCGACGCACCAATTGCACCACCTACCATGGGCGTTGCACCGGCGGACATCGCCAGTGATATCAATAGGAATAAGCTACAAGCGGCATAGCTAAAGAAACGAGACATATTTTCCATCCGTTCGCACCGATGAGGAGGCTTGCATCTACTAGCCTCCAAAGTGCTACAAATCCAATAGGAGCGTTGCAAGTTGGGGGCCTTTCGCGACATATTGAAGACATTAGGCTTATCTGGCTTTGAGGCAAGATCAGGGGAAGCGGACTTCTCTCTTGCTCAATAATTTTTCGTTCTCGCGTGGGCTATGAGTCAAGGGATGTGTGGACTTGAATGAGGGTCGAACAATTCTGCCCCAAAATGCTACATTGAAACCTCATGGCGGCTCCTGGCTCCCGTTTTGTAAAGGCTTGCAGGTGCGAGGCGGTTGATCGTACTCCTGTATGGTTTATGAGGCAGGCGGGGCGCTATATGGCCGAATATCGCACTCTCCGCAAGCAATATTCTCTAATAGAAATCTGCAAAAAGCCCGTACTGGCTGCTGGGGTCACGATCACTGCTGCTGAGGCGTTGGGGGTGGATGCGGCAATCATCTTTGCCGATTTGCTGCTTCCTCTTGAGGTAATGGGCCTGCCGTTTCACTTCTCTGTCGGGGAAGGGCCCGTGATTGAGAAGCCATTACGCAGCAAACGCGATATAGGTCGCCTTCGGACAGATCGCGCAGCGGATTTGGGATACGTTTCTGACGCCATCGCTCTGGTCTGTAAACACTTCGGGAATTCAATGCCAGTAATTGGCTTTTGTGGAGCGCCCTTCACTCTTGCCAGCTACATGATCGAAGGCGGCGGTTCCCGGAATTATCTCAATACTAAGAAGATGATGTACTCCAGTTCCGCGTGGGATGAGCTCATGCTAAAACTGGTGAAGGTTGTTTCCGAGTATGCGACCCAGCAGGTGAGGGCAGGAGCTGATGTTATCCAGATATTCGATAGCTGGGTTGGCTGCCTGAGTGTGGAGGACTATCGCAGATTCGTGTTGCCACGCACCGCTGAACTTATTAGGAAATTGCAGAGCACTGGTGTCCCGATCATTTATTTCGGGACTGATACTACCGCTTTATTGCCATGGATGAAACATACTGGGACCGACGTCATTGGACTCGACTGGCGGGTTCCGCTAAATGAGGGATGGCGCAGTTTGAATTTTAAAGGGGCGGTGCAAGGCAATCTCGACCCTGTGCTTTTGTTTGCCGATTGGCAGTTACTGAGGTCGCGCGCGACTGACGTTTTGAAACTGGCTGGCGGACGACCCGGGCATATCTTCAATCTTGGCCATGGAATCCTTCCCGAGACTCCTGTCGAGAACGTGAAGGCTCTCACAAAATTCATCCAGGACACGCCGGTACAAAGTTTTTGTGAGCAACCTGAGGAATCAAATTAACTTGCCGTTTTCGAAAAATATGGCGGTGTTGCTTCTGGCTCACGGGAGCCCGGATTCGGTGGGCGACGTTCCGGATTTCCTCCTCCAGGTGACGCGCGGGCGAGCCCTTCCCGCGGAAGTGGTAGAGGAGGTTAAGCACCGCTACGGGCTGATAGGACGATCCCCTCTAACTGAACTGACAAAGCGGCAGGGTGAGATGCTTGCGAGTGAACTCGGCGTACCCGTATATGTGGGAATGCGAAATTGGAAGCCGCTTATTGCCGAAGCGGTGCAGAAAATGGCGGAGGATGCTGTCGAACACGCCGTCGTGATTTGTCTGGCACCTCAGAATTCTCGCACGAGCGTAGGTCTGTATCGTTCGGCGCTCGGTCCGGCGGCCGATCTTCCGTTTAGCATAGACTTCGTGGAATCCTGGCACGATCACCCTTTCCTGATCAAGGCCTTTGCAGAGAAACTTACCCACGGACTGGCGGTTGCTCGCGCCGAAAATGGTAGTGCCGTTCCTGTGATCTTCACGGCACACAGCGTGCCAGAGCGCACCATCCTCGAGGGTGATCCTTACGAGCGGCAGGCGAAGGAGACGGCTATGTTAGTCGCAACCGAAGCGTCGCTAGCGCGCGAAGATTGGAGATTTGCATTTCAGAGCCAGGGAATGTCTGGCGGACCCTGGCTCGGGCCGACGGTTGAAGAGACCATAGTGCGTCTGAAATCCGAGGGCTTCACTGGCGTTTTTGTTCAGCCCATTGGATTTCTTTGCGACCATGTCGAAGTGTTATTTGATATTGATATCGCATTCAAGAAATTCTCCGAGGCGGAAGGAGTCCGGCTTTGGCGGGCGGAATCCTTGAACGAATCGTCGTTATTAAAGGCGGCCCTTGCCGATATCGTGAAGTCGCGCAAGGTTAAAGCAGCGAACCGTTCCCTCGCCCCCATTCCCGCAAACAAGTAGCCCAATTTCAAAACAATGAAGCGTATCGCGATTATTGGCGGCGGAATCTCCGGATTGTCTGCGGCCTTTTCGCTTGAAAAGCAACGCCTGGCTGGAATACCGCTCGAATATGTATTGTTTGAAGCAAGTCCCCGTTTCGGCGGAGTAATTCTTACCGAGCGCGTGGAGAATTGCGTCGTCGAAGCCGGGCCTGATTCGTTTCTTACAGAAAAACCCTCGGCTTCTGAACTGTGTCACGAGCTTGGAATTGCAGATCAATTGATCGGCTCGAACGATTCGCAACGGCGAACTTACATTTTGACAAAGGGGAAATTGGTTCCCATGCCCGAGGGACTCGCAATGATGGTCCCTACCAGATTTTTGCCGGTCGCTCGCTCTCCATTATTCTCGCTCCGCACCAAGATAAGAATGGCTGGCGAATGGTTTCATCCTCGCCTCGAAATTGATGCTGACGAGAGCGTAGCTTCGTTTGTAAAACGCCACTACGGTAACGAAATGGTCGAGCGCGTTGCAGATCCCCTTCTTTCCGGGATTTACGGAGGAAGAGCCAGTCAATTGAGTGTCAAAGCGGTGCTCCCCCGTTTTGCTGATCTGCAGGGACGCTACGGTAGCCTCGGCAAGGGAATGATTGCAAATCGGAGACAAGCGAATAATACGGTGTCGCGCCCGTTGTTTACATCTCTCAAAGAAGGAATGCAGCAACTGGTGGACACGATCTTGCTTCGACTTCCCGCGTCGTCCATTCGCGCAAATGTCGAAGCTCAGTCGGTCCAAGCGCAAGAGAATGGTTGGCTGATTTCCTCGCAAGATAAAGCTGAGAGGTTTGATCAGCTGATTATGGCAATTCCGGCGGGTTGCGCCGCCAAACTCTTGGGCACTGCAAACGCTAACCTTGCGTCCGAGTTACAGGATATTCAATACAGTTCATCGGTCACGGTATCTCTTGTTTATGATGAAGAAGTTCGCGCGCGTTTGCCTTCTGGCTTTGGCTACTTAGTGCCACGAATTGAAGGCAAACGTGTTTTGGCGGCAACTTTCGTCCACAACAAATTCCCACATCGTTCGCCGAAGGACAGGGCCGTAATCCGTTGCTTTTTAGGCGGAATCGGAGACGAAAGCGTTCTCGAATTGCCGGAAGCGGAAATCTGGCGCGTCGTTCGCGAAGAGCTTCGTGAGACTCTCGGCATTGACGCGGAACCGCTCTTTGCGCGGGCCCACAAATGGAGAGCCGCGATGGCACAATACAATGTCGGCCATATCGAACGATTGGAACGTATCGAAAAACTGCGCCTGAAGACGCCAGCATTGTTCTTGGCGGGGAACGCTTACAAAGGCATTGGTATTCCCGATTGTGTGCGCTCAGGTCAGGATGCAGCCATCGAAGCGATAAAGGCGCACTAAACCTCTGGAGCAAAAGGCACGATTCGTAGTGACTCCAGTAATCCGCGATAACTCTCTGAGGATTGCAAGAACTAGTTGCCTAAGGCAGGGTTATACAAAGCGGAGATTACTCGCACGAAATCGGCCATGAAAAAACTCACATCGTTTCTAGTATTCATTCTCCTCACGCTATGCGTCGCTGGGGCGCAGCAATCACCCTCTCAAGCCTCAGAAGACATGTCGAACATGCATATGTCTTCCCATGACCCGTCCCCTAAAAGCGCGAGTGACGATGGAACCGCTTCCGCCATGCATGCGATGGAAGGCCACATGGATATGGGTCCGCACATGACAATGACGGCATTGCGCAAAACCCAACCAGGCGATAAAGAAAAGGCCGATCAAGTTGTGGCGGCTGCACGCAGAGTTTCGGAAAAATATCAGGATTACAAAGTCGCGCTGGCCGACGGCTTCCAGATCTTTTTGCCTAACGTTTCGCAAAAGCAATATCACTTCACCAATTATTCGTACGCGTTCGAAGCGAGAATGCATTTCAATCCTGATCATCCAACTTCATTGCTTTACCAAAAGAATGGTGATGGCTACAAATTGATTGGAGTCATGTACACAGCGGCAAAGGGCGCCAGTGAAGATGAGCTTAATTCACGCGTTCCTTTGAGCATTGCGCAATGGCACAGACACGTCAATTTATGCATGCCGCCGGCGGACAAGAAGAGCGAGGCAATTGGTCCGAATGCGAAGTTCGGACTGGCCGGATCTATCGCGTCCAAAGAGGCCTGCGATGCGGCAGGCGGAAGATTTATTCCGCAAATCTTCGGCTGGATGGTACACGTGTATCCCTTCGAAAAAAATCCCGAAGACGTATGGTCGGTGGAGCGCCAGGCTCCGGGCCATATGGATTGACGCAGTCCGCCGCGAACCAACTCTCACAGTAGATCACGCACAACTCGCGTGTAGAATCGCCACTTGATGGGGAATTCCTCGGACGGCCTTGAACCCCGACACACCGGCGGGCTTTTTCAACGTGTGCTGCGTCAATTTCGGCCCTCTCATCAGCACACCGCATTCTCTGCAACCTTGCTCTTGATGACTACGGTGACGCTTTCGCGCCTGATCGGCTACGTGCGCGAGCTTTACGTAGCATGGACCTTCGGGGCGGGAGTGCAGACCGATGCCTTCTATGCCGGATTTACCATCCCCGACTTCTTAATGTACCTGGTCGCAGGCGGCGCAACATCTATCACGTTTATCTCTATATACACGCGGTTCTTGAGCGAGGACAAACGGCAGGATGCACACGAGGCCTTTTCGGTCGTCATCACCGTAATGACGGCCATCCTTGGAGCCGGTGTCATCCTTACAGAAATCTTTACGCCGCAGATTACCCACTGGTGGTTCGATAAATTCAATCCTGAGCAACTGCGGCTCTGTGTGCACATCACCCGGATTATTTTGCCGACGCAGATATTCTTCTACATCGGCGGTGTGCTGTCGGCGGTGTTATATTCCCGGCGGCTGTTTCTGCTCCCATCGCTGGGTCCAATTTTGTACAATGCGTTCATCATTGCAGGCGGCGTGCTGCTTTCCCGAAGGCTGGGCGCGTCATCACTCGCCTACGGTGCGTTAGCTGGAGCGTTTCTCGGCCAGTTCGTGCTTTATGCAATTGGAGCGTCACGCTCGGGTGCGCGTTACAGGATTTCTTTTGATGTGCACAATCCGGCATTTCGCGAGTGGGTCCGGCTCTCGGTGCCGCTTATGCTCGGATTGTCGTTGGTCACGGTGGATGATTGGTTCATTCGCCGCTTCGCCTCCGGGGGTATTGGAGAGATCGCACGATTGAGCTTCGCTAAAAAGCTTTTTAATGTGCCGATCGCCATTCTAGGACAGGCGGTCAGTCAGGCTTCTTTGCCCTTTTTTGCGCGGCTATTTAACGAGAAGCGACTGCGGGAGTTGACCGACGTTGTGAATGCCTCTGTGTATCGCACTGCTGCCGTTTCGCTGCTGGCAACAAGTTTCATGATGGCGGCGGCTCTGCCTCTGATTGATCTGGCCTACCGCCATGGCAGTTTCAATTTTTCCGATAGCAAGGAAACCGCGGTCTACTTTTTCTGGTTCTCTTTGTCGTTGGTTTTCTGGTCGGCGCAAGGGTTGTACGCACGCGCATTTTATGCCACTGGCAACACTCTCACGCCCATGATTGCGAGCACACTTATCACCATCGCGTCCTATCCAATGTACGCTGATCTTTATCACAAGTTCTCAGTTGCCGGTCTTGCCATCGCTTCCGATCTTGGCATCACGGCCAACTGTCTGGCTATGGCCATTCTGCTCGATCGGCGTAAGTTAGTTCCAATCGCACAATTGCCCTGGAAGGAATTGGGAAAAGCGACCATAACCGCTGTTATGGCGGGTATTTTGAGTTTTCAAATCGCTCGCGCGGTGCGAATTACCGGTAGCCGGATCGCCGACGCTCAGGCCGTGGGTTTGATACTGGTCACCTGGGCGGGAGCGGTGGCGGCAGGCCTTTGGATCACTCAATCGAAGTTACCGCAGGAACTGCGGCGCCGAAAAGGGACGATCTATCCGCAAGTGGCGGAACGACAAGGCGCAGAATCTGGCGGGGGACTCGAACAATAGTGCAAATATGGAAGGAAGCCTTACTCACGATCGAGGGTCTCGTCCAATGTCACTTTACCGCCGCGGGTTACTGTGACCACATGGTGAGCTGTCTTGTAACCTGTCAGGGTTACGTCAATCATGTAAGTTCCGGGGTTTAGATAAAAATCCGCTGGAGAGGGTTTTTCCAAAAGCCGGCTGTTGACGGCAATTTGCGCACCCTTGGGCTGAATCTTTATGCTGACGATTCCCATGCCAATAGGATCGCCGCTGCCGAAAAACTTCTTTATCTTTCCAACCGTTTTTATGTCCTGAGTCTCTCCCAGAGCGACTAATGTCGGCGAGTAATGAAAGGTCTGACCGGGGGCAAGGTTTGCGGTCGTGGTTTCGTCCAGGTAGCCTGGTTTTTTCACCAGAAGAATGTGGCTTCCCGGCCTATCCAGCGAAATTTGGGCGGGGGTCACATGTCCCGTGTCTTTGCCGTCGACGATGATGGAAGCCCCAACGGGCGCGCTAACGAAGAAGATCGTTGCCGGCAACTGATTGAAGTGCACCGTGACCGTTGACTTGCCGCCGGAAATAGCATCTATTGTCCGAATTTCGGGGGCAAAACCCGCTTTGCTGATATAGACGGTATGTTGGCCTGGCGGCAACCCCGAAATGTTATAAGGGGTGATCCAGTTCGGATCGCTTCGGCCGTCAATTTGTATCTGTCCTCCGGTTGGGTTGGAGTTCACCATTAATTGAGCAGGAATAACAACCGGCGGCGGCGGTGCTTCTACCTTCTCTTTCGATTTTTTCTTGGCGGCATACTTGCCCTTCGCTGAGACTGTCGAAGTTTCGTTGTTCGGCGACTCGGGGGCAATGGGCAACTGCATTGTTGATTGGCGCACGGGTAATCCCTGGCTGTTGCCCCCATTCGGATTCGTGGTCGCACTGGCCGTCGGGGATTCAACCGATGTCCGAGACGTGCTCTGATCGTCCGCGTTGTCGGAGTGAATACGGAGGGCAATAATCATTGAGATCGTCAGGATGACTACGATCGCAGCTCCGATCGAGTACAGGAACATCTTCGGCGGAGTCTTTTTAATTTCTATAACAGCCTTTTTTGCTATCTCCCCGACGGGAAGCGAGGTAGAGGCTTTTTCGGATTTCGAATAGGCGCGAGCCAGTGGCTCATCCAGCAATATATCCTCGCTACCTGTTGGTGACGCGGGCGGCGGGGGCGGGGGCGAGACATAGACGTCTTTCAACGGAGGCAACTCATCAATTTCTGAGAAGCTGCGGCTTTGGTTGGCGCCAGCCTTCCTGCTTTCGTCCATCATCGGGTCAACTGCAATTTTGGGCGTCTTGACCTCGGGTTCGGCCGTGGCTGACGACATCTTCGCTTCGGGTTTTATGACCGCGTCAATAGAAGCTTTAATACAGGTGCTTATGAATTGCTGCGAAGAATCCAGTTTTGCTGCCTTTAGAGACTGGAGCGTTGGCGCAGCTGTTTGCGGTGCGCCCCCACCAGCGGCCGCAGCGGCCATCCGGCTTGGAGCCGCCGCGTTGGAAGCAACTGACGGAGCTGATGCCGCAACCTTTTTACTTTGTGGTTCGGAGGGTACCTGAACACTTGTCCTAACCTGGGGGATTTTGACGGCAGGCGCGGGCTGCACCGTCTTGTTCGCAGCTGGGGACTTTACTGGATTGTTCTTACACTTTTCGAGGTCGTTGATGAGATCCTGGCCCGATTGATATCGCTCAGAGGGCTCCTTAGCAATTGATTTGATGATGACGTCGCTTAGGCCCGGATCGATTTTGGGATTAATTTCGCACGGGGGCGCCGGCGTGATCTCAAGAACCGATTGCCGTACGTGATCTGCCGTCTCGCCGTCAAAGGCTTTCTGTTGGGTCACCATCTCATACAGGATCGCGCCCAGGCTGAACAAATTTGAGCTTGCGTCCAGCGGTCGGCCTTGAATCTGTTCCGGCGACATGTAACGAAGAATCTTGGGGGTCTCGGGACAATATTCCGCTGCGAACGCTCCTATCATGGAGGCCCCGAAGCCAAGCATCTTTACTATGCCGTCCCACTGAACCATCACCTTTCCAGGCTCGAGACTGTAATGAAGAACTTTGTTTACCCGTGCATGGTCCAGGCCCTGGCAACATTGGCGCGCGATGTCCTGGACATCCCAGATAGAAAAGACTTCTTTCCTCTCCAGCATCGTCTCGATGCTGTTGCCTTGCACGTATTCCATGGTGGCGCAAAACTTGCCCTCGATCTCGCCCGCTCCGAATAGCATTGCGATGTTATGGGTATTGAGGAGTTTTGAACTCTCCGCCTCTTCGAGAATGCGTTTCACTATTGGCGCAGCTTTCTCGCCGAAGGGCTTCAAGTCCACAACTTTCAAAGCGACGATCTGCCCACCCACGGAATCGCAAGCTTTGCTTACCGATCCGGTGGAGGACCGTGAAATTTCAGCTTGAATTTCGAAGCGGCCAATCTTAGTGGACATTTTCTTCGAGCCTCGTGCAAAAACGTCGTCGAATTAAAGACGCAGGACTACAACTGAGAGGAGGAGTACACCTAGGATAATGCGGAGTAACAAATCAAGGGAGTTACGAAAGTGACTCAACTAGCGAGGAAGGAACAAGATCCAAATCGAGACAGGTTTGCGGCGCGATTAGGCCTTACATTACTTCAATCCGGTCACCACATAAGCCTCCGATAACACCCGATCGTAGACATACACATAGGCGGTGTTGCCCAATGAAAGGATGGGCGGACCAACATCGGTGACCCCCGCAGCCATGTCCGTCCCGAAGGTTTTCCACAATTGCATTTTCCCAGTCTGTATATCCACTTGATAAACTTTCGCAGTCTTCTCACTCGCCCGGTTGGAAAACGCGTACACCGACTTTCCCTCGGGCGACCAACCAATCACCAGGGAAGTTGAGTCCAGACCTGGGATTGGACGAATCCCGCTTCCCTCAAGCGGCCAAATTCCCCACTTTCCGTCAGGACCGAGAACCGCGGTACTTCTGCCATCCGGCGACAAGTGCACGCCTGCGACACCCTCGGGCGTCACCGGTTTGCTATCGCCGCTGCCGACGTCAATCAGGTAGTCCCGCGCCGCATGCCCTGTCTCAATCCCCTGGGCGAGTAAGTGCTTGCCGTCCGGCAGCCACCGGACCGGGCCATAACTCACGGCATCATGCGTAAGCTGCCTGGATTCCCCAGCGCCCGTCGGAACCAGGTTCAGTGGTCCGCCCTTGGGAGGCTTTGTAATTACCCATTTCGCATCGGGGGAGATCGCCAGGCCAAGTCCTTCTCCAACGCGCGCCGGAGGAGAGCCATCCGTGTCTCTCACAAACACGGTGTAATTCGGGCCGCCGCCATTTCCCTCTTCTTCAAAAACGATCTTGCGCCCGTCGCGGCTGATATCGCGCACTATGGACCACCCGAACCATCCCAGTTCGCGCTCTTCCTTTGCGCCGGGCGCCACGCCTCGAATCCCAATGCGTTCCTGATGAGTGATCATCAGCGCCGTCCCGTTGCGGATGTCTTCGAGCCACATGCCTCCGGGCACATTGGTGATCGTTCGCTGCTTTCCCGACAGAGTTACAGCGCTCGGATTCGTGGCGCTGCCGGCCACGGCTGAAGTAAACCATATTTCATCGGCGGCCGGAGACCATAAAATCCCCTCGATCGTCTCCCATCCAGAAGAAAGCTTTTTCTCTGTACCCTTGCCATCCGAGCTGATCACCGCAACCGAGCCCTCATCATCGCCGCCGGGATTCTCATGATCGGCGAAAGCTACCCACTTGCCGTCAGGCGAAATCTTGGGGTGACTGATCCAGTTGATCCCATCGAATAGAACCTTGCCAATGGGATACTCCAGACGCCAGTGATTGTTTTCCGGAACGTAGCGGACAATCGCCATGCTCTCCCCGTCGGCGGCCCAATCCGCGTCTTGCACATTGTCCAGAACCTCGCGCGGAGTACCGCCGCTTAGAGGAACCCGCGCCAAGGTCCCGGCTCGCGCGTACCCAGCGAAAACCACAGTATTAAGGCGAACCGCCAGCTCCCCATTCTTCGAGATCGAAAGCAGCTCCGCATCTTTCAATCCCAGTTCGCGGGAGCCGGGATCGTCGGTCCGTGACATATAAAGCTGGTTTTCGCCGCCTTCCCACGACGCGCTATAGATAATGCTGCCGTCGGGCGTAAACCGGGCATTCCCGATGGAGCCGGTGCGAAAGCTGATCTGCTGATACTGCGCCAGCGGTGCGCCACCGCTGCCTTTGCCGAGCCACCATCCGAGGCCCAGCATGATCAACGCAAGCGCTACGCCACCAGCGATCCCGGTCAACAGATTGTTGCGCGGCCCTGTCGCCACGGCTGGCGCTATTTTTGACGTGCTCCCGGAAATTCCAGAAAGATGTTCGAGATCAAACGCGATATCGCTTGCAGAATGGAAGCGGCCCTCAGGTTTCTTCTCCAGGCAGTGTTGCACAATGCGTTCCAGAGCCGGAGAAACATTGCGATTGGTTTCATTCAGCTCGGGAGGGTCTTCTTTCAGGATCGCGCTCATCGTGTCCGCTGGAGTGTCTCCATGGAACGCTCGCTTTCCCGAGAGCATCTCGTAAAGAATTGCTCCAAAACTAAAAATGTCAGAGCGCGCATCCAGCGCAATCCCGCGCACCTGCTCGGGCGACATGTACCCGGCTGTCCCCATCACCGAGCCCGCCTCGGTGCCATGAGTTACGGTTGGCAGTGAGGAATGAGAGATGGGATCTTTCTGGGTCAGCTTGGCAAGACCAAAGTCCAAAATCTTGATACGTCCGTCATTGGTGAGAAATAGATTCTCCGGCTTCAGGTCGCGATGAATGATCCCTTTTTCGTGAGCCGCCGCCAGCCCATTCGCAATTTGCAGGGCATAGTCCAACGCCTTCCGCAGCGCGATGGGACCGCTGCGCAAGCGTTGCCGCAGCGTCTCCCCTTCCAAAAGTTCGGAGACAACGTATGGCGAGTTCTCGCTGCTGCCAATATCGAATACGGCCAAAATATTAGGATGGTTCAGGGCGGCGGTTGCGAGGGCCTCTTGCTCGAACCGGCGCAGCCTGTCGGAATCAAGAGAGAGCGCTTGCGGGAGGACCTTAATCGCCACTTCGCGTTTAAGACGAGAGTCGCGGGCGCGATAGACCTCGCCCATGCCTCCCGCGCCGAGCAGCGAGACAATTTCATACGGTCCGAGTTTAGTTCCGGATGTTACGGCCATCGGTGGCCGCCATTATAGCCTGTGCTCAGCCTTTTGCGCCGAATGCGGTGTGAAGAATGACATTTGTCATCACGCTTATGTGACGATGTCCACTGTTTAATTTCCCGCAGATTAGCGACGATCATATCCGGAGCTGTGGTTGTCCACGGTACCTCTGATCGTCTATTCTGGTTGACGATCATCTGAGCTCGCCGTCTATCTGGGTTGGCTACAGTGCATGCGAGCTCTTGGATTTTGCCGAGCTTGCAGTATTGGGGATTTGGGTCCGGGAGTTTCTAATCATGACACTGGTCAGTTTCGTCCGCAAAAACGCGTTCCGTAACAAGCGCCGCAGTATTCTCACTGTCTTAAGCATCGGCGGCTCACTGCTGCTGCTGACCTTCCTGATTACCATCTGGCGCAGCTTTTATGACAGCAAGCCGACCGAACAATCGGCGCAGCGCCTGATTGTTCGCCATAAGGTTTCGCTGGTCTTTAATTTGCCCAGCTATTACAGGCAAAAAATTCAAGCGATTCCCCACGTAAAGGAAGTGGTCAATCAGCAATGGTTCGGAGGCCAGTACAAGGACGACAAGCCGGCCAACTATTTCGCCCAGTTCGGCACTGATCCAACCGAAATTTTCAAGGTATACCCGGAATTCACGATACCCGCGGACCAACTCGCTGCCTGGCAGCATGATCGAGCCGGCGCTGTGGTGGATGTGGGCTTGGCCAAGAAATTCGGTTGGCAGATCGGCGACCGCCTGAACATTACCGGCAAAATTTTCCCCGTCAATCTGGAACTGACGATTCGCGGAATTTTCACGCCGCCAGATCCGACTCAATCCATCTACTTCAACAAAGACTACATTGACGAAGGCTTCCCCAAGCTCAAAGGCAGCGATGGTTTCTTTGCGGTTCTAGCCGATTCGCCTGAGTCCGTTCCCACGGTGGGGCAAGCCATCGACGAGCAGTTTCGCAACGCAGATCGGCCCACCAAGACCGAAAGTGAACACGCTTTCCAATTAGGCTTCATCGGGATGCTAGGCAATATCAAGGCTTTTATCATGAGCATTTGCCTAGCGGTCGTTTTTACGATTCTGTTGGTGTCGGCCAACACGATGGCGATGTCGATTCGCGAGAGAACCCGGGAAGTTGCAGTGCTTAAGACTCTGGGCTTTACCCGCAACAGCATCTTGGGATTATTCATCGGCGAGGCGGTTTCGCTTTCGCTGATTGGAGGACTTCTCGGTTCTCTGCTCTGCTTTTTTGGAGTGACGGGCATGGCCAGCCAAGGCGGGATGTTTACCGGCATGAAGGTTACTGGGCTCACCATTGTTGCATCGCTAATGATTGCGGCGATAGTGGGGTTCGCCAGTTCCTTTATTCCTTCCTATAACGCCTCCAAAGTCAATATCGTGGATGGCCTACGCCATATTGGGTGAGTAAAAGTACTATCGCACGAAAACAGGAACAGAAAATGGCAATCCCCCTTAGCTATAACATTCGCAATCTGCGGTTGCGCAAGAGTCTCACCATCATGACTGCGCTGGGTATTGCGCTCACCGTGGCGACTGCGGTTTTTATCATGGCTCTTCTGGCAGGACTCGGCCGCGCCTTTGGTAGTACAGGCGATACGCTGAACGTTCTGATGCTGCGCAAGGGTTCGGACTCCGAACTGGCCGCCGGGGGAGTGTCGCGAGATGCTCTGGAAGTTTTGAAAAATTTGCCTGGCGTCGCCAAGAACAGCAAAGGCGAGCCTTTAGTTTCAGGCGAAGACATTCTCGTGGTTGTGCTGCCGCGAAAGGGCGGCACGGGAGAGACTAACGTCACCACCCGCTTCCTGACTCCGCTTGGAATTGAGATGCGGCCGCAAATTCACATTTCCTCAGGACGTTGGTTCGTCCCCGGGCAACGCGAAGTAGTGGTGAGCAGCTCAATCAATAGGCGATTTGAGCACACGAATATTGGCGATGTCGTGCATATTGGTAAAGGCGAGTGGCCTATCGTGGGGATTTTTGACGCCAGTGGCACCGCCCATGAATCCGAAATCTGGGGCGACATCAATCAACTTGTCACCGATTTTGAGCGGACGGTCTACTCCTCGGTTTTAGTGCGCGCTACTGATCCGGCTTCGGCCGTGGCGCTGAAAAACCGCGCCAACGATGACCAACGGCTGGAACTGAACGGCATGCTTGAGCCCGATTACTACGCCTCGCAGACCAAGTCCGGCGCTCCGATCAAGATTGTGGGCTGGATCGTCGCCTTCATCATGGCCGTCGGCTCGTGCTTCGCCGCCGCGAATACCATGTATGCCGCCGTCGCCTATCGCGGACGCGAGATTGCCACCCTGCGCGTGATTGGGTTTTCGCGTCCCAGCATTCTGACTTCATTCATGTTGGAATCGCTGTTGTTGTCTTTGTTAGGAGCGACCCTGGGAATTCTTCTGATGTTGCCGTTCAACGGCATGACCACGGGAACGCAAAATCAAGTGACGTTTAGCGAGGTCGTATTCAGCCTGCAAATGACGCTGCCTGTGGTCATCAGCGCTGTTATTTTTGCTCTTATTATGGGTGTAGTCGGCGGGTTTGCTCCCGCCTGGCACGCCTCGCGGCGGGACATACTGAGCGCGTTGCGGGATTAGCGTTAACGAAGGAACAGCCGCCACCCTCGGCTGTTCGAGGAAAGCCCGACACAGTATCTAAAACGTAGTGCAGCTTAAACGCAATGGCCATAGACACAAAACACGAGCACTTGCAAAACCTGCGGATTGACCGCAACGCACCCGGCGATGGCGAGCCACCCATCTGGGCGCGCCGCTACATTTTCATCGGAATCGCTCTTCTGGTGGTGCTGGGACTCGTGGCGACGGGATACCGCCTCTTCTCCCACGACGCTCCGGAAGTGGAAGTGGTTCGCGCCACCGCTCAGAGCAGCGATGTCGGCGGAGTCGTTCTCTCCGCGAGCGGCTATATTGTCGCTCACCACAAGATCAACCTGAACTCCAAGGTGACAGGCCGAGTGAAGTGGATCGGCGTCGAAAAGGGAGACAAAGTCAGCGAGGGCCAAGTTCTGGTCCGTCTTGAAGATGACGAATTCCGCGCCCAGTACGAGCAGGCACAAGGCGCTGCCGATAACGCCCGTGCGTATCTTCAGGAATTGCAAAACGGATCCCGTCCCGAGGAAATTCAGCAGGCGCAGCACAATCTGGACGAAGCCCGGGCCACGCTCGTGGACGACAAACTTACGCTCGATCGCACACGAAATCTGTTTACTCAGGGCGTGCTGTCGAAGCAGGCCCTCGATGACGCCACGGCTAAGTTTGATTCCGATCAACAGCGAGTAAATTCTTTGGAGAGGGGTTTCCAGCTTGCGAAGATTGGCCCTCGCGCCGAAGAAATTCAGCGGGCCAAGGGCGCTCTCGAGCAGGCGCAAGGTCAGGCGGATTATGCCAAGTCTTTGCTCGACGCCACCGTGATTCGCGCACCGGTGACAGGAACCATTCTCGAACGAGCCGCCGAAAAGGGCGAGCTTGTGACGTCGGGATTTGCAAGCACCGCGGAGGGTGGCCCGCAAGGCCTAGTCGTTTCGCTCGCCGATCTGAATGATTTGCAGGTGGAACTCGATATCGCTCAGGACGATTTTGCCAAGCTCGGTCCAAAGCAGAAGGGCATCGTCACTACAGATGCTTATCCCGACCGTAAGTACGACGGCGTGATTTCGGAAATCTCTCCCGAGGCCGACCGCGCCAAGGCGACCGTGCAGGTGAAAGTGCAAATCCTGAAGCCGGACGCTTATCTGCGGCCAGACATGAATGCCACTGTGAAGTTCCTGGCTAACGAAAACCAGACCGCCAGTTCGCAGCCGCAAGGTGTTTTGATACCAGCCGCTGCGATTCATGACAGTGAAGGCAAGAAGTTTGTGCTTCTGTCGTTTGCCGGCAAGGCGACCAGACGAGAAGTGAAGATAGTGTCTCAGAGCAGCAGGGGCACGGTTGTTCAGGGTCTCAATGGCGGCGAAGACGTCATCACTAGCGCGCCACAAGATTTGAAAGACGGCGACAAAATCAAGATCAAAGGACAATCATGAGCACAGCTACTCTTCCAAACACCGCAACTCAAACCAAGGTCGTCCGGGCGAACAACGTCAGCAAAGTCTTCAAGCGCGACGCTTTTGAAGTGAAGGCCCTGGACAATGTTTCTATAGAAATCGCTCAAGGCGAATTTCTTGCGCTGATGGGACCCTCCGGTTCCGGCAAGACCACGCTGCTGAACATGATTGCGGCCATAGACCGCCCGACTGCGGGCGAATTGCTCGTGCTGGGAGAAAACATTTTCCGCTTGAGCGACGCCCAATCGGCCCACTGGCGTAACGTGCACATTGGATACGTTTTTCAAACCTTTAATCTGATCCCAGTGCTTACCGCATTCGAGAATGTCGAACTCCCATTACTGCTGACCAAGCTCAGCTCACAACAGAGGCGTGATCATGTCATGACAGCTTTGAAACTGGTGGGATTGGAAGATCGAGTGGGTCATCTGCCCAAACAACTCTCTGGCGGACAAGAACAGCGAGTCGCCATTGCGAGAGCGATTGTCAGCGATCCGACACTTCTGCTCGCCGACGAGCCGACCGGAGACCTTGACAGCAACTCCGCGACGGAAATTTTGGATATTCTGAAAAGATTGAACGAAGGATTCAAAAAGACGGTAATCATGGTCACCCACGATCCTCACGCGGCGTCCTACGCGCACGTAACCAGGCACTTGGAAAAAGGCATGCTGCTGCCAGGTTAGTCGGGCGGCAGGTTTTGACCTCGTAGGCATAACGGGATCGCGCGCGCCTCACTTCTCGCGGCTTCGCGAGAAGTGGGAGGCAAAAACTCAGAAGTCCGGCACACTTAAGATGCTAGCAAGATGGACTCTGTTCCCGGGCAGCAGCGGCGAAGGGAACGGCCTTCAGCCGTGCCGAATATAAAACTTAAATGTGTAACGGCCCGACTGAAAGTCGGGCCCAAATGAAAGCTGCGCTTATATCAACACTTTATTTTAAGCGCCGATTTTCAGAACGCGGTCGCAACCTCTTCAACTTCGAGCACTTCGGGTCCCCCAAAACTTCCGATGACTACGGCTTTCATAAGCGAAGTTTAGCAGCAGACCTGGATATCTTCGCCTCAACAATATGTTGGTGTTGCCGGGCTGCCGCATCAGACTCATAGCTTTACGTCAGGTATATACTCAGGGGCGCGGGATTTACGTTGTCATTTTTTCACCTGCGGGGCGTCTTTACTTCTTTATGTATTCATAGGCTCCGCATATTTATCGCCAGCCACGAGATTCATACGCGCAAGGCTGGCGCGGGCTTGATCCATTGACAATTGGACAAGCTTGAGGAGGTCGCTTCGTGGATTTAGCATTGATTCGCATTATCTTTATTATCTTTGTTTCTATTACCTGCTACCTGGTCCGGCCCTTCTCGCTACCCGCTAACATTGACGCGGGCATCGGAGTACTCATTGGCATCGCCATTGTCATCTTCGAGAGGCGCTTGCGATTCGCGAGCTTGACCCGGTTGATCGGGGCGGCGATTGGAAGCGTTTTGGGAATTTTTGGCGCTTACCTATTCGCAGTCGTTATTCGAGACAGCCTGCCCCCTGGCCCCACCCAGAGCTTTCTTCAATTGATGGTCATGTTCCTAATGGCCTACGTAGGTCTGGTCGTAGGGGCGAACAAGGGCGACCTTCTGAATCTTGCGGCGCTGGGCGGGATCTTCGGCGGTGAGAAACAGGGCAAGAAAAGCTACAAGATCCTCGACACCAGCGTCATCATTGATGGACGCATCGCGGATATCGCCGAAACCGGATTTCTCGACGGAATCATTCTTACTCCGCAATTCGTTCTTCGCGAATTGCAACTGGTTGCGGACTCGGCTGATTCTCTGAAACGAAATCGCGGCCGTCGCGGACTGGACATCCTGCAACGCCTGCAGAAAATTGCCTGCGTGCAAATTCAGATTGTGGAGGATGACTTTCCTGCCGTGCGAGAGGTGGATTTAAAGCTCATCGAACTTGCAAAGCTCTATGAGGGAAAGATCATTACCAACGACTTCAATCTCAATAAAGTGGCCCAACTCCAGGGAGTCGAGGTCCTCAATATTAATGAACTGGCAAATACTCTGAAACCCATTGTGTTGCCCGGGGAGAGCATGAAAGTGTTCATCCTGAAAGAAGGAAAAGAATATAACCAGGGCGTCGCCTACCTCGATGACGGCACTATGGTCGTTGTGGACAATGCCCGCAAAATGATCGGAAAAACGGTAGACGTGTCAGTTACGTCGGTTTTGCAGACGACGGCCGGAAAGATGATTTTCGGGAAGTGGGATGAACGGTCGTCATCGCGACCGGACTCTCGGCCCGCCATCGCAGCGGTTACCGCAGTTAATTCGACAACATTAAATGAGGCTAAAACTTCGCCTGCAATGATGGAGATACGGCCGGCAGAGCATGGATGACTGGCGGCTTAGCGATGTTCCGCAGTCACGGACGTTACATTTAGATTTGTTCCCTGAAGGGTCCCCGTAACCGTTGCTCTCTGACCGGCCAACTTGTCGAGCGCAAGATCCTTCCCGGTCAAGGTGTAAACCACGTCGCCACTGAGCAGCACGTATTTCGAGCCATTCAGCGCGCACATTCTGGCGCATTCCGACGCGCTCTTCCCGGGATACTTGTCGTGCTTCGCACCGCAATGTTCATCAGTGACCATTCCTGAGTAATTACCCTGAGCCGCAGGCTCAACAGACTGTCCCGCAGCAAACGTGACCGTTGCCCCAGCGAAAACCACCGCGAGACACAGCGCCGTGGCGAGGACCATCGCCGTGCAGTAACCGATCAATCGCAGCCAGGAACGAGGTTGCAGGCGCATATGGATAAAACCAGCCGACCCTGTGAGTATCACTTCTCCAGATGGGAAAAGACATCACTGCCCACATGTAGGCCCACAAAAAAGTTCCTGTAGGCCACAAAATGGGAATGCCGGTAAATTCTCCGTAGTTTGAACTGACCCGCGGTTTGAACTGTATGTTGCGGCCTAATATACTGATCGCCCCATGAAGGTGATCGTCATCATTCCGGCTGCGGGCTTGGGTACAAGGATGGTTTCACCATCCGATTCCGCTCGTCAGAAGGGAGTTCCATCAAAGCAATTCGCCGAATTGGGTGGAACCCCAATTTTGATTCACACGTTGCGGAAATTTACCGCGATGCGGAACGTCTCCGAGGTCTGGATCGCTCTACGCAAGAATGAGATTGCATCTTTTCGAGCACGGTTGAGCAAAGAAAGCTCGACCCACGCATCAGTGCATCTGGTTGAGGGCGGAGAGTACCGGCAGCATTCCGTTTCTAAAGCGCTCGCGGGGATCACTGCTGATCCTGATGATATTGTTCTTGTGCATGACGCGGTACGTCCCTTTGTTACCTCGCAGATTATTCAGGGCGTGATTGACGGCGCCCGGAAACATGGAGCAGCAATCGCTGGAATTCCCGCCATTGATACGGTGAAGCAAGTGGATCGCACGGCTGACGGTGCGATTATTACTGCCACCATGCCCCGCGAGCGACTGGTAATGGCGCAAACTCCACAAGGATTCCGCTATGATGTTCTCAAGAAAGCCTTCGATGAAGCCGATAAAGATGGATTCCTGGGAACTGACGAGGCTTCTCTCGTAGAACGGTCCCGGCAAGAAGTTTCGGTGGTTATGGGGTCACCAGGAAACATAAAGATTACAAGCCCCTCGGATTTGGAACTAGCGGAGTTTTACCTCCAGAGTGAGGTTCGCTCCAGCAAATGACCGATCGTTGAAAAACGAAATGAAACCGAGTGCAGGGAATCGCTACCAATTGAAATCACGAATTCGTATCGGCTACGGCTGGGATTCTCACGAGTTCAAACGCGGCATCCCACTCAAGATCGGCGGCGTGACGCTTCCGCATCCGAATGGCTTGGGTGGCCACTCTGACGGCGATGTCTTGCTGCATGCAATCACCGATGCATTGCTTGGAGCTGTTGCGGCTCCAGATATTGGTTCATTGTTCTCACCCTCTGATGCTCGGTGGCGCGGCGCCGACTCTGCGGTTTTTTTGGCTGAAGCTTTGAAGCGAGTTAATGCAGCCGGTTACGCCGTAAGCAATCTTGACTCTACCGTAATTCTTGCGGCCCCGAAGATCGGCTCCCACGCACCTGCAATTCGCACCCGCGTCGCGGAATTATTAGGGATTCCAGAAAATTGCGTCGGGATCAAAGCGAAAACACCGGAAGGTATGGGAACTGACAACGCCGCAATCGCTCATGCGATTGTTCTACTCAATTTAAGATCTACAAGCAAGCCTCGAAGCACGCCTCGAACGGCGAGAAGAAACAAATAACTATTTAATCTCCCGAGAAACTTTTGTTGCCAATCACGTAACAAAGACAGTCATCTCTTGTCTTACCATCCGACTATTCAAATTTTTGCTAACCACAGGATTCTCGTTCCGTCCAAGAATGTACGCGCCGCTTCTGAAGTTAAGCTTGCCAGAAGAAGCGGCGTGCGAGGACGAATCGTACACGTCGCGATTCCGAGAAAGTTCGGGGTGAGGGGATTACAAATCACTCTCGGTTTGGCGGCCAGGTGAACGTAATCCCTAAGTCAAAAGCGGTCTTCGGACCACCCTTTGCTTAACCCCGGCAACATTGTAGGCTTTTTTGCAATCGACTCAAGATTTGCGGGCAAACGCGCTCTGGTCGCCGAAATCGTGTCCCGGCGGGTGATCGGGAAAGAAACGGAGTTCCATGAGAATCTCGGGTAAGTCAAAGAGCATGGCGCTTGTGATGGCCTTGCTATTCAGCTCAGTTGCATTCGCCTCTAACAAGGGTTCGTTGCTAGTGAACACTCAAATCACAGTAAATGGAAAGCCACTGGCACCCGGCGAATACTCGGTAATGTGGGATGGCGCTGGCCCCGATGTGCAAGTCAACTTCGTTAAGGGTAAGAAGATTGTTGCCACCGCACCAGCTCATGTAATTGATTTGAGTACTCCACCTGCCGGCGACTCGGCTATTCTCCAGAAAAATAGTGATGGCACCAGTTCGTTGGCGCAAATTCGCTTCGGAGGGAAAAAGAAAGCGTTATCTCTCGACGGCGCGATGCCGGAAAGCTAATGGATTTCGATAACGAGTCTAACGGGGAGCCTTTGCTTCCCGTTTTTTTCACCACCTGCAGTGAGAAATGTGCGTTGATGGAATTACGGGCAAGCCTTTCCTCTACCGCACACGAACCATTCGGACATTCGTCAATAGTCTGCTGCTAGAATGTTAGTGCAATGGTCTTGCCATTCGTCCGCGATCTCTTTGCGGACGCCGAGAGTCTGCCCGAGTTCAAGCGTGTAGCCTCCCACATCAAGGAGGGCGCGGGGCGGATTAGTGTTTTTGGCTTGAATCCCGCCGCCAAAGCCCTCATCACAGTCTTGCTGCACAAATCAGCGGCACGCCCTCTCATCCTGGTCGTGCAGGATAATAAAGCCGCCGATGAACTTGTTCCCGTTCTGCAAGCCTTTTGCGAACTGACCGGCGCGGCCGATCCGAATCTGGTCGTCGCTCTCCCCGCTAACGACGTATTGCCGTTTCAAAATCTTTCTCCACATCCCGAAATTCAGGAAGAACGGGCAGTCGCGCTTTGGAAGATTTCGACCGGGGAGGCCTCCATTATCGTGACCCCCATAGCAGCGGCTGCGCTTCGCCTGCGTCCGGCTGACTATTACGCGAACCTGGCACGAATCGTAAAACGCGGTGAAACCTTCGACCATGAGACGCTGCTGGCTCACCTGAATACCGTGGGGTACGGCTCGACGGATGTGGTCGAGATGCCGGGTGAATATGCTTTACGAGGTGGCATTCTCGACGTGTACTCTCCGGAGGCCGACCGCCCGCTGCGAATTGAATTTTTTGGCGATGAAGTTGAGTCTATCCGTAAATTTGATCCTGCAACTCAGCGGTCGTCCGATCCTGTGGACGAAGCTGTGCTGCTGCCGCTCACTGAAACCCCCGTCACCGCGGAACTGCTCGCCGCAATCCATTCGAGGCTCTCAGGAAGGCGAATTTCCGGGCCAGAGGAAATTGTGGAACAGGCAGTCCGATCCGCCGGGGTCACGACGTTTCCCGGATGGGAGTCCTATGCTGCGGTTGCAGGAGCTAGCCATAGTCTCTTCGATTTAGTGCCGCATGCCGCTGTGTTGATTGACGAGCCCGCCACTCTCCGCCCCGAGTTTGAGCACATTTGGTCGCGAATAGAAGCGGCACACGAATCCAGTGGCGTAGGCGCTCTTGTTGAACCGCGGGATTTGTACTTCTCGCCGGAAGAATGGTGGGAAAAGGTAACCGCGATTTCAGGGGCCGATATCGAACATCTTGCAATCGTGAAGGCTGACGAAGCCCCATCAGTTTCGTTCCACTCCCAGCCTGCCCAGCGATTTCACGGCTCGATCCCCACATTACTGGAAGAAGTCAAAAAGCAAATATCCCAGAGCCGAAGAGTCCTGATCACGGTTCCAAACACTGGTGAGGTCGAACGACTTGCGGATATTTTCAGCGAATATGGCCTCTCTTTTCGCCTGGGAAGCAGGACTCGCGCCGGAGAAAGTTATGCCGACGAAACCGCCTATTTTGCCGGTGAAATTCTAACCACCACACTGGCCAAGGCCTATGTTCCCGACGGCTTCGTGCTTCCCGACGCCCACCTTGCTGTGTTTGGCGCCCGGGATCTCTTCGATGAATCTGAATCAGTGGTTACCCGCCCGCAGAAACAGAGATCGAAAGTTTCAGCGTTCTTGTCCGACTTCCGCGACTTGCAGGTTGGCGATTACGTGGTTCACGTCGAGCACGGCATCGGGCAGTACCAAGGCCTCAAAGAGATCAATCAAGGCGACGGGAACGCTGAATTCATGTTGCTTGAGTATGCGGAGGGAGCGCGCCTGTACGTGCCCCTGACGCGCCTGGACCTGATCCAGAAGTACCGTTCGTCTGAAGGGGCGAAGCCCGCGTTGAACCATCTCGGCACTCAAGCCTGGGCAAGGACCAAGGCCAGAGTTCGCAAGGCCATGAAAGACATGACCGAGGAACTGCTCAAGCTTTATGCCCAGCGGAAGACGGCCGCCGGCCACGCCTTCCCGCCGAGCAACGAATGGATGCGCGAATTCGAGGATGCGTTCGAATACAACGAGACCGACGATCAGAATTACGCCATCGCAGACGTGAAACGCGACATGGAATCTCCGCAACCGATGGATCGTCTGTTATGCGGCGATGTCGGATACGGAAAAACTGAAATCGCGATGCGTGCCGCGTTCAAGGCCGTAAGCGACAATAAGCAGGTTGCCGTTCTGGCGCCAACCACTGTACTTGCGTTTCAACACTACGAGACTTTTAAGCAACGCTTCGCGGCCTTTCCCGTAGCTATTGAGATGATCAGCCGCTTTAGGACGACCCGTCAGCAAAAAGAAATTCTCCAGAAAGTTGAAAGCGGCAAAGTTGACATTCTGATTGGCACGCATCGCTTGCTTTCGAAAGATATAAAGTTTCCCGATCTCGGGCTTCTGATCGTGGATGAGGAACAGCGATTTGGCGTCCGCCACAAGGAACGACTCAAACAGATGCGGAGAGAGGTTGACGTTCTCACCATGTCAGCCACTCCGATTCCTCGCACTCTGCATATGTCCCTGGTGGGATTGCGCGATATGAGCGTAATCGAGACGCCTCCCAAAGATCGAATCGCCATTCAGACTGTGGTCGCAAATTGGGACGAGAAGTTGATTCAGTCTGCCATTGAGCAGGAACTTGAGCGTGGCGGACAAGTTTACTTCGTGCACAATCGCGTGGATACGATTTGGGAAATCGCAGCCAAGCTCCAGGAATTTGTTCCACGGGCCCGCGTGCTGGTCGGTCACGGGCAAATGTCGGAGGGCGAACTCGAAAAAGTGATGCTGAAGTTCATGCATCACGAAGCGGACATCCTGGTGGCGACGACGATCATTGAAAATGGTCTCGACATCCCGCTGTGCAACACAATTTTGATCAACCGCGCCGAGCGCCTTGGCCTCTCCGAGCTTTATCAATTGCGCGGCCGCGTGGGACGCTCCAATCGGCGAGCCTACGCATACCTGCTTGTACCGGCGGAAGTCGAGCTGACTCCGATCGCACGGCGGAGGCTGGCAGCGCTGAAAGAGTTTTCCGATCTCGGCGCCGGGTTCAAAATCGCCGCGCTCGACCTCGAATTGCGAGGCGCCGGCAATCTGTTGGGCGGCGAGCAGAGCGGGCACATCGAAGCGATAGGATTTGAACTCTATACCCAGATGCTCAACCGCGCGGTCCGCGAGATGAAAGGAGAAGCATCCGCCGACGAAGCTGCGACTCAAATCAATCTCGGCATGAATATACGAATTCCTGCCGAATATATTGCCGAAGAGAATCAGCGCTTGCGAATGTACAAGCGAATTGCGGCCGTGGAAAACGAATCTCAATTGAGCGAGGTTGGAGCCGAACTGCAAGACCGCTATGGCGAGCCGCCGCCGGCCGTGCGCAATCTGTTGGATTACGCTTCGCTCAAGCTTCTGGCAATCGAGGTTGGAGCAACCGTAATTGAGCGCAAGCGTGACTTCACCACCATTAAATTCCGTCAGAATGCCGTGATTGACCCGGAAAAGCTCGCGCGCTTCGTTTCCACGCATCGCGGGGCGCAGTTCACTCCAGATGGAACTTTAAAATTTCCCCTGAAGGCGCACCAGCCCACCGAAGTTCTGGGTCAATTGCAAGCCATGTTGGAAGATTTGGCCGGAACCGCAGTGCTGCCAACAGTGCTATCGTAGAAAATCCAGCGAAAGTTGCGAGTTATGAAAATGAAAGTCCGTAAGGCAGTCATCCCCGCAGCCGGCATGGGCACCCGGTTTCTCCCGGCAACCAAGGCAATGCCGAAAGAAATGCTCGCTCTGGTGGATAAGCCGATTATTCAATACGGCGTCGAAGAGGCAATTGCCGCGGGATGCGATCAGGTAATCATCGTCACCAGCCGCGGCAAGCAATCCATAGAAGATCACTTCGACGTCAGCTACGAGCTCGAGAAAGTACTAGAAGAGCGGGGCAAGACAGACTTGCTTCGCATGGTGCGGCAAATTTCCGACATGGTTCACTTCGGGTATGTGCGGCAGAAAGAAGCCCTCGGCCTGGGACACGCCGTGCTCACCGCGCGGGAACTGGTTGGCGATGAGCCGTTCGCCGTCCTCCTGCCTGACGATGTGATTGACGCTCCGGTGCCGTGCCTCAAACAAATGATTGAAGTCTTCGAGGAAACCCAAAGCTCCGTAATCGCTGCGCAGGTGGTTGAGGGCGAAGCCATCTCTGCCTACGGGGTACTCGACGTCAAACCGGCCGCTGGCCATTTCAAGGGGAAATTGTTCGAGATTCAGAACATGGTGGAGAAGCCGGCATTAAAAGATGCGCCGTCCGATCTTGCAATCATAGGCCGCTATATCCTGACTCCGGCAATTTTTGAATCGCTGTCAAAGACGACGAGAGGCAGCGGAGGAGAAATTCAGCTCACCGATGGCATAAAATCTCTGCTCAAAACCGAAAAAGTATATGCCTACGTATTTGAAGGAAAGCGCCACGACACAGGAGACAAACTAGGATTCCTGAAGGCCACGGTTGACCTTGCGCTAAAGCGAGAAGATTTAGGAAATCATCTTCGCCAGCACTTAAAGACGCTCGATCTTGGCTAGAGGCCCTTGCCTTCAGGCGAAATCGCAAAACGCGCAAAGAATGGATCAATAGTGCAAAGGCGATATTTCAGCGGTTGACATAGAACTTGGCGTTGGAGCGTCGACCTCCTCGCGTAAAATCTTCGCAGTGAAAATGTCACTATGGGCCAAGGTGGTTTTGCGGGTTATCGGTGTCGTCAATGTTGTCCTGACGATTCTGGGCATCTTTTGGCTCGTGCATTCAGTCTACGATGTTCTGCTTAGGTACCGTCCTGATTCGGAGTTCCCCTATTTCGGAAGCGCTTTTGTCGTCATGACCATAATCAACATGATATTCCTTGCGTTTTTTGTATTCATAGGTTTTCAGCTTCTCAGAGTCAGACAGTCCGCGATCGCGGTCCATTCGATTGCCTCAGCCGCACTCGTGGCTTACGGCCTTTTAAACGGAGGGCTGTGGCTTTCAGGCCGTGGCATTGGCGCGAGCATCGCGGCTGCTTCGGGAATCGGTAACATGGGCATAGCGCCGTTTACTGTGTTGTTCCTCGTCCCATACTTGTACCCGATAATTTCGACTATCGTGCTGCAAGCCGCCCGTATAAAGATGAAGGCTACATTAGGACCTAAGCCTAGCACCCCCTGATCCCGTAGTGCTGTTGCAAACAGTCCCTTTGCACTGGTGACCCAATCACGCGCTCAAACTGCTCTTCAGTTTTCTAGATTTCTCCTCCACTCCGCTAGCAAGCTTTTTCTTGTGGTCGTCCAATTTTCTCGCGACATCCTGATCTGACAATCCCAGAATTTGCGCCGCAAGAATTCCAGCATTCGTGGCCCCAGGTTTCCCGATCGCAACCGTCGCAACGGGAATACCGGCGGGCATTTGCACCGTCGCCAGGAGCGAATCCAACCCATTGAGTGAGGTCGAGGGAATCGGCACCCCAATTACTGGAAGGGTGGTGTGCGCCGCAATCACTCCCGCCAGATGTGCCGCTCCACCGGCTCCGGCGATAATCACGCTCACTCCGCGCTGCGCGGCTCCTCTGGCGTACTCGGCCGTCCGATCCGGAGAGCGGTGCGCCGACGTTACATCAATTTCATAAGCGATGCCGAAACCCTCCAGCGCTTTAGCCGCTTCACGCATGATTTCGAGGTCTGAATCACTTCCCATTACAATTGAAACCAATGGATTTTTCATTAGACAATCTTACCTTGGATCACTTCTTGAGTGCTCTGGCAGCAATGTCTCCGCGATAGTGTGCGCCTTCAAAACTAATTTTCAAAACCCCTTCGTAGGCTCGTTGAACTGCAGAATCCAGGTCCACAGCAGTAGCCGTCACACCCAGCACACGCCCGCCTGCGGTGTAATATGCGTCACCAATGCGGCTTGTGCCGGAATGAAATACCTTCACTCCCTGGAGAGATTCGGCATCTTCGATTCCACTAATTTTTTTACCAATCTCAAACACACCAGGGTATCCCCCCGATGAGATCACAACACAAACCGAGGGGTCTTTGGACCAGCGAAAATCGCCGGCGCTCACGCGCCCGTCTATAGAAGCGTCCATAGCATCCAATAAATCACTCTCCAGGCGCATCAGAATGGGTTGAGTTTCTGGATCGCCGAAGCGGCAATTGAATTCAAGTACCATGGGACCGCGTGCGGTCATCATTAATCCACAATATAGAATGCCTTTGTACGCCGAATCCTCCGCTTTCATGCCTTCGACGACGGGCCGCGCGATGTGCTCCACCAGCCAATTCTGCATCTGCTCATCCACCAGTGTGTTTGTAGAATAAGCGCCCATTCCTCCTGTGTTCGGCCCCGTATCTCCATCCCCAATTCGCTTGTGATCCTGGGCGGCTACTAATGGCGCGACTCGCTCTCCATCGCTTAGCACGAGAAAAGAAATCTCATCGCCCTCCAGATGTTCCTCGATCACGACGCGGGATCCCGCTGCACCAACCATTTTGCCTGCAAGCATGTCAGTAGCAGCCTGTATCGCCTCATCTTTAGTTTGGCAGACAACTACCCCTTTGCCAGCTGCCAGTCCATCGGCCTTCACTACAACTGGGGTCGAAAAGCGGGGCAATGCTTCGTCTACTTCCTCAAGCGAATTGCAGATGGCATAGTGGCCCGTTGGGATACGATGCCGTTGCATGAATTCCTTGGCAAAACTCTTGCTCGACTCCAATTGCGCGGCGGCCTTTGTGGGTCCGAAAATTCTCCAGCCGCGCCGATTAAATTCGTCCACGACTCCAAGTTGAAGAGGCAGTTCTGGACCGACGATTGTCAGGTCAGGTCGAACCTGGTTCGCCAGGGCGACTAACGACTCAAGGCTGTTTTGATCGGCCGGTAGACACTCCGCCTCGCGTGCGATGCCTCCATTGCCCGGAGCGCAGTAAAGCTTGGAAACCCGCGGAGATTGGCTGAGCTTCCACACAAGTGCGTGCTCGCGTCCTCCGCTTCCAATCACCAGAACCTTCATAGTTTTGAGAGAACAGGTTAGGAGCTGGAAATGGCGATGTCAAATTCTAATGTCAACATTGCATTTCCAACTTCGAATACGGTGGATTCCGATTACGATCAACTACGCTTAACCTCAGCCGTATAATTCTAGTCAGTGATCACTGTTTCCAAAGAAGATTACCTGAAAGCAATATTGGAAGCCGAAAGCGAAGGGGAGACGGTCATCTCTGCCACGCTCGCGCACTGGCTCTCGGTGTCGCCGCCGGCGATCACCATGGCCATGCGCCGTTTAAAGAAGGATGGACTCGTGCGGGTGCAAGGGGATGGGCACGTGAGTCTCACGCCTACCGGCCGCAAGATTGCCCGCAAATTGACGTTGCGCCATCACTTGATTGAAAGAATGCTGTCTGAAGTTTTCGGTATGGAGTGGTATAAGGTGCACGATGAAGCGGAACGGCTTGAGCACGCAGTCTCGCCTGACTTTGAAGCAAAGTTGTTAGGAAAGCTCGGCCGCGGAGGTTCTTGCCCGCACGGGAATGTCAGTGAACTTGAGAGTCCAGCGAGCCGCCGGCGTCGGGGTTTACTGTTGCTTGCTCACGCGGATGCCGGAAAGAATTATCTGGTTAGCGGCATCTACGAACGTGACCGCCGGTTGCTGGAATTTCTGGAGCAGCGGGGCATTCGCCCGGGTGCCATTCTGCATGTGTCGGGCCGCAACTACGATCAGACTTTAAATTTGACCACAGATGCGGGAAAGATTGCCCTGGGACGCTCGGCTGCCGAACGAGTGTGGGTTGCAATCCAATCCGGACGCGGCCCGCGAATTTCCACGCGGCATGCCGGCAATCGGTCCGAGCGATCTAACATCCTGCGAAATGGCATAAAATAGTTTGCGGACCACTGGTTCCAAAGTCCAACATGCCTCAACTCACATATCTCGAAGCCATTCGCCAGGGGATATGGGAGGAGATGGAACGCGATCCGACAGTTTTTTGTCTGGGTGAGGATATTGGAATTTACGGCGGCGCGTTTAAAGTCACGGACGGATTTATAGACCGCTTCGGCCCCGAGCGAGTCATTGACACACCTATAGCCGAGTCTGCCATCGTCGGCGCCGCGTTTGGTGCGTCGCTGACTGGGCTGCGTCCCGTTGCCGAATTTCAGTTCATGGATTTCATCGGCTGCGCTTTTAATCAAATCACGAACATGGTTGCAAAAACTCATTACTTGTGGGGACCTCCTGCTCCGCTCGTCCTTCGTGGGCCCAGCGGCGGCAATGTTCACGGTGGGCCCTTTCATTCTCAGAATAACGAAATGTATTTCGTCCATACACCTGGATTGAAGGTGGTTTGCCCTGCAACCGCCTATGACGCGAAGGGTCTTATCAAAGCGTCCATCCGCGACAACAATCCAGTTGTTTTTTTCGAGCACAAATATTTATATCGTCGCATTAAAGACGAAGTACCGGCCGACGACTACGTCATTCCGCTCGGACAAGCGCGCATAGCACGCGAAGGACGCGACCTTAGCATCATCACGTACGCGGCCATGGTGCATACGGCGATCGAGGCAGCAGAAATTCTTTCCAAGGACGGAATCGAGATCGAAATTTTAGACTTAAGAACGTTGTCGCCGCTAGACCGCGAAGCCATTGTTCGCACTGTGCGAAAGACTAGCAAAGTAATTCTGCTTCACGAAGACGTGCGGACCGGGGGAATCGCAGGAGAGCTCGCCGCGGTCATCAACGAAGAAGCGTTCGATGACCTCGATGGCCCGATCGTGCGTATTACGGCCTTGGATACACCAGTTCCCTTTTCTCCACCTCAAGAAGAATATTTTCTTCCCAAGGTCGGCGATGTTGTTCGGGAAGCACGGCGGCTGAAAAGTTATTAGCTGGGCGCCAAGCCTCCCGGAGATGGCCACACGGACATCTCATGAGATCCGTTGCAGTACAATATCGCCGCGACACCCTGCTATGTGCCCACCTGCTCGGGCGCAGCTTTTCCGGCTGACCAAAGGAGACTCAATGCGCAATTTTATACTTGGAATCATCGTGACATTGCTGGTCCTTGTTCTTGGCGCCCTGGCCTTTCTTTCTTTCGGCTTGATGCCTACGAATGCTGATGCTGCTCCTTCCAGTCTTGAGCGGCGCATCGCAACGAGCGCCATGGACTCCTCGATGGATCGTCATGCGCCCCAGATTAGCAATCCGGTGTCTCCGACCGATGACAACTTGATCCAGGGTATGAAGATTTACACCATGAACTGTGCCGTATGTCATGGCACACTCGACAAGAAACCGAGTGTGCTGGAAAAATCGCTTTACCCACCGCCGCCTCAACTCATACTCAATCCCCTGGACGATCCCGAATGGCACACTTTCTATGCGGTTCGTACCGGTGTGAGATATACCGGGATGCCCTCGTGGAGCCAAGCTTTGAGCGCGGACGACATGTGGAAAGTGACGGCGTTCCTCTCGCGCATTGAGAAGCTCTCGCCAGGGGTGCAAGATTATTGGAAAAAAGCTTACGGAGTGTCGCCGGAAGCCCCTGCTAGCGGGAATGACCACATGCAGTAATCGGCTGCACTATAACCTTCACACTTCCTTATATAATGATGGGTTCGCGGGCCGCGGAGTTTACTACCCGGCTCTCATGGAAGGAACTATGCCGACAGATGTTGTGATGCCTCAGATGGGTGAGTCCATCGTTGAGGGGACTATTACAAAGTGGTTAAAAAAACCGGGAGACAGAATTCAACGAGACGAACCGTTGTTCGAGATCTCCACGGATAAAGTAGACGCGGAAATTCCCGCACCGGCGTCCGGCGTATTGCAGGATATCAAAGTGAGCGAAGGTTCAACGGTGCAGGTGAACACCGTTGTTGGAACAATCGCCGCTGATGGCGAAGCGAAGGCCGCAAGTCCGCCAAAGTCTGCTGCACAAGCCGTGCCGGAACCTGCTGAGAAAAAGACAGAACCGCCAGTTAAGCAGCAAGCGCGTGGAAATGCCGAAAAAGAGACGGAGGGAGACGAGGAAGATGAGCACGCGCGATCCTCGCCTCTTGTTCGTAAAATGGCTCGCGAACATAGCATTGAGCTTTCTCGAGTGCCCGGCACTGGCCTCGGTGGAAGGATCACAAAGCAGGACATTCTGGCTTTTATCGAGGGCCATGAATCTGGTGTCAACCCTGCGGCCGCCAGCACTTCGCCCGCACCTGCGAAAGCGCCTATTGCGCCGCGTCCCGTTAGTTCCATCCCCGGCGATCTGGTTCCCTTGACTCAGATGCGCAAAATTATTGCGCAGCGAATGATCGAATCCCGTCGCACCAGTGCTCACGTACATTGCATGTTCGAGGTGGACATAACTTCGATCGTGCATCTTCGAAACAAGACAAAGGCCGCGTTCGAGCAACGCAATGGCGTGCGGCTTACCTTCATGCCATTTTTCGTCCGCGCGGCCATTATCGCGTTGCAGCAATTCCCAATCGTAAATGCGTCCATGGAAGGGGAAGGAATTCGCTATCACCGCAACGTCAACGTGGGCATTGCGGTGGCTTTGGATTGGGGACTTATCGTGCCCGTACTGAAAAACGCGGGCGACCTGAATTTCCTCGGATTGCAGCGTGGCATCAGTGACTTGGGCGAACGTGCGAGGTCCAAGAAGCTCAGACCCGAGGATGTCGAGGGGTCCACCTTTACTGTTACCAATCCAGGACAATTCGGCGCGGTGTTTGGCTTACCGATCATCAATCAGCCGAATTCCGCAATTATGGGCGTGGGCGGTATCGCCAAGGCGCCGGTCGTGGTAACTGATAAAGAAGGGAACGATTCCATCGCAATTCGATCGCTCGTTCATCTGACTCTTGGATACGATCATCGCATAATTGACGGAGCAGTCGCCGATCAGTTTATGGCGCTCGTCAAGAAGACCCTGGAAAACTGGAGTGAAGAAGTTGGATAGATCCATTTGAGACATGGTGGAGACGCAGCTTGCTGCGTCTTTACCAGTTACGAGATTCCAAAAAGACGTTGCGTCTCTAAGCTATGGTTTTCGCAGGACCCTCGGGTTTTGCCCAAGCTGAGGCATTGAGGCACTCCACAACGCCATTAATTATTTCCCCAAGTCCCTCCTTGAATTTGGCCTCGTCAACAATTTGACGGCTTGCCACTGCGTCGCCCATGGATGGTAACTGATAAAGAAGGGAACGATTCCATCGCGATCCGATCGCTCGTCCATCTCACTCTGGGATACGATCACCGCATAATTGATGGAGCAGTCGCTGATCAGTTTACGGCGCTGGTCAAGAAGACGCTCGAAAACTGGGGAGAGGAAGTCGGCTAGATCGATTTGCGACATGGTAGAGACGCAGGTTGCTGCGTCTTTACCAATTACGAAGATTCCAAAAAGACGTTGCGAGCAATGTCTCTACGCTATGGTTTTCGCAGGACCCTCGGGCTTTGCCCACGCCGAGGCATTTAGGCACTCCACGACACCATTTATTATTTCCCCAAGTCCCTCCTTGAATTTGGCCTCGTCAACAATTTGACGGCTTGCTACTGCGTCGCCCATGGACAATGCGGCTTCTAGGAAAGATAGGGCTCCATTCCTTTCCTCGAGTTCCTGGATGCCCTCCGAAAATATCTCCGATTCCACTCACAATTGCCGGAATAAAAGAGATCCCTGCAATAGCGCAGGCAAGAAGTTCATACGCTTGGTCTCCTCAACAAAATTCTGAGGGTTTGAACCACACGCTTTTGTTTAACCGGAAGGAATGTAGCAAATCGCTGCGCTATTTCTTCGCGATCACAGTGGACAAACTCATAACGGCTTTCTCAACTGCGTTCCCCCCATCGCTTTTTGCCTCTCCCGGGACACGCCGATTTCAATGTCTGGTTCAATCTTGTCATAGAGGCCAGAACGCCTGGTCGATCTTGGAGTTGAGTTCCTCGCCAATAGATAATCGCGTTTGTGGATGACGCTCCGATCCACACGCGCTTTAAATTCCCAGGAAAAACCGTTACCGCGCTCATCTAAAAGTAAAAGGTCTAGGGTGACAGGCGTCTCGTCATGAAACGTGGGCGGAATCGGACTGAAGCCGTTCCCGAGGATGACTCCTTCGATTTGGCAAGGTCGTAGAGGCACAGCCCGTCCGACAAACTCGTGATTGAGGATTCTAGGCGGGAAAAAAGGCAAGCCTTGTGTTATCTCTTTATTGATAGATTCGTTGTTCTCGACATTATCGAGATCGACTTTCCAATCAAACCACGACGGAATCAAATGGGCTTCCGTAATCATGACTCCCGCTTGCCGGACAGTTAATTTCGCAGGAAGGACGACGGCAACTTCTCCCGCTGCCAAATCATGAACTCTAGCAAATTCATGGTCGATCTGTTCTAGAGTGAACCTCTCGGGTTCGGAAACTAGATCCCCACTACTGCCTATTACGACGCCGATATTACCAAGGCGTGAGAGGTGAGTTCGGTATTCCACCTCCTCATACTTGCTAAGACGTGATTTTCGTATTGGCATTTTATCTCCTTATTAAAAATAACCTTCACCACCTGCATAACCTACGCAAGTTCCTTTGAACCTATGACTTGCCAAGGCGAGCAGAAAGGACATTCAGGCATGACTCCTTGCGACAGGGGCAAGTCGTAGCCTAAAGCCGCTCGGTGCACGGTCCGGCTGTTGTCGCCACTGAGCAATACCTGACGACCCGCCCTGCTCGTATGTCTACCGATACCGAGCCTTCTTAGCACCCACCCCACTTCCTCGGCACTGTAGATCAAGGTTTCTCCTCGCGATCTCAGTAAAGCATTCACATCTTTTGCGAGCTCCTCTACCCTCACCGCTTTCTGCGTTTTGTGATGCAAAAGGCTCCAGAGGATTTCGACAACAACGAGGTCCACGTCACGGAAACGCTGCTCGCGAATGTCCTCATCTTGCGACTCGAGTAGCCGAACCGTAATCTGCGCGAGTTCCGCATCTTCCGCGAGGCAAGCCCCAAGAGCGGCGGCGAGTCGGCGAGTTGGTAGAGTGAATTCTGGTACGTCGACTTGGGACTCGCAGACAGACGCGAGCTTTTTTAGCCGGTAATGCAAGAGGCGAGGCTGGAAATCGGCGGCGATTTCGTTTTGCACACCCTCGTCAAATGTCGGCCACTGAGACTGTGATGGCGTTACTGAAATTTGAATGACCTCCTCGGCAACAGTATCTATCGCAGCGCCATCACCAAATAAGATGGCCTTAGCACCATACAGGTCGACAACTTTGCCGCCAGCACAAGGAAAGTGGAGACCACGATAATTTGAAGCCCGGAACAGTTTCTGAATATTTGGTCTCAAGCCATGCTGATCGATAAGTAGAGTAGGGGACAAATACATGGGCAAAGAACGGAAGCTCCCCGGCGTGACTTCGGCCAACATAATGGGCCGTCTACACAGACAGCTAAGAAGGCGCAACACTCCGATTCCCATTCCTTCGTCAAGAGCAGAAATTACAACACCAGGGGCGGTCGGCAAACGATCAGCGAGCCACGTGCTTATGGAAAAGGCGGTTAGCAATCGTGATTCCCGATCTGAAAAACCTAGATAGCGATTAAATAGCTCGGCGATTCCTGAAAATAGATGTTGAAGGGAGCCGTAATCCGTGCACTTCGCAGGTAGGCGGATTGCGCGGTAAAGACTCGGAGCTAGTTCGGGTGCCTCGTAGGTATGCTCACCCTGTTGTACCCGGGAGGCAACAGTTCCGGCAGTGCCATTCCAGAGCAGAAGGTCTGGCTTGTTGCTTCCAGCCGGGCCGGAAACCAGTTCAATAATTGTGCCATCGGGAAATGCTTCGCCTCTAGTGATGACTGATTTTCTTGATCTCGCGTCAGACCTGCTCACCGCTTTCCATTGTTTGTTTGCGCCCACAACGGCTCCCTGTTTTTCTCTGAGAGAAGCGTATTCTTTAAATTCGCCACAAATAGCAAAAGCCCGACCCTTGAGTCGAGCTGGCACGCACTAATCCGTCGTCTATTTTACATCAAATTGAGCTGTAATAAGTGCTTACTTCGAGGACTTGAACGAAAAAACGTCCGTGCGGGATTCCTCCTCCTGGCGGGTGTCAAACTTAACCGCGCTCGAGAGCAGCGCGTGTTTGATCGCGTTCCCGCGGACCACCGCCTTGCCGGCAGCTGTTCGAGGGCCAGTGGACTTTTTCGCATTTTCGCGATTTGATTGCATTTTCCTACTTGAAGTTGATTGCGGCCTTATGTTTTGCTGTGTTTTCATAGCATCTCCTTTAGATCGCAAAAGAACTGCTGTACTGAGACAGACTTGATCCCATTGATTAATTGATTGACGACTGCGTGAACGTGGTAGCCCTTGAACCGGGAACGCGCCTTGTACTTAGCGGCGTGCAATACCACCGTCTGCGTTCATGGTTTATGGGGCCTCCGTTCAGAGGTTCGAGTTCGATGCACTGATGCGAAGGTGTTGATTGTTCGCGGTGCGAAATTTGTTCGCACCAAGCTATAAATTGGAAGCGTGATCCAGGAGCAGAAGACCTTTGTCGAGGTGAATGGACCTATGTCAAGAAGTTAGGATCACACTAGCAATACCGGAATTGGGAGCGCAAGACCCGAAAGTGCAGGAGTACATGGCTTAAGATGCATCGTCCTAATGTGCAACGTTAATTCGGGATACAGCGATACCTTTGAACTTTTGCGTCGTGTCCTTCTCGGAACTTTTCCATCCGTAATCCAACTAATATCTTTTTGACCCTGAACTCGGCGCTTGTCAGTCTGGATTACTGTTTGGAATCGCTTTTTGGTTTATTCCTTTTCGCCCATCTCGCGTTAACAGCTTTACGCGCTAGGTCTTGTCGTTGCTGCGCCGTAAGTTTTTCCGTACGAGCCTTGCCTCCCTTTAATCCACCCAGTCGACCGAGCGCCACGGCGTGCGGGTTCTTTTTCTTCTTCATGCAGCAACAAAGTTAGTTCACATTGCGAGGGGAAGTCTAATTCCAAATACCAAGATGTTGATCTCTGTGGTACGCAGACTCGGCTTGACAATACTATAGCGCTCTAGTATATATTGATTATATGTACAAGAGCGGTTTAGTACTAACAGTTCATATAATCATACTGTTGCAGAGTTAATAGGTATATATGCAGAGATCGGACCTGCTCAGGAAAAATCTCAGGGTTGCCCGCGTCAGATGGGGACTCGAGCGTGGCCACGTTGCGCTTGAGATTCTGAAAATGTACTCCAATCAATACAGATTCTCTATATCGTTGGGAGATATCTTCTTTCTAGATCAGAATTGGTATGTGACGCATGTTGGTTTAATAAGGCTGTCACGTCGCAGGCGCTGCTGCGGGATTGAAGTACATCCGGTGGCTGAGCTTTGTGAGGCTAGTCAGAGGCGTTACGCTTTCAGGGCGACCGTTTTCCCGACCCGCGACTCCATGGGTTTCGTTGGGTACGGCGACGCAAATCCATCCAACGTTTCGGCAACGGTTCACGGCGCCGAAATGCGTGTCGCCGAAACACGGGCCG
>CAVWRO010000005.1:0-351826 GCA_963757385.1 uncultured Acidobacteriaceae bacterium | reverse complement strand
TCAACCGCGCTTTGCGGAAAGCGTATGGAATCGGCATCTGCTCAGTGGAGGAAATCGGGTCCGTCGCCGGGCCGGTTGCTTCGGCTCAGTCCACGAAGAAGATTCCGCCTCAACCGGTCAATGGACACTCGCAGACTGGCAGTCCTCGAGTAAGAGATCGTCTCTGCCAAATTATCCGGCAGCATCAGCTCGATCCCAATCTAGTGAAGTCGTACGCAGTTGACTTCTGCGGCTCCAAATCTTTGCGAGATGCCACGCGCGAGCAGGTTGAAAACTTTGTCGCTCACCTGGCCGATTGGGCTACGAAAGATCGGAATGCTTTGCTCTGCCAGCTCAACAGCTACATGGGAAATAAGGAAGGTGCCGCATGACACGACGATTTCAAGGGCTTGGCCAGACGGCCTCTATATCTGAGCAAGAAGTTCCTGACGGTGTTTACCTGGTGCGTGTCGAAAAAACCCAGTATCGCTGGCACGCCCAGAAGCCGTTTTACTCTCTCCGGCTCTCTGTTTTAGAACCCAGGGAACTTGCCGGCCACCAGATTGCCGGGCGCCTCTACTGCACAGCCAAAGCTTTGTGGAAGCTTGGCTGGTTCTTGCGGGACTTCACGTATGACCCGGAATTGCTTGGGCGAGATGAAGTTGACGAAAAGGCCATGCCGGGATTGAGCGGTGTGGTGAAAATCAGTCATACGGTCGTCAAGGGCACGGCCCTGATCAACTTTGACGGATTTGCCCCAGCCAGTCAATGGCAAGAATTTTCAGGCCCGTCTATCTCCGTGACCGTAACCAATGAGGTCGCTCGGTGACATATAGCTATACCCAAATCAGCCAGTACTTGGCTTGCCCTCGGCGTTATAAGCATCGTTACCTGGACGGCTGGAAAGAGAAGGACACACGAGCCGCCATGCTATTTGGTCGAGCGTTTGAAAATGCCTTAGCAGCCTATTTCCGCCGAGAAGACTCGGCGGGGACGCTATTCCGTGAATGGAGTGCCTATCAGCAAACTGACCTCACTTACTCAAATGGGGTCACTTGGGACCGCATGCTGCAGCAAGGGGTTCAGTTGCTGGATCGGTTCGCTCAAGAGGATCGAATCCGCATACGCCAGCCGCGACGCAATCTCCAGATCAAGTTTACGAAGTCGGTATCGCCGGCTAACGATTTTGTGGCTTACGTCGACGCGATTGGGCAACTAGATGGCAGCAAGTGTCTTCTGGAATGGAAGACCACTTCCAGCCGCTACCCTGAACAGCCTGAAGGGCTTCTAAATTTAGATCCTCAGTTAATTTGCTATTCCTGGGTGACTGGCATTACCGATGTGGCGCAGGTCGTATTCGTTCGCAAACGAATGATCGAAATTCAATACTTTCGCACCAGAATAACGACCGAGCAGCAAGAGGAATTCGGCCGGCTGGTCGAGGACACGGTGGCAAGAATCGAATCAGCTCAATTCCTGCCGCATAGCGGAGTCCGGTTCCCGCAGAACCCGTGTATCAGCTGCTCCTACATCGGCCTATGCCTGGAGAGAAAAGAAATCATTGACGCAAACCTGATAAAGCGTCCAGGACAAGAATTTGATTGGCTTGACGAACTTAATTTCTAGGAATCCGCCTATGCCACCCAAGCTGAATCGTCGGCGAGCTCAATTCGTGCTCACCAAGATTGATGAGATTCTGGCCTGGGAGCAGCATAAGGAAGCCGAGCGCGATACCAAGTTTGTGGAGCTTGGTCGATATCTCTGTGAAGTCAGGGCGGGACAATACTGGCGAGTGGAAAACCTCAAATCATTTGACGACTTCCTGGAGAGACGATTTCCGGAATCGCGGAGGAAGGCTTATTACCTCATGTCCATTCACGAGCATCTGCCACCGCAGGCCAGAAAAGATCTTCAGCAGGTGGGTTGGGCCAAGGGGCTAGAGCTGGCAAAAGTGGCGCGCAGGAACGGCCAGGAGTTCGATTGTGCAACCTGGTTGCACAAGGCTCATATTTTACCCAAGGAGGAATTCAAGAGGGAAGTGGAGAGGGAACTGACGGGCAAGGAAACTGAGCCCTGGGAAATCATTTATTTCAAGTTCTATAAGAGTCAGATTCCCGTTATTGAGCAGGCAATCGAAACCGCAGCTTTAATGCTTGGCACCGACATGTCTCGCGGCTACTGCCTAGAGATGATCTGCGCAGACTTTCTCGCCGGGGCCAACATCAGCGATGGATGTCCCGATGTGTTGCTTCAATCTGTATCTCGAATGTTCAAATTTCTCCCAGGCCAACAAAAGCAAACCTTTCTTAAGCAGGTCGATGAAAAGGCCTCATGACTGAAATCCTTCCCAAAAGCCCTCGCATCCAACTTTGTTACCGAGGATTACAAACGGCTGAGAGTCGTCGTACTCAACCGGGACGCTTGGCGATGCCAGTATTGTGGATCATTCCAAAATCTGCAAGTCCACCATTTGAACTTTCGAAGCCATCTCGGAGACGACTCCGAAGAGAACCTGATTACTTTGTGTGACCGATGCCATGAGCTTCGACACCACCATCGATGGTGACACTGATCGCTGGGCAATGTGCTATTCGCTATTGATCGGTTCGACACACGGACTCTGTTCGTTTTCGCAGTTTCATAAATTACGCTATCGCTTACTCCTGCGGAATCGGAAATTCCAACTCAAAAGGGCTCCAGGGCTGCCTGACACTCGCTTGACCGGGGGTCAATCTAGGTCTGCCCTTGACAAGGGATTCTTCGAGATACAAGTAGAAACTGTACCGAGGGTTCGAATCCGTCTCGCTCCGCCACACAGTCTGGGCTGCAGAGAAACCCAGCTGCATTCCTCTGAGAATAGGAAGTTAAGGTGTCCAGTTTTTCAGCCACGCCGATTAGTGCTGATGTGCTCGGAATCTCTGAATAGAATCCTTCGGTGCTAGAAAACGGTGCATGTTCCCAAAGCAGCGATAGTTGTAGATGCCGAGCTTGACGTTGTTCGGGTTGTCGAGTGGGAAGTGATCCTGATGACAATATCCGTGAATCGGGTACGCATCGTTGCCACAGGTCGGACACTTCACCCACAGGCACGGCGGTGTCTTGGGTTTCTGCGACGGGAAGCGTTTTCGGTTGCCTTCAGACGGGAAGCGCGGTTGAGGTTTTTGATGAGCCTGAGCTTGAGGCTGGGGCTTGAATGTGAACCACGGTGCTGGCATGCCCCCGTCCCCTTTAGGCGGCTGTAATATCTTTCTTGTCTCGTTTGCGGGCGTATGGAACTTTCCGGCAACCCGGCTCAAAATCGTATCGAAGCCAGCGCATAAAAGCATTCACATGGTCTACGTAAGTCGCTTGAGAGCTCATGCTCAAGCCGCTGGCTTGCACAGCATCGGCATACCTCTTCATTGCGTCCTTAAGTTCGGACATCGCGGATGGGGAAATTCTTGTCTTGAGGCTTTCCACTTCGCGGAAATAATATCACGCCCACGTCGGGCTACAGACGAGATACCCTTAACTCGTCTGAGGATAACGACGCAGGAATTCTAGAGTCCGCTGCGCATCTCTTCGGAGGGATGCCGGTAGGTTTCTATTTGCTTTGGGAGATCATAAAGATAGGAAAGCAGCAAATCTAAAAAGTTTATGATGTCCTTGGAATCCTTCGGGGTGATCTCTACCGGAATGGGAGCATCGGGGTGGGCAGATTCGTTAGCGAGGAGTCTTACTTCATCTGCCCAATCCTTCATCAAGGGATGCAAAATGCCTTTGCTTACGAGATCGTTTATCTGAGTTTTTAACTTCCCTTCCGCTGCCTTCTTATCGCGCACAACGAACTGAACAGCGCTCCTTGCCATGACGTTAGCAGCGTCCCAATTCTCTCGTGTGATCGAGTCGTGTGCTTGAATCCAGAACCGCTTTACACCTTCTGGCCAGTTCTCGGAAGGCTTTGGCTTAGCGTCTAACGGCCACGGCAGGACGCGAAAACCATAAAGCCCCTCTCCGAAGCCCTCACCAGCCGACCAAAGCACATGAATGAATCCCATGCAGTTACGACACTGGTACAAGTCGAAGTTTAGTCGCTTAGTCGAGCTGGGCTTGCATTTTTCACCGTGATACGCGAGGGCGAAATTTCCTTGTTCGTTGCAAAAGGCGCATTCGAGACGCCACACTTCCATTTCTTTTCCACGATTACCAAAGCCTTCGCCTAGGTCCCACCAACTGTGCATCATGACAAATAGCCTACCGTTGTAAGCCTTTACCTTGCAACTCTGCCCCCGATTTGGTCTGCCAAGCCAGCGGTTCTCCCGCTCTACCTGAAGCGTACAGTTCTCAGAAGACCGCCGTTTTCAGGATTTTCTTATCAATGGATCGGGGTGGATCGGGGTGGATCGGGTTGATTCGGGATGGATCGGGATGCGAAAAAGCTTACTCGTGCTCCATGGGCAATGCGTACTCGTCCTGTATGGACTCGGCTCTTGGGGGCAGGTTTCCCAAAACGTACGTACGCGCAACGCGGGCAAGTGAGCCGTGCGTCCCCGACGTACCTTTTATCCGTTGAGCGATGGCCCTTCCATGCAGAGCCACCGGATCACTAACGCCTACTTTCGTATCTGCTCGACTTGTAGGTCTCGCAGTTAACCACGCTTATGCGTTTGCACTCGTCGGCTGATTTCCAAACAGCCTGCTATTCTTGAAGTTCCGTCTGTTACACTGGCAACCTCAAACTCAGAAAATTGTGGCTAGGCAAAGACAACTTGCGCACGCCCCGTTGCGCGAAGCGCTGATCGACATCCAAATTGCCACCCCGTTGGACGTGTCCTTTGCAGAGAGTCTCGCGAATCGAGTCATTCCCGGATACGAAAGAAAAAATGAAATTCGCCAATTTTCTATGAATATAAATGTTGCGAACCCGACCACTTCTGGCAGCACCGAGGAGTTAACGGGCTGGAGGTTTGAGTCTGCAGATGGCGCTAGGATTGTCCAGATACGTCGCAACGGTATCGGATACAGCATCGTTAAGGAATATACAGAGTGGGCGGATATCAAATCTGCAACTCAACAGGTATGGGATCTCTATCGGCAGTGGGCAGGCGAAGCTAGCGTAAACCGGATGGCAGTTCGGTACATCAACGTTTTGGATTTACCCGTGGGAACCGATCTAAACGTCTATTTCACGACCGCGCCCCAGGTTCCGGAGGGCCTTCCCCAGACGTTAGCATATTTCTTACAAAGGATTATCGTTCCGTTCGATCTAGGCGTTTCTGCTATCATCACTCAGACGACTGAGCCATCGGTTCTACCCACAACCCGCGTAATCTTAGATATTGATGTGTTCGCGCAACGAATTTTTGACGGAAACTCCTTGGAGCTGTGGGCCTTTTTTGATCGTCTTCGCGAAGTAAAGAATGCAGTTTTTTTCTCTTCAGTTACCGAGCGGGCACTGGAGGCTTATCAATGATCACTCACTGTCCAGCACTGGCGAATCCTCCGGGTCTAATCGGGCGCCCGGAAAGCGGGACGAGCGATGCAGCTTCGAAACTAGAGGAACAGTTCGATCAGTTCACCAAGCATTATTCTGCACCAAGGCTAGACCTCTTAATACCCGAAATAATTTCCATTGCCCGGAACAGTGCTTACAATACGATCGGGAATGAGATGACGGCAGTCAGCACAAACACCGTCAAAGAGGCGATAAAGTTTGCCAAGTTGTTGCCTAAATCTCTTCCGATCCCAGAGCTTGCTGCTGATCCAGATGGGGATATTTCTTTCGACTGGGTCGGGAAAAACGGAAAAATGTTCTCAGCTTCAATCGATGGGAGCGGCCGCGTCGCCTACGCTGGTCGATTCAGCGAACTGAGCAAAGTTCATGGGATTGAATACATTTCTGACTCGTGTCCGCAAGAAATTCTTCGCGGTATTGAGAAGACAACCGACCAGTACAGCTGACATTCGTAACGAATTTGAAATACTCAGCAGGTACATCTTTTCTCGCGACTATTATTCTAGAGGCCGAGTAAGGCCTGCAGCCTTCATGCCCTCAAGGGAAAAGACTGCCATCTCCATGTTTTCCGTTGATCAGTTGACCGAAAACGAGATCTGGGATCTCGGCGACTATGCAGGCAAGAACCGAGGGAAAGCCGCGCTTGCACGCGGCGATATTCACTGCAAATCAGTATTCGAATTGCATATGACTGTGGAACCGACACCGGAAGATCACCCTCGCCACGTCAATATCGTAGGATGGCCTACCGAAAAGGACGAACAGAAAGCCTTAGCTTTAGAATTCTGTGCGCGATCGACTCTTCGCATCCGCCCGTGACAGTGCTTAGTGGATGATTGGCTCTGCTTGCACTCAGATTACCGGGCGCGGCTGTTGCCTCGGTGAGTGGCGATCCGTCTTCTGCTTCCGTACTCGCTTGGTGCGGATCTCGGCTGCGTCCCCGATCCACAACTCAAACTGCAACTCCGCCACCAGTCGTTCGAACCAGCGGCCATGCCCGCTGGCCTCCATTCCGACACGCACCTTCTGGCCCGCCAGAGCACGGTAGAACGTTTCCGCCTCTTCGCGATGCGCTAGTCGCTTTTCCTGGAACTCTCCGGTGTCCGTATCTACCGAAGCTATTTGCTGAAACTCGGGGTGGAAATCTACTCCTATAATCATCATTGTTCGGCTCCTTTCTCCCGGACCTGTTGGTTGGCTTTAGCACCACCAACTTTACTCGGGCGTCGGAGCCGACATTGTCATGGAATCAATTTCACTCTTTAAGGGTATTGGCCGGACAAGGTTGAGATGCAGGCTCAAAGGTTCTTTGTAAGACCATGTGCATTGATGCCACCCTGGCAGCCACTCGCAAGAGCAGGCGCCAATAGCGGTGAAAGAAGTCTGCAATAAGAGCAACTACTTCCTCTCGTCGCCCCCAGGCGGTGCAGCGGAATCGTATTCACGTGGGAGCGATGATCGCGGGTGTCGCACCGTCTTGTCCAGCTGATTTTTGTATTTCTTATAGATAAACCCTGCAAAGTCTATTTGAAGCTGCATCGCAGCCAACAACAACGCGGTGGTCGCGATCTTTTTTATCATTTTTAAGTTACGGCAATCAAAGGCCAAAACCCAAGGCTAGCCACATGTATTACACCGTGAGCTACTTGCAATTCTTTGTGTCAAGCGTAAGGCTCGGTGAAATGGATGGTCGCAAATCGTTCCGAGCCGTCTCTGTGTCGACTGCAACTCGAAAAGTTGAATTTAGTTTTCTCGGACGGAGGGATTCCACGCTAAAAACATCCATCAGCGTTCTCATCGTAGATGACCAGATCGTAGTACGTGCGGGATTCAGCTGCGTCCTTCGAGGCGACATTGGTCTGAGCTTAGCGGGCGCGGTACCAAGTGGCGCCGAGGCGCTGATTTTTCTAGAACGTTGCCCGGTTGAGGTTTTGTTGCTTGACCTTCGTATGCCTGACATGAGTGGTATCGAAACCTTGCGGGGGTTGCAGAAACTGCCCTGCCCCCCCAAGGCAATCGTTCTATCGAGCTTCGAACCGGACGAGGAGATTCTAAGAGCGGTCGAAACCGGGGCACAGGGTTACCTCCGAAAAGACACCTCGAGCAAGGATATCTTTGAAGCGATCTATGCTGTTCACTCGGGAGCGAGCTATCTTCCGCCATGGATCGTAGCTCGAGTCTCCGAACGCAGACTTCGGTCGCGCCTCAGTCCGCGCGAACTTGAAATTCTGGAGATGGTCGCAAAGGGCTTAACTAATAAGGAAATCGGCCGGGTTACAGGAGTCAGCCCCTTCACCGTGCGCAACCACGTGAGGCATATTATGGCGAAACTTGAGGCGGGCGATCGCACAGAGGCAGCCACGGTCGCAATTCAAGAGGGTATTCTGATGCCACATCATTCGGCTGAACGGAGCAGAGCCTGTGATACGTCCCGGACCGGGCCAACGACAGGACCGTTTCCCTGGGTGGCTGCCAGCTCCGGGTCTCGGGGCGGCATCATTCAGAACCCCGTCGGGAACCAGGCGATCTTGCCGAAAGCAATCGGCGCGCACTGAGACCCGTTCGATCTGGCCTTCCGATGCAATCATAGCTGTCTCCCATGGCCGATTTGAAGAGGAACCGTCGTCAATTTCTAAAATCTCTCAGCCGGACTGCACTGGTTTTACCCTTCGCCGATGTTTTCAGCATGGCCCTGCCTCCGCGGGTGCCCATCTTTACGGCAGCACAACAGGCTGGTTCTGAGCGCTCTTACAACAATAGTCCCAAACCCATGGGCGCCGGGCCGCCATCTTCCATCATGAATACCCCGCTGGGTGTCCGCTTTATCGATGTTGCCGCGATATCGGGTCTAAATGCGAAAACGACTTACGGTGGTGAGAACAAGAACAAGTACTTGCTCGAAACCACCGGTTGCGGCGTCGCTTTCTACGATTACGATCAAGACGGCTGGCTCGATATTTTCCTGGTAAATGGCTGGCGCCTCGAAGATTTTCCCCACGGCGACGGTCCCACGTGCCATCTGTTCAAGAATAATCGAGACGGCACTTTCACTGATGTAACTGCACATGCAGGCTTGGCCCGGTGTGGCTGGGGGCAAGGTTGTTGCGTTGGAGACTACGACAACGACGGATACGACGATTTGTTTGTGACTTACTTTGGGCAGAATTCCTTGTTTCATAACAATGCGGACGGCACTTTTACAGATGTCACGGCGAAAACCGGGCTATTGCAGACCAGTACTCGTTGGAACTCGGGTTGCGCGTTTTTGGACTATGACCGCGATGGACACCTGGATCTTTTCGTCGCCAACTATATTGATCTCGATTTGAAAACAGCCCCGCTCCCGGAATCGGGCCCGTGTACATATAAAGGCATCCTCGTTGCCTGTGGGCCGCCAGGCTTAAACGGGGGAAAGAATATTCTGTATCACAACAATGGAGATGGAACTTTCGGTGACGTTTCAAAGAAATCCGGAATGTGGAATACGACCGGCCAATACGGCCTGGGAGTGTGTGTCGCCGATCTGGACAACGACGGTTGGCCCGACATTTATGTAGCAAACGATTCGAATGTAGCCACGCTTTACCAAAATCAGAAAGACGGAACCTTTGTGGATGTAGCCATCGAAGCCGGGGCCGCGCTCTCTCCCGATGGAAAGCCGCAAGCTGGCATGGGGGTTTCGATCGGCGACTATAACCACGATGGCAATTTCGATATTGTGAAGACCAATTTTGCCGGCGATACCGCTTCTCTCTATAAAAACTTGGGCAATGGCAGCTTCAGCGATGAAACTTATCAGTCCGGGATTGGCCTTAATACGCGATATCTGATGTGGGGTGTCGGCTTCTTTGATATGGATAACGATGGCTGGCTGGATATTTTGATTGCAAATGGCCATGTTTATCCGGAAGTAAATTCCTCAAAAACTGAAGCGCCCTACGCGCAACCGAAATACCTCTACCGCAACTTGCGCGATGGCAGATTCGAGGATGTATCCGAAAAGGGCGGCCCCGGTATTATTGCCGCGGTGGCCGCCCGCGGATGTGCGTTCGGAGATTATGACAATGACGGCGATCTCGACGTGGTCGTAAACTGCATGAATTCGTTGCCGCAACTGCTCCGCTGCGACTCGCAACTTGGGCGAAACTGGATCAAGATTAAAGCGGTCGGAGTGAAGTCCAACCGCAGCGGAATTGGCGCGCGCGTGCGCGTGGTGGCAAGGGCAATGTCGTCAAGTTCAATACCGATGGTCCAGGTGGACGAAGTCCGCAGTGGCGGCAGTTACTACTCTCAGAACGATCTACGATTGCATTTTGGTTTGGACCAGGCATCCGTCGTCGACCTGTTGGAAGTTCGCTGGCCTTCGGGCCAGATTGATGTCTTCAAGAATCTTGAAGTAAACCGGCTGTATATTTTGCGGGAAGGCAATAAGCTACCTGAGGTTAGAGTACTTGCTGGATTCAAGAAAAGCAGGCCATGAGTGACTGACAACGTGTGCCCAGTAAACTGCGAGTCGATGTTTTCCGAATGTCTCATCCAGCTTCGATTACCAAAAGTACGTGGCAATAACCTGGGGGGGGCCGGGGACGGAATCGGTCACGGTAGTTTGTAAAAGTACCTGCAAGTTTTTCTTCTGCCAGTCCAGCGGGACCTTTCCAAAGGCTTGTTCGAGATAGTCCTTCCTCGAAATGAACTCTCCCGCTACTTGGGTGCCAGCCGCTCCAATCCCTGCCGCGGCAATCACAACCTGTCCCGTTTTGGAGTCCAGCAATCTGGTAACGATGGCGAAATCTTCCACAACTTCTCCATGTGGGCCGAACACACACGAGCGCACAGGTCCCAAAGGGCGTTGCTCTAAAATTTTATAGTTCCCATCCTGCTCCGCAAACACGAAACGGAGGTTGGAGGTCATTTGAAGCGTCCATCGATTATTGAACGCTCCTACCACGACGGCGGGGGAATTATGCAGATCCTCGAACGAGTTGGTGCCCACCCGGATCTGGCTGGGTTTGTCAATATGATCGAACAGGGCCGAAAGCCTTGCCGCAACGTATACGTCTCCGGTCGCCACACCGTAGGCTAATTGTGGAAGCATGTCACGCCAAACCAGCTTTTCGTTTTGATCCAGAGGAAGTAGTTGGTTATACCTCTCCACTTCAGTCTGAAAGGTGCCGGGATGATTTGCTGAATATCGGCGGTAGAGGTCCAGCGAGGGCCGGTAGAACACTGGCTTGGCCAGACAGATCAGCACCGGCTGCGAAGTGGCGAAAACTGGAGACCAGAATTGAGTCAGTGCGGACTCCTTAGGTCTATGGCTGGACAGGTTTATCACCAAACCGGTGATGAGGATAAGTACGACCGCGGCAGCGACCCAGGCCAGAGTTGGCCATGACCGCCTTAGCTCTCTCTTCGGCGAACTAACCGTCTTTATTTCCGCAGCGGGTGCCGTTCCCCAACGAAATTCAGGGGCATATGAACCGTGAGGAAGTTCTATGCGGACCAGGGATGGACTTGGCGCGGCGTAGTAATATTGTTCCAGCCTCCTCCGAACTTCGCCAGCCTGCACTCGAACTACAGAATCGTCCGCAGTCGGATAATCCGCTTTCCGGTGGAATATCTCAATTCCAATCATCCGCTCTTTAAGAAATTCGTCGCGCCCTTTCAGCTTATGTTGAACCACGTAAGAGAGGAATTGCTTACCGCGTGCGCTATTCCGGAAAGACTGACTTTCGAGAACGGTCTGGAGTTCGCTCAGAATGGTGGCTTTTTCACCTTCGGTCAACGTGGCATTTGCCGGGTGCCCGGTGGTGATCGGCTCAGCGATTGTCGCCATAATTCTTCACTCTCCCCGCATCTATCGCGCCACTTCTCGATTTAGTTTGCTATGCGAAACGAAGGGTCGCAGATCAAGATTTGGGTTGAGCGAACGTTACCGCCAAATCAAAACAGTTGTCAAGCGCTGTTTGAGGTGGTGTCTTAAATGACGTGTTGCTGGCTAACTGAAGGCCGATTAAGAGACTACCTTCCCGTGAAGCGCTCGGCTAAAAATCTGTGATAGTCAACATTTTCTCATTTACCAATCACTTGCCTTCGCACTTAACAACAATTAGTTGAGGTGACGTTTTTGAATTTTAAGTCTGATGCACCAATCGATTAAGTTCATATTTTGTTTTGTAATTTTAATGGCTGTGGGAATGTTTGGGCGCCGAAACTATCTGCGACTCGAAACTGAGCTCACCGTAAGGGTGCAGAGAGTAATGCTACGGCGCGGTTCGATGAATTGGGGTAAGCTTTTCTGAACTGGCCAGAGCGACTTTCGGTTTGGCGGCGCTCTAGAATGTCGCTTAAGGAAACGTACATGGAAAATCATGTAGTTAGTCGGGATCCATGCGGTGCCGCGCCCAGTTGCACTCTCCTGCGCGGCTTCCTTGATAATAATCCGGCTCAGTTTGAGAGTAGCTCGCGACCGGATACTTAACCAGAATTATTTTTCGTTCAGGAGATGTTCGTAAACCAGTCTTCTTGCGCGATCCGGCATGGCAACTCCGGACCACAGCGTCGTGAATCCAGCCACAGATTTTAATCTGACGATTTGGCCGGTTGTTTCGTAGCGGTCGTAGTAGAAGCCATCTTTCTCGTCCCAGAAAACTTTGTTGATCAAGTCAGAAAGGTTTTTAGCGTGTTGTTCATACATCTGCTGATCCGACGACTTGCCCAATTTGGCGGCGATAATCGCCACGGATTCGAGTTCGCGAACCAAATAGCAACCCAGATCCACTCCTTCATCTTGAAATGAATCGAGGTCGCCGGCGCGGGAGACTTGGTTGTCCATTCCGCTGGCGTCGGAACTATTCCAAACCGGAAGCCCATTGTGGTCGGAGTCCTATTCGAACCAGCGCTTGAGATATTTCTGCAGGCGTTCGTAATACCGTTCGCGAAGCCACTCGTAGTCGTTTCATTTTGTTTGGAACCCAACACCGCGATTTGAGCCAGAAAGGGTTTGAACATCTGAGTGGGTCGGGGATTGGCGATTCCGAGCGTGCGGGAGACGAAACCATCCGTCCGTTCGCGATCAAGGAAAACTTTGAAGTTGCTAAAGTTATATTCGCTTACGCCGTAATACGAGAGGTAAATGTTTTCGAAGTAGAGGTTCCAATCGTAGTATTCGCCATAGGCGTACCCGGTGAGAAGGTTGGATTTCGACGCGGGAAAATCGTGGAGGCCTTTGGCATTGATGTCGGCGTTCAGGCTTCTCAATCGACTGAGGAGTTCTTGATAATCTGATTCGCCGATCAATACCTTCAATTCACTGGCCGCTGGGCGGCAATGTTTCCCTAGGCGGCCTTGCCTGCGGGCCCGAAATGGCCAGAAGACCTACGATTGACCTGAAAATTATCCTTCTGAACATTGCCTGCATCTATTGTGATATCTCTCCCCTTTAATCAAGGTGCCTGCACGGAAATTGACTTTCCTACGTAATTCACAACCTTGTCGGGTTTAACCTCGACGGTTTCACCGACGCCGTGGCCCGGAGATACCCAAATAATATTCATCGTCATATCCTTTGGCATGCCAGGGTAATTCCCATCGCGGTCTCCGATGGTGAGGGTCCTGTTCTCCTCGGACCAGCGGAAAGGAATGACGGCATGCGCGCCCTTCTCATAGTTGTAACTGTCGCCCTCATCTTGGTAAAGATCAAACTTGCCGTCGGCGCCGCGGAAAACGCGCAGCTCAATCGGGCCGGCAGGTTTTTCGTCTGCGTATTCTATCTCCGGCCCAAAAGGAACAATGGAGCCCGCGCGCACGAATAGCGGGATCCGATCAAGGGGGGCTTCTGCCTCTAGTTCCTGTGATCCCTTCAGCGAAGCCCCCGACCAGAAGTCGTACCACTCCGGTGAAGCTGGCAGGTAAACGGTGCGGTGGGTCGCGTCCTGTTTTAGCACTGGGCTGACCAGAATGGACGGCCCGAACATGAACTGATCGCCAATATTCCACGTTTTCTGGTCAGTCCGCCAGTCCATCACCAGCGGTCTTTGGATTGTGTAATCCCGATCCGTGACCTTCCAGGCCAGCGAGTAGATATAGGGCATCAAGCGATAACGCAGCTTGTCGTAATTCAGAAGGATCGGCTCGACCTTGTTGTAGGTCCACATTTCGTTGTGAGCACGATGGCCGTGCGTGCGAAAGATCGGACAGAAAGTGCCGAACTCAAACCAGCGCGTATAAAGTTCCTGATACACCGGATCGTCGGGAGGCCGGTCAAACGGCTGATGATAGCCGCCGATATCAGTAGTCCAATAGGGAAATCCCGATAGGGCGAAATTCAGGCCTGCGGGTACCTGATGACTCAGCGCCCAATATGAGCTATAGACATCGCCAGACCAGACGGTCGCCCCTACTCGCTGCTGCCCGAAAAAAGCTGAGCGCGTGAGCAGGAAGACTCGCTTCTGATCGGTTGTTGCCTTCCAATGATCCTGAACTCCATTGATGTGCATGAACGGAAAGATATTTGTGTAGCGGGCTCCGCTGCCGATTGCGAGTTGCTTATTGGCGAGGACCGCGTCGCCCGAATGCGGCCAGTATTCCTCAGGCTCTGAGCTGTCGAGCCAGAACGCATCCCAACCCATGCCGAACAACTTGCCGGCTAAATCCTGCCAGAACACATCGCGCCCCTTGGGGTTGGTGGGGTCGTAAATATGCGCGTCTGGCACGTCCAGATGTTGGGCAGTAATTTTAAGGAACATTTGAGACTGCGTGTCGACGAGGCCCCAAACTGAAATCATGGCGTGCATGTGTTCGTCGTGAAGAGTTTTCAGTTCGGCGGGAACATCAGAGTAGTTGGAATTGAAAATGGGGTCGCCTTCGGTCTTCCACCAATACCAATCCTGCACGATGGCGTCGAGAGGAATGTGTTCTTCGCGGTAGCGATGAGCGACATGAAGAATTTCCTGCTGAGAAATGTAGCGGTCCTTCGATTGGAAAAATCCATATGCCCATTTTGGGAGCAACGGCGTATGGCCTGTCATGCTGCGGTATTGGTGGATGATCTGGTCCATCTCCGGGCCGTAGATGAAGTAATAATCGATCGCGTCGCTCGCCATTGACCAGAAGTGAAACTCAAGTGGAAAGCGATTGTCGGCAAACGAAAACGATGCGGAGTTCCAGAGCAGCGCGTATCCCGCACTCGAAACCAGGAACGGAATCGCGACATCGGTGTTGTTTTGTGCGAGTTCGACTGTGCTGCCGCGGTAGTTGAACATTCCCGTCTGATGCTGGCCCAATCCGTAAAACGCCTGATTCGCGTCAGGACGAAAACGATCGGTTACGTGGTAAGTGTCTTCGCCGTTCACTCGATCAGGCTCATAAGTGCGGGGTAAGCCGTCTCTTTCCTCCAGCAGTCTTTCTCCCCCCGCGCTGCTGTAACGCAAAGTCACGCGCTTGCGTGAGAACTCAACTTTCAAGGCGGCCGTTGTCAGGGTATCCGCGTCGTCAGATTCTGAGAACTGAAACGGAGCCCCGGGGCAGGATTGCTTGGAGTCAAGCATCCAAGGTTGTGGGCTTTTCAGGGATTCGAGGGGCTTGGGACTGGCTACCACGTGGATTATGGAATCCGTACAAACGGAAATGTGAAGATTCTCATCGCCAATTTTTGCCATCAGTCCTTCGTCGGTCTTGGTGACAGTAATGGGAGGCGTCGGAGGGAATTTTCCCGGGGCTTGAGCAAGCGAGCGGGGCGGAAGCGCGATGAGCGAGAGGAACAAGAAGTAGAACGCGCGACAAGGAATTGCGGGCGTTGCGACTGCCTTCATCGGAATAGAACCCTGGGCACCGTAAGATTTGTGGGAAAAAAAGGATGGCGTTTTCGCGCCACCCGCGGGACCGGTTTAGAACCTAACCGTAAGAGCAAACTCAAGCAACCTTGGATTGGTGCCAGTCGCCATGCCACCGATGACACCTACGCCGCTGGCCACTGTGCAGTCAATGCAGGTATTGCCCGGGTTGCCGGGATTGATATGATTGAAAACGTTAAATGCATCCGCCCGGAACTCGACAGTGACATTTTCGTGGATGGGGAATGTCTTGAGCAGCGAAAGGTCGTCGTTGAAAAGCCCTGGTCCGGTATACGCATTCCTTTGAACATTACCAAAATGGTCGAGTCCGGGATTTCCGAAAGCACTGCCTAAGCCGGGGGGAGTGAAGTAGGTTCGCTGATGAGTAGTCGGGTTGAATGGGCTAAGACTTACAGGCAAGGAGCCGGTTCCCTTTTGAGGAAAACATGGCCCTGCCGGGATGTTTTGGCCGCACTCATTGTAACTTACGCTAAACGGCAAACCGCTAGCCCAATCCAAGGACGTGCTGAGCTCATACCCTCCTATTATGTAATTGAGCCAAGTGGGAACTTCACTAGCAAACTCACGGTTCTTCCCGAAAGGTAGTTGGTAAGTACCGAAAACTGTTAACTGGCTGTCACGCAGATCGTCATAGCGTCCCCAGTCATATTTCTTGTCCACCATATCGCCACCATAGTTATAGGCCTTCTGGTAGGCGTAATTGGCTGTAAGTTGCAAGCCCTGAGAGAACCGCTTCTCGGCGGTAATTTGCAAGGAATTGTAATGGGTGTCAAAGGCGTTATTGTAGAAGGTTAGACCCTGCGTCCAGCCAAACTGTTTAAAGTACTGTTTCAGCATGTTGGTGTTGGCGGTTTGGGTCCCGCTGCCAGCGGGCGCGCTGGGGTTGTAGCAAAGCTGCTGACCTGTTGCGCTTTGGCTTGCAGGGAGACAGACCTGCGGCTCGTTGGGATTAACGGTCTGGCCATCGCCTGAGAAAGTGTGGGTTCCCTTGTTGCCCACGTACGAAACGGTAACCGACGTCGTGCTGGTGAGTTGACGCTGTAGCGCAACATTCCAGGTATCGATCGTCGGAAACATATTTGGGTCGCTTCGGATCTTTACGTTGTCTCCGGGGGGGATTGGAATCAGGCCGTTCGACGGAATACTGGGGAACACGAATCCGGTTGGCCCGGTAGCAAGGTTGAAGGCGGCAGTACCGGTACCACTATTGGTTAAGTTTTGATTGGCAAGAACCGGCAGATTCTGCGTCAGAACATGCCCGAATATAGATCCAAACACTCCCAAGTCGAAACTGCGTCCGTAGCCGCTTCGAATTACAGTCTTAGGGTTGATTTGATAGGCAATGCCAAGACGGGGAGCGAACGTCTTCCAAGTCTTGGAGACATTCAATGCCGTGTCAAAGGGGCCGGCACCGGCAACTCGGATGTTGCCAGTGTTGAGATCAGCAAAACCACCTTGCCCCTGGCCGTTGACTGTTTCCGGGAAGTACAGCTCCCACCGAAGGCCATAATTGAAAGTTAGCTTTGGGGTGATCCGCCAGGCATCTTCAAAATAGGTGAACACTTTCTTCTGGGATTCCTTCGCATTCGTGGAGACCGACACATAACGGCTGAAATTCGTTACATCCCCAAGCAAGAATGTGGCGAGACCAATGCCGCCGCCCAAGGTAGGGCTTCGCGTGTCGGAGGCATTGAACTCAAGAGCGCCAGCCCGATCAGAATCGCTGGGCACGCGCAAGTTCCGTGCGTACCGTAAATCCACGCCAAACTTAAGAGAATGGGTCCCAAGGATCCTGGTCCAGTTATTCACTACCTGGTACTGATCCTCCGTCTCAAGGAGCGGGCAGTTACACGCATTCGTGTTCAAACCAGAACCAAAGTTCGATACTCCGTCGCCTCCACCGGTCCCACTTGTGGTGCTCTCCACGTAGAAACCCGGCGAACCTGAAGTAAATGGTTGCCCAGGGATATTAAGTCCTGGGATTCCCACCGCCGTTGCGAGATTCTGGGTACCATCGAACTTGCTGGTTTTGACATGATAGCGGAGATAACCCAGGCGAAAGTCGGTCAGCAGTTTCGGGCTCAGGGCTATGTCCATGCCCATTACAGCGCTCTGGTTACGCCCTGCGGCAGAACCACCGAAGCTGTTTCCAGCCGCTCCTAATCCTGACCCACCGGCCGGACCAAAAATTGTTGGAGCGGAATTCTTGTTGTCGAAATAGCTGTACCGACCGAATGCGTGAGTGCGATCACTAACTTGATCGTCAATACGGGTATCAAACTGGTTTTGATTCACTGATCCGCTTGCACCGGCGGAGTAGTTATTAAACGTTCCCGGCCCGTTCGGTGCCGGCAACAACTTTAACAGTGCCACCGCTTGTGGCGAGACTAGGCCCGCTGGAATAAAGTCGTTCGCGAACAGTGCCCCTCCGGCACGAGGATTGTATATCTGTCCGTTAACTGGGCCGCGCGCAGCCAGGTACTCACTTAGATCGCATCCATTGCCGGAAAGACAGGAGCTGCGAACTAACGCAGTCGGCACCGTCTCGCGTCCGGAAGAGCCCGCGATTTGGCGAAGCCCCTGATAGTCAAAGAAAAAGAAGGCCTTGTTCTTGATGATAGGACCACCAAGGGAGCCGCCAAATTGATTACGTTTAGATGAGGGAATAAAACGGCCAGTAATCGGATTGGGCGCAAACTGGCTAAACGGATTTCTGGCTTCGGTCGCGTCGGTTAACCGGTAGTCAAATACGTCCCCATGAAACCCATTGGTGCCAGACCTGGTCTGTGCTGTGACGACGGCAGCGACCGCCTGACCGAATTGCGCGTCATAGTTTGCTGTCGTAATCTTAGCTTCGCTGATGGCATCCAGGGGAGGATTGATGACAATCTGACCAAGAATTGGATCCGTGTTTCCGGCTCCATCCAACTCATATGCGACTCCAGAGAAATGTTGGCCATTGACTTGCACGGTCGGGCTGCCCTGTGGATCCTCTGCACTATTTTGTGACCAACCCATGGCCTGCGTTCCGGGGATCAACAATTCATAACTGGCAAAGTTGCGGCCCAGATTAGGCAAATCCGAAACTGTCTTTTCATCAAGCACCAGGTCCACGTCAGACCGGTCTGCTTTCAGCTGCGGAACTTCAGCGGTGACGGTCACGCTTTCCGTGGCTGACCCCACTTCAAGTTTTAGATCTAGTTTCGGAGAGGTGTCGGCGGACACGCGAACGCCCTTGTTCTCAGTGCCCCGGAAACCGGGTGCAGTTACCTCTACGTCATACACATCGGGGATCAAGTGCTCGACAGAGTACTCGCCGATTGCGCTGGTCGTTACGTTGACTGAGGTTCCCTTGCTGACGTCCGTCACGGTGACGGTCGCATTTGGAATCGCGGCACCGCTGCTGTCAGTAATCTGCCCGTAGATTGAGCCGTAAATGGCTTGTCCCAAAAGATTACCAACTGACCAGCTGCAGATGGCAATAGCGATCAGTACCATGAGGCATCTGGAACGAGTTGTGGATATTGAACGCATTGTCTCTCCTCCAAAATTCATTTGGCTGCGTTTGCCACGGGCTTTCCGCTTCTTGCTTGCGACACTGGCGATCCAGCACTCCGAATTTGCAGCATGTACTCTTGCGCTCAGAGAATCACACCTGAAAGCAAGAGAACTCTAGACTGTCAATAATGGATTCGCAATAGTTCACGTGTGCCATAGTTACTGGTTGGCTACGAACTCCGGGCCGTCAAGATGACAAGGGTGAGAAGTTCTAAGAAGACTGCTACAGGGCAGGGCGCCCCGCGCCCTCTTTCAGAGTTATGAACTGATCGGCGCGTAATCCGGGAAAGACTTCTTCCCGTCCGTTTGGCCACCGCACTTGGATGCCCTCCACCTGCTCCGCCTGACCGAGACCAAAGTGCAACCGCAGGTCGTTGCTGGAGTTGTAGCTCGATCCGCTTCGCACTTCGTCAACCCAGCTTCTTGATATTCCCTGCACTGTGACACGAGCGCCAATGCCGTCGCGATTCGATTTCGTTCCAATGAGTCGCACTCCCAGCCAATGGTTTTGATTCTTGGCCAGGTTTACGAGCAGCATTGGATGGTCGCTGATGTTGTTGATGACCGCTTCCATTCGACCGTCATTCCAAAGATCCCCGATAGCAAGCCCGCGGCCCGGCGTGGGTTTCGTAATTCCAGGACCGGATTGTTTGGAGATGTCCAGGAATTTACCGTTTCCGACATTGCGATAGACGGCGCGCGGTTCACGATACTTCGAACCGAGTTTATAGCTATCGACCTCGGGATAGACATGGCCATTCACCGCGAGCAGGTCAGGCCAGCCGCGATTATCCAGGTCAAGAAACATTGTTCCCCATCCTAGAAATTGCGTGTTGATGCCGAGTCCGGCTGCGACCGTCACATCGGTGAAGGTTTTGTCGCCATTGTTGTGGTAGAGCGTTGAAGTGTCTTCAGAAAAATTTGTCTTGAAGATGTCGAGATGTCCGTCGCCGTCGTAGTCGGCAACCGTGGTACCCATGCCAGCCTGTTCCCGTCCATCCTCGTTAAAGCCTACGCCAGCACTCGCCGCCACGTCTGTGAATGTGCCATCGTGGTTGTTGTGATAGAGAATCGCGGGAGTGGAATCACAGGCTATGTAAATGTCGGGCCAACCATCCTCGTCGTAATCGAGCGTCGAGACGCTGAAGCAGTAGTGACCAGAAGTTTTCTTGAAACCACTTTTCTCGCTGACGTCCTCAAACTTACCGTTGCCCAGATTGTGATAGAGCAAATTCGTAGCGCCCGCAAGTCCGCGAGGACCGCACATCACGGGGGTTCCCTTCCACAAGCAACCGGCGCCTTGACCGGGAGCCGGAGTATTTTTTATGTCGAAGTGGACGTAGTTGGCTACCGCAATATCGAGCTCGCCGTCGCGATCATAGTCAACGAATGCGCATCCAGTTCCCCATTCTTTGCCGGTTCCAGCAACGCCGGCTTCCTCGGCAATATTCTTGAATGTGCCGTTCCCTTGATTGTGGTAGAGGCGGTTCTTGCCATAAGCAGTTACGTATAAATCTTCGTAACCGTCGTTGTCGTAATCTCCGACACAGACGCCTTGCCCCCACCCGGTGTCGGCAAGGCCGGCTTTCACGGTAACGTCGCTAAAGGTTCCGTCGCGATTGTTGTGAAACAGGTGGCTGGTTGGGGGCGGGACGGGAACCGTGCTGTGCTGCTCTGCTTTGCTTTGAAGGTAGGTGCCGTTTACGAGAAAAATATCGGGCCAGCCATCGTTGTCGTAGTCGAATATGGCGACTCCACTGCCGGTCGCTTCGAGAATGTAATATTTCGAAATCGCGTCGCCATTCACGTTCACAACATCGATGCCCGCTTTTGCGGCGACATCCTCAAACCATGCGGGACCAGGATGGTTCGTCGTGGGCGGATAAATTGGTTGCTCGCGATTTGCCGCTGGCGAGTTGTACCCGAGCGTTCCGATCAAAATGCCCGCGCCTAGATGTGTCAAAATGCGAGATCTCATAGTTTCCTGCCACTACCCACCATGCGCGTCGACCGTCTTGTACCCATCTGAAAAAGGTTTATCATAGCCCAGTCAATAAGCGCTTTGTTTCAATAGGCAAGTTCTCACACAGGAAGTCCCTTCGGATGACTTCGGTGGTTAAACGTCCAATGGCGGTCCGTAGCTAGTTTTTCAGTTTGGCTTTTCTATGCGCCCAGATTCTTTCATTGGCATTTGTCTTTGCATCTTCGTAGGACTGGCTGTTCCAGCCCTACCTCAATCAGCCGTACCTCAATCAGCCGTCCCTCTGCATGAAGCGCAAGAATTATTTGATCACGGTCAATTGGACCAGGCCCTTCAGAGGCTAAACTCGCTGGCCGCCCAACAACCGGAAGCATCCGGCGCGGAATATTTGCGCGGTATGGTCCTCTACCAGCAAAGCAAAATGGCCGACGCAGCGGCGGCGTTCGCGAAAGAGGTCACGCAAGACCCAAAGAATTTCGACGCCATGCAAATGGAAGGTGTCAGCCTTTTTCGTGCCGGGAAACCCGCCGACGCGATTCCGCTGCTCGAGCAGGCGCATCGTTCTGTTGCCAGCGCAAATGTCGACCCCAACTATGTGCTCGGCCAGTGTTACATGGACACTCGCCGCTACGACGACGCGCGCAAGGCATTCGCGAGACAATATGGTTTCGCCTTCGAGTCAGCGCCCGCCTATTTGCTAGCGGCGCGAATGTTGCTGCGCCGCGATTATCTTCCTGTCGCGGAGGAATCGGCGCGCAAGGCTCTAGCGCTCAACCCCAATCTTCCGCAGGCGCACTTCCTTCTGGCCGAGATCGCGCTGGCAAACGGGAAGTCAGCCGACGCCATCGCGGAGCTTGAAAAAGAACGTGACATCAATCCGCTCGACGGCGCGGTGTACGAACGATTGGGCGACGCCTATATCCGCGCCGGTGACTTTGAGCGTGCCCAGCAGGCTCTGGACTGTGCGTTGCTTCTTGAACCGAACACGAACACCCCGTTCATTTTGCTTGGCAAAGTTTTGCTCAAGCAGCAGAACCCGCTGATGGCCAAAATGTATCTGGAGCGGGCGTTGCAAATCGATCCGAAAAATTATATGGCGCATTACCTCCTTGGGCAGGCATACCGCGCGGTCGGACGGACAGATGACGCCGCGCGTGAGTACAAAGCTGCCGACGAGATTCAGCAGGCAAGCGCGCCGCATCTCGAATCTCCGCAATAGTCATAAATCATGCGATTTCTGTTTCATACTTTGTTTCTTCCCTTGACACGCCGAGTCCTTAGCGGCCTGTTCTTGATCTCTCTTGCCATACCGCTGGCAGCCGCTGACAGCGCGCAACTCAAATCGGCCGATGCCGCCTTCCACGCGGGCTACGCCGCTGAAAAAAACGGAGACCTTTCCACTGCCCGCCAGCAGTTTGAGGAGGTCGTCCAACTTGCCCCCGATATAGCCGAAGGGCACAGTGCGTTGGGTTCGGTGCTGGTGCAACTCGGCGAATACAAAAACGCAATTCGCCAACTTGTGCGAGCCTTGGCGATGAATCCCAAGGACCGCGCAGCGCAAACCAATCTCGCCATCGCGTACGAACAAACGGGAGATCACGAAAAATCCCTTGCGCAATTTCGATCGCTTGTGCGAAACGCCAGCGGCTCGCTTCCGGCCAGTGTGATGATTTTTTATATCCGAGCGCTCGCTGCCACCAAGCGAACCGATCTTGCGATAGCGAAGACGCGGAGTGCTCTGGCCTCTGAACCCGAAAATCCAACCCTGCACGACACTCTCGGCTCGCTCGACGCGCAACAGCAAAATTGGAATGAGGCTGGGATCCAGTTCAAAGAGGCGGTCCGCCTTAATCCAAAGGTCGCCGAAGCCCACCTGCACTACGGTCTTGCGCTCATGATGCAAGAGCGAATCGCAGATGCGATACAAGAGTTGAAGAATGCCGTCTCGCTTTCCCCACAAAGCGCCGAGGCTCACATCGATTTCGCCAAAGCGCTGATCGCCAGCGGAGACAATGCAGGCGCGATTCCTCTTCTGCAAAGAGCCATGACACTTGATCCTTCTTCCGCAGATGCAAAGTACCAACTCGCGCTCGCGTTTCAGGGCAGCGGACAAGAGCACGAGGCTATTCCCTTTTTTGAGCAGGTCGTCGCATCTGACCCAAAGAACGCGCCCGCGCTGTCCAATCTTGGGCTTGCGCTGGAGCAGACCGGAAAAGCCAAAGACGCGATTCCGCTTTATCAACGCGCGCTTCATGAAACTCCCGATGATCCGGTGGTCCATCAGGGCTTGGGAGTCGCCTATCTTCAGGAGAGCGACCTCGATGACGCCGTCGCCGAATTTCGCACAGGATTGAAACTTGCGCCTGAAGCATTTGAGCTTCACTACGATCTCGGCCTCGCACTCAAGTTGAAAGACGATCTCCCCGCGGCGGCCTCCGAGTTGGAATCGGCGGCTCGTCTTAATCCGAACTCCCCCGATCCTCCGTACACTCTCGGAATTTTAGAAATGCAGCGAGGCCAGTTCGACGATGCCGCACAGCAGTTGAAGATCGCGCTGAAGTTGCATCCCGAAAACGGCGATGGTTGGGCTACGCTCGGCAGCGTTTATAAACAGCAAAACAAATTGGCGGAATCGTCGGAGGCCTTACAAAAAGCTATTGAGCTGATACCCAATCAGCCGGGTCCGCACATTACTCTGGCTGGGGTCTTGGCGCAGCAGGGAAAAACCACCGAAGCTGCCGGGGAAAGAAAAAAGGCCGCCGATCTCAGCCGCACCGCAGCCTATCGCCAGCGTGCGACCTTCGCGGCGAACACCGGCAACGCGCTTCTGCTCAAGGGCCAAATCACCGATGCCATCGAGCGCTACCAGGATGCGGTTTCGAGCGACCCGACCTATATCGAGGGCCATCGTGGTCTCGCCACGGCTCTAGCCCGTGCAGGCCGCCCATCCGAAGCCGAATCCGAAAAACAAAAAGCTGTTGAACTGGAGAAATCCGCAAAAAAAGCCGCAATAAAAGGATGCGCAAGTTGGCGTACGCGCTGATTTGGATTCAGGTCCCCACCGCACATGGGCGCCCATCGGCATCGAGGGACTGGCGCCGTACTACTTCGAGTCTGCGCCAACTCTTCATATCCCGCGATGGGGGCAACGTCGCAGGACGCGTGACTGGCTCCTACGATTTGTAGCTCACGCAGAGATCGATCGTGCAGCCGCAAGCGGAACTGAACTTTTACAGCAAGGATGAGCCCGCGCCGCAGATTGGCTCAGGTCTCTCAGATTTGGATACGGGCGTGCGTTTGCGCTATGCGATCAGCCGTAAATTCGCGCCTTACATCGGGTTTAACGGGTCCGCATATAGGGAGTGATGTTACGATCCGCCAACCACTGTAAGAACTCCCCATTCCCATACACCAGCCGGTTGCGACTGGTACAACTACTGGACCAATGAACGGCTGCACGGCGGACAGGCGATTACTGCAGATGCTCCGATCGACGTCCTGCCGCTGTTTGTAAGGGCCGGAAGCATTGTGCCACTTGGGTCGGAGGTCCAGAGTGCTCAGCAGCCCCAAATGATCGCGTCAATACGCGTATATCCCGGAGCCGATGGGGAGTTCACGCTCTTTCAGGACGACGGCAATACGTATGCGTATGAGAAGACCGGCGGCTCCGTCACGAAGCTCACATGGGATGACGGTGCGCATCAACTGAAGCACCAAGGTGCGTCGGCATGGAGCGGACCGGATCATTCAATAGTGAGTATCGTAGGCAGGTAGGCGGGATTGCCTTGCGAATAATTTGAATGCCCCAATCGGGATTACTTCAGACATCCGCGTTTAGGAATTACCGAAGAGGTCACCGCTTTTCGTGTCAAACGACAGGTAGGTCATTAGATCGGAACGGGCCGTCCCATTGCGGGTGCTTAGGGCGGTTGCTACAGTGGTACGTTCACCTTCGGCCAGTAGCGGAAATTGCGCAATGTGGCTTTGCCGGAGCCGGAGGAGTAGACAGCCGGCCGAACATCAAGAAAACCACCAAGCACATTGTGATGCATTCCGGAGATTTCTGCGGATTCCTGTGTGCGGGCCCAAGGTTTGCCGGGTACACGGAAATAGAAATCCACCTCTTGGCGGTCGTTGACCACGCGCAAGGTGGCGCGGGTGACGCCCTTCTGGTGGCGGCTCGGGATATATCCATTGGCAAGCCGTACGCCCACGCCTTCGGCGTCCAGCAAAATCCCGGTGGCATGGTCGGGGTTGTAAAAGAGCAGCAGCCCAGATTCGCAGCCGTCCTCGACCTCAATGTCGATCTCAACGGTGTACGAGTGTCCTCCGACAGCGGTGGTCAGGACTGGAGTATCGGCAAGAGACTTGCCGCGCGCCGCCAAAGTGAGGGCACCATTTCCGACCGAGAATCGGGACGGATCGTATTCCCGCCAGAAGCCCCACTGGAGGCCGAGTTCGGCACTAGTGAAATCGTCCGAAGGATCGGCGAAAGCCTGTTGGATCGCGCCGGGGATAGGCACCGGAATGTTCGAGTCTGCCGCGATACCCTCCGGCACGCGGAACCAACCATTGGCAGTCCACTGGAGAGGAAGCAGGAGCAGTTGCCGGCCCAGAGTGCGATAGCCGTTCTCATACGAATGAACCGTCATGTACCACTGTCCACCCGGTGTATCGACGAGCCGCCCGTGACCCACACTCGTCCAACGGTCGTCGCGTGAGGCGGTGTGCACTACCGGATTGTAGGGGGACAGTTCCCACGGACCCTCGGCATGGCGGCTGCGTGCGCTGACCACGGAGTGGCTGGTAGCCGGACCCGCGGTGCCTCCCTCAGCAACGTTCAGGTAGTAGTAGCCGTTGTGCTCTTGAAGTTTGGGCGCTTCAAGACAAGTACATTCCATCCGCGTGGTGGCGGGGACCGGCCACGGTTCAAACACAATGCGCGGAGCCGTCTTGACGGCCAGTCCGTCGTCGGTCAACTCGGCCATCTGTCCCCCAGCCATGTAGAGAAAGCGGCGGCCGTTCTCCGCAATATGCGCGGGGTCAATGGCGTTGATGCCAAGATCAACGGGATCGCTCCACGGTCCAGTCGCGTGATCGGCGTGGAGCACGCGCAGCCGGTTGTCGGCGGGGAAATAAATGTAAAAACGCTTCTCATACTCACACAGATACGGAGCCCATACGCTGCCGTGGTAGGAATGCAGCGCAGCGCCCACCGGGCGCCAGTTGATAAGGTCTCGCGAGTGCCAGATCAGGAGGCCGGGAGCGTAGTCGAAGCTGGAGTGAGTCAAAGTGTTTTCGGTCGTCGTGGACTGGCACGCCCCATTCGCGATCGTGATACTGGAGCATAAGCGGATTGTCCGTGCTGACCCAAGTACATCGTTTCGTAGTCATAAAGTGTAGACCCCGGTGGCATCAGCCTTAGCCTATCCTGATTCGAGGGTTGGATTCGAGCTAGTGGTTCACGTTCGCAAAAAAGTCAAACAGCACGTCCGCTGCCCGATCCGGACAGAACCGGCGGCGGCAGCGTTTTCCCCCTTGCTTACCTCCATTGAGAAAAACGTCCGAACACCACAAAAACTGCGAGCGCAAAGAGAATAGCCGGCGCAGCCGGCGACTCCCGGCGACGCACGTGGTAGCCAATTGCCAACAGCATGACCGTTGCAAGCCCAACGGCTGCCCACACGCTGAGCCACGGAGCGACCCCGGCCGGCCATCGGTAGAACGATCCCGACGGGCACCAGCGAGTTCAGCAACGCCGATGAATTTGCCTGCAGCTAATGAACCTCTAACGACGGTGGGCCAAGAGGACTCCGTGAAGAAAACCGTCACTAAGATGTTGCAGTTCGACTTTTCACAACTGCCGATCATGCGTGGAGAACGCGAAGTAAAGGGGATGATTTCGTGGAAGTCTATCTCATCAAGTACGTCCGACATAGCCATCGTTGAGCCGGTTGGCGGTGGTCTTGATGATGAAGCAGCGCGGGCAGTGGAAACTTGGAAGTTCAGAGCAGGCATGTTTAGTGGTCGTTCAGTGCCTGTGCGAATTACTGTCGAAGTGTCATTCAATATGTGGTAGCGGCAGCCAAAGCCTCCGTCTTCCCGCGAAAATAAATCACTGCGCCCAGGCTGCACTCGCCTTACAATTCTGAGCTAGATGTTTAGGGCCTTTGGAGGCTCTATCCAACGGTCTCATTGGCTATCGGAGAAGTATGTCCATCGGAGCATTTAACTCTCGAAACCCCGCCTCATTAATCGCACTGCTTATTTTCGCTTCATTCGTGTCCGGTGGAAGCGCTTACGGTCAAGCCACTGCGGGAGCAAACGCCCCGTCGGCGACGATTCTTACGAATGCGGATGAGGTTTCCCTAGATCTTGTGGTCCGCGATAAGAAGAACAGACCAGTTACCGATCTCAAGCCGGGAGACATCGCGGTTACGGATAACGGTTCTCCGGTAAAGATTTCAGACCTCCGGCTGGTGACCGGCGGCTCTGGTGGCGAGCATCTTGTAACTCTGGTATTCGACCGGTTCGACCCGTCGTCGGGCAAGAACGCCCGCGAGATAGCCGCGAAGATTCTGAAAATGGCTCCCACGAGCGGCATCTCTTTCTCCGTCTTGAAAGTGAATGGACGCCTGCAATTAATCCAGGAGTTCACAACCGAGCGCGATGTACTCGCGAAAGCAGTCACCACGGCGACCGAAGCCGGGAAGGGTAGAGCAGCAAATGAATTCGCTCAGCCCGAGAAAAACCTCATCGCGGCAGCGCAAACGGGGACTGGCCCAGATGGCGCAATCGTGACCTCAAAGCAGCGATCCATAGCCCGGATGATGCTGGCATCGCTGGAAACATCACAGCGGATCGTCCAAGATCAACATGCAGCGCCTTCGCTTGCCGGTTTAATGGCTCTTTCCCGGACGCAGCGGCAAGTTAAGGGAAGAAAAATCGTTGTTTATTTTGCCCAGGGGATGCAGCTTGATTCGAATGGCAAGGACATGCTGCGATCCATCATCGGAGAGGCAAGCCAGAGTGGAGTAAGCATTTATGCCATAGACACGAATGGGATTGATCCCCAGGCTGGTCAAGGCCTGGTGACGACGATGGCCATGGGAAACGCCATGTCCGCGCATACGTACACTCCACCGCCGCTATCTGGACCCCCTCCCTTTGGAGGGAATGCAATCGCGCCGGGTATGCAGACGCAGGTTAGCGATCAGTACAGCCGATTTGAGAGCGGTACCCTTGCCGAGTTCAAGGATCCGATGGCGCAGTTGGCTGTCAGCACCGGAGGTGCATACATCGGAGCGGCCGATAGTTTGAAGAAGCCGTTGCAGCGGATGATTGAGGACATGACTACCAATTACGAGGCGGCATTCGTCCCCTCCATTCAAGATTATGATGGGCGGTTTCGTCCGGTCACCGTCAAGCCCATCCGTAAAGGAATCAAGATTCGGGCCAGGGCTGGCTATTTCGCTTTGCCGCCTGATAGCGATTCCGGCATTCGTCCATTTGAAGCCCCTCTGCTTAAGATTCTGACGCAGCAGCAGCTACCGACGGATTTCAAATTTCGTTCTCAGATACTAAAAATGGGTGACCTGCCGGACGGGAACGCAAATGAGGTGGTTGTGGAGGTGCCACTGTCTGAAGTGGAAATGCACAAAGACGCCAACACGCGGTTGTTTTCAGTTCACGTGGCGATTGTGGCGCAGGTAAAGAACAAGGCTGGCGAGGTTCTCGAACACTTCGGTGAAGACATCCCGCGGCACGGCTCATTTGAAACGATGGACGAAGCGCAGTCGGAAGTCATCAGCTTGCAGAGGCATTTCAGTGCGAGCCCCGGCGAGTATTCTCTGGAGACTGTGATACTCGATCTCAATAGCGGAAAGGCCGGCGCTGAGCGCAAAAACTTCGAGATCGCCAAGGTGCCCAACGGTCCATCGCTGAGCGATATGGCCCTTGTCAGGCGCACCGAGCCATTTAAGCCCGAAACCGATCCATTGGAACCGCTTCGATATGAAAACGGGAGAATTGTGCCGGATCTCTCGGGCGACGTCACCAATAAGACCAAGAGCATTTCTTTATTTTTCATGATTCACACCGATTCTCAATCTCCTGAACAGGCAAGGCTCGCAATAGAAGTTCTCAGGAACGGCGACCCCATCGCAAGCATGCCGCTGCCACTTCGAAAAACCAATGGTGCTGGAGTTGTCCCCTATCTCGCATCCATCCAAGCTGGAGCTTTAGCGCCGGGGCGATATGACGTTACGGCAACCTTAACCCAGGGTGACAAAACAACCGCAAGCAGGACATCGTTTATGGTCGAAGGAGCGGAACTAGCCAGCGCAGTCGTGCCAACAGGGCCGGCGGGACAAGCCGGAAAAGATATCGAGGCGGTCTCAGATTCAAAGCTAGAATCTCCGGGGACCGCATCCCGCCAAGTAGGCCGGCTTACGATTACGTCAACCGCCGACCCCATGCCCGCGCCTGCCCCCGATCAGTTGCGTGCAATCATTGAAGACGCGAGGACCCACTCGTTAGGCTACTCGGTGTCACTGCCGAATTTTACCTGCGTCGAAATGACTGACCGATCGGTTGATCCCTCGGGCACGGGACGATGGAGGCACAAAGATAGTTTTGCCGAACGCTTGCGTTACGTTGATAACTCCGAGACCCGCACCATGCTGCGGGTGAATGGGGAGCGCAGCAGCGCGCCGCGATCCGACCTAAACGGACCGCTTTCGCGGGGAGAGTTTGGCGAAGTGCTGATGGCGGTTTTTTCGCCTTCCTCGAAAACTGACTTTGAGTATAAGGAGACGGACGCGCTTGGGAGCGGAACGGTATATGTACTAAGCTATCGCGTTGGCCAAAAGAATTCAATGTTCAGTTTAGGGGACAATAATCAGCAGATGAGCGTGGCGTTTCATGGTCTTGTTTATATTGATAGCGCCACTCGAAGCGTTCGCCGGATTACGCTGGAGGCAGATGGCGTGCCGCAAAACTTCACGATGCACTCAACATCCATCTCAGTGGATTATGACTATGTTGCGATTGGCACCCATGATTACCTGGTGCCGATACGGGCATCTGTAAGTCTCACTCAAGGCAAGCGAGAAGCAGTTCTGAACGAAATTGAGTTCCGGGACTACAGGCGCTACGCATCGCAAACGAAGTTGTTATATGGAGATCGGCCCCACTGAACCATCCGTGGCCGACGATAGTCGGTCGTCCGTGGCTTAGTTTGGAATCTCTGTCTTGATCTGTCCCGTCATCCCGAGCTTACTTTGACGCGGTGACTCTCTTCTCCACCTGGGCTATCTGATCCTTCACCAGATCCGCATTTGGCCCGGCCGGCATGTAAGTAAGACAGTTTTTCAAATGCGCGAGCGCTCCCGGAAAGTCCTTTTTCTGCGCCAAGATTACGGCGAGCAGTTGTTCGGTATTGGGGATCGTATGCTTCGGGTCCAGAGCTAGAGACTTATTCGCGCTGTTTTCCGCCGCATCCACCTTTCCGAGTTGGAAGTTCCCCATAGCATCGAAATACAAAAGTTGGGGTGTGCCTGCCGGATCGAGTTGCAGCGCGTGACTGGTATTGTCCACCACTTCTTTCCAATTTCCGTCTTGCGCTGAGAGTGCAGCCAGGCGTTGATAGGGAAGAACAAATTGTGGGTCCGCCGCCGATGCTTTGGAGTAGGAATCGCGAGCTTCCTTACGATCGGAAGTCTCCTGCAAGTTCCCAAGCTGATACCATGCCTCGGCGAATTGGGGATAGATCTGCACCGCTTTCTTCAGGTCTTGTTGGGCGCGATCGGGCTTCTGTTCGATCCAGTCAGCCCGCGCCTTTTCAAACGACTTCACGGCATTCGCAGGAGCGGACGCGGTGGTGCGACTGACGGCAGTCCCAGCATCCCTCCCCTCCCGGGAAAGGGTAAGTGTGCCCAAGTCCGGCTGGTTGATGAAATTGTGCTGCGTGATGGTTATGGCGTTCGAGTGAAAACCCGCGAGCGCCGCCTGAACGGTGCATCCCTGGTAGTGAGTTTCCATTTGCCGCTCCGCGTCTCCCTGGGTGCTAAGCGCGCCGGGAACCTTTGTGGACGTGATTACAAATCTTCCCTTGGGGTCGCTTTGCGCCGTGTCAAGAACTGTTCCACTGCAAAGTACAGTGACTGGTATCGGCTCCCACGGAAGCGGCTCGCCTTCCATTGCCAGCTTCCCCAATAGAACACCGCCGGCTCGCCCCTGCGTGGACATTTCGGTCCAATAATCGTATAGACCGCTGTCCTGAATCGAGCCAGGGCGCGTAAGTGTTGATGGAGGCGCTGGTGTTGACTGCCTTGAGGCCGCAGTCTGACCCCGTGCCATAACACTTAAACTCAAGAACAAAAAGAGGACTGCATTACTCAACGACTTGGACCGCACAATTGACCTCCGAAGATTCGCTACCATTGAATGTCTTTATTATCTACCATCTTGATGCGCTCCGGAAGGTGGTGCGGGTTGTATCGTGACCGGTGAGCGCCTTGAATACAAATGTTAACGCTCTTTCCCTGACTGCAACCCCTACTACAAGCCCCGGCCACAAGTCGTGCGTCATAATCCATCCAATCAAATTTCTGAAGGAGGCGAAACCTGCGTTATCCTAGATGAACATGCGCACTATTGTGCTCATATTCGCGGTAGTCGCGTCGGTGGCGGCGGCTCAGGAGGCAAAACCCGATCAGCTTCTCAGCAATGCGATCGAGGCGCAGCAGCGCGGAGATTTTCAGACGGCCATTCAGGAGTACCGCAAGTTTTTGGAATTGCGTCCGCATACGGTTGAAGCTCAAGTCAACCTTGGCGCAGCGCTGGTTCATCTGGGCCAATTCGATGCCGCGATTGCTGAATACCGCTCCGCTTTGGTTTCAGCGCCGTTGAAGAATCCAATCCTTTTGAATCTCGGGCTGGCTTATTACAAGAAGGGTGATTTCACGAACGCCCGGGAACAGTTCGAAACTGTTCATGCAACGCAGCCAAACGACGTTCGGGTTGCGATTCTATTGGGAGACACGTATGTGCGCCTCGGAAAATACGCCTCGGCGGTAACGATGCTAGAACCGCTGGAAGACAACAACGCTCAGAACTTGGACTTTGAGTATGTTTTGGGGACGGCGATGATCCAGGCCAAGAAGCGCCGCGAAGGTGTCGCACGAATTGAGAATGTGGCCGAAGGCAGTCATAGCGCCGATGCCTACATGCTTGCGGGATCTACACTGTTGCAGCTTAACGAGTATGAGCGGGCTCGCCGCGATCTTGACCAGGCACTTCTTCTCAACGACAAACTGCCGGGCATTTACTCGTTAGCAGGCATGGCGCGCGACAAGACCGGAAACATTAAGGACGCCGAGGCTGCCTTTCGGGAGGCGCTGAAGCTCACTCCCGACGATTTCACCGCCAATCTTTATCTGGGCGCGATTCTGTTTAAACGGCGCGAGTTGGACGAAGCGAAGAAATACCTCGAGCATGCACTGCAATTAGATCCTAAATCATCCATGGCGGGCTATGAGGTGGGAATGCTCAAGAGCGCGTCTGGGGATTACGAGGCTGCGGCGCAACAACTGGAGAAAGTAGCTGGCGAAGATCCGACCTGGCTGGAGCCTCATGTCGAACTTGCGTCGCTCTATTATCGGTTGCACCGTCCGGTGGATGGCGAGAAAGAACGGAAGATTGTAGCGCAGATCACGGAAGAAGAGAGAAAGGCAGGTGTCGCCGCTCCGCCTGAGAATTGATTGCCGCCGTCAGCGAGCCGGTTCGGTGACATTCAATATGCGGTCTCCGGGCACATCTTGAAGGGTCTGAACTGTTCCCGATGGCCAGTGGATTTCTACGGTTTCAGCGCGGGTATCAGGGCCAAGTCCGAAATGTACGGGCACATCGCTCGAGGAAGCGTAGCCGACACTCGTAGTCATGTGATTGTATTGCGCCCCACTCTTGGTTACGAGCTTGATCCGAGCGCCAATGCCATCGCGATTGCTTTTGGTGCCACGCAGAGCAATGTCGAGCCAGTGGCCGCTATTCGGGCTGCGGTTCATCCAAATCTCGGCATCCTTGCCAAGCGCGGTAACCACTACGTCAACGCGGCCGTCACCGTCGAAGTCGCCGAAACCGCAGCCGCGATGGCGGGCAGCAGGAGATGCGCCCAATCCAGCTTCCGCAGTCAGCGCCGCCCACTTCCCGCTTGCGCCAAGATTACGAAACACGGTGTTGTACTGATCCACCGGCTGATTCGGCATCGTGATTGACTCGACATGCCCACGGCTGACGAACATGTCCTTCCACCCATCGTTATCGAAGTCATACAATCCCACGCCGAATCCTGACATGTCACGGCTTATGTCGCGCATGCCGCTTGGGGTTGTTACCTCCCGGAAATCGCCCTTCCCGGTGTTCTGGAAGAGCGGGAAGGTCTGACTATTCAGCGCCACAAATGCAATATCGGGATAACCATCGTTGTTGAAATCCCGAAAATCTACTCCCATGCCAGAAATGAAGGCCCCATCTTCGGCAAGCGCCACGCCGGCTTCGAAAGCGACCTCTTCGAATTTGTTTCCGAGATTGTGAAAAAGCGAATTATAAGACGCATCATTTGTGACGAAAAGGTCGGGGCGGCCGTCGAGGTCGTAGTCGGCCATTCCGACGCCCATCCCCTTGCCGACGTGACCGCGAATGCTCCATGCTTTTGAAACATCTTGAAAAGTGCCGTCACCCTTATTGAGAAACAATTGATTAGGTTGACCTTTATAAAACTTGGGGCTGCAATAATCTGCCACATCTCGAAATCCGCACAGTGGCTTTTCGCTGTAGGTCCATTGCATGTAGTTGACGACGAAAAGGTCGAGCAGGCCGTCATTGTTGACATCCACCCAGACGGCCGTGGTGGCCCATAGCGGACCGTACTCTGGATCTGGATGATTCAGGCTTGCGTCCAATCCTGACTTTACGGTGACGTCGCTAAAAGTTCCGTCGCCGTTATTGTGATAGAGAGTGCTGTGATGCAGGCCGGCTACAAACAAATCGGGGTGTCCATCGTTATCGTAATCTCCAACCGCAACGCCGATGTCGTATCCAGTGCCAGCCAGGCCCGCAGCGTCTGTGACGTCTGTGAATACACCATTGCCATCGTTGCGGAACAGCCGATTTCTATATTTTGGCGAGTCTTTTTTCAAGGTGGCGATATTGGCGCCGTTGGTGAAAAAAATGTCTGGGCGGCCGTCCCCGTTGTAATCGAAAACGGCGACACCCCCCGGCATGGTCTCGGGCGCGTTTTTTGCCGGAGTTTCATCGTTCTGCAGGCGAAACGGGATTCTCTTGAGTTCGAACCGGATTGGACTTGGTGCTGGAGAGCCCTGCAACGACTGGCAAGCAGTCGCCAGGAACACGACGCCCAAGGTGGTAAGCCAGGCAAGCTTCAGGAAAAACATATCTTATAAAAAAACAAGGGTGGCCGGAGCCACCCTGTTGATTCTAACCTTCTCCAATGCCTTCTAGAAATAGTACTTGAAGGCGAAGGTTATCTGACGGCTGCCTGTCTTGAAAGCCGGCTTGCCTGTCGTATTGGTGTTTGTGTTTGTCGGCGATATGCCAGTAATCTTCACCTGACATGGCGCTACGGAAGACGCGCCATTCAACAACTGGCATTCCGAAAGGCTGTTTTCCGTCATGAACGAAGTTTTCGTAAAGTTAAGAGAGTTATCAGCAGTACCCGCTAAGTTGAACTGCGGCAACGGGTGATTCAAGAAATTGATCGCTGAGACTCGGAACTGCACGCTCTGGCGCTCAGTAATCTTGAAGTTCTTGAACAATCCCAAGTCGCTATCGAAGTACGCAGGCAGCTTCACATACGGCCAGATCGTGGTGCCAAGCTGACCGACTGGCGGTATGGTGAAGCAGTTCGGATTGAAATACAGTCCGGACGCATGATTTCGCGGGTCGCAGGTAACCAGCGGTATGAACTGCTCGTAACCGCCACCAGTTTGGTCAGTGCCATACCAGGTTGCATCGTTAACGGCGTTTGAGTACAAACCATTCGGCAGCCGTATGGCGTTATTAGGAAGATCTGGCGCGCCCACCAGCGGAACTGTGAGGCCTCCCGGAGGTGCAGTGTTGAGGTTGCCGCCAATATTGGGCTGAATTGGCGCACCCGACTGGTAGGTTGTGTACCCTGACAGCTGCCAGCCATTCACCGCCCCACGTATAAACGCATTGCCGTGGATCGGACTGGGCAGGTTCCAGTTGTACGCAAAGTTCAGGATGTGGGTGTGATCGTACGCCAAGGGGCCGTAATTGGCTCTGAGATTAAACGGATCTACCAGCGTCCCGTTTCCGGCCCCGTTGTCCGTTTGTCCGTCACGGATGCCCAATACCTTGCTGAAAGTATAATTTGTAAGGAAGGTTACGGGGCCTGACTGCTTCTGCCATGACACCTGCAGCGAGTTGTAGTTGGAGTAGCCGCCATGGGTGAGAACATAAATGTCCTGGTAGTTGGTTAACGGACGGAAATCGTTCTGCGTGAAGCCGGACTGATAAATAGCGCCGTGATTTCCATTGAGGCAATCAAGGGCATCATTTAAGGGGTTGCTGGCGTTGCAAGTCAACGGTCCGGTCGAGACGAACGTATTTTTCTTGGGGTCTAACCCGAAATAAGTACCGGGTTGAATCGAGTTGGCATCACTGATCTTCCCGTTGCCGCCATTCAGAAACTCATTAATGTCCCTGTTTCCGACGTAGGAAATTTCGAACACGGAACGCCACGGAAGCGCCTGCGATACCGTGAAATTATAGTCCCTCACTTCCGGGGTTCTATTGTCTCCCTTTTGCAGGGCAGATATGGTTGCTCCGTTCTGCGCAGCCGCATTAGCATTAGGAGCATAAAATCCCGGGGTATCAATTTGGGCATAACCACTTGTAACGGAGCCAGTAGTAGCCGTGAACGAGCCTTCCGGCCCTGTAGCGGCGCCGGCAACCTCGGTGGAGACTTGATAGCGGAATATTGCAAATCCACCGCGAAGTACGGTTTTCCCGGTGCCGAATAAATCGTAGGCTACCCCAATGCGTGGTTCGTAATAGAACAAGGGAGACACGTACCCGGACAGCGGTATGTTCTTATCAATCGCGTTCCATTCAAGTCCGGGATTGATCACAGCCGGATTGTTAGTGTAAGTGGCCGGATCCCAAACCTGGAATCCCTGCGGCGTGCCGTACCACTGGCCCACATGGTCGAACCGCAGCCCATAATTCAGCGTCAGTTTTCTGGTTGCTTTAAATGCGTCTTGCGCATAGAGCGACCACTGATGGAATTTGATGTCGTTGAGCGGGAACGAGCTGATCTGCTGGTAATTAGCCGCCCGGCCGAGAAGGAAATCGGCCACAACGTTCCCCGTGCTGTTCGAACCCCAGCCTAAATTATAGGTACCGTTGTCACCGGGGGCCAACCCGCCGCTGGACTGGAGGTTCTCACTGGTATCCCAGTAAAAACCAGCCTTTATGGTATGGGATCCAAGAACCCGGGTGAAATTGTCGTAGATCGCCGGGTCTTTCTTCGTAGCGCCAAAAGCATTTCCGTTGAAGCCACCGTCAAACGAAAATTCCTCGAGGTTTGGGAAAGCCCCGCCCCAAGGACCCAAAATGTTGGGGATTTGTTTGGTCGTGTGGCCAAACAGGCCCGTAATGTTAATTCCGAGCTTGGTGCGATCCACAGCCGAGGGATTGGAAAGCGAACTCGGATTTATGTAACGAGCCAAGGTGAACACAAATTCGTTGGTGGTGGTGGCGCTAAACACATGGGTGAAGTTCGCCATAACCTCTTGTGAAGTCGTGGGAGCAACTACACCAGATGGATAGGGCAAGGTCCATGGCGGAGTCCACCAGACACCGATCGGATGCTGATCATTCTCAATCTGGCGAGTGTAGGACACGGACACTTTGCTGTTATCACTGATCGCGTAATCTACCTTGCCAGTCGCTTCCCACCGGTTTTGCGGAACCGCTTGGACATATTGATAGTTATTCCAGCCATTGGCTGCACTGGGAGTGATGTTCGGCGCCGGAAGCAGTTTGGCAAATGCTACGCCGTTCGGATCGAAATCGGCCGCAGGAATGGAAGTGGCAGTAGATCCGGCAGGACCGTTGCAGCAAAGACTGTTGTATGCATATTGCCATTGGTTGATGGCCCCTTGGGGGACACCTTTATTGCTGAAGTCGCCGGATAATTGGGCCGGAGTGGGTACGTTGTAATTGATGATGCTGCCAGCCGGGTGCTGCCGCATATATTCGTAGCCAGCCCAGAAGAACAACTTGTGGCGGCTGGCATTGAAACCGGTGTGGGGAATCAGGATCGGACCACCGACGTTGCCGCCCATATAGTAAAAACTTTGATCTGGGGCCGCCGCTGTGGCTGAAAGCCCGCCCGGCACGATCTGGCTATGAGTGTAGGCATCGATTGAATTGAATTGACTGTTGCGAGTGTACAGGTAGCCTTCGCCGTGGAACTGAGATCCACCGCTCTTGCTGAATGCCTGGAAGATCACTGGGCCTTTGGCGTATTCAGCGCTGTAGGACGACATCAGAACTTTAACTTCTGAAACCATGTCCTGATTGATGTTGGCGATCTGAGTGCCTGCGTTTCCCGGATCCACAAGGTTGGCGCCGTCAAGCATGAAGGCCATCGCACCGTACGGCTGCGTGCCATTGGAAGAATAAGCGCCTACGGGGCCGTTATTTGTGCCCACGACTTGGGTGTTAAAACCAGACCCCGCCCCCTGACTAGCGCCGTTGTTAAACGCCATACCAGGCATGAGCTTGAGCAGTTCGCCCGCGTCGCGGCCACCGAGCGGAACATCTTCGATCATCTGCGTGTTCAACGTGGTGCTGACTTCGGAACTGTCGAGGGCAACAACGGCCGCTTGCGTTGTGACTTCGACCACCTGGTCTGCCTGGCCCACGGCAAGACTGATATTGGGCAGCGTACGATTATCGCCCTGGGCGAAGACGATTCCATCTTCCTTCCAAGTCTTAAATCCAGCGGCTGAGACGGATACTGAATAGGTGCCGGGCTGGACGGCTGTGATCGAAAAGTAACCGGACCCGTTGGAGACAGTCGTACGGGTGTCGCCGGAAGCAGCATTCTTCATAGCCACTTGGGCGTTCGGAACCACAGCGCCCGTTTGATCGAAAGTTGTCCCGGTCAACGTTCCAGTTAGCTGCTGGCCGAAGCATAGCGAGGCAACCAGCACGAAAAGCGCTAGTCCTGCCACTACTCCAAAACTCTTCGAGTTCACTTTAAGGTTCAAAATCATCTGTCCGCCTCCGGATAGTTAACGAGTTCAGTTAACCTGTTACACCAAGTGTTCAATGCTTTGTGTGGGCGCTTACGGAACCGAATACACTTATCGCTAGCACAAAAGTACTATTGCGACCCCGCAACTTGTACCGTTGTTTAACAGTGACTGTCAAGCAAAATTATTCTTGTGTTAATGATTTTACAAATTTGGGACCAAAAGACGGGAATCCAGGAAGTTAACAGCTGAAACCCGCGCCTGGCGGACTACAGTCGGGACATTGGCCAGGGATAGGAACGGGATGATTTTGGATTTTCGAGAGGCTTGCGGGAGGCAGACCGACCCGTAGGTGCGAATCCAGTTGGTGGGCGCTATAGGATTCGAACCTATGACTTCCACCGTGTGAAGGTGGCACTCTACCGCTGAGTTAAGCGCCCTGGCGCCTTCCATTCAAACATTTGCCGGCTTGGCCGTCAAACGATGAGTTGCCCTACAGCTTGGCGAGTGATGTCCCAGCAATTGGAAACCCGAGTCAGGCGAGCGAAGGCTTGCGCCGAAAAATCAAGCCCGCGAAAGCCAAGGATAATACCGCGCAAGTCATCATGGAAAAGCTTGACGACTCCGGAACGGCAGAAGCAGAGACCACTTCAAAATCAGGGCCCATGTACGTTGCGGACGGCTGGTTAGTTACCGGAAGAGTAAACACCGAACCAAGTGTGAAAAGCCCGGTTTCGCCCAACGTAATCTGGGAGATTGGCAACAGGGACGAAGCAGTAAAAATGAACGGGTCGTTACTGTCAAAACTGTCTCCGCCGATCACATACGTCCCATCTGCCAAAGTGAAAGTCGGGACGGAAACGAAGGCAAAACCATTCATCGTCGTATATTTTCCGGCGGCAATTGTTGCGGAGAGAAGCAGCGAGCCGCCGGACGAAAATATTCCCACCTCATGGCTGCTATTCAATTGGCCGTTCACGGCGGGATCGTAATAACCCAGTTTGGTAACAGTTACGGGACTGGTAACGGTAAACTGCCAGCCGAAGGTGAAATTCTTATTCGAATCCGTGGTGACGTTCAAAGGACTGACTGGCGTTACAGCGATTGAATCAGCAAAACAGAGGCTGCTGACCATTACAAAACCGGCAATCATGGCGGCTAAAAGACGCATAACTCTTAGAGTCACTCCAGCAGTCAGAGGCTGCCTGTCGGGACGGGAATTATTTGCATCATCGGCTGTGTGGTGCTCCCACGAAACGTTCTAAGCGCCTTATTTGCATTAATCTATGTGGAGTTGGCGGCATGACGGTAGCGATGGGAACCTCTTCGCTACACTACCGAGCGAGCACGTGGTAGCCTAATCGGCGACGGAGTCATGGAATGGCCCCATCCAGGTCGCAGTAACTGACAGTACCCCGAATGCCGAGCGATTCCAGACCGAAGAAATTGCCCGTATCACGCTCTTCCGACGGTATTTCGAGACCTCCGGCCGAGCCTCCTGAGCCGCAACTTTGCCCGCCGGAGCGGGTTGATACAGATGTGAGCAGCATGGTCATAGATCGCGGATTGCTCGCAATCCCCGGCGCGGCAGGGCGTTCGCGAGCTGAACCCGGCAAGAACGAAAGACTCATGCAGCCCGTAGAAGGATTGACTGATGCTGACGTGATGCTGCGAGTGAAGGCGGGTGATGACTCCGCATTCGAGTATCTGGTGCAAAAATATCGGCGGGCAATGGTCAGCTTTATGTTCCGAATGGCGCACAATTCAGCTGCGGCTGAAGATCTGGCGCAGGAAGTCTTTCTGCGAGTGTATCGTTCGCGTCAAAATTACGAGGCCAGCGCGAAATTCACTACGTGGCTTTATCGCATTGCTACCAACCTCGCAGTGAATCATGCGCGCGACACCCGCCACGAACGCGCGGAGAATGTTGTGAGCCTGGACGAACGAGACGAAGATACCGGACAGAGTCTGGATCTTCCCGATAAGTCGAAGACTGCGGAAGAAGTGATTGTGCAGCGGGAGCGCATGTCAGCCATCCGGCAACGCGTTCAGGAATTGCCGGAGCGGCAAAGGATTGCCGTACTCATGCACAAGTATCAGCAAATGGATTACAAACAAATTTCGGAAGTTTTGAAGTTGAGTGAGTCAGCCACCAAGTCTCTGCTGTTCCGCGCGTATGAAACTTTGCGCGGACAGCTGAAGGAATTTGTATGAAGGACGTAGCTATGAAATGCAATGAGATTCGCGAATTGATGCCGGACCTGGCCTCCGGATTGAGCACGGCGACGCCACAAGTGGATGAACACATCCGCGCCTGCTCCGAATGTTCGGAGACGCTTTTGGAGTTTCGCCAGATGATGGCGGTGCTTGACGAATGGGAGGCTCCAGAGCCGTCGGCCTATTTTGATACGCGACTGCACGCACGACTCCGGGAAGAAGCAGCGAAGCAAACGGGATGGCTGGCTTCTTTTGGTAAGTCGTGGCTTCGCAAACCGGCACTCGCCTTTTCACTGGCTGCAATTCTCGTCATGGGTATTACTTTGTTTCGGGGAGATGGCTACCGCTACCGGGAATCCGGTGCGATAGCGGCGGTGCCTGGCACGGCAGTGAGCGACCTGCAGGCGTTGGATAAGAATCACGATCTCTACTCGGATTTCGACGTCCTCGATGATCTTGAGGTGCAGCAAAACGTGACGGCGAATCCGTAGTAGAGAAGTTGGCTTGATACATCTTGCTGATAAATTGCGATTTTTGCGCTGGCGAAATTGGGGATGTCTGGGGAGACAGGTGCTTAGTTCTAATTCCATTGCGGCGCGGGTGCTTTGTGCCATTCTAGCTACAGGCATTGGCGCGACTGCGAGTTTCGCGTCTGGGCAACATGAACAGTCGCGGCAGTCTGTTCCCCGCCCGCCGGCAGCTCGTCCATCACCGCAGGCACCGCCTCGCTCCGAACAGCCACGCATGGAAAACCGCCAGCCACCGATGCAAGGGCATCATTCAGGCCAGTGGTTGCGCCAGTACGGAGACGTTCCGCCTGATCAGCAACGAAGGGCCTTACAAAACGATCCGCAGTTTCGGGGATTGCCCGCTCAAAGACAGCAGCAGTTACAGCAACGATTGCAGGACTTCAGCAGGCGCCCACCGGAGCAGCAGCAAAGAATATTGAACCGCATGGAGACCTGGGAGCACCTCACTCCCCAACAGAAGCAGACGGCTCGGCAGATGCACTCCCAGTTCCAGCAACTGCCGCCGGAACGCCAGCAAGCATTGAAGAATGCAATTCAGGCTCTTCGGGCAATGCCTCCCGACGCGCGACAGCGTTCAATTCAGTCCGGCCGCTTCAGTCAGTATTCGCCGCAAGAGCGTGAACTGCTGAACGGTGCATTGCAGTTGCCTCTAGCCCCAGCGCAGCCGTCACAGAACTACGTGCCCAGGCCGCCGCAGTAAGGCGCTTGGGCGCCGCCGTTTCATGGACGGATATTCCAGCTAGTTCATAAGTGCCAACATCCGCCGGATAGACAATGCGGTCTGGCGAATCTCGTCGGAGTCGGAAGCTTCGGGGGACATTTTCAAATACTCTTCCAGATCTTCGGCCGCGGCTCTGGGTTGGCCGAGGCTGTAGCGCAACAGCGCGCGCTGCTTCACGTCTTCGGGAGAGCGTGGATAAATAACCAGCAGCAGATCTACGAGCGGCAGGACCTTTTTCAGATTCCGGGCGGACATATATACGGTCTTCAGATTATTTATGATGCGGGTCAGCATCTGGCGTCGGCTCACTGCAAATAGGAACTCGGGACGCAAAGTCATCTGCCCGGAATAGATTTCATCGAGCCGCCGCTGGCAATCCTGTGCGTTTAAGATATCGCCGCCGCTGAAGCAGTCAATCAAGGTCTCGTGGCCATCAATGTCGTAGTTCTTCAACAGAAAATGTCCCGGCATGGCGACGCCAAATAGCGGAAAGCCCACACGCCGTCCAACTTCCATATAAATGAGTGCGAGGGTGATGGGGATGCCGAGGCTGCGGTCGAGGACGTCGTTCAAAAATGAATTGCGGGGATCGTAATAATCTTCGCGGTTTCCATGCAATCCCGCTTGCTCGAACAGCACGTAATTGAGAGCTGAAATGGTCTCAGAAGGCTCGCCAATTTCGGTAATGCGTGACTCAGCCTTAAGCGCCAGCTCATCTATACGCTCCACATAGGAACCAATATTCAGATCGGGATATTCGGTGCGGGCGATCGTTAGTGCCCCACGGACGAGGTCGATTTTTTCGTCGTCAACATGCGAGCCAACCAGAGCGGCGAAGGCCTCAATTAGCCCGGTTTGGCCGCTGTTGCCCATAAAACGATGCTATCAGAAATCCGGCGAGGCGAGCCGGAACGTTTTTATTGCCGCAGCAAGTTCTTGGCAATAAAGAGGATATTGGCCGGGCGTTCGGCAAGCCTTCTCATCAGATAGGGATACCATTCGGTGCCAAACGGGATGTAAACCCGCATGCGCCAGCCGTCCCCGACAAGCTGCTTTTGCAAATCGCGCCGGATGCCGTAGAGCATCTGAAATTCAAAGGAATCACGGGGAATTTGTTCTTGAATGGCGAAGGCCTTGGTTTCCTTGATCATCTTCTCGTCGTGGGTAGCCATGCCGTGATAAACCCCGCTCTTCAACAGGGTCTTCATTAACTTGACGTAATTGGCATCCACTTCAGATTTTTTCTGGAACGCAATTTCCGCCGGTTCCTTGTAGGCGCCTTTACACAACCGGATGCGGATTCCGTTCGCGAGTAAATTTTCGACGTCAGCCTCTGAGCGCCGCATGTAGGACTGGATGACGGCGCCGACGCAGCCTTGATTTCCGGGCGTGGAATGAAATTCGCGAACAAAATCCAGCGTGCGTTGTGTGTAGGCTGATCCCTCCATATCTACACGAACAAAATTGCGGGGAGACATTGCGGCGGCCTTCGCAACAAGCGCGGTGACGTTCTCCCGGGCAAGATTCTCATCCACGTCGAGGCCCATGTGCGTGAGCTTTAAGCTGATGTTGGCGTCAAGCTGACAGGACGCTATCTCGTCGAGCAGGCGATGGTAAAGTTGTGCACTCGCGTTGGCCTCGGCGGCGTTGGAGACGTTTTCGCCTAAATTGTCTATGGAAACGCTGCGGCCAGATTGATTCACAATCAGTGTGGATCGCAGCACATCATCTATTTGCGTTCCGGCCACAAAACGACCGGAAAGCTTGTGTCCAATTGGCGACCCTTCGGCAAACCTGCGAAGGTGCGGACTCTGAGACAAAGAAATGAACAAGGTCCTCAGCAAGGTTTCGTTGTTCCTTCGAGCACGCCATTCGCTCGCGCCTGAACTGGAAGGACAGAAATCTCTTCTACCAATCTGACCCCTTTAGCCGCGTGCGCGGCACTATCGGATTGTAACTTGTAGCGAAAGAAAGCGGACCGTCTGGCCGCATAACTGGCAGAACCAATCTTGCAGTGACCGATTTTAGTCACATGGCCATTGCCTTCCGTACCGTAGGAAACTGGCCCGTCCAGCCCGAAAATAGGACGGCAAACAATTGTCTGGCGAACGCATGAAATTCCCCACCGTACGCCTGTCCGCCCTGACCAAAATATGACTCTCGAATCGCAAGAGCCTGTCTGTGACGTGTGGCAGCGGGTGCTCCAAGTCACCCTCGGCATATTCTTTGTCATCGGGACCGTGATTCTTGTTTACTACGGGGGACCGCGCGCGGCAGACGACGACATTGAGGCACAGCTACAGCAACTAACAGGACAGGTCAACCGGCTGAAGCAGGAAGAAGCCATGCCGGCGATGGTCCTGAACCGCTATCGCAATTCAATTTGCTACGTATTTGGCATTTACCGCGTTGGATTTCCGGGACGCAAACCTACGCTGCGTGCCCGCATTTCCGGCAGCGGTTTTGTCGTGGCGAACGGATTGCTCGCAACAAATCGTCACGTCGCCGAACCCTGGTATGAAGATGCAGAATCTACCGCGCTCATCGCGAAAGGGGCGACTCCGCAACTGGAAAAACTGCTGGCATTTTTTCCAGGTCTATCAACTCCGGTAAACATCACGCCGCTCGCGTGGACTGCCGAGGGAGATCTAGCGATCCTGCAAATTGACGACTCAGCGGCAGTTCGCCAACTTCAGCCGCTGCCTTTCGCAGACAAGCCATCTACTCCCGGAGAAATTGTGGCTGTTGTCGGATATCCCGATGGGAATTTTAGGGATGGTTGCGAAGGCGCCTCCGGCGGTTTACGAACGGCTCGCGTTAAGAAACGACGATCAGGGAGCGGCTAACGAACTCGCGGCTCTTTCTCTCATTCGTCCATCGGCCACCTGCGGACATCTGGGGGACGTAGTTGGCGAAAAACTGGTTTACGACGCGCCTACGGCTCACGGGGGCAGCGGTGGTCCGGTGTTCAATTCGCGTGGGCAAGTCATTGGGGTGAACGCCGCGTATATTGATGGGTTTTCGGGAGGAACGCTGGGGATTGCAGTGGATGCGCTAAATCCACTGATCGCTGCCGCACGCAAGAAACAACTCCCATCCGCCCGTTCACAGATGCCAGTCCAGAAATAAATTTCCTGCTTTAAATACTTAAAAACCAAAATCATCGAGGGCCCGAACGGGATCCGTTTTGACCAAGCTTCGATTCCAATTGTGCTTTTACTTGCGGCCACTCCGTATCCAGAATGCTGAAATAAACAGTGTCACGGATCCGGCCATTCCATGTGATCAGATGTTTCCGGAACACGCCTTCTTGTTTCGCTCCCAGGCGAAGGATGGCATTGCGAGACTTCTCGTTCAGGGCATCAGTTTTCAATTCCACACGAATACAATTCCACGCTTCAAAAGCATGCCGCAGCATCAGATATTTCGCTTCGGTGTTTATGGATGTACGCTGCCATGCTGGCGCGATCCAAGTGGAACCTATCTCGACCCTGCGGTTGGAGCGATCAATGTTCATGAAACGAGTGCTGCCGATGACTCGGTGTGAAGCGCGCTCGGAAGTGGTAAATACAACCGATTCTCCCCGATCTTGTTCGGCGAAAGCCTTCTCGACCATCTGCTGAAAATCCTCGGCTGTCCTCATTGGATAAGGAATCCAGCGGAAAATATCTTCGGCATCCTGCTTGGCCGCGTCCCAAAAGAGCATTGAGTGTTCGCGGCGCAGCGGTTGCAGGGAAACGGCAGAACCCTCCAGCGTCAGCGGTACCGTGATATCAAGCGGGGGTAAGCCAGCATTCATCGCGTATGCGTTTTCACGGCTACTCTTACAGCTTCAACTCCGCCACCGTGGCGCCGCCTCCGCCCTCATTTTGTGGCGGCTCGGTTACCGATTCGACATTAGGATGCTTTTGCAAAAACTGTCTTAAAGCTTTCCGAAGAATTCCCATACCGCTGCCGTGGACCACACGCACTCGCGGCAATCCAGCCAGAAAAGCGCGGTCCACGAACTTTTCCACTTCGGCGGTGGCTTCATCCACCGTTCGTCCGATGACGTTAATTTCTGATGGCATGTTCTGATTTTCGTTTTCCAGCGAAACGGAAACCCCGCGGGCACGCGCTGCGTTAACTGGAGACATCGAGCCGCTTACCAGCACCTCGGCGACATCATCGCGCGTAATTTTCATTTTCATTGCGCCGATTTCGACCTCAAAATGATTGTCATCAATGCGGCGCGCGATCCTGGCCTGACGGCCCATGGACTTAAGTTTTACGGTGTCCCCCTCGGAAACATGCTTAATGATCTGGGGCTGAGCGTGTGGATCGCCGTGATCAGCGCCCGTGTGATGCGCCACGACAGTCGAATCGAATTGCTCGCGGAAGTCTCGCCGCAGCTTCGATATTCGACGCTCCGCATCCTTCGACAACTTTTGTGCGGCAGCCCGGTCCTGGATCGCGGTTACAGCTTCGCGCGCATGATATTCGAAATCCCGTAGGACGCTTTCCAGCTTCTTTTCCATTTCTCTAATCTTTGCCTGCTGTTCCCTTTTGCCTTCTGAATTTAGCTGATCCTTTTCTCGATCGAGCTCTTCTTCGCGGATTCGCAATTGATTTCGTTCCTGCGTGACTTCACGCAGATCGGAATGCAGGCGATCCAGAAATTGGCCGACATCCCGCGCCTGAGTTCCCAACCGGGAGAATGCCGATTCAACGATTGAGGGATTAAGACCGAGCCGCCGCGCGATGTTAATTCCCGCCGACGCTCCCGGCACTCCAATTTTCAGCTCATAAGTTGGCTGCAGAGTGCGTTTCATTGAATCCGACGGAGGCGTTCACCACACCATTTGTATTTGCACCGTAAACCTTGAGGGAAGTGTGATGAGTTGAAATAACGGTGACGCATCCGATGCGGCGAAAGTGATCGGCAATAGCCACCGCCAACGCGGCGCCTTCCTCGGGATCGGTGGCCGAGCCCAGTTCGTCGAGTAAAACGAGCGAGTGCGGCGTGGCGGTTCGGGAAATGAAATCAATATTTGTGACATGCGCAGAAAAGGTCGAGAGATTCTGCTCGATGGATTGATAATCGCCAATGTCGGCCAGCACCGCGTCGAATATCGGCAGTTCGGCGCGTTCGGCGGGGACGGGGATTCCCGACTGAGCCATGAGGGCGAGAAGGCCCAGAGTCTTTAGAGCGACGGTCTTTCCGCCGGTGTTTGGACCGGTGATCACAAGTTCCCGGCGCATCGCCTTCTAGTTCGATGGTGATCGGAACTATAGTGCCTGACTTCGATTTCAAATTTCGTTCAAGAAGAGGATGGCGAGCGTTGCGAAGGACTAGATTGTCATGTTCGTGGAGGGACGGGCGTCCCCGCCCGTCCATGGCGGGCTCAGCCCGCCTGTGTTCGGTCAATTGCACGGGAACGCAATCGTAGTCTTCGGCGAACCTGGCTTTGGCAAATTGCAGTTCAATTTCACCGAGGATTTCTACCGCCGCGAGGATTGAATCGGCGTGATTTCCGATTCGCTGCGTCATCTCCAACAGGATGCGATGAATCTCGGCCTGCTCTTCATCCAGCAGCCGGACGAGCTCATTGTTTTGCTCGATAGTTTCAAGAGGTTCAACAAAGACGGTCTGCCCGCTGGAACTTGCGCCATGCACGACGCCTTGCACCCGCCGTTTCTGTTCAACCTTCACGGGGATGACAAAGCGCTCTCCGCGAATTGTGATCAGTTCATCCTGCACAGTTCCGCCTTCGGCCAGGCGGCGCAGGTAACCGCGGAGCGACTCTTGAATCTGACGACGCTGTTTTTCAGTTTCGCGGCGAATTCGCGCTAGTTCTGGCGAAGCCTTGTCTTCGAGCGTGCCGTCGGGCTGAATCTTTCCGCGAAAACCTCGCAGGAACTGGCTGAAGTCAACTATTCCGGCAGAAAGATGCTCCACCGATGTCCACATGGGTTTCATTGCAGAGGGTGGATTCAAAGCGATCTGCCGCCACTCTGCTGCCCGATCCACTACGAGAACGACGTCGCGGATTTCGGTGGTCTCGAGAACTGCGCCTGATATCTTTGCTTTCTGTAGGTGTGAGGAAACCTCAAGCAATCCGGCGAAATCGAATCTTCCTCCCACCCGCCGGAACTCGCGAATCTCGCTTGCCATAACTTGCTGATTTTCAATCCAATCACGGTCGGAAGATGGGGTTAGTTCCGCGATAAGTCTTTGTCCGAATGGAGACTGGGTATATCCGCGCAGTAATTGGCGCAGTGACTCGAATTCCAGAACTCTCAGGCTCGCGTGACTGACGGGCTGCGGCATCGCTATTGATGGTACAAGAATCGCGGACGAGGGTGCGCGCGCCACATGAGCACATGTTAACGTAGCAATATTGGAGATTAGATGAGGCACATTGTTCTCGCTTTGCTGATAATCACCGCCATCAATAACGTTGCGCAGAAAGCACCTTCTTCGGCCACACCCAGCACGCCAGCCGCGAGTCCTAAGCACTTCGATCGAGTACTCATTGTCGTCCTAGAAAATCAACCCTATGTCTACGCCATCAAGGATAAATATTTGAAGCAGTTGGCCGATGAGGGTGTCGAGTTCACAGATTTTCATGGTCTGGCGCATCCTTCCTATCCCAATTATTTGGGATTGATCGCGGGCAGCACTTTTGGAATGCACGGCGTATTCGGAGATGATCAGAAGGATTTCCCGGACGATGATCGGCATAGAACGATCGGGGATGAACTGGACTGGAAAAACTATGCGGAAGAATATCCGGGGAAGCCGGGTAAGGCACCTTACCTGTTCGATGCCAGTAAATACGCGCGAAAACACGTGCCCTTCTTGAGCTTCACCAAAGTGCAAAAGCAAGAATTTCAGAATATGGTTTCAGTGAATACCAAAGACCCAAACAATGCTTTTGTTACTGACGTCAAAAACTCACGCCTGGATCCGAAGGATTCCAAGTACAAACCGCTGGCGACGTATATGTTTTATTCGCCAAACATGGATGACGATGGGCACGACACGAATCTCGGCACGGCTTCAACGCTGGCTCAAGAACTTCCTTGAGAACTGGTTCCCCAAGGATTCGCGGGCGGGAACGCTTCTTATTGTGACCTTTGACGAGAGCGAGGCGCCGGAAAGAAAGAGCAATCACATCTACACGGTGTTTTTGGGAGATATGGTCAAGGCGGGACAGAAAGTGGATGTGCGTTACGACCACTACGATATCCTGCGAACCATTGAAGATAATTTCGGAGTTCAGCCGCTGAATGCCGGAGACTCGCACGCAAAAGTGATTACGCGTATTTGGAACCGATAGACTCTGGAACACGGCCACGATCTCTTGATCTTGCAAGCTAATCGTCCGGGAGGAAAAATGAAACCTTTCAGGTCGGTCACGTTCTTCGTTCTGCTTCTAATATTCGCCTGCACTGGCGCTTCGACTGCGAAATCGGCGGATTCGACGCGCCCCCATGCATTCAAGCTGGAGGGGGACGTTGAATTCACTCACGATCCCTCCATCATTAAGGATGGAGACACGTGGTATCTCTTCTCCACCGCCAACGGGCCCGACCGCAAGGGTGAGCTCCCGATTCGCTGTTCCAAAGATTTGGAGCATTGGAGCCATTGCGGTTACGTGTTCGACAGCGTGCCTGACTGGATCAAGAAGGAAAGTCCGAAAACCAGGGAGCTGTGGGCTCCCGATATCTCTTTCTTCGACGGGAAATATCATTTGTACTACGCGTTTTCCGTTTTCGGAAAGAACACTTCAGGCATTGCGCTGCTTACAAATAAGACACTCGATCCGGAGAGTCCTGATTTCCATTGGGAAGACGATGGGCTGGTACTGGAGTCTCACGCCGAAGATGATTTCAATGCGATTGATCCGAACCTCAGCATTGATACTCAGGGTCGCACATGGCTGGCATTCGGCAGCTTTTGGAGTGGGATCAAGATGCGCCGGATAGACCGGAAGACAGGGAAGCTCTCCACCGAAGATACAAAGCTGTATTCTTTGGCGAGTCGAAAGCGCCCTGATAACCCGCCGCCCAACCCGCCGGGATTGCCGGGCAATTGGCAGGCGATCGAAGCGCCTTTTGTTGTCCATCATGGGGGCTATTACTACTTGTTCGTTTCTTTTGACCTCTGCTGCCGCGGCACCAAAAGCAATTACAAGACGATGGTAGGACGCTCTAGAAATATAACCGGACCTTATGTGGATGCAGATGGCAAGGCGATGATGGAGGGTGGCGGCACGCCTCTGTTAGTTGGCAATGACCGCTGGTTTGGGCCTGGAGGAGAATCCATCCTGCAATCGAAGGATGGGGACATCATCGTATTCCATGCGTATGACGGTAAGACCGGCGCCGCCTATCTTCAGATTTCATCCATTGCATGGGTCAAGGGTTGGCCGCACGCCGCGTTGGAAGGCGGCGCGAAGTAGTTCCCGGACATTGACTCGCTGAGGTTCCGCGAGCGAAAGCTCGCCTTCGCTCAACATGACCAATTTACTTTGGCCCAGCGCTGCTGGGAGCGGCTAGTTCATCCGGACTGAGCAGCTTCAGGACGTATTGCTGTTTCTGGACTTCTTCGCGGTCGAGTTGGCTGGCCTTTTGAAGTTCTTTTTGTGAGTCTTCGTTTCTTCCGAGACGGCCGTAAGCCATGCCGAGATAATAGTGGGCTTCGCGAAGATCGGGATCAGACGCAATCGCTTGTTGCAGCAGCTCGCAGGCAGGCAGGTACTGCTTTTGCTGAAACGCAACCCGGCCGAGTCCGGCCAGCGCTCCGGCGTGTTTCGGATCTTGCTTTAAGGCTTCGGCAAAGTGCTTCGACGCATCGTCTAATTTGTTTTCGTCCAAATCAAGCAATCCCAGGCAGAAGTAAGACTCGGTTTGCGCCGGTTGGAGTTGAATTGACTTTTCAAATTGGCGACGCGCTCCTGGAATCTGTTGCAGGGCGCGAAGCACGAAGCCCAGTGCGTAATAGCCGCTCGCATCGTCGGGACGGAGCCGTAAGTATTGCTCAAACGATTCCTTGGCTTCCTGGAACTTCGTCAATCCAATTTGCGCCCTGCCAAGTCCATAAATCGCCTTGCTGTCATTGGGTTGTACTTGCAGTGCTTGCTGAAAAGCCCGAATTGCGTCAGGAAAAAGAGACATTCTGAGCGCGACCATTCCAAATTCAAATAAAACACCGTGATTATTCGGACTCAGCTTGCGGGCTTTTATCAGCAGAGATAAAGCCTTCTCGAGATTTTGCGATTGTGCTGCAGCGGTAGCCTGGGCTCGATATATGTTCACGAGCGCCGACCGGGCATCGCTGCGCGAGGGATCAATCTCTAATGTTCTCTGGAATTCGGAGACGGCCTCGTCCTCGCGATTCGTTTGCGTATACAGAAGACCGAGATCCACATGCGCGCTGGCGAAATCGAACTTCTGCGCGATCGCCTGCTTGAACAATTGCTCCGCCTCCTTTTCGCGATGTTGCTGAGCGCGCACAATGCCGAGCAAATTCAATGCTCGGTACTCTTTGGGGTCAGATCTGAGCACGGTCTGCAACTCATTTTCCGCAACGTCGAGTTTGCCGGCTGCGATGGCCTCAGCCGCATCTTTAATCAGCGAGAAGTTTGAGGAAGGAACCCCCTGGGCGAAAGAAGGGGCACAGAATATGAAGAGCGAAACAAAAAGAAGTGCCCATTTGTTTGTTGTTGAGGCGATCATGCAAGAATAGTGCCCAAGAAAATCTTTTGCAGAACGCTACGCATCGTCCCGAGCTACTTGGTCTCGGCTCCGAGAGCCATTCCCATACCTCCAGACTTCATTTCCTGCGAGCGTGTCAGTGTCTCGGTAAGTTTAAATTGCTGCGCCGCCAAATCCGATTTCCCGAGACGCTGATAGATTTTCCCCAGCAAGTAGTGCGTGGGGACGTCGTCTGGATTCAAGCTTGCCGCCTTCTCTGCTTCATTCCTCGCATCCGGCAGGCGATTCGTATCGAAATAAGCTTTACCCAACTGGTAACGGACTTTGCTCGATTTGGGATTGATTTCTGCTGCCCGCGACAGCACTGGCACGGCTTTTTCCGGTTGGTTCAACTTGATGAGAAGAGTCCCTAGATCCAAATATGGCTGCTCCGTATGCGCTTTGGCGCTGGTGTCGAATTCAATCGCTTTGCGATAACCCGAAATTGCTTGATCCGTTTCGTTCTTGGCTTCGAAACTTAGTCCGAGATTGTCTTCCGCTTTCACATTGTTCGGATCGTGTTTAAGCACCTCTTGAAATGCGGCGATCGCCTCATCGAAGCGATTCTGTTCGTATCTGACGCGGCCGAGATGGTAGCGGGCTTCCAGATTGTTGGGCTCCAGTTTGAGAGCGATATCGAGATAACGGCCTGCATCAGAAAAGTCATTCAGCAATACATAATCGAGCGCGACGATCTTCAAGTCATCCGCCGTGGGGGGCTTGATCTTTCCTGCACTTGTATATAAGGCAAGAGATTCCTTCGGTTTATCTTCACGAAAAAGAACGTAAGCGACCAGATACGCACCATCTTCGGACTGAGGATGCGCCGCGATATAAGACCGGATGATGGTATCTGCATCTTTGAAATGCCCCAAGTTGATTAAGCATTTCCCCTCGTAGAGGAGGGCATCCGTCGCACCAGGCTGCTCCTTTTCTACTTTCTCAAATGCCGCAGCACATTCCGCCCAACGTTGTTGCTGGAACAAAACCATAGCCGGCTGCATTCCGTTAGCTTGCGGGAAGGCCGGAACCGCGATGCAGACCGCAATAACTAAGAGCGCTGTGCTTGTCCTACTGAACATTCCTGCATCCCTACTTCGCAGAAGACACCGCTTCTGTCACATTGATAATTTGGTCAGCCTTCGTGTCTGCCAATGTCTGAACGATTCCGCTTGGCCACCGGATACTAATCAGCTTTACCGAAATCGCGCTGCCCAGTCCAAAATGAACACGCGGGTCACTCGATGACTCGTAGCTTCCGCTGGTAGTTACTGTCGCGTATTGCTTGCCGGGGTCGGTTGAAACGGTAACCTGCGCGCCGATGCCATCCCGGTTACTCTTCACGCCGATAAGCTTCAAAGTGATCCAATGATTGTGAGTCGGAGTTTCGTTCATCAGCACCCACGCCGGCCCATCGTTGGACGTAATAACAACGTCCACTTTTCCGTCATTGTTAATGTCCCCGGTTGCCAGTCCCCGGCCAACCCACTTCTGTTGGAAGATGTCACCAGCATCGGCGGAAACATCCACGAACTTCTTGCCTTTGTCATTCCAAGCAAGAAGAGGTGGCTCCCGATAATGCAAATGCGGCTCCTGTACTTCAATCGTGTCCATGACGTGGGACTGCGCGACGAAAAGATCCTTCCAGCCGTCGTTATCGTAGTCGAAGAATTTGACTCCCCATCCAGAGTGCAACAACGTCATCGCTCCAAGGCCTGTAGGATTCGTCAAATAGTCAAATGTGCCGTCTCCGGCATTCTTGTAGAGGGCGTAGCGCTGATTGGCCAAGTCTGTAATGATCACGTCAGGCCAGCCGTCGTTGTTGTAATCGTCAAAATCTACGCCCATGCCTGCGTAGGTTGCGCCGCTTCCATCGAGAGCGAGACCAGAAACCATCGCCACTTCCTCAAACGTTCCATCGCCCTTATTGTGAAACAGCTGTTCCGGAACCGAGTCGTTGGTGATCAGGATATCCGGCCAGCCGTCGTGGTCGTAGTCGGCGATCGCCACGCCCAATCCTTTGCCAGGTTTATCTACACCGGCTTGGTGGGAAACCTCGGTGAATTTTCCGTTGCCATCATTGTGATAAAGGAGAATAGAGACAGGTTTGAAAATGTCGGGATGACAATAGGAGCGATACCCCGCCTTTCTTTCGCCGCAATAAATGTCGTCAAAGTCCCATTCCATGTAGCGGGCTACAACCAGATCCAATCGCCCGTCGTTGTCATAATCCACCCATGCGGCGCTGGTCGCCCATCCCGAACCGGCCACGCCTGCTGCATCCGTGACGTCGGTGAAGGTCCCATTACCATTGTTGTGATAGAGCGTGCTGCGTCCATAGCCCGCGACAAATAGATCTTCATTTCCGTCGTTATCATAGTCACCTACTGCGACTCCCGTGGAATACCCGATGCCCGAGAGTCCGGCCTTTTCAGTCACGTCTTCGAAGGTGCCATCCGGCTTCTGGTGATAGAGCCGATTCCAATATTTCGGGTCGTCTTTTTTTGGAAACGCGCCCTTTGGCATTGGATCACTGAGGTGAGCGCCATTGGCGAAGAAAATGTCGAGGCGGCCGTCGTTATCGTAGTCAAAAAGCGCCACCCCGGAGCCCATGGTTTCAAGGAGATATTTCTTGGAAGTCGGGGAGGCTTCGTGTTTGAAAGTGATACCGAGTTTCTGGGTGGCGTCCAGGAACCGGCCGGGAACTGCCGCCTCGGCTTGCGCCGCTAACTGACTAGAGGAGAAACTGGAAATGAGGACAAACAGGATTACTTCAAAGACACATATCGCCCGGGACATTTCACGTAGTTTACATCTCACGGGATAGCGGCCCGCGGACTCACAGACCAGCAATTCTTGGTTCATGCAAAAGAAACCGGGCCGTCTGTGTGGGGACGGCCCGGCGTTGCGTGAAGCAGCCTCAGAACTCAATTTTCAACTGCAACTGTATTTTTCTGGGCAAGAGGAGATAACTACCTCCTCCGGTGTTAGAGAAGTTGTCGTATTGGATCAATCCGAAATTTGTGGCACAGGTTGGACATCCCGGATTCAATTGCGAATCGTAGGGATTCAAATCCTCGGGCCGATTCCAGATATGCCGATTGAAAGCGTTGATCAAACTCACCTGCAGCAAGATATCGCTGCCCTCAGTGATCTTGGTGCGCTTCAGGAAGTTAAAATCCTCACTTAGATAAGGCGCCATGCGAATCGCACCGTCAACTCGAGGGAGAGTGCCGAATGTGTAGAAACCCCGAGCCGTGACTTTGGCGGGCGCGTTCGGGTCGTCGAACGCCGCTTGGCTAGCATTTGCTGTGTTTGGAAGATCAATTGGATTAAAAATCGGTTGATTAACCGGGTTCCAATTTCCGCTCTTATAGGCAGAGCTTATGATCGAACTCCCAGGTACCTGATCGAAGCGTATGCAACCCGCGAAAGCCGGGACACCAGAGGCGCAACCAAACGCCAGAGGTTGACCACTTTCATATCGCTGAACACCGCTGATTGACCAGCCACCTACAACCTTGTCCATCACACCGGGGTGATTGAGAAACTTCTTGTTTTTGCCGAACGGCAGTTCGTAGATATAGCTGACGACAAAATTTTGCGGGAGATCCTGGTTGCTGATCGCCTTGTCTCCATTCTTGTTAAACGGATCCTGCGGCGCCCCGCCTTGATGCAAAGTAGCGAAGAAAGGTAATGCCGCGTCTGCGTCTGTCAGCGTCTTCGACCAGGTATAAGACGCCATCAAGTTCAGGCCGTTGTGGAAGCGGCGTGTTAATGAAGCTTCCAAAGCGTTATAGGTGGACTGGCCGAGATCTTCCAGGCAGCAATCGGTGTTGAAACCAAAATATTGTGGGAACGGAACGAGCGCCTGCGCCACAATCAAGTTGCCGGGGAAACCTGCGTAGGGAGGTTTGATTCCGGCGGCTGCGGCTTGAGGAGAGCTAATAGAGGCACCGAGAAGCGTTCCAAGAGAGAAGTATTTTGGGTTAAGGGAGTTCACAGCGTTGAAATTCGACCGCAGGTGTGTGGAGTGTTCTCCAACATACGCTACGTCGAGAATCAAATCGGTAGCTAGTTGGTGCTGGATTTCCGCACTCCAGTTCTGAACCATTGGCGGCCGGCCATAGGATGGATCAATGTAGGTCGGACCCTGGAAATTCAACTGAGTCGGATCAAGATTTGGAGGGGCAGGGAAAGTCGGAAATCCCGAACCCAGAGCAAATGCCGGATCAAAACCTTGCGGGCTATTGAATGACGGATTGGCTTGGAATCCGGTGCGATTATCGCCTCCGAAATCGGCATATTGGAGGCCTCCGTAGATGATTCCGTAGCCTCCACGGAACACCGTCTTGCCGTTGAACATTGAAGGCGACCAGGCGAACCCAAGGCGAGGGCCGAAATCCTTATACCAAGTATTCGCCCAACGTTCGTTGACGTTGCCGTTTCGCCCAGTACCCTTGCCGGCGAATTCGAGTACTCCGGGCAGATTGCCGGCTCCCGGATTCGGCTGAGTTAAGTTAATAGTCGAAGTATCGCCATTCGCCTCTTTGAAGGGCTGGTCAATCTCATAGCGCAAACCATAATTAATTACGAGGGTCGGAGTGACTTTAAAACTGTCCTGAAAGAATCCGGCATAGTAATTTCGCAGCCACCGGGATTGGCTGGCCTTAACAGTTACTGAGCCGGTATTGGGAAGGCCGAGTAGCATACTAGCGGTTCCGCTGCCGGTCAAACCGTTTTGAATGGCCGCACTAGTGGTTGCTGCGGTCTGGCCGCCTCCGAAATTGAGCGATCCGCTGGTATTGCTGAAGTCGAGCGGAGAATACTGTTGATACCACTGTTCGTAGCCGATTTTAAATTCGTGTTTGCCTTTCACCCAGTTCAGGGTGTCGCCAAAGCGGAACCCGTTATCAATGGTATCGCCATCTACGTTGTCCCCGAGATTGGTCGGGGTGGATGAATTGCCGATTTGTGGGAATAACTTGCCACTCGCCCCGGTGATGCCCAGCTTTGCGTCCCAATCCGTGCCCTTCCCCAAGCCGACCCCGGCGCCAACGTTCTTACTGTTGGTTCGGTTATAACCAAGACTGAGATGGTTCAGCAGGGTGGGGGAAATGGTGTAGTCATAGCCGAAACGGATATAGTGTGTGCCGAAAAATTGGTCGCGCCCAAATCCCGCAGGCCCGGCAAACAGAGGATTGGTGGAGTTGCGCGTGTTTTCCCGGGAGGAATAAGTAAAATACGCCTTACTTTTTTGAGTGATGTTTTGATCTATACGGAAAGTGGTTGTTGTGTCCAGGATTGGGAAACTGAATGGGAACAGATAATTATTGTTCAGAAGTCCGTTCTGCGGGGTCGGGTAATACGAAATTAGGTTTGCGCCGATGGTTGTAATCCGTCCTGCGGGGATAGCGTTCTTCCCTCCACTGCCGGCCTCATTCAGGAAAGCTGTCCGGCACTCGACTCCGCCTACCGTTTTGGTGGTTGCGGGATCAAAAATCTCGCCCTGGTAGATCGGCGTGCCGTCGCAGGGGTTGGTTCCCAGTATGTTTCCCGTATTCAGTATGTCACTGAAATCGCCACCACGTTCCGCGTTGGTCGGAACTGTATCTGTGCTCACGCCGCCCTGCGTCTGACGGTACTGTTCCCAGGAGAAGAAAAAGAAGGTCTTGTCTTTTCCGTTGTAGAGATGAGGGATGCGGAGCGGCCCTCCAAAAGCGCCGCCGTAGTCATTTTGCCGATCAAGGGGTCTTTGGCTTGCAGCACGCGGTCCGATGTTGTTCGCGAGATTGTAATTATTTCCCCAGACATTGGCGTCGAGATCCTCATTGCGGAAAAGTTCATAGAGGACTCCGTGATAATCATTCGTTCCAGCCTTTGTGCTAAAGCTCTCGATGCCTCCGGTGGTTCGTCCAAACTCTGCGGGCAAAGTAGACGAAATTACTTTGAATTCGCTCAACGCTTCCACTGAGGGCGCAGTTTCGTCGAATGACGATCCGTTCTCCGACCGAGTGGTGCCTGCTCCGTCAAGAAGCACTTCAGTGGCGTAGTTTTGGCCGCCGGTTATCTTCGATTCGAACGTTCCGCCGTTACCGGAATCTGATCCGGGACCGACTGCACCTGGCGTCAAGAAGACAAAAGCCTCCGGGGATCGCATGGCTTGAACCGTACTGCCGAGGGCAAGCGGAAGATCGAGCGTCTGCTTTTGGGTGATGACCGCACCGATGTCTGAACTCTCGGATTGCACCGTTGGAGCGTTCGCATCAACCTCGACATTTTCTGTAACCGTTCCGGTTTGCAGTTTGATGTCCAGGGAACTGGTGCTCGCGACCTGCACCAACACACCCGTAAGCGTTGCCGTCTTGAAACCTGGGGCTGTGGCGGTGATGTCATAGGCTCCGATGCTCATGTTAGGGAACCTGTAGGCGCCGGCGTTGCTTGATTCAGTTTGATAAGTCGTTCCGGTAGTGGTTCCCTTAGCGGTAATTTTCGCGTTTCCCACCACGGCACCAGTGGGGTCCAGGACGTTTCCAGCGATAGAGCCCTGGTTCGACTGCCCTAGCGCCACGCTGAGCAGCAGTATGGTCGAGACAATCAGCAGTGAAGTATGGCGAATGAAGTTGCGTGTTGAGCCGCTATATTCTTCCTGAAGATACATGTGCCCCCTCCGACCGACTTAGAGAATTTGGTTCCGCCATCCGGATAACGTTTACTTATACCACCCGCAAAAACTAGTCGTCCAAAATGCCCGCTCTGCAACAACGCTACTCATCAAAACTCGCCGGCAACTCTTCACTACTGCGAAGTTTCCTGCATTTGCGCTGAACGCTTGAGTTTGTCCTGCAATTTTTCCTGTCGCCGCGCGTCAGCTTGCTGCTTTAGGCGCATAAAAGAATTGAGGGCCGCCCGGGATTCATCCGGTTTCTGGACCCGCCGGTACAGTTGCGCCAACTGGTAATAGGATTGCCGCACGGTCTCGGAGTCAGTCTGCGCGGGCTGCGAGACTGCAATTGTAAAATTCTGGATCGCGGCTTCCGTATTGCCTAATTGAGCCTGCGCTCTCCCCATCTGGTAATTTGCATCCGCGGAACGAGGCGTGACCCTCAATACATCCTGAAGCAGCTTCGCGGCAACTTCGGGCTTCGACCTTTCCAGGCTGACGACTGCCAGCTTGTATTTCGAAGTAGTGCTTTCCGGGTCCACCTTCAATTCAGTCTCAAACTCCGTTTCGGCGGAGGCTAATTGGCTTTGCTTCCAATAAATGTCCGCAAGCTCTTCATGGAGTCCGGGCTCGCCGGGCTTTAGCCGGATTGCTTCCTGAGCCTCACTGGCCGCTTCCTCATACCGGTCCTGCTCGACGAATGATTGGGCTAGAACTTCGTGGACCCTCCACGACTCGGGGGCAACCTGGAACATGTGTTCGTAGCTCTCTTTTGAAACCAGCATATGGGCGCGGCCGCGATGATAAAGAATATCCACATCGTTGGGACTAAGAACCGCAGCGTGGTCCAGATTGGCGGTAGCCGCCGCAGCGTCGCCTGCGGCTAACTGAGCGATACCTAACCACATGAAGACTTTAGAATTCGAGGGATCAATCTGAGTTTCACGTTTTAGCGCGACTATAGCCCCATCGTAGTTATTCTCCCGGTAACGCGCGATTCCTAAGAACAAATTGGCCCCGCGAAGTCTGGGCTTCAATGAGAGGCTTTTTTCGAATGGAGCCACAGCGGCGTCAAAACTCCCCTGTTGCAGGCGGGCGAGCCCGAGATTGAAGTATGCTTCGGCGAATGCCGGGGAGAGTGCGATCACCTGGGTGAAATCGGCGGAAGCCTCGTCTAGCTGACCATTTCGAAGGGCCTCAGTTCCCTGGTGAAACGCTTTCTCAACCTGGGAGGACTGCGATAGGGCGAGAGGACACAAGGCAAGAGCTACGAATAAGCTGGCCGTAACCAACCTCCGGAATCCATCCTCCGGAGCCGCCATTTTTCTATGGTTATCCAATTCCGGCTGACTCTAGTATTAAAGTATTACGGTTGTCAAGAAATTTCTGTTTCCAGTAAACGATTACCGCGATGGCGGGACTGGAACCGAACCAAGGATTCGTGTCCCCTATTTCGGGGCGGCGTTGTTTGTTGGGTCCGGCACGCTAGTGTGAAGGCCGCGTTCATTCGGATTCGGCACGATTCCCTTGCCTTCCTCAATCCAATAAAAGCGATCAACCTCTGACAAATTCACCCGCTGAACTGATCTGCTCGGCCAGTGAATCTCGATACTTGGTACCGACGAGTTCGTCCCCAATCCGAAGTGAAGCCGCTGATCGTTGGAAGAAGCGAAGCTTCCCCCGCTTAACACATCGCCGCGCTGGCGGACCGATCCAGCGGTGAGATATACGGTTGATCCGACGGCGTCGCGTGGACTCTTAGGACCGCCAATCAGCCGGAGGCCCACCCAGTGGTTCTTGTCCGGGCTGACGTTCCGCAAGAGCACCGGAGTCCGATCCAACTGATTTATTACCACGTCAATCTTGCCGTCATTAAATAAATCTCCAAAGGCGGCGCCACGAGCGGTCAATAAATCCGCCAAACCGGTGCCTTTGACGGCCGGCATGATCTCGAATTTTTCGCCGTTCAAGTTATGAAAAAGCAACGGACGCTCCGCAAATGTGGTGCCCCATCCGGCGTTGTCCACTTCAGGATAAACGTGACCATTTGCTACGAAAAGATCCTTCCAACCGTCATTGTCGAAGTCGAGAAAGCCGGTGCCCCATCCCAGGAAAGGTATGGTCAATTCCGCGATGCCCATTCGATAGCTGACGTCGGTGAAGTTCCCACCGCCATCATTGCGGTAGAGCGGATTGTAGTCATCCGAAAACACAGTGTTGTAGAGATCAAGGAGTCCATTATTTCGATAATCGCCGACCGCGATTCCCATGGAAGCGGTTTCGCGTCCGTTCTCATTCAACGCATAGCCGGACGCGTAGCTGGCGTCTTCAAAGGTGCCATTTCCCCGGTTCACATAGAGATAGTTGGGAGAGGAATCATTGGCCACGATCAAATCAGGTTTCCCGTCGTTATTAACATCAGCAAAAACGGCAGTGAGCCCGTAGTAGAGGTTCGGATCACTGACGCCAGCTTTCTCGCTGACATCAGTGAATGTGCCGTCGCCATTATTGTGAAAAAGATGATCGCGCTCTCCCTTGAGGCCGCGAGGACCGCACATGATGTTGATGCCCCGGAACTGGCAGGTTGGGAAGGCCACGGCAGGAGACCCGGCAACGGGAGGATGAGCGATGTCATAGCGGACGTAGCCCGGGACAAAAAGATCGAGGCGGCCATCGCCGTCATAATCCCCGAACGTCGCACCCGTAGACCAATCTCCGAGAGCGACCCCCGCCTTTTCGGCCACGTCGGTAAACGTGCCATCGTGATTGTTGTGATAGAGGCGGTTCTTCCCGAAATTGCTGACGTAGATATCCGGCCAGCCGTCGTTGTCGTAGTCTCCGATAGCAACCCCAAAGCCCCAGCGATCGTTGGTTACGCCCGCTTGCGCCGCCACGTCCGTGAAGGTGCCGTCGTGATTGTTGTGGAACAGTGCCGCATGGGGTGGAGTCGCTTTGCCGGAAATCGCATCGTAAGTTGATCCGTTGACAAGATAAATGTCGAGCCATCCGTCATTGTCGTAGTCGAGCAAGGCCACACCAGAGCCGACCGTCTCCAAAATGAATTTCTTCTCAGGCGTGCCCATTACATGCCGCCACTTAGTAAGCCCTGCTTTTTCGGCCACGTCCTGAAATATGATTGGACCGCTGTTGACGAATCCGCCGGCGGTGATTGGCCGTTTTTCCTCGTCGAGTACGGGAGCGTGAACACCGCCGGTGGACACCGCTCCTTGGGTTTGCGAGGGGCTGGGGGCCTGATCGGATTTCTGACCTTCGGTCTGGGCAGAGGTAAAAGAAGAAATGCAAAGCAGTATCATGCACCGAAGAAAGACAACCCGCACGCGACCGTCCCTCTTCGTGGCAGCAACGCCGCTACCGCTTAACCGATTACTGCCTGTCAGAGGCATTTCCCTCGGTCAAGCTCTTGATCAGCGCGATTTCTTTCACGTCGAAAGGCGTGCCGTCAGCGCGAAAAATGTCATGGAACCACACGGCAGGCTCGGCCGTGTAAGTCTTCTCCCAGGAGTCCCACGGGTAGATGGTTTGCGATTTCCCGTTCACGAATCCCCAATTATAAGCACCCACATGTTCGGCCTTGAGCAAGGGCAAAATGGACGTGAATGTGCTGCCCAAAGGTCGCGCCATGTATTCGGTACAGATGATTGGCCGTCCAAACCTTTTTAATGATTGGATTCGCTCTTTCATTTGATCTGGCGGTTCGTAACTGTGAAAAGTGATCACATCGGAGTTATGCAGTTGAAACAGCGCGGTCGCGCTGAGGTGAGAATCGTCTGACCAGTCGCCTTTCCAAACGCCGCTGGTAAGAGGCTGGGAAACCTTCGCGCTGCGGGCCCACGTCCATTCTTCTCGAAGCAAGGCGAGAGCCCGCTGCGCTTTGTCTGGAAGTTCCTGGGCTTTGTAAGGCGGATTGTCATTGTCGGGTTCGTTCATCAGGTCCCACATCAAAATTCGCTTATCATTCCGAAAATGAATCAGTACCCCGAGGACGTAGGGTTTCAATGTCTTGTTCCAGTGAGATGGGTCCTTCAATATGTCTGCGCCTGGCGCTTGCATCCAACCCGAGTTGTGCACGTGCGGACGCGGTTCCCGCTGTTTGCCCGGCTTCGGGTACGGATCCCAAACTGAATCCAGCAGCACGAATGTGATTCGAATATGGTGCTTGTCTGCGACCGCCAGGAACTGATCCATCTCATTTAGGAATGCTTTTGAATCCTCTTGCCACAAGAGATTATGGAGGAAGACCCGCATGGTGTTCATGCCTAAACCCTGGGCCCATCCCAATTCCCGGTCAGTCGTAGGTAGATCAAACGTGTCTGCCTGCCACATTTCCAATTCGTTGATTGCGGTGCTGGGAATGAAATTACTGCCCACCAACCAAGGTTGTCCGGCATACCAATCATTGGCCTGTTGGGTGGTCCACCGAGGATTTGTCTCCGCGAAAGCAGCGGAAAAAGTTAGCAGGAATAAAAAGACACTTACTTTGGCCCGCATAGTTTGTGCCGATTTCCTTAAAGAGCGTTCTGGCTTGGATACGATATCACTTCCCGCCTTCAACTCTCACGCACGCGTGCGACCTTGCCATCCCCATCTTCTCGCTTGCAACAATGAAGCAGCGTGAACACTCTTGACTCGCAAAGCTGTTTACGGTTGAATCTCAGGCCATCCATTCACCCAGGTCAAAGAATTGACGAAGAGATAAGGCGCTCCGTCTGGTAAATGGAGAGCGTGGAAAACAATCGTGTCGCCTTGTTGCGCGTCCAGATAAACGGTTGCCCCGCCAGGTGCATTCCAGGTTGCGCCATTGCCGGCGAGCAATTGTGTTCCACCTCCCTCAAGCATAGGGATTCCATTTTCATCCGCAAAAGGGCCGTGGGGGCCGCTGCCACGGCCAACCATGATGCGATAGGTGCTCTGAAAGGGATCAGCCGCACAGCAATTGTCAAACGACGCGAACAGATAATAGTTGCCATCTTTGTAAACCAGCGACGTGCCTTCGATAGGGTCAAACTGCACGTTGGGACGTTCCGCCAACGAATAGATGGTGGGATTCGAGACTAGAAGCATCCCAGTAGCAGGATCAATTTGCCTTTGTTTGATGCCAGTCCAATAACTCCCGTAGGTAAGCCAGACGCTGCCGTCGGTATCCACCAGGATCGTGGGATCAATAGCATTGAAGTCGTCTGTGGAAACCGATCCAAGCACTTCCCCTTGATCCACCCATAAATAATTGGGGTCCGCCGGATTCGAGAGTTGCATTCGTAGCGAGGCCAATCACGGATGTGTTAGAGCCAAACGTCGAACCTGCATAATAGACATGGTACAGACCATTAAAGAACGAAATGTCTGGCGCCCACAGGCCCAATATGCCGGGCACGCGAGTTCGGACCCAAGCAGGTATTTGAGCGAATACGGAACCGCACAACGTCCAATTTATGCGATCAGTCGAGCAGCGAATCGGCAAGGAGCCCTGAACCGGGCCTCCAGTATCCGTTCCAAAAACATAGTAGTTGCCTGCGACTCGAATCACGCTGGGATCACGTACCGGTACATTAGCTCCCACCACGTGGTAGTTGGTGAATACCGGGGACGATGTGCCTGTGGTCGTCGTGCTGGTTGAGCCGGCTCCGCCGCCGCCGCAAAACAATAGCGGAGCAGCGAGCACCCACGGCAAAATCGCAAGCGGGAGATTTTTTGGCGCCCGAGAACTCTTCAAGATGTGATCTCGATCGTGCTTATGTGAGAGCCAGCGCCAGCTTTGTCACCGAAGCAGCCGGGAAGGTGTAATTGAGCATGCTTCCATCGCCAGTGATTGCTTTCGTCTCCGGCACCACAACGTCTCTTTGTTCAAATGAGTTGTGCGCCTGAATGTCGGAGTTGGTCAGTGTAGTAGCCGTGCCCGATTTTATCCCGCCGCCCCGAATTCCAATTTGCGCCTCTCTTGCTTCACTGACATGGGGATTCACGACAGTAAGGACAAGGTCTTTATTCTGAAGCGAAGCCGAACCGTTGAGCCCCCAAAAAGAGGCGGGTTTGCCGTCACGGTCATAGCCGACATTGGGCGCGGAGAACGCCGTTCGGAGCGCCTGCCCGCCCTGATGTGCCATGTACATTGCGAAAACGTGGCCCACGGGCGTCACGCAAAACTTATCCTCATGCGCCAGGTATAAGCTGTTCAGGCAATTAATTAGCTGGGCGCAATTCGCCATGGTAACTTTCTCCGGATGCCGGTTGAAAGTGTCGAGCGTCATCCCGCTAAAGACCGCGTCGCGCAACGTGGGCGTTTGCTCAATCTGATCGCCCGGTGTCATCTCGCTGCCCGGCCGATACCAGGGACCCCACTCGTCCACCACGAGCTTGACATGGTGCTCGCGATCGAGCTCTCCCATTACCTGCCAGTGCCCATTGATAAGCGATTCCATGACATCGCCCTGCTTCAGCAGTTCGTACCAATCCACGGGATCGAACTTGAGAGCGTCTCCTTTGCCTTCAACCCAGTTCCGGGTTTTCCCGCGGCTTAAGTTCCACGCATAGTAATGAAGCGCGAGACCGTAAATCGAACGAATCTGCCCCGGACCTTTCTTAACGATCTCTTCCAGGAAACCTCGTGTCCAATCCCAACTATCGTCATTGGGACCTGACGCAATGAATGACAGGTCTTGTCCATACCTTGGGACCCAGGTTGTATATCGGCGAAATTCCACCGCATACTCTTGCGCGGTAAAATTTCCCCCGCAACCCCACGATTCGTTTCCGACTCCCCAGTAGCGAACGTTGAACGGGTCGGAAAATCCGGCGGCTGTGCGCGTTTCCGCAAGAGTGGTACTGCCCGCCGGGGAGTTGCAATATTCCACCCAGCGATAAAACTCTTCCGCCGGGAGACTGCGCACATTCGCGGCCAGATAAGGTTCGGCTCCAATCAATTTGCAGAAGTGAGCGAATTCATTGGTCCCGAACTGGTTGGGATCGTATTTGTGGCTGGCGGGGGCATTCGCAGCTTCTCCGAATGACCAGAAATTTGTTCGGCGCGGGCGCTTGTCGCTGGGACCAATACCGTCCCTCCAGTCATAGCTGTCGGCAAAGCAGCCGCCGGGGTAACGGACGACGGGAGCCTTGATTTTTCGCATCTCATCCACCAGTTCCTTGCGGATGCCATTCACGTTGGGAACCTTTGAGTTCTGTCCCACCCATATGCCGTCATAGATCACGCCGCTAAGATTTTCGGCGAAGTGTCCATAAATGTTCGGAGAGATCGTTCCCAATGGTTCGCCGAGAAGAACCTCAATTCGCGAATCGCTTGAAGCATCGGTTGCGCCCGCGAACGGAGAACAGCGAGAGAATAAGAGTGCTCCAGTTCCGGCGATCGTGTTGCGGATAAATTCACGGCGTCCGAGCATGTGAGTAGTGCCTCCAAGAGTTCGGCCACATAGTAATCGTTTACTCGAATGCAATGCTATAGTTTTTTACAAGTAAGTGCGGCCGCAATCTTCGAAAATCGTTTGTGCTGTTCCGTGTAGTCTTGTCTGGTATGGCACTCGTGCGCTTTCGATTGCTAAAAATGATCACGCTCTTGATTCCCATCTGGAACCGAAGCGCCAGATTCTGGGTCTCTCCTGCCTACCATCCTCGTTACCGGTCCATTGTTAATGCCGCAGTCGCTTTTGGGACAAAGTACTCCCTCACATGAGGTGACTCTTCAGATCATAGTGGTAGACTCTCCAGCCGAAGCGCAGAAAATCTTGGAAAAGCTCAAGAATGGCGCCGATTTTGCCGCTCTCGCAAGAGAGAAATCCAGCGATTCGACGGCCAGCAGCGGCGGTTATATGGGTGCAACTGACCCCGCATCGTTGCGCTCTGAGCTGAGAGATGCTCTCCGTGGAATCGGACCAGGACAACTCACCAGCGCGGTAAAAATCCCAACCGGGTACGCGATCTTGAAAGTTTTGCCGCCGAATGAAACATCAGCGCGCGAAAGCGCGAACCCCGGCGAATCCTGCCCCTCGAAGCTACCGGAACTATCCGCTATTTGCCGACGATAGCCGGAACCAGCGAAGCGGATTTGGCCTTTCGCAGCTTTTCCAAGCCTGACGGCTGGAGTCAGGATTTGAAAGCGATTTGCGAGATCCGCACAAAGTCATATTCGACGATGGTTGATCAGCTGGAGAAAAATCAGTTGCGAATGAATGCTGAGGGACTGGCCCAAGGCACTCCTCTCGATACCATCGAGACCCATTACGCACTGGCGAATCTTTATTCGTACAAAGGCACCATGGACAAAGCTGTGGCACAGTGGGAGACCGCATATCAAATTGCCACAAAAGAATTGCCCGGAGCGATGCCTGAGCTTGAAGAAGTTCTGGGCATTGCGTATCTGCACAAATCTGAGATGGAAAATGATGTCTATCGCAATCCCGGCGACAGATGCATCTTTCCACCACAGGCCGAAGTTCCGTATCGAAAGACTGGCGATTCCGAAAAGGCCGTCCAATATCTGACGAAATATCTGGAGCGAAAGCCTGACGCCTACGACATTGAATGGTTGCTGAACGTGGCATACATGACGCTGGGCGGGTATCCGGATAGCGTTCCGCAGAAATATTTGATCGCGCCTGCCCTATTCAACTCAGCAGAGAGCGTGGGGCGCTTCGTGGATGTAGCTCCTGCCGCCGGAATCAAGACCCTCGACGCGTCTGGCGGGATCATCGTAGATGACTTCGATAACGACGGTCTGCTTGACGTTGTGCTTTCCGACTTTGACCAATGCGCGCCCCTTCATTTTTTTCACAACAACGGAGACGGCACATTCACGGACCGAACCGTGCAAGCGGGCTTGTCTGATCAGCTAGGTGGATTAAACCTGATGCAAACCGATTACAACAATGACGGCTGCCTCGACATCTTGGTGTTGCGTGGAGCCTGGCAGTTCCCCCAACGAAAATCGTTGCTTCGGAACAATTGCAACGGGACATTTACCGACGTGACCGCCGCCAGCGGGCTGGCAGAGCCGGCAACCGATACACAAACGGCTGTCTGGGCCGACATTGACAACGACGGCTTCCTCGATCTGATCGTGGGAAATGAAAACGCTCCTCTGCAACTTTTTCACAATAACGGCGACGGCACTTTCACTGATATTGCTCACGCGGCGGGAGTAGATCGAATCGGATATACAAAAGCAATCGCCGCAGCCGACTATGACAATGACGGCTATGTTGACTTCTACGTGTCAAATTTGAACGGGGACAATTTTCTATTTCATAACAATCACAACCGCACGTTCACCGAGGTGGCCTTGCAGGCCGGAGTTCAACAGCCCTGGCAAAGCTTTCCCGCCTGGTTTTTCGATTATGACAACGATGGTTGGCCTGACCTCTTCGTCGCCAGCTATTACGTTTCCGTGGATGAATCCGTCCGCACCTACCTTGGCTTGCCTCATAACGCCGAGACTTTGAAGCTCTATCGGAATCTCGGAAATGGCACGTTCAAGGACGTCACCTCCGAGGTCGGGCTTGGATAAAGTTTTCATGCCCATGGGATCGAATTTCGGAGACATAGATAACGACGGATATCTGGATATTTATCTCGGGACTGGAAACCCTTCTTACGCATCGCTTCTGCCCAACGTGATGCTGCGAAATCACGACGGGAAATACTTCGTGGATGTAACCGCGTCGTCCGGCACCGGCGAATTGCACAAGGGCCACGGTGTCGCATTTGCAGATGTTGATAACCGCGGGTTCGAAGATCTGATCGAGGAAGTGGGAGGGGCAACTCCCGGCGACGCGCACGCATTTCGGCTCTTTGAGAATCCGGGCAATGGCAACGATTGGATTGAGCTGCATTTGATCGGGGTAAAAAGCAACCGCGTCGCGATCGGGGCGCGAATCAAGGTGACCGTTGAGAATGAAGGGCATGGTCAGCGCTCAATCTATCGCACCGTAAGCAGCGGCGGTTCGTTTGGGGCTTCGCCGCTTCAGCAACACATCGGTCTGGGGAAATCGGCTCGCATTGTTGATCTGGAAATCTGGTGGCCGGCGAGCAATACGCGGCAGCATTTCCCGAACGTCGCAACAAATCAGTTTCTTGAAATTAAGGAGTTTGCTACGAACTACACCAAGCTGGAACGGCGTCCGTTCAAATTGGGTGGTGCCTCTCGCGATTCGGTGCTACCGCCGAAAAGCTCTCAGAAGGGTGGGCGGCAGGAATAAGACCTTGGTCTTGCTTCCTTAAAGCGGCTGCAATGGAGAATTCTGCGTGGGCGCGAGCGCCGTGGACCCTCTTAACACCAGGCTGGTGATCAACTCGTATTCGGTGCCTTCCTTTGAGGGCGACGTTCCCTCCACTTCATTGATTAGGGCCTTGAATGCATACTCCGCAAGAAGCGTCTGTGACATTTGCACCGTGGTTAAGGGCGGGGTCGTGAAACTCGAAAGCCGGATATCATCGAAGCCCACAACTGATAAATCACGCGGAATGACCATGCCGTAGTCGTAGGCCTCACGCATCACTCCGATGGCCGTCATGTCATTCGAACATACAACTGCCGTGGGACGATCGCGCAAAGCCACCAATTCCACCAGCGCTCGCATGCCTCCTTCCATCCGATGATCCCCGGTCACCATCAATTCAGCCGGGAGTTCCCGCCCAATTTCGTTCATGGACTTTTCAAATGCCGTCTTTCGAGCGACTGCGGATTTAAGATGCAGCGGGCCGCTGATGAAGGCGATCCGCAGGTGCCTTAAAGCCGCTAAATGTTGCACCGCCTGCCGAATGCCATGCTGATAATTGATGCGAATATTGCTGACCCCAGGCATATGCGGCCCGACATCCACGAATACTACCGGCAACTTGCGGAAGCGCAGATCTTCAATTAACGACTCTTCCATCCCGAACGTTAAAATGGCGACGCCGTCCACTCTGCGTTCAATCATTCTGCGAACGGCCAACTCCATACGCTTGGGATCATGGATGGTGGAAGTCAACAGGATTTCGTAATTGTGTCGCACGGCGATATCTTCGAAAGGACTGAACAATCTCGGGGAAGAAAGGGTTGGTTATTTCGGAAACAATGAGGCCAAAGATTCTGCTCTTTCCAGAAACCAGCGCCCGGGCCTGAGTGTTCGGATAGTAGCCAAGTTCCTCAACCACCTTCCAGACGCGCTTGGCAAGTTGCGGGTCAACGCTGGGCACCCGGTTTATTGTCCGCGACACTGTTGCGGTGGAAACTTTGGCGCGCCTCGCAATTTCGCGGATATCCATTGACTTAAAAAGTCACTCAATCCACGCATGCTACCATACCCGCAGAAAACGTTTGCCTTACATTGGGGTCGCGGGAAACAGCTGTCATCCCGACCGGATCAGCTAACTTGCTGAGCAAGTTTAGCTGAGGAGTGGAGGGACCTGCTTTGGGCACTGTGGAAGAGCAAAAAAAGCCGGTCCCTCAACTTCTCTCGAATGACAATTTCATAAAGGAAAATGACCAAGTCTTCAATCCGGCTCTTGGGTGTCGCAAAGCTTTGACCAGCCCATGCCGCCGAGTCACGCTATTGCTTCGGCGGCGGTGGCCCAGGTGGTGGCTCTGTTGTGTATTGCGGCATCACGGACTCCACATCCTTTCGAGGAGCTATATCGGGGACCGTTGGCATATGAGTGACTTGTCCACGCTCGGCGTCATCAATCAGGATTCCTGAATGGTCTAACAGCAGACCAGTCGCTCGATCCATCTCGACACGAGCTTTTTCGTATGCTGCCATTGCGGATACAAGATTCGATTCCGACGAGGTATACGCAGACTGATCTTGCAGTACTAACGTAGAAGTGGAGGCTCCCAGCGCTAATTTCTTCTGCTCGGCATCCAGTGTTTGCCTTGAGAATTCCGTTGACGCCCTTGCGGCGTCTACGCTGGCGCGGTTCTGCTGAAGCGAGAATTGCGCATTGCGCACTTCAATCTGAATCTGATTTTCAATCTGCTGTAGCCGCATCTGTGCTTGGCGAAATTCCAGCTCGGCCCGAACCTGGTCAGCCTGCGCAAAGCGATTACGGAGCGGAATATTCAGCGACAACCCGACTCCTTTGTCCGGGGCGGCCGACGTGACTAGATTGTTCAAAGCTGTAGTGTAGGGCGCGGTGCGCGACGTCTGGAATTGCGACGGCAGATTAGCTGGATTTAAGCAAAAGGCACTGGTGACCGTCGGACCACAAAACGGCGCGCTAGGGTTAATGTCTCCAGCGAGACCTGAGCCGCCGTAGTAAGCAAACAGGTCCAATGTTGGCCGCAACGCATTCTTTACCGCCTTGTTGTTCATCTCCCGGCTATTCAGGTCGATTTTCGACTCCGCCAGTTCGGCTCTGTGATTTAGAGCATCGTTAATCAGATCCTGCGTGGGAACTATCGGTTCCTGAGCCGGTAGTTGGAGATCAGAGGTGGGAATAACTTCCGCCTCAGCCAAAACCGGGTCCACCAGAGTTCTGCTGAGTGCGTTCTTCATTAAGAGTTCTTGAAGCTGAAGATTGGTTTCAGAGAGTATCAAAGCTTGTTGATCCGTCGCCACGGTGCTTTGCGCGCCCACGACCTGAATTGGCGCCATACTGCCGATTTGTACTTGCTTCTGCGTATCGGAAAGCGTCTTTTGAGCGAAGGCCAGCGCCTCCTTCTGTACCTTCACGTACTCATAGGCATAGACCAGGTTCCAGTACATGTTTTCAATCTGGTCGACGGTAGTGATTATCTGCAAACGAAAAGCTACATCGGATATTTCCTTGTTGTTTTTTGCCAGGCGAATAAATCGCGTGTTGGGAAGAAAGCCAAAGCCCTGCAGCAAAGGCTGCGTAAGCTTGAATTGGAAGTTAGAATTAAGAATCGGGCTTAAGGTGCTGAACGGCTGATTCGTGGTTTGGTGGGTATTATTAAACCCAACAGACATCACCGTGCCCGTGGTGAAACCCTGGGTGTAAGCAACATTCGCGGTATATGTGTTGGTACTTAAGACTGGCACGCCATTGAAAGCACTCGCGGATTGAAGATTATTTTTATCTACTTGAAAAGTTCCTGTCATGATTGGATCGAAACTGGTAATCGGAGACCCGACACCAAGGGTCGAGCTTACTAATCCGAGCGTACCAGCTCCAACTCCTCCCGAGGCGGGCGCTGTGCCACCGGCACCAGATCCCACGGTGCCGCCCAATCCTCCGACCGTACCTCCCGGAGTATTTTGAACGATTCCGGAATTCACACCCAGGATCGAGCCACCCGACTTCGCACGCAAGATATCTGTGTCTGCGATGTTCAGGTTGTAGCGGGCAATTGCGATGTCCAGGTTGTTCTCCAACGCGAGTGCCACCGCATCATCCATGGAGAGCATGATCTTGCCGTCATGTAACAACTGATCAATACGGGGAGTATTGGCAAGATTTGGCGGGTCGACCTGTCGTGCCGTGTAAGGCGCGATGATGTTGGGAAACGCTTTGGCCGGCTTGGAATAGTCTGTAAATTTGTAGGTCTGCGGTTCCGGAGCCGATGGAGGAGTTGAGGCCGCCGGTTGGGCTGTTTGCGCATTCTGCGCGAAGCTACTCGATGAAATTAGACCGGCACACAATATGGCCGCACCTACTCGCGAGGAAATCAGGCGTGACAAAGACATTCGGTCATCTCCAAACATTGAGGCTGAAAATCATTGAGGCTGAAAATAAAGACTGCTTCTCCCTGGTCAAGCGTGTTACGTATAACACTGCGGTCAGGTTTCATTTATTGTCGGGCGCAACGGCAGAGCTTCACAATCGTAGAGTTCCAAAACTGTGCGACTCCGCCACAAATGCCTCGACATGCAGGATCAATCTGGAATGTCACAGTATAGCCGAACGTGCATCCAGTTCTAATATGGCAACTCGCTCAAACCGTACAGATTCGTAAAGAGTCTCGGAAGCTTCAAGATTTTATGCAATCGCGGGTTCCTGCATGCGGAATCTGAAAGTAGTCCTTACCTACGACGGCACCGATTTTTGCGGATGGCAGGTGCAGCCCGATTCCCCCAGCATTCAAGGAATTTTGTCCTCGGCTATTGGACGGGTCACTGGGGAAAACGTTTTGCCCCAAGGTTCTGGCCGGACGGACGCTGGCGTGCATGCTCTAGCCCAGGTGGCCTCATTCAACACGGCGTCGCCGATACCGCCGGAGAATCTTCTCAAAGCGCTCAATGACGTGCTGCCGAACTCGATCCGGGCGCTCGAAGTCAGCGAAGTTCCCGTCAAGTTTCACGCCCGAAAATCCGCGCAGGCAAAGTCCTATCGGTATCGCATTTATCGGGGGGCAATTTGTTCTCCGTTTCTCGCTCGCTATGTGTGGCATTACCCGTATCCGCTGGACAGCAACGAAATGAGCGAGGCCGCCCCGCTTGTGGTGGGCGAGCATGACTTCACTTCATTTGCCGCGGTTGACCCCGAGCGTTTGCGCGAAGACGGAGGCGTGTCGAACGTCCGCAGAATTTTCGATTCAACCTGGGAGCAGAAGGGCGAAGAATTGATTTATACCGTCCGCGGCAGCGGATTTCTTCACCACATGGTGAGGAATTTGGTCGGGACATTTTTGCTGATTGGAAAAGGAACTCTTCAACCGGAAGAAATGAGCCGGATTTTGCTGGCGCGAAATCGCTCGGCGGCAGCGGCAACGGCACCAGCGAGCGGCCTGTACCTGGTGAGTGTCGAGTATTGAATTCCGAACTGCAGGGAAAATCGAATAAGGCAAACATTGGTGGGAAGAACTGCGGTTTGGGATCGCACTAACAGTGACGCACAAATGCGATGAACTGCACAATCCAGCTCCGTAAGAGCGGCATAGCTCAGCCCGAGCGTAAGCTCTGGGGCAAACGTGTGAAAGGCCACGCCCGCAAGGGGCCCGACTCGTTTTAAGAACCGGAACGGAAGAACGGCTCGTTTTGGATCCTGAAATCTTAGTAGAATCGAGACTACAAAACCCGACATGAAAGCTTCCGAACTCATTTACGATTGGAATCAGGTTCAGCCGGAAGCCCTCTCCAAATCACGTCCAATCCTTCTCAATGATGAGAGCCTTCGCGACGGCCTGCAATCCCCCTCGGTCCGCGATCCTTCGATCGAAGAAAAAATCCACATCCTGCATTTGATGGAGGCATTGGGAATCAATTCCCTCGATCTCGGCCTGCCCGGTGCTGGGCAGCGTGCTGTCGAGCACGTGGAAGCGATGGCGCGAGAAATTGTTCAGCAGAAAATGAAAATCCGCGCCAACTGCGCCGCGCGGACTCATGAGAATGACATTCGTCCGATTGCTGAGATTGTAGAGCGGACGGGGCTTTCCATTGAGGCGGCAACTTTTATTGGATCAAGCCCGATTCGCCGTTATACAGAAGGATGGACTGACGATTTTCTACTTCAGACTACAGAGAAAGCTTTGAAATACGCTTTGTCGCTAGGCCTGGATGTGATGTATGTCACCGAAGACACTTCACGATGCGATCCGGCGATGGTGAAACGTCTGTACTCTTGTGCGATTGGCTGCGGCGCGCGCGCAATTGTGATCTGCGATACCGCCGGACATTCCACTCCCGGCGGCGCTTTCGCGCTGGTGAAGTTCGTCTTGGACGAAGTAGTGAAACCATCGAGAGAAAAGATTCGCGTGGAGTGGCATGGCCACTGCGATCGCGGATTCGGCGTTGCGAATTCCATAGCTGCGCTCATGGCTGGCGCAGATTGCGTGCACGCTTGCGCGCTGGGCATCGGCGAGCGTGTCGGTAATACGCAAATGGATTTGATGTTGGTGAATCTCAAGCTAATGGGAATTTCTCCTTGGGATTTACAGGATTTGACCCGGCTCCGCGAGTATTGCGACGCCGTGTCGAAGGCGACTGGTGTTCCGATTCCGCCAAATTACCCCGTCGTTGGCGAAGATGCATTTCGCACCGCGACCGGAGTTCATGCATCCGCGGTGATCAAGGCATACAAGAAGAATGATATTGAGTTGGCGAATGCTGTTTATTCAGGCGTGCCATCGCACGTATTCGGGATGGAACAGGTCATTGATGTCGGACCAATGAGCGGGAAATCGAATGTTCTGTTTTGGCTGGAGCAGCGGGGATTGGCGTGTTCCGATGAAATCGTCGAAAAGATTTATAAGCGTGCGAAAGCCTCGGATCATACGTTGAGTGAAGCGGAGATTCTGGAATGCGTGAACAAATCGTAAAACGATTCTGACGGGTGGTGTCACGCAGCCGAGGCGGACGCTGCCGAGGACTCGCTCATGCATGCGCCACGAGCAAGCAAGCCTTGTATCAGGGCGTGCCTTCAGGCACGCCGTAAAATCGCCGTTGTTTGAAAACCTTATGGCTGAAGGCCATATCCTGATACGAAACCGGAACCAGATAACGACCATCAGACTCGATTTAAATGCAATTGGAGCCAGCCATTCACTGTCGCTTTCTGGAGGATCGCAAAGGAACTCGCTCATGCATGCGCCAGGAGCAAGCGAGCCTTGTATCGGGGCGTGCCTTCAGGCACGCCGTAAAACCGCCTTTGTTTGAAAACGATATGGCTTAAAGCCATATCCTGATACGAAACGGAACCAGATCACGACCATCCGACTCGATTTAAACTGTGATTGGAGCCAGCTATGCTACGTCGCTTTCTGGAGGAGTGTCACGCAGCCGAGGCGGACGCTGCCGAGGACTCGCTCATGCATGCGCCAGGAGCAGCAAGCCTTGTATCAGGGCGTGCCTTCAGGCACGCCGTACAAATCGCTTCGTTGTCTGAAAACGATATGGCTGAAAGCCATATTCTGATACGAAACCGGAACCAGATAACGACCACCCGACTCGATTTAAATGAACTTGGAGCCAGCCATGCAACGTCGCTTTCTGGAGGAGTGTCACGCAGCCCCGGCGGACGCTGCCGAGGACTCGCTCATGCATGCGCCAGGAGCAAGCAAGCCTTGTATCAGGGCGTGCCTTCAAGCACGCCGTAACATCGCCATTGTTGAAAACGATATGGCTGAAAGCCATATCCTGATACGAAACCGGAACCAGATAACGACCATCGGACTCGATTTAAATTTAGTTGGAGCCAGCCATGCACCGTCGCTTTCTGACTGTCTTAATATTTCTGTTGTCGCTGCCGTCCCTCGCGCAAAAACATCCTTTCACCTTTGAAGACATGATGGCGCTCAAGCGCGTCGAAGAGCCAGAACCTTCGCCTGACGGCAAATGGGTTTTGTTTGCTGCGGAGGATGTTGATCTCAACGCAAATACTAAAACGGCGCACGTCTGGATCGTTCCACTTGCGGGCGGCAAAGAGCGCGAAATCATCGCTGACCAGGATGCGAGCCGTCCGCGTTGGGCGCCCGATGGCAAGCAGTTTGCCTTTGTCTCGACGAAGGAAGGCGGATCGCAAATTTGGATCGCCGACTTCGACGGAGCGACGGGAACGGTGACGGCGACGCACAAGCTGACTTCGATTGCGACGGAAGCAAGTGGCGAATTGTGGTCACCGGATGGAAAGAACATTCTTTTTGTTTCGAATGTTTATCCCGAGTGTGTGGGGTCGCCTTCTGAAGACGAGGCCTGCAATGCTAAGAGGCTGGAAGAGGTGAAAAACTCCAAAGTCAAGGCGCAGATTTTCACGCATCTGCTATATCGGCATTGGAATGCATATAAAGAAGGCAAGAGAAGTCATATCTTTGCGGTTGAGGTTCCGCGTAGTGCGGGAGGCGTAACAATTATTACTCACATTCTGACAGTCCCGCACGATCTCACTCCCGGCGACTACGATACTCCGCCGTTCAGTCTTGGCGGGCAGGAAAACTACGCGTTCTCGCCGGATGGACAGGAAATCTGCTACACCTCGAATCACGATCCAGAACCAGCGATCTCGACGAACAACGACTTGTGGATTGTCCCGGTTAATGGAGGGACGGGCGTCTCGCCCGTCATAGCAAGAAACATCACCGCCGAAAATAAAGCCAGCGACTCGACCCCGCTCTATTCGCCGGACGGGAAGTACATCGCATACCGCGCGCAGCAGCGCCCTGGATACGAAAGCGACAGGTTCCGGTTGATGTTGTACGACCGGAAGACGGGAGAGAAAAAGAATCTGACCGAAGAGCTTTGACGCCTGGGTGGGGGCCACGGCGTGGAGCCCGGACTCTCGGAAATCTACTTCACGGCAGAGGGCGCTGGCAATTCGCAGATAATTCATGTCAGGGTAAACCAACCCCTTAGACCATTCACAATTCTTGACAACGCCGACCGATATACCCCCGATGAACTCGAGATTCTGTCAGGCCCCGAACTTCTGCCGGGAAACAACGATAACCTCGCGACGACTCCGGACGGCAAAACTCTTATCTTTACTCAGATGTCGGTACGTTACCCCGCCGAGATCGCTAAGATCGAATTGGGGAACGCGAGGCTTCAGAAGGTTAGGGAATGCATTAACCAAAGCGAGATACTGCGAGGTCAGCGTCATCGACAGTTCGCGGATTACCCACCTCAACGATTCCGTCCTCTCTCAAGTCTCCATGTCCCCACTCGAATTATTCTGGTTTACTGGCGCTCACGGCGACAAAGTCGAAGGCTTTCTCGTTAAGCCGCCGAACTTCGATCCCAACAAAAAATATCCCGTCAAATTCATCATTCATGGAGGCCCGGAAGTCCCGATGGGTGATGAGTGGAGCTATCGCTGGAACTTCGAGCTCTTTGCCGCAAACGGATACGTGGTTATATTCATCAACTTTCACGGCTCTCCCGGATACGGACAGAAATTCATTGACTCGATCAATGGCGATTGGGGCGGCGCGCCTTCGAGGACTTAATGAAGGGCCTCGATTATGCGGAAGCGCATTATCCGTTTATAGACAAAGACCGGGAGTGCGCGCTGGGCGCCAGCTATGGCGGATACATGGCCAACTGGATTCTCGGCCACACGAATCGCTTCAAGTGCATTGTGACGCACGACGGCATGTTCAATACCGAATCCGCGTGGGGAACGACGGAAGAATTATGGTTCAACGAATGGGAGTTCAAAGGGACTCCGTACACGAATCGCGAACTCTATCGCAAATGGTCTCCACATCTGTTTGCGGCGAATTTCAAAACGCCGACACTTGGTGATTCACAGCCAGCTTGATTATCGGCTGGATGTTTCGCAAGGGTTCGATTTGTTTACAACATTGCAGCGGCAGGGCGTGCCGTCGAAGATGCTTTATTTCCCAGACGAAGGACATTGGATACTCAAGCCGCAGAACAGCCAGCTTTGGTATAAAACGGTGAACGACTGGGTGGATCAGTGGGTGGGGAAGTGATGCGGCCGCTTTGAAGGGGCGGGGCTTCAGCCCCGCCGATGTTTTGATCAAAGGCTTTACGGCGCGCTTGAAGGCGCGCCCTTTCAAGGCGATTGCGCGCGTATGAGTCTTGATCGCGATGTTTACGGCATGACTAAGAGGCGAGCCTTTCCCGGTTCTGCGCGAGAACTGAGTTTCCCCGCGGCGGGGGTGTTTCGACTCTTTGCGCTTCCGCAAGCGGAAGCGCAACTTCGCTCAACATGACAAAAGGATCTACTTCACTGGCAGCAGCGATTGCAGCTCAAAGTCTGCTGTGCTTGAGCCAGCGGACGCCGACCCCAGAACCAGAACAGGCCCATCTATTCGACCGGCGGTTGGTTGGACGCTTGCCAGTCCGTTCGAGTCGGACAAGACCGTCGCTTGTGATTGCGCCAGAATGACCGGTATTGTCGGCTGCGATATCCCGCTCTGGGCAATCCACAGAATGGGCTCATCGTTCGGCGAGCGGCCGACTACTGACTGAAAAAACACGCTCGCGCCGAGAACAGGATCGGGCGGCGTCGCCTGATCGGTAACGCGAACTGTAAATGGCGCAAAGGCGGTCCCCACGGCAACAACCTGTGCGTCCCCTGAGACTGGTTGCAGTTGCAATAAGCTGACCGGGACGGCTGTGGCGTTCCAGATTTGGCATGGAGCATTTCCTGGACCGACGCAGGCGCTCACTTCCACGTCGCCCGATAGTGCCGTCAACTGGAGGTTGACCGTCGCAGTTCCGTTGGAATCGGTGTTCACTGTCGAAGCGCTGAGCGTGCCTGAGCCTTTCATTACGAAATAGTCAACAGGCTTGCCGCCGACCGGGAGTCCATTCGAAAGTACGCGCGCTGTGATCGGCATATTCAACGTGGCCCCACTGGCAATAAATGCGGATGAAGAAGACAGCGCAATGTCCAGCGCGGTTGATCTTCCTACTACTGTGGTTTGCACTTGCTGTGGGTTCGCGTATGAGGCCGGAGCGAGCTGGGCAGTAATCGTGATTGCCCCCGCCGTTAAAACGGTCAGGCCGGTGGCGGCCTGTCCGCTTTGGTCAGTCAAGACCGTGCAACTGGGCCTGCCAAGGCAGACCGAAAACGCGACCGCTGGAACGGATGTCAGGAACACACTCGCACCGGGAATAGGCGTCTTGCCGTCGGCTGCGAGCACCTGTACGCGAATCGGGTTTGCCAGCTGTCCCCCTACCGGAATTGCGGGATTAGGTGCCTGGGAGCAAGAACAATGATGTCGGTGGGTCCAGCGCCATACGTTAAGACTCCGGTCATCGTAGAGCTGCCTCCAGTAGAAGCGTCGCTGAGCACAACGTTTTGAATTCCATCCGCCATGGGCGGAGCATTGATTAAAATTTGCTTCGCAGAGATCGCCTCCAGCGGAGGATTTGCCGCACCGATGCCGACGGCAGTGTTGGCCAGAAATCCCAGCCCTTGAATCGCAATCGGAGTGTTGCCGGCTACGCTCGCCCGCGCGGGAAAAATATTGTCTCCATAAAAAACCCGGGCGTGATAACGGTAGTCAGGACGCCCGTCTCCGCGATAATCCGCAATTCCCACTCGAAATGCCGTAGATTGCAGCAGCGTCGCATCCAGTCGCGTTTCCCCAAAAAACGTAGTGTTGAATGCCGAAGGCGTTTCGGCGGGGGCGGGTGACACACCTGGATCGGAGAGCCCCCAGATGCCGGCGACAGGTTGAATTTTGTTTTGCACCGTGTCGCCGAATTCGTCTATCGCCGAAACAATTACCGACATCGTGCGATTGTTCTGAGCATTGAATGAGAAATAATCGGTTTCGCCGTATGCGCTCAACGAACCGGTCCAGTCCCCGCCGGGTGGCAATGGTGCAGGCGCGGCGTAGGTCGTGGGCCCGAACCAATTCGCTTTCTGAACCGCACTGTTTTGCATGAGGATGTCCTGCGGCGTATCTCCTCCCAGCGTCACTGTCACGATTATCGGGCTGAAACGTTCCTGATGGGATCACCTGCAACGGAGCGTAGGGTCCTACATCCCGCGACCAAAGAGGGTCCATTGCCTCGACGCTCAATTGATATTGCGCGCTTTGTGCTCCATTGGGAATTTGCAATCCGGATAAATCGAAAAATCCTTCCCTCATTGGGTCAAGAGCGCCGAAATTCGTAAACGCATCTCCGGTTCCGTCGTTGAATCCAGAAATTGTATTTCCCTCATTGCCCGTGAACAGAAATCCTGATGTTGATGAAGCAGCATAGGCGCGCGACGGCAGGCCGGTTAATGGGTCCATCATCCTCGCAACAACATTGACGCCTTGCATGCCTTGTGCGGCTTGTCCTGGGGCTACCTCGAAATATACGTTGCCGTGAATCCGGGCAGTGCTCGGCGAGAAAAGTTGTTTACCGGGAAAGCTGCTCGAGTTCAGAGAGGTCACGGGATAAAGCCGCGAAAGCGCGGCCTGATCGTCCATTTTCGGACGATACGGTACTAGTCTGGCCGTTATTGGAGTAGCACAGGCTGATGGGAACGCAATTCACGTTGTCCGCGTCGTGCATTACCGGAAAGCCGTTGTAGTCATCGGTTGTCGCCCGCGGGCTGCCTGTAATCACATTCAGATTCAATTGCGACCAGTCCAGGCCGAGCACTCGGCCAATCACTCTCACGAGCCGATATTCGACGTCCGGCAACTGCGCTGACGTTTGAGCGCAATTGCCGTTCAAAATTATTAGAGCGTGGAGGAAATGTGAGTCGGCGCCAAAATTATCAACCCCGCCATAAGCCGCGTTGTCGAAGCAGGACCCACTTTCACCCGCTCCCTGTCCCAGGAGCGCATCTGTGACTGCGCCGTCAGCGTCGTAAACAATACCGACGGGCGTAGCCATTGCGGCGGGCAGAATGTCGGCTGGAAGATTGATAGTGCCATCTGGATTTACCGTGACGTTGCCGCCGCTGACATCTTCCGCGAGTTGTCCGGCGTGAATGGCCGACACCGCAACCGTGGGGAGGGATGTCCACTGAGTCCATGCGTCGGCGACCAAGGCGTCCGCGCTTGCACCGGGAAGGATCGGGCTGAGATTGCCCTGGTCGGTGTAGTAATGTACCGCTCCCTGCGACCATGTCAACGGAGTACCGGCCGTTCCAGAATTGAAATAAGTAGTCCCGGCGACATATTTTGGACCTCCGGCAAACGCGGTTAAGGGGAGGAATATTAAGATCAGGAAAATTAAAAGAGTTGTCCTCAGCAGAATATAGCGATGTCGGAGAAATAATAGGTTCATCTTGCCGCTCCCGCGATTGCGGCGGCGATGAAAAGTGCGGGTATGGCCAAGATCAGTGACAGTAGTAAGCTAGCGCCGACAAACTTCAACAGGAAATTGAAGATTTCGGTAACGGTGACTGAGGTCCAGTTCTTGAGTTCAGCACTCATGCTGCGCCTTTCTCCGCTCCCGGCATATCAATACTCCTGAATCTCGCCCCGGATTTCACGGGAAAATTCCTTCAAGCTTATTTGGGTTTTCCCTTGCCATCGGCCTGCGAGAGCTGGATCGGTGGAAATGGCAGCGACGTGTTCCCGGTTCAGCAAGACACGCCCGTAGGGATCAAGTTGGAATCTGCCAAGCTCGCGTCCCACCGGACTGGTTAGTCCCAATTTCCCTGGGGTGAACAGAAAGAGCATTACCCGCTCGCCGACCTGATAACGTTCACCGGATTCCCACACACCTGACCATTCACGAATTGCCAGGGTCTGTCCGGGGCGGACGCCTCGAAATGCATGTTCTACGTGGAAAACTATTTTTATTGTTCCAACGTTGTTCTGCGGAGTAGGTTTAACCTTCGACATGGACGTTACAGTGCCAGCAAAGATGTATCCGGAATTTCGCGTAAGTTTCTGAAAGATTGGCAGACCAACAGGCCGGGCAATGGGCCGGTTCTGTGCGGCCAGGACCGACGCCACGGCAGCGCACAACATGGGCGCAATAATTACAGCGCGCAACGCAGAAAATTTCCGAAGTGAGAAGTGCATAGCGACCTTCGTGAATTTGAAGGCAGCCACTGACGGGAGCATCAATATTATCTTGCGGCCAGAAAGGCAGATGTGATGTTCGTCACACGATGCGAGTGATAGGTGAACACCCTTGAGCGGTGCACTCCCGTTTCGTCGCGAGCCCGTTCTTTAAGATCGCCCTCAAGCTTCTAACTATTGCGTTATTAGCGACTTACTGTGGGAGAAAGCAATTGCCCCACTTGCAGAACGCCGCATAAAAGTTGACCGGAGAGACTAAATTCCCACACTTGATTTTCTTTCTTGCCAGAATGGGGGTTCCTGAATATTATCTTTTGCTCATTGCACAATTGTTGTAAATGCTGTGCATGTTTTGGAGTAGATGTTCCGTGAATTGCAGTCGAATCTCGCGCAGTTGCGACAGGCTTCGAAGTTTTGTGCCGGACTCCCAGGGGATATTCAGCCACCGGGCGGCATAAAATTTCGGAGCCTTTCTCTTTTACGCGGATGCGGCCGCATGTAGCGTTTCACTGTTCACTTCCCAAAATTTTCCGAGGGGGTAATAAGAAGCCAGGGCTTCAAGGAAGATTCGGGATTCAAATTTGGCGAAAGGAGTAATTTCTGTGAGAGAAAAAGGTACAGTCAAGTGGTTCAACGGGGCCAAGGGTTATGGATTTATCCAGCGCTCCACGGGGGAAGATGTGTTCGTACATTTTTCCGCAATCCAGGAGAACGGTTACCGCACCTTAAACGAGGGCGAGACCGTGGAGTTCGATCTGAACAAAGGTCCTAAGGGATTTCAAGCGTCAAACGTCAGCAGGGGATAGCAACCACTCGTCGGAGAAACCCTCTCAGCTTCCCCTGGGAGGGTTTGTTGTTTGGGGGCTGCGCGGAGAAGCTTAGCTATATGCATCAGAATCCGGTGAAACGTGGGTTGGTGCTCGAGCCGCAACAACGGGCTTAGCGCGGTTTTCGCCATTATGAGTATGGGCAGCGAGGTACTGTTCTCGTCAACGAGCTACAAAGGGAACGAACTGTTGTTGCAACGAGAAAATGTCGTATTAACTGCGACGAGATTATGTCACCCCTTAACGATTAAGTAACTGCCGCCAAAGCGGGGCGGCCTCCCAGGTTGTAGATGCGGGGCATCTGGGTTTTGGGTTTCCGCAGCGTGAGTCGCGGAGCAGGGTTGCGATGGCCGTATTCTTGCAGCGGCAAGGGGTGGGTCATCAGTAAGTGATCTCCGCGGTAGGTACGCAGGGTGTCGTCCAACTGATGCGAGAGTTCGACGGTTTCGCCGGAGTATCCGCGCTGGGCGGGCAAGGATGGTAGGGCGATGGAATGCGCGCCCAAGACGACGACGTGATCGGGGCCGACGACGCGGTCATAGCGCAGGCTAAGGCAGCGGGCGAGATCGAAGCGGCGCGGCAGAGCGCGAAAGTCGCGAGCGGATTCGGCGGCCGGACGTGCGAAGCGTCGATTGTAGTCGTCGCAGAAACGGGCCAGCACGGCGTTGGCCTCTTGCAAAGTAATGGCATGGGCGAGGCGAAGTTCGCTGACCAGGCGGTCCTGCAAGGTGCGCCAGGCGCGCTCAATGCGGCCTTTGGCTTCGGGCGAGTAGGCGGGGATCTGGGTGATGCCGAGCTCCTCGAGGGCGCGCCCAAGCTGGGTGGAAGATTGTTTTCCGGCGAGTTCTTCGGCGACGGTCCAGTGGGAACTCGTTGCGCTGAAAGATGCAGTGACGATCACGATAGAGGCTGAGGGTCACGCCGTGGACGGAGATCATGGCGTACAAGGCGCGAAGATATCCAACGGTATTTTCGGCTTCGAATTGGAAGTGGGCGGAGAGAATCTGGCTGGTGGCATCGTCTTGAAAACCGACAAGCAGTGAGATGCGGACCGCGGCCTTCGAGCCAGTCGTGACGGCTGGCGTCGGTGAGCACCATCATGCCGAAACGCGGGCGGGGTGCGCGGCGCGAGCGATATTTACGGGCGCGGCGTTTCTGCGGAGAGGCAAGTTTTGCACCTTGTAAAATGCGGCGCACGGTCTCGCGGCTGACGGTGAGGTTCTCCTCGACACGAAGTTTTTCCGCGAGATGAGAATCGTTGAAGCCGGCATACTTGCCGCGAGCCAAGGTCAAAATCAACCGCTTCTGGGGAAGTGAAAAAGCCCAAGGCATAGGGCGTCCACGATTGCCGTGGTGCACCCACGCGATGGAATCGGGCTCATAGCGCCGCTTGAGCCGCTGTACCTGCCGTTCACTCAGTTGCAGCAGGCGGGCAGCTTCGCGTACGCTCAGCCTCCCGCCCACCGCATTCTCAATCACTTTCACGCGTTGCAACTCTTTCTGACTCATCGTCACCATCCTCATAGGGTGACAAAGTCTCGTTGCAGTTAGGGGGTGACATTATCTTGGAGCATCTACACTACAAAGGGAACGAACTTCACGTGCGGCAAATCGCCTGATACCATCAGCATGAATTCCCACCCGTCGAACACCGCGACGAGTGAGGCGCTTTTCCTTTGGAGGCTAGGATGGTAAGCCTTGTCAAAAACGCTCTAACTTCGGCGATCCTCTTGTGTTTCTGCGTTTCAACAACAAGTGTCTCAAGCGCGGAAAAGGAATATCCCGATTCAGCAGACGGCCTGCGCGCGCAAGTCCTGGACATCATCCATACGGCAAATGTAGCAACGGCACAAGGCTCACTCGAGTCTCTCGCCATCCCCGACGCTGATAAGTGGTTCGTAAGCCACCTTGATCAACGCTTCGCAAAGGAGCTTCCGGCAGATTACAAAATCGCACTATCCAAGTTTCAGTCTCATATTTCTTGGGTGGCCGCTAACTTCTCGAAGTTTGAAGACTTTGGTCTAACTGTCGAAGCGCTCGACAATCCTACTTCCTTAAGCGACATCGGATTTGAATCGCTTCTGCCCAGGCCGCTGGATGGGGTCAAGATCGAAAACTTCCGATTTACCTCTACTTCTTCAGATCCGAAGCATGGGCCACCGCATTGGGTTAGCGGTTTCGTCTACGTCGATGGACTCTTTCGCTGGATCGGAGGCACATACCCTTTCTGGGACGAAGGACTCGACCGCCCTTCGCGGACCTATGTCGATGCCCCCACAGTTGTTCAGGGAAAAACAGTTCAAGGGATCGCGTATCGCAAAGATCAAAAAGGACCGGGCATAGACGCTGTGGTGCAGTTCAAGATCAGTATCGGAGGAGATGGGCGAGTGGATCACCTCAAAGTGTTATCAGGGGAGGAGCCATTTGTGCAGTATGCTAAAGATTACCTGAAAGCGGCAAATTTCGGAGCACTGCCTAATATCCCGCAACTTGCGAATGCCAAACGAGAATGGGAGTTCGAAGTTGCTTTTTTCACACCGAAACAATAACGCCTTGGCGGGCTGGCCCATCTTTGCTGAGATTTTGTTCTCCTAACGTCATAAATAAACAAGGCTGCCCCATCCGTCGCGGTTTTCGACGGGTGGGCCTTCATGCTCTCAACTCGATGTCCATGGGTCACAATGAAAACCTCGACTCGTGTGATAGACATCTCGGATGCCAAGACGGCTCCATCGCCATTACGGCGCCGGATATCTCCAATTCATCACCACGAGCTGCTATCAGCGTCGTGCACTGTTAGGGACAAGGCAGAATCGAGATTTGTTGCCCTTCCCTGCCCTTCCTACTATTGACCTTATTTTCTAAATCCTGCATAAATGGCAAAGGACGCACACACAGAAAGAGTCCCAAAATGGCACTAATTTATCCAGAACCAACCAAAAACCCTGTAACTCCTTTGTCGGACGGATTTTACCCGCAACTCATTTATTCCAAAAGATCGGATTTTCCGGAGCCCCCTAAATCTATGATTCCAAAACACCGGCCAAATAGGGGGAGGGGGCCTTCCTAACGCTTGAGTTCATGCGACCCCGCCCTGTATCAGCAGCCGCTAAGAGCTCTGATGATTTAAGAGCAGGGGAAATACCCTGACTATGAATATTTTCTCCGAATTGCCCCTGTTGGCGGCGGACTCATCGTGACGTGGAAGATCCAGTCTTCCGATCTTGCCTGATCTCCCGATAACGGAAACAATCAACGAGGTGATCGTTTACCATTCCAACCGCCTGCATGTGGGCATACACGACCGTCGAACCAACGAAGCTGAATCCGCAACGCTTAAGGTCCTTGCTGAACGCATCGGATTCGACAGAAGTCGCAGGAATCTGTTGCATGATCTTCCACCGGTTAAGTTTCGGCCGTCCGTCCACGAAACGCCAGCAATACGAGTCGAAGCTTCCAAACTCTTCCTGGATTTTGAGAAACGCGCGTGCGTTGCGCACGGCGGCCTGGATCTTCATGCGGTTGCGAATGATCTCAGGATTCAATGCGAGCTTCTCGATTCGTCGAACCGAAAATCGCGCGACTTTCTCGGGATCAAACCCATCGAAAGCGCGCCGATAACCTTCCCGCTTCTTCAATACAATTCGTCCAGCTCAACCCGGCCTGCGCACCTTCGAGCACGAGAAACTCAAAGTGCTTGCGATCGTCGTGAACTGGAACACCCCACTCGCGATCATGATATTGGAGCATCAGCGAATCATCGACTCTAACCCACGAGCACCGTTTAATTGTTGCGGTTGCACTGCGCATAAATCAGACCGCCTGCCTCTTTCCCTGAAGCCGAGTTTGCATGTTGTGGCGATTGGCAAAATTAATTTGCCCGCTCGGCGAAACTGCACATCGCCACACATGTGACTACGTCTCGAGCAGCGTGCCGAGCAGCGCGGGCTCGATGACGCGCACAGGCGCTGCTGATTCAGCCATAATTTGCTCCCCGCTTCGACCACGATTGAGCACAAGCCTGAGCTCACGTTATCCTTTTCACAGAAACATGCGCGACCATCTCAGAAACTTGGGCACCCTCAGCGTGCAGCATTCCGTAAGAGATCCTCGACTTTGCTATCCAAATCTCGTGCGACCTCCAGGGCGGCGCGATTCTTATACGGAGCTAGAAAGCTCGCCATCCTGTCATATGACAAATGCACGCCATCGGCCCGCTCATCCACCAGGACGGTCACTGGCGCGTAAGAGCCCGCGTCCGGAACAAGCTTGGCCATTTCCTTCATGATGAGCGGATTGCCGACTAATCAAGCGGACGACTCTGAGGGGTGTCGTGACCCGTTTCTTTGCGCAGAACCGCGCCGTGATCAAGCTGCATAAACAGCATCAGTCCGGCTTTGCTCAAGCCTTTCTCGACTGCGCTTTTCAGCTCGGCAAAAGAGCGGGCTTCGCGAGTTGATCCTCGCGAATTCAGCCATATCCGGATGGCCGATAGCCGCATTAACAGCTGCAACAACCTGATCGAATGGTTTAGAGGAGGTAAGACTGAATCGCTCGATCTCGATTTTTTTTATCATCTCGAGATATCCCTCCTGCCTTTCCCTAGTGAGAAAAGACATGGGCTCAATCCTATAACTGTTCAGCCGGAGTGGACTATAAATCATTACAAGCCAACTGACCAGTTAGGGGACTGCTGTGCCCAAGTTACGATTTCCCGGGGCACTTACGCTGTTGCCGTGGCCTCCTTGGACAGCCTTTTGCGGCGGCACGGATGACATCGATGCACCCGTTCTGGTTGCGAAAGCATCGGCACGTGGCTGCTATCGAGTTCATAGGTGGTTGCGCCCATGCGCTTGGCCATGGCGCGCTCCAGATCGGGATGCACGGTGTGGTCTTTTTTGCCGACGATGTACCAGCTTGGCTTCGACTTCCAGGCGGTTCCACCGGCTTTCGCGTCGAACAGGTCGGGTTTAGGGACGCCCTGGGTGGCCCAAACGAGCTTCTGCTCCTGCTCCGAAAGATCTCCGCAGAAATACTTCGTGCCCTCCGGACTCAGCCAGATACGTCCATCCACGACTTCGATGTGGGAGAAGACGTCGGTCTTCGGGAAGTTAGCCTGCTGCGTCTGAGACGTTTCATCGGCGTCCGGAGCGAGCGCGCAGATGTAAACCAGCCCGACAACGCGATCATCGGTTCCGGCACCGGTGATGACGGTTCCGCCGTAGGAGTGGCCGACGAGGATAACGGGGCCGCTGACCCGGCCAATCGTTGCCTTCACCAAGGCGACGTCCTCTGCCGTTGTGTTGAGGCCGTACTGCGCTGCAATACACTCATACCCCTCCGCCTGAAGGGGAACGATCAACTTGCTAAAGCACGAGCCGTCCGCCCAGAGTCCGTGGCAGAAAACGATGCTGGGTTTGGTTTGACTGGATTTTGCTGTCATTGCTTCTTCTCCTTTATTTATTTTTTTGCGAAAAATATTGCTTCAGGCCAAAGACCAATGTACTGAATGGAATGCGAGCGCCGCATAGACTGCTGCTTTTCGTCCCACGCGTTGACCGTTGTACGTTGAAGGACGTCGATGCCACGAACGCCTGTGTACAAACCGACTTGGTGATCAACCAGGAGCAGCACGGCGTTGCTGCATGTCAGACGTTGAGGTTGCTGCGCTGAGCAAGCCATCATAACCCTCACCGTATGCTCAAGGGTGCCTGGTCTCTTGCAGAATTTTGCTGGTTTTGTCGTTTATTGCTTAAAAATGAATCGCACTTACAACCGCCTACCTGCCACTAGTGCCTCCTGGCGTCAATCGACTTGTTACGACATCCGCCCAATCGGTTAAGACTTCAGGCTTCCCGCCTCGCACGACCGTCGGGTATACACGTCCGAGTCCCTTATGACGGATCGGGCTATACTTCAGACGCGCGTCCGGGCCTAGGCCAATATCAACGCCATTCATCGACTGGATGGCCTGGACGAATTTTTCCCGTGTGGGATCGTTTCCAGCCCGTTTGAGGCCCTCCGCAATGACCATCGCATTCACGAACGCTTCCAGGCTCACAAAGTTGGGTTGAGTCCCCGACATATACTCTCGGAGGCAATCGCGGTAAAGCTTCACAGCGGGAAGATCGGTACGGTCATAGTTGGGCACGACCTGCGTAATTACGACTCCTTCCGAATCTTTTCCGGCAGCCGTAATAAAAGCCTCCGTGCCGATGAACGATACGGCTAGAAATAATGGCCGCCAGCCCTGTCCATGTGCCTGCTTCACGATTTCGGCGGCTGGCGCGTAAGGACTGGCGAGGATCACCGCATCTGGCTTTGCGGCCAGCACCGATTTGATTCCCTGTCCCACCTCCATTGTATTGCGGGTGAATGACCCAGTAGCCGCCGGCTCGGTATTGTGTTTCTCCAGGGCCAGCTTGACGCCGTCAAGTATCGCCTTGCCAAAACCATCGTCCTGGTAAATCACGCCGATCCTGCGCACTCCCAACTTCCACAGGCTGTCTATCTGTTCACGCGTCTCGTCTTCATAGGACGCTCGCAAATTGAAGATCTCGTGCTTCACTGGTTCATAAAGGAACTGTGCTCCCGTGAATAAGCCCACCAGGGGCATGTGCTCGGCTTGCGCCATCGGAACATACTTGAGGGCGGTCGGCGTGCCGACAAAGAAGCCACCGGCAAATACATTCTCCCGCTTCAGAGATGCGAAGCAGGCGCTCGTCTTTTCAGGATCGTAGCCATCGTCGAAAGACAATAGCTTCAGGTTCCGCCCGTAAACCCCTCCGTGATCGTTGAGGTAGTCGAAGTAGGCTGTCGCTCCGAGCACCGTCTCCAAGCCCAACTGGCGAGCAGGTCCGTCGAGGGCGGAGCAGGAACCAATCTTGATCTCGCTTTTGCTGACTCCTGGTACCTGCGCGGCAGCATGCGTAACCAGGCAGCAAGCGATCAGTAGCGGCCAGGTGCGAACGCTTTTACCAATCTCATTTAGGAACCATGGCATCAACATTTCGCGAACCTCCGTTTCGTCCACAATAGGAACGCGCCAGTCCAAGAACGCATTTCAAGATGTATTGCGGAATCGACCCCGACGATTTCCCCGCTACTATACGCCAGCCGAACAATTAACCTCACCGAAACCTCGCCATCGAATGCTTCCCCGTATGCCACGTGGCAAGCGGCCCTGTACGAGCCAGTTTCCCCTACTTCGTTATCATCGGATGTCTTAGGCAGAATGTGAGCGGAACAGATTAGAAGTTGTTAATTCAGTAACAAAGAAAATAAGCGCTAACCTAAGGATTACTTCCCCTTGCGCTGACGACGAGCCTGCTGATGTGGTTGGACGGGTGGCCCAGCCTTTCGCGTTCTTCGCGAAGATTCTCTCTAGGGCATAATTCGGGGACAGACGGAACTGCCCCCATTTCTTTTGTCCGAGCAGATTTCCCCAATCTTTGTAGATGCCGTGAGCCGCATCTGGTAGGTGTCCGAACGCGGTCACTTCCGTCTGTCCCCGAATTTTCACTCGCTCACCCGTCACTCGGGAATTTGATTTTTGGGCGGTGGGGCGCGATAAACCCAATAGAGTCCCGCCGGGAAGGAAACCAGTCGGACCGAGTCATGGTTTTCACCAGGGTAGAGCGTGAAGCGATAATCCAGCCCAAGGTTTCAGCTCGTCGAGCAGTTTGGCGAACGCGATGGTGTCTTGATCAAATCCGAAATCATCTTTGTCGCCGACGGAAATATCCAAGCGAACCGGCGACGGCAGTTCCCGTAATTTCTGGCGCGCAGCCGAGAAAAGCAGGCGGTTATCCCAGCTCAATGCGGGGCTTGCAGCTACGATCCGTTGAAAAAGCGCTGGCCGTTGCTCCAAAGCGTAGATCGCAAACAGGCCGCCGTAAGAATGGCCCAAAAGGCCGCGGTCCGACGGAATCGTGCGATACGTGCGATCAACGAAGGGAATCACCTCGTGTTCCAGAAAATCGAGAAACGCCGCTGCGCCCCCCGAGGCCCCCTCGCGTGACGTTTTGGTCGGTGTGAAATCACGCGCTCGCAGCGCCATCACATCTGGAGTCGAACCATAGCTCACGTTTACCATAATGACCGGGCGCATCCGCTTCGAATAGACGTTGTTGTTCTGGAGAAACGCCATCAGCGGGAAATGCCAGCCATCGAGAATGTAGAGCACGGGATAGGACTGGCTCGATGTGGCATAGCCACCGGGCAATGACACGAGGAGATCATAGCGCTGCCCGATCTTGGCGGACGTCAGAGTACGCTGTTCGGTGTTAACCAGGGTCACCGGCGGCCCGGGACTTTGGGCAAAACAACCAATTACCCCTGAGAAAAGGATACGAGGGCCGTCGGGCAGATAACCGGAATCGCTTTCATAGGTTGCCGTTCAAATGTGCTCACCCTAGCAAGAACGTCGCTGGCGGTTGATCCAATATAGCTCACGGCGCAGGCTAGGAAGGACTACGAGATGCGAAAAGGGTTTACGAGAAAACCACAAGCGGACGAGCCCGCGACGCCAGTCAAGAACTACATCACGCCGAGCGGGCTGCAGCGCCTCAAAGATGAGCACCGGTTTCTGCTCACCAGGGAACGTCCGGCGGTGACGGAGGTGGTGGCGTGGGCCGCCAGCAACGGCGATCGCAGTGAAAACGCCGACTATCAGTACGGCAAGCGGCGGCTGCGGCAGATCGATGGGCGGATTCGCTTTCTCACCAAGCGAATCGAAGCCGCGGAAGTGGTGGACCCGGAAGCTCCGAGAGCTGGGCAGGCGGCGACGCGAGGGCATTCTTCGGAGCGACCGTGCGCTATGCCAATGCCGCGGGAGCAGAGCGAGCAGTGAGCATCGTGGGCACCGACGAAATCGATCTCAACCGCAACCACATCAGTTGGGTGTCACCTCTGGGGCGCGCGTTGATGAAGTCGGCAGCGGGTGACAGCGTAGTCCTTCAAGTGCCGGGCGGCACAGAATACCTGACCGTGCTGGAAGTGTGTTACGAGCGCATTTCTGTGGAACCGTTCCGTGAACCACCTGGTCCGAGGCTCGTTCCGAGGCTAGGTCCGAGGCATCGGCAAAGAGACTCCCTCGCCGACGCTAAATCCACCTGACGAAAAAGAGACGAAGCCCGGCTGCAAGCCATATCCCGGCGTGGCTTGCCCTTCCAGTCTTCGACTTCTTCCGGAGCATCTCCACACGTTATTTTTCCACAGCCTTATTGTGTGACGTCTGACCTTGCGGTCCACAGCCAAATTATTCCATCATTGCCCCAACACAAGGAGCAAAGAGAACAGAGCACTGGCCACCCTGAATCCCTGGAAAGCGAAAACGGCGCGTAAGCCCATGATTCAAAAGAATTAAGGATTTAACTTCTTTAGAACTGAGTATTTGGCAACAAAAAACCGCAAAACGAATGATTCTAAAGATTTTACGAAATAGGGGGGAGGAGGGGTAGGGTAGGGCCGTGTGGCGCGGGCGCCCCCGCCCGCGAGAGCCTCATTCGGTGGCTGAGGCAGCACCGGCAGGGAAGGTGGGTGGCTGGCCCACCTTTACGTTTTTTGTAAAGGTGGGAGCGACGAGGGCGGCTTGACTATGAATATTTGACTGTGAATGAGGCGACCAAGGTGCTGAGCGGTTCTATTGTAATTCCAGCGACACCACATCGCCGTCAACTTTCCCGCCAGCTTTGTAGTTCACGCCTACGGCGCGACGGCCCCACTCGCATGAAAATTGATCTGCCCCCACGAGGACGAGAGTCTTATAGTCCGCAGTCCGCAGCTTCAGAGTTTTTCCGGCACTCACAACGGTTAAGACCGCTACCGGGGGATGTGAGCAATCAATTCTCGTAAGCGTCCCCTTCAAGAATTTCACCGGCCGCTTATCTGGCTGAGTGGTCTCCGCCGGGCGCGGCGAATCTTCTGACTCATCGGATTGCTTCGAATCTTCCCCTTTCGAATCTGCGCCGGATGAATTTGACCCTGGCTGATTGGCCCAATATACCGTTGGTGATGCAGGCCCGCCTTGCGGAAGGACGCCGTATTTCTTTAGCGTGGGCAGGTCTTCGAGATCTTTTTTTGCCACGTGCGCAATCTGCGAATCGGAGCTGCCCTCGAGCCTGCTCAACAAGTTTGTGGCCTCGTCCCATTTCTTCCCAGCCATATATATGCGCGACAAATTCAGCAAATATGTCTCATTGCGCGGACTGAGTTGAATTGCGGGGCGCATCGCATCCATTGCGGATTGCGTTCCTCCCCCTTCGAGCCTAGCCATGGCAAGCATGTTGTAAGCCTCGGCAAACTCCGGGTTCCAATCAATAACGGTGCGTAAATCCAACATCATATTCGGAAGTCCTGGAATTGAAGCACCGCTGAGTTGACCCTGCTGATATTTCATCAGCGCCGAATAATAGTGCACCCACGGATCTTTGGGATCAAGTTGCGATGCCTGAGCCAACTCCGCATTAGCTTGCGCAAAATCCTTGCTCTGCATGTAGCTCCACGCGAGCCCCCGATGGGAAATCGCATTTTCCATCTTTGGATCGTCGCTGATGCTTTTCAATTGTGTTATTGCCTGCTGCCTATGCTCGGGCAAGCGAAGTTCCATTTCTGCGACCGTTGCCTGGGCCTCCGAGTCAGGAACTTGAGCGGTGCTGGTTCCGATGTCTCCTACGTCTGCCGTGGGTAAGTGGTAAATCTGGTAAGAAGAGGAACCGGGATCGAAGGGTTTCGTGTCTGGCTGTTTTGAGGCGTCGAGCGCAAGGAATAGGGGAGTTAGTGATTTGAAATAGTCTTTCACCCCCTGATCAAACTGCACCACTGACATCCCGTATGCCTGCTGAATCGCCTGTGGTACAGCTACTTTCTGGTTTTTAACCAAGTCAAAATAGGTTCCCGTCTCCGCCAATTTATTCTTATTCAGCAGGTAGTGCACGACCATCCACGACTGCGCATAAAAAAGAGAATGATGGGTTCCCTCCTGATATCCGGCGTGGTAGGCGTGCATGGTAAAAAGATCGGGAATTGAGAGCCACACCGGTGCGGTTAGCATTTCAGTGAGTGATCGTGGAGGGTTTCGCTTTTCTATCTGGTTCCCGAGAATGTCTTCATCCCACGTCGCGCCCAGTTCAGGGTCGCCTCCGATCCCGGATTGACTGTTTTCCAGATGGATCGCAGAAAAATACTCGGCAAAGCCCTCGTCGAACCAAGGTTGCGTTGGCGGATAGTTATAGTTCAGGAAGTAGTGAGCGATTTCATGTGAGACCGCAAGCCAACTATCAGGCTCGAACAGATTCAGGACGATGTAGTTGCGGTCTGGTCCGCCAATAAAAAAGCCCGGCGCGGAAGCACGTTGAGTTGGCGCAACGTCTGCGTATTCTTTATCGCTCTTTAAGGCAATGACTTCCAGCGGTTCGGACATATTCAGCTTCCTTCTGAATAGAAGCTCTCCGAAAACCGATCGCATTTGCTCTAACCGGACGACGGCCTCGCGGCCATGCTTCTCGTCCGCATCGGTTAGAACGGAAAAATGGTCTGAGCTCACGCGGATCCATTTGGGTTTCGAGGGTTGACTCGTCGCGGCATGGGGGGCGGGAAGTACGGCGAGGCATAGAAGGAAAGTACAAAAAATACTCTCGATGGAGCGGCGGACGTCCCCGCCCGGCATGACAGGCGCGACGCCCGTCTCTCCATCAGAATTATTCCTGCAACTTCGCAAGCGCCCACTCCGCGGATTCAGACACCATTGCATCTTCGTCCTTTACCAACTTTTCCAAAGAAGACAGGAATTTACGTTCGCCGCTGTTGCCCATCGCGATGACAACATTGCGTCGCAGGCCAGTGCGTTTCGTGCGCTTGATCGCCGAGCCTCGAAACTTTTCTCGAAATTCTTCCTCGCCGATATTCGCCAGCCAATCCAGCGCTGGATTCACTAAACCTTCTCGCGGCTGAAACTCTGGAGCGTTCGTCACCGGAGACTTCCTATTCCAGGGGCAAACGTCCTGACAGATATCGCAACCGAATATATGACGCCCCATATCCTCGCGCAAGTTCTTCCGGAATGCCGCCGCGTTTTTCGATGGTGAGATATGAAATGCAGCGTGTGGCGTTGAGTTCATGAGGTCCAACGAAGGCGTTAGTTGGACAAGCGTCAATACAGCGAGTGCAAGTGCCGCATCGGTCAGCCGCCGGCATATCAGGTTCGAGTTCCAGAGATGTCAGGATTACGCCAAGGAAAAGCCACGACCCCAGTTGCTGATTCAGGATGCAAGTATTCTTGCCGATCCATCCAAGACCAGCATATTTGGCATAGACGCGTTCGACGATTGGTCCGGTGTCAACATAGCAGCGCGTGATTATTTCTGGCGCCTTCGCCCGGAGAGCATCTTCTGACCACACGCAATCGCCGCATAACCGCGTCGTGATAGTCCTCTTGGCCCCAGGCGTAGCGGGAGATCCATCCTTCGTTCGGCTCGTGTTCCTGAGTCGAATACTTCGGACTAGTGTTGTAGTTGATCGCGCAAACAATCACGCTGCGCGCCCAAGGGAATGTGTTGGTTATGGACGAACGTTTTAGCCGTCCCGAGTCATCTCGCGATTCGAGGTATTTCATCTCCCCCGCGCGGCCGGCATCAATCCATGCGGGAAACTGCGCCAGTTCAGGATGGTCGCGAACTGCGGCGATGCCGCAAAGCTCGAAGCCACCTTCGCGGGCTGCTTGCTTTATGATACCCGAGACTTCGCCATGCAGACTCAATTCTAGAATTGTAATAGACACCGATTTGCGGAAGAGTCGTTTCGATACGCGCCAGATTCCTCGCCCCGCTGGAGAGAACGCAGGGACTTCGGAATGACTTACTTAAAAAATAAAACAGTAAAACGGTCATCCCGAAGCTCGGCGTACTTCAGCCGAGAGAGAAATCTCGAGCGTTGCGCCATTTCTATCTTATGCTGCTCAAACTATCGCTCCGCCAAGTATGCCTGCTTGTATCCCAAATAATTATTCGCGTAGCGCATGATTGCTTCGTGATCTTTTTCTTCCAGCTTGCGATGGAATTTGCCGGGAGAACCCATCCACAGCGATCCTGGCTCTACCACTGTTCTCTCGGGAATCAGTGTTCCCGCCGCGATTATCGAACCCGCGCCGATGTGCGCGCCGTTAAGAATGATCGAACCCATTCCGATCAGACAGCGATCTTCGATGGTGCATCCGTGCAGCGTTACGGTGTGCCCGACCGTCACGTATTCGCCAAGGAAGACTCCGTACTGTTCTTTCATGCCATGGAGCACACTGCAATCCTGAATATTCGAATACGCGCCAATGCGGATCGAATGAACGTCGCCGCGGACCACCGCATTCATCCAAATACTGGCATGTTCGCCGAGGACAACGTCTCCAATGACCTGTGCGGAGTCGTCAACGTAGCAAGTGGCGGGAATCGTAGGGGTGACGCCTTTGTATGCGCGGATCACGGTTGGGGAGCCTCTTCCTGATTGATTCCAAGCCGCTCCAACATTTCTTCATAGAGAAATCCCTCGCCGACGCGATACGGCTGTACCCACTCCCCATCAATCACAAACTGCGGGATGGCGCGCTTGCCGGTTTGTCTAACAACTTCTTCCGCAGCGCCCGGAGTCTTTTCTATATCAATGTCGGTAAATGGAATGTTGTGCTGCTGGAGAAAGCGCTTGGCAGTCCTGCAATCAGGGCACCAGAATGCGGAATAGACGGTAATTTGCATCGTTATCTAAGTGTAACTGAGGGCGGTCGGGCCGGTGAGTGACCAGCCCCTCGTTTCACTTTAAAATTGTCATTCCCAACCGCTTTAGCGGTGAGGAACCTGCTTTTCTCGTGTGAAACAGCAGATTCCTCGAGCGAAGCGCGCTTCGGAATGACAACGCTTTATACGAAATACTTGTGATATACTATGGTATATATCACGCTGGAGGACAGGTTTGCCGCGCACAGCCAAACTCTTTCGCAATGGCCGCAGCCAGGCCGTCCGCCTGCCTGCCGAATATCGCTTTGAAGGTTCGGAGGTTTACGTTCGCAGAGACGAGACCACGGGCGATGTAATCCTGTCCCGACGCCCAGAGTCTTGGGACGATTTTTTCGACCTGGTAAAGATGGCAAAACTTCCGCAAGATTTCATGGCTGACCGCAAAGATCTCCCTCCGCAGAAGCGTGACCTGTTCTGATGCCCGCCATCCGGTATCTGCTCGATACCAACATGGCTAGTTACATCATCAAAGGCAATTTCCCGCGCGTGCGTCAGCGATTAGAAAAAGTGGCGATGGCGGAGGTGGGGATTTCGTCCGTCACAGAAGCGGAATTGCGTTTTGGCGTCGAGAGAAACCCGGAGGCGACCAGGCTGAGAGCTATTGTCGAGGAATTTCTGCTGAGAGTCGAGATTCTGCCCTGGGAATCAGAGGCTGCGAAACGGTAGCTCTAGTGCGAGCTACGTTGGAACGAGATGGAACACCAATGGGCAATTTGGCCATGATGATTGCGGCGCAGGCGCTGGCTTCGGAGGGCATTCTTGTCACCCATGATCAGGTTTTTCGCCGCGTCAAGAATTTGAAAATCGAGGACTGGAGCAAAGGCAAGGCATTCACCTAAACCAATTCCACTGAAACGGAGACGCTGATGAAGGCCGATTTGAGCAGAGGCGGCCCCTATCCAGCACCCGACACCGCCGGTATATGGACCTTTGCTGGACTCCGAAATGTCGATCTTGGTGAGCGGCCCGAACTGGCCCTTGTTTCCGGCTATAGCCTCATAAGAACCAATTCATTCCTCCTTTCCGCAAAGGATCGGTCCCTTATGAGTGGCCTGCAATATCGAGACGAAGAAAGCCATAGTTGCTATCTCGTGCACCGAGACGTCCAACCGATCTTTCCTGACAGCGATGATCAGCGTCAGTTAAGCATCGAGCGTCTCCAGAACGCGCTATTGGCTTTTCAGCTACTTGAAGCCAGTGCAGACGTCTGGTTTTATCTTTCAAGGTCGCGAAGCAACTAACGCCACTTTACATCTCGAGAAGACAGCTTCAAGGCTGCCGATGGAAGCCGGGACATGGACGCGAATTCGCCAGTTCGACACTGAATTCCTCGACCAGGGTCAGGGATTCATCCAAAAAGTTCAGCGGGTTATGGATGGAGTGAATGTCGAGACAGAACGCTCTTTTCCTCCTCCAATTAGCTTTGGAGAATCCTCACCCCCTGATCTCCGGACTGTTGGCGGTGATGGGTATGGAGGCAATCTTCGACAGTTCGGATCGATATGAGTTTTGTACGAAAATCTGTAGTCAGGTGGGGCCTTCTACGTTAGTCTTTCCGGATTGGAACTCTCCTATTTTTCCACCCCCACCCAAAACCGTGGATATGGTGGCAATTACCTGTATATGTTGCGCAACAAGCTGGCTCATGGTGCCGGCCTACGAAAGCAGCAAACGATAAGAAAACCCCGGTGGATCTTCTCCAGAAACTCTCGTTGGCTCCTGACCTCGAACCCACCACGTACGCAATATTCCTGGCGGAGGCGGCGATCTATTTGCTGTGCCGAGTTTTGCAAAGGATTCTTTAAATTCTTTGCTGCCTCTTCAATTTCTACCGAGCAAAAGCAAAAGCCGCCAGCTTTTGGCTGACGGCTGAGTGCTGACTGCTGAGAGCTGCCCTACCTGCTCTCGTACAGCAACACGCCTTCGGTTTCTTTCGAGTCCACTGGGCGGTAGAACAGTTTGTTTCCGTCGAGGAAGACTTCGATGAACGCCGGTCGCGTTGTGATCGTTCCCTGGATCAGCGCCTCTGACAGCGGGTCTTCTATGTACTTCTGAAGAGCCCTGCGTAGAGGACGTGCTCCATAGCTTCTGTCTCCAAGGGTCTGGCTGAGAATCCATTTCTTGGCTTCGTCAGTCACTGTTACGGTAATCGACTTCTGCGCCAGATTTTGATTCAACAGCGTGACCATCAGTTCGAGAATCTGGATGAGATCTGCTTCGCTCAGCGCGCTGAACAATATGATCTCGTCGAGACGGTTCAGGAATTCTGGGTTGAACGTGCGTTTAACTTCCTGCTTCACCAGGTCTTCGACTTTTTCGGAGATCATGTCTTCCTTGCTCGACTGAAAGCCGAGGCCTTCGCGGCGCTGCAAGTGACGCGCGCCGATGTTCGAAGTCATGATGATGATCGTGTTTTTGAAATCAACGGTGTTGCCCAGGCCGTCGGTGAGCTGTCCGTCCTCAAAAACTTGAAGAAGAATATTGAAGACATCGGGATGCGCTTTTTCTATTTCATCCAGCAGCACGACGGAATATGGAGCGCGCTTCACACGCTCGGTGAGCTGACCGCCTTCTTCGTATCCAACGTAGCCGGGAGGCGAACCGATCAGTTTTGACACGGAATGCTTCTCCATGAATTCGGACATATCGAAACGAATTAGCGACTTCTCGCTTCCGAACATGAATTGAGCAAGCGTGCGGGCGACTTCCGTCTTGCCGACGCCCGTCGGTCCGAGGAATAGGAATGAACCAATCGGACGGTTGGGAGCTCTTGAGCCCTGCACGCGAGCGGCGAATTGCCCGAGCCAGCGCAACGATAGATTTATCCTGCGAGATGATGCGCTTGTGCAGCTCTTCTTCGATGCGCAGCAGCTTCGCCGATTCCTCTTCTTTGATCGACATCACGGGCACGCCGGTCCAGCGGGAGACTACATCTTCAATGTCTTCGCGTCCCACGACGCCGGTTGCCGATTCGTCCAAATGATATTTTTCGCGAAGAGCGCGCAGGTTCTCGCGCTCTTTGCGTTCCTCGTCCGAATAGAAGCGCGCCTTCTCGAATTCGTGATTCGCGATGGCGTTTTCCATCCGGTGAACGATGAACTTGATCCGCTTCTGCACCTCAGTGATCTCTTCCGGCAACGAAGTCTGGCGCAGTTTCACGCGCGCCCCGGCTTCATCAATCAGGTCAATTGCCTTGTCCGGAAGAAAACGATCGGGGATGTAGCGGTTGGAATGTGAGACCGCAAAGTTGATCGAGTCGTCGGTGTAAGTGACGGCATGAAACTTCTCGTAGCGGTCTTTGATCCCAAAAAGAATTTTGGTGGCATCAGCTTCGTTCGGTGGCGGAACCTTCACCGCCTGAAAACGGCGCTCCAGCGAGCGATCTTTCTCGATGGATTTGCGATACTCGCCAGGAGTCGTTGCGCCAATGCACTGAATTTCGCCGCGAGACAATGCCGGCTTCAGAATGTTAGCGGCATCGAGCGAGCCTTCCGCCGACCCCGCTCCGACCAGAGTATGAAGCTCATCAATGAAGATGATGGAGTTCTGCGACTCCATCAATTCCTTCATGATCGTCTTAAGACGCTCTTCGAACTGTCCGCGATATTTTGTGCCCGCGACGATCAGCGAAAGATCCAAGGCCAGAATGCGCTTGTCGGCCAGAAAAGAAGGAACTTCGCCGTCCGCGATCCGCTGCGCCAGGCCCTCAACGATGGCGGTCTTGCCAACTCCGGGCTCGCCGATCAGCACCGGATTGTTTTTCGTCCTGCGGCAAAGGATCTGCACCACACGCTCGACTTCGCCGTCACGTCCGACCAAGGGATCAAGCTGGTTGTCCATTGCAGACTGCGTCAGATCGCGTGAGAACTCACTTAGTAATGAAGATTCACGCTGGCGCTGCGGCTGAGATTTTTCCTGACTGGTGCGCGCCAACTCTTCGCGAATGGTAGAGAGCCGCAATCCCCGCTCATGCAGAATTTCCGCTGCAAAGCATTTTTCTTCCCGCAGCAGTCCCAGAAGAAGGTGCTCGGTCCCAATATGCTTGTGTGAAAGCCGCTCGGCTTCTTCCGCAGCATAGGCCAAAACTCGCTTGCATTCGTTGCTCAGCGGCAAATCAACAGACGTAGAAACTTTTTCCCGGATGGTGGTGTGACCTTCGATTTGTTTGCGAATGGATTCAACGGATGCATGAGAGCGCAAGAATCTGTTGGTAAGGGCCTTATCTTCGCGTAAAAGTCCTAATAAAAGGTGTTCGGTCTCAATATATGGAGACCCAAACTGGCTGGCTTCGTAGCGCGCAAAAAAGATGACGCGCCTCGCTTTTTCCGTATAACGTTCAAACATATAGCCCTTCCCCCTAGGTTCTCAGAAAGGCTGCGATCCTTGAACACCAGCCTTCTTCGAAAACCCTGTGGCCCCATTACTATTGATGCAATCGGGCTGCCAACGATACCCGGCTGCGAAATAGGCTATTGGTACCTGAAGTGCGGTTACCAAGGAACCTAATAAAAGATCACGAACGCAATTTATTGCAAACTTGCCTTTGCACTCGGTCGCGAAATCGCCTCGAGCCGACCGCCATTGACTATTTCGTCACGTTGCCGACGAATTGTCAATTGCCGTTCCGTGCTATCCCACTAACGTTTCAGGTGCGACTTCCTCAACTCGACCTGCTTGCAACCGCAAGACGCGATGGCAACGTCTTGCAAAAGCTAAATTGTGCGTGGCAATTAAGGAAGTTAGTTGATGCTCCCGATGCAAGCGGGAGATCAACTCGAAAACCGCGTCGGCCGTGTGGGCGTCCAGATCTCCAGTTGGCTCATCAGCCAGCAGAAGCTTCGGACGCGTGATCAGCGCCCTCGCCAGGGCGACTCGCTGTTGTTCCCCTCCGGAAAGTTCTCCGGAATGGTGATGCGATCTCTGCGCCAATCCCACTTCACCAAGCCAGTGCGATGCGTCGGTTTCAGCTTGCTGCCGGGAACGCCCCCGCAGAAGCAAGGGCATCGCCACATTCTCGAGAGCCGTGAATTCAGGCAACAGATAGTGGAACTGCCAGACAAAGCCGATTTCGCGGTTGCGAAAATCGGCGGCATCATTTTCGGAGAGCGTGCTTAATCGCAGGTTCGCGAAAAATACTTCTCCGGAAGAAGCCCTGTCGAGCGCGCCGAGGATGTGCAGCAAAGTACTCTTGCCCGCTCCCGACTCGCCTACAATCGCCAGCATTTCTCCCTGCTGGACCTGGAACGACAGATTTTCAAAGAGCACCAATTGCGACGCTGAAGTCCGAAAAGACTTCTTTAGATTATCCGCCCGCAATATCAGCTGTTGTATTAGATGCAATGTGGGGCCTCTTCGTTTCAACGACCAGCGACTGAAAACAATTAGAACATGAAGCGCGCGAGGATCGCGTAGGAACAGCTGCCCTCGGCTGCCCGATCGCGAAAGCGATTTTCGGATAACTTTTCAATTGTCGTTTGATTCAGGCGGTGGTGAGCTTCGCTCACCTGGACAGCCGGGGACGGCTGTCCCTACGTGGTCGCAATCAGCGGGGCCTTACGACGGAACGCCCGCTCCATGCCCTGGCTGCGGCATTGCGGCTGCGGTCGTTGCTGCCGCGGCTTCGTTCAGTATCCGGTGATGGATGGTGAACAGTGCCAGTTCCAGGCGATCCGAGACGCCGATTTTGTCATAGACGTTTCGCAGATAATTTTTGATGACCTGCTCGGTCGTCCCAAGCTGCGTGGCAATTTCTTTGTTCTTATACCCCTGAACGATCAGTGCGACGATTCGCAATTCTTTTGCGGTGAGGCGATCGCGCACTCGCAATCCCACCATATCGTTTTCGGTGAGTTCGCTTGGCACCGCGATATCCTGCACCCAATTTTCGCCGCGGGCTACTTTGCGGACGCAATCCACCAGAGCCGCGCTGGTCACATTTCGATAGACGACCCCGTTGGCTCCCGCGCCCATGTAGCGTTGCGCGCTTTCGCCGGTGTCAGCGAGAACGACTACACGCGTTTTCGCTTTAGTTGCTGCGGCAAGAATCCCGTTGAAGTCGGAATGAAATCCCCCAGCAACGATGAGCACGGCGGCGCGGAATTTATCCAGCGCCATAAACATCTGCTCTTGAGTTTGCGCCTGCGCCACTATGCGCATTTCGTCTTCGACCGCCAGCACTTTAGCGATCCCCGCCCGGAAAATTGCCTGGTTATCGGCAAGAATTAGTTTCAGCATCGCGTCAGCACCTCAGAATTACTCATGACGAACGAAATCGTAGGAATCAATCACGCAAGCTACGCCGTGCGTTTCGGAGCTCTTGCCTCCTGGAGTAGGCTCATCCCTGCGCACAACCCGGCCGCGGCACTTCACCATCACAGGTTCCTTGGCGCCGGTGACTTCGGGAGGCAGTGAAATCTCGAACTCGACGTTGGATCCCATTTCAAGATTGGCGTCAGCTCGAATGTACACTCCGGCAGCACTGAGATTACCTGTAACGCCGCTGTGTTCGCCGGTCTCTTCAGCCGTATGAATCTTGATTGGAAGTTCTAAAGGGAATCTTTTTCCCGTCCGTGCTTCGGACACAAGACCTCCTCGCTCCTGACCATTCTTGTCCGCAAATGCCAGGTCCGCGATATATTGCTCCTAGTAAAGTCCCATGAATAGCTTACGGGCGGTTATATCATGGATGGCCCGTCTGGTAAAAGCCTGTTAGCACGGGGATTTAGGTAGGAAGTAGGTTCCCGGCGGCTAATTGCACCATTCGGGTGAACAGGAACAAGAAAACTATGGCTAATGTTGGGTTCAACGGATTGCGAGTCTTGTCACTTGAGAGCCGCCGGTCCAAAGAGATCGCGCAATTAATCTCTAACAACGGAGGCCAGCCTACGGTTGCGCCTTCCACGCGGGAAGTCCCGCAGTCGAATCCCGAGGAATTAAAGTTCGCAGCCAGCCTGCTACAAGACGAATTCGCAGCTGTCATCTTCATGACAGGCGTTGGCACTCGCGCCCTAGCACAAGCAGTGGAACCTGTGTGTTCGCGCGACCAATTTGTCGCCGCACTCCGCCGGACAAAGGTGGTGGCTCGCGGCCCCAAACCAATCGCGGTGCTGCGCGAGTTGGGAGTTCCGGTCACACTCGCCGTGCCCGAACCAAACACCTGGCGCGAGATTTTGGAGGTCCTCGATCAGAATGAAGAAACCGTCCCTTTGGCCGGAAAGAAAATCGCGGTTCAGGAACACGGTGCACCTAGTGAGGAACTTTATGCGGGGTTGAAGGAACGCGGCGCGGAGGTCGTGCCTGTCCATGTTTACCAATGGTCGTTGCCCGAAGACACTGGACCCCTGCGAGAAGCTGTTTCCGCCCTTTCGCGCAAGGAATTTGACGTTGCGATATTCACGTCATCCATACAACTTGTCCATCTTTTACAGGTCGCGGAAGAAATGAAACTGCGTGCCGATGTGTTGCGCGGATTGAACGCGGCTGTGGTCGCTTCGATTGGTCCCGTGACTTCTGAGACTTTGCGGGAGCACGGGGTTAGCGTTGACATGGAACCATCCCATCCGAAGATGGGCTTTCTCGTGAAAGAAGCGGCCGAGCAAAGCAAAGAACTGTTACGCAGGAAATCGTCGAACTAAGAAAATTAGAAAAGAGGAAACAATGCACCACATGGAACCAAACATCTGGGCCATGATCGTGGCCGCCGTCGTGAAGTTTGTCATCGGGATGATCTGGTACGCGCCGCCAGTATTTGGCGCGGCGTGGATGAGCCTGACGCAATGCACTCCCGAAAAGTTTAAGAAAGCGATGCCAAAGATATTCGCCGCAGACTTGGCCGGGAATCTGGTGATGTCATTTATTCTGGCGCACTTTGTGCGCTGGTTGGGCGCCACATCCACGCTCGAAGGAGCGTCGGTGGGTTTCCACTGCTGGCTCGGGTTCGTGGCTGTAGTCACGCTTACTTTTACGCTCTACGAGCAGCGGCCTTTTAAGCTCTTCCTCATCAACAATGGATTCCAACTGATTTCGCTGATGGCGATGGGGGCGATTCTGGCAGTTTGGATTTAAGAGCCAACGCCGGTTTGGATCAGCGGGCTCTCGCCAGCACCAGTGTCACATCATCCGGCTGTTCGTGATCGCCAATCCAGTCGTCTACGGACGCAGTCACAATCTCCGTGATTCGCTCCAGCGGCAGATCCCGGTTCTCCTGCACGATATCAATGAGGCGTTCTTCGCCAAATTCTCCAAATTCGTTTTCGGGTTCGCTTACTCCGTCACTGTAGGCAATAAAGATGTCGCCACGCCGGAGCTGAGCGGATCCCTCGTCGTAGTTGACCCGTTCGAACATTCCCACAACGGTGCCGCCTTGATCCAGTTTTCGCACCGAACCTTGCTCGCTCAAAATGATTGGCGGGAGATGGCCTCCATTGCTGTAAGTGAGCCTCCTCTCGTCGCCTTCGTAGATCGCCAGAAACAATGTCGCGTATTTCTCCATCGGAGTGCTCTCGTAAAGCTGATGATTCAGCAACGAAAGCAGAGTGCCGGGTGAAACTTCTGACCCTTGCGAACTTGAACCGAGACTCATGCCTGATCCGCGCCCTCCGACGGTGACTGGTTCCCGTAACATCGGGATGCCTTCGAGGCTGTAAGCTCGTACCGCCGAATGGATCGTAGCCATCAAGAGCGCGGCAGAAATCCCCTTTCCGCTGATGTCGCCCACGGCTAGAAGGAGCCGGTCAGAATCCAGCTTCAGAAAGTCGTAATAATCTCCGCTAACTGTCCTCGCGGGTCGGCAGAACCCGTGAACCTCCAGAGAAGCCATTTGCGCGATGTGCCGCGGGAATAGCTGCGCCTGCACTTCCTGTGCGATTACCAGTTCATTCTCCAGCCGCTGCTTTTCCTTTTGCTCGCGAATTAATTGTTCCAGCGAGGCGGTCATCGAATTGAACGAGTTGGCCAGCGCCGCCAATTGATCGCTTGACCTTACTGGAATTCGATGGCTGAAATCTCCGCGATTGATGTGTTGCGTAGCTTTGTACAACTGGGCCACGGCAGCCGTGACTGAGCGCGTTAGCCGGTAGCTGACCAGCAGCGCCGCCAGTTCAATCAAGGCAAACACCACAGCGACAACCAACAAGCTGTACTCAATGGCTGGAGCGAACTCTCCCAAAGCGCCGAATAATCTGTCGTAAAGCTTCGAAAGCCGCGTCTGCACGCTGATGGCGGCGGGATTGTTATGTTCTCCTGTCTCCCAATCAACTACTCGGACGGCTGTGGCGAAGCTCACCTGCCTGTCCATGGCGCGGGTCGGCGACGGAATGCTCCCTGTAGTGATGGTGGGGGCAGGCAAGTCTTTGCCCGTATCAAGCACATAGACGCCAGCCTGGTTGGTATCGGAAACACGCGGCGACGAGCCATTTGCCCCTAGCTTTATGCTCGAAGCGGACTCCGGCTGCTCAATTTTGTGCAACGTGAGCCCCGACGCATACAAAGTGATCTCGCCCAGGTCGGTAGCCAATTCCTCCAACAGATTGCGATCCAGCGGTTCACTGCTGAGTACGGTCAGATCGCCGCTGGCTGTGGGAATAGTCTCCGACGCTCGCAGTGATAGCTTGTCGTGATGCCGTACCACGTCCGCGAATGCTGGCTTCAAATAAGAAGGCAGCGGGGGCGGACTTGAGGTTGCTCCCCGAGGAGAGTTGCTTAGAATGAGTTTGTCGTTCAGCCACACATAGACATGGCGTCCCGACCACGACTTATTCGTTTGCCGCAAACTTTCAATAGCCGCGGTCTCAGCTCCGCCACCGCTCTTCATTCGGGCGGCGAGCTCGTGTGCAATCGCCGAATTCGCAGCTTCCAGATCGCGCAGCTCGGAGTTCAGTTGCGTCGTAACGATAAATGTCGCGAACTGTCCCGCAAATAAGTACAAAGACCCTGCTGTCAACCCGACCAGCAAAACCACCGGAATTACACCTACAAATACCCATGTAACAATGAGGCGGTTGCGCAGCCGCCACAGCAATTTGCCTTTCGCCCAGCGGAATCCTAGAAACCCAAAGAGCGCAATCACTAGAATGCTAAGAAAAATGACCCAACCGCCAAGGCTGGTTCCGTACGACGAATGAAAATGGGAAAGTATCTGTTGCAGAGCAAATAAAAACACGGCCAGTCCGAGCAGGTACCACGCGATTTGCGCAAGCTTGCTTTTGGGTAGCAAGCCCGCCTCGCTCAGGCGAAGCCGGTAATAACGATAGCGGGAAACCATGATCCAATGCGACTGAACTGCATTATATGGATGCGGCACAGGTGCCGGGGAATTCAAATCCAGCCGTTAAACTTGGTTGTTCAAATTTCAGGATAGAAATCGAAAAATGCGTCCAGACTATTCTTCAACTGCTTCTCTATCTCTTTCTTGCTTCCCTCGAGCACGTGCATGGTGACGTGAGCTTCGTTGCCGTTCTTTAATTTGAGCGTCGCATCCCCTACTTCGGCGACCTCTTCCGAGGGTAAAAGACGTAATCCGTAGACCAGGGTCAGATTTGCCATGGGTCAATTGTAGCGAAGCACTCAGAAATCGGCACTCAGCAGGCCAAGGACTCAGCACTCAGCACTCAGCATTCAGCAATTAGTGTTACCGAACAGCTGAATGCTTTCTTAGGCCTTTGCTCAATCCTGAGTGCTATTTCTAGGTTTTTGCTGAGTGCTGAGTGCTGAATGCTATTCCTGCCCAGCAACAAACGGCTTCCACTTCTCCTCGCTCGGCGCAAGCGTGGCGAGACTCACAATGACCAGCGCCAGCACCGAGACTACCAACGCCGGAAAAATCGCATCCCGCTCAGCCCACGCGGGCGGCAAGAAATGTTTGGCTCCCAAGTTCCAGGCGATTGTCACCGCAGTGCCGACCGCAATGGACGAAACCGCGCCCGCAGCATTGGCGCGCTTCCAGAAGAAGGCTGCCATCACGACCGGTGTGATCGCGGCGGAATAAATCGTGTACGCATACAGAGCCATAGCCAGGACGGACGTCAAATACGCCCCTTGCACCAGCGCAAACAGCCCCAGCAACAGCACCATCAACCGTGACAGCACAATAATCTTCGACTGCGCTGCATCTTTGTTGATGAAGCGTATGTAAACATCGTTAATAAGATTTGTCGCCGGAGAAAACAGAAAGTTATTGGCCGTGGAAATAACTTTCGCGAAAATTGATCCCATTAGCAAAGCGCCCATCAGCGTCGGCATCCCGTGACGCGCCACAAACGGAATCATCTCACGGGGCTTTCCCGATACTTCAGGATTGGTGCCAAACATTGCCGTCCCAATCACCGCGATCGTGATAATTACGGTTTCCAGAAACAATGTTCCAACGATCCATCCGGCCACGGCGATTTTGGCATCCTTCGCAGATCTGGCTGAAAAGAACTTCTGATACATGCTTTGATTCCCGAGCATGAGAAGCATCGTCGGAATAAAAAATTCCATAGCCCTCGCAAACGTCAGATGACCTAGAACCTGAAACCGGTCGGGCGGAAGCGCGGCGTGCAATCCGGCCCATCCCCCCACAGCGTGAAACAGCATTGGGGTGGCGACCAGCGTTGTGCCCGTGATTAGGATTCCAATCACCAGATCGAGATAAGCGACCGACGACATTCCAGCCATTGCCGTGAACACGATCACGAACCCCGCGACGATATACATGCCCAGAGTGTTATCAATGCCCGTGGCGAGGTGAAGAATGTCTCCGCCTCCCTTCAATTGATAGGAAGTGATGGCTGTATAAGCAAACAAAATTGCGATGGTTCCGAGTACGCGCGCGGTCGCATTGTATCGAGTCTCAAGCAGATCGGGCAGAGTGTACTGGGCGAATTTGCGAGCACGCGGCGCAACGAAATAGATGATCAGCAGGCCAGCCCATCCTCCAGCCGGCTGCCAGAGAGCGGCAAATCCGTTATGGAATGCATTTTCAGCCCCGGCAAATAGGCTGCCGGCACCGATCCACGAACAAAGCAGCGTGGCTATCAGCACATAAGAAGGCAGGCTGCGGCCTGCGACGAAAAAGTCTGCTTTATTTTTGACCAGGCGGCTGCGGAAGATACTAACGCTGAGAAGAACCGCGACGATCAAGATCAAGACAAGAAGATAAAGATTCAAAAGAAAGAGCCCCTTTCGAACGTGGCGATTTCAGAGCCACCATACGCCCTTTCAAAGCTGCTGTTCGCCGCGGATCTTACTTTTTCCGCAATCTGCTTCAGTCTGCCCCTCATTCTCTCCGTGATTCATTTATCCAAAAACTCTGCGACCGCCGCATTGATTCTCGCATTGTCACATTCAGCGACGGAATGTCCGCAGTCTGAGTCCAGCTCAATGACTTGAGCATGAAGCAGTGCAGCAAAGTCCAGCGCGGGCTGCGGAGTCACCACGTGATCGTATCGCGAGACGATGATCAGAGCTCTGGCTTTGACCGCTGCGGCTGCGCGATCCAAAGAATGGCCAAAATCTTGTGAGACATCCATGGACATCATCGCCTCAACCTGGCGAATCTTATTGTTGGTGTCGTTTCCTGGGCTATTTTCTGCTTTTCTCAGATCGTCGAACACATCCTCGCGTGTCTTCTTCTTGTTGTACCGGTCAGGAGTAGTCAAAATGAGAGCTCCAATCTCGAACTCCAATCGGCGAGCCGGGTTCTGCGTGTAGTCGCCATTCATCCACCAAGGGTCGTTCTTGATTGCGTCTATTTCAGTCTGCATGTGCAAGAGATCGTAAGGCGCGAGGCATGGCGATCCAACAATCGGAACGACATTGTCCATGAAATCGGGATACGCAACCATCCACTCAAACGTCTGCATCCCTCCCATGGAGATGCCGACCACGGCCTTCAAATGTTTGATGCCTAGCGTTTCGATTAAGAGCCGATGCTGCGAATTCACCATGTCACGCATAGTGATTTTGGGAAACTTCATGCGCGGCTGAGATGCACTATTGGAAGGCGAGGAAGACACACCATTCGCCAGTGCGTCCACCGCGATCACGAAATATTTCGCATCATTCAGCAGGGCGTGTTCGCCAACACTCCACTTTAGTTGTTCGGAAGTTCCGCCCGCCCAAGTGGGAAGCAGAATGGCATTGGAGCGGACAGCATTCAGCTGTCCAAAAGTTTTGTAGCCGATACGGCAATCATGGATTACCTCTCCGCTTTCGAGCTTGAAATCGCCGAGTGCAGCGAACTTCAGCTCTTGGGCGTTGGCGCATGTCAGAAGCGAGCCAACGTAGGCCGTAAAAACAAAGAGGGTGTTAATTTTCATTTGTCGCACGGTAGTCATGGCCCGGTCGGCGGCACTATCTGAAATGTGCGGAGCCAGGCCGCCGCAAGCTCCGACCAAGCAGTGACGGGAAGGTCAGTGCGGCGAAGGCCATAGCCGTGACCGCCTTTCGCGTAGAGATGCATTTCCGCCGGAACATTTGCATTCTTGAGCTCCATAAAATAAACGGCCGAGTTTTCGACGTGTACAGGATCGTCCTCGGCCTGCACTAAAAAAGTTGGCGGCGTTTTGTCTGAGACGCGAATGTCGGGATTTGGCGCGAAGTTCTGCTCCGAAAGCGCCAAATATCCCGGATAGATAATGACGGCGAAGTCCGGCCGGCAACTCAGTTGGTCATCCGTATCAACCGGACGGTATAGACGTTGATCGAAGTGCGTGCCGAGCGCGGCAGCAAGGTGACCGCCGGCAGAGAAGCCCAGCACTCCGACCCGGTGCGGATCAATTTGCCAGTCGCTCGCGTGGGCCCGCACGATACCCAGTGCCCGCTGCGCATCTTGAAGCGCAGCAGAAGATTTGGGATACGGACCCGAATCAGGCACGCGATACTTGAGCACCACGCAAGTAATCCCAATAGAGTTCAGCCAGTCGCACACTTCCGTGCCTTCAAGGTCAATCGCCAGAATGTGATAACCGCCCCCGGGAAACACAACGACCGCCCCCCCGGTGTTGTTTCCCTTGGGTGGCGGGTAAAGCGTTAGAGTTGGTATAGAAACGTTGCCGAGCCGGATGACAGGATTGCCTGCGATAAGATTGTCCTTGACGGTCGTGGTGTTGATCTCCGCACCTGGATTGGGCTGCGCATCGGGTGCGCCGTGCGGCCAGAGGGACGCAGGCTTCTGAGCGAAGAGGTTGGTGGCGATAGCGGCAATCGCTAGAACAAACAGAGCTTTGCCCACAATGAACCCTCTGAGATTAATATTTGGCGTGCCATTATAATGCAGCGGGATAAACCTTGGTCCCCGGGCATCTCAGAGCCCGCAATGATATGTCTTGCGAACCCCACGACACGGCTGGAGAAAGTATCAAATGGAAACTCGCCAACTTGGTAACAGCGACTTACAAATCAGCATCCTCGGAATTGGCGCCTGGGCAATCGGCGGCAGCGGTTGGCTGGGAAGTATGGGTCCCCAGGACGAGAATGACTCAATCCCCGCAATTCATGCCGCTCTCGATCGCGGCCTCAATTGGATTGATACGGCCGCGCTTTACGGTCTTGGCCATTCGGAAGGAGTAGTCGCGCGGGCAATAAAGGGACGGACGCCACGTCCCTACATCTTCACCAAGTGCGAGCGGGTGTGGGATAGCAAAGGCAAGGTTGGAGCTTCATTGAAAGCGGCATCTATCCGCCGGGAATGCGAAGACAGCCTGCGTCGCCTGCAAACCGATGTCATTGATCTCTATCAGATTCATTGGCCGGAGCCAGACGAGGATATTGAAGAAGGATGGACTGAACTGGCCCGGCTGAAAGAAGATGGTAGAGTCCGCTACATAGGAGTTTCAAACTTCAACGTTTCGCAGATGAAACGTGCCGAGGCCATCGCGCCAATAACATCGCTTCAGCCACCTTATTCAATTGTGACTCGCGAAATTGAGAAGGAAATTTTGCCTTATGCCAAGAGTCACAACATCGGAGTCATTGTTTATTCGCCAATGTCCGCGGGATTGCTTACCGGGTCTATGACTCGCGAACGCGTGGCGAATTTTTCCACCGAAGACTGGCGTAGGAATCTTCCCAACTTCAACGAGCCTTTGCTCTCACGCAATCTGCGCCTGGTGGAACGGTTGCGGGATATTGGGAAACGGCACAATCGTACCCCAGGAGAAGTCGCGATTGCATGGACGCTCGACAACCCCGCCGTAACCGGCGCGATTGTCGGATTTCGCAGCCCACAACAAGTGGCGGGAATTATAGGAGCATCAGAATTCCGCCTCAGCAAAAGCGAAATGGACGAAATTGATCAGGCGCGGAAACAGGAAGCTGCCGCGTAAGTCAATCTCGCCTTGGCGGTCCCCGAGTATTGTGCGTCGTACGGGAGACAGCCCGTGTCAGCTTTGCTTCGTTGATCGCCGGAATATCTACGGTTTCACGCGCGCCGCCGCCAGCGCATTTTGCACCGCCACCAGTTCTTTCAGCACTCCGCGCAGCTTTGTGGACTCCAGCGCGTTCGCCCCGTCGGATTTAGCTTCTTTGGGATTGTCATGCACTTCTATAAATATCCCATCCACGCCAGCCGCCACGGCGGCGCGCGCCAATACGGGGATAAATTCAGGCTGCCCTCCGCTGGTGGCGGGCTTGTCGCCGTTCCCCTCTGCCGCCGATGGCAATTGCACCGAATGTGTCGCATCGAAAACGACGGGGGCGAATTTCCGCATTATTGTCAAAGATCGCATATCAACGACAAGATTGTTGTAGCCGAAGCTTGATCCCCGTTCGGTGAGAAAGACTTTGTCGTTGCCGGCTGTCCGGCATTTTTCGACCGCCTGTTTCATGTCCCAAGGGGAGACGAACTGTCCCTTCTTAATGTTTACAACACGCTCACTCATCGCAGCGGCGACGATCAGATCGGTCTGGCGGCAGAGAAACGCTGGAATTTGTATTACGTCCGCGACCTCCGCAACCTTGGCCACATCAGAAGCCTGATGAACATCGGTGAGCACCGGAACTGCAACTTCATGCTTCACTTTCTTGAGAATGCGGAGTCCCTCCACCAAGCCCGGTCCGCGAAAACTGCGAATGGAAGTGCGATTTGCTTTGTCGTAGGATGCTTTGAAAATAAAAGGGATGTTGAGCGCGCGCGTTACACCCTTAATAATTTCCGCCATGCGGATGGCATGGTCTTCGCTCTCAATAACGCAGGGGCCGGCTATGAGGAAAAGACTGCCTGACCCGATGCTAACGTCGCCGGCTTTGAAGGTGCTCGTCATTTTTTAACCACAGAGGCACGGAGGCACAGAGGGAATTCTTCAAACAGCACAAGGCCAGTCAGGTTCTAATAGTTAATTCTCCTCGGCGTTCTCGGCGAGCTCCGCGATGGAACTTTAACGATTCGCCACTTTCACCGGCCGATGAAACATCTCGACTGCCGTGGATTCTCGATTGGCGCGGCGCTTTAATCCATGTGCATAGGCCGCTCCAACGAATGCCTTGAATAATGGATGCGGCTCCAGGGGTTTCGACTTGAACTCGGGGTGAAACTGGCAGCCGATGAAATGAGGATGATCTGGCAATTCGACCATCTCCACATAAGTTCCGTCGGGAGTCGAGCCGGAAATTCGCATTCCGGCCGCAGTCAGCGTCTCTTCATACTCGCGGTTGAATTCATAACGATGGCGGTGCCGTTCGCTGATTTCATCCTGCCCATAAACTCTGTGAGCCAGCGTTCCCGGCTCGATCTTGCAAGTCCACGCACCCAGGCGCATGGTGCCGCCAAGTTCCTCAACCCCGGTCAGTTCCCTCAACTTGTAGATGATGCGATGCGGTGTGGCGGGATCGAATTCGCTGGAGTTTGCGTCGGCCAGACCGCAAACGTTGCGGGCGAACTCGATGCAAGCGGTCTGCATTCCCAGACAGATTCCGAAGTACGGAACTTTTCTCTCGCGGGCGTACCTTATGGCGTGCAGCATCCCTTCGATGCCGCGCTTTCCGAAGCCTCCCGGTACCAGTAGCCCATCGTAATCTCCAAGTTGCTCTTCGCAGACCCGCTCGCCTGCTTCCAGGCCCTCGGCTTCAATCCAATTCACCTGCAATTTCAAATTGTGCGCGAGCGCGCCGTGGACGAGCGCTTCCTTCAGCGATTTGTATGAGTCCTCGTACTCGACGTACTTACCCACAATGCCGATTGTGACGTCTGCTTTCGGGTTATAGACCCGGTGGACGATTTCTTCCCAATCCTTTAAGTCGCGATCTTTGGGCTCCAGGTGCAGATATCGCAGGACCAAGGTATCCACACCTTCGCGGGAGAAAACCAAAGGCACTTCATAGATGGACGCTACATCTTTCGCCGTAATTACCGCTTCTTCCTCGACATTGCAGAAAAGCGCGATCTTCGACTTAATGTCCTTCGACAGGAAACGGTCGGTGCGGCATAACAAAATATCGGGCTGAATTCCGATGCTCAGTAATTCTTTAACCGAGTGTTGCGTGGGTTTAGTTTTGAGTTCTTGCGCGGCGGCAATGAATGGAACCAGCGTTACATGCATGAACAGCGTATTCTTGCGACCGAGTTCCTGACGCATTTGGCGAATTGCTTCCATAAACGGAAGAGACTCGATATCGCCGACGGTGCCGCCGATCTCAACAATCGCCACGTCTACATCCTGCGCGACCTTCTTCATCGCTGCTTTGATTTCGTTGGTGACGTGAGGAATTACCTGAACCGTTTTGCCGAGATAATCCCCGCGGCGTTCTTTGGCGATAATTTGCTCATAGATTCGGCCGGTGGTCCAGTTGTTGTCGCGGGAAAGTCTTGCGTGAGTGAAGCGTTCGTAGTGGCCGAGATCAAGGTCGGTTTCCGCGCCATCGTCGGTGACGAAGACTTCTCCATGCTGAAACGGAGACATGGTGCCCGGGTCCACGTTCAGGTAAGGGTCAAACTTCATCAGGTTGACCTTAAGGCCGCGGCTTTCGAGCAGGCAGCCGATCGAAGCTGCCGCCAGCCCTTTGCCCAGAGAAGACACAACACCGCCCGTCACAAAGATGTATTTTGCCGACATCCGTTCCTCACTTTAAATTGTGTTTGGAATTTTGTGCAGGCTGGGTGCACGATCAATTATGGCAGAAAAGCTTGCGAATGCAAGAGGGAAAACTGTTGGGTGGTGGCTTAGTTTGATGACGCTGCACGCGAGATCCCTCGCCCCGCTGGTGAGAACGCGGGCCTTCGGTGTGTTGGACGCTTCGGCAGTGCTGGCCATACTCAACGGTGAGGCCGGAGCCGACAAGTTACCAGCTCGACTGTTAAATGATGCGACCGTCAGCACGGTAAGCCTGGCCGAGGAGCACAGCAAGTTGGTCGGTCGCGGACTCAATCCTGACGAAGCGTGGGATGCTGCTCTCAGCCCCGTCCGTGACTCCGAGCCCTTTAGTAACGAGCACGCGAGGATCGCCGGCGGTCTGGTAACTCAAACCGGCACCTCGGGCTGTCCTTGGGGGACAGGGCTTGCCTGGCATTAGGAATCGCGCTCGGAACGGCCGTTTACACCGCGGATCAATCGTGGAAGGGCCTTCGTCTGGGCATTCGGATACATGTGATTCGCTAGCTCGCGTTTCCGCCGCTCCGCATCATAATATTTAGCACCATGCTGGTAGGTCTTAGAATTCGCAGCTGGTTTCTACTGGTAGTGGCCGCGCTAGTCCTGGCCATCCCCTCTTTCGCCCAGCAACTGGCCAGACGCCTGATCCTTAAAGATGGCTCTTATCAGCTGATAACTAAATATGAGATTAAGGGAGACCGCGTCCACTATTTCAGTGCCGAACGCAATGAGTGGGAGGATGTGCCCAATTCGCTGGTGGATTGGGACGCCACAACGAAATTTGAGAAAGATCGGGCGACGGGTTCGCCAGTTCCGGAGGCGGTTCAACTGGACAGAGAAATGGCAGAGGAACGGCAAGTCGATGAAGCCAAATCTCCCGAAGTCGCGCCAAGATTGCGCCTGCCGGAAGTTGGCGAAGTGTATTTGCTGGACACTTTCCAGACCGAACCCGAACTGGTGGAATTGCAGGAAAATAATGCCGAGGTCAACCGCGACACAAAACACAACGTCTTGCGGGCGGCGATTGATCCAATTGCGAGCAGCAAACAAACGATCGAACTCGAAGGCCTGCATTCAAAAATTCAATCCCATGTTACGCTGCCTTCGATTTACGTCAGGTCGGGACCGGAGCCAAGCGATCAGAATCCGGCCCAGCAGAAAAAAGACGGAACAAATTCCGCTCATTCGGGCAAGCAAGAGCCAGAAGAACCTTGGGATCGCTATCGCATCGTTCGCTTACAGCCAAAGCAGGACAGACGCATCATCGGCAATATTAAAGTCGCAGTTTATGGGAAAGTCACCCAGCAGCAGGATTTTGTTCCCGCCAAACTTCAACAGCTAACCGGAGGCTGGGCGAAAATCACTCCGACCGGCGATCTAACCTCAGGCGAATATGCGCTGGTTGAGATGATGGACAAGAGCCAATTGAGTTCGGCGGTGTGGGATTTTGGAGTCAATCCGTCAGCACCGCCTAACGCCTCGGTCTTGAAGCCCGCGGACTCCAAGCCGACTCAGAGTCATCCAAAAGAACTTCAGCAGCGCAAGCCGAATTAGCGCGCAGGGACAGCTGCCCATTCTGTCGGTTTGAAAATCAAGCCTTTTTCGCGGCGTATAATCAAAGCTCTCATAAACTCTAAGACAGGGCGGTACTCACTGATGGTTTCTACGAACGGCGCTCCCACCAACGGAAAGAACGGACATACCAACCCGGAGACTATCGTCCCTCAGCCCCGCGCGGATTGGATCGCCAGGCGAAGATCAGATTCCGCCGACGGTAATTTCTCGCAAATGCACTTTGCCCGCAAAGGGGTAATCACCGAAGAAATGGAATACGTAGCTCGCCGCGAAAAGCTCTCGCCAGAACTCATTCGTGAGGAAGTTGCGCGCGGGCGAATGATTATTCCGGCAAACATCAATCATCCGGAACTCGAGCCAATGGCGATCGGAATAGCTTCGCTTTGCAAGATCAATTCCAACATCGGAAATTCCGCCGTCACTTCAAATATTGAAGAAGAACTTAAAAAGTTGCACACGTCCGTCCATTACGGCGCGGATACGGTGATGGATCTCTCGACCGGCGGCAACATTCACGAGATTCGTGAGGCGATCATCCGGCATTCACCCGTTCCCATTGGGACGGTACCCATCTATGAGGCCATCTCGCGAGTAAAAAGGGTCGAGGATTTGAACGCCAAAGTAATGCTCGAAGTGATCGAAGAGCAAGCCGAGCAGGGCGTGGATTACATGACAATCCATGCCGGCGTTCTAGTTCAGTATTTGCCGATGGTTTCAAAGCGGATCACGGGCATCGTTAGCCGCGGTGGAGCAATTCTTGCTCAATGGATGGCTCACCACCATAAGCAGAATTTTCTTTACGAGTGCTTCGACGACATCTGCAAGATTTTCGCCAAGCACGACGTGAGTTTTTCGCTGGGAGATGGATTGCGTCCCGGCTGCATCGCCGACGCCAGCGATGAGGCGCAGTTTGCTGAATTAAAAACTCTTGGCGAGTTGACCAGGAAAGCCTGGGAGTATGACGTTCAGGTAATGATTGAAGGGCCGGGGCATGTGCCCCTGGACAAAATCAAAGAGCAAGTGGATAAAGAAAAAGAGCTTTGCTACGAGGCTCCCTTTTATACCTTGGGACCGCTCGTGACTGACATTGCGCCGGGATATGATCACATCACGTCCGCGATCGGCGCGGCCATGATTGGGTGGCATGGGGCAGCGATGCTCTGCTATGTGACTCCAAAAGAACACCTCGGCCTTCCCAATGAAAAAGACGTTAAAGACGGAATCATCGCCTACAAGATTGCTGCCCATGCGGCGGACATTGCCCGTCACCGTCCTGGTGCGCAGGATCGGGATGACGCCCTGAGCTACGCACGCTATAAATTCGATTGGGAAAAGCAGTTCGCGCTATCGCTCGATCCGGAAACTGCCCGTTCCATGCATGACGAAACCCTGCCTGATGACTTCTACAAAGAAGCAAAATTCTGCTCCATGTGCGGCCCGAAATTCTGCTCCATGAACTACTCAAGCAAAGTGGACGAATACAACAAGCAGGTCCACGGCCTGGAAAAGAAAGACTACTCGGAGCTAGTGGAGAAACTCGTGTCACTGAAGTAGCGGTTCATTTTGTGTGGCGCGGGCGCCCTCGACCGCGAGATGCCGGATGGTGTGTGGTCGCAAGCCAAACCTAGCCCAGACAGAGTTTGCACGGGCACCTAGATGCGTTCGCTCCGCGCCTGTGATACTTGGAGAATGGCGAAGATACCGGGTACGTCCTACGAAACGCTCGATCTACCTGCCGATCCGCCCGGAACGACGGATCCTTGCTGGTGTCGTTCCGGTTTGGAGTTCGGAAAGTGCCATCTCGACCGCCATCTGCAAGTACCGGACTATAGGTGGAGTCTCCTCAAAGAAATTCGGCGGATGAACCAGGCAGAGTGCTGCAGCCACCCGCAGGCCTCACCTACCACATGCAAAGGGGGAATCGTTCGGGCGCATACACTTCAGCTCGCCGGGGTTTTGAGCACGATCGCCGTCAACCGTCACGTTTATGGCATGGACACGCGCAGTCAGCCTGAGCCGGATGGCACCCCCAGGTACGGTCTCATTGGAGTACGCCAAGCATCAACGTTTACTGGCTTCTGCTCCCACCACGATGCAGAGCTCTTTCGACCCTTGGAGACCAGGCCTTTCGGGACATCGAAGGAACAATTGTTCTTGCTAGCTTATCGCGCTCTTTCAAAAGAGGTATACGCTAAGCGATTCGCTGTAAGGTCTGTCCCGATCCTCAGAAAAGGAGACAAAGGCAAGGACGTACAATTCCAGGTTGGTCTCCAGAAATACCTCTACGTCCACGAACAAGTCCTGCGCCTCGCTTTACGAGACCTCGAGTCCTCATGGAAGGATTACCAGGGCGCGTTCTTGTCTGGGGACTATGACCGATTCTCTGCATACCTAATTTTCACGGACAAGGTTCCCGACTTTGCGGCCAGCGGCGCGATGCATCCGGAGTTCGATTTTCAGGGAAGCGCTATCCAGAATCTCGCCACGCCTGATCGCCTTGACCTTATAACTTATACAGTTCTTCCGCTGCACACCTCCGGTCTCATAGCATTTGTTTGGGATTCGGGGAGTGCTCCCTCGTGTCAAAAGCTCGCGGTAAGCCTAGACAACATCCGGGCCGTCGATGTACCGGACGCTCTAGTTCGTTTCACCTATGAGCATTTTGAAAACTGCTTTGCGAACCCGCACTGGTGGGAGTCTCTTACGGATGAGCAGCGGAACAGCCTGCTGCGTCGCATGGCTTTGGCCGCATCCGACAAGGCCATCCGCCGGGCCGATTGTCTGAAGGATGACGGTTTACGAGCCGCTACGTGGAAGTCCCTCAAGAGAGAATGGCTATGACTCTCAGAACCCCGGCGGTTACAGTTTAGCGATAAGCATCGCGGCGGTGCTTCACCGATAGGATTTCGATGGCGTCGCCAAGATCGTGGAAGCGGACACGGTAGTCGCCAACGCGGAGGCGGAATTCCGGAGGTTCAACATTCCGAAGCCTCTTTACATCGCCTTCTCCGGTGGCAAGCATACGAGCTAAAGTGTGAAGGATCCGGAGTGCGGTGGCTTGTTCGATAGCGCGAAGATTGATCTTGGCCCGGTCGCTCCAAATGACCTTTTTCGCCATCTTTTACTTGTCCGGGCCATTCGGCTTTACGGGCGTGCGGCCCATCCGATCGAAGTCCTCGGAGCTGAGGCCGAACTCAGCGAGAACCTCGTCGTGCGGAATGCCCTCGCCACGCGCGAATGAGGCCTTGGCTTCCTCGACCTCGCGAGCCTCTTCCGGGGTGACCGGTTCATCGTCATACGGGGCACTGGCCAATGTGTGGGCGAGCGGATCAAGCATAATCTCCAATAGTCCAACCACTACGGCGACTTGGCCGGGAGCCATGCGGTCGATCAGTTCGTGCGCATGCTGTTTCTCGTCGGTGGAACCGTGTGCCATGAGATGAGTTTAGCGAAATCTACCGCACTCCGCTAGAAAAAGAGGTACAGTCGATCTTGCTCACCGAATCCCCTTCGCGGGCAAGACCGCCCGCGCCACAGAACAGCCTACTTACTGAACTGCGCCGCGCCGTCCCATACCAACTGCACCGCCAGCGCAAGAATCAAAAATCCAAAGATGCGATTGATGGCTCCGGTTGCGCCGGGGCCCAAGCGCTTAACGAAGGGGCCTCCCAAAGCCAGAAATAAGAACACGACGGCACCCAGGGCCACGATTCCGATCACCATTCCGACGTAAGCGGCCATGCTGTCGGCGTGAGCCGCGAGACCCATCACTACTCCGATAGATCCTGGTCCGGAGAGCATCGGCATCGCCATCGGCGTGAGTGAAATGTCTTCTTTGGTCGTGGCTTCGTGGCTTTCAGCCGGAGTCATCCTGCTGCTGGCAGTCACCATGCCCCACGCGGTATTGGCGACGATCAATCCTCCTGCGATCTGCAATACTGGGAGGGATATTCCGAAGAAATTCAGAACGAACCGCCCGAAAAAGAGAAATACAATCAGAATTCCGATCACATACAGTGCAGTTTTTAGGGCAGTTGCTCTGCGTCCACCGCGATCCATGTCGGAAGTGAGCGCGAAGAACATCGGCACGCCGCCAAAGGGATTCACGATCGGAAATAGCGCCAGAAATGTTTCGAGCGCAGCGGTTGGTGTATCGCGCAGAAAATATTGCACCACGTTGCCGGGACTCATGAAGAGGAAATTCTACCAGTCAGCGGAAAAAGCGCATTGTCACAATCAAAACTAAATGGCTTCAATCAGTGATAACTTCCCAAAACATTCGCCGCCCGATTCAAGGCGTCGGTCAATGCGCTGATCTGTTGCCGCATGCGATCCAAATCATGCTTGTCGATAGCTTCATTCACTCCAGGAATCACGACGGCGGCGTATCCCGTGTACACTCCCGGAGCGTAAATCGCATGACGATACCACGCACGCTTCGGAAGTCCTTCAGGGATGAGCAGCGCCCGCTCGACAGCTATTAACGTTTGATTCAGCTTAGCGACATCGCTTGGAGGATTTCGCTGGACCGAAAGCATGTTCGCGCCGGCTTTTTCAAAGTGACTCGCTGCAGTTGCCGCCTCCGCAAACCCCGGCTCCTGGCTTCCGAACTCAGCGCTCGCCTTCTTCTTTGCGGCCTCAATGTAGGAAGCTATTTCCCTCCCATATTCTTCATAGTCGTAGGGCAGAATATCCGTGTCGGCCATGCGAACAACCAACAGTCCAAAAACTCTCGCCATCTGCTGTTCATATTTGAAATCGGGATCGCCGAATTTCTTGAACCAGTTGAAATTATCGAAAACGGAGTGGTAAACGCCATACGGACCCGTTGAGCCAATATCCGTCGAGGGGACGCCCAAATGCTGAAGGAAAACCGTATAGTCAGAGCCACTTCCAAGGTCGCCGACCGGAACATCACTTTTGCCCGCGGCTGGCGGAAGGTACGTGCTTGTGCTGGTTTCGTGCGTGTTTACAGCTTCGGCGCTGCTCTTTTGCCATGCCTCGTAAACGCTGCCACCCTGGGGGCTGGGAACCGTCTTGCTGACGTCCCGCAAAAATTGTTTCAGACTGGGCACTCCCGATGCCCCGAACTTCGATCCCGAAACCGCAACATCTACATTGAAATAGGCAGCCGCATTAGCGAGGTCCGCTTTGTGCTGCTCGCCCCATTCCGTCGAACCCATCAGTCCCTCTTCTTCGGCATCCCAACTGCCAAACATGATGGTGCGCTTTGGCCTCCATCCGGATTTCAATAATTCACCTATTCCATGAACCGCCTCCAGCATGGCCGCCGTTCCGCTGTTGGGATCGACGGCGCCATAGACCCATGCGTCGCGATGGTTGCCCGCTACCACCCAACTGCTCGCGGCGTCGGTGCCTGGGATGCGGCCGATCACGTCCCAAATCGTTCGGAACTGATAATCCTGATCGAGGTGCATTTTTACCAGCACTGGCCCGGGACCGACGTGATATGTAAACGGCAGTGCGCCTTGCCACTCGCGCGGGGTATCTGGTCCTGCCAGATGCTCCAGAATTGGCCACGCATCGGCATAAGAAATTGGTGTGACGGGAATTTTCGGGACCTGCGCGGACTGTGCCGCCGATATTCGTTTTGAATCGGAGAGATCTGGCACAGAGGCGACGCCCGGCGTTGTGGGATCGCCCGGGAATTCGAACATGTATCCTACAGATCCCCGTTGTACTCCTGTATCCGGATGCCACGGACCTTGCGGGTATTTATCTCCGCGCTGCCAGCCGTCATCTGCGGGATCGGAATAGATGATGAGACCGGCTGCTCCGTGCTCCTGCGCGACGAACGCTTTAACGCCGCGAAAATTCTCTCCATAGCGTGCGAGCACGATCTTGCCGCGCACATCAATCTTCAGTTCGTCCAACTTTTTGTAGTCAGCCGGAGTTCCGTAATTCACATAAACGATTTCGGCCTCGGCGTTGCCGGAAGGCGACATGCCACTGAATGGCATGACGACTCGGGGATCGTCCTGGAACGGATCGCCATCCACATGCTCTCGCGCTGGGCCGTGCATGTGAACACCGGCGGGCGCGGTCACATCCACACTTATTTCTTTCGGATAGTTCATCCACACCCGATATTCGACAATTTGTGTTTCGAGTCCAGCCTCGCGAAATTTCTTCGCCACGTAATCCGCCGTAGCCTTGTCTTCAGGCGAGCCGGCAATGTGAGGGGCCTGAGTAAGAATCCTGAGATGTTCTTCGGCAAGCTTGGCATCAGGGATGGCGAGGAAGCGGGACTCAACCGCAGCCTCTTCTGCGGAGTTGTGAAAGCCGAAGATAGATTGCGCCGCAACTGAGGAGTCGGCAGCGTTCCCCGCGACCTTTGGCGAGAAGGTTGAGATGGAGATTACGGCAAATAACGCGGTGAAGAAGAATTTCATCAGGCTCCCTGCAAAGCAAGTAAGTTAACACAGGCGAAGCGGACATCAGGTGAGCGCTAGTTAGTCATTAGCCGCCGGTATTAATTCTGTGTTGTTTGGCAGATGCGAATATTGCGATTCATCACCAACTTCACCAATCGCACCAGGTTCACCAATCTATGATAAACTCAATTTATGAAGCGAGCAACCATGACTCTTCCCGACGATTTGGCCGAAGCAGTGGAAAAGTATGTTCAGGCCCAGGACGCCCCTCCATCGTTGACCACCGTCGTACAAGTAGCGCTACGGCAATATCTGGGAGAGCGGGGGTTTCTTAAGGCTCGCAAAACTCTGCGGATTACGCCCTCCCAGCGGGGTAGCGGACGCCATAATGTGAGCCAGGAACACGATCTTTACCTGACTGGAATGCGGAAGTGACGCGCGCGGTAATTGCAGACACCGGACCCTTGTATGCGGCGGTTGATCCGGATGATTCGCATCACAAGCGTGCGGTCAAAGAGCTGGACCGCTTGTCACGGGAGAAAAGAGAAGTTGTTGTTGCTTATCCCACGTTACTGGAAGCGTACACACTCGTGCTGTTTCGCCTGGGCAAGAGCGTGGCTTCGCGCTGGCTGGGCGACATGGCCGATGCTGCCTTGGTCCATCCTTCAACTGAAGATTACCGTCAAGCCACAATAAAAATCCGCGCATTATCGGACCAGCCCATCACACTTTTTGACGCAACTGTGGCAACCCTGTCGCTGCGGTTGGATCTTCATGTGTGGACGTATGATCAACACTTCGATCTTCTGCGAGTGAAGGTGTGGCGGTGACCGCGAACTTATCGCACCTGCCCGGTTCCGATTACTTCATACTTCGTAGATGTCAGCTCGGCCAACGCAAACGGGCCACGGCAGTGCAATTTCTGGGTACTGACGCCCATTTCTGCGCCAAAACCAAATTCGCCGCCATCGGAAAATCGCGTCGAAGCATTCCAGTAAACGGCGGCTGAATCAATGGCTCGCAGAAACTGCCGCGCATTCTTTTCGTCTTTGGTGATGATTGCGTCCGAATGTTTCGTCGAATACTGATTGATGTGTGAGATCGCTTCGTCCACGTCAGCGATCACTTTAATTGCAATGCACAGTCGCAGGTATTCCTCTGCCCAGTCCTGCGGTTGTGCCGCGCGAACTTGGAACCCTGAAGCCAGTTTCAAGGTTTGTTCATCGCCACGGACCTCCACGCCCGACGCGATCAGTTTTTTCACGATGCGGGGAATGTACTCCGCCGCAATTCCTTTGTGCACCAAAAGCTTTTCCGCTGCGTTGCAGACGGATGGCCGCTGCGTCTTGGCATTGATGACAATCCTGTCCGCCATTTCGAACTCAGCCGACTCGTCCACGAAAACATGACAATTTCCCGCGCCGGTCTCAATTACTGGGACCGTCGCGTTCTCGACGACGTAGGAAATGAGAGCCGGTCCTCCGCGAGGAATCAACACATCTACAAAACCGCGCGCTGTAATCAATTCGCGCACTGAATCACGCGTGCCCGAATCCAGAAGTTCAATGGCGCCGTCGAAAACTCCCGCGACCTGGGTCAGAATTTCGACAATTCGCTGATTGCTGCGAGCCGCCTCTTTTCCGCCGCGAAGCACGATTGCGTTTCCGGTCTTGAATGCGAGGGCGACCGAATCGGCGGTCACGTTTGGGCGGGATTCGTAGATAATTCCGACTACTCCGAGGGGCACTCTCAGTTTCCGGATATGGATGCCGTTGGGGCGCGTCCACTCAGCCAGGGTTTCGTAAACGGGATCGGGAAGAGTAGCAACGTCTCGCATGCCTTGCGCCATGGACGCAATGCGCTCGGAATTCAGCAACAACCGATCGAGCATGGCGCCAGTCAAGCCAGACGAGTCAACATCTTTGCGATTCGCCTCGAGGATACTCTGGGGGTTGGACTCAACCGCATCCGCCATGGCGAGTAAGATCGCATTTTTCTGTTCTGTAGAGAGTTGGGCGAGCCTGATCGCCGCGGCTTTCGCGAGCAGAAGCTTATCTTGAGACGAAAGCGGCTTGTTGATTGTAGTTGCCACTAAAACAACCCTTCATTGGGGAGGGAAATAGGTTCCGATCTTTCGTGCTATGGCTGCTGAAATCGCGTTGGAATGACGTCCATTTACGATCGCAACATTCACCCCACCTTCGCTCGCAGCTTTTGCAGCGCGCAATTTCGAACGCATGCCTCCCGTGCCCAGTTCACTTCTGCCGTTGCAAAGCGCTTCCATTTGAGGAGTCAGCTTACTCACGGTACGCAACAAACGAGGCCGTTTGCGGTTAGGTACATAAAAACCATCCACGTCGGTGAGCAAAAGCAGCCAGTCTGCCTTGACCGCAGTGGCCAGCAATGCACTGAGTTCGTCATTGTCACCGAACGCCCCCACCAGTTCACGAACGGAAACGCTGTCATTTTCATTCACGATCGGCACCACACCCAACTTAAGCAGCTCGTGCAGCGCGTTTTGCAGATTCTTGTAGCGCACCGGCGAAGTGAAGTCATCACTGGAAAGCAGCAGCTGTGCAACTATCTTTTTGCCAAAAAAAAGCCGCTCGTAGGTATTCATAAGCGCGCTCTGCCCCACGGCCGCGCACGCTTGCATCAAGGGTACAGTGGACGGCTTCTTGCCGAGTCCCAGATTCGACATCCCCGAAGCAATGGCTCCTGAAGTGACGATCAAATATTCGTGCCGCAAAGGTTCGAGCTGGTCAACCAAAGCTCGCAGTCGGACCGTGTCAATGCTTCCGCGCGGAGCTATAAGACTGGTGCCGACTTTAATGACGAGGCGCATACCTACCGAATAATTTAACAGTTAGACTGCGCGATGGCATACGGGGATTTCGCCAGCCCATACTATCGCTGCTTCGCTGCCTTCTTTCTTCGTGCAAAACCACCGAGTGAGCGGATGTATTCGTCCATTGCCTCTGGGACGGCCTTGCTATAGACAAATTGTCCTTCGCGACGGCATTCGATCAGGCCTGCGTCGGCGAGTGTTTTAAGGTGATGCGATACCGTGGCGGGCGTGACCCCGTGCAAGGAAACGATCTCGCCGCAGTTCATCTGCCCGCGCGAAGAAATCGCCTCAAAAATTAGCAGGCGAGTCTGATCGCCCAAAGCCTTTGAAATCCGTTCGATCCGCGCATGGTCCATGGTTCGTCCGTTGTTAATTCGATGGGACAATGTACCCAACCTATATCCGCCCAAGCCTCAGATTAGGGTTCGTTCAATTAGATGCGACCTTAATAGTTAGATATTCATCTAAACATCGAAGTAAGGCAAGATCAAAGTTTCTCGGAGAGCGTTACTAGCGACAATTTGATGGAGGATGCAACATGAAAAGATTAGAAGGCAAGGTCGCAGTCATTACTGGAGGAAATAGCGGGATCGGATTAGCAACGGCAAAGCGTCTTCTCGATGAAGGCGCGCGCATCGCGATTTCCGGACGCAGTCAAAAAACGTTGAATGAGGCAGCGAAGACCCTCGGGAAGGAAGTGCTCGTGGTTCAGGCTGACGTTTCAAAACTGGCGGACGCCGACAAACTCTTCTCGGCAGTGGAGCAACGGTTTGGCAAGATCGATATTTTATTCGTGAACGCGGGCGTCGCTAAATTCGTTCCGATGGAAGCCGTCTCCGAAGCGCATTACGATGAGCAATTCGACATCAATACGAGGGGCGCATACTTCACCATTCAGAAGGCCCTGCCTCATCTCAATGACGGAGCGTCGGTCATCCTCAATTCCAGTGTCGTCAGTCATCAGGGCGTGACGAACGGATCAGTGTACGCCGCAACCAAGGCGGCGTTGCGATCGTTTACGCGGTCGCTTGCCGCCGAGCTGGTAGGCCGCAATATTCGAGTGAACGCGGTGGCGCCGGGTCCGATTGAGACGCCAATCTTCGGGCGAACTGGCCTTTCGCAGGAGGCTGTGGACGGTTTCAAGGAATCCGTCGTGGCATCCGTCCCAATGAAAAGATTTGGACAGCCTGAAGAAGTGGCGTCCGTTGTGGCTTTTCTGGCGTCATCCGACGCTTCATACATCACGGGTGTCGAGATTGGCGTTGATGGCGGGAAAGGTCAGATTTGAGCTGCAATTTCTGATCGGGGCCGCGAAGGGTTCGACGTGCGCGGCCCTTTCTATATCCGAAGCCCCTTGGAAGAGGCTAGGGGTTTGATGAGGGATCTCACGCGGGCCAGGGCGCCCGCGCCACACGGGATCGGGGTTGTTGCCTGCGACGCGCGACATGTGATGGAATCTCTGTCATGAATCGCCGGGATTTTATTCGCTTCTCTGCGGCGGCTTCTGCCGCTGGCCTTTCGTTGCCGTTCAATTTTCCCACCGCTTTTGCCGAGGCTAATACTGCCGCCACGGTTCGGCTTACGTTGCGTCCCGATCGGCTTGGTAACAAGATTGGCGACGACTTCACTGGACTGAGTTATGAATCGGCGCAGCTGGGCAATCCACATTTCTTTTCTGGCGACAATACGGAGCTGGCTGGATTTATGCAGAGGCTCGGGCGATCTGGGGTTTTGCGGATCGGCGGCAACACCAGTGAGTTCACACACTGGGCTGGAAATGGGGCCGTTAAAGGCGACACAGCGGAGAATCGAAAGCTTCGCGAGCAGGACAAGACGAATCCCATCGCCTACGCGCTGGCTGTTGGTCCGGACACTGGGCACAAAGCCCCTGCGCCGGTGAATATTACGCCGCTTGCCATCCGGAATTTGCGGGATTTTCTTGACGCGTGCGGGTGGAAACTCATTTACGGCTTGAACATGGGAACGGGAACACCTGAACAGGCGGCGGATGAGGCTTCCTACGTGATGGACGCCGTGGGTTCGAAGTTGATTGCGTTTCAACTGTGCAACGAGCCCGATCTTTTTTATCGGAATGGGATCCGCAAATCGGATTATGACTTCAAGCAATTCGCCGATGAATGGCGACGCTTTTATCAGGCTATTCGGGAGCGAGTTTCGAATGCGCCTTTCGCGGGTCCGGATACTGCCTATAACAATGAGTGGCTGGTGCCGTTTGCAAAGCAGTTCAAGCAGGAAGCGCTGTTTCTTTCACAGCACTATTACGCGGAAGGGCCTCCGACGGACCCCTCAATGACGATTGAAAGGCTGCTGAAGCCGAATCCAAAGCTTGAGGCCGAGTTTGAAGGAATGAAGCAGACGGTGCATGAATCCGGATTGCCATTTCGGCTGGCCGAAACGAACTCGTGCTATCAGGGAGGCAAGCAGGGAGTGAGTGATACGTTCGCTACGGCGCTCTGGGGCGCGGACCTGATGTATCAACTGGCATCCGCTGGCGGCATGGGGATTAATTTTCACGGCGGCGGCTATGGCTGGTACACGCCCATCGCCGGAACTCGTGAAGATGGATTCCTGGCAAGGCCGATCTACTTCGGCATGTTGCTGTTTGCGCAGGCTGGGCCGGGGCAGCTCATCGAGAGTAAGCTCGACGGCCTGGAGCAGGCCCCGCTACTGACGGCTTACGGTCTTCGCGGCGACCAGGGATCAATTAAGGTAGCGGTTTTCAATAAGAATCTCGACCGCAGCGTTCGGCTGACGATTGATGCGGGACAGCGCACAAAACGGATGAGCATCCTTCGCTTGCACGCGCCGCGAGTAGATGATCCGACGGATACGACTTTTGGCGGAGCCCCCGTCGGCGCAAGTGGCACATGGTCAGCCGCGCAAGAAGAAAAATTGAGCCTGGAGAACGGACTTGCGATGATCGAACTGCCGTCGGCCAGCGGCGCCCTGATTATGCTGGAAGGGGAGTGATATTTTTCCCGGGGTAGTTTTACGATTGTATGAACTTCACATTCCGATAACAATCGCGCGCGGGCCAAGAGGCGTTCCGGCCCCTTCGCTCCCGTAATTCTGCTACCATTCCGCCCACGTTGTCATCTGATCCAGAATGTCTGTAATCGCCACCGTCGCGGGCATTATTCTTATTTTCAGCGTGCTGCTCGACGCGTTTGAAACCATCGTTTTGCCGCGCCGGGTACAGCGCCATTTTCGGCTCACCGCATGGTTCTACCGCCGAACCTGGCGGCCTTGGAGGGCGCTTGCGCGTCATGTCAAGACACCTGGCCGGCGCGAGAATTTCCTGGGATATTTCGGCCCCCTATCGTTGATTTTTCTGCTGGCGCTTTGGGCGTTTTGTTTGATTCTCGGCTTCGCGCTGTTGCAGTACGGATTCGGAAAGCATGTGCAACTGGGAAGCGAAAGAATTAATTTGTGGAGTCTTCTCTACTTGAGCGGGGAAACTTTTTTCACCCTTGGGCTGGGAGACATTCTGCCCACGGCCACTCCAGGCCGCGTGCTAACGGTGCTTGAAGGTGGCATGGGCTTTGCCTTTCTGGGGGTTGTGATTGGATATCTTCCAACGATTTATTCGGCTTTTTCCAAACGCGAAATTGAGATTTCTTTGCTGGATGCGCGGGCAGGTTCCCCTCCGACCGCCAGCGAATTCTTAATTCGCGTAGGGGGATGCGTACAACAAATGGTGCTCGATGAAATTTTTAAGGACTGGGAACACTGGGCGGCCGAAGTACTGGAAAGTCATCTGTCCTATCCCGCCCTAAGCTTCTTTCGCTCCCAGCACAACAATCAATCGTGGCTGGGAGCGCTGACGATAATGCTCGACTCCACCTCTTTAGTCATCTCGGGGATTGATGGGCTACGCAATGAGCAGGCAAAAATTACATTCGCGATGGCCCGGCATGCGGTGGTGGATTTGGCACAGGTGGTGAACGCGCGATACGATCCCAATGATCATTCCAACCGCTTGCCCCCGGAGGAATTAACTCGGTTGCGGCAATCCTTCGCTAAACGTGGTCTTCGCCTCAGCGAGACTCTTGAGGCCGAAAAGAAGCTGACCCATTTGCGTTCGCTTTATGAACCTTATGCTATCGGGATTGCCAAGAATTTGTTCATCAATCTACCGCCTTGGATTCATGAGGAGAAAAGAAAAGACAACTGGCAGGCAGGACCGTGGGATAAACAGATTCAGGCGACTGCCGGACGTCCTGAGAATGAAGCGTTGCCACCCGCCGAAGAACATTTCTGATCTCGATTCAGCCGAACTGACCGGTGGGCCCCGTCGCTCCATCGTTCATTTTAAGACGAGGATCGCTGAAACGCAGTCCTAGTGCTTGGCCTGCAAGAATCCTTTGCGGCGCTGTTCGCTGTAACGGTGCAGCGCATCGCTGATCACTGGATAAGCCTCGGTCGCGGGACGTATTTCGTCCACTTCCACCGCTTTGCCTTCAAGTAGTTTGTAATCCTGGAAAAAACGCCGCAGCATGATCATGCGATGCGGCGGCATCTCTTGCGCCTCCCGGTAGGAGTTGAATTCGGGGTCTTCTGTCGCGACGGCAATAATTTTGTGATCTTTCTTGCCGGAATCAATCATGGTCATCAGGCCGATCGCTCTCGAGTGAATAATAGTCAGCGGAACGACCGTTTCCTGGCAAAGCACCAGTACGTCAAGTGGATCGTCATCCTCGGCGAGGGTTTGCGGAATAAAACCATAATTCGCCGGGTAGTAAACGGCCGAATAGAGAATGCGGTCGAGTTTAATCAGCCCGCTCGTTTTGTCGAGTTCATACTTGACGCTGGAACCGAACGGAATCTCGATTACGCTTTGAAATTCCTGCGGCAACATATCGCCGGGGGTAACATCGTGCCAGGGATGAATCATAAGGTGTTAAATCCTGAGTTTGATTTTCGAAGGAAGACACATCATTCTATCGGACGAAGTACGAGCGGCTCTGAATTCCCGCAGGACATACGTTCCGATAGTAAGTAGCAGGTCAGTTTGAAACATTCTTCCTGCCCTGGGGTCATCCTGAGGGATTTTGAGTCCCGAAGGATCTTGCGCCGGTTGGCAGATCGCTCCTGTTTAACGAATTTCGCTACACGCGGGATCCTTCGCAAGCTCGGGATGACGCCATCTCTTCAAAACTGACCGCTACCCATAGTAAGGTTAACTTGATTCCTCCTGACGTCACGGCGTAAAGTTTGGGGTGGGGATTTAGAAAGCTACATGTCGAAGGAAACTTCAAGATATTTAAAATTCGGCGCGGCCACCGCACTCATAGTTGTGTCGCTGGCATACCTGGCTTACACCGGTGTGCGGGAGAGCAAGAGTTATTACGTCACCATAAAAGAACTTCGGGATATGGGTGATGGCGCTTACAGCAAGCGGCTCAGAGTTGCGGGAAATGTGCAGCCCGGATCCATCAAACGCAGTGGAACCAATGTTCAATTCGTGCTGGCCGAAAACGACAAGTTATTGCCGGTGATCTACAGCAGCACCGAGCCTCCTCCCGACACTTTCAAGGACAATTCGCAAGCGCTCGCGGAGGGCAGTTTCGGTCGCGACGGAGTTTTCCATGCAACCCAGTTGCAGGCCAAGTGTGCTTCGAAATACGCTCCAAAGCAAGCGGGCCCGCCTCAGTCAGCCGCACCAACCTCAATGAGCGACTGACGATTCGGAACGACTGGTAGTTTCCAAAGTACAGCCAGCGCAATAACTTTCAGGCGGCCCGAAATAGCTCGGCTTCACACTGCCAAGGTTTACCACCAGCTTTTGCAGAACCAGGCCGGGATCCACCATCCAGAATTTCAGAGTGTGAGATCCTGACTTTGCCAGCGTATGACTTGACTCACTCTTGCGTACTCCGTCTTTTACCGATGTCGCCCATTCTTCCAATGAGTTCTTGCCCAGAGCGTCAATAATCTGCGGGGGCTGATCATCAAAGGATATCGCGTATCTCAGCCCACGTCCCGGAACGAAGTTCAACGTGGGAGCAAGAATCGCTTCGACATTGACCTTGCCGGAATCGAACAAGTACATCTCGTATTCGAGGCATGGCGAGTTCTGCGGCGGCGTCACGCTTTGAGCCGTCACTGGAAATATCGTCATTGACGATAAAGTCCTGCCGTAGTCATCCAGCTTTTCCCAGCTTGTCGTGCCCGCGTCAATCTTTTTTGAATAGTGTTCGGCTTCCATCGAAACATAGCCGTCAGATTCAACGAAGCCTTTCAAAGAACTCCGGGCTGGTTCTGCGGGATTGAAGATTGTAATCTTCACCGAAACAGAATCCGCGACCGCACGGGTTAATTTCACATATCCGTCGCTGGGGCCTTTGGGTGCGTTTTGCCAATCCACGCTTACCCAGATTCGCTGATCCTTTCCAAGCGTTCCGTGCGTTGTACTCAAGGTGATCCAGGGATCGCTGGCTGCCGCAGCAAATTCAAATGCTGTTTGACCTCGATTAAACACGTCAATGTACCGTTGCTGCTGGTTGAATACGTCGAAGGTCGGGAGTACGGGCTCGCGCTGAGCCCCGGGCCAGGCTGACTCCGAGCCCTCGACAGCAACGCCAAGCGCTGCTTTAAGCGGAACGTTGGTTTCAGTGAGGGCAGGCATCACGTTCGCCGGCGGGTCATGCCAGGATGTGTATCCGATATGAGGCTGGTCCATCATATGGTCCCACTTGCCATTTTCCATGTTGTGGTTGTAATCGTTCGACAAGTTGGAGTCCGCCTGGAACAAAGCGCGGGCTTGAGCCGCGAAGTTGTTGGCGCTGGCGCGTCCCTGGTGGGCATAAAGTTGATTTTTCCCGACTGCAATATACAACTCGGCAACCTGTGCCGACGCCTTCGCCGGATACAAGACAAGCTGAAAGAAGGCATCGCGCTCGTTGTCGGGCAGCTTGCTGTAGATCCCTTCGGCTTTTTGCGTGATTGATTTCCATTCCCCCTGCACTCGTTCTGCCTCTTGATAATTCACTAAGCTGAAGGTGTCGGGTTCGAGAAGTTCCGGTTTCCGCCAACCGTTGTACTTCGTGTACTTGGAAACAATATCCGCGATTTCCGGGGCGTACTGGGGGCCAAATTCGCGGGCAGCCCACATTTTGGTGAATTCCGAAACGCTATTTTTTGGCCACCTTGCAGGGTTCCACGAGAGATCAAGAAAAAACTCGATGGGAAATTCCATTGGCTTCAAATCGCCAACGTTGACGATCCAGATTCGATCCGCGCCATAGTTGTGCGCAAGATTCATTTGCTCCCAAACTTTGGTGATTGGGATAGTGTTGAGCCACTTGTAGGATCGAGGATCTCCCACGTAGTCGAAGTGATAATAAATTCCTGCTCCTCCACTTCGGTTCCTTTCAGACTCGGTCGGCAGCCTGCGGATGTTTCCCCAATTGTCATCGCACCAAAGCAAAGTCACATCATCTGGAACCCGCATCCCCTTCTCGTAATATTCCTGAACTTCTTTGTAAAGCGCCCAATCCTGCGGCACGGCGGCTAAATCTGGATTGATGTGATCAGCAATGATCTTCCTCTGGTCCGCCACTATCTTTTCCAGCAATGCAACATTGGCGGCTATGTCGCCGCCTTCGACCATGGGTTTGTCGCCATCACCGCGCATGCCGATGGTCACGATGCTTTCGTAGTTTTTGTTGCGTTCCACGCCTTCTGTCCAGAACTCTCGCAGAACGTCGGAATTCGTGGAATAGTTCCATGGACCTTTGCCATGCCGCTTCCATTCCTGCTGCGCCCTCAGCATCGGTTCGTGATGCGAAGTTCCCATCACGATGCCGTATTCGTCTGCCAGCTTGGGATTCAGAGGATCGTCTTCGTTGAATGCGTTGCTCCACATTGCCGGCCAGAGATAGTTCGCCTTCAGGCGCAGCAATAGCTCAAAAACTTTCTCGTAAAACTCATGATTGTAGTTTCCAAATTTCTCATGCACCCAACCGCTGAGCGACGGCGCTTCATCATTCAAGAATATGCCGCGATATTTAACCGCGGGCGGGCCTTGCACGTACCTCCCAGCTTTTACGAAAAGCGAATTCTTGTGCTGCGGCGGTACATCCGCCCACCAGTACCAGGGCGAAACTCCAATTTGCTCGGAAAGATCGTAAATGCCATAAATCGTGCCGCGCTTGTCGCTACCCGCAATTACGAGCCCTCGCGCAACACCGGGCAAAGGCCTCGTCACAACTTGGATAAGAAACGATTCCCACTTTCCCCGGATTTGCCCCACGTCAATCTTTTTTTCGTGGATTAGCCGGTCAATGATTGCGCTTTTTCCAATCGTGCCAATGATGATTGCGTCCGATTTGAGACTCTTCTCGTCATTGACGATCGTAAGTTTGCTGCTCGTGACGCGGACGATGTCAGCTTGCAAATCATTCACTGCGCGCACGACTCCCGGATAATCGTTCGCATCCACGGCAACAGTTGCGACCGTCTTTCCCACGATTGGAAAACTATCTTTGCGATAGAAACTCTCGACGTACTGCGGTTGGCCAAGGCCAAAACCGGTCGAAACAAAAATCAGAGTAAATAAGACAATCGGCAAAAGTTCGGTGGAGGGCGCCAAACTAATCTTGCATCGGACGCGTCCGGCCAGCTTAATAACTTTCATCTTTGGAAACGTTAAGTCTTTTGCCAGAATTCAGCAAATCGGGCGGCGAATCTACGAAAATCAACGTTGTTGAGGCATAGCAGGAATGGGGGTGCCCCAGTTCTCGTCGTATTTGCGAGACCTGGGATTAGGGTGAGGCACGAGAGGGTTCATGGAGAGTCCCCTCGATAAAGCGCAAGAATCGGTCGTTTCCCATTCCAATCAGGAATGGGAGTACGCGTGATGGATTAGCCGGCGTGATTCCCAGGTCTCGCAAAGGCGGCGAGACTTGGGGCACCCGCTCCCGGAGAGTTACGCCTGCTTCTCGACAATTGAAATACATTCTCCCAGGACCTGCATCGCAATATCCGCTTCATCTTGCGTAACGATCAGCGGCGGAGCAATTCGAATTGTGCTTGGTCCGCATCCCAGAAACAGAACTCCGCGTTCGAATGCCAGCTCGATAATTCGGTCCCGCTCGGCAGCGGCATGTTCCTTGGTCTGCTGATCCCTCACTATTTCGACTCCAATCATCAGACCGCGGCCGCGGACGTCGCCGACCAGCTTGTGCTTATTCGGCCACGCCGACATCTGTTTCAACATGTGATTTCCGACCTCGGTGGAATTCGTCATCAGGTCTTCGTTTTCAATCACGTTGATTGTGGCCAGCGCAGCGGCAATGCAGACCGGATTCCCGCCAAAAGTTGAAGCATGCGATCCCGGGACCCAATCCATGATCTCGGCTTTACTCATGGTGATGCCCAGAGGCATCCCCGAAGCAATGCCCTTCGCCATGCAAACGATATCCGGCTGCACGCCGGTATGCTCAATGGCCCACCACTTTCCGGTGCGGCCCGCGCCGCTCTGCACTTCATCCGCAACCAGCAGAATTCCGTGACGATCACAGATCCGGCGAAGTTCCCGCATGAACACGTCCGGAGCGACTACATATCCGCCTTCGCCCTGGACTGGCTCGACGAAAATGGCCGCGACTTCTTCTGGAGGAAGCGTGGTCTTAAACAATTTGTCTTCGATGAAGCGCGCACAATCCAGCGAAAATGCCTCCGCACTCCGTCCTTCGGGACGACGGTAAACATCTGGATAAGTGATATGCGTGACACCGGGAACCGGAGGTCCGAAACGGCGCTTCTGCTGTGGCTTTGAGCCGGTCAGCGAAAGCGCGCCCATGGTGCGTCCGTGAAACGCGCCAAAAAACGCGATGACATTCTGCCGTTTAGTGTGATAACGAGCGAGCTTCAAAGCACATTCAATAGCCTCCGCGCCGGAATTGCCGTAGTAAAACTTATGTGGGCCCGGCATCGGAGCAATCTTCGTAAGACGCTCTGCGAGAGTGACCAGACTCTCGTAATAAAAGTCCGTGCCCGACATGTGAATCAGCTCGCCAGCCTGCCGCTTGATCGCGGCGACCACCTCCGGATGGCAGTGTCCGGTCGAAGTGACCGCAATGCCTGCTGAGAAATCCAGAAACTCGTTGCCGTCCACATCGGTTACAACCATGCCGCGGCCTTGCTTTGCCACCAGCGGATAGGAGCGCGTGTAAGACGGCGAAATATACTTTTCGTCGCCGGCCAGTATTCGTTTTGCATTGGGACCAGGAAGAGCGGTGATGATCTTCGGTCCAATTAAGGTAGCGGTTGCCATAAATCCCTCCAGGAATCACGATCATGAATGGGGTAATTGCCTGGCCGAGCGAAACGCTAACAGTTGTTAACGATATTTCCGCAGGACCATCAGAATCGGAGGAGAGGTCTGAAACTAGTCGCTACCAAAGAGACTAGGACGTACCTGAGAGGGAAGCACCGCTAAGTGGCGGCGCGGGCAAACCAGCGAATGCAGCCAGCAAAAAGGCAAATGCGAATTGGGTCGTTGAAGCCGCATACATAAAACAATCTATAGACATTATAGCTGACCGCGCAAAGGCCCGTAACCCCCTTATGGGCAGCGCCATTGGTCATCTATCGCGGCAACTGAGTCCGCACATCACGAAAATATACAAACTCATGACAGTCCGATGACAACCCGTCCGGCACGTTGGCTAGGATTCGAAGCTGGGTCAGAGACCCTCAGGCAAACGCCGGTTCACAACGGCAGCGCTGATCGGAACTGACTCGCCCAAGTTCGCACCTAAAAGGAGAATTCCCCCATGCATCGCCGTAACATTGCCTTCGCGTTTTTGTTTGCTCTCACTCTGTTTATCTCCACCGCATCCTTCGCCCAATATCAACTCACGAATCTGGTTTCAAATCAGGTAGGCCAGGCAAAACACGTTGATCCCTTATTGGTAAATGGCTGGGGGCTTGCGCGTGCCGCGACGTCACCATTCTGGGTCAGCGACCAAGGCTCAGGCTGGAGCACTTTGTATAACGGTGCCGGAATTAAACAGGGGCTGGAGGTTGAGATTCCGTCTGCCAGCGGATCCGGGACTGGGTCGCCAACCGGGATCGTATTCAATGGCTCCGCGGATTTCCAGGTAAAGGGAAAGTCGGCACCGTTTATCTTTGCAACCCTCGACGGCACCATCAGCGCATGGTCGCCGGGTAATGACTTTAATAACTCGATCATTGTCGTGCCGGCGTCGGGAGGCGCTTCCTACACCGGGTTGGCGATTACCAGCAGAGCCTCCGGGAATTCTCTCTTCGCTGCCGACATTGCCAACAACAAGGTAGACATGTATGACGGCACTTTCACCCTTGTGAAGTCGTTTACTGACACTAGCCTTCCCGCAGGCTTTGCTCCGTTCGGCATCCAGGACATCAACGGCCTGCTGTATATCGCGTTTGCCGATACGTCCGGCGCGGCGGGCGGATTCATTGACATCTACAGTGAAGACGGCACGTGGCTGAAGACCCTGGCCCAAGGCAAACCGTTAAACCAGCCGTGGGGCATGGCGGCGGCGCCGAAGAATTTCGGCCCCCTCAGCAATACCTTGTTGGTGTCAAACAATACCAATAGCGGCACGATAAATGCTTTTAACGCTATTACCGGTGAGTTCGTGGGCACCATTAAAGACTCGAATGGGAAGGCTATCCGTATTGACCAGCTGTGGGGAATAGAATTTGGCGGTGGAGCAGCCAGCAACGGAAGGACGAATGAATTGTTCTTCACCGCCGGTCCCGCGAACAACCTTGCTGGAACCTTCGGCTCGATTTCAGTTAAGTAGCGGTGACGCTAGCGCGGGTGCGCACAGGCCGCCTTTTAGTGCGGCCTTTTTTCTATCGTGAAACTACTGCAATACCGACTGCGTCAGCTTGACGGCACAATAGGGATTAGCAGTTCCGCCCGCGGCGTGGCAGTTCTGTCCATTGACTGAACCCGGCGACAGCGTGCTGAAATAAAGGTTGGTTCCGCCATTCGATACCTGATTGTCAACAATAATGCTACTGGTCCCTCCAAGCTTGTGGGGGGTTGTGACGCAAGATGCGGTCGGGCTGCCGTTTGAACAATTCGAGGAAGCCGGAAATCCGGCGATAATGCTCGAACTCTTGACGAAGCCGTCGTTCGAACCGTTAGAAGTGCCGCCGACTCCGAAAAATAATCGATCTGTGGCTCCGTCGAAAAACTCGGTCAAAGGAGAGCACTCATCGCCAATCGAAGAATTCACCACCCAGGTAGTCGTTGGAGACGTGCCGTTGTTGAGCACGCCAGCGGTAAAGGGAAACATGTACATCTTGGGATTCGATGGCTTCAATGGCGCAGTTCCGGTTCCGGAAACGAATCCGCAAGCCAGTATGTGTCCATTGGCGGTTCCGGTCGTCCAAAATTGGTTGTCGAAGTCTCCCGCGTGAACATTGCCCGTAGTGCAATCACCATTGCCGGAGCCGGATCCGAGGTTAACTGTGTTTAACGCATTGACGGATGTGGCCGACGTGAAGTTCGCGGGCAGCTGGGTTATCGCCCCGCCGATGTTCGGGACGATGCTGCATCCCGTGAAGGCAAATACCTGATCAACAGCGGGATTGGCAATATCGTTGACAATAATGGGCGGATCGACAATACCGTAGCCGGTTTCCACCGTCGGATCGGTTACCCATCCTATGGCCAACGTAGCGGCCGTGGTTTTCGCCGGGTTTGCAAGATTTATCGAGTAGAGATAACCGTTTCCATCTCCGATAAAAATCTTCCCCGCATTATCATCCACCGTGGGGTTGGTAAGCACTTTGCTCGTCCCAGCAGTAATAACTGTCACCGGCCAGTTCGTATCTGCCGCGACGACTGGAGTTCCTCCGCCAAAAACCGGACTGATCTTATAGAGCTTCCCGTCACCGGTGGAAACGTATGCAGTGTCGGTGCTGTAATCAATCCACGGGGAAGAGGGCGTGACACCTCCAGAAATTTGGACCGTGGTCATGCAATTTGCCGTTGTCGGCTTGGCGCAAGAAGCCGGCGTCGAGGGACTCAGCACCGTACCAGTTTGCGATGGAGGCGCTGGAATTGGGTTCGGAAGCACAAGAACATGGAAAAATGAGCCCGCGATAGCCGTTTCCACGAACGCTGCCTTGGTCCCGTCTTCTGATATCGAGGGAGACGTCGTGATTTTGCCGCCGGTTTGCGTCACCGTGTTATAGGCAAAAGCAACCCAGGGCGCCCCCCCGTTACAGGCGGGACTAGCTCCGGTATATAGATTATTGATTCCCACCACATTGGCCTGGACTCCGGAAACAACGTTCAGGCCCAGCAGCACGAAATCGCCGTTGCAACTTTGTTTGGTAACGTCAAAACCGTACTTAGCAGGACTCTGATCGGCGGGAACGAATCCGTTTTCGAGCGAGACCGCCCAGTCAACCTTGATCGCGTTTTTGCGAGGTCTCCTCCCACGCTTGGCGGCTTCAATAGCGGCCCGGCGCATGACCATGTTGTAAACATGTCGCGGTTCGGTTACGGCAGCCTTAAGTGTCGCCGAATCGTCGTTCCCCGTCATGACAATGTGTCGTGAACTCCAGTCCTGGGGATAGCCAAAATGCGTGTTGGAATCCTGGCTCCCATTTTCGGCCGCTTGGGCAAACGGTGGCAGACACACAACAAACCCGAGCAACAAATGGACCCAGACATTACTTTTAAACGACTTCATACCCACCTTTCGCTCGGATAGTAATTCTCTATATTCAAAAGTATGGCGCAGGCGCCCTCGCCCGCGAAAAGCTTGCGAACAACAGATTCTGAGCTATTCAAGGGGTAGGGCACGAACGTACTGAAATATTAACGGCACGACTGAAAGTCGTGCCCAATCCCTTTCCGGACGCTAAAGCGGTTTCTTGACGTGAGTCATATTTTACGGTAATTGGTTTCAGATTCCCACTACGGGAATGGCGCGCGCCAGCCCCTTTCGTAACCAGAGCAGGAGTACTGGAGGTAGGGTGTTGCGCTAAAGACCATCCATTCAATGTCGGTAGTTGATTGATAGCTGCGGGGCTGAAGCCCCGCACTCTCAAAACTATGTCTGGAAGAGATTTCCTCAATTCGTTGAGCCGCTCATAGCGCGAAACATACCACCGACAGCGCGCGCGACTTTTCTGGTGAGAAGGATAATGATCGTCAGAAACAGAATTACAACGGCAGCTGCGGAATAAGGATGAGCCGTGGCAAACCAGGTCAAGCCAATCGCGAATGCGTCCTCTCCGAAACTTAATGTCGCATTTGAAAACGGCTCCGGAGACGGCGTTACCACCGCGCGCAATGCCGTTTTGCTGCTATGAGCGGCAAGCGCGATGGCCCCGCCAATCAGCGCTGCCAGCAATTGCTTCTGCGGAGAGAGTTGCGAAGTGGCCCCGTAAGCAAGCAGTGCGGCGACCGGAACCCGTACAAAGGTATGCAAGGCGTTCCACATCAAATCAACAACAGGAATTTTGTCCACCACAAATTCGATCGCAAATAAAGCAATACTCGCGCCAATGACCCACCAGTCAGCGACCGGATGAAGGCCCACCGGAAGCGCAAGCACGTGCGCATGAGAAAGTAGTCCCAGGGTCGCAACCGTCGCATACACATTCAGACCGGCCGCGAAGCTTATCGCGACGAATAATGCCGCAATTTCGTTTCCGGGCAGACTAAGCTCGTGAAGCATCGTACGGATGTTATCCCGCCTGTAGCTTCTTGTCGAAAAAATGGACGCTCCTCGCTAAGAAACAGCTTCACGTATGATGTCCTGCCTGGAGGCACTTTTTTATGCTTATGATTCGTCCCGCGACGGTCGAAGATGCGGCTCTACTGAAGACGTTCATCCGCGAGCTTGCGGACTATGAACATGGATTGGAGTTTGTCTCAATCACCGAAGCGGATATTGTGCGCGACGGTTTTGGAACGAAGCCAAAATTTCGCGCCGTCATCGCCGAATGGAATGGGGACCCGGCTGGATATGCTGTCTTCTTCGAAGTCTATTCCACTTGGCAGGGGCGTCTGGCAGTGTTCCTTGAGGATGTATTTGTGCGTCCGGAATTTCGAACTAAAGGAATTGGCAAAGAATTAATGGCCCACGTCGCAGCCATAGCCCGCAAGGAAAACTGCTATGGAGTGAAGTGGGAAGTGCTCGACTGGAACCAGCTGGCGATTGGTTTCTACAAGTCCATTGGCGCCGAATTCAGAAACGAATGGCGCTCAATGTCATTAACGAAAGAGCCGCTGGAACGGCTCTCGGAGGGCCCAAAGTAGCAGGATGCGAGGCGGTCAGTTTACGGGCGAATGCCGTTAAAGCTACGCTGTCCCAACGCTACGGCCAGCGCTTGGCCGTATCTTCCCATCCTGCGGCGCGGGCTGGTTGTGGCGGGGCGGCATTGACGGCAGCCGGTTGCGGTATCCGAATCGGAGTCTGTGCCGGTGCTGGAGTCGCCAGCGTGGGCTTGTTGCCGGCTTCCATTCCAGCCTCTTTCTCGTCTGACAATAGAGGAGCGGCCACCCTTAACGCTTCAACTTCCTTTTCCAGCCTGGAAAGTTCCAGTTCCTTTTGTCTCAGAACTTCGTAGACATTCTTCATAGCCTGGGCACCTGTAATAAATATTTACCGGCACTAACGGTAATTCGCACTCTAGGCACACCGCACATTTTTGTCAAGAAGGAAGGTCAAACTGAACAACCGGGAAGCCTTGCCAAACTTGAATCCCCCCATCGTGGGATGGTTTTAAACCGGCGAACGATATTGCCTGAGGCGGGATAGAGCTAAGAGATCGGAGCAGTCGCTGAGCCGCTACGCGCCAGATCCCTCGCGGCCTACCGGCCGCCCAGGATGACGTCAAATAACCAGATATCCAAGAGATTGCTCTGGACGTTATCGTTCTAAGGCGTCATCCTGACTTTGCGAACGATCTTGCGCGAGGCAGTTATGCCCTGTATGCGCTCCGGCCAGCAAATTCTTACCGCACGCTAATTTAGACTTTACCTCCATGGGAGACTTGGGCAAAACCCTGTTATTTCTGGGCGGAACGCTCGCGATTGTTGGGATAATCCTGATTCTGGTTGGACGCACTCAAGTCCCTCTCGGACGCCTTCCCGGCGACTTCATTTATCGCGGTAAGAATTCCACATTTTATTTTCCGCTGGCGACTTCGATCCTGGTAAGTGTCGTGCTTTCGATTTTGCTTTACGTAATTGGAAGATTCCGACGATAAAAATACCGCCTGCTACGTCATTTTGGTGGATGCTGCGCCTTCCCTTTGAAAGCGGTAGTTGCCTTTTCGATCCGTTGCAATAGCCTCCGCGACTTGCAAGAAAGCTCGCGCGGCGTGGGAAAGGCTGGCAGACTTGCGATAAATCAATCGCAACTTGCGATGCAAACGTAATTCTTTCACCGGAATCCGCACCAGTTCGCCTCGGGCGATTTCGCTTTCGACGCTGATTTCGGGCAACAGAGCTACTCCGTTTCCCATGGCGACAAATGTCTTGATGGCCTGTAATGTGGGCAGCTCAATATCCATGTGCAGGGGAGTTTTGTGTTGCTTGAAAGCCTGAATCACCTTTTCGCGATAAGGCGAGGGCACGATGTGGGCCACGAACGATTCCGTGCCCAATTGCCGGATGCTGACTTGAGTCTCCTTCGCCAGCGGATGTTGCGGGGGAACAACAAAAATGAGTTCGTCCAGATAAACGATTGTTGAACGCAGCAGAGGTTCCTGCGGATCGTAAGTCAGCATCCCGAGTTCGCAATTATGGGCGAGAACATCATCGGGAATATGGCTGCCCAGCGAGCGCTGAACCATCACCCTGATCATCGGATGCAGGCGCAGGAATTCCGCTAAAACCGGAAGAAGATAAAGTGCGGTGAATTCATTGGCCGCAATCGCCAGCTTGCCTTTTTGCAGCTCTCGCAATTCGATCAAGGCTTCCTGCGCGCTCACTCGCAAGTTAAGCAATCTTTCCGCGTAGTCGAGAAGCACGCGGCCGGCATCAGTGAGCAATCCGCCGCGAGAAGAGCGGTCCAGTAGCGGCTCTCCCACATCCTGCTCGAGTTTCTGTATAGATTGGCTGATCGCGGACTGCGTCCGGTGGAGTTTTTCAGCAGCCCGCGAAAATCGGCCCTCGCGCGCGACGGTTAGAAAGACTTCGAGCTGTGCCAGATCCATCCTGTCAACCTCGTTGCAAGTGATGAGCCGCAATCCCGCCCCATAGTATCTTTTGCGGGCCGCACGGCCAACAACCTCGGTGATGCTTCGACATCCCTCTGAGGCCTGTAGCATATAGGTATCCTCTCCGCATACCGCACTATGGGAGCGATGCCAATGAAAAAATGGAAGATTGACCGCATAATCAGCGTTGCCACACTTGTGTTCTCGGCACTCGCGCTGGTTCTCGTCCTCAAGAAGCCCCAGCCAGTAGCGCAACCGCAGCCTCCGGCCGTAGCTGCTGCGAATGCCCAATCATTTCAAACCAAAGTGCAACAGTTTGAGCAGCCCAAGGAGCCGGGACAGCCTCCGGCCGAAGTCCACCTTAGTTCCGACGAGGTGAGTGCTGCGCTTATGCAGGCTACTTCAATGATTCCCGCTTCTGCGATGCAGGCGACCGGCGGCAACGAGCTGCCGACAAGTGTTCCCTCTTCTCCGGACGCGGCGATTGCTCCGGGCGAACCGGACGTCAAGGATTATCAGGTCAACTTTGATGGTGATGTAGCGCGCGGACAGTTCGTGACCAAGATCGGCGGCAAGGATGTCTACGTGACGCTCGCGGGTCACCTGGGATCAAAAGATGGTTACGCGACGTTTGATCCGACCGAATTTAAAGTTGGCGATCTCAACGTACCCGTTTCGCTGGTGAACGATGCCCTGCAAAAGAAACTCGGAGAACAGAAGGACCGACTGAAGCTTCCGGATAACGTGGGCGAGATGAAAGTTGAAAACGGACAGCTGGTGATGACGCAGAAGTGAGCACCGCCTAGATTAATTTGGGTTGAGGGAGAGACGCGCGTCCCCGCGCGTCAGGTCGGGCGGGACACCCGACGCTCCGTTGAGCCATGATCTTGTAACATCGGGTACATGCGTCGGCCGCTCGCCGTCATCACAACAATAGCGCTGTGCCTTTGCTGCAGGTTCTCATTCGGTCAGCAACATTCTGGCGCAGCGCCCGTTTCTTCCAGACACTCCAAAATACCCCTTGATCCAGGATCGATCGTCAGCAATCGATATAAAAATAGTTATTTCCAATTTTCATATCAACTGCCATTCGGATGGGTGGACCGCACTTCGGACATGCGCGAAGATACGGAGACAGACAAATCGAAAGTATTACTGGCAATTTTTGAAAGGCCTCCGGCGGCGAGCGGCGACACGATTAACTCTGCGGTAATCATCGCCGCCGAGAGCGTGGATTCCTATCCTGGTCTCAAGACTGCCGCTGACTATTTTGGCCCGCTGACGGAGTTGACCGAGTCCAATGGCTTCAAGGTTGTCAACGAGCCTTACGATTTTCCCGTGGATGGCAGGCCGATGGTTCGCGGTGACTTCAGCAAAGAACGGGGCAAACTGGAAATGCTACAGGCCTCCCTGGTTACTCTCGAAAGAGGCTATGTTTTGTCGTTCACATTTCTCGGCGGCAGCGAGGACGAAGTAACGGACCTGGTCGAAAAACTGAGCTTCGCCGGTCGAAAACCACTCTCACGAAAGTTGGAGGGAGGAAAATGAAAAAAGTTTTCCGAATCTGCGGCCTGCTCACATTAATTGTGTTCCTGAGCGCAAGTTTCGCGGCAGGTCATGACCGCAAATACATTCTATTCGTCGGCACATACACCAAGGACGGAAGCCAGGGGATTTATTCCTATCGGTTTGACGAGCGATCGGGCAAGCTGGAGCCGCTGGGGCTGGCTGCCAAAACCGACAATCCCTCATTCCTCGCCGTCGCTCGGGGGAACAATTTCCTATACGCAGTAAATGAAAGCCGCGACTACCAGGGCGCGGCTAGCGGCGGGGTTACGGCATTTTCCATGGACCTCAAAACGGGAAAGCTAACGCAATTGAATGAAGTCGCGTCTCGCGGAGCTGACCCTTGCTACATCTCATTCGACCGCAGCGGTAAATACGCGCTGGTTGCGAATTATGGCGGGGGAAACGTCGCTGTGTTCCCGCTGTCGTCCGACGGCCGCCTCGGGGAGGCCTCGTCCGTGGTCAAGGACGCTGGTCCCCTCGGACCAAACCGAGACCGGCAAGAGGCGCCGCATGCTCACTGGATAGAGGCGTCCGCACGCAACAGATTTGTTTATGTCGCGGACCTCGGGCTTGATCGCGTGCTCATCTACAGATTCGACGCTGCAAAGGGCACGCTAATCCCGGGCCAGCCCGAAACGAAAAGCCGCGCCGAGGATGGGAAAGATTTCTTTTCGGCAACGCTTGCCCCTGGAGCCGGCCCGCGCCATATCGTTTTTTCAGCCGACGGACACTTTATGTACGTCATAGGGGAACTCGATTCCGCCGTGACCGTCTTTGAAAATGACAGAGAAACCTTCCGTGCCGTACAGAAAATATCAACTCGCCGGCCTGATGCCGCAGGCGTCAACGGCGCAGCGGAGATTGCGCTTCATCCAAACGGAAAATTTCTGTTCGCCTCAAATCGGGGCGATGACAGTATCGCTGTGTTTTCCGTTGATCACGACAGTGGGAAACTCACAGTCGTGCAGCAAGTGCCGAGCGGAGGCCATACTCCGCGCCATTTTGCGCTCGCTCCGGATGGCAGTCACCTTCTGGTCGCCAACCAGGACAGCGGTAATATCGTTGAATTTCGGGTTGATGCCACGACCGGGCGATTGAAGGAAATGGGCGATGTTGCGAAGGTTCCCTGGCCGGTGTGTCTAGTGTTTGTGGCGGATTAACTTGTGGGGACCAACGACGGACTACGCTCAAGTTCGTCTGGAGTCGGTGGATTATGAACGGGATCAAGGTGGGAGAATGGCTCTGACCACAGGCGCTCCCGCCACTCTGCTGCAAAGTCGTCAGCCAGTCTTTCGAGTGCGAATTTGAGGCGGGCTGAACCGGCCTTTTCCTTGACCAGCTGCAGGTGCCCAAGTTCGTGAAGAAACACGTCACAGAGCATGAATCTGCGGCATGCGACTTGCGGCCATTTGTGACCGCGCCGGGCGCCGAAGTTCTCGGGCGCCTGCCCCTTCACTAGGAAGCGCGTTAAGCTAATGCGCGGTGGCAAAGCGCACAGCGCAATCTCCCTCCGTCCACGGTTGACGTAACCAAGAAGCCGTGCACCACGACTCCGATCGTTGAAATGAACGGCGCGGAGGCGATCCCACAGTTCGATCGGAAGACGGCCAAGCAAGACTCTTATATCTTCCTCGTTCACGCAATGGATTCGATCGGCGCCGAGAGGTGATGATGAGAATTTGACTCTGCGCGCCCTAGTCATATGCCAGGCGAGTTCTAGTCCAAGGCCTCGGGGTGTAAACCGACGTTCTTTTCCCCGGCGGCTTTCTTTTCCCGATACTTTTTCAGCCAGGCTTCCCAGCTTTTTCCCGCTGCCGGGTCTCGGTCGCTGAATGCGAGTGCGCCAATATCCGCGTAGGAGATGGAAATTTTCTGATTGCTCGATTTCTCGAAAATGCGCACAAACGAATCGGCCAAAGTGAGTCCGGAGCGGCGATCGAAGAGGTACCCTTCGATTTTCCTTCCGTCTTTGCGCGTGATAGTAATGTCGCCGCGAAAGTCGAATGCCTTTTCCAGCGCGTGCCGGATTTCCATCTCGCTGGCGAGAGGCGGTATCCAACCTTCGAGCTTTTCGCGTTGATGTCCGGGAGCGATCTCGAGAGTATCTGGATTCGGTAATTGGGGGTGGCTAGACGTTGGTTCCGGGTCCGGAAGACGATTGGCCTTCATGCGCGGGTTTCCTGCAAATCGTCACTTGGCGCTTCAATCTGCACCAGAGTGGGAGAGCTTGCGGACTCGGAAGCTTCATCTAGTAACCGGAGCGCCCCGCGATCAGGATAACGGCTGAAAAGACTGGCTTTCACGGTTGCCGCGAAACCGCGCAAGGATCCAAACTGATCGTTGACCGCTGACGCTTCGTATCCGCTGTGCACCATGCAGTTCGCGCACTTGGGATTACCCGACTCAGTTCCGTAATTCGACCAATCGGTTTCGTCGAGCAACTCCTGGAACGTATCGGCGTATCCATCCTGAAGCAGGTAACACGGTTTCTGCCAGCCGAAAATATTGTAAGTTGGCATTCCCCACGGGGTGCAGGCGTACTGCCGCTTGCCCATCAGGAATTCCTGGAAGAGTGGTGAGAGATTAAACTTCCAGCTTTTCTTGCGATTGGAGAGGATGGCGCGAAACAATCTGCGGGTGCGGGCTCGTCCCAGAAAATGCTGCTGATCGGGAGCCTTGTCGTAGGAGTATCCGGGCGAGAGCATCATTCCTTCGACGCCGAGGTCCATCATCTCATCGAAGAAAGCGCGCACGCTGTTGGCATCGGCGCCGTCGAACAAGGTAGTATTCGTCGTCACGCGGAATCCGCGACTCAGCGCCTCGCGGATGCCCTCGACCGCGATCTCATATCCACCCTCGCGGCATACCGAAAAATCATGATGCTCGCGCTGCCCATCCATGTGCACGCTAAATGTCAAATACTTGCTCGGCTTGAAAAGGTGGATTTTTTCCTTGAGTAACAGAGCGTTAGTGCAGAGATAAATGTATTTTTTGCGTTCGACAAGCCCTTCGACAATTTTACCGATTTCCGGGTGCATGAGCGGTTCGCCTCCGGGAATGGAAACCATCGGCGCGCCACATTCATCTACCGCGCGGAAACATTCTTCAGGGGTCAGTTCGCGTTTCAAAATATGGGCTGGATATTGGATCTTGCCGCATCCGGCGCAGGCCAAATTGCAGCGAAACAACGGCTCAAGCATGAGGACGAGCGGATACTGCTTCCGTCGCGCAAGCTTCTGGCCGAGGACGTAGGTCACAACCGTCCACATTTGTGATACCGGAACACCCATAGTTCAAACGTTCTCCTGAGTATGTCTATGTTATCAGGTCGGCATGTCCAGGGAGAGACGGGTGTCCTCACCCGTCCGTCGGAGCGAAGCTTCGCGAGTTTGGGATGAGCGGAGCTCACTGCGTCTTGTATGCATCAACATGTTCCGTCGCCTTACGGTGAAGACGTGGCAAGCTACGTCTCTACCAAGAATTTTGCGTTGTAAATAGGGCATTTACGTAGCTGATTCTCGTCTCTAAATTGATCCTCTCTGTGCTATAATTACCTAAATCCTTCATTGCTGTAAGTGCCAGTAATTTCAGTAGCTTGAGCGAGCAAACGGCGATCTGCAAACAACGCTATAAAGACACTTTAAAACGCAATTTTTCACGCGGAGTTGAATGGCCACTAAAGAGATCACCACGCCTGTAGCAGCCGACACAAAAGGCAAAAATGGACGCCCCGCCACCGACGGGAACGGCAACGGCGATTACAACGCGGACTCAATAAAAGTCCTGGGCGGAATGGAAGCCGTTCGCCTGCGGCCCGCAATGTATATCGGCTCGACGGGCGACATGGGATTGCACCATCTCGTCTATGAGGTGGTTGATAACTCCGTGGATGAAGCCCTTGCCGGCCATGCTGACAAGGTTGAAGTTACTATCCATCTCGACAACTCCATCACCGTGGTGGACAACGGCCGCGGCATTCCCGTTGACTCAATGGACATTGACGGCGAGAAAGTGGCGGCCGCTCAAGTCGTTATGACCAAGCTCCATGCTGGAGGCAAATTTGACAACTCCTCATACAAAGTTTCTGGGGGATTGCACGGCGTCGGCGTCTCGTGCGTGAATGCGCTGAGTGAGGATCTGGATCTGGAGATTTGGCGCGACGGCTTCACCTGGGAACAGACATACGCAAAGGGAGAGCCGACCAGCAAACTGAAAAAAGCCGGCGCCACGAAGAAGCGCGGCACGAAGGTTCACTTTCTTCCCGATAAAAGCATTTTCACGGTCAGCGAGTACAACTACGACACGCTTGCCCAAAGACTCCGCGAGCTTGCCTTCCTGAACAAAGGCCTGCTGATTACGCTTACCGACGAGCGCACCACGGACGCCAAGACCGGCGGGCCAAAGACTTCCGACTTCAAATACAACGGCGGTATTGCGGAATTTATCAAGCATCTGAATCGCGGCAAGCAGGTCCTTCACGACAAGCCGATTTACATGGAAGCCGATCGCGACGGCGTGGTGATGGAAATCGGCTTGCAATATAACGACGCGTATTCCGAAACTGTTTTTAGTTTTGCCAACAACATCAATACTGTGGATGGCGGATCGCATCTTTCGGGTTTTCGCACCGCACTCACTCGCACCATCAATTATGCCGGGCAACAGATGGGCCTCTTCAAAGATGTAAAAGAAAACCTTACCGGCGACGATGTGCGCGAGGGACTGGTTGCGGTGATCAGCGTAAAACTTCCGCAGCCACAGTTCGAAGGCCAAACAAAAGGCAAGTTGAACTCCGATATCGCGGGAATAGTCCAGGCGTTCGTAAACGAACGGCTTGGAGCGTATCTGGAGCAGAACCCGACCGTCGGAAGAAAGATCATCAACAAAGCGATTGAAGCTGCCCGCGCGCGCGAAGCCGCGAGGAAAGCGCGCGACCTAACGCGTCGAAAAGGCGCTCTTGACGGCGGTGGCCTGCCTGGCAAACTAGCGGATTGTTCTGAACGGCAGCCGGAGCGGTGCGAACTGTTCCTGGTAGAGGGTGAATCGGCAGGCGGTACGGCGAAGCAGGGACGCGACCGGCGTTTTCAGGCGATTCTTCCTCTCAAAGGAAAAATTCTCAACGTAGAAAAGGCTCGCTACGACAAGATGCTTGGCCACGAGGAAATTCGCGCCATGATCACGGCGCTCGGCACTGGCATCTCGAAGGAAGATTTCGATCCTTCGAAACTGCGCTACGGAAAAATAATCCTGATGACCGACGCTGACGTGGACGGAAGCCACATCCGGACCCTATTGCTTACGTTCTTCTTCCGGCACATGCAGGAGTTGATCAAGCGCGGCAACGTATTCATCGCCCAGCCGCCGCTCTATTCGATCAAAAAAGGAAAATCGCAGCAGTACATCAAAGACGATCGCGAATTTGTAAAAGTAATGGTCAAACGAGCGTCAGATGGCTTGATCGTTCGTTACGGCGAAGGCGCTGCAAAGTTAGAAGGCACGGGTCTGGCCCGGTTCATCACTGTACTGAATGAATATCTGACATTCTTCGACAAAGTCGGGAAGCGTCTCCGCGATGAACAGGTGACAGAACTGCTGCCCAAACTCGATCTGTCGAAGCGAGCAGATTTTGAGGGAGACAAGAATTCTCCACCGAAGAAAATTGAAAAGCTCGAAAAAGAACTGAAGAAGCTGCAAAAAGCGCGTGCCTTCAAAGAAGTCGAAAGCCGGTTCGAAGAAGAGCACAATCTGTGGGAAGTGCGATATGTCAATTCGCAGGGCGCTGAGCATTTAATCAATTGGGAACTGGCTTCCACAGCCGAATATCGCCAACTGCTTTCGAAATTCAAGCAGATCGAGCCGTATATGGAACCTCCGTTCATGGTTGAAACAATCAGCAAAGGTGGGAAGGCGGATGCGGCCGATGAGGCTGCCGAGAATGAAGAAACTGATACCTCTAAGAAAGCTACCGCCGAGGCATCGGGAAAAGCTGGCGCAAAAAAGAAGCCCACCGAGGCGCAAGTTGTCGAAAAACAAAATGCCCGTGAATTGTTCGAATACGTTCTGGCCGAGGGCCGCAAAGATTTCACAGTACAGCGTTACAAAGGTCTGGGCGAAATGACTGCGCCTCAGCTTTGGGAAACCACCATGGACCCGGAGCGTCGAACCCTGCTTTCAGTGAAACTGGAAGACATCGCCGAATGTGAAACGATCTTCACGACGCTTATGGGCGAAGACGTAGAATCGCGCCGGAAGTTCATCGAAGAGAACGCGCTGGATGTGAAGAACCTGGATATTTAGTCTCGTTTGTTTGAGTGGTCCTGCCGATCCTGCGTGTAGGGGATAGGCGCTAGTAGAAGAGTGCCGGTGATGGGCGCGAGATCCTTCGGGACTGAAGTCCCTCAGGATGACGTCAAAGTAGGGGATGTTTGAAGGGGCATGCCTTCAGGCATGCCGTAAGTCCAAGGCTCAAAACCAACGGCGCGGCTGAAAGCCGCGCCCTTTCATAGCTGGAATCATTCCTTCAAGACGCCTTTCCCAACTTCTTCGCTGGTACCCGCACCAACTCAATCTGGCTCTGATGCCGCTTCTTTGCGTCGGCCTCAGCTTCCTCCTGGGTCGCGCCTGTACCTACGACTTTCCGGTCATCAATAGAAAGCGCGGCCCAACTTCCTGACTTCAGCCCAGCCAATAGCGGATCATCGGAGCTTTCCCGCGACGAACCCAAAACGCCGTCGGGATCCGGAATTGAGGAGGGAGGATCGCTACTGGGAAAGGAATCGGCGAGAGTCTTATCGAATGATTTTTCTTGTTCCTGACTTTCATGGTGGGTGTGGCGTTCTTCCGGGTCTCGACGGCTCCCCACATGTTCGGGATCATGGGGGCCAATTTGCGGAGCGCCTTCTGTTCTTTTGTTCATGTATCACCTCGTGCTTTAGGAGAAGAGCCTGTTGCCTGGTTCAGCGTCCATTGTCGCCTAGGGCACCAAGATTAGCCATCGGGTCTTTACTCCATGCGAGATGTCGCCGATTCAGGCGGCAGTCGCTTTCATCGGCAGATTGGGGTTGTACTTTACTGCGGGATAAGCACGATCAAAAGCGATCCAGAGAAGGACCAAAAGCACGAAAACCAGAACGCTGCCTTCGGGACCAACGGAACCCCCGGTCAACCACTTCGGGCCATGGAATGAAGATCTCAATAGATGTCCGGGAGAAACGCCGCCGCTGTCCGGGACGGAATACAAATAGCTCTCGCCCCAATCCCACGCGGCGTGAAATCCGACGGCAAACCAAAGGGTTCCAGTCCGCCGCAAAGTCAAGCAAAGGAAAAAACCAATGGCCGCCGCGCCCAGAATGCCTTGCCATGCCTCTCCCGGGTTGAAGAAATGAATAGCGCCAAACGCGAGTGACAGCAGCACCGCCGCGGGCCAAAAACCGGTTGCCTGGGATAGAGTGAACAGCGTATAGCCGCGCAAAAGAAACTCTTCCGCCAGAGCGACAATAAAGAAGAACAATCCCCAAAACGCAGCGAATTTTAGAACACGAAATCCATGCAAAGCGAACCGTCCGTAGGTGAATGCGCCAGCTCCATGCAATGCCAGCATCAACACGCTAAGGGCCGCGATGCCCCACAACGCTCCTGCCCAGAACATTTTGCTAAAAGCGTTGTGCGCTGGCAGTCCATAATCGCCTGGACGGCGGTTCTCGAGACGTGCCATAAGCAGGGCTGGAATCACGGCGGCGAGTAGCAGCACGACCTCAGACACCAGTTCGATCCAAAGTTGTAGGAGATCAGTACGATCAAGCACGAAGTTCAGCGCAGCATTAAGCAGTAAAGACAAAATCCGGCATATCGCCAGATACACGAACAACCGCCAAATGGGACGCAGGCCATCAGGCCCAAGGAATATTCTCGACATGCGATCATCGAAGTGCGGCTGCGCTTCCTGTGCTGGGCCGACTTGCTCAAGCGGTTGCAGTTCGGCGGCTTGATCTGGTGCAAGCGGAGAGTCCGCTTTAGCCGAGTCCTGATCCACTTTGCGCATCTCGTGCATTTCCGGAATCGTCCCCGCTCATGGTAAAACACTCGCCTTCCTTCATGCGCGCATTTTTCAGCAGGGAACGTTTTGGGCGTCCGCAAGTACTCGCGGCAATGATGCTTTTGGTGTTTATGGCGCAGTGCCTCTGGTTGATCGCGCACAAAACGCGAGCCCTGGAGGTGGATTCCACGGACTTATTTCGCGTTCAGGAGGGGTTGCGCCAGTGGCGCGGGGAAACGATTGCGGGAGTTCCATCCGATGGACGGATTGAGGCGGGCACGCTCCCTCCCCCGGAAATCGAAGCAAACCAAGGCTATGATCCCAATCATTCGCCGCTTTGGTATTTGATTCTATCGGCTCCGCTTCTCGGCCGGCATTCCCCGCAATGGGCCGCCTCACCGCACTGGCCTTGGCTTGAGCGAATGCCCTTTCTATTGTTCGGCACCCTGCTGGGCGCCTCGCTCTGGTATGTGGCTCGTAGACTTTATGGCAACGCTGGCGGGTACGTCGCACTGGGGCTCTATTGCTTCTCTCCGGAAATTATACGGTCGAGTTCGCTCTGGATTGCCGAACCTGAGATGGGTGCGGCCTGGGGCGCGTTTGGCACTATCTTCACGGCGATTGCCGTCGCCCACACTCTATACGCGCCGAGGGAAGTGGTCCTGTGGAACTGGCGCCGTACGATGTTGCTCGGACTATCGTTAGCATTGGCCGTAGGATCTCAATTCTCGCTCATCGTGGTGGCTCCAGTCGCACTGGGATTCATGCTGTATCTGGCGCCAGCGCGGCGTGGAGCCGGCTTTGCAATCTGGGCGGCGGCTTGCGTGCTGGTGCTTCTTCTTGTCTATTTTTCTTACGGTTTCAACATCGCAGCTTTTTGGCATGGAATGCGTCACGCAAACTTTGCGAATTTCACCTGGCGAGCTTTCGCGATGCGCGGGGATTATCTACAGGCCCTCGTGCAGCTAGGTCAATGCGGTCCCGCATTGGTGCTCGCCTCGATGCCCGCGCTATTTACGTATTTGCTATGGCCCCGAACACGATATTTTGGCAACACCGCTCCGTTATGCGTCGCTTCTCTATTTCTTTTAATGAGCCTGGCCTTTCCACATTATCCCGGGCTGGGATTTCATCTCATGGCCGTGCCGTTTGTAATGCTGTTCGTGGGAGGTATTGCGGCGGATTTGTTGGAAAGCAGGCAGCGCGTTCTTACCTTGACTTGCCTCTGGACTCTGCTGATTGCCAACGCGTTGTGGAACCTTGGGGAACTGGCCCGGATAAGTCGAGGATCATGAGGTTGGACGAAAAACTTCCTGGCTTAGGGACCTGCGGTTATTGCTGAGAATCGCGGACGAGGACAACGTCCGAATCTATGTGGCCACGGATGACGGCGAGCTTGCTGCCGTCGAAGGACCATCCGAAGCTGTCTCCGATGTGCTCGGAAGTGAAATTGGTGATTTGCGTTCCGGGCGAACCGTCGAGAGGTTGGAGCCAGAGATTATCAACATCTGCGGTACGAAATGGGTAAACGAGACCTTTACCGTCGGGGGAGAAACGCTGGCCTCCAGATGCAGCATGCTGGAATACGAGGGCTTTAGCCGGCTGGCTTGGATCCGTTGGCAAAAGTATTAATTGGAACGTGTGGTCCCCGATGTGCGACACGGTAACGAACGCAATAAATTTCCCATCTGGGTAGACGGCAAAATTACCATCCACTGGCTTGTCCGAGACCTTTTCTGAAGTTCCCCCTTCCAGAGGCACTTTCATGAGCTGTGCGTTCCGGGCGGCGTCACGATAAAACACCCACTGGCCGTCGGGCGAACAGACCGGTTCGTCGTCCACCAATCCGTCCGTTAAAGGCCGAAGGTTCCCACCGCCGGCGTCCATGCGTCCAATGATCTGGGTTTTTTTGCCGGCGAATCCCGCCATAATAAACACGATATAACGGCCATTCGGGCATGCTGAGGGCTCTTCCGCGAGGCTATGTCCATCGGTGGGCAGCATGCTTTTCTCCCCGGAGTCGGGGTCAAGCAGGCTGAGATTACCCTCTTCGGCGATGGCCAGTTTGCCGGTTGGCGTCCAGCTGAACTGGCTGACCGGTTTGCCAAAACTAAGCTGCTTCGCCTGTCCGCCGTTTGCTGACGAAGCCGGCATCACGAACAGATTCCAATGGCCCTCGTTCAAAATCGTAGCCAGCGTATGACCGTCCGCCGCAATGCTCAGGTCGGCATAATTGTTGATGTCGCGTGTAACGGAACGATATTTGCCATCAGGATAGGAAACAAAACCAATCTGATTACGCACGTAATTCGAAGTCTGATCCCGCGCCAGAACCATCAATCCCTTGCCGCTTGGTAGCCAGACGGGATCCGAGAGGATGGCGTCGGAGTGAAAGAAAACTTTCTGTCTGCCGGTTGCTGTGTCAGTGGCCAGAAGACCAGTAAGCGCTCCCTCGGGCTGAAGAAACACACACACCAGCGTCGTGCCGTCAGGAGACCAACTGAGCCCGAAAAGACACTTCGTCGAGTGATCGCTAACCAGAATCCTTTCCTGCCCACCGTCGGCAGGCTGAATGAGAATCTGATATTTACCGGGTTCCGGATCGTTGTATCGGACAAAGGCGAACTGCTTTCCGTCGGGCGAAAACGTAATATTGGAATCTATATCGGTTGCCAGCTTTTGCGGAGTCCCTCCCAGCACCGGCGCACGATACAGATACTCCAGACCCTGCTTGGCCGACTCGCTGCGAATGAAGTAAAGATAATTGCCATCGGGAGAAAATCGCAGTCCTTCGTAGTGAACCTGCGATGGCGGAATGACCCGAGTATCGCTGCTGGTTGGCACATTGCGGAGCCACAGGCTCTCCAATCCGTTATCACTCACCACGTTCAATATGTACCTGCCGTCGGGAGAAATGGCGGCGCTGGCGGCTTTTCCGGTTTCGGTGATTTTCTTGATAGAAATGTTTTCAAAGGGAGCCGAATTGCCGCGGGAAAGAAAGGCATAGATTCCATAACCCGCTGCCGCCATCAGGACTAAGGCGATTAAGGTCGTGATTCCCGCCCCGATCTTGTTGTGGGACACGGCGGCCGCAATCCTTGAACTGCTCGGAGGCTTGATCGTGGAGGACGCCGCCACAGTCCCAACAGAGGCAGGATAAGACTTGGTGCGAGCGACCCCAGTATCCCGCTGCAACCGTTTGAGGTCGCCGCGCAAATCAGCGGCAGACTGGTAACGCAGGTCGCGGTCTTTTTCCAGGGCTTTGGCAATAATCTCCTGGAGCTTTTCCGGCAGGCCGGGACTAAGTTGGACGACTGGAACGGGCTCACGCTCCAATATGGCGTGGAAAATCAGCGCAGAAGTTTTACCTTCAAAGGGGAGTTTGCACGTCGCCATTTGATACATCACAGTGCCGAGCGAAAAAAGATCGGTTCGAGGGTCAAGCGTTTCTCCGCGCGCCTGCTCGGGCGACATGTAGGCAATGGTGCCAACAGTGGCGCCAGGGCTCGTCAAGTGGGCCGATTCCGGATGTCCCATGGTCGCCATTGTTTCAGTTGCGTTTTGCGTGGCCTGAATCAACTTCGCGAGGCCGAAATCCAATATTTTCACTACACCGCGCTGGCTGATGAAGATATTTGCGGGCTTGATGTCGCGATGGACAATCCCTTTAGCGTGGGCGGCATCGAGAGCATCGGCAAGCTGAGCGCCGATTTCCAGCAAGCGATCGAGAGGTATGGGCCCGCCAGCCAAGCTCGCATCAAGGCTCTGGCCTTCAAGTAACTCCATGGCGATGAAGGATTGGCCGTCGGCATTCTCGACAGCGTAGATTGTGCAAATATTGGGGTGATTGAGCGCAGAGGCGGCGCGAGCCTCCAGCAGGAAACGGTCCAGAGCTGCACCCTCGCTGGCTACCTCTGGCGGCAGGAACTTCAGGGCGACGCGGCGTCCGAGGGTAACGTCCTCAGCCTCATACACGACTCCCATGCCGCCGCTCCCTAACCGGCTAAGGATTCGGTAATGCGCTATGGTCTGTCCGATCACGTCAGGGGATCATAAAGCGGAAGGACGCTGGCGGGCAAGCACCTGGCTACAGAACCTGCCAACCTCTAGTCGTGTTCTGGTGAAATTTTTAAGAGGACAGGAGCAGGAGTCCGATTCCTATCGAACTCCTGCCTGAAAAGGTGGGGTATCTGAGGCAACTGTGCCCAAGATACTTCCGGTGCCAAAATCTAACAATCCTGTTAAAACTGTAGGACGCATAGGGGCAATCTGTACAGTGGGAAGGGCTTGTGTGCAAAAGTCAAGCTCATGCCAGGTCAAAAACTAATATCTCTGCGTCTGCTATTCCTAGAAGCTTCAGTTCTTTTTCCTCGCTCACAGCTGCTCCATCCCCTTGCTCCAGTGGCTTTCCATTCAGTTCTACCGAGCCCTTGGCAACCTGCAGCCAAGCATGCCGTTTGGGGGAAATACTGTGCTTTACGGTCGCGCCTGGCGAAAGAAGAGTGACGTACAAACGCGCATCCTGATGGATAGTTACGGAGCCGTCCTTGCCATCCGGACTGGCGATCAGGCGCAGTTTGCCGCGCTTTTCCTCGGCCGGGAAAGACTTCTGCTCATAGCTGGGCTTGATGCCCTTCCGGTCCGGTAAAATCCAGATCTGGAGAAGGTGAGCGGTGTCAGTTTTCGACGGGTTCGCCTCACTGTGCCGGATGCCGCTTCCTGCGCTCATGCGCTGCCCGTCTCCGGGCCGGATTACTGAGCCGGTTCCGAGGCTGTCTTTATGTTCCAACGCGCCTTCCAGAATGTAAGTGATGATTTCCATGTCCCGATGCGGGTGCATGGGAAATCCCTGTCCGCCCGCGACATAATCTTCATTGATGACTCGAAGCGACCGGAACCCTCTGAACTTCGGGTCGTCATAGGTATTGAACGAAAATGTGTACTTTGTGTTTAGCCAGCCATAATCTGCTCCACCACGTTCTTCGCTGCGTCGAATATTGATCATAGATAATCCTCGTTATAACGACTATCTTGAGTTTAGATGAAATTTCGGGAGTTGGGATTCATATGCCACCGAGGAGGTCTGGGCCTCAGTTAAGACTTTTCGCTGGAAGAAGTCTTTTTCGCCGTTTTCTTGCTCGATCCCGACGAATCTTGCTTTGATTTATCTTCTTTGCTCGATTGGGAGTCCGATTCGCCCCTCGACTCGGAGTCACTCTTGGAGTCGCTCTTGTCGGTGCCCTCTCCCTTGGAACCGGAATCTGTCTTAGAAGAGGCCGCCGAAGATTTCTTGGCGTAATCGTTCACGTACCAGCCCGACCCTTTGAACTGGACGGCGGGCGCGGACACCACGAGTTCAACCGGCCCACCGCAATCAGGACACTTCTTTACATAAGGGTCGGAAAACTTTTGGATTCGTTCGAAACGGTGGTGGCACTTCTTGCACTCGTATTCGTAAAGTGGCATGAGCTGTTAAGGAAGCTTAACCTATGGTAAGTAATTTGATTTTATGGTGCTATGTCCGTCCCGTCAATTTTTGTGGCCGTCGCCGTGAAGGTTGACCTGTCTCAGGGAGTGCCTTCAGACACGCCGGTCAGTCTGACCGGGCTCTTACGGCATGGCTAAAGCCATACCCTGATACGGGGCTTCGAAATGTTAGACTCGCGACCATGGACGCGGGAAGAGACAACTTCTGTCCCGGCGAAACTGATGATCAACCGGTCGCGCCTGCCACCGCGCATACTCTGAGCACGGCGCCGACTCTCTATCTGGTTGGAACTCCGATTGGAAATCTTGAGGACATCACACTGCGCGCTTTGCGAGTGCTGAGAGAGGTGGATCTAATTGCATGCGAAGACACTCGCCATACGCAGAAGCTGTTAAATCACTATGGAATCACGTCGCCGGTGACCAGCTATCACGAGCACAATGAACAAGCGCGCACAGCGGAATTGGTTCGAAAGATCGAGGAGGGCACGCGAATCGCTCTCGTCACCGATGCCGGGATGCCCGGGATTTCCGATCCTGGCTTCCGCTTGATCTCGCTCGCACTTGAGCACGAAATCCAGGTAATTCCTATTCCGGGGCCATCTGCGTTCCTTACTGCACTCGCGGCAAGCGGATTGCCGACAGACTCGTTTCGCTTTCACGGTTTCCTGCCGTCAAAACGCGGGCAAAGACGGCAGATTCTGGAAAGCATCCAGTCATCTAACCTAACTGATCTCTTCTACGAAGCCCCTCATCGCATCCGGGAGTCCCTAGAAGATGTGGTAGAAGTCCTGGGGGCGAACCGGCAGGTTGTGATCGCGCGAGAGCTGACCAAAATTCACGAGGAGTTTTTGCGCGGTTCCGCGGCGGAGCTTCTGAATATTTTCATCGCCCGCGAAGAAATCAAAGGTGAAATTACCTTACTGATCGCAAGAGTCGAGGCCGGGCAACAAGCTATTTCTGAAACTGCCCCAGTAACAATTCGCACACGAGTCGAACAAATAATTGCCCAGGAGAAGCTGGATGAAAAAGCAGCTCTGAAGAAAGTCGCGAAAGAACGCGGAATATCGAAGAGCGAAGCCTACCGCGAATTGCAGCGCAGCAAGTGACTTAGTCGCCCAGTTCTTTTTTTACCGCCTCGCTGACTTGCTTGCCGTCAACGCGAATACCTGCGCCGGAGAAGCGCGCCATCACATTTTTCATCACCGTTCCCATATCCTTGATCGTTGGAGATCCCATTTCAGCGATCACGGCTTTCACGCCGGCAACGATCTGTTCTTCGCCGGCTGCCTTTGGCATGTAGGCTTCGATAATGGCAATTTCGGCGGTTTCTTTGTCGGCCAGTTCCTGGCGTCCGCCTTTCGAAAATTGCTCAACAGATTCTTTGCGCTGCTTGATCAAGGTGCTCAGTATTTGCTGCGATTCCTTTTCATCGAGCGGCGCCATTTTTTCAATTTCGCGATTCTTGAGAGCGCTCTTGACCATGCGCAATGTTGAAAGCCGCAGTTCGTCGCGGGCCTTCATCGCGTCGGTAATATCTTTCTGAATTTGTTCGGTCAGGGTCATTGAGAGAATTATAGCGGGAACGGCATAGAGGCACCGCAAGAGCTTCAACCACGAAGGACACGAAGTTACACGAAGGACTTCCAAAACCTTCTTGCCCAGACAGTTGCTGATTGGCTTTTCGAGAATCCAATCCCCAAGAAACGCGTTCCGGGATAAACTAGTAAGCATCTTCCTCTGAAAGGGACATTCCTAAAATGCTGCTGAAGAATCGTCTTTTTACCCCCGGACCCACACCTTTACTTCCCGCCGCGCAAACCGCCATGGCGTCGTTCACCATGCATCATCGCACCGCCGACTTCAGGGCACTTTACACACGCGTTTTGGCCGACATGAAGGAATTTATCGGCACCAGCAACGATATGCTGGTATTGGCTTGCTCTGGCACTGGCGTGATGGAAGGCTCAGTTTCGAACCTGACCTCGCCTGGAGACAAAGTGCTGGTGCTGACGGCCGGCAAGTTTGGCGAACGCTGGCGCGATCTGGCAAAGGCTTTCGGATGCAACGTGGAAGTCATCAGCGTGCCATACGGGGATACTTTTTCGTTGGATCAGATCCGGCAGAAGTTATCAGCAGATGTCCGCGGAGTATATGTCCAGGCGACAGAAAGCTCGACCGGCGCACGCCACGATATCGAAGGCATTGCCAGGCTGGTACGAGAAAGTGGGAATGACACGCTGTTGGTTGTAGACGCCATAACCGGCCTCGGCACAACTCACTTCGACGTGGACGGTTGGGGTATTGACGTGATTATTGGCGGCTCACAAAAGGCGCTGATGATTCCACCGGGGCTGGCTTATTGCGCGATCGGTGAGCGCGCGTGGAAGCGCATGGAAACCGCAAAAAATCCCCGTTACTACTTTGATTTCCGCAAGGAGCGCAAGGCTGCCGCCAAGGGAGAATCTTCTTACACGCCGGCAACCTCTCTATTTGCGGCCCTTGGAGCGGCGTTGGATTTCATCCGGCAGATGGGCGAAGGCGATCTGGTTTCCGGACGAAAAGCTTTGATTGACAATGCTGAACTAGCGGCGGAGATGACCCGGGCAGGCGTGAAGGCGCTTGGGTTGAAGTTGTTTACTTCCGCTCCGGGCGCCGCGCTCACAGCGATTGATCCTCCGGCAGCTGTGGATTCAAGCGCGATCGTCAAAGCCTTCAGGGAATCCTTTTCTGCGGTAGTGGCCAACGGACAGGGTGATATGAAAGGCAAGTTGTTCCGCATCGCTCACATTGGCTACTACGACTACCTCGACACGGTTGGAATCCTTGCAGCGCTCGAGCATGTCTTAACCAGCGTCACTGGCAAACCGGTCCAGTACGGAGCGTCGGTTCGTGCCGCGCAGGAGGTTTTTGCTCGTGGCCTGAGCGAGAATGTAACGGTCGAAGCCGGGGCAGCCAGGTAGGAAGATCCAGAATATTTCCAAGAACATCGAGTCTATCCAGGAGGAACCATGCCCGCGTGCCGGAATATGGGACTTGCATTCTCGCTTTTGCTAGGTGTGAGCTGCATTTCCAAAGCCGATTTTAAATACACAGAATCGAGCAAGATGACCGGCGGCAGCCTGATGAGCATGACCAAGACGCTGGGCGTCTTCAGCAAAAGCGCGCGCCAAATCAATGAGCCCCAGCTAACCACCACCATGGTGAGAGGCAATCGAATGCGCTCGGAGCATTCGGACGGGACCATTCAGATCATTGATCTTGACGGCAAGCGCTTCATTAACATTGACCCAAACAAGAAAACCTATTCCACGATGACCTTTGACGAATTTAAAGCGGCCATGCAGAGAGCACAAGAGCAGGCTAAGCAGGCACAGGAGCAGGCAATCACCAAACATCCGGAAGCCGCCAACATCAAGATCACTCCAAAGGTTCATAGTGAAGAGACCGGCTCAACGCGCACAATACTGGATTTGCCAACCAAAGAAGTGAAATGGCAGATCGAAATGCAGATGGAGTCCACCGATCCGAAAGTTGAGGAGAAGGCGCAAAGCGCGTCTATGACAATGAGTTCCGATGCCTGGATCGCGCCCAGCGTTCCTGGATACGACGAGATGCGGGAGTTCTACGTGCGCATGGCAAAGCAACTCGACTGGCTGCCGGGCACAATGGGCGGCATGATGGGAATGAATTCGCAGATGGGCCCGGCGATGCAGGAATTTAAGAAAAATCTGGCAACCGTCAAAGGCATGCCGTTATTGCAAAACGTCAGTTTCGGAATGGCCGCTACCGGTGTACCGCAAGACCAAGCTTCAACACCCGCGGCGAGCCAACCTCCTCCGCAACAAACAGACAATCAAGGGTCCGTTCCAACCAGCACTAAGGACGCCATCAGCAAGGGAATGGGCAGCGTGTTTGGGGGTTTTGGAAGAAAAAAAAGAAGCCGGATCAAGACGCGCAGGTCCAACCGGCCGACCCTCCGCAGCAATCCTCGTCGGCTAGTGGTTCTCTTATGGAGATGCAGATCGAAGTGACCGAGTACTCAAGCAAGCCGATAGGCCGAGATCTTTTCGAGGTACCAGTGGGATATACCCAGATACCGCAGGATCCGAACCAGGTATTTGGGGGTCCACGGAAACAGTGACGCCCGGATCCCATCGGCGCAGCCTGAGCAAGTCGAAGAGATCCGCGACTGAAGTCTTAGTTCACCATGAAGTTGACGGTGTTTGAGTTCACCCCGTAAATGTTGCCGGCGGAGTTCACGTACACTTGCTTGGCACCGGCCGCGCTGATCTCCGAGGCAGGGATCGCAGCCATCAATTGGCCTGATGACACGAAGGTCGTGGCTTGAGCTGTGCCGCCGAAGTACACGATTGAATTCGCGGCAAACGATGTGCCATTGACAGTCATTGTGAATCCAGGCCCTCCGGCGGTGGCGGTGCCAGGCACGAGTGCGGAGATGGCAGCCGCGGCTCCGGCACCCATTCCACCTGTTTGGGAATTGTATTTGGACCCGTAGCCGCAACCGGCCGCAAAAAGGGTGAAAAGAAGAACAAAAGCGAATCTCATAGTATTCTCCAGTTTGAGAGGGATGGGTCGCAATCGCTCCCAGGGAAGAGCCTAAAAGTTTCGCTTGAAGCGTGTGTCGGTTGCGTGTCATTTTCTTGTAACCGTTTGGGCTTCCGCTTCGGTAGCCGCATTTTGCCGCCAAAACTAAACTGTGAACAATCGAGATAAAGGAACTTTTGACCATGAAAATTGTCGTTGCTGAAAAAATGTCAGCCTCCGCGGTGAATCTATTGCGTGAGCCTGATTGGACTGTGATCACCCCTGACCAACTGGACGGAAATCTGGCGGCGCAGCTGGAGTCCGCAGACGCGCTGATTGTGCGTTCGGCGGTACAAGTTGATGCCGCGTTGCTCGCCAACGCTCACAAACTTCGCGTGGTCGGCCGGGCGGGCGTGGGCGTTGACAACATTGAACTGGACGCCGCGACCCGCAAGGGCATCGCGGTCATGAATACTCCCGGAGCCAATGCCGTAGCGGTCGCGGAGTACACCCTTGGAGTAATGCTCGCGATGGCCCGCTTCACCTGCCGCGCCAACGAATTGATGCATGCGGGAAAATGGGAGAAGAAATCCCTACAGGGATCGGAAATACGCGGAAAAACCATCGGTATTGTTGGTTTGGGAAAAATTGGGATGGAAGTTGCAAAACGCGCGCGCGTCTTCGGCATGGAGGTTGTGGCGCACGATCCCTACGTCTCTGCGGCGGTTGCAAAAGAGAACTCCGTTCGCACCGCAACGTTGGACGAACTGTACGCGTCGGCAGACTATTTAACCCTACACGTCGGTTTGACGCCACAGACTACGGGAATGATCAATGCCGATTCGATTAAGAAAATGAAGCGCGGGGTGCGGATCGTGAACTGCGCCCGCGGAGAACTGGTGAATGAGACCGATCTTTCAGAAGCATTGAAACAAGGTCACGTGGCCGCCGCTGCATTGGATGTGTTTGCCGAAGAACCGCTCAAGAATTCTCCCTTTACGTCCATGGAGAACGTAATTCTTACTCCGCACATCGGGGGATCAACCAATGAAGCGCAGGAAGCAGTCGGACAGCAAATTGCCATGCAAGTCAAAGAGTATTTAAAGCACGGTGTAATTCAAAATGCAGTGAACGTTCCATCCGTGTCGCACGAAGAGTATGAGGAGTTACAGCCCTACATTTCTCTTGCAGAACGATTGGGTTCTTTTCTAGCGCAGATCAGCGCGGGCGCAATGGAAAAGATCTCACTGAGTTATAGCGGACACATTACGGAGTGGAAGACCGAACTGATCCGCAACGCCGCCATCAAAGGCATACTGAATGACACTCTTGAAGAAAAGGCGAACCTGGTAAATGCTGCCACCATAGCCGCATCACGGGGACTGCGGGTCGAAGAAACGCTTAAGCCCAAGGTCTCCAAGGGAGGCGCGGGCAGCGTGCTTTCGATTCAGATTGACACCCAGAGCGAAGAGCACATCGTGAAAGGCGCCGTCCTCAGAGAAAACACCCCGCGGCTGCTGCACGTGGACGGAATTGACGTGGAAGCTCCGCTCGAGCCAAATTTACTTTACATGCGGAATCAGGATGTGCCCGGAGTAATTGGCAAAGTAGGTACGGTCTTGGGCGCGCACAACATCAACATTGCCAATTTCTCGCTTGGCCGCCGGACAACTGGCGTGCAGGCTAAGACCCCAGCCGAAGCTATTGCCGTCGTGCACGTGGATAGCCCCGTTCCGCCCGCAGTTCTTTCGGAGCTAAAGAAAATTCCGGCAGTGCACCAGGCTAAGGCCATCCAACTGTACTAGAACGAACAACGATGGCAACGCTTTCCTTTTTTATTGGAACGTGGAATGTACGTTAGGAGACCGATGTTGAAGAAAATGGGCTTGGCTGCCGCATTTTTATTGCTGACCTCGGCCGGCTTTGGTCAGGCAGGCGGGAGCTTCGATGTGAGTTTGAGTGCCGCGGGAATATTGCCTAAGCAGTCCTCGGGTAACGGCATTGTCCAAACTCCTACCAAATCCGGGGCGTTCCTGGCAACTGTCCGGTGGCGCTTCACTGCCAGACATTCCATTGAAGCGAACTACGCGCGCGGCAATGATTCGCAAGTCTATACAACGGCGAATGTCTTTCGGATTCAATCGAACGTCAGTGAATTCACCGGGGCCTATGTTTTCAGCCCCGTGGAGACCGAAAAGTTCGAACCATTTGTTTTCGGCGGCATGGGCGCGCTGGTATTCAATCCTTTCAGCACGTTCATTAATACGATTCAGACGGCGATACCTTCAGCAAGACAGACCGAATTTGCGGTGCTGTATGGAGCCGGGGTGGACTATCACTTTCTTTCCAGCATTCGAGGCTTCAAAGGGTCTGATCTCGTACCTCACGTAGCACTACGATTTCAATACCGTGGACTCTTTTACCGGGCGCCGAGCTTTAAAAATCCAACTCTGTTCACTGGAGGCCAGGGACATTTGGCGGAAGCGGCAGGAGGGCTGGTAATTAAATTCTAACGGCGTCCGGCACGTGGTCGCGCTCGCGGTTAAATCAGGGTCTCAGCGTAATAGGCCTGGACCTTCGTTGTACACGCGAGATCCCTCTCTCGGCTGAAGTACGCCGAGCTTTGGGATGACGTCTTAATTAAATTAATTGAATTGTCCCCTCAGGAATTCAGCGCGGCTTTGCGCAGTTTGCGGCTTTCCGCCAGGAGAGCCATCGAGTGCATAAGATTCTGCAGAGTGACAATCCCGACCAGCCGCTGATCCTCGACAATCGGAATGATGCTGAGGTTGCGCGCGGTCAACTTTCGAAACGCTGAAGCCAGCGATTCGTTCTTCTGAGCAACCTCGAAGATGCGGTTCATGACCGCCTGCACGTATCCATTGCCTTCTACGCGCAAGACTTGAAGGATTTTCTGCCGCGAAATTACTCCGACCATATCGCTGCCGCGGATCACGGGGAAATCGTCCTGAAGGGAATGCACCGCCTTCTCCAGCGCGTCCTCAAGGGTATCTGCGGGGGACAATGTCGCAAAATCGGTGAGCATAATATCTTCCAGGCGCACGGTCTCGAGAACCGACTGAAAGACGGCCGAACGCTCTTCCAGTTGCGCAGCCAGGAACAGGAAGAAGCCAATCATGGTCATCCAGATATTCCAAAGCATGCCTGTCAGCATGAACAGCGTGGCGAAGGCTTGACCGATGGTTACAGCACGCTTGGTGGCGCTGACTGAATCCATGCGGCGGGCAAACACCGCGCGTAAGACTCGCCCGCCGTCCATTGGATAGGCTGGGAGCAAGTTAAATGCCGCCAGCAGGAGATTGGACCAAACCAGGCTGCGTGCAAGATTGCTCGAATGCACATAGGGTCGCGCCCACAAATTAATCTCAGGAGATACGAGATAGAAAGTGGCAGCGGCTACCGCGGCAAGAACCAGATTGACCGCCGGACCAGCCAGGGCAATCCGAATGTCTCTTTTCCATATTTGCGATTTCGGGTCTGGCGCTTGTTGCGTTTCATCCAGCAGTGTGACACCGCCGATGGGCAGCAAAATGATCGCTTTGGCCTGGATTCCCTCGCGTTTCGCAATGATCGCGTGTCCCAATTCGTGCAGGATTACACAAGCGAAGATTATGCCGACTAGAGCAAAGCTTCGACCCGGATTCACGGTGTTAGGGGGAGCCGACTCAGTGAGGACCACAAAAATAAGCAGAAAAACGAAACTTAGGTGAATTCGGATTTCAACGCCGAGAATGCGGCCTGCCGAAATGGACCAATTTCTCATAGCTGACAGATTGCAACTCCTGCTGCATCCATTCTATATAGTTAGACGACGCGGCGTATCGCGAGGTTGCGGCAAACCCAATCGAAAGTGTGCCGCTGAAAGCGCCACCCTTAGCTGAATGCGAGTGATCGCGGGAAATTTTCGGAGCCGGCCATTGCTGTCATCGGCAGGGCACGGCCTGCGACCTACGTCGGACCGCTTGCGCGAAACATTGTTCGATGTCCTTACGGCAGGAAATCCCTCAGCACTGGAAGCAACAGTTTGGATTGACCTCTACGCAGGCACCGGTGCCGTGGGAATTGAAGCTATCAGCCGCGGATGTGAATTTGTTTACTTCGTGGATGTTGCGGCTAAACCTGTTGACCTGATCCGCCGTAATCTGCGCGCATTGGGAGTAAATGCCGGCTTCAAGGTGATAAATCTGGAAATGCTGCGGGCGTTGAAAGCGCTGCAACAGCAGAGCGTGGAGGCGAATTTTGTTTTTCTCGATCCGCCTTATGAGTTGACACAAGAGTATAACAAGACGATGGATGCGCTTTCTGGGTCGTCCCTGCTGAAATCCGGAAGCATTGTCATCGCCGAACACGTAAAGAAATTCGATCCGGGTGATGCCTTTGGGCACCTTCGGCGTTACCGGATATTGGAACAGGGAGATTCAGCTTTGAGTTTCTATCGGAGGGAGAACGAGAGCGGGTAAAAGAGCGCTTCGGGGTGACCTCAAGCTACATCAGAATATCGTCTGCCCGCCGCACGATCGGATGCTGCATTTCTTGGAGGTCATTCTTCACCATGTTCAACCCGTAGACGCACTGCTCAAAATTCTGCGAGAGGCGGGCAAACAATGGCGCGACCTTCGTGTATTCAAAGTCCATCGAATTTAGAAACGATGTAATAACTTTCTTTTCCAGCCTTCATCCAATCAATGAAATTTTCTGTCCGGTTGCGGCGCAGGCGGAAGTGATTGATGCTCTCGGGAAACATTCCGGTAAAGAACAACGTGTAGTCGCCGATGTGTTTGCGCACCTGGCGCTCGCGATCAAACGACGGCGCGGGTCCGAACACGGGATCCGATTCCACCAGCATCTCGCCTACATCTGTGAGAGACTTTCCAGCCCCATTGCGAATTTTGTAGAGTTCCTCGACCTCACAAAACTCCGACAACAGCCGAGCCACGTATCCCACGATTTGAGGATCGCGAATTCCAATCTCCTCCGCGTAGTGCCGTCCCACGAGTTCCACGAAAAGCTGCTGCAATGGATGCGAATCCGGAATCATTGTGCCCTCCCCGAAAATCCGCTCTGCGCGCGTGGTTCCATGGTCAGTTATCGCTCAGCTACGACTCGTCTACAAGTAACTTCCGTGCGCCCGGCACCCCACTATCGTGCCAACCATAACGGCGCAGTTACCAGTTAGAACACACAACCAGACAAAAGGTTTTATCGCCACAATTGTTGGCAGACTGATGGGATGACTGCTAATTTTCGCCGACCCTCTAGAGTGCAGAAAGACTCGGGGGTGAAGTGGGTAGGGCCGCACGTTCGATGCGTTTATAATGGCGGCCTCCGGAGAGTGAGGTTATGCAAAGAATCAACATTTCCAGCGGCACTCCCTGGGAACCAGTTGTCGGGTACTCTCGGGCGGTACGAGTTGGCAATCACGTTTTCGTTGCTGGAACAACAGCCACTGGCATTGACGGAAAGATTGTCGGAGTAGGCGATCCTTACGCCCAGGCGATACAAACTATCAAAAATATTGATAGCGCCCTGGGGAAGTGCGGCGCCACTTTGAAGGATGTGGTCCGAACTCGCATGTTCGTAACGAACATTGCCGACTGGGAAAAGGTCGGGAAAGCGCACGGCGAGTTTTTTCGGGATATCCGTCCGGTTGCTACGCTGGTTGCGGTGAGTGCATTTGTCGCGGCGGAGATGCTGGTCGAGATTGAAGCCGACGCAATAATCTGCGGTCGCGACGGCACCGAATAAAACACTTCAGCGAGTTTTCGTTTGGAATTTCGACTACACTGATCGCGGTTTCCGGAGGAGGCCAAAATGCTTCGAATGTTGCTTCACTGGGTGATAAGCGCGCTCGCGGTTTGGATCACCTCCCGCGTCGTGCCAGGTTTTTATGTGGATGGCGCATCGGCGGCATTGATCGCGGCGGTTGTGATTGGCCTGATCAATGCGACTCTCGGAATTTTCTTCAAAGTGATTACCTTTCCCCTGACAATCCTGACCTTGGGTGTCTTTTGGTTCGTGGTCAACGCCATCATGCTTGAGTTGGCATCCATATTTGTGCCGGGATTCCACATTCACAGCTTTGCAGCCGCGTTTTGGGGAGGCATTGTTCTTAGCCTAGTGAACATGATCCTGAAGTGGCTGGTGATGCCCGCGCGAGCCGAACGTTAAAGACGCGCTCCCCGGATGCAACAGTGCCGGGAATCCGGAATGAAACCTGGTTACCTTTAGCCTATTTCTTTTCCTTTTTTTTCTTGACCTCGCAGCTGAAGCCCGTCAGACTTGTGGGAACGGATTCCCCGTCCGAGCGGCAATTTCCTGGAGTCGTTGAAATGAACCACCTCGGTATTCCTCTGTTTACACAGATTTCACTGGCAATCGGACTGGCGGGACTTCTGTGGCCACAAAAGCTCATGCCGATTTTTGACGTGCTCATGTTCCCGTGGCCGTCAACTTACCGAATGTTGCGCGCAAATAGTATTGGCGCCATTGCCCTGTCCGTTCTGTTGTTTATAGGACTGATGGCACGGGCTTATTGAAAATCGCGGACTGCCCGCCCTTGCCTTAATTATGATTTACTGAATCCGGCTGATGCCGGAAAAATTCCCCATTCTGATTGCCGTCGGACCTGACAGCAAAGGCCAGCGCCTGGATCAGTTCCTCGCCGTCACTATTCAAGAAACCAGCCGGGCTCGCGTACAGCAACTCATTTCTGAGGGCAAGGTTCTGGTAAATGACCTGCCCTCGAAGGCATCTCTGCGCCTTCGAGGAACTGAGCGCATTACGATTCTCGGGGCCGTGCAACTTCCTCCCCTCCGCGCAATTGCGGAGGAGATCCCCCTGGATATTCTTTTCGAGGATGATGATTTGGCGGTGATCAATAAACCTGCCGGCATGATGGTGCATGCCGGGGCCGGAGCGACTGAGGCGGCACGCAATCGAGGTACGCTGGTGAATGCGCTGTTGCACCGTTTCCGCCAGCTTTCGAGCGTCGGGGGAGAGCTACGTCCCGGGATTGTGCACCGCCTCGATAAGGCAACGAGCGGGCTGATAGTCGTCGCGAAGAACGATGAGGCTCATCGGCGATTATCCGCGCAATTCGCCAGACGTGAGGTCAAGAAAAAATACATTGCGTTGGTCCACGGATGGTTGAAGCAAGCCAAAGGAACCATTACCAGCGCCATCAGCCGCGACCGCGTGCATCGGACCAAAATGACCGCTCGCCGGGAAAATGGACGAGAGGCCGTTACTCATTACAGCGTGCAGCGGCGGATTGATTCTCCGCTGGGCAAGTTCACTTTGCTGGAGCTCAAAATTGACACGGGAAGGACTCACCAAATCCGCGTGCATTTATCTTCTCTCGGTCATCCTGTCGTCGGCGACGCTCTTTACGGAGCGCCGAGAATGTTGCGGGGGAAAAATCGAAGCATTGATACCCTTTCCCGGAATTTTCTTCATGCGGCGGTTTTGCAGTTTCAACATCCGCGGACGGGCCAAGAATTGGCCTTCTCGGCCGAATTGCCACCGGAGTTACTGGAGTTTCTTCGCATGGACGGTGAAGATTGAGCTCATGAGCTTATAATGAAACCAAAATAATGCATTCTCGCGTTCTTACTCTCCTTACAGGTTTTGCGGCTTTGGGCATACTCAACGCTGCAGCACAGAGTTCAACAGATCAGGATTTGCCTTCCGCTCCATCCGCAGTATCTCAACAAAGGCAAGCCGAACAGAAAGCGGCCCGGCAAACCGCGCCTCCGCCGCAGAAACCACCGGACGTATCTCCGCCATCAGGCAATCAGCCTGAACCTGCTGCCAAATCGGAAACGAATTCCCAGCCGAGTTCATCCGAGACTACACCCCCGGCCGAACCGCCTTCTGCAACCTTTCACAAGAGGGTTGACGAAGTGAATGTTGTTTTTGCCGTGACCGATAAGCACGGACGCTACGTGAACAACCTGACCAAGACTGACTTTAACGTTTTGGACGACCAGAAGCCGGCGCTGGAAGTGCGCAGTTTTCGCCGCGAAACCGATTTGCCGTTGCAGGTTGGCCTGCTGGTAGACGCGAGCAATTCGGTAAGAGATCGTTTCAAGTTTGAGCAACAGGCTGCGATTGAATTTCTTAATGAGACCATTCGTCCGAAATACGACAAAGCTTTCGTTGTGGGGTTTGACGTTACCCCGGAAGTAACGCAAGATTTCACCGACAATACGGATGCGCTTTCCAACGGAGTGCGAAGCTTGCGGCCGGGCGGAGGCACCGCGATGTACGATGCGCTATATTTTGCCTGCCGCGACAAGCTGATGAAGGAGCCGCAGGCCGGTCCGGTGCGCCGCGCAATCATCCTGTTAAGCGATGGTGATGATAATCAGAGCCACGTCACGCGTGAAGAGGCGGTAGAGATGGCCGAGCGGGCCGAGGTGATCGTTTACGCGATCAGCACGAACATAAACGGCAGCGGAAGCCGCGGCGACAAGGTTCTCGAGCGCATCGCCGACGCAACCGGGGGACGCGCTTTTTTCCCCTTCCAGATCACGGAAGTGAGTAATGCCTTCTCCGAAATTCAGAACGAGCTTCGCAGCCAATACGCGCTCGCATACACTCCGGCAAGCCTTGCCCGGAACGGCCAGTATCACTCCATAGAAATTATTGCGCAAAATCGTAAAGGGCTGCGTGTGCGCAGCCGCCGCGGGTACTACGCTCCCACCAACTAGCGACTTCCATGCCCGGATATTCTGGAACTCCCCTACCTAAGAAGCTGGGTATCAAAGATGGATTCCGAATCGCACTTTATAATTTGCCCCCGGATGTTGGGGTCGAGTTGAAAGATGTGTTTGCGAAATGCCAGACCTCGAGGGAGCGCTTGGATTTTGTAATGATATTTGCGAAGAGCCAGGCTGAATTGGATAAACAATTCTCTCGGTTTTCGAAACAGCTCGCACCAACAGGAATGTTGTGGGTAAGTTGGCCAAAGAAAAGCTCGGGAGTCGCTACCGATTTGAACGAAAATTTGGTGCGAGAAATTGGCCTGAAAGCAAGCCTCGTTGATGTGAAGGTATGCGCAGTGACAGAAATCTGGTCAGGATTGAAGTTCGTGATCAGACTGAAAGACCGCTGACAATGGTTCGGGGTGCGCCGAGCACCTCAAATATTTTGACGATTGCGGCGGCGCGATTCTGGCGGGAGAACAGCTTCCAAAGGGCGAGGCTTCAGCCTCGCCGATCATCAGTGCAGAGGACTTAAGGCGCGGCTGGAAGGGGCGCCCCTTCAAAACCTTACTGCCAAATTAGCCCAGCGACGATCACGAATTCCGAGTTCACCAAGCCCTAAGATTGAGTTCGTCATTTCCCGACAACCGGCTGCGGGTGGGCGCTTGCAAGTGCCGGCAACTCATCCCCTCGCATATATTTTCCCTTAGCTTCTCTCATTTCCGGCATGGCCGCGTAGGGCTTGCTGTAGTCGTTATTTGCATTCCAGAAGAGAAAACCGATTCCGCCCTCATTCTTGGCCGTCAACACTTGAGTTTCTATGTATTTTGGAGAATAACTCTTCGTCCGCCATGCGAATGCTTGCAGCCAGGGACGAATCACGACTCCGCTTCCCTGAGTGATCTTCTCGAACCGTTCCATGGACTCGCCGATGAAATGTTCAGGCGCGTCTCCCGGATGGGCAATGCCGTCCATGCCGAAGAAGTGGGACGGATAAATCATCGGCGATAGCACGTCGCAGTATTTCGCCATTCGAACAATATCCTGCCCCGTGTGAGCCAAATCCACAGGCCGCTGCCAAGCCATGATTCCGAAAACATCGAGAGAAAGCAGCACTCCTGTCGGATGAAGCTGTCCGTAAGCATGCTGGAGGAAATCTACGATCACATCCGAACGCTGCCATGCAGGATGCTGGGTTTGGAAATAAAAGTTGGCGTCTTTCTGATCGCCCTCAGCGGGAAAGCGCACATAATCGAACTGAATTTCGTCGGCCCCTGCTTCCGCCGCTTTCATCGCTAATGCGATGTCGTATTCCTGAACTTTGGGCTGGGAGGGATCGGTCCAAACCAGCTTGCCATTCTCACGCCACGGCAGTCCGGTGCGCTTAGATCTCACCGCCAATTCTGGATGCGCCACCACTAGCCGCTCGTCGCGAAAAATGGCGACACGGGCAATCGCATGCATGCCTTGCGAATGTAAAAATTGAGTAAATTTAGGCAGGTCACGGATAGTGATGTGATGCGCGCCAGCCAGCGGATTGTCGAAGGGGATATTGATCGAGCCGTCGCTATCTTTGACGTCAAACACAACCGCATTTCCGCCGAGTTCCTTCCAGCGCCGAATGATACGCAATCCGTGATCACTTCCCGCCATCAGTCCCGTCAAATAAACCGCACGGGTTTCAAAGTCTCGCGCCACTGGGATTGATTTTTCGGTGATTGGCCCCGCAAGCATTCCCGGAACCACCAGCGATTGCCCCACTTTGAATGAGTTCCCCCGGATGTCGCCATTTGCTTTTCGAATAGCTTCAATCAGCTCGGTGGATGTGAGGTAAGAAGTCTGGGAAATAAAGTGGTGAGCAACTGTGCTGATCGTATCTCCCCGGCGGGCGATATACAGGGTTGTCCCCGAAGGTTGTGTGGCCGCGGGTAAGATTTCCGTTGACGCCGGCGTCGCCGGGACGGCTCGGTCGGCAACTCCGACCAAGGAAGGCGTCGTCTGAGCGGCTACCCCTGGCAGCAGAGTACCCGTGTGAGATAAGACCAAACTGAGGCTAAGAAAGATCACAACCGAGGCTGAAAGTAGGGCGAAGCGGCGCAAAGTTTTCTCCAAGAGGAACTTGTTTTTCCCTCGAATGCTATCGGGCCGGGGTTACTTCCCGCCAGTTACGTCCGGACACCGTCAACGGGCTACGCCCCATGCGACGGGAGAGCCAAAGTCCTGCATGCGCAAACTCTTTCTCTTTACACGATGTTCCGTGCGGACATAAGTGTCTCGATTGGGCCATCCCCAGCATCTAAACGCTGAGGGGAATGGTTATGAGCACAGGATACGAGGATGGCGACGGATTTGCACTAGGTCATGGCGAACGGCAGGCTCGGGGGCGACAAATAGTGTCACCTGCGGTGGAGAAGCCAGTTGGACCTTTTTCCCGGCACTCTAACAAGGGGCAGGAAAAGACCTATGAGGGACCGATTCTTATGAAATCCGCTGCCTGCACCACTCTCGACCCTACCCGCCGCAGCACCGACGCGCGGGAGTTTGAAGCGGCCCTTCGTCGCAAGATCGTTGGGCAGGACGCGGCGGTGGAAAACGTCGCGGAAATCTACCAGATGTTTCTGGCCGGACTCAACCCTCCCGGACGCCCAATTGGTAACCTTCTATTTCTTGGACCCACCGGTTCGGGCAAGACTCGCGTGGTAGAAGCTCTGGCTGAATCACTTTTCGGCGATTCTCACGCGTGCATCAAGATTGATTGCGCTGAGTTTCAGCATTCCCACGAAATTGCCAAGCTTATCGGATCGCCTCCTGGATATCTGGGCCATCGCGAGACGCATCCGTTGCTTACCCAGGAAGCGCTGAACCAGTGGCATACTGAGAAGTTAAAGCTTTCTATATTGCTCTTCGACGAAATCGAAAAGGCATCTGATTCTTTGTGGCAGCTATTGCTCGGTATCCTCGACAAAGCGACTTTGACCTTGGGCGACAATCGCCGGGTTGATCTTTCCCAGTGCATCATCATCATGACCTCGAACCTGGGCGCATGCGAAATGAGCAGCCTGGTGGATGGTGGTTTGGGCTTCGCTCCCAAACCGATGCTGGTGGACTCCAGCTTCGACGAAAAAATTAATCGTACGGCAGTTGAGGCCGCGCGCAGGAAGTTCACTCCGGAATTCATGAACCGCATTGACAAGGCCGTAGTTTTCAAGACGCTTCGGCCCGAACATCTCGAGCAGATACTCGACATCGAATTGGGGATGGTTCAGGAGCGGATTCTTACGTCCTCCGCAACGAACCAGTTCGTTTTTACCTGCACTTCCAACGTAAAAAACTTTTTGCTGAATGAGGGAACCGATCCCAAATACGGAGCGCGTCACTTGAAACGCGCAATCGAGCGGAATCTGGTGTTTCCGCTGGCGAATCTGGTTGCCACCGGCCAAGTGCGATTGGGCGATTTCATTCGGGTGGATATGAATTCGGAAGGTGCGATCACGTTCGTGAAAGAAGCGGAAGGCACTATGCTGCCCATGGTGGCGGAGCGATTTGGCGCTGCCGCGGGAGGCCCGACGTTGGTGGCGCGGGCAACACGGACCGTTGCGCGTCGGGAATTTGGAGCGACACCCACCGCAGATACCAAATAAGGTGGCTCGTGTGGGGCGGACACTCCTGTCCGCCGCCCTGACTTTATGTCCCTTTGATTTCGTACGCGGACGCGCAGGTCTCTACTGCAGCTCTATAAACACCAATTCCAAATTCAAAGGCGGCGGACAAGAGTGTCCGCGCCACACGAGCCTAGCCGCCGGCTTTTAGTTCGGTCAGCACCTGCCGCGCAATCTCTTTCAACGTCTCGAAGACGCCATTTCCCTGGAAGGCTACGGCTTCAATTACAGGTTCGTTCTTTTTGCGAAGTTCTTTTGAGAGCGCTTCCACCGACAGGATATTCGGCAAATCCCGTTTGTTGAGCTGAAGCACATACGGGATCTTATTGAAGTCGTAGCCGTGTTGCTGAAGGTTGGCATTCAGATTATCCAGCGCTTCGACGTTGGCGTCCATGCGTTCCTGTTGTGAATCCGCGACGAACACCAGGCCATCCACCCCGCGCAGAATTAATTTGCGGCTGGCGTCATAAAAAACCTGGCCGGGAACCGTGTAAAGATGAATGCGGGTCTTGAAGCCGCGCACTGAGCCCAGATCGAGCGGAAGGAAGTCGAAGAACAGGGTCCGTTCGGTCTCGGTGGCGAGCGAGATCATCTTCCCTTTTTGCTGCTCGGCAGTCTTCTGGTAGATGTGTTGCAGATTGGTGGTTTTGCCGCCCAGTCCGGCCCCGTAGTACACGATCTTGCAATTTATTTCACGGGCTGCAAAGTTAATGAAACTCAAAGACTTCCCTCAGGACTCGCGGGCAGACATTCCATTGCGAGATGGGACCTGCCGCTAAATTGTGTTGGTACTGCTGGTTTTATATCACAGAGAGGGGTATTACCGGGATTACTGTGGTTACTCATCCTCATGAAATTGGGTCCGAAATGACTTTAACGGGCCGCGGGCGGTGCCGGATAGTAACCGTCCCGCGCGTATACTTTGACGTCCGGGAGGGCTACGCGCACTTCTACCTGCCGGTAAGCATTGCTCGGGGTGGCGCGGGTTAAATATCCAATCGTGTATTCGTTTCGGGCTTCACTCATCGCCCGTGCATAACTGGCCTCGATAGCGGTCCGCGAAAAATCCGTAAAGATTTCGCCTGCCGTTGCGCTGGAATATTTCGGCAGAATGTCGCTGTAGCCAAAACCCGGCAGACGTATCCTTTCTAGCTTATTGTATCCGGGGATCGCCGAAGCCTCCACCGCAACGGCGTAAACCGCGATTCCCTGTGATAGCAGAACTTTCAACACGTCCCGATAACTTGCATTGCTGCGATATTCACGGCCATCCGTGATGATGAAAATTACCTTGCGACGCGTTTTTTCGCGCTTGCTCAAATCCAGTGCCGCGCGCAGAATCGCGTCATTCAGCACGTGAGACTCCTTCGGTGGAGTGAGGACTGCCGGAACATTGGGATCCACCGGTCTATTGTTGATTGTGGGGCCTTGCGGGCCCAGCGGCCCGCCCATAACGGCAGGACCATTATTCCTGCCGCGCACGGTCTTGAGTTCGTCCAACGTCGCCGTCAATTGTTTGCTGGCACTGCCGAAGCTGGTTTGACGGGAAACCGCAGAGCTATAGGTATAAAGAGAAACTTCGTCGAACGGGCTAAAAGCGCTCTCCAAGGCAGGGAAGGTCTGATTTACTCGCTGGATAGCAACGTCGGGTAATCCCATGTCAATGATGATCGCGGCCGATAAGGCCACCGGATCGCTGGTAAAAAAATTCATGGTTTGCTTCTTACCATCTTCGTAAACTGAGAAGTCTTTCGGCAGAAGCCCATCAATTCGCGAACCGGAAGTGTCTGTCACCCTCACCGGTACGATCACTTCATTGGTTGTGACTACAAACTTGTAAAGCTCGTCCTGCCCGCTCGGACGTCCGGGCGTCGCTCCGCCCTGCGGAACCGTTTTGACACCGGGCACGGGAGGGGGAGCTTCGGGGTCGGTCCCCCGGGCATTGGGATTGGCATTTTCGTCCGGATTCTGGTTCGAGGGCGGCTCGTTTGGCGGCGGATTTTCCGCACTAGGATGGTCAGGCGTCGAGGCAGGAACCGGCGTGGGAGGCTCGGGTTGCGGGGGCCTGACCGCCGAGGGGGCGTCCGGAATGTCCTGATTCTGGGCGCTCGCCGGTGCTTTCTGAGCTGATACATATGCGGTACCATAGACGCAAAATGAAAGGGCAAGCAGCCCCGCGAGAGCTCTTTTCCGGACGCTTTTTTGACGCAAAACGAGACGTATTGAGATCAAAGCGCAACAACCTCGACTGAATCGGATGCCGAATCCTGCCATTTGGTGCATCTAATGTTGGTAGAAACAGACTAACAAAAACAGCGAGAGAATACTTTCCATGCCAATAATGCGATTCCCGGCGATCCTCTGTTCCCTTTCATTCTTTCTAGCTTTGAGCCTATGCTCGGTTGGCTACGCCCAAACAACGGATTCAGCGGATGCGCCGCCCCCGAGATCCCCAGAAACCCAGGATTCTAAGAGTCAAGATTCCACAGATCAAAATGAGCCCACTGAGACGTTGAAAGTCAATGTCAATGTGGTGCAGCTCTTTTTCAACGTCAAAGATAAGAGAGGGGCGCTGATTCCTAATCTTACCAAGAATGACTTCCAAATCTTTGAGGACGGCAAGCCGCAGACTATCAAGTACTTTACGCCTGAATCGAATTTGCCCTTGACCCTGGGCATACTGATTGACTCGAGCGGCAGTCAGATAAACGTGCTGGATATGGAAAAACAGGTTGGTGGTGCCTTTCTTAACCAGATCATCACGGATAAGGATCTTGCATTCGTGATTGATTTCAATGTTAATGCCGATCTCCTCCAGGACTTTACGAACTCTGTACATCTGCTGAAGGCTGCATTGAACAGCGCCCGCATCAATACCGGAGGCGGAGGAGGAGTTATCCCGGGTATGGGAGGGGGTCCCATTCCGAGTGGTCCGAACGGCCCCAAGGGCACCGTGCTCTATGACGCCGTTTACCTTGCTTCCCACGACGAACTGTCCCAGCAAGTCGGGCGCAAGGCCATGATTATCCTTACTGATGGAGAGGACAACGGCAGCCAACTCAAGATTCGCGATGCGATTGAGGCGGCACAGAAGTCTGACAGTATCGTCTATGTATTACTGTGCGCCGACCGCGGCTTCTATGGTATCGGGGGTTACTCTGGTGAAGGAGAGATGAAAAAACTGACTCAGGAAACAGGTGGCCGGATCATAAATGTTGGAAACAAGGCGGACAAATTGAAAGAAGCCTTCGATCAGATATCCAACGAACTTCGCAGCCAGTACAATATTGGCTACACGCCCACCAACACGGCCAAAGACGGTAGCTTTCGGAAGATTGAGATCAGGCCGAACGACAAAGATTACAAAATCCAGGCGAGGAACGGCTATTACGCGATGCCACGCAAAGATTAAGTCTCTTTCTTCCAACCGTCTCATGTGCTGGCAGCATTGATTTCGTTTCTTCTACTCCTGCATTTATACTTTTGTTAGGCAGCACAGCTGCTCCCATCTAGGAGATTATTCATGGCTCTTCAGAAGACCGGCAAAATCTGGCATAACGGAAAACTCATCCGTTGGGAAGACGCCAATATTCACGTGATGTCACACGTCATTCATTATGGGTCGTCGGTATTTGAAGGTGTGCGTTGCTACGACCTTCCCAGCGGGCCTGCCATTTTTCGGGCCCAGGAGCACATGCAGCGGTTGCTGGATTCCGCCAAAATTTACCGGATGGACCTGCCTTTTTCCAGGGAAGAACTCGTCTCCGCCATGGTCGAAGTTGTCAATACGAATGGCGTGTGGCCGTGTTACATCCGGCCTATCGCATTGCGGGGTTACGGCGATGCTGGCGTTTCTCCCACTGGCTGCCCGATTGAGGTTTACATCGCAAATTATCCCTGGGGTAAATATCTCAGCAAAGATGACCTGGGCGTTGATGTTTGCATTTCTTCGTGGACGCGGCTTGCACCCAATACGCTTCCGGCAATGGCAAAGTCAGGTGCAAACTACATGAATTCGCAATTGATTCGGATGGAGGCCACCATTAACGGCTACGTGGAGGGAATAGCCCTCGACGTAAATGGCTACGTCAGCGAAGGCTCCGGAGAAAATGTTTTCGTGGTTCGCAATGGCGTCTTACAGACTGCACCGCTGGGCAATTCAGTGCTGCCCGGAATTACTCGCGATTCGATCCTGAAAATTGCGCGTGATCTTGGAATACCGGTGTTGGAGGCGGGCATTCCTCGCGAGATGCTCTACATCGCGGAAGAGGCATTTTTCACCGGCACTGCGGCTGAGGTCACGCCCATTCGGTCCGTGGATAAGATTCCCGTCGGCAAGGGAGCGATCGGGCCAATTACCAAGGCCATTCACAAAGAATTCTTTGCTATCGTCCGCGGCGAAAAGGGTGATCGCTTCAACTGGTTTACGCCGGTTCCGGTGGGCAGCAAGCAGCCGGTGGGGGTCTAGAGTCTCTTTGATCGCTGGGACGGCTTAACCGAACCATCGCCCGCCGATTGAGTTTCGGGCGCGTGAATTCTACCATATGTCTGCCCAGCACTTTACGTGCTCGGCTATTAGCTGTCGCCCCTGCCGAGGCTGGTGTTTTGCTGGTTCCATTCTTGTGTCACGCAGACTCGACGATTTGGTTCATTTCTTGTTTCGTCGAACCAGCTTCGGAAGATCGCCACCATAAAATCCTTTAAGCAAGTCGTCCGGGAGAGGAGCGTCAAAATCGTCCGCAACCCAGACTTCACCTCGAGCAAATCCCAAAGGGCGCTTCTTGATTTTCGTTTCTACAGCAACCAGTTTTGCCACCGGAATACCCGCACGAGTAATGGTTGTCTCCTCTCCTTCGGCGACCCGATGGAGAAGGCTGGATAGATGCGCCTTCGCTTCGCGAATATTCACTTCCATTTTTTATCCTGAGCCAAGTCCTTAGTTTAAGCAATCCCATAACCCGTATGGGTGAGCTCTAGTGATCCAAGACAGAACTCAAGGTCCATTACCAAGGTCATCTTGGGATAAGTGACTTTTCGGTCCATCATACGAACAGGTTTCCGGGGGGAACGTGTCGGATGAATATTGATGACCTGCTTCGAATTGCGATGGAACGGCGCGCCTCCGACTTGCATTTGAAGGTCGGCAACTATCCGCATCTTCGGATTGACGGCGACCTCATTCCACTCACCGATCAACCTCGTGTGAGCGCTGAGGACATGTTGACCATGGCTTTCAGCATGATGTCAGCCCGGCAAAAGCAAAAATTTAAAGAGACGACGGAAATTGACATGGCATACGGCGTGGCTGGATTGGGCCGCTTCCGTGTCAACGTTTTTCAGCAGCGCGGGAACGTGGGATTAGTTCTGCGTATGATTCCCACCAAGATTCGCGCTCTCGACGAACTCTATTTGCCGAAGATCGTGGAGCAGGTCTGCGATATGCCGCGCGGCTTGATCCTGGTCACTGGCGTCACTGGCTCCGGAAAATCTACGACGCTGGCGGCAATGATTGACCGCATAAATTCCACAAAAGCGGAACATATCATCACCATTGAAGACCCGATCGAATTCCTGCATCGAGACAAAAAAGGCTACGTAAACCAACGCGAGATCGAAGTGGATACGCCGTCATTTTCCGCTGCCCTAAGGGCTTCTCTGCGTCAGGATCCCGACGTCATCCTTGTCGGTGAAATGCGTGACATTGAAACCATCGGCACGGCAATTCATGCGGCGGAAACCGGACACATGGTTTTCTCCACACTGCACACGCTCGACGCGGTTGAGACCATCAACCGTATCATCGCTGTATTTCCGCCTCCCGAGCAAAAGCAGATCAGGCTTCAACTTGCGGCGGTTCTCCGCGCGGTGATTAGCCAACGGCTTGTCAAGCGATGCGACGGCGACGGGCGCGTGCCTGCGGTCGAGGTAATGATCAATACCGCCTACATCCGCGAATGTATTCTGGTGCCGGAGAAGACACGCGCCGTTCGCGATGCAATCTCAGCGGGAACATCCCAATACGGGATGCAGACCTTTGATCAATCTCTCTGGGATTTGTTTCAGGCCGGGCTAGTGAGCTACGAAACCGCTTTGGAAAACGCCTCCAACGCCGACGACTTCAAACTTCGGATGCAAGGTATTTCCTCGTCGAGCGACATGTCCCGCAACTCGATGCAAGCGGCAGGGTTCGGCTCGCGCTAATTCAGAGGGCTGGCTCAGGCTCCTCCTTTTGGCAAAGGGGTTCCGCTTCTTCCCAGACGGCATACAGTTCGAAGCCTATTGATAATCGGGTCCTTCGAGCCGATAATGCTCGTATGTAGAGGCGGACAGTATGCCGATGTCATCCCGTACGGCGCTAGCGATCGCGTGCTTTCTTGGTTCTTGTTTTTGTCCCTTCCATAAATCTGCGTCTGCTCAACAAATCGGACGCCCCGTATCTAAAGTGCTTAACGGCGATCCCTCCACGCCCACCTTGGTTTATGACCCCAACGACCGCTTCGAGGAACAACAGGTCATAATGAAAAACAACCACCCGCAGCTGCGTCCGGAAAACCCGACGGAGCTGGCGTGTTTTTTGCCTCCACTGATGGGGGTTCACACCCCGACGGTAAAGGTTGCGTCACTGGCAACGCAGGCCAAAGCCAGTCCTGAATATGCAAAAGCGTGCCGGGCCATCGCCGACAGGAAATTTGATTTGGCGGAAAAGCAACTCCGGAAGGCGGTAGAAAAGTTCTCTGAATATTCCGCCATGTGGGTTTTGCTTGGACAGGTGCAGGAAAAGCACGATCAACTTCCCAATGCGCGGGAGTCCTGTCTGCATGCCTCAATAGTTGATCCAACATTTGTACCGGCCTATCTTTGCCTCGCCGATGTCGCTGCCCACTTTCAGGATTGGAACGAGGTACTAAAGCAGAGTGAGCGGGCATTGGCACTTGACCCGGCGACGAATGCTGTCAGTTACATGTTCAATGCGGGAGCAAACCTTAATCTCCATCATCTTTCAGACGCGGAGAAGAGCGGGCTAAGAGCCTCACAATTTGCAGGAGACGAGATTGATCCCCGCCAACTCCATTATTTGTTGGCAGAAATTTATGAGGCGAAGGGCGACCTAGTCAATGAAATCAGTCAACTGCGGGAGTTCCTGAAGGTCGCGGACGGAAAAGAAGCTGAAATCGTTAAGCAATATTTAGCGAAGCTCAACGGACCACCCGAAAAGGAAACGGAGTCCGTGGACGACGATTCCAAGTAATTCCGGGCCAATTGACTGCAAATCTACCACAACTCCATCGCGACAAAAGCAGCTCTCCCGCTACTATCGAGCGCTAGTTACGTATAAAATAGTTCAAGTTTCATTCCCCGGGGCCTGTTACGCGGGCAAAACACCGTATACCGACTTGGAAGGGCGGTCCCATGAGCTTTCAGATTACGCGTCGCATTCTATGGTCTGTGATGCTGGGCGCATGTAGCCTTCAATTCGCTGTAGCACAGCAGGTCCGCGCCTCGCAGACGGCTCCAGCCGGCACCCTCGTGCTAAAGAAGGCGGTTCGCCGTGTGGTTGTGGATGTGGTAGTGACGGACTCGGCCGGCAATCCGGTTCGTGGGCTTACGGAGAAAGACTTTTCGCTTAAAGAAGACGGACAGCCGCAGAATATCCTATCTTTTGACGTGCACAATTGGGCGGCCGCATACGCACCGCCGAAACTTCCGCAGCTACCCCCCAATACTTACCTCGACCTTCCCGCCACGCCGGAGCGAGGTCCGCTTTATGTCCTGCTCTATGACTTGGTCAATACGGAAATGGACGATCAGGCGACGGCGCGAAAAGAGCTGTTGGATTTCATCGGAAAGAAGCCTGAAGGGACACGCTTTGCCATCTTCGTGCTCACGGACGAACTTCGTCTGGTTCAGGGTTTTACCGACGATAGGAAGGAATTATTGGACGCGCTGGATCCGCACTCGCCGAAGCCTCGTATTCCGAGAATTTTTCTTATGGGCCGGAACGCCGGACGGGGCGATGTCGGGCTGATGGTCTCCGTGCTGAATGACATCTCCAATTTTCTGGATGGACTATCTGGCCGCAAGAACCTGATTTGGTTTTCGGGCCGCTTCCCGCTGACCCTTTTCCCCAGCGACGACGATGGCCAGACATACCGCGATGAAATCAAGGACACTCTGAACACAATGGTAAGGGCCCAGATCGCTATTTATCCCGTGGATGTCAGGGGAGTTATAGTAACGGATTCCTATGCTCCTTCAGGAGCAACGCCCGGGGGCGGAGTCTATACCGACTCTCGTAGCGGCGATCGCAGTGTGGGATCTGCAGGAAGCAGTCCCGCCGCAAGCGGCCCTGCGCCCGCAGGAACTCCATCCGTCGCTGCAAGCGGTGCTGGCGGTACCGATGCTCCTGGCCCGGGCTATTCTTTGGTCAACAGTAGCTATGCGACGCAAGACGAAATTGCGTACGAGACCGGAGGCCATGCCTTCCACAGCAATAACGGCCTGAAAGAATCCTTGGCCCAAATCACCGAAATAGGCGCGAATTATTACACCCTTAGCTACTCGCCGACGAACGAAAACTACAACGGCAACCTGCGCACCGTTAAAGTGGAGCTTGCGCGCCGGGGCTATCATTTGTCATATCGCCATGCGTACTACGGCGATGATCCCGGCTCGCCACACAAACACATAACCTACAAGGCGTCGAATTCGGCTCCCTCTAGCGAACCCTCGGCCAGCCAGCCTGGCGAATTGCTCTATGCGAATATGCAGCACGGTGCACCCCAGGCACATGACGTATTTTTTAGCGTTCACATCCATCCCGTTGCGCCAGCCGCCACAGCGACACCCGCCCAATTGAATTACTTTGCGGGTCAGCCCGCTTTTGCGGCAAAGCATCACAAGGACAAGCAACTAGCACCATTCCAAATCCAGCCTTATGTCGCGGATTTCTTCGTTCCCACGCGTCAGTTCCAACAACATTCCTCGAGCGGGGAGGGAGCTACTCTTGAGTTCACGACAGTTGTCTATGATGCGGATGGAGTGATTCTCAACAGCATTGTCCAAATGGCGAGCGACCCTGCGTCGGCCGCCGAACAGTCAACCCCTCAACATGCCGGCTATCATGTTTTACAGAACATTGATGTACCGGCCAAAGCGGCTTCGATACGTGTCGGAGTGCGGGACACGGTAACAGATCACATTGGCACGCTGGAGGTCACGCTACCATTAACGCCGGAACCAGCGACGCAAGCTGCAGCAGCGCCCGCGTCGAATTCGCAGCGATGAGGTTTTCAGATAATCCAGCTCAGATTCTCCTGGGCGAGAAGCTATGACGGACGGGAATGCGAAAAGGCGTCTGCGAGGCGGCGGCCCGGGCTTAATTGTGGCGTTGCTGATTTTGCTCGTGCTTCCTAGCACATTCGCTCAGGACACCCCGCCTGGCTTCGATGATCTGGTCTTGAAGGCATCGGCGGCTCGCGAGCAGAATAATATCCCGCAGGCGATTGATCTATACGGCCAGGCGGTGCAGCTCAATCCAAAATGGCCGGACGGCTGGTGGTTCCTCGGATCATTGCAATACGCCACGGATGCATATGCTCCAGCCCGGGACGCTCTCACTCATTACATAGAAATCAATCCAAGTGCTGGTCCGGCAATCGCATTGCGCGGATTGTGCGAATTTGAAACCGGCGATTACGTTCAGTCGTTGCAGGACATTCAGCAGGGGCTGTCGTTAGGGGCGGCGAACCAACCTCGCAACGCGGAGATTTTGCAATACCACGAAGCGCTGCTGCTTACCCGCAGCGGGAGATTTGGCGACGCGCTGAAAGAATACGGCTCGTTGTCCAAGGCGGACGCAGCGAACCCAGACTTGTTTGAAGGGATTGGGCTGGCGGGTTTGAGGACGCCGCTGCTCCCGAAAGAAGTCGAGGCCAACAAGCACGAGCTATTCGTTAAGGCTGGCGACGCTGCCTTTAACTTTATGGCAGGCGATGAGAAAGCCGCGCAACAGAAGTTCCTGGAATTCTTTCAGCGCTTCCCGACAGCGGAGAATGCGCATTATCTTTATGGATACTTATTGTTTCCGAAAGACCCTGATCAGGCGGTTCCAGAATTCAAGCGCGAATTGGAAATAGCTCCGTCAAACGCGGCTGCGAGCCTGATGCTGGCGTGGAATTCTCTGATCCGAAACAATCCTTCCGAGGCGTTGATGTACGCACAAAAAGTGGCAGCCGAGGAGCCGGCATTCCCCAGCGCACAACTGGTACTTGGCCGCTCGCTGGTTGAAACCGGCGACGCAAAAGAGGGCTTGTTACATCTGGAAAAGGCGTTGGAGCTCGAACCTCAGAACCTTGAGACTCATATCGCTCTCGCCAAAGCCTATTCGGAATTGGGACAAAAGCAGGATGCCCGGCGCGAACGCCTTTTATGCCTTCAACTCACCAAAGATGAGACGACGCAGTCTGCCAACCCTTAAAATATCTTCGGTCGCTTTATTCTGCGTTTTCATCGTGCCGGCTATCGCACAGGTGCGCCAGAGCGGTCCCGAATCCGCCTGCGCGGGTTGCCACGCCGCCAGGTCGGCTACGCAGCCGCAGACGCCGATGGGGCGAGCACTGGAACTTCCTGGAGATGATCCAACTCTCAAGGAGCATCCGAAGTTAACTTTCCATCGGGGTGCATACACCTACACCGTTGAGACGCATGGTGACAAAAGCACCTACAGTGTTACAGACGGTACCCGCACGATTTCACTGCCTATCCATTGGAACTTTGGACACGGAGCCCAAACCTGGTTTCTGGAGCGAGACGGAGATTACTTTGAAAGCATGGTGAGTTATTACCCATCGCTAGCGGGCTTAGATATCACTACCGGAGATCAGAGCCTGACCCCGGCTACTCTGGAGGAGGCGGTCGGGCGAAAGCTTCAGAAGCACGAGCCGAAAGATTGCTTTGGCTGCCACGCCACTAATGCTGTCCAAAACGAAAAACTAGATCTCGGATCGTTACAGCCCGGTGTGACCTGCGAACATTGTCACAAGGGTTCGAGCGCGCACCTCGTAGATGCCTCGCAAGGCGAGTACGGCACAGCTCCGCCGGACTTGCGCAAGCTTTCTTCCGAGGGCATATCGAATTTTTGCGGCCAATGTCACCGAACGTGGGATATGGTGATAAGGAGTCACTGGCGCGGCGAGATAAACGTCCGCTTCCAGCCTTACCGCCTAGCGAACAGTAAATGCTTCGACGGAACCGATCCGCGCATCAGTTGCATCGCCTGCCATGATCCCCATCAGGATGTTGTCCGCGAGGATTCTTCGTACGATGGAAAATGCCTGGCGTGCCATGGCTCTTCCACTCACCCAGCAGCTGCCTCTGCCACGGAGGCGAAGGTTTGTCCTGTAGCCAAGGCGGATTGCGTCAGTTGTCACATGCCAAAAGTCAAACTGCCCAACGGCCTGATGACGTTCACCGACCATGAAATTCGCGTTGTGAAGCCAGGGGAACCTTATCCCAATTGAAAGCTCTCAGGCTTCGGATCAAGTTGGGGACAAACGGGGGGGTGGGGCAGGTTGCGAGCCCAATAACCACGAAGGCCAATCCCGACGGTTTCCTTCGTGCACCTTCGTGTCCTTCGTGGTTGACAGGTTTTGCTGCTACCGCGCCAAACTAACCAATTAGCAAAAAGACACCGTATTTCCCGTCTTCCTTTTTTCGACTATGCTTTCACTGGAAGGCGTTTATTCCAGGTCAACGATTCAATCCAGGGGCAGTGCCTCGAATGCGGATCAAGGTAGGTCTGGCTCTCGCGGTTTGCTTGACATGTCCGCCCCTCAAGGCGGAGTGCGCCGGACCTCATGCATTGGAAGCCAAGGTTCACGATCATCCTGATGCAGCAGCCTACTCCGAGCTAGGCTTCTGGTTCGGCGATCATGGTCAATACGCGTGTGCGGTGGAATCTTATAAGGCTGCTGTAAAGCTCGAGCCACGTTCTCCGGACCTTTTGTATCTTCTGGGGCTGAGCCTCTATTCTTCGCACCGACCGCAGGAGGCCATTGCCCCGCTTCAACAATCTATTCGTCTCAAGCCCGACGTCCTCAAAACCCACCTCATCCTTGCTTTCGCTCTGACCGAACTTAAACGTGCCCAAGAGGCAAAAGCGGAATGGGCAGCGGCATTGCAGATTGATCCTCACTCAACGCCCGCACTCGATGGGATCGCCAAACTCTTGAACGCCGAAGGGGATTACAGCACCACCATCGCACTTCTGCATTCGGCTCCGGCCGACGAGAATCTAACACTCGACCTCGCCGAAGCTTATGACAAAGCGGGAATGCTCGACGATGCCGCCAACGTTCTCACCGAAGCAGTTCGCGCGAATCCATCATCTCTCCCTCTTTCGAACGCGCTCGTGACGGTACTGGTCAGACAGACGCATTTTGAAGACGCGGCGAAATTCGCCCAGAAATCCGTCAGCCTGCATCCTCACGATATCCCGGCCCAGATTCTCTATCTTCATGTTCTAGTGCTTAATGACGATGTAACGGGAGCAAAACCACTTGCGCGTAAACTGCTAGCTTCCTCACCTCATGATTTCGGGGTGCTGTATCTAAATGGCGTGCTTGAGCGGGAGTCGGGACAGTATGTGGCGGCGCGCGATCATCTGAAGGAGGCAGTTGCCTTAAATCCAGACCACTACAACTGCCGCTACAACCTCGGAGTTGTACTGGCACAGCTCAAGGATCCTCACGGCGCCAAGGAACAGCTTGAAAAGGCTCTCGCTCTTGGGGCCACCGAGCCTCAGGTGCGATTTGAACTGGCGTCGGTTCTGCGCACGCTCGGAGAAACCCAACTCGCCCAGGAACAACTCAAGCTCTACCAGCAGGAAGCACAAGCCAAATCAAATCGAACTTTGGCCGCCAGCAAAGCCGCTCAGGGAGACAAAGAACTTAACGGCGGCGATCCACAGAAGGCTGTGGGTTTTTACACCGAGGCGCTCCAGGCCTATTCGCAAGACGCGACGCTTAACTACAAGCTGGCGCTGGCGCTGGATCGTACCGGCGATATTACCGCAGAGAAAAGCGCATTGGAGCAAGCGATCAAACTGGATCCCAACCTTGCCGTCGCCCAAAATCAGTTGGGCTATCTGTTATCGCAAAGTGGTGACGCTGCTTCTGCGGAAGAGCACTTTCGCCTGGCGGTTCGTGCCGCTCCCGGCTATACGCAGGCGTGGGTGAGTCTAGCGGCAACTCTCGGCATGCAATCGCGTTTTCCTGAGGCTGAAGAGGCGATTGCCAGCGCTCTTCGGCTTGATCCTCAGAATACGCAGGCCCTTCAATTGCGCAAGGACCTGGCAGCTGCGCAAGCGCAGCGCTGAGCCTGCATGCCGCCCCTGATAGACTTCTGATTAGCATGATGACTGCAAAATCGGGCCTCTGGACCCGTCGCAATATACTGCGCATGCTACCGGGCGCATTTGCTTCAGCCCTTGTGCCGCGGCTCCGAGCCACATCCCCCGTTGCTGTTCAGCCTGCTAAGCCATTTTCCCGATTTGTGGACGTAGCCGCGAGCGTTGGCCTCACCCAGACGCATGGTTTACGGCGAGCCCGGCCACATAACTTACATCGTTGAAACGACAGGCGCCGGTTGCGCCTTCTTCGACTACGACAACGATGGCTGGATGGACATCTTCATCCTCGGCGGCCGCCGCTTGAAGGTATTCCCCCCGGCGCGAGCAACCGCCTTTACCGGAACAATCGCGACGGCACCTTCACCGACGTAACCGCGAAGGCTGGCCTGCGGATGCCGGCTGGGCTGTCGGCGTTTGCGTGGGCGACTACAACAACGATGGCTTCGAAGATCTTTTTGTTACCTACTACGGACAGAATCGCCTCTATCGCAATAACGGCGACGGTACTTTTACTGATGTGACCGCGCAAGGCCGGCCTGCTTCATCCGCAGGACTCGCTTCAGGACTGGCTGCACGTTTGTGGACTACAACCGCGATGGGTTGCTTGATCTGTTTGTTTCCAACTACGTCGAGATTGATCTGGCAACTGCGCCCAAACCTTCGCTGACCGTACCCAACTGCAACTACGAAGGCGTCCCGACTAACTGCGGTCCCAACGGTTTGGGCGCACCCGGTCATTACCTTTATCGCAATAATGGAGACGGAACCTTTACCGATGTTTCAAAGGAATCCGGCATCGCGGCATTTCGCGGTTCTTATGGCCTTACGGCGGTGGCATTCGATGCCGACGAAGATGGCTGGCAGGACATTTTCGTGGCCTGCGATTCAACGCCAAGCCTGCTCCTGCTGAACAATCATGACGGCACTTTCCGTGAAGAGGCCCTGCTTCGCGGCGTCGCGCTTGGCAGCGGTGGGGAGCTGATTAGGCGGCATGGGCGTCGGCGTGGGCGACTACAATCTCGACGGCCATCTCGACCTTGTAAAAACCCACTTCCAGAACCAATCCACCGGACTTTACCGCAACAATGGCAAGGGCGAATTTGATGACGTGACGGCCCAGGCCGGCCTCAGTCCGGAACGCCGCTTTATCAGCTGGGGCACGGGATTCGTTGATTTCGACAACGATGGCTATCCCGACATTTTCGTCGCGACCGGAACGGTCTATCCTGAACTCGAACGCGTATATCCGACCAAGTATCCTGCCCACAGCCCTCGAATTCTGTATCGCAATCAAGGCGATGGCTCCTTCGTTGAGCTTGGCGATGAGGCTGGCCCGGGCATTTCAGCGCGGCACACGAGCCGGGGTTGCGCCTTTGGCGACTTCGACAATGACGGAGACATGGATGTGCTCATCATGAATGTGAATGAGCCACCGACTCTATTGCGCAACGACGCCCCCCCTGGAAATCATTGGCTGAAAGTCCGGCTGGAAGGGACGAAGAGCAATCGCAGCGCAATCGGCGCGCGCGTGCTGGTTCATTACGGCGGAAAGGTGCAAGCCCAGTGCGTAACCAGTCAGTCGAGTTATATTTCAGCGAACGATCCGCGACTCCACTTTGGATTGGGGACAGCATCCGCCGCTGATGTCGAGATCCATTGGCCCACCAGCAAAATTGAGGCTTTTACCGGATTAGCCGCCGGGCAGTTGGTTACCATCCGCGAAGGCGAGGGGATCGTCAAAGGCCGCCCGTTTCGCTAGAGTCAAAACGCTTGGAGCTTCGGTAAAGTGCAATTCATAGAAGCGATGAAGATAATTCGACGGTATTCGTCGCTGGACTTCCCCCTCTGCCAGGTCAGGCTCGTAACTGGATTCAATCCGCTCCACCTGCAAACTTTCTTGCATGCACATCTACAGCGACTGACCCCGACGAAGCGCGTTGTCGTTTCGACGGGAGTGTATGGTGACCTCGTGGGGACGCTGGCACGCATGCAGACTTCGGCCTTCGATATGTGTGCGATAGCGATGGAGTGGTCCGATCTGGATCCTCGTCTAGGCTTCCGCCAGTTGGGAGGCTGGGGACACCGAGAACTCACGGACATCGTGGCCGATACGAAAGCCAAACTCGCAGCAATAAGAACAAGCCTGGAGAGTCTGCCTGATCACTTCCCTGTGGCATTGTCATTGCCCAGTCTCCCCCTTCCTCCGGTTTTTCACACGCCATCGTGGCAAATCTGCGAGGCCGAGCTTCGTCTTCGTCTGGCTGCCGACGAACTGGCTCTTTGGATTACCGGTAGGCGGAACATCCGATTGGTCAACCTTAAGGTCAACCAAACTGATCTGCGGTCCCCGCAAGTCTTCGACTTTAAGGGTGAGCTAATGGCTGGGTTGCCCTATGCAATGTCTCATTCCGATGAACTGGCACACTGTTTTGCTCAACTTCTCTTACCGCAAGCCCCAAAGAAGGGCCTTATCACGGATCTCGACGACACACTTTGGGCTGGTATAGCCGGAGAAAGCGGTACCGAGGCTGTTTCCTGGGATCTTGACAGTAAGACCCATCTCCACGGTCTCTACCAGCAGTTGCTGCGCGCATTGGCTGAACAGGGAGTCTTGATCGGGGTCGCGAGCAGGAATGATCCAGAGACTGTGGATGCAGTATTTCGAAGGCCCGATATCCTGTTGCCCCGGGACCGCGTTTTTCCGGTCGAGGCGCACTGGGGTGCGAAGTCGGAATCTGTGACCAATATCCTTAAGACTTGGAACGTTGGTGCCGACTGCGTAGTTTTCGTGGACGACAGTGCCAGCGATTTGGCGGAAGTGAAGACCGTCCATCCCGAGATGGAATGCATTCAGTTCGAGGGGCAAGACTACGCAGAGATTTATAGTCTGCTCTACCGGCTTCGCGATCTCTTTGCAAAACAGACCGTCACGGAAGAGGACGGCTTGCGGTTGGAAAGCCTGCGCGCCGGAAACTTTTTTCGCAAAGAGGCGAACGAACACGGCGCTTTTCCCGAAGAGTTTTTGCGCGACGCAGGAGCGAGAATCACCTTCGACTTCGCCGCCGCAAGAAATCCGCGTAGCCTTGAACTGGTCAATAAGACGAATCAGTTCAATTTGAATGGGACTCGATACAATGAAGCGGAGTGGCACAGCACTTTCGCGGATCCGAATGCCTTCGTCGTGAGCGCGACCTATCGCGACAAGTACGGCCCGCTCGGCGTTATTGCAGTGCTTGCAGGTCAGGCCAGCGAAGCCATGGTAAACGTGAAGACGTGGGTCATGAGCTGCCGGGCCTTCGGGCGCTCGATTGAATATCAGTGTCTTAAGACAATTCTGGATCGCTTCGCGGCGAACGAGATCATGTTTCAGTTTCTGCCCACACCACGTAACGAATATTTGCAGGAGTTTTCTAAATCACTCTTGGGAGAAACGCCTACTGGGCCTTTCCGCATTTCTCGAAGTCTCTTTCTGGATAAATGCCCCAGGTTGTACCATGAAGTCGAAATACAACATGAATGATTCTCGTGAACGTCTTGCGCAATGCTTCTTACTGGTATTTCCCGATCTGAAAGAGGCAGAGGTGTATTCGGCAAACTCTTCCTCCGTTGGAGCATGGGATTCTATGGCAGCCATAATTCTGTCCAATGTGATCGAGGAGGAATTCCGCGTGAAACTTGACTATGATGTTTTGCCGGAATTAGTTTCCTTTGATTTGATTCTTAATCACCTGGAGACGGCCACCTGAAGAATGACAATGGAATCTCCTGAGGCTGTCGTCCGGCCCGCTGCCGCACTTCGCGTCGGTCTGACTGCGGAATTCGAGCGGGAAATTCGCGAGGCGGACGTCTTCGAATTCGCGCGTAATAGCGGTGACATGAATCCGCTGCATACGGACGCCGAATATGCCCGCTCGACCAACATTGGCGCACGGGTCGTTCACGGCGCCTACCAGGTAGGGTTGGCTTCAGCGATGGTTGGGATGTACTTGCCAGGAAGGAATAGCCTTCTAGTTTCGTACAACGCACAGTTCGTTCGCCCCCTTTACTTTCCCGCCCGCGTCGCGGTACGAGGTGAAATTACTGCGTGGGATCCCGCAAGGCTGCGTGGCAATGTGAAGGTCGTGGTTGCAGAATTGCCCGGTGGCACCAGTACCAGCCAGATTTACGTGGGCTTCACCTGTCACGAAAGCGCACCTGAGTATTTCAGTCCAGCCCCTACTGATGAGCCCTTGGCGGCTGCGGCCTCGGACACAAAGGTCGTGCTGGTAACAGGGGCTTCTGGCGGAATTGGTTCGTATCTTGTTCGGGAATTGGCGCGTGATTACACAGTTTTGGCGGTCGTGAATCGTCACGCTCTCCCAGCCGAACTCGCGAATAATTCTCGCGTTTGCCAGATCAAGGTAGACCTTTCGGAAACTGACTCTGTCTCGCGCCTCGCAGACATGCTCGGAAGCAATCGTCTTTTTGGAATAGTTCATGCGGCATGGCCAGGGCTTTTGCAGGGTGGGCTTCTCTCCGTTTCTCGGCAGGCGCTGGAACAGCAACTCTCGTACGCGGTTTATCGCACTATTGAACTAGCTCGCCTGATTGCAGAGAGGAACGAGAGTGAAGGTGCACGTCTGGTCGTGTTGGGATCGCTCGCAGGTACCCAAAAGCCGTCTTTGAATACCGCAGCGTACTCTCTAGCGAAAGCATCCCTCGAGCAAACCGTCAAACTGCTGGCCCCAGAGCTTGCGTTGAAAAAGATCACCATCAATGCCATTTCTCCATCCTTTTTGTCTGTTGGCATGAACACGCAGGCAAACGAAAGGCAGCGGCTGATGGCAATGGCGGCAGTCCCGTTGGGACGCCTTTGTGATACTGCAGATGTGTTCGGGGCTGTCCGCTTTCTCTTTTCCAAAGACGCCTCGTTTCTCACAGGACAAACGATCGTCCTCTCCGGCGGGCAACTGTGAGGAGCAATTCCTGGCTCGCACACTAATGAGAGCCTTCAACTTTGATGACCGCCATCCGAGCGACTGAACACAAAGATCTCCCGGCGCTGGCGAAATTCCTCGTGCGCGCTTACCAGTTTGACCCGTCGGATTATCATGCCGATCTTCGCTTACTCGAGTGGAAGTACCTGCATGCAAGTCCCAAATGGCATGGAAGCCGCAGCTACTTGCTCGAAAGGGAAGGGCAAATCATGGCGCATTGCGGTGTTTGCCCGGTGACATTTCAGCTGCCGGATGCAACTACCGTCGACAGCCTGACTATGATGGACTGGGCCGCCGATTCCTCGGCCCCAGGCGTTGGCGTAAGTCTATTTCGCAAACTCATGGAAATGGCTCCAGCTTCGTTCATCATCGGCGGAGCGCCCGCTACACGTCAGATTGTTCCTCGCATAGGATTCCGGCGGGTGGCAGATGCTCCGACCTACTCTGCCTGGTTGCGCCCGTGGCAAGAATTTCGGACGCGCCTGCGCTCTCCAAGATCAACTCTTCGCTTACTGCACGGCCTGACACATCGCGCAAGAGGCGCCAAGCGAGCAACGGCGGAATGGGATTTCAATCCCGTACGTCAATTTGACGAGTCGCTATTGCCTGTGTTGCACAGAACAAAGTGCCCGTGGACGTTTTGCCAGCGGAGCGTCGAGGACTTGAACTATTTGCTGAAATGTCCTCATCTTAAAACGCAGGGATTTTTGCTGAGGAGCGAGGGCCAACTCGGCGGCTATTTCGTCATCGGGAGAGCGGGGTGGGAATCCAGATTACTCGACCTCGTCGTTAATTCTTCAGATGGGAACGATTGGAATTTCGCCTGCGCCGCCGTTACGAAGGCGGCAAAGCTCGACCCGGAAGCCTGCCGCATTCGCGTGCTCGCCTCATTCCCGATTCTGAGTCAGGCGTTGGAGTGGAATGGGTTCTGGTGTCAGTATAGGGAACCCATCATGATTCACGATCCAACCAATGTGTTGGACCGCGCATTTCCTGTGAGTTTCCAGCTCTTTGACGGCGATTCGGGGTATTAAGTGAACCGCGAATCACTGTAGTGGGATACAATTTCTGCGAAAACTTGCGAGCCCCTTGAGATTCGTCAGTCCTGCTCTGAAACATATCGTCTTTCCAGCCTTATCCCGGAGTGGATACCTCCGCTATGCGGCTGGAGCTGGTCCGGCGATCGTGACCTACCACGGCGTGTTCCCAACCGGATACGAAATCCGAAATCCGACTCTGGACGGCAACCTGGTTCTCGCCGATTCGTTGCGGCGGCAGCTCAGCCTTCTGAAACAGCGCTACAACGTAATTACTCCCGCTGATTTTCTCGGCTGGCTAGAAGAGAAGCTGACGCTCCCCCCGCGTTCAATTCTGCTCACCTGCGACGACGCGTTGCGAAACACTCTGACAGAAATGGTTCCCATACTTCAGGAATTTGGCGTGTCATGCCTTTTCTTCGCTACTGGCGCATCTGCCGATGAGACACCGGCCATGCTCTGGTACGAGGAGCTTTACCTGCTGTTATTGGACGCCGGGGACCCCGTCAGTCTCACTCTATCCGATACGGGCAGCATTAGCGTTGCCCCGATTGCACCAGATCAGAGGCACGCCTCATGGTGGAACCTGGTCAAGCACCTTTCCCGGTTTGATAGGGAATCGAGGCGCCGATTCCTCGATCAAATCCGGAACCACCTTAGGTTTTCAGAAAACTGGAGCGAGCAGTACGTTCAAGATTCGCCCCTCGCCGCCAGATTCCTCATACTCGATCGCGCCGGGTTACGACAACTGGCCGCTGCGGGAATGACGATCGGGGCTCATTCTCTCTCCCACCCGATTCTCGCGCGCACATCCGATGAATTGGCTTGGCGGGAAATCTCTGAAAGCCGGAGCGTCATTGAAAATGCCTTGGGGAATACAGTATGGGCGTTCGGGTATCCTTTCGGGGACGCCGCTACGGTTACAGCGCGAGACTTGCGGCTGGCGGAGCAATCTGGTTTCCGATGCGCCTTTATGAACACCGGCGGCGGATTTGGCGCGAAGGTGAATCGCTTTTCCTTGCCGCGTGTTCACGTCACTGCCGACATGAGCTTGTTTGAGTTTGAAGCCCACATCTCGGGCTTCTACCGCTCACTACGCAAGAGGCTGCTCGGCGGCGATGAACTGGAAGTGGCGGTATGACTCTTAAAACGTGTTTTACCCTCCAACGATGACGCCCCACGGAGCGGGTCGAGCAAGCTTGCCGGACGGGCCACCGGCCCTGTGCAAGCTCACCCATAATATCGAGGGGCATGAAGTAGGCGCAATGAGTGCGAGCCGCCGCGCACCCAGCGAAACGACTTACAGCCCCTTTGATTTTTGAGCATCCGTACGGATACCAAACTTAAAACTGCGACATGAGCGTAATGGCGGAGAGAGTGGGATTCGAACCCACGTTAGAGTTTCCCCTAAACACGCTTTCCAAGCGTGCGCCTTCAGCCACTCGGCCATCTCTCCCTGATCGATGCCTGGAACTCTGATTGTATGGGGCATGTGCCCAGGTCGCAACTGCTGTCAGCCTTTCTTCTCGCCCCAGTGATAAAACCTAGATTTCATACAGCATTTCTCATCTTTGTTTCCAGTCAAAACCCGCGCCGAACGGGGCAACCGCGGGATTTTGGACCTCCATCAAAGCGTACGAAAATGGCTGTTGCTTCGAGGCTCACTGCGACGGAATCGAAACGCAAGATATTTATCCTTCCGCTTCACTTCGTGACTCGTAAATGGAACCGCCAAAAATCTCAGAATTGGAGCTTCACCATGCGCGCCTCTGGCAAATCAATTACTAAGGCGGTTCTTGTATGTTTATGGTCAATTTGCTGTTTCGCCGGCGCAGGTTATGGCGAAAACGCTTTTGCGAAGGCTAAGGCTTCACCGGAGTACATACCTCTGACCTTCGAAAAAAACGTTGGGCAAACTGATTCCCATGTCCGTTTTCTGAGCCGATCTGGAAATTACCGAGTCTATCTGACCGGTAATGCCTCAGTCCTTGAAGTGGCGGGGAAGAGCAGCAGCAAGAACAAATACGATGCGGTTCTCCGCACCACTCTTGCCGGATCGAGATCCGCAACGCAAGTGGAGGGTATTGAGCTACAAAGCAGTACTTCCAACTACCTCGTGGGACCCCCACAGTCCTGGAAGACAAGAGTACCGAATTACAAAGAAATCAAGTACGAGGGAGTATATCCGGGGGTCGATCTGAAGTACTACGGTCGGGGCCACCAACTGGAGTACGACTTCGATGTTGCACCGAATTCAAATCCTGCGTCTATTGTTCTTAACATAGAAGGCTCCTCAAAAATTACCACGAGCGCGAACGGATCGCTTGTTCTCGAAACAGCCGCCGGGGAAGTACGTTGGGCAAAGCCCGTGGCTTACCAGGAAAGGGCCGGGGACCGTAAGCTGGTAAGTGCAAGCTATCAGGTTCGCGGGAACCTGGTTAGTTTCAAGCTCGGCAAGTATGACCGTAGCAAACAACTGGTAATTGATCCAGTACTGGAGTATGGCACCTACCTCGACGGAACAAATTTCGAGAGAGGTACCAACATGCTCGTGGATTCGGCGGGGTATGTTTACGTGATCGGATGGACGAATTCGACTGACTTTCCAACTACTCCGGGTGCGTACCAGCGTCAAATTGTAACTGCCGCGGAGTCTCAGCTATATGTCACCAAACTGACTCAGGATTTGTCGGCACTTGTTTGGTCAACCATCATTGGAGGAAGCGGAAATAACAACTACGTTTTGCCGCAGGGAGCGACGCTCGATCAATATGGAAACGTGTACGTCATCGGCACTACGACCGATCAATCGCTAAACAGCTCCACCAACCAACTGGTGGATTACCCCTCCACTTTCCCCACTACCCCCGGCGCCTATAACAGCAGTCGCCCCGCGGCCGCGCGATATTTTCTGTTGAAACTAAACAACACGGGAAGCTCACTTCTTTATTCGACTTTTTTGAGCGACCAGCCCAACATCAATCCGTACAGTGTTGCGGTCGATGCGCTGGGTGATGCTTATGTGACCGGAGTTTACAACCAGAACAACGGGCTTACTGCACCCTTCCCGGCTACGTCCGGCGCTTATCAGTCAAAATACGGCGGGGCCGACGACAGCTTCGTCATGAAATTCAATCCGCAAGGCAGCGCGCTGGAATACGCGACATTGGTGGGCGGATCACAGACTGACGACGCGTCCCAAATACAAGTAGATTCGAACGGAAATGCGACCATTAACGGATTCACATATTCATCGAACTATCCGATCACTCCGAATGGAATGAGACAGACCGACGAGGGAGGATTCATCACAACGTTGAACCCGGCCGGTACCGCGCTGGTTTTCTCCACGGTACTAAATCATGTTTCGTCCATTAACGTTAAGCGCGATAGCCTGGGAGATTACTACGCGGGTGGCTCGGCAGGGACCAATCTGCCTACAACGGCGAGTGCCTACGAGAAGACGTTCCCGGCAAGTGGAAGTGGGATTCACCTTGGCTTCCTTACCGTGATTAATACCTCGGGGAGTCTTGTCTATTCGTCTTATTTGGGCGGGAATTTAAGCGGTCCCAATACCGAGGACACCACGGTGCAGTTGATTTCGTCCGGCATAGTCACGGTTACGGGCGATCGATACTCCGATTCCGTCTTCCCGGTCACGGACAGAACCTACGAGCAGGATAACTGCGCCTTTCTCGCGAAGTTTAATACTCAGGCTTCAGGAAATAGTTCGTTAGTGTATTCGGGATGTACTCCCGTGAACATGGCGGATAATTTAGTTGTGGAGCAATTTCGGGGTATCCCGCTCTTCACTGGAGCGCAGATGTATTTGGATACTGATCAGCATCTGTATGCACTCAGCGGTGCGGGGCCGACCTCAAGCAATGCTTTCCAGAAAGCGCCTCCCAACCAGACAGGTGGGGATGGTTATTTTCTCTGGGTTGCGAAGTACGATCTGAGCCAGCCCAGCCCGCCGGTGATAAGCCTCAGCGCGCCTTATCAATGGGGTCCTCCCTACCAGTCGCCGGTGTTGTATCGCGCTACGAGCAGTAACCAGCAATGTCCATCGGGGATAGCGGCCATGCGCGTTTACACCGCGCCAGGACAGATCGCCTATACGACGTCGGGGGCTACTCTCGACGCGAGCATAGCGTTCCCCAAGGATGGGTCGTACAACACAGTTATCGTTGCCTATGACAATTGCGGACATGCTTTCACAAAGAATGTCGGAATGTTTGTACAAGGAGGCACCGGGCAAGATCCGGCGGTTACGTCGCCGGCAAATGGTGGGACTGTTAGTTCACCAGTTCACTTTGTAGCCAGCGCGACCGCGGCTCCGAGCTGCACGAAAGGCATTGCGGCGATGAGGATCTACACCGCGCCAGGAGTGTCGGCATATACAGTGAATGGCGGGACTCTGGACACCTACATAAAACTTGCCCCAGGTTCCTATAACACGGTCGTTCAGGCGTGGGATAACTGCGGCGCCGTTTACAAGACACCTGTGAGTATTACGGTGAAATAACGAAGCTAAAATGAGGCGCGGAGGAGCCCTTCGCGCCTTGCTGAATGGCGCGAGCTACTACGCACTTACGCCACTTGACTTTGAGATTAGATTAGGAGGGTTTCGCGGTACTCTGCGCTTCGAGCGATGAGATGCCGGGTGTGGCATCGGCGCATGGGGTAACAGGCATCGGGTCCTTTTCCGCCGCTTCCGGAAGCCGGTTATGGAGGCAATAGAGCGCCAGCTCCAGGCGGTCGGCGACACCGAGCTTGTCATAAACTTTGCGGAGATAATTCTTCACAACCTGCTCGGTGGTTCCAACGCGAACAGCGATTTCCTTGTTCTTCATCCCCTGCGTTACGCAGGAAACGATCAGAGATTCTTTTGGCGTTAACTGGATTTTGGACCGGGAAGAGGCGGCCCGCGAGCCTTGGGTGCGGTAAGCGCCCAGGACCCATTGAATGCCACGGCTATCGAGCCATGGTTCGCCTTGCGATACCTTGCGCAGACAATCTACGAATAGCTCGGGGTCTACATCGCGCGAGACGATTCCATAAGCGCCACGGCGAAATAGTTCCAACGTCAACTCTTCATGCGGCTTTGCAGTGACTACAACCAGCCGTAGGGTTGGAGTTTGCCGAAGAAGTTCGGAAACTGTATCGGCTGGATTTGGGCTCAGCGCGGCTTCCATGATTAAGATGTCGGCGGAAAATTTCTTTGCGGCTGAGAGGGTTTGTGAGAGGGTTTCGGCCTGGCCGACAACCCGTATGTCGTCTTCGACGGCGAAAATCTTGCGCAGGCCCGCCCGGAAAATTGCCTGAGAATCAGCGACGATCACACGAAGGAGCTGAAGACTGTTTTCGTGGGCTTCGTGAGATTCCTGAAGCTCGCCATACCCGTTAACCGGAATCGTCGCCATTACTATGAAGGTCCTTGCCGCAATCAGCGGCGTCCAAAACGATATTCGTCAATAACAACGCCAACGCCGCGGCGTCCACCGTCGTCCGAACTTCGCACTACCCGGCCTTTACAGTCCAATTGCACATCTGCTTTTGCGCCGACGATCTCCGCCGGCAATGAAATCGTAAAATCTACCATTGATCCGATCGGCATATCAGAATCCATTTGAAAGAGAACGCCGTTCGCCGAAATATTTTGCGATTCGGTGCGGCTCTCTCCGGATTGTGATTTCACCGCAATCGGCAATTTGATGGGAAAACGCATCGCACTCTGCATATCCGGATATTGCAGATCGAATTTCTTCGAAGACTTTTTGCGCGCAGAATCTTTAAGACTGTCGTTTTCGTCAGATGGATTGTTGTGCGACATTACGAGGCAGATTACACCCCGGAACCAAGAGCACAAAGTTACCGAAGGCATTGGCCTGTTAGGGGTAACCGCTTGCGGTGCAGCAATTTGCAGTTAAATTGAAGCGCCGAACATCAGGCCGAAGGTCTGGCAGGCAGGAACTAGAATTTTGTGACTTCGGTGAAGTTGAAGTCGCGTATTTTCATCGCGGGCACAACCATATCGAAAGATTCTTCACCACTGGCGCGAACCGGAGTGCCCATGTCTTCAACGTTTGAAAACATGTGAATCAGGCTTTCATTGAAGCGAAAATTGCGTACGCCGTGACGAATTTTCCCGTCTTCAACATAAAAAGTGCCATCTCGCGTCATGCCGGTCAAGATCTTTTCATAAGGGTCAACCTCGCGGATGTACCAAAGACGGGTAACCAGAATTCCCCGCTCGGTGGACACAATCATCTGATCCACAGTCTTTGGATTGTCTTGGCCGCCAAAAACAATGTTCATAGGCGCTTCGCCCATCTCATTGGGGATAGGGAATCCGTGGCCCGATACTTCGATGGGGCCGACTTTATTCTTGTATTCCGAGTCGGTCATCTTGCGCGCGGTTGCGCGGGAATATACCAACCGCTTCACAACACCGGCTTCAATCAGTTGCACTCGCTGACGCCGCATACCTTCTCCGTCAAATGGAGAACCGGATTGAAGTGGATGAGCCACGTCGTCCCAGACGTTGATATTCTCGCCAAAGACTTGAGTGCCGACGCGGTTATTGAGAAAAGATCTTTGATCGAGGATGGCGAGTCCGCCGAAATCCCAGAACATGAATCCAGCCATGTCGAGGACCGCGGCGGGTTCGAGAATGACAGTGTATTTGCCTGCGGGAATTTCTTTGGGGGCGGCCGAGTCGGATGCTTTTCGAGCGGCAATGTCCGCCAGGGAAGCTGGATCGAGAACGCTAACGTCCGGAGAATTTGCTTTCTGCCATCCAGAGGAATCGGGAGCCAGCATGGTGATGGAAATCTCGGAGGAAGTTTGCGTGTGCCAATCCGACAAACCACGGGAATTAAAAATTCCTTCAACGGATTCCCCACTCGAAAATATTCCCGCAGTAGTGAGCTTGTGTTTCTGGGCGGTGGAAACAATTTTGCCCACTGCCTGGGCACGGTCTTGCGGAGTGACGGCCGCCGTTTGATCGAAGCGGCGGCCGGGAATCTGGCCGTCACTCTTGCCGCTGTTCGCGGCCATCGGCAACAGGTCGGAATCTTCGTGCTGCACTCGTGCGAGATTTTCTGACGCCTGCACCACCCGCTTTAGACTCTCGTCGTCGAGTTTGTTGGTGCTAGCGCGGGCGGTGCGCCCTCCAAATGCGGAGCGGACGGAGACAAAATAATTCTCCTCGGCAACATTCTGATGAATCGTATTGTTGGCAAAGCGCGTGAGCGCGGAACGGCCGCCGTAGATCAGAGCTTCCACTTCGTCGGCAGTGGAATGCTTCTGGATGCGGGAGAAGATATCGGTGGCTTTTGATTTGTCTAGCATTCAGCAGTCAGCATTAAGTAGTCAGCACTCAGCAAACGCTCAACTCGCCAGGCGTTCCTCGTTAACTTTGCGAGCTAGTGAAGCGAGCATTTTCTTCACTTCTTCCACGGCATGGTGGAGTAGTTCATATTTCTCAGAGGTCAAGAAGCCCAAGTCCCTCGAGAGTAAAAAGTGATATTCAAGTTTCGCTCGCTGAGCCTGCGGCGATGTTGAGAAAGCGCTGAAATTCTGGATTGCCATGTTTACCGCATCCTTCCGCGATGTTCGCCGTTACCGAAACGGCACAAAGCCGGATCTGGCTGGTTAGACCGTACATTTCTTCCTTGGGAAACATCTCCGTAGATCGATAAGAAGCCAAGGTAAGGAAATGCGCCTTTTCCCAAACTAACAAACTTCTAAAATCTTTCATTAAGCACCCTCCGGTCAAAATTGCCGAATGCTGAGTGCTGAATGCTAAGCGACCGCCCAAGTACAGTCTGTGACATCCGTCACGTACCTTTGTATGCTGCCCCCACTTTGATTTTGCGAAATCTGGCTGGGCTCGCGCCGTGTCCGGTTCCCATCACCTGCTGCGGTTGTCCTTTGCCGCAGTTGGGAGTTCCCCATAATGTCCATTCGTCTCGCGAGCAGATCGCGTCCATCGAATTCCAGAATTCCGTGGTGATTCCGGAATACGACGGATTCTTCAGCAGGCGGGTTCGCTTGCCGCCCTTTATCTCCCATCCCATTTCGCAGCCGAATTGGAAGTTGTATCGCTTGTCGTCAATAGACCACGAACGATTGGTCTGCATCAGGATTCCGTAATCGGTCGCAGCGATGAGTTGCTCCAAAGTCAGCGGTTTCTCACCAGGAAGAATACTGACATTGGTCATCCGAATCATGGGCAGTCGATTCCAACTTTCGGCGCGCAAAGTACCGCCGGAACGATTCGAGCCGATGGTGTGAGCGGTTTCACGGGAACTTAAATATCCTGTGAAGAGGCCATTGGTAATGATGGGAGTGCACTGCGCGGGAACGCCCTCGTCATCGAATGCGAATGTGCCAAGGCCCGGACCGTGCTCTTGTCGCGCATCGGCCACTACGTTAACGAGGTCACTGCCGTAGCGCAGGTTGCGAAGTTTGTCGAGTGTAAGGAATGATGTACCCGCAAAATTGGCCTCCATACCGAGCACACGGTCCAGCTCAATCGGGTGCCCGACTGATTCATGAATTTGCAGTCCTAGTTGCGAACTCTCAAGAATAATGTCGAAGGCACCTTCAGGACACTTATCCGCATGATGTAACGCAACCGCCTCTTCGCCGATGCGCCGCGCGTTCTCAAGCAACTTCAATTCATGGATGAGTTCGTATCCTTTGTTCTGCCATTGACCGCCGAATGAACTGGGGAACGAACGCTTATGAAGTTCCGTCCCGGAGAAAGCGTATGCGGTAAAGCCTGTGCCCGTCGTGTATTTGGTCTGATGAATGTTCGCGCCCGCAGACGAAATGAACCATTGCTCTTCACGGCGGAAATTCATGTTGGTTTCGGCGAGCGTGACTCCTTCAACGGAGCGCAATTCGGCATCAATCTTGAACAGTAAATCAAGATTCTGTTCCACCGAAATGGTAAAGGGATCAATTTCGTGGGGCGTGACCCATTCCGCGGTAACGGCTTTTTCGGACGCCAGCTGGACGTCGCTTTGCTTGACTCGGGATGAGGCTTTCGCGATATCAACCGCCCGTGCCGCAGTGGTCTCAACGGCGGCGCGACTCATGTCTTCGGAGGCGGCAAATCCCCACGCGCCCTCGGCGAGGACGCGAATGCCAATGCCTTGCGATTCTGAATCTGACGCACCGCCGACTTTGCCATTCTTGGTAGCGAGCGCGCGGCTGCGTTCATCAACTATTCGCAGGTCGCAATGCGAAGCGCCGTGCTGCTCGGCGACATTCAAAGCCCAATCGGCTACATGTTTCATGGGATAGGAGAAAATAAAATCTAACACATCAGCCGCGCTAGTGCGCCGTCGTCGAAGGCATCACGAGTTGTTCAACGATCGGAACTGGAAGAGGACCCTCGTCGAGCGCGCGGTCATGAAACTTCTGCATGTCAAAATTCTTCCCCGTAGCATCCTGATATTTCTTGCGGAACTCGAGCCACTCGCGAAGCCCGACGAAATAAGTAGGCAATTGGGTGGAACTGAGTTTTGCGCGGGTTAACTTTCCTTCCGCTTCAGCCTGGGTTTGAAAAGCATCCTTGGTCATCAGGTCCATCGCCTGCTGGTCAGTCATTCCCATGGTTTGCATTTTCACGTCCAGAATGGCGTTGGCCAGTAAACGGAGACGAATTTTACGCATAACCAAGCGGAATCGCGGGTCGTTATTCATGTAGCCTTCGTCCATCATTACCTGTGCGATGTATTCTGCCCAGCCTTCCACGTAAGCACCGTTAGCGTAGAGGGTGCGAAGAAGCCGTCGCCTTTCCGGCTGGATGTTATTCAGATGTTCGAACTGGATGTAGTGCCCGGGCAGCGCTTCATGAATGGTCAGCCAATTCAGGGTGAATTTGTTGTACTCGCGAAGTTTGGATTCCGCTTTGTCGTCCGGCATCTTGGGATCAATCGGCGTCACCCAATATTCGGCCTCAGCCAGCGGCTCCAGAGGAGGTGCGCTATGAAAGCCGGCGACAGAAAAAATACCGCGCATAAACATGGGCGTGGGAATCACCTTCAAGTTGTCGCGCGTATTCAAGGACACGATCTTCTTTTCGCGAATGAATCGAGTGATGCTGTCGAGATCTGCCTCAATGGCAGCTTGGAGTTGGTCACGGCGCGGATGATCGTCGGATATTTTGTTCAAAACTTCTCTGATGATCAAGTTTTCGCGATCATGACTGTTGAGTCCAGAGTGGTCTGGGTGGTCCGGATACATCTGCTTGTGCATGGGCAAGGCCAGTTGCAGCATCTCCTCGCGAACTGATTGCAATCCTTGCTCTGCGTCGGCGAGAACCTGCTCGGGCGTGACGGAAGTTTCCATCACCAGTCGGAACTTCTGGTCATAGAATTCCTTGCCTAACCTCCAGCTACGATTGGCAGGTTGTTGCGAAAAGTTCGTTTTCAACCATTCCGAAAACTGCTTCAATGCGGCGACCGCGGGAGGCGCGACCTGGTCATATTCCGCTTTCAATTTTGAATTCGCGGGAATTTGCTGGGCGACGGTGTTTTGAACGAGATCAATATTTCCGTCATTTTCTTCGATGGCAGTGCTGGTGAAAATCGGATCTACGTCACTCAAATATTGTTTAACCTGATCGAGGAGGCGGGGGATCTGCCGAATTCTCGATAGCACATGACCTAGCCGAACATCTTGCGGCGCGTAATTCTGAGTCAAGGGTAGAAAAAGAGCATTGCCGATCAATTCGACGGCGACGGTCGGGTTGTGCCGGTAATTCTGAATCTTGTCGAATTCGAGCAGATTAAGCCCGATCTGGTCATCAATGAGATGCCAGTCGGCCGCGTCTTCGGGCGAAAGGGTGGCGACAGGCGTCTCTTCATGAAAGCGCTTTCGCCACTCACGATAAAAGTTGCTCTCTCTTTCGATGAATTGCAGGCTCATGTCATCAATCATTGCGTCTAACTCGGCAGTTTTTCCTGTCTTTTTGTCCAGATGATTGTGGTATCCCGCGGTCGAGGCATTGGTCGGAGAAAGTGCCAAAGAATCCTTCATGAACTGGTCGCTTAGCTCCGCAAATTTCGCGGACGCGGCAGAATTTGGAGTGGCAGCTTCCGCATGGGCTGAGGAAAGGGGGGATAACATAATCGTAAATAGTACAACGCAGGAAATTGCCCGCACGGTACGTGACATAAGTCTTGCCTGCCCTCGTCTATATAACTGAATTGGTTCGCTTTAACAATTCACCAGGAATTAACACTGTGTTCATGGCGTTTTCATGAGCAATAACTAGCATCACACTATATATGCGATCTTCATAATGCGATCGGTACATATGCAATCTTCCTGAGGTGACGCATGCGCAAGCTCACGATCGTCTTCTTTGAGGCTGGAGGGGGACATCGTAGTGCCGCCGATGCCCTTAAGGCTACTCTCGAAACTCAGCAACATCCCTGGCAAGTCAATCTCCTCAACATCCAAGAGCTTCTTGATTCACTCGACGTGGTTCGCACGACCACCGGCGTGCGTTTGCAGGATGTTTATAACCTGATCCTGCGAAAGGGTTGGACGCGTCTCACTCCGCAACTCCTGGTGTTGTTGCAGGGCGTGATCAGACTTTACCATTCTCGAACCGTGAGAGCGTTACAGAAATACTGGGATGAAAACCCCACCGATCTGGTTTTGTCGGTGATTCCCCATTTTAATCGAGCACTCGGGGAAAGCCTTCTTGCTCTCCAAATTCCGTTTGTCACGCTGTTGACTGATTTGGCGGACTACCCTCCGCATTTTTGGATCGAGCAGGAATCGCAATACATTATCTGCGGAACGGACCGCGCCAAGCAGCAGGCTTTATCCATGGGACATCCTGAAGACCAAGTCTTCCAAACCTCGGGCATGATTTTGAAACCGAACTTTTACGACAAGCCTGTTTTAGATCGCGCCGTGGAGAGAGTAAAACTTGGGCTTGATCCCAATTTGCCTGCAGCTGTCGTCCTGTTCGGCGGTCATGGCTCTCCCGCAATGGTTGATATCGCTCAATTGCTGGATCAGAGCGACAGCAACTTGCAGTTGATCATGCTTTGCGGGCATAACCAAAAACTTGCGGCTGAATTAGGAAGCATGCCGACCCGGCTCCGCATGGTAGTCGAAGGATTTACTCCGCGGGTGGATTACTTCATGAGCCTAGCTGACTTCTTCATCGGCAAACCGGGCCCGGGCTGCATCAGTGAAGCGCTTCAGTTCGATTTGCCGCTTATTGTGGAGTGCAACAACAGGACGCTGCCGCAGGAACGTTACAACGCAGAATGGTTAACCGAAAAGCGTCTGGGCGTTGCCTTGAACAGCTTTCACGAAATTGCGTCCGGGGTTAGCCAATTGCTCGATGACCGGAAATTCGAGGAATTCAAAACCAACGCCCGAAATTATTCCAATCGCGCATTGTTCGAAGTCCCGGTCATTCTGAACGAGATATTTGAAACTCGTGTTCCCTATTCAACGGCAGCTGCGACATTTTCACGGACGCCTGGCTGGAGCGAGCCTCGCGCAGTGCTGGCTGGGGTGTAATTCTGATGAACGCATGACTTTTCCTGAGAAATGCATAGGCCTGCCCGCTGGGACGGCGGCACTCAGTCATCGGTCGCCGAATCGCAAAATTCAGCACTACAACACCGTAATCATTTCAGATCTCCATCTGGGTTCGAAGATGAGCCGCGCCGAAGCCGCTCTGCAAATGCTGAAAACCACTTCGTTCGACCGGCTGATCCTGTTGGGCGACATTTTTTCCGATTTGAATTTTCGGAGGCTGAAGAAAGAACACTGGCAATTTCTCAGCTATATACGGAAGCTGTCGAATCCCAAGCGCGGTGTTGAAGTGGTGTGGGTGGAAGGAAATCATGATCACGGCCTCTCCGAACTGATGTCGCATCTCGTGGGAATCGAGGTGTTTCAGGAATACGCGTGGGAGTATTGCGGACTGAGACATCTTGCGATCCACGGACACCAATTCGATTTGTTTGTAGTGAACAACCGGTTGGTAAGCAACGTTCTTACGGCGCTTCATTTGGCGCTGCAAAAAGTTGCTTTTGGAAAGCAGCGCCTGGTTCGTTTTATTGACCGCTTTGACAGCAAATGGCTGCGCCTGTCGAGCAAAGTTATGGATGGAGCCTTTGCACACGCGCGCATCCAAAAAGCGCAACGGGTATTTTGCGGCCATACTCATGAAGCTCTGCATGTAGAGCGGGACGGAATCGAATACTTCAACAGCGGAAGCTGGACTCAACCCAGTGCTACCTACATCACCATTGATGAAAAAGGCGTCGCGCTACGCGAATACGATGACGATGTTTTAATTCGGGATTTCGGCGAAGCGATCAATCCTGCGAAAGACGGCACCGCTTTATCGGTAGGCTGAAATAAGACAGTCATCCAAGTACCAGATCGCGACAGATTACAGTTGTGGTGGTTTCCTGAACCCCCGTTTGCACACGAACCTGCTCGATCAGTCGTCCTAGCTGCGTGGTGTCCCGACATACGACACGCAATCTGACATCGAATGTACCGGTGATGGACATGGCCTCGCGCACACCCGCTACTTTGCTTAACGCCTTTTCGAACCCCTCCATGCTCAAACCCTTTTGTAGCTTCACGTCTACATAAGCATTTAACCCCAAGCCTAACGCGGCGGGGGAAATCTTGGCAGAGAAGCCAACAAGAACACCGAGGCTCTGCAAACGACGGACACGTTCAGCTGTGGCGTTTGCGCTGAGGTGAGCAATCTTGGCGAGGTCACGAAAGCTGAGTCGGCCATAACGACTCAATTCGCGGAGAATAGCACGGTCACGATCGTCAAGCGCAATACTTTCTGCAGGAAGGGCATTTGTTTCATCCATTAGACGTGAGAAACGCACAAAATCGCTCATAAGAGGGCATTATATTAGCTATTTAACTTAATAGGAGTGATAAAGTCATGGCCTATTCAAAAGCGGAGGAACCGTGGCGATTTTCGTTGAGCGGAACGGTTTGTGGCTAGGGTTAAGCATCGCATTGTTTTTTCTGGCGCGGTTCACTGCATCTGCGCAGGTCATACTCCCTGAGACACCAGCAGGAGTGACGCTGAAGTCTTGGCTGGAAGTGCTGAATTCCGGCAATACGGCTCTGGCCGATCACTATGTGAAAACCATCGATCCGACAGAATCCACTAGCGATTTGATTGCCCTTCACGATGAGACCGGCGGTTTCGAGTTACTCTCCATTGAGAGCAGTGAACCTTTACACCTTCGGTTTTTTTTGAGGGAGAAAGACACTACCAAAACTACATTCGGTAATCTGCTGGTAAGAAACGGCAAGCCACCAACCGTCGAGGCATTCGGGTTGAAGGTAGTACCCTCGAAGATGAAACCCATCACCATTATCCTTGATGAAACTTTTCGTGGGCGAGTGATCACAGGAGTTGAATCTGACCTGACCCGGAGCTATATCGACCTGCCAATTGCAGAAAGTATGAATGCCGCGCTAACTGCGCACCAACGCTCGGGAGACTACAAAGCCATTACGGACCCCGATGCTTTTGCGGCCCGTCTTACTCAGGATCTCCGTGCGATTAGTCATGACCGTCACCTTGGCGTGGAGTTTAGTCCGTTCCCTCAACCTATCGCGGACACTAAACCGAGCCCCTCGCAAATCGCCCGCGACAACGCTGAAACCCTACAGGACAACTGCGCTTTTAGGAGCGTGACAGTTCTTCCCAACAACATCGGGTATTTAAAATTCGACGCATTTATGAGTCCGGATATTTGCGCGTCGATCGCGTCGGCAGCTATGGCCTTTCTGGCCCACACGTCTGCATTGATCATTGACCTGCGTGAAAACAGTGGCGGCGATCCAGCAATGGTCAGTTATATTGCTACATATTTTTTCGACAAACCAATTCATCTAAATGACATGTACATTCGCAAGAACGACAGCACGCGGCAGTATTGGACCTTGCCCGCAGTGCCGGGTGAGCGCCTCGCAAGTCAACCGGTATACGTGCTTACGTCGAAGAACACCTTTTCAGGTGCAGAAGAGTTTAGCTATGATCTTCAGGCGCAAAAACGCGCAACGATAGTTGGCGAAGTCACAGGCGGCGGCGCCCACCCAATCCACGGGTATACAGTTGCCGAATACTTTACTCTTGAAGTTCCGGAAGGTCGTCCCATAAACCCGGTCACACACACCGATTGGGAAGGGAAAGGAATTGTCCCGGAGATCAAGACAGAGGCCAACGACGCTCTGGCTGCCGCAGAAAAGCTAGCGACTGAAAAGATACAGGCAAAGTCGCAGTGAACTCCGGATAAATGTAGTGATGATCTCGACCTTGCTCGACGGTCGCACCCTATCCTTAAGGGACGAGTTGCGAATGTTCCTGGAGCATTTGGCGAGACAGGGCATTTTTTAGTGCAATGCTGCGGTATATGGTTCCGCTGCTTCTCATGGTTCGCGCCTGGGTGGCCTGGTTCAACTCAATCAAGCCGAAGCGGAGATTCCAGCCTTCGGTCCATTCGAAGTTATCGGAGAGCGTCCAGTGGAAATAGCCTCGAATATCATGGCCGGCTTCGATCAAGCCGTGTAGTTCCTTGAGGGTATTCAGCAACAACCACGGCCGAATCCGGTCTGAGGCATCGGGGACTCCATTCTCGAGAATATAGATCGGCTTGCCCAGCTTCGCGGACCGTTCGACAGCTACTCTTACCACCTCGGGGCAGGCTTCGCCATAAGGGCGTTCGATCCCGCAATCCCCTTGCGGCACGTGCGACGGGACATACACGCGCGCAAAGAGTTGATACGCCTCCCGCAGGTCAAACGAGACATGCAGGCGGCTGTAAACGTTGAGTCCTACAAAATCGCAAGTGCCCTTGGCTTCGGGGATATTTCCGCCGGCAAGATTGAAAGGAAATTTGTGATGGCCACTTTCTATCACTCGCAGAAAGTTTTCATTGAAAAGTTCGTTGATCAGGCGTGTGACCAAGCGATCTAATGGTGACGAGGGATTAGCGGGTACGAACACAATGTAGTTGTGCGACCAACCTACTTGGGCGTCCGGCTGAAGCGAATGAATCAAGCGATAAACACGCGCGTGGATACGCGCCATTGAATTGATGACCCGGTATGCGGTGATAACATCGCCGACGCGTCCCGGCGGAAATTCTCCGAGAACGTATCCCAGTGACGCGTAAACATTGGGTTCATTGAACGTCACCCAATGCCGGCAGAGATCGCCCAATTCTTCCACCACGCGCCGGGAAAAACGCTCGAAGAGCGTTGCCGCATCTGGACTCAGGAAAGCTCCCTTTTGCTCGAACCAGCGGGGATTGGTGAAATGATGCAGGCAAACCATCGGCTCAATGCCGCGTTCCAGAAGAGCCTTAATCATTTCCCGATAGCGCGACAGGCTTTCGCGATGCCATTGGCCTTCTTGCGGCTCAATCCTGCTCCACTCGACTGAAAGGCGCAGGGCGTTCAGTCCCATTTCCTGAGCGAGATCAAAATCGCGCTCGGCGTTGTTCCACCAGTCGCAAGCATCGCCGCACAATTCCTGGGAGCGGATGCGGCCAGCGGCCTCCCAATCGGACCATTGGTTGTTGTGATTGCTCCCTTCCACCTGATGCGCGGCCGTGGATACGCCCCAGAAGAAACCGGGCGGAAACTGCAAGAGCTCGGTGCTGCCCGGCCCGGAGTTGGCCGGGCTCACTTCCTCGGTTTGGGCGGTCTTCTCCACGTGAAACAATCTTATGGGATTTTGGATGCTGGCATATAAAAAACTGCTAGTCCGGTGACTCGAACGGGATGCGACACGGTACCGAGATGGTGACTTGCGAGGAATGATGGTTTGCCGCAACCTAACCGTAATCTCAAAATAAGGCTGGGAAATATGCTTCCGATTCACATGAGGATTAATCGCGCCGAACGTTTGCTTCGAATGTTAGAAGAAGACGCTCCGCTACTCGCGGTGAGGGTCTCTCAGCTGACGGTCGAGCGTCAGCAGTCCACAAAGAATTATGCTGCGGAGTTAACCGCCAAAGCCCGCGCGGAATTGGCAGCGCTGATGGAAGAGAAATCCTTTTGGGATTGGACGGATGCCAGCCCGCATGCGGCTGATTGATCTCCCCGGCAACGCTTAAACGACTTGTTCCGCCGCTTGATAACTAGCCACCGGCATATGGTTGGCCTCGTCAACTATGGTTTCCTCCCACAGGGTGTGGTCTCGCAGCAGACGTGAAACGAGGGCGGTGTGCATGGCATGGCCAGCCCGGTCTGCGACCACACTTCCAAGAATCGGCTTTCCCAGCAGTGCCAGATCGCCGATCAAATCCAGGACTTTGTGGCGCACAAACTCATCTTTGAAACGAAGCGGAGGATTTTCGATCCCATCTCCTGTAAGCACAATGCAATTCTCGGCTGTCGCCCCGCGGATTAAACCCATATTGCGCATGGCCTGCTCGTCCGCCCTCGATCCGAAGGTACGGGCCGGTGCGATTTCGCGGACGTAGTTCCCATCTGACAGGTCAACACAAAAATCTTGTTTGCCGATCAGCGGATGAGAAAAATTTATTACGTAAGAAACCGAATGAGTATCCGAGGGATAGATTCCGATAAACTTGTTTCCCTCCCGCAGTTCAAGTTCGCGGCGAATTTTAAAATACCGGCGCTCACGCCTTTGTTTGCGCACTCCACCCTTCTGAATGAGTTCCACGAAAGGAAGAGCGCTCCCATCCAGAATCGGGAGTTCCAGGTTGTCCAATTCCACGATCGCGTTATCAATACCGGCGCCAATAAACGCCGAAAGAAGATGTTCAGTGGTTGAAATTAGAACGCCCTTTTTCATCAGGCTGGTGGCATAGCTGACGCGGGCGACATTTCGGCTCACCGCTTCGACCTCGAACCCATCAAGGTCAACACGGCGGAACAGGATGCCGCTACCGGCAGGGGCCGGCAAAATGCGAAGCGTGACGGGTGCGCCGCTGTGGAGACCGACGCCTTTGCACTCCGTTGGGGCACGGACTGTGTGTTCGAACTTCAAAAGGAATTAATGGCTGATTCGTCTTTAGGTTACGCCGCCACGGCATTCTGCGGCTGTGGCAAAAGAGCCACAGTGCGTGGCCATTTACCGACACGGCAATAGCCAACGACGTAGTAACTCCAGCGAAGACAGTGATTTACGGCGATGGAACAGCCGCCCCTTGGTACGTCACTTTCTGGATGCCTCCCGGGCTGGCTGTGTGGGCTCGACGTTGAACATAGACGCGCTCACCATTTTGTTGTAGGCAACAGCATTTAAAAAGCGTTGGTTGGACATCTCACCGTTGTAGTAGCGAGTGACGACAAACGGAGTCATAATGCCATCCGCCGGACGATAGTTGTCATAGCCCTCCTCTTCCACATTGCGCTCTTTGTCGGTTGGATCGCGCCAGGAGAAGCTCTTCTTGACCGGCAAGTGAGTGTTGGAGTCAATAAAAAGGGTCACCGCCTGATTCTGCGCATTCATGATCGTGACCTTCTCGACTGCTTGTTGGTCGGCGACCGTGGGGCCTTCATAAAAAAGAGCTACTCCAGGTTGGTGCAGCCACTCTCGCAAGACAACATCAAGCGCGTATTTCCGGCGGCGGAGGTAGTCCGTGAGTTCTTTGGTATCCATCGGACGCACGCCCTTATACGTTATTTCCGCGCCCTTTTCGCCATTAAAAACTTCAACTACGTCGCGCTTTTTGGTCAGCTCGATGCGATCCTTATCCGGATACTGATAGAAGCGCCAGAATAAGAGGCCTTCGCTGGTGGGACGCCCTAGATGAAAGCTATAAGTCCGGCCCTCCTGGCTCACTTCCTGAATATTTAGGTATGCGTCTCCACCCAACGCCTTAATCATTTGGTCAACCAGGGCTTTAGCTTTGTCCTGATCTTGCTGGTCGGCGGGAACAGATGCGGAGGCTGCGGAACTTGTAGCTTGAGCGTTAGGTGTGCCCGTCTGTGGGAATGCAGAAGCGCACAGCAGAATGGCTAACAAGGCGTACTTCATGCTTTCCTGTAGTTAGACGCTGCGACCGCCATTCTAGCTGCTTCGAGAACCGATAGAGGGAGGTTTTAACCGGCCAGCACCGCGCCGCCATTTACGTTCAAAACCTCTCCGGTGATGAATCCTGCGTGCTCAGTACACAGAAAAAGTATTGGAGCCGCAATTTCCGCAGGCGTAGCAACGCGGCCCAGCGGAATTGTCGCTAAAACCTCATCGCGGATCTTCCCATCATTCAGCGCTGCGGAGGACATGTCGGTATCAACCCAACCGGGCGCAACACAGTTAATATAAATCCTATGCGGAGCAAGTTCGGTTGAAAGTCCCTTGACCATACTTATCAGCGCTCCCTTGGTTGCGGCATAATCGCAATGAAAGGCTTCTCCCCGTTGCCCCGCTGTGGAACTCACTAGCACAATGTGTCCGCCGGAAGCCTGCTCAGTTTTCTCTTGAGCCTTCATTTGGCTCACGGAATGCTTCACAAGTGCAAACACGCTGTCTAGGTTGATAGAAACGGTATTGCGCCATTGCTCATCGGTCATCCGGTCGATTGGCACGTCCTCTGCGGGCCAGACGCCATGATTCGCCACCAGAATGTCGAGGCGGCCAAAGCGCTTCACTGCCGCTTCCATAAGTTTCTTTGCCGTGCCAGTTCCAGAAAGGTCGCACTCCGCGGCGGAACATTTCTCGCTTCCCAGTTCTTCGACGAGTCTTTCGGCTTGAATCCTTGCCTTCTGATAGTTGAACAACACGAGAGCTCCGGCCGCCACAAATAAGCGGACCGTGGCTGCGCCGACTCCGCGAGATCCCCCGGTGACAAGAGCGACTTTGCCGGACAGCGATAGATTTATCCCAGGGTTTAATGGCATGGACGGGTGCCAGGTCTTATTGATTCGATGACGCCTTCTCAGCCTTCAACTCGCGGACCAGGATTCGCACCAGCATCCCGTCAAATCGAACGCCGCTCATTTTTCCCAGTTCGAGAAGGGCCTGGTCGCTGGTTTTCGCGTTGGTAAAGGTTTTTTCCGACGTCATATTCACAAAAGCGTCAGCCACCGAGAGGATGCGCGCCCACAGTGGAATTTCCTCGCCGCGAAGTCCCGCGGGGTAGCCTGTGCCATCGAACGCTTCGTGATGGCATTCGATCGCTTTTACCATCATTCCGCTGCGGGGTAACGTGGCGATGATTTCCGATCCCACGCGCGCATGCATTTTTACCAGGTAGAATTCATCATCGGTAAGAGGGCCGGGCTTGTTTAGAATCCGCTCAGGCACGATAATTTTTCCAACGTCGTGCACTCTGCCTGCAAATGTGAGTTCAGCAATCTCCTCAGCCGAGAAAGCCAGGGCACGCGCCATGACCTCACAGTAATGACTGACCATTTCTCCGTGACCCGCACCGCTCAATTCACGCAGCTCCGCTGCGTGGGTTAACGCAGTAATGGATTCTTTCAGCAGTTGCTGGTTGCAACCCTCATCAGTACCACAAAATTTCTGAAGCGTATTAATGAGCTCTTCCAAATGCTCGGGCCCGGTGTGCTCCCGCTGAAGGAAACCCTCGATATATCCAGAGATAAGCTGGCGCTGAACTGCACCGTTCTCGTCACCACCAAACTGTTCAGCAGTCGAAACCTGGTCGCCTCCAGCGTGCTTGGAAACGTACATGCCAGCATCGGCGACGCGGATAATGTCCTCGCTGGAAAAGCCATGAACCGGAAAGCTGGCTACGCCAAAACTGCCCGTAACGTGGTGTTCGCTTAACATTGGATCGGTGGCTAGCCACAGGCGCAGGCGTTCCGCCAATATTTGCGCCTGATCCACGCCAGTCTCGGGCATGAGGATAATGAACTCATCTCCTCCGTAACGCGCAACCACGTTGGACTGCCGGCACTTTTGCTCCAGTAGACGGCCCACGCGGACCAGCACAAGATCGCCTTCCAGATGTCCCAGGCTGTCATTTACCTCTTTAAATTTATCCAGATCAATCAATACCACCGAAAATGGCCGGCCGGAGCGCGAGGCGCGTTTCCACTCGGATGACAATGCTTCCCAGAAAAATCGCCGTGTCTTGATTCCGGTGAGTCCATCGGTGATGGACTGCTGCTGAAGCTTTTGGAAAACAAACGAATTGTGAAGGGCGGTCGCGAGCAAGTCGGCCAGCGTATTCATGACCAGCACATCCTGCGGCGTGAAGGCATCTTCGTTACGGCTCTCGACGTTGAGAACCCCCATAAGGCTGTCCCCATAGGTGATTGGCATGCACAACACAGCACGGGATTCCGGCAAGATGCCTTGAAGATGGCCGTCGCCAGTGGTTTGTATTAGGGCTGTTTCGCCGGTCCGCGCCACACGTCCCAGAATCCCGGTTCCGAGCGGTATTCGTTTGCCCAGAGCTTTTGCGGTGCTGCCAGCTTCCGCCTTGATCTCGATATCCTTGGTTGCATAATCAAGAATGCCAATGCCTATGTGGTCAAAATTAAAATTCCGCTGGATATGTCCCACTATTTCGGCCAGCATTTGCTCGGCATCTTCGCTCGAAATAGCAGTTTTCGAAATGTTGTTGAGGAATGCGAATTGCTTTGATCGGCGTTGCTCCTCGGCAAAGAGCCTGGCATTCTCGACGGCAACCGAGACTTGACCTGCCGCCGTCTGAAGAATTTCCAGATCGCGCTGTTCGAATACGAACTCCCGGTCCTGACTGCTTGCAACCATCGCTCCCTCGGATTTGCCCGCAAAGACTATGGGTACTCCGCAGAATGATTTCGATGGGCGGCTTGACACAAAGGTCGTCCCCAGCCGCTCCCGCACTCTGTCAATTTCTGAGCTGATCAGAAGCGGCTCACCAGTCCGAATAATGTATTCCGTCAGGCCGTTATCCATCTTCCGCGAATGTTTGGGTAATACAACTCCGTTTTGAATCTCCAACTCAAAGCGGAGACTGTCCCCGTCCCGGAATGCGACGAAGAAATTGCTGGTGTCAAAAATGCGTCCCAACTCTTCCTGGATAGCGCGCAGAACCTCGTCTTGATCCAGGCGCGAGCTGATGACTTGTCCGATCTGGGTCAGCAGGGCATATTCCTTCGTGCGGCGCTGGGAACCGTGCATCACCACGTAGTTTTCAAGCGTCAATCCAATTTGCAAGGCCAAGCCGATCAGAAGCCGCAAGTTCGAGGCGCCAAACACACGGCGCTCAGCGTGAGGAAATAAAATTACGCCAAAATTATGTTCCCGGGTTTGCAGGCTTACAGCAGTCAGATTTCGGATGCCGGAGTCTTTCAGTATCCTCTGGAATTGTTCAAACCCTCCCCCCGGTAGCGCTGGAAGAGGTTCCACCATGTCGGAAACGTTCTGGAACGTGACAAAACCACCGCGACGGTAAGCAAGCTCTTGGACATATTCTCCGGCCCCACTTTTCTCGAGCTCACCCAGGAACTCCGCAGAAAATCCCCGCTGCACTGACGGCAAAATTGCGCGCCAGCGCTCGCTGATACAAATGACCGCTCGCTCCGTTGGAAGGGGAGCTACAAGGCGGTCCAAAATACTCTGCATTGTGGGAACCAGATCCTCGGCGGACAGCAACCGCGTGGGGTCCACCCCCAGCGATGAAAAAGCCAGAGCGTTCTCTTGAACTGCGTCGCGCTCGTTCTCAAAAAGGACCATGACCATGGCGATTCCCAGCAGCATTTGCGGAATAGGGCCAAGAATGTCCCCGGTGATACCGAAAGTGGAAGCCACGGGAATGCGGAACTGGCCGAAGGCAATAAGAATCGCCCAAAAAGCCAGAGAGAGCGCCAGTAACGTGAAGGCCAGCGAATTCTTGCGGCTACCGAATTTGTAAAAATAGAACGAACAATAAAGAAGAACCGCAGCCAAGCCAATCTCAATGCGAAAGTGCGGAGTTATGACGGCTTCAGGGCGAAAATTCCCGCCTGCCATGTGTACTCTTAGATTCCACAAAGCCAGGCAGGCTCCCGCAGCCGCAAGAGCGATTTCATACCAGCGAAGGTGAAATTTCTCGCGCCTCTGCGAGCCGGATGTCTTGTTCATCTTCATCAATCGCGTGGAAACGAAGATGCAAAGAGCCATTGCAACCAGCAACAATGAGGTCAACAACGATGTGGCGGCGGTATAGCCACGGAAGATGCCCCATGCGTCGAGCGCGAAGTGCAAGGTATACGCGGCCCAGCCCACCTGCCACGCACGAAAATAGGCCTGCCGGCTCTGCTCGTAGAGGTATGTGAAGACAAGGAACAGCAGGAGGGCGACGACCCCCGGTACGATCACAACCCCGATAGCTATGCTGTTCATCCGGCTAAGAACACTATCCTGATTTTATTTTCAAACGTACCACTGATGATATTCTTCATGTTTTCACACAGATTGAAGCAAGACAATAGCCTGCTGGACGATGGACCTTTGCTAGGAGGTTGAGACGGGACTGCCACAATAAATCCCGGGTCTTGACGCTGATTCCAGGCGCCACGGGATTTGATATTCCTGTGCTTTTCTCTTATATGCCTTTATCACCCGATAGTTGGGGCGGATCACCCTCAATCGCAGGCCCCCGTCCCCGTGTGCGCTTTGCGCCATCTCCCACTGGATTCTTGCATGTAGGCGGGGCGAGGACTGCGCTATTTAACTGGCTCTACGCGCGCCATCATCGGGGCACCCTTATCCTTCGAATTGAGGATACGGATGCCGAGCGTTCGACTGCGGAAATGGTGGAAGGAATTCTGCAGGGAATGCGTTGGCTTGGGTTGAATTGGGATGAGGGACCGTTTTACCAAACAGAACGGGTCGAAATATACAGGGGGATTGCCGCCAAGTTGCTTGACTCGGATCACGCTTACCATTGCTTTTGCTCCAAAGAGGAATTGGAAAGCCGCCGCGCGCAAGCTGCGCAAGAGGGGCGTCCTTCGCGATATGAAAGGACGTGCCGGAGACTTTCCCGCGAAGAAGCCGACCGCCGCAAGTCGGCGGGCGAAGCTGCCGTAGTTCGCTTTAAGGTACCGGAGTCCGGAAGTACAGTCTTCGACGATGCAGTCTTTGGGCTCGTCGAATTTTCAAACGCGGAAGTGGAGGATTTCGTTCTTCTGCGTTCGGACAATGGCCCAACTTATCACCTGAGCGTAGTAACGGATGATATTGATATGGGAATCACGCATGTGATCCGTGGGGCCGATCATATTTCGAATACCCCCAAGCAAGTGATGATTTATGAAGCATTGAGTGTGCCGAAACCCATATTCGCCCACGTCCCCCTGATTCTTGGACCGGACAAGACGCGGCTAAGCAAGCGGCACGGGGCGACGAGTGTCCTCGCATATCGGGAGGAAGGAATTGTCCCCGAAGCATTCCGTAATTTCCTCGCACTCCTGGGATGGACGCCGCCGGAAGGAACCCCCGAAATTCTGGGTGACGAACAATTGATCTCGTTATTCGATCTGAACGCCATATCGCGCTCTGACGCAGTTTTTGACCGTGCCAAACTCGACTGGTTCAATACCGAATACATTCGGTCTTATTCTGCGGAGAAGTTGTTACCGTTCATCGAAGAAGAATGGACCAAGGCTGGTATCAAGAATCACATTCTCGACCGGCAATCGCTGCTCGCAACGATTGATTTGTTGAAGCCTCGCGCACGCAGCTTAAAAGACTTTGCAACCTCGTTTCGAGCATTCTTTACCGACGACTTTGCCGCCGATCCAGGCGCTGTAGCGAAATTCCTTAAAGACGAAACTGTCTGTCAGATTCTCGCGGAACTTGGCCGGCGCTACGAGGCGTCCGCTGATTTCACCGAACCATCAATAGAAAGACTGCTGCGAGATTTGGCCGCCGAAAAGAATCTCAAGGCCGGGGTGATTATCAATGGCGCGAGAGTGGCATTGACAGGCCAAGCCGTGGCACCGAGCTTGTTCGCCGTAATTATGGTTTTAGGAAGAGAAAGAACGGTTAGAAGACTAAAAGAGATCCGATTCTAGACTACTTCGCAACGAGTCGCCTCTACCGGTGCAGACTCGGGCTCTGTCCGGGATTTTTCTTCGGGGCAGCCGCTCCCTTTACTACCCTCACCTCAAATTCAACCGGCAGCTTCTTCGGCGGATAACACGCCGCATTGTCGCAAGCCTGATATTTTAATTCTCCGCGAAAAGAGTATTTCCCCGCCGGCACGGAGACCAACGGCCGCACCGTCACCGACAAATCAAACGGCCCGGTATAAACGCTGAGCTTTTCGTCCGGGGCGAATGGAAGACTTGCATCAACACCGGGCGGATAGGTGACCTTCCCAACAATAATGTCAGTTGGCGGGTCCAGTTTGAGATCCGTGGGGATCAAATACTCCTCTTTCGGAGTGTTCGAATTGATATGGAAGCCCTGCGCCACCCGAAATCGCAACTCAACCGTCCCTGATTTGCCGCGAGTCACGCTCTCAATCGGAACGGGCGACATTGTGACCGAAGGCGATTTTCTGCCAAAGGATTCTTGAGCGATAGCTTGCGCGGAGAACAGTGCAACTAGAATCAATGTCCTTTTCAAGATATTCATATGGTTGTTGTGGTTCTATCTTCTATCCGGACCCAGAAGCTAGAACCCGGTCTTCTGTGCCTGCACGTTCGGACCTTGCGCGAGCGCTTTCTTGATGTCGTCTTCGATCTCGCCGCGCCCCTTGATCCCCAATACTTTATCTACAATTCTGCCGTCGCGCCCGATGTAAAACGTAGTCGGAAGGAACGGAAGACCTCCATAGGAATCGGCGACTTCGTCCTTACCAATCACGACTGGATAATTTACTCCCATTTGCTTGGTAAATTTCGCAATTTCCTCAGGACTGGCGTCGTCCATAGCGACACCCACCACCTGCAATCCGTCAGGGAAATACTTCTTTTGCAAATCTACAATCCACGGCATTTCAACTTTGCAGGGCTCGCACCACGTCGCCCAAAAATTGAGCAGGATAGCCTTGCCGCGAAAATCGGAAAGGTGCACGGTTTTCCCGTCGAGAGATTGCAGGCTAAAGTCAGGTGCCACCTTCATGGCGGTCGTCGTTGCTTGAGAAACGGGGGATGAACGTCGCGACTTCCGTATGCCGAATACCAGCATAAGGGTGATGACCATTACGACTACGATGATGACGACTGGATCGCGTTTCACGAAAACTCCGTCTTCGCTCATAAAGAAAATCGCCTTAAGAATGAAAAATAATTTGCCAGCAAAGTGAACCGGCCGAAAATCAGAAGAATCCCGAGCACAATCAACAAGCCGCCACTGCCCACTTCCAACGCATGCATATGTGTCTTAAAACGACTATAGAATTTCAGGAACCGTTCAATTCCCAGGGAAGTGAGTAAAAAGGGTACCGCCAGCCCCAACGAATAAACAGAGAGAAGAAGGACACCTTTGGCTACCGAGTCCTGCGCGGCGGCAAAACCCAGAATGACTGACAGAATGGGTCCCACGCACGGAGTCCATCCAAAGGCGAACGCGAATCCAATCAGGAAAGCGCCGCCCACGGTGCTGCCGCCTTTCATGTTGTGCAGACGTTTGTCAGAGTAAAGTGCATTAATGCGAAGAATGCCGGTCAAATGCAGACCGAAAAGGATGATAACGACTCCGGCGACCTGACCCAGTACTGACTTGTAACGGGCCATCACCTGGCCGACTTCGGTGGAAATCGCTCCCAGCGCAATGAACACCGTGCTAAAACCCACAATGAAGGCAACCGAGTTCAACATTACTTTGCGCAACAATCCTGTCTGCTGCGACTTGAGTTCCTCGACGCCAACCCCCGAGATTAAAGACACATAGCCGGGAACCAGCGGAAGTACGCATGGTGATAAAAACGACACCAGCCCGGCTACAAAGGCCGCTATCGGAAGAGGCAATGTTGACATTAGCGCTATTCTACCTGCCTGCCCACGACTCCACCAATGGGACGGGCAAACTTAAGGCTCTGCTACCATCCGATGATGCCCCTGGTTGAGACCGGCCATTTGACGAAAGTCTTCGCGCTAGGCGAATCCATTTTTGGCGGAGGCGCCACCGGTGAAGTTCGCGCGGTAGACGATGTGTCTCTTAGCATCGAGCAGGGCGAAACGCTGGGTCTGGTAGGCGAGTCGGGATCAGGAAAAAGTACTCTCGGACGGTTGATTCTGCGCTTGATCGAACCATCGTCAGGGAAAATCGATTTTGATGGACGTGATCTTCTTGCAGCCGGCCCCCGTGAAATGCGCCGATTGCGTCGCGACATGCAAATCGTATTCCAAGACCCGTTTGGTTCTCTGGATCCCCGGATGAGAGTCGAAGACATAATCAGCGAACCGCTCATCATTCACCAAGAACTTACGAACAAAGGAACGCACGAGAGACTCAGCAGTTCTGCTCGCCGCATTCGGGTGAGTGAATTGCTGGGGGCTGTAGGGCTCGACGAATCGGCGGCTCGCCGGTTCCCGCATGAATTCAGCGGAGGACAGCGGCAGCGCATCGTGATTGCCCGAGCCTTAGCCTTGCGGCCAAAGTTCATAGTCGCCGACGAGCCGGTTTCCGCCTTGGACGTCAGCGTGGGCGCGCAAATCGTCAACCTGCTTGCGAATTTGCAGCGTGAGTTCGGCCTGACCTATTTGTTCATCTCTCATTCCATGCCGGTAGTCCGATACCTCGCAACTCGGATTGCCGTGATGTATCGCGGCAAAATCGTCGAAGTTGGAACCACGGAGCAGGTTACCTCCAGTCCCGCTCATGCATACACGCGAAGTTTGATTGAGGCGACTCCAGAAATTGCGGTTTAGTGCAGCACAAAACACACAGGGACAGCCGCCCTCGGCTGTTCAGTTGAGCGAAGCTAAACAGCAATCGCATGCTGACACGACGAATTTTCGCCTCTTTCTTTTTCTTGTTTGCTTTCTGTTCACGGTCTACAATGCGTCTCGTCAAACGGAGGAAAACGAATGGCCGCTCTACCGGCAACCCCCTTACCTGTTCCTGAATCTGTCCCCGCCCTGTCTGAACCAGAGCGAATCATTGATACCTTTATCGCTCCGTCTAAAACTTTTACCGACCTCCGGCGAAGCGCGAGTTGGTGGGCGCCCTGGTTGTTGCTGGCAATCGTCTCCGTCGCCTTCGCTTATGCCGTGGATACCCGAGTAGGTTTCCGCCAAACCGTGGAAAATCAGGTTCGAAGCTCCCCAAAGGCTTCTCAGCGTATGGAAGAGTTGCCTCCTGACCAACGCGAACCGCGCATGCATGCGCAGGCCGTAGGAACAAAATATTTCATGTACGCTGTTCCGTTATTCATGTTGCTCATCTACGCGATTCTTGCGGGCATATACTTGGCCAGCTTTAAGTTTGGCGCCAATGCTGATTTGAAATACAAGACGTGCTTCGCGGTTGTGGTTTACGCTTCACTCCCTGAGCTTTTTCGCGGATTGCTTGCGATTGTCTCGATCTTCGCGGGGGTGGTTCCCGATGCTTTCAATCTGCAGAATCCGGTGGCTACAAATCCGGGTTATTTCCTGCAACCGGCCAACGCGCCCTTTTTATACGGAATCGCGTCGTCCTTGGATATTTTTAGACTGTGGGCTCTGGCGCTTACTGCCATCGGCTTCTCGTACGCGGGGAAGGTAAAGAAAAGCACGTCCTTTGCCATTGTCTTCACCTGGTTTGTGCTGCTTGCCGTCGTGTTTTCCGGCTTGGGCGCATTGGCATCTTGAGATTGGGAACAAATCTTGCTTTTGGGGCAAATTATGAAAACAGTTTTGGCGGCGGGTTTGTTGCTTGCTTCAACATCCGTAGCGTGGGCGCAAGACAACAAGAATCCGGTTACTACGGTGGTGAAAGACATCCTGACCCGCGAGCATAAAAATCTCGTGGCTGCGGTGGAGGAAATGCCAGCGGACAAATTCAGTTTCAAGCCGACTCCATTGCAGGAAACATTTGGACATCTGGCCATGCACATCACCGAAGCGAATTACTTCTTGTGCGCGCGCGCCGGAGACGTGGCCGAGCCGAAGACGGAAGAATTAAAAGATACCGACAGCAAAGACAAACTGGTAGCCGCGCTCAAGGCTTCTTTCGACTTCTGCGACAGTGCCGTCAGCAAAGCCGACGATTCCAAGCTCGGGGACACGGTCGAAGGATTTGGAGGCCACAAGCAACCACGGGCCTGGGCCTGGATCGCAATGGCCAGCAACTGGGCCGACCACTACGCGGCCGCCGCGATGTATTTACGGCTGAATGGCCTCTTGCCGCCCACGGCGCAGCCCAAGAAGTAGCAAACACAAGCGCGTTCTTCGCGAGAGATTTGATCTCGTCAGCTATCGCCCAACTGAGGGTGCCCCATTTCTCGCGTCCTTTGCGAGAAGTGGGAGGCAAGGTGCCGGACTGCGCTTGACGAAACGCGGGGGACAGATTACCTCGCCAACTAAATCTCGACTACCCCACGCGATGCTTCCGGGCCTCGACGTACTTCCTCAAGACGGCATTGATGGTGGATTGATAGCCCCTGCCTTGCTTGCGAAAAAACGTCAGCACGTCGGGATCAATCCGCAATGTAATCTGCTTCTTCGGTCCCGGCCATATTATCGCGCGCGCAAAGAACTCCGTACCGAGCTCGGGCATATCTGAAAAATCTATATCTTCATCCCGAAGTGCATCAACCCGCTTCCAGTCTGTCCTGGATTGCTTTTTGGTATTGTTCGCTTTCACGCCGGCTTGCCTTTCTCAGTGAAATGATGCGAATGGTATCCGGACCACGCTCCGTGAAAACAACGTACGCTGTGCGACCGCCGGTCATGCCGAGCCCAACCCAGCGCTTTTCTCCGTAATCTTCGCGAGTATCGGGGTCAACTATAAGCACGCCGCGGTTTGCGAAAGTAGTGGTACCGCAGACAGCTCGTTCCACCGACTCCATATTAAAGTGAAACCGCACTGCCCTTCCTATTCTTGACCTCGTTTTCCATATCCCTCATAACTAACAAAAGGACGCACCAGAAAGAGCCGAAAAAATGCTCGCCATATCGAAATCGCACGACGAAACACGTAACTCCTTTGCCGAGCGGATTTTACCCGTAACTCATTCATATCAAAAGACCGGAAATTCCGGCATGCCTAAATCTATGATTCCAATATACCGACGTAGGGGGAGGGGGGGCCCCGGGGGCCCCTGATGGCCCGCCAATCCACATTCTTGGCGAGTCGGGCTTACTCGATCTGGACTAATCCAGCCCCCGCCGCGGCTGGCGAGGGATGCTGGCGTCCGCGCCATGAATCTACCACCGACACTTGGTGGACGCAGGAAACGGTGCAGTGGGGGGCGCAGCCTTTTTCGGTGAGGTATTCGCGGCGGATGTCTTCAACCGTGTATTTTTCCAGCGGAGTGCCGGGATATCCGCGCTGTTGCGAGCAATAGTGGACCAGTCCGTTTTCGCAAATGTATAAATAGCGGGCGCCCGCACGGCAGCGCCACTGGTTGGGGCGTCCCTGGGCGATGTTGTCCTGAAAGCCGTTTATTCTGGTGAAGCTGCTTTTCTCCATGGCCTTCATCTCATGATAGACGCGGCGCTCTTCGCCGCCGAGCGGCTGCAACTGTCCGCTGCCGTCATGAATGATGCCAACAGTTGAAGTGAAGCCCAGCTCCAGCGCGCGTTTGCCGATGGTTAGCGCGTCCTGCGGATTGCAAACCCCGCCGCCGACGACCGAATTTATATTCACGTGGAAGTCCGCGTACTCTGCGAGCAGTTGCAACTTTTTATCGAGAACTTTGAGACTCTTTTTGGAAACATCATCAGGAGTGACGTTATCAATGGATATTTGCAGCCATTCCAGTCCTGCGTTGTTGAGCCGCTGAATGCGTTCGGCCACCAGCAGATAGCCGTTCGTAATCATTCCGGCGATCATGCCGTTCTTGCGGATGCGGCGAATAACGTCATCCAATTCAGGATGGAGCAGCGGCTCGCCGCCGCTAATCGTGACTACTGATGTTCCCAAAGATGCAAGCTTGTCCAGACGCTGGAACATGGTTTCCAGCGGAACCGGCTTGGAAAAGTCGTCATATTCATTGCAATACTCGCAGGCAAGGTTGCAGCGGCGAATCGGGATAATGTGCGCCAGCAAGGGATGATCGGTGGATATCAAAGCACGCGTCACGCTGGCAAAACCCCGCAAATTCCGGTGGAGTTTCTTGACGCGGCGGCGCATGTTTGTGCGTGTTGAAGGCATGATTAATGCTTCCGTCTATTAAATCACATCACGTGATTGGCTCTTTTCTTCAATCATTCGGCTGCGCTGTTTCATGTTCCGACGGTCCATATCGGAGGGTGAGCGTCCACACAAATTGCGAAGAAGTAAACAATCAGGAGCAGTAGCCCGACCGGTCGGTTTGTATCCTTCGGCGCTGTTGGAATATCTCATCGAATGGCGGACAATGAAAGGACGGTTCGGAGACATTATGGCTACTGCAATGCACGTGGGCGATATCGCGGATTTGCTGCACGATGAGAGAGTACATTTCAACCTTTTTCCGGCAGCTCTAGCGGAGCATGCAATCGCGCGCAAAGAGGCGCAGTTTTCAGCGCGCGGCGCATTGGTGGCCTACACGAATTACACGGGCAGGCTTCCCAAAGATAAGTTCGTCGTGAAGGACCAGATCACCTCCAGCAAAATCGCGTGGGGGCCAGTGAATCAGGCCTTCGATGCCGATAAGTTTGACGCTCTTTACGAGCGCGTTGTGGAACATCTTGCGGGCCGCGAACTCTTTGTGCAGGATCTGTTTTGCGGTGCTGATCCGAAATACCGGCTTCCGGTGCGCTTCATCAATCCGTATGCATGGCACAACCTGTTCGTACGCCAGCTTTTTATCCGGCCTTCAGCCGAGGAATTAAGAACTCATAAGCCCGATTTTACGGTGATTTCAGCACCCGATTTCCAAGCCGATCCACAAAGGGACGGCACGCGTTCAGAAGCATTTATCCTGGTGAATTTTACGCGCCGTATCGTGCTGATTGGCGGGACTTCGTATGCCGGTGAGATGAAGAAATCCATTTTCGGCATCATGAATTTCCTGCTGCCGCAGCGAAGCGTTTTTCCGATGCATTGCTCGGCGAATGTAGGAGACGACGGCGTCACCGCGCTCTTCTTCGGACTCTCCGGAACCGGCAAGACCACTTTGTCTGCGGACCCAACGCGCAGATTGATTGGCGATGACGAGCACGGGTGGAGCGAGCATGGAATTTTCAACTTTGAAGGCGGATGTTATGCGAAGTGCATCAAGCTTTCGCGCAGGAATGAGCCGCAAATCTACAACGCGATTCGCTTCGGATGCGTGCTGGAAAACGTGGTGATTGATCCTTATACGCACGCGCCGGACTACAACGCTGACAGCATCACAGAGAATACGCGGGCGGCGTATCCCATCGAATTCATTGATAACAGCGTCATTCCCGGCATCGGTGGCCATCCCAGGAATCTCTTGTTTTTGACAGCCGATGCTTTTGGAGTGCTGCCGCCAATCTCACGATTGACACCGCAGCAGGCGATGTATCACTTCCTCTCCGGATACACGGCGAAAGTTGCCGGCACCGAAGCCGGAGTCAAAGAGCCCACGGCGACTTTTTCGACGTGCTTCGGGGCTCCGTTTATGCCGATGGCCCCAAGAGTGTATGCAGAAATGCTCGGTCAACGTCTAACCCAGCACAACGCTCAGTGCTGGCTGGTGAATACAGGGTGGCAAGGCGGCCAATACGGTGTCGGCAAACGCATGGACCTGCCGTACACCCGCGCCATGGTTGACTCGATCGTCGAAGGCAAATTGGACAAAACCGAGTTCGAAGTGGAACCAACGTTTGGATTTAGCATCCCCCGAACTTGTCCCGGAGTTCCGCCTGCGGTGCTGAATCCACGAAACGCCTGGGCGGATAAATCTGCGTACGATAAGCAAGCCGCAGCGCTGTGTGAGAGATTTCGCAAAAACTTTGAGGACTTCGACGCCTCAGCGGATGTGAAGGCTGCGGGCCCGGCTCCGATTAAGCTCTAGTGCGGCCTTGATCGAGTAGAATCCCCGCCCTCTCGCAAAAAACGCGAGAAGGACTGATTGGATAAGAGCGAAGGCTCGATCGAACCGGTAGTCTTGGTTTGAGGAACAAAAAGGCTTCTGGGAGGAAGGAGCCTTCGCACATGATGATTATAGGATGTGATTTTCATCCCAGCTGGCAGCAAGTTTGTTGGCTGGACACGGAAACGGGAGAAACTGGTGAACGCAAGCTGGTGCACGCGGAGGGGGACGCTGAGCGTTTTTACCGGCAGGTGCCGGCGCCGGCGTTGATCGGGATGGAAGCGACGGGCAACAGTCATTGGTTCGTGGACTTGCTGGCGGAGATCGGCCACGAGTTGTGGGTGGGTGATGCGGCGCAGATCCGGGCCAGTTACGTGCGGCAGCAGAAGACGGACAAGCGGGACGCGGCGCATATCCTGAAACTACTGGCAGAGGGCCGGTTTCCGCGCATCTGGATGCCGTCGAGCGAGGTGCGCGATCTGCGACAGTTGCTGTTGCACCGCTACAAGCTGGTGATTATTCGGACGCGGGTGAAGAACGAACTGCAACACCTGTGTCTGAACCAGGGGGTGCAACGCAAACGCAAGCTGTGGAACCAGGGGGGACAGAAGTTGCTGCGCGAACTTCCGCTGCGGCCTTGGGCGGCTCGTCGGCGAGACGACTTGCTGCGGTTGCTGGCCATGCTAAACCAGCAGATCGATCCCCTGGACGCGGCGGTAAAAGCAGAAGCCCAGCGAGACAAAATGGCGCTTCTTCTTCAATCGCAGCCTGGGGTAGGCGCGATCACAGCGATGGCTTACGTTTTGACCATGGGAGACGTGAGCCGTTTTCCGCGGGGCAAGCAAGTGGCCAGTTATCTGGGACTGATTCCGCGCGAGCATTCTTCGGGCGGACGGCAGAAGCTGGGAGCGATCACCAAGCAGGGCAATCGCATGCTGCGCATGTTGCTGGTGGAGGCGGCGCAGATTGCAGTGCGTCACGACCCCGGACTACGTAAACAGTATTTGCATCGCTGTCATCAGAAGCCGAAAGCGGTGGCCAAGGTGGCAGCGGCGCGCAAGCTGGCGGTACGACTCTACTGGATGCTGCGCACCCAGACCAGGTATCCAGAGATCGTTCGCATCGAGAGCAGCCCGCGGGTGCCCCTGGTCGGCGCAAGCTAGACCGTAGGAACTGATTGGGCGCTCTCGCATCCCGCACGGGGCGGGATGTTCGCATAGAACAATCATGGCCGACGTTGTGGCCGAATCGATGGTTGGTGGAACGGCGTTCCACCGCAAGTGATTACACGTGAGATTCCGGAGCCTTGGTCCTCAACCTTCTCTGGCAACCCAAGCGGTGCTCACGCACCGCCCAGAAGAAGTGTGCCCTTGACAGAGCCTTCGCTCTTATCGAGGGGCACCCGACGCGAAACGAACCGGGCACCCTTTCTTTCTTCTTTTTCTTCTGGTCAGGCTCTTTTGATTAACCGCACGATTAGAACGAGGACTACCGCTCCCAGTATCGCCACCAAAATGCTGGGAATCAGACCGCCGCTGGTGTAAATGCCGAGCAACCCTAAAAGCCGGCTTCCGATGATGGCACCCGCGATGCCCAGTAGGATGTCCACAATAGGTCCGTAGCCGGAGCCTTTCATAATTTTCCCAGTTGCCCATCCCGCCACAAGTCCGACGATAATGATGTAAAGCAGGAACATAGACTTTTTCCTCCTGTTCGGCGTTTACGGTCGCGGCAGCGTACGCCGCTGGTTAGGAGAATGTCAAGGAAGGGTAAAATCAAAACCAATTAACCACAGAGGACACGAAGTTACACGAAGGGAACCGTCGAGACCGCCTTCGTGACAACAGGTGACACTTTATGTCCTACGAGTCAATCTGCGCCATGCCCGATTCAGTACGGCTGAAACAGTTGCTCAGTTGCGCGCTGAACGTCTGGCGAGCGATTGAACCACCGCCAGACACTTCCGGAGCGAAGGTTTTCCGCGCTCAATAGCGTGATGCCTACGTCAATGCCGACGACATCTGGGTCAACCCAGAGCGTTTGAGGATTAAAAGCGTCGGCGAATCCGTAACGCCCGTAGATAAGTTGGGCGAATTGTTCGTGCATATAACGAAGCGCGGGCAGGCAGATTGCCGGAGCAAACATAAGAGATCCGCCCGCGGCGCAGGGGACGACCGTGCCGTCGACGTCGCGCCTTGAAACCGGGTCACCCCAAATCACGTAACCGATGTCGCTATCGGAAGCGGTGATTCCCCAAAGATAATCTGAATAACCTGGATACATTCCCCGAAGGCCAAGACAATATGCACGGTGAGCGTAGGTGGCAGCTACCGAATTTTGAAAGTAGTCAATTCCAAACGGGGGTCCATCGCGGCGATTCGCCAACTGTAGCCACGCCTGCGAGTATTGATGTGTGAATAGAGGTCCGCTCCCGACAAACTTGTAGCCGTAGGCGTCAATTGCGCGCCGACCAAATCGGTACCATGATTTGGCGGGAATGGGATGCGTGGGGGAGCCAATACCAAGCAAGTAAAGAATTGCCTGCTCGTCGTATTCCGCCCACTCAGCATGGAGCAGACCTGTTTCCGGCTCCCAGCCCATGTGAAGCAGGCCGGTTCGCTGATCCATCATCCATCCAAAGTCAACTCGCTCATAGATGTCGGAGGCGAGCCTATAAATCTCGGCGTCATCTGAGTAATATTGCTGCGCCGTCACCACCCCGGCGAGCAGAAGCGCAGTGTCAATAGTTGAGACTTCGGAACTCCACGCCCGTTCGCCAGTCTTGCGATTCACAAAATGGTAGTACCAGCCACGAACATGATCCTGGTCGGAGGCAAAATGGCGCAATGTAGCACGAACTCGTTCGCGAAGCTTATTGGGATCCATCCACTGCCTGTCTGAAGCGATACACAACGCGGTGAGGGCAAAACCGGTGAGCGCAGTGCTCGCGACTTCCAGATTCCTTCCCAGAATATTCTCTCCGTTTGTTCGGGCTCGGTCTGATACGAGTCCGGTATGGGGATCACTTTGCTCCCAGAAGAAAAGAAATGCGCGGGACGACAAGTCTTCCAGAAAAGCATCGTCCGATGCGGAAATAGCGCTCTCGAAACCAGATAACGCCGGGAATGCAGCTGCAAGCGAAAGGAACGAGCGGCGCGAGAGAGTTCTCATTGGCTTGACAATACTGGCTTGACAATAACGGCTTGGCAACCCGGTGCCAATTCTCACCTATACTACCCAAGTGCGGGCTACTAAAATTTCGCTTTGGAGCGGCTGCTGGGTTTCGTTCTTGCAATTGAGTAGCATTTTGCTGGCTTTGGGACCAATGATGCAGGCGCAAGCGGCGCCCCAGCGGGCTGGGCCTGCGACGGTACGGGTGCACGGCCAGGCCACGCTCTCGGTAGAACCCGATCAAGTTCAATTTGATATCGGTGTCGTGACGCAGGCAAGCTCAGCAAAAGCAGCGAGCGACCAAAATGCCAGCCAGTCCAACACTCTGGTGCAGCAATTGAGTGCCGCATTCCCCTCAGCAAGCGTGAAGGGCATAAATTTTTCGGTGAATCCCAATTACGAATATCCTCGAGACGCCGCGCCGAGAATTGCGGGATACACAGCCAACAACACTGTGCGTCTGCTTCTAAACGACATCTCGACTCTCCAAACCGTCATTGACATCGCCATAAAATCTGGCGCGACGAGCGTTAATCGCGTGACGTTTTCATTGCGCAACGAAAACGCGGTTAGAGCACAAGCCTTGGCAGGAGCGGCCAATCAGGCGCTGGACGGCGCGAGGTCACTTGCGGCGGCGCTCAACTTGCGATTAGGCCGATTGTTGACGGTCGAAGAAGGACAGCCGGTGCTTGTTTCTGCCCCCCAGGAAATTAGCTTCGAAAAGATCCAATCCACCAACCTCGCCCCAATCTCTGCCGGGACTATTGATGCGCACGCCGATGTGGATTTGACTTACGAATTGCTACCCGGCGCGGCTCCCCCAACTTCCAAAAGTAAGAAGCAGCGTTGATCGGCGACACTCCCAAAACCTCACGTGGCTACTGAAACATAGGTACTGTATTTTTCATCTTGAATGCTCATGAATGGACGCATGATTGTTGTGTCTCCATTGGTGGCGGTGACAAGCCAATCGCCATTCGGATTATTCGCGTCTTGCCCGCGAAGCAAATCAGACCGGTGAAAGCTGGGCTGCGAATCCGCAAGAGCAAAGAGGACTAGAGGCCCCCGCATGAGAGCCAGCAGATTCGGATGTTGTGGGTCAACTGGCTCAAGCCTAAGAGGCATTGGCAGCTCAAGTTCAATGCGGTCCCCATCTTTCCAAGTTCGGCGAATGACGGCAAATTCTCCCGCTCGCACCGGCACGGAAACTCGCCGGCCATTCACTGACAAGACCGGATCGCTACCAGACCATTCGGGGATACGAACATACATCGTGTATTCGACCGGTTGCGTCACGGAGATCCGCATTTCGACTTGATTGTTAAATGGATAGTTAGTGCGCTGTTCCAATTGGCATCGCGTGTTGCCGCTTAACCAACTTAAGCTCGACGGCACAAACAGATTCACGTAAACTCCGTCGGGCGACCGCAGGTAAACGCTGATGTGATAGTCCGCGGCTAGTTGCGGCAAGGTGCCAGAGCAGCACGGCCACTTATCGCGGTGATACCCTTTCTTGCCCGTGGTTCCGTAGTCTGAATAATAAAAAGACCATCCTTCGGGCTGAATCGGCTTCGCTCCCAGAATGGTGTTGTAGAGCACGCGCTCCATGCTGTCTCCATAGCGTGAGTCTTTGCTGACTCGTAACAAATAGCGCGTCATCTTAAAGTGGCCGTAGGCACCGCAAGGGGTCTCAAAGCTCGCGTGAGTTTTTCCTAGGCTCTCACCTAACAATCCTTTGCCCGGCTCGACGAAGGTCTCGTTTGGCCCCCACCCGCCGGTGGCATAGCTTTGGGTTGTCGCCAGCATTTCGAAACCATTCCGCGCGGCCAGCAAATGTTTTTGACTGCCCAAAGTTAAATAGGCCTGCATAGCCGAACTGAAAGCATTTACGTGGCTGTAGGCATGTTCTCCGGGAAGAACATTTTTTCCTTCCGACAATGGACCAAAGTAGGTGTCGTCCTCGAGATAGCGCACCGCCATGTCCCGGTAGAAAGCCTTCCCACTCCTTTGATATGCGAGGAAAAGATTCTCCGGCAACGTGTACGACTCATCCCAGGTATAGGAGTCGTCCTTATGCGGACGGGCACGCTGTTCGGGACGGGAAAGAGCTTTCTCCGGCAGGTATGCGACAATCGCCCGGGTCAGCTTCTCGTGGACATCCATCGCCTGCGGATTCTTAGAAAATTCGTGCGCGTCAATCAGTCCGCATGAGAGTTTGTCATAGGTGTACGCGGGCAACCGGTAGCCGGCAAAGAATGTGGCGTTGTCATCCAGGGTATCGGCATAACCTTTGACGAGGCGATCTACTTTGTCGCGCGTCGCCTGCGATCCTGTTACCGCATAAGCTCGCGCCAATGCCGAAAGGTATTGCCCGAAACTGTGTCCTGGGACAAAACCGTCGAAATTATTTCGAGCAAGGTCAAACCCGGTCAGATCGTACCAGCCGCCCATATCGTCGCCCGGCGCCGGAAGGCCCGCCTGTTGCCGGAATACCTTGAGTAGCCGGTCATCGTCCAAATGAAGAAACAGCGAGTGGTGGTCATCAAACTGGCGCTTCATGGGGCCCTCATGGAGCTGGACGGCGGCATAGGAAAACGTCTCAAGCGGAACGGGAGGCCGGATGGCTCCATTCTCGCTCTTTGGCCAGGTTAGTGCTCGTCCCCCGTGAGTTAAGGCGGTTGCGGCGGAAGCCATCTTGAAAAATGTTCTGCGGCTGAATTGTCGTTTCATAAGTCCTCGCTCGGAACCAGCTCTGGGCGGTGTCTTCTTGTAAATGCGGACGGATTGTAAAATGCCTTCCGAAGTTGGCGAAGGTATGGGATGATGCGAGGAGTCATGAGTAAACGTTTCCTCAACACGGCAATCCTGATCGGCTCTATTCTATGCCATCTGTCCGGTTTCGCTGCTTCCCTCGGGCCCGATCATGTTCCGATCCAGGCGGAACTCGTCAAAGCCATGGAGGCTGGCCGCATAAAAGCCGGAGAAACGGTTTTCGCGAAAGTTGACATCGCCTGGAAAGATTCGGCCTGCAACCTGCGAAAGGGTGCAATTCTAAAGGGACGTGTTGTGTCAGAGAGTTCCCGCTCGAAAACCTCAAAGACCTCGGACCTGGCGTTGCTATTTGAGAGTGGCCAGTGTGGTGGACGCGACATGAAGCCGCTCGCGCTGACTGTCGCGGCATTGATTGCGCCGGATCCAAGCCACGGATCGAGTCTGTACGAGAATCAGGAGAACCAGCCTTTAAGTGAAGCGGTAGGTCTTGGCATCGGGGGCGACGGTTCGGCTGGCATTGGACCCGGGTTTTCGAGCGGAAGCGGCCTCAGAAGTGTGACGGCCGCGGCGGCAACCGCGTATGTTGAGCCTCTTCACTACAAGCCACCAAAAGCAGTCTTGCCTGGACAAGTTATCGGTATCGCGGACGTGAAACTAAGCGTCGGAAGTGGCCCCGAAGGAAGTTCAGTTCTTTCGTCGTCGCGGCACAATGTGCGTCTTGATGAGGGATCGCAGTTTGTCCTGGTGCCCAGCCCGAAAACGGTGGAAGCGGCAGGTCCCAAGGTTCCTGCCCCCGGAGTATCACCTAAAACCTCAACTTTGGGTTCCACTGCTAACCAGACACCCTTGCCGGAAGTCCCGCCCGTTGATGAAACAGATGTCTGTAAACCTCCCGAGTGCAGCGTCGCTGTCACAACCAGCGAAGGTCAATCGGGGACGACGCTGGCAGCAGGTACCGTTTCCATCAAAGAATTGGGCTACACGCAGCGAGGCGACCGTGAAATGGAGGGATTTGATCACGACGCGGCGCTAGCCTATCTGGGATCAAAGCAGATTCTTTTCACATTTAATCCTCACTTGCTGGTGCGGCGCCCAGACGTGGAAGCATCGCCGCAACTGCGTATAGTTCGCGGAGTCTTGATTGATCTGCAAACCATGAAAGTGCTGAAAAGCATAAATTGGCGTGTGCTTGATGCCAGGCAATACTTGTGGCCGATCGGAAACGAAAGAGTGCTGGTTCATGTTGGAAGAGAGTTGCAGATGTATGGCGCGGGGCTAAAACTGGAGCAAAGGGTTTCTCTTAGCGGTCCGCTGGCGTTTCTTCAGATTTCACCCTCAGGAAATTATTTTGCGGCGGGGACGGTCCAGGAGCGCCACTCGCGGGCAGTACATGACCAACTGGCGGAGGCCGAGGGTCAGGAGCCAGAAGAAGATGTCGAAGTGAAAGTGTTGTCGGCGGAATTTCATGTGTTGGCCACGGTAACAAGGTCTTCGCGGGATGCGCCCCCAGTATTGTCAGACGAGGGCGAGATAAGAGTTCCGACCATTGGCAAGAACCGCTGGCGCGTTGTGGAGAACACATGGGACGGGCAAAGGCGAGTCGTCGCCCAGGTGAATTCGTCATGCCAGCCGAAGGTCACAACTTTGCAGCCTGATTTGCTCTTCCTGGTGGGCTGTGACCGTCAGTCGGATGGCAAGTGGTATCGCATGCTACGCTCCGATGGGAAGCCGGTGTTGAAGGGATGGTCTCCGTCAGAAGAAATAGAGCAAACGGCGAACGGAGCTACTGGCACTTTTGCCGTTGGAGTGGCCAAGGCGAACAAGCCGATCGCTGCGGAATCGGTATTCCGCACGACTGACCTGGAGAGCGAAAACATTGGCGTTTACCGCGTAGAGAATGGGCACAGGGAATTTGCCGTCAGCGTTACTTCTCCCGTGCCTACACTTCAGACTTTTGTCCTCTCTCCAGATGGCGGCCAACTGGCCGTGCTCAAGGAAGATCAAATCGCGCTCTACAAGGTGGCGGAGGTTCAAAGGTAGGTCGGGGTGGCAAGTGGAGAAGTGATTTACTCCTCCAGGGTTCCCTGTGCGAATTCAATGGCATCCTTCGTCGCACAGCTCCAGATCCTATTCCCCGCCGACGGTGAGGCCATCTACGCGAATCGTCGGAGAAGCCACTGACCCGCGGAATTCGAGGTCATTGCCGATCTCGGAGATGTTAAAGAACAATTCCTTAAGATTGCCGGCTACAGTAATTTCTTCTACTGGGAACGCAAGCTCGCCTCCGGAAATCCACATCCCGGATGCTCCCCGCGAATAGTCACCGGTGACCAGATTCGCGCCGTGTCCGAGAAATTCCGTGACGTAGAGTCCTTCTTTGATGTTCGAGATGATCTGCTGCGGCGTTTTCTCGCCAGCCTGCAAAAAGTAATTTCCCGGTCCGATTCCCGGAGTACCGGCCAGGCCGCGCGAAGCATTTGCAGTTGTCTCAAGTCCAAGTTTCTTCGCGGTGTACGTATTCATGAGATAAGACTTAAGCACGCCGTTTTCAATGACGATGGTGCGTCTTGTCGGAATGCCCTCTCCATCAAAAGGGCTAGTGCCGAAGCCGCCGGGAATCGTTCCATCATCAATGACGGTGACTTGATCGCCTGCGATCTTTTGCCCTAATTTACCGGCCAGGAATGAAGCTCCACGATAGACCGAATCTCCGTTGATCCCCTCGAAGATGTGCTCAAGAATCGAAGTCGCGACCATGGGATCGAAAACGATAGGTACTTGGGCAGTCTTCGCCTTCTTAGCGCCAAGCCTCCGCAATGTTCGTTGAGCAGCGATCTTTCCAACTTGTTCAGGAGAATCCAATCGCCCGAGACTCCTGGCTACAGAAAACCAGTAGTCGCGCTGCATAGCGCCGTTCTCGGATTGCGCGATGGGAATGGCTGCGATGGAACAATAGGACCGTTTATATTCACCGACGAAACCGTGCGAATTCGCCAAAATCTTGTGGCCGGTCGCGGCGTCGAAAGATCCGCCCTCGGAATTCTTGATGCGTGGGTCAAAGTCGAGCGCGGCTTTCTCGGCGCGGCGGGCGTAGTTGATTCTTTCTTCGCCGGGTAATGAGTAAACGTCAGCCGAATACAAATCGAGGTCGCCGGACAATGAACCGAGTTGCGATGGTTCAGGGATTCCGGAGTACGGATCTTCTGATGTGATTTTGGCCAGCGTGAGAGCTGAATTCAACATTCGATTCAGTCCGTCACGGGAGAAGTCACTGGAGTAGGTGCTGGCGGAGCGTTTGCCGTGAAACACCCGCACTCCGATAGATTTCGATCCGGATTCTTTCAGCGTCTCCACCTGGCCAGACGGACTAGAGTCGAAAACTCATCGCCTTCGCGGACGACACATTCGGTGGCCGTAGCGCCTCCAGCCATGGCTCGTTTAACGATATCCTGGGCGAGGTTGCGAAGGTCAGTTTCTTGTTTCGGATTGCTGGTTTCAAGTTGCGTAGTTGGCATTGAATCCTTTTGCGAAGAAGATCAAAAGCAGATTCCTCGACACGCCCTCGCCGCGCAAGCGCGGCTACCGACGGCTCGGAATGACAATGTTGGAAAAAGCTATTGCATGAACCCGCCAACATCTTTTTTGGCAGTGCCGCCTACCGTGAGGCGATCAATCTTTATGGTCGGGATGCCGACGCCAACGGGGACGGCCTGCCCGTCTTTTCCACAGGTTCCGACCCCTTCATCGAGCTTGAGGTCGTTGCCCACCATTGACACTCGCGTGAGAACGTCCGGGCCATTGCCGATCAAAGTAGCGCCCTTTATGGGAGCCGTGATACGGCCATCTTCAATCATGTAGGCTTCGGAAGCGGCAAAGACGAACTTGCCGTTGGTGATGTCCACCTGACCTCCGCCGAAATTCACCGCGTAAATGCCGTTCTTCACGGAACGGATAATGTCTTCAGGAGCGTCGTCACCGGCAAGCATGTAAGTATTGGTCATGCGGGGCATTGGAATGTGTTCATAGCTTTCACGGCGTCCATTGCCGGTATCCGCCACCCCTAGAAGTCGGGCCGAAAGCTTGTCACTGAGATAGCCCTTTAGAATTCCATTCTCGATCAGGACTGTATTTTGTGTTGGCTCACCCTCGTCGTCCACGTTCAAAGAACCGCGGCGGCCGGGCATGGTTCCGTTGTCCACCACGGTGCATTTTTCGCTGGCCACGCGCCTGCCGATAAGGCCGGCGAATGCCGAAGTCTGCTTGCGATTAAAATCCGCTTCCAATCCGTGACCCACAGCTTCATGCAGCAGCACGCCGGGCCAGCCTGGGCCGAGAACCACTTCCATCTCTCCAGCCGGCGCCTCGCGAGCGTCTAACTGCAAAATCGCCTGCCGGGACGCCTCTTTGGCAAAGTATTCCGGCGTTTTTTCTCCGAAAAAGAAATCCAGAGCGACGCGTCCGCCGCCGCCGGAACTTCCTCGCGCGGAATTGGTTTCAGTCTTCGCGATGCAGGAAACGTTCAACCGCGCTAGTGGCTGGGAATCTTCAGCAAAGGCGCCGTCCGAGCCAATGACTAGGATGTTGCGAAGCTCGTCCATGAAGCTGGCGCGGACTTCTTTGATCCGAGGATCGTAGGCTCGCGCAGTCTTGTCGGCGCGCATTACCAGTTCGACTTTCGCCGAGATTTCTGCGTCCACTGACGGAAGGGTTATCGGATACAAACTGCGCGCCCGCTTTTCCTGGAAGCCCACAACCGGCGTCTTGGCCGGGCCGGTCGCGATTAACGCGGCGGTCCGCGCCGCATGTAAAATGCGTTCCGGCGAAAGGTCGTCGGTATAGGCGTACCCAGTGCGCTCGCCGGAAATGACACGAACGCCGCATCCAGCCGAAATGCCTTGCGACGCCGACTTAACCATGGATTCATCCATGCTCAGAGCTGTGGAAGCAAGATACTCAAAATAAAGGTCGGCGTAGTCTCCGCCCGCTGATAGTGCGGCCGCCAAGTAGCCCTCCAAGCCGCGCTCGGTCAGTCCGTAGTGCTCGAAAAAGAATCTATTTTTGTCCACGTTAATTGGATGCCGCCTTGCCGGGAAAGACTCCCACGATGGTGCTCTTAGAGATTATCCCATATCGAGTTACTGGCGAGAGCAGCCGATTGAACCGTTGGTCACTCGTCACAGACACAGTCTTGCCGAATTGACACAATACCGGCATGACTCCCGAATCGCTGGCTCGCGAAGTAGAGAGCTTTCTTCTTGGCATGGAGACCGCTGTCGTAGTCGAAGACGGCGACCTCATTTTTGATCTGGCGCAAGCGAAGTATTCAGTCTCTGGAGAGACACATAAGTGCCTGCTGCATATGTGGTCATCGGAGCGGAACGTGGTGCGGCGCGTGATCGATGCCGAAATGAAGAAGGACGTGTTGTTGCTGCACGTGCAGAGGTTAGGGCAAACGAGGCCTACCAAGCTTGAAATTTGCCGCAACCGCGACTGGCGAACTCCTTCGGCGAAAAAAGTGTCGCGGTTGAGATATCAGCGATTGCTCCAAAGAGTGCTTCAACGACGCTTTCCTGGATTCGCTGTTTCGCAGCTGACCACTTCAACGGATCTGAAACATTCATTCGGCCCGATTTATACGAGGGGTATGGTGCAAAGAGGCCAGTCTGCCTTCGCCGTCTTGGGCCTGAATTCCCAGGAAACTCAGGGGTCTATTGACGCGGCCCTGACTTTCGGCGTTCTATGGCTGGATCTCTGCCGGCAAACGCGGGCGGGCAAATTGGTTATAGAAGGTCTCAAGCTCTTCGTTCCAGAGAAGAGTTCCGCAGTCATCAAGGAGCGAATGGCCCATCTGAACTCCGACGCCGCAAAGTGGGAGTTGTACGAACTGAAAGAGCGAGATGCCGAACTAATCGAAATAGATATCTCAGATCGAGGCAATATAGCCACCCGTCTCGTGCACGCAACTGATGAAATTTTCGTCCGTGAGCGTTTCGCCGACTCGATCGCGCGGATTCGCGATCTCATGCCCGAAACTGAAATCGCAATTCTATCCTCGGCGGAAATTGCCTTTCGCCGCCATGGTCTGGAGTTTGCGCAAGCGCGGCTCGCCCATGACCCGGCGTCGTTTCGTAGTTCCGCTGAAATTATGTTCGGCGTGGGGCGGGCTGAAAGGGTTCTGACCGAAGCGAATCAGGAATATTTTTCAACGCTGGTTCGAAGCATTGGAGAAGTTCGCCATCCTGGAGGTCCGCGGGATCATCCCCTGTGGCGAATGCATCCGGAGCGCTGGCTGGAATCTTTGGCGGTGCTCAACCTCGCCTTACTTGATGGAGACCTCGGGGGAAGACTTCAGTATTCACAAGTCCCGGCGTTCTCGGCTTCAGACAGAGCAATGATTGATGTGCTGACGACCACGCGTGAAGGGCGTCTCGCCGTGGTCGAACTCAAGGCAGATGAGGACATCCATCTTCCGTTACAAGGGCTGGATTATTGGTCGAGGGTCGCATGGCACAACGCTCGAGGGGATTTCGCAAGATTCGGATATTTTACCGGCGTCGAGCTATCAGGACGTAATCCGTTATTGTTCCTCGTCGCCCCCGCCTTGCGTATTCACCCGGCGACTGACATCTTGCTGCATTATTTCTCTGCTAAAATTGACTGGGTGTTGGTGGGCATTGATGAGCGATGGCGCGAGAATTTGAAGGCTATATTTCGCAAACGCAGCGTAAGAACCGGTGCGACCGAAGAATGCACGCAGGTCGCCTGAGTAGTTCGTATCTCTTCGATTAGGATAACGCCACCCCATTTGGCTTGATTGCTCTATTCCGGGCGGGTGAACCCTTACCTGACGTGCAATAGTAGAATCAAGCCTAAGGATCGTTCGTGAAATTCTCTCATCTGCTCACCGCGCCCAATCAGCTTACCTTGCTTCGAATGGCGTTCCTGCCGTTTATCGTAATCCGATTGGTGGAGGGCCATTATGTCGCGGCATTAGTTCTGTTTGTGCTCGCGGGCCTTAGCGACGGCCTGGATGGCCTGCTCGCGCGAAAGCTGAAACAGCAGACATTACTGGGACAGTATCTCGATCCCATTGCGGATAAACTCCTTCTGAGCACAATGTTTCTTGTGCTTTCAATTCTTCGCAAGGTGCCCTGGAAATTTACAGTAGTGGTGTTCAGCCGGGACGTCTCTATTTTATTTGCCAGCGCCGTTCTTTTCGCCATTGCGGGACTGCGCGATTTCCGCCCCAGCATTTTTGGCAAAGCCAACACTTTCGCGCAGGTGGCTGCCGTATTTTTCGTAATGCTGCTTGAAGTGGATCCATCCCGCTGGATATGGATTGCCCGCACGATTTTCTTGCGCGCCACCTTCCTGTTCACCATCATTTCCGCGCTGCATTACATCGTGCTCGTCGGACAGCGGCTGCACGGCCCACAACCCGCACTTTCAGCAAAATCCGCAGGCAGCGTTTGACCGTATTTCCGCCGTCCCCCTAGAATTACTGATTCTGTGCGCTTTAGTTTTTAATCATGGCACTGCGGATCTACAACACGATGTCTGCGGGTATCGAAGAGTTCGTCACCCTCGAACCCAACCACGTGCGGATGTATGCATGCGGTCCGACCGTCTATGACTACGGTCATATCGGCAATTTTCGCACCTTTGTGGCAATTGATATTCTGGTTCGATTTTTGCGGCAAAGCGAATATAACGTGCGTCACGTGATGAATATCACTGACGTGGATGACAAGATCATCCGCAATTCCGCGAGGGATGGCGTAGGTGTGAAGGAATACACCCAGAAATTTGAAAAGGCGTTTCTGGAGGATCTGGCTGCACTCAATATTAAGCAGCCGGAGCTGGTTCGCGCCACACACCACATTCCGGAGATGGCGAAATTCGTCGCCGAGTTACAGCAAAAGGGGTATGCATATCGCGCCGAAGACGGATCTTATTATTTTAGGATCGCAAAGTTTCCTGGCTACGGAAAGCTCTCGAAGCGTGATTTTGCCGGCATGGAAGATGGAGCCCGCGTTGACCTCGATGAATACGAAAAAGATAACGCCCGCGACTTTGCGCTTTGGAAAGCACCGAAACCCGGGGAGGCGTTTTGGGAAAGCGAGATCGGTCCGGGAAGGCCAGGTTGGCATATCGAATGTTCAGTGATGTCCATGGAGGAATTAGGCGAGACTTTCGATTTACATGCTGGAGGAGAAGACCTCATCTTTCCGCATCATGAAAATGAAATCGCCCAATCCGAAGCCCAGACGGGGAAGCCGTTCGCGCGATTCTGGTTTCACGCGCGATTTCTGCTGGTGGAAGGCGAGAAGATGTCGAAGAGCCAGGGGAACTTCTATACTTTGCGCGATCTCGTCTTGAAGGGGCACAAACCCTCGGCCATTCGTTATTTGCTGGCTTCGGTTCCGTATCGCAATCAAATCAACTTTACCTTTGATGGATTGCAGCAAGCGTCGGCGTCGGTGGAACGTTTGCGAAACTTTCAAGCGCGCATCTCCAGCGGCCATTTTCCGGAAGGTTCGACTGACGCTATGAGGGAACTGGCAAAGCAAGCTCAAGATCGCATGCGTGCCGGAATGGAAGACGATCTAAATACAGCTCAGGCTCAAGCTGCGATTTTTGATCTGATCCGCGCTGCAAACGCCGCTATGGATGCCGGACAGGTCAAGAGCGGCGATGTGCCGGGACTTTTGGCCGCACTGAATCAGTTCGATGAAATATTTGCTGTGCTGAAAGACGATGACGGGCCCAAGATGCAGGCAATCACGAAGTGGGCGGAGGACGAAGGGCGTGAAGCCGAGATCAGCAGCGAACTCCTGGAATCGGTGGCTTCCCATCAACTTTCTGATGCTGACATCGAAAAGAAAATCGCCGACATGGAAGCCGCGAGGAAGGCAAAGACTTTCGCGGTCTCCGACAAGATTCGCGGCGAGCTTGCCGCCGCCGGCATTGTTGTCGAAAACAGTAAAGAAGGTGTTCGCTGGCACCGAAAGTAGCGCAGCGCTTTGCCATTTTGGGTTGCCCTCAGCATGACATTAATTGACGATTCGTAGCTTCTCGTAGATGTCCCTGACCTGCGTCCCCGTCTCTTCCAGCGATCCGGAGTTATCAATCACATAATCCGCTGCTTTAATTTTCATTTCCTCTGGCCATTGTGCGGCGAGACGACGGGCTATTTCTAATCGCGCGTGTTCAACAATTATTTTCCTGCTGTTCGCCCACCTTTCGGCGCGCTGCTCTGGGCGACAGGTAACGACCACAAGTTTGTCGAAATGATTTGCCAGGTTTGCCTCTAAGATCAGGGCAGCTTCTACAATGGCAATGGCCTTGGGATCCTGCCGTCCCACTTCTTCCATCCATTCGTCCTGTTTTTGGATTACTGGAGGATGCACGATCTGGTTCAGTTCGGCAATGCGGGGCCCTGACGTGGAGGAATCTGAGCCGAAGGCTACTTTCGCAAGTTTGGCACGATTGACTGTCCCATCCGCGTTGAGAATGTCCTTCCCAAAGCGTTCGACTATTTCCTGGTGGACTGCCTCCCCAGGCTTCATAAGATCGTGTGCGATATCGTCAGCTCGAATTACGTACGCACCAAGGTCAGCAAACATTTTTCCGACAGCTGTTTTGCCGGACGCAATCCCGCCGGTCAAACCTATCTTCAACACGCGAGACTCAGCCGAACTCCACTGCCTCGTCGCAGCCGCGCCGCCCGCACCGTGTTGGACATCAACATCGCAATGGTCAGCGGCCCCACGCCCCCGGGAACGGGCGTAAGATAACCGGCAATTTCTGCGACCTCCGGATGAACATCCCCTACTAGCGTTGAGCCTTTGGCTTTGAATGCTTCTTCCCGCTTGGCGTTTCCGGCAAACAGCTTCTCGAATTCGAACTGATCGGTTACTTTATTCATCCCAACATCAATAACGGTCGCTCCCGGCTTCACATAATCGCATGTGATCATTCCCGCACGGCCTATCGCGGCTATCAGAATGTCTGCACGCTGGCAAACCGCAGGCAGATCCCTGGTCTTCGAATGGCAGACCGTAACAGTCGCGTTGCCATTGATCAATAACATTGCGACAGGTTTGCCCACGATGTCGCTGCGGCCAACTACTACGGCTTCCTGGCCTGCGATGGGAATATTACTTCGCTTCAAAATTTCAATGACTCCAGCGGGAGTGCAGGGAACCAGCCCAGGGCGTTGCGTAGATAAGAAACCGACATTGATGGGATGAAATCCATCAACATCTTTCGCGGGGTCCACCGCCATCAACACTTTTTTTGAATCAACCTGCGCCGGCAATGGCAGTTGTACGAGGATTCCATCAATGTCGTCGCGCACGTTGAGTCCGTGAACCAGGTCCAGCAATTCTTCGGTCGAGACGTTTTCTGCGGGAGTATGTTTCTCGCTGTAGATGCCGACCTCTTCGCAACTTTTTACTTTTCCCCGGACATATATCTCGGAGGCCGGATTGTGGCCAACCAACACAACCGCCAGTCCTGGATGAATCCCCGCCTCCGTCATGGTTGTCACTTCGGAAGCGACTTCGGCGCGTATCTGCGCGGCGATTTTATTTCCATCTAGAATCGTTGCTGCCATGAAATCTCATTCCTTGTCTTCAAAAGTAATACCCTCGTACCTCTGCTGTGCTCCGACTAAAAACTCGTCTTAAGTTTCGCACGAACTGGACAATTACCGCGGATTGCGAACATTTGCCTCAGCAAATTCGCGTACTTGATCAAGTGACGCTTGCAGTTGGGAATGAAATGCCTCCATCTGATGGTCGTCCGCATTCGATGGCACGACGATTTGTTGGCTCACCCGCATCAATGCACGCGAGAACGGCTTGGGAATCATGCAGCCGTCCCATGTTTTTAAAATCCACGGATTTTCTATGGCGATATGAAATGCAACCATGGGCGCGCCCGTTGCTTTGGCCAGCAACACTGGGCCGGGCTTGGCAACATACTTGGGTCCCTTAGGGCCGTCAATCGTAAACGCGACAGTATTGCCATTTACAAGCTCCCGCCGCATCTCCAGCAATGCGCGAACTGCCCGTCGGCTGCTTGATCCGCGAATTTTTACAAAGCCAAATTTTCGGATAATTCTGCCGGTGTACTCGCCGTCGAAGCTGTCGCTCGACATTACTCGAATCCCTAAATTGCGCCAGACATAAATTGCCGGAAACACACAATTGTGCCAGAACGAGAGCACCATTGGATGAGTCCCTAATCCGGCTGGGCCTCCGTCTTCAAATGACACCGCGATTTTCATGGTTGGGGCGATCAGGCGTATCGCCGCAACTCCGGCCCATGTAATGAGCGACAGCAGAATTCTTTGCTTTAACGTGAATCGTGGACGGGGGGAGACCTGCGCTGGTGGGACGGCGGTTGTCGAAGCTACGCTCACAGTGGCTATTGTAGCTTCGGTTGCAGAAGAGAATGAATGGCAGAGCCGGACATTTCGTGTCGCAGGGTTAAACTTACTTCTGTGCATAGAACTGCATTTCTTTCGTTGGGGTCGAATATTGGTGATCGCATGAACAATATTATGACGGGACTCGACCGCCTGCGCGAGGTCGGGGAGATCATCGGCGTCTCTTCAATTTATGAAACAGAGCCAGTCGAGTTTACGGCCCAGCCCTGGTTTCTGAATTGCGTCGCTAAACTGGATACCGAGAAAATGCCGAAGCAACTGCTAGCTGCAATTCTCAAAATCGAGCAAAGTATGGGCCGCCGACGTCAACAGAAAAAAGGTCCTCGAACTATTGATATGGATATCCTGTTGTTTGGAAATTCCACAATTGATGTTGAAGGCCTCAGAATTCCGCATGCGTCCCTTCATGAGCGACGTTTTGTGCTGGAACCTTTGACGGAAATTGCTCCCGGCGTGCGCCATCCCATATTGAAGCGAACTGTGCGAGAGCTGCTTGCCGAATTGGCTGCGGGTCAAACCGTACGGCGCACGAACGGACCGCCAGATCTGGGAGTGGGGATTAGCGGAAGATTCCTTTAAAGAAGCCTTTTACTTTTCCAAACAAGCCATGATGCTGCTTTTCGGTTGTGACAATCGTAATTCTGGATGGAGGCGTCCCCACCTGCTGTGGCGGTGCCGTGGGATCCGAGATGACTCGTGAATCTTTGGGTTTTGCAGCAGCCGTTGTTTTTGCTGGAGGCAAGTCGGAAGCGCGGAAGATTAGCGGCGCCTCCACTTGTGCCTGCACGTCGTTAGGTTTCGACGGCGGCGGAGCGGATGTTTCCGGCCCTTCCACTGAGGGCCCCTGTGCTGGAGTTCCGGAATCAGACCCGCTTCCGGCCGCTGCTTGTTCGGGTTTCGTTGCTGCCCCCGATTGCGCCAATTGCACCGACGACGGCAGTTTTGAATCTGGAATTACCGTACCATTCGCCTGTGAGGCACGCATCACAGGCACGGGTGATGGACATCCGCAGCTTCCCACCATGTTGTGGTCGGCCGCAGACAGGCGACCGGAATGAAACATTACTTGCTCATTTGGCTTCATTTCGTAAGTCCCGGTGCCCATCAGCTCAGAAATGATTGCGGAGCGCGTATTTCCCGGCAGAGCGCCCACGCATGTGTTTCCATGTGAGTCAGCACTGATTGCATATTCAAAGATCCCTGGCCCGGCGAGAACTATGCGAAAGTCCGGGGTAAGCACGGAGTCAATCGAGGCATCTAGATTGTAATGGGTCTCGAGCGATCCTGTGCTCATGCCAAGCATTAAATCGTGACCATTCGATGAGGTCGTTACCGATGCCGTGGTTCTTGGGCAAAGATGAACTTCCCCACTTCTTCCTAGACTGAGAACGGCTGTGTCGGTCCCTGCCGTGATCGTCGAGCCTGGCTCGATTCGATTGCCTGCGAACATGACAGCGCCGAACCCTCCAGCAGTCACTGGGATAAGTCCGGGTTGTACCCCCGACCTCAATCCAGGAAGCGTGGGCGGCGCGGACGGAGTCATTGGCGTTTTCGCCTGCTGGGTCTCAGCCGTCAGAGGTGTTGTGGGTTCTGCTGACTGAAGCCGGATAGTTAGCCGATTGCCCGCAGCTTCCCATGTGTATGCGAGCGGCTTACGTAGATCAATAACCATGTGAACGGCTTGATTTGTTCCCTTCTCTTCGTCCAAATGAAGGTCGCCAAGTTGTTCCGTGTTGATTGGAATCTCTTTGTGCTGAAGAGACATGCTGGTGTTGGGAAGATCAATCGTCAGCCTCGAAGGACCATCAACTTTGTGGATGGAAGGCACGACTGGGCGATCGGTAACAATTTCCAGCGCTGGAAAATCTTTGGTCAGAAGTACTCTCACGCGCAAGACGACCGCGGGATGTTCAGTTTGAGGCTCTGCTGGCGGTGCCGGCAATGGTTCGTTGGCCGGCGTGTTCGCTTGGGCAAAACCTGAACCTATAAGGAGCGCCGATAGCGATAGAACGGCAAATGGAAAACGAATGCGCTGCAAGGACTTCATCGCTGGATAAGTAACCTATAAAAGAAACAATAACATCAGCAAGCTGCGGAGAAAAGTGACGGAAGGAACACGAAAGATCGCCATCTTTCGCGGTTGCAAGAATAATAAGGAAATGCGAGCTATTGAGATCCGGAAAGAAACTCGTACTCATCAATTACGGCAGCGACAGCTACTTTACGGTCTTCGCTACCATTGTCCACACGCACTACTTTTCCTTTACATCGCACGCGAATGCTCTCGGTCAATGTGATCTCGGGGGGAAGAGTGAAGGTAAATTCAATTCCGGCCCCGACGGCAATGTTCGAGTCTACGTAAAAGCAAATTCCACGGGCGCTGACGTCACGAGTTTGTGCGGCCTTCAACTCGGACTCATTCTCGGAATCGGCCACAGAGACCGGCAGCCGCAATGCAAAACGACGCGTCGCACGCTTCTCTGGACTACCGTCGGTAGTGATCTTCTCGGCCAAATCACTGTAAGCATGGGGTCTAGGAGCGGCGGTGTCAAGGCCGTTTCTCAGGCGGCCGGGCCCAGGAACGCGAGATAGGGTTGCCCTGGGAATCAAGGGAAAGACTTTTAAAGCGGCCTGTCATGAACTGCTCTCAGAAACTTAGGGTAAGCTGAAGCGATGGTCTTCGTGCTGGACAATTACGATTCATTCACCTATAACCTCGTCCAATATTTAGGTGAACTGGGAGCCGAAGTCGTGGTTCGCCGAAACGACCGCGTTACGGTCGGCGAGATCGAGGCCCTGGGTGTGGAACGCATAGTGATTTCTCCGGGCCCATGCACGCCTCAGGAAGCCGGTATCAGCATTGAGCTGATCGGCGCGTTCGCCGGCAAAATTCCGGTTTTGGGAGTTTGTCTCGGGCATCAGGCTCTGGGCGCAGCATTCGGTGGCAAAGTGGTACGGGCGCCGAATCTCATGCATGGCAAGACAAGCGAAGTGAAACACGACGGCAAAACAATATTTAAAGACCTACCCTCTCCCATGAGGGCCACACGTTACCATTCCCTGATCGTCGAAGAGAAAGACCTGCCGGAGGATCTTGAAATCAGTGCCTCCACTGTAGAGCGCGACGGCTCTCGAACCATCATGGGGTTGCGTCATCGCAAATTCCAAGTCGAAGGCGTACAGTTCCATCCGGAAAGCGTTTTGACCAACGAAGGCAAGAAGCTGATGCAAAATTTCCTGCAACTATAAGCACATGGAGGGACGGGCGTCCCCTGCCCGTCAGGTTGAGCGAAGCTCGCCGGTACGGGCAAGGGCTTTGAAGAAGCGCGGCTCTCAGCCGAGCCGTTGTTGGGGCCAAGAATTTACCTGCGCGTCTGAAGACGCGCCCTTACTAAGACGAAACATGGACGTTCCCGAACACTTACGCTTCCGCCTTCACCGTCGGCATCTGCGATCCCACTAACTTCAGCCGCGGCTCCTTCTCGATTGCCGTTAGCAATTCCTTCATGATCTTGTCGTCAATTTCAGAAGCAGTGCCCATTTCCACCGGAAAGCGAATATTCACTTCGATGCCGGCGGCAGTAAAATGCAAATGAATCTTCGGTTTTAACTCCGTCGCGGAAATTGAGCTGAGCGTCATTTCCATTTGATGACGCTGATCTTCCATCTTTTCGTGATACTCGCCAAATGCTGCGTCCACGGCGGCAGTCACTCGGTCACGAACTACGTGGTACTCGCTCTCGGGCGCAAAAATCAACTCAATTTCATGCCATACAAAACTCGTGCCTGGAATCTGCTTGAATAAACCCGAGGCCGGTTGAAACACTATCGAGTTGGAAAATGCGACCACCCGCCCAGTCGGCTGAGCATCTGAGCCGATTTCCATCAGATGGAAGCGTACCAGTCCAATATCCACCACTTCGCCAGTCACCCCAGAAACCTGCACGCGATCCCCGACCCGGATACCAAACTTTCCGATAAGAAAGAAATATCCAACCATTGACACAATGACATTCTGCAAAGCTACTGCAACTCCAGCGGTGATCAATCCTGCGAAGGTCACCACTGAACCCAATTGCGTAGCGAACGTGAAGGCGATGATCAGTGCAATAACCACCCACAAAACTACCCTTCGAAGAAGAAGGAACTGATACCGGCGGCGCACATCGTGCACGTAACGGAAGATGGTTCGCCGCCAGACTTCTCCTAATATGAAGACAGTGAAAATCACAACCAGCAGAACTCCCAGCCGAGCCAGCAGGTTTCTCATCTCTGCCTTAAATTCGGCGTGCGTGGAATCCTTCCAATTGGCAAGGCTCCGCTCATATAGATCGAGCACGATTCCCTGTTTGCTGAGCGGTAAAATTGCGGCCGCCGCGGACCTGAAATCCGCGGTTAACTTATCCAACTTCTGCCTTTCCTGGTCGAGACCCGCTTGAGTGCTTGTGTCAGCTTCTTTAGCCAGTTGATCTCCAGCTTCAATCATGGCCTTCAATTTTGTAACCAGCGGCGCGCGAAGTTGTTTTGAGCTTTGAATGAGAGCATCGGTCGCGGCAATATCCTGTTTGAGGACGCGTTGCTTATGATCAAGCCTGAACAGATCGGCGCTCAATCCCCATATTCCGGAAGGAGGCTCCCGATTCGCGATGGGCGCCACTTTCACGGCGTCCTGGTCACCCTCGTTCTGGCTCGAAGTTGTAGGCGAAGGATTACTCAGATTCTGAGGAACGGACCGCGCCAGTTCTTCGATCTGCGCCCTCAGGCCGCTCGCGCCTAGTCCATTGGTACTCGCCCCGCTCGCGAAATCTGCCATGCTGCGAAGCGCGTCTCTACGGGCGCTAAACAATGCCACTTCGCTCTGAGTCTCCGCAATCAACGCTTCTATGCCCGCGCGTTTGCCGGCGGGAGCTGTCTCCAGCTTCTTCTGGAGCGGAGGGATTTCCGCCTGCGTCTCCTGGACTTCCTGATCGGCTTGTTCCGCCAACTGAACCAGCGACTGATATTGCGAAGGAACGCCGTTTTGCTCCTGAGTCTGAAGTTTCTGCTTGGCGCGGGCATCCGCTTGCTGACGGGCGAACTCAAACGCAAGCTGGACAACCTGTTGAGCCACGCGACGATTGTCCTGAAAGAATGTTAAATCCGAAGGCTCGGTAATCAGTTGCTGCTCGGTGGCGGTCTGGTGATACCAACTAATCGTCGAACTGAGAAACTGAATGATTTCGGACCGATCCAACGTCACAGGAGTGCTCTGTGAAAATCCGATTCCCACTGCCATCGCAAGCAGCGCTACAAGGGCGGCCCTTTGGATTACCTTTATCCGCAGCTGATTGTTGAGCGAGAGCGTGCGCTTGGAAAAAGTGAGCATCCCGGCTTTCGATGAGTTTCGCAATCGCAGAAGACCAGTTTAAATCAGTTCGAAGGAGCAAAGAGCAAATCTTGACCATCAAGGACACGAAGGTTCACAAAGAAGTCCCCCTGTGAACCTTCGTGTCCTATGTGGTTAACTTGTTCTAAATACCCGAAGATTTCGCCCGCGCTTTAGTCTTCGCGGACCTTCCCATCGCCATGTCCACAATCTCGCCGATTAAATCCGTGAAACTGCGGCCAGATTCTTTGGCAGCCATCGCGAATTCGTGGCCGCTGGCAAGCCATGGATTTGGGTTGGCTTCGATGACATAAACTTCACCCTGTGCAGAAAGCCTCATATCTATGCGGCCGTAGTCGCGAAGCTTTACTGCATGGTAAGCCGCGAGGGCGGTCTCTGTCAGACGCAAGACGGTGTCGTCATCCAGGTTTTCCGCCACTTCAGATTTGGTCAGCCTGTGCGCTTCAGTATCTTTTTCGAACTTGACGTCGTAGGTCGCAACCCTCGGCACGCCCTTTGGCATTCGTGAAAAATCAAGCTCGATAAGGGGAAGCACTTGCGCATGCTCGTAACTACCCAGAATAGCGGCGTAAATTTCCCGCCCTTCGATGTATTCCTCAATCAGCGCCGCGGAGTCAAAATCATTCTGGATATATTCGACACGCTCCATTAGTTCTTTAACACTGTGCACGACGGCATTCGCATCAATGCCAATCGAGCCATCTTCGGACACCGGCTTCACAATCAGTGGAAACGAAATATCGTGCGCATGCTCAACCCGTCCCCGATAAGCGGTCGCGAAATAGGGAGTCCGAATCCCGTGGAAAGCGAACATCTTCTTGGCCAGCCCCTTATCCTGGGCTAGAAAATGCGCGTGAGGGCCGCCGCCAGTGTAGGGAATCCCAACCAAATCCAAGTACGCCGCAACGTTCGTCTCTTTCGTGTCGTCGCCGGCAAATGATTCCGTCAAGTTGAAAATTAGATCAGCCTTACATCGGCACAACGCGTTCAGCGACTGCATAGAGCCGTCTAGAACGTGATAAAAGGGCTCGTGTCCAAGCTGGGCCAGCGCCTCTGAGATTTCTTCCCAGTCTTCTTTCTCTTGACGTTTCTCTTGACGGCTAACTTTCTTGCATGACTTGCTCTCGCTCGCGGATAGTCTTGCCACCACTGATTCCGCAGAACCAGACTCTGCCCAAACGTCGTAAAGCACGGCGATTTTTAAATGCCGCTCCGTCATTAAAATCCGCCCGATGCAACCTGAAGAATCATGACTGCACAAACTTTCCGCGAGCTACATAGTTCATGGCCAAAGCAGTTGCATAAACAGTAATATTTGTCAGGTGTTCGGATTCGCGTCCGCGATCGGCAAGCAATCCCAGTTCGCCGGTTTTTTCCTCAATTGCTGAGATCAGTTTTCTCACCAGCGGCCGCTGCGCTCCCGTCCAGTAAGCGATCTTATCCACGACCGATTTGTGATGTTGACGCAAGAGATTCTGAGCCGGTATCGCTGCTTTGCGCCGCTTCGAGGCGTTGAAAATGTCACGCAAATCGGTATCCAGCGCCAGATCACCCAAGGGAACCTCTTCCGTGGTCTTGCGGTAGAACTCCCCGACGGTTGACTCCATCTCATCTACCGTTACGTCAGGAACGCCCCGGCGCCGAATCGGATCAATGCTACCCAGCTCTCGCGCGATGCGATCCATGTATCGAAGCTTGGTGATGGCGCCCCAATTTTTATAGCGCTTGCGCCATCCTGAACCCGGAGTAAGCCACACCGCAAAGGTTTCCGCGAAGTCTTCATCGGGATGTTTTTGTGCATACCACCCCGCCAGATGCCGCACATAGTTTCTCGAAAACGGCACTGGCCTGTAGTTGTCGCGATAGGGGCGTCGAAACGATCCAAACATCTGTTTCCACTGCGGCGTGCGATGCAGGCGATAGGCGTAGTTAAAGGCATGCCCAGCCTCATGCCGTAGATACATCATGATCTCGCGAGCATCCTCAAGGTCGTTGACGCCTTTCTCCAGTAACGAGAGATCGGGACTGGCGAGATAAAAAGGTATGCCGATAACCGGCTCGCCAGACGGGCATCCCCACTCGTCGGATAAATAGCACGTTGGGTGAAACTTGGTGATCTTCTTGCGTTCAAGCTCACGGTAAAGTTGTTGAACGAAGCGATTGAGCGCAGAGGATTCGATAGTCAGGCCCAGATCGCTAATCCGTTTGTCCAGGATTTCTTTGAGCCGAATTTCACGCTTCTGATTCTTATCAAGCCGGACTTCGCGGACGGGATTGGCCTGAATGTGGGATTCCTGCACTCGTATTGGCTCAGTGCTCATACGGGGTCTTCGAGGTCGCGCAAGTGATCTGGTTGAATGAATTTGCCTCTTAAGCACGACAAATTCGGGGAGGGATCGGGACAACACTCTGCTACAGGTACAACATTAGCAAGGGTGGTTGGCAAGGCCGAAGGTCACTACAGGCCAGAGACTTAAGTGCAGCCGTGCGCGGTCGGGTCCGTCTTAATCACCGGACTGTCGGAAATGAGCAGGATGCCATGCTTCGAAAGTTCGTTCACAAACTCTTCAGCGTCACGCTCAGCTTGTTGCTGGTCAACATCATATTCCTGACAAATCTTCCCGGCGATTTGCGAAAGCGGCGTTTGTCCGTCGGCCGCTTGCCAAATCAGCGTGGCCACCGCATCGAGGGTGAAGAAAGTCGAATCCGCGGCCGACATGATCATCATTTCGCCGCCCAGCATGCGGGCCGCGATCGCGTCACTTTTCGAAACGTATTTCTCACTCAATGGACTTTCTCCGGAGCGCGCGCTTTTCCAACTGACATCACGAATTCATTCGCCGGAACTGGCAGGACTGCTGCAGTCGGCTAACCTTTCCGCAGGATAACGCCCTGGTTTCAAAGACCCGTTCATAACGGAAACTAGGCTTCTGGTATGGTTTTTTTCCCGTCTGATTATCGCCCCCGGCGTTCTCATCATCGGCGATTCGATTCCTTTCGTCCATGAGCTTCAAGCGTACAGCGAAAAAGCATCAGACTCAAACTATCTTAGTCAAACAAAACTACGTTCCCACGCGCAACGGAACATTTCGGGAAGCTGCCTCAAAAATCTCCTCGCTGTGTTTCAGAATACTCCAAATCCCTTGCCGGATGGGCTAAGCCTCTCGAATTTAGCCGTAAGACGATTTTCGCCTTGGATGCGGTTTGACTTTTTTATCGTTCAGCGATTAAATTCCCTGCATTAGGTTTGCTCTTTCACAACTTGTTGGTTCGCGCACCCTCATCATGCGATGAGTTTGGGAAGCGGGTGCGAATCCCGCGCTGCCGCGCAACTGTAAGCGAGGAAATTTACGATCGTCCACTGAAGGAAACTTTGGGAAGGCCGGTTGTAGAAGCCGGACGCTAAACGCTGGATCACTTCCAGACCAACGTCCTTACTCGCAGAGCCAGGAGACCGGCGCGAACCGCCAACACAAACCCCTTTCGCGTGTTAAAGGAGGAGTGCATGCGGTTCCCTCGATTGTTTGCCTGCTTGTTTTTTCTCTCGGCGGCAGCTTCGGCTGCTGAAATCAAAATCACAGTTTTGGATCCTCAGTCTGCCGCTGTTTCTGGCGCCCAGGTTCAACTGTTCAAATCCAGTTCGACAAGACCTGCCGCCACCGGCTGGACTTCGGCGGAAGGTATTGTCGCATTTTCGATGGGAGATCTCGGCGAGTTCAAAATTGAAGTATTGGCTCCGGGCTTTGCCGCCGAAACCCTCCAGACGGCAGATGTTTCACGTCCTCCGTACGAAATAACCGTTAGGTTACGCCTTGCTCCGGCAGCCGAGACTGTCGTAGTGACCGCAACCAGAACTCCTGTTCCAGTCGAATCCTCTGGTGCCGTAGTTGAGACTCTGAGTTATGCGCAGATGCAACTCATGAATCCAGTCGCGGCTAGCGACGCTCTTCGCTTTCTCCCCGGTGCAGTCGTCAACTCTGCCGGACAGAGGGGCGGGCTCGCGTCGCTGTTCGTCCAAGGCGGCAATTCGAATTACAACAAAGTTATTGTGGACGGCGTCACCGTCAACGAACCGGGTGGGACTTTCAACTTTGGCACGCTTCCTCCCACTGAGGCCGATTCCATGGAGTTCATGCACGGCGCTCAAAGCACACTATATGGATCGGACGCGATGACCAGCGTGGTGCAGGTCTCGACTCGCACCGGCAGCACACTTACTCCGGAATTGCGTTTCGGTGCGGATGGCGGCAATTTCTCAACCGCAAACGGGTATGCGTCTTTGGCCGGCGCTTTCAGCATTTTCGACTACAACGTTTTCGCGGATCAGTTCAACACCAGCGGGCAGGGTGTCAACAACGCATATTCCAATTCCCTCCTGGGAGGAAATATTGGCGTAAGGGTCAATGACGAAGTTTCTCTCCGTCTGCGGGTTCGCCATTCAAACAGCTTTAGCGGGGTTTCGGACGAGTGGAATTTCAACGGCGGTCAGATTATCCCTCCGGACCAGTTCGAGTACAGCCGCCTGAATAACCTGTTGGCGGGTCTCACGCTCACCGTAAATGCGCCTTCAGGATGGCAACATCAATTTACCGGATTTGAATACCGCTACCGATCGAACAACGCCGATCCGGAACCGACGGGGGAGCGAATTTCACCAACCTTTGGCAACATCAATTTCGTCTACGATGACATCGCGCACATCAATCGCGCTGGTTTCGAATATCAGGGCGATTACTCGGAGCGGAGTTGGGCGCATACCACGGTTGGCTACCGGTTCGAACAGGAAAATGGAGATGTTGGGCCGGTTGGCGCAACCAGTTCAGGCCATCGCCAAAACGATGACGTGTATGCGCAGCAGATGCTGACTCTTGGCCGCCTATCTGTCATCGCGGGAGCGCGTTTCGTGCACAACAGCGCATTTGGCAACACCGGAGTGCCACGAATCGCGCTGACTTTCCTGGCATTGCGAGGCGGGAATGTTTTTTCCGGCACGCGATTGCGTTTTACCTATGCGACGGGATTTAAGGAACCCCGTCTGGAGGAAACATTTGCGGGCCCTCCGTTCAGCGTACCCAACATAAATTTGCAACCGGAGAAAAATCGCTCCTTCGAGGCTGGATTCCAACAAAATTTGTTTGCCAGCAGATTCGCCTTGAGTGCCAACTACTTTAATAATCTGTTCCATAACTTGATAGACGGCGCCACCGACCCAACAACGTTCGTCACCCAGTACATCAATATTGATAAGTCTTTCGCGCAGGGAGCGGTAGTCGAGCTTAACGGAAAGATCTCGTCGAACCTGACTCTAAGTACGGCCTACACCTATACCTCGACGCAAATCCTTCAGGCTCCGCTCTGCACACCTGCGAATTTCTGCGACCCTCTTCTAGCTACCGGACAGCCTTTACTTCGGCGTCCCAAGAATTCGGCGACAGCCCTGCTCACCTATCTCGGGCCGCGGTGGGGAGCGAACCTAGGAGCTAGCTTCGTGGGGCGGCGACCGGACTCCGACTTCTTTGGGTTTGGCATCAACCATAGTCCCGGTTACGTCCGTCTGGATATGGGCGGATGGTATGCGCTGAACTCGCGGGTTACAGCCTACGTGAATATTGAGAATGTCACCGATAAGTTCTATGAGGAAGTGACCGGGTATCCCGCGCTAGGTCTGAGCTTCAGAGCGGGCATGAGGTTTAGGATCGGCGGGGAATAGTTCGATGCTGCCGTGGCGTCAACCTATGTAACTTTAGTGTCTACCCTTAAGACAGTCTTGTAGATGACTCGAAGTTAGTCTTAACTTAGGTATTACCTTTTTGTTACCTGACCGTCGACAAGAAGGCCTAAGGGGAGACATTTGGCCGAAGATCCGAAATGGGAACTTGCCATTCTGGCAACCGTCCAGGGCTTCTGTGAGAAGCTTTTACAGGACTCAATAGGGGGAGAGGTTCCCGTTCCTGCAGGGCTGGAGGCGGTTTCGCTGCAGCAAAGCGACGGCGGCGTGACGGAAACGCTTTCATCCATGCGACGCTGGCTGCGCCTGCTCGATATGGCTATCACCCCCGCCATGTTGAGGCGTGCCTTCACCCCCGACACCGATCCCGAAATCGCGGAAGCAATGCTTCGTTACTTTACCCGCAAAAAAGATCTCAGCGATATGAATCGCGAGAAGACCGATCTGATTGCGACATTTCTCTATCGCCGCCCCCGAGTTCCTGGTCAATGGGAGCGCACGGGATACGGATTGGATGGATCACTTCCTCTCGCGCCGTTTGAGATTGCGCTGATTGAAATTCTCGCGGACACTGATGTTCCTTCTTTGCCGGAGGAACACGTTCAATTGCTGCGACGTTTCGACTCGCTGCAAAAACAGGTGGAAGAATACCGCGATCTGTATGCGCTTCTCGATTCTGGCACGCTTCCGATGGTTCGCCAGATAAAGCAATCATTCGATTCGTCTTTTTATCATCCTGGAGTACTGGCGACGGTAGCACCCTATAACGTCGCTTTCGGCCATAAGTTCGATGAGCTATTTCTCGCTGCCACGGCCGAAATTAAGAACTTCGCGGAGGCCTTGCAGCAGCAGGGCGGCAGCATCCTTGGAACCGTGGATGGAGTGGACGTTACGGTCGAAGATGTTGGCTGCTTGAAAGAGCCCGATCTGTTGAGTCTGGACTACGGAGTGGCTTTACAGAAATTCTGGAGGGTTTCGCAACTGAAAAAGGTGTTAGATCGCAGGCCTCCTCTGCGACGCATCCCGCAACTGGTGAGAAATCCGGTCAAAGTTCAGAGTGCCACGCCCCAGAAACCCGAACCTCGCCCAATTCTGAAACCAGTCCTCGATGTCACGGCAATGCGAGCCGCGCTGACGCCACAGCAAGTTGCCGCGGAAGAAGCGAAACTTCTTCAAGTCGAAGAATCCGTCCGGGTATTTGTCCGTGTCGCTGACCCGAAATTCCGGCAGATTGTTCCCATGCGTTTTTTTAATCTGGCGTTGACCTCAGCTGAAGCCGATGCCTACTGCGCCGATTATTTGGAAGAAAAAAGTTTGCAGGCTGGTATTGCGCGCGTGCAGTTGAGACTCGTAGCTGTGACCGCTCGTATTACCACCGAACTTGAGGAACTGAAGCGGGCGGCGAACTCACCTTCATTGTGGAAGCTGCATGTTGACTCCGTGATTGCGTTGCTTGAGGTTTCCCGTTCAACTGGCGAGAATGCAGATCGCGTGCTCGCTCTGGCAAATCAACACGGCAGCAGGGAAGAAATGAACGCGTTGACCAACTCAATGCAAAAGCTTTTCGCGTGCTCCAGCCTCGCGATAGACACATTGGGTGGCATCTCTCATGAGAAAAGCGGCGTTTCTCAAGAAAAAAGCGTGGGAGCATCCACGTCGATTTAAGAGTTCTAAAATTACGCCTGGAAACAAAGGGAGCGCTTATGCGCTCCCTTTTCTCGTCCTGAAAACAGTGTTATTTGATCAATGCGTTTATGCCTGTAACGTCAAACGATCCCAGACCCGTGGTGAAATCCCATCCGGGAGTCGCGAAATACAAGCCGTTATTTCCGGCGATGATATCGTGGAAACCCAGCGGCGTTGTCGGGGTAGCGAGCGCAGATCCCTTGTAGAAATGTGGCGCGGCGAACCCCAACTTGTTTTTGTGCGCGCTCTGCAATCGCGCATATACTCCCATTGCCAACGGCGACGACAGGCTGGTACCGCCGATCACTTCCCATCCCGGCGCTCCGCAGCCTTGGCCCGGTACCGAAGACACGGTACAAGTGAGATATATCTCAAACCCGCTATTGGGATCGGCATCCATAGCGACGTCGGGAAGCCCCTTGCTGCCATTTGCATTGCTTGGGACCGCTGCGGCCTGCCAATAAGGAGAATACTCAAACTGGCTGATGCCGCCGCCGCCCGCATTCCAGGTGATCTCGTTGTTGTAAGTGCCGTCGGAGTTAGTCAACAATGTTGTTCCGCCCACCCCAACAACATAAGGTGAGGCAGCCGGATACTCAACAAAAGGCGCGCCAGCGGGGACTCCATTGGTTCCGACCACCGCACCACAGAAGCTGCCGGTGTCCCCTGTGCTGGCAAACACTGTTTGTCCTTGAGCGGCCGCTTCCAGGAAGATGTTGTCGTCCACGAGCATGCTGCCATCTACATAAGGAAAGACTTCGCAGATCCCAAAAGATGCATTGGCGATGCGCGCGACGTTTTGTGCAGCGAAGCGATTAAAAGCCAGCGCAATGTCAGCATCGGTTAACGAAGTGGCAACATACAGGTAGAGATGTGAGACTGTACCCGCCATTCCCGTCGAAGCTTGCGTGTCGAGGTCCCACTCATCCACGCCCGCAGTATCGACGCTTTGAAGGCCTGCGTTGACAATGGTAACCGGTACTGCTGGCAACCCCTCGGCTTTTCGCGCGGTCGCAAGATCCTGGGGAACGACGGAAACGTCTCCCTCCGCGATAACCGCTACGGCTGTCTTCGATCCGGTTGGTGTAAGCCCCGCATCGTACGCCAACTGAATATCTTTCGGGTAATAAGCCATGAAGGGATAGGTGGGAACGCTGGCGGCGGGGCGGATTGGAGTTTGCATTTCGGCGGCGTTATTGAGTCCAAGAACCGCCACCACAATTCCCGACAAGGATGATGGCACTTGCGTGGGCGCCGTATTTGCGTAAACTGTCTTTCCATTCTGCTGGAAAAGCCCTAACGAAGTATTGAAAGCGGCACTGATTTGGGCGGCAGTGCCATCAGCACCGACCATCAAATTGTTTGGCTCGATCTGAATATTTCCGAGATTTTGCGATTGCAGGTAGTTGACGACAGCCTCAACCTGGGTCGGGGTCGGGGCGTAAGTGGAAACAAATTGCGATTCGGTGAGGTTCGTCTCGTACAGAGGATCGCCTTCCGAATTCATTCTCTGCACAAGATCTTCCAAGTTCTGCCGATTGTTGAGCTGAAGTCCTACGTATATATGTAGCGGTGTCGAATCAGCCAGCGTGCCAAGAGACACTGCATTCGTAAGATTGATCGCCTGGGTTGCGGTTGGAACCCAGGTTTGTGCATAGCTCAGTGGGATCAGGAGGAGCGATAACACCAATAGCGACGGAAACCACAGGCGATTATTTCTGGGGGAGATCGGCATATTGAAAATCCTCGCGAGAAAATTGCGCTCTCGGTGTCACTCATTCACCGGAGTCGCACTACCGCAGTAGGTAGCACGACTAAGGAGTGCGGGATGGGTTTCCAGGTTGCCCGACCGAAGGGTCGGCTGCATGTGTAAACGCGTACGCTTTAAAAAATATTCCTTCGCACACTTGGCGAGGGCTCCTGCGCAGAATCAAAGCGGGAAAATTATGCATAGTACAATCCACTTTTTACCTTTACATGCGCAAGGTAGCTCTTCTCTACAATCCTCAGTCTGGACGGCGCCCAAAGCGTCGCGTCGCGGATGTTGAAGCTGTATTGAAGGTACTGCGTTCAGCGGGACTCGACGCCACAGCCGAAGCAACCACATCGTCCGCCGGGACGAGTGAGCAAGCCCGGAAAGCTATTGCTGGCGGGTGCGACACGATATTTGCCTGCGGAGGCGATGGCACGATTCATGACGTCTTGCAGGCCCTCGTCGGCACTCAAGTTGCTCTCGGCATTATTCCTCTCGGTACCGCCAATACTCTCGCCCACGACCTTCGCATTCCGCTGTCTCCCGTACCAGCTGCCCACGCGGCTCTTGCTTTTAGTCCTCGGCGTATCGCTGCCGGAAAAATTGCTTTCCGCGACTTTTCGGGGCAGTCTGCCTTCCGCTATTTCACAGTCACAGCAGGAGTGGGAGTGGACGCTCACTTGTTTTACAAACTCAACGTGCTTATCAAAGGCCGCTTTGGCATGCTTGCCTATTACCTGAAGGCTACACAGCTGTGGCTTACCCATGACATGAGAACCTTCAAGGTGGGAATGTCTATTGCAGAGAGCGGCAACTTCGTAAATCAATTCCGATCGGAACAGGTCTCGCAGCTTTTGGCGGTCCGCATCACCCAATTTGGCGGCGTGCTGAGGGTACTTGCTCCCGGTGCTTCTCTCTCGAAATGACCTTCGGCTCGTCCTGTTCAAAACTCAAAATCGCTTGTTATATCTTGCCTATATTTTGCGCGGCTTGTTTGGCCGGCAATGGGCCGTGACGGGTATTGAATTAGCCCACGCAAAAAAAGTTCTGTGCACTGCACCAACCCCTCCGGAAAAGAAATCACGAATTTTTGTTGAAGCCGACGGCGAACTTCTCGGAACTTTGCCTGCGGAAATTTCTATCGTGCCTGACGCGTTCACGCTGCATGCTCCGCCCACATCACCTGACCAGATCCGCATTACTGAAAGCCGAGAACTAACAACTGAGAACTGAACTACCAAGGCCCAAACCTGATAGCTAGAATCCTAATCCGCGTCATATACTGACCATTGGAACCGATCACCCATTTCTTGACCGGCGCATGCCTTGGACGCGCTGGCCTCAACCGCAAAACAGCACTGGCCACGGCTACCGTCACGCTCGCTGCGGAAGCGCCCGACATTGATGTCGTTGGCAGGTTCAAGGGCGCGATATTCGGCTTTGCGCATCATCGCGGATTCACTCACTCTTTTCTGGGATTGTTTGTGGTTTCGGGAGTCGTGGTCGGTTTGATGTACGTGTTTTGGAGGCTGCGAGGACGCAAGACCAACAATCCGAATCTTCCTCCCAAGTGGGGACTTCTGTTTTTATTTGCCTACCTTGCAGGTCTTACCCATATTCTTCTCGATTTCACCAATAATTACGGAGTGCGTCCATTTTGGCCGTTTTCCGAGAAGTGGTATTCATGGGACATTGTTTTTATTTTCGAGCCAGTGCTTTGGATTGCCTTGGCGCTTGGCTTGCTTCTTCCCATATTGTTCTCACTTGTGAATCAGGAGATCGGAGCGCGGAGCAAAGGGCCGCAAGGACGCCTCGCCGCCGCTCTCGCCTTGTTCACCATGGTGGCGCTATGGGGTGTCCGGGATTACGAGCATCGGCGCGCGGTGAATGCTCTCGAAGCGCGGCTTTATCATGGTGCTGATCCTATTCGCGCATCGGCTTATCCTTATTGGTGGAGTCCTTTTCATTGGCACGGAGTAGTCGAGACTTCCAATTTCTATGCCACTGCTCCTGCGGATTCGTTGGTGACAGAGGTTGATCCAGAAGGCACGATGCAAATTCGATATAAGCCTGAAGAGACACCTGCGACCTCGGCAGCGAAGAATTCCTACCTTGGCCGGGTTTACCTGGACTGGGCGAAGTATCCGGTCGTCGAGGTCGAACCCAAACTCGGGGATGGGACGGGCGAGCGCCCCGGATACATCGTTCGGTTCCAGGATTTGCGTTACGCTTATCCTGAACTGAGCGGCCGCGGCACGCTTTCCGCGACAGTAGAGCTGGATCGAGACTTGAACGTCGTATCAGAGACCTGGGGTTCGCGAGGCCGATGAATTTATAGTCCCGAAGGATTGTGCGCGGGTTGGCAGATTGCTTCCGTTCAGCGAATTTTCGCTACGCGCCAGATACCTCGCAAGCTCGGGATGACGCGATCTTTTCACTACCCGCAAACTTGACGACTTCCCCTACAAGAGCCACAATCGTATTTCGCATATTCTGAGGTGACCATGCTGCCGTACATTTTCATTCTGTTTGCCTTCTTATTCCGGTTCATCCCGTACCATCCTTTGGGATTTACTCCAGTCGCCGCGGCACTGCTTTTCTTTGGCGCGCGCGGATCACGCCGGCAGTTTTGGGTTCCACTGGTATTGATGGCAACCTCGGATATCATTCTGACCAAGTTCGTCTATTCGTATCCGTTCACCTGGGATCACTATGTGACGTTCGCCTGGTATGGCGCGGTGCTCTGGTTAGGCACGAATCTTCGCGAGAGCGCCAAACCTGTTCGCGTCGTCGCCGCGGCGCTGGCTAGCTCGGTTTCATTTTTCTTGTTGAGCAATTTCGCCGTTTGGGCATCCTGGTCAGACTTGTATCCCAAGACCGTAGCCGGATTAATGACCTGCTATGCCGTTGGCGTGCCCTACTTTCGCCGCGCCGTCGCGGGAGACCTGCTGTTCACCACGGTGATGTTCGCAACACCCTTCGTTCTTCTCAACCTGTCGAAAACATTTCATCAGGGTGGTGATCACATCGTCGCCGCATAAAGCCAGCGAATCAGTAGGTATAGCACCCTCGGCTGTCCAGTGGTGCGTAGCACGCCGATAGAACATTCACACTAAAGAACTCCTTAGGAAGATAATTTTTTTCTGGCCGATCTCCTTCTCGCCATCAACAGCGAAATCACGAATCCCGCCGCTAACACAATCCATATCCAATACAAATGCGAACGGAACATCTCCCCAAGAACATGAACAAACCCTGGGCCAAATTTCAAGATCAACAGTGCCAACACCAAAAAACGCACCACCCGCCCCGAAAATATGGCCAGTAAGAACTTCCAGAATCCCATCTCCGATGCCGCGGCGGCCAATACAAACAACTTGAACGGCGTGGGCGGAGGCAACATCGCTGGAAACATCAGACTCCAAAATGGATGCTTCTCAAACGTCGCATGAATTTTCTCGAAACGTTCAGCGGGAATACGCTTTCGAAGCAGTTCTTCGCCGCCTTTATATCCGATGACGTAAATGATGATGCTCCCGAAGGCCGACCCGGCGGACGCCATTAGCACGTATAGCAGAAGCCGCGCTGGGTTCTGGTACACGTATCCTGCAACAACCACATCCACTGGAAGCCCGATAACCGAGCCGTCGAGAGCCGCGATGAGAAATATTCCCCACGATCCGAGCGGCTTAAGAAGCGCCCAGAGAAATACTGTGTACCGGGTAAGAATATGTTTGATGGTTTTCAAAGAGAAGATTGAGTCCCAAGAAGAAATGATTAAAGGAAGTGTACGCGAAACCTAAGGCACGGATTTCAGCCGCACAATTATTTAAGCCGGGGTGCGCTAGCTAGGCGCTGTAGTTCGCTACAACTCGTGCCACTCTGCCAATCCCTGACAGCTCCATGAACTCGGCGGTGCGTGTACCTCGTTGATTGGTGTAATAGAGCACAATACTATTAACACCCCAGAGCACGTCCTCAAGGCGAAAGATAAGGTCCGGGTAAGCTTCCAGCCCTCGCTGAAAGTAAGCTTTTAGGTTCGCCTTTCCGATCACCTTGCCATCGGATGTCCCCCACAGCTGGGCGGCGACTGGCGAAGTCAACTCGATTCCATCTTCATAATGCGTCATGATCAAGTCCAGATTATGAGCGTTCCAAGCCGCAATCCAATGGTTGGCCAGTTTCCAGGCTTCGTCCCTCGTCACTGCCGTCTCTCATTATGTTCGGTGTTTCCACTCACAAGGTGCAAAGCATGCGGTAACAAATCAATCACCGCTTCCAGAGATTCGACAGCGCCTTTCGGGCTTCCGGGCAAATTTAGGACTAACGATGTTCCGCAGATTCCGCACAGCCCGCGGCTGAGTGCCGCAAGGTGAGTTTTCTTGCTTCCTTCAAATCTCATTCGTTCCGGAATTCCTTCGATTAAGCGGTCACATACCAAGCGAGTCGCTTCTGGAGTTACGTCCCGCGGGGCAATTCCGGTTCCTCCAGTGGTAACAATGAGGCTTGCTCTAGCAGTCAATTTAAGAATGGCGCGCTGAATTTCCGATCGCTCGTCGGGAACTATTCCTGTTGCGACGACTTCAAAGCCGTTTTCTTTCAGAAAATTGACTACCGCTGGGCCTGATTGATCGTCTCTCTTCCGGGTCGCGCAGGAATCACTCACGGTTATTACCGCGGCGTCACGAGTCGAGGAGGACATCTTCTTCTTCCTCGTGCTTGCCCTGCCCGTTCTCGCGATTAGATTCGTCCAGCAGGCGCAACCCTTCCATCAGCAGGCCTTGCGTATTTAAAGTGGTTGTCTGCTGCGACGTTTTGGCCTCGAAATTGATTTGGAAGCTGCCGCCCGTCCACTTCAAGACCTTGAATACCGCCGCATCGCCGGTGAGATTGCCGTATGCAGCGTGCGTGACCTGACCTTCCTGAAAAAACATTTCGCATTTATCTTTGCCGTTGACCATAGTAAGCGAACAACTCTTGCGCCCCATTTCCAGCGACTGCACCAGGTCAATCACGTTCATCTGCGAAAGATTGCCGCGAACCACTCCATCGGAGGCGGTGGACTTCGCCATCTTCTCCAATGCGATCTTGTCAATCAGGCGCTTGATGCGGTGAGTGGCTTCCTTCAGAAAAAAAGGTTTCTCGAGAAAATCGTCCACGGGATATTCATGCATGGAGAGCTTCTCCGAAATATCGGCCTTTGTCGCCACCAGCACCACCGCAATTCCGGCCGTTGCGGGCCGGCTCTTCAACTTCTCAACCAGTTGCCGACCGTCCATTCCGGGCATGCGAAAGTCACTGACCAGTAAGTCTGGAACGTCCTCGACGGCCTTCAGCAGCGCGTCGGCTCCATCGCTCGCGGTGCTGACGATCGCCAACGGAGTCAGCGCGTCGCGCAGCATCCCAAGAACCATGGGATTATCGTCCACGATCAACAGCTTGACGTTATTTGCCATGCGATAATTTCCTGGCGGTGCGAACGTAGTCGCCCGATTTGCCGCCGGATTTGCGCTCCAGCGCGACTTCGCGAATCTCGATTCCTTTATCGAGTGCTTTGCACATATCGTACACGGTCAGCGCGGCAATGCTCACGGCAACCAGCGCTTCCATCTCCACTCCGGTGACGGCGGCCGTGGTTACTTTTGAGTTAATGACGACGCCATTCTCGCATAGCCGAAGAGTCACATCAATGTGCGAAAGGGGCAAGGAATGGCACATCGGAATCAGCTCGGAAGTCCGCTTCGCCGCCATGATCCCAGCCAGCCGCGCAACTTCCAACGGATCGCCCTTAGGATTCTGCGGCAGCGCTTTTAAGACTTCAGGTTTGAGGACGACGAACGCGCTGGCTTGGGCGGTACGCTTGGTTACAGACTTGGCGGAGACGTCGACCATGGATGCTCGTCCGGCGCGGTCGTAGTGGGAGAGCTTCTTGGGCATCGCGGAAGAACTATCTTACTAGAATGAAATCTCGAAGATAGTCAGCCAAACCAAACCCGACTCTAACTCTGTGAAGGAACACCACGCAAGTCAGATGTTGAAAGCTGTATAAAATCGTTCGCATCAATAATGCCGAGGATTACGCGAACAAGGAACGGGAACCGCCGGCGTGTAGGGTCGTGGACTTGCGGTATCGTATCGGCTCTCCCTACGCATACCTGAACGGACGCTCTTCAATACTCTTCCAGAAATACGCGAGGATGATCACGCTTGCGATTGCCGCGTAGGCGCACCAGAGCGACGTGAAGGCGTAGCGCTTGAATCCATTACTACCAGAAGAATCGCCAGGTTTGCCGCGCCGAAGACTACCATCATTTTTATCTTGGAGAAGAATAGCGAGCCGCAAGTGACGATCACATAAAGCACAGCAACCGCCGTGTTGTTCGTCGCTTGATTGATGTACACGATACTGTCTCTCTTGACATATAGCTGTAACGGATAAGCCGTCAATGCCCACAGTATGTAGAGCGCAGTTCCCACGCCGAGCACGACGAATGGCAACATGCTGGCGCGGCTTTTTTTGTCGGGCTCGAAAAGATAGACGCTTAACGGCAGCAGGAAAGGGAGTAGTCCCTGCGCATAGAGCATGAAGGCTGCCCCCATGTCGTGCGCCACCTTGGGCGAGAGAATTTCGTCGAAGCCGAGCCAGACGAATCCTTCGATGAACTGATGAATCGCAAAGAGTACGGGCAGCGCCGCGAAAAGCAGTTCGCGCTTGTGCTTAACTTTGGTCAACGTGACCACGCCGACCGCGCCCAGAACTCCGCTGCCGACGAAATTCGCTGTCGCTGAAAAGCACAGGGTGGCTTCTCCGATGTGAGCGTTACATCTGTCATCGCGGAAGGCAAGAGATTTCTGTGCGGCCCGTGAGTCAACTTGACAGGTCAGACCTAGATTCTATTCGGAGAGCGGGACGAAGCACTTCTCCGGCGGAGCCGCGCTCCGCTGGGCAGACGAGTGTCCTCATCTGCCCCTACGAAATTCTCTACCTCATCATGACTGGAACCCAATCTCCCGCAGCAATCCGATCACGATCTGGCGGAATCACCACATAGCAATTCGCTCGCGCGGTCGCGGCGATGTCTCCCGATCCCTGCCAGCCCGCCAATTCAACTTCTGCATGCGCGAATTCACCGGAAAGAATCGCCGGCAAGAATCGTTTCAGGCCGGTCTTGGTTTTGATTTCCGATTTCGACTTCGCGTGCAAGAAAACGAGTTTGCGAGGTAGCATGCCCGCCAAAGCTTCCACCAACGGTCTCGCGAATAATTCGAACGTCACCATGGTCGAGACCGGATTCCCCGGAAGGCCGAAAAAATATCCGGCGGAAGGTCCTTCGCGGGCGGGGGCGCCCTCTCCACACGGTACTCGCCCAAAGACTGCGGGGCGTCCCGGTTGAATCTTCACCGAGGTAAAGAAAAATTCGGCCTTGAACTGCGCCAGCACTTGTTCAACCAGATCATATTTTCCCATCGAAACCCCGCCGCTGATCAGCAGGAGATCGGCTTCTAGTCCGTCGGAGATTAATTCCCGAAGACGCGCTGCTTCATCCCGCGCAATGGGCAGTAAAATCGGCTCTCCTCCTGCGGCTAGGATTTGCGCTGCCAGCGAATAAGTGTTGGAGTTACGGATTCGAGTTGGACCCGGCGGAGCCGCGATATCCACGATCTCGTCCCCCGTCGCTAATACTGCGATTCGGGGTTTTGAATACACCAGCACGTGACTTCTTCCAACTGAAGCTGCCACGGCGATGGAGGCGTGATCCAGTCGCATTCCAGCGGAAAGCAACCGGCCGCCACGCTTGGCTTCCGAGCCTATGGGATACAATGTTTTCTCCCGCTCCGACTGACCTGTTGACGTCAACCTGATTGTCCTTCCGCGATGTGTACTCGATCATTACCACCGCGTCCGCGCCGGTAGGAGCGGCGGCGCCCGTCATAATAGAGACTGCCTGACCTTTTTCGACTCGCATCTCCAAGTTTTCGGGAGCACCGGCTTTAATCTCCCCAATGATCTCGAGTGTTGCCGGAATATTTTCCAGGTCTGCGGAGCGCAGCGCATAACCATCCCGAGCCGCCCTTCGAAAAGGAGGGAAATCGCGATCCGCGAACACCGGCTCTGCGAGAATCATTCCCACCGCCCCAAGCAATGGAGTCAACTCTTTCCCGCGAGGATGAAATTTGGCGGCATGTTCCTCGACTACGCGGCGCGCGTCTTCGAAGCTAAGAACGATAAGACTCTTGGGCGTATCTGACATTCAGAAATGATATGCGAGGCGGGAAAACAAACCAATGCAACTTCTCACGGGTTGGAGGCAATGTTTGGGAAAGAATGTTTGGCTAAGAGCAGCGACATTTTCACGCCATTCGGCTATCCGGGTCGGCGCGCCATTCCTTAGCGGCTAATGGGGGCTTGCGGACGTTGCGCGATCTGCCCATAACGTCCATGTAAATATCTTCAATCTGGCTTGCAATCTGCGGCCACAGATAATAATTTTGGATGCGCTCTCTTGCTTTTAGTGCTGCAGTCTCACGCAGGCCCGCGTTCCCAATCAGCAACTTCAACATCCTCTCGAGTGCCATCAGGTCGCCGTTTTTGAACGTATATCCAACTCCATCTACGACTTCGCGATTTTCGGGGATATCGCTGGCCAGCACGCAAACGCCCGCACCCATTGCATCCAGCAAGGCCAGCGACAAGCCTTCCAAGTCCGACGGCAATACGAACAAACACGCATTGGTTAAGAGCTCGTCAAGAGCTTCTCCAGACACCCAATCAAATATTTTGAGTTTCTCATTCTGGTGTCTCCGCAATCCGCGAACGTAAGAGTCCGAATGACTGGAGCCGCCTGCAAGAACCAACTTTACGGCGGGATTGAGATTTTCGTACGCTTCGATAAGCAAATCGCAGTTCTTCTCCGGGGACAGTCTTCCAAGGTACAGGACGTATTTGCCGGACTCGATCCCCCACTGTTTCAGGCGGCTGCTTTCGCTGCGATAGCGGATCAACGTTCCATTCGGTACATAACAAGATTGCGAACTGCGTTGAGACAGGTAATGTTCGCGAAGAGTTTGTGAGACCACGATCGTGCTTGTGGGAAAGCGGATCGCCGCATGTTCTCCCAGACGCAGCACTCCTGAAGCGATCCAACTCCATTTTTTACGTCGCCAATCCAGACCTTGCACTGTAACGATCGTTTTCTTTCCAACCAATCGTGGCAACCACGAAAAAAGGGCCGCTCCCAGGGCATGATAGTGGACAATTTCGCAATCGCTGAACATAACGTGCACGGTGCTGAGAAATGTGTGCACCAAGGTCTCCAGATGCTTTGTACGAATTGTGGGGAGCCTCACTAGCCGCATCTTGTTCAGGGATCGAATGGGAGGAGTGAAGTGGCAGCGGCAATATAATGTGACCTCGTGTCCCATGTTCGCAAGCCGTTTCCCCACCTCTTCGTAGTAAGTTTCAATGCCGCTATATTTGGAAACCACACCGCGGCCGCCAATAAATGCTACCCGCAACGGCTGCTTCTGTTCGCATGCGCGTTTACTGCTTTGAGCCAGCTCCCCATAGATCCTGGTCAGCTGTGCATAGTGATTTTCTTGCGAATGGTTTCTCCGCACGAACTCGCGCGCTTCACTTCCCATGCGAACAGCCACATTTGGCGCATGGTAAAGCTGCGAGATCACTTCCGATAATTGATTAGCATTTCCAGGGCGGAACAGAAGTCCCGTCCTGCCGTCGTGCACTAACTCGCGCCGTGATCCCAGGTCGGAAGCGACGACGGTCCGCCCGCTTGCGAACGATTCAAGAATACTTTTACCCATCGTCTCATAGGCTCGAGACGGAAATACCGTAAACCGGGACACAGCGATGATTTTGTCTAGCGCATTACGGTCAAGCTGTCCCGCAAACTTGACATTTATCAGCCTCAGGTCGCGAGCCAACTTTTCAAGCTCAGGCCGTTGAGGACCATCCCCGGCAATGACGAGCGGAATTTCTGGAAGATGTTCCATTGCTCGCAAAAGATCAGCGACGCCTTTTTCCGGCGACAATCGTCCGAAATAAAGAATGGGGGATTCCCCGTCGAAATTGGGCGGCGACTCTTTCGGTATGCGCTGAAAGTGCTGAAGTACGCTAACACGCTCTTCGTCCCAACCATTTTCAGTCAGCTTGTCCTTCACGAACTGACTGGGAGCAAGGAAACGGTCAACGCACTTTTTGTGGGTTCGCAGCCATTTATGAACATAGGCTTCCGCAGCAAGCATCCACCGCGCCCCGACGGGCCCCGGGTAACAGCCTTCGGTCACAACATTCCAAAACTTACCTCCATGACACTTCTCGCAGGGACTACCGCGCGATACCATGTTGTAACTTGGACAGATCAATTTGAAATCATTGAGGTGATACAGCACCGGGACGCTCTGACGTTTCAACTCCCACAAAATCGAAGGCGAAAGATGGTGGTAAATATTACGAACGTGCGCCACATCAGGGCGGAACTGCCGGATCATTCCTCGTAATTTCTTTCGTGCCTCAATCGAATAAATTGCATGTGCCGCCTGCCGGGCTTGACCCAAAAGACCTTCGCCTCGGTTCTTGAAGTCAACATGGTTTACGAAATACTGATCATAAGGCGTAGGTTCGCCCCGCTTATCAGTCATGGAAAAGAGCGCTACCTCATGGCCTTGCGAACGCATTAGTTCCATGGCCTCGAAGAGATAAACTTCAGTGCCGCTGAAGGGGAAGTTATATTTGTTGCAGTACAAAATTCTCATGCGGGTTGATTTCTTCGACGAGTGCGGTCAGCTCCAGAAGCAAATCAGCGAAGGAAGCCAGATTTGTTTCGCGATCGAATTTCGCCATGATTAATTGCCGTGCCGAGGTACGGATGCCGTTAAGGAACTCCGTGGAGGAACTGCGAATCATTTCCACTTTTTCTATGAAATCGTCCAGCGATCCTTCGCGGAAAAGAAATCCAGTCTCGCGATCTGCTACCAGTTCCGGAATGCCGGTGATTGCTGGAGCGAGCACAACTTTTCCCCGCGCCATCGCTTCCATTAATGTCAGCGGCAGGCCTTCACTGCGGCTTGTCAGAAGTACTAGGTTGCAGTTTGCGTAGTATTTCTCCAGCTGCGACGTTGAAAGATGTCCCAGAAGAATTACCTCATGTTCCAGGTGAGAGCTTTCGATGAGGCGTTCGAGGGCGCGCCGTTCTTTCCCTTCCCCCGCAAACAGGCACGCGAAGGGGAACCGGCGTTCTTTTAATCGAGCACAAGCTTTGATCAGAAAGGCGTGATTCTTGACCTGGTGCAGACGGCCGACTGAGAGAATGATCAGCGGTGCCTTTTCTGCATTTTGCGGAGACTCTGTCCTCAGATCTACTCCCATTCTGCGAACAAAGATTTTGTCAGGATTAACCCCGGCATAGTGATCCAAAATGTAACGCCGATTGAATTCCGAGATCGTCACACAGAATTGGCAATTGGTTAGCTTGGTTTCCAAATACGCTTTGTGCAACATCAAATCGGAACCATGCAACGTTACGCTGTAGGTGATTCCACGCAAGCGGGACGCCACCATTGCGATCCAGCAACTAAAATAACCATGATGAACATGTATGTGTTCAACGCCACAGCGTTCCAATAGCACCGCCAAATAGGCGCCAAGAAGCGTGTGGACTATCGCTTTCGCCTTTCGCGCGAGTGGCTCGTGCTCTTGAAAAAGTGCGAGGCTGATCATGCCGTATAGTGTTGATACTTTCCGCATGCACAGCCCCGCAGCCCGCACGAGAAGATCTACTCGCAGTGGATGAAGATAGATGGTCTCCGTGGCCCACGATTTCATTCCGCCTTCGATATCGCGCGGGTGTCGAGCACTGTATGGGATGACCGAAATTCCCCGCCGGCGAAGTTCGGCGATTTCATCGATAACATACGGTTCCACGGCTGCGGGAAACAGATTCGTGATGTAGGCAATCGTGGGCATGTTTTACAGCGATTACGCGCAATAACTCTGAATTGAATCGGCCTTGCGATTCTGAGAAGCTAGTATTCCAGCGATCGTAAACAACAGTCCGTTTACAAATTGGTATCCCATGACAACAAAACTCGCGTTAACCAGGTAGACGGCGATTAAGATCGGCCAGATATCGCGAAATTCCGCATCAAGAAAGTTGCCTTTCTCCGACGGCCTAAAGTTCTGGCGCGGCCTCCCCAATCGGAAAAGATCAACGATGACCCAGGCATATAAAAACAGTCCCAATAATCCATGCTTGACCGCAATTTCCAGATACGTGTTATGAAACAGAAAGAATGGCGGATGGAAATCAGTGATCCGTCGAGCGAGTTCGGGTTGAATACTATTAGCGTCCCATCCAGCGATGGGTTTATCGAGGAACATTTCCCATCCGGCAACATACATTCCCATGCGGAACTCCACCGGACCACGTTCCTCTAGGCGATCCCTGAAAGAGGTGTTCGTGTTATCCATTAGCAAGTAACCACCAATTCCAGCGGCGCTGAAAATGAGAACGCAGTAGCAGGCCCGCCTCACCCTTGCGCTTGAACAAACGAATGGCACCACGAGCACCGACGCTGCAAAGGACGCCCAGACTGCCCGCGTTTTTGTTGCTAAAATCGCGATTGGCAGTGCAAGCGCGAACATCAATGCCAAAAGCCCCCGCAGCCGGCTGCGGCGGAACAAATCGAGAGCAATCAGGCCCAAAAGGTTTAGCGTGACCCCGTTCGCGACCGCCTGTAGGAAAGGACCCCGGGCTCGATCCGCGTGCATCCCAATGGTGTCGTCCAAGATATAGCGGGGATAAATTAGCGATCGCGCATCCATAAGAAAGAAGATGGCAGTGAGACTCAAATAGGCCAAAACGACCATCATGAAAATCTCAAAGCGGCGAATTGAAGAGGTGTCGGTGAAAACCAAGCCCGCCAGGTGGTAAAAGGACATACGGCACCAGCCATTTGGCGGCGAATAAGCTCCATTTTTCAGGGGCGTAAGGTTCCGCTAAAACACTCGCTAGTGCCATTACCAAGAGACCCAGCATCGGCAGAGTGATAGGGCCCGCTATCCGGAGCGACTGGTGCAAACTCAGTGCCCTGAGCAGGACGACTAAAGTGAGGGCAATAAAAGCAAGCCGATCTGCGGAATAGAACTGCACGTCTGGAGGACGAAAGAGCATTACTGCAAGTGCTGCAATAAACAGGAACGACGGCTCGGCCATCAGCGCGTGCAAGGGACGAATGGCAGACAAAAAGGCAAATTCTGTCGCGCGCCTTTTGGCGGCCGGCCACCGCGCTTGCGCCTGCCACTCTGAGTTCGTCAAGGTGGGGATAGAAAGAGTCACGAACCAGTTCCCCGTACGACGGCGAAAATGGTTTTGTACAAGATTCGCACGTCCATAGACAGCGTCCAACGCTCGATGTACTCCAAATCGAGCGCCATATTGCGCTGAAAGGATGGATCCGTTCGCGCCGTGACTTGCCATAGTCCAGTAATACCTGGCGTAACATCAAGCCGCCGCAAGTCCTGCGGAACATAGAATTTAAAGTCATCGAGAGGATGCGGACGCGGGCCCACCAGGCTCATGTCCCCAATTAGGACGTTCCAGAGCTGCGGTATTTCATCGAGGCTATATCGCCGGAGGACTCTGCCAACCCGCGTCACTCGCGGATCCCGCACCATCTTGAAAAACGCTCCCTGCCGTTCATTTTTCGTGCGGAGCTTTTCTTTCAGACGGTCGGCATGGTCAATCATGGTTCTGAACTTGAAGCAGACGAAGGTTCGACCGTGTTTTCCCGCCCGCGGAGCAGAGTAGAGCGCGGGTCCAGGCGAATCTAATTTGATGACAGCAGAGATTACCGCCAGAAGTGGTGAAACAGCGATTAGGCCGAACGCAGCTAACACAATGTCTATCGCTCTCTTCGCGAGTAGTGCGAGCTGCGAAACCCGAGGCTTAGGCACTGCTGCTGTTCGAAAAAGTTGAACCGGCAACCCTAACTGATTGCTGGAAACCGAGGATTGCAGCTTTCTACGGCCACCGACGGGCGTCGAAAGAAAACGCACTGCCAGCGCTTGGTCAGAATGTTGGGACCGGGATCCATGCGAAGTCTGCATATAGCATCATCTCGAATTTAAAGTTTTGTGATCCTTGATTGAAAAAGCGCCGCCAAGTCTGCTGTTTTGTTTACAACATTCGGTAAATTCCTTCGGGGATTGGGAAGCTTCGGTTGCTAAGCACGGTTCCTAATAGCTGAGCATTAGCTGAGAAGAGTCTGTCTTTCACTTTCATGGCCGCAACTCTGCGTGTCGAATTAGCAGTCAACACCAAAACCACCCCTTCGCAGAGGGGACCTAAGAGGAGCGCGTCGCTGTATTGTCCGGCGGCCGGGGCATGAAAAATTGTGAAGTCGAAGTCCAAGCGAAGCTCATCGAGCCGGTTACGCAGCCAAGAGGCTGAGAAACTTGTTTCATTTCTCAGGAATATATCGGCAGGCACAAGCCACAGTTTCTTGGACAGCTGAAGAGCGGAATCCCTAAAGCTGTCGAAGCGTTCGCGCTCCAAAACCGGAGCGGGCGCTTCTTCGTCTAACGACCCTTCAATACCAGGAGAGCTGTTACGCATTTCCACGATACAAACACCTCCCGGACTTTGCAGGGCGAGGGCGCGTCCGACTTGAAGACAGATTTCTCCCACATTTGCGTTCTGGTCTACGCCACTGAACACCACTTGCCCGGGAATCCTTGCTCCTCGAGGGAAAAAGACCTGCTGAATCAGGGAGCGTATTTGATCTTGCCCAAAGCGTCGGACATCCCAACCAGAACGATCACACTGGCTTTCCTTTTCCTGTTTTACCGTCCCGGTGCTGGGAACGTCGTAGCCGTACATAGTGTTGAGGATGCTGGCACTGCTCATGATCGGACGCTCCAGTTATGTTGAATTCTGTAAGTCTCTTTCGAGATTCCAAGCGAAATCGCATCGCCTACCCTGAACCGTTCTCACTTGGCAACGAGGCAAGCACCGGAGAACCCAAATAAGCGATAACTTCTTCCGGGGTTCTAAATCCGGGCGCCAGATAATCGGCGGTAAATGCCAAACCTGTACTCACCGTACCTCCGACGAGCAAGCCAACGGCCCCAAACATCCATAGCGACCAGATCGGCAATGCGGGAACTCGAGGTTTCTGCGCTATGGCCACATTGAGGATGCCTCCCTGATCGAGAGCATCTCCGATCCTCGCCTCTTCCCGTTTATTTACGTAAAGAAGGTATTTATCCTCTGCGGCTTTGAGGCCATGCACGAGTTGTTCCTGTTCGATCGCCTGGTCGCCTAGTTGTTGAGCTGAGGCCCGGTAACCGGCCACTACGGCCTCCGTCGCATTCGCGCGCGCTTCAAGTGCGCCGATTTCAACACGGCTCTTAACCAGTTCCGCCCGACTCCATTGATTGTTGGGATCTGGCTGGGTGGTGACGTCGCGAACTGGGAATCTGTCTTCGGCGGCAATCGCGGCTTTCGTGTCCGCTATTTGATGGTCAACCTCATCCACCACGCGATAAGAAGGCTGAAACTTGGTCAGTAGATCAGTGCGCTTCAATCCCAACTCGAGCAGTTTCATCTTCAGTTCACCGAGTAACTGCGGATTGTCAGCACTACGGATTATTGTCGTGGTACGCTCGGGCAACATTTTCAGACCAGCCTCGAGACCGCGAACCCGCTGCCGCGCCTCGGCGAGGGCGACGGCCGTCTCACGATAACTGGCATCGGCATCACTCAATTTCTTCAATGCGGCGTCGCGCTCCAGCGATGCCGACACGATGCCCTGCATTTGTGTGAAATCCATAAGCTGAGATTCCGCCTGCAGAAGGCTGCGGCGAGACTCAACCACTTGCTGCTCAAAGAAATTGAATTGTCCCGACGGCCTGCGGATCTGCTGGTGTTTCTCCAGGTATGCTGCGGCAAGGCAGTGCAGAACTGCGGCTGACCGCTCCGGATTGGAAGAATCGTAAGTGACGGTAATGAGCGCCGACTTTTTTACTGCCTCCACGTCAAGCTGTTTGGCCAGTCGGCGCACGGCGCGGGCCAGTCTGATCTCATCACTGCCACCGAGATTCCATGGCATTTTCCATCCTGAGAGCAGTCCTGAATTTGTTACTACCTCCCGCAGAATGTCGGGGTCTTGCATCAACTCCACTTCGGAGTTCAGTTCTTCTTCAGTGACTTGCTCGTCGTCAATTAGAGGAGATTGCGTCGGCGTCGGAGTTAATACTGGGTCAAGGCGCCCTTTACGCACCAGCACCTTCATTTCGGCTTGATAAGACGGGGAAAATATCCCCCAGGCGAAAATCACGAGAAAGATAACCGAGAAAGAGATCAGCCCGAGGCGCCTTTGGCGAAAGAAAATCGCTACTACATCCCGCAAACTGGGAGACGGAGCCCACACCGATTTCGGAATCACAATCAGATCTTCTGACATAGGCGTTCTAAAATTTTGCCGGCGCTGAGTAAAGGCTCATGTCTGATGTCGGCAAAAATCTTTTTATCTTTGAAATGGTATTTTGCGGCACAAAGACGAAATCTCCAGGCATGATTTGAATGTCCTCTGCCAAATTTCTCGACTTGAACATGGACTTCACGTTCAACAAGTGTGATTCGACGATTTCAGGGGCCACTCGCCGGAACAGCACGACTTGAGAATGTTTTGATTTCTCAGTAAAACCGCCGGCCAGCGCGACCGCCTCGCTCAACGTGATATCGGATCGCAGATCATATTTCCCCGGCCGCCCTACTTCGCCTCCGGCAATGAAATATGGACGTTCAAAGTCTTTCAAGAAAATGTTGATTTCCGGATCACGCAGCACCGGCAGGTAGGCCCTTAAGATTGCCTCTTGTAGCTCAGGAATTCTCAATCCCTCAACAAATAGTTCGTCACGTCCTTTTAATGCGATGAACCCGTCCGGCTGTACGCTGACTACTTGATCGAATTCGGGTTCGAATGCGAACTTGATGTCTAGGACGTCACTCTTGTGAAGCCGGTAAAGCGGATGGCGTTCCCCCGTCAGGGCTGGGCTCCACGAACCTGGACTCCCTATGCCATCCGCTGCACCGGACTTTGTGGTCTGCGCCAGCCCAGAAGTCGTTCCGGCTAATGCCGGCGGCAGTTCCTGTGCGGCGGCCACTATCAGAGCCTGCGGTGGCATTCCGCAGGCAAAGGCGAGAATTAGACTTTGAAACCCGCAGTTGATTTTGATTTTCACGTCAGATCGTTTTTCCGAATCATTCTCACTAACAGCAATCTATTCGGCGCAGCATTTGCCAACAAGACATGGGAAGTTCTGCCCACAAAGGTGGATGGCTCGGCAAACGTCCAGGCAAACGCTCAGCCCCTAGAAGCTGCCATGGATCGCGGCTTTGCAGCATTCCGCAATAGATTTTCCCGGAGGGTCGAGGATGAACTGTTGTGTGAACCATCCACTCCGGTAGTCCACCTAAAAGTGGACTTGCGAATGTGGCTAAACAGAATTACGGGAAGCCTGTCTTTCTGCAGATTTTAAGATTCATTGCACACAACAGCTTTCGTTGAAGCAGCCAGTGCCGTAGTGGGTCTCGCGGCAAAGTTTTCCACTCCCGGCAGCACAATTCGGGTGTTGCCGTATCACAGAATTCAACGCCTCGCGCTGGTACGATTTACCACTCAATTTATGAGGAGAGTTAACCCGCTTCGCCGTAAATCCGAGACTATTGGCCTGCTGGTTGCGGATTCCAACCAGATGCAGTCCCAACTTCTGGTGAATGCGCTGCGCCGCCGCCCCGAATTCGAGGTGGCTTTCTGCGCCATGGAGATAGAGGCCGTTCTCAGCACAGTTGCCTCCGCGCGAGTGCAAGTCGTCATTCTCAATCTTGACCATCCGAGAAATAGTTCCCCGGACATGGCACTGGTCCGCAGGCTCCATATCGCGCATTCCGGCATTCCTAAGATTCTGTTGCTGGATACCTATAACCGCGAAATTGTAGTCAAGGCCTTCCGCTCGGGCGCGAAAGGAATTTTCTGCTTTTCCGATTATCCTTTCCGTTTACTTTGTAAGTGCATTCGTTGCGTTCACAATGGGCAGATATGGGCCAACACAGAACAGTTGCAACAGCTGATCCAGGAAGTCACTCAGGTTCCATCGTTGCGCACCGTTAATGCCATGGGACTAAAGCTGCTTACTCCGCGCGAAGAGCAGGTGGTGGCGCTCGTGGCAGACGGGCTTAGCAATCGCGAAGCTGCGCGGGAACTAAGCCTTAGCGAGAACACTGTTAAGAAATATCTTTTTCATATTTTTGACAAGTTGGGCATTTCGAGCCGGGTCGAGCTTGTGCTCTTCGCCGTCAGTCATGGCGAACCGCGGGAAGCGGAATGGGTTGCTGGCCATCAGCAAAATGCCTTCTAGAAATCCCGCGCTCCCCCGGCAAGAACAAACATTCCCTCAAAGGCCCAAACCTGTCAGTCTTGCGAGGTAGAATAATAAGGAGAGTTGACGCGGAAATTTTCGGACGAAAGGTACGTGACTATGCGAGAAGGAAAATACGAGCCATTGGACTTGAAAGAAGAGAGCAGTCACATCGGCACGGCACTCACATTTCTCTTAGTGGGACTGGGAATAGGCGCTCTTGTTGGCTTTCTTTACGCCCCCAAGACTGGCAAGCAAGTTCGAAAGGAATTGCGCCGTCAATTCGAATCGGCCAAAGGAACGCTGGACGACTGGACTGGCGATGCTAAGGATCTTGCCGAAGAAGCTTTGGAGCGTGGAGTCGAGCTTGCCGAGGAGTTCAGAGACAAAGTTGGGCCGCTGCTCGACCACATCCGTCGCGGCTGACGAGAATACTGCTCACGCATATTTCCGGCATTCGCATTATGGCGTAGTGATCCTTCCATCCACATTTCCCGATGAAGCGATCGCCGACTGCTTCTCTGGAAACTGTGTGAAGAGAAAGTCCAAAAACGCCCGTGACTTCGGACGTCCCGAGGTCCTGCTGTAAGCGACACGAAGAAGAAAAACCAGTCCGCGTAACACCTGGGAATCGCGCAGGCGCGAATATCCTGCATGATTCTGCTCCGCCTCTCGATATTCTTTGATCATGTTCTGAATTTCCGCGGTGACTGCGTGCCGCCCCATTCCGGTGGTCGGAGCCTCGTAATGGAGACCGGAGTTAACCAAAGTCTCATAGGTCCTAGCCACCGCTGTAAGCGCCGCGATCAAGTCCACATCCACCAGATCACGGTCTGCGCGTGCGCTCTTCACCATCGTATAGTTAAGTCCTAACAGCAGATGTTCATGCTCGTAAATGAACTGCTCTCCTATCTCGATTTGCGGGAACAGAGCCCCCTGATCCAGGTCTTGCAGAGAACGCGGCCTTTCGTGCTGCCTCGCCTGCTGCAAATAGACACAGTCGCTGGGGCAATCCAGGGTGACTTCGCGATTTTCGCCGCAGCATTGCGGACATATGCGCCCATGCACAGCCGGGCAAAATCGCTTTTCTTTGCGTTTTTCGCAGAGAGCACAGCTCAAGACCGAATCCTCGGACAGCATTATGACATGGGAAGTCGTTACGTCCCCCGCGGGGAACCCGTTCTGCTAGGACCACGCGAAACTGCCGTAAATCATAGGTTTTTGACACTAACCCTGTGGATAACAGCGGTTTTTGTGGTCTTTTCTGGTTCCGCTCTGAAAAAACCGCATGGAATATGGCTAAAAACACTTCTTTTCCACAACCGCTGGGTATAAGATGCAGCCTCGCTCGAAAAACTTAATTTCATGGGAGGATTCATGGCATCAGGCATGACCAAGACTCAACTCGTTCGGCACTTGGCCGAGTCGCTCGAAACCAATAACAAGGCAGCCGCTGCTTTTTTAGAAACATTGGCTGATACCGCCATCAAAGAGACGAAGAAAAATGGCATCTTCGTCGTGCCCGGCATCGGACGCCTGGTGAAGGCGCACCGCAAGGCCCGGGTAGGACGTAATCCGCAAACCGGCGAAGCCATTCAGATCAAAGCCAAGACCGTAGTAAAGTTCCGCGTGGCTAAGGCCGCGAAAGACGCAATCGCGCCCAAGAAGGCATAGTTTTCTTCTGGCGAGTAATGAGAAGGCCGGCCTCAGAGCCGGCCTTTCTAATTTGCGTTCTGGCGAGCTTTGCGGCGAAAGCCTGCGGGACTTACGATTTAGGAAATTCTTCTGACCGCCGTTTTCGCGGCGGGTTTGTAGTCTTTCGGATAGACGACCAAACAGCGCCTTCCGCCTTCACCCTGGCTTTCGGTCCGAAGGTCGGCGTGATCGCGCAGGGCCAGATGCACTATCCGACGCTCGCGGGACGACATGGGAGCGAACTCATAGGGCACTCCCGTCTTAAGCACTCTTTCGGCAGCGACGTCCGCGGCGACACGAAGTTCCTCGAGCCGCATCGCCCGCTGGTTCATGCAATCAAAGCGAATTTTTTCGTGCTCATTTCCGGGAAGGCGAAGGGTCTCGAGCACCAGCAGTTCGAGAGCGCGCAGCAGCTCGCCACCGCGCTCAAGCACCAACGGAGAGTCAGGTCCTGACAGTTCGACCATGATTTCCGGACGCTCCCAATCGCGCTCATCAGGAAGCGGCGGATCAACGGTGATGCGATAACGCAGATGCAGTCCGCAATTGGTGACGACGTTGCGCAGAAACTCGTCAATCTTTTTCGCGGCGGCGATTTTGTCAGGGATGGGCATAAAGAAGCTCTCAGCTATCGGCTCTCAGCTTTCAGCCAACAATGTCCGAGCCATTACTGTTGTTGTACTCTTCCGGAAACCGTGTGCATTCTAAGTGAAAATATTGTGCTGCGTGAAATGGTCTTAGCTGAGAGCTGACGGCTGATAGCTGACAGCTAGTTCTTCTCTTTCTTCCTGGCTCTCTTCAGCGCTATTTCCCGCATTTCGCTTCCAACCTTAGTTCTATTCATCACTGCCTGCTGGATGATGGAGATGAGATTGGTCTCCGCATAATACAGATTCAACCCAGCGGCTAGATTATAAAAGATAAACCCCATCATGAGCGGCATCATTAAGGTCATCATTTTTTGTTGCGACGGATCCATTCCCACTTGCGGGGTCATTCTCTGGGCTAAGACCATGCTTACGACCAACAGCGTGGGAAGAATAAAGTATGGGTCGCGCGAGGAGAGATCAGTGATCCATAGCCAGTGCGCGTGGCGAAGATCAACAACCACCGCCAGCATCCTGTAATACGGCCAAATTAGTATCAGCGGAATCAGCATAGGCAGACATCCGCCGAGCTGATTCACTTCCTCGCGCTTGTGAAGTTCGGCAATCTCCTTCTGCATTTCTTGTTTGCGCGGGTCGCGAATGCTGTATTTCTTATATTTTTCCTGAATGGCCTTCATCTGCGGAGCGATCTTCTGCATCTTGAGTGACCATCTCATCTGCTTGATGCGGAGTGGTAAAAGCGCTAACGAAATGATTAGCGTTTGCAGAACAATAGCCCATCCCCAGTTGGGAACCATTTTTTCGTACGTCCACCGCAGCCACAGAAAAAGCGGACGGGCAATAATTCCCAGGCGGCCGAAATCCACGAGCCGGCGTAAATCCTGGGAATCGTCCGCCACTGTGGGTACTGGGACCGATTCCAGGATTTGAAGTGATTTCGGCCCGGCGTATAGACGCTCGCTGGTTGGCCCTTTTGGATTTCCTACTGCTGCACCCAGGACATCCGCTTTTTTCGTTTCCTGCGGTTTCTTTGCATCGCTGGGTGCGTCAATCGCGTTGCGCAATGTAATCAGCGCGGACGATTGCGGATCGTCAGGAATAAAAACCGCCCCAAAATACTGATCCCCAACACCTGCCCAATTAAAAGGACCGGGCAGGGTGTTTCCACTGCTTATTTTCTTGATGGCGAGACGTTCGGTGTCGCTGTTGTTCTGATACTCAATCTGGCTGGCCGCATAAAAGGCGAGGTTTATTTGATCTCCAAAACCCGCTGGCCACGCCGGGTACGCTTGCACGAGATGATCATTGGAGACGACGGAGGTTTGAACCCCGACCACGTATGCGCTGCCGTCGGCCTTTAATTTTCCGCTGGCTGAGGGCAGTTGGAACTTGAACAGCTTGCTGACGGAAACGTCTTTATCGGCGTACTGAAAAGTTAGGTTCCGAGTGGACCTCCCGTCTGGAGCAGTGGAATCGTTGGTGGAAACGACGTAGAGTGCTGAGCTTAATTTATCCCGCAACGCCTGGTCATAGGTCCACAGCGAGAGCGGATAGCCATACATCTGTGAGGCGGAGGCATTAACCAGGTCCAGCGGATGGCCGTTGTCGTCGTCAAACTTTTTCAGAATCCAGGACTTCACTTGCGCGCCACGGTTGGTGAAAGTGATGCGATAGACATCATTTTCAATAACAGTTTCGGACTCCGCAGCCGCCGCTTTTGTCGCAACGTTCGAACTTTTCTGGTTAGCTGGCGGCGTTGTTTGTTCAACGGCCGGATAAGCTGCGGGGGCTTGAGATTGGCCCGGCTGAGTCTGCGTCTTCGGCGGAAGCGAGACAGCTTGCGGGAAATATTTCTTCAGGAGTGGCTGAAAGGCAATGATGACCAGAAAGGTAAGAGCGAAAACAAGAAGCAGCCGCCGCTCCATGCCGGGATCCTGCTGGGGATTTTGAAAGTCTGTCAAAATTCTCTCAGTCGGTTGTCGTGAAATCAGGTTTGAACGTGGCGATGGAATATTTCGACGGAACCGGATCGTAGCCGCTGGCGCCAAACGGTTGACAACGCAGGACTCTGCCAATTGCCATCAAACTACCCCGCATTGCTCCATGTATCTCAATCGCATCAAGCGCGTAATCGGAGCAAGTCGGCTGGTAACGGCACGCGGCTCCAACCCAGGGCGAGATTGCGAACTTATATGCTCGCAGCAGTTGCAAGAGAATGCTTTTTGGAATCTGTTTCATACGGAGAACCGTTTTCTGTAAAACAAATCTTCTATATTTCAGCCGCCACAGGTTTGCAGGATTTCTTTACGATCTCAAATGCCCGCTCGATCTGAGTCAGTAATTCTGAAAATTCCGCTTTCAGTAATGACTTCTTGGGATTGATTACAACATCCACGGCAATCTCGTTTCCGGGATAATGCATCCGCACAACCTCCCGAAGAAGGCGCTTCATGCGGTTCCGCTCTACCGCCCCCCCGAGCGCACGGCCCACGGTAAATCCGATTCGTGGCCCGCCCGGAGTCTCGCGTCGCAGGTAAAACACTGTGATATGGCTTGCGAAGTGCCGCTTACCCTGCTTGTAAACGCGCTCAAAATCGGCATGCCGCAACAACCGGGCTGTACGCGGAAAACGGCCTCTTTTGATAGTGACGGACGGGCTCCTCGTGCCGCTCGGATCGCTGGCACTCACTATTCACGATCCAGTAATTCGGATTGCAATCCGTTCAACAAAGGGAATCAATTATTCTCGGAAGCCGGGCTTCACCGACACACGCTTACGACCTTTGGCACGCCGGCGCGAGATAACGGCTTGTCCGCTCTTGGTTTTCATACGCGTCCGAAACCCGTGTGTCTTCGAGCGGTGACGCCGGTTAGGTTGGAATGTACGCTTGGGCATGAAAAATAGCTGCTCCTGATCTAGGGACGATAATAGCTGATGGTGCGAACGATCAGTATAAACGAGGGGACGCACAGCGGCAAACGTCGACTTTAGCGATGCGAGCGGTTTGCAATGGGCGTAAGATTCTCGCGCTGGCGAGATTGGACGTCTGGCACGAGAATCTGCACCACGTGCGCGACAGTTATACCTATGCTACTTGACAGAATTTTTTCCTCGCGTGTTGAATCAAAGCCACAGGAAATCTTGGCGAAGAAGTCTCCGCATTCCGACAAAAAATTGTGCTAGTATGCCGGACTGGTCCTGCTTTTTAATTTTTTCTGGGCTTAACCGCTAACTCAAGACTGATGCTGCTTTGCTGGAAGAGCTAATGTTTTTCCGCCATACCCAATTATCGGGTGCTGCCCTTAAGGGGCAGTTCCCAGAAGACCTCAATTATGTCTGTTCCTAGTCCTAGCCTGGTTCCCAATCCGTGGGTGCGCATCCTGGATGCGCTGGAAAAGAAAATCAACCGTCACTCTTATGACACATGGCTTAAGCCGACACGCTACAGTCATTCAAGCGCTGGAACTTTATTTGTGCGGGTACCCACGCAGGAGTTTCGTCACGTCGGCGACAAATATGCGGACCTGATACAAGAGGCACTCGACAATCTGGGCCTTGAATATCAGGACGTTCAATTTGTGACTCCAGAAGATGATCCGGCGGCGACTCCAGTCAGGCACGACGGTGGCCTCTCTCCTCGCATCACTCCAGTATCAGCGTCGGCTCAGTCCCGCTTCGATTGGGATGGCGCCGCGCAACTGAATCCGCGATATACGTTCGACGCGTTTGTAATTGGCAGCGGGAATCAGTTCGCCCACGCCGCCTGTCAGGCAGTCGCCGAGCGCCCATCGAAGGCTTACAACCCGCTGTTCCTTTATGGCGGCGTTGGCATGGGCAAGACGCACTTAATGCAAGCCATAGGACACGAGGTCCGCCACCGTCAACCGCAAGCCGCCATCTGCTACGTTTCCAGTGAGAAATTTACCAATGAAATGATCAACTCGCTGCGCTACGACAAGATGACGAGTTTTCGCGATAAGTTTCGCAATGTGGACGTGCTGCTAATTGATGACATTCAATTCCTGGCTCAGAAGGAAAGGACGCAGGAAGAGTTCTTCCATACTTTCAACGCGCTCCACGAGTCCATGAAACAGATCGTGATCGCCAGCGATCGTCCGCCCAAAGAATTGGCTGAGGTTGAAGACCGTTTGCGAAGCCGCTTCGAATGGGGATTGATTGCCGACATCCAACCTCCAGATCTTGAAACAAAAGTCGCAATTCTTCAGAAGAAATCTGAGCAGGAGAAAGTTACACTTCCGACTGATGTTGCCCTGTACATCGCGTCGAATATCCGCTCGAATGTTCGGGAGTTGGAAGGCGCACTGATCCGGTTGGTGGCTCATTCTTCGCTGATCGGAGCGGAGATTACCCTCGCCTATACCCAGCAGGTACTTAAGAATTTCATTGATTCGCAGGCCCGGAAAGTTACCATTGAGTCCATTCAAAAGGCGGTGGCGGAGCAATTTGGTTTGCGTTTGGTCGAGATTAAGGCAAAAAATAATTCCCGGTCCATAGTTTATCCCCGCCAGATTGCAATGTATCTTGCCAAGCATATGACGGAAGCGTCGCTGCCTGAAATTGGCCGTCAGTTTGGCGGTAAGCATCACACGACGGTTTTGCATTCGGTCGAGAAAATTGATCAGGTGCGAAAGACGGACAAAGATTTGAACAGGCTGCTGAACAAAATGACCGAGCAACTGGGCGGATAAATCGCGGTAGTCGCGCTGATTTCCACCAATGGTCCCGGTCTTCCTTGGAGGTGCCTGTGATTCTTATGTGGAAGCTGTGCAGGGGTGGGACGTAACTGAGTTGACGGTACCGGGCTTACTGTTTCGTCCATTCGTCCACGGCCTGATTTTTGACACTAGGTTGGGCACTGTAAGTCGCTGCAAGAGTGGCAACTGAACAAGTTTTCCACTTTTCCTGCCAGCCTACTGTTACTGCTGGTTATATTTGTTTTTATTTTGATATAAGAGAAGTATTCAAAGTAGCATCGCGCCACGGGAGATTTCAGTATGCCGGTAGAAGCAATAGCCTCCGCAACCCTAACGGCCACAATGGAAATGACGGTCAGCAAATCCGAACTTTTACGCGAGTTGACCGCGACCCAGGGAGTGGTCGAGCGCAAGACCACGATTCCCATTCTGTCGAACTATTTATTTGAAGCCGGCGGCGACAAGCTTTCCCTAACCGCAACCGATTTGGATCTCAGCCTGCGTACTTCGTGCACGGCGAAAGTGAAAAAAGAGGGATCGTGTACCATCCCGGCGCGCAAACTTCACGACTACGTCAAACTCCTGCCCGACGCCGATATAACCATCAAGTTACTGGAAAATCATTGGGTCAGTATTCGCTGTGGCCGGTCGAATACAAAAATGGTCGGCATGGCACGATCGAATTTTCCCAGCCTGCCGGCATTCCCCACGGCCGGTGTAGTTAAGATTCCGGCGCAGGTACTGCGCTCAATGATCGCGAAAACCGGCTTCGCTATCGCCAGCGAAGAATCGCGCTACACGCTGAATGGAGCGCTCATGGTGCTGAAGCCTGAATCCATCGTGATGGTCGCCACTGACGGCCACAGGTTGGCACACATTGAGCGCGGCGGAGAGACATTCGCGGGCGTCTCCGGCGAACTGAAGACACTGGTTCCGAAAAAGGCGATGGACGAATTGAAGTCACTGCTCGACTCGACAGATGCGGAGGAAGTCGAATTTGCGAAGGACGAGTCCACTTTATTTTTCCGCATCGGCCAGAGACTTTTGACCTCGCGGCAACTCACCGGACAATTCCCCAACTACGAGGCGGTCCTTCCCAAAGACAACAACAAAAGCATCAACCTTCACGGAGGAGAGTTGAGTGCGGCGATTTCGCGCGTCGCCCAGTTTGCCGATGAGCGATCTCGAGCGGTGCGAGTCAAATTGGAAAAAGGCGAACTCAAACTTTCAGCGTCGTCCACCGAAACCGGAGAGTCGGAAGACACCATGGAAGCCGACTACAACGGCGACGTCCTCACCATCGGCTTCAACGCCCAATATATTTTGGATTTCCTCAAAGCCGTCGGCAGCGGAGACGTGAAGCTCGAACTAAAAGACGCCCAATCCGCAGGCCAACTCCGACCCGCGGAAAATGAAGATTACAAGTACCGCTACATCGTGATGCCGATGAGAATCTGAGTGGCCATCCTGACATTTTCAATGTAAGCTTTCCGCGCAGCTTTCCTCGATAGGAGCTTCCCGATGCTAAGCGGATTCAAGCAGTTCATTCTTCGCGGCAATGTTGTTGATATGGCTGTGGGCGTAGTCATTGGGGCGGCGTTCGCCTCCGTGGTTGGAGCTTTCACCAAAGATTTACTGACGCCATTAATTGCCGCGATTGTGGGCAAGCCGGATTTTTCCGCGATTACGTTTACCGTTAATGGCAGCGTCTTTGCTTTGGGCGATTTTCTCAACGCGCTAATCGCATTCTTGCTGGTCGCGGCAGCGGTTTATTTCTTTGTAGTTACTCCGGTTAACGCGTTGATCGCACGAATGAGGAAGGCTCCCGCACCGGCCGATCCGACGACGAAGAAGTGTCCGGAATGTCAGAGCGAGATCCCGATCAACGCCAGGCGTTGTGCGCATTGCGCGCAGCCCGTCGCGGCGTAGGTGAGATTGTGTTCTTGTCATTCCGAAGCGCGCTCTAGCGCGAGGATCTGCTTATCTCCTGCTCAACAGCAGATTCCTCGCAGACTGGCGTCCACTCGGAATGACAATTCTTTAAAAATTATCGCCTCGCTGCCGTTGTCTTTACTGGCTCTTGATTCACGCTGGGCATGGTCGTCACGCGACTCGGCGCCGGAGCCTGAGCGGGAGTTCCGGTCGCAGCCGCGGCGGCGGCAACTGCGGGCGTCGTCAATCCCAGCTGCTTTCGTACTTCAGCTTCGAGCTTCAACATTGTGTCTTTGTTATCTTTTAGGAACTGACGGGCGTTTTCGCGACCTTGGCCTATGCGCTCACCTTTATAGCTGTACCATGCGCCGGATTTTTCCAGCAGTCCGGAATTGGCAGCGATATCCAATAGATCGCCCTCGCGCGAAATTCCTTCGCCATACATGATATCGAACTCCGCTTCACGAAATGGCGCCGCCACTTTATTCTTTACAACTTTAATTTTGGTACGCGAACCGGTGACGACGTCGCCCTCTTTGATGGCGGCGATGCGGCGAATATCAATGCGGACGGAAGAATAAAATTTCAGCGCCCGTCCGCCTGTCGTAGTCTCGGGATTGCCAAACATTACACCAATTTTCTCGCGAATCTGATTGATGAAAATAAGGCAGGTGCGCGATTTTGAAACGGTTCCGGTCAATTTCCGCAGAGCCTGCGACATCAAACGTGCCTGCAGGCCCATGTGACTGTCGCCCATCTCACCATCGAGTTCCGCCTTGGGCACGAGCGCGGCGACCGAGTCCACGACCAGCACGTCAATAGCACCGGAACGCACCAGCGCTTCGGTGATCTCGAGCGCCTGTTCGCCGTAGTCAGGTTGCGAGACAAGTAAATTATCCACGTCAACCCCGAGTTTCTTGGCGTATCCGGGATCGAGAGCGTGTTCGGCGTCCACAAATGCCGCCATGCCGCCGGTCTTCTGAGCTTCGGCAATGACTTGCAAAGCGATAGTCGTTTTTCCCGACGATTCCGGACCGAAGATTTCGACGACGCGCCCACGGGGAAATCCTCCCACACCGAGGGCCGCGTCGAATGAAATTGCTCCCGTCGGGATTACGGATATCGGGACAATCGCCTCTTTGGAACCGAGGCGCATGATGGACCCCTTGCCAAACTGCTTTTCAATTTGCGCAAACGCGAGATCAATAGCTTTGGAACGGTCGTCAGCCATGAATACTGCTCCTTTTATAATTGCGGGAATGGTAAGCGCGGATTATACACGCCGACTTAAGCGAAGAAAAGGCGAATCTGTGCAAAAGACGAAAAGGTGTTCCAAAGTGGAACTGGCCCTCGCACTATGAGGGCCAGGAAAAGTTAAATTTCTAGTCGCGGACTCGTCGTTGTCAAGACCACAGAGGGGGTGTTCAACTCGCTCGCCGACACACCATGCGCCGCAACCCTAAATGTTGCCCAAGGGCTCCATCGAGCGAACACGCACCAATCATCTCTCTCGACTAATTCCTCCGAAAGTTAGGCGCCGTATGTTCCAGTGGCTGCCTCTTGCTCTCGCGAGAAGCGATCTCGGACCTTGCCGCCGAAATCTTGAACCTTATCGGCGATATTGCCGCGGGTTTCTTCTCCGCTCGCCGGAGCCAAAAGCATACCCAGGCCCACGCCAATGCCAATTCCGATGAGAAGAGATGCGGTTGTGCCCAGAAGTGAGCTGTCTTCACCACGCAGCACATCGGAAGCCCGGCTGACGCGGTCTGAGGCAGTCTCATATCCGTCTTTGGCCTTGCTCCTCAAATCTTCAAAGTTGTCCTTGGCCCGGCCTCGCAGGTCGCCGACACCGTCTGCGACGCGGTCACGAACTGAATCCAACAGATAAAGACCGGTGCCGAGAAGCACGTTCATAAGAATATTCTCTTTGCGCGATTTCATTCGATTTCTCCAGGGCGAGTGGACTCGCCACTATGAAGATGCTAAAACCGGGTCAACCGTTGGCGAGAATTTTATTACCTTCGGCCACCGTACTCTAAAGGGAAAAGTCCATATCACCGATAGATGACAGGTGGAAGTTCGTGAAAACTCGTCGGCAAGACCGAAACAGGCCTCGCCAATTCCTTGGGCTGCGCTCGGGGGCATTGGTTTATGCAATTTGTTGGATTTGGCCAGAAGATGGTTCGCCAATCTTCAACGAGTCTCCAGGCCGACCATTCAGAAGCATTACTTTCTTCTCATTGTTGTTCTTGCCTGCTTATCCATGCCGGCATTTGGTTTGGATTCGCAGAAAAACATTGACCAGTATGGCCACGATACCTGGACTTCCCAGAACGGTCTGCCAGGGGAGGCCGTCTACCAAATCCTCCAAAGTCAGGACGGCTATCTGTGGCTGAGGACGTCCGCCGGGCTGGTGCGGTTTGATGGCGTTCGTTTTGTCTTGGTGGATCCAGTAGTCGAAAATCATGCAGTCGATGAGCCGGTCAGAGCGATTTGCATCGGGGCGGACGGCGATCTTCTGATTCGAACCACATCGAGAACGTTGATCTACAAGCGCGGTGTTTTTGCGGACTATCGCCCCGCCGCCCCGCTTCCTGACGGTGAAATTCGAAATATCTTCGAGTCACCGGAACACGAGGTTTTTATCGGTTCTGACGACTTTATTTATCTCATTCAGGGCGGCGATCCGAAGATGCTGCGGCGCGGTACCGGATGGATCAATGGATTCCTTAATTCTTCAGGGAAAATATGGATCGGTAGCGGGGGTGCCAGCCAACTCTATCTAGACGCAGATGGCAAGATTTCAGCAATCCAAATGAAGATACCCAACGCCAGCGCCTTAGCTGCCGCTTCGGACAACCACATCTGGGTGGGAACGTTGACGGGGCTCTATCTCATGAATCTGGAGCAACACTCTATTCGACAGGTAGCTCCGGGCAAGATTAAGGGTGAGGTGAACTCGATTGTCTCCGATGGGCAGGGAAATCTGTGGCTAGGGACGAGCGATCTCGGCTTGGCGCGAATCACGCGTAACAAGGTGAATTCCTTCAGCTCTCAGGACGGTCTGAGCGACAGCAAAGTTATTGCGCTGTTCGAGGATCGGGAAGGAAGTTTATGGGTCGGCACCACCAGCGGTTTGGACCGGTTTCGCGATACTAAGCTCACTACGTTAACTGTAAAAGAGGGCTTGCCTTCCAACTTCACCGCCTTGGCGATGGAAACCCGGAACGGAATCCTTAACGTCTTATGCAAAGGCGGTGGCTTGGCGCGCATACAGAACGGCGTTGTGACTGCCCTCACCAGAAAGGATGGCCTCCAAGATACTTATGGGAACGGGATGTTCGAGAGCAAAGACGGCAGCCTTTGGATGGGAAGCACGAATGGCCCAATCCGATTTCAAGATGGGAAATTCAAACAATTTGATCACGGGCGGTTATTCAAACGCTATGTCTCCGCCGTTTCTGGTGACGATGAGAGTCTAATCGTCACCACCGCGGAAACCCTCGCCTTTCGGCTTAAGCACGGGCGGGTGCAACCCTTCACGTTTGAAGGAAAACTCACACCCCTCTCAAGTCCGGGCAATTACACGTTCACGATTTACCGGGATCCGGCGGGCACGCTTTGGTTCGGCACAGTCAAGGGTCTATTCAAATTCTCAAAGGGTGAATCGCCGGACAACGCCCGGCAGCCGCAGATTAATTTTCCTGTAACTTCAATATTCGATGACGAGAGTGGCAATCTCTGGCTGGGCGGCAGGATTCCGGGTCTCACGCGCTTTCGCATCAGCGATGGCCGGGTCACGCGCTACACCAAACAGAACGGTCTGTTCGACGACTACCCGTCCCGCGTTCTCGCTGACGACAAAGGCAACCTGTGGATCAGCACTACCAACGGGATATTTATGGCTTCGAGAAAAGAGCTGGACGACTTCGCCGATGGTCGCGTTTCGGTTGTTCCCTCCCTCCGCTTTGGAACCGCCGACGGGATGAAAACCAGCGAGGCTTCTCTGCCAGAATCGCAGCCGGCTGGCGCAAGAACTCACGATGGAAAATTATGGTTCACCACCACAAAGGGCATTGTCGTTGTTGATCCTAACCACATCCTGCGAAATGACTTGGTTCCCCCTGTGGTCATTGAAGCACTCATAGTTGACGGTAAGGCCCTCTCATCGCAGCAGGAGGTGCGGTTGAGTGCCGGCACTGCCAAGATTGAAATTCAATACACAGCTTTGAGCCTGCGGATTCCGCGCCGAGTTCAATTCAAGTACAAGCTTGAGGGTTACGACCGCGATTGGGTGGACGCCGGCTCCCGCCGTGTAGCGTATTACACGAATCTACCCCCAAAGCGGTATCAGTTTCGAGTGATCGCTTCAAATGATGATCGCCTTTGGAACGAATCGGGAGCCTCAGCCACGTTCGTTTTAATGCCTCACTTTTATCAAACCCCCTGGTTCTATGTGCTTTGCGTAATTCTCGTTTGCGCGGCTGTCTTGAGAGGGCAGCGGCTCTATACGAGGCGGCTGCGTGTCCGGGGACACGAATTGGCCCAAATTGTCGAAGAACGGACCGAGGAACTGCGAACCGCGAAAGAAAAAGCCGAGGTGGCGAGCCAGACCAAGAGCGAGTTTCTGGCCAACATGAGTCACGAAATTCGTACGCCGCTTAACGGAGTTGTTGGAATGACCGACCTCGCACTCGAGACAAATCTGACTCAGGAGCAGCGGGAATATCTGGACACCGTAAAGTTGTCTGCCGACATCCTGCTGGCCGTCATAAACGATATTCTCGATTTCTCCAAAATTGAAGCCGGGAAAATTGATCTTGAGACTTTAGATTTCGACATCCGCGAGGGATTGGAAGCAACCCTGAGGACGGTTGCTGGGCGCGCCGATGAAAAGGGTCTGGAACTGTTATGCGAGATAGCTCCCGAGGTTCCGGAGGTAGTTCGGGGAGATTTCAGCCGCCTGCGTCAGGTCATTGTCAATCTTCTGGGAAATGCAATCAAGTTCACCGATGGAGGGGAGGTCGCGCTCAAGGTCGAACTTGAAAGCCAAATCGGTGCCAATTGCACGATGCATTTCACGGTATCGGATACAGGGATCGGCATTCCAATCGAGAAGCAGGAATCAATCTTCGAAGCATTTTCGCAGGCCGACAATTCGACCACCCGCAAGTACGGAGGTACAGGCCTCGGGCTCAGCATTTCAATGCGTCTTGTCGCCATGATGGGCGGAAAGATTTGGGTGCGGAGTGACATAAGCCGGGGAAGCCAGTTTCATTTCACCATACGGCTCGGCGTTTCAGACTCGAAGCCAGTCGAACTAGGAGGCATCGCCCCTCCCGAGATACTTCGCGGGGTTAAAGTCCTGATCGTGGATGACAACCCCACGAACCGCCGCATACTGGAGGGAATGCTCGAACGATGGGAGATGAAATCTACGTCTGTAAATGGCGGAGACGATGCTTTATCGCACCTCTTCACCGCTTACAGCGCCGGGGAGCCCTACGCGCTTATCGTTACCGACATGCACATGCCTGAGATGAACGGATTCACCCTGATTGAGCGAATAAGGCAACGGCCAGAACTCTCGACCGCGATTGTCATGATGCTGACTTCGGCGGGTCATCGTGGAGACGCGGCCCGCTGCCAGGAACTTGGAATATCGGCTTACTTGTTGAAGCCTATTCGACAATCAGAATTGCGTGAGGCCATCACCAGAGTCCTCGGCCACGAGCAGACTGGCGCCATCCCTCTGATTACCCGGTACTCCCTTGGAAATGCACCCGATCCATCGGGGACTTTCCATGTGTTGCTAGCTGAAGATAACCCCGTAAATCAGCGGGTCGCCAGTAGATTGCTTGAAAAAAGGGGACACAGAGTTCAGGTGGTTGCCGATGGTCGCGAAGCCCTAAAAGCGCTGGAAAAAGAAACCTTCGACCTGATTTTCATGGACGTGCAGATGCCGGAGATGGACGGCTTCGAGGCGACTGCGGCAATTCGCAAAAAGGAACAAGGCGGCAAACTCCGTCAGCCGATTATTGCTTTGACCGCTCATGCCATGAAAGGCGACCGCGAGAGATGCATGGCCGCCGGAATGGACGGATACCTCTCAAAACCCATACGCGCGCAGGAACTCGACGAAATCCTCCAGAGATACGTCCTCCGTCCCGCGGGAACCGCCAACCCGGCCGACTCCGTCGAACGCGCGGTACGATCGTTAATTATTCAATGAAAATCCGCCAAGACATGATCGTTCGACACGCCCATGCCGTCATCCCTGTCCTTAGTTCTTTATTCACTCAAACCAGGGAAGGTCTTCGGTCAAGTTGATTCAGAATGATCATGGCCGCCAAGGCGAATACTGGAACCATCAATCCCACCCGCAAAGAGCCAGAATGCGCGGAGAGGTTTCCAGTCATCCAGGGCAGAACTGCTCCCCCCAAACCTGAGATGGAGAATACCCACTTCGCTTTTGGCGAGTCGTGCATAAAAGCAAGGGCCTTCGCGATACAGAGCGGGAAAATAGGTCCGAGCGTCAGTCCAACTGTTCCGGCACTCACAATAATCGTCATCGGTGAACGACTAAGAAGCAACAGGACGGCACTGCCAAACCCAATTGCGATGCATGAATCCAAGAGCTGTGTTTCGGACACGCGGCGTAGAACCGCGGGGGCGAGCATTCTGCCAGAGAGTAATGCAATCCAGAAAAACGAAGTAGCGATCGGCGCCCACGGTTTACTTGTTATTGGCATGCGATGGACGTAGGTCATCATCCAGCCGCCGATTGATACCTCGACGCCGACGTACAAAGAGGCCAACGCAGCAAAAATAATCAGGAACTTCAACTGCCTTTCCACAACCTCGATCCCAACCACCCCTTCAAGGGCTGGTGAAAAAGCCGCACGATGTCGAGTGCTGATCGCGAGAATTATCGCAAATACCACAGCCAGTGTAAGAAACAAATACGTCGGCGGCCATCGTCGAATCCAAAGCGACGCAATCGCGGGACAGAGCGCCGCACCGATCGCCCAATAAGCATTCAGTACGGAAAGCGCGGATCCGCGTTTGCCGATGTATGTAGTTCCAATCAACATGCTCGTAGCCGTCATGGTCAAGCCCAAGCCCAGGCCAAACGTAAAGAAACGAAGCACTTCCAGAAATTCGGCAAAGAATGCGATAGACACAGCACTGGCGATGAGCAAAATATATCCACGCAACACGCCGGCGAAAAAGTTGCTTCCGACCAGAAGCGCGCCCAATGCGGAGCCGGAGAATTGAGCGGCAAAGAGAACCCCGGAGCGGCTATCGTTCATGTTCCAAATCGTGCTGAGAGTAGGTAGAACGCAGCCAAGCAATGTGGTGCCAACCCCGGTCAAGGCGAATCCCAGATGGAGCCATCCCAGCGGTTGCCTCCGGCTGGCATGCTCAATCTGCATGGACGATTGCGGAGCGCTTGCGAGCAATTCTTCCCCCTCCACTACTCGCGGGGCTTCTCTGCTTGACCCTCTGCGTGGATTCTCGCACCACCAACTCAGGTTCAACGATGATTTCTGGACGGTAACGCTCGGATCCATGTAGCCGGTTGAGAACACACTGTGCCGCAATCCTTCCCATGTTGGACAGAGGTTGGCGGATAGTCGTGAGTCTTGGGTTATTGAACTCCGCCGCCTTGATATCGTCAAAACCTATAACCGAGATATCATCCGGCACGCGTAGTCCGGAGTCTTGAAGTGCCCGTATCGCACCAATTGCTGACATGTCATTAAACGCGACCACGGCGGTGAACGCCTTGCCTCCCGAAAGTAGGTGCTGCATGACTGGATAGCCTAACTCCGGGGAAGATATGTCCCGGTCCAGCTGCACGATGAGTTCGGGTCTGATTGGAATGCCGATTTCGTGTGCGACGCGAACGAGGCTGCGCCACCTCTCATCAGAATCTGAACTAAAGGGTTGGCCGCGCATGAAGGCAATGCGCCGGTGTCCCAGGGAATGCAGATGCGTTAGGGCAAGCTCAGCGGCGAACCGATGATCGAGTACTACATTGGTGACGCCACTCACAGCCTGATGCCCAGCCACCGCTACGACCGGTACTTGAAATGGATGTTCAAGCAGTGTATCCACCGCAATGAGTGCCTCGGCTCCGCGGCCGAGAAGCATCCGGCTGTATTCCTCAATTAGATCCTTCCGATGTCTATGATGCGCGGTGAAGTAAAAATACCCCGCATCCATTAAGTGATCGCCAATGCCGCTCATCACCTGTGTGTGATATCCATCGCCAAGCTGAGGAACTAGGATGCCGATGTTCAGGGTTCGGCGATTGCGAAGGGAACGCGCCAAAAGACTCGGGTGATAATTCAATTCTTTGGCCGCAGCTTTAATGCGATCGCGAGTGGCTTGGGGAATCGAGCGCCCGGGAACGTCGTTCAGCACAACGGACACTGTTGCGGGATTCAGACCAAGATGCTCAGCCAACTTCTTCAAGCTGATTGGTCCATCTATGCTCGGCCGTTTCTGTTTCATCCTTCTGACTTTCCTCTCCGGGGCATCAGTTCTCTATTTCTAGTTTCCACGGCTGATTCATTTCTTGTATTTGAACTCTAGGGTCGCCAGGTTCATGTTACCTTTCGACACCACGCGCAAGGTAAGTAGGGTTATTCCTTTTGGTAGGTTGACCTCCGCGAGATCCTTCATTACGTTCCAGTGGTGCCATTGCCGCCACGCGACGGGATCGGCGGCATTAAATGTAGACAAAACCGAAATAGGACCAGTCAGGTCTTTCCCATTCAAATCAAAAGATATCTCGCCACCGCGGTTTGAAGTATATAGAAGGTCAATGCTGTAGCGTCCGGCGCGTTCTACCTGCACCGTCATGTTGAACCACTCGCCCGGCTCGGTCCAACCAACATAGAGTTGGCCTTCGGGCGGTTGGACTATGTCGTAGGGACTGTTGTCAATCTGGTCGTGAAATTTTGTGTAAGAAGTGTCCACTCCCTCGTTCATTCGGAAAGTGTTCAAGTACGACCCATCCGCAGGGTTCAGACCGCCGCTGCCATTGTTCTTCGCATCGGTGTCGTGGTACGCGATCCCTTCCCCACCGAAATCATAGTAAGCGCACTGTACTCGCCCTGGGATCTTTTGCGGCCCACCGTGATAAACGCTGTCGTGAAACGGTTCGCCCGCGTAATGGTTGGTGTTATCGGCAGCGAATCCCGGGGAAAAAAGACTACCGATCAAAATAAATGACCGGCATAGCGGCAAGCCTCTTCGTGTGAGAAAACGTATACTCATGGACTCAAAACAAATTTTCGCAAATCTTCGAACACTCTTGAGTTAATCACCAGAGGAGCGTGGTCACCGAATCCTGGTCCAACATCAACTCTAGCGATTTCGCTCCCACCTGACACAGCACCGACTGTTCGGCTGCCTGGTTCGTAATGATAAGGACATGGCTGCCATCTGGATTTTCAAAAGCAACGTGATCAATGCCAGCTAGCTCCCTCTGCGAATCAATCACTCGGGATCCCCGCTGAATCACTTTGGAATAGTGTGCGAATGCCCAGTATTGCCCGCTTCGGGTAATCTTGTGGGTCGCAGAGTCCACCGTTACCATGCCTCCGCAGTGAAACGGTCCTATATTTGGCGTTCCGTTTTCGTCCAGCAAAAGGTTCCAACCTATGATGCACCGCGCCCAGTTCTTCAACACTCCCGTGAAGGTGCGGGACCAGTTGACCCAATTCGTCGCATAGTCCGGACTGTTAATCTCAGGTCCCCCTTCGGTCCAGTAGGAGTGTTTATCCGGGTACGCCTCGTGCACCCGCGTCATGGCATCCGGAGTGCCGTAGTAGCCGTGCCATGCGATCCCATCCACATATTTATTCACATCGGGATCGGCGAGTTCATCCAACGCCCTTCCCCAGAGGTTGTAGTTGTGATCCACTATCCAAATCTTCGTGTCGAGCGAAGCGCGCTGGAGCGCGGGTGCGAGATGACTTTTTACAAACTTCATCTCGTATTCCTGCCCCCACAAAGCCGCGGGCATTCTTCCCTCCTGGTTCGTATCCACTTCGTTTTGGACGGTAACGGCATTAATTTTGACGCCTTCAGCCGCATACCCCTGGAGAAAGCGGACAAAGTAATCCGCGTAAGGGCCAAAGTATTTGCCTTGCATGCAGCCGCCCAGCATCGAGCCGTTCGGCTTCATCCATCCCGGCGGGCTCCATGGTGTAGAGAGGAGAAACAGGTCTGGATTCAGAGAGCGTGCCGCTCGCAGCGAAGGCAGGATATATTCCCGGTCGTGCTCGATGCTGAAGTGCTTCAACTCTGGATCCGGGTCCGGACTCTCGTCAAAACTGTAAACTTTTGTGGAATAGTCGCTCGACCCAATACAGGTGCGGCCGACGGAAAGCCTCAGTCCTTTTGGACCGAATAGTTCCGAGAGCAATGCGCTGCGTTCGTCCGAATTCAGCTTGCTCAGCAGATAACAGGAAGCGTCAGTGAAAGCCGCGCCGAACCCAAGAATTTCCTGACGGCGATGGGTACCGTCTATGCGAATGCCGGTAGCGGAGTTGATAGCCTGATCCCGCCACTGCGGCGTATCAATCTGCTGAAACCTTTTGTCCTTCGAGGTGACCCAAGCATGAACCACGGAAGAAGAATCGGCGCGCAGCAACCGGTTTGAGGCCGCGAGGGCCACAACTGAGCTGCCAGCGAGCTTAAGAAAGTCACGGCGGGTGTTCTTTGGCATTGTGTGTCCTCGTTCATTCTATATGTTGTATTTTCAGACCCGAATTCGGCCTCAATATATCATTTCATAGACAAACGATTGGTCAGATTACGTCAAGCTCTACTTCTTGGGCAATGAGATAACTTGACCGTAAGCGTTAACGGACCCAGATTGCGGCGACTCAATAGACAAACGGTTTGCCTACGACAATAACCCACTATTTTTAGCTTGACAACAATCGCAAAGCAATTGTAATGTCCGGTCCGATAGCGATTGTGTCTTATAAGACAAGCGATTGTCTAATCTTCACAGCAATATCAAATTCCAGCGTGGAGGAAGTTCATGACGCGTTTCATTCGCTGCGCACTCGCGGTTTGTTTTTTGCTAAGTATGGCTGGGTTGGCATTTTCACAAAGTAGAAACACCGGCGAGATTCGCGGCACGGTGATGGCTTCGGGAGCCGTTGTACCAAGCGCAGCGGTGACGCTGACAAACATTGACACCGGAGAAACACAGAATTTCGTTACCAACCAGGACGGTATTTACGATACTGTCTCCACGCCCCCTGGCAATTACAACATTAGCTTTTCGGCGCCGGGTTTCAAGAAACTTACGCGCGGCCCCATCGGTTTGCAGGTGGATGTGATTACCGAAGACGCGAGTCTGGATGTGGGCGCGGTAACAGAAACCGTCACGGTCGAGGGTACCGCGCCGATCTTGGAAACCGAAACCTCCAAGATGGGTGCAGTTCTTGATGCGAAAACCGTAGGGGTGCTTCCCCAGATAGGCGCTGGAATCACCGGCAACGACTGGGCTAACTTCAATATTCTCCTTCCCGGCGCTGTGGGAACCGCTTCGGGCGCCGGCGGCGGAGAAGGCAGCGGCAACTACAATGCGGGAGATGCGGTCTCAATTAACGGCAATCTTCCCAATTATGCCAACTATCTCCAGGATGGCGCCGTAGTTCAATTGCCCGTGAGCAATAACGTGGATAACCTGCTCTTTGAGGCCGTGCAAGAAGTTCAGATCACGACCTCTTCGTTCTCGTCGGAGTACGGTATTGGCGGCGCCGTATTCAACCAGATCAGCAAGAGTGGAACTAATTCATTTCATGGTTCCGGTTACGAATTTTGGCAGAACAATATCCTGAACGCCCGACCCTATTTCAAGACCATTCAAAATGGGGTTGTTACAGCTCAGCAAGCACCGTATTTGCGGTACGACCAGTATGGCGGCTCTATTGGCGGCCCAATCATCAAGGATAAGTTTTTCTTCTATTTCGTCACCGACAAGATCTACAACAAGGGCGCGTCCTCTGTGAAAACAAGCACTGTGCCCACTCTAGCGGAGAGAAACGGCGATTTCTCCGCTGCAGGCCTTAACCCAATTTTCGATCCCCTCACGACGTCCGGTGGCACGCGCACGCAGTTCTCCGGCAATATGATCCCCTCGGGTAGGATCGATCCGGTGGCGGCGAAGATTCTGTCGTTTTATCCCTTGCCTAACGCCGGCGCCTCGGGTGCCCTTACAAATAACTTCAGCTTTATCGCATCCGCTCCCAACCCGAATTTAAGATTTTTCGGTCGCCTTGACTATGATATTTCCCAGAAGAACCGCATTTCCTTCTCGATTAGCCAGAAGGACAACCCCGGGAAGAACATCAACAGCACGCCCTGCCCTCTCAACTGCTACTCCGGCGACATAGATGGTTACAACGCGCAGGTTACTCTTACCTCTGAAATCACCCCGACTCTCGTCAATAGTCTTCGAATGAGTTACACCAAGCAAGGTAACTGGTTCGTTCCTCAGACTCTGGGGTTTAACTCGCAAGCTACATTAGGTTTGCAATACGCGAAGGCGAATGTCTTCCCGACCATAAACATTAGCGGCCAATGCTGCGTTTCACTCCAACCGGGTACCAACGCCGTCTACATCGAGGGGCTCTACGACCCGTCAGATGTTGTGACATTGGTCCATGGCAAGCACATCCTGCACTTCGGGGTTGAAGTACTTATGGGCGACGGTGACACCACCCCGTGGGGAAATATTAACGCGGGCACGTTCGGTTTCACCGGGAATTACACCTCGAACGGTGGCGCGGCTGGCACTGGATCGGGTCTGGCGGATTTCCTGCTCGGCGATGTTCAAAACTGGGCCGCTACCAATCAGTCCACATCCTACATGCGCCTGAAGAGTCCTCAGCTCTTTGCTCAGGATGACATCAAGGTCCGCCCGAATTTCACGTTGAACCTCGGCTTGCGTTATGTTGCGACTACTGGCATGAGCGAGATACACAACAGTCTGGGTGGCTTCTGGCCAACCCTTGTCAACCCGTACGATGGTTCCTTAGGCTCGATGTGGTTCGCGCCGCAAGATAACCGAACCACCTTGCAAAAGCCTAGTTACGCCATCTTCCTGCCTCGCGTCGGCTTTGCCTGGCAGGTCATGCCCAATACGGTCGTCAGAGGCGGCTTTGGCATGTATTCGTACAACTATAGCGAAGATACGTACGGAAACGGTGTGGGAACTGGGGCCTTGACTACCAGCAAGGGTAACAGTACGGACCCCGCTCCGAATGCCGCAGTGAATCCGCTGATCTCCCTATCCTCGACCGCTGCTCAAGCTGCGACGGCGCTTAATTACGTCGTGGGTTCGCCAGCGGCCAAAAACCCCAACACGTACTGCTGTACCCCCGGTAAATATTCCAGCCAGACTTACGTTCCCTACGATGTTCCGGTGGCCAGAATCAACGAATATCAGTTGAGCGTGGAGCACCAGTTTGGACGCGACTACGTGGCTTCTCTTGCGTACGTGGGTAGCCACGCCACGAATCTGCAATTTCCGACAGACCTAAATCAGGTAACCAACCCGGCCACTTTGTCTACCTTTGCGGCGGACCAGGCGGCTGGAACGCTCACAACAGCCGTCATTCAGGCTAACCGTCCATTTTCGAACTGGGGAAATCTTGGCGGCAACAACTACAATGGCATCACCCGCTATAACGCCGTTCAAGCCGCGATCAATAAGCACTTTTCCAACGGCTTGCTCTTCAGCTTCAATTATGTTTGGTCGCACTTCCTGGATGACCAGGATTCCTCCGGATGGGGCAGCCGCGCCGGGACGCAATTCTGGCAAATTGGGAATAACCCCTCTGCGAATTACGGTAATTCGAACTTCGACATCCCGAACGCCTACAAGGGATACGCTTCCTACGAGTTGCCTTTTGGTAGAGGAAAGTCGTATATGCACGACAACGGCATTGAGGACGCCATCGTCGGTGGCTGGCGCCTCTCTGGAACATTTATTCACCAGAGTGGCGTACCATTCACCATAATCAATAGCGTTAACAACAGCCTTTCGCAGTGTGGCAACGGCTGCAATTGGTATGCCAATGTAGTAGGCAGCCCGCTGTCCGGTGTCCCCGGGGCACCAGGCACAGACGGACCCGGTGCCATGGGTTATTTCAATCCGGCGGCATTCGCCGTCCCAGCAAACGGAACATTTGGCGATGAGCGTAGAAACTCCATCAGGGGACCGGATCTCACGGTCGTGAACCTTTCCTTGGCTAAGAACATCCATTTCACCGAGCGGGTCGCCATGGAAATAAGAGGAGACTTCGTCAACGCCCTTAACCATCCGAGCTTTAACCCGCCAGGCAACACACTTGGCGGAGCAAACTTCGGAGTCATAGACAATGCGACCGGTGTCTCAGTTGCCCCTCGCAGCGGTCAACTCAGCGCGCGCATCTCGTTCTAACTAAATGCGGCCCACAACAAAGGACGGCAGCTAGCTGCCGTCCTTTTCTATTTCTTGGTTCGCGAGGAGCGACGAGATTCTAAGCCACCGTACAATCGTCACATGAAGTCAAAATCGGTTGTCCTATTCTGGGTGATCCTCTATCTGGCGCCGCCCTTATCTTTTTCCCAATCTGTCCCTGGCCGCCAGCAGCAAATCGAAACACACACCCGACAGGCTGCGGAATATTTGAGGGAAAACAAACCCGACCTGGCGATCCCCGAATTTAGGGCCATTATTGCCCTCGATCCGAAAAACGTGGATGCGCGCGGTAACCTCGGCGCGGTGTTGTTCTTCCAGGAAGACTTTGCGGAGGCAATTCCACAGCTCCGGTCGGCGCTGAAACTGCGGCCCACACTGGGAAAGATTCAGGCTCTTCTGGGCATCGCCGAAAAGCGCACCGGTGACATCAACGCAGCCCGCCACGATCTCGAGGAAGCATTTCCAAAAGTGCAAGATCAGAAGGTCCAGATACAGACTGGGATGGAGCTGATCGAAATCTATTCCGCGTCGGGCGATCTTGATAAAGCGGCGTCAACTGTGAGTGCCCTCCAAAAACTGGAACCCACGAACGAAGCTATCCTTTACTCTGCCTATAGACTCTATTCCGACCTTGCCAACGAATCTCTGCTCAGCTTGTCCGTAGTGGCGCCAAATTCCGCCCGAATGCACCAGGCGTTAGCACACGAACTGGCGAAACGCGGGAGCACCGCGGAAGCCGTCGAAAACTACCGGGCCGCGCTCAAGATTGATCCCACCCTTCCGGGACTCCATTTTGAACTTGCCGAAATGCTCGATGTCCTGGGTACTACGGAGAGCCGCAGTGAAGCCGAGAGCGAGTACAAAGCGGCGTTGGAGGCAAATCCTCTCGATGAACAATCTGAACGCAGGCTCGGCGATATTGCTTTCCGCGCTAGCGATTTGAAAACCGCGTCCGATGACTACACTCGCGCCATACAACTTCAGCCTAATGACCCCGAAGCCGATATCGGTCTTGCCAAAGTTGAGATGTCGCTCAATCAACCGCAAAAAGCCGAGGAGCTTTTGCAGCATGCCATCGAATTGGACCCCACCATTCCCGTCGCTCACTTCCGCCTGAGTACGATTTACCGGCAGACGGGACGCGCCGAGGACGCCAAGCACGAAATAGAGGAATACCAAAAATACAATGAGATGAAACAGAAGCTTCGCGCGGTTTACCACGACTTGCATCGGGACCAGGCGAGGGACGAAAACGACGATCCTGATTCCAAAAAATAGCCTTTGAATAAGTGTGGCGCGGGCCCCCTCGCCCGCGAGCCTCGGCATAAGTCTGGTTATTTAGTTCAGCAAAATACTTTTTCGCTGGGTTCGCGATAGCGAGACTGGCATCGTGCGAAATTTCATGTTTGAGGATACCCCGATGATAGTGACAAAGACGATCCTTACAGTTGCGATCTTGTTATCGGTTATTCCCTGCTTCGGATCATCTTCTTATTACTCAGCCCGAATTTACGATGCAAAGGCGGTCTATCTCACTAGCGACAACTTCCCAGTCAAAGCGGACGGAATCGCGGACGACACAAACGCAATACAGCAGGCCATCGATAGAGTTCAGGAGACAACCAACCAGGGCATTCTGTTCGTTCCTGCTGGCCGGTACCGTTTGGCCAAAACGATCTATATCTGGCCCGGGATTCGGCTGATTGGCTACGGCGCTACGCGACCCGTGTTCGTCCTCGGCGCAAACACGCCGGGCTTTCAGCAAGGCCCCACCTATATGTTTTTTTTCGCGGGCTTTCGTCCCGGATCGGTTTCAGCGACCAATAGCCCTTCCGGGCGCGTACTCCCGCCCAAAGGGTCGCCTCCGCCCGATGCAAATCCGGGCACGTTTTACTCAGCCATAAGCAACATTGATATGGAGATTCAAGACGGGAATCCCGGGGCCGTCGCCGTGCGCGCCCACTATGCCCAGCATTGCTTCCTTGCGCACATGGATTTCCACATCGGCACCGGGCTTGCGGGAATCCACGATGGCGGCAACGTCGCCCAGGACGTGCATTTTTATGGCGGCCAGTACGGCATCTGGACCCGAAAGCCTTCTCCAGGATGGCAGTTCACAATCATTGATGCCACGTTTGAAGGTCAGCGCGAAGCTGCGATCCGAGAACACGAAGCTGGGTTAACACTGATTCGTCCGCAATTCAAGAACGTCCCAACCGCGATTTCGATTGACCCCAAATATTCCGACGAGCTCTGGATAAAAGATGGCCGTATGGAAAACATCACCGGCCCCGCTGTGATCATCAGCAATGAAAACAGCTCCCACACCGAAATCAACATGGAGAACATCGTCTGCCGCAGCGTCCCAATTTTTGTTTCTTACAGCGAAAGCGGAAAGCAAACTGCGGGCCCGGGAAAGATTTACGAAGTTAAGACGTTTTCCCACGGACTCCACTATTCCGACGTTGGCGCAGAACCTGCGATTCAAGACATTTACGACACGGCACCGATCAACGCGTTACCCGAGCCTGTTAAATCTGATATCCCAGATTTGCCTCCGATGGATACGTGGGTGAACATCCGGAGTCTCGGCGCACGCGGTGACGGCGTGACGGACGACACCGAAGCGTTCAAGAAGGCAATCGCAGAGCATCGTACAATTTATCTACCCTCTGGTCAGTATCGAGTCACCGATACGGTTTCGCTAAAACCGGACACCGTTCTCATCGGCCTACATCCAAGCGTCACACGAATTCTTATCGCTGACTCGACTCCGGCCTTTCAGGGTGTGGGCAGCCCTAAGCCGCTTCTGGAGACTCCACGCGGCGGAATGAATGTCGTGACCGGCATCGGGCTGTATACCAACGGTATAAATCCGCGAGCCGTTGCCGCAAAGTGGATGGCTGGCGAGCATTCGCTGATGAACGATGTGCGCTTCCTTGGCGGCCACGGTACCGTTGATCCGGGAGCCAGCGCAGAAGAGAGTTCTAAAGTCTGGCAGAAAATCTATAACAATACCCACACTGCCGATTCCGATTTAAGCCGCCGCTGGGACGGACAGTATCCAGGTCTCTGGGTCACCGACGGCGGCGGCGGAACCTTCATGGACATCTGGACCCCCAGCACCTTCGCGCAAGCCGGGCTGTATATCTCCAATACGTCAACCAGCGGACGAGTTTATGAACTCTCCAGCGAGCACCATGTTCGGAACGAGGCAGTCCTGCGCAATGCGTCCAACTGGCAGATTTACGCGTTACAGACTGAAGAGGAGCGAGGCGAAGGCGGCTTTGCTCTGCCCATCGAGATACAAGATTCGAGCAACATCACCATCGCAAACCTGCACATGTATCGTGTCGTGAGCAGCTATCAGCCATTTCCCTACGCAATAAAGCTCACAAGTTCGAAAAACGTAAAGTTTCGCAACGTTCATTGCTACAGCGACAGCAAAGTCTCTTTCGACAACGCCATTTACGATCAGACGCACAAAGTCGAGATGCGACAGCGAGAATTCGCCTGGCTGGATGTTTCCGGCAATCCGCCGGAGGCCCGCCCGGCCAAGCCTTCTGCGGTTTTGGCCGAAGGCGCAAATGTAGAAAAGCTCACAGGCGGCTTCTTGAATATTTCCGGAGGAGCCGTTGACAGCTCCGGCAATCTTTATTTTGTGGACGCCAAATGGCAAACCATCTATCGCTGGTCTGCCGCCACTGGGCAGCTCTCGACGGTTCGCGACAATCCTTTGGATCCGGTTCAACTGGCCTTCGACAAAGCCGGAGACCTGATGGTGATTTCGTATGCTGGCAAGGGCACGGTATATACCTTCAATCCCGATTCATCTGGCAACAACATTACCCTGTTGAAAGCCGAGCCCTCCGCACCGCGACCGGGAATGACGCCGATTCTACCAGTCGCGCACTGGAGAAACGAAAACGACTTCTCTGAAGCCGTGCCCGCGAAGAAACCGTACCAATTCTTATCTCCGGACGGCACAACATTTATTCCTGCCAGCGAAAACTTCGTGACCGGACATCTCTACTATGGTTCCAAGCTGAATGACGAGCTGCGTGGTTTCGGAATGGCGCCCGCCATCCCCGGTCAGCCGTTCTACGTTTCCGACGAGTCGCAAGACAAAACATACGCAGCTACCATTGAGAACGACGGCTCGATTTCAAATCTTAAGCTCTTTGCTTACAAGGGTGGAGAAGGCGTTACAGTGGACGAAAAGGGCAACGTTTACATCGCCGCGGGGCAAGTGTTTGCCTACGATCCGTCGGGCCAGTTGATCGAGACAATTAACGTGCCAGAGAGGCCTACGCAATTGCTGTTCGGCGGCAGCGACGGCAAGACTTTGTTCATCACAGCAAGGAGTTCTTTGTACGCGGTGCAAACCCGCTACAAGGGCCGCTGATGATTGGCGTGTTAGCTCAGCGCCGCAGCGCATTGTCGCCCCTCGCAGTGATCGGGGCGTCCAGTAGTGGCTTAATCGGAATGGACGAATTGACACGGGACTTATCCTGAAAGCGCCGGGGGAAACAGGCGAGATGAAGTTGCGTAGGAACTCACAAATTGTAGTCGGCTTTGCTGCTGTCGGATTTGTGTTGCCGTGGTTGCTTTTGGCATTTTATGCCATCGCTCATCGCATGGACGGACATCCAAGTACCGTGCCGCTTCTTCTCCTCTGCCCTCTCTCAATTGCGGCGATAGCCCTGGACAATGCGTTCTTGATAGTTGGTCTTATTGGATGGGTCGTCATCACCGCGATCAATGCGGCTCTGTACGCAATACCCGGGTTTGCCATCTCGCGTCTTGTCAGCCTGTGGAAATCAAACTGACCCACTGCCGAGCGTCTATTTATATGGCCCTGCTGACATTTGCTTTCGGCCTTATTCCCGCTCTCTCACAAACTCCGCAAAGCGCTCAACCCCAGATCACACTCCCCGAAGGAAAAGCCGCCCAGTTGCCGCAACTCGTGGATATCACCGATTCGACCGGCATCAAATTCGAACATCTCTCGAGCCCCGAACAGAAATTCATTGTCGAGTCAATGAGCGGAGGCGTCGCTCTCATTGATTATGACCGCGACGGTTGGCCCGACATTTACTTTACTAATGCCCAAAGCGTGGAGATGGCACTCGCCGGCAAGAAGGCGCGTAGCGCTCTCTACCACAATAACCACGACGGCACCTTCACCGATGTGACCGACAAAGCTGGCGTCGGCTATCCCTGTTGGGCCATGGGCGCGGTCGTCGGAGACTATAACAACGACGGCTGGCCGGATTTGCTCGTCACCTGTTTTGGCGGAGTGGTTCTCTACCGTAATAACGGCGACGGTACTTTTACGGACGTCACCAAGCAGGCCGGACTAAGCGGCGATTCAGAATGGGCGACTGGCGCGGCTTTTGGCGATTACGACAACGACGGTTGGGCCGATTTATTCGTTTCCCACTATGTGGATCTCAATCTTCATGACCTGCCCGCGTTTGGTTCCAGCAAGACATGCAAATACCGCGGCCTCGATGTGCAGTGCGGTCCCAAAGGTCTTAAGGGATCTCCCGATAACCTCTATCATAACAATGGCGACGGCACATTTACCGACGTGTCGGCCAAGGCTGGCGTGGACGATTCGCAGCATCGCTTTGGACTGACCTCCGTCTGGTCAGATTTCAACAACGACGGACATCTCGACCTCTTCGTCACCAACGATGGACAGCCGAATTATCTTTATCGCAACGACGGCAACGGTCACTTTACGGACATCGCTTATTCAGCGGGCGTAGCCGTCAGCCAGGATGGTGTCGAGCAAGCCAACATGGGCGTCGCCCTCGGCGATTACCAGCACACTGGGCGCTTCTCAATCGCAATCACTCATTTCAGCGACGAATACGCAGCTTTGTTCCGCAACGACGGCGGCATGAATTTTACCGATGTCTCATACGCTTCCGGCATCGCGCCGCCCACGACTCCATACATTGGATGGGGTGACGCATTCTTCGATTTCGATAACGATGGCTGGCCTGACTTGTTTGTGGTAAATGGTCACGTGTATCCCCAAGTGGATAGCCTCGACATCATCGGCAAGTATCGCGAGCCTAAACTGCTCTTCTTAAGTCAGCACAATGGCACCTTCAGAGATGTAAGCAAGCTCGTCGGCCCGGCTATCCAAATGCCACAGGTCAGCCGCGGCGTAGCGGTCGGCGATCTGTTTAATAATGGCCGGCTCGATATCGTGATCGAAAACCTCGAAGGCCGACCGGTGATTCTCCAGCCGCAAGGTGGACCACAGAATCACTGGATTAGCTTTGAACTGGAAGGAACCAAAAGCAACCGCCTGGCCTTGAACGCCCGAGTCAAAGCCACCGCCGGAGATTTAGTGCAGATGGACGACGTTCTCAGCGGAGGAAGTTATCTCTCACAAAATGATCTCCGCATTCACTTCGGGCTCGGCAATCGGCAGCGGGTAGATAAAGTCGAAATCCTATGGCCCGCCGGCAAAACCGAGACCCTGACGAACTTGACCGCCGATCGCTTTTATCGCGTGAAAGAAGGCCAAGGCATTATTCTGTCCAAATAGAGTGCTGGCTGCTCATAGAAATTTCACTAAGGCATCCATCGTCTCTTTGGGTCGTTCTTCCATCACCCAATGCCCGGTATCCTTCAGCACAACCACAGTCACATCCACCGCGACTAGTTTCATCTGTTGCGACAGCGCTTCTCCCAACGACTTCTCGCCGCCAATGACCAGAACAGGCATTGTTAGCTTGGTCTCAGAAAGTTGAGCGAAGTCCCTCGCCGCTTGCTGGAACGAGACAAAGTAAGCCCAACCTGCCCGCATGCGACCCGGCCGGGAATAGGCCTCCGTGTAGGCTTTCCGATCTGCTTCAGGTATCGAGCGCGTCTTGTCACCAGCAAAATCGTTCCAGAAGTATTCAAAATAAATGCGCTCGCGTCCTCGTACCAAGGCTTCCGGAGTCGGCCCATGAAAACGGAAATGCCAAAAATCGGGGTTGTTGTAAACGGCCTCCCACCCAGGTACCCCTGGAAGGAAGGCATCCATCACAACCAACTTTTCAACTTCCGACGGGAACTGCGCTGCATACGCATAGGCGACCATCAGACCGATGTCATGCCCTACGACTTCCGCTTTTTGGATGCCCAGAGACCGTGCCAGATCATGAATCCGAATTGCGGCAGTCTTCATGTCGAGGCCGTCCTGGGGTATAGAGGAATCTCCAATTCCGGGAAGGTCGGGAGCTATTACCATCAAGCGCTCCGCCAGCAGCGGCATTAGCGGCTTCCACATTAGGGAGGTCTCCGCATAGCCGTGCAACAGAATCACCGGTTTTCCGTGGCCAGCCGTCAGGTAGTGCAGCTCAACGCCGTCAATCTGAACGGTGCGCGCCACTATTTTTGTGTCAGCCTTTTGAGCCCGAACAGGTATAGGAAGTACAGTGCATATCGAAACTAAGGCTAGGGCAGTCAAGGCGAGCCAATGGTTTGCAGTCCGTCTCATAGACAGCTCCTTAAACTCAGTTCTGAAATATACAGCAGACGTCATTCCGGTTCCCCTCCAGTCTTATACAGTCTTCTATGTGCTTGCTCGCAAAAACTGCCGCCGGTAGCTCCCGCATTGTGCAATAATCCCTCGGTTGAAATTACCAATTGAAGTCGAACTGACAACAGTTCGAGAAGGAATCAGCAATGGATAGTTCATGGACTCGCCGTCGCTTTATGCAAATTGGAACCGGGGCTGCTCTCGCGGGCGCGGGCGCGAAGTTAACTCTGCTGGAACCTGCTCGACTTTGGGGCGCTTCTCCCAATGTTTCGCCGAGCGACACAGTGCGTTTTGCATCCATCGGCACTGGCGTCCGCGGATGCGAATTGCTTAAGGCGTCCTTGATCGTCCCCGGCATCGAGTGCGTTGCAGTCTGTGATCTTTACGATTCACGCCACCTGGCGGCCCAGGAATCGGTGAACAAGAAAGTTCCCGCGACACGAAACTATAAGGAGATTCTTGATCGTAAGGACGTTGACGCAGTGATCATTGCCGTCACCGACCATCATCATCGCCGCGTATTCCTTGACGCCTGCGCAGCGGGCAAAGACATTTATTGCGAGAAGCCCATGTCGCACACGGTGGAAGATGGCTTCGCTATGGTTGAGGCTGCACAAAAGGCAAACCGCATGGTCCAGATTGGCAGCCAGCGGGTGAGTTCAATCCTTTATGCCAAAGCAAAAGAGATATACGACTCCGGAAGGCTTGGCGAAGTCACGTTTATAGAAGCCTATTGGGACCGCAATTCGGCTAGTGGCGCATGGGTCTATCCGGTTCCGCCTGATGCCAGCGAGCAAACCATTGACTGGAACGCCTTTTTAGAGGACGCGCCCAAACGTCCATTCGATCCCGTTCGGTTCTTTCGCTGGCGCTGCTTCAGCGACTATGGAGAAGGCCTGGCCGGCGACCTTTTTGTTCATCTCATCTCCGGAGTCCACTTCATCACCGGAACCAACACCGTCGCCGAGCGCGCACAATCTTGCGGCGGTCTTTTCCGTTGGAAGGATGGCCGGGACTTCCCTGATCTGATTGACACTTTCTACGATTATCCAAAGTTCCGGCTTGCCGTTCGTTGCAACCTGAATAATGAGGGTGGTGAGTTTATTGGATTTTACGGAACCAAAGGAACAATGATCATTAAGGACTCCACATTAACCTACAAGCCTCAAGATACCCGCCCCCAACCCGAGTCCTATTCGATTTATGGATGGCCCGAGGAGATGCGACGTGATTATCTGGAGAAATGGCAAACTGATCATTCACTCCCCTTAAGTCTCACCACTGATGAAGAAGTGGAAACTTATACTACGCCGAAGGGATACAGCGACGTCTCAGACCATCAGGCCAATTTTTTTAATGCGGTTCGCTCGCGAAAGAAAACCGTCGAGAATGAGGAGTTCGGCAACCGCGCCGCGCTCGGATGTCACCTTGCAAATTATGCGTACTTTAATAATGCGATCGCGAAGTGGGACGGTGGCGCAAGGAGGATCGTTAAAGGCTAGTACCGGAAAGCTTATTCTCGCAGACTAATCAAGCTTACTGTTTAAGGAAAAGTACGCTTCATTTCGAAGGAGGGCTTCAACGCCCTCAATGATTCGGCCAGCATCTGACTTTGGAACCGCGCCACGTATACCAACATTGCGTGCTTCTTCCACTAGCTGTTTGGAGAGATGCATGGTGAACATCAGAATTGGAATTGACGGCACCAGTTTACCCATTTCTCTCGCCGTCTGAAGTCCATCCATCCCAGGCATCAGGAAATCCAGCACAATCAGGTCGGGCTTCAGGAGTTGAACCTTTTCCAGTGCATCGCGTCCATTCGACGCCTCTCCGCAGACTTCCCACTCCCAATGCTGTTGCAGCATATCGCGAAGCCTCTGTCGTACGAGCGGACTGTCGTCAACTACGAGGATGCGCGTATTCATCAGATTCTTCCCGACCAGTCACCTATCGTGCCAATCCTAACACGCAACCCGAGGCCTAAAGATTATTTCCGGGAAAACATACTGTAGAGAAATCTCAGGTATCCCTTCATATTCCGAACTGAAGCCTTTAGTCCATATTTATGAAGAAGCTAGCCGACCTTTCCCACTATGGCATCTGAGATCTGGTACTGCGATTTAACTGGACTCTCGTAACCGGAAGGCTTCCACCACGGAAACTATTCTCGCCATCGAGGGTTGACTACTAGTGGGTTATAACGTTTGTGTTAGATGCGAAAAGATGTTAGATACGAAAATAAAAGGCACGCGAAGACAAGGGGACGCCAGAGAAGGGGACGCCCGACGGATCGGGAGCGCTTTCAGGTTTTGCGCTCTTTTTGTCTTGTCTTTGCTGTGCATTTCACGAGCTCACGCATCCGTTGCCTTGCTGCTTGAAGAGCCCTTCGGCCATTTCGGGGCTCTTACCGCGACCGGTCACGCCGCGGTTTACCTGCCGAGCATCTGCGCGTCCTCGCCGGTGGTTTTACGCCGCTGCAACCAGGGAGAACTCGGCGTAGTCCTCAGCCGCTACAATGCCATCAGTGGATACGACTGGATCGCCGTTCCGTTGATTCCATATTTATATGCCGTCCAAGAACCCGGCGATGTGCCTTTATTTGCGAACGAAAAACTCATCGCGTTCCTCAGAAATCAATATCGCCGTAAGTTTCTCGAGACCCTTGCCCCAGATTCCGAGAACGGCGAACCGCCAACCGGTAACTGGATTCAGCTTGTCGGCGCTGCCTATGATCGGACAATTTACAGTTACAAGATAGAAACCACTGAGCAACAGGACGACGCGCTCATCAAGGCTTTGAATTCACGGCCAAATCGCTCCCGCTTTCATCTTTTGTCGCGCAATTGTGCCGACTTCGCGCGCGCCATCATTAATTTCTATTATCCCCACACGCTGCATAGAAGCTTGGTTGCCGACTTGGGAATCACGACTCCCAAGCAACTTGCGCGAACACTGGTAAGGTTTGACAAACGACATCCCGACCTCGAATCAGCGAGCTTTGTTATTCCTCAGGTCCCCGGAAATGTTCCTCGCAGCACTCCCGTTTACGGGGTCCTGGAATCGTTTTTGAAGTCTAAGAAGTATTTTGTGCCCCTTGCGGCGTTCCATCCCATCATTACAGGCGGTATGGCTCTTGCCTACCTGAGCACTGGACGCTTTGATCCCGCGAAGCAGGCCTTGGTGCTCGATTCATCGAACAGTCTTCGCCCCGCAATGGCAAAAACCAAACGTCAGACCTATGAAGATCATTTGAATTCGTTGATGGCACGTTGGAATGCTGGCTCCAGCACAATCGGCGAAAACATCCCTCTTCTGAGCGAACGGTTAAGGGACAAGAAGTGGAAGCGTTTGGAGGCCGAAGCCGAGCCCAGCATAGATTCTTCCGGGCGCCCCGTCCTGAAGATGGAGGTGGGAGAGCAGTTGGTTGACGTAGGATTGTCCCGCGATAACATCCTGACATCTCCCGCGCCCCCGGTGTTGGCGCAAGAGATTCTTGCCTCCCGCCTGCGCGACGAATTACGCCGCAGCGCCGCCCCGAAAACCGCAGAGACCGACGTCGTGAACGACTGGAACCTACTGCGTCAAGTAACGTCATCCGACGGCGCAAACTGAACTAATTCGAAGAGTTGCCCGTCCTTAATCTCTCCTTTTTTGGAGAGACAGGCCGGGGATTTTAATTTTGACCGGCGGATCAGGCAGCTACAGCCTTCTCTGCGCGCTTGATGAACGCGAGCAGATCGGCATTGATCTGATCCGCGTTGGTTGTGGGCATCCCATGCGGAAACCCTGGGTATATCTTAAGAGTGGCATTCTTCACAAGTTTGGCGGACAGCGGAGCCGCCGCTGCGATCGGCACGATCTGGTCATCGTCGCCGTGAAGAATGAGAGTTGGCACATCGAACTTCTTCAGATCCTCGGTGAAGTCCGTCTCTGAGAAAGCCTTGATGCAGTCGTAGCCCGCCTTCATCCCGCCCATCATCCCCTGGAGCCACCACTTGTCCCGGATGCCTTCCGATATCTGGGCGCCCGGGCGGTTGTAGCCGTAGAACGGAAGAGTGATGTCTCGGTAAAACTGAGGCCGGTTTTTCACATACTGAGCTCGCAGGTCGTCGAACACTTCGATTGGCGCACCAGCGGGATTCTTATCGGTCTTCACCATTAGCGGCGGCACTGCGCTGATCAGCACGGCCATGGCGACGCGCTTTGTGCCATGCCGCCCAATGTAACGCGCAACTTCTCCGCCCCCCGTGGAGTGGCCCACGTGGATTGCTTTCTTCAGGTCGAGTTTTTCGGTGAGGACCGCGAGATCGGCGGCATAAGTGTCCATGTCGTTACCATCCCACGTTTGTGTGGAGCGGCCGTGCCCGCGCCGGTCGTGCGCGATGACTCGGTAGCCCTGTTCGCCGAAAAACAACATCTGTCCATCCCAGTCGTCCGCGGTGAGCGGCCAGCCGTGGCTGAACACTATGGGCTGTCCAGTTCCCCAGTCCTTGTAATAGATTTGCGTTCCATCTTTTGTAGTGATTGTCGGCATGTCATCTTCTCCTTTCCTTATTCGCGTGAAACTATCGCTCCTGGTTTTCTGGTGGTGCGATTTTACGCTCCTTTTGTTCGCGGCTCGGAAAAGAAGTTTTCGATTTGAATTATTTGTGTTCGATTTCGTTGAGACAATTTGCGCAGAGTTCCATTGCAACCAACCCACAATCTTTGCGGCTTTCCGATTCGTGCGAGGGAGTTTCGGTACTGGGGGTAAACCTGCGAAACCAATCTAACGGAGGACACGCAATGACACAAAAGGCCAACTTCGACGGTTTCCTTGGTGCACCTTCGTGCCCCTTCGTGGTGGATTGGGTTTGTTCTTTCGCGGCAACTGACCAGGACCGAAAATTCGGGCGGATCGCTCATCTCGCAATCGCGGCTTACAATTGAAATTCATGGATTCCGTCCGTATCGCCGAACTACTACGGCCATTTTTGGAAGACTCGTCCGCCCCCGAAGCGGTTTTATCGAATTCTCAACTCTCTGACATTTCTATCTACCTCGATACGCTGCTTCGGTGGAATGCTCGCATAAACCTCACTGCCATACGCGATCCGGAAGAGATCGTAACCCGGCACTTCGGCGAATCGCTTTTCGCGGCGCGGCACCTTTTTCCCGACAAGCGAGGTTCTGCTCATGTAATTGACGTCGGCTCAGGAGCGGGATTTCCCGGTCTGCCAATCAAATTGTGGGCGAGAGATGTTCGTCTCATCCTCATCGAATCGAACAACAAGAAAGCTACTTTTCTGCGCGAGGTCATTCGCGCACTCAAACTCGCCAACACCGAGGTCTTTGCGGGGCGTGCCGAGACATTTTCGGGATCCGGAGACATAGTGACTCTAAGGGCCCTCGAGCAGATCGAGTGCATGCTTCCGATCATGACAACGCTTGTCCAGCCTGGAGGCAGGGTGGCTCTGTTAATAAGCGAGTATCAAAATGAGACACTCGCTTTGCCTCGCGAGTTTCTCTGGCCCAACCCCGAACGGATTCCGCAATCAGAACGACGAATTTTGTCGGTAGGAGTCAGGAACACACCGAGATAAGACTCAACTTAACAAACTGTGGAACAAAACTGGTTGTTCCCACCATTGCAAGCTCGAAACCCGTCATCCGACAACGCAATTGTGGGAAGTAAGCTTGATCCACGGGGTTTTCTTTACAACGCATATATGGCTGTCTCGCATACAGCAAATTGTTCCACGTGGAACAATTTGCAAATTGCCGACTGCCCCGAATTTGCAGCCCGCGAGTAAAAAGTCAAACATGTTCCACGTGGAACATTTTTGGAAGTCCAAGACGACCTCGTTTGATTTTCGGAATGTCCTAGCTATCTAAGTGCACCGAAATGCGGCATTGCCAACGCGACCTCATTTCGCATATTGTGCTTTTACTCTCGATTCTCTCCAAAAATTCATGGGACGCGTTATCGCTGTTGCCAACCAGAAGGGTGGGGTTGGCAAAACAACTACCGCCATAAATCTCGCTTCGTCCTTTGCAGCCGCTGATGTAAAGACCCTCCTCATTGATTGCGATCCCCAGGCAAACGCCACTAGCGGTCTAGGGTTCGCGAAGGATCCGGACCGGCTCAGCACCTACCATTTACTTATGGCGGAAGCTACCGCTGAACAAGCAATCCAAAGAACGGAACTCAAACAATTATTCCTTCTCCCTGGGCACAAGAACCTCATTGGCGCCAACCTTGAGCTAGTCGAGGCCGAGGGCCGGGAATTCCGTTTGCGCAATGCTCTTCAGCCCTTGCGCGAACAATTCGAGTTCATTGTCCTGGATTGTCCGCCCGCGCTCGATCTGCTGACCCTAAACGCCTTGGCGGCTGCGGATTCCGTGCTCATTCCGATGCAGGCAGAATACTTCGCGCTGGAGGGCGTTTCGGAGTTGCTGGACACGGTAGAACGCATTCGCGGCAGCCTCAATCCGAATTTGGCGATTGAAGGCGTTGTTCTTACCATGTTCGACGACCGCACGAATCTTGCCCAGCAGGTTACTGAAGAGCTAAAGAAGTATTTTGGGGACAAGCTCTGCAAGACGACGATCCCGCGAAACGTCCGTTTAGCGGAAGCGCCGAGTCACGGAAAGCCGGTGCTTCTTTACGATGTGAAATCGCGGGGGGCCGAAAGCTACATCGAGTTGGCGACAGAAATATTGGGACACTACGCACCAGCACAAGCGCTTGAAGAGGAAAAACAGGTGGTCAATGCCCCGCGCTGGAAGCGCTGGCGGGAAAGAAACAAGCTGATCACGATAAACATTTCCGAACGGTGAGCTTTTGTTGCGGAGCTTTGCTCCGCTGCGCGGACGAGACTGTCAGCCGTGTGAGTCTGGAGATGAAATGACAATAGCTGAGAAAATTATGTTAAGTGGGGCTGCGACAGAGAAGACCTCCGATCAGGCGGCTATGGATAAGGGGCCGGATAAACGCAAAGCCTTGGGGCGCGGTTTGGATTCACTGCTGCCTGGAAGGCCACGCGTGGTTCCGTCCGTCGCTCCAGCGGTCATTTCGGGCAATAAAGAATCAACAGACGGAGACGTCGCCGCGGAAATTCAACCGGCGCGTGCGCCTTCGGGCGACGAAGTACAGCAGATCCCGCTGGATAAAGTTGACGCCAATCCATATCAAACGCGGCAGCAATTCGACGAACGCGCGCTTGAAGAGCTGGCACAATCCATTCGGGCGAACGGATTGCTGCAGCCGATTGTGGTTCGCCCGGGCGCAGACGGGCGCTACGTTCTTGTGCTTGGCGAGCGGAGATGCCGCGCATCAAAACTGGCTGGCAAGACTTCTATTCCCGCGATTGTTCGCACGGTTTCAGATCAGCATGCCGCGGAGATGACCGTCGTCGAGAATTTATTGCGTCAGGATCTTAACTGCCTGGAACAGGCAAACGCGTTCTCCCGACTGAGCCTCGAGTTCGGGCTCACGCAGGATCAGATCGGCCAGCGCACCGGCGTTTCCCGTGAGTCAGTCGCAAATTACTTGCGCATATTGCGGCTCCCTCAGAGTGTGCAGCAACATCTCGCCGCCGGCAGATTAGGATTCAGTGAGGCCAGGGTCCTCCTGCAACTTTCGGATCCAAAACAGATCGAGCAGATGGCCAACAACGCCGCGAACAGTCAATTTTCGGTGACGGCGCTTCAGCAATTGGTTAGCGACGCGATTCTTGTCAACGAAGGCAAACATCCTGAACCGCCGCCTCTCCGGCCTATTGACGCCAATGTTCGCGCTGCCCAGACCGAATTGGAAAGGATATTGGGCGTTCGAGTAAAGATCAATGACAGGAAGGGCCACGGTAAAATTGTGATTGAATATTCCAACCTCGACGATTTTGATCGGGTCATCGAAATGCTGAAGGGTGATCGAAACTAATCGCCGGGAGCTTTGGATTGTGTCGGAGCAGCGCAACGAGCAGGCGACCTCCGCAGTAGATTACTGGATACGGATCTAGTTAGTTAACGTGTGGCACGAATTGTGACAAATTGAACTTGATCATGGCTCAAAATGACCGATAACTTGGCTTTCTGAGCCTCAAGTGGGAAATAGATGGCGTTAGAGCAGAAAATCCTGGAATCAGTAGCGGCACAATTACTGAACAGCGACGCCGTCGCTCTCGACAACCAAAAACTTCGTATCAAACGAGTTGGCAGCGGACGCTGGCGTACTGTGCAATTCGAATTGAATGGCAGAAAGTTCGAGGCTATCGAACAGAACCGCAACAAGCCCAGCCGCTGGGGGCAGCTAGCTCGCGAGAAACACCAGGTAGTTCAGTTCCGGGATTGTGCAGTCTCACAAATACGTAGCGGTCTCGGTTGACGGTGAAATAACAGAATACGGCCGGGACTAGAAGCGGGGAAGCGCGAGCGAGGGCGCCCGTGCCACGCGGGCACTCGTGGCATATTCAGAGTTGCAGGTCTTGTTATTGCTCCTTGATATCGACGAAGGCGCCTATTTTTCCGATGTACATGCGAAGGCTGCAAAGTTTGGGCGCCATGTGGGCGAAGGATACCTGGAGTTCTTTCACCGGGTGGTCAATCTCTCCCGTATCCATCGGGGCGTGCGCGAGATCCTGGCTCGCGTCGTATTTGCCTCCGGCGGTTACGTTTTTATTCACAATGAGTGTCCATTGCTTCTTGTCGGGAATGGTGTAAACCGTGTATGCGCCGGGCTCAATGGTTCGTCCCCCGAGATTGAGAGCGGCCGACGCGAACAGAACCATCGCGGAACCCCCAGGCTCCCATAATTTGCCGTTGCGAGGCTCTTCGCCTTTCTCGGGATTGTATTGAAGGCTTATCTGTTTGCCGTCTTCAAAAGTGCAGTCGGCTGTCTGGGAATTTTGTTGGGCCGCGATCGGATACGCCGACAGCAGGCCAAGCAAGCACGAAGTTAACAGGCGCATTGGCTTAACCCCATAAATAATTCGGAATTGTATCGCAGACAGGGATAAGTGGCGTTTTCAATTTCCCGAGGTTACGTGTCTTCGCCGCGGGGAATATTCATTGTCAATTTGTTTAAAAGAACCGTGCAGCTTCGGAGGTACGAATCAGAGAAGTAAACGGTGGAACATTTGCCTCAGTCAAGCCTTCCAACGGACGTAATGTGTCCTCCGGGCATAGTGTCCACGAGCAAATGTGGGAATTCATGCGTTTCACAAGACTATTAGTCCGAACCATTCGATGTAAGAAGTCAGAAAGTAAACGTGGAATGAAGCAGAGAAGACGCGGTTATTTCGGCCTTATGGAAGGCAAAAACAGCCCGCGAGTGGGAATGTCGCAAGGTTGTTCCAAGAATGCAGTTGGCTACGAACTGGCGACCTTGTCAGCCCGATCCGGCGCAGCCGCACGCTTTCCACGGCTGGCCGCAGTCACTTCTTCATAAATACTAAAGATTTGCTGCGCAGATGCCGTCCAGGAAAACTTCGCTACTTGCTCGTAACCGCGTTGCTTCAGTCTCTCCCGCAAAGACGTATCGATCAGAACACGCAGCAGTGCGCGCATAATCTCAAATACGTTCTCGGCGTTAACTAGCACCGCGGCATTTCCCACGACTTCAGGCACAGACGAGGTATTTGAAGTGACCACAGGAGTCCCGTGCGCCATGGCTTCTAGAGGAGGGAGTCCGAATCCTTCGTAGAGCGACGGGAAGACGAAAATCTTGGCAAGGTCGTAAAAAATCCGAAGCACATCAATAGGAACGAATCCCATAAACCGTACGTCGTTCTGCACACCGCCGCGCACCACGGTTCGGCGTAAGTCCAAATGCTTCGAGAGTTCGTCACCAATGATGATGAGCTTCAGATCGGGAAACTTTCCTTCTTTCTCCAACTCCGCCTTCAGCGCCGAAAACGCTTCAATGATGCGCACAAGATTCTTGTGAGGACTGATCCGGCCTGCGTAGAGCAGGAAGGGATAAGTAATCTGATAGCGCTCGGCCAGCAACTGGCGGTCGGCGTCAGTGGCATGGCCATGCAGAAAACGCTGATCAATGGCGTTGTAAACCACTTCAATGCGGCTTGAAGGAATGTTAAAGAGTTTTTCAATTTCGCTTTTCGTGAACTTTGAGACGGCAAGAATTCGGGCCGCGCCTTTGAGCACGCGGCGGGTGAGCTGAAAGTGCAAGGAGCGACGCAATCCTGAACCGTCGTGTGCCCGGTACATGTGCTCCAATACGTCATGAACCGTGATCACGTAGGGGCAGGGAAGGCTGCGAGGCATCCAGAATAGGTGTGGGATGTGAACGAGGTCACAGTTGATCTGCCGCAGGATGGCGCGGCACTCGAAATAACCTTTGGTGGTGGCTTCTCCATTCAGCAATGGGATGCTGGCAAAGTTTGCGGGAAGAGGACCGATTTCCGCCACTTTCTTTGGCGCGCCAATGAGAACGTATTCGTTCTGATGATCCAGTTGGCCCAGTGCGCGCACGACGTTTCGCGTGTAGGTGCCCACTCCAAATTCGTTCATGCGACGAATATCAATCGCAATCTTCACGGAAGGAATTTAAACACAGAGAGAGGGTGAGAAACAGCAGAATAGACGGTGGCTGGCCAGGTCGACCCCGTCGATGTGTTGTTGCAACGAGAAAATGTCGTATTAACTGCGACGAGATTATGTCACCCCTTAACGATTAAGTAACTGCCGCCAAAGCGGGGCGGCCTCCCAGGTTGTAGATGCGGGGCATCTGGGTTTTGGGTTTCCGCAGCGTGAGTCGCGGAGCAGGGTTGCGATGGCCGTATTCTTGCAGCGGCAAGGGGTGGGTCATCAGTAAGTGATCTCCGCGGTAGGTACGCAGGGTGCCGTCCAACTGATGCGAGAGTTCGACGGTTTCGCCGGAGTATCCGCGCTGGGCGGGCAAGGATGGTAGGGCGATGGAATGCGCGCCCAAGACGACGACGTGATCGGGGCCGACGACGCGGTCATAGCGCAGGCTAAGGCAGCGGGCGAGATCGAAGCGGCGCGGCAGAGCGCGAAAGTCGCGAGCGGATTCGGCGGCCGGACGTGCGAAGCGTCGATTGTAGTCGTCGCAGAAACGGGCCAGCACGGCGTTGGCCTCTTGCAAAGTAATGGCATGGGCGAGGCGAAGTTCGCTGACCAGGCGGTCCTGCAAGGTGCGCCAGGCGCGCTCAATGCGGCCTTTGGCTTCGGGCGAGTAGGCGGGGATCTGGGTGATGCCGAGCTCCTCGAGGGCGCGCCCAAGCTGGGTGGAAGATTGTTTTCCGGCGAGTTCTTCGGCGACGGTCCAGTGGGAATCGTTGCGCTGAAAGATGCAGTGACGATCACGATAGAGGCTGAGGGGCACGCCGTGGACGGAGATCATGGCGTACAGGGCGCGAAGATATCCAACGGTATTTTCGGCTTCGAGTTGGAAGTGGGCGGAGAGAATCTGGCTGGTGGCATCGTCTTGAAAACCGACAAGAGTGAGATGCGGACCGCGGCCTTCGAGCCAGTCGTGACGGCTGGCGTCGGTGAGCACCATCATGCCGAAACGCGGGCGGGGTGCGCGGCGCGAGCGATATTTACGGGCGCGGCGTTTCTGCGGAGAGGCAAGTTTTGCACCTCGTAAAATGCGGCGCACGGTCTCGCGGCTGACGGTGAGGTTCTCCTCGACACGAAGTTTTTCCGCGAGATGAGAATCGTTGAAGCCGGCATACTTGCCGCGAGCCAAGGTCAAAATCAACCGCTTCTGGGGAAGTGAAAAAGCCCAAGGCATAGGGCGTCCACGATTGCCGTGGTGCACCCACGCGATGGAATCGGGCTCATAGCGCCGCTTGAGCCGCTGTACCTGCCGTTCACTCAGTTGCAGCAGGCGGGCAGCTTCGCGTACGCTCAGCCTCCCGCCCACCGCATTCTCAATCACTTTCACGCGTTGCAACTCTTTCTGACTCATCGTCACCATCCTCATAGGGTGACAAAGTCTCGTTGCAGTTAGGGGGTGACATTATCTTGGAGCATCTACAGTCGACCCCGTCGATGCTTGACCCTCACGAGCAAGGCGCTACAATTGGCGACAGGGAAAGAAAATCAGCCATGACGATTGACTTGAAGCCCGAACAGCAGCGCGTGATCGAGCTGGCCGTCCAGTCCGGCGCGTATCAGAACCCCAGTGAAGTCCTTGATCATGCTTTGGAGATCATTCGCGAGCAACTCGATCTGGAAGACTGGATGCTCGGACAACGGGAGGAAGTAGCCGCTCACATCGCCGCAGGCTTTGCCCAAGCCGAGCGTGGTGAATTGATCTGACGGGGATGCGGCCGTGGAGATATTGCGGAAACGCCGCGCCCAGCGGCTCAAGACCGCAGGGATGAGTGCTCCTTTTCAGCTGACGCCGCAGGCTATCGAAGACTTTGATGCGATTTGGTCGATCATCGCGGAAGACAACCGGACCGCCGCAGAACGAGTCGAAACGGAAATTATCGCTGCCTGCCATCGGCTGGCGAAACATCCCCGCATGGGAACCAAGCGGCAGGACGTTACGCTGTTGCCTGTGCGATTCTGGACCATCACGAAGTTCCCCAACTATGTGATCGTCTACCGTCCCGATAGGATCCCCTTGCAAGTGGTAGCCATCCTGCACGGAAAGCGCGACCTGGAGGAGGTTCTGGAAAAGCGTCCCTAATAACTAAGGATGGAGAACCTTACTCGAAGGCCAATCTACGGTGTAAACAGCGAAAATCCGATATGGACCCGGCTCCGAGTTATTAAACACCCCGGCGTCAACGTTCTTCTTAGCCTCTTCGAACGTCGAAAACAAGCATTGTGCATTAGTAGCAAGCTCATTCGCCATTGAGTTACATGAAAGAGGTGAGCACTCAGGGTTCGTTTTGCCCGAGAAAGTTACTACATCAAATCCCGCAAGTCGCTTCTGTTCCGGCGGAACGATGTTTGTTGGAAACGACGGCTCCGGGGCAAACGGTTTCCATTTTTTTCCATCGAATTCCTCCTCATGAGCTTCGTAATAAAAAAGAGTCGTTCCGCCAAGCTCGATGGAGTGATCGCGAGCAACGGTCCTTATGACCTCAGGGCTGTCAAACAGCCAATAACCATTGTGCTTCCAATAATTAATGTAGTCGGTGAAATCGTTCGACACACAGCTACTAACCGAAACACTTCTGTTACCTGCGGCGCCTTTAACCATTCAGGGTTCTTCGCTACCTGCTTCGCCATATAGCCGAGTGGGAACATGGGACCAGTTTACCGACGATTCCAGTCAATTATCCGTGTAGACGCGGCTTTCAATTTGAGGGTCTCGAACTTACGTTGTTCGCACCAACTGTAAACGCGATGCATACAACGGGAACGCTTCCGCCAGTTCCAATACTTGCTCGCGGATTTTTGCCAGGACGGCTGCGTCGGTACGATTGTGGAGTGCGTCGGAGATCCAGCGCCCGACTTGGCGCATTTCATCTTCTTTCATGCCGCGCGTCGTTAGGGCGGGGGTTCCAATGCGAATTCCACTCGGCTTCATTGGCGGGTTTGCGTCGAACGGGATGGCGTTTTTGTTTACTGTAATGCCGGCTTCGCCCAGCGCCTTTTCCGCTTCGTTACCAAACATGCCCTTGGAGAAAACGTCGACCAGCATAAGGTGAGTGTCAGTTCCGCCGGAGATGATGCGGAATCCTTCCGCGGCAAGTGTTTCCGCCAGTACCTTGGCATTGGCCACGGTTTGGCGGGCGTAGTCACGGAAGCTCGGCTGCATGGCTTCGAGAAAGCAAACCGCTTTGGCAGCGATGATGTGCATTAGCGGTCCGCCCTGCATTCCGGGGAACACAACCTTATCAATGGCGGCGGCAAATTCCTGTTTGGACAGAATCATTCCCGCCCGCGGTCCACGGAGAGTCTTGTGCGTGGTCGAGGTCACGATGTGCGCGTGGGGAACGGGCGAAGGATGCACGCCACCGGCCACCAGTCCGGCGAAATGCGCCATGTCCACGAGATAAAGCGCGCCTACTTTATCGGCGATTTGTCGCATGCGAGCGGAATCAATGATGCGCGGATATGCGCTTCCTCCGCCGATGATTAACTTTGGGTGTTCCTTCTCCGCGATCTTTTCCAGGTCGTCATAGTCAATGGTCTCGGTTTCTTTGGTGACGCCGTAGGGAATAATTTTGTAAGTCTTCCCCGAAAAATTCAGTGGATGGCCGTGGGTAAGATGTCCGCCATGCGCCAGATTCAATCCGAGGATAGTGTCGCCCGGCTGCAAGATGGCGGCGTAGGCTTCCATGTTTGCCTGCGATCCCGCATGTGGCTGCACGTTTGCGTGTTCGGCTCCGAAGAGTTTTTTGGCACGGTCGCGGGCGAGATTTTCGACAACGTCAGCGAACTCACATCCGCCGTAGTAACGCTTGCCGGGATATCCTTCGGCATATTTATTGGTAAAGACGGAGCCTGCGGCTTCGAGCACAGCTTCGCTGACGAAATTTTCAGAAGCAATCAGCTCAAGCCCTTCGTGCTGGCGCCGAGTCTCGTTGTCTATTGCAGCAGCGATTTCAGGGTCGGCTTCGGAAAGTGAGCGGGACACGAGGGAATTATTCATGGGGATTCTACGCGACCATTCTAACTGAGTCCTAAGCGAACATACGATGCCTGCGTCAATTTTCAATCCGTCAGGAGTCATGTTGCGGGGTCGAGGCTGGAGCGTCGTTCCACTACACGCGAGATTCCTCGCCCCGCTGGAGAAAACGCGGGGCTTCGGAATGACGCCCGTCATAAAGTAAATTGACTTCTTTCCACAAGAAACAGGTGAAGTCATCCCGAAGCTCGGCGTACTTAAGCCGAGAGAGGGATCTCGCGCGTACAACAACACTGTCGCCGGGCGCGTCGATCGAGCCTCGCTCAACCGGCCAGCCGCGTGCGGCTGTCCCTACGTGTTCCTTGAAGAGTGATGAAAGAGCGCCTCAGGAACGATCCGAGATGCCAGCCGTCCATATATTTGTATGGTGTTTCCCCCGTTGTGTAATGGCCGCAGGGAAGAATTACCACTTTGTGATTCAGCCCGTAACGCTCGAATTCTTTCACCACATCGCGCGAAAATTCCGGGAGAAATGTCAGATCGTATTTCGCATAAATAATGAGCGATTTTTTCGGCGAGCGGGCGAACTGTTTGAAATATGACATGGGGCTGATGGCGCTCCACACGGTGCGCAGGCGTTCCACATCGAGGTGCGGTTCGAGTCCTTCACGGATATGGCGGGTGGACTGGCCGTGCCAGACGACGTCAGCAAAATAAGTTGATGCATGATTGAAGGCCGCGACGCGGATGCGTGGATCGTGAGCAGCCGCGAGAAACGCATAACAGGATCCGAGGCTTGTACCGACAATCCCAAGCTGGCTGTAGCCCTGCTGTTCGAGCCAGTCGAGGCAGCAGCGGATATCCAGAACGCCCTGCCGCGCGGCGTCGAGAGTGCGTCCGATGTTAGCGGACACGGCGTAGTCGGCACGGTGAATTCCCTTCGGTCTGCGAATGTCATGGTAGGGCATGCTCAGGCGTAAGACCGCGATGCCGAGCCGATTTAATACGCGGCATAACGTGTTATAGGCGAGAGCATCGGAATTCCAATGCGGCAACAGCACCACAGCGCGATTAGACTTCGCAGGAAACCAGCGGGCATTGACTAAATTATTTTCTGGATAGGGAGTGCGGGCGGCCGATGTGAAGCGAAGGAAGTTGGCGCGAGTTTCGCGAACCTTGGCCTCCAATTTCGGATCAGGCACTTCGCGAGTGCTGAAAACCTGGACTTCGCGATCCTCCAGGCGGAAGTCTGAAGGCGTTGTGTACGAGAAAAACTCGTCGCTGGAGGCTATTATGCGACGGTTATATTCGCGCAGATAGGTTTCACTATCTAGTGGCACAGTGCCCGCTTTATATCCATTGCGGCATGGCCAGCCCTCAGCCCATTCCAGACCCCATTCCAATGGTCGCACGATACGGTTGCGATCCACGGACGTGAGCTTGGTTTCCCAGTCGTACATCCATCGTGCGTAGCGGGAAGGCATGAGTCAGCAGGATAACAAGTCGCGCCCCAGGCGGTCGTCAATCCAACAGCAAAGTGCGGAATATAGCATTCATCTGATCGAAAAACGCTGCCGGAGTTGCTGCAAGAGTGCGGTGCGGCCTGAGTTTTGGAATCTGACTAACGGCGGGCACCTAAGCGCGAGGACAAAATCAGTTATCAGCTATAGGTTTGCGGTTGTCAGTTCTTTTTCTCCGCGGTACACGCGAGCTACGCCGCGCACGATACGCCGCATGGGCAGGAGAGCTTTATCGTCCGAGAAAAAGACTTCTCCGATTCTGTTGCTGCGGTAGAACCAGCGGCGCAGCAGAGCCAAGTGTTCCATCACTTCGAGCGGCGTTTTTGCATCTTCCACCGGGATCAACGAAAGCGTCTCCTGGATGCGCGCTTCCATGGATTGCGATTTGGAATGGTTTTCAGGCTGAATGTGAAATTGTACGGTGCCGACGATTCGGGACGCATGAATCCTAAACAGATTCACACAGCCGGGGGACGCGCTGGGCTGCACCATTATCCCATTAAGCAGATCGAGACGATGAACGATCTCCGGAAGCTGACTCAGCAGGGATTTAAGTTTGTCCACGCGCGCGTGCAGAGACGCTGCCTCTTCAAACTGCATACCAGAGGATGCTTGATCGCGCTGTGCGGAAATCTCGCGCAGCAACGAATCGCCACTCGTCTGGAAGTACGCCCGCACACGCTCAACTTCCTGTTCGTATTCATGATCGGTGCATCCCTGAAAACAGGGAGCGAGACACATTTTCATTTCAGAGTAGATACATCCCGGAAATTTCGGGTCGGGATGGAGATCCTCGACGCAGCGTCGCATTTTGAAAAAATCGAGCGAATCGTTCGCGAATTTCTCAGCGGAGGTGCGAGAAAAGAAAGGTCCATAGTAATGCGCGGGGCTATTTATACGCCCGATGCGTGTGGTGATGGAAGCTCGGGGATATTTATTTTCCAGATGCAGCTTAACCAGAGGAGCAAAACGGAAGCGCAGGCGTTCAGTATAAGTCTTAGGGAAAACGCTGCGCAGAACGCTGTAAAGTAAAAAGCCAGATTCGAGGTCCGAGCCGGTGGGAGTGTATTCGATCGAATGAACCAGCTCGCGCAAGTTCAACCTTTTGGTGCGTTCGGTTGGAGTTCCCAAAAGGCGTTGCAATCGTCTCCGCAGGTTTGAGGTCTTGCTGACGTATGGCTCGGATCGAGAATCGTCGCCGCGCAGAAGAAAAACAGCAGGAGCCGTAGGAATTGAGTCAAAGATTTCCGCATCGCGGGCGCTGATGAATTGCACGCGTTCCGTTAGCACGAGATCATTCTAGTCACGCGGACGGCAAGGCCAAAAGTTAAATAAAACCTAAAGCGGGTCGAGTGAGAGATTTAATTCAATCCCCAGATCAGGAGAAGGGCGCGTGCTCAAGGCCGCCGTTAGCGCCCATGTCCTTTGAAGTTGATCACGTTGGGCGTGTTAGGATACTGTATCCAATTCAGGATGGAGTTTCCGGTGAACAGAAAACGCGGCTGCTTGTTTCGCATTGGGGTGGTAATCGTATCTGCGCTTCTCCTCCAACTCAACCTTGCAAATGCCCAATCGGATCGGCCGGGACACCCTATCGGCAAGGTTTCAACTGACGACAACCTCATCGTCATGGACTTGGAGAACGGAGCGCTTGGAAAAGCAAATCTCTTACTTTGTTTCGGAATCGAGCGCTATCAGCGTCTCGAGTAAGTAGTACTGACCATAGATCAGCATTCCATCCTGCGGTCGGGTTCCGCTGCCATGCCGCAAGATGCCCGGAGGAGAACTGTCGCCCTGATAACTCGGGCTCAAATAGCGCTCAATCAGCGAATGAGTGATCCGCTCCGCTTGTTCTCGGTAGGTTCGCGCCTTCTGCGGATCTTGTGTCAGAGCGGAAAGTTGCAACAGGCCACCCGCCGCGATCGCAGCTGCCGAAGTATCGCGATTGCGATACATAACTCCCTCATCGGAAAAGTCGTACCAGGGGACGCCATCTTCCGGCAGTTCTTCAATAATATAGTCGGCGATCTTCTGCGCAGTTTGCAGCAGCTTCGGTTCCTTCGTTTCACGATAGGCAGCGGCAAATCCGTAGAGCGCCCACGCCGTGCCGCGCGACCAACTGCTCTGCCATGAATATCCCTGATGGGTGTGATAGAAGACGCGCTCACCAAACTTTGCATGGTTCGGAACTGCAAAGGTATCGTTCTTCGCATTCCCGCCAAGCTGGAATTCCTGGCGGTTGTCGCCCGGATTGTAATGTACCGACTGAATCACCGACCCATCGTTCCGGATAAACCAATCCGCCGCGCGCAGAGCATGTTTCAAGGCCACATCACGATATTTAGCGCTTCCGGTTTCATGGCTCGCCCACCAAAGAAGTTGGAGATTCATCATGGTGTCAATGATCGAGTCATCTCCGTTCGCGTTCCATGCGGGAATCAACTGTGTGACAGGATTAAACATCTCCACCAAATGGTCTGCGCCACGGAGGGCGCTGGCGCGCAGCTTGGGATCGCCGGTCAGTTGAAATCCGGGGACGGAGGAATAGAAATAAAGAAAACCGGTGTCGTGATTCTGATCGAATTCCTTTCCGGTAAGAGCTGAAGTCCAAAGTTCCGCCCAATGGCGGTACTCCTCGTTATGAGTGCGGGAGTACATCTTCCACAGCTCCGCCGTCCAGAAGCCGCCCGTCCAGAAAAATCCATTTTGCGGCTTCCATTCGCCGGTTTGGTTATTGCCGTCGGTGAAGAAGCCTGCGCCAGCGTTCTTACTTAAGCTGGCAGCTGACGTTGTTGAAATGACTGGCTCCCACTTTGCTGCCGTGCGATCTATTTCCTTCTGGAGCAGGTCAATCGCTTGTTTGTAAGTGCGCGACCCGACCGGATGCAGACTATCTGGCGGAGCCGATTGCACCTCCGCCGCAATCGAAAGAATCTTGACGGTTGCAGGCGTTTTCAGGTCGCTCGCAATATGCTTCACATATAACAACAACCGGTCTTGCGAAGTGACATTGTCAATGTCGGCCACTCGAGCTAAATAGTCGCGCGGCTCACGCGGGCCATTCGTCGGGACTGGATCGTTGGTTCCTTCCTGATCCCATGCGGCCAGTGAGTACCAGGACGCAACGCCGTTCTTCAGCGGAAACGTAAATAAATAGTTTTTGCTGTCCTTGTTCGCGGCGGCTACTGTGCCCGGAGCCATAATGATGGCCAGACCCAGGTTGCTTCCCCGTAAGATCGGCGAAACGGCCTTGTTTCCACCTTCGACCGCTTGCTCGCCCCACATGGCGAGCCAAGCAGGATCGTCCATCGCCGAGGAGCGCAAATCGGGAATTCGCTGTTGCCGGGTGAGACCGGTCGCGAATATCAGATTCCCCGCATCACTTGATGTCACGGTTTGCTGGAAGCCGCGTTCGCCCGCCCATTGAGTAATACGGTCCTGAAAATCAACGCTCTTTCCAGCGACCTTCCAGCCCTTGTAAGTGAGTTCGATGATGGCACGTACCGGGCCGGTGGAAACGATGCGCCAACTGCGGTCGTCAACGTCGGCGACGTGCTGCGCCGTACCGTTCACCCAACCTGCCGGCGCGCCGATACCCAGCGCGTCAGCGACAAGGTAAATGTCGCGGCCATCCGGCGAATAGTTGTGATAGATGTAGCCGGGGGTCGCGTATCTATCGAGCTGCAAACTCGGCCTTGGTTTGCCGTAAAGATCAATTGCGTTTCGCTTGTCAAAGTACAAACGGAAGGCGTCACGCTTCGATTCCCAGCCGATGCCATCAATCTTCTTAGTGAAGATGGCATTGGTCTGCTTCTCGTAATCGCCGCGCAGACGAAAGATGCGATCGACCACCCCCCACGTGATGGTTACGATTCGCGTTTGATGCGGCGTTAGATCAATCTGGAAGGCAAGTTCATCCGGTTGAGAATCGCCGTCAAGATCGTCCACCTGGGATGGGAGTTCCGTTGGATGCAGCACGGTCGCGTCTTCAGCGACCGTACTCGCGTCCGATGCCGTCACAATCTGCGAGCCGGCATAAAAATCAGGAGCTATTTTCTTCAGCTCTGAAACCGACAGAACAATATTTTCTGCGGGGCGACTCTCGTCCGTAGGATTCGTAACGGCGACTTTGATTGATTTCAGGTGCGGGTCCGCCCACAGGAACGGTATCGCCAATAAGACGAACATGACTGGGTGCGACCAAAGCGTGAGTGTCTTTTTCATTCGCCTATCTTCATTCGCACATCCCCGATAGCCCGACAAGTTTCGCATAAATGGGCAGAGAGCGGGCCTTCACTTCTGGCAACAGAAGTCGCGGACTGGCTAGAGTGGGAGACTCGGGGCACTTTGCCGATTCCTGGCGGCACCATGGTAAACGAGAAAGCCGGAGCGACGGCGAAGCAAAGGGGACCATCATTCAGAATGGAAAGTCGCCGTCAATCCGGAGTGGGAGACATCGTTCACATTCCCGCATGCACTCCGCACCAAATTGACCATCGCATCTGGCGGGCAATCGTGGTCAAGGTAAAGGAAACGAAATCTTTGCCCTGACGACGGGGACCGATACAGCTACCCACGAAGATTCAAGAAACCCCCGTCAATTGGATAATCGGAACCCGTGATGAACGATGCTTCATCCGAGCAAAGATAAAGAGCAAGGTCGGCAATCTCTTCGGGCTTAGCCATCCTTCCGATTGGCTGCGCTTTCTCAAGCTTCTCAAACATCTCTTTCTCTTTGCCGGGATAATTACGGCGCAGGTAGCCATCTACAAAAGGTGTATGGACTCGTGCCGGCGAAATGCAATTGCATCGTATGCCGTAAGCCAGATAGTCCCTGGCCACGGAGTATGTCATCGCTACCACTGCCCCTTTACTCATGGAATAGGCAAAACGATCGGGGATGCCAGATGTTCCCGCAATAGACGCCATGTTCAATATGACACCGCCTCCGTTAGATTTCATGTGGGGCACGGATGCATGCATGCAGTTGTACATGCCCTTGACGTTCACAGAGAAGACCCTGTCAAAGTCGGTTTCCAGAGTCGTTTCCAAGTTGCCAACATGGGAGATTCCGGCGTTGTTCACTAAAATGTGAACACGGCCCTCGCGAAATACTTCATCAAAAGCTGCTTTAACGCTGGCGTTTTGGGATACGTCGCAGCGGTAGGGTTTCGCGTTCCCGCCAGCGGATACGATTTCGCTCGCAACCTTTTTCGCAGCGTCCTCGTCCATGTCCAACACGCAGACGGAGGTGCCACTAGTGGCAAACCTTTGCGAGATTGCGCGACCGATGCCGCTCCCCGCACCGGTGATCACGGCAAGCTTGCCATCGAGGGTGAAAGGGCGTGACTTGCTGTTCAGAAAACACCTCTCGTTCCGGTCCAATTCTCAAATCTACTTATACTTCGCATGCGTGTATTCGACAAACTGAACATTCTGGTTTTTTCGATTCACGCCACCTACCTTGCCCACTGAGGGTGGTGGAGTAAGTTGCAAAACAAATCAAACCACAAAGGACACGAAGGAAACCGGCGAAATTGGCCTTCGTGACACTTCTTGTCCTTTGTGGTTAATTGGGTTTCCTGCTGCCGCAACAAACTGTCCATCACCCAACGGATACAGGTTGCCACGCAACAACGGACTGTCGTGACGCGCCAAGCTGGTCAATTCCCAACTCAACCACGTCGCCCGGCTTCAGATACTGTGGCGGCCGCATACCCAGTCCGACTCCACCTGGGGTTCCAGTGCTGATGATGTCGCCTGGCAACAAAGTCATAAACTGACTCACGTAGCTGACCAGAGTGGGGACATCAAAAATCATCTCGCTGGTGGAACTGCGTTGCCGAAGGGCGCCGTTTACCTTCAGCCACATTCCTAGATGGCTGGTGTCCGAAAGCTCATCGCGTGTCGCCAGAAAAGGCCCCAGCGGCGCAAACGTGTCAGCACTTTTTCCCTTTACCCATTGCCCGCCGCGCTCCAGCTGAAACACGCGCTCGGAATAATCATTGTGCAAAACGTACCCCGCTACATATTCGAGAGCACGTTCTTGCTCAATATAGCTAGCCTTCTTGCCGATGACGACTGCTAATTCGACCTCCCAATCCACTTTTTGTCCATTCTTTGGAATAATTAAATTGTCATTCGGACCGGTAAGAGAAGTTGTCGCTTTGAAAAATATGACCGGCTCTTTCGGGATCTCCATTTGACTTTCTTTGGCGTGGTCGCGAAAGTTCAGCCCAATGCAAATAATTTTGCCCGGACGGGAGAAAGGTGGTCCCAATCGGACGGATTGTGCAACGCGTGGCGCCGACTCTGCATTCTCTTTCAACCAGTGCTTTAGGGGCGAAAGCCCGTCACCTGTCAGGAACGCTTCATCATAGTCTCGCACTAACCCGGACACATCGAGTCGCGAGCCGTCCTCTGTGATAACGCCGGGACGTTCCGTGCCCGGCTCACCAAATCGGATTAGCTTCATCGTTTCCCTCCGGCAACCACGGAATATAGTAGAGCGGCTTTAACGTCCGTCTCATTGCCGCGACGAATTCTCGATCCGCGATCCTGAAAGGACAATACATGAGAAGCTACGGTTCTGTGATAAAGATGAAACCGGAAACGCTCGCGGACTACAAGAAATATCACGTTGCGGTGTGGCCCGAAGTGCTGGACACGATCCACCATTGCCACGTTCGAAATTATTCCATTTATCTTAAAGACGATCTCCTCTTCCGGTACTTCGAATATCACGGGACCGATTACGCGGCGGATATGGCAAGAATGGCGGCGGATCCCAAGACACGGAAATGGTTTGCCATTGTGATGCCCATGCAGCAGCCCCTGGAATCGGGCCCCCCAAGCGAATGGTGGGGAACATGGAAGAAGTTCTTCACTGCGATTGATCCCTAGTCTCGCAGGCACTCCGAGTCGCGAATCGTATAATCATGTTTCATGAAGAAAGTTGTTCATGCCGCCTGCCCGCACGATTGTCCGGACGCTTGTGGGGTCCTAATCAGGGTTGAAGATGACCGGGCTACAAAGATTCAGGGTGATCCGGCACACCCGGTGACTCGCGGATTCTTGTGCGCGAAGGTTGCGAAGTATTTGGATCGCGTGTACTCGCCGGATCGCGTGCTCTATCCCATGCGCCGAATAAAGCCCAAGGGCGAGAGGAGCCTTGCTCCTGCTCGACAACCGGGGGCGGCTGTCCCTACGCATGATTCAGAGTGGCAACGGATTACTTGGGACGACGCTCTGGATGAGATTGCTGACAGATTTAAGAAAATAACTTCGGAGTTTGGCAGCGAAGCAATTCTGCCCTATTCATATGGCGGCACGCTTGGAACGTTGAATGGCGCCTGCATGGACCGCCGTTTTTTCCATCGCCTTGGCGCATCCCAACTGGCTCGCACCATCTGCTCCGACGCCGGCGAAGAGGGATTGAAATCAGTCGTTGGAACACAAGTGGGAACTGAGCCCGAGCAATTCCTACATTCCCGTTACATCATTGCATGGGCTTCCAACATTCACGGGAACAATGTCCATTTGTGGCCGTTCATCGAAGAGGCTCGACGCAAGGGTGCGAAGTTAATTGTCATTGACCCTTATCGGACGCGAACTGCTGCTTGCGCGGATTGGTATTTACCCATCAATCCGGGAACCGATGCCGCCCTCGCCCTCGGAATGATGCACGTCATCATCAACGAAAATCTGTGCGATGACGATTACGTCTCACGCTACACCGTTGGTTTCGACGAACTGCGCAAGAAGGTCGCGGAATACCCGCCGGATCGAGTTTCGCAATGGACGGGAATATCTACTTCCGACATTGTCAAGTTGACGCGTGAGTATGCCACCATTCGACCGGCAGTGATTCGCGTGAACTATGGAGTGCAGCGTTCAGAATGTGGCGGAATGGCAACCCGCGCCATCACCATGCTTCCCTGCATTACTGGATCATGGAAAGAAATCGGAGGCGGCTTACAGCTTTCCACGAGCGGCGCTTTTGGTCTTAATAAGGACGCAATGAAGCGCACCGATTTGATGCTCTCCACGTTGGGACGCCCGGCTCGCGAAATCAACATGGTCGAGTTAGGAACCGTCCTGAACTCGCCGATAGATCCGCCGATCAAGGCGCTGTTCGTTTATAGCTGCAATCCGGCAGCGGTTTGTCCCAACCACAATCAGGTGATTCGTGGGCTGCGAAGACCCGACCTGTTCACCGTGGTTCACGAACAATTCTTCACCGATACAACCGACTATGCTGACATTGTGTTGCCGGCCACGACCTTTTTCGAGCACAGAGATTTGCAGACAGCGTATGGGCACTACTATCTGCAAATGTCTGACCAGGCGATTGAACCTCTGGGAGAATGTCGCTCGAATCTCGAAACATTTCGCGCACTGGCGCAAAGGATGGGATTTGAAGATGCATGTTTTCGGGAGACGGTTGACGAGTTGATGGACTCCGCTTTGACCTCTGACAATCCATGGTTGGCAGGGATTGATCGCGCGCGTTTGGAGAAAGAAGGTCACGTGCGGCTTAACTTTTCGCCCGACGTAACGCGAGCACCGGCCACAGCAAGCCCGGCGGGCAAGACGCCCGTGACCCGCAATTCTCGAAATTCTGATCCCTTCCTGCCATTTGCTTCCGGCTTCGGCACGGAAAGCGGCAAAGCTGAACTCTACAGCGAAAAGCTCAAATCTCTCGGACTCGATCCGGTCGTCGAGTTCACGCCGCCTACAGAATCCCGCCACAGTCCCGACGCAAAGAATTTTCCGTTGGAGATGCTCGCAAGAAAAGCCGACAACTTTCTGAACTCGACGTTTTCCAATCTTCCATCCATCGAAAAGATGGAAGAACTGGGCCTGCTGGAAATAAATTCCGCGGACGCAGAACCTCGCCAGATCAGGGACGGAGACAAAGTGCGAGTCTTCAACCGTCGCGGCGAGATAACGCTAACCGCAAGAGTGGATGGCAAGGTACAGCGCGGCGTAGTTTCTGCAAGTCTTTATTGGGCCAAACTGTCGGCAAATAGCAAGAACATCAATGTACTCACTTCGGAAAAACTTACGGACTTGGGCAACTCCGCCACGTTTTATTCCGTCTTGGTTGAAGTGGAGCTTTTTCAAGCAGCATCCTTGATGTAAATTTGACACACACAGCTTGGACGCTCTCCACTGCACTACCGTATAATTGCGGTTTTCCATACTCCAGCAATCTGAGGTCTTAGCGATTCACCGCTTTCGTCAGGATTACTCTGCCCGGACTGAGGGCGGACCGCGCTCACGCCCCATTCGGCCCGTAAGTCTCGTCCCATCTTTACTATTTTCAAAGTCTTGCCATCGCGTCATTCGCCGAATTGGCGCAGCGCTTCTGATTCTGCTGATGCTCGGGGCATCAGCCATTTCTCAGCAAGACGTAATCACTGACATCGTTATCCACGGAAACCGTCGCATTCCCGGAGACAGCATCAGGGCCAGAATCTTTTCCCGGCCGGGCGACGTTTATGATCAGGCCGCCATTGAGCGCGATTTCAATGCGCTATGGAACACAGGCTATTTCGAAGACATTCGCTTTGAGCGCGAACAAACTCCCAAGGGCTGGACCCTCCACATCTACGTAAAGGAGCGCCCTACGATTCGGGAAATAGACTATACAGGTTTGAGTTCGGTTTCAAAAAGCGACGTACTGGATCGCTTCAAACTTGCCAAGGTTGGCCTTTCTCAAGAAAGTCAGTACGACCCCACGAAAGTGAAAAAGGCAGAAGTAACAATCAAAGACTTGCTTGCCGAGCATGGAAGGCAATTTGCCACGGTTCGCACCGAGGTCCGCCCCATCCCCCCCGCCGCAGTTGGGCTGACTTTCGTGATTAAAGAGGGGCCCAAGGTCAAAGTCGGCAAAATAATCTTTGAAGGCAACAAGAAGGTCAAGAGCCGAGTCCTGCGCAGTGCCATGAAGAATCTCAAGCCCATTGGCATTCCCCACTCCATATTTCTGGAAAATCTGTTTGCTAAAACCTACGACGCAACCAAACTTGATGAAGATACTGAGCGAGTCCGCGAACAACTCCAGGATCTGGGTTACTTTACAGCTGTCGTGCAGACTCCAAAAACGAAGATTCACGACACTGGGCACGCAGGATTTCATATTCCGCTTATCCAGAGTGGGAACGGCAAGGCGGTAGATATAACTATCCCGATCCAAGAGGGTGAACGGTATCGGCTGGGGGGAATCACATTTAAGAACAACAAAGCGCTCCCCAACACTAAAGCCCTGCGCGGTTTGTTTCCAATCAAGGATGGTGATATCGCGGATCGCAGCAAGATTGCCAAGGGCCTGGAAAACCTTCGCAAAGCTTACGGACAATATGGCTATATCAATTTCACCGCAATCCCGACTCCTCGGCCGGATGAGGCAAAGAAGCTGCTCTATTTCGATATTGACGTTGACGAAGGTAAGCAGTTCACGGTTCGGCGGATTGAGTTTACCGGCAACACCACTACCCGCGACAAAGTCATCCGCCGTGAAATAGGCCTTGAGGAGGGCCAAGTCTACAACCAGGTGTACTGGGAGCAAAGCCTTTTGCGCCTGAACCAACTGGGTTATTTTGATCAGTTGAAGCCCGACGATCCCGACGTGACAGACCGTCACCTGGACGAAAAAGAAGGCACCGTTGATCTAACCCTGAAGGTCCATGAAAAGGGAAAGAACAGCATCGGATTGACCGGAGGCGTCAGCGGGCTTTCCGGCACCTTTGTGGGATTGAGTTACAGCACTAACAACTTCCTCGGCTTGGGAGAGACCCTGTCAGTATCGGCGGACATCGGTAGCCTTTCCAAAAATATAATGTTCGGCTTCACCGAGCCCTATTTATTTGATCGTCCGCTTCAACTTGGATTCACTGTTTACGGCAGCAAGTACACCTACGATCAGGCGCAACAACAGGCGCTCTTTACCGGGCAGCAAGTGCAGTTGCCGTCCGCCTACCTGCAGAACCTGCAGAATTACACTCAGTCTAGTAAGGGTTTCTCACTGTCTTTGAACTACCCATTACACCGCTCCTTTAAGCGCGTGGGCATTAGCTATTCTTACGATGTCTCCTCCCTGGTCGCATTGACCACGGCATCCAAGTCGCTCTTTTCCTACCTGGCATTCAGCGGCGTCAGCGGACCGAACGCGTTGAATGGAATTATCACCAGCAAGGTGGTGCCGAGCTACTCCAAGAATACGCTGGACAGCGGCATCTCCCCCCATGGCGGGAGCAGTATTTATTTCGCTAGTGAGATTGCAGGCTTGGGCGGTACCGTGCGCACAATTCGCCCTGTTTTTGAATATAAGCGTTTCATCCCGGTCCAGAACCGACGCAACACAGTTGGTTTTCGCGTGCAGGGTTCCTTCCTCACTGGATATGGCGGGTTGGTACCGCCTCCATTTGAGCGCTTCTATATGGGAGGGGAGAATGATTTGCGTGGGTTCGACGTTCGGACTGTCTCTCCCGTTGCGTTCTTGCCAACCGTGACTTCGGTTGCACTGCGCAATCCCGATGGCTCAACCGTTCCAAAGGATCCGAGTAATCCGCTGCGAGGCACCTATAACATACAGGTGCCGGTGGATCAGATTACTTTCCCTGGAGGCGATGCCAGCGTGGTTGGCAATCTGGAATACAGAATTACGATTGCCGGGCCGGTGGCGTTGGCGCCTTTTGTGGACTTGGGGTTCGATCCTATCCTCAGGCAATCCGAGCTTCGCATCAATTCAGGTCAATTGACCTCGATCAACAACACGCTCTTTGGGTGTCCGTCCCAGGACATTGCCTTCAACTGCACCGGTGGACAATTACCCGGTGCACCAGGTTCCTCGATCCCGACCTTCTCACAATACTTAACGGTGGCTCCTAACACTAATTGGACTCCGCGAATGTCCACCGGACTTGAGCTTCAGGTCTTCGTCCCCATTGTGAATGCGCCATTTCGCGTCTATTGGGCATACAACCCCATGCGGCTCGACACAACCGTGAATTCACCAGTTCCAATCACTCGAGCGATGTTCCCCGCTGGCGCCGCGGGGGACTTTACCTACCAGTTCACCAAGAACGCGTATTCACCACAGTATCAACTCCGAGAGCCGCGCAAGACGTTCCGTTTTACCGTTGCGACGACATTCTGATTAGCCACATAATCCCTACTTCGACGTCATCCTGAGGGACTTCAAGTGCCGAAGGATCTCGCGCGCAGTGGCACACTCGACTGTGTTTAACGCATCATCCGCTACACGCGAGATCCTTCGCATAGCCTGAGGATGACGTCCGACAAAAACAAGAGTTTGAGTCCGCATGCGCACGAGGTTTGACTGTAAACAGTATGGAACCTATAATCTAGGCTATCTTTGTCTCTAATGTCCCAGTTCAAAACGGTCGACGAACGTTTCAAAATTGCGTGATCAGCTTATTGATCGTTTCTGGCGTTCGCCTTTGAAAGAGACCGGAGCCAGTCCAGGCAGAATTTTCCAAGGAGCAGAAAATATTCAATGACAAGTAAGCTTGCACGACTTCTCCCCGCCATTACGTTTGCAACTATTGCGTTCTCAATCGCCGCTCTGGCCCAAACGGGCGATACAGCAGCCGCGTTGCCGTCGGCTCCCAGTTCCGCAGGTTCGGCGATTGCTACCGGAACCGGAACCAAGCTCGGGACCATCAACATTGAACAGGCAATTTACGCGAGCAACGAGGGTCAGCGCGATTTCCAGGTACTCAGTAAGAAGTTGGAACCCAAACAGAATGAATTAAAGAGTCAGAACGACGAAGTCGAAAGCCTGAAGAAACAGCTCAACGATCAGGGTACGAAATTAAGTGATGACGCCCGTGGAAACCTGGTGAAACAAATCGAACAAAAGCAAAAATCCCTCGAGCGTTCAGTCCAGGATGCGCGCGATGATGCGCAGAGTCAGCAGAATGATATCGCTCAGCGAATTCTTCAAAAAATGGCTCCGCTCATTGGCAAGTACGCGGCGGATAATGGGTTCGGAATCATCGTAGATACGTCTAGTCAATGGCCTAACGGACCGGTATTTTGGCAAAACGGATCGGTTGATATTACACGGGCTGTGGTTGATTCATACAACGCCGAGTCCGGGGTTGCTGCACCGACAAAGCCGGCCGGCACCACGGGTAGCAGGCCGACGGGCGCGGCTTCCCGACCCGCCTCGAAACCGGCAGGAACGGCCACGAAACCCGAGCCTCCAAAATAAATTGCGCCAAGGATTCACGATGGGCCGCATCGGGGTGATGCGGCCTCCTTAATTTCCACCTTCTTCTCGAACAAAACCTGTTTCTCCTGAAACAGAACTTTTCCCAAGCTGGCCCCGACCGCCGATCCAACTTAGATAAACCCTCTTCCTTCATGGATGTCTCTGGCCTTCGACTCCGATGGTTCTGAGAAGGTGACTCACCGATGCGTCCTGCCAAGGCTCTGGAACTCATTTCGGCTGAATCGCAGCTTCCGGCTCGCCATCCCGACTTTGGAAAACCTCCTCCGGACAAGAGCGGGCAGATATTGCGGCAGCTGTGGCAGGCAATCAATCAATCGGCCGATCCCGTCGCGATAACAAACCGCCTGGGGATTATCGAATACGTGAATCCGGGTTTCGAAATTCTAACCGGATACCCCAAGAATGAGGCGCTGGGCAGGTCGCTCCGCATTCTGCATCCCGAAAACGAAGCTCCGGAAATCTACGAAGAAATGTGGCAGAAGGTTTTCGCCGGTAATACATTCCGCGGAAACGTCGTCAACCAAAAGCGGAACGGGGAATCCTTCTCAGTCGAGAAAACCATCGCTCCCTTACGAGACGGAGCCGGCGACATCACTCACTTTATCTCGACTGACCGGGACATCACCGAGCAGTGCAGGTTGGAGGTGCAACTTCTGCAGGCCCACAAAATGGATGCCATCGGCCGTCTTGCGGGTGGCGTTGCCCACGATTTCAATAATCTGCTAATGGTAATCAGCTCCTACGCGGAGTTAATGCTTGATACTTTGAGTCCGAAGCATCCTTTGCGGCGCAACGTACAAGAAATCATGGGAGCGTCTCGGCGCGCGGCGGATCTGACCCGGCAATTGCTGGTATTCGGACGCAAGCAGGTGCAAACCTTGCAGCTCTTGGATTTGAATTCAGTGATTGATGAAATTAGCAGAATGTTGTTACGGCTCATCGGAGAAGATATTGAATTCGTGTTCGTCCCTGGGGCGCATCTCGGAATCGTAAAAGCTGACCCTGTACAGATTGAGCAGGTATTAATGAATCTGGCTGGAACGCCAGAGATGCCATGCCGGACGGAGGCAAGCTCACCGTCGAAACAATCGCGCTGAAACTCGACGAGGCCTACGTCCAGAAACACGCTGTTGTTCCTGCGGGCGACTATATCCTGCTGACGGTTACCGATTCCGGCGTAGGCATTGCTGCCCGTCATCTCTCGCATATATTCGAGCCTTTCTACACGACGAAAGGCGAAACTGAAGGCACCGGTCTTGGACTGGCCACGGTGTACGGTATCGTCAAGCAGACTGGAGGTTTCATATGGGTATACAGCGAGCCGGGCCTGGGCACGACATTTAAAATCTACTTACCCAGCGTGAAGGGCGAAAGCTGTGAATTGCCGTCGGTTTCGTGTGTGGAGAAGTCTATACCGCGCGGTTGTGAAACCATCCTGCTGGTCGAGGATGAACCTGCGGTGCGCCAATCCGAAAGAGAGTGTCTTCTATTAAGCGGATACCTTGTTCTAGAAGCTTCGGACGGAGAAGATGCTCTACACCTGGCCTCAGAATTCAAAGGGCCAATTCATCTGATGATCAGCGATGTGGTCATGCCACGAATGGGAGGTGCGAAATTGGCGGAACAACTCCGCACCTTAAGGCCGGATTTGAAGGTACTTTTTGTTTCCGGTTATGCGGAGGCCACTGTCTTGCGTCAGGGAGGAATTGATTTATCCACGGGTTTTCTACAGAAGCCGTTTTCTTTGAAAACGCTCTCGCGCAAAATCAGAGAAGTGATCGAAGTGAGTTCATCCTCCAAAGCTGCGTCCGCAGGGTCTGGCGGCTAGGGTTCCAGTCTTGTGTGGCGCGGACCTGCCCTGAGCGAAGTCGAATGGGGCCCTCGCCCGCGAACAGCCCTTTTGTATCCCCATTTGGTGACCGAACAGAGTTAAGAAGAGGTCGGAGTTTACTCTTCGATGTATCCCGTATAATCGCTGCGGAATACTGCATGAGTCAGGAACCCTCGCCTACAACCGTCGTCCCAACTTCTGAAGATTCCCTCCCTGGCAAGCCCCGCCAGATCGTCTCGATCTCGCTAATTTTTTTCCTTTGGCTCGCAATCTATGTTGCAGGGATGTTCACTCCTCCTCTGCTTGACGATGTTGACACCATACACGCTGAAGCGGCGCGCGAGATGGTTCTCCGACACGATTGGGTCACGCTTTATACCGACGGAATCCGCTATCTCGAAAAGGCGCCAGTCATGTATTGGGGAGTGGCGGCGAGTTACAGTCTTTTTGGCGTGAGCGACTGGAGCACGCGATTACCGCTTATGCTCGGCGTGCTTGCACTTCTGCTCGCAACCTATGCGCTGGGCAAACGTGCTTATTGTGAAATGGGAGGACTATATTCCGCTGTGGTAATGGCAACCGCCGTCGGTCCTTATATCTACACTCGGTTTCAGATTCCTGACTTGATTGTGGGTTTGTGGATGACACTGGGGATTTATTTTTTCTTCCGCTCGTTGCATGAAGAACCGCCGTCGCGGATTACTTGCTGGGGGTTTGCTGCAACTTGCGCATTGAGCGTGCTTACAAAGAGCTTGATCGGACTGGTGTTTCCGTTTGCGACGATAGTCTTCTTTCTTTTTCTCACAGATAATTTTCGCCATCTGCTGAAATTGCGGTTGATTTCCAGTTCTATAGTTTTCTTTGCGATAGCCGCGCCTTGGCATGTTCTGGCGGCGCTGCGCAATCCCTCTCAAGGTGCGGTGCGCGGATTCTTGTGGTTCTACTTTGTTAACGAACAATTTGCGAGATATCTCAACAAGCGCGTCCCGCCCGGATATGACACCGTTCCACTGCTCATCTTCTGGGCCCTGGTAGTGGTGTGGCTGATACCTTGGGTGATCTTTCTGCCTCAGGCTTTAAAAGACATTCCGCGATGGCGGGAGATGCGGACAAAACTTGGCGTTCGCAGTGAAGCCAACCTTTTATTCATCCTGTGGGCTTTGGTAATCGTCGGATTTTTCAGTTTTTCCACACGCCAGGAGTACTACACGATTCCTGCGCTTCCCGCACTCGCCCTGCTAATTGGTGGATGGCTGGCAAGAGAAGCTGTGCCGTCAGCGTCTCCGGCCGACCTCCGCGCAGGACGAACGTCATCGTCAGCCTTGCTGCTGGTGGCGATAGTCGCCACGATTGCCGGTATTGCCATTGTGCTATCCTCTCAAGCTCCGGCTCCAAGAACCGATCTCGCCGATTTACTGAAGAGAAATCCTCAAGATTACGATTTTTCTCTTGGACACTTCCTCGATCTGACGCCACAGGCCCTCGGCGCATTTCGCGCTCCGCTCATCGGGGCAATGATTTCGTTGTTACTTGGATCAGTCGTGAACTGGATTTTCCGAAAGCGAATGCGTCCCCGCTATGGAAATGTGATTCTCGCGCTAATGATGGTCGGCCTCCTCACGTGCGTTCACTCCGCGTTTGCGACATTCTCTCCCATCTTATCTTCACGCGGTCTTGCCAGGGCCGTGCAGCGGGACTATCGGGCCGGTGACTTGATCGTGATTGATGGCCGCTACGACCAAGCATCCACGTTGAATTTCTATACCGGCCTCCAAATCCTAATGTTGGGCGAGCCCAGCGGAAATCTTTGGTATGGATCGAAATTTCCAGATGCGCCGCAAGTGTTCGAAACCGAAGCTGCGTTTGCCGCACAATGGGCTGGATCCCACACCGTATTTTTGTGGAGTGATCAGGAAAATCCCAAAGAGCTTCAAGGTGCACGCCGGTACTTGCTCGCTCATAGTGGTGGCAAGTTCATTTTCACCAACGTCGAGTTACAGCCGTGAGTGCAGAAGGGTTGGTGTGGCGAGGGTGCTGTACATCGCGATTTTCGGAAGCGCTAGCTCGACTATCTACCTGTTGATGGTCCTATTAGGCGCCTTTCGTTTCCATCGTGGGGCCAAAGCCGGCCGCAAGTTGGCGCTAAGTCTTCAATCAGCCTTGCCGCCTGTCACAATCTTCAAGCCGGTTCATGGGATGGAACTCCGGCTCGAAGAAAATCTCGAAAGTTTTTTTCAACAAGATTACCCCGCATTCGAGATCATTATTGGCGCGCGCGACACCCAAAATCCCGCGCTTCAGGTAGCGGAGAGGGTTGCCCGACGATATCCTAACGTACCGAGCCGAATTGTGATATCCGGTCCGCCTACCTGGCCAAACGCCAAGGTTTTTTCGCTAGGCAAAATGATTCCAGCAGCGTCGAACGACTTTTTTGTTATCAGCGATAGTGACGTGAAAGTCGGACCCGATTTTTTGCGCAATGTCGTTCCTCCGCTGCTCGACCCGGCGATTGGGCTCGTAACTTGTTTGTATAAAGGAGTGCCCGCTGGGGACTTCTGGTCTCTTCTTGAAGCCCTGGGCTTGTCGGTCGAAATGCCTTCTGGCGTCGTCGTCGCGGACATGATCGAAGGCATTCGGTTCGCGCTTGGCCCAGCCGTTGCGCTTCGAAGACAAGACTTAGAGAAGCTGGGCGGAATCGGCACAACCGCCGATTATTATTCCGACGATTATGTCTTAGGAAATAAAATGTGGCTTGCCGGATTCAAAGTGATTTTCTCTCACTACTTTATTGAACATGTCCTTACGCCGCGCCCTTTGAGTCGGACCTTGGGAGACCAATTGCGCTGGATGAAAAGCACGCGCTACTCGCGGCCTCTTGGTCATGTTGGCACCGGCCTGACATATGCAATGCCGTTTGGAATTCTCGGAATGATTGCCGCGATTGCTTTAGGCCGTCCCGGCCTCGGTGCGGTTCTCCTAGCTGCTGCGGTAATTAACCGCTGCATCCAATCCATCGCAGTGGGGTGGGGCCTGATCGGCGACCGGCGAGCCTTGTATTTCTCGTGGCTCTATCCACTGCGAGATTTGCTCGGATGGGTACTGTGGAAGTGCAGCTTCACCGGCAGAAACTTTTATTGGCGGGGCGAAAAATATCGCTTTACGAAAAACGGCAAAATCGTTCCCCAGGATAGAATCCCCGCAGCCGACAAGTCAGCTTGAATCGAGTATTTGGCATCGCAACTCAATTGGCACGCTTCGGCTCGTGAATTGACCTGATCAGCCTTCCATTTCTTAAATGAAAGCGCTCCCCTCGCCAAATCACAGTATTCCCAATTAAACTCCCGGCCCATATAAATACCGCGAGAATGTCGCGCACTGGAATTAGCCACGCTGAACGCAAAGAATTCTTATCCTCCAAAACGCGACCACCAACCACCACGGCCACTGCCAGCCGCAGACACAAGGCAAGAAAAACCAACGTCCACGCGCAGGGTTGTCCCTTTGAAACCAACAATGCCAGTCCCGCCCATGGCAGCGCGAAAGTGAAAATCAAAGCGATAAAACCCCAATACCGCGAATCGCGCACAGTGCGAGACCAGCGCAATTGATGCCGGATAAATTCCAAAAAGGTGTAGTGAGGAAGGAATGTGTCAACCACTTCCTCGGAAAGCTCAACCTGCAAATCCTGTCCCGAGATTCGTTTTCCCAACTCATAGTCATCAGCAAGATAATCGGCGAATGATTCGAATCCTCCAATCGCAGCCAGGTCGGTGCGGCGAAATGCCAGCGTGGACCCCAATCCAAAATGAATTCCGCGCTCCACCGTTCGCGCGGCGAGCACTCCGGGAACAAAATCCGTGCTGATGCCGATTGATTCCAATCGCGAACCCAGGTTGGGCGCTGCAACTCCCCGGTAGAGGCATGTAACCAGGCCAATTTCTGGGTGAATGAGTGGTTCCGTAACTCGCCTCAAATAGTCCGGCCCGACCCTTATATCGCTGTCGCTCACCACCAGATATTCGTGCCGAGCCTTGGTCACCATTTGCGCCAGATTACTAACCTTGACGTTCGCGCCGAGTTCCAAATCGCAAGCCACTAGAACTATCTTCTGCTGTGGAAACTCGGCTTTGAGCCGTTCAACGACTGCGATCGCCGGGTCATTGCGGTCACTCACGCCGAAAATGATTTCGTATTCTGGATAGTTCTGCAAACAATGCGTGCGAAAACTCTCGTACATCTCAGGATCAGTACCCCTGAGAGATTTCAGAATAGAAACAGGTTGTGTGGGCCGGACGCCCTCGTCCGCCAACTCTTTCTCCCGCAAAAAGTCTAACCCGCTCCACAAGCAGAGCAGGTTATAAGTGATTCCAGAAATTGCGCCGATTGCCGCAACGATTTCGACGACCATCACAAAGTTGTGAACCATGCGGCGCGATCATTCGTAGCGAAGTGACTCGATGGGATCCAGATTAGCCGCCTTCCATGCCGGATAAATGCCAAACAGCAAACCCTCGGCTGCCGCAGAAATTAACGCGAACGTTGCCCAAAATACCGACATGTGCGCAGGCAACGAACTCCAAATGACGGGAATTAGCCAAGTCACCCCCGCGCCCAGCAATATTCCGATGATTCCGCCGAGCGCCGTCAAGGTTATCGCCTCCAGCGTGAACTGCATGAGGATATCGTGCTTTCGGGCTCCAATCGCTTTGCGGACGCCGATTTCGCGTGTCCTCTCTGTCACCGAGACCAGCATGATATTCATCACGCCCACTCCTCCGACAATAAGTCCGACGCTTGAAACGGCAAACATAAAAACAAAAATACCGCCGGAGATCTGCTTCCATATGTCGGAGAGAGCATCTTGCGTGAATACGGCAAAGCTATCTTCCTTCTCTGGTGACACTTTGCGGCGGCGCCGCAACAGTTCACGGATCGCATCAGTGGCCTTCGGCATATCATCATGCGAAGTTGCCTTTACGCTGATCCAAAAATACTTCAGCTCGGGATGTAGCGTGCGGAAAGTTGTAAGCGGGAAAAGAATCAAGTTGTCGTCAGGATTTTTCCCTCCGCCAAAGGCCGCCTTGCGCGGCTCCGCGACTCCGATCACGGTGAACATCTGTCCTTCGATATTGATGTCTTTGCCAAGCGCATCTCCATCCGGGAAGAGTTCTTTCGCGGTATCCGCGCCCAACACGATGACATTCATGTGGCGCTCGTTGTCAACGTCGGTAAACCAACGCCCGGCAGTCAGCCCCAGGTCATACACATTCTTCCAATCCGCAGTATCGCCCTCGAGAATCGTGTTTTTGACTTTTCGGCCGCCGTACTTCACAACGTATCTTCCAGTTCCGAAATTCTGATCTTCGTAGCGCACTCCGACGGTGACGGCCTGTACATAGGGCAATCCCTTCATTGCTTCCGCGTCGTCAGGCGTCAGCCCTTTTCGGGCGCGCATTTCGGCAGTAGGCCGGCTGAAGCTGAATGGTTGAATATGATAGGCAAAGATCAGGTTTGAACCAATGCTGGTAATGGATTCCTGGACGCTTTGGTTCAAGCCGCTGACGATAGAAGAAATTCCGATCACCACGGCAACGCCAATCACAATCCCTAAGACGGTCAGGCCCGAGCGCAGCTTATTACTCCGAATCGTGTTCAGAGCCATGCGGACAATCTCGCCGTAATCGCCTTTACGCATCATATAAAGTGGGTAATTTAGTGATTGGGTAATTGGGCAATTGAAAGTCAACCACTAAGGTTAGCCGCCATTGTTTTCAATTACCAAATTACTCAATGTCACAGTTCGAATCTCAAAGCCGCTATCGGGTCAAGAGTGGCCGCGCGCTTGGCTGGATACACTCCAAAGAATACCCCCACGCTGGCGGATACCAGCAGTCCCGCGCCTACCGCCCATAGTTTGATTTCTGAAGGCATCCCAATCAGTGCGGTTACCCCCTTGGCGACGGTGATTCCGGAAAGAACTCCGAACACGCCGCCCATCAGAGCCATGGTGGCCGACTCAATCAGAAATTGCATAAGCACGTCTTGCCGGCGCGCTCCCAATGCTTTGCGAATCCCGATCTCGCGCGTCCTCTCGGTAACCGACACAAGCATGATATTCATGATCACGATGCCGCCGACGACCAGTGAGATTGCGGCGATTCCGATCATGGCAAGGAAGAACGTCCCCGTGAGATTAGACCAGATGCTGAGAAAGCTGGCATTGGTTTCGGCGGCGAAGCTGTCCGGTTTGCCTGGAGCATCATGGCGGCGTGCGCGCAGAATCGCCCGCGACTCATCCATCGCAGTTTCCAACTGGGTACCGATACCATTCGCTTTGCCTGAAATGCGAATCGTAGTGTGCTCGCCGTACTGCTTTAGAAAAGTCGTGATCGGAATCAAAGCGTAGTTGTCGAGGCTTTGCCCCATCGTCTTTCCTTGCTTCGTGCCCACGCCCACCACGGTATAAAGCTGCCCGTCAATACGGATCTCTTTTCCAAGCGGATCGCAGCCCGGGAACAGGTTGTCAACGACATCGGTTCCGACCACGGCAACGTTCGAGCGATTGTCCAGGTCATTCGAATTCAACATCCGCCCCGACCCAAGATCGAGATCCAGAATCTGCGGCATTGTTGGCGTCAGTCCACGAATCCAGGCGTCATTGACCGACTGCTCCGCGTATTTGATCTTGCCAGTAAAGCTTGTCGCGGACGCTCCCACCATCGTGCAGTGACCGCACGAATCGCGTACAGCCTCGAAGTCTTCAATGGTCAGGTCCTTCCGCTTCTGGCCTTCGAGAAACTGATCAATATTTGTGATGACCGGACTCACCTTGCTGATGATGAAAACATCGGCGCCAAGCCGGAAAACCTTTTCCGCAACGTATGCATTTATTCCGTTTACGAATGTGACCACGGCAATCACGGCGGCAACGCCAATCACCACGCCGAGGAGGGTCAGCACGGAGCGCAACTTGTTGGCCCACAGGGATTGCAACGCGATGCGAATGGCTTCGAGGGTGGTCATAGAAGAACGACTATTTCCTTATACGCCTCAGGCGCTAATAAGGTTCAGTCTAACAGGGCTTCTCGCGGGAGGAGATTGAGGACAGGGGACTTTGACCTCGGTGGTATCACCACAATGGAGCCCCATCCTTCGCGTACTTTTGGCAAAGGTGGGAGCTATAGCGTGAGAGGTTTGTTCCTCCAACTCGTTTGGCTCACGGCAGTACAGCACCCACCCTTGCCAAAAGTACGCAAAGGATGGGGCACCTGTGATCTTTCAACACGTTGTTCCGCTTCCCGGACTGCACGAACACCGTCGTCGCAGGAGCGGTGCGAAAGTGCAAATCGGTTGTAACGATTTGCAAGGCGGGGACTTATCGCGCCGTCTTTTGCACGGCTCGATGCCAAAACTAAGCACGGTCGGCTCGGCTTCGATGAGTACAACGTCTTGATAATCTACAGGCACCCGCAGTCATGTGATCGCACGCGAGGACCGTTCTCACTGAATCTCGACGTGCCGGTGAATTTTATAGCGGATGGGATCGCCGCAAGTGGTAGCTGTCTCGTCGGTGCAATCACGCTCCAGAACTTCCAAAGGATTGTCGAGACTGGCGGAAATTATCCGTCCGGTTGTCAAATCCACTTTGACTTGCACGTCGAAAGTTTCTTTTCCAACCGAAGCCGCGTATTTGTCAGCGGCCGATTTCGAAGCAAAATTCCTGGTCAATTCAACCCAATTATTCGGCGTATCCGCGACTGGCGTCTGCATCCATGGTGCGGGGAGTTTTACCTCCGGCTGCGGAGGAGGAACATGCCGCACCGTCAACATGGCAGTTTTGTTTGCCGAGTCGATCGAGTCCAGAGTTACGTCGAAGTCAATCGAGTCTTCGCCGATCAGCGCATAATTGCCATCCGCCCATGAATTCGGAACGCCGTGCTTGAAATAAAAATGGTCGCCTGGGTGGGTGAGATTACCCTGGAAGGTTGCGACCGTCATGTCCGCATAAAACGTCAGCACGTCTGTGATCGGGCCAATCAATATCGGATCAACCTGGCTCAGATTCGGAACCGTCAGCGTGTATCCGGGCTCGAGCGACAAGTTCTGTCTGAAATTCGCGCTCGCATCGGCAAGCGGCTTCGGCTTGTCATTCACCACCAGATTCGACCAGCCAAATTCCTCGACGAATTGCCCACTGGCATTTTTCCTAACCACACCGTCCGCATGAATTTCATATCGAAGGGTGCCATGCCGGTCTTGATTTGTGGCCTTCATCTGGTAAGAGAGTTTTTCACCTTCCTGATAGTGGCGCGCCAGGAGCTTCGGATGACTTGGCCCATTCCAGCTCGCAGAATTGCTTTGCGCGAACGTGCATATAGGCGCAGCAGCGATGAAGAGTAAACACAGCGCAAGCCAGCGCCAGATTTGAAAGGACATGGAATCTCCTGTTGCGAGATTGTAGCGCGAGCGGGGCTGCTAATCCGTCATGCGGACTATTGCCGCGGATGGGCTTCCAAACCGCCGGGGGTTCGACAGTCCGCGCCGGCGCTCAGAAATCCCGGGGCGCCCTCGGTGAAGCGGTGGCCGTAGACGTCGTGGGGCGGTTCGCTCGCGGCTGCAGAACCTTAACTACCAGGCCCCAGCCGACATCCCTTCGTTATCGCGGGAACTTGGTACCTTCGTAATTCTCCCCACGAAATCGCTAGGGTAGAGGATCGACCCGGCAAATACTTCTAGCATGAGGAACTTTTTCATTTTCGCCACGCTGCTTTTCTGTGCCTTGGCCGCGAACTCGTATGCGCAAATCCCGTTGTCTGGACTGCTGCCAACAGCGAGAACATTCCTTTGGAGCCTGCCGGCCTACACGCCGGCCGCGTCTACTATCCCGCTGTCGGTGGCGGAGACATGCACGCGCAGATCGAGTCCAGCTACCCGGTCACCGTGGCCATGGCTTGGGCCGACGAATGGAACGCTGCCGTGCAGCCCGGAGCCCCTGGGAATTTCAGCCTTCTCTGCGTGCAGGAGCATGTCACCAGCACGATCTACGACTGTGTCCTCTTCCCTCCGATCGGCCGATGGTCGTCACCTTCCGCGATGAGCGCAAACCCGAGAAGCCCGTCCTCGCCACGATTGGCGCCATCCTCGGACCCGGAGTTCGGCAATTCATTTCGCCCAACGATCTCCGCATCCAGTACTACAACGCCGTTCAGCCGGAGTTCCACTGGCGGCGCATCCTCGACGAAAAATATCAGATAACCCCGGCACCCAAGGTCTCAGTTTTGATGACTCCAGACCACGACGGCCCAGGAACTCAGCCTGAAGATCAAGTCGCCCATCCCTCTGACGATCGCTCTGCTGCCATCGCACGTTGCCGACCAGGTCTACGACAAAACCATAACTCTCACCAACAGCCCTCGACCAAACCGGATGCAAGGAACGTGGCGTCCAGACGATGAGCTTCAACTGCACTTTTAACGTAGCCAATGGCACGCAAAACCCTGCTGATCCTCCCCGACATCGATTTCTCCGGCCACAAGAAAGCCACCATCGAGGCCGACACGGTAAAGTGCGTCGAACATTGTGAGCTATTGAGCCCTCCTCCGAACCCGTAGAGGGGAAAATCGCGGCTTGCCAAAAGGAAAAGCCCGCAGCCCCGCGGTTAACCACGCTTAGGCGTTTGTACTCGTCCGAGGACGGACTATCTCGCCTTGCCGAGGTACCCTTCCCCCCGGGGGCGATATACTGGAATCATAGATTTAGCGCGAAACTTTTCTCAGATCTATGACTTTAAATGACTTATCGGTAAAATATTGATAACAGGGCAGTTAGAATCGTCTGAAGGGAAGCCCTAGCTGCAAAGTACTGAGACGATTTATTGCAGGAATCGCAAACGAGGTCAAACGCGGAAGTGCACCCTCGACGTGCGGAATCGTATCTGCTCGACTTGTAGGGTCTCGCAGTTAACCACGCTTATGCGCTCGTCGGCTGATTTCCAAGCGTGAACGCAGTTCGCGTGCCTCCTTTACCATTTAAGAGGCAACCGCCCCGGTCAAACTACACGCCTTTCTCCCTCTCGCAGTTAGAAAGTACGATGTAAAGTTACAGTCACGTTCCAGAACATCGAATTGTTGGAGTATTGGCGAGCTCAGCACGCATGGACATAATTCTGGATTCAAACGTCTTCCTCACTGACATTCGGCTACAGTCGAATCGTTTTGCAAACTTTTTCGATTACGTTCGCAGAACGCGATCGAGCATAATCTTGCCCTCTCTCGTAAGGGATGAGATTGTGCAGAAGCAGCGCGAGAAGCTCACAATTCATCTTTCGCGAGTAGAGAAAGAACTCAAGGAACTGCGCCGTTATGCGCTGGATGACGTAGCCTTTGACGCGCCTTATCTGAAAGGGAGAGCAAGACACTGAAAGCTCTCTTGCGGAGGCCATCGAAAGGCGTGCGAACAAAATTCCTAGCCAGCACGGACGGCGTGGACTTGAATGAAGTGGTTCGGCGAGGCATCAGCCGAATTCCCCCAGCTTCGGTGTCGGGGGAGGAGCTCCGCGACGTGGTTCTTTGGCTGCTGGTTCTTGGACATGCCAAGTCGACCGGTCGGCGCACTGCATTCGTTACAGGGGACAATGGCTTTTGGGAGATTGAGCAACCAAGGGGACAAATATTGCTAGACATAGCGTCTAACGAGGTTGACGTCCGTCTTTACAAAGATTTGGCAGAGTTCACGAAAGACAACGCATTAATATCTGAAGTCATAACGGCCGCATGGGTCGACGCCCACCTTACGACTGCTCAGATAGAGGAAGTCGTTGTCGATCCACTTCGAGAAGCGCTGAAATCCAGTCGGCGACTAAGTGGCACTCCCGAAAGGGTGACGCCCACCGAATTACATTTCACTAGCGGTGCGGTGTATAAGATCGATTCTGACACCGACTTCGCAGAGCTAAATTACCGAGGAATATTTGTAGTAGAGTCCGTCTCGTTTAGCTACCAACCGCTCACTTCTGGAAACCCTCCGCTTAACCAAGGCCCAATCTTCGGCGGACTGACTGTTTTTGGAACTGCGGGGTTTAATCCGATGATTCCGCAACCTGGCTTTTTGGGTCGGCACCGATGAAAGGCGAAGTCCGCAGAAACAAATACGATGTTACCGCGGAAATACGCCTGTCGTGCCGAATAGAAGCCAATAGCACAGTACTTGACGTTGACGAGATCAAACCGGAAAAAATTGTTCCACACTGAAAGATTGTCTTCAGAAGTAGCCGCCTGTTTTTGGCGAAGTGCTCCGCGTTCTCCACGATGGCAGCACTTTGGGAAAGGCCAATCTGATCTCTCAGATTGGCCTTTATTTATGCCGGCAACGACCGGATTTTAGCCTGAGCGAAGCCGAAGGACTCCCACACGCTTTCGCGTTCAGTACAATCGGCCGTGCTGGGGCTAACTTGAGGCGCTTTGCGGGCGTGAGCGCTGCGGGAGCCCTCAGCCGAAATCCTGAGCGTTCTGTGCGAAGGATCCATTCTTGTGTCGGGGAACAGGCTCATCGATCACGGTGTCTATTAGAAACGGAGGACAATAGTCCGTGATTAGATACTGGCTTTTTGCGATCGGAGTCTTACTCGGCGGAATGTTCGCTACGGCGAGTGATACGAAGCCGAAATTAAGCAGGCTGCCGATGGGTCCGGATCAGATTGCGGTATATCAGTCGTTCTTGGCGTCCTACGCAAATGGCAGCAAGTCCGATCATCTCAACCTCGCGATGCGTACTTCCCCGCTGGAACTGTCAGAGGCAGCGAATGCTTGCCTAAACGGGATCAGGATCGAAGTTGCGGAGGCGGGCTCGGTCATCCACGAATTCGATCCGCAAGTCTCGCTGCCAACGCAGATCACGCTTGTAGACCCGGTGAAGCAAGGAAAGAAAGTGCGGGAGAACGATCCTGGTAACACCATGCGACAGAGCAAACCTGTGGATGAAGCGGTTGAGACCGCCTTTGCTTCCGGCCTTCTCACTTTGTCAGAGGTGGCTTTCGACAAGACGCATCAATATGCCGTGATGAGATTCAGCTTTTGGTGTGGCGGACTTTGCGGACACGGGGAGACGATCGTGTATCAGAAGAAGAAGAACGGCAAGTGGGAACGCACGAATCGGCAATGCGGCGGATGGATATCCTGAAAGCAATAGGAAAAGGCCAACCATGTTTCCATGATTGGCCTTTATTTAATGCCGGCAACGACCTACTCTCCCACACACTTTCGCGTGCAGTACAATCGGCCCTGCGGGGCTTAACTTCCGTGTTCGGGATGGGAACGGGTGGATCCCCCGCGGTAAGATCACCGACAACTTGATCGCGCGTTGCGCGAAGCTTTTGGCTATTAGCTCTTGGCTTTTAGCTTAAATCCCAAGAGATCTAGCTAAGAGCCAAAAGCTAAGAGCAGATTTTCAAAGAACTTTCCTCAGCAATCGCCGAGGAGAATTCCTCACAACTGAATAGATTGGGAACAGCAGATTCCTCGACACGCTCTCGCCGCTTGCGCGGCTGGAACGGCTCGGAATGACAACTGTTTGTTTCTTAATCGACAAGACTCGAAAATCCGTCGGCGCACAACCATCACTCACTTGCTTTCATTCTCG
>CAVWRO010000004.1:7500-92819 GCA_963757385.1 uncultured Acidobacteriaceae bacterium | reverse complement strand
GCCTTGAGGATCGCCTGGATGAGCTCGTTGGGTGAGAGTCTTTTCGTCTTCGATGCCCAGCGCCTCGCGGGTCTGGGGCGTCAGGTGGATCGACTTGGCGGTCCGCGGCCAGACGCCGCCGCCCGGCGAGATCAGGACTCGTCGTAGTCGCTCCAGCGCCGAGGCGGGAGCGCGAACAGACGCTCGCGCTCCTGCGAAGCTCGCCGTGGCGTCAGGGTCGGGGTCGAGGAAGACGTGCAGGTGGTCGAACGCGGCGATCAGCCTGGATGTGCGCGCGAGAGCAGCATCCCGTTGCCGAACACGTCCCCCGACATGTCGCCGATGCCGACGACCGTGAAGTCGCTCGTCTGGATGTCGGTGCCGAGCTCGCGGAAGTGGCGCTTGACCGCCTCCCAGGCGCCGCGCGCGGTGATCCCCATGCGCTTGTGGTCGTAGCCCTGCGAGCCGCCGGAGGCGAACGCGTCGCCGAGCCAGAAGCCGTAGCTCGGCGGAGATCTCGTTGGCGATGTCGGAGAACGCGGCCGTGCCCTTGTCGGCGGCGACGACGAGATAGGGGTCGTCGCCGTCGTGGCGGACGATGCCGGTCGGCGGCGACGACCTCGCCGCTCGACGATGTTGTCGGTGAGGTCGAGCAGGCTCGCGACGAACGTCCGGTAGCACGCGATCGCCTCGTCGTGCAGCGCCACGCGGCCGCCGGCGGGCGGCCGCTTGACGACGAAGCCGCCCTTCGCGCCGACCGGGACGATCACCGCGTTCTTGACCGTCTGCGCCTTCATCAGCCCGAGGACCTCGGTGCGGAAGTCCTCGCGGCGGTCCGACCAGCGCACCCCGCCGCGCGCGACCCTGCCGCCGCGCAGGTGCACGCCCTCGACGCGCGGCGAGTAGACGAAGATCTCGAAGCGCGGGCGCGGCGCCGGCAGCACCGGCAGCTGCTGCGGGTCGAGCTTGAACGCGAGGTAGGGCTTGGGCCTGCCGTCGGCGCCGCGCTGGAAGTAGTCGGTGCGCGTCGATCGCGCCGACCACCGCGAGGAGGCTGCGCAGCACGCGGTCCTCGTCGAGGCTCGCGACGGCGTCGATCGCCTGCTCGATCCGTCCGCGAGCCGCTCGCGCCGGCGTCGTCGTCGCGGCCGCCGGGTCGAAGCCGGGCGCTGAACAGCTCGACCAGCAGCGCAGCGATGTCGGGGTGCGCCGTGCAGCGCGCGCTCCTGTCGGCGCTCCGCGAAGCGCGATGCCGCGCCTGGCGCAGGTACCTGGCGATCGCGCGCAGGATCGTGACCTCGCGGCCGCTCAGCCCGCGTCGAGCACCAGCCGTTCAGCCCGTCGTTCTCGAGCTCGCCGCGCCACACGCCGAGGAACGCCTCCTGGAAGAGCTCGCGCACCCCGCTCGACATCGCTCCGCGGCGCGCCTGCGAAGCCGAAGTCGTAGATCCACACCGGCTCGCGCTCCGCGCGGCGTCGATCTCGTACGGGCGCTCGTCGGTGACCCGCGCGCCCATGTCTCGAACATCGGCAGCACGTCCGACAGCGAGCACGCCCCGCCGAGCTGAAGAGCTTGCAGCGCACCATCCCCTCGGGCGCCTCGAGCGGGCGGTAGAGGCTCATGATCGGCTCGCTCGGCTCAGACGAGCTCCTCGATCCGGCCGATGTCGGCGACCGCGGCGCGCGCGACCCAGTCGGCTCGCGGTAGCCGGGCGGGAACGCGCGCGCGTAGCGCTGGAAGCGCTCGAGCCCCGCCTCCTCGCCGTGCTCCTCGATCAGCGCCTCGCGCAGGTCGTCGGTCCACGCGCGCGTGGCCTTCGACGAGCCGCGCCTCGATCTCGGCGACGTCGTAGCTCGGCTGGCCGGCCCGCTCGCAAGTGGACGATGTAGTGGATGCGCACGAGCACCGACTCCGACAGCAGCACGTCCAGTCGAGCGCGCGCCGCCGAACGTCTCGCAAGGATCCGCCCGACGCGCTCGCGGTTCTCCGTGTTGAAGCGGTCGCGCGGCAGGCACACGAGGCACGACGACGAAGCGGTCGAACGGGTCGCGCCGGACGAACAGCCGCACGCCGCTGGCGCTCGCCGAGCGCGAGGATCCCCATCGCCATGTCGAACAGCTCATCGGTCGTCATCTGGAACAGCTCGTCGCGCGGGTATTCCTCGAGGATCTCGAGCAGCGCCTTGCGGTCGTGGCTGTCGGGCGCGAAGCCGGCGCGATCGAGCACGCGCTCGACCTTTCCGCGCAGGATCGGGATCTGCGCGCGCGCTCGCCAGTACGCGCGCGTCGTGTAGAGGCCGAGGAAGCGGCGCTCGCCGATCACCTCGCCGGCCGTCGTCGAAGCGCTTGACGCCGATGTAGTCGAGGTAGGACGGGCCGGTGGACGGTCGCGCGCGAGTTGGCCTTCGTCAGGACGAGCGATCCGGGGCGTCGCGACCGAGCGCGTGCGCCTTGCCGGCGTCAGCTTCGGCAGCGCGTCGGTCGCGCGTCGTGGCGCAGGATGCCGAGCCCGGAGTCGGCGACCGCCTTCAGCCGCGGTCGCCGCCCTCGCGCGACGAGCTCGTACTCCGCGTAGCCGAGGAACGTGAAGTGGTCATCGCGCCAGCCAGCGCAGGAACGCCTTCGGCTCTCGGCCACCTCGGCCGTCGATCGTCGGCGGCGGCTCGCGCGTCGAGCTCCTCGGCCAGCGTCGCTGCACGCGCTCGCGCATCGCGCGCCAGTCCTCGACGGCCGCGCGGACGTCCCGAGGACCCGCTCGATGCTGTCATGCAGCTTCGCGAGCTCGGCCGCGTCGGTCTCGCGGTCGACCTCGACGTGCAGGACCGACTCGCGCGATCGCGTCATCGGCGTCGCGCCGCCGGCGTCGAGACCTCGATCAGCCTGCCGTCGGCGTCGCGGCGGACGCGTGACGACCGGATGGATCACCAGGTCGATGCCGAAGCCCAGCCGGCTCGAGCTCCATCGTCACCGAGTCGACGACGAACGGCATGTCGTCGGTGACGATCTCGATCGACGGTGTGCGGCGACTGCCAGCCGTGCTGCTCGAAGTCGGGGTTGTAGACGCGGATCTTGGCCGTCGCCGGGCTTGCGCTGCTGCGCGAGATTGCCAGTGCGCGACGGCCGCGCCGTACAGGTCGAGCGGGCTCGCGCCCGGCGAGATCCTCGGCCGGCACCCAGCGGTAGTACTGGCGCACGAACGCTCGCACGGCGCGCACCTGGTCCGCGGGCAGCCGCTCCCGCACGCGCTCGCAGACCGCGTCGATCAACTCCGCCTCGAGATCCGCCCCCTTCACCGCCATTTCCGAGACCTCCTCTGTTGTTGCGCTGCTTAAGCTCTCCTTTTGCCGCGCCCGCCGCAGCCTACTCCGCGACGAAGATGGCTATGCATGACGTGAGATTCGGCTTGCGCCAGGTGCTGTTTATCCAGGGTAGTTCGGGCTGCGCGCTCCGGAAGTCGTCGTCGGTTTGCCAGCGGCGTCCGTCCCAGTTGTATGCGAACGTATGTTCGGTGACGAGCGACGGCAACCCCTACGCCCGCTTCCGCCGGGCGCTCGAGACCGGCAACGAGACGCTCGTCATCACCACGGCCCGGGAGCTGCCGACCGTGCGGCTCGACGACGCGCTGCGGATCTGCCTCGTGCTCCGGGGCAGCGACCCCGAACGCTACGAGCGGGCGGCGGTGCGGTGGATGGGTCGCTTCGCGCTCGAGGGACGCGAGGTGACGATCAACGATCTGCGGGTGGCCGCCGGCGCGCTCGATGCCCTGCCCGACCATCCCGGCGAGGCGATGGAGCTGCTTCAGCGGCTGTGCGTGGCGCGGGGGGTCGCTTAGCCGGCGCGGGGTGGCCGGGTGGCGCGGGGTGGCGGGCGTGGGCGACGGGCGGTGGAGAGCGCGCAGATCACAGTGGCCGGGAGGGGCGCGCAACGCTGCGCGGGGCGGTCGCGCGAGGGGCGCGCGCGGGGCGCGCGACGCCGCCGGATCGCGGATAACGCGAAGGACATTTGCGCCGGGCCGGCTGCGCGGCGCGCCGTTTCCGCCCGCGGCGACTTGCATAACACGGCAATGAGCACGACGACCGTGACGTTGCCGAGATTTCGTGCACGCATATCGCGCGTTACACGGCAACGTCCCGCCGGCGCGCCGCAATTGTCGTGCTATGCAGGTTCCGCGGGACGCCGGTCCCGCCCGAGCGAGGCCCGTACCCGCCCCGGCGCCGTGCGCCACAACCCGCGCCGGCGGGTAGCGTCAGCACGTGCTCCCCGAGTGGCCGCCCGGCACCGTCACGACATTGCCGTCTGTTCTCGATCCGTATGCGGGAAAGAGCCGATATGTCAACCACGGCGAACGAGTCGTTACCGGTCAACGGATGCTTCAGGCTGCCAGCGACATTTTTCTGGGATGGACCAGCGACGAAGAAGGACATGATTACTATTTTCGACAACTTCGTGACATGAAGATGACGATTGAAGTTGAGAATATGCCCAGGCAGGATTGGACTGAATACATCCAGTTTTGCGGTCATGCATTGGCGCGGGCGCACGCCCGTACCGGAGATCCCGCGAAGATCGCCGGTTATCTGGGGAAAAACGACGCCTTCGACCAGGCGATCGCGAAATTCGCGGTCGAATACGCCGATCAGACCGAAAGCGACCACGCTCTCTTCGTAAAAGCCGTCCGAGCCGGGCGCCTTCAGGCTCGCAGTGAGGCTTGATTTAAGTGTGTGCGAAAACAAGCCTAACGGCTAGAGAAACGCCAACGCCATCTCACTCCTGTAGCGGAGCCATCTCGGTGACCAAACCCTCACGATTTAACCGCTTAACGATACTTTCTTCCTTACTGTCGCTTACATCGGCCGCGAACTCGATAATAGAAAGCGCGCCTGACATGGACACCCGGAAATGCTCTGGACTTATTTTTAATTCCGCCAGCAGTCGCTGGACTTCCCCGGCAAGGGCCTCCGACTGGTTCGTGGTGATACGGAAATTCACCATGCGTGTCCTGAGGCCAAGAGTGCCTTCGCACCAGCCTAAAATGACAAGAGTAAAAAGCGCCAGCCCAGTCGTAAACCCTGCCACCGCGTAAAGACCTGCTCCCGCGGCCATCCCTATCGCCGCCTCAATCCAGACTGTTGCCGCAGTGGTCATGCCAACGATGCTTCCGCTCCCGCGCATGATTGCACCCGCGCCGAGAAATCCGATTCCCTGAACAATATTGGAAGCAATTCGCGTGCTTCCTGTGTCGCCAAGGCGCCGGGCAATCTCACCCGAGAGCAACGTGAAGAGCGCCGCACCCAGACAAACGAATAGACTCGTGCGAATCCCAGCAGGCTTCTTCCGCAAATCACGCTCAAGACCGATTGCACCACCGAGCACCGCAGCCAGGGTCAAGCGCAGAAAGACTTGGTTAAGAGGAAGCATCAGCTAGTTGTACCCTTTCAGTCGTGGCGAGATTCTACTATTTGGCGATTACACCAACAATCGGTTCTCTCTTTTTTCCTCCCAAGTTTTGGCAACGCGACTGGGGCGGCGAACATTGCACTCGTCTAGGTCCACCGTCTACAATCTTCCTGACGTGATGGCGGTTGTGCGATGTTCCCTGTCGCTCAAAAAACGTCCCCCGTGGATATCCGGCCATGCTGCCACGATCCGACGAAAGTTCAATGGATCGTTGGTAGCCAACTTGTATGTTGTTATAAACAAAGCGTGGCGGCGTAGCTCAGGTGGTTAGAGCGACGGTCTCATAATCCGTAGGTCCGTGGTTCGAGTCCACGCGCCGCCACCAAATCGCTCGCGGGCTCAACCCCCGCACCATGTGATAAATCGGCGCCGCAAACACACTTCCCTTTTGAAGAGAACAGCATCAAAGGTAAATGCCAACCAGGCTAAAGGCGGAACATAATGATGGTACTCAAGGCAGTTAGAAATGTATTAGGAACCGCGGGCCTGCTTTTCGTAGGATATGTGTTTCTTGTATCCCTGAAAGATGCCGCGCGATACGCCAAAATCAGTTCGATGTGATCGCCCAATAATATTTCAGCACAGCTCTCCTCTCCTCCCTCAAACGACGAGGCGGTTCCTCGTCTTCGTCAAACTTTCGTACAAAAGTGTCCCGGCGGTGGGCTTATTGCGGTTCTAATAGCCTCCACATGGGACGCATTCCTCCCGACTACAGCCGCAAGGTGGAGAATTTTGTAGAATACGCATTTGGAACGACTCGCAGCGCCGCGCAATGATGTAATCTCATACCTCGTTCGGGGAGACACATGACCGACACGGCGACTCTTCGGGAACGAACCTCGCAGGCTTCCCAGCCAATCTCAGAAATTGACATCCTCTGGGTTACCGCTGGCCTTGGATGTGACGGCGACACGATCGCCATGACTGCGGCAACGCAGCCCAGCATCGAAGATATTGTGCTCGGCGCAATGCCCTGGATCCCCAAAGTGCATTTTCACAATCCCTTTTTGGCCCTCCAGAATGGGGAGGAATTTCTTAAACCTTTTTATCTCGCCGCTGAAGGCAAGCTTGCCCCTTTCATTCTCGTGGTTGAAGGGTCAATCCCGAACGAGAATAACAAGGCCGAAGGCTACTGGGCTTCGATGGGTACCGATCAGCAAACCGGCCAGCCGATCACTACCTGTGACTGGATTGACCGTCTCGCGCCACACGCTTGGGGGGTCATCGCGGCAGGAACCTGTGCCACTTATGGCGGCATTCACGCGATGGAGGGGAATCCGACAGGGTGCATGGGCCTTCCCGACTATCTGGGATGGAAATGGAAATCTACCGCGAATATTCCCATAGTATGCGTGCCCGGATGTCCAGTTCAGCCCGACAACTTCATGGAGACTCTGCTCTATCTTCTGCACATGGCGGCGGGGCGCGCCCCTATGATCCCGCTCGACGATGCTCTACGTCCAAAGTGGCTGTTTAGCGCCACTGTCCACGAGGGTTGTGACCGCGGCGGCTACTACGAGCAGGGAGAGTTTGCGGAGGAATACGGATCCCCTCTCTGCATTGTAAAGCTCGGATGCTGGGGTCCGGTAGTGCAGTGCAATGTGGGGAAGCGCGGGTGGATGGGCGGGATTGGTGGTTGTCCCAATGTTGGGGGCATCTGTATCGGATGCACCATGCCGGGATTTCCCGACAAATTTATGCCTTTTATGGACCAGCCGCCGGGTTCATTGCTGTCTTCAAATGCGGTCATGACTTACGGCAGGGCGATCCATGCGCTACGCAGGTTCACCCAGTCATCTTTAAACAAGGAGCCGAACTGGCGGCGCAGAACGGCCAAGCCGGACGCGTAAATTGGGTAGGAAGTATGAGTCTTGCGGGACATCTTGGCGCCATTGCACGCACGCAGCCAGACAACGCGGGAGACATAAGCACCACTGAAGCAGAACATCTTCTGCTTGATCTTGCTGCCGTATTTTTTGGCAACTCTCCCGCCGAGTCCTCCGGTAGTCTGCTCAGCTTTGGCCCTCCCAACACCAGACTTCGCAACCCTGATGTTCATGACAGCAATAACGAACAAGAAGAGCAGTTGCCCAATGCCGATGCAGTCTACCGGGCGCTGGTCGAACAGATTCCGGCTGTCGTGTTCATGGCCCACTTGGATCGGGGTATCGGTGAGGCCTATGTCAGTCCGCAAATTGAAGCGACCCTGGGATTCTCGCAGGAAGAGTGGCTGGAAGATCCCATTCGCTGGTATCAGCAGATTCACCCTGATGACAAAGAACGGTGGAGTGTCGAGGCAGCCCAGATGTTTCTTTCAGGCACCCCCCTCCGCTCGACTTATCGCGTTTTGGCGCGCGATGGCCGGACCGTCTGGTTTCACTGCGAAGCCAAGATGATCCGCCGCAAAGATGGCCGCCCCTGGTTTATCCACGGTGTTGGTTTCGATATTACCGAACTCAAGAAGATCGAAGAAGCTCTCCAGGAAGAGCGCAATGTGGTGTCCGCCATTCTTCACACGGTTGGGGCGCTGGTCGTGGTTCTTGACCCGGAAGGCCGGATTGTTCGGTTCAATCGGGCATGCGAGCAAGTGTCTGGATATTCTTTTGTGGAAGTAAAGGGCAAATATTTATGGGATTTGTGCGTGATCCCGGAGGAATCAGAGCGCTTCAAGGTCGTCGTCGAACAATTGCGAGAAGAACACAGGGCCAAAGATTACGAGACCTCCTGGATGGCGCGCGGAGGCGCGCAGAGACTCATTGCCTGGTCAAGCACTATCCTGCCCGCAGAAGATGGAACTCCCGCTTACATTATCGCGACCGGAATTGACATCACCGAGCGCAAGCGCCTCGAGAAAGCAATTCTCGAGATCAGCGCTGAAGAGCAGCGCCGCATTGGTCAAGACCTGCACGATGGTTTGGGCCAACACCTTACCGGAATTGCGTTCATGAGCAAGGTTCAGGAGCAGAAGCTTGCCGAGAAAGGTCTTGCAGAGGCAGCCGAGGCGGCCCGAATCGTCGGCTTGGTAAACGAGGCTATTAATAAGACGAGACAACTCGCGCACGGCCTGTTTCCCGTAGCTTCGGATGCCCGGGGCCTTATGACGGCTTTGAAGCGTTGGGCGGGCGAGGTGGAAGATCTATTCAAGATTTCTTGCTGTCTGCATATTGACGGGCCGGTGCTTATTCACGATGCTAATATGTCCACGCATCTTTATCGGATTGCACAAGAAGCCGTAAACAATGCCATCAAGCACGGGAAAGCCAAGAACATTGTAATCAGGCTTTCTGTTCAGAAGGAATATGGTGTTTTGCAAATAGAGAATGACGGTGTAAGCCTGCGAGAAACGGTTACGAGTTCATCGGGCATGGGTATGCAGATCATGGATTATCGAGCCCGAATGATTGGGGGATCATTACAAGTGGAAAGCGGCAAGATTCAGGGAATCACGATCACATGCCTGTTTCCGCTTGCAAAGACGACGAAGGGATGAACAAGGTTTTTCATGCTTACTAAACAAGGAAACAGCAGGGGTGATTCGAGAAAGAAGACTGTGTTCGTGGTTGACGATCATCCCATCGTTCGCCAGGGATTGACTCTGCTTATCAATCAGGAAACAGATTTGGCGGTGTGCGGCGAAGCCGAAGAGATGCACTCGGCGTTACGAGCAATTTTGGCTGTTCGCCCCGACATTCTTATTGTGGACATATCGCTCAACGGCCCCGATGGATTGGAACTGCTCAAGCACATCCGTATTAATTCTCCTCGTCTGCCGGTACTGATCCTTTCCATGCACGATGAATCCATCTACGCCGAACGCGCTTTGCGGGCCGGTGCCAACGGCTACATTATGAAACAGGAGGCTACCGAGAAGGTCTTGGTAGCGCTTCGCCGCATTCTCAGCGGCGAAATTTACGTGAGTGACCGCATCGCAAACAGCATGCTGCAACATTATGTTCGTGGCGCGAATTTGTCGGAACATTCTTCGGTTTCTGAGCTTACCGACCGCGAGCTGGAAGTTTTCCGTTTGATTGGCGAGGGTCATGGAACACGTCAAATCGCCGACGAACTCCACTTGAGCGTGAAGACGGTCGAGTCCTACCAGGCGCATATCAAAGAGAAACTGTCTCTCAGAAATTCGCGAGAACTGGTCCAGCATGCCGTTCAGTGGAATGTCACGGAAAAATCGGCGTGATCGAGGCACGGCTAGTGAGCTCGCGGGGACCCAAAGCGGTATGTGTATGAAAAGCTCACATAGGAAGGCAGCCTGACTCCCACTATTCGCTCGAACGGGGCGGCTTCGTCCGGAAGCGCGAGCACTTCGGTCGTTTGACCCGCGTAGCCACTCGCAATGAATAGATTCATTGCTATGTTCATTTTCCCATTTGCCAGGGGGCGCAGAACCGCGAGGCGAACTTCTTTCACCGGAACCCCCGTGAACCCATCTCCCAACGGCTTTGTTCCGACGTATTCGAACTCGCTTCGCGCTTGAATCCGAAAAGGTAGTCTATCCGCTATCCCAAGGATGTCCAGAATCGTCCGCGGCGCCTCCGGGGTAGGGTCACCCGTAGATAGATCTCGCGCATCCGCCTTTGAAAATGACGCCTGCAACATTGTCCCTCGGAAATAACGGCGTGCTGCGAAAGTCATGTAGCGCAAACGGCCTGGTCCCTCATCGAACTGCAGCCCGGTGTCGGGATCAATTTTTGCCAGCGACGCCTCGGTGGTTACGTGACCAAGCGTGAGCCGCAGTTCCGTTCCAGCCAGCGTCTTGCCTGCTACCAACTGATATGAGTGCGCGCGGCTTACCAGCGTGCCTTGGCTGCTACCGGTACCGATGCGCGGGTCGTTAGTGAAGAACGCCTCGCCGGCGCTGACGGATACAGAAGGAAGCGGAGACTGGTCGCCCGGAAGATAGAACAGCGTAGCTTTCGGATTGTTGACCCCGATCCAGCGATTAAAGGAGTGAGCGGGAGTGAGGAGATCAGCATTATCGAAACCGATCTCATCGCGCCGAAAGCCAAGGTAATAATGCAGGTGTTGTGTTATCCGGCCATCCACGGCAACGTACGGTGCCGTGTCGCCAATCGTGACATTGTTGGCCGTAACCTTCTGGAAAGGGCCATAGAAAGCAGGATTGGTTGACGTGTAATGGTCCAAGTCCAGCCGCCGCGGAGCGTCACGCTGGTAATCTACTCCCGCGAGCACCGAAAGAAACTCGGCAATCTTGTTTGTGTAAGTTGTATTGCCTCCGGTCACGGTTCGAAACTCGCTCTGCCGAATCAGTCCATCGCCAAAGTTCGAATCGAGCGCCAGGTTGTAGGTTCGAAAGAATCCCGAAAACAAGACCTGCTGCTTTAGCGTCGGATGCCACGCGTCGTTGGCTGCGATTAATCCGGTGTGTGTCTGATCCTTTTGGCGGGGATCAATCGTATCGTGCAGGCTCGGCACATTCAGCGGGGTCAGCCCCGGCACATAAGAAAAGCCGTAATATCCGATAGCAAGAAGAGTGAGATCGTGCGTATGGAGTTTAAAGAGGCGATAAGCATTGAACTTGTACTGTTGCCGATGCTCAAGCCGGTCCAGGAAGCCATTGCCGTAAGAAGCTTGGAATGTAACCCAGGAATTACTGTTTGACGCCGGACTCCAACCGCTCACCAAATCCAGATCGCGGTAATCCGCCGTCAGCGTTGCAAAAGGCTGCAGCAGGGAACGCAGCCCGTAGATAGCGGCGAGATTTTCGGAATGGTTTCCCTCGCGCACATTGAAAGCGCCTCCATCCGTCTGCACGCTTTCGATAACGGACGGCACCAGGATATTCGGGTCGGCATAGCCATTTCCGTGCGCGTTTGCCGAAAGATTATTAGGGAGAAGATAGTTTCCTACCTGAATGTATTGCGCAATCGGTTCGCCATGATCTCCCGCCACACCCGGAGCAAAATATTGCGGCGCCTTGATACCCCCCGAAGCCGTCTCAACCGGCAGCCCCGGAATCGAGACCGGAACGCCGGGCCGTCCGGGATTCGCATCCAAGGCCTCCTCGCGAATGAGCACGCGCTGCGCCGGGTCCGGCGCGAGGATGTCCCCCTCTTTGACATCTGCCGTCACCGTCACTGTTTGCTGATCGATCGCGATCTTTAGCTGAATTCTTACAATCAAAGATTGGGTATCGCCAACAAGGAAATTCCGGGTGACGGGCTCGAATCCTGATACAGCCACCTTGAGCTCGTACTTTCCAGGTTCGAGATTGGCGAAATAAAACTGGCCTTCGTTGCTAGTTAATGTCTCCTGAACGCTCCTTTCATCCGTTTTTGTGAGGCTCACCGCCGCGTGAACGATCGCGATTCCTTGGGGGTCAGTGACGATCCCTTGAATGCGGACGCTTTGCGCCACTATGAGATTGGGGAAGACGAACAAACTGGCGAAACAAAAAGCGAGCCAAAGAGTCACATTGCGATTCTTACAATTTCGATTTTTACAATCGCGATACCAACAGGCCGGGTTTCTTCTCAAGCAGCGATCTCCTGAATGCCCGGTCAATGCGCCACCCGGCTGGAGCCGACAATGACGATATCGCAAGAATACAAGACACTCCTCTCAATGGTCCTCTAACCAGCCGATTTCCGACATATTTGTGTGAACCGCGATGGAGCGCCATCCTCCTCAAAACGAAAAAATCCCCGCCTTATCCCTCCAAGAAACGGAGAAACAAGGTCGGGGAACCTTCCGAACGTAAATGAGAGGAACCTGGAGTGCTCGAATAATCTAAAACAGATTCCAGATGAACTGGTTGTACACCTCGTGGTGGTACTGCACCTCGGGAGCCTTAACAAACGTTCCGAGGGCCCGTGGGCAACGGTCTGCCGCAACCAGTTTCAATTCGGCGTAGCGTCCTTTAACGTCCTCACCCAGGATTTTCGTTATCCATGATGAATCCTTGAACAGATCGAGCGCAGAGTAGATGTTATCGGGCAAATAACGTTCCGCCTGCCGCAGGTTTTTAATTTTCGCGGTATCTCCGTCCAGTCCGCTCTTAAAAACCGAATAGAGCACCAAATATGGGTTGGCGTCTGGCGCCACAGAGCGAACTTCCACCCTCATGCTCTTATCGTTTCCGATCGGAATTCTTACCATGGACCCGCGATCTACCGCCGATGCCTTCAGCTGATTCGGCGCTTCGAAGTGAGGATCGAGACGCCGGAATGCATTGACGCTTGGGTTATGCAGTAAGCAGAAGTCGAGGCCGTGCGTGAGGATGCGGTCAACAAATGACCATCCGAATTTACTAAGTTTCTCTTCGCCCTTTGGATCCCAGAACAGATTCTTGCCGCCCTTACTGACCGACACGTTGGTATGCATGCCGCTGCCGTTGACGCCGACAACGGGCTTGGGCAGGAAAGAAGCGGTCATTCCCAAGTTTGTAGCAATCTGCCGGCAAATGAGTTTGTAGAGCTGAATCTGGTCTGCCGCAGCCACCACTTCACCATAGCCGTAATTGATCTCAAACTGGGACGGCGCGACCTCAGGGTGATCCTTTTCGTTCTGGAATCCCATGGCGCGCTGTACTTCCGCAGTGGTATCAATAAATTTTCGCAGTGGATCGCCGGGCAGCGAATGGTAATAGCCGCCGGTGTTCACATACTCGAACTTGAGGGTTTCGTGATAGTGCTGCTCGGCATCAACGCCCTTGAACAAAAATCCTTCAATCTCGTTCGCGGCATTCAGCGTGTATCCTTCGTCCTTGTACAGACCCTGGGCAAAGCCTTTTAACACGCCACGGATGTCCGCTGCGTAAGGCGATCCACCTTTATCAATAACCTCGCCAAACACCAGTACTTTACCCGTGCCAAAAAAATCAGCTGGAGCCCAATAAAATGCCGACCAATCAATGCCGAGCCGGAGATCGCTTTCCCGCTGCGCAGTAAAACCACGGATCGAAGAACCGTCGAAGGTGAGGTTGTCCCAGCTCTTGATCAGAAACTTCTTGTCATAATCCAGCATGTGCAGGCGGCCTTCAAGGTCACTGAACAGCACGGTGACGGCCTTGATCCGCTTCTCGTCGGTCAGGTACTTAAGCCGCGCTTCCTGGATTTTGCCGGGAGCAACACGCTTCATGCGTTGCTCCTTAGCTTCAAGATTCAAGTCTTCCAGTTCTTCATAAGACAGTGCTAAAAAATTCCGCAGTTCGTTTGACATTGATCTCCTTTGATCTGGCAACGGAATCGGCCGCGCCGCCGTTATAGATTTGGACTTAAAGCGACGAGATAGGGTACTGAGAGTTGGCCCCTCGCACAAATCGAAAGAGCTTATAAGTTATATCAAAGTTTTTTATGCGGGAAGACCGCTGACACGCCGGGAAAATCGCACCGAGGACGGTCACGCCGATCTGATCTTGGGCGGGACGCTGATCAATCCCAGATGCTCTCCGGGGGTTTCGAAAATTATCTGTTAGATTAAAAATATCGAATGGGGTAACTTTCACGCATTGCGCCACACCTGTGACTGAAATCGCGCCTCGCCTGTCATATAAAAATAACGTAGAAGGTGCTTGGCGCGTATTTCAGCACATAAGCTTTCACCCTTTCTAATTGGGACCAATACTTTTAAAACTTGCTCGGCCTGCACCGCCATGGAGTCTGGGTGCAGAGAAACCTGGCTGCTTCCGTTTAGAAATAGTCGAAATCACGGTAAATTCCGCGACTTCCTGGCTCAAATCGGACCAGAGAAAGTGTCCTGCTAAGCGCCGCAGAGCGGCTTTCTCGCTTTTTTCTGCTGACTCAATCCAACTCTTTGGCAGTTCTCGATGGAACCGCTCTCTCCATGGTCCACTGTCGAATGTCCGCACCGTCCAGCGTACGGATGCTATTCCGCAGGGTCGTAGTTCAGATTTTGCCCGAGCCAGCGCTCGATCTCTGGCACGCTCATCCCCTTGCGTTCGCTGTAGTCGGCGACCTGATCGCGGTCGATTTTTCCGAGGCTGAAATATCGCGATTCTGGATGGGCAAAGTAGAGCCCGCTCACGCTCGATCCGGGCCACATCGCAAATGACTCAGTGATCAGCATTCCCGTGTTCGCCTGTACATTGAGCAAACGCCAGAGCGGACCCTTTTCCGTGTGATCCGGACACGCCGGGTAACCTGCGGCTGGTCTGATCCCGCGGTACTTCTCATGGATGAGATCCGCGTTGCTCAGGCCTTCCGCGCAACCGTAACCCCATTCACACCGGACTCGCTTGTGCAGGCATTCCGCGAAAGCTTCAGCTAGGCGATCGGCGATGGCCTCCCCCATGATCGCGTTATAGTCGTCGTTCTTGGCCCTGAACCCGTCGCACAATTCTTTCAAGCCGATCCCGCTGGTCACCGCGAAGGCACCGATATGATCGGGCAGTCCCGTTTCCTTCGGCGCGATGAAGTCTGCGAGCGATCGGCACGGCTCGCTGCCTTCCTTATTGGATTGCTGGCGGAGAAAGTGGAATCTTTCTAGCGACTGTCCGCGTATCTTGTCCACGTACAACTCGACATCGTCGCCCACGGCGCTAGCGGGAAAGAAGCCATATACGCCTCGCGCCGTGATCAACCTCTTCTCAATGATGACATCAAGAAGAGCATTGGCTTCGGCGAAAATCTGACGGGCTTGCGCACCTTGTCCATCCTGCTCAAGAATACGTGGATAAACGCCCTTCAGTCCCCAGGTGTGGAAGAATGGCGTCCAGTCAATGAATTCGCGAAGCGTCGCCAGGGAGAAGTTGTCCAGCACGCGCACACCGGTAAACGCGGGTTTAGGCAGGTCTTCGATGCGCCACTCTATGGGAGTCCGTCTTTTTCGCGCGGTTTCAAGCGCGACAACCGACAGGCGCGGCGCAGAGTAGGCCTTGCGGATCGCCTCGTAGTCCGCGCGGTGTTGCATCACAAATCCTGATTTGCCCTCATCGCTCAGAAGGCTGGTCGTTACTGGCACTGCCCGGCTGGCGTCCAGGATGTGAACCACAGGCTCGCTATAGTGCGGCGCAATCTTGACGGCCGTGTGCCTTCGGCTCGTGGTCGCCCCGCCGATAAGCAGCGGTAACTTGAAGCCCTGACGCTCCATCTCGCGGGCCACGTGTACCATTTCGTCCAGCGAGGGAGTGATGAGGCCGCTGAGTCCGATCATGTCCGCCTTTTCCGCCGTGGCGCGTTCTAGGATCTTTTCGCAGGGCACCATCACCCCCATATCAATAACCTCGTAGTTGTTGCAGGCGAGGACGACACCAACGATATTCTTGCCAATGTCGTGAACGTCACCTTTGACCGTCGCCAGTACGATTTTTCCCTGCGCCTTGACCACTTGGCCGGACGCGGCCATTGCTACTTTCTCGGCCTCCATAAATGGGGTCAGGTGGGCCACGGCCTTCTTCATCACGCGGGCAGACTTGACCACCTGAGGGAGAAACATTTTGCCAGCGCCGAACAGATCCCCCACCACACTCATGCCAGCCATGAGTGGGCCTTCGATAACCAATAAAGGACGGCCGAATTTGACGCGGGCTTCCTCGGCATCCGCTTCGATGTAGGTGTCGATCCCCTTGACCAGTGCGTGAGAGAGACGCTCCTCGACCGTGCCCTTGCGCCATTCCTCGGCTTTCTTTTCGCTCGCTACGGTCCCCGCGCCCTTGAGCGATTCTCCGTGCTCTACCAGGCGCTCTGTTGCATCGGGACGCCGGTTTAGCAACACATCTTCCACCAGCACCTTCAGCTCAGGCTCGATCTCCTCATAGACCTCGAGCATCCCGGCATTCACGATGCCCATGTCCATGCCCGCCCCGATGGCGTGATAAAGAAACGCGGAGTGCATGGCCTCGCGCACTTTGTTATTGCCTCGGAAGCTGAAGGAGATGTTGGAGACGCCGCCGCTGACCTTCGCGTGCGGTAGTTTGGCTTTGATCCAGCGCGTGGCGTTGATGAAGTCAACCGCGTAGTTGTTGTGCTCCTCCATGCCAGTCGCAACGGTGAGGATATTGGGATCGAAAATGATGTCTTCGGGCGGAAAACCGACCTCGTCGACCAGGATCCGGTAGGCACGTTCGCAAACGCGGATCTTGTCCTCATACGTCGCGGCCTGACCTTGTTCGTCGAAAGCCATCACCACCACCGCCGCGCCATATTTGAGGACGGTGGCGGCGTTCTTGCGAAACTTGTCTTCGCCTTCTTTCAACGAAATCGAATTGACGATGCCCTTGCCCTGGAGGCACTTCAGTCCAGACTCGATGACTTCCCATTTCGAGGAGTCCACCATAAAGGGCACTTTGGCAACTTCGGGTTCGCTCCCCAGCAACTGCAAGTAGCGTCTCATTGCCGTAACCCCGTCAATCATGCCCTCGTCCATGCAGATGTCGAGGACATTGGCTCCGTTCTCGACTTGCTGCCGGGCTACGCTTACAGCTTCTTCATACTTGCCTTGCTTGATCAGCTTCGCGAACTTAGGCGAACCGGCCACATTGGTTCGCTCACCGATCATGATGAAGACGCCGGATTGTTGGGTGAATGGCTGCGATCCCGAGAGACGCAGTGGTTTCGTCTTCGTGGGCTCGGAGGCAGCCCTTGCGGTATCAAACACGCTCACGCTCGACTCTCAATCTGGTCGGCGAGGGATTCTGCGTCTTCAGTGGGCTGCGTCCGCCACTTTCGCGGAGGCTGGCCTTCGAGCGCTTTGGCGATGGCCGCGATATGCTCGGGCGTGTTGCCGCAACAGCCGCCGGCAATATTAATCAGCCCTGCGCGTGCAAAGTCGCCCAGATAACGCGCCATGTCCTGAGGCCCCAGATCGAACCCGGTTTCCGACAAGGGATTCGGCAGACCGGCATTGGGGTAGCAGGAGATCGCAACGTCCGCCTTCTCCGATAACTCTTCCAGGAACGGATACATCAGATCGGGCCCGAGAGAGCAGTTGAGCCCGACCGACAATGGTCTTACGTGCTGCACGGCGTTCCAGAACGCTTCAGTGGTCTGAGCGGAGATCATGGTCTCGCCGCCCCGCCCGACCGCCGCCGAAATCATTACCGGCAACTTCTTGCCGTCTTCATCGAAAACTTCGCGGATGGCGACAAGAGCCGCCTTGGCGTTCAGGGAGTCGAAGATGGTCTCGACCAACAGAAGGTCTACGCCGCCGGCGATTAGGGCGCGCACCTGCTGAGCATAGGCGGTCTTAACCTGATCGAAGGTGATCACGCGGAAGCCGGGATCGTCGGCATCGGGCGAGTTCGAAAGAGACACGGTCAGCGGCCCAATCGCCCCCGCTACGAACCGTTGACGCGAACTCGCAGTCGCGACCCGATCGGCCCACTCACGGCACTGCCGCGCAGATTGCTCATTGATATCCCAAGTCAGAGTACCGAGGAACGGATCGTCAATGACCTTTTGGTAGAACGCCGGATCCTTCCGGCCACCATCTTCTCGAGGATCGTCAACGAAGAATTCGCTCTGCGTAATGCTGGTTGCGCCGAAGGTGTTCGTCTCAATGATGTCGGCTCCGGCCTCGAGAAACCGGCGATGGATGTCCCCGATCATCTCCGGCTTGGTCAAGGAAAACAGGTCACCGTTGTTCAACAGTCCCTTGGTCGAGTTCTTGAAGCGCTCCCCTCGTATGTCCGTTTCCGTCATGCCATAGGTGCGGATGGTCGTGCCCATAGCTCCGTCTATGATGGCAATTCGACTCTCGAGGATCTTTTCAAGGGGATGGTAATGAGCTTTCGTCATGTCTTCTTGATGGCTTGAGCGTGCCGATTTTGGCAGTCTCCGCGCGAACTCCAGCGGCGCCTGGAACTGATTCTTTGAGCTTACCGGCGGACTTCCGCTTTGCTCTGGCTCCGCCATACTTCCGTACCGAAGCGCACTTCTTCTATTATAGCGATTGGCAGGCACGGCCCAACTCTGGCGCGCGAGATCATTGACGGAAATCGGGACATTGTTGAAGGCATCTTTGGGCCGCTGCGAAATGTGGCTCGGGCCGCCTCTACCCGCAGAAAGCGCAACAGCCAGTTATCTTGTTTGCTGATGTGCCCAAGCGCGACCCTCTGCTAAACTACGCGGCCATGAAAACATTCTTCGTTCGAACCCTCTGCGCAGTGGTGTTGCTGGCGACCCTGGCCGCCGCTCAGGAAGTCATTCCTCTTTACCCGTCTACGCCGCCTGGCTCTGCGCCGGAGAGTTATCCGGAGAAAGAGTACTTCTCGAAGCTCTGGAATACTGAAGTCGTCACCAACGTGACCAAGCCGACCCTGACGATTTTCAAGCCCACTCCGGATAAAAGAAACGGCACGGCTATGGTGATCTGCCCGGGCGGCGGATTTATGGCTCTTTCCATCAACAGCGAGGGCACCGATGTGGCCAAGTACATGGCCGCTCGAGGCGTAACTGCTTTCGTGTTGAAGTACCGCCTCATGCATACCGGCGACGACGCCCCGCAGGAGTTTACCGCGCTCTTTGCAGACCGGCAGAAATATCGGGAGAAGGTAAGCGAGACTGTTTCCCTGGCGGTTGCCGATGGTTTAGCAGCCGTCACCTACGTTCGGCAGCACGCTTCGGAATGGGGGGTGTCTCCCGACCGCGTCGGAATTATCGGGTTCTCCGCCGGTGGAAGGGTCGCCGCCGGAGTTGCCTTTCACTACCTGCCCGAAGGGCGGCCCGCCTTCGTAGCTCCGATCTATGGGGGCGGGGAAATACCTAAAGATGTTTCCGTTCCGGCAGACGCGCCGCCCATGTTCATTGCTGCCGCGACCGATGATTCCCTGGGGCTCGTGCCGGACAGCATTGCGTTGTACGAGAGGTGGACGGGTGCCCATAAGTCGGCGGAACTGCATCTTTACGCCAAGGGCGGTCACGGCTTCGGAATGCGCAAGCAGAACCTCCCTACAGACCATTGGATTGACAGGTTTGCCGATTGGTTGGAGTTACAAGGGTGGTTGCCAGAGGTGGTTACGGTGATTGGCGTTAGAGAAAAACAGGACATTAACAATCGGGGTCTTGCTGACTGGCAACGAAGCGGCCGCTCTTAAATGACGGTAACATCGCCATTTGACGAATTGACGGGTTGTGAGCGCAATTGCCTGAATCGAAGTGATCTATCGTGGAGTGAAGAGGTTGAACAATGCTGGCAGTGAAAGTTCTTTTTTGCCGCCCCGAATCCGTCCGCATGCAGTCGATCTTTTTGGCACTAGGGATCGCAATGATTTATTGTCCTGCTCTCTCTCAGACACAACCAGATCGTGTCTGGCTGGCGGGCCGCTACGACGGGAATCGGCTAGTGGTGTACTTCGACGCCGTGCATTTTAATGACACGATTCCGCCCGAGGCGGAGAAGCTTGTTTGCCCGGTGACAGTGGGTTTTTTCTGCCCGCTCAAGCTTCCAGCGGGCTACGTCGCACAGTTTCAAAAGCAGCCGAGAATGGAACACTTCGCCCTGGGGGACCAGTACGATGTCGTCGAGGGAAGGAGCAGCTTTCTCACTGCGACTGTAACCACGCTGGTCGGTTTCGAATCCGATGAGGGAGTGGGCAACGATTCGTTCATAGGCGCTTTGCTAACCTTGGAAAAGGATAAGCAAGACTGGCTGATGTATTCGCCGAGCTATGTTGCCGTGCGACGCCATCGAAAATTTCAGGACGGAGAGGGCAAAGCTTCGGAGAGGTCACCATTAGTAACCGCCTCTCTTTTGAATGAACCGCTCCGATTCGACATCCAACGCGAAATTGTCGACCTTCTCACCGCCCGCATGAAAGCCACGGCGACGGATTTGCAGCGGCATGACGCTGAGAGCGTCCCGCCCGTGTTTGCAGTGCAGCAGTTCGATCTCGCAGACGGCGGCCGGCGATATTACGCGAGGGCGGCTTGGAGGTCCGGAAAAGGGTCTCGAACGAAGCTAATTTACGGTCTGGGCGCGTGGATTACGCCGTTGCCCGTACTCCGTGTGCTGGCGGTAGAAACTGAGGCCGGCTTCGAGTACCTGCCTAACCTGCTTAACGTGATTGACCTTGGCAGAGGTCGCGTCGGGATTATTGTCTCGGAACACGGCGACGACAGCGCCTCGTTAAGTATTGTGGAGTATCGCGATGGCATGACCCTTGGTGAAATGCCTGTGCTGCAATCCATAGGTTCAGCGGAATGATCTTCGGCTGGAGGTCAGGCAACACTTTATCGACTACAGCGTAATCTCCATACCCTCCGACGCTGCTCTTACCTTCGGATAATAATTCCGAGCATCCTGTACTACTTTGTCTATGCAAATATCGGTGTGATCGGGGTCATGGTGATATAAAACCAGTTCTTTGGCTCCGCTTTCCATCGCGACGTTGACCGCTTCCCGCCAGTGGCTGTGTCCCCATCCCCGCCGCTGGGCCTCGTATTCCTCGGGAAGATACTGCGAATCGTAGATCAGCACATCCGCACCCTCGGCCAGCTTGCGGACGCTCTTGTCGAATTCGGCCTGTCCGGGCTCATTATCTGTGGCATATACGAGGACGCCTTGTTTTGTCTCCATGCGGAAGCCAAGGCATCCCTGGGGATGGTTGAGCCACGCAACCTGCAACGATGCATCGCCCAACACAACTGGTCCGGGCTCAACTTCATGAAACTCCTGATGAGCTTTCATCTCGCTCACGGCAACAGGAAAATATGGTGAAGCCATCTGCTCATCCATAACCCGCTTCAGGCTGCGTGTGCGGCTTGAGGAATGGAATATGAAGCGGTTGCCCGAATCGTCGTAAAGAGGGCGAAAAAAAGGAATGCCCTGAATGTGGTCCCAGTGGAAGTGAGAGACGAATACATGGGCCAGAATGGGACGGCCTTCAAACTCTTTGCGAAGCTGATGCCCCAACGTGCGGAACCCAGTGCCGCAGTCGAATATGAAGATGTTGTCCCCGAGCCGCACTTCCACGCAGGAAGTGTTGCCCCCATATCGCTGATTTTCCGCTTGGGGAGTAGGTATCGATCCTCGCACTCCCCAGAACTTAATGCGCATAGGTCTCGAATGCTTAATCAGCAATCTTGCAGCTTGAAAGCGGATTCGTCAATTCTCTCGCTGGGTACCTGCTAGTACGTGCAGCCGTCGCGTTCGGATTTAGCACCTGGCGGAGGGGCGTCGTTGGGGTTGCCCTCCCCTATAATGTGCAGACACATGCTGCGTCCAGACTACAAGGAATTCCTGCGGTTGGCACGAGAAGCAACGCTGGTTCCGGTGGTGAAGTCTGTGACCGCCGACTTGCTCACCCCGGTCTCAGCTTTTCTGGCCGCGGCTGCCAACGCACCGGACGCATTTCTGCTCGAGTCGGTGGAACGTGGAGAACAGATTGGCCGCTATACCTTTCTGGGCGCGAACCCCTATATGAAGGTGCAATCACGGGGAGCGGAGATCGCCATTCATCGCGGATCTCGACGCGAACGGCGCACTGGGGACGTACTCCAGACGGTTAAGGATATTTTCCGCCAGCATCGTCCCGCAGAAGTGCCTGGATTGCCGCCGTTCACGGCGGGAGCAGTCGGCTATTTTGCGTATGACATGGTGCGCCAACTGGAGAAGATCGGTGATCACGCCAAAGATGATCTGGAGCTTCCCGATTGCTCTTTGATGTTTTTTGATCGCATTCTGGCTTTTGATCACCTGCGGCACCAGATTCACATAATCGCAACCGCCGATGTTCGGCGGGAGAGTCCGCGAAAAGCTTATGACCGCGCCATCAGCGACATTTCGCAACTGGAGAAGAAGTTAGCGGCGGGGCTTCGCTCCCTAAAGTGGCAGAATTCGACCCGACCAAGCCGAGTTAAATTGAAAATTCATGCCGGGACCGGCCGGGCGCGCTTTATGAAATCCGTGGAGCGCGCCAAAGAATACATCGCCGCCGGAGACGCATTCCAAATCGTGTTGTCGCAGCGCCTTGATTTCACCCCCGGGGTGGCCCCCTTCGATATCTATCGGGCTCTTCGAACCGTGAACCCATCCCCTTATATGTATTTTCTGCGAAACGGCGACACTCATGTTCTTGGCTCATCGCCGGAAATGCTGGTTCGAGTCACCGGGCGCAAGCTGGAATATCGCCCCATCGCCGGAACTCATCGGCGAGGTCATGACACTGCTGAAGACGACCGGCTCGAACAGGAGATGCTCCATGATGAAAAAGAGCGAGCCGAACATGTGATGCTCGTGGATTTGGGCCGCAACGATCTGGGCCGCGTCAGCGAATATGGTTCCGTGAAAGTGCGCGATCTGATGTATGTGGAACGCTACTCCCATGTCATGCATCTAGTATCAGCGCTGGAAGGTACGCTCCGTCCGGAGTTTGACTCGCTGGATGCTTTCGCGGCCTGCTTTCCCGCAGGAACATTAAGCGGAGCGCCTAAAGTGCGGGCCATGCAGATCATCGAGGAACTGGAACCCACAAGGCGTGGTATTTACGGCGGTTCTGTGCTGTACGCCGATTTTGCAGGAAATCTCGATTCCTGCATCGCGATCCGCACCATGCTGATGCAGGGAAAGCAGGCCTACCTCCAGGCGGGCGCTGGGATCGTCGCTGACTCCGATCCGAAGAGCGAGTTTGAGGAGAGCATGAACAAGGCCCAGGCGGTTTTGAAAGCGGTGGAAGCAGCGCGAGGAAGCGGAGTCTAAGTGCTTTTGGGTATTCATAGCTGCCAGTTACCGCCGACAACGCCGAAGGCACGGAGAATGCAAGGGTTTAACCCCTAAAAACTCGGCGCTCTTGGCGTTCTCTGCGGTGAATGATTCATCGAGCTAAAGCGGTAGAATTAGATTTCTGGTGTCACGAAATTTCCAGGAAGGCAGTTAGACATGAGGCTGTTTCGACCGTTCTTGCTCGCAGTAATTCTCAGCGCCATCTTCTTCTATGTCACCACTTATCATTCCCGCCAGTTATCGCCCATGTCAATTGTCAGCCGTCCAGACAAGGTGGAAATTACGGAAGCTGCTAGCAGTGTCCCGGAAGACGCCGAAGAGCAAAACAACATTAACGTTTACCGTAAGAATATCGAGTCGGTCGTAAACATCACCTCGCACGCTGTGGCCTATGACTTTTTCTACGGGCTGGTCCCTCAGGACGGTCAGGGATCGGGTTTCATTATTGACAAAATGGGACACATCCTTACCAACTACCATGTGATCGCGGATGCCCGGCAAGTTGAGGTTACCTTGAGCAACCGCAAGAAGTATCCAGCGACCGTCGTCGGCACAGACCGCGCACATGATTTGGCCATCGTACAAATCAAAGCGCAAGGCCTGAATCCGATGGTGTTGGGCGATTCCCATGATTTGCAGGTGGGCCAGAAGGTTTATGCGATTGGCAATCCTTTCGCACTTTCTGGCACGCTGACGAGTGGGATTGTAAGTTCAATTCGCCGGGTGCAAGAGCCGGACGGGTTGACGATTGATGATGCGATTCAGACTGACGCCGCCATTAATCCCGGAAATTCTGGGGGGCCTCTCCTGAATTATCACGGCGAAGTGATTGGCATCAATACGATGATTGCGTCCAATGTGGGGCAAAGTGCAGGCATCGGTTTTGCCATTCCGATCAATACCGCTAAGGCTGTGCTCAATGATCTAGTCACGCTAGGCCGCGTGCGACGACCGGCATTGGGTGTTCGCACAATTTCAATCAGCCCTGATCTCGCCGAACAAATGGGACTGCCGGCAGATAACGGACTGCTAATCCTTCAGGTCGTGCCCGGCGGAGCTGCTGAACACGCGGGATTACACGGCGGTAATGAACACGCTTACATCGGAAACACTCCGATCACTCTGGGTGGCGATCTAATCGTGGCGATTGATGGACAGGAAATAGCAGACGAGCGAGACCTGTCGCAGAGTATGAATAACCATCGCGCCGGTGACACCGTGAAAGTTACGGTTTACCGCGGCAAGAAAAAGATGGATTTCTCCGTCACTTTGGGGGAAGCGCGACAACAGGTATAAGGCGAATACTAACCGCCGAGTTCGCAAAGGACGCAGAGAAAACAAAAGATCTTCTTTATCTCCGCGCTCTCTGCGATCTCGGCGGTAAGACCAAACTGATTTGATCTTTAGATATTTGACTGCACCTAACTGCGTGGGCTAGCCTCAGAAGTCCTGGTTCGGAGAAATCGGATTCATAAAGATGATTAAAGCAATTTCAACCTTTATTTACGTTAAAGAGCGATTGCATCCTGGCCTGTTGGACGGGCTGGTGCGGGGCGGGGCCCAGGCAATTGAAATCTTCGCGGCCCGGCAGCACATTGACTATGCCAATCGCAAGCAGCACGTCCGCGAAATTGCCGACTGGTTTCGCTCCAGCGGCATTCCTCTGAATTCCGTGCATGCGCCCCTATACGCAGACTATGAATGGGGCCGAACCGGCTCGCCGCCCGTGAACGTCGCTTCCACCGATCGAGCGGGACGCATTGAAGCTATGGATGAAATCAAGCGTGCGCTGGAGCTGGCCGAACAAATACCATTTCGTTTTCTGGTGCAGCATGTCGGCGTGGCCGGAGAAGCGTTCGACGACCACAAGTTCGAGGCTGCCATGACTTCCGTCGAACATCTCAGAGCATTCGCCAAGCCGCTGGGAGTGCGAATCCTGCTGGAAAACATTCCCAATGAATTGTCCACTCCAGAGCGTCTGGTGGAATTTATTCAAACCAGCCACTTCGACGATGTTGGTATCTGCTTCGACCTCGGCCACGCCCACATGATGACGGATGTGCCGCAGGCTTTCGAGACCGTGAAGGCATACACCCACTCGACGCACGTGCACGATAATGCGAAAGACCGCGATGCGCATCTTTGGCCTGGAAGCGGAACGATTGATTGGAAACAAGCCATGGAACTCCTGCGATCGGCTCCGCAAACGCCGCCACTGCTGCTTGAGATAGAAGAGAACGAGAAGATAAATCCAATCGAAAAGATGGAAGAAACATTCGAAAATTTAGCAATTGGGTAATTTTGTAATCGAGTAATTGAAAAGCAAGTCCTCTAGACTTTCAATTACTCAATCACCCAATTGCTCAATTACTCAATGTTATGTCGCCCATAGCCTCAATTTCGGAAATCGGTAAGCACGACGGTGAGACCGTCACCATTCGCGGATGGCTTTATAATCTGCGTGAAAGCGGGAAGCTGCTGTTTCCAATTTTTCGCGATGGCACCGGCGTCATCCAGGGCGTCGTTCCCAAAAATGCAGTGTCGCCAGAAGTTTTCGAATCATTAAAATCGCTCACTCAAGAATCAAGCGTAATCGTCGAAGGAAAAGTCCGTGCCGACAAGAGGGCTGCGGGAGGCTTCGAACTAGACGTGATCAACGTGCAGGTGATCCAGCGAGTTTCGGAAGACGATCCCTATCCAATTTCGTTGAAGGAACATGGCGTCGACTTCCTGATGGATCATCGCCATCTATGGGTCCGCACGCCTCGCCAGGCCGCAATCCTTCGGGTGCGCGCGGAAATCATCAAAGCCGCGCGAGATTTTTTCGATGATCGCGGATTCACCCTTACCGATCCGCCGATCATTACTCCCGCCGCTTGCGAAGGAACCACAACATTATTTCCGGTGGACTATTTTGACGAGCAGGCATATCTGACCCAATCCGGCCAGCTCTATATCGAAGCGACAGCTATGGCGCTGGGTAAGGTCTATTCATTCGGGCCAACGTTTCGCGCGGAGAAGAGTAAGACCCGCCGTCATTTAACTGAATTCTGGATGGTCGAGCCCGAAGTTGCGTACGCGACGCTCGATGATCTGATGGAACTCTCGGAAAACTTTATTACATTTCTCGTTAAACGATGTTTGGAAAAACGGCGCGGCGACTTACAAACCATCGGACGCGACCTCGTTAAACTTGAAAAAATAGAAGTCCCCTTTCCGCGCATTACCTACGATGAAGCCGCGAAAATGCTACAAGAGGCGCATGCCAAGGGAGCTTTAGAAAATCAGTTCGAATGGGGTGGAGACCTGGGATCGCCTGACGAAACATATATCTCGTCGCAATTCGACAAGCCGGTTATGGTGCATCGGTATCCAGCCAAAATAAAAGCCTTCTACATGGAACCTGATCCCGAGCGCCCTGATCTTGCCCTCTGCGTTGATGTGCTCGCGCCAGAAGGCTACGGAGAAATCATCGGCGGGTCGCAGCGCATGGCTTCATACGAATTGCTACTTCAGCGCATTCACGAACACAACCTGCCTGAAGAAGCCTTCAAGTGGTATCTCGACTTGCGCAAATTCGGCAGTGTTCCCCACGGCGGCTTCGGCATGGGCATTGAGCGAGCAGTGGCATGGATCTGCGGATTAGATCACGTCCGCGAGACCATCCCGTTCCCGAGGATGCTGCACCGGTTATACCCGTAAAAGTACGAGCGACGATCAATTGACGAGATCAACTTCACCATCGTTTTCAAATATCACCCCGCGAAAAATTCGGGTCATTGGCGTCCCGCTGGATTTGGGGCAGTCTCGCCGCGGTGTGGACATGGGGCCTTCGGCAGTACGAGTGGCTGGACTCGAAGCTCGACTTGAAGAACTCGGTCACGTGGTTGAAGACGCCGGCAATATTGACGTTGCCATCGCTGAGCAGAAAGAGGCAGGCGATCCGCACGCAAAATATCTAAAGGAAATTACCGCCATCTGCACTCGAAACGCCGAACTGGTTTTGGAGACACTGGAGTCAGGCAAAATCCCCATCGTTCTGGGAGGGGATCATTCAGTTGCGGCAGGCACCGTCTCTGGCGTCGCCGAATTCCACCGCCGTCAGAATCAGAAAATCGGACTCATCTGGATTGACGCTCACACCGATATCAACACGCCTGAAAGTTCGCCCAGCGGCAATGTACACGGTATGCCTCTGGCCGCCACCATGGGCTTGGGCCCCGCCGAGTTGTCGAATATCTTCAACTTCTCGCCGAAGGTGATTCCTGAGAACTGCGTGTTGGTGGGGGTACGCGACATTGACGCAATAGAGAGGGCGAATGTCCGTCGTGCAGGCATTGAGGTCCTGACCATGCGCGACATCGACGAACGCGGCATGCGTACCGTCATGGAAGAGGCACTCCGCATCGCCGGACGGGAAACCGTTGGCTATCACGTCTCCCTCGATATGGATTGGATTGATCCCGAAGACGCTCCCGGCGTCGGAACCCCGGTCCGCGGCGGGGCAACTTATCGCGAAGCACATCTAGCGATGGAAATCATCGCGGATCACGGCCGCATGTTAAGTTTCGAAATCGTCGAAGTGAATCCTGTGATTGATGAGCATAACCGCACGGCCGAACTGGCGGTGGAATTGGCGTTGTCGGCGTTTGGAAAAAAAATTCTCTAGCGATTTTTAAATCTTGCCATCCTGAGCAAAGCCGAAGGACCCCTACGCTATCAGTGACGTCGTCCGAACCCACTCCGTCATCACCAACAATTGACGCCAGCGTTGCCTTCCGTACAAACTGAACTGCCATGAGAAAAATCCGGGTCGGCATACTTTTCGGCGGACGCAGTGGAGAACACGAAATCTCGCTGCTATCTGCCGCGTCAGTTTTTAAAGCCATAGACCAGAGCAAGTATGAGGTTGTGCCCATCGGCATCACCAAGGAAGGCCGATGGGTGACAGCGGCTGATGCTGAGCGATTGCTGACTGGCGAGGGCGCGAGCCCCACACAGTCTCAGCTTCGCGCTGGTGATCCTGAGGCTACGTCCAGTGCCGCTATTCTTGCTGTCGGCGAAGCTGTGATCGTCCCACCCGAACCGCAGAGGCCGGGCGTAGCAATGACTCCATTTCAGAGCGACGCGTTGTTGACCCGCCGCACAACCGATCGAGCCATCAACGTAGATGTCATTTTTCCAGTGCTGCATGGAACTTTCGGCGAAGACGGCACCATCCAGGGCCTGCTCGAACTCGCCGACATCGCATACGTCGGCGCCGGCGTTCTCGGCTCGGCTGCGGGCATGGATAAAGACATCATGAAGTCTTTGTTCCGCGCCGCCGGACTGCCTATCGTGAAACACGTGACTTTTCTTCGCGCCGATTGGGAGCGCGATCCCAAGAAAATTCGCAGAGCAGTCGAAAAGACGCTCAAATACCCAGTATTCGTAAAGCCCGCAAATTTAGGCTCGTCCGTCGGAATTTCCAAGGCGCATGATCAAAAAGAACTCGGCCCCGCAATCGAGGAAGCCGCGAAATTCGACCGCAAAATTGTGATCGAACAGGGTGTCGGCGGCAAAAATCAAAAGGCCCGCGAAATTGAATGTGCCGTGCTGGGAAATGACGATCCGAAAACATCCGTCCCGGGCGAGATCGTTCCCGGCAAAGAGTTCTACGACTACACGGCGAAATATCTCGATGAGGGTTCGGAGCTGATAATTCCAGCGAAGCTCACCAAAACGGAAACTAAGAAAGTCCAGCAGCTTGCTATCAGCGCCTTCAAGGCCGTGGATTGCTCTGGTCTGGCAAGAGTGGATTTCTTGATGGAACCGAAAACGCGAAAAATCTATCTCAACGAAATCAATACCATGCCCGGATTCACTTCCATCAGCATGTACCCCAAAATGTGGGCCGCAACCGGAGTGTCCTATCCCGAGTTAATCGAGACACTCATCCAATTGGGAATTGAACGGCATAAAGATAAGAAGAAAAATCAATACAGCCGCTGAAGGGTTTGGCATTCGACCGCTCTATGCCCCATTTGCGGCGTTCAGCGTTTGTGGCTTTTCAAGCTTGGACTCGTCCACGATTTGCTGGATTGTCTGTTGCAGCTTGCCGGAATTGGTGTCCTCAAGCAACTTCGCCTTCTCGAAATAGGCGGCGGCCCCAGCCTTTATCAGCATCGTCTCATTTTTTTGAGACAGACTGCTGAGAATAATGATCGGAATACCCGCCGTAACTGGATCCAGTTTGAGAGCCTGAAGCACCTGTTGCCCTCCGAGTTTCGGCAGAAGCATATCCAGCAAAATTACATCCGGTGGATTGGCGCGCACGATTCTTAAAGCCTCCTCACCGTCTTGGGCGGTGACTACCAGGAATCCTGCTTTCGTGAGTAAACGCTCCCCGGTAATTTTCAATAATTTACTATCTTCGACCAGCAGCACACTTGTCTTCACAGCAACTCCTGAATGATTGGCCGATGATTGAAGGTTCGGCTTGAAGGTACTATCGGCTGGAATTCGCTCAACCTTTAATCCGGTTGACTCATCAGCCGCGAATCTGTAGCATTGTCTTACCAGTTTGCTCTTCGGAGCAGACCTTGGATTTCATGAAGAGTGGCTGAGGGACGAGCCCTAGGAAGCCACGACAACCGGATCGGAAGTTTACTTTCGGTCGCCCGGTGTCAACTCTCGCCCTTGGAAAAGGGGGAACATGAGATTCGGGGTGCCGAATTTCAGCATCTCGCGCCTCTTTCCTAATTCCAGGGAAAGAGGTTTTCGTTTTGGAGTCGAACGCTCGTCCCCCGCTGCTCTCAGTACAGGAAGAGAGAGCTGATGAGATACGAACTGCGCTGTCGTGAGTGCAACAAGAGCTGGGGAAACCAGGCACGCTCCATCTGCGACGACTGTTTTTCTCCTCTGGAAGTCTTCTACGACTACGATTCCCTCCGCAGCGGTTTTACCCGCGAAAAAATCTCGCAGGGCCCCCCCAGCATGTGGCGCTATTCGGATCTTTTGCCGCTGCCGCCGCACTATCAGCCGACGGTGCCTGCGGGCTTCACGCCGCTGCTTAAGGCTCCGCGCTTGGCGCGGGATATCGGCGCAAAGAATCTGTATTTGAAAAATGACGCTGTTTGTGTCCCGACGCTGAGCTTCAAAGACCGCGTCGTGGCTGTTGCGCTCGCACAGGCACGCGCGTTTGGATTCGATACTGTGGCGTGCTCGTCTACCGGTAACCTTGCGAATTCAGTCGCGGCTCAAGCTGCGCGTAACGGATTCAAGTCCTGGATATTTATCCCGGCCGATCTCGAGCCGGCAAAGATTTTAGGGACGCAAGTATTTGGCGCGAAGTTAGTTCGCATCTCTGGCAGCTACGATCAAGTAAATCGTTTGTGCTCGCAAATCGCCGACGAACGTAATTGGGGATTCGTTAACGTTAACCTGCGTCCCTATTACGCTGAAGGATCAAAAACGGTCGGCTTTGAAATCGCTGAGCAACTTGGCTGGCGTTTGCCGGACAACGTGGTCGTGCCCATGGCGGGCGGATCTTTGATTACTAAAATCAAGAAAGCGTTTGAGGAATTACAGGAATTAGGCCTGGTCGAGCCGAAGCAAGTTAAATTCTTCGGCGCGCAGGCGACTGGATGCTCGCCGATCTCGACAGCTGTGAAAGCCGGGAGTTTAGAAATTGATCCGCAAAAGCCGGCGACAATCGCACGCTCTTTGGCAATTGGAAATCCTGCCGATGGTCATTACGCGATTCGCGCCATCAATAAGAGCGGCGGATGGGCCGAGGATGTTTCCGATCCCGAAGTAGTGCACGGGATTCAGGACCTAGCCGAAACCGAAGGCATCTTCACCGAAACCGCTGGAGGGGTAACCGTAGGATGCGCCCGCAAACTCTATGGTCAAGGCCGCATTCTGCCCGAAGAAACGACAGTTCTCTGCATCACCGGCCACGGATTGAAGACCACGGACGCACTCACCGGACAATACGAATCCGAAGCCCCAATCGCCGCTAAACTCGCGGACTTCAACAAGTATCTGGAACGCGTACTCGACGCCCCGTCAAAATCGGCAATTCCTGAGACTGTGGAGGCATAGAGAAGAAAGATGACAATCACAGTTCAAATCCCGACCGCCCTGCGCCGTCTAACCGCTGGAACCGACAAGCTGACATGTTCCCCGGCAAATCTCGGAGAACTTCTCACCGAGCTAGACCAGAAATTTCCAGATCTGAAACCCCATCTACGCGACGCCTCAGGGCAAATTCGGCACTTCCTGAATATTTACGTCAACGAAGAAGACATCCGCTTCCTGGGCGGGAATAGCTACGCCTTCCAGGAAGGAGATGAAGTCCTGCTGGTGCCATCAATCGCAGGGGGAATCGCTTGACAGATCGTGGGGGGACGGGCGCCCTCGCCCCGTCCAGTTGAGCGCAATTTCTTGTCAATAGCCGCGGAAGTGCCTTTTTCCCGCGGCAGTTGTCTTGAAGTGGAGCCGCAACCTCGTCTTGTCGCCGCACTTGAACACCTCGAAGGAGGGAGCTTACGAAGAAGCATGGCACCTGATGCGAGGCGAACCAATAAAGGGAAGCCGACAAACAACAAGGACGGAGCGAAGGCTCCGTCCCAGTCGTAGCTGAAAGCTGAGAGCTGATAGCTGCTTTACTGAATCAACCCGCCGTTCCCATTCGGCTCTTCTTCCGGCGGAATCACCACCGCTGCCGCAACCCGATCCCCGGCTTCGATATTCAGCAGGCGGACGCCTTGGGCCGACCGTCCAGTTTCGCGAATCAGCTTCGATTCGATGCGGATGATCTTTCCATACTGGCTGATCAGCATGACTTCCGACTCCTCCGCGACCTGGGAAATGCCGACGACTTTCCCGTTGCGTTCCGTGGTTTTGACGTTGATGACGCCAGAGCCGCCGCGAGACTGGAGACGATATTCGTCAGCGGCTGTACGCTTGCCGTAGCCGTTTTCGGTGACCGAAAGAATCAAGTCGCCTTTGACAGCGACCTCTTCCGGTTCGCCTTCTTTATGGACCTTAGGCGCACCGGGTTTGATGGTCGTAGCCATGCCGACGATGTAGTCGCCTTTGTCGAGCTTCATTCCGCGCACGCCGCCCGCATTTCGTCCCATGGAGCGGACGTCGTTTTCGTCGAAGCGAATGGCTTGTCCGTCGTGCGAAGCAAGGAAGACGATCTGATGCCCGTCGGTGATGCGGACGGCAACCAGTTCGTCGCCCTGATCAATGCTGATAGCGATAATTCCCATGGAGCGAACATGGGAGAAATCTTTCAGCTCGGTTTTCTTTACGGTGCCGTTGCGCGTGGCGAAGAAAATGTAGCGGCTTGATTCTTCAAGATTGCGCACCGCGACCATTGTGCGAACGGTTTCGCCCGCCGACAGTCCAACGAGATTGCCGACATGTTTGCCTTTTCCGGCGGCGCCGACATCGGGAATTTCATACACCTTTAGCCAATAAACACGGCCAGTATTAGTGAAAATCAAAATGTAGGCGTGAGTGGAAGCGATGAAAAGATGCTCGACAAAATCTTCGTCGCGCGTCTTCATACCCATGCGCCCGGTGCCGCCGCGCCGCTGGTTGCGATAAGTACTGATCGCGGTGCGCTTCATATAGCCGGTATGGCTTACAGTGACGGCCATTTGCTCGTCGGCGATCAGGTCTTCCAGTTTGATCTCGGCGGCTTCGTCTTCGATCACGGTGCGACGTTCGTCACCGTAGAGTTTTTTGACTTCTTCGAGTTCCTTGATGATAACGTTGCGGAGTTTCTTTTCCGATCCGAGGATGGATTCGAACTCGCCGATATTTTCACGGACCGTTCCCAGTTCCTTGCTGATTTCATCAATCGAGAGCCGGGTCAAACGATGCAGTTGCAGTTCGAGAATGGCGTCGGCCTGAATAATAGTGAACGGCTTTTCGATATCAAGCTTCGGAGCGCGTCCCGTGACGTTGATGTCAATCTTCTTCCCGGCAAAGTACATCACCAAATTTTCGCGAGCTTCGGCGCGATTACCGCTGGCTCGAATGATTGTGATCACGTTGTCAATGTGATCGAGAGCGGTTTTGTAGCCTTCAAGAATGTGCTCGCGTTCTTTGGCTTTGTTGAGCAGGTATGCGGTGCGGCGCCGGACAACGTCCACGCGATGATCAATAAAGTGCTGGATGGCCTGAATCAGTCCCATTTCCTTGGGCTGATTGTTCACCACGGCGAGGAAGATCATGCTGAAACCTTCCTGCATCGAGGTGTGCTTGAAAAGCTGATTAAGCACGATCTGAGGTTCGGCGCCGCGCTTCAGTTCGACGACGATGCGCATGCCGTCGCGATCGCTCTCGTCGCGGATGTCAGAAATGTCGTCCACAACTTTGTCGTTCACCAACTGCGCAATGCGCTCGATTAGACGGGCTTTGTTGACCTGATAAGGAATTTCCGTGACGACGATAGCTTCGCGGTCTTTGTTGAAAGTCTCGATGCCCGCTTTGGCGCGCATCATGAAGCGTCCGCGCCCGGTCTTGTAGGCTTCGTAAATTCCGGCTTTGCCGTGAATGATTCCCGCCGTCGGAAAGTCCGGACCTTTCACGATCTTCAAAATTTCCGGCAATTGCGTGGACGGATTGTTTACCAGCGTGATTGTGGCATCAACAATCTCAGTCAAATTATGCGGAGGAATGTTAGTCGCCATTCCCACAGCAATTCCGTTCGACCCATTCACCAGCAAATTCGGGATGCGCGTAGGAAGAACATCGGGTTCAATTTCATTCCCATCATAATTCGGACGGAAATCCACAGTCTCCTTATCCAGATCTTCCAGCAACGAACTCGCAACCCGCGTGAGTTTCGCCTCGGTATATCTATCCGCAGCGGGCGGATCCCCGTCTACGGAGCCGAAATTGCCTTGTCCATCTACCAGCGGATAACGCATCGCGAAGGGTTGCGCCAATCTGACCAGGGCGTCGTAGACCGCGAGGTTTCCATGCGGATGATATTTACCCATTACTTCTCCGACGATTCGGGCGCACTTGCGCGTGCCGCGATTCGGCAGCAGACCCATCTGCTGCATCGTGTAGAGAATTCTGCGATGAACCGGTTTCAATCCGTCGCGAACGTCGGGGAGAGCGCGCCCGATGATCACGGACATTGAGTAATCGAGGTACGAGCGCTTCATCTCGTCTTCGATATTTACGGGTTGAATGTTCGCGGCGCCGGGAATGCCACCATCGCCGGGAGGAGGAGTCAGGGGAAGTTGGGGGTCTTGATCGTCTGGCATGTTTTAGAGTTCTTTCAAGTCAGTCGCAACGCTGTAACTCGCTGTATTTGCACCAAGTTAGGAATGGTTTGGAGTTGGATTATTGTATCACGGCGGATGGGGCGAGTGAAAGGAGGGGCTGATACACGGACAGCCGAGGGCGGCTATCCCTACGTGGCGGTCGAGCGCGTAACCTCATGCGCGCCAGACGCGCTGATATGCATCGGCGGCCAGCGGGGGCACCTGCTGGCGGTGGGCGGAATGGGCGTGCAAATTGATCGAAGTCGCGGCCTGGGTTCGGCAATTGCCATCCTCGCGACGAAAATCCAGCGTGGACACACGATGCTCGCAAAGCGTGCAGAGGAAGAGCGTGCCGCCCTTCATCGGTCTGGTTGTGTAATATCTCACATCCACAATTGTAGGCGCATTCGTAGGAATCGAAACATAAAACCGCGTCCAGGGATGCCCCAAAAAGGGATTTGGGAGTCACTTTAGTGCTTGATTCTTAGTTTCCGCGCAGAAGGTTTGCGATGGCCGCTAACCGCATTCAGACCATCTGGCGCTTCCCCATAACTTTTTGTCACTGCCAACGTCTAACAACACATATGTGAGGCGATAGTCTGGACTGTCTGCAAAGTTAGACGGTGTCACGCGAAAGAGTCAGGGAACAACCCGATGGGATTTGTCGTATGAACAGAATGCCGACTTTGAAATGACGTCCGGCGACAGGGGAGATTTATGGAAGTGGTATTGCACAATGCGACGCAGCGGCCCTTTGGGGAGCCAAGCGACCCTCATGTGAAAGAAGTATTGACTACCGCGCATGAAGAATTAAAAAACCTTATGCACCAGCGGTCAGAGATCATGAAGCGCATCGGCACCATTAAACAGACCATTGCCGGGCTGGCAAATATTTTCGGCGATGAAATTCTAAGCGCCGAACTACTTGAACTGGTGGATCGCAAAAGCGCAGCGCGCCAGCCAGGATTTACCAAAGTGTGCAGAATGGTATTGATGGAGGCCTCAGTGCCGTTGGGGGCCCGTGAAGTATGCGAGCGGATTCAGCGCAAGACTCCCCCAGTGCTCGAGCGCCATAAGGATCCGCTGGCGTCGGTCACCACGGTATTGAATCGCCTGGTGGAATATGGGGAAGCGCGAAGCGTGGTGCGCGAGAATGGGCGTAGGGCCTGGCAATGGGTGGCTGATCCGGCCGTCAGCGGTTTCGAAAACGTGCAGCCGCGGGCGCTATAGGCGGCCGATAAGCTTTCGCGAATCTAGCGGACTGCAGATTCCTCACCGGCTAAAGCCGATTCGGAATGACAATGTTATTTTGAGTACGTGCGTTGGCAGCTTCGATCAGGGAATGAAATATGGCGCGTGAAGCTTCGTCTTCATCCACCGAGCGCTCGGGATGCCATTGAACGGCTAACACGAAGTGATCTGGGGACGTGCCTTCAAGAGCTTCGATAATTCCATCTTCTGGGCAGCGGGCAGTGATGCGCAAACCATCTCCGATTAAGTCGGCGGATTGATGATGGCTCGAATTTACGGGAAGAACAGGTTTCTTCTCTCCGTTTACTTCATGCGAAATTATTTGATCCCCAAGCAGGCCCGCCAATTTTGAGTCTGAAGCTATCTCGACCGAATGAGCGACCAGGACCTTTCTGCCGGCTTCGTGATTAATCGGCGACTCGATGTGCTGAAGCAAGCTTCCGCTGCGATAGACGTTGAGAATTTGCAATCCGTAGCAGATGCCGAGGATTGGCTTTCGCATGTTGTAGGCATCCTGCAATAGCAATTCGTCAACGGTGTCGCGTTTGGCGTCCGCGTCTTCGGTTTTGGGGTGCCGGGGCGCCTCGTACTTTGCGGGATCAACATCGGCGGGGCTTCCGGGAAGCAGAACTCCATCGCATCCTTCTATTAACTTCATCACTTCGGCGGGTTCCTGGTCCAGCGGAATGCGGACCGGTTCTCCACCTGCCAACTTTATCGCGTGCTCGTATTGCGGCAGGGAGCGTGCTGCATATTCAGGATCGAGGGAATGCGGCACGGGAATCGCTATTCTCGGAGTCCTCATGCGTGCGAGTGTCCGCTCACTCTTTCGATTTCGGCCAGCGTCCTGGCTTGCCGGTAGTGACGGATTTCCATAGCGGTAGCAGACACGAGAACAATGCTTCCAACTATTGCCGCAGCAGGCGCGGCGATGTCCCGGTAGGCGAACGCCATGTTGGGATGGATTCCTCGCAGGCGGGAGCCTATGACTATGCCGAGAATTCCGAGCAGCAGGCACACCGCGAAAGAAAACAGCGTCAGAATGAATGTCACGACGAGGACTCTGGGGAGAACCCAAAACCATCGGGGACGGCGTGTGCGGATGGAGGAAGACATTTGGATAAGGTTACAACAAGTGATCTCGCAATAGTTTAGCCGGAGGCGGAGACGCCCCTGAAAGGCTTCACAGACTGAGGCAAACTCCGCGCCTGTTCAGCTTTGAAAGGTCGCGGCTTTCAGCCGCGACTTATGCCCTTTGACCTGATCCATCGGCGGGGCTGAAGCCCGCCCCTTCAAAACTTTTCGAACCACGGCGAGCTTCTTCATCGCAACGCTCCTCCATCGCAAACTCGTTGATTGGCCTGACTGAAGCCGGGTCGTACCTTTTTTGATTAATCAAAAACCTCTGAACGAAGCGTTCGCCACCACATAAGCTAGAATGAGTCCTATGTCGCAAGCCGCATCTGTCATCACTCGGTCCCCGGCGGAAGTTGTCCGCCAGTCTCCTGTGTCGCAGGCTCCGAATGGGATTTTCTTTGCTTCGTCGGGCGAAGTGTCGGTGGCGTCGTCAGATTTGGAGCGGATGGTGGCCGCGGTTCCTGACACGGCTGCGGCTGCTTTGCGCGGCAAGGCGTATTACTTCGTTCCGCTGACGGTGAATCAGGGCGACGAAACGGTAATTGCCGACCGTTACGACGTGGCGCTTAGCGACGATGCCGTCTGCCATCGCAATCTGGAATTGGGCGATTCGCAGTGTGTGTTCATCTCGACCCGGCTGATGGACGACAAATTTTCGGTGGCCTTCGAGTTCTATATCAATGTTGGACATGCGGTGGTCGAGAAGGCAGGCGTTTCGCGGGAGTTCGCCGATCTGGTTTGGAAGCAGGCGGAGGCCCGCGTGCGTGGAGAGACATCGCTCGATGCAACTGAGTCGCGCAAATTGGCAATGGAGCCTGGTCCAAGCGCCGAGAAGCACAAGAATGAATACTTCGCGGCGGCGTTCTCGGATGCGATCTCGATTTACCTGCTGTCTTTATTTATTGACGTGGATTACCACGACCTGCGAGAGCGGGATTACACGTTGCTGACGCCGGCAGCGATGGCGGAGCGGCTGCGGAAAGTGGCAGAGTTGTTTCCTCCGAATCCAGGGTTTGAGTTTGCGGTGCATTATAAGCGGAGAGGGTGATCACCCCGAAGGTTTGCCTAAAGGCGAATGTCTCCGGAAATAGGGTTGCCTCTTTGAGCTTCGGCAAACGGAAGCTCCACTTTCGCTCAGCAAGACAATTTTTGTAGCCCGCAGGATTTCAGTTTCCCAATTGGCCGCCGGGTTGGTCAGCTTTTAGCAACAGGGAAACCGCATGATTCGTAGGCGAATAGCGGACGACTACTGTTCGGTCTTTCCAGCCTTCAACCAACCGTGCGGCGCGTCCCTCACCGCGCGCCCTGAGATGATGGAAGCCGGAATAATATTCGCCCTCAACGATGTATGAGTATGCAAGCTCCCCCAGCCAGCGGTAGTTTTGGTTTTGGCCCAATTCCTTCGTCTTCGTCCATATGATCGAGCCTTGAGCAGTCGGCCAGGAAGGGGCATGCCGTATTCTTATCCAGACCCAAATGCCGGCGCCCGCCGAGATTAAAAAAATCCCGCCATCCCGCAGAAGGTAAAGATACGGCCATAGGTTGTCAGGCCTGCCCATTGCCACCCCAAAATTCGACAGTATACGCGGCGCAGCATATGTTTAACATGAACACGAATATGCCCGTTTCTATTCGATCATTCGCGAAGATTAACCTTGGGCTTTGCATTGGGGGGCTCCGCCCGGATGGGTTTCACGACCTTCGCACTGTGTATCAGACTATCGCTTTGCATGATGTGATTCGAGTGAGGGTTAGTCGCGGGACGGGCATCGAGATTCGTTGCGAAGATTCGCGCGTTCCGGAGGATCAGTCGAATACCTGCTGGCGAATTGTGGAGCGGGCCATGGAAGCGCTTGGGGCACGCGGGCGGGTTGTGATTGAAATTGAAAAGCGGCTTCCGGTGCAGGGTGGGCTGGGAGGGGCGTCCGGCAACGCGGTGGCTGCATTGTTGGGGCTAGAGATTGCGCTGAAGAAGCGCTTGTCGCTTGCCGAGAAGCTGCGTATCGCGGCCGAGGTTGGGTCGGATTTGCCGTTATTTTTGATTGGTGGGACGGTGCTGGGGACGGGTAGGGGGGAACAGGTTTACCCTCTGCCGGATTTGGCCGCGATTCATTGTGTTGTGGCCTTGCCGGAGATCAGCGTGTCTACTCCGCAGGCGTTTGCGGATTGGGATATCGGCTCGTGTGGCGCGGGCGCCCTCGCCCGCGAGGGGTCGGCAGGGAATAAAGTTTCCGGGAGCAAGCAAAATCCTGCCGAGCGAAGCTCGGCTTGGACGGGCAAGAGTGCCCGTTCCCCCCTGGTAAACGACGCCGCCGAATTGACCGGGCCTGATCCGTCCGATAGAATTAATGAGTTCAGCCGTAGGATTTCTGCTTGGCTGAGTAGTGCATCCGGTGTCCCTGTGAGTAAAGGCAGGGGCCGGGCCGAGACCCCGCTTCTCGACCTCGTCCGTACCGGGATTGAAAACGACTTCGAAAAGGTTGTTTTCCCGAAATATCCCGAATTGCGCGAGGTGAAAAGTGTGCTTGAGCGTTCAGGGCCGCTCTATGCATCATTGTCCGGGTCGGGATCGGCTATTTACGGGCTCTTTAAATCGAAGAAAAAAGCCGAAGCTGGCGCGGCTGCCTTGGAGAAGTCTGGCATTCGGGCGGTGGTTACCAGCACCCTGGCGCGGCCGCAATATTGGAAGAAGATGTCAGATTGAAGATTTTAGATTGCAGATTTGATTTTCAATCTACAATTTGAACTCGCCAATCTGAAATCGGGATACTGGGCCGTCGACTAATGGTAGGTCAAGTGCCTTTGGAGCACTTTGTCTAGGTTCGAATCCTAGCGGCCCAGCCAGAAACCGCTATCAGCCGTCAGCTCTCAGCTTGGAGCACGGGATTCAAACTGAGAGCTGAAAGCTGATAGCCGAGAGCTAAAAACATGGCAACTCTTGCGACAGCGACGGAAAAGAAGGCTCACGTGACCCCTGATGAGAAAGACCGCAAGCCTCAGCGAGCTCGCGTGGACGAGAAGTTCAAGATTTTCTGTGGCACTGCCAACGAGGCCCTTTGCGATGAGGTGTGCGCTTTTCTGGGTATGACGCGGGGGCAGGCGCTTATCACGCGGTTTGCCGACGGCGAGGCATACGTCCAGATTCAGGAGAACGTGCGGGGCGCGGATGTTTTTGTTATGCAGCCCACGTGCTTTCCCGTGGATGGCAATTTGATGGAGTTGTTGCTGATCCTGGATGCTCTGAAGAGGGCTTCAGCGAGGCGCATTACGGCGGTGATTCCTTACTACGGGTACGCGCGACAGGACCGGAAAGATAAGCCGAGAGTGCCGATTTCTTCGAAGCTGGTGGCAGATTTGTTGACCACAGCGGGCGCGCATCGTGCGCTGGTGATTGATCCGCATACGCCGCAGTTGCAGGGATTTTTTAATATTCCGGTGGACCATTTATTCGCATCGCCGGTGCTGGTGGATTATTTCAAAAAGTTGACTTTGCCTAATTTGACGGTTGTCTCGCCCGACGCGGGTGGCGTGGAGCGCGCCAGATTTTTCGCGAAGAAGATTGATGCTCCGCTGGCCATCGTGGACAAGCGCCGCGTAGAGATGAACGTCGCCGAAATCATGAATGTCATCGGAGACGTGGAAGGCCGCACTTGTCTGATCATTGATGATCTGATTGATACCGCCGGAACGCTGGTGAAGACGGCTGCCGCATTGATGGACGCCGGGGCAAGCGCGGTTTACGCCTGCTGTTCGCATCCTGTGCTTTCCGGCCCGGCGGTGGAAAATATTTCGAAGTCGTGCATTCAGGAAGTGATCGTGACCAACACGATTCCTCTATCCATTGATGCAAAAGCTGAGTCGAAGATTAAAGTGCTTTCCATCGCCGGCTTGATCGGACGTGCGATTCAGTCCATTCACGAAGAGACATCTGTCAGTAAATTATTTTTGTAAACAGGATTCTTAATTATGGCGACAGCAACTGAAACGAATCTATTGGAAGCCCAACCGCGGGAATCGGGGAACAAAAATGATGCGCGGCGGGTGCGTCGTGGCGGCAAAGTGCCCGGAGTTCTTTATGGCGCGGGCAAAGACTCTCTGTCGGTCAGCCTTGATCCGAAACAGGTTTTGCGAATTCTTCATTCGCAAACTGGACACAACACGATTTTCGATCTGGCGCTGCACGGCGGCGAGCGATCGAAAGCCATGATCGTGGACTGGCAGTATGAGCCGATCAAAGGCGCTCTGCTGCACATTGATCTCAAGCGGATCGCGATGGACCGGGCGCTGACGGTTAAAGTGCCGATCGTCCTTAAGGGCGAAGCGGCGGGCGTCAAGCAACAGAGCGGTATCCTGGAACAGATTTTGCGTGAAGTGGAAATCGAGTGCCTGCCAGCGGATATTCCGAGTTCGATTGAAGCGGATGTGAGCGAGCTGGTGATGGGAAAGTCCTGCGCGTTTCGGATCTTCCTCATGGCGAGAAGCTTACATTCCTTACGGATGAGAATCAGCCGGTAGCTCACGTGGTATCGGTCAAGGAAGAAGTTGTAGCTACGCCGGAAGTTGTGGCTGCCGAAGCGGGCGCGACGCCGTCCGAGCCGGAAGTCATCAAGAAAGGCAAGCAGGAAACTGGAGAAGAAGGGGCCGAGCCTGCCGCCGAGAAGGGCGAGAAGAAGGAAAAGAAATAATGTTAATGGTTTATGGAGAGATGGGCGTTCTCGCCCGTCAATTCCAGCTTTCGGCTGGCGGATGCTGAGCGGGCGTGAAGCTGATTGTGGGACTTGGCAATCCGGGAATCGAATACCAGTTCACGCCTCACAACATCGGCTTTCTTACGGTGGATGCGATTGCGAACGAACTTGGCGCGGAGATCAGGAATCGCCAATGCCGGGCGCTGACGGCGCGAGCCGAGATTGGTTCGGAGATGGTGTTGCTGGCGAAGCCGGAAACTTTCATGAACCTGAGCGGTATTTCGGTTCGTGAACTGGCGACGAAGAATGAGATCAGTCCGGAGACGGATTTGATCGTGATTCATGACGAATTGGATTTTCCCCTGGGAACGATTCGAATTCACCGGCGTCGCAGTTCGGCGGGCCACAACGGAGTGGAGTCCATCATTGGCTCGTTGGGCACGCAGGATTTTTTGCGGATTCGGATGGGAGTTGCTCCCGATCGCAAAGTCGAGGATGGAATGAGTTATTTGCTGTCCTCGATGAAGAAGGCGCAACTCAAGACGGTGGATGAAATGATCGGGTCGGCAGTGGCTGCGGTGAAGATGGTTTTCGCTGAGGGCGAAGCCAAGGCTATGAACTACTTTAATCGCAAGCCGGAAGTAGAAGAGCAGGGCGGGAAATAGGATCCCTCGGCAGGCCGAGTGCTAAGAATTGAGATCTGGAGAATCTAATGAATCGTACTTATGAACTAATGTTTATCGTGCGGCCGGACATGCCGGAAGAAGACCAGGACAAGCTGATTTCTACGCTGGAGACTGCGGTAACGTCGTCGGGCGGGGCGGTTAAGAGCGTGGAGAAAATGGGTAAGCGCCGTCTTGCGTACATGGTGCGTCGTTTTCATGATGGCTTGTACATGCTGCTGACGGTTGAGGGTAGTGGGGGACTTGTCCACGAACTTGAGCGGCGGCTGAGAGTCACGGAGCCGGTTATTAAGTTCATAACCGTCCGTATTGATGAAGAGCAGAAGCGTTTGGACAAGATCAAGGCGATTAAGGACGCCCGCCGCAAGGCCCCGCCCGCGCCGATTACGCCGGAAGAAGCCGCGCCTGAAGCGCCAGCGGCTACGGCGTAGAGACCGATTTCGAACGACCAACGACCGATTTTTAAGGAGCAACATGGCTGACGAGACTAGACCAGCACCAACTGCAACTGCCGGCGACCGTCCGGCAAGCGATCGTCCTTCAGGGGAGCGACCTTTTAGCGGCGACCGGCCTGATCGCGGCGAGCGGCGTCCTCCTCGACCCGGCGGCGGTGGACGGGAAGGCGGCGGACCAGGCGGGCGGAAATATTTCCGGCGCAAGAAAGTCTGCAAGTTTTGCACCGAAAAAATCGAGGCTGTCAATTACAAAGACGTCCGGCTGCTCGCGCAATTTGTGGCGGAGAGCGGCAAGATTGTCCCACGCCGGCTGACTGGAGTATGCACGCCACATCAACGGCGGCTTTCTCTGGCGATCAAGCAGGCGCGGAATATCGCATTGCTGCCGTTTGCGGGGCGGGCGGGGTAGGAACTGACAACTGATAACTAGTATCTGGCAACTGCCTCTGGATCATCACCAAAATTTTACTGGGAGTCTTATGGAAGTCATTCTTAAAGAAGATGTGGCAAAGCTAGGCTCACGCGGCGATGTGGTAAAAGTCGCCGAAGGTTTCGGACGCAATTATTTACTGCCGCGGAAGCTCGCGATTGAAGCGTCCAAGGGCAACAAGGCTGTCATTGAACAGATGAAAGCGGCCACCGTGCGCCGCACCGCCAAGGAAAAATCGAGCGCCGAAGCTCTGGCAAAACAATTCGAAGGCGTCTCGGTTTCATTCCATCGGAAGACCGGTGAGCATGATCAACTCTTTGGGTCAGTAACATCGGGAGACATCGCTGACGCGCTCGCAAAGAAAGGCTTCGAATTGGATCGCAGAAAGATTCAACTCCACGAGCCGCTGAAGACAGTGGGCGAGTTCACGATTCCTATCAAGTTGCATAAAGAGGTGACGGCGCACTTGAGAGTCGTGATTGAAAAGGAAGCTGCGGAGTAACGTGAACAGCCTGCTGATTGCCTCTTGATCATTGGCGAAATATCGCCACTGCACTCACTGAGGGTTCTGAGTCCTATGGCTCTGATTTCGCCCACTATCCCGGATCAGCTTAAAATGACGGCGTGCCCTTCGATAGGGACCAAATCGAGGCAAAACTCGCACTGGACCTGATCGCTCCTGCCGAGATGCCGAAGATTGCGTGGGATGGGCTAGAGGCCGGTCTCGATGGTCCAGCTATACGACGCCTAGCCGCTCTCGAACATCCAACCTATTTTGAAGTCGCAGAAGTGCTCCCGCGAGTCATGCAAGAACTAGGATTGACCGAGATTACCATTGGCGAAGCTGCGCTCACTCTAGCAGGAAAGATTGCAGAAAAGATTTTGCGAGATGGTGACGACGCACTTCGGCATGTCCGAACTTTTGAGTCACTCTGGGTGAGATCACACTATGCTAAAGAGATTCAGAAGCTGGGAACTTTGCACGACGAAGTATGGATTGCTCAATCAATGGGGCGCTCGGATGAACAGATTCGGGATTGGGTCACGTCTGTCCTCAAGGATTTCGCACAATAGTCCGGTCAGTTGGTGAAGAATCGCGTTTTTATCGCCCAATAATTGTGAGCAATTTCGACTAGCGATTAGCGTGACCACGTCTAACCTCTGGCAAGACGCAGCAAGCTGCGTCTCTACCCGAACATTCTGCCGCCCCCCAAATTTCACCGCTGGCCTATAATTTCTGCTCGCGCCATGGTTGCGGCGAGGACCATAAAAGCAGCAGAGACCGACGATCCCGGGAGTTCGCCATGCCTGCACCCGTATCAACGTTCCGTCTGTACGTTATGAGATTCGTTTACCTGCTTAACTTCGTGCTGCTCGGATTGGACGTATGGCCGGAGATTCTCAGGCACCATGGGACATGGGATCCAGTGAAAGGCGTTGCCTTCAGCTTTTGGGCTGCGTTGTCGCTTTTGTCGGGTTTGGGACTTCGTTATCCGCTGAAGATGGTTCCTTTGCTTCTCCTGCAACTGGTCTACAAGACAATATGGTTAATCGCAATTGCTCTCCCGATGTGGCCCGCCGTCCGGTCAACAGACCTCACCCGCGCCATGGTCATCGGGGTTGTCGTGGATCTTCTGGGTATTCCTTGGTCTTACATTCTGGCAAGTTACGTGAGGGAGCGCGGAGATAGATGGAAAGGGCCGGCCAGTGCGCGCCCCTGAAAGCCGCGTCTGCCGCTCATCCAGGCTGCTGTTCGTCGGGCTAATTCCATAACTGTTGAAGTATCGCCAATTACACGCTCATTGAGACATCGTGAGTGTAACGGCCTGTTTACATCAAACAAGGATCAAGGCAATAGAACAAGATTCAGTTTGGGGCTTTAGTGCGGGTCTTTCAAGCTGGCTTTCTCGACCGGCAACTCTGGGATTATTTTCCTGTGCTGCTTGTAACTTCTCAACACGAAGCTGAAATTGTCGCCCGCAGTAAATTTGGTGAGAAGACCAGAGTCGGTAATCCATATGTCCGCCTGCTTCCTCTTGTCAGTGGAAGAATAGTGTTTAGCGGCTATCTTCTTCCCGTCGGATTCCATCGTCTCTGAAGCAACGAACTCAAACGAAGTCTCCTCTGCTGATCTGAAACTCCATGGGATAGGCTTATCTGGGGCGATCACCGTGAGGGGCTTTCCAATTGCTTGCAACTTGGCAATATTCACGGCATCACCGATCATCACGCCGCTTCCGCCAGAAACAACAAGCGTTGTAATCTCCGCTGTGCCTTTGTCCCAATGGGCCATGTTCACTGCCCCGGCCAAAAGCCAGGGCAGATCAAATGAGCCCAGCCCTTCCATCCAAGGCCAGAACGCACCGTTCGGTTTGTACGGAGTGGAAGGAGAAGCTTGATCTTTGCCCGAATTTCCCGTGCAGACAAGCGCTCCGCTCGTGAAGTCACAAATTGCGGATATGCTGGGGATCTGCTGATCCTTGCGATACAGCTCGTATCCGATTGCAGTTGGCACGAACCGATCCGTTAGATCCTCGATTTGCACGACCCGCATGCCCGCGGGTTGGTTCTCAATCTCTGACTCAAGCCGGAAGTATCCTGGGGATTTCTCATAAACCACCCAGTGTGTCGCTGTCTTTGCTTCAGTGGCGCCTGATTTCGGAGCTCGCTCGACCCAATACTCCCCCTCCGCTACCTTTTCTTGACCGAACGCCAATGTCGCGTGGAAAAACAAAACCAGCAAAAGCACGCGCAAGGAAAATATCAATCCGGATCTCCTTCCCAGAAGTCTGAAACAAGAAGGAATTGTACATTGCTGCTGCTGGAACGAAGGCTCTTAGCTCAGTTGGCAACATCGCCATTACACTCACCGCACAGGGTTCCACCCCGCGGACAGCAGGTCCCTCCACTCCACTGCGATCCGGTCGGGATGACGTTTTTTGGTGAGGTTTGCAAATACCGCTCGATACAGCGCTTACCGCCCCGATTCCCTCGGCCAACCGCCGTTCTGCCCTATAATTCCTGCTTACTCTCTTGTCTTTGGCACGTCTAAAACTACGCAACGGGAGAACGGCTAAGGCGCCCGGTTTGCGATGGGTTTAGGCGAGGATCAGGACAATTATGCCGGCCGATGCGTGGGCCATTCCATTTACGATTGGCAGGTGCTCCCCTCCAAATACGATCCGAGAGCGGGTGGGGGGAAACAGCAAAACAGCGTGGGAGCCCCGAACGCGGGGGCAAATGGCTGGACAAAGTCTAAGCCGCATTGACGATACGCAACTGGTCCGCGAGGCGCAACGTGGCAATCGCGCAGCGTTCGAGGAACTGGTGCGGCACTACGATCAGGCGGTGCTGCGCCTGGCGATGCACCTGACCGGCTCTGACCACGAAGCCCAGGATATATACCAAGAGGCCTTTCTCAAGGCCTATAAGAGCGTCGGCAACTTCCGGTTCGAATGCTCTTTTTATACCTGGATTTATCGCATCGTGACCAATCTTTGCCTCGATCATTTACGCAAGAGGCAGGTGCGGAAGGAAGACGCACCGGTCGCCACAGATTCGAGCGGTGAGCAGTATGACGTTCTCGATAGGGTGGCGGACGGGCGGTCAGGAGCGAATCCAGAGATGGACCTGATGCGGCGGGAACTGGGCGGGCGAATTAATCGCGCGCTGGATAAGTTGACTCCGCGTGAGCGCATGGTTTTTGAGTTGAAGCATTATCAAGGGCTGAAATTAAGAACCGTAGGCGAGATGTTGAATACGACGGAAGAGACGGCCAAGAACACTCTGTTTCGTGCGACGCAGAAATTGCGGGGGGCGCTGACAGACTTGCGGTAAGAATCACGTAGGGACAGCCGCCCTCGGCTGTCCAGCCGAGCAAGCTCGGCAGCACATGAAGGTGACGAACTATGAAATGCGAATGGGTTAAAGAAAATATTCTGCTCTACGTTTATGACGAAGTGGCAGACGATACACGGTATGAATTGGATCAACACGTAGCGCGCTGCACGAATTGCGCGGCTGAACTCGAAAGCGTCCGGCAGTTCCGGGCTGCGGTCTCGCAACCCGTAGTAGCTGAGCCTTCTCCTAACTTGCTTGCCTCATCGCGCATGAAGCTTCAGGAAGCGCTGGAGACTGCCGAGCAGAACAGTTTTTGGCGGCGCTTTATTATTGATCCCACTGCATGGCTTCAGCAGATGCGATTTTCTCCGGCCCTGGCGGCAATGCTTCTGATAGTTGGTTTCGCGGGCGGGATCGGGGCAACATATAAAATTAGCAGCGATAAAAATGGAAACCTTTCCAATTCCGGAGCCGTAACGGGCCAACCATCCGAATCTTCCATCAGCGGGATCCGTTCTATAAGCCAACAACCGGGAACCAAGCAGGTCAGCATTCAGTACGACACGGTTTCAACCCAGCAGACACAAGGGTCGCTGAACGACGAGCGCATACAGCAATTGCTGCTTTACGCAGCGCGCAACAATTACAACTCTGGCGTGCGCATGGATTCGGTGGATTTGCTTACCCAGCAACCGAGTGATCCTCATGTTCGTGAAGCGCTGATGTACGCCTTGCGCTATGACTCGAATCCCGGCGTGCGGCTGAAGGCGTTGGATGGCCTGGGGCCGTTCGTGAAGGATGATCTTCGGGTCCGCGACGCTGTGCTTGAAGGGTTGATGTCAGATTCGAATCCCGGCGTTCGTACCGAAGCCTTGCGCTTGATCGAACCGGTCCGTGCGGACAGCAGCGTGCGCATTGTCCTGCAAAAGTTGGCAGCTGGTGATCACAACGTTTATATCAAGTCTCAAGCTCGCACACTTTTGGCGCAAATGCCGGAGATAGATTGAAGGAGAGTTTGGCCCAAGACGCTGGTTGCCCTTGTGGTACGCGCGAGATCGAGGAAGAGTTGGGTTTGAAATTTGCTTACTCTCAAAAGGAAAAATATGTTGAACAGGTTCACTAAAATCGTTGCGGCTCTGGTGATGTTGACGCCGCTGCTGCATGCGCAGGAAACCCGGATTTACCGGGACGGCGCGAATTGGACTCGCGAAATGACGGGATCGTTGCCGGCTGCGCGCAACCTCCGTGTCATGGTGGATATTGGCTCGGTGCGGATTGAGGGCGGTTCGCAGCAGGGCATCAGCTATTCAATCCGCAATCGCGCTCATACTTCATCCGAAGAATCGGCGCGTCACCAGTTCGATTTGTACAAGATCAGCGCCTCGGTAAAGGGAGACACAGCATGGATCGTTGGTGAATGTCATGGAACGGACTCCCACAAGTTCTCGGGCGAGTTTGTGGTCACGGTTCCGCGAGACATGGGTGCGGTCAAGATAGAAACTGAAGGCGGAAGTGTGATCGCGACTGGAATCAGGGGAAGTCTTGACACGCAAAGCGGTGGGGGCAGCATCCGTCTCGATGACTTGGGCGGCCCGGTGAGTGCGGAAACAGGAGGCGGAAATATTGATGTGGGAAACGTAGGCGGAGACGTCAAGCTGCAAACTGGCGGCGGCAGTATTCGCGTCGCGTTGGCGAAGGGCAAGATTAACGCTGAAACCGGAGGCGGCAGCGTGGTGATTGTTTCCGGCCTGCAAGGGGCAGTGCTCGAAACCGGCGCCGGCAGCATACAGGTGCAGCATTGCGATGGAAATTTGAAAGCAACCACCGGCGGAGGCAGCATTGATCTCGGAGATCTAAGCGGTCCGGTGGAGATCGAAAGCGGTGGTGGCGGGATCCACTTGGCTTCGGCGAAAGGCTCGGTCAACGCCGACACCGGTAGCGGCAGCATTGAACTCGACGGCGTTCCCTCAGCCCGTGTCGAAACGGGATCTGGCGGAATCATCGCCAAGTTTGTCTCGTCAAACGGCGTGCGCTCGGATTCGGTTTTGCAAACAGCGGTAGGTGATATTACGGTTTACCTGTCGCCGAGCATGAACATTACGATTCGCGCCTCGATCGACGTTGCCAACGGTCATACCATCCGTTCGGATTTTCCGGAGATTCAAGTAGCGAGCAACGGCGGAGAATGGGGAGCTAAAAGCGTGAGCGCCGAAGGCTCGCTAAATGGCGGAGGGCCAGTATTGAAGATAAGAACCAGCGTGGGCAATATCGTGCTGCGGCGCGCCCAGCAGTAATTTTTGAAATACGAAGGTTAAAGCGAGGAGGTATGCCGATGCCGAAATTAATGATCAATAAAAATTCGCTGATTTTGCCGGTTCTTGCAATCGCGATGATGGGATGGGGATCCAATTTTCTTTATGCGTCGGAGGACACGGTTTTGGGACTCTCATCCGAAGGAGCCAGCCCCGAATCTTATCTGGGCGTGGACACTCGCGACGTGACTTCCGACCGCCTCGCCCCACTTCAACTGAAAGAAGAGAAGGGTGTGGAAGTGACTATGGTTGATCAGGACGCTCCCGCGGGGAAGGCCGGCCTGAAAGATCATGATGTGATTCTCAGCGTCAATGGAACGGAAGTTCAGAGCGTTGAACAATTGCGCCGCATGATTCACGAAATTCCAGCTGGCCGGGTAATCTCGATTGGTGTAAGCCGCAACGGGCAGCCGATGACTCTGAAAGCGCAGCTAGCGGCACGCAAGAGTGGCGTTGCAATGGCGTGGCCTGATGGGCACAATTTTAAAGTGAACATGCCTCCGATCCCGCCCATACCACCAATTCCGCAAATCTCTGAGATGGACATACCCGTCTCTATCGTGGTCGTTCATTCCTCCACGCGAAGCGGATTGATGGTGGAGAATCTGACTCCTCAACTGGGAGATTTCTTCGGAGTGAAAAACGGCGAAGGTATATTGGTTCGGTCGGTCGAAAAGGGCAGTCGGGCGGAAACAGCGGGATTTCATGCCGGAGATGTGATCGTCCGTGTGAACGAGGAGAAGATTGGCGATAGCGGAGATTTTACTCACGCATTAAATTTGCGGAAAGGAAATAGCGCGAGTGTGTCCATTCTTCGGGACAGAAAACCGTTGACCCTTACCCTAACGCTTCCAGATCACGGTCCTTCCGGAGTAATCATCAACGAGAGTTCCAATAAGCCGATCAGCGACGCCCGTACGCGGCTAGAGATCACGCCAGCCCAATCGGAGATTGCGCAGCTTGAGCCTGAGATTGAATGTGAAATGGCGAAGCATGCGGCTGAACTGCAACATGTACAAAAAGAAATTCAACTACACACAGCGGACATGAAGCGTATTCAACCTGAGATTCAACGCGAAATGGAAAAGCATGCTGCTGAGCTTCAACAAGTGCAAAAGGAAATTCAAGTGCGGACAGCTGACATCCAGCGGATTCAGCCGGAGATTGAGCATGCGACGGCCGAGGCCCGCGAGAAATTAAGAAAAGAAATGAAAGATTTGGAATTTCAGATAAACCAGCAGAACTTGAAAATCAGGAAGTCACTTCAGAACGTATTGCCGAGCCAGGCGGACATTTAATCTCATCGAGAACAGGACGGGGATCGGTCATAATAGGGGTCCTTCGACTGGGCTCTTCTTCGCTAGCGAGGAAGAGCCTGCTCTCAGGATGACAAATTCTAAGGATAAGGCAAGTCACAGGATTGCCCGCTCATCTCCTACTCTGCGGGTTATCCGTTCCCGGTCAAGGTATTCGAGCAAAGGGATGGCATATTTGCGGCTCACGCCTGTGAGGTCTTTGAATCGAGCTACATCTATTTTGGGTGATTTCTTTTTTTCGGCGGCTAAAGCTTTTTTAAGCTCTGCCAGCGAGCTGGAATGAAATACCAAGTCGTCAGAAATCTTCACCAGAACTTTGTCCCGCAGAAGCAGGGTCACTATCTTCTGCGCGCGAATCTTGTCAATCTTCAAGCCGGCTAGAACGTCCTTCAGCGCAGGCACTTTCAATCCCGCCGAAGCGAAGGCGGTTTCGATGATCTTCCTGGATTCGGCTTCTTCATCCTTCATAACTACGCCCCGCCCAGGCAAGCGAACGAGGTCACCGACAACCTCAACCTTCTTCGCCTTTGAAGCTTCTTCGATCACTTTCTCAAAGACCAGTGAAGGATGAACGGGCAGCCGATCCCGCAATTCTTCTTTGCTCATTCCTGAAACAAGATGATTCTGTTCGTGAAAGTTGACGAGCGTTGAGACAATCGCGGCGCCAATCTGTTCTATTGCGGATGCGCTGATTAGCGATTCGCCAATCTGGACGATCGTGGGGATTGCTGACGCGGTGGTTAAGATTTCCTGGCGTGTCCAGCCAGTTTGCGCGACGGCGTCGGCGACAGCAATGCCGCGCGTTTCCGCACGGGTCACCCGCGCGGACAGAACTTCAGCTCGCGAACCTGTTTTGAGAACATTCAGAAAATCCAGATGCGGAACCTTTTTCTTCACTTTGGCAGGAGCGGCATTGTCCAGGACGATGCCTCCTCCAATGGTGGTGAGTGGCGAAAACTGACGGATGATAAAACGGTCTCCGGGAAGAAGTAATGTCGAGTCTGCGAGTCTCAATTGTGCGAACGCCTGTTCTCCCGGAGGCAGTTTGCTGTCCTCATATAAGAAGACCTCGGCAATGCTCTCCATGGTGTAACTGTGAAAGTGCACGCGCGCCCGCTGTTTTAGGGAATTCGCGGAGGAAAGAAGCGACAGGAAAACATCCAGGCGCTTCGTGGAGCGGAAAGTTGCTGGTGGCGACAGGACCATTCCGCGCTGTAATTCTTCGACGCTGACTCCAGCCAAATTCAGCGCGGTCCGCTGTCCGGCGGTTGCTTCGTCCACGGGCTGCCCGTGAACGTGGATGCCGCGCACGCGAACTCTTGTTTGTTGAGGCGAAATCTCGAGCTCATCTTCCTTTCGGATGGTTCCGGAGATGAGAGTGCCGGTTGCGACGGTCCCAAAGCCCTTCATGGTGAAAGCGCGGTCAATCGGGAGGCGAGGGAACGCCCGTGAATCTCGGCCGACGGCATCCAGCGAAAGCACGCGGAGTTGGTGTTTCAACTGGTCAAGGCCCGCGCCCGTGATCGAACTCACTGCGAGAATAAGCGACTGGGACACATCCAGGAACGATCCGCGAACAAATTCCTCCACTTCGAGTCGCACTACATCGAGAGTTTCTTTGTCCACCAAATCTGATTTGGTTAGAACGGTTATGCCACGGCGCACGGAAAGCAACCGGCAAATGTCGAAGTGCTCGCGGGTTTGAGGCTTAATGGATTCGTCCGCCGCGATGATCAGGAGCACAAGATCAATCCCGCCAATGCCGGCCAGCATATTCCGCACAAAGCGCTCGTGACCGGGGACATCAATAAATCCGATGCGGACTGTTTCGCCATTGTCCGCTGGCAGTTCCAGGTGCGCGAATCCAATATCAATGGTGATGCCGCGGCGCTTTTCTTCTTCGAGGCGGTCGGCGTCAATCCCGGTAAGGGCTTTGACCAAAGCGGTTTTGCCGTGATCAATATGGCCAGCCGTGCCGACAATGATTGATTTCATGCAAGGAGTATAAGGGGCGTCTCAGTACAATTTTGGTCCGCCAACGCCTGATTGTCCGAGTGACCAATTTGATTGCGTTTGAGGTTTGGATCACTTGGTAAGATAGTGTGGAACAACGTGGGGACGTGGCCTGAAGCGCCCAATCGCGAAGAGAGCCAAGCTTATATTTTGGGCCGTTGGCACCATTGGAGCGGTTCTATTCACATGCTTCTGGATTTTCGGAATGTTCGTAATTCACCGCTTCGAAATCAGGGCAGTGCCGATAATAGCCTTCGGAGCTTTTGCGAGCTGGGAGGGATACAAGATGTTCCGCACGGAGCGAAATTCCACTGACTAGCTGCTAAGTTAAATTTCTTATGGAACAAATCCATTTCTTTCCTTTAAAGGCACCTGCCCGGATGCGACAATAGAGATTCCCCATGGCCTCTTCCCCGACCCTCACTATCACTCCGGAAGTCATCCGGGCGCATGGGATCACTAGTGACGAATACGAAAAAATCAAACAGCTATTAGGCGGACGCGAGCCCACGATCACTGAGCTTGGAATCTTCAGCGTGATGTGGAGCGAGCATTGTTCGTATAAATCTTCGCGTGTCCACCTGAAAAGGCTGCCCACCCGCAGCAAGCTGGTGGTTCAAGGCCCGGGAGAAAATGCCGGCATCATTGATATCGGCGACGGGTGGACCTGCGCGTTCAAAATTGAATCCCACAATCATCCTTCGTTTATTGAACCGTTTCAGGGCGCCGCGACCGGCGTGGGCGGCATTTTGCGCGACATTTTCACCATGGGCGCGAGACCGGTTGCGGTGATGGATTCGCTGCGGTTCGGGCCGATTGAGAGATCAAAGGCCGCGGATAGCAGTGTCCGAGCCGCACAACCAACGCAAGCTGAGATTCATAAGAACCATTCCGTGATGGAGGGCGTGGTCAGCGGAGTGGCTTCTTATGGCAATTGTTTTGGCGTCCCCAACCTTGGGGGCGAGACAAAATTTGAGCCTTGCTATTCGGGCAATCCATTGGTGAATGCGTTTGCGCTCGGGCTGGTGCGGCGGGACGAAATTTTCTACGCGAAGGCCGCGGGCGTTGGAAATCCGGTGATTTACGTCGGCTCGAAAACAGGGCGCGACGGAATTCATGGCGCGACCATGGCGAGCGAAGAATTCAGCGAAGGCTCCGAGGCGAAGCGCCCGAATGTGCAGGTCGGCGATCCGTTTATGGAGAAGCTTCTGCTTGAGGCCTGCCTGGAAGCGATGCAGACAGGGGCAATTGTCGGCATACAAGATATGGGCGCTGCCGGGCTGACGTGTTCAACCTGCGAAATGGGCGCGCGAGGGCATGTAGGGCTTGAAATCGAACTCGATCGCGTTCCTCAACGCGAGACCGGCATGAGCGCCTACGAGATCATGCTGAGCGAATCGCAAGAGCGTATGTTGCTGGTCGCACAAAAGGGCCGCGAAGATGAAGTCTTCCGTGTATTTGAGAAGTGGGGACTGGACGCGGTCGAAGTTGGTCAAGTCATCGCCGAAGACACCATGCGGGTTCTCCATCACGGCAAAGTTGTGGCCGAGATTCCAAATCCCGCGTTGACCGATGACGCGCCGCTTTACAAACGTCCGATGGAGCGTTGGGAGACGCCAGTACCCCGGGAAATGCCGGAAGGCATTCAGTTAGGCCAAGTCGCCGATCAAACGGCGAATCTCAAGCGATTGTTGAGCAGTCCGAATATTTGCGGCAAGCGATGGGTGTGGCAGCAATACGACCACATGGTGCAGACCAACACCGTTGAAGGTCCGGGCGCGGGCGACGCTGGAGTGATCCGAATCAAAGGTTCCGATCGTGGGCTCGCGATGGCGCTCGATGGCAATGGGCGATGGTGTTATCTCGATCCCAAGCTAGGCGCGATGCATGCAGTTGCCGAGGCGGCGCGCAACGTTGCCTGTTCGGGCGCGACTCCGATAGGCGCGACAAATTGTTTGAACTTCGGCAATCCCGAGAAGCCGCACGTCATGTGGCAGTTTTCGCAGACGATTGATGGCATCACCAAGGCTTGCGAAGAACTCGAAGTGCCGATCACTGGCGGCAACGTCAGTTTCTACAACGAGACTTGGGGCGAAGGCATATATCCCACGCCGGTGATTGGAATCGTCGGAACGTTTGACGACGTTCACAAAGCTGTATTCCCGCATTTCCGCAATACGGGACGTGTGGTCATACTGCTGCGAGCATCCGAGCCTGGTGATGCGACGGACGCTGAGAGTGAGTTTGGATCCTCCGAGTACGCCAAGGAGATTATGGGAACCACATGGGGTTTCCCGCCGGCACTCGAACTTGAAGGCGAGGCTTCGCTTCAGAAGGCGGTAATCGAAATGATCCAGGCGGAGCTGGTTGAATCCGCACACGACTGCTCCGATGGCGGTATCGCGGTCGCCCTGGCAGAGTCAGCAATGTCGCAAGCTATTGGGATCAAAGTAGATATGGGGAGTCAGGGACTGCCCGAGGAGTTCGTCCTATTTGGAGAAGATGCCAGCCGGATTGTGATCTCTTGCGACCCAAGTCATCTGCCGGGAATCCAACAAATAGCGGTAAAATACGGCGTATCCTCAGAAAAGATCGGGGAGACGATTCCTGAAAAATTTGAAATCTCGCTTGATGGCAAGGTCGTAGTGTCGGTGGACTTGTTTGAATTGCGCGATGGTTTTGAAGGCGCACTAGAGAAGATATTGAAAGCAGATCCTGAATTGCTAGAGGCCTAAGAGGTAAATCGCTTTCATGCTGAGGACCCAGAGTGTAACCCAAGACGTTATGTTTCCCGTGTACGTTCTGGCGAAGGACTGCGGCGATGTGATGGAATTTGAGTCTCTGCAAAGAATGCAGTCCTACCTGGAAGCGATTGATGTTGAAAATGACGAGTATAAAGCCTGGGATGCAAAGGGTCGATTTCTGAAATTAGTCATAGGAGAATCGCGGTCAAGGTGGCTGCACTTAGAACTTACGGGCGATATAGAAGGCGAGGAAGATTTCGCGGACTTAAAAGAAAAAGCCAAACGCAGAAGGCGCTGATGATCTGGGACAGCCGGGAGCGCCTGTCCTTACATGGGTTAGCTAAGAGCCAGGAGCCAAAAGCCAATGCCCGACAAATTTCATGACGAGTGTGGAGTAGTCGCGATCTACTCCAATCCTGAGGCGGAAAAACTCGCCTACTTGGGATTGCATGCGCTGCAACATCGCGGACAGGAATCCGCCGGCATCGTGACCTCGAACGGCATGGCGCTGAACATGCATAAGGCGATGGGTCTCGTCGCCGATATTTTTACTGAAGAAGAGCTTGCCAAACTGCACGGCACGCTCGCTATTGGGCACACGCGTTATTCGACTGCGGGCGATTCGTCATTGCTCAATGCGCAACCCATCATGGTGCAATCGAATAAGGGAATGATGGCGCTGGCGCATAATGGAAATCTGGTGAACGCGTCGGAACTTCGCGGGCGCATGGAAAGCCAGGGTTCCATTTTTCAGACCACCAGCGACACCGAAATCATTGTCCACCTGATTGCTTTCTCCAAAGAACAAACTCTGCCTGAAGCGATGGCGGATGCGCTTCGTCGAGTCGAAGGCGCTTTTTCGCTGGTGATGATCAGCCCTGACCGCATTTTTGCGGCGCGCGATCCTCGCGGCTTTCGTCCGTTGGCGATGGGCAGAATTCCTGCTCTGCCCGGACAAAAACAGGACACCATCGTCTTTGCCTCCGAAACTTGCGCGTTTGATTTAATCGGCGCGACTTATGAGCGGGAAGTCAAGCCCGGCGAGTTGATTGTGGTCGGTCCCGAAGGCGTGACATCGCGGTTTTATGCGACGCCGATGGCGCAATCGAGCTGCATCTTCGAGCACGTTTATTTTTCGCGTCCCGACAGCCGGGTATTTGGCCGAGCGGTGCAGGAGAGCCGCGAGAATCTTGGATGCCAATTGGCGCGCGAAGCTCCAGCGGATGCCGATATCGTAGTGCCTGTGCCCGACTCGGGCGTCACCGCAGCCATGGGTTATGCGGCGGAAAGCGGCATCCCATTGCGCTTTGGCCTGATCCGCAACCACTACGTGGGACGCACGTTCATTGAGCCGCGGCAGTCAGTCCGAGATTTCGGAGTGAAGCTGAAGCTGAATCCCGTGCGCAGCCTGCTCGAAGGCAAACGCGTCGTGCTGATTGATGACTCGATTGTTCGCGGAACCACCAGCCGCAAGATTGTTCGCATGATTCGCAATGCTGGAGCCAGAGAAGTGCATATGCGGATTTCGTGCCCGCCTACGATTTCGCCGTGTTTTTATGGAGTGGATACGCCATCGAAAAGAGAATTAATTGCCGCAAATAATTCCATCGAGCAAATTCGTGAATTCATTGGCGCGGATTCCCTGGCTTATCTCTCGCTCGATGGAATGAAGAAAGCTTGCGGAGACGGCGAGAAGACAACGTATTGCACCGCCTGTTACACCGGGAAATATCCTACGAACTGGGTGGATGTGGAAGAGATTCAGCCCGCCGCGGTGGTCAAGAGTTAGTCGTGAGAATTTTGCTGGCGAGGAATGTCTCAGGCCAAAGCCTTCGGAGTTCGCCATCGAGCTTCCGCTCATCGTTTCTGAATCCCGGCAAAAATTTGAGAACACACCAGTAGTCTGCAAATTTGTGGGTCAGGGACGATGAATTATGGCTGTGCCAGTCGAACTCAAGGAGATCTCCGGGGCAGCGGAACTTCACGATTGGTTTGGATATTGGCCTAGTTTTCACGACGCGGAAATTGTCAGTTTGCATTTGAATCGCCAGGGAAGGTCATCTCTGCGACTTCTCACATGGGAGATGACGAAGGACATAGATGAGAAGGGCTATTACGTGCTGACAAAACACGCACTGGCGAGTTCAATTTTGAAACCGTCTCTGGTCTGAGCTTGAACGGCTTCAATGACCAAAATGTGATTTTCGGCCTGAGCATCGAGAAAATCGATTCGGGATTCCGGGTGGTGCTCTATGAGTGTTATGGCTTGTCTGGAAGTATCGACGCCCAAAAGTTGTCCGTTTGTGTCGTGCCGGGGAAACCCTCTTAACGTCTCCTGCGAAGGTGAGCGTTATACTCACCGCGGACAGATCGCGGAGCCCAAACAGTCTTGGTGCGTGGCGCCCGCGCCACACAAGCTTATGGTTTCCGGGCTGACGCGACGCGTGGGGTGCCTTGCAGATCGTTCGTGATTTGAACTGTTTCCCATCCGGATAAGAGTTTTTTTACTCCCTCCGCAATTGATCCGCTGATTTCCATTACCAGCCAGCCTGTGCGCTTGAGCGTGGCCTGCGCCTGCGGGATCAGGCGTTCGATGACTTCCAATCCCGTGGGTCCGGCAAACACGGCGTTGCGAGGTTCGAATTTGCGGACTTCGAGTTGGACTTGATCCTCTTCTGATTCTCCGACGTAAGGGGGATTGGAAACCACGAAGTCGAAGCTCGCTGGTTCCAATCCTTGAAGTAAATCGGTTCGGCGAAATTGGATGCGGGTTTCGAGCTGATGTCGGGCGGCATTGGCGCGGGCGACATCGAGTGCGCCAGCGGAAATGTCCGTCGCGTGAATCTCAGCGTCGGGCAGTTCTTTCGCCAGCGCGATTGCAATGCAGCCTGAGCCGGTGCCAACATCAACGATACGAACAGCGGCGGGCGAGGCCTGCCATGAGCGCAGTCGAAGGGGATCCCGCCCCACCCGAGCAAGCAGAGTCTCAATGACATGCTCAGTCTCGGGGCGGGGGATCAGCACCGCCGGCGAAACGATGAAGTCCATCCCCCAGAATTCCTGATGACCCGTGATGTACTGGGCCGGAACGCCGCGAGCGCGCTCGGCCAGCGCATTGTCATAACGGATGATTTCTTCACCTGTGAGCTCGCGCTCGGTATGGGCGTAAAGATACGCCCGGTCACAGCCAAGGGTGAACATCAGGAGCGATTCGGCGTTCAAGCGGGGTGAGCCAACGTGGGCGACGGTGAGGCGATCAATCGCGGCCGAAATGGAATTTCGAAGTGACACGGGGATATTTCACCACAAGCGAGGAACAGAAAGAAACGCATGTCTGGCTGCGTTAGAATCTGTAAGACTACTCTAAAGTGACGAATGAGAAACGCGTTCTCAAGCCTGTTCGCGATTTTAGTGCTTGCATTGCCCTCGTTCCCGCAATCCCCAGCCAAATTGCTGCAGCCTCAGGTGTTCGATGTGAAGGGGACAATCACGGATGCGACTGGGGCTGTAATCCCTCGAGTCAAAATCACGTTCCGGAGTAAAGGACTAAGCAAGGCTGTATTCACAAACGACAGGGGCATTTATGGCGCTAATCTCCCGGTCGGCGACTACATCATGACTGCGGAGATCTTTGGCTTCCGACCTTACCGCAGGCCCCTGTTCCGAGTGACGTCGCCGGCGACCCTGGACTTTGACATTATTCTAGCCGTTCAACCAAGCTGCGACATCGTTGTCGTCGCCGCTTCGGGACACGCGACAATTCCGCGGGATTGGGCAGACGCAGAGAAAGAATTTTGTTCGCATGAAGAGTTCTTACCGTCTCCATCGAATGATGGCGTGCCATTTCAACTCTACGTTCGCTATGCACATCGCCGTCATGCTGACGACATATATGCCTTCGACGGTGAGAAGAAAACAAAAGAGCCCATTTTCCTGGCATACAACCTCTTTTCTCTGCAGGCCGATGAAGTGATTTACGACGCCAAGAATCGGACAATTAATGCAAGCGGAAACGTTGTCGTAGTGGACGAGTCTGGGACGACCCAGCGCGCCGATTCCATGACCTTCAAAATCGAAAACGGCAAAGCTACTCCTGTGGCGTAGGCATCGTCGGGCGTGATTTTTTTATGCTATCGCCGTGGTTTCGTGCTTCAGCTTTTCTTCCTGATAGTGTGCTTCCAAGGCTTCGAACAGAGGCTGGAGTTTGCCGTCCATGACTTGCTCCAACTGATGAATTGTCAGGCCGATTCGGTGGTCGGTCACCCGATTCTGCGGGAAATTATAGGTGCGGATTTTTTCGCTGCGGTCGCCTGATCCTACCATGGCTTTGCGTTCTTTCGCCAAAGCGTCCTGCTGCTTCTGCATTTCTATCTCGTAAAGGCGGGCACGCAGGACGCGCATGCCTTTTTCGCGATTCTTGATCTGCGATTTTTCGTCCTGGCAACTCACGACCGTGTTGGTTGGAAGATGGGTGATGCGCACGGCGGAGTATGTCGTGTTCACCGACTGCCCGCCGGGACCGGATGAGCAGAACGTGTCTATGCGAAGGTCTTTGGCTTCGATCTTCACGTCCACATCTTCGGCTTCAGGAAGGACTGCGACCGTGACTGCGGAAGTGTGAACGCGCCCCTGCTGCTCGGTTGCGGGAACGCGCTGAACGCGGTGCACTCCGCTTTCGTATTTCAATTGCGAGAAGACGCGCTTGCCTTCGATGATGGCGATGACTTCTTTCAATCCGCCAACCGACGATTCGGAAGTGGAAAGGACTTCCACCTTCCAGCGCTGGGTTTCAGCGTAGCGCGTGTACATGCGGAACATTTCGGCCGCGAATAAAGTAGCTTCGTCGCCTCCCGTGCCGGCGCGGATTTCGAGGATCACATTTTTTTCGTCGTTAGGATCTTTCGGAAGCAAAAGCACCCTAAGGTCCTGCTCGATTGTAGTGACTCGGGATTGCAGGCGGTCGAGTTCCTCCCGAGCATAGGCGAGCATCTCGGGATCCTTTTCATCGGCAAGCATGGCGCGGCTTTCGGCGATGCCGCGCGTCAGATCTTTATACTCGCGATACTTTTGGACAACCTCCGAAATCTCGCTGTGAGCTTTGGCAGTCTTCTGATATCGAGACGAATCATTAACGATGTCCGGAGAAGACAGAGCCTGCGTCAACTCGTCGTAGCGGGCTTCGATTTGGTTAAGTCGTTCAAACATAAAGCCGTCGTCGGTCGTTCGTTGCCGGAATATTATTCCTCTCGTAGAGACGTAGCTAGTTACGTCTTTTTGACACGGAAGACGCAGCAAGCTGCGTCTCTACCAATGATTGTGCCGATTAATTCGTTACCTCACAGAAGAATATTCGCGGGAGGACCGCTAAGCGATGACCAGCTCCCCGCCATGTTCCTTTTCCAGCGACATGGCAAGATTCAGCGCGTCAATGGCGCACTGCGCCTGCGCATCTGCCGGAGGCTTGGTGGTCACGCGCTGCATCCACAAGCCGGGAGCGGTCATGATGGCGAAGAGTGATCCGCGATGCTTGGCGGCGAAGCGGATGATTTCATAAGATAGCCCCGCGATTACCGGAAGCAGGGCAATGCGTACGGCGAATCTGGCCCAAAAAGTCGTGACGGGAATCAGCGTGTAGACGCCGATGGAAATGATCATCACTGTCATCAGAAAACTGGTGCCGCAGCGCGGATGAAACGTCGAATAGCGCTGGACTGCCGAGGTCTCCATAGCGTCGCCATTTTCGAATGCGAATACAGTCTTGTGCTCGGCGCCGTGATATTCGTAAACCCGCCGGATGTCAGGCATCAACGACACTCCCCAGATGAAAAGCAGGAACAGCAACAGCCGAATTACGCCATCCACCAGATTGAACATGATCTGACCGCTGAAAATTGGATTAATCTTCTTCATCTCGGTGGCCGCGACTAGAGGTATGAACTTGTACATGAAGATGAAGAATCCGACCGAAATAGTGATGTTGACAGCGGCCATCCAGCCGCTAATTTCGAATTTCTTTTTCCCCGTCTCTTGTGGTTCTGGCTGCAATTCATCCAACGCAACATTCGCGGAAAAACGCAGCGCGCGGAAGCCCAGGGTCATCGCGTGCCCCAAGGTCATGACGCCGCGAACGACGGGCCATCCCATCCATTTATGCTTCTCAGAAAGTCTTTCCAGCGGCTCACTGTGAGTCGAGATTTCGCCCGAAGGCTTGCGGCAGGCGATAGCCCACGCATGAGGAGAGCGCATCATAACCCCTTCGAGCACGGCTTGGCCGCCGACCAGAGTTTCTTCTCCGCCTTCCAGCGCTGGCAGAAGCTGCACGGCGACCAGGAAATTCCACCATGTTGCCAAGAATTTCTTCAATGAATGCATACCGATTAGATGATCCTTCCGCGCGGAACAGCGCAAACACTAGAATATCACGGGTGTCCACCATCCCCGATGTCCCTAACTCGCTGCAAGCAATCAGATTAATTCGGCCTCGAGCATGAAAAAACTGGCGGCCACCTGTGAGCAAGTTGCAGCGACGACCAAGAAGCTGGAAAAAACCGCAATTGTCGCGGCGTACTTCTCTTCGTCTCCTATAGAAGAAGCTGCGGCCTCCGCAATATTCCTCTCGGGCCGCGCGTTTCCGGTGTGGGAAGAAACCACATTGCAGGTTGGAGGATCACTGCTTTGGCGCATCGTGGGCGAGCTGTCGGGAAAGTCTCAAGCCGCGTTGACGGCTTCCTACCAGCGGCACGGTGATCTCGGATCGGTCGCGGCGGAAGTGTTGCCCGACATCCGAAGAGATGGCGAATTATCGGTTCTTGAAGTTCAAAGACGATTCAGGGAAATTGCCACCGCTAGCGGGATGACGTCAAAAGCTGCGCTGCTTCGTGATTTGCTGTCGCGCACGAGTCCGCTCGAAGCCAAATACATTGTGAAAATCGTGACCGCTGACTTGCGCATTGGATTGAAAGAAAGCCTGGTAGAAGAAGCGATTGCCAAAGCTTACGGAACTGCGACGGCCGAGGTTCAGCGAGCCAACATGCTACTTGGCGATATCGGAGAGACCCTGCGGCTGGCTGTGGGCGGCAATCTAGCCGAAGCGCGCATGCGGTTGTTTCATCCGCTGGGATTCATGCTGGCAAGTCCTGCTGACTCGGCGGAAGCGGCGTTGTCATACTTTGAGAATGCTTTCGTCGAAGATAAGTACGACGGCATCCGCGCGCAGGTTCATTGCTCCGGAGACAACGTAAAGATTTTTTCCCGCACCCGAGATGAGATCACTGAGTCTTTCCCTGAATTGGCGGATGCGCTGTGCGGATTTTCTCAGGACGTCATTCTCGATGGAGAAATTGTGGCGTGGGGATATCTTTCAGCGGGCTCTGAAGAGTTCGGCCGCGCACTGCCTTTCAGTGCATTGCAGCAGCGGTTGGGACGGAAGAAAGTTAGCGAAGAAATGATTCGGCGCGTGCCGGTCGCATATCTGGCATTCGATATTTTGTATGCGGAGGGGGCGTTGTTGCTGGATCGTCCGTTGAGAGAGCGGGGGAAGATTTTGGATGGCGTTTTGGGAAAAGCAAAATCTTTTAACCACAGAGGACGCGAAGGTTCACTAAGGAACACCAACCTCGGCTCGCAGTCGCTTTTTTCTTTCGACTCGTCCGACGAGCCGACGCTGACGCGGATTATTCGCGCTCCGGTTTTTCGCGCGGCTTCTCCCCAGGAACTTAACGCCCTGTTTGAAGCAGCTCAAGCCCGCGGCAACGAAGGGTTGATGATTAAGGACCCTGAATCGGCTTATACGCCGGGGCGGCGCGGCAAATCCTGGCTGAAGCTGAAGCGCGAACTCGCAACTCTAGACGTTGTCGTTACCGCCGTCGAATACGGTCACGGCAAACGAATCTCGGTATTGAGTGATTACACCTTCGCAGTGCGAGATGGAGAGCGGCTGGTCAATATCGGCAAGGCATATTCAGGATTGACGGATGTCGAGATCGCCGAGATGACCAAATGGTTTTTAGAGCACACGATTAGAGATCAAGGACTGAGACTAGTGGTCGAGCCTAAGATCGTCCTCGAAGTGGCGTTCAACAACATGATGAAATCGGAAAGACACAACAGTGGCTACGCGCTACGCTTTCCGAGGATCGTAAGATTGCGTCCAGATAAGCTGCCGGAAGAAGCGGACACAATCGACAGGGCGAAAGAAATCTATAAGGGGCAAACTGGTGCGATTTGCTGATTCCCCGGTCTCGCAAAAACGACGAGGCCTGGAGCACCCGGACTCGTATCCGATTACAAATTCTCAGTGGCTATGCTGGTGTTCTTCGGCGCTGACCGGAATCACGCATCCGTGGGCCACTTCGCAGACTTCGTGCTCGAACTGGATCGTTGTGTGGTCAATGCGAAATTCGTGGTGCAGACATTCTTTTACGTCGCGCAGAATGCGTTCGCTTACTGACGGCGGGATGTCCGCAATCGAAATATGGCAAGACAGTGCGCGCGTCTCTGATCCAATATTCCAGACGTGCAAATCGTGGACATCGTTGACTCCGTCCACGGCGCGCATGGCTTCTTCTACGCGCTCCAGTTTCACGCCGCGGGGCGTGCCTTCGAGGAGGATGTTCAGCGTCTCGCGGACGATTCCGAATCCTGACCACAGGATCAGTGCGCCGATTCCCACTGAGAGCGCGGAGTCAATCCATGTCCGGCCCGTTGCCAGGATTGCCCAGCCACCGGCGATCACGGCGGCCGTGGAAAGCGTGTCGCCAATTTCGTGAATCAGGGCGCTGCGAATGTTTACGTCGCGGTCGGATTTCCAAAGCATCAGGGCAATGGCGCCGTTCATCACTACTCCTGCCCCGGCCACGATCATCATAGTTCCAGCATGAACAGGTTCGGGGTGCTGTAAGCGGCGAAAAGCCTCATAGAAAATCAGGAAAGAAACGGCCATCAACGATGCCGCATTTACCAATGCAACCAGCACTCCGGCGCGATGGTAGCCGTATGTCTTGGTGGCGCTGGGAGGGCGCGATTGCAAATAAACCGCAACCCATGAAAGTAGAAGCGCGAGAAAATCCGAGAGATTGTGTCCGGCTTCGGACAGCAAAGCGAGCGAATGGGCCCGGATTCCCGACACGACCAGCAGCACGATGTAGGCGAGCGTGACGCCCAGCGAAATCTGAAGGATTCGCGAGGTGCGATGTTGTCCCGGACTGGCGTGGATGTGCACTGTATTAAGTTTACGGGGACGGGCAAAGGGGTTCAAGCGTAGTGAGGCGGTTATCCGCTACATGCGAGATCCCTCGCCCCGCTGGAAAAAACGCGGGGACTTCGGGATGACGGCTCATAGTTTGAAAAGGACCTACTCACCAGGATCAAAGACGCGCCTACCTGCCGCTGGCTTGGCCTGAGCTTTTAATGGAGTCCGGCGCCTTGCAAACTTGATTGCGTCCGGCTTGTTTGGCCGCGTAGAGTCCCGCATCAGCCGCTTTGACCAACTCGTCACGCGTGGTGCCGTTATCGGGATAAGTCGCGGCTCCGGCGCTGATGGTCACGAGGCGAGGCACGCCAGGAAACTGCCACTCTTCCACCATGGCACGCAACTTCTCGGCAACGGTGAGCGCGTGCACTGGATTGGTTTGCGAAAGCAGAATCGCAAATTCTTCGCCGCCATAGCGGCAGACCACATCAATCTTTCTCAACTGCTGATGGAAAATTGACGAAACCTGGCGCAGAACTTCATCCCCAATGAGGTGTCCGAATTCATCATTCAGGCGCTTGAAGTGGTCAATATCAACCATGATGACGGCCATACCCGCGCCGAAACGCCGCGCTCGCTCGAGCTCTTCAGCCATGCGAAGCTCAAAGAAACGACGATTGAAAATTCCGGTTAGACCGTCGAGATAGGCGAGTTGCTTCATGCGCTCGACGTAATGGGCATTCTGGATGGCAGTTGCGCAGATGTCTGCGACCGATTCCAGCGGCTGTTTGTCCTGGATGTTGAACGCGCCAATTTCAGAGCTATCAAGAACCAGAACGCCCAGCGTTTGTCCGAACGAGACTAAGGGAATGCACATCCGGGAGGCCGTCTCCAGGTAGAAACCAACCGATCCGGGGATTTTGCTGACATCATTCTCGATAAGAGTTGAAGCAGATGCCAGAGTCCTTCCCCAAAACCCTTCGCCGGCCAATACGCGTCCGTCCTGCGGAATGCACGGCGTCAGATTTCCGTGATGGGCTCGCACCACCATGTCGTCCTCATCCTTCAAGAGCACTGAGACATGGGAAACATGAAAGGCTTTCTGCACGAGTATGCAGACCTTGGAAAGCAACTCTTTTAGATCCAGAACGGCGGTGGTTTGCTGGGCAATGGCGTTGATGGCTTCGAGTTGCAAAGCCCGGCGCCTTTCCAGGGAATATAGGCGGGCATTTTGCAATGCCATAGAAGCCTGAGTCGAAAACAACAGCAGCAAATCAATCGTTTCGAGATCAAAGTGATCTAGGTTCTCACTCTGACAGTCGAGTACTCCTACGACTTCTTCCCTCACCAATAGCGGCACGGCGAGTTGAGACTTTGATGCTTTAGCTGACACGCGGTAACGGCTATCCTTTGTAACATCAGGCACATAAACGGGCCGTCTCTGTTCGGCGGCCGCCCCCGTTATGCCTGCTCCAATGGGCACTCTTAGCCCGTCGGTGCCTTTGTCCCAACCGATTTGCGATCGCAGATGGAGTTCCTGAGTCTCCTTGTCAAACAATAAGATCGCCACATTCTGCAAGTGAAAGTATTCGCGGGCGATAACGAGGATTTGGCTTAAGACCTCATCCAAATCGAAAGTTGACAACACAGCCTGACTGGCGTCGTAAAGGATGGCGATTTTCTGCATATTTCCAGCACGATTTTATCGCGTTAACCGGAGTTACCCATGTTCCGAAAGTAACCTCATCACATAACGTGGGTGCGTCAGCCGTACCGCTCCCAGAAAGATCCAGAAGAGGATCTACCGGGAACTGACAACTGACAACTGACTTGCTGAGGGCTATGAACGCCTGAGAGAAAAAAGCTGGTGCACAAACAAGCATTGAGGTTTCCGCAAGCAAGTAAAGACAACCCCCCCGATCCACGCGCGGGCAGGCGCGTCTCTGCCCTGCTAACATTCTTCGAGTGCTGGAACCTACCACGTCCGTTCAGTACGTCAAGGGCATTGGCCCGAGGATCGCCGAAATTCTTGCGGCCAAAGACATTCGGACCGTGGATGACCTGCTCCACTACCTTCCATTTCGTTACGAAGACCGGCTAAATCCCCGTGGAATTGTTGAACTCAGAGCGGGAGAGATGGCTACTGTGATCGCGGAAGTCCGAAACTCGGGGCTGTTCCGCACACGTCGTATGCCGATTTTCGAAATGACAGCTGGCCAGGGAAGGACTCGGCTGAAATGTATTTGGTTCAATGCCCGCTATCTGGAAGGCAAGTTCAAGCCGGGGCAGATGCTTGCGCTTTACGGCAAGGTTGAAGAGGACACACGCACTCGCGAATTGCAGCTGGTTCAACCGCAGTTTGAAATCATTTCCGATCCCGAGACCGAGGAGAAGAACAAAAATGCCGGAGTTCCGGCCGAAGACAAAGTAGCCAACTCGCTGGAGATTGGACGCATTGTCCCCATCTACGAGTCGGCGGGACAGGGCAAGCTTACGCCCCGTTGGTTTCGGCGCGTGATCCATGCCGCACTTGAAGATCTTGCGCCCGAGCTTCCCGATCCCATCCCCGAACCAGTTCGCCGACGCATGAAACTGATCACTCCACGGGAGGCGCTGTGGAGAGTTCACTGGCCCGATCCTGGAGAAAGTTTTCACGATCTCCAATCCTGGCGCACCCCGGCGCACGTCAGGCTCATTTTTGAGGAGTTATTTTTCCTGGAACTCGGACTTGAAATGAAACGCCGGCAGCAAAGGGCGCAGACTGGCATTGCCTTTCATCTCGACGAAAAAGTGAGGCACGCGATCAAGAAAATACTTCCCTTTCATCCAACGGCCGCACAAAAACGCGTTCTGAAGGAAATCGCCACCGCCATGGCCGAACCGTTTCCCATGCGGAGGCTGCTGCAAGGCGATGTCGGCTCGGGCAAGACTATCGTGGCATTTGAAGCGGCGATTATAGCCATGGAAAATGGCTATCAGGTGGCGCTAATGGCGCCCACCGAAATTTTGGCGCAACAGCATTACTTTTCCGCGCGAAATATTCTTGAGCCGGCAGGCTACAGAATTGTGCTTCTCACCGGATCGCTCGAAGAAGACCGCAAGCGCGACGTCCGGCGCCACATTGCGCAAGGCAATGCCCAGCTTGTGATCGGCACGCACGCGCTCATCGAACAGAAAGTAGAATTCGCAAAACTTGGATTGGTAATTGTTGACGAGCAACATCGGTTTGGTGTGCTGCAACGGTTTCGGCTCATGAAGAAGCGTGGCGATGACCACCCGCCAGCCGCCTCGAACGGACGGAACGAAAAGAATTCAGTATCCGAGCCCGACGTTTTGGTTATGACGGCGACTCCAATTCCCCGCACCCTGGCGCTCACGCTATACGGCGACCTTGACGTGAGCGTTCTTGACCAGATGCCTCCGGGACGCACACCGATTGTCACGCGGCGCGTATCCGATGAGAGGTCCAGCGACGTGTGGGAATTCGTTCGAAAGCAGGTTGCCGCAAAACATCAGGCTTACGTTGTGTATCCCGTGATTGAGGAGAACGAAGAAAGCGAACTGAAAGCTGCCATCAAGATGTACAAAGAATTGAGCAGTAAGATTTTTCCGGAACTACGCGTGGGGCTTTTGCACGGACGATTGGATTCCGAGTTAAAAGAGCAGGTCATGCGGATGTTTCAAAATGGCGGGCTGGACATCCTCGTTGCGACCACGGTGATTGAGGTTGGGGTGGACGTCGCCAACGCGACTGTGATGGTGATTGAGCACGCGGAACGCTTCGGATTGGCACAGTTGCATCAATTGCGGGGGCGCATCGGCCGAGGGGCCGCCAGGTCTTATTGTATTTTGATGACGGGAGGTAAAGTCTCTGAAGACGGCGAGCGCAGATTGGACGCCTTGGTGCGCACCACCGACGGCTTTCAACTCGCGGAACTCGATCTCGAACTTCGTGGACCCGGCGAATTTTTCGGCACGCGCCAGGCCGGCATGCCAAGCTTCCTCGTGGCTAGTTTAACCAGGGACCGGGACCTGCTGGAGGCTGCCCGCCGGGAAGCCTCCGCTGTGCTGGATGATACAGAAATACCTTCCGCCGAAGTTACTCGCGCCCAACTCCACATGAGAACACGCTGGCAAAAAAGTTATGGACTAGTAGAAGTCGGCTAGTGTGTGCATGCGTCCTCCCGATGGCATAATCAGTTCGTGAAACTTGATTCCAAATCGGACCTCTACCGCAGAATCCCTTCCGTGGACGAATTACTCCGCGAAGCTCCCTTGTCGCAATTGATTTTGCGGGAAGGCCAGGCCGCGGTTACAGCAGCAACTCGCACAGTCCTGGACCGCTTCCGCGACAAAATCGCCGAGGGACAGTTCGACGAAGAAAGCCTTGCGCATGCCCTTTCAGAATTAGCGGCAACCGTGGTGGAAGAGATCGAGCAGTCCTCGAAATACTCTTTGCGGCCGGTGATCAACGCAACCGGCGTGATCTTACATACGAATCTCGGAAGATCGCCTTTGTGCTCAGGTGCGCTGGATCACATTCTCAATACAGCCGGCGTCTATTCCAATCTGGAGTTCAATACCGAATCAGGTGATCGCGGCAAGCGCGACGTTCACGTAGATCGCTTATTCCGGAAGATTTTCGATGCTCGCGCAGCGGATTCCGCGCCCGGCTATGCAGGCGCAGAAGGCTCGCGGGAAATCTCCACCATTGTCGTCAACAACAATGCCGCCGCGGTGCTGCTTGCTTTGAATTCGCTAGCGGAAGGCGCCGAAGTAATTGTTTCTCGCGGAGAGCTTGTCGAAATTGGCGGATCATTTCGCATTCCAGACGTAATGGCGAAATCCCACGCCATTCTCCGCGAAGTGGGAACCACGAACCGCACCGCCCTCAGCGACTATGAATCTGCAATCAGCGAGAAAACCAAGTTGCTGCTGCGGGTTCATCGCTCGAACTTCGAGATCACGGGATTCACCCAGCGTCCGCGGCTCGAAGAGTTGGTCAACCTCGCTCGCCGCCGGAATATACCCCTGATAGAGGATTTGGGAAGCGGGTCTCTTTTCGATCTGCGCTCCATTGGCCTGCGCGATGAACCCGGCGTCCTGGATAGTCTGAATGCGGGTGTGGACGTCGTTACCTTTAGCGGCGATAAATTGCTCGGCGGCCCTCAGGCTGGAATTCTAACCGGAGCGCGAGAGCTGATATCGAAAATGCGGACGAATTCACTCTTTCGCGCATTGAGAGTGGACAAGTTGACTTACGCTGCGTTGGAAGCGACGCTCCAAGCTTATGTAAAGCAGGATTACGATTCGATTCCGGCGCTGCGCCTGATGCGGCTCTCGAAAGATGAAATACACCTACGGGCTGAAAAGATGGCGGGTAAGATACGCTCACAAAGAATTTCGGTGGATCTCATGGATGGAGACTCGATAATCGGCGGAGGCGCCGCGCCATCAGCTGTTCTGCCCACCTGTTTGCTCGCGATTGTGTCCAAAGATCTCAGCGCTGATGAAATTGCGGCGCGCCTTCGGAAGTCCGACCCGCCGATAATTTCCCGCGTGCAAGAAGATCGAGTTCTGCTGGACCTGCGAACAGTTCTCCCGGAACAGGATGAGTTTGTGGCGTTGGCGTTAGCGAAGCTCGCGGATATGTAATGCGGACCCTCTTGTCCGCCCCACATACGCCTCCGCTGGACCTTTCTGATAGGCTTTTTTAGTTGGCCGCCAAACCTACTTCAACGATCTTCATCTGCATTTTTGTGACAAGCCTGCTGACCAGTTGCGGGACGCCCGGAATTCCGCTGCCTCCTTCTCTTGAGCTGCCGAAACCGGTTACCGACCTGCATGCAAAGCGAAAAGGGGACAGAGTTTATTTGACCTGGACCGCCCCAGCCCGCACAACGGATCGTCAGCCGATCCGCCACTTCGGACCAACTCGCATCTGCCGCAGTGTTGGACTTCCACTCGAAGCGTGCTCATCCACGATCGCCGAAGTGCCATCTATCTCAAGTACCATCTCGTCAAATAAAAACTCAGGACCGTCTCCCAACCCGAAATCCTACGTTGATATTCTTCCGAAGTCCGCCCTGACTGATCCGTTTGCAAGTCTCACTTATGCGGTAGAAGTCATGAACGATCGCGGGCGCAGCGCCGGACTCTCGAACAAGGCGCAAGTTCCTGCCGCGCCCACTCTTCCGCCTCCCAATAGCTTTGCCGCTGAGGTCACCTCAGACGGCGTCATCTTGAGTTGGGTCCCAGTTCCAAATCCTGTTGAAATTTCGGGAATACATTATCTCTATCGCACCTACCGTCGCGAGGAAAATAGCAAGATGGAAACCATCGCAGGTGAATTGCCGCTAGACGCAGCGCCGGCCTCGCGATTCGTAGATCACAATTTCGAGTGGGAAAAGAAATATTCGTACCACGCGACTGTGGTCACAGTGATTGACCGCAAACCTGGAACCGAAGCTCAGATCGAAGGAGACGACACGCACGAAGCGGCAGTTTTTGCTCACGATGTTTTCCCACCAGCAGTGCCCTCCGGATTGCAGGCTGTGTTCTCGAGTGAAAATGGAGAACTCTTCGTTGACTTGATATGGAATCCTGATACCGAGAGCGATTTGGCGGGGTACAACATCTTCAGGCATGAGGGCGGCGGACCGGCTATCAAGATCAATTCAGATTTGGTGAAGTTGCCGGCTTTTCGCGATCAGATTGTTTCCGCGGGGAAAAAATATTTTTACTCCGTTTCGGCCGTGGACATTCGTGGGAACGAAAGCGCACGGTCGGAAGAAGCGAATGAGACTGTTCCGTAAACAATCCCATTTTTTCCTCCGGCATATTCGGATCTCTATGGTTAGATATTCCTATGAAATATTGTTGTTTTGATCTCGCAGGCAAGGCGCACTGTGGCCTGGTTGAATCTGTGACCGGACGCGAAGAAATCACCCGCGTGTTATTGACTGCGCCCGAAGACAGCAGTGGCGACATTGAAGATTTACCCACTAAGCGTATGGATCGGGTGCCGTTAGCGGAGGCCGTGTTGCTGGCACCGGTGCGTCCATCGAAAATCGTCTGCGTGGGGCGCAATTACCGCGAGCACGCCGCGGAACTCGGCCACGAGGTTCCCACCGAGCCGCTGATTTTTCTGAAACCGCCATCGTCTCTATTGCCGCCAGGCGGAAATATTTTTCGCCCGAAGATGTCCCAACGCGTGGACTATGAAGGCGAGCTTGGCGTGGTAATTGGCAAGAAATGTCATCGTCTTGCCGCGGATGACGAAGTCGAACCCTATATCCTTGGCTACACCTGCGTGAATGATGTCACCGCACGCGATCTGCAAAATAAAGACAGTCAATGGACGCGCGCCAAGGGGTTTGACAGCTTTTGTCCAGTTGGCCCGCTGGTGACCGATGAAATTGATCCCTGGGCAGGAGTGGGAGTTGAGACTCGGGTGAACGGGGAAATCCGCCAGCAAGGTAACACGCGGGATTTCATCTTCGCTTTGGATGTCGTGATTCGTTATATCTCGCAAGTGATGACACTCTTCCGCGGTGATTTGATTTCTACAGGAACGCCGAGCGGAGTGGGACCAATTGTGGCAGGAGATGTAGTGGAGGTGACAGTGGAAGGCGTGGGAACACTGAAAAATCTCGTGGCTGACGCTTAATTATGACCCTCTCATCCCGACCGGAGCGAAGCGGAGGGACCTGCTTTCATTACAACTCTCCAGCACTCGCCCTTCGCAAAAAAGCGGAAGGACGTGCCACCCGGGTTGAACTAATTTTTCTCACGCACCTGCACGCGCGTTCCCTCGGGAAGCTCGCCATCCAGGAGTTCGATTTTTCCTCCGCGAACTACTCCATTAAATTCCTGCCGCACCATTGCAGAGATTCCCGACGAACTCGCGGACGAGGAAGCTCGCGCCACACGTCCCATTCCTTTATCCATGGCGGCATTTGCCAGGTCGTCGGCTTCCTGATTGTGTCCGCGAAGCACGTGGCCGATTGAAAACCAGTCCAACCGCTCGATCAAATCTTTCGCCCGGCCATGAAGCTCCTGCAAGGTGGAATTCTTGACTTTATAAATGCCTTTGATTTGCCGCACGAGAAGTTCGGAATCGCTGATGACTTTGAGCGCTTTATGGTTGTGGTTCACGGCGTATTCGAGGGCCGCAATCAAACCCTGATATTCGGCTACGTTGTTAGTTTGATGTCCAAGATATTCGCTGAGGGCCGCAATTTTCTTGCCTGATTCATCTTGAATCACAACTCCGTATCCGGCCGGCCCAGGGTTACCGCGCGCGCCCCCGTCGCTGTAAGCAACAAGATGATGGTCGGGAGCATTGTCACGATTCGTAAGCGGACTTAGCATTCGCTGATTCAAGTTCTCTGCCCTTACCTTCCCGCAGCCAGCCGAGTCGCGAGCCGCATGGGCAGGTTGGCCGCCATGATTCGTTCCTGCGCGCTCTTCAAATTGTATGGCGCGCGGCAAAAAGTCACGACCCGCGATTCCGTGTTGTACAGCGCAAACGCCGCTCGCCAGTTTCCGTCGCGGGGCTGCCCGACAGAGCCGGGATTAATCAGATATCGCACGCCGTCCTTCAAGGGAAATTCGCTGGTTTCAGCCTGTCCCACAGTCTGGTACTCCGGATAGGAAAGGTCGCCCTTGTTTCCGGCGGTGACGGAAAAGCTGCCTTGAAGATGAGTGTGGCCAAAAAAAGTGAGGTTACTTGAAGAAACCATCAAGGGTTCGATGGCGTCGTGCATAGTTACGAGGTATTCGTCCTCATCAATCGGCGATCCGTGAACGAACTGGACATCATCCAAACCCTCGATCTTCGCCGGTCCCGTGGGCAAGGCGCGAAGCCATTCCAGATTTTCCGGCGGGAGGTGCTCTCGAGTCCACAGGGCGGCGATGCCTGCCACAGGATTGAAATCCTTCAGGTCGGTGATTCCGCAGACCGCCTTGTCATGATTCCCACGCACGAAGAAGTCGCCCAATCCCTGAACCCGCTTAATGACCTCGTTCGGGCTGGCCCCGTATCCCACGACATCGCCAAGATTCGCGACCATATCGTGCGCGGGAGCGGCGGCGAGGCAGGCCTCCAAGGCTTCAAGGTTGCTGTGAATATCACTTAAAACAAGAATGCGCAATGGGCTCTCGGCAAAATGGCGATTATAGACCTATGCAGCGCCACGTGGAGGCTGTTGAGGAATTTAGTAGCAATCAGATCGCCCGCAAACCGAACTTAAGGTCAAATAGGCAGAGGTAACCACAGCTTCCGTGTGAGACAAACCACTCACGATGCAGCGGACCCAGAGTAAGGAATCCTTACTAGTTTTCTTAGCAAATCGCGACCTCCTTCTTTTCTCGTTGGCGTTGCCGGATGGAGATGCCGGTGACACCAATACTCCGTCAAGCCAAAGCCGAATATAAGAAACTCTCCGCAACAGCATCTGCGGCCGGCTTCAGCAATGGACCCGCGTGGGTAGTCTGAAGGCCAATGTTCCCCAAGGAGACCATCGGAATCGTTCATGCGACCAAATCCTAAATGCTTAGCGATTCACCACGGGGCACCTTGCCCAATGTCCCGGTGCGACTTCTGCCAGCGACGGGAAATCTTGAGCGCAGGCGGCAATGCGAAAACTGCATCGGGGCTCGAATCCGCATCCCGCCGAAATGTTTCCAGCGGACGGCACTGTTCCTTCAATGGTCCGCAATGCAGAGCTGCGATCCGTCGTCAGAGTCGGCACCGCATTCAGAAGCCCACGGGTATAAGGATGCGCGGGATCCCGAAAAATGTCGGCTTTTGATCCCATTTCGACGAGGCTTCCGGCATACATGACCGCAACGCGATCGGCGACTTGCGAAACAACTGCCAGATCATGCGAGATGAAGAGCATGGTGAGTCCAAACTTTTTCCGCAAATTCGCGAGCAACTCAAGGATTTGCGCTTGAATCGTCACATCGAGCGCGGTCGTAGGCTCGTCGGCAATCAGCAACTGCGGCCGGTTAACGATGGCCATAGCAATCATGATGCGCTGCCGCATGCCTCCGGAAAGTTGGTGCGGATAATCGCGGGCGCGCCGGCTGGCGTCGCCTATGGCAACATCATCCATTGCGCTTATGGCTTGTTCCCAAGCCTCCTCTTTTGTGACTTTCCTGTGTGCGCGGACGGCTTCGGCAATCTGATCGCCGACGCGCATTACCGGATTCAGAGCGGTCATCGGTTCCTGAAAAATCATGGCAAGCTGAGTTCCGCGCAGTTGCCGCATATTGTCTTCGCTGATCTGAAGCAAATCTCGCTGCTCCTGATTTGGGGAGCGAAAAATTATTTGTCCGCCGACCCGCGCATTCGGTGGTAGCAGGCGCATCAAAGCCAGGGAGGTTACAGACTTACCAGAACCGGATTCGCCTACCAGCCCGAGAACCTCGCCGGAAGCGATTTTGAAACTCAGGTCCCCCACGGCAGTTACCATCTGGGCGGATGCGTTTCCGCGAAATGGAAATTCAACCGTCAGGCCGCGAACTTCGAGGAGCGAATCCACCTGATTATCGTAGCAGGGACAAAATCAAAATCTTTGATTGACTTCACGCAAGGTCTCAATTTAGCGTCGGCACATTGAGATTATTTTCCGCTTCACGCCAGATCCCTCGCCCGGCTTGTGAAAGCGCTGGGGTTTCGGGATGACGCCAGTTCGATAATGTAGCCGCGAACAACACTTGTATGAAGAATTACCACCCCTCGAGCAACGGATTTAGAACTGCGGTTTTTCCGGGCCTGCTTCTTATAGGTTTTGTTTTGTCATTGATGACCGGCTGCGGATCCAGCTCTCCTTCAGAAACCACGCCGCCCGGAAATAACTTTCAGAGCGTCTCGCTTACCCGGCTCAGTCAGGACACTTTCACCAACTCCACCAGCCAGCACGCTACTGAAGTGGAACCCGGCATGTATGTGTTTGGCTCGACCATGGTAACCGCGTTTCAAGTGGGACGAATCTCCAGTGGCGGCGGCGCTGACATTGGATTTGCCACCTCGACCGACGCTGGAACCACATGGAGCAGCGGCTATCTTCCGGGAATCACTACCTTCCAGGGCGGTGGCCTGTTCAGCGCAGCCAGCGACGCCGTCGTTGCCTTCGACGCAGCCCACGCAGTCTGGATGATTTCCTCACTGGGAATCGGCGCCACGACGGAGGTTCTGGTAAACCGTTCGGCGGATGGAATCAATTGGGGCAATCCCATCGTCGTCAGCGCGATCGGCAGTCCCGATAAGAATTGGATCGCCTGTGACAACACGCCGAGCAGCCCGTTCTACGGGCATTGTTATGTGGAATGGGATGATCCATCAAATCAGGACACCACTGAAATGAATACCTCGAAGGATGGAGGCTTGACCTGGAGTCCGGCTCAACCCACGGCGAATTTAGCGGAGGGTATTGGAGGCGTTCCCCTAGTACAGCCCAATGGAACCGTGGTCGTTCCGATTCTGGGGATTTCTGGGAACTCTGAACTGATAACTGCATTTACTTCCACCGATGGCGGGGCCAGTTGGGAGCGCCCCAGTCACGATTTCGCCGGTGACCGATCATCAGGTTGCCGGCAACCTACGCAGCGCCGCACTACCCTCGGCTCAAATAGATGGAGCTGGCACGGTCTATGTCACCTGGCAGGATTGCCGCTTCCGGACAAATTGTGCGTCCAACGATCTGATACTCAGTACTTCGACGGATGGAGTTACCTGGACTACGCCAGTGCGTGTTCCAATTGACGCAGCTACAAGCACGGTGGATCATTTTATCCCGGGTTTAGGTGTTAACCCCGCAACGTCTGGCACCAGCGCTCATCTGACATTGACTTACTATTTTTATCCCGTTTCAAATTGCGGCGCCACGTGCAGCCTTGGACTGGGTTACGTCTCCTCGCAGGATGGCGGGCAGACATGGAGTACCCCAACTCAGTTAGTTGGCGGTATGAGTCTCACCTGGCTGCCAAATACATTTTCGGGGCTGATGGTGGCCGATTACATTTCCACTTCTTACGCAAATGGGAAAGCCTTTGGAGTATTCGCAGTAGCGAATCCGCCCAATGGAACCGTTCTTAACCAGGCAATCTATACGACGCCGTCGCCGTTAGTCGCGGAGAAATCCGGCAGAACGTTTAGTTCCAAACAGGAAAGGCCTATTCCGAATGCGAAATCGGATCATGGTCCGAGACGGTTCTACGATGAGGACCATGAATATCCGATTCCCCCGCCGAAGAGGGACTTAAGGCGCTCAACAATGAAATGATTGTCTTGCCGAAAGCACCGCAAACATTGCGCGTAAACGCTTTTTACACAAAGAGGTTTGGATCGCGGATTTCAGATCTATTCGCAAACATCCCCGCAAATTCCATGCCGGTTAAGTGCGGAATCAGACTGCCGACGCGAGTTGCACCGAATCCGGTCACAGCCTTGTGGAGGGGCTGCACTCAATTGAATCAAAGCAAGATAATGCGTCGTGTTTTTGATTGACTATAAAAATAGAAAGAGTAAAAACATAATCGTTCTTTGACACGTTCTAAGTTTACCCGGTTGGTGCGATGTCCGGGACTCAAGCGAGATCACTCAGCAGCATCGTAAGATGAAGCAGAGAGGGTCAGCGAGGGTCTAATAGCTGAGCGCTGGTTGAGGCGAACAGGAACACCATGTCAGAGGCAAGATAGAGTCCCGAGGCGTTGAACTGGTTTTTCCGGTTGGCGGTAAGCCCGGAGCCCGAGTGACGATCGCCTGTAGCCGCAAGGCAACAGCAGCAGGTCGGCAAGGGTCTAACGCGAGCTACTGGCCGAGACGAATAAGTTCAACAACACCTCGGGACTCTTATTTTTGTTGAGAAGCCTGTTTCACTGGACGATCCCCTTACGACTCCGGCTAAATCGTAGCGGGGACGATGAAGTAGGGCTGGATTGTCAGGTTCTGGTCGAAGCCTGGATAAAGCCAAGCCTTTTCTAAGCCGTGCCTCAACTCGAAATAATATTGAATGGGATATTTTGAAGAAGTATAGGTCGCGGGAATCACGGTTCGATATTCTCTGTTTCGTTTTGGTATTTCGACGATCTCATAACGCTCCTCCTGATTTACATGCCGATAATATAGGCGAACAGAAATTGGCTGGGTCACCTGTCTGACCGAAAGAACGATCTCCAAATCCTTCCCCGGTTGGAACCGTGGAGAAGGTGTATGGGAGCATGCGGCGGAACCTCGCAGCGGCCGCCCGAGTGCTTCCTGAATTGCCGATCGGACTCGCGCAGTTTGCGGCTGACTTTCCTGAAGCGATTCAAGCCGCTTCGCCATCAGAGCAATGTCACCATCCATGGCGGGCAAGCGGTCGAGCCAATTGCCGCGCATGCGTGGCAGGGGCCCAAATGTCATGTCGGGAACGTAAACACCCTTCGTCTCTTCGGCAAATTGAGACCAGATTTCCCGCGCCCGCCGATATTGCTTCAAGGCTTCGTCGAGTGCCGCGCGATCATCCGAACGTTCATGAATTGCGTAGAGCACGCCGCTGCGAAGCTTCGCCGCGAAAAACCGGCCGAGGCCGATGTGAATTTTCAGATCAGCCACTGCCCTGCGGAACTCTCGACTTGTGCTTATCGCGACCTCGCTCGATTTGCCCTGCGCTTCAGCCAGGCGGCTGTCCGCGCCCTGGGCAAGATCCTCCAGCCATTGCGCGACTTCAACCGGAGAATATTTGCCGGAGCGTTCGCCCTTGAGCAACTCGTCCACGAAATCGCTTGTGCGAGAGAACAGTTGCGGATCCAATGGACTGACGTTCCCAAATACTTTCGGGGATGGAGTATCGCCGTAAGGCTGCGGCTCATTCGCATCCACGATGGGCTGATTGGTATAGAACTCCGGTCCGAAAGTATCGTTCGCGGCCGAAGGCAAGTGCGCCGTGGTAACCAGCGGCAGGATTCGAGTGGCACTCCCCAACGCGGCCTCGAGGGCGGGCGCGCTGCCACCGAATTGCTTACGGAGAAGTCGTTGCCAGACGTCGGAATCTGCATGCGGGTTATAAAGCAGGCGTCCCCACACTCGGTACGTGTGGAGATATTTTTCCCAATCCCAATGAGGATTCAAAGATTTGTCGGCGTAGGCGCAACGCCCGCCTGGCAGGCCTGATCCGCGGCGGCCTTTGAAAGACAGCGGCTCGAACAGTTCCGCTCCGTCGCCTCCGCAAAAACGAAAAGCTCGTGCATGAGCGACGGTTGATACCGGATCGCCCCACAGAAGAAATCGGTGAGTACCGGGCCAAACGCGATACATCACACTATAAGGACGATCACGTTTCAAGAAATCGGCATAGCCATATCGGGTAAAAATTCTTGATCCGGTGCTTAGAGCGGAGAAGTCGTCAGCACCAACATTTTTTCGCGGCATTTCCAGATCACGTATTGCCGCCTGGTGGTAAGGCAATCCCATGTGCTCGGCCCAGTACTTGGGCGAGAGCTTTACCGGCATGTGGGTGGCAAGAGCCTCATCAATCATCGTTTGATCGAGACCTTTGGTATGCAGATCAATCTCGACTCTACGTCCCGATCGCCGCACGCCGTCCAAAACTGTTTTCCAGAACGAATAGCTCCCTTCTCGCACGCCACTCTCGGCATGCGTCCGCAATGTCACGCCGCTTATGTCGGGACAGTGTTTCAACAACGCGGTCAGCGCATCGCGGCAATATGCGGCGTGATTCGCAGCCGTCAGCCCTTCGATAACGTAATTCGCGTTCGAACTTTCCGGGCCCCATTCGTGTCCGTGAGTCCAAATCCCCAATTGAAAGTCAATGCCGTGCACCACCGCCTGCCGGCTGATGAATTGCAGCATCTCCAGATTTTGATCTCGCTCCGACTCCGGCAAGCCTACCGCCCTGACCTCATAACCCGCCACAGACAGCAAAAACGGATAAGCGAAAAGAAAGTACGCATCGGCAACTCTTTCCAATGAGTCGTAGCCGATACCCAGTGCCAGATGAAACCGATTGAAGCGCTGCGATGCTAGCATCGCAAAATAAGCGGGCCACATTTCGCGGTCGTTGAACCAGTTCTTATCTTCGATATCGCTGACAAATAAACGCGCCACGCTTCGAACCTGGTTGAAAGGCTGCTCGGCTACTGGCGCCTGAGTCTTGAGTGCTTGAATCGGATCGTCCGAGTACCGCACTCGATCCGCCAAATCAAGGACCGCATACATGAGCCCGCGCGCGTCACTGCCACATGCCAGTAGCATCGGGCCGCCCTTGTACGCGGCGGGCACCAGGGCAAGGCATTCCGGCGCATTTGAGACTGAGACGTGCGCATCCTTTAGGATTTTCGAAACAGGCGGCGTGTTGCAGCTGCCAATCATCACGCAGAGACTGGATGGAGGGGCCTGATCGAGCGTGGCGAGGCGCCGAATGGCGACGCCACGTTCCTCCAAGGCACGGGTTAGCTCTTGTATCGCCCATGTCGCCGGAGCTGGCGACACGGCCAAATCCGCGGGGTCCGCCACAACGGAAATTGTTCCCCCTCTGCCAGCCGCAGACGGCGCTTCGCCATGCGCACCCAAGCGAAGAGCGCCGACCGACAGCCCCGTGATTTGAAGAAAATCCCGGCGGGAGAGATTTGTGGTCTTCACCTTGTCAATTTTTTCCGAGAGTTATTTTCGCAGAACGCTCAGTATTGTACGCGGTCACATGTGGTCAGCAGATTCCTTCGCGGCGATTCGTTAGGACTTTCCAATAATATGTGGCACGGACACTCCTGTCCGCGGCTCTTAAACTTGCCTGTGTGGCGCGGGCGCCTCGCCCGCGAATCTTCGGGTAGGGCACGGGCGTAAGCCATGCCAAAAAAGCGGTTCGTATCAGGGCACGGCTTCAGCCGTGCCAATAAAGCAGGAAAAGATCCACGCAGCGCAGAAAGCGCTGCCGGGAAAGACTACAAAGGCAGACTCAAACTCAACGCCCCCAAATCCCGCAGCCGCACAGGCTGCAGCACCTCAAACTCTTTCTGCCCAACCTTGCAATATTTCCAGGGCGTCTTTGTTAAGAGCGTCGCGTTCTCACACCAATTGCTAGCCGCAAGATCTTTATGCGCGACTTCTGTCGACTCCATCCCCTTGGTCTCGATCAGCCAATAGGTCTTTTCCGAATCGATCGCCACAAAGTCCGGATAATAAGCCCGCAAATTCATTCCGCCGTCCGTATAGTCGATCGAGAAACCAAACGGTTGCGGCAATTTCGCGAAGGCAGTCACATCCAGCGCGTGCTCCAGAAAGCGTGCAAACGCTTTCTCGAAATCGTTATCACATGGAACCATGTTGAAAACGCATTTTCGCGCCTCATACACTTTTCTCGACCACGGGAAAGGTTGGCACGACGAGAGCATCCGCTCCGGCCCGAGCAACTGCGGCTCCTGCTCTGCGATGCTCAGCTTCTTCAGTACGCGAGTAAATTCCTGGATGCAGACATAAGAAGCAACTTGCGTGCTCATCGCACGAACCGTCAACATGTCGTTTAGGTCAACCCACCGCCCGAACGCCTTGTTCTCAAAAAACTCCCGTACCTTCGGAGCCAGCGCTGCAAACTGCGATGGCAGTTTCACCACCTCCGCAATCCTTCGCGAATAGTAGCCGATCAGCTCCTGAGCCGTCTGCGGCTCAGGCACTCGGTAATCGCGCTCCACGATCTTTTGCAGCGTGATGATGTCATGCCCTTCGTAGCGGAAGGTCTTGTTATTCGGATCATCGGGGGTCAACGGGAGCAGCATGGTTTGGAAGGACATCACATTGAGACCGGCAATTTCCTCGGCCAGACTCTTCTTGCGAATCAAAGTCGGCGTGAGCAGCGGCAGACCGATGTCAAATTCCTTGCGCTCCTCCAGCGGCATAATCGTAAGGATGCGCAGCTTGTCTTTGCCGATCTCAAAGGTTTCAAGTTGTAGGTCTTCCAGTTTTTCCAGGTCGTCAACAAACTCTAGAAATTTCTGATTGCCAATAATATCTACGTGCTCGGTGTAGTCCGGGGTTAAATCGCGGAACATAAGGCGAAGACCCCGGCCTATTGCCTGTTCAGGCAAAATGTTCGCCTTGGCCGTATATGGACGCAGACCAACAACGACAGTCACATTCTGCACATCCCAACCTTCACGCAGCATCATCACGCTCACAATCGCGTGAATCGGGCTGTCTTCGCGATCCACGTTCTTTACCGTCTCTCGCGCTTTCTCCAATTCTTTATCGCTGATCTCGCCAGACTTTTTTGCGTGGATGGTCTGCGTCTTCCCATTTCCGAATTCTGATGGGTACGCTTTCGCCAGCCAGTCCGCAACATCATCAGCCTCTTCCGTGCTATTCATCATGACGAACAGTACCGGCTTTCGGCGCAGCGGCTTGAGCTGTTCGCGATACTCCTTCCATCGCTCAACCGCAGCCGTGAGATAGCCGCGATATCGCACGCTCGCATATTCGGATTTGGGCTCCGGGATTTTCGCGACGCCTTTCACCGGACGTTTCACCACGCCTTCCACAATGGCCTGTTTCAGCGGGTAGTCAGAGATGGTCCAGGGAAAAATCGTGCCCGATTTGCTGAATCTTGGAGTTGCCGAGAAATCAAGTTGCGCCACCATCGGCGTTTTCGCATGCAGCTTCGCGATCACAGCATTCCACTCGCTGCCTTCGTCATGGGTATGATGGGCTTCGTCGTTAATAAGAAGAAGCCGTCCCGCCCGGCGAGAGATGCGGTCCGCGAAATCTGCTTGCTCCATTTTCTGCGTGGGCGGTTTCGGACCAAGCATCGCCGTCATCGCATCGGGTTCATCGTCATCGCGCTCGGGCTTCTCGTAAAACTGGTGAATGTTGGTAAGGAAAAGGACGCCCTCCGAGTACGCCCGCTCGCCGTCGCCACGCATCACGCAATCGAAGTCCCAGAAAATATCAAATTCTTTGGGGCGGATCGGGTCTTCACGAAAAATCTTCCCCGCTGCGAAATCAGCCTTCAGTCGTTCCAGCACAATCACGTTGGGAGCGATCAGCAGAAAAGTCTTGGCATAGTCTGTAGCAATTTCATCCTGCTCACGTCGGGCGTTGAAGTATTGCCACGCGATAGCCAGCGCCATCACCTTGGTCTTGCCGCTGCCCGTCGCCATCTTCGTACAGTAGCGAGCAAATCCGTCCTCTGGGGGCAGGTGCAGATCTGTCACATTCTGGGCATAGCGCTCTAGCAAATCCTTTCGTGCCCGGACCTTTTCGACTTCCCAGACGTAGACCAGAGTCTCAATCGCTTCTCTCTGAAACTCGTAATACTTAAAAAGTCTGCCGGTCCGTGTTTTATGATCGGCCTCGAACCAGTAATTCAGCAAAGTCTGCGTGGTGTCAGTGAGGCCCTTGCGCCCGCCTGCCTTCCACGATTTCACGGCCTCGCGAAGCGCAGGAACACAAGCCCCAGACCGCAGCTTAGCCGTGATGTCGTAAAGACTCGGTGTCTCGTCAGCAGGTTTTTTCTTGCGCGGCATAAATCACCCACACCATGTCATCTTGAGCGTAGTGAATATTCCGCAAAGCGGAACATTCACGGAGTCGAAAGACCCCTACGCGGCCATTAGTCGCGATACCATGGCAGGGAATTCTCCCGATGTTGACCGTACCGTGAGAACGCCTTGTAACATTGCGGCGACTTCTAGCAGCACGGGGTCCTTCGGCTCCATTTGTCGCGTGCTTCGCCCGCGCAAATTCCGCTCAGGATGACAGTTTTAATGAAGGGCTCATCGACCCTTCATCGACTCCCCGGCAAACAGCATTTGCGCTCCCCACTTCTCTGCCAAATCTTCCCAGCGCGGGTTCTTAGACTCGATCAACGCGATCTTTTTTGATCTTCTCCAGCCCTTTAATTGCTTCTCGCGATCAATCGCCTTGCGCACGTCGTCAAAGCTTTCGTAATAAACCAAGCGGTCACAATGATATTTACTGGCAAAACCCTCGACCTCTCCATGTTTGTGTTCAAGAGCGCGGCGGTCGATGTTGTTAGTCATACCGATGTAGAGTGTCCCCGAGCGGCTGCACACGATATAAGTGAAATAGGTGTGCTCTGTCTTCATTGCAAACCCTCATTTGATTTCCACGTTCAACATCTTTGTCGTGTCATTCCCCAAAATATCGATCACTTTCACAACCACTGCGTAGTTCCCCGGCTCTACATACTCCCGCTTCACCGACAACTCCAACTTCGGACTCTTTCGCGTCCTGTACGACTGCCATTGGTTATGAAACGTGTCGTCTTTGAAATCCCAGTCGACGGCCCAGTAATCCACCATCTGGCTCCAATGCTTGATCGCGCCGCGCACTTCAGCCGGGACATCGTCCGAAGGAATCACAAAGTCAGCCAGCGTCAAGGTCAGCTCGCGTTTTTTTATTTTCGTGTCAACTTTTAAAGCTCCCAGCTCGAAGAAATAAACGTCGCCCTGCTCGACCGCTTTTTTCTCCAGCACCTCGCGGGGAATTTTCTTGAAGGCAGCATCCACGCGGGCTTCGGCGGCAACCTGCTTTGCCGTCTCGTTCATGTCGAGGGCGAACTCCCATCCCAGCACATCCACGGCGGGCTTTTGCGGAGAATTGGGGCCTTTGCCGCTGGCTCTCCACACTTCGGCGGCAATGGCGTTCACGTCGGCGCGGGTCACAGGAGCGTCCACCGCCGCGACGTGCACCATGCGTCCGCCTTTGACGCCGTGCAGCCAGACGTGGCCGATGACCGGCGTGGCGTGGTAAAGCTCAAGGATGAACTTCCGGTAAGCCGTCTCGCGTTCTCTCTGCTCTCTCAACCTATTCAAACCTCTGTCATCCTGAGCGGAAGAACCCGATTCGCTTGCGAATTGGGTTCTGGAGTCGAAGGACCCCGGATATGCCTGCTGTGATGAGTGACCTTTACAGGCGTTCTCACCGCGGACTGAGGTTTGTGCCAAGAACTCCCTGCCAGGCTTTTGCCGGGTGCCAGCGGTGCCGGGGTCCCTCGACTCCGCAGGATCGTTCGCAAGCGAACGATTCTGCTGCGCTCGGGATGACAGTTCTGATGGCGTGCCAGCGAACTCCGCCACTTGCCAAGCTTGCCGTTCGTACTTGCCGAGGTTCTGGACGACGAAGGGCTTTACATCGGGGATGCCGAGCAGTCGCTTGCGCGTAGTATGGATGGCGAAGCGTCCGAGATCGCAGGCGATCCAGCGGCGGTTGAGCTTTTCGGCGACGGCCGCGGTGGTGCCGGAGCCGACGAAGCAGTCGAGGATGATGTCACCTTCACTCGAGGAGGTCGTTAGAATTCTGTCTAAAAGCGCCTCAGACTTCTGCGTAGGATATTCAAGCCTCTCTATGGCTTGAGAATTGACTGGGTAAATATCAGTCCAAATTGATTGAAGTGCGGGGCCCTTCATGTCGTCCATGTAACGGACAAACCTTGCGTGCCGCCAGTTGTGAATATGATTCGTTTTTGGCTCAGCAGTTCGTCGATTTTTTCCTGAGAGTACCGCCAGTGCCCACCCTTAGGCGGCTCCAAAGTACGATCGCCAAACTTGCGCGCAGGGCCGGGCCCTTTTGCTGCCAGGGACGTTAGCTGATAGCGTCGTCCCGCGTCGTCCGTTTGTCCATAATGCGATTCCTTGTATTCGTCGCTAAGTCCCGTAAACTGCTGGTTGAAGAGATATTCTTCCCCCCTTACGTAAAAAAGAAGCGTGTCGTGGATAGCACCGTACTTCTGCGGGTCGTTGTGCGGAAGAGAACGTTTCCAGACTATTTCGTTCTTGAAATTGTTCGCACCAAAAACCTCGTCGGCTGCAGCTTTCGCATAATGTCCGACGTGCGAATCGAGATGAATATAAATGCTGCCATCATCCGCGAGAA
>CAVWRO010000004.1:0-2500 GCA_963757385.1 uncultured Acidobacteriaceae bacterium | reverse complement strand
AGTGAAATAGTACCTGAAACCGTGTGCCTACAAACGGTGGGAGGACTATGCGGCGCAAGCCGAAAGTCTGACCGCGTGCCTATTGCATAATGAGCCGGCTAGTTATTCTTGTCAGCAAGGTTAAGCGAAAGCGAGCCGTAGCGAAAGCGAGTCCTAATAGGGCGACATAGTTGGCAGGAATAGACGCGAAGCGGGATGATCTACCCTTGGCCAGGCTGAAGTTAGGGTAAAACCTAATGGAGGGCCGAACGGGTGTTTGTTGAAAAAAGCTCCGATGAGCTGAGGGTAGGGGTGAAAGGCTAATCAAATTCCGTGATAGCTCGTTCTCTCCGAAATAGCTTTAGGGCTAGCCTCGAATGATTTGTCGTGGTGGTAGAGACCTGGATGGACTATGGGGCTTTCCAGCTTACAGAATCCAACCAAACTTCGAATGCCATAGAACAACCAATTCGGGAGTCAGACGGCGGGGGCTAAGCTTCGTCGTCGAGAGGAAAACAGTCCAGATCGCCTGCTAAGGTCCCCAAATTCAAGCTAAGTGGGAAAGGAAGTCGGAACGCCCAGACAGCCAGGAGGTTGGCTTAGAAGCAGCCATCCTTTAAAGAAAGCGTAATAGCTCACTGGTCAAGCGGTCCGGTGCCGACAATATAACGGGGCTCAAGCTTGGTACCGAAGCAGCGAATGCATTGATTAACGTCAATGCGTGGTAGGAGAGCATTCTCAACAGTTTGAAGCCAGACTGAGAAGACTGGTGGACGGTTGAGAAGAGACCCTGCCGGCATAAGTAGCGATAACGGAGGTGGGAACCCTCCGCGCCGAAAGTCTAAGGTTTCCTGAGAAAGGTTAATCCGCTCAGGGTCAGGCGGTCCCTAAGGCGAGGCCGAAAGGCGTAGCTGATGGACATCCGGTTAATATTCCGGACCTCCCTTGTATTCGTTATCACGATGGGGTGACGCAGTAGGATAAGCAGGCCGTCATATGGCTATAACGGTCGATGCGCGTAAGGTGTCTTCGGTAGGCAAATCCGCCGGAGAGTTATCACTGAGGTGCAAAGCAGTACTCCGTATGGAGGAAAGCTGCCGATTCCACACTGCCAAGAAAAACCTCTAAGGAGAAGATAAGGGAACCGTACCTCAAACCGACACAGGTAGACGAGGAGAATATCCAAAGGCGCTCGTGAGAACAGTTGGTAAGGAACTCGGCAAATTAACCCCGTAACTTCGGGAGAAGGGGTGCCTCACTAGGGTTCATAGCTCGAAGAGGCCGCAGAGAAATGCGCACTGCGACTGTTTAACAAAAACACAGGTCTCTGCAAAGTCGAAAACGACGTATAGGGGCTGACGCCTGCCCGGTGCTGGAAGGTTAAAGGGAGAGGTTAGCCGCAAGGCGAAGCTTTGAACTGAAGCCCCAGTGAACGGCGGCCGTAACTATAACGGTCCTAAGGTAGCGAAATTCCTTGTCGGGTAAGTTCCGACCTGCACGAATGGCGTAACGAAAGTGCGACTGTCTTGCCGACTGACACGGCGAACTTGTAGTGCCGGTGAAGATGCCGGTTGCCCGCAACTAGACGGAAAGACCCCGTGCACCTTTACTACACCTTTACTATGAACTATGGCCCTTGCTGCGCAGGATAGGTGGGAGGCTTTGATTCCAGACTCTCGGGTTTGGAGGAGCCACCGGTGAGATACCACCCTGCGAGATCTGTGGTTCTAACCTACTCCCATAAACTGGGAGAGGGACATAGTAAGGCGGGTAGTTTGACTGGGGCGGTCGCCTCCTAAACGGTAACGGAGGCGCGCGAAGCTACGCTCAGGCTGTTTGGAAATCAGCCGACGAGTGCAAACGCATAAGCGTGGTTAACTGCGAGACCTACAAGTCGAGCAGATACGAAAGTAGGCGTTAGTGATCCGGTGGTTCTGCATGGAAGGGCCATCGCTCAACGGATAAAAGGTACGCCGGGGATAACAGGCTGATCGGAGCCAAGAGTTCATATCGACGCTCCGGTTTGGCACCTCGATGTCGGCTCATCGCATCCTGGAGCTGTAGAAGGTTCCAAGGGTTAGGCTGTTCGCCTATTAAAGCGGTACGTGAGCTGGGTTCAGAACGTCGCGAGACAGTTCGGTCCCTATCTGTTGTGGGCGCAGGAGATTTGAGGGGACCTGTCCTTAGTACGAGAGGACCGGGATGGACGAACCTCTTGTGTTCCAGCTGTCGTGCCAACGGCATAGCTGGGTAGCGAAGTTCGGTTGTGATAACCGCTGAATGCATATAAGCGGGAAGCACACCCCAAGATGAGATCTCCCAACCCGTAAGGGATAAGAAGGGCCCAGGAAGACTACCTGGTTGATAGGCGGGAGGTGAAAGCGCAGTAATGCGTGAAGCTTACCCGTACTAATCGCCCGTTCGGCTTGACCATAAAATTTACTCGGTGCAAGAACAGCCATCAGCAATCAGCTGTCAGCTTTCAGTTCGAAACTGTTAAGAAAGCGACAGCGTTTTCAGA
>CAVWRO010000003.1:0-114929 GCA_963757385.1 uncultured Acidobacteriaceae bacterium | reverse complement strand
GCGAGCGCCTCGACCAGGTATTGCGGCTAGCCACCCAAGCGGGATAAGCCGCACCGAGCAATCCGCCGACGATGGCTATCAACCCCGAGATAACGATCCACTTGGGTAGAATCAGGATCGTCATCGACGGGAAAATAGAGGTGAAAAGCCAACGCATCAGAAAACTAAGTCCGATTCCGAAGACGGTCCCACCGAGGCAAAGCAAAGTAGTTTCGCTCAGGATGATCTCCACAATATAGCCCTTCGAGGCTCCGGGCTGGCTTTGCGAAACAGTGTGTTGCGCCGCAATAGCACGGCGATCAACTTCGACCTAAACCTTGGGTTGCAAGACCGGGAGTTTACACCGTCAAGCCCATTTACTGCTCGAATCAACGTGCAACAGGCGAATCTCGCCGAATTGCTGGACATGGCTGGATATCAGTACCCTGCCACCGGTACGGTGAACCTCACCGCTCAAGCGGCGGGTACTCGCAGCGATCCTGAAGGATATGGCAGCCTTCAAATCAGCGCCGCCACGATTCACGGCCAGGTCATCCAGCGGTTGAGTTCAACGCTCAGTTTCAGCAAGGGAAACGTAGTTTTCCATAACATCGAAATAGCTCAATCTACAGCTCGTCTTACGGGGAATGCGAGCTATACGTTTTTGCCGCACACTTTCACCTTCGATCTTTCCGGCGATCATTTTGACCTCGCCAACATTCCCATGCTTCAGGCCAGCCGCGTGGCTGTTCAAGGTAAACTGAATTTCGTGGCACACGGAGCCGGGACTCTCGAAAACCCAAGCATCAACGCCCAAATTCAGTTGAAAGATTTGACTCTGGACCAGGAACTTGCGGGTGACTTCACCATAAATGCCGCAACCCAAGGTTCTGAGCTGCATGTGTCTGGAGTTTCGCAATTCAAAGCGGCGAATTTAAGTCTTGAAGGCGACATTCACCCTTCGGGCGACTGGCCGGCTTCTTTGGACTTACATTTCGCTCATTTGGACGTGGATGCTATTTTGAGGGACTACCTTCGTGGCCACCTGACAGGTCATTCCGCAGTAGCGGGAGATTTGCATGTGCAGGGACCGCTTCGCCGTCCTTCAGAGATCAATCTCGCTGGAAACTTCACTGATGCGTTCGCGGATATCGAGAGTGTGAAGCTACACAATCAGGGTCCCTTTCGCTTCTCGATCTCGAATCGTTTATTGAAAGTCGAACAATTTCACCTGCTCGGAGACAATACGGATATTTCAGGAGACGGCTCCATTGATTTGGCCGGTAATCGCGAGATTGATTTCCGGGCGCGAGGCCAGCTGAATTTGCAATTGATTCAGAGCTACAACCCCGACTTTACCTCGACCGGCATGGTGAACGTGGATATGACGCTCGCCGGCACGACTGCAAACCCCATTGCGCAAGGGCGTATTCAAATCGCCAATGGATCCCTCGCCTATGTTGATTCCCCGAGCGCACTTAGCGGAGTCAATGGCTCTCTCACCTTTAGCCAGAACCGCTTCGAGGTTGAGAATTTAAGTGGCCACATCGGAGGCGGCACCGTTACATTCCGGGGACACGCCAGCCTCAACAATAGCCAGATTAATTTCGATTTGGGATTGCATGGAGAAGGAGTCCGCCTTAGATATCCTCAAGGCGTTAGTTCTACGGCGAATTTGGACTTGCAGTTTACCGGCAGCTCGATCGCTTCCACCGTTACAGGCGACATAACAATTACAAAGGTGGCTGTGACTCCCGGTTTTGATTTTGGTGCGTATTTGCAGCGCACGGCGCAATCTGCCGCAATCTCGCAAACCAATCCAGTGTTAAACCGCATTCGGCTTGACGTCCATATTGTGACCATGTCGGAATTGCAAATGCAAACTGCCGTAATCCGTCTCTCGGGCGATGCCGATCTGCGTCTTCGGGGAACTGCCGCCAAATCGGTTTTGCTTGGGCGCGCGGATGTGCTCGAAGGCCAGGCCTATTTCAATGGAACAAAATATCGGCTTGAACGCGGAGACGTGACCTTCACCAACCCGGTCACCACCGTTCCTGTAGTTGATCTGCAAGCTTCCACTCGTGTTCGCGACTATGACATTACCTTGAACCTGAACGGTCCCTCGGACAAGCTGAACCTGACTTATCGCTCCGAACCGCCTCTTCCGACCGCGGACATTATTGCGCTGCTCGCTTTCGGCCAGACCACTCAACAATCTACTCAACTTCAGCAAAATGGCGCTTCTTCGTTCAACCAGGATGCCTCCAACGCGATCCTCGCCGCGGCGCTGAATGCCACGGTCAGCAATCGCGCGCAACGTCTCTTCGGCGTCAGCAGGATAAAAATCAATCCCCAGGGCTTGAATACGGAAACTTCTCCCACACAGTCCGGACCCGCAATTACGATTGAGCAACAGGTCGCCAGTAATATTACGGTTTCCTACAGCACAAACGTTTCGCAGACTTCCCAGCAGGTCATTCAGGCGGAATACAACATTACGCGCAACATTTCCATCGTTGCGATTCGAGATGAAAACGGTGTGGTGAGTTTCGACCTGCGAATCCGTCAACGGAAAAGATAAGGACTTTACCGCTTTTCATAGAGACGTAGTTTGCTACGCCTCATTGCGGCGCGGATAATCCATTCTTCAGTCTGATTGTCGTGATGGAATTTGATGAAGATCATGCCTTCCGAACTCGGCGATCCTTTCGCGATTGCGCGTAAAAGAATGGTGGATTCACAGCTTCGCGGGCGAGGAATCCGCGATCTGCGGGTAATGGAAGCAATGTCCAAAGTGCCCAGGCATGAATTCGTCGCCGGACAATATCGATTCCAGGCATATGAGGATCATCCCATTCAGATTGGCGACGGACAAACCATCTCGCAACCTTATATCGTAGCCCGCATGCTGGAAGTATTAGATTTGACCAGCTCCGATAAAGTCTTGGAAATTGGAACCGGGTCCGGGTACCAGACCGCATTGCTTGCCGAGTTGGCGCATTTCGTTTACTCCATCGAACGCCACGCAGCATTGGCGGAACAAGCGAAAGCCACTTTGACCCGGCTCGGTTACACAAATGTGCAGATATCGGTCGGGGACGGCAGTTACGGAATGCCCGACAACGCACCATTCGATGCAATCGTGGTCTCCGCCGCGGCTCCCCAGATACCGGCCTCACTCTTTGAACAATTACGCGAAGGCGGCGGAATGATTCTTCCTGTCGGACCGCCTCAATATCAAGAATTGCAATTGGTGCGCAAACGGGATGGACAGCAGGACCTTACTCGCTTGGAGTCCTGCCGCTTTGTGCCGCTGATTGGGGCCCAAGGTTTTGGCTCCGCCTAGCTTGCACGGGCCCAGACGTCCTCCTCTGGGGAGGTGAGCAAAGCTCACCGGATTCTTTCTGTGATGAACGCGGGTAGTGGAAGTGGATCAATCTGGACTTCTTTTGGATGAGGTCATCCCGAAGTCCCGCGTTCTCACCAGCGGGGCGAGGGATCTCGCGTGCAGCGTCATCAAACTAAGCCCACCTGAACACAGCATTGATAGCCATTGTGGCCGTCTGCTTTACAATCTCTCTGTGCCTGTTTTCCGCAATCTCCGCGTTACCCTCGAAATGATTAAATGGGAACACTCCATCTTCGCGCTGCCCTTTGCGCTTTGTGGAGCATTCCTCGCCGCCCGGGGCCTTCCAACCGCTCATCAATTGCTTTGGATCATCGTCGCAATGATCACTGCGCGCTCGGCGGCAATGGCTTTCAACCGCTTGGCGGATGCCTCAACCGACGCCGCCAACCCAAGAACAACACTACGCGCTCTCCCCGCGGGGGAGCTCACTCCTTCCTTCGTGGCTGTATTCGTTACGGTGTCCTGCCTCGCCTTTGTATTTGCTGCATCGCGCCTCAATCGCATGACCTTTATCCTGTCACCGATCGCGCTGCTGGTTGTTCTACTTTATTCCTACACCAAGCGATTTACCCGCTGGTCTCATGTTGTACTGGGACTTGCCCTGGGAATCGCCCCAGCCGGCGCATGGATTGCGATCCGAGGTTCTCTGGATCCGAGAATTTTGTTGCTGACCGCGGCTGTCACTTTCTGGGTCGCAGGCTTTGACGTGTTATACGCCTGCCAGGATTTTGATTTCGATTCCCAGGCAGGCTTACATTCCATTCCGCGCTATTGCGGCGTCGCGAAATCGCTATGGATTGCGAGGTTTTTCCACGCGGTCATGCTTGGCCTGCTCATCGGCCTCGTCCTTGTTTTCAACTTGGGCGCATTGGCAGCCGTGGGCGTTGCGGCTGTTGCGTTACTTCTGATTTATGAACACACGCTGGTTCACGCCAACGATTTGAGCAAACTCAACGCCGCATTCTTCACCATGAACGGTGTTATCTCGGTCATATTCTTCGCGTTTGTGGCGGGAGACGTGCTGCTTCGCAAGAGCTAAGCGCCTCCGTGTCAGGGCAAATCTCGACAGCTTCCTTCGTGCACCTTCGTGTCCTTCGTGGTTCATTGCCTTTGCAACTTGACACGATACCCGGCGCTCGTCTCCGGTGACTTTACTCGGCCCGCTACGGTATCATCAGAACAATGCCGCATTCATTTCAAACGGACGATTCTCGTCTCCATCCAATCCACGATAAGGTCGTCGCGCACGAGCGCCTAAACGAAGAGGACGCGCTCAATCTCTATCGTTCTGCCGACATTCTCGCCGTCGGCTGGCTGGCAAATTTCGTTCGCGAACGCATGCATGGCGATAAAACCTACTTCAACGTGAATCGCCATATCAATCCCACAAATGTGTGTGTCGCCGCTTGTCGGCTGTGCGCGTTTGGACGCAAGAAAGATACACCCGGCTCATACACCATGGCCCTCCAAGAAGTGTTCGAGACCGCCGCATCTGGATACAGCGAAGCAGTCACGGAGTTCCATATCGTCGGCGGCTTGCATCCCGACCTGCCATTTCAGTATTTCCTCGATTTGATTTCTGGACTCAAAGAGCGTTTTCCGCAGGTGCATTTGAAAGCTTTTACCATGGTTGAAGTGGCCTATCTCGCTAAACGCACCAAGCTTTCGATCGCGGAAACCCTTGCACAACTGAAAGCTGCAGGCGTGGATTCATTGCCGGGCGGAGGCGCAGAAATTTTCGCCGACCGCGTGCGCCACATTATTTGCGACCACAAAATTGATGGCGATCAATGGCTGGAAACCGCAAAGCTCGCCCACCAGATGGGACTGAAATCGAACGCAACGATGTTATACGGGCATGTGGAGAACGACGAAGACCGCGTGGATCATCTTTTGAAGCTGCGAGAACTACAAGACGAAACTAGTGGCTTTCAAACCTTCATCCCGCTGGCCTTTCATCCCGACAACACTCCGTTGCGGCATCTGCCGAAAACAACCGGAATGTTGGACCTGATGCAGATTGCGGTTGGCAGGTTAGTACTCGATAACTTTCCCCACATCAAAGCTTACTGGCAGATGATGACGCCTAAGATTGCGCAGATTGCCCTGCGCTTCGGGGCCGACGACATTGACGGAACTGTGATCGAAGAAAAAATCTATCACGACGCCGGCGCCACCACCCCACAAGGAATGCGACGGCAAGATTTGATGCGTCTGATCACGGAAGCCGGGCGCGAACCCATCGAACGAGATACGCTCTACCGCCCCGTAACCCGCACCGAGACATCGGTTACCGTCGCAATATAAGCAAGTCAAATTTTCCCGAACCAACCTTTCCTGAGCCGTCATCCCGAAACTCGGCGCTTTCTCCAGCCGGGGATAAGAGAGCCTGCCCTGAGCGAGCGCAAGCGAGTCGAATGGGGATCTCGCGCGTACCGGTATGCACTCTCGGATTCGGCCTAAACAGCGCCGTCAACTCTTCTGGAACGCCTCTGTCACCGGCGCCTGGTAGAGATACCAAACGATCACCATCCTCACCACGACTCCCAATCCGCTCCAAAGCAATCCTGGACGAAAATCCACGGCCGCCGCCGAAACCGTGGGAATCAACATCACCATTCCCAATAATGCAACAACAATCGCCGCTCGCCGCGCCCAATTATTCAGTTTAAGAAGTCCGAACCCGACCGCTATCCCCACTACGCCGATGAGCAGGAACATATATGGGCCCGCGAGTTCCAGTCCGTTCAGCAGCGGAGCGCCCACGGTCATGGAGACTGCTCCCGCCGAACTGAGCATCAATCCACCAACAACAATGAGGTATGTACCCGCTAAGAAAAACGCGACGGCTGCCGCCGTGACGCCAGCCGGACGTTCTTTCGAGATTGACAATTCTGGCAAACACTAATCTTATGGGAAGATATGACCGGTGCTTTTAGGGATTCAATGCGGGGGCGCGGGGCCAGGCTTGGCATTGGCAACCACCGCGCCGGACGGATCGGTAACCGTCCCTACAACCGTTGCCTCCTGGCTGAATGCCAGAGAAGAGCAAGCCAAAAGAAGCACTAAACCGACGAGCAGGTAAAGAGCGCTGCGGCGGACAGTAATTTCCTGAGTATTGTGTTTCATTCGGCGCCTCCGGAATTGATGAATTGTTAATGCCATAAGCGGTAAAGTAATCGTTCAACCACTGATCGTGAACGCTTACGTAAGCGACCACGACTTGCCGGAGACGGTGTTATGCGCGGTCGGTAGTGTTTGTCAAGTAAATTCTGATTGCTGGCAGGCTCCCCGCGCCCAACGTGGCCTTTGCCGGCAGAGACCCGGCCCTCTGTCCGGGAGAATCCAGAGTTGGTCCGGATTGTAGAGTCGGGTATCCTTCGTAAATCCTGTGAGCAATCTCCAGCCACTAACGAGTTTCCCTATCGTCGCAATCAATGACCTCGTTAAGCAGTTCGGGCGATTTGCTGCGCTCCGCGGAGTTAACGCCGAGTTTTCGCCGGCTAAGCTCTACGTTGTCCAGGGAGATAACGGGGCAGGGAAGACTACGCTTCTTCGAATTCTCGCCGGCCTCGCTCGTCCCACTCGTGGGAAAGTCTCGATACTAGGCACTCATGATGTGCACTCCGTGTGCCGGCAGATTGGCTACATGGCGCACCCCACCTTGCTTTACGACGAACTTACCGGCATCGAAAATCTCCGGTATTTCGCCAGGCTTTATGGGATTAAAGATGAAAATAAAGATAAGGAACTGGATAAAGAACGTTGCGCGGAAGCCATTCGCAAAGTCGGGCTTGACCCCTCCCTCACACGGCCCGTTGGCCAATATTCACAAGGGATGCGGCAGAGGATGTCACTCGCGCGAGCACTGTTGAATGATCCGGACATTCTGCTGCTCGATGAGCCTTTCTCCAACGTTGACGTCCGTTCCGCGACCGAGATGGTAAAACTTCTCGGCACGATGCGGGACGGCGGTAAGACATTGTTCCTTGTGACCCATCAGGCGGCGCTTCTTGACGGCGTGGCTGACGAGTTCGTTTCCATGGAAGCCGGAAAGATCGTGAACCGGACTCAGCAGCGACACTTCTTAGCAAGGCCATCAGAAAGGCCATTGCATTGAGCTCTTTTACCGCAATTACCTTGGCGACTCTGGTAAAGGATCTTCGCCTGGAATGGCGCTCGAAAGACGCCATCAATTCCATGTTGTTTTTTGCCCTGCTGGTAGTTGTCATCTTCAGTTTTTCTTTCGACCCAACTGCTGAAGAATCGCGGCGTATCGCAGGCGGATTGGTCTGGGTCGCATTTCTTTTCGCAGCCGTAGTTGCGCTAAATCAGACTTGGGCGCGAGACGCGCAACGCCGTCCTCGATGCCTACCGGGTTTCGCCTGCGCCTGCGAATCCGTTGTTCCTGGCCAAAGCTTTCGGAAATTTCATTTTTGTCAGCGTCATTCAGCTATTGATGGCGCCGCTGTTTACTGTCTTTTATAACTTGCGGCCGTTAGGTGCGGCGTGGCAGTTGATTCCCGTCGCCATTCTCGGAACCTGGGCTCTGGTGGTGAATGGAACATTTTTCGCAGCGGTATCTCTGCATACCCGCAGCCGCGAAATCATGCTGCCAATATTGCTTTTCCCCTTTACGATCCCAGCTTTGGTTGGGATGGTACAGGCGACCACTACGATTCTGGCTGGCCAGGTCTCCGCGAAATTCTGGATCGTATTGCTGGTAACATACGACGTGGTATTCACTATCGCTTGCTTGTTGTTGTTTGAAACTGTGCTGGACGCGGAATGAAACGGGCCTTTCCAATTCTCGCGATTATCACCGCTGCATTGCTGGGGTATGCCTTCTACGAAGCCATGTTCGTTGCCCCGACGGATCAGATGCAGGGAGACGTGTATCGCATCATCTACTACCACGTACCTTCAGGATGGACGATGTTCGTCTTCTTTCTCACGAACTTCGTCGCCTCCATCGTTTACCTGATTCGCCGCAATCCTAAAGCAGATGCCGTCGCTGTCGCGGCCGCCGAAGTTGGCCTGGTTTTTTGTACGGTAGTCCTCGTGACGGGTCCGCTCTGGGCGCGCCCGGTCTGGGGAATTTGGTGGACCTGGGACTGGCGCCTGACTTCAACTCTCGTCCTGTGGCTGATCTACGTCAGCTATCTACTGCTGCGCCGCTTTTCAAACGCCGGTCAAACCCCCGTGCTTGCCGCTGCCCTAGCGGTGTTTGGCGCTTTGGACATGCCCCTGGTGTACTTTTCTATCTGGTTTTTTCGCACCCAGCATCCCCAGCCCGTTGTCGGCGGAGGCGGCTCGATTGATCCCAGCATGCTTCGCGTATGGATGATTAGCTGGGCAGCATTTCTCTGCTTCGGGTGGCTCGTTTTCTGGCTGCGTTATCGCCTGGAGATCCTCAAACGCGAAGTGGAAGAAACGCAATCTCTTGAAGCCATGCTCGAGGAGCCAAGATTCCGATGAAATATCTTTATGCCGCCTACGTCGCAACCTGGCTCATCCACGGTGGTTACCTTTGCACACTTGCCATCAGATACTCGCGGCTGAAACGAGAGATGAAAGATTTCAAGGCCAGGCCCTAACGTGAGTCGAGTCATTCGCTTTTGCTTCATGTTGTTGCTCTTCCTGATGGCTGTGATCCCGGCAGTAAGCAGCGCCCAAATGCAACAGGCTAGGCCTAACGGCTCAGAACCCATTCCAGAGCCTGCTATACCTGCAATCCTATCCGCTTTTGACAAATACGAAGTTGTCGCTCTCCCACAAGGGCATGGGATGCAAGATTTGAACGATTTCATTTTTTCTTTAATCCGCACCCCTGCGTTTTCGGAAAAGGTAAATGACATTGAAGTCGAGTTTGGCAATTCGTTATATCAGCCAGTGCTGGACCGATATATAGCTGGAGACGATGTCCCATTCACGGAGGTCCAGAAGGTTTGGCGGAAAATGGGCCAGCCCGCTTCTGGGGCGTCGGGATTCGTTGAGCAATTTTTTCCTCTCGTGCGTGCCCTGAACCAGAAGCTGCCGCCGGAAAGACGCCTGCGCGTATTGGCTGGCGATTCCCCAGTTGACTGGGATCAAGTTAAGAGCATGGACGACGTCATAAGACTCGTTCACCGGGATGCCAGCATTGCTGCGGTGATGGAGAAAGAAGTCTTGTCAAAGCATCGCAAGGCTCTCATGCTCTTCGGAACGTTCCATCTCATGCACGGAGTCGGTTCCAGCGCGGTGTCAATTTACGAGAAGGATTATCCAAACCTCACGTTTGTCATTAGCGAGCTCGGCACTTTCGATACCGATTCGCCAACTCTATCCAGCAGCCCTTTCGCTGACTGGCCGATCCCGTCATTGACGCGGGCAAAGGGAACGTGGCTGGGCGCCCTGGATTTGACTCACTTTCTCCCGCCCCCGACTCGCATCAACAAAGACGACTGCACCGTGCACAACGAGTTCTCTAAGGTGCTACAGAAACCGGTGGAAGACCTGGTTGACGCCTTCCTTTACTTGGGTCCCCAGGATTTAAGGCTAAGAGAGAAAATTCCCGCTGATATCGCCTTGGATACCGATTACTGGCAGGAATTGCAGAAAGGAGGGGCATTGCTGGGATTTCCTGAAGCGGCGACCGAGACGGCGGAGGAGTTCGATCAGCACATAGTAAAGAGTGCCGAAAACCCTCTGTTTGTCATTCCTAAGTCTTCGGATCCCAAGGATGTCAGGCGTGAGGTGCAACGTTGCCTGGATCTCAAAAAACAAAACGGCCCTTCTCGATAGGACAGCATGAACCGGTCGCAGAATTAATTGTCAGATTAATTGTCGACGGCGGCTGACGAATCCGCATCCGGATTCGGCCGCAAGAATTCATATTCCTCTATTACTGCGGCAACTCCGATTCGCGAAACCGGCAAAGGTTGCTCGATCCGAACAATCCGGGCCACGAACCGTACCCGCACCGCGTCGGTCAGCGTGATGTTTGGGGGAAAGGTCATCGTGACTTCGATCAGTCCGCCCTGAGTGACCGGTTGATCCAGGTAAAAGAAAATTCCGCGGGCGCTGACGTTCTGGGTCTCCGTCATAAGTTCCCGGGAGTGACTTTCGTCGGGAAACTTAACCAAGGCGGGCAAGCGCATATGGAATCGGCGCATCGTGCGTCTTTCCTGCGATTGATGCTGGCTCGATTGTTGTTCCTGTAGCATCTCGATTGCCTCAGAGTCCTATGGCCGCAAGCACTGACTGCGCAATTTCCTTTGTCAGAGTCAACCACTTGCGCGTTCAATGCAAGCGTAAAATTCCGGGAAATCCTTAAGTTAATGGCATAGGCGGCTCGTATTAATCCGGAGCTACTAATACATACTGATGCCGCGATTCCAATCACGGATGGCATCGGTTTGATTGTTTTGACGAATGCCTTTCCAACTTCTCAGCCATTCCGGGCCGCACGGCATCTCAACTGCGTGTTCTCTGCATCTCACCATTCGGCCAAATCACGAGGCCTCATCTTGACATGGTATCCGTCAGATGTTTAAGTAGTTACTTACTTTCACCACAGGTGACAGCGGACTCATTTCCGCTTCCTTACGCGGAGCCGGAGTATCTTGCACATTATTTCCTTCTTCCTCTCCATTAGGTCAAAAACTCGGAGGAGCTCTTGAATTTGAATTCCCGAAGTGCTGGGTGTCTAACCCCGCGCGTTTTAATGATTTTTGCCGCGATGCTTGTTAGCGCAACTGCCTTAATCCGGCTGGACGCCGGTCAATTGCGTCGGGCCGTGACCCAAAATACTTCCGCGAATCCGCTACAAGTTGCCGTCGCTTATGGCCAACTGCCTTTAAGTTTCGAGCCGAACCAAGGCCAGACTGACTCGCAGGTGAAATTCCTGGCCCGCGGTAGCGGATACGGGCTGTACCTAACTGGAAGCGAAGCAGTGTTGGCATTACGCGCGGCGGGAAATCGTAATTCCGTGGTACGAATGTCTCTCGATCATTCCAACAGGCTTGCGGCCATAGATTCGCAGGATCAACTTTCCGGCAAGAGCAATTATTTTATTGGAAATGATCCCTCGGAATGGCGTCGCAACATTCCTCAATTCTCGCGTGTGCGGTATCGCGATGTTTATCCTGGAATTAACCTCGCCTACTACGGCAGCCAAGGCAAGCTGGAATACGATTTTGAAGTAGCGCCTGGAGCCGATCCCAAGCAGATCTCTCTTCGATTTCAAGGCTCGAACACGCTCAACCTTACAGCTGCTGGTGACCTCAACATCGCTACCGGTTCCGGCGACATTCAATTGCAGACACCTCGTGTGTACCAGAAGGTCGGAAACAATAATGAACACCGCGTGATCCCCGGAAAATTTGTGCTGCAAGGCAATAATCAGGTTCGGTTCGAGGTTGGGCCTTACGATCGCTCACGCGAATTGATTATTGATCCGGTCTTGACTTATTCGACCTATCTTGGTGGCACTGGCAGCGAGAGTTGTTCTGCCATCGAGCAGACCCAATTGGGAATAGCCACGGCTCAGTTCACTCCCGGATGTCCAGCGATTGCGGTGGATTCTGCATTTAGGACCTACATTGCCGGCGCAACCACATCGGTTGATTTTCCAGGAGTAAGCGCGGGTTCGGGATTTCAAAAATGTCTCGATACGCCACCCCCAAACCCCGTTAGTCCCATGAGCCCTTCGCCTTGTCCCACCGGATTGGCCAACAGCGACGTATTTGTCGCCCGACTCAACGCCAGTGGCACGGCTTTAGACTTTGCTACATATTTGGGAGGAAGCGGCGCTGATGTTACCGCCGGATTGGCAGTGGATCAGAATTTCAATGTCCACGTCGCGGGCACGACAAACTCCGCCAATTTCCCAACGCTTGTAAACTCATTTCAATCCATGCCGCCTTCCGCGGGCACCCACGTTTTTGTGAGCGAACTTGCAGCTGGCGGCGCTGGTTTGCTTTATTCGACATATCTTTCTGGCAGTGGGACCGACATCGCGACCGGACTGGCAATTGATAGCCTGGGCAAAGAGTACGTGACCGGCACCACGACCTCTCCGGCTTTTCCGGCCAGTGGCGGTTTTCCAACGACGGCAGCGGCATTGCAGACCACACCAAAAGCCGCCAACCAATACTTTTTCACGAAACTGGATCCGACGATAACAGGGCCCGGCGCTCTTCTGTATTCAACCTATCTCGGCGGCAGCACTCCTTCGACCGGAGTCACCATGGGTGGCGGCATCGCAGTGGATAGCAGTTGCAACGCCTATCTCACCGGTGGCACGAATTTTGCTGACATGCCGACCTTAAACGCGCCTCAGGGTACAAACCTCGGCGGCCTCGATGCCTGGGTTGCGAAATTCAGCGCGCCATCCGGCACCGCATGCGGTTCGCAGCTTTCGCTTACTTACTTAACGTACTTCGGAGGCAACGGAGATGATATTGGTTATGGAATAACTGTGGATTCCGCATTGAACGCCTACATCACCGGCTCGACGACCTCTACGAATATCGTGCTGCCGACTGGGTCGGGGAATCCCACACCCTTTGCAAGTTGTCTGGATACGCCGCCTCCGACAACAACTACTTACCCTCTACCCCCCTGCCCCGCCAACGGTACCGCTTCGGACGCGTTTGTAGCCAAGTTTGGCAGCTTGGCGTCCAACGCCACTTCCGGAACCAATGTTCCATATCTTTATTTCACCTATCTGGGTGGAACTTTAGCCGATGCAGGAACAGCTGTTGCGACTGACAATGTCGGCGGCGCCCTGGTCACGGGTTGGACCAGTTCAACCGACTTTCCGAATGCCGTCCTTTCCGGTAATGCGCTGCAGACGACCTCCGGCGGAGGCAAAGATGCATTCGTCGCACGAATTGATACCTCCACCGTTTGCAGTTCCAATCCCGGAGCCAGCCCTCCTGTTAAGTGCCCCGGCTATTCCACGTACCTCGGCGGAAATGGCACTGACATCGGAACCGGCATCGCCTTGGACTCGCAAAGCTCTACGTATGTCACGGGTGAAACGGCGTCCACTAATTTTCCTGTCGCATCCGCTTTTCAGAGCTCCTTGAACGGCGCGAATCCCGACGCATTCGTCAGCAAACTTGGTCCAATCGGCAATTTGGTGATAACTCCCACCACTCCAGCCGCGATTGGAGTAGGCAACCAGGTCGCCTTCACCTACACGATTGTCAATAATGGAGACCCGACAAGTAATATCATCGTCACCGATACCCTCCCTTCTTCGGGAGCTACATTTAATTCGATCTCAGCAGGCCAGGGAAGTTGCGGCACCGCTGTGAGTTCGACTGTGACGTGCAGTATCGGGACGCTGAATTCCGGAGCCTCAGTCACCGTAACCGTGAATCTGACTCCTACGGCGCCGGCTACGCCGTTAACTGCTCCCGGCGCAGTATCAAACAGTATCTTCGTAACCGCCCCTGGAACGCAGACCCAGACAGCGAGCAGTACCGCGCCCGTGCAGGACTTCAATATCACCGTTGAACCTGGAACTCCGGCTTCGATAACGGTTCCAGCCGGAGTGCCCGCGAATTTCACATTTCAGGTCACCGGGACGTTCAGCAATTTCCCCAACAGCATTTCGCTTTCAGCGGCGTCGGGCCTGCCTTCTGCTACGAACACATCCTGGACCACGAATCCAATTCCCAGTCTTGTGGGTAGTGCGCAGACCAGCGTGCTCACGATCACGACAACGGCGCGAGTGACCACGACGGGATCTTTGTGGCATGGACGGGGAAGCCTCTACGCGACGTGGCTTCCGATCTCAGGCATGACATTCCTCGGGCTGGGTTTCGGCGCGAGGATGTCGCGGAAGAGACGCGCTCTAATCGGACTTCTTCTGGGAGGATTTTTTGCGCTCCTACTATTCCAGGCCGGCTGTGGTTCGAGCTCCACTACATCCACAACCACCGGAACACCAGCCGGAACTTATCTCATTGCCGTGGATGCGACATCGGGCTCGGCAACAAGGACTACTACCGTGACCCTGATAGTGCAATGAGATTGATTCCACAACAGCTCCTTCGTGCTCCCGGCGAAACAGCAGATTCCTCCGAGCGTCGAATCAATTCAAGTCAGCCAACGTCACCGATGTGATGCCGCCGCTTGCATTCGGCAGGATTACAAACGTACGGTTTTGCCCCGCAGCGAAACTAAGCGATCCGCTATTGATGTACTGCACCACTGGAAACCCCGCTGGAGTAACCACGATCTCGTACGATCCCGCGCCCAGCGATTGGTAGTTAGAACTTGCCGTGAACCCCAGAGCGCTTATGGTTGGCGTGACCCCTCCCGTGGGCGGTCCGGGCGAGCCGGCAGGCAGGATGTAAACATCCACAGAACCCGCTTCTACAGCCGCATTGGCAATCCGCAGACCGAAGTTTCCTGAACTCGGAGCCGTCGTGTTGTCCGTCAGCAACATAGGAGTAAGGTTCGCAGCATAGTTCGCCGTAATCAGTGTGTAATTTGTTGCCGAAGTCAGAGTGACGGTTTGGCTGATCGCCGTGGTGGTTGAATTCGACGGCTCAACTTGCAGCGTGTGCGATCCGGAACTCACCGACATGTAATTACTGGGCGCGCCAAGAGCCAGATTGCTGAACAGCGTCGCGCTGTCGAGTAGAACGTTCATCGTGGTGGGTTCGTTGGGAGAAGCCTGAAGCGCCCGCAACTGAGTCTGGGTGTTGCTGCTGTTGCCACAACTTGATGAAAGTAGCGTGACCGCTGCGACGAACAGACAAACAAGAATGCGAAAAAGGAAACGCACGAATTGGACCTCCCCGAAATTTGATAAGACGGATTCAATTACCCACGCCCGTCGTAATCAAGGAAAACGTCGCCAATACTTTCAACGGACTTGGCAGCGAGTGTATCGGCAGGGCTCAGGAAAATTCGTAAAGAGTAGTGAAGATTCGTAAAACTTCCGCATTTCTAGGCTGACAGAATTTTACGTTTGCACCGCGGCTGGCGCCGCATCTAAGGTGCAGAAAATGAAGTCGTGGAAGAGGGCCCGATAGCGGAACCCTAGCGAGACTCGAGCACGCCGCAAAAATCCCCTAAGCCCCGGCCGAAAGCTTATGATGCGTGGTCGCAGTTTGCGCAATGCCGTACTGGCGGATCTTATACAGCAAGGCTTTGTAGCTGATCTGCAACATCGCCGCCGCTTGCTTGCGATTCCAGTTTGTTTCTTCCAGCGCCCGCGCAATCGCTTCCGCTTCCGCCCCATCTTTTGCGGTGCGCGACAATGATTTCAATCCGCCGGGCGTATCCCCGCCACTCCGTAATGAAGGATCAGATAAACTCGTGGAGGCGTCAGCCCCATGAGGATGCAATTCATGGATCGCCAGTTTTTCATCGCCCAGAACCAGATAGCGTTTTATGAAATTGTTAAGCTCGCGAAGATTTCCCGGCCAGGAATAGGCGAGACAGGCTTGCATCAATTCCGGAGTAAACGGCAAGGGCGCTCGCGCGTACTGCTCTGACATGCGGGACATGAAATGCTTCAGCAGAATTGGAATTTCTTCCTTGCGTTCGCGCAATGGAGGAATCTGCAAGGTGAACGCGTTCAGCCGGTAATACAGATCCTCGCGAAGGCGCTTGTTGGCCAGGGCTTCCGGAATATTGATATTGGTTGCGGCGAGAATGCGAACGTCCACTTTAATAACCGAGCGTCCGCCAAGACGCGAGAATTGCTGGTCTTGCAGCACGTGTAGCAACTTTGCCTGCAAACCCGGAGGCATTTCTCCAATTTCGTCCAACAGAATTGTTCCTTTATTGCAAAGCTCGAACTTGCCCGGCTTGGAATGAGTCGCGCCGGTAAATGCCCCAGGCTCGTAGCCGAACAGTTCGCTTTCAAGCAAGTCGGCGGGCACGGCCGCGCAATTCACTTTCAGAAAAGTCCGATGCGCTCGCGGCGACAATTTATGAATCAGCCGCGCCATAACTTCCTTGCCGGTTCCACTTTCTCCGAGCATCAGCACTGGGATATCCACGACCGCGACTAACGCAGCCTGAGAGCGCAGCTTCCGCATGACTGGACTGGCGGCGACAAAGAAGACATCTTCCGCAAGTTCCTCAACTTCTCCGGGATAATTTTGCTGATTTGTTTCGAGGCACTGATCAATGAGGCGGTTGAGTTCGGCTTTTTGAAATGGCTTTGTCAGGTAATCGTGTGCGCCCAGCCGAATCGCCTGCACAACTTTGCGCGTATCGCTCACGCAGGAAAGCATCACGACTTTTAGTGCGGGTTGAAGTTTACGAAGTTCTTCGAGCGTTTGCAGACCGTCAATGCCCGGCATCAGCAAATCGAGCAATACCAGGTCTGGGCGCAGGCCTTTTTGCACCAACTCAATCGCTTCTTCCCCGGTGCTGGCAGTTTCAACTTTGTAGTTGTCTACTTCCAGCAACGTGCGGATATATCGCTGCATTCCAGGTTCATCATCAACCAATAAAATATTAGCCTGTTCACTCATTCGTTTTTCCTTTGGAGACGTTCAGCGGCGTAAGCGGGATGATGAATGAAAACTTGCATCCTGCTCCCGGTTCACTCTCAACCCAGATTTTGCCGCCCATTGTGTTGACCAGCCTTCGCGCTGTAGCAAGACCTAAACCTGTTCCATCCGATTGACTCCCCGCCTGCCGCAGCCGGAAGAAATCGTCAAACACTTCGATGTGATATTCCGCCGGAATTCCCGGGCCGGTATCTGAAACACTTACCTTCACCGAGTTTGGCTGCAAATCACTGCGCCGCCGCCGGTCGGTTCCTATGCTCGCCCTTCTTTCAACTCGGCGATCCCACATATACGGCTCCGCATGCAGCCAAACCGTTCCGCCCGAAGGCGTGAACTTGGAAGCATTCTCAAGTAGATTCGACACGACCCGTTCAATTTTCGGTACATCGAACGAAAACTCTTTCAATTTTTCGTTCGCAAGAAAATAAAGTGCCAGCTTTCGCTCGTTAAAGCGCGGAGACCACAACCGGCAAACCTCCGAGAGGCACGCGTTTAAATCAGCTGTCTGGTAACTCAATTTCATCTGACCGGTTTCCAGCACGCTGAAACTGAGAAAGTCCTCGATAAAATGCTGGAGACGCTGGCCGTTCGACCGCATGTCTCCTATAACTTCCCGTTGACGGTCATTCAAATCCCCCAGTTTTTCGCTCTGCAGAAGCTCGACGTATCCGTTAAGAATGGCAAGCGGAGTCTTCAAGTCATGAGCCGCTGAAGCCAATGCATTATTCGTCCGCAAAAAACGTTCCTGGAGTTGATGATGCTGCTGTTGCAGTTGGACACATGCGGGTTCCGCGCATGCTTCCTGCCGGGTGGCCTTAACTGGAGGCAAGCGGGATTCCGCTTTCGCTGCTCCTCTCTTAGGACTGGGAGCAGGCGAAGCACACGAATTTTCGGGTGTTGCAGGCATGAATCGTCGCGCTCGTAATTATTTGCTAAGGGGAGGGAACTACCTTGATTCAGCTAAAGTGCCGTGTGGAAATGCTAAGTCACCGCCGTAACCGGTGTCAACGAAAAATGGAAATAGATAGTCACAAAAGAGAAAACAATTTCCTTGAACGACGGGTTTACTTCTGCCTTTCGACCGTTTGTTCAGTCAGGATGTATTACCCGGTTTTGGCCGCTATCCCAGGCGGGAGTCGGTTAGATTGCCTGTTTTCAGGCGTTATTACCCATGTAAGGGCTAAAATCCCGCCTGTTTCCTGCCGCCATCTCCTGAACAAGCGGTGTGTTAACTGGTTTCATTCCCGAAACTGTAACTTGATCATATGGTTTGGCCCCCCAAGTGCGATAAGACGTAATGAGTCCAACCCCCGAGGACGCGATTGAGACGAAGTAAACCGGAAACCGAGCGTCGCAAGTGGCCGCGCCTTCCTCTTGCAATCCCTGTATTCGTCGGCAGCACCAACGGTACCGGCAAGCAGTCCCTCGAGTTTGCATCGGTTGTGAACATCTCAGCCGGCGGAGCCCTCATTGCGCTTTCCCGCTCTCTTCCGCTCTCCGCAACGGTTTTTCTCGAAATACCCAGTGCTCCTCCCGCTTCCGTTGCTTCAATAACCGCGAATTCCCGTACTATTCGCGCCCAAGCTATAAGAGCCGATCGCGCCGACAATTATCATTTAATAGGCTTTAAATTCTCGACCCCGCTTCGGATGGACTCTCGCATTCGAGTGCAGAAGAGGCGGAAGGTCAGTTCTTCCCAGTGAAAAGTTTTTCCCACTGCAACCTGAATAATCACGCTTCTCTGGCAATGGCATCGCGCCGCCTGGCAAATTGAAAGCTGATGACGATAGCACTCTCAAACACAGTGGTTTAGGCTCGGTTCGCCACTGATCAGTGCATCCCCTTGTGCGGTTTGGCGCTCGGTGTGCTCAAGAGAGACCAGGGAAAAGGAGCCACACTCGAAAGATGGCCATTACACCAAATTCAGTGAATTCTCTGGTTCAATCGTTGGGGGAGATTCCACCTGACACAGTGGTTTTTGGCAAATCTGAGGCTATGGCGACCCTCCGCGGACGCTTGGAAAAGATTGCCAGCGCGAATGTTCCCATTTTGATTGAGGGAGAAAGCGGTACTGGCAAAGACATTATCGCTCGCATGATCCATACCGGATCGCCTTGGAGAACTGGACCCTACGTTAAAGTGAATTGCCCCGCCATCCCGGGTACTCTTCTTGAAAGCGAACTCTTCGGTTACGAAAAAGGTGCATTTACCGGTGCCTATGGTGCCAAGCCGGGCAGGGTGGAAATGGCCCACCGGGGAACGCTTTTCCTTGATGAGATTTCTGAATTGGATCTGGGACTGCAATCTAAGCTCTTACAGCTATTGCAGGATGGGCAATTTTGCCGCATCGGCGCACAGGAAGATAAGAAGGTTGAAGTTCGCGTGGTATGCGCCACCAACCGCAAATTAGAGGTGGAAATCGAAAACGGCGCATTCCGTCAGGATCTCTTCTATCGAATCAACGTTGTGAATTTGCAAATGCCGCCACTGCGTGAGCGGCGCGCCGACATCGAAGGTTTGAGCAGCTATTTTCTCGAATATTACAACCGAAAATACAATTGCCGGGCTCGAGCTTTGTCCGCAGATTTATTGGCTGTCTTGCAAAAATATCATTGGCCGGGAAATATTCGAGAGCTTGAGAACCTGATAAAGCGCTACGTCATCCTCGGCAGCGAAGATGTCATAACCACCGATTTAATGACGCGCGAGCCGGAGTACGCAATCCCGGAGCTTAATCTGGACGGTCCGATTTCCTTGAAGAAGGTGACGCGCCAGGCTACGCGAGACCTCGAACGCAGGATCATTTTGAAGGTTTTGCAGAATCATCACTGGAACCGCAAGCGGGCCGCTAAGGCTTTGAACATCAGCTACCGCGCATTGCTGTACAAAATCCGCGATGCGGGCCTGCCACCCAACCGGTCATCCCGCCGGCCGACAGAGCCAGAACCGAACCACATCGCTGCAGCCTGAATGGGAACACCCCGAGAGCTTAAGATTTTAACTGGGCCAACTGCTTCTTGATGTCATCCGCGTCTTCATAGTTCGGATTGATCTTTAGCGCCTTTTCCAACTGCTCTCGCGCTAAGCCCGACTGATCGGTTTTCTCGTAGGCTAACCCCAGGTGATAGTGGAAGGCAGCGCTGTCTGGCGCCTTGGCCTTTGCTTCAAGCTTTAAAGCTTCCTGGAAAAGATCAATAGCAGATTTGTAAGCGCCCTTTTGATACAACACCCACCCTAGAGTGTCGGCCGCGTTCGGAGAATCTGGTAGTCCGCGACGGGCCGTCTGTGCCAGCGACAGCGCCACGTCCACGTTTCCGCCTGTTTGCAGCATGACGTAGGCAAGATTGTTGGAAGCCATGGGATTGTCAGGCTTGGCATCCAGCGCCTTCTGATAGGCGTCTTTGGCATTAGGCCAATCTTTCTTCGACTCATACAGCTCGCCAAGCAGGATATAGAAACCCGCTTCCTTGGGATTGTATTTGATTGACTGCTTGTAGGTTTCAATTGCCTGATCTGTGGACCCCTTCGCCACTTGCACTTGGCCCAGCTTGAGCTGGGCGTCCACATTATTCTTGTTCAGCTCGCCTGCTTTCTTGAAAGCCGCTTCCGCCTGGTCCAGTGCTTTTTTGTTAGTGAACATGGCGGTTCCCAACAAATCGTAGAAGCCGCTGTTATTTGGCGACTTTGCGATTTGAGCGTTTGCCGCACTGATAGCTTTGTCTACCTGTTTCTCAGTTATAAGAGTATTCATCAAGCCCGCAAGCGCGTCCGACGAATTAGGATCGCGATCCAAGGCTTGCTGGAAAGACGCTTCCGCGGCAGGAAATTGCCTTTGAACAAAATGCAGATTTCCCATTTGCAGGTAGCCTGCGGGCGATTGCGGAGCCACTTCAATAGCCTTGCGCGCGTCTTGCTCCGCCGGAGCAAATTGTTGACGATTGATATTCGACAGCGCGCGAAAGGCGTAGCCATCGGGAGATCCCGGCTCAATCGCGATAATCTGATTGGCAGTTTGTTCGAGCGCGGGCATGTCGCGTTTTCGTAGCTCCAGCGCGGCAATCGCCCTTTGAGCCTCAATCAATTGTGGACGGATGCGTACTGCATTTTGCCATTCGCTCTCCGCTCTGGCCAAGTCTCCGAGGCTTTCAAACGCCATCCCGAGGTGGTAATGCGCAATCGCATTGTCAGGATCGTTCTTGATTGCCCTCTGCAACGTTTGCGTCGCATCACTGGCATGGCCATCGCGAATCTGAATTTGGCCCCGGAAAATTAACGCCTCTTCGTCATCGCCATTGCTCTTCAATATCTCATCGTTCAATCCCCGGGCATCATCCAACCGTCCCTTGAGGATCAGCAACTGTATGTAGTTCTTTTTCAACTGGGCATCTTTCGGATGCTGTTGGTAAAGCGCAGCATACTCGGCAGTCGCCTTGTCCACATCACCAGTGGCGAAATAGAAATCTCCCAACATCCGATAACCAACGGAATTGTCGGGGAAATCCGCCTTTGCCTTTTTTAGAAATTCCTCAGCTTCGGCTTTCTTTCCCTCGGCCATATAAAGACGCGCGAGGGCGGCGCGGGGTTCGGGATCCTGGGGCGCAATGGCGGCGGCATGAATGAATTGTTGCTCGGCCTCGCTTAGACGGCCGCGCGACTGATAATAGCCACCTAAAGCCAGTTCAGCGTTCATGGCTTTGGGATTGAGTTCGATAGCCTTCTTGAAATTTGCTTCTGCCGCATCAGGCTGATTGGACCGCATCTGAAACATCGCAAGATTCAAATACGGCTCCCACTCGCCGGGATTCAAGTCAATCGCTTTTTGTACTTCCCTGATTGCACCTGGCAAGTCGTTTTGTGCTGCGAGCAGGTTCGCCGCGGCTACGCGTGCGTGCGAGTTATTCGGAGCCTTCTGCAATAGAAGTTCGGTGTGTTCCTGTGCCTGTTTCAAATCGTGAGCCGCGATCAACAGGTTTGCCAGGTCAATGTGGGCCTCGTAATTGTCCGGCTGCATCTCTACCGTTCGGCTGAGTTCCTGGTAGGCGCGCATCCAATCCTGGAGTTTTATATACGTCTCTGCGAGTCGGAAGTGGGCGTGGGCGTAATTCGGATCCTGCTGAATCGCATTGCTGAACTGAATCGCCGCCTCTCGGTATTGGCCCTTCTCAAAATAGCGTTGTCCACTCTCAAAATACTTCTGCTTGCGAACATTGGGATCTCGGGAGCATCCCGCAAATAAAGTGGCAATGATTGCCAGCGAAAGGACGAGGCGAAGTACGGAAGATCGCGTCATTTTACAAGTCTCCACAAACCTGGCGCGGGTGCCAGGCGCAATTCTCGATCATGAGTCTGGAGTAACACTACAAAGGTTACTGCAATTCAGGACACAGTGGAAAGGTTACCCGGGTCACTGTACGAAGATGAGGCTCGCAAATCCGATCCTGAAGGTAAAAGCTCAATTGCCAGCGGCGACGGAATCAGACGTGAAAGTCTTTGTGAGAAGTCGGTCGGCAGTAATTGGGAGAACCGAACCCTGCTATAATTTCGCCTCTTTCGGGGGCGGATTATCACTCATCTCGGAATGTATTGATCAAGAAGAGGACCGATATTTTCGGCGAAAGATAACAGGCGTTGTTGCGCATGTTGTTGAGTTTCATCCGGCAATATCGCCGTCGTCACTCTAACTAGCGAACCATCGCTTCGGCGCATGCGAATCGAATCGTCTATCAGGTAGAACTTTGCCCAATATTCGCTGGCGACGCCCCGGCCATGCGCCCAGTACCAGTAGAGCACCAGTTGCCGGTCCGTCCCTTTCGCGATTACATACCGATTAACCGGAAACGGTTCATGCCCCGTTAAAGAGACATTCATGCGGCTGGATTCAAGTGGATACCAGCCCGACCCCGGAAGGCAATTCTTCGGAGAATGGATCGTGTCCCCCGCCCGCTGAGATGGGAAGAATGCCACGAATAAGTTGACATCCGGAATACCCGAAGACTCATTCTGATAATTCCGCAACAGGAATTGACCAGGTCCGAGAACGTCGAGAGCGTCCTGCGGAATCTTGAGATCAATGCCTTCCCAATTTTTTAGCTGAACGGGGAATGATTCTAGAGGGAGATGTGGCGGAAGTGCTTCATCGCTGCTGCGCGCGTGCAAAAGAAGCGCCGCGGAAACCAGGATGGTAGCTGCAATTGCAAATCTAAAGTTCGGCGTCAATTCCTGCTCCTCGCATGCCCGCTGCGAAATTGCAATATCTGGTGCACCACATACAGCATTAACAGTGAAACCACAAAAACCAGCCATCCGGAAAATTCATGAAAAAATCCCTGAGCCTTGTCCGGATCCCAGTACTGAACCAACAACCCCGTGCCCACGATTCGAAAGCTGTTCGCGGCGACGGCGATCGGGATTGACGCCAGCGCCAGTACGACCCGAACCCAAATTCGCTTTTCCATCAGGTATCCATAAATTATCGCAAGCGTCGTCAGAGAGAGTAGTGACCGAATGCCGCTGCATGCTTCCGCCACCTCCAGAGGCATGGCGGGCAAATTAATGATGTTTCCTTCGCGCAAGACCGGAACCCCGGCCAGCGGCAAGACCGCTGCTGCAACCTTGGAAGCGAGAATTTGCAGCGGAAAAGTAATCTGGTTGAATACGATTGCGGGAAGCGGAATCATCAGCAGCAAAAAAGCCCAGGGAAATAACACGGCTCGGAAGAAGCTCCATCCCTGGAAAAAAATAACCAATCCTGCAATTACCAGTAATAAGGACACTCTCGATAAGAAAAGCTCCGCCCCCAACACCCCTAAAACCAAAATTATGACTGCGAAAATGAGAATGGGTAACCCCCAGAGAGAAGGCTCCGAGGGAAGCTTCGACAGACGAACCCGATCCTGCCAAAGCAAAAACAGGGAAAAAATTGGGACAAAAAACCCATGCGAAAAATTGGGATCCTTTAACCACTGTCCGGCCAGATGGACAATTATCTGGAAATACAGCCAACCGGCTATAACGACGAGCGCTCCTGCCCTCCACCAAGGGAGCCAGCCGCCCATTGACGAAATTTCCTCCGCCATCGGCTCGGTTTTCGCAACATACTTCACGATTGACGGAGGATAAGCCAACGGGGGAATACGCGCAATCTGTAAGGAAAATCTAAAGTAATTCCATTTTCTGTGCCGCGACTGACTCTCTTCACTCTTTTGCGTCCCCCAATATCCCAGTTATTTGGACTAGGAGTGGGAAAAGTTTTTCCTGCTCGCCATACTCCTGTTGATCGTTCAGCTGCGCCTTTATTTCCAACTGGATAGGTTAGGTGACGAATGGCTTTGGGCGAAAGTGACGAATTCCGGTTACCTCCGATTAGGAAAAGACTTTCCGTTTTGTACGGTTCAGATGTAGGGTTAAAAGTGCTCCAATGACGGGGCAGCTGTCACATTTGTGCTAAACGCCAGAAAACAATGCTCGCAGAGTTTTATAAAGAACGCTTCCAGGCAGAAACCAAGTGGCAGCTTTCTTGCAACTAGGGAGTTAACCTTTTTCCGCAGACCTCCCCCTGAAATTTTGCAAAGTTCTCATGACTAAGATTCTCATGACCAAGAATAATTGCGTCTCGCAAACTGGGACTGCAGAAACTGGGACTGCGGAAACTGGGACTGCGGAATTCGTGAAGACGCCCACAAGAGGGAACGGGTTTGTCGAAGCCGTCAGCCCGAATATGCGAGCCGTTGAAATGGTTATCCATGAATTGGCCCACAGCGACGTTCCGGTGCTGCTAATGGGTGAGATCGGCGTAGGCAAACGCACAATCGCCCGGCAAATCCATGAAAACTCGCGCGAAAACCTGGAAAGGTTCCAAATTTTTAGGTGTGCCGATTTAACCAGCCAACATTTTCAAGACCTCGGCGCTCCAGGCAATTCCGCCGCAGGCACTATTTTCTTACTGGAAATCGCCGATTTGGACGCACCGTGTCAGGCAAGACTACTAGAGAGTCTTTCCAGTTTTGGAAAAGGTGGCGTGACCAGGTCCCGGTTGATCTGTGGTAGCTCACGCGACCTCGAAACCGAAGTGCGCGAGGGCCGAGTGCGCGAGGATTTTTATTATCGAATTAGCGGCGTTTGTCTTCGCTTACCTCCTTTGCGCCAGCGCAAAGAAGACATTCCGGCGTTGACCAACTTCTTTTTAGCCAAGTACGCGGCCGATTTCGATTGTCCGATACCCATCGTAAGCGCGCAAACCCAGTGCCTGTTCAACGAGTATGCATGGCCCGGAAACATTCCCGAATTGGCTGATGCCGTAAAGGCCCTCGTCGCCTTAGGGAACGAATCGCTGGCAATGCGCGGTTTGCGTGCGATGTTGACAAAGTCCGACCCCACGGTGGAAGGTTCGGCAGTTTCATTGAAGAGCGTGGCCCGTGCGGCCTCCAGAGAAGCGGAGAAAGAGCTGATCCTGAAAGCGCTGACACGCACGCGTTGGAATCGTCGCAGGGCAGCCGAAGACCTACAGATCAGCTACAAAGCCCTGCTCTATAAATTGAAGCAAATTGGCTACACCGAATACGAAGCCTCATAGGTGGAGAAAGAATGAAAGTAAGATCAGCAATTACGGCAACATTACTACTGGGGTTTATCGCAGTTGGAACTTGGGCGCAAAGCAACGTGAAGGATGACTCAAGCGCCACGGACAAAAACAAAGACAAGAGCGATTCCGCCGCGACCGCGGCCGTTGCAAACGGACCCCAGGAAACTCCATCAGTAGCGTCTCCCGGCTATGTAATCGGACCGGAAGATACAGTCCATGTTTCGGTCTGGAAAGAATCAGACCTCACCACTACGCTGCCCGTGCGCCCCGACGGCATGATTTCTTTGCCTTTGTTAAACGACGTACAAGCAGCCGGTCTAACCCCGATGGAACTAGCCGCATCAATCACAAATAAGCTGAAGAAGTATCTGGCCGACCCCCGCGTAACCGTCGTCGTTACTGCTATTAATAGCAAAAAGGTTTATGTGACCGGGGAAGTGTTGCACAGCGGATCCGTCACTCTTATGCCCAATATGACCGTGTTGCAGGCGCTGGCTAGCGCAGGATTCACGCAATTTGCCAACACCAAGAAGATTTATGTTTTGCGGACCGAAGGTGGTAAGCAACAGAAGTTTCCAGTGAACTACAAGAACTTGCTTCGCGGCGATGCAGCCAGCAACATTCTTTTGCAGGCAGGAGATACGATTGTCGTACCTTAAAAAATTTACTCAAACTTGCGCGTTGACTCTCATAATGATGTCGTTAATCCCGCTCGCCGCTTGGGCGCAGGGCGATACCACCACTCCGCAGAACCCTGGCAGCGGCGATCAAACTGCGAGCGGAACTCCCCAGCAGGATCAAAACGCGCCCGCTCCAGCTTTTGGTCCGGACGTGACCATTCCTTCCGCAAGCGAGAACCCTCCAATCTCTGGATTGGATCAGCCATCCCTGGAGCCCGGTGCCAGTACCAGAAGTTTCCTTGCCTTGGGCGCCCTTGTCAGCGAATCGGGGGATTCCAATATAGCGCAAACCTTGGGCCCGGGTGGTAGCTCACCTGGGGTGGGCGGTGTTACACGTGCCATGGGAAGTTTGACGCTTCAGCGAATTTGGAATCGCTACGAATCCGACTTGCAATACCTGGGTGGAGGCGTTTTCTATGAGGGCGTAAATCACAGCGCCACCCAGACTCACGAAGCCGAACTGGCTCAACGTGCGATGTGGCGCACCGGTCAATTGGTCTTTCGAGATAGCGTGAGTTATTTGCCGGAAGGTAACTTTGGCGGCGGATCGTATGGAGGCGCCTCTGCATTGCAATCAGGACTTGCGGGATTGGGCGCTGGCGCTGGTGGTATCTCATCCGGGGTCGGAAGCGCGTTGGGCAATGCCCTCAGTGCCGCTCAATTCGGCTCCATTGGCCAGGCTCCGCGGCTTACCAATACCGCTGTCGTAGATTTAGTTCAGGCTGCAAGCCCCCGATCTAGTTTTACAGGGGCAGCTAGCTATGGATTCGTACATTTCACTGATAACGCGTTTGGGCTGATTGATAGCTCACAAACTGCCGCCCAATTTGGATTTAACCGGCAAATCAATCACACGGATCAGATTGCCGTCTCTTACGGTTTTCAGCATTTTGATTTCCCTCAGGCTGCCGGAACTTCAATCACTGCAAACGTAGTGCACCTCGTTTACGGGCACAGGATCACTGGACGCGTAGACTTCATTGCCGCTGTCGGGCCTCAATTTACGCACATTCAGAGTCCTTTGTTTACCTCCAGTACTAAAATCTCGGCAAGCGGAAATTTGAAATTGCGTTATCGCTTCCCCCAAACTTCAATCCAGCTCGAATATCGGCATTACAATACAAATGGTTCAGGTTATTTTCTGGGTTCGAGCACTGACGTGGGAGCACTTTCAGTTTTTCGTCCGCTTGGCAGGGTCTGGGACGTCAACAGCGACATCGGAATCGCCAACAATAACCGCCTCGAGCCCGTTTCCGTCGTGGTTCCAGCTAGCTCCGACCGGTATGTCTACGCCGGAGCGGCGGTTCATCGCCATGTGGGGCGGCGATATCGCTTGTTCGTAAGCTATCAGTACAACAGATATTCATTCGATCAGTCGGTTTGTCTGGCAACTGCCGGCTGCGGGAAAACGTCGGATCGCCAGATGGGCGTGGTTGGGTTGGAATGGTATCCACGCCCCGTTCGGCTGGACTAATTCTTAAGGCCGCCGGAAGGCAGCCGGAACAGGGAACACAAGATGATTTCGAACCGCGAATTGAGCATGGATGACTATCTGGCAATGTTGCGCCGGCGCCTAAAGCTGATTTTGATCCCAGCGCTGCTCGCCCCTATTGCGGGTTTTCTCGTCTCTTACGCCTTTACTCCAAAGTACACCTCGCAAGCTCTTGTCCTTGTCGAAGGCCAGAAGGTCCCCGAGGGCTATGTGAAGCCCGTGGTAACCGAAGACATCGTCCAGCGGATTGCCACCATGCAACAACAGGTACTCAGCCGCACTCGTTTAATTCCGTTGATTGACCGTTTGGGTCTTGCCAAAGGGAAGGCCGTGGATGACGTAATAGCCGACATCAGCGCGAACCTTTCCATTCAGCCGGTTGTCCCTGATGTTGCGCCCGGCACCCTACCGGGGAGCAAGCCTGCGACTCATAAACCGGGACAGAGTAGCGATGTTCCTGGTTTTACCGTGAACTATACGGCGGACAATCCGAAGACCGCCCAGCAGGTTTGCGGCGAACTCACCTCAATGATGCTGGAACAAAATTTGCAAGCTCGCGAGCAGGTTGCTCAGAGCACCACTGATTTTCTAGCCCGCCAGGTGGAAGAGGCTAAACAGCATCTCGATGACCAGGATGCGAAGCTCGCCGCATTTAAGAGGCAATACATCGGACAATTACCTGGGGATGAAGACAACAATTTAAAACTGCTCTCGACATTAAACACACAACTCGACGCGACCACTCAGGCCTTGAACCGAGCCCAGCAGGATAAGGCCTACACACAATCGCTGTTGGCACAGCAACTGACTGCGTGGAAAGCCTCTCAAAACTCAACGAATCCTCAGTCCCTGGCACAGCAGTTGAGCGAGATGCAGGGAAAACTCACATCGCTACAGTCGCGCTACACCGACGATTATCCCGATGTGATCAAGATGAAAACTGATATTGCTGACTTAAAACGACAGCTCGCCGCGGCCAATGCAGCGTCCACAAAAGTAACCGATACCAATGATAAAGCTAGCTCCGCGGAACCTCCCGAGATCCGGCAAATGCGCGTGCAGATACATCAATACGATGACGCCATCGCACAGGCCACCCGCGAGCAGGAGCGGACGCAACGTCAGATTCAAACCTATCAGAGCCGCCTCTCGCTCAGCCCCGGCATTGAAGAGCAATACAAAGAATTGACCCGCGACAACGAGACGGCTCAGAAATTCTACGACGACTTGCTATCCAAGAAGAGCGAGTCTCAGATGCAGACAGACATGGAAAGCCGCCAGCAGGGAGAACAAATGCGATTGCTCAACCCCGCCGGACTCCCCGAAGATCCAAGTTTCCCGAACCGGCTGTTTTTCGCGGGTGGTGGATTGGGTTCGGGTCTCGCCATTGGGTTTGCATTGGCAATTTGGCTGGAGTTTACCGATAAGTCCATTCGGACGGAAGAAGACGCAGTTGCAGTTTTGGATCTCCCCGTAATGGTATCCATTCCCTGGATAGAACTGGATCAGGACGAGAGGAACCTTCACGGCAAGAATAGTTTTCGCAAGAAACCAGTCGTGGACGAAAGAGAGACCGTTGAGGTCTAGGCACTCATGTACAAGGAATTTTTCGGATTACGAGCCAACCCGTTTAACGTCAACCCAGATCCGCGTTATTTATTTCTAACCCGGCATACTGAGGAAGCGCTCGCGTGCCTTACTTACGGCATTCAAAGCCGCAAGGGTTTTGTGTTGCTGACTGGTGAAGTCGGCACCGGCAAGACGACGCTCATCAATAAACTTTTAGAATGGCTGCGCGTTCAGCAAGTGCCGACCGCTTTTGTTTTTAACTCCCGATTGAACGTTCCCCAATTCCTCGATTACATGATGGCCGATTTCGGCATCCCGTAGACTCCCGATCGAAAAGCCAGATTTTGCTGCGCCTCTATAACTGGCTCCTGGATCGTTATCGCGCTGGCGAAACTGCCGTGCTGATTGTGGATGAAGCTCAGGGTCTATCCGACGAATTGTTGGAAGAAATCCGCATGATGACCAATCTCGAGACCTTCACCGAAAAGCTTCTACAAATCGTTCTGGTCGGACAACCCGAACTGGAACAGAAGTTGAAGCAGCCTAATCTTCGGCAATTGCGTCAACGGCTCACTCTTCGGGCAAAGACCTATCCGCTGACGGCTGAGGAAACCAAGTCCTATGTGGCTCAGCGGCTTCGCATCGCGGGCTGGAACGGGCAGGCCATTTTCGATCCCGATTCCCTGCTCGCAATTCACCGGTACTCTTGCGGAATTCCTCGGGTCGTCAATCTGATTTGCGAGCATTGCCTTGTAAGCGCTTTTGTGGACCAGCAGAAGATAGTTACCGCCAGCGTGGTCGAAGTTGTGGCCCGTGATTTCGATCTGATTGACAATCCCGTTTCTGGAATGGTTTTACCTGCCGACCCTAGCTCCTCTTCTTCAAGCTCGTCTTTTGAACCGGTCTCGCCGTTATCTACCGAACCTCCATCCCTGCGCCGGGATCAGAACACATTTTCCGGTGCGGATTCAAAGAAGCCATTGTCCCGTTCTGTACGGCACTCGGCTCCGGCGTCAGAAGGGACTTTAGAAATGGGTTCAGATGCGAAGCCATCGCCCTCCGCGGCCGGCACAGCCGCGCTCTCTCCCACTCCGGTCATGCCCTTGATATCGCTTCGAGATGAATCGCCACAACCGGCCGAGACGGCGCCTCCGTCGTCGCGGAAGACTGCACCGGAGACAACTGCAACTGAAAGATTTGATTTAGTGGATGCATTGAAAACTCTCGCCAATCTCGCCGACCGATTGCGCGAGCCAGAGCAAGAAGGTTCGAAGGAAAGGAAAATATGAGCCGGATCCACGAAGCTTTAAAGAAGGCGGAGGATGAGCGGGCCGCATCGCAGCGAGCAAACCACATTGACGTCGAACCCGACGCGCTCCCACGCAGTCCGATCCCGGCAGCGACAGTGAACTTCAGTATGTCCACGCCCACGCATGAACCTGCGGTGACCCAGGACGTACTTCTAGCTCGCACCATTGAAAGCAAATGGGCGCCCGAAGCAAGAACGATGCTGTTTTTCGATGGGGACGAACAGGCGTATGGAACCGAAGAATTCAGAACGCTTCGTTCGCGGCTTTATCAAATACGCGAAAGGCAACCCCTGAAAAAATTGCTGGTAACCAGCGCGCTGCCACAGGAGGGGAAATCCTTCGTCTCCTCAAATCTTGCGCAGGTCATGGTAAGGCAGCATGGGCGTAAAGCCCTCTTGATTGACGCAGACCTGCGGGCATCGCAGTTGCACCGGACCCTGGGAACCAACGCCACCCCGGGCTTGGCGGAGTATCTGCTCGGCGAAAACGATGAATTCGCCGTCCTGCAACGCGGGCCTATGGCGAACTTGTTTTTTATTCCGGCGGGCCGCATGGTATCCAATCCCGCGGAATTGCTTGGCAATGGCCGGCTCAAATCTCTTCTCAACCGCTTGGAATCCCTTTTTGATTGGATCATTGTGGATGCTCCCCCGGCGGTGCCAATTTCTGACGCTGCTTTGCTCGCGAAATACTGTGACGGCGTGCTAATGGTCGTTCGTTCAAACGAAACCCCCTTTGATGTGGCGCGCAAAGCCAGAATGGAATTCAAAGACACCGCGCTTGTTGGCATTGTGCTGAATGGGGTTGATGGCGGAACGTCGTATAGCAAGTATTACTACGCCGCTTACGGTAACGAAGCCAGGTCCGGAACCAAGTCCGGAGCGAAGAAATAGCTTGATCCGCATCTTCAAAGTCTATTATCCGGCGCGCACCTTGATCCTGCTGTTGGGCGAGGCTCTGATCGTATGGACTTCTTTCCTATTGGCCACGCTGCTTCAGCACCCCGATGACAGCTATATCGTCCTCAACTACGAGGGCGGTTACCTGAAAATTGTTGGGCTCACCGCTCTTGTGCTCGTAATCTCACACTGGTGCGACCTTTACGACCCCACTCACTTTGACTCCAAGGGGGAACTTTATTTCAGGCTTTTACTGGTTCCCGGACTTCTTGCTCTTGCATTGGCGATAGCCGAGGCAATTTTTCCGAGCATCATGATGGGACAGTCATCCTTTCTTGTCGGATTGATTTTTCTGACTATTGCCCTTTTAGGTTGGAGAACTATCTATGCCTGGATGGCTAAGAAGCCATATCTGCGGGAACAAGTCTACGTATTGGGGGGCGGCGAACGGGCGCAGAGACTGGTTCAAGGATTAAGAATACGCTCTGAGCTGGGAGCGGACGTCATTGGCTGGAGCGGCAATGTCCAAGGCCCCTTGAATCGCCAGAGCATGGCTGCCCACCTGATGGAAATGGTTCAACACACGAGTGTGCATCGCGTGATTGTCGCCGTGCAGGACCGCCGCGAGGCTACTCCGATGGAAGAGCTTTTGAAACTTCGCCTCCGTGGGGTGCACATCGAAGAGGCCACCACGTGGCTGGAGAAGATTTCCGGCAAAATCGAAGTTGAAAATCTGTATCCCAGTTGGATCATCTATGCCCAGGGATTTCGTTTCAGCAGCGCCTTCCGTATCTTTCGCCGCCTGCTGGCATTTTCCGCCGCTTTACTTGGGCTTCTGTTGACATTGCCGCTGATTCCATTCGTTCTGCTTGCGATTAAGCTCGATTCACCAGGCCCCGTGTTGTACCGCCAAAAACGCACCGGCCGCGGCGGGGAAACTTTTTATTGTTACAAGTTCCGCACCATGCGCCAGGATGCCGAAGCAGATACTGGTCCCACCTGGGCTCTGGACGACGATCCTCGCATCACCCGCATCGGGAAATTTTTGCGTACTTCCCGGCTCGATGAAATTCCGCAATTGTGGTGCGTGTTGAAAGGCGACATGGCTTTCGTGGTCCGCGCCCCGAGCGCCCGGAGTTCGTCGAGTGGCTTACCCAACAACTTCCTTATTACGGTGTGCGCCACATGGTGCGGCCCGGGATCACAGGTTGGGCGCAGGTTCGGTACAAATACGGCAATACGATTGAAGACGCCAGGGAGAAACTCCAATACGACCTCTTTTACATTAAGAACGCGTCTCTCGGATTGGACGTCTTCATCATGTTCCAAACCATCAAGATCGTGTTGCTCGGCCGGGGCGCCCAGTGAAATGGCTTTTCTGGGGCGCGGCCGGAGCAATTGGATACACTTACGCCGGTTATGCAGGATGGCTGTGGCTTCGCAGCCACTGGCGTCGCAGACCCGTTAGGCGCGCGCCACTGACCCCCACACTCTCCTTCGTAATGGTAGTTCGCAATGAAGCTGATGTCCTCGAGCCTAAGCTGCAAAATTTGATGGAACTGAATTATCCCGAGGACCTGCGCGAAGTCATCGTAGTATCGGACGGTTCCACCGATGCGACCAATCAAATTCTTTCTGCCTGGTCGAAAAATTCCGGCCCGAAAAACTCCAATATCCGCACCATCCTTCGTCACGATTCACGGGGGAAAGCGGCCGGCCTGAATGACGCCATCGAAGTGGCAAAGGGCGAAGTTATCGTTTTCACCGATGCCCGTCAACAAATTGAGAGTGACGCAATACGCTTTCTCGCGGAAAACTTTGCCGATCCCGAAGTAGGCTGTGCCAGCGGGGAACTCATGTTGGGCGACCCTGGATCCGGCGAAAGCGTTAAAGGAATGGGTTTATATTGGCGCATCGAGAAAAGCATCCGCGAAATGGAATCCGATTCCGGCTCGGTAGTCGGGGCCACTGGAGCGCTCTATGCGGTGAGGCGCAGTTTGATCTCGACAATTCCTCCAGAAACCATTCTCGACGACGTTTACATTCCCATGAATGTGGCGCGCCAGAATTTTCGCGTAATTTTCGATTCGCGCGCGATCGCATGGGATGTTCCCAGCCTCGGAGTGGGCCGCGAGTTCACGCGTAAGATCAGGACGTTAAGCGGCAACTATCAGTTAGTACAACTTGCGCCGTGGTTGCTCACCAGGTCCAATCCTCTTCGCTTCGAGTTTATCAGTCACAAACTGCTGCGACTGGCTGCGCCTTTTGCGCTTGCGGTGACATTGGTGTCACCTGTTTTTCTAGCAGGACCCATCTATCGCATCGCTCTCATTCTGCAACTGGGATTCTATACGCTCGGTCTGCTAGCAATTGCGCAGATTAAGCGCGGGCCATTGGCTAGAATCGCCGACGCTTCGTTTACCTTCATAGTACTAAATACGGCCGCTCTTATCGCGTTTACGAATTTCATCACCGGTAAAAAAGCTGTCTGGATTCGCTGATTGCAATCGGGTCCATCACTGGAACTTGTACCCATTCCCCGCGTATGCTCTGATTTCTGTTGGTCTCTCGCGCAGGTTTTGCACCGCTCCACCTCGTGATCGGTTGTCTACACGATGAAGATTCTTTGGCTGAAAGCGAATAAGTTGTTGCCCCTCCACAGCGGAGGCGACATCCGTTCCTTCCAGATCATGAGACATTTGTCTTTCTCTCAAGAAATTACTTTTCTTTCGTACTACGACGGCACCGAAGACAAGTACTATGAAACAGAATTGAAAAGCCACTTCCCATCCGCGATCGCAATTGCTACCAACAAGAACACAACACTGATCCCCCGCACTTTGGACTACGTTCGAAAGCTGCCGTTACCCGCTCCCTATGCCGTAAGCAGGTTTGCGTCGTCACGCGTAAAAGCAAAAATAAGCACGCTCCTGACAACTGGCGCGTTTGACGTGGTCGTCGCTGACTTCCTCGATGCCGCGATAAACTTGCCGAACGCCATGGTAACTCCGGCCGTACTTTTTCAGCACAATGTCGAAAGCGAGATTTGGCGGCGTCATGCCGCCACCGAAGCGAATCCCGCGAAGCGATTTGTCTATCAATTTGAATTCAACAAAATGCTGCGCTACGAGCAAACCATCATCCGAAAGTTCCAGCACACAATTGCCGTGTCCGAACATGACCGCGAGTTAATGTTGCCGTGGACTCACAACTCAAGCATCACCGTCGTCCCGACGGGTGTTGACGTGCAGCAGTATCGGCCAGGCTCTAACGATCACGACCCTGGTCCCCTGGTAGTGTTCGTCGGTGCGATGGATTGGGAGCCGAATATTGATGCCGTCGAGTTTTTCAGAAACGAAATGTGGGCCTCAGTAATTGCCAGAAGTCCCAGTGCGCGTTTCTGCATCGTGGGCCGTAATCCGGATCGCCGTGTGCAAAAATTGGCATCCGGTTCAATCGAGATCACCGGCCGTGTGGAATCGGTCGCTGAGTACTTGCGAAAAGCGGCCGTCGTGATCGTCCCGTTGCGAATCGGCGGAGGAACGCGTCTCAAGATTTATGAAGCGATGGCTGCCGGCAAAGCGGTTGTTTCAACCACCGTGGGTGCCGAAGGTTTGGACATTTCACCGGGCCGCGACATTGCGATTGCGGATGATCCCGCCGCTTTCGCCGACGCCGTTGTATCGCTTCTCAACGACCGCGAACTTCGACGCGGTTACGAGCGTGCCGCATCCGAAACCGCAGCCAAGTACGACTGGTCCGTCATCGCAGCCAAATTCGGCGAAGTCCTCGAATCGGTGATAAACAAGGCACCGTCTTCGGTCAAATACTGAAACTCACACGACCGGAAAAGTCACGCTCTCAACGGAATCTCTCACCGGAATATCATGCGAATCCGCCTCCAGACAAACCCGCTGCCACAATTCCAAATTGAGCAACCGCCAGATGCGATCGTAATTATCCCGGTGATGGGCTCGGTGTTCCTGAAACAATCGCTCGATCGCCGACCGCTTGAAAACCCCGCGGTCCATACTGCGCGGCTCCAGCAGCATGCTTTCGATAACATCCAACTGCTGTCCTGCCAGCCATCCGCTCCACGGCGTCGGGAAGCCGAGCTTAGGACGGTAAATAATAGAATGCGGAAGCAAGTCTTCAACTGCTTTTTTCAGTATCCGCTTCCCCGCCATGCCTCTCAATTGGATTTTGGCGGGTATATTAGCCGCGAACTCCACAAGGGCGTGATCAAGGAATGGCACGCGGCTCTCAATGGACGCGGCCATGCTCATGTTGTCTTGCTTCATCAAGAGTTCCACAAGATAAGTTTTAATGTCCGTGTAAAGTAGGCGCTGAAGCATGTCCCCGGAAGAGTGTTCCCAATAGCCAAGAACGTTGCCATAGGCTGCCCCTTCCGCAAGTTCTGCGGCGAAATTATCGTTAAGCAGCTCCCGCTGTTCGGCCAGGTTGAAAGCAGAAAAGAAATTATCAAAATAAAAAGATGACCACGAGCTTCCATCCAGAGCCAAAAAGGTGTGCGAAAGTTTTCGCCTTACGCCAGCACCCAGCAGACCAGAGTTCCCGATTGATTGGCGAATCTGACTGCGCAGGCTTCCCGGAAATAGCTTTCGATAAACGCCATCAAATGCCGCATTCCGGCGCGTGAAGGCGTAGCGGGTATAGCCTCCGAGCGTTTCGTCGCTGCCTTCGCCCGTTAGCACAACTTTTACTCGTTCGCTTGCCAGCCGCGCCACGAAATAGAGCGCCACGCTGGAGGGCCACGTGATGGGTTCATCCTCATGCCAAATGAGGTTTGGAAGTGCGCTAAAAAAATCTTCGCGGCTCACCGAGACCTCGTGGTGAATTGAGTTCAGGTGTTTCGCCACGGTTCGGGCGTAGGGCAATTCGCTATATGCATGTTCCGAATATCCAACCGAAAACGTTTCGACTGGAGCGCGTCGTATTTTTGTCATCAGGGCGGCCACGGCGCTCGAATCCAAGCCACCGCTCAAAAACACACCTAACGGCACGTCGCTCATCAGGTGGCTGTTAACGGCTTCTTCCAGCATCTCCCGGTACTTTTGCACATAGTAGGTTTCAGAATGAGAAGAACCGTCTTGCGTTATCAACAAATCCCAATACTGCTGAACTGTGGTTGTTCCATTCTCATCGAGTTCAAGCGTGTGCCCCGGCAAGAGCTTGAGGATTCCCTCGTAAAACGTTTCCTCCCCTGAGAGATATCCAAACGCAAGGTACTCGGGAAGCGCGGCGCGCTGAAATCCGGCTTCCACTTTGGGATGCACAAGAATCACCTTTATTTCCGAACCAAACAGAAATGAATCAGAAGTCAAGCGATAGTAGAGAGGCTTGATCCCCAGCCGGTCGCGTGCGACGAACAGCCGCCGCTTCTGCGAATCCCAAATCGCGAAGGCGAACATCCCGCGCAAATGCTGCACGCAGTCGCGACCATACTCTTCGTAAAGGTGGACGATAGTTTCCGTGTCGCAATGTGTGCGGTAGTGATGTCCTCTCGCCAGTAATTGTTCCCGCAAAGCGGCGTGGTTATAAATTTCGCCATTGAAGACAATCCAGATTGTCCCGTCTTCATTGCTGAGCGGCTGATGTCCGGCCGCCACATCAATAATGCTGAGACGCCGCATCGCAAGGCCAACCCGGCCGTCAGTGTAGATACCTTCGTCGTCAGGGCCGCGATGGACCATGGCGGCACACATGCGTCGAAGCACCTGAGGATCAACCTCGGGGCCACGGTTGAACTCGACGACTCCCGCAATCCCGCACATTCCTTTTGTTCCTGATTAACTCAAATATGATCAGCTATGCCGGACTGAACGATTTCAGCAACTCGACCGAGATCAAATTCACCACGGAATCATCCGACGAAAACCACTGTTCTGTATTCCGCTCCCATTCGAAGCGTTCAATCTTGCTGGAGTGGCCGAACACCCGATTTCCATTCACACTCGCTTCACGACCTTCACAAAAAACAAACCGCTCGATCCGTCCATCTTCGACGCTGAAGTATAGAAGTCTGGCGTCGCTCGCCCATTCGTTCCATGTCCACGTATCTGTTTGGGAGTCGGGAAAAATCATATAGTGTTTCCTGCATTGGCTTTCATAGCAATAAACGGGCAAGGCCGGGGGGTTTTTTTCAGACCGCTCTACTCGTGAAAGCCCTCCAATTGTTTCCGGCGTTGCGAAAGGCAACAAAACAGTCGCGTGGTCTACCGGAAGCTCTGCGCGACTGGTTGAGCGCACCGTGGCTGCCGGATCTTTCTTTCCATATGCAGAAGAGACATAGTCAGTTTCAATCGTGTCAGTCCAACGGGTGTCCTCGGCGAAAAGTAGTACAAAGTCGCCGCCATCTCTGACCGACGCTTCTTTCGCTTTTGCAATAAACGCAGGCCCCGCCTTCTCAATTGAAATGTCCGAAGCAAAGTGCCAGTTGATTTCGAGTTGGTGGCCTTTTCGCCCTTCCACGACATCGCGTATCAACCAAAACTCGTCATGAAGGTAAAAAATGTGACGCCGATGTCGAACAGCGTCATGCAGGCGCCTATAACCGGTGTGGCTGCCTTCAAATAACGTGAAACTCTTCCCCGTGATCCATTTATCGCAACGAACTTCGGGAGTTGATTTCCATCGGAACAGCCCATCTGGAACTGCGTGATCCAGTCCATCCACGCGCAGGGTGTTGTGGGCTCCCGTGCCGCGAAAGTGATCCCGTTCAGCGCCCATGTAACAATACGACCCCGAATCAACCAGCCACCGGTGTCCCGTAGTGCCGACGCTGACGCTCAGAGCATCGGCGTGACCATGACCGCTGCGTCCGGTCCCTTGCGGACCCGCCTCAATAACCATCTGCACTGGGTTCTCTGTGCTACTGGCCATTACATAGATCCCACTCGCGTGGAAAGATATCGCCCCGATTGTTCGAGGAACGTCACCGTCCGTCGCAAAGTATGAGCTCCCCTCATCGCCGAAAAGCCAGACCGCCTCCTCCGTCAGCGAACCCGCGGATTTCAAATCTTCGCGTTGAAACAATATCGCTCCCAATGTCAACGGGTCGGTCATGTGTTCGCTTCGATTTCGCCGCGGATTAAAAACGCGCCCGCCATCATCATCGCCAAATCCTTCTGCAACGCCGGCTTGGGATAGAGATGACAATACGTCCAGCATCTTGTTCAAGACCGCGTCAAACTCCGCCGGGATGTCCATTCCGTTTCGGCTCGCAAGTATCCTCGCATGCAAAAAGAAATCCAGCGCATAAACGTGGTAGTAAAGTGATTGCTCGAAATAAACGCCGTCTGCGCGAACCTGCCGCTCGGCCTCTTCAATCAAAATTCGCCATCCGCTTTTTCGCCAGCGTTTTGCCGCAGGAATCTCAGGGCACAGAACGCCGATGAAAAAAAGAGCAACAGCTTCTCCCAGCAGATGAGTATTAGGAGAGAAATATGTAGACAGGTTACGCTCGATGTGGCGCCCCTTGATCGCTAAACCACGGATCACGTCTTTTCGGAATTCTGAATCAAGCACTTGGCCCGGAAGCAGCGCCAGTATCCATAGCCATGACAGACTGCGGAATGCGACTTCCAGACTGCTGGCCCAATTAATGCCAATTGGATAAGGATTCGCCCTCTGCCACGAATACCACTGACTCTGCAACTCCGTGACATATCGCTGATCACCGGTAAGGGACCATGCCTTGGCCAGTGTGACGAGATGCTGATGACGATTCAATTCCCAGATCACTTTATGATCGCCGACTTGATCAAAATTCAGAAAATCAATCTTGAACCACGGCTGCATCGGCGCGCGTTTCCCGTGCACGGGATCAAGATGCCAATTGATTTCCTTTCCGTAATCGAGGTCTTCATAACCCAGAAGATGAAAGCGATGCCGGCAAATCTCGGCGGCCTCTCGAAGAATGTTCTCCGCCTCCGACCCCATCCTCTGCTTAAGAACCCCAATGCGAGTTGGTACCTCAGTCTCGGAGAAGAAAAACTTGCCACGCGAAGAAACGGCATTGCTCAGCCCGTTTTCATGCGAGAGCACGCCCGCGCGATACAAAGCCAGATCAATGCGTTTATTGATCTCCTGAGTGGCACGGATGCGCCGCTCATCCCAATCCATTTGAGCAATGCGCGACCAACTTTTACCAAATGGCTTCATCCCAGGTTTTTCCGAATGCTAGTTAATCCTAATCCCAAGCGTCCCTTCACACGCCATTTCACAAACGAATTCTCAGGTTACGCGGGTAACAGCTGCACTGGCCGCGTTTCGTTGAGCGTGTTGGGCCTAAGCTAAACTGAATACGAATTCCCGGTTCGCACGTGATCTGCCATGAAGTGCAAGATTATCAATTTCGACGCTGGGGACTGGGGGCCGCTGGACAAATTTCACGACCGCACCGTGTTTCAGACGCGGGAGTGGATACGTTTCATCAGCCAAACCCAGGATGCCACGCCCCTGCTGATTCAGTTGCATCAAGGAAACGACCTCGCCGGATATTTCACAGGATTAACCTTCAATCGGCTGGGCGTAAAAATCCTAGGTAGCTCTTTCCCAGGGTGGACCACTCCTTATATCGGTTTCAATATGGTCCCCGGCGCTTCCCGCAGGGATGCACTAACTGCCCTCGAGCAATTCGCATGGGATGAATTGAAGTGCCTGCATATGGAAGTTTCCGATCCTCACTTCACCGTCGAAGATGGTCAGGAGTTGGGTTTTACGTGCGATTCTTACGCGTCATATCGTACCGATCTCACAAAATCAGAGGACGAACTTTTCAACGGAATGGAAAGTTCCTGCCGTCGCTGCATTCGCAAAGCCGAAAAGAGCGGCGTCACCATCGAAGAAGCCCATGATCTCGCATTCGCTGATGAATATTATGTCCAGCTGCAAGACGTATTCGCCAAGCAAGAATTAGTCCCCACCTATGACGTCGAACGCGTCCGGTCACTGGTCAAGAACTTGGAACCCGCAGGCCGAATCCTGCTGATTCGAGCGCGCGATTCAGAAGGGAAGTGCATCGCTACCGGCATATTTCCTGGCTTCAACAAGATTGCCGAATTCTGGGGAAACGCCAGCTTTCGTTCCAGCCAGAGCCTGCGTCCAAACGAACTCATTCACTGGTACGCCATGCGTTATTGGAAGCGCCGCGGCGTCGAAGTTTACGATTGGGGCGGCGAAGGCACATACAAAGAAAAATATGGATGCGTGCCGCACAAAGTCCCGTGGTTTACCAAGTCACGCTACGAGCTAATTTCAAAACTACGCGGCGAAGCCAAGAAAATGTTCGAGCGCAAACAAAAAGTTCTCGGCTGGTGGGCCAAAACCACTTAACACTATTCTTTGGGTGCACCGTCCTTGTGCCTCCTGTTTTTGGAAAGACAGGGCGGGGATTTTTCGAGCCTGGAATTGTTGATTCCACTTAACGTTGGGTGCCCCATGTCTCGCCGCCTTTGCGAGACATGGGAGCCCGCCGACGTGGTTAACTCGCTACTTCTTTCCCGACAAGCGTCCGCCGCCGCGAAGGCTATCGAACGCGATCGGACCTGCGCCAAAAAAGATCAGTGCAAACGCAATCGCTGCCAGTGCGAGAGGAAACTGATATCCGTGGTCGCCCAAAAGACCATTTTTCCAATTGACCTTCCATATGGCGATGATCGTGTCAATCGTGATTGCCAGCGCAGCACAGCGGGTTAGGAGGCCTGCAATGATCAGTATTCCGCCGAAGAATTCCACCGTGGCAGACACGTACGCTAGCCAAGCTGGCAGTCCCATGCCGCTCATCGTTTGAATGTAGTGAGACATGCCTCCGAATACTTTACTGAAACCGTGGGCAATCATGATCACGCCCAGCACGATCCGCAAAACCAACAACGCAAGCGGTTGAAGCCGATCCAGAAAACGCAATGTCTTCCTCCCCGCGGAAGCAAGAGATTATTGCACAAGCAGGCTTCGTGCCCTATCAGATTTTCAATGGAGAGACGAGAACCAGAAAGACCTATTGCTGTTGCTGCTCGTGTTGAAATTGCTCCCATCCGCCGCGGTTTGGCGCCCTGGTGCGCATCACGGTTGTCGGGATGACTTCGTCAGGCGACGGCGCTTCCGCTTGTGTCACCAGTACTGCCACGCTCAATTCGCTTTCCGCTTCGCCTTTGTAAACTCCCCGGGTCGGTGGGACATCCGCATAATCCCGTCCAATAGCAACGCGAATATGCCGTTCCCCGCCGACCAAATCATTCGTCGGATCGAAAGAGACCCACCCCGGCCCCGGCAAATATGCCTCCAGCCATGCATGGGTTGACCCATCGGCGGAGCGGTCGTGCGCACCTGCCCGTTGGCAAAGATATCCACTCACATAACGGCATGGCACGCCAAGCTGCCGCACAATTGCAATCATAATGTGTGAAAGATCCTGGCATACGCCTCTGCGATCCAGCAAAGCATCATCAATCGGAGAATCAACCTGGGTTACATTGGGAACATAATCGAACGCATCATAAATCGCGTGATTCAAGTCAAGCATAGTTTGCAGAGGATTGTCCGCCCGCTCAATATGCAACTCGCTAATCAGCGCTTGCAGTAATTCGGTTGACTGCGTAAACTGGCTGGGCAACGACATTTCCGAAAAATCTCCAGCGGCAACCGTTGAATCCAGATCCGCCCAACTCCCAACCGCGGCGGGCAGCGGCACAGGCACGGCTTGAACATCCACCAAGGCCTGCGCCGTAACCTTGAATTGGTTGTGCCGTCCCGGAATATCAAAATGATGCACCGTGTTTCCAAGAAAATCGCGATAAGTCATGATGTTCGCACTGGGACTGATATCCAGAGAGAACGTCAGGCAGCGTTGCCGCGCCTCGTTGCGTGGTTGCACCCGCACTTCCATCACGCTCTCGCGGACGGCGGGTTCGTAGGCGAAGCTGGTAATGTGTCGAATCGAATAAACCAATTGATCCCTCGATTAACTCGCTAAAGCTGTTTCCACCGGATAGTCGAAATAAATCTGCTGAATGGCTGCGTGCGCTTGTGAACATTGGTTGCGGATGTTCTCCATGTACGGATGTACTCCGTCGGCCATAATTTCCTCAATCTGGCTGAAGCTCAGCGCCGCTCTCATGCGCCCCGCGATGCGGACCGGCTGTGTCACTTTTCTTTCGGTAAGCTCGCCAATACGTCCGAGCGCCGAATGTACGCTTTCAACTGAAAAACGGATCGAATGTGGAAATTCAGAATTCAATAGCAAAAACTCCGCTACTCGAATCGGACGAAGTTCAGCAGAATAGGCTTTGCAGTAAGCCTCGAAAGCCGCACAGCATTTCAACAATCCCACCCAATCCAGGTAATCCGCACCCTCAACCGGCTGATTTGCGGGATGCGAAAGGCGGCTGAAGTGCGTCGCTACCAAAGCTGCGACTGCATCCGTCCGCTCCACAAATCGCCCCAGTTGGATATAGTGCCAACCTTCGCCGTGGCTCATGGTGGAATCCGTGATGCCCTGAAAAAGATGCGCACCATCCTGCACCGCGCGAAACAGCGTATGCGATTGCAGAATCCACGTATCTTCCGCGGGGCTCCCTATCATTTGCAGGTAAAGCCGGTTCAATTGCTCCCACATTTCAGAACTTGATTGCTCCCGCACGTGACGAAGATTTTCCCTCGCCGATGCGATGCAAGAGGCAATGGACGAAGGATTCGTCCGATTGAAAGTCAGAGTGTGCGCCAGGCTGGTGGCATCCACATTCCCTGCGAGCAACGCCGGTACGTGTAACGCCTCGACTAAACGCAGCCACCTTCCCGTACTCGATTCGAGCGATTGATCAAGACGTAGTTGCAGGTCCACATCAATCAGGCGAGCGGTATGCTGCGCCCGCTCGAGATAACGGCTCATCCAGTAAAGACTCTCTGCAACTCGTGAAAGCATAAAAAGGTTTCACCGTCTGTTAATTGTTTTGACGTCATCCTGAGCTTGCGAAGGATCTCGCGAGTAGTGCACGCACTCTCAACAAGCATGTGTGGCGCGGGCGCCCTCGCCCGCGATCGCCTCACTCCTCCTCGTTCCTCAGCACCCACGTATCCTTGCTCCCGCCGCCCTGCGATGAGTTCACCACCAACGAGCCCCGGCGCAAGGCCACTCGCGTAAGCCCTCCGGGAACAAGCGTGACGTTTCCGCCGTACAAAATGTACGGCCTCAAATCCACGTGCCGAGCTACAACTCCGCCGTCGAGAAAACATGGCGCGCTAGATAGTGCCAGCGTGGGTTGAGCGATGTAATTCCTGGGTTGCGCTTTGATCCGCTGTCGAAAGTCCTCCCGCTGCTCCGCAGAACTGTGTGGCCCGATTAACATGCCGTATCCCCCCGATTCGCCCACGGCTTTGACCACCAGTTTGTCAATGTTGTCGAGTACATAGCTAAGCTCAGATTTCTCGGTAAGCAGATAGGTCTTGATATTCGGAAGAATCTCATCCTGGCCCAAATAATATTTGATGATAGAGGGCACATATGCATAGATTGCCTTGTCGTCTGCGACTCCCGTGCCAATCGCGTTGGCGAGCGCCACGTTTCCGGCGCGATACGCATTGAACAGGCCCGGTACGCCTAGATTGGAATCGGGACGGAACGTTATCGGGTCCAGAAAATCATCATCCACCCGGCGATAAATGACATCCACGCGGCGTAAGCCTGACGTCGTGCGCATGTAGACGATGTTGTCGTGCACCAGCAGATCGCGTCCTTCCACCAGCTCGATGCCCATTTGTTGGGCCAGGAAGGTGTGCTCAAAATAAGCTGAATTAAAAACCCCGGGAGTGAGCAGTGCAGTGGAGGGTTCGTTCCGGCCAGACGAATTGACCGGCGCCAGACTGCGGAGGGTTGCAAGCAACGCCGACGTGTAATGGTCAATTGGGCAAACCCCATAATCGCGAAACAAAGTCGGAAATACGCGCTTTAAAACCTTTCGATTTGCCAGCATGTAAGAGACGCCGCTGGGAACCCGCAGATTGTCTTCTAATACCGCGAAAGTTCCATCTGGCAACCGCACCAGGTCGCTTCCGCAGATGCTCACATAAATGTCGCGAGGCACATTCAGTCCCCGCATTTCGCGCCGGAAATGCCGGCAGCTGTACACAAGTTCGCGTGGAATAATCTTGTCCGCAAGGATGTGGCCTTCGTGATAAATGTCCTGAAGAAACAAATTGAGCGCTGCGATTCGCTGCGTGAGGCCTTCCTGTATCTTCCGCCATTCTTCACCGGGAATGATTCGCGGCAGAAGATCATTCGGAAAGATACGTTCCGTTCCTTCCTTGTTGTCATACACCGTGAATGTTATGCCCTGATGAAGGAAAGATAGGTCGGCCGCTTGCTGGCTCTTTCGCAGTTCTTCTGGTGGCAATTCCAACAGCGTCCGGTAAAGCGCGTGGTAATGGTCGCGAGGCTTGCCCGTGCTGCTGAACATCTCATCGTACGAGTCGTCGAGCTCATAGTTGGGAAAAGCGTTCGCAACCGGCTCACTTGACGAAGGTGTCTTCAGCAATCTCATCGCGGATGCATTCATTGCCGTGTTCCTCGGAATCGGAAGAAGACCATCTCCCGGCCCGGTCCCTTTACCCCGGCCCAAATTGTCGGGACATTGGATGCTCACAAACTCTAGGCGTAAGAAATGGCGCTGTCCAATCGAAATTGTTTATGGATTCCATTGCCGCCCAACGCACACGAACCTACAGAAAATAGGGGTCTTCCCCAGGAAGCCGAGGGCCCGCCCCTTGCCGCGTGCGGGTGCCACATCCTTCTCGCCTTCTTTGCGAGGAGTGAGATGTTCCCCGGCATTGAAGCGGACACCACAGGGAACGACCGCCCGCTCCGGGGATCAAGTATCTCCGCGTCGAACTAGTCGCCCTCGCGCGTTCAGCCACTGAGTCCCCCCTTTTCCCGCAACCCTTTAAGAACCTTAACCTTCGATTCCTCCCTGACTGGGCCATCTCGCGCTTGTACACAGACCTTCGTACTCTGCGTAGTACTTTAGTTATGTTTCCCGTCCCAGGCACGAATCCCGCCGCCTCGCTCTACCGCTAATGGTACCTACTAGAAGCGTACCTACAATATATAGACATTCACCCAAAATCGAGATTGGTTACTTTCCAGAAAAACCCCCAAAAACCCAATAAAACGCGGATATTCACTTTGACCTGCTGCAAATGGGGGCTGATATATGCTCAGTCCACTTGATTCTCTCGAACGCTATCGATTGAGGAACTCGATTCGAGAAAATCTCCCAAGCCTGTCGCGTCGTAGTAGTGCGCGATTCTGTGAAAAGGGATTCTGAAATTATGGCCGACTCACGTGAAGTTATGAACATTCGCCAGGCGTCCCAGTACCTGGGAGTGAGTCCTGACACGCTTTACAAGTACGTAGGCGAGCAAAAGATTCCGGCTTTCAAGTTGGGTAACCGCTGGCGCTTCAAGAAATCGAGGCTGGATCAGTGGATGGAAGAGAAGTCGAGCCACATGGAAGTGAAGACCAAGAACAAACCGAAGGCGGCTTCCAAAGCCGCTGGGCAATCGTAAAGGCGGGCACATGTTTGGAATAGGAACAAAGACGATTGTTGGCCTGGATGTGGGATCTTCAAGCATCAAGGCAGTCGAACTCAAAAAAGGACGAAACGGGATCGAGGTAGTCCATTTGGGATTAGAGCCGCTGGCCCCGGATATCGTCGTGGATTCCATGATCGTGGACTCGGGCACCGTATCCAGCGCGATCTCGAAACTCTTCGCTGACAACCAGATCAAAACCAAAAATGTCGCTACTGCCGTCAGCGGCCACTCCGTCATCGTAAAAAAGATTTCGCTGCCCTCCATGAGCGATCAGGAATTGGCGGAAACTATCCAGAAGGAAGCTGCACAGCATATTCCCTTCGATCTCGCGGACGTGAACCTCGATTACCAGATCCTCTCGGAGGACATCGGTAACCCGCAGATGGACGTTCTCCTCGTCGCCGTCAAGAAGGACAAGATTCTCAATTACACCAACGTACTCTCGATGTCCGGCAGAAGTCCGGCTATCGTGGATATTGATGCGCTGGCGCTTCAAAATTGCTACGAATACAACTACGACCCCGCGCCGGGTCAGGTGGTGGCTCTGTTGAACCTGGGCGCGAGCGTAATGAACATCAATATCGTAAAGGGCACCACGCCGCTGTTTCCGCGCGACGTCAGCGTCGGCGGACATCAGTATACGGATTCTTTGCAGAAAGAACTGGATCTGAGTTTTGAAGACGCAGAGTCGTTAAAGCTCGGACACAAAGTTGGTACTGTCAGCGAAGATGCCAAGACTCCGGTGCTGCAACAGGTCACCGAAATCATCGTGCTGGAAATTCAAAAGACTTTCGACTTTTTCCGCGCCAGTTCCTCCGGTGAACATATCGAGAAGATTTATCTGGCGGGAGGTTCCTCGAAGGTCCCCGGACTGGTGGAGGCTCTCCGTCAGGAGTTTTCGCTGCCGGTCGAGATCTTCAATCCATTTCAAAAGATCGCCCCTCCCATGGATGGGCCGGGCGTTGAGCTAATCGAGCAGAATGCAGGCCAGTTGGCAGTTGCCGTAGGTTTGGCATTAAGGAGCTTTGAAGACTTATGATCCGAATCAATCTGCTGGGAGCATCGAAACCGAGAAACAAGCGCGGCGCGGCCTCTACCGCGGCAGTGATGGAGATGGGAGACGCTGGGTCTCCAAAACTCAAACTGCTGATCGTTTTGGCTCTCGTGGCGTCACTCAATTTTGCCTATTGGTACAGCCTCGATAAGCAAGGCAAGAGCATAACCGTTCAGATGGCGGCTGCCGAGCAGAAAAACCGCGAACTAGCGGATGTAAAAGCGAAGTATTTAGAGCGCCAGCGTCAAGCCGATAGCTACAAACGTCGCGTTGATGTGATTGATCAATTACGTGCCGGCCAGCTGGGCCCGGTGAACCTCCTGAATACCGTTGGAGAAACCGTCAACGGCACCGAAGCGGTCTGGTTAAGCACCATGAAAGACCAGGGCAACAGTGTGGCCATAGAAGGTATGGCTTTGAGTACCGATGCGGTTGCGAACCTGATCCAGAACCTGCAAAAAACCGGCTATTTCAAGACCATCGAGATCAAAGAAACTTATCAGGACGACTCGGTTAAAGATATGCAGGCATTTCAATTCACTTTGACCTGCGAAAAGTTGAAAGCCTAAAGGCGGAGAAAATGGGGAATTTTAGCGAATTATCGGGTCTCAAGCAGTGGGCGGCGTTGGTCCTCGGAGCGGCGCTTGTAACCGTCGGGCTGTACTTCACGGTTTTCAAGAGTCAACGGGCTGCGAACGACGCGGCGCAGCAGAACCTGCAATCCAAGCTCCGCGAAAACGCGGAACTGGAAGCCTATCGTCCTAAGCTTGCCGAAATCGAACGTCAAGTCGCCAGCCTCAAGCAGCAACTCGACATCGAGCGCCGGATTGTTCCTGACGAGAAGGAAGTGGACAGCTTCTTGAAGATGCTCGATTCAGAGGCTCTTAAGGCCGGAATTTATGTGCGCCGGTACACCGCTGACCCCGTTTCGTCCAAAGAGTTTTATTCCGAAATGCCGTTCGACGTCGAAGTGGACGGCCCCTATTACTCGGTACTGAACTTCTTCGATCGGGTCAGCAAATTGGAACGCATCGTGAACATCTCCAATCTGCTTGTTGCCACCACCAAGAAGCCCAGCGAGGCAAAGGCAAAACACACGTATCAATACGCCGCGAGCGAAAGCATTGTGGCTACTTGCACCGCAACTACGTTTTTCAGTCACGACACGCCAGCGCCAGTAACTACGCTGGCCAAAAAAGTAGGGGAATCCTGATGAAGCTGATTGCTGCAATTCTGCTAGTAGGAATGACGGCGGGAACTGTCTTCGCACAGAACCCCAACATCATCACCAACACGAAGGCCAAACTGGATCCGATGCAAGCGCAAAGGGTTGCTGATTCCAACGAGGCGCTGGGAATCACCCAAACCGAAGGTGCGAAGTCACCGTATAGTTCCGTCAAGCCCTCCGGTCACAAAGCGGCGAAAGCGCACCGCCCCGCGACGCCGGCCGTAGAGGTCGAAAACGCAGCCACCGCGCCCGACGGCACCAAATCAGAGGGAGCCAAGGCCATCAACATAACCGACCGCAGGGATCCGTTTGTCAGTCCGGTTGTGAGCCGCGCCATGTCGGGTTCAAGTTGCAGTTCAGGCAAGCGCTGCCTTGCAATCGATCAGATTAATCTGCGGGGTATCGTCAAATCAGACGACGGTATGATCGCGGTCGTCGTTAACGCACTCGATAAAGCTTATTTCCTCCACGAGAACGATCCGGTGTTCAACGGATATGTGGTCCGAATCACCGGAGACTCCGTCATTTTCAAAGAGAGCGTGCAGGACAAGTTCGGAAAGCCGTTTACCCGGGAAGTAACGAAGAAAATTTTTACGCCGGCAGTTTAGGCCCTGGCAACAAGCCGGGTTATCCGGCGCAGTAAAAAATCTGTTTAGAAAGTCACGGGGATCGTAGAGCGTAACCCGTAGGGAGAAGCGAAATGCGAAAGCAAATGCTGGGTATTTTTCTACCGCTGCTGGCGATGGTTTTAATGGCTGCGGCTGAAACTCAGAGCACGGGCGTGAATGAGACTACTCATGCCTCGCTGCAGAAGGTCAATATCGTGCGCGGCAATGATGGAATCACTCTGGAGGTCATAGCCCGCGGGCAATTGACGCCCAAGGTCGAGACTCTCAGCGCGCCCGCCAGACTCGTCATTGACCTGCCAAACACTGCAATGGGCACATCCGTGAGCCACATTGATGTCGGCGCCAACGGCGTGAAAGGCGTGCGCATCGGCACCGACAACCTCGCGACTCCTACAACCCGGGTCGTCGTTGATCTGTTGCACAAGTGCCAGTACGAAATCGTACCTGGCGCAGACGGCACATTCACGCTGAAGTTGCATTCAGCTAATGATGTCGCTGTCGCCAAAGCAGCGGCTCCCGCGAAGGCCGCACCGGTAGCGAAGACTTCTATCGTACCCGTGGCCGCAGTTTCAGATTCAGATACGAATAAAGAGACGCGCACCCAGCAGGTTCCGTCTTCAATCGCATCTGCGCCACAACAAGCGCCGGCACCAGCCGCTTCAGCCAGCAATTTCGTGGTCGTTGAACCAACCTACAAGTCAAAGCCGGCAACGGAAGATTCGTTCCCAGCTGTGACCAGCCAACCCGCGCGCGCAGTTCAAGCCGCCGCCAAATTTGTCGAACGTCCGGACATGGATCTGCTGCCCAAACCCAGCGCGGCAATGCAGTCCGGATCGCCCAGCGCCTCTGCCCCCGCGGCGAACAATCTCGCCGCCGAGCAGAAAGCGCAATTACAGCAGCAGGCTCCCGTCATGGGACCCAAATACACCGGCGAACCAATCTCGGTGAATTTGAAAGATGTTGATCTGAAAGATTTCTTCCGCCTCATCCACGAAATCAGCGGCCTCAACGTAGTCCTCGATCCCAACGTTCACGGCACACTAACCATCGTCCTCGACGATGTGCCCTGGGATCAGGCGTTGGATATTGTTTTGAAGAATAATGATTTGTCGCGGCAGTTGGATGGGAACGTTCTGCGGATCGCGACTGTGGACACGTTGAAGAAGGAAGCGGATGGACGCCGCGAAGAACAGGAATCAGAAGCACTGGCCGTGGATAAAGTAACGGTCACCCGATTCCTGAGCTACGCGCACTCCAAAGATGTCGTACCCACGTTGAAGAAATTCCTAAGCCAGCGTGGTGATGTTATCTCTGACGACCGAACCAATGCCGTCATCATCTCGGATATTCCTTCGGTGATGCCCGGAATTGACCGCTTGCTCACGCAGCTTGATCGCAAGACTCAGGAAGTAGAAATTGAAGCCCGCGTCGTCGCCGCAACCCGCAGCTTCGCACGCGACATAGGAACCCAGCTCGGATTCGGATGGGGCAACGGAGCCAATGCAGTAGGCGGCGTTGGAGCGGTTGGAACTTCACCGATTACAGTAAATGGAGTCACCCCGTTTTATCAGACAGTCGGGAGTTCTAGCGGAGGCACCGGTGGTACTCAGATCCCGCTGTTTTCGAACCTGGGAGTCACCAGCCCGACCAGCGGACTCAGCTTTATCAACGTAAGCAATAACGTTCGGATTGATGCTCTTCTGACGATGGCTGAATCGCGTGGCTTGCTCAAGATTCTTTCTCGTCCGCGCGTCGTCACCCAAAATAATATTCAGGCTCTGGTACGCCAGGGCGTCCGGGTTCCAATCGTGACCCAGGCGCAGTTGGGCGGACCGCCAACCGTTACTTACGTGGACGCTTTCCTGCGGCTCACGGTAGTCCCGCAGATCACGTCTGAAAACACCATCTTCTTGAATGTGGACGTGGAAAACACCACTCCTGACTTCGGACACGAAGTTCAGGGCAATCCGACCTTGATCACGCAGCAAGCCACCACGCAAGTGCTGGTCACTGACGGAGGCACGGTCGTAGTCGGTGGCGTTATCCAAACCAATAACTCCATCAGCGTGAACCAGGTTCCATTGCTCGGAAGCATTCCGTACCTGGGAAACCTTTTCAAACACACGACGGTCAGCACTTCAAACCAGGAGCTGATCTTCTTCATTACTCCACGGATTATCGAAACTTAAAAACTTAAGTCGAGATAAAACGCCGCCGGCCTCTGAAGAAACTGTCAGAGTCCGGCGGTTTGAGTTTTTAGGGAAACCGACACCTTATGGTATTGGCTTTATGCCTCCCACTCTTCGCAAAAGCGGCGAAGTATGGAACACCCATTTTCCTTGCCAATCTTACTTCGTACGCGTTGGGTGTTCCACGGGGAACATTTCGAATTTCTGAAAATTGCGCCAGGTTCGGAAAAGTTTGCATACGGTGTCCGGCTTCGCCTTCTACTTTTGTTGTGATTTATTGCGACAAATAAAAAAGCGGGGCCGGATGGCCACGCCTCTTGTTATTGTAGCTTATAGATATATTATAAGCCATGTTATATAGCTAATGCGCCACGTCGGGCCAAACTATTTTGGCAATGGATGGAAGGGGTTAGGGGGAAATGGGGTGCTTATGGGGCTTGACAAGAATTTGGTGTTTGCAGGGATTAGGTGCATTTCGTTAGTTCTTGTGGAACCCGAATAATGAGCTACCATTAGCCGGATGAAATCTTCTCTTCGCGTAATTCTGATTGAGTCGCATGTCGCGGCCGTGGCGATTGCCGTCCTTCTGTTTGGCGCTTTTGTTTGTTGGTTTGAAGGTCTGTCCGGTCCTTTTGAGCGCGTCGCCACATACTCGTTCACCGCAATTGCCATCCTTGATATTCCTTACTCATCTCATGGCGTCACCACTCAAGACCGGTTCATGCTTGAGACCACAGCACTCTTGTTTCTGGCAACGTTAGCGAACCTTGGCGCTGCGTGGCTTCTTGCCCGCTGGGTGTACGGGGTTGGCCCAATAAACGCTCTGACCAAACACCGCTCGGATTTGAGGAGGAGGAACTTTGCTTAGTCGTCTGAAGAGAAGTCTTGTGGAAAGCTTTGTGGGGGCAATTTGTCTTGGGTACTTATTCGCTCAAGGATTCATCCACCTCGCATATGTTTTGACTGCTCCGATTGCGGGCTGGATTTCGCGAAAAGAATATAGTGCCCTTCTCAAACCAGAGATCTCGACAAGGTTCTATTTCCAGGACGCTCTGCCTGAGCTGGCCAGGGCGGCTTCGCTCTTGCTGCTTGGATACATTCTGCTCCGCTGGCTGTACTTCAAGCCCGTAACATCGGAAACCGCCGAGACAGCATTGCCCGCTCAAGACTGAGAGCCCCGCCCTTCGCGGAGAACGCGAAAGGCTGGCACCCGCCAGTTTTCACTACCGCGACTTCTCGTTGCGCATGCAGCGTTCTCCGTATAGTGCCTCCTCACGAAAATCGCCATACTGCTGAAGATGGCATCAGGCGTGGCCTCCGAGAACCACCTTCCGACTGTGCGAGGACGCCGCTGCGAAGGGAATGGGTGGTTGTTTATGAAGAAGCTCGTGTTGCTAGGGGTCATGCTGAGTTTGGCCAGCCTGTGCTGGGCAGCGTCAGCGCGCCGAGGCGCCATTGACAGGCTGAATAATTCAGCCAAAGTGCTGAACGAGATCATGGCTGCGCCGGACCGGCGCATTCCCGAGGAAACGATGAAGCGCGCAAAGTGCGTGGCGGTCGTACCCCATCTGATAAAAGGCGGATTCGTCTTCGGAGCTGAGCACGGCAAGGGTGTGGCCACTTGCCGGACGGCCGAGGGCTGGAGCGCGCCGGCGTTCATAAAGATCGCAGGCGGGAGCTGGGGAACGCAGATCGGCGCCGAAGCGGTGGACCTGGTGATGATCATCAACAGCGAGAAAGGGATGCAGAGGTTGCTCTCGAGCAAATTGGAAATCGGAAGGGATTCATCGGTAGCCGTCGGGCCCGTGGGACGGGCCTCTTCGGAAAATACGGATTTGAAGCTGGATGTCCTGATCCTGACCTACTCGCGCGCCAAGGGTGTGTTCGTCGGATTTACATTCAAGGGCGCATGGGTGCGAGCGGATAACCGTTCCAGGCGCGCCATGTACGGGCGCAGGGTGACCACTCGGGCCGCGCTTCTGGGTCGAGTGGCGGCGCCAGCGGCGGCAAGAGGGTTCCTCGACGCAGTCAGGGGAGCAAAAGCACAATCGGTCGCCAAAAAGTGATGTACTTCAAAAAGGAAAACTGGGAACAGACGGAAGCTGTGACCGCCAACCTCATCGTTCCCCACCTTTACAAAAAACGTAAAGGTCGGCCAGCCAGCCACAATTCGGCGGTTTTAGAACGGCGCAGAACTGCAGATTCCTCCGGGCTCGGCGCCCGTTCGGAATGACAATACTAGGAAGGACGCGGGTGGCGCACTCCGAATGGGCCACTTTTCAGCGGAGTTAGAAATCGCGCCTTAGCGGGTAGTCCACGATGATGGCTTGGCCGTCGGTGAGCGCTTTTACGGAGTGGCGCACGTTCGCGGGGACGATCGCGACTAAGCCGGGGCGGACGATTTGGGTCTCGGCATCAATGGTCATCTCCAGTTCGCCTTCGATCACTTCGTAAACTTCTTCTTGAGGATGGAAGTGCTCGTGAATGGACGCGCCGCGGGTGAAGTCGTAATGCGCGAATGTCATGCTCGGAGAGTGGAAGTATCGTCCATGCCATCCTGGCAATCGCTCGATGACATTGAGGTCGCGGGTGTTGATGAAGGGCATGGGTTCCTCCTCGCGGATCCTAGCACGGCGGTCAGGCGGGTTGTTTTGAATGAGACACCTTCTGGGGCTGAGTATGCGGCATCGTTTCGCGAGGTCTCGTGGGCGAGGAGCGCCCGCGCCACACCGGCAAAGCACTTTTCTCTTGACCTCGTTTTTCATTTCTGAAATACCTACGTTATAACTTCGCGTAAAAGTTTAATAGATCACTATAACTAATTGCGAATCAAGATTTTACGTGTAACCCATTTGTATCCATAGATTTCGGTCTCGACACCACCTAAATCTATGATTCCAATATATCGACCCCAGAGGGAGGGAGGGAGGGGCCCCGCTGGTTCGTCATCACATCACTTGCGAAGAGATCAAGGTCTAAGGCACCCGATGAGGTACTCTTGAATCCCCATGGGATGGGCGGCGGCGTTTATGGCATACCACGTAGTGGCTTTAACGATGGCGCAAGTTCGGCAGGGCGGACTCGGGTTCCAGCGGGAGTTGAGCGCTGTGTTGCGCGAGTCGAAGGGGATAAAGGTATATTCGGCGAGTCCGTTTGATCTGGATGAACGCAAGCGGGTGAAGGACCGGTTCGGAGGAGACGTGGTTTACTTTTTCAACGAGGAGGCGCGGCAGGAATGTATGCGGCTTGGGCTGGACGTGGAATTCATCGCGGAAGTCGGTGATGACGAAGTGCCTCGCAGGCGAGCGTTGTTTGTCGGAATACCAGAGTAGGGAACCAGAGTCAGCTGCACCCTCAGCCTGAGGTACATGGAAATTTCGGCGACGAGGCATTTACAATAGAGCTATGGCGAATGATCTTAATTTTGGGCCGTACGTTTCGGTGGAAAATGGCAAGAGGGTTGTGAATGACCTTACTTTTGGGAATCCCACGCCCGAAGGGGTTGTGCTCACGACACTCGATAATGTGGTGAACTGGATGCGCAAGAATTCCATATGGCCCATGACGTTTGGATTGGCCTGCTGCGCGATTGAAATGATGTCCATGGGAGCTTCGCGTTTTGATATCGCGCGATTTGGGGCGGAAGTTTTCCGGCCTTCGCCGCGGCAATCCGATCTCATGATTATTGCGGGACGTGTGTCGAACAAAATGGCCCCGGTAATTCGCCAACTCTGGGAGCAAATGCCGGAACCGAAATGGGTGATCTCAATGGGCGCGTGCGCGACTTCCGGTGGCGTGTTTAACAATTACGCTTTGGTGCAGAGCGTGAACCAGGTGATCCCCGTGGATATATATGTGCCGGGCTGCCCCCCGAGGCCTGAGCAGTTGATTTATTCCATCACTTTGCTGCAAGACAAAATTCAGAAGGAACGCGGGACCATCAAACGCGCGCTGAATTTTTCCTAAATCGTTAGCATGGCAAATCAATTCGTTAGCATTGCTAATTAATGAGCTTTTTTGTTCTAAATCGCCGACTAAGTGTTTTACCCTAGAACGCATGCCTGATGCACCTTTGAGTGGTCTTCTTACTTTTTTTCTACAGTTTTCTATTGATCCGAATCTCAACTGTTAATAGAATCCCTTCAATCCGTTAACAGTTTCCTGCGCCCTTCGCAATCACACAAGCTGGAGAAAAGCTAAAAATGAGAGTAAAGACCCCCTGTCTACTCGCTTGTTTTTTCACATTGTTTTGCTCTACCTGGGCGGCCGCGTGGGTGGGCATTTCAACCCCCGGAAGTGGATCAACCGTATCTTCACCAGTACATTTCGTGGCCACCGCGACTTCGACATGCTCCAAGGGCGTGTCTGCGATGGGCATCTACACCGCGTCGGGCTCATTGGCGTATGTTGGGAATGGCGCCAACCTCGACACGAATTTGAGTCTCAGTCCTGGCACTTACAATGTGGTGGTTACGGAATGGGATAACTGCAACGGGGCTTCCACCGCGCCGATTACGATAACCGTGGGCGGATCGGGCTCTGGGGTGCAAGTCTCGCAACCCGTAAGTAACAGCACTGTGGGGTCGCCGGCGCACTACGTTGCGACGGCCTCTACGAGTTGTCCCGCGGGCGTTGCCGCGATGGGAGTCTATTCCGCCCCGAATCAGCTCGCGTACTCGGTGAATGGATCGAAGCTGGACGCTAACCTGAATCTCAATCCCGGAACTTACAACACCGTGGTGCAGGCGTGGGACAATTGCGGCTCGACCGCGACTATGCCAGTGAACGTGACTGTTAGCGGTAGCGGAGGACAGCCCGGCGTGCAAGTCACATCGCCATCCAATAACAGCACGGTTTCGAGTCCTGTCCACTTTGTTGCGAGTGCGGCAACCGCGTGTGCACAGGGCGTTGCAGCCATGGGCGTCTATACGGCTGACAATGCGCTCGCTTACTCGGCGAACGGTTCGACCCTCGATACAAGTCTTAATCTGAATCCTGGCACTTACAACACGGTTGTGCAGGAGTGGGATAAGTGCGGGGGTTCAACTTCGACGGCGGTGAAAGTCACCGTGTCCGGCGGGGCGGCTTCGGGAGGAAAGACTTTCTATAGCCTGCAAAAATCGGGCGGGTGGACGGGATACGCACTGCTGCCCTCCCTCAACTACAACATCTGCAATGGCTGCAAATCGAGTGGCCCCGAAGAAACGTGGTCCTGGAACGCAGGCTGGAGTTCGCCGTCACTCAGCGGCAGTTCAACTCAAACTAACATTGGAGGAACGGCCAGTTCAGAGAAGTTTTCCGATGTTCTCTGGAATAATCATCTGATCGGAGATTTTTCTTCGCAAGGCCTTCCCGACTACAACAAGACTCTTGCTCCCACCCTCCACGATTTCACCTACGACGTTTATTTCTGGGTGGGAAACGTGGAGATTTCGCAGGCCCTCGAGTTCGATATCAACCAGTTCGTGAATGGACAATCATTCATATGGGGACACGAATGCCGGGTTGCCGGTGGGCATCAATGGGACACGTGGAGCAACCCGGATCAGCATTGGGTTCCTAGTGGCGTTGCCTGCAATCCGATCAGCAATGCCTGGAATCACTTGATTTTGCACGTCCAACGAACCTCGGATAATCATTTGTTGTTCCAATCCATCACGCTGAACGGCCAGACCGCCAATTTGAACCGGTATGACACGCCGACTCCGACTACCTGGTACGGGGTTACCATCAACTATCAGATTGACGGCAACCGCAATCAGGATGCCTATGCGGTGTTCCTGGATAACCTAAACTTCACGTATCAATAGGCTTGTAGCCGTTGGCTCTTGGCTAAAACGCGTCGCGGCACCGCAAAAGACCCATTTGAAGATGGGTCTTTTCTTTTGCCTCTTTGTCATGCAAAATCCGATTCTGTTCCGGCTGAAACGGGCTATAATCAAGACAATTCGGGATGGTCGGCCATGAAGTTACGTAATATCCCGCTTCCTCTTATTCTTGTTTTTTTTGCCGCGACTCTGTTCGGCAGCGATAGTCAGCAGGCTCCTGCGCCTCACATATCCAAGCAAACCAGAATGGATTTGATAAGTGCTTTCAATGCCGATCTGGTGTACATCCGTACGGCTTTTCCTATGGGGAAGAAAGGCCTGACTCTGAAGGACGGAACAATTTCGCCCAGCGGCGAGGAACTTCGCCAGATGATTGCGATGTGGGGACCATCGGTGAAGCCCGGTGACCGCGCCATGATCTCAGAGATTGAGATCAGAGCCAACCGGATTCACTTTGAAATTAATGGCGGGCCGGTTAAGAAGATGAAGTGGTATCAGCACATCTCCGTTGGAACGGGCAACGTGGAAACGCCGGTTGCCGGGAGTCCTCAGAATAATCCGCGAGGCTCTTACGTGGACCTGGTGTTTGATCAATACGTGCCCGATCTGAATCCTGTGCAACTGAAAGCCCTGCTTGCGCCGGTTTTCGACTTCGATTCGAAGTCGGCTCTGCAAGCGTATCTCGAAACGGTCCCGCCAAATGTGAAGGAGGCAATCGAGGCCCATCGCGTGCTGGTGGGCATGAATCGCGAGATGGTGATTTATTCGAAGGGAAGGGCTGGACAAAAGACTCGCGAGAAGGATGGAGAGACCGATTACGAAGAATGGATCTACGGGCAGCCACCGCAGGATGTGGACTTTGTCCGTTTCGTTGGCGACGAAGTTGTGCGCGTTGAAACCATGAAAGTGACGGGACAGAAAGTCGTGCGAACGAAGAAGGAAGTAGATTTAGACACCAGCGTGGCCAAGGCAGGGCCGGAGCCTGCAGCGCGCCCCGCAAATGCGCCTACTCTGCGCCGCCCCGGCGAAGAAGATACAGACAAGCCTGACCGAAGCGCTCCGTCGAATCTGCAGTAGGGCGGAACCTTTCCGCGTGTCCGTCGGGATTCATATGCTGCATGCGGGACTATTACATGATCGCATAGGGCATTCGCCCTGGATCGCGTAAGCTAAAAACGAAGTCCGCAATACGCAAGATTCCTCGCCCCACCGGAGAAGACGCGGGTCTTCGGAATGACCGCATTCAAACAAACAACTTGGCTTCCCTATACGCTGGCTTTGCGTGGTGTGGCATCGCCCTTTACACTTGAGTTGTGAAGATTGCGTTGGGGCAAATCAATCCCACGGTCGGAGACTTCGCGGGGAACGCGGCAAAAATCACTGAGGTTTCATTGCGCGCCAAGGCTGTCGGAGCCGAACTGGCATTGTTCCCTGAGCTTTCGATCTGCGGATATCCTCCTCGAGACCTGGTAGAGCGTTCTTCATTTGTGGCACACAATCGTGCGGCGGCAGAAGGGGTTGCGCGAGACACGCGCGGTATCGCCGTCATTTGCGGCCTGGTCACCGCAGCCGATGCCAGCACTGGCAAATCGGTAATGAATTCGGCGGCGCTGCTGAAGGATGGTGCGATCGCATTCGTCCAATCCAAGATGCTGCTTCCTACTTATGATGTGTTCGACGAAATGCGAAACTTTGCGCCCGCCAGCACCCAAAGCTTGTTTCCGCTGTCTGGAAACCAGATGGCGATTACGATTTGCGAGGACGCCTGGAATGATAAACAGTTTTGGAATAAGAGGCTGTACACGGTAGATCCTGTCGAGATGCTGTTGAAGGCAGGAGGAAAGTTTCTGCTAAATATCTCGGCATCTCCATTCTGGATGGGCAAGCGTGAATTGCGCCGGGACATGCTGGCTGCGATGGCCCGAAATTACAAAGTGCCCGTCGCCATGGTGAATCAGGTGGGAGGGAACGACAGCCTGGTGTTTGACGGTTCCAGCGTCGCGTTTGACTGCTCCGGAAAACTAATCGCGCAGTGCAAATCGTTTGAGGAGGATCTGGTTTATTTCGATTCGGAAAAGTTAACTGGCGAAATTCATGAACAGATCGCCGGAGACGAGCCGAGCGTTTATGCGGCATTGGTGCTCGGAACCCGGGATTATGTACGCAAATGCGGATTCCAGCGTGTCATTGTCGGCTTGAGCGGCGGAATTGATTCGGCTTTAACCGCGACCATTGCGGCGGAAGCAGTTGGTCCTGAGAATGTGATCGGGGTGGGCATGCCGGGTCCGTATTCGTCGCAAGGATCCATAGACGACGCGAAAATCCTAGCTCAAAATCTTGGCATTCGTTTCGAATTGCTCTGCATCACCGACGTCTTCGAGAACTACCGGAAGGCGCTCGCGAAAGTTTTCTCAGGCTATAAAGAAGATATAACCGAGGAAAATATTCAATCGCGCGCACGCGGAACGCTATTGATGGCGCTGTCAAATAAGTTTGGCGCGATCGTGTTGAGCACGGGAAATAAAAGCGAGTTGGGAGTCGGGTATTGTACTTTGTATGGAGATATGGCCGGAGGTCTCGGTGTGATTTCCGACGTTCCCAAGACTTTAGTTTACCGGCTGAGCCGGTATGTGAACTCGCAACGAGCAGCAATACCCGAGGCAACGCTGGAGAAAGCGCCATCAGCCGAATTGCGGCGGGGGCAGAAAGATAGCGATAGCCTGCCGCCGTACGATGTGCTGGACACGATCCTGGAAGAATATGTGGAAGACTCGCGTCCGGCAGAAGCGATTTCATCCGCCCACGGTTTTGATTTGGATCTGGTGCGCAAGGTCATCCGCATGGTCGAGCGAAGTGAATATAAGCGGCAGCAGGCGGCACCGGGATTGAAAATTTCGGCGAAGGCTTTTGGCTCGGGACGGCGATTCCCGATTGCGGCAAAATCCGATGTCTAGCGGGGTAAGCGCAGCGGTGAATCGCTGCGCCACCCAAAGGCGATGAACAGCAGATTCCTCCGGGCTCAGCGCCCGTTCGGAATGACAATGGAAGCTGGCCTAAGGCTGCCCGTTCGGAATGATGATAGTAAATTAGGCCGATCGCGCCCGTTTGAATGACAATCGATGCGGCCGGCGGGCCTTCGTGTTCTGCATGTCATAATTAGGTCGTTTCGGCATCTAGAACTGGAAAGGGAATACATGCACCGCAGGTTGAGTTGCTGGTTGCTTCTCATTGCAGTAGTCACAATTTCTCAGGCGCAGGAAAAGACTGCTGCCGGCAAAACAGAGGCGACCCATTCTTTGGCAGCGGGTTCACATGCAAAAGAAACCCATCTTCCATCGGTGGAAACGGTCAACGCTTTTTTGCATGAAACCTTCGGGTACAACCCCAGTATGAGTTGGAAGGTTGCTGAGATCAAGCCTTCTGAAGCGGAGGGGCTTGCGGTGGTGACTGTTCAGATCACCACGCCACAAGGCCTGCAATCGAACGAATTTTATGTGACGGAAGACGGCAAACACGCTATCACCGGGGATATTATTCCGTTTGGAAGCCATCCCTTTGAGCCGGCGCGGATCAAGTTGGAAAAAGAAGCGAACGGAGTTGCACGCGGACCTGCCGGCGCCCCGGTGACGATTGTCGAGTTCAGCGATCTACAGTGTCCGCATTGCAAAGAAGCGCAGCCGACAATTGAGAAACTTCTGTCGGAAGAAAAGAACACAAGGCTCGTTTTCCAGAATTTTCCGCTGCCATCCCATGACTGGGCGGAAAAGGGAGCAGACTACGCGGATTGTGTCGGCCGCAGTTCAAGTGACGCTTTCTGGAAATTCATTCAGGGTGTTTACGATGCGCAGTCCGATATTGTGGCAGCCAATGCCGATGACAAACTGAAGGAACTAGCGAATGCCGCTGGTGTAGATGGAAGCAAGATCGCTGAATGCGCTAGTCAAGCCGCAACTTTGGGTCGTGTGGAACGATCGGTGGAGTTAGGTAATTCGCTTCGCGTCACGGGCACGCCGACTTTGTTTATCAACGGCAGAAGCATCAGTAATGTGGCCACCCTTCCTTACGAGGTATTGAAACAATTGGTGGAATTTGCGGCGCAGGATTCGGGCAAAGCGGCGGCGGCTTCGAAGTAAAATTATTTCGGCTGGCCCGGGTTAGCGTCCAGAGAACGGACACGAGCCTGGGTGGTGGCTTAGTTTGATCACGCTGCACGCGAGATCCCCTTCGACTCGTTTCACTCGCTCAGGGCAGGCTCTCTTTTTCCCCCGCTGGTGAAAACGCGGGACTTCGGGATGACGTCATCCAAAAGAAATCCAAATTGAGCCACTACCCGAACCTGGGGCATCTTGCACCCTGCATGAAGGATTAATTGTCGTAGTTTTTGTGTGAAGCGTGAACATCCCCGGCCTTCGCAAAGGACGCGAAAGGCTGGGCCACCTGCCCACCCGCCTGGAGCACTATCAGTTATTTGCGATCCAGATTTCGGAGGTTTCGTTGTGGCTCTGCGAGCGGATTACGCGGGGCGTAATGATGACCATGAGTTCGTCGTCATCCACCTGCTTGTTATTCGAGGTCATTGCCTGATTGAGGCCGGGGATGAAGCCAAGTCCGGGAAGGCCGGTCATGGTTCGCGATTCGGTGCGGGAAACGGTGCCGGCGACTACGGCGGGCTCACCATCCATTAGCGTGATGCTGCCCTTATATTCGCGATTGGCGAGAATCGGCACACCATTTACCGACTGCCCCGCCAGAGAACGGACTTCCATTTCCACGTCGAGACTCAAGTTGGAGTCGCTATGGACCGTAGGCTTTGCCTTTAGAGTCAGCCCTATATCTTCGTAGCTGAACGAGGGAAAGGGGGCTCGAAAACTGTTGTTTTGTAATACCTGTGAAATCGCGGGGGTGTTGTAGATCGGCGCAAAAGTGGCGTTCAAAATCGGATAGCGCTCGCCCATGTGAAAAGTCGCGTCGTTGCCTTGAGACACCCGAAGGGTTGCGTGCTGCAAATCCTTCACTGCGCTCTCATTGAGTGAAAGTTGGGCGGTAAGGGTCCCCAAGCTGAGTCCTTCGAAAGTCAGACCGCCTCCAAAGGTCGCCAGCGGCTGGCTGAAAATGGAATTTCCTTGTCCCTGCAATTGCGCCAACAGGCCGGCGATACTCTGGCTATTAGCCTGATTGATTCCACCGCTGGAGATCAGTTGGTTAATGAGAGTTTGGATATTCTGACCGCCGGTGAGTCCGGCGATGGCAGCGGCTGAAATGTTAACCAGATTGAACTCGTTGGGAAGTCCCAGTCCAATACTCCGCATGAAGGTGTGACTGATCTGATAGATCTCAACATCCAGCATTACCTGGGGGCGCGAGTCGTCGAGATTCTCGATAAACTCGGTCGCTGCATCGAGAACATTTTGCGGCGCGCGCACGGTCAGCGTATCGGTCGCACCTTCCTGGCTAATCAATTTAATGTCAAAAATGTTTCGCAGGACATTGGTGACATTGGTGAGGTCGGTGGGCGAAGAAACTCCGGGGATGTAAAAGGTCCGCATCGCCATGCGATCGTACTGGCGATGATTGTCGGCAGTCTCCGCGGCGAGCAAAATTTGTTTGGGACCCATGGGAGTCCAGAAGGTATGCGTGACGGCGCACGCGGCGGACATTGCGGTTTCAAAATCCACGCCTGTGATATCGAAGCGCACGGGGCGCGACACTACAGAATCGTCTATTTGGACTTCGACGCGGAAGGCAGCCGCCACCTGAGTGAGCAAGCCTCGGGAGTCACCTCTATAGTGAAAGTCGGTTTGTGCGGCTTCAGGCACGACGCGAATTTCGGGAGATTGCTCGACGATGCGAATAGGATCGGCGACTTTTGGAACCAATTCGCCGAGCGCATCTTGTATTTGCTGCTGCGCGAACACATTTTTAGGATCGAGCTGAAGCGCAGCGCGGAAATCATCCAGCGATTGGGCTTGCTTGCCCTCCTGCAATTCTGCGTTGCCCGCTTGCAGATGCTCATAAATTGATCGCTGACGGGCGAATTCGAGTGAGGTCAGGTAATTCAGATTCCTTGGTTCGAGGCGGGCCGCGGTATCGAACTGCTGGAATGCGTCATCTATGTGCTTTTCTTTTTGCAGCTTGAGTCCTTTGAGGAACGCGGCTTTCGCCTCTTTCAGGTCTTTCTTGGAGGGATTGCAACCTGCGGAATCGCCTGGAGGGCAGGGCACCAGCGGCGGGTTCGATGTAATGTCAGCGCAGAATGCACTTGTAGCCAAACAAAGCACCATCGAAACGACAAAGCACCGCATATCGGGATTGTACCTTCGAACAGGCGGAAAAGAGAGCGTTTCCGAAGGTCGGTGAACCTTCGATGCGGAACCGTTTCAGGGACGACCGCTCGGCATTGCGAGTGTGCACTGCGGGTGGGCGGCTGACCCTAAGGGCGGTGTGCGGGTTGGAATCCTGCGGAATTTGGCGTATAAAAGTTAGTTGCGACGGCGCTTCCATCCCGTGCGGCTACAACGGAATCCAAGGTACTGAGCGAGGTTATATGTCCACCGCCATGCACGCTCCCCGAGGGTTGGAGGGAGTGGTTGCGACTAATTCGAGTATTTGCTACATAGACGGCGAACGGGGCATTTTGGCCTATCGGGGTATTGATATCCACGAACTGGCTGAGAACTCAACCTTCGAGGAAACATGCTCGTTGCTATGGACTGGCAAACTTCCCACGCGAAGCGAACTCGATCAACTCCGTGCGCAGCTGGCGGCGGAGCGCAAACTGGATCCTGGAATCATCGACCTGTTGCATAACGCGCCAGATGATGCGTTGCCGATGCACGTTTTGAGAACGGCGGTTTCCGCGCTTTCTTTTTATGATCCCAGCGAAAGTGAAAATAGCGGCAACAATGGCAACAAAGGCAGCGGGCATGAAGCGAATCTAAATACGGCTATCCGGCTGACATCGCAGATCGCCATGATCGTGGCGGCTTATGATCGTATCCGGAAAGGAAGGAACCTCATTGAGCCGGACCCGGCTCTCTCCCACTCCGCGAATTTTTTGTTGATGTTGAATGGGACACGGCCATCGGCAACGGCTGAGCGGGCCTTGGATATTGCCCTCATTCTGCATGCGGATCACGAACTCAATGCTTCAACTTTTGCCGCCCGAGTCACGGCGGCGACCTTATCGGATATGTATTCGGCCATCACTTCGGCGATTGGCGCGCTTAAAGGACCCTTGCATGGCGGGGCCAACGAAGCGGTGTTTCACATATTGGAAGAAATTGATCGCGCCGGAGCTGATCCGGTTGAGCATGTAAAGGCGATGCTGGCGGGCAAGAAGAAGGTTCCGGGATTTGGTCATCGCGTATATCACACGGAAGATCCGCGGGCGACGCACTTGCGGCAGATGTCGCGGGACCTGGGAAAATCCAGTGGTCAAACCAAATGGTTCGACATGTCCCATCGAATTGAAGAATTCGTGAAAGCGGACAAAAAGCTCAACGCCAACGTGGATTTCTATTCGGCCTCGACGTATCACACGTTAGGAATTGATGTTGATCTGTTTACGCCGATATTTGCGGTTTCGCGGGTAAGCGGTTGGACGGCGCACGTGATCGAGCAACTCGATGACAACCGGCTGATAAGGCCTCGCGCCGAATACGTGGGTCCAGTCTATCCCCAGCACTGGGTGCCGATGGAAAGCCGGTAAGTCGAGATTCTGGTCCGACTGATAAGTCCCCGCACATACACTTCGGTGAAAAGGTGAAACTCAGGTTAGCGTCCAAAGAACACCCAAAAAAGGGGCGCGAACCTGAGCACCGTGCAGGATCGCAAGCCCCCTCCTAGATTTAAAAATCAAGTCCTAGAACTCGAACCTGCTGCCCACCGTGCGGGCGCATCCGGTCCTCACCAGGTTGCCCCCCGTGTCGAAGAACTGAATGGAGGCTGCGCTGGTGGACTGGTCATCGTCCACCTGTATCGCTTCGGTAATCCTCTGCGTCCCGGCCGCGAAACCGGGGGCCGGCGGGTTGGGAGCTGTGGTAAACAGGATAAACGCTTCATGGACAGCGGCGTAGTTATGCCAACCAGTGTGCTTCCAGATGCCGTGCTCGGAGCTGCGTTGCCCCGGCTGGAAACCCGGGTTGGACGTGGTTCCAACCAGCGTACCGCCGCGCACAAACGAAAGCAAGGAGGTGAAAGGCGGCCCCATCGGCACGCCTGTTGCACAGTTAACCAGTGTAACCGCAACGCGCCACGTTCCTTGCAGCGCGTCGTCAGATCCCGGTTCCTCCGCTTGCGCGCGAACCGCCAAAGTTGATGCTAAAACGAGCATACTTGCTACAACGATTGTGGTTCGGCCAACAGCTTGCAACTGCTTCGAGATTCGTGATGTCATGGGTTTTCTCCTTAGGCCTCTAATTTCGTATATGTCACAGTGATGTCATTACGGCACCGATGGTACAATATACTCATGCGGCAAACTCGTCAAGCTCCGATGGGAAGATTTAAACAACGGGCGCGGACCAAGACCTGGCTGCTCCAGGCTGCCGGTAAATTGCTTCAGTCAGGCCATGTGCCTACAGTCTCCGAAGTTGCGGACGCGGCGGAGGTTTCGCGCCGGACGGCCTATCGCTACTTCCCCACACAAGAGCAACTTCTTGCCGAGTCAGCATTGGAATTGCTTCGGCCGATGGTTCTGGAGGCGTTTGAAGGAGCACCGTCCGGGGATGTGGAGGAACGGATTGAGTTGTTGGCCAGGACTGTGCAGCGGCTTGCCTATCAGTACGAAGGTGCTTTGCAGACCATCCTCAGGCTCTCACTGGATCGGCGCCTGGGCGCCGACAAGCAGGCGCCCGTTGTTCCAGGAGCGAGTCGCGGAGGGCGTCGAATCTTATGGATTGAGACGGCATTGGAGCCTGTCCGGAAACGACTGGGCGATAGTCCGTTTCAAAGATTGGTGTCGGCGCTCGCGATGGTGATCGGTATCGAGGCAGTCCTAGTGTTGCGCGATATACGGGGTCTTAGCCAGTCTGAAAGCATAGAAACTTCGGTTTGGGCGTCGCGAGAACTGCTGAAAGCGGCATTGAGCTCCCAACAACGCACTGGGAAGGGTTAGCGGCGGGGCAATTTATTTTGCGCGAATCCCAATACGTCCGCGTGAGGCGACGCCACGTTCGAGGCTTTTGTCCAGGCTCGCGCTAGAATTGCCGCTCGATCACCAATTGGAGGATGCCATGAGCTTTTTGTTAAGCCTCGCAGCGCTGCTAGTTACAGCAATTGTCCCCGCACCCCAAGCCTCGCCCGATGATGATGAGGCCGCAGTTCGAGACATAATCCACGAGCAAATTACTGCATGGAATTCCGGAGATGCCGTCGGCTTCTCGCGCCGTTTTGCCGCCGACGGAACCTTCACTAACATCCGAGGGCAATTCTTCACGGGACGTGAGACCTTCATTCAAAAACACGAAGTCCTCTTCAAGGGACCCTTCCTTGGAAGTACGCTCAAGGCGGACCTCGTCTCTTTAAGATTTGTGCGTCCCGATATTGCAATCGTTGAAACGCTCACGTCGTTGAGCGGAATTCAAAAGTTATTTGCTGGGACGAATACCGACGAAATGGGACGCCTCCGCACGCGCTTATTACAGGTTCTGCTGAAAAACGAGGGCAAATGGACGATCATTGCCTATCACAATACGGATGTGAAGTCGGACGTGGCTGTCCCCGATCCCCGATAGCATTATCCGTCTCGAGATGGCCCGATCATTTTCTCTGCGAAGGCAAATGAACGACGTAGGAGGTCCCTGGATTCTCCGCGAGAGTTCGGATCTCACGTTAGGCGGGTCTGTTACCGCCGCCACCCTTCCTGCGTTGACTTGACTCGGTCAGCAACCTAAGATGGTCGCCCTAGAGGAAAATCATTCATTGATTGGCCAAACTATTTCGCATTACCGCATTGTCGAGAAACTTGGCGGCGGAGGTATGGTGGTTGTTTACAAGGCTGAGGACACACGGCTCGACCGCTTCGTCGCCCTGAAGTTTCTTCCGGAGAATGTCTCGAAAGCCCGGCAATCGCTGGAAGGTTTTCTTATTTGAAGCGTAACTTGGGGTGCCAGCACCAAGTTAGACTAAACTGCATCTGAGGCGAGTCCGCACGGTTGTTGCGAGTGGTAAGACGACTTTTGGCGTTTATGTTCGTGTCGTCACCTTTGGGCGCGATCACAGCCCCGTTTTGTGTATAATAGTGATCGCTAAGTTTGATTCACACGCAGTTGAAAGCCGGTACCGCCAACCAGCGTCACCACTTCTCACCAGCAGCGATTCTTCTCAGCACAAATCAAAACAGAAATAAGGAAAAAACAAAATGGCAGAACAAGGAACAGTGAAGTGGTTTAACGACGCCAAGGGCTATGGCTTCATCAGCCGGCAGAGCGGCGAAGATGTCTTTGTGCATTTTTCAGCAATTCAGGCGGGCGGCTTCCGCAGCCTGCAAGAAGGACAGACCGTCCAGTTTGACGTGACGAAGGGTCCGAAGGGCTGGCAGGCAGAGAACGTTCAGGCGGTCTAGTTCAGACTGTCTAGGAACTGACAAATTGCCCGTGATCCGGAACGGATCCCGGGCATTGTTGCGTTTGGGGAGGAAGCGCACCAAAGCGAGCTGTCGCTACGGGTTTCCGAAACTAGGGGTTTCCGGCGTTGAGGACGATATTTAGAGGAGCGATCTGGTCGGGTTTGACGTAGCGATTGACCAGGAAGCGTTTGCCGTCTTTGGCGACATCGTAGGTGAAGACGTCGGTCGAAGAGATTGGGGCGCGCCCGCGAATCTGGAAGAGAGGGGTGGGCGTGCCGCTGGAGAATGTAGCTCCAGCACTGACGGACACGGAGTTGAGCATGCCGGTTGATCCGATATAAAAAATCTCTTTGCCGTCGCCGCGCCAACGAGGTTCAGTGCCGCCGCCCGTCGAAACCTGCCATTTGCCGGCAGCGCCGGGGAACGTTGTGGCATAGATTTCCCAATTGCCGGATTCATCGGAGGCGTAGGCCACCCATTTTCCGTCAGGGGAAATTTGCCCGTTGGTTTGATTTCCCGGGCCTGACTGAAAAGGCGTTGGAGTTCCTCCGACGGCGGGTTCCACTACGAGATGACGTCCGGATGGACTCTGATACTCGCAAAGAATCTGCTGGCCGTCTTCGGACCACGAATTCGGAATAATATCGTCCTCACCCGCAACGTTGAAAATTGCTTTCTCCGGTTCAAGTCCGGAGGCACTCTTCAGTTCGAGCCCTTGTCCCAGGGCATTGCCAGCCTTGCGGTAAGCCAGCGCGTTTCCGTCCCGTGACCACACGCCTGCGACTTCTTCAGCAGGATCAAAGGTGAAGCGTGAGCTGCCGGGCCCGGTTGCGCTCTCAATCCAAATGTCAACGTTATTAGCCTTTTGATCGGTTATGTCCAGCGCGACGCGGCTGCCGTCAGGGGAAATCGAAGGATTGGCCACGACCCCCGGCTGCCCGATTGTCCCCAAAGGTTTGCCAGCGCGATCCATCCACGTCGGTTGCGAGAGAACTGCGCCAGCGCTGGTGTTGTAGATCAGTGTCCCATTTGCCGCTACGGTGAAGGCAACCCAATAAGTGGACGGCTGAAATCCCACGGTATTCGCAACCACGGTTGGACCGCCGGAAATGACCGCCTTGCTTTCATTAAATGGGACACTTACCAGTTGCCGTTGATCATTTGCATAAAGCAAATGCTTCGAATCCAAGCCAAAACTTGAGCGCGCGGGAGTGACGAGCTTCCTCTCCTTGGCATCGAGCGAACTGGCGTAAATGCCGCTGGAGCGGTCGTCCCTGAGGTTTCCGAAATTGCCCGCCCAAAACAGAAAATGGTTGCCGTCAGACAAAAACATCGGCCAGCGGTGTGAGTCATCGCTTGGGAGATACACCTGGCCCGTAACTGACTGTGCTCCGGTGCCATCAGGATTGACCCGCCAGATTGTGCTGCCGGAATCGGGAGCATAAATAATCACATTGCGGCTCCCCCAGTCACCGCCCCGTGGTGAAGATTCCACATTCACGAGCACTTGCGGGGTGCCTCCAGACGCTGGGATTTTTTCAAGCTTTCCGTTTGCGAAGAACGCGATGTAAGCGCCATCCGGCGACCAGAATGGAAAGCTTGCGCCTTCGGTGCCATTCAGCAGAACGGCAGTCGGTGAGCCGACACGCTGCACATACAAGATTGGCCTGCCTGAATTTTCGTCGGGAGAAACGAAAACCAGCATGGAGCCATCGCGAGACAGCGCCATGTGGCTAACTTCTCCGGCGATGGGTATAGCAAACTGCATACGGGCTTCAGTTACGTGGCGTCTAGCGAGGAACCAAGTCACGGCAGCGACAACGACAAGTGCGGTTCCGATTGCGGCCCACAGCATCCAGGAACTCCGGCGCAGCGGTTCTACCGTGTGGAGAGCAGCACTGCTGTGAGTTTCAGTGGAGGAGCCGAGCGCGAAGGACAAGTCTTTCGCGGACTGGAAGCGCTGCTCTGGATTTTTTTCGAGGCAGCGGCGGATGATGCGATCCAAGCCGGGCGAAATCTGGTGCTGCTGCGGCGACATCTCCGGTGGATCTTCTTTCAAGACTGCCGTCATGGTTTCGGCGGGGGTGTCGCGGAGGAAGGCGCGCTTTCCGGTTAGCATTTCGAAAAGCACGGCTCCAAAGGCGAAAATATCGGTGCGAGGGTCAACCGCCTGGCCGCGTACCTGTTCGGGCGCCATATAGCTGGCGGTGCCCATGACGGTTCCTACGGCGGTGGGCGAACTGGTGAGGGTGATGCCATCGGTACTGTGGCGAGCGTCCGGTTTCTCGGTGAGCTTCGCTAATCCGAAGTCGAGGATTTTTACCCGGCCGTCTTTGGTAACGAATAAATTTTCGGGCTTGAGGTCGCGATGAACGATATTTTTTTCGTGCGCGGCGGCTAATCCGTGGGCGATTTGAACTCCGTAGTCAATCGTCTTGCGTTGGGAGAGAGCTCTTTCGTTGAGGATGGCGCGGAGACTGTCGCCTTCAAGCAGTTCTGATACGAGAAAAGGAGTGCCGTTGTGCTCACCCACATCGTGAATGGCGAGAATGTTGGGGTGGTTGAGAGCGGCGACGGCGCGGGATTCCTGTTCGAAACGATGGAGCCGGTCATGATCGCGGGCTAGCGATTCCGGAAGAATCTTGAGGGCGACGTCGCGTCCCAGCCGCGTGTCGCGGGCGCGGTAGACTTCCCCCATGCCGCCGGCGCCGATGGGGGCGAGGATTTCATAGGGACCGAGTTTGGTGCCGGTGGGGAGTGCCATAGGAAGCAGCCATTATAGGGCAAGCTGGGATGATCGGGCGGGTTGGGATTCTCGCCTTCAACCCTTCGCAAGAGCAATCTCGCCACATTTCTTCAGTATTTTGTTCCCGCAGGTTCATTCGGAATCGCAAAAACCCAGTAAATTTGTAGAAGTCCGGCACACTATTTTCTCCAACTCGCATCTTAACGGGGGCGTTTTTTTTGTCCAATTTGCGTGGCGCAAGGACCGAAATTGAGCACATCAATCATTCAAACGACTTTGGCAAGCTTGGTGGTAAGCGTTATTTCTATAGGAGTACATGGCCAAGAACCGTTCTCAGTCTCGATGCTACGGCTGCCTGCACCGGGAATTCAAGGGGCTGCTTTCGCGCCGAACTCCCAACTTCCTGATTTTCGATTCGAAACGCTGGACGAGAATAGCCCCGCCAGCCCGGATGCCGCTCCCGATGCCTCTTCCAGCAAGCCCCAGCCGGGCCTGGTTAAGCGGAGCGTCAAACGGATTGGGGAAGATCAAAAGCGGCTTTATTTCGTGGGCCCATTCGAGCGTCATAACATTAAGTGGGATGTTCTAGTGCTGGTCGGCACCGGTGCATTTCTCGCCGCCGACCGCCGCATTGAAAGTAATATTTCGCACTCGAATATCTCGGCATACCAGACCACTTCGAATATTGCGATTGCCGGATTGGCTGGTTCGCTGGGTGCGATATATGCTTACGGATTCAAAGACGACCATCGCCACGCCAAAGAGACCGGCGATATCGAACTTGAAACCCTGGTAAACACCTTCCTGATCTATACCCCGATGCAGCTGATTTTCGCCCGGCAGCGGCCCGACGAGGGTAACGGAAACGGCGACTTCTTCAAGCACCATGCGGTGAATACCTCGTTCCCCGGCGGCCATGCCATGTTTACCTGGGCGATGGCCTCAGTGGTGGCTGACGAATATCCGAAACCATGGGCTCGCTTTCTGAGTTACGGCAGCGCATTTACGGTAACTTTCACTCGCTTCATGGCGCGCGATCACTGGTCTTCTGACATGTTCATAGGAACTGCGTTGGGCCTTGCCATTGCCGAGAATACCTTTCACGCCCGTTGCAATCCGGAGTTCGAATCACAGTGTAAGGCACATCGTTGGTGGTGGAAGCGGACGAAAGCGAATCTGCAATAGCAGACAAGGGCGGTCAACACTGCTTCATCATTCCGAAATGGGGTTCCCCCACCTAGCGGCGGTCCTTCGACGGGCGGGGACGCCCGTCGCTCCATCGGCCGGGCTAGACTATGGATATGGATTACGGAGCCCGACAGAAAAAGCTGCGAGGTCAGCTCGACGAGAATCGGCTGGATGCGTTGCTGGTTACTCACCTTCCGAATATCCGGTATCTCTGCGGATTCACCGGGAGTTCAGCCGCTCTCGTTCTTACTTCGGATCGCAGCATCTTCTTTTCCGACGGGCGGTATATCGAACAAGCGAAAGCCGAGGTCCAGAATTCGCGGGTCGTCATTGGACGAAAACCTGCGTTGGTATCGGCGGCAGAATGGCTGCTGGCTTGGCGGTCGAGTTTGCGATCTTCGAGAAAGAACTACTTGAGCGTTGGAATTGAAGGCGAGCACGTGACGGTCTCGACTCGTTCCAAGCTTGCGAAGACACTAGGTTCAAGTTGCAGGTTGAAAGAAGCGCCTCCGCTAATAGAGCGCGACCGGATGGTGAAAGACGCGACGGAAATAAAACTGCTGCGTGCGGCGGCACAGATGGGATCAAGGCTTTTTCAGCACGTTCTCAAGGGGATTCGACCCGGTGTCGGCGAAAATGAAGTGGCGGCGAATTTAGAGTACGCCGCTCGCCGGGCAGGGGCAGAACAAATGTCTTTCCCAACCATCATCGCTTCGGGAAGGCGGTCGGCGCTGCCGCATGGAGTTGCGTCCGCGGCAAAGATCCCGGCTAAGGGATTCGTCGTCTGCGACTTCGGTGTTATACTCGCGGGCTACTGTTCGGACATGACTCGCACCGTTCATGTGGGCAATCCGACGGCAGAAGCGAAGCGCGTGTATAAAAGTGTGCTTGAAGCCCAACAGGCGGCGGTTGAGGCTGTGCGACCCGGAGCCAGTGTTGCAGAGGTTGATGGGGCGGCACGCAAGTTATTGGAAAAGCATGGCTTAGGGAAGAATTTTTCTCACTCGACGGGTCACGGCGTCGGTTTGGAAATTCACGAATCGCCGCGAATAGCTGCTGGACAGACCGACGTTTTGGAAGCGGGAATGGTAATTACGATTGAGCCAGGGGTGTATATTCCCCAGAAGTTCGGGGTGCGCATCGAAGATATGGTTCTCGTCACCGAAACCGGGTGTGAGGTGCTGACGCCCACGAGTAAGGAATTGATAACGATTTGAAGCGGTTGTGTAGGCGGCCTTAATTTGATGGAGGCGAGGGTGCCTCGCTAAGAGCGCTGACAAGAAATCCCACCTCATCCATGAACCAAAAAGAAATAAAAGAACTCATCGAATTCCTGATTGAAAAGGATATTGCTGAGTTTGAACTGGAACGTGGGGATGTGAAGGTACGCATCAAACGTGCCTGCGAGCCCGTCCATACGCAGGCGCCTACTTCTTATTTTGCCGTGCATCCGCCGCCTCCGGCTACTCCGGAGAGTGCGGCTGCGCCGGCGGTTCCTGCGTCTCCACCTCCGGCTGCGAAAGAACCGGAGGCTGCTCCTGAGGAACCATTGCATATGGTGAAGTCCCCGATTGTCGGCACGTTCTATGAGTCGCCGTCGCCGGGTTCGCCCCCATTTGTAAAGGCTGGGGATATGGTCGAAGTCGGCCAGCTCCTGTGCATAGTCGAGGCTATGAAGCTGATGAATGAGATCGAGTCAGACGTGGCTGGGGAAGTGGTGAAGAAGCTGATTGCCAACGGCCAGCCGATTGAATATGGACAGGAGTTGTTTGCCATAAGGCCGCGGAAGTAGTCTCACACTCAGCAATTCCATGCAAAAAACTGTCATCCCGACCGGAGCGAAGCGGAGTGGAGGGACCTGCTTTTTTAGGAGGTGCTCGACAGTCGGCGTTTATTGGACTCTTCCAGCCGCGAGCAACTCCTCCTTGAATAATGTTTAACAAAATCCTCATTGCAAATCGCGGAGAAATCGCTCTCCGGGTGATTTGCGCGTGCAAGGAATTGGGCATCCGCACGGTTGCGATTTATAGCGAGGCGGACCGCAATTCGCTGCACGTGCGATTTGCGGATGAGGCGATCTGCATTGGACCTCCGCAACTGGCGCTGAGTTATTTGAATATTCCCGCCGTCATTAGCGCTGCCGAAATTGCAAACGTGGACGCCATTCATCCCGGCTACGGCCTGTTGGCCGAGAACGCCAACTTCGCGGAAGTAACCGAAACCTGCAACATCAAATTTATCGGCCCGCCGCCGGAAATTACGCGCCTGATGGGAGAAAAAGAAAAAGCGCGGGCGATCATGAAGAAAGTTGGCGTCCCGATTCTGCCGGGGTCGGAGGGGATTCTTGGCAGCGATGGCGAGGCGTTGGAGTGGGCGCGGCAAGTCGGATTTCCTATCATCATTAAAGCTTCGGCGGGAGGCGGCGGACGCGGCATGCGCATTGTGCGCAGCGAAGCCGAACTCCCGGCACTTTTCAAAGCCGCGCAATCCGAAGCGTCGGCGGCGTTCGGCAACGGCGACCTTTACATGGAGAAGTTCATCGAGCGCCCGCGCCACATCGAGTTCCAGGTTCTAGCCGACGAGTATCGCAACGTGGTCAGTTTGGGCGAGCGCGAGTGCAGCATCCAGCGGCGCCATCAGAAGCTGCTGGAGGAGTCGCCGTCAACGCAGGTCAGTCCTGAGTTGCGAAATGAGATTGGGCAGATGTTGTCGAAGACTCTCTCCGAAATCGGGTACGTAAACGCCGGCACGATCGAATTTTTGATGGATGAAGACCGGAAACTTTATTTTATCGAGATGAATACGCGAATTCAGGTCGAGCATCCGGTTACGGAGATGGTGACCGATGTTGATCTGGTGAAGAGCCAGATTCGGGTGGCGGCTGGGGAACGTCTGGAGGCTATTTTGCAAGGTCCCGTCAGCCATCGGGGACATGCGATAGAGTGCCGCATCAATGCGGAGCATCCGGAAAAGTTCACGCCATCGGCGGGCAAGATTACGACATTCAATCCGCCGGGAGGAACGGGCGTGCGCGTGGACACAGCTGCTTATGCGGAGGGGACTATTCCTCCTTATTATGATTCGCTGATTGCGAAATTGATCGTTCGCGGAAGAGACCGGGTCGAGGCGGTATCGCGAATGTCGCGCGCTTTGGAAATGTTTATTGTGGAAGGAATTTTTACCACGATACCGCTGCACCGGAGGATTTTGGCCGATCCGGATTTTCGGGCTGGGAATGTGGATACGACGTTTATAGAGCGATTTTTGGCGAAGAATGCAAAGCCCGCGGCATAGGATTGGAGTGAAAAATCCCCACCCTGTCCCTCCAAAAAACGGAGGGACAAGGATGGGGCCCCCTCGAGGGTAGTATGTTCGGGAAGGCGGCGAGCCCCAGTGTCCAAGTCAATCAACGGGCTCGACGAGTTCACGAATCCATTCGACGATTTTTGCGAAGCGGAATTCTTGGCGGTCCATTGAGCCGTAGATGAATCTGTATCCTGCCACAGCGTTGACTTTGATGTAGAAACCGTTGCGGCGGAGGAAGACGTCGGCGGCGGTGAAAGCGATGCGCTTGTTACCGTCCACGAAGCCATGATTGTTGCCCAGGGACTCCATCAAAGCGGCGGCTTCTTCTTCGATGGAATTGTAATATCCGATTTGCGGGCGAAAGACGGCGGCCTCAACCGCACCTTTGTCACGAATGCCGTGCGCGCCGCCGAAGAGTTCGATCAAGCGGTGCTGCATTCGGTAGACTTCCGCTACCGTGAGGTAATCCGACATTTATTTGGCGAGTCGCTCTAACAGGTCGCGGTTGCGGGTGACAGAGTGCTCAAAGGCGTCCATCACTTCGCGCCGGACCAGATGCTGGGACGGAACTACGTCCCGAAGGTAGAACTTGAGCGCCTGTTCGAGAACATGTCGTTTAGTTTGCCCATTCCGTTCGGCAACTTCCTCGAATTCGTCGTAGAGTTTGGCGTCAATTTCGGGAGTAAATTTCTTGGTTGTCGGCATATTCGAGTCTGTCCACAACCACAATTTTATTTAATCTGATCATGGCAAATCAAGATAAATCATGATTTGTTTCCGAAGTCGGATCTTCACTTGGGTTCCAAATGGGGAGTGACTATAGGGGGTATTCTTGACAATGGTTGTCAGAATTAGGCGGCTAGGTGGTACAGGAGCGTGGTCGTGGAGACGAATTGGATCGCAAGGGCGGCTGGCGCGTGTTTCGTCGTGGGCGCCATATTCTTGTCTGGAACTGAGACGAAAATTGCGGGCGCTTACCCGCATGGAACGGTGATCTGTCTGCAAGGGAATGACGGAGCGGGAGTGCGGCTCCGTCTGAGACAGACTGCAAGATGCGAAGGAGGGGTTTCATATCCGTACTTAGACATTGATATCAGGGAGTTGCCTGTTTCCCGGGGCAAGAGAATCCGTATTGGACCCCTGAACTGGGCGTTTCTGTGTCCAGATCCGAAACAGTCATGCGAACAGCTTTCATCAGGGACTATCGTGTTCGACCATTTTGAAGACTCGGACGGGAAATACATTCAGACTGATGGATATTACGAATTGATCTCCAGGAATGGTAAATCTGAGCGCGGACACTTCCAGGCGGACTGCTTCTCAGCTTGCGCCTAGGGCGGGCCGAGCCCCCTCTTTTTTATTGGCCGTTTCGCGACTGCGGGTGCGCCATCCTTGCGCGCTTTTCGCAGGGCTGGAATTCTAGGGTGCTCAGCATGATGCAGAATGATGTATCACAGTAAAGGCGCGTGCAATGTTCCTTACCCACCCTTGCAAAAAACGCAAAGGTGGGGCACCCTCATTTGAGTGATTAAGTAGACCCCGTCGCATCGCCTTTCATCTTGGATGATCCTCCTTCCCCGCCTTTACGCGATTTTGGACGTTGACTGCTTCCGGGACGACGAGTCTTTTTTCGCGGCGGCGCGGGAATGGATCACGGGCGGGATTACTCTACTGCAATATCGCAACAAATCTGGCGACGCGCGGCGGATGCTTGATCAGGCGCGGGAATTGAAACACCGGCTCGGAGATTCGGTGCGGCTCATCATGAACGACCGCGCGGATTTGTGTCTGGCGGCGGGGTTTGACGGGGTCCATGTGGGGCAGGATGATTTGCCTCCTGAAAGTGCGCGCAGAGTGATTGGTCCGAATCTGATGCTTGGTGTTTCCACGCATAGTCCTGAGCAAGTCATTGCGGCGGATAAAACGTCCGCTGACTACATAGCTATTGGACCGGTGTTTGCGACATCGAGTAAAGCGCGCCCTGATCCGGTGGTAGGGGTTGAGGGAGTGCGGGTGGGCAGACGGCTTACGTGCAAGCCTCTGGTTGCAATTGGAGGCATTACGCGTGACAACTGCCGCGCGGTGGCGGATGCAGGGGCGGACTCGGTGGCGGTGATATCCGACTTGATACGGGATCCACGAAAATCAGTTGAGGAATTTCTGCGCATATTGGGTTAAAGTCAGTGCAGTTTTGAAAGGGCGCGACTTTCAGCTGAAGCCATGCCCCTTCAAAGCCTGATGCGAACAATGGATATTGAAATCAAATCCAGCCGCGGACCTTCGAACAAACCGGAAACCCATCCCACAATTCAAGATCAGGACAAAGAACTGGTAAAGGGCCTGGGCCTGACCAGCGCGACGATGCTGGTTATGGGGTCCATGATCGGGTCGGGCATTTTTATTGTGGCGGCGGATATTTCGCGGGTGGTGGATTCGCCAGCATTGCTGATAGGAGCCTGGCTGATCACGGCTCTGATGACGCTGATCGCTGCGCTGAGCTATGGCGAATTAGCCGCGATGATGCCACGCGCGGGTGGGCAATATGTTTATCTCCGTGAATCGCTGGGACCGCTGTGGGGATTCCTTTATGGATGGACCCTGTTTCTGGTAATTCAGACGGGAACCATTGCGGCGGTTGGCGTGGCATTCGGCAAGTTTCTCGGCGTTTTCTTTCCGGCGATTTCGTCTTCGAATTGGATTTTGCATTTCTGGAAAGTGCCTCCCATCCACGTTGGCCCAATGGTTTTGGGGAACATGGAGATTGGGCTCAACACGCAGAATCTGGTTGCGGTTTTGATGGTCATCATGCTTTCGGTGATTAATATTTTCGGCGTGAAGACCGGGGCGCTTATTCAGAACGTTTTTACGTTCGCCAAGATTGCGGCGTTGTTGGGCCTGGTATTTCTTGGGATATTTGTCGGACGAAACGCGCAAGCGTTGGCGGCAAATTTCAGTGGGAACTTCTGGCGCAACGCAGGACTGAGCGTGCAGCACGCGGTTCAGGTCGGAGTGGGCGGACCGACCGTGATGGTTGGCACAGTTACCATTCTTGCGGTCGCCATGGTGGGATCACTGTTTTCGTCGGACGCGTGGAACAACGTCACATTCACGGCCGGTGAAGTGAAGAATCCCAGCCGGAACCTGCCACTGTCGCTGGCGCTGGGCACGGCGGGCGTGGGCGCGCTTTACATCGCCTGTAATTTTGTCTACCTGAGTGTGCTGCCGCTGGAGGGCATCCGAAACGGCGCCACGATTATTGCGCGAGGTATCCAATACGCAACGGAAGACCGGGTCGCCACGGCCGTATTAACCCAAATGTTCGGCAGCGCCGGCGGATTGCTGATGGCGGCGGCGATCATGCTCTCTACCTTCGGTTGCAATAACGGGCTGATTCTGGCGGGAGCGCGGGTTTACTACGCAATGGCCAAAGACGGCCTGTTCTTTCGCAGCGTGGCTAAACTGAATCAGACATACAAGACGCCGGCGGTTTCCTTGATGGTGCAGATGGTTTGGACGTGCGTGTTGTGCCTTTCCGGAAGTTACGGACAGCTTCTCGATTACATTATTTTTGCGGCGCTGCTGTTTTATATTTTGACGATTGTGGGGTTGTTCGTGCTGCGCCGGACGCGTCCGGATGTGGAGAGACCTTATCGTGCGATTGGATATCCGGTACTGCCTGCAGGTTATATTTTAATGGCGTTATTTGTTGATGCCGTACTATTGCGCTACAAGCCGCAGTACACTTGGCCGGGTTTGATTATTGTGCTGTTGGGAATTCCGGTGTACTTCGCCTGGCATTCGCGGCGAACGGTGACGGAATCGTCCGTTGCCTGAGGAGAATATGGCAAACCTGTTGGCGAGAAAGCGGATTGACACGCTGATGCTGGAGTCCCAGGAGACCGGGGAACACAGTCTCAAGCGAACTTTGGGGCCACTGAACCTTGTGATGCTCGGGATTGGCGCCATTATTGGAGCCGGTTTGTTCGTGCGAACCGCCGCCGCAATCGCGGACCGGTCCGGCCCCTCGGTGACGTTGGCATTCATTGTCGCGGGAATCGGTTGCACTTTCGCCGGACTGTGTTACGCGGAATTCGCTTCGATGATTCCGGTGGCGGGAAGCGCCTATACCTACTCCTATGCCACTATGGGCGAGTTAGTCGCCTGGATCATCGGCTGGGACCTAGTGCTCGAATACGCCGTGGGCGCTGCCACGGTCGCGATCGCATGGAGCGAATATTTCAACCGCGTTCTAGGTTGGTTCGGCATTTCCTTTGCGTATCAATGGTGCCACTCTCCGCTTCAAGTGTCGGACACAGGAACGCGCGGCATCATCAATTTCCCTGCTCTGATCATTCTGTTTCTCATCTCAGCCCTACTCATCAAAGGCACGAAGGAATCCGCATTCGTGAACGGCTTTATCGTGGCTCTGAAGGTGACCATCGTCATTCTGGTGATTTCCATCGGATGGGGTTTTATGAACCCAGCGAATCACACGCCGTTCATTCCTCCGGCAACGACCTATGTGACTCCCCAGGGCATCACGCATAACTACGGCGGCTTGCTTGGAATTCTTGGCGCCGCCGGGGTGGTTTTCTTTGCCTATATTGGTTTTGACGCAGTCTCAACCGCTGCGCAGGAGGCGCGAAATCCTAAGCGCGATATGCCGATCGGCATCCTCGGATCGCTCGTGATTTGCACCGTTCTTTACGTGTTGTTCGCATATGTTCTGAGCGGCGTCGCCACGGTCCAGGATTTTCGTTCCGCCGGCCGTGAAGCGTCGGTTGCGTTTGCGATCACCAAATACATGCACGGCTACGAATGGCTCTCAAGATCGGTTACAGTCGCGATTCTGGCTGGATTTTCATCCGTAATCCTCGTGATGCTCCTCGGGCAGTCCCGGGTCTTCTATTCCATGAGCCGGGACGGCCTCGTTCCCAAGATTTTTTCTGAAGTTCATCCTCGTTTTCACACGCCGTACCGCTCGAACATGCTTTTTTTTGTATTCACCGGCCTATTTGCGGCCTTTATTCCTGAGGATATCGTCGGTGAAATGACAAGCATCGGGACGCTGTTTGCCTTTGTGCTAGTGTGTATCGGGGTTTGGATTCTTCGGCGTCGGCGTCCGGACCTGCAGCGGGCTTTCAAGGTTCCGGCGGTTCCGTTCGTGTCCACTGCAGGCGTGATTGTCTGTGGCGCCATGATCTACGGCCTCGGTTGGACGAACTGGGCCCGGTTGATCGTATGGCTCGTGATCGGCCTGATTTTCTACTTCACCTACGGGCAAAAGCACAGCAAGGTGCAGGCCATGGAAGCGGCTAAGACACCGTTGGTACCAGGGGACTGATCGTTAAGAGCCGAAACAACGAAAGCTTTAACCGCAGAGGACACGGAGGTACACAAAGGAACCTGCAAGCCAAAGCTCAGTGCTACTTCGTATTCTCTGTGGTTAAAGCACTTAAACGCTGCGCAGCCAAGCAAATGCCCCCGCAACTGGGGGCCTTTTTGTTTTGCAGCAGAATTCTGCGAACATAGGACGTGAAAGTTATCTCATGAAAATTGTCAGTGCTGCCGAGATGCGAGAGATTGACCGGATGACCAGCGAGCGCTTCGGCGTTCCATCGCTCACTTTGATGGAAAACGCGGGCAGCGCCGTCGCGGCCTTTGTGCTGGAAAGATATTCGTCAGCGCAATCTTTCGGAGTGGTCTGCGGCAAGGGCAACAACGGCGGGGATGGGTTTGTAGCGGCGCGGAAACTGTTGAGTGCGGGCAAAAATGTGCAGGTGCTGCTTCTCTGCGATCCGTCTGAATTGCGAGGCGATGCTGCGGAAATGTTTGGCAGACTTCCCGTTCGGCCGGTTATCGTGCGATCGGGCGAAGATTTGAAAACCGAGCAGGCGCGGGCAGTTTTTACCCGTGATGTCTTGTTGGATGCAATCCTCGGAACAGGCTTCCGTCCCCCCGTTAGCGAATTGTACGGAGCAGCCATCTCGGCGATGAACGCCTCAGCCGCGTCGATCGTCGCTATTGACATCCCCTCTGGAGCAGACGCGGATGTGATGGGCAGGCAGACGGGGGCGGTCGCGCGAGCCGATGCGGTTGTGACTTTTACTGCGCCGCGTCCCGCACACATTTTCGGGAATCTGACTGCAGGTCCAACCGTGGTTTCGCCGATCGGTTCGCCGGACGAAGCTATTGTTACTGCGCTGAAACTTAATGTAATTACCGCCCGCGAAGTTGCGCCACTGATCGGGCCCCGTCCTGCGGATTCCAACAAAGGAAATTTCGGGCACGTTCTTGTTATTGGAGGTTCACTGGGGAAATCGGGGGCGGCGGCCATGGCGGGCTTTTCCGCATTGCGAGTTGGAGCGGGATTGTCCACGGTCGCGATACCACGATCGGTAATGGCGACGGTGGCAGGATTTCATCCCGAACTGATGACAGAGCCGCTTCCCGAAACGGAGGCGGGAACAATCTCTCAAAATGCCCTGGAACAACTTGAAGAACTGGCAAAGAACAAGACTGTATTGGCGATTGGTCCCGGAATTTCACGAAATCCTGAAACCGCGGAATGTGTGCGTACCGTGGTGAAGAGAACGAAAATCCCGATCGTGCTGGATGCCGACGGTCTAAATGCCTTCGAGGGGCGCGCTCAAGAATTGAACGGAAGGGGGCGCGAACTCGTGATTACGCCGCACCCCGGGGAGATGGCGCGGCTCGTGGGGTGCAGCGTAGCAGAAGTGCAGCGAGACCGGATGAACGTCGCCCGAACATTTGCCCGCGATCATGATTTGATCGTTGTCCTGAAAGGAAATCGGACGCTAGTCGCGAAGCCGAGTGGCGAAATTTGGGTAAACACCACCGGCAATCCTGGCATGGCAACGGGTGGAACCGGAGATATTCTCACCGGGATGGTTAGCGGAATGATTGCGCAGAATCCAAAGAGCGTTTTCGAGGCGGTAATTGCTGCGGTTCACCTTCATGGCTTAGCTGGAGACGTTGCCAAGGAAAGCATGGGTGAGCAAGGCTTGGTCGCGACGGATTTGATTGTGGCGTTGCCGGAAGCGTTTCGGCGGACGTGGGCTGCAAGTGCCGGGCATCCCCAGTGGGAATACCTCATGGGGAGCGGTTGAGAGGTCGTTGAGCGGCGCCGGCATTAAGACATGGTGGTCACTGAGTGCAGGGTTGTCCGCGCCAGATCCCTCGCCCCGCTGGAGAAACCGCGGGTCTTCGGGATGACTGAACGTTTGGAGTTGGAAGTAACGGCTATCGGCTCTTCTGGCGTGCTTTTATCGTCGCTATTCCAGCCCCGTTCGGCGTAGTCCAGTAATAGGACCAATCTCCGAAATCGCTCGAATTTGGACAGGCGCTTCCGTAATCTGCATGGTGCTGTCCCTCCGTGACATAGTTACTCTTGGTTATGACACACTTCCCCCAGCCTCAAGCAGACCGTCGCGCAACGCGGGTTCATGTCGGAAGCACCATCTCAGCTTTGGTTACTCTTGAAGACGGACACCGCGCAAAATGTAAACTCCAGACTATTTCGATCACGGGCGGCTTGCTGCGCCTTACCAAAGCCCTGAGCCAGGGCGACTTTGTCGAAGTAGCTTTTCAGACGCAGTCTGGCCCAGTGCAGGGGATGGCTGAAATGTTGAATCCCATGGGCGTGGCTCGCGATGGAGTACTGCAACCGTTTCGCTTCATCGCGCTGGGAGATGACGATCATCGAACGCTGCGCATGGTAGTTGACGCGGTTTCCGACCGCAGTTTCATGGGAATTCGATCGAATCAGTTCAATCTCGCCAAGAGCTAGCCCATAGTTTGGCCTCCGCGTCACAAACAGTTTCATTCAGGACGGGCGAGGACGCCCCTCTCTCCACTATTAGGACATATAGAATTGGCAGAATGGTGGAAGCGCGGGAGTTCACAACTTGCTCAGCGGAAGAGACCGTCGCGTTGGGGCGGACTCTTGCCGCGGAAATTTCTGCTCCGAAGCTGATTTTGTTGCGGGGTAATTTGGGCGCGGGAAAAACAACGCTGGTTAAGGGTATTGCTGCGGGCTTTGAGGCTGCCTCGGAGGATGAGGTCACGAGTCCGACTTTTACTCTGGTGCATGAATATAGAGGACCGACGGTTACGCTCTACCACATTGATCTTTACCGAGTGGATACTCCACGGGAGCTTGAAACGCTGGGATTGGACGATCTGATGACGGAGAACAGCATTTTGCTGATTGAGTGGGGAGAAAAATTTGCCCGGTTCAGGGATGAGCGGGATGTGGAAATTGCTCTGGAGCAGACCTCGGAGAATGGGCGCAGAGTCAAAGTAATAATCACATAGTCAATGTTGAAGGGCAGCCTTTCCCTCAACCGATCCGTCAACTCTCTGCACCGATTGTATGATTCGGTTCAGGTCGGCCTGAGTGACTCCTGTAGGATTCAGGAAGTCCTTTTGGAACAACGTGAGGTTCAGGCATCCCTGATCCGAGAACAACTGAATTAACACCGACGATCTGGACTTAGGCCGATAGTTCAATGGCCACGCTTCCGGATCCCCCTCCTGGAATCCTTCGTTCGTCGAATTGCCAACGTAGAAAAACCCGGTCTCGGCCTCTGGCCGGATTGCTGCTGACTTTAGGGCCAATAGCAACGTCTCCCGGTAGTGAATGCGCGGTGAGAAAGCCCAGAGGTGCATCTTGTCTGGAGTTAACGTGTACATTGCCCTCAGAAAGTCGTAGTCGGAATGAACCCCGTATGACTGTTCGACGGATGCGGTCTTGGATTTCCCAAGGAGCCCATCGAGCCAAAGCTTGGGCGGAGAAACGCCAACCATCAGCTTCAATCCGGAATGAAACGTCAGCAACGCCATGTCCCGATACGACTTAGTCTTAGCTTCGTCAATATCATTCCAGGGAATTTCAAACTCATAGCCGAAGTATGAAAGCTTCGTTCCTGGAGCCATGGAGACTGAATGATCCGATAGGTCGCCTGGAACTAACCGCGAACGTGTTGGCGGCTTGTACGCGGTTTCAAGGGAAACATATACAGGAAGAATCCACTGCGCGGTGAGGACGATAAGTGCGATTGTGACTGCAATCAGCACCAGGATTCGGCGTAGCTGCCGCATATATCTCCTCAGTTTTCCGCCCCTAGAATCCCATGATGTTGTATCCGCAATCCACGTAGATTACTTCTCCGGTGATTCCGGAGCTGGCGTCTGATGCTAGAAACACACCCGTTGATCCCACTTCCGCCACATCGACATTGCGCTGTAGTGGCGCACGCTCGGCATGGGATTTCATCATCTCGCCTAATCCGGAAATTCCACGCGCGGCGAGGGTCTTGATTGGCCCGGCGGAAATGGCGTTCACCCTGATTTTGCGACGGCCCAAATCCTGAGCGAGATAACGCACCGTACATTCGAGTGCGGCCTTGGCTACGCCCATGACGTTGTAATGCGGGACGACTTTTTCGGCGCCGTAGTAGGTCATGGTGATGATGCTGCCTCCATCTGTCATGAGTGGGGCAGCGGCTCGTGACACCGCGATAAGGGAATAGACGCTGACGTCGTGAGCGATACGGAAACCTTCGCGCGTAGTGTTTACGAAATCATTTTTCAACTCGTCGGGGGGCGCAAACGCGACGCTGTGCACTAAAACATTGAGCGTCCCGTAACGCTCTTTCAGTTGGACGAATAGGCCGTCAATCTCAGAGTCATTGGACACATCACACATGAAAGCTTCGGCGCCGGGTAAGGACAAGATCAAGTCTTTCGCTTCCTGCTCGAGCCGCGCGTTCTGGTACGTGATTGCCAGTTTCGCTCCCGCAGCATGAAGCCCCTGAGCGATAGACCAGGCAATGCTGCGTTTGTTGGCAACTCCGAAAACGACGGCGGTGCGGCCTTCAAGGCTGAATGTCATGCGGGCTCCCGTGTGAGAAAGAAGAATAACAAGGATGAGAGAAAAGTTCAGTTCCCGGATTTCAGTTCTCAGATGTTAGTTTGTATTCTCATTCGACCGTGCCTATATTCTCTGCGGGCATAACCGCGGCCATCGGCCAGATCGCGCTGACAAACGCGGCTGCGTACACCATTCCAATGATCGAGAATCCCGCGACGAGATTGTATTGCGCGACTGCTCCTACTAAGAAACCGAGAACAACTTGCAGCGTGGTTCCAGCGAAATAAAAAGTATTTTGCACGCGTCCCATAAAATGCTTGGGGACCATTTCCATGATGCTGGTATTATTTGCCACGCCGGTCAGCCCGCGACCGGTTCCCATGATCGCGTAAATGGCCACGGCGATCGCGAGTAGGGGAGACAGAGGAGCTACGGTCATGGCTACGGCCAGCACGGCCATAGAGATCGCGATTGTTCGCCGCGAGCCGACTGCAGCGATGATCGCGGGCGCGTATAAAGCGCTGAAAAACGCTCCCGTTCCCCAGCCGGCATTCAGCCAGCCATAGCCGATAGCGCCGGCATGGAATACGTTGTCGCTGAGTGGGGCGGTCACCACTACACCGGTCATCATGGCGCCGAGAAAAAGAGCCCAACTTGTGCCGAGAAACATGAGGTTGCGATTTCCGCGCAGAAATACCATGCCTTCGCTCAGTTCGCGGATGAAGCGCTGCACCGTGGTTTCCGCTGCGGCGATATCGGTGAGGAGTTCCTGCGGTCGAGGCACGACATGTCTTCCTTTGCGGACAGCCAGGTAGCAAAGGAAAGAGACGAGGTAGGTGGAGAAATCAATGAGCAGCACTCCGCCCAGTCCGATGCGGTTATAGACAAATCCCACAATTGATCCGGCGATAAGCCAGCCACCCTGGACTCCGGCTAGGAGAAAAGTGTTGGCGTGCACGAATTCTTCACCCGGGGTCAACTCCTGTATCAGCGCGGTGATGGTGGGCCAGAACATCCAGAAGCCCGCGGCGACTAGAGTGTTCATCAGATAAACTTCCCAGACTTTTACTTTGTGCGAAAAAGCCAGCAGCGCCACTACGAGGATGATGACGGCGCGAGCCGCGTCGAGCATCATGACCAGCCGGCGGCGGTCTTCGCGATCAATCACAACTCCCGTGAAAGGGAGAAGCAGCATTGCTGGAAGCGTCTGTAGAACGGCGAACGTGCCAAGCGCCACTTCCGAGTGAGTGGCCTGCAGGATGTACCAGGCAACCGCGGCGGAGTTCATGCCGCTTCCCAACATGGAAATCATGTTGGCGGCGAAAATAAAACGCAGCGCTGGTTTTTGAAGGATGGAACGCACAATTTAATTTATATGAGGAAGGTGTGGGTTTCCAACCTCGGCTTGCCATACACGGTTGCTTTCGGGTTTCAGATTCACTACACGCGAGATCCCTCACTCGGCTGGTGAAAGCGCCGAGTTTCGGGATGACGGCCTATCGCTATGGAAGTTTTGCGAAAGGCAAACGAACCTGAATCTGTCTCGCTCTCCAAAAGAGATACACGATCAGCAGAATCATCTCCGGCTCTATCGGCGCTTTATAGCGTGGAAAGGGCTGGACTAGGTAATAGGGTAGCGGATAGATGAACAGAAAAGACGCGAGCAGAAATCCGCCAGTGCAACGATTGCGAATGGTCAACCACAAGCCTGCGAAGGCGAAGATCGCGCCTAGAAGGAACCCGGTATGACGCGCAGTCTCCAGGTCGTAGCCGCTAGACGTAATCGTCAACGAGGGCGGAGCGGCCCAGAAATAAAATACTCGCTCCAGCGTAAACCTAACAAACTGGTCTGGATGGTCGCGCAAGAATTGCTGAAATTGCTGGTGCTTTTCATCCATGAAGCGAAGTTCGCCCAAGCGTTGAAATTCATACATGGCCGTGGTGTCATTGGCGGGATGCTCATTTCGAGTCCACAGGCCACCGGATTGATCATTGTTGGCCATGTGTAATTCCAACGGCATGTTGTCTCGAACGAAGATGAATTTGTCGAAGACGATGTAGTTGCGGACGATCCATGGGCTTACGATCGCGATGGCGAAGAACAAGCACAAGGCGACACCATACCATTGCCGCGGTTGGGAACGCTGGTGATAAAGGATCCACAGCAGGCAAAAGGGGAGCATGCTGACGATCGCGGTGTTGGTCAACGTGATCAATCCCCATAGAGCGCCGAAGATGATCCAGTTGCGCTTAGCAGGCGGCCTATCGCCCATCTGCAACGTCAGGAGCAAAACCAGACTTAAGAGAAATGTGGTGAAGCTGGTTTCCCAGACGACGCGGGTGGGCCAATAAATGACGTAGGGAAAAAGCGCCCAAGTCCATGAGACAGCGCGGGCGACGGCGGCTCCGTAGATGTGTTCGGCGATGCCGTAAATTGTGAGGCAAGTGAGGGCTGCAAAGATGCTGTTGAAGGTGAGGATTACAAATGCCGAAGCCGCGCTATAGATACCGAACAGTTTGAAAACTGTCGCCAGAATATAAGGATAAATGGGCGGCTCCCAAGCGCTGGGCCCGGTCGCCAGATCGGTGGGCGAACTGAAACCCTGTCCCATTGCGATTGAACGCGAGATGCGGCCCATCTCCCATCCAAACTGAAAGTGATCGCCGCGTGGAGTAATGCGGTAGGTATGGCCTATGGCGATTACCGCAATTCTCAGCAAGAATGCGGTCAGAACAATAACCAGTAGGAAGCGTTTCGGGTGTGAAGTTAGATGTGAGGAACCTGTGGTTGTTTGAGAGACCGCGCCCAAAGGATTCTCGTGGCGATCCGCCATGGCGCCAGACTAGCACACGGATGGAGTGGCCCCGGATTCCGACAGCGTGGGAAACTATTTCCGGACCAGTTCCGAAGACAGCAGTTGCGCCTTCAGCGCCAGATTCTGGGCACTCTGCAAATCCCCCGCATCTTCGGCGGCCTTGGCTTGTTTCATGTAGCCGCGGATTTCGGTCAATGTGTCCAGCTGGCTTGAGCTAAGTTGACGCCCAGAAAGTTTTTGAAGATTGGCTTCGGTTGTGGCGAGCAAGCCTGCCGTACTTTGTCGCTCATGAGTCGCCTGCTCGGGTGAGGCGGTGGTGGAGAATTGTACGGAGGGATCGGTAGTACTGCCGTTTCGGACCACGACTTTTTGCGGTTTAGAGGTCGGTTTTCTGGGCTTCTTTTTTTTGTGCGCTGATGATGGTGTGGCAGTTTTCTCCGTTTGAGACGGTTGGGATCCGGTCTGAGCAGTCGCTGGCGAAGCAGGGGACGCAGCCGGAGAGGAAGCGCTAGAAGGTCCCGCATTTTGTTCTGAAGTCGGAGGCGCATTTTGCGATAGCGTGATTAATGTGCCCGACTCCACTTCATCTCTCTTAGTCAGCGAGACGAGGGTCGCTTGCTGCAATGCATTCGGCGCGGCTCCGAGTTGCAAACAGACCGTCAATATTGGGGCCAAGAACATAGGTTTATCGATCTCGAACAATACGTGGAGCTAAGCCGGATGAGGCTGGTGCGATTGCGAGTCTGCTTCTTGCAGCGAACTTGCCGGAGACGTGATCAGAGGCAGGCGAAGAGTAAAAGTAGTACCCCGCCCTGCGACCGATTCGAACTCCACTGAACCATAGTGCCACTGCATGATTTGGTAGGTCTGGGCCAAGCCTATGCCACTTCCGGTTTTCTTGGTCGTGAAATACAGCTCAAACATCTTCTCCTGAACTTCGGGAGGAATGCCTGTGCCTTCATCTCGAATGGCAGTAACCACCATGTCATCCTCCCTTTTTGCGGAGACGGTTAGGATGCCCCCTTGAGGCATCGCTTGCATGCCGTTCAGGATGACATTCAGCACTGCTTGTTTCATGAAATCGCAGTCAACCCTCACCACAAGGGGCTCGGGCGCAAGTTCGCGAACGATCTTTACACCGTGTTGTTCCGCATCCGGCGCGGCCAAAACTGCGACATCTTCAAGCAACCGGCGCAGGTCTACTTCCTCGGGATGCAGGTCGCGTGGCCGGGTGAAGTCTACGAGAACTTGTACTACGCGATCGAGGCGATGAATCTCGCTTCCGATAATGTCCATGTGGCGGCGGGTATCAGGATCAATCTGCTTCAATTTGTTTTGCAGCAACTGAAGATGCAGAACGATTGCGTTGATGGGATTTTTAACTTCATGAGCCACGCCTCGAGTCAGCCTGCCGCTGGCAGACAAGCGCCGGGATGTTTCAAGCTCGTCCTCAATTCGGCGCGCGGACTCAGAATCCCGCATGGTGAGTAAAGCCCCGATTTGCGTTCCCCGCTCCTGTATGAAATCCAGCGAAACCTGCGCCCGCTTTCCGTTGGGAGACTCGATCTCTCTCTGTTCGAAAGGATGGCCGAGCCGGAAGGCATCGAGCACCAGTGATCCAAGCGCCGAGTCGGGAGAGAAAATTTCCTTGACCGGACGGCCCAGCAGTTCCCGCCGTGGACGTCCGAGAAATCGTTCGACAGAAGCGCTTACCAGTACCACGTTTGAATCACGCGTGAAAAGCATCAGGCCATCCTGCAGGTTGGCCATGATCTGATCAACGTTGCCCTTCAAGGCCGAGAAAATTTCTCGCGCATCCCGCATCTGACGGCCCAGATGGGCGATCTTCAGGGTTACCAGACCGTATTCATCCTGCCTCGCGGATTCCTCGGCAACTTCATCGGGATTCCCCGCCGAAACGTTATCAAGAGTGCGGCTGATCTGTTCGAGTGGACCCAGAGCCAACCGGGAAACAACCGATGCAAACAGCAAGGAAAACAATATTGCGAGCGCCCCCAAAATGGTGGCTCGCTGCAAGACCGGAGTCAGTTCGTTTCGTAAAAATACGCTGGACACTCCGAGGCGAACACTGCCGAAAGGAACACCATTCAGCAGCAACGGCGTTCGAACGTCGTATACCTCCGGTCCGTTATAGAGCAAGCGAAGTTTTCGCCGGAAACTGGAATCCACAAGGCGAGAAAAATCGGGACGATCCTCGACATGCTTTCCAATCAGGTCCGGCCTGGTGTGGAGAATCACCTTTCCATTAGCGTCCACCACGGCGGCATCCTCAATTGTCGGCCAATTCTTTACGACCGATTCAAGGAGTGCGTCGAGATCGCGGTCCGTGCCCAGGTAATAAGTGATGGCGGCACGCACGGCGGCGGGGTTATTAGTATCAACCTTGGTGCTGGTTAAATCTGGAACGGCGTTGTTCGCGACATAAGCTAATTGCGAAGTCAGATAAGAAGCGGTAAGGCGCGATGTCGTAATGCTCTGCTGTAATAACTGCGAGACGTATATGTACGAAAACGTGGTGACCAACACGGCCACCATGAACGTGACCGTAAGAATGATTTGAGTTCTTCGACGCATTGTTATTCAGGAAAAGCTCGAACCCAATGCCGAGTGCCCGGCCTGTCAAGAATTTGATGCGTTAAAAGCCTTCCGAAAACCCCAGCCTGACAGAAAGGCAAGTCCTCAAATGAATTATTAGACTGTTCCACAACCCGCTTAAGGTTCCGCCGTTTCTTCCTTTCCGAGTACTTCACCAGGTGCGCTTCCATACTCCTTTAGTTTGTTATGCAGAGTCTTAAGGCTTATTTCAAGGATCTCGGCGGCCCTGGTCTTGTTGTTGTGAGTTGACTCTAGAGTTTTAAGAATGAGTAGCCTCTCGGCCTCACCGACGGTCGTGCCCACACCCAGATGAATCGCATCAGGGTCGTGGGTCGGGGTTCGAGCTGTAGTTTGGCCAAAGCCGGGTGGTAAATGCCTGGTTTCAATTACAGGGCCGTCGCACACTATCACGGCTCGCTCCAAGGTGTTCCGCAACTCGCGGACATTTCCCGGCCATGAGTAGTTGCGAAATAAGTTCAACACCGCTTCACTTACCGCGGCCACGGTTCGACCGTGCTTTGTGTTTACTTCGGCTAGCAGGTTTTGCAGTAATTCTGGAACATCTTCCTTGTGATCTTTCAACGGAGGCATGTGAATGTTGAAGACGTTCAGCCGGTAATAAAGGTCGTTGCGCAGTTCGCCCTTGGCGACGGCGTCTTCGGGCACTTTGTTGGTGGCGGCCAGGACGCGAACATCCACAGTCGTCTCAACTTTGCTGCCCAGCCGGCGGATTTTTCGATCTTCAAGCACGCGCAGAAGTTTGGCTTGAGTGGCTACAGGCATCTCGCCGATTTCATCCAGCAGCAGGGTTCCGCCTTCGGCCAACTCGAAGCAACCTGTGCGGCGCTCAAGCGCTCCAGTGAAGGCGCCTTTCTCGTGGCCAAAAATTTCACTTTCAATAAGGGTTTCAGGAATGGCGGCGCAGTTGATTGGCACGAAGGGCTTGCCGCGGCGAGGACTCAAGTCGTGGATGGTGCGCGCGACGAGTTCTTTTCCCGTTCCGCTGGCGCCAGTAATCAAAACCGAGGCGGTGCTGGGCGCAACCATCTCGATCAGGCGGAAGATTTCCTGCATTTTCTTCGATGGTCCCACCAGTGATCCAAGAGATCCTGCGTCTCGCAGTTTCCGCCGTGTGACTTCAAGTTCAAGCCGGGTGCCCAATAATTCCGAGGCATTTTGAAGGATGGTGCGCAGACGGTCGGTATCAATGGGCTTGGTGATGTAGTCGTAAGCTCCCATGCGCATGGCTTGTACCGCAGTATCAATTGTGCCCTGCGCTGTTACGACGATAAAAGCCATTGCATTACCTGGGGAGAAAGCGCGCTCGAGTAACTCCAGGCCGCCCATGCGGGGCATTTTCATGTCGGTGACGACAATGGAAGGCCCCCATTGAGAAATTTGATCGAGAGCTTCTAGACCGTCCGGAGCAGTTTCGACGCGATAGCCCCACGCTGAGACCAGTTCCGCTAGGCCGGTCCGCTCATTTTCCTCGTCCTCTACGATTAGTACTTTTAACAGGCCCATGGATAGAGAACATTATTTAGGATGGTACTGTTTGCTGCAACACCTAGCTTGGTTTTTCCTGATAGAGTTATTGCACCTATATCAAACTGAGATTTAAAAATTGCAAAAAAAAGTTCCGTTATAGGCGAAACAGGGCATACTATCTAGGCAACCCCGAAAGAAGAAGTTGCGTCGGATAGCGGACTTTTGCCATCATTATCTTCTACAAACGAATAATAATTTATTGTTAGTAAGGGGCCCCTTGAATCGTCTCATTGGAGGAGATACATGCTAGCTCGCAGGATCGCAAGCGGTATGGTCGTTGTACTAGCGGTGTTATTTTTGGTGATTGTGTCAAGTTCCTGCGTTCTCGCGCAGAATGATGCAACGCCGAAGGAACAGATTTTCGTTGGATATCAATGGCTGAACCCGGGAGGGTACGTACCTGCGTCTTATCTGCCTCCTGATCGTCAGATTTCAATAAAGCTTGACTCTATGCCGTATGGGGCGGGAGCGGCCTTCACTTACAACTTTGCTCCTCACTTCGGCATGGAAGCGGATTTCGGCGGGAATGGGAGTGACCAGGCGAAGGAATTCACGACGTCGGTTGGTCCCCGTGTGGAGTTTCGAGGTGAGGGAATCAGTGTTTTCATCCATGCGCTGGCAAGCTGGAACCGACTTAATCCGCCAGGCTTGCCCGCCCACAACGGGCTTGGGGCAATTCTTGGTGGTGGCATGGACTTGAACCTGACACGCAGATTTTCCTACCGGCTATTCGAGGCCGACTATGTGGGTGCTCGTCAGAATTTTGCAAACATTGTGAGCTCGGCGTCGCCAGGCTTGCAGCGGACGGCCTTGGCGGGCGTTCGACTTCGTACTGGTCTGATATTTAATTTCGGTTATCCAGAGACAACTGTTCCTTCTGCTACGGTCACGGTGCAGCCGACAGAAGTTATGGTTGGTGAACCGGTAACTGCTACGGCTACCGGAAGCAATTTCGATCCTAAACACACTCTTAAATATGACTGGACCAGCACTTGCGGAAAGATAAGCGGCAACGGTACAACCGCTTCCATTGACACGAATGGCGCCCCGGCAGGTGCATGTACAGTCACCGTTCACATCACCGATCCAAAACGAAAGAAGAACGGCGACGCAACGGCTACGGCTACTTTCAACGTTAAGGAGCCTCCGAAGAATCCTCCGACTGCATCTTGCACCGCGAGCCCGACTAGCTTACAAGCTGGCGGCTCCGTGACCGTGACGTGCACTTGCACCAGTCCGGACAATGTTCCAGTCAGTATGAGCGGCTGGACCTCAACGGGCGGTACTGTAACAGGCAATGGCAATAACGCCACGCTCGATACGACAGGGGCAACGCCGGGAACAATTACGGTAAATGCGACCTGCGCGGATCAGCGCGGTCTTAGCACGCCAACCTCAACCCAGGTCACTATTGAAGCACCGCCACCGCCGCCACCGGCACCACCGGCAGAGGCCAGCAAGTTGAGCCAATGCGATTTCCCGAATCCGGTTAAACCGTGGCGGGTAGATAACACTTGCAAGGCGATTCTGGACGATGTTGCGCAACGGTTGCAGCATGATCCGGACTCGAAACTGGTAATCGTTGGAAACGCAGAGCCCGGTGAGAAGCGCAAGAACCTCGCAGCTGAACGTGCTGTGAACTCAAAGGCGTATCTCTCGGGTGGCGAAGCGAAGCAGGGGATTGACCCGACTCGTATCGAAGCCAGAACCGGGGGCGGTGGAACCAAGACGGGCGAGTATTGGATCGTGCCGGCAGGTGCTACTTTCGCCGGGGAGGGAACCGAGACGGTGAACGAGTCGAAGGTCAAGGCTGTCCCTGACCATCCCCACGTCGCGGCTAAGAAAGCAAAGGCCGCGCAGTAGCGTAAAATTACGGGGCCGACTGGGTGCAAGACCCGGTCGGCCTTTTTTCTCTATCTTTTCTCTATCGTCGAACTTACCCTATCGTAACTTGATGCATGTCCTTCCAGCTGTCACTCTGGGCCCCAGTAGCGGTATATTGTGTTCCAAGGGGAAATCCATCCATGCAGTCTTCATCGTCCACGCATTTGCGTTCCTTTAAGTTATTGATTTCATTTGCAGTGATACTTTTAGCCGCCACGTCTCTGTGGGGAAGCCAGTGGGCAGTCCTTGGTCCAGACGGCGGCGACGCCCGAAGTTTGAGCTACGATCCGCACAATCCTGGCCGGGTTTTCCTGGGCAACAGCACGGGCTCGATCTTCATTTCAGAAGACGCCGGCCATAGCTGGGCGCGATTCGCTCACCTTGGAGATGGCGACGACTACGTCCTCGATCACATCGCAATCAGCAGCCAGGATTCGAACACAATGTTTGTGGCAGCCTGGAGCGTGCAAGATCAGCATGCCGGCGATATATTCCGCTCGATGGATGGCGGAAAGACCTGGCAAATTCTGCCGGCTATGCATGGCAAGTCAGTCCGCGCGTTCGCAATTTCGGCATCCGATCCTCAAACCTTGGTAGCGGGCGCCCTGGACGGAGTGTTTCGCAGCGTGAACGGAGGCGAAACGTGGCAGAAGATTTCGCCGGCCGGAGATGAAATCAAGAATGTTGAATCTCTCGCCATTGATTCCAAGGATCCGAACGTGATTTACGCGGGCACCTGGCACCTGGCATGGAAGACTCCCAACGGTGGCGGGAGCTGGGAACACATCAATAAAGATAAAGGGCTTATAGACGATTCGGACGTTTTCTCAGTTATTGTTTCCAAGTCAAATTCTTCAGTTGTTTTTGCCAGCGCTTGCTCTGGAATTTACAAGAGCGAAGACGCCGGTGAACAATTTCACAAGATACAAGGCATACCGTTTACCGCCCGACGTACGCGTGTACTGAAACAGGATCCCAGCAATCCGGAAATTGTCTATGCCGGAACCACCGAGGGATTGTGGAAGACGACAGACCTCGGAAAGAGCTGGAAGCGGATGAGCGATCCCGAAGTTGTAGTGAATGACGTTTTGATTGATCCCCGTAACTCTGACCGCGTGCTTCTGGCAACCGATCGCGCCGGGGTACTGGCCAGCAATGACGGCGTGCAAACGCTGACCGCATCCAATCATGGTTATGCTCACCGCTACGTGAGTTCGATAGTCGCCGACCAGAACGATCCCAATGCTTTGGTTGTGGGACTAGTGAATGATCGTGAATTGGGCGGAGTTTTCGTAACCCACGACCGCGGAGAAAACTGGATTCAAAAAAGCGCCGGTCTGGGTGGACGAGATGTGTTTACCCTTAAACAGGCGCCGAGTGGCGAATTTGTCGCCGGTACCAATCGGGGCATCTTTCTGTTGGCGGCAAACGGTAGTTCGTGGCACCCAATCAATGCCGTTATCAATGAAAAAACTTCATTGCGTGGCGGGAAAAAGGGATCCAAGAAGACTCAGATCGTAAGCCGTTCGGTCCTCGACGCCCGTGTGAATGATATTGAAATCACACCGAAGCGCTGGTTGGCGGCGACCTCGGCGGGCCTCTTCGCTTCCACCAATCGCGGCCAGAGTTGGAGCGGCGGTCCGGTGATGGGCAACAAAGACCTGGTGTCGGTGAGGAGCAGCGGAAATCTCATGGCTGTGGCGACCCGAACCGCAGTTCTGTTTTCTACGGATAACGGCATCGCATGGCGACGGGCGAATCTGCCTTCCTACGTGACAAGTATTCGTGAACTCGCAATGACGCCTGACCAACAGATTCTTATCGCGTCACGGGAAGGCGCGTTTCGCAGCGCGGATTCAGGCCTTTCCTGGCAGCGTAGCTACAATGGCTTGCCTGATGCCAATATCAGCTCGATTTCTTACGACGAAGCGGGCAACCGATTGTTGGCGACAAGCACAGTGACCGGCGTGATCTTCGAGAGCGAGGATGGCGGCCGCAACTGGCATCGTGGACCGGACGCTGGATATCCGTTGCATAGCGTCGAGGTTGTAAAAGGACGGTTTATAGCCGCGACACCGTTTGATGGGGTTGTCCTGCAACCGATCAACGACACTCAGAGCGCTTCCAGATTGAACTAGCGCATTTCGGAACGGGGCCTCTATGTATTTTCATGGAGGCCCGTATCAATCCAGCTATCCAGCTATAATTTCAGACGTCTAATCAGGAATAAGGTGAGCTGCACTCACCCACCCAGCCGGGGGCGTCTGGGTCTACGTGTTTTCCGGGATGAGGATTTGGACGTGTAGGCACAGCCGCCCTCGGCTGTCCGGCGGAGCAATGCTCCGCAAGTTGGTTTCTAAACTAGGTTGCCCACGGCAAAGAAGATAGTGTGGAGGCAAAATGGGTCCGGTACGTATGAGTCGTTTCCTTATTTTGTTCTTAATTGTTGCTTCTATTGCCACCACTGCTCACGCAGCTGATACCAGTGATCTCGCAGCCCGGCAAACGCAGTTCAAGCAACTGCTGGCTGACGAGTGGGAATATGAAATGCGGGAGTCTCCAGAGACGGCTACGCAGATAGGCGACTACCGCTACAACGACCGCTGGAGCGATATCTCGCTCGCGCATGTGCGGGAGCAGGAAGAGGTCATACAGGATTGGCTGTTGCGGTTTGAAGCGGTGAATACAGACGGCTTCTCTGAGCAGGAGAAGCTGAGCGAAACCTTAATGGTGCGCGGCCTGAAAGAAGAGATTGAAGACTTCAATTTTAAGAATTACGAAATGCCAGTGGACCAGATCAACGGATTGCAACTTCAGCTGGCCCAGCTGGTTCAAATTTTCCCGTTTGATTCGACAAAACAGTATGAAGACTATATTGCGCGTCTTCACCGCATACCTCTTTTTATTGAGCAGATGATGGAGGTGATGCGGCAGGGCGAAAAAGATAAATTGATGCCCCCGCGGTATTTGCTCGAAAAAACCGTCGGTCAGTGCAAATCCATCGCTGAGCCTGCGGGAGAAGCCAACGTTTTTGGCCAGCCAGTAACTCATTTTCCTGATTCGATCCCCACGGCTGACCGAAAACGTTTGCATGATGCCGTTGTCGCGGCCGTTGACCAGGAGGTTCGACCTGCATACACGAAGCTGACAAATTTCATCGCTACGGATTACGCCCCCAAGGGCCGCGCTGAACCGGGAATATGGTCTCTGCCGGATGGCGATGCCCGTTACCGTTTCGCAGTTCGCAAGTTGACTACAACCAACATGGCTCCCGAAGAAATCCATGAGCTTGGTCTTCGCGAGGTTGCGAGAATTGAGGCGGACCAGCTGGCCATTGCAAAAAGTCTTGGCTTCACGAATCTCAAAGACTTTCGGGCGTCGCTGAAGACGAATCCCAAGCTGATTCCCACGTCGCGTGAGCAGATACTTGAAACCTTCCGGCATTACATTGCGCAAATGCAGCCCGAGCTTCCCAAATTATTTGGTTTGCTGCCGAAGACAACCCTCGAAGTGCGCTCTGTGCAGGAATACCGTGAGAAGGAAGCGCCGTTTGCCGAATACAGCCAGGGCACGCCGGATGGCTCCCGGCCCGGAATCGTTTACGTGGATACCGGCGACTTTCAACATCGTTCGCTTATTTCGGTAGAGTCAACGTCGTACCACGAGGGGGTGCCGGGCCATCACATGCAGATTTCCATCGCCCAGACGCTGCCAGACCTGCCCACCTTCCGGCAACAGGCCTTTTACAGCGCCTACCAGGAAGGTTGGGCTCTATATGCAGAGCAGCTTGGCAAAGACATTGGCTTTTACCAGGATCCTTATTCCAATTACGGCCGTTTGTCGGATGAGATTCTGCGTGCAGTCCGTTTAGTCGTGGATACCGGAATTCACTACAAGCATTGGACGCGGCAACAAGTGGTTGACTATTTTCATGAGCACACATCGGAAGACGAGCCAAATGTTCAATCCGAAACTGACCGGTACGTGGCGTGGCCGGCGCAAGCGCTGGCTTACAAGCTCGGGCAATTGGAGATACTGAAACTGCGGGCGCGGGACAAAGCGGAGTTGGGCAGCCACTATGACATCCGCGCCTTCCACGATGAAATCTTGGACGGAGGCGCCATGCCGCTGGATGTGCTGGATACTCGAGTGACAGCGTGGATAGAGGCGCAAAAAAGCCAGGCCTCGGGCCAACACTGAGCGCGGTGGCCGTTGCTACATTTCTTTTGGGTTACGGGTAACACCGAGTACTTGAGCTTTCGCCTCCAACCAATCGTCTAAGGCGTGTTGGTCTCCTCTGCCGCGCTCCTCATAAATTTCGTGGGCGCGGGCACGGATGCGCTCTTCAATTTGCTGAAAGTTTAGCTTGCCGTTCTCTGGGTCTGCAGGGCTTAGGCGTGTTTGCATAAAAACCTCATTAGGGAGAGCAATCAGCATTCAGCACTCAGCTAAAGTCGAGAAATGGGTTGAGCCATACAGTAAATTGCTGAGTGCTGATTGCTGAGTGCTTTTTGATAATCCTCTGTCACGATTCGTGCCACAATACACGGAAAACTGTAGCTTCGAACACGGTGCTGACGCGAATGTAGTGCGGTGCTTGTGAATGATCCAGTTTCGAGGGCGGAGCGTGGGGATGGTTAGAGAGGTTGTGGAGCCGACGACCAGAGTTGAACTGGTGACCTGCCGATTACGAATCGGCTGCTCTACCAACTGAGCTACGTCGGCTTTTTGGTTGACGTTTCCTCAGTTTATCAAATTGGGAAGGGTTGCCTGCCATTCCTGCGAAAACGGCGTAAGGGCGGGCCATTGCCGCCCCAGCAACAAGAATCCCCGCCCAAGCAGAGCTTGGACGGGGCAATCTTTCAAGATTCATTCGAACCGGAGAAGCTGATTGTGACGAGCAATCCAGTTTCCGAGGACAGACCGAATGGACATCCACAAGAATGCCCGACTTACTCTTCGCAGTCGAGAGGCGTTGGTTGAAACCGTCGTTGGCGGCATGACCTGCAGCCGTGCCGCCGCCAGTTTTCACGTGACTGCCAAAACCGCAACCAAGTGGGTTCGCCGTTATCAGAGCGAAGGAGCTGCCGGATTGCGCGATCGCTCCTCTCGTCCGCATCGCAGTCCCAGAGCCACTTCGTCTAGCCGGGTGGGGTTGGTGATTGAACTCCGCCGGCAGCATCGTCCGGCCTATCAGATTGCGCGAAGCACCGGACTCAGTCCGGCCACCGTCAGCCGCATTCTGCGCCGCGCTCGTCTCAGCCGCTGGCGCGATCTGCATCCCCTGCCGCCGGTGGTGCGCTATGAGTATCCCTTTCCCGGCGATCTTCTCCATCTCGACATCAAGGGCATGACCCGCTTCCAGCAAGTCTCTTGGCGCGGCTCTCGAGATTATTACTGGAACGTCGTCTAATTCTGGCGAGCTATCTGGAGCTTTTTCTTCATTGCTCCAAATATTCCGAGTGCGGTGATGCCGAGCATACCTAGCTCTGAGCCTTCGGGAACGGTCGGAGGGGCGGGATCGGATTCGTTGAAAACGAAGTCGGCCGAATCGAAGCTGGTCGAACCGCCGTTATAACTGAAATTCTCGATGTAGAAAAATCCGTTGAAACCTGCCTCAGGGCCGCCCGTTCGCAGGGGGGACTCATTGCCCGAGATGTACTCATCGTAAATATTGTAAGTGCTGTTACTGTTCCCCGTGCCGTTGACCGTATCGTAGAGATCAGCATAAGACACTTGATATGTGTTTGTATCCTGATGAATGCCGTTCACAGTCGTTGTGAAACTGGTGATCGTCCCGATGACTGGGACAACGGTAAAGAAGCTTTGAAAATAGGTTTCGCCCCCTTGGCCGCTGGTTCCCGGCAATCCACTGATGTTGAAGCCTGCTCCGGTTGCAGAAGGAGTGAATGTGAGGGAATCGGAACTGACGTTGCCGCCTCCGCTGGTGAAACTGAATAATGAGTTCCCGATGGTGCATGAGCTGCCAATCAAGCTGCCGAAGCTGCCAGTCGCGCACGAGTCCGCATGAGAAACCCCAGAGAATAGGGCCATCACAATCGCTATGGCGAGAAGTTGCGTCTTCATATTTGTCCCCCACCACCAACATAGAGCAGCTGCCGGGTGGGGGGAATGGCTCTGATAGTTGAGTTCATACCCGTCAAATGCCTGTTCTTATACCTGTTTTCTGGAATGCGTTACCCGACAAACTTGACTTTTGTCGTACCGGCGCGGTACTCTCCGCGCTCCATTACTTTTCCGTATCAGATCAGTCCACTTCAATTTTAGGAGCCTACCACCATGAAAAGACTCACGGGGTTGCTGCTGGGTTCGGTGTTTTTGTTTGGAGGCCTCAGCATTGTTGCGGCGCAGGATAATGCAGAAGGAGCGATGCCGCCGCCAAAGGTACTGGTTATTTACCGGGAATTTCTGAAGCCAGGCAGGGCGGGAAGCGTGCACGAAAAAAGCGAACGGGCGTTTGTCGAGGCGTTTGCCAAAGCAAAGTGGCCCACACGTTACATTGCCGCTGATTCTCTCTCTGGCAAACCGCGCTCATTGTTCCTGGTCGGATATGATTCTTTCGATGCGTGGGAGAAAGATAATAAAGCAATCCAGAAGAATGCTGTATTATCGGCGACATTCGACCGTGCTTCCATGACGGATGGTGATTTGCAAAGTGACGCTGACGCCGGCGTTTTCACTTTTAGCGAAGAATATAGTCTGCGCTCTTCTGTTGATATTGCGCACATGCGGTATTTCGAAATTTCCCAGTATCAGGTTCGCCCCGGACACCACAAGGAGTGGGACGACGCGGTAAAGCTGGTGAAGGAAGCTTATGACAAGGTTCCTGGTGCGCACTGGGCAACCTATGAAAAAGAGTTCGGCTCCGGCTCCACTTACCTCGTGTTCACGCCGCTGAAGTCCGCTTCCGAAATTGACCAGGAATCGGACCAGAGCAAACAATTTATAGCTGCCATGGGCGAAGACGGCATGAAGAAGCTAGGAGAACTCGAATCTGCGGCGGTTGAATCACGTCAAACGAACTTGTTCATCTTCAATCCGCGCATGAGTTATCCGAGAGATGAGTGGGTAAAGGCCGATCCCGATTTTTGGAAAGCAAAAGCCGGGATGTCAGAACCCATGCACAAGAAGCCAGCGGAAAAACAGCCTGATGCTCAATGAGCGTTCTGTTGCCTCATTGAATTGAAGATCCCCGCCCTGTCTCTCCAAGAAACGGAGAGATAAGGACGGGGCATCCCGAACGCCAAAGAACGAAAAGGCCGCCCGGCAACATGGGCGGCCTTCTCTTTCAAGGGAGAATAGTTCCAACGGAGGATTACCGTCAAAACTTTCTGGCGAAATCTTATGGGGCTATAAGGGGGGTGTCAAGGAATTTTTATGAAATAAATACCTTTGTTTTCATTATCTTACAAAAACTGTAAACATCGGCGGCTACCGCGTCATTGTGAGACGTTTTGCGGGCCTATTTGCCTAAACTGCTTTGATTGATGAACTTACGTTCGCAGCGGCGGGTGGCGAGCCATTGCCCGAGAGATGCAATGAAATAATTCCCATATCTGGGCGGTCAAATAGCTTGTCGGGAAAAAGGCGCCTGGCAAGTATCCGAACGCCCCCAAAAGCCACGCCGGAGATGATTGCAAACCCACCCAGAATTGCGCACAGATAGATTACGTTCACGATAAAGTTGGCCGGATCGTCTCTTCGCGAAAAATACGTGTTCTTGTTCCAGGTAACATCGGCCTCATAGTTCACGGAGGAGAGCAAAGACTTTGCATCGCTCTTTGAAATCGGACCGCTGACCACGGCAACGATCGGCCCGGTGCGCTTGTCGAAGGTAGTGGCGGGGTCGAGCCCTGGAGGTCCTTGCGCGCTTTGCTGTTTAGCAGACTCAATCGCGCGGAAATGCGCCATGGCAATTTGCGGTGTCGGATAAGAAATCAGAGCGAGGCGAGCCTGGCCGTCGGCGGTAGTGTAATCTCCGAGAACAACCTCAGCTCCGGCATTAAAATCCACTAGTTGAGAACTAAGTGGGGCCCCGAGTTTTTCGAGCGCGGCCGGCCCCACGATGTATTTGGCCGTATTCTTCACGTAATCCTTTGCGGGCAAATATTCGGGAAGTCCCGGCAGCCCGGCGGCATTGGCCGGAGGTGGTGGCAGTTCGGCTGACAAATCACGCAGCTCCGCCGCGGACATTGCTGAGAGCTTGTCGAATTGGGCGTCAATAACGATGTCGCCGCGATAAAACAGAACACGCTCATTGAACGAGGCACCCTGGTCGCCAATCTTTTCCCGCTGCATTTGCGGGATTTTGTAATAAGTGAAAGCGCCATAGGCTCCGCTCGCGTCCTGAAAGCGCGCGGCACGAACCGTCAGTTTGCGTCCATCATCGCGGGCGTAAACGGCCGAGTTGAAGCCGGTGAAACCATATTCCTTTAGCACCGCTGCATTGACGGGATCGGCGACGGCGGGGTCCTTGCTGGTTTGTGGCGTGCCAACGAGGTTCCATCCAGCGAATTCTGTGGGGAGGACGGAACTGGCTTTATTGTTTGCCGTGGGAGGATCTGAAAGAGCAAACGCGGATATTCCGCCGACAACGAAGAAAAGCAAGAATCTAAGGATTTTCATGAAAACGGGCGCAGAGGCCTTCTTAATTAGACTACAGATGGGTGATTAAAGTTTCCAGGGCGGGAGATGGCAATCTGAGATTGCATGATGGGGCGCCGGACGTAACCGTTCGGCCTGACGGGCGAGGACGCCCGTCCCTCCATTAACTATTGTCCCGTGGTCTTTTCTATCCTGCTCGCCACTTTTACCCCGCTTAGCCCGCTGACATACTTCGAGATGCCACGGTATAGCGATTCGGCGATTCGTTGGCGATACGTCGCAGTCTCAAGCCTCCGCTCGTCGCCGGGATTACTTACAAAAGAAATTTCGGCAAGGATGGAGGGCATGTTCGCGCCGATGAGTACGATAAATGGAGCCTTCTTCACGCCGCGATCGCGGAGGCCGGGATTTCTAACTGACAATCCGCTGTGCAATTCCTGCTGGACATCAGACGCGAACTCACGAGATTCTTCTATCTTTTCTTTCAGCGCGATCTGTTTCACCAGATCCTGAAGTTCGTGGATAGATGTTTCAGAGACCGCATTTTCACGGGCGGCGACTTCGAGGGCGTCCGGTGAAGAACTAAAGTTCAGGTAGTAGGTCTCGACACCCCTCGCGGCAGGATCGTGGCTGGAGTTGGCGTGAACTGAAACGAAGAGGTCTGCTTGCTCCTGATTCGCAATCGCAGTGCGGGTTTCGAGCGGAATGAAGGTGTCGTCTTTCCTCGTATAAACAACCTGAGCGCCTAGCCTGGATTCGAGCAATTTGCCGAGGCGGCGACTTACGTCAAGCACTAGGTCTTTCTCCATGAGCGAGTTGGGACCGATGGTGCCGGTGTCGTAGCCGCCGTGTCCAGGATCAATCACGATCTTCCCAATCTTCAAGCCCAGGGCGCGGATCAGGGAGCGGTCGCCGTTCGCCGTGGGTTGTGCCTCTCGAACATCCACCCGTCGAGCGTTGCGGGAACTGATTGGTGCGCGTGCTGCTTTGGACGACGGAAGAGGTGAGGATTTCCGAGTCTCTAAGGGCGGCGGAGTGACGGGATCGAGCACCGCTACGGTGTCGTTACTCTCGTCAGCTTCGACGACACGCTTGACCGGCATTCCAGATCTCACAGTATTTTGTGTACTGACATCTCCGGACGCCTGATTCATGCCCGGGCGATCTCTTCCAACTCGCGGCGAGTTCTGGCTGCTTTCAATATCTCTATTCTCCAGCCCCTGCGTCTGGATGCGACTGTCTTTGAGATCAATAACTAGACGTGATGGATGCGACTCCACGGATGCACCGAAATCGGAGTGGTCTCCGATCTCCAGCACTATGCGAGCGCGGTCCGGCTTGAACTGTGCCACACGGATCTTCTTAAGCAGGTCGTTGTCAACGTCAACAGTCTTGCCGACCAGGTTCCTCGAAAGGTTGGCATTCAGATCAAAAACGACGCGATCGGGATTTTCAATGCGCTGAGATTTGAAGGAGACGGGATGGTCCAGATCAATCGCCACCCTGGTATAGCCCTCTTTCGACCAATGGTGGATCGAGACGATGCGTGCGGATTTGCCGTTATCTTCTGGTAGGTTTGCGGGCACGACAGTTCGAATTGAGGCTGGGGAGTACGACTGGGCCGGGCCTGGACCCACGTCGCTCTTAGAATTGGATATGGGGAATTCGGCAACCTCAGCCTGTTTTGTCTTCCCGGACGGTCCCGGGAGAGTCGTAAGAGCAGCACGTGCGTCGCCGGCAAGGGGACTCCGTGGATACCGTTTTATGAAATCTTCAAAAGTGGTCTTCGCGCGGTCCGGATTATCAAGGTCATTTGCATAGATGCGACCAATATTTAACAGGGCTTCGAAACGATATTTGCTGCCTGGATATTCGCGGCGCAGGAATTCATATTGCGCGACGGCGGAATGCATAGTTTTGGCGTCCCGAAATTGCTGTCCGACGGCGGTGAGCATGTCGGCAACTGCAAACACGCTGGCGTCGGCTTTGGATGACGTCGGGCATCCATAGTAAACGCGGCGATAGGAATCAATGACGTCTTGATATTCGCGACGCGTTTGGCGTTCGGGGGGAAGCTTATTCAATTCATCCCGCTTGTGTTCGGCGATAGCAAACTGCTCGTGCGCCCAGGTGTCGGATTTGTAGGTATTGGCGCGCGCGACTACCGACAGCAGCAAAATCACGAGGGCCGTGTTGCCGCGAACCCAGCGGTGGCTTGAATGGGGAGTATTCAATTTATAGGCCGCAAATCGCTGTCAAAATCATCAATCGCTTCTTACGCCTGCCATCTCCGTAACATTGAGATGCGTCTCTTCAGTCGGTGTTGCTCATATAAAGAACGCCGCTTGCATCGCGTTGGACCATCACCGGTGAATAAGCCGGAACCCTCAAGTTGCGGGTAATTGCCCCGGGCGCGCGATGATAGAGATTCGTGATCCGCGTCACGTAATTACGGGTCTCCGGGATATTTGGAACGCCCGCACTTCGCGCCACAGCTCCCGCTCCCGCATTGTAGGCAGCGAGGGTCAGGTTCACGTCGCCACCGTAACTTTCCATGAGGTGCTTCAAGTGACGAACCCCTGCATCCACATTTTGTTGCGGATCAAAGGGATTCGTGACCTTCAGTTCACGCGCAGTCTGCGGCATTAACTGCATGAGCCCCATCGCGCCTTTTGGAGAAACAGCATTGGGATTGAAGTTGGATTCAACCTTAATTACGGCCCGGACCAGATTCGGATCAACATTGTGCTGAAGTGCCGCCTGATTAATTGCGGCGTCAATCTCGGGCTGCGTAAAAGCCGTTCCGGAGGGCCTTTGATACGCCGGGCCATCTGACGACCGGCGCGAAAGAATCATTTTTACTTCGTTGGCGGCAGAACGGGCTGAACGGACATTTGCCGCCGGGACCGGCTTCCAGCGATGGTCGGTCGCACTCCAAAAGACCAGCGAACTCTGCCGGTATGATTGAGTTCTCGCGCTCTTTGGGGCAACAGGAACAGAGTCATTAACATAGACCTTGTGGCCACTGTCGTCAGTGGTCGCAGTAATAACCTCCGATGCACTGGCCTGAGCCTGCACCGGCGGCGTGAAAGAAAGGAAAGTCGCGATTGTAGGGATGGACATCAGGGCGAGTTGCAGGCGTTTTCGCATGGCAAAACCGTAACGAACAGAGGAAAAACACACCTCAGCGGCTACCTACCTGCAACCTGAAGAGAGAATCCTTACCAGAGTGACTCAATTATAGGTATGGCAGTGGACGTCGGCAATGACGCGAAGGGGAATTGAACCACCATAGTAATCGGCAGTAACCATATAACAATAGAGTGATTACGCGAAGTCATCGCTGGGGGATGGAAATCTACCGCGACTCCGATGGACCCGGGCTGGCGTTGCAACCAGCCTCCTCAACGCAGCTATTTCCTCGAAGGCTAAGCTCCCTCCGCCGGGAACAAAAAGAAACCAGAATCCGTAGGTGAAACATGTCTCGAAAGCTGGTTTTCTTGCTCATTAGCTGGATGGTGTTTGCGTATCTATTAAGCCCTATCCTAGATGCACCAACGCTCAAACCGGACGACGCGATTCTGGCCGCGCTCGCGGGTCATGAATACGATATTTCTATTGGTCCGATTCCTATCATGCGCTGATCTGTTTTAAGACCGTGACACCACTGAATCCTTCAGAACACTGACTAATCACGCGAAGGTTACGGTAATCCCACTGCCGTCCTTCCACGGAAATGGACATTCACGAAACTAATCATCGCGATTCAAAATCCGCGCTGCTCGAATTGCCGCCCATATCTCATCCTCTTTACTTTCAAGGGTTAACAGTTTTATTTATGCAATGCATAGATTTTTCTTTTCAAAGTATTTTTAATGTCGGTCAAAAAAACAATCAATTGGACTGCAATTTCCAAACCGAATAACTTGCACTGACTGTCGCGCGTTCGCAGGCGCGCTGAAGCACGTGGCCAGTCCAACAAATCTGTTTCAACAGAGACCTGTCCCGCGCATTTGCTACGGGGCACTAGAAATGTTGTTTCGGACCATGCGGGCCGGCTTGGGTGCGAGATCAAACAGCCCCCAAGCTGAGTCCGCGCCAGTTAGTAGGTTTGAGATCAAAACGGACGATGCTGTCCGAATCCCACTTCGAAGGAGAAGTCAAAATGGCCGATGCTCCAGTAGAAATGCAAAAAACCCTGGGCCTGACGGGGTTGACGATGAACGCCATGGCGCTGATCGCGCCCGGCGCTTTCCTGTGGTTGACATATGCCGGGCAGGCGGCCGCTGGCAATAGCGCACCCTCGATGTGGGCTGGCATCCTGTTTGCGACTCTATTGTGTTTGGCAACTGCCGTCTGTTACGCCGAGATGGCAAAGCTCTATCCCGGTACCGGCAGCTCGTATTACTTCGCCGAACAATCCTTCCTCAATCACGAATCTGCCTGGCCATATGCCAGACTTGCTAAATTCATCGTCGGATGGGGCTCGCATCTTTACTACTGGATATATCCCGGAGTGATGGTAGGAGTTATCGGCGTTATATCCGGATACCTGGTGGGAACGATTTGGCCAAATTTCATGAGTGCGTCAAATCCGGGCCCGATGTTCATGGGGCTGGTTGCCATCATTTTCGCGTTTGCGGTCTCCTACATCGCCCACAGGGGTGTAAACGGTTCAACGTCGGTGAACATCGGGATCAACGTCATTCAGATTAGCGCTCTGCTGGTGTTCACGGTCATCGCTCTCGGCTACCGTATCAACCATCCGCCAGGCAGTGTTGCGTTCCAGTTCGATCAGCAAACGAGCGCCGCCTTCAGTTGCGAGTTTGCCACCACCAAAACAATGGTCAACGGCACGGCAACCGACACCATCGTCCGCGCTGCCGACGGCACGCCCCAATGCGCGCTCGACGCCGCTGGGAAACCAGTTCCGTTCAAGATTGACTACCCATATGCTGACTCCACCGGCACGTTCGTTTCCCACCCCACTGCCGGTTCCGTCATCGGTGTCCATAAGTTTGGCTTCATGTTCGTGCAAGCCTGCATCGCAATCTTGATTCTCGTGGGTTTTGAGTCCGTTACCTCGATGGGAGGCGAGGCAAAGAACGCTAAACGGGATGTGCCTATCGCGGTCATTACGTCGCTGCTAGTTCAGGGATGCTTCTGTTACTTATTTGAGTACTTTGCGGCGAACTACTTCCTTAACAGCGGGTATCCCAATAGTTTTGCGGCGGCATCGTCCGCACCCATCGGCGACATGATGACAATGGTTGGAGATGCTCTGTTCGGCCCTGGCCGTGGGCGAATCTTCATGCTGGTAGAGGCTGCGACAGTGTTTCTGGCTTTGATTGGGACCACGCTGTCCTGCATCAACACAGGCGCTCGAGTGACTTACGCCATGGGTAAAGACAAGGAACTGCCGGACTCCATGGGCGCACTGCACTCCAGGAATCTGACTCCGCATAAAGCCATCTGGACGCTAGCAGTCATTTCCGCAGTGGTCGGATGCATCACCGTGGCAGTGTTCTTCGGCGATGGTGGCGCTCCAACAGACGCGGCTATTGCGGCCTTGCCACACGGCTTCTGGTCGAGCTTCGGCTATACCACGCATGACAAAATGGCGGCGTTGCCGAATACGTTCTTGACAACGACGCTGGCTTCGAACTTCGGGACGTTCCTGCTTTACATGTTGAGCTGCATCACCTGCATCGTCTGCTACCACAATCACCCGAAGTTCAAGGTTGTTCGACATCTCATCATTCCAGTATTCGGTCTGCTCGCAAACCTGGCCTGCATGATCTTTTACGTAGTGGGTCCATTTATGGGTTACGGCACCAAGATGGAGCCGCTGCTGGCCTTGGGAGTGGCGCTGGTCTGGGCGATCTATGGCGGCATCTTCTTCACTCGAATGACTAAGAAGAGTGGACGAACGACGCTGGTGGAGGGGCGTATTCCGGCGGCGTCGTAATGCTAATTTCTTAAGGACGAGGCAATGGGCGGACGCATTCAGCGTCCGCCTTTTCGCCGTTAATTGCGTCCGCTCGCGTACGGAGCCACCCTCGGCTGTCTGCTGCTTTGGAGTTTGGTTTTCTGTCGAGCTGCGCCCGACTGGACAGCCGGGGGCGGCTGTTCCTACGCGAGTCAGATTGGTAACATGGACTACCGCCAGCGAATGCCAGCGACTGCCGGACAGACTCACTTGGCAACTCATCCTACCCTGGACGTTGAATTCGCGGAACTCTCCGACACCGGCCGGGTCCGCCCTCATAACGAGGACTATATCGGCCACTTCGTCCCCACCACGCCGATGCTGGTGCGTTCGCACGGATGGCTATTTGCGCTAGCGGACGGAGTCGGCGGACAGGATAAAGGCGAAGTCGCATCGCAAACCGCAATCGAGAGCGTGCTCGCGGGATTTCGCGAGGCTCCAGGCGAAGAACCGCACTCCGCGCTGCTTTCCCGATTGGTGAAAGCCGCCAACCTGGAAGTCTATGAAGCAGGGATGAAGTCCAACCTCGGGCGGGCAGCCATGGCTACAACGTTCGTGGGCTGCGCTCTGCGTTTCGATCGCGCTTGCGTCGCGCATGTTGGCGACTCGCGCTGCTATCTGATCCGCCGCGCCCATGCCAGCGTGCTTACACGTGACCACACTGTCGCCAGCGAGCAAGCCCGCATGGGATTGCTGTCCGCTGTAGAGGCGTCCGAAGCGTCCACTCGGCATGTGTTAAGCCGGTCATTAGGCGGCGAGATGTTCGTGAACGTCGAGACCAGCGAACATCAGGTTCTAGTTGGGGATGTGCTCGTGCTTTGTTCAGACGGCCTTCACGGCGCGGTTACGCCATCTGAAATTGCGACCATCGTAACCCATAGCACGGACCTTGAGGCCGCCGCACATAGACTTGTCGCCACCGCGAACCAAGTGGATGGTGGGGACAATATCAGCGTGCAGTTGATTCGAATCCAGAGCGTCGAACGGGTGGGAATGTATCGGGGAAGACCGTATCGGCTGCGCTAGGTTAATTAAACGTCTCTTAATAAAAACTGTCATCCCGAGCAAAGAAGATCATTCGCTTGCGAATGATCTTTGCAGTCGAGGGACCTGCTGTTTTCCGCCAGCCGGAAAAGCAGGTCCCTCCACTCGCCGATCAATTCGCTGCGCAAATTGATCAGTTCGGTCGGGATGACAGAGCTGTTTTACCCTTAGCTAACAGCACCCGATCTCCCTCTTTACAAACTTTTTATGCTTTCATTATGAGGATTGTAGGTATCCTTGAAGCGGTAGGATCTCGTCTTCCCATATAAATGTCCTCATTTCACGCTGGCGATCAACTCGATGAATACCGAATAGATGGAGTAGCGGCCCGCAGCGGTATGGCTTCAATCTTCCGCGCCACCGACCTCCGCACCGGACTTCCGGTCGCTATCAAAGTTCCACATCCGGAGATGGAAGGCGATCCTGTTTTCTTCGACCGCTTTCATCGCGAAGGCGACATCGGCAGGAAACTCGACCATCCCGGCGTGATGAAGGTGCTCCCACAAAACGGACAATCCAGGTCTACATGGTGATGGAATGGGTGGACGGCCGCCTGCTACGCCAATTGATGAACGAGCAGAAAAAGCTGCCGCCGGAACGCGCAACGCGCATCGCCATCGGCAATCTGCGAACGCGCTCGATTACATTCATTCGCACGGGGTCGTGCACCGCGATCTGAAACCCGAAAACATCATGGTGGACGCGAACGACAACATTAAGCTGATTGATTTTGGCATCGCCGCCAATGTCGGCGCGCGGCGGCTCACCTTCGCGAAGTTTTCGCAGACCATGGGCACGCCGGATTACATTTCTCCGGAGCAAGTGAAAGGCAAGCGCGGCGATGCCCGCAGCGACATTTTCGCGCTGGGAGTCATGCTTTACGAAATGCTGACCGGGAAGGTGCCGTTCACCGGAGCGAATGCATTTGCTGATCATGAACGACCGGCTGCTGAATAATCCCATTCCGCCGCGCGAAATGGATCCCAGCATTTCGCCGCAGCTACAGGAAATCATCTATCGCGCACTCGAGCGCGAACCCGCCAAACGGTATGCGACGGCAAAAGAAATGATCTGGGATCTGGAGCATCAAGACCAGGTCGGAGTATCAGAGCGCCCTGAGTTGCAGGATTGGAAGACTCGCCGCGAACCTTACAGCCGAAAAATATTATTTTATCTAATGTTGTTTATGATTCCGATTGTCGTATTCGGATTGCTGTTGTGGGTGGCGAAGCACTAGCGACACACCTTGATTGCCACTTTGTATTCCGAGCCGGATGCAAGTTACTACCTCAGAGCGATATTCTCGTATGAGATTGCAATGTTGCCGATTTGTTGTCTCTGAGCATTGATGTGGTCCTTGTCTACAGTCGAGCCATTGCATCCGATAATCAACCTATTCTGGCCGTCCCACCGAAGTGTAAGGCAGTCACTCGCCGCATTGAAAACAACTGCGTTACTGTAATACGCGTGTCGAAGCTCGGCAGGAGTGAATAAATGATCTCCGATAAGCACATAATACTCAAGTCCGCCTAGCGCCTCTCGATCTGAGCGCTCCGCGAACATGGCCACCCGATTCGTAGATGACCATTTAAATTGCTTGATTTCGAAGTCACCATGATCGAAATATCCATGAAACAACATGTACAAAGGGGCGATCACCAGCACTGCGACAACCCCCCCCCGACCAATGAGACTCTAAAGAAATGAGTCATTCGTGACACCCCGCAGCCCTCGTTGCTTGTCCCAACTCGAAATGCCCGGGGCGTCAGATCGTGTATCAAATCCTGTTGCTAAAGTGCCGTGAAAGTTCGGGTGGCCGCCCTGCCTCATCCTACCTCTGCATAAATTCATCCCCATGGGTGACGAAGTCGGGATAGGCGTCCGCACCCAGTTCATGCAAGTCCATGCCTTGCCTCTCGCCATCAATGCTCACGCGCTGCGGATAAAAGCGATTCAGCAGCCAGTTCAATCCGTACGTTAGAGGCAGCACAAATCCAATCAGAGTCGCAATTCCGGCTAGTTGGGCGAGCCACTGTCCCGAATCTGTTCCTGGAAGATTTCCCGAAAATGTAGGTTCAATCGGAAAACGCGCCAGGAGCCCCACTGCTAAAACCCCCCAGATACCAGCCACGGCATGTACAGAAATTGCGCCGCCAGGATCATCCACCTTCAATTCAAATTCAAACCACTCCACGGCAAAAGTGACGAGAGCTCCCGCAATGATTCCAATCACGACTGCCGCTGCGGGTTTGACGAAAACGCAGGCTGCGCTACTGGCCACCAATCCACCCACCCAGCCATTTGCGGTAAGTGAAGCGTCTGGCTTGCGGAATCGAACTTGCGTGATGGCAGCGGCGGTAAGACCAGCCGATGTTGCCGCGAGTATCGTATTGATTGTGACGAGGGCACACCTTGCTATCTCGGCATGAGCAAACAAGATTGCGCCCGCCGAATTGAGACCGCACCATCCTACGGTTGCCAGCAGGCATCCGAAAATCACGAAAACGGCGTTGTGCCCGGGAACCGCAGCAGGCATGCCTTCCGCAGAATATTTTCCGCGTCGTGGCCCCAGAATCCATGCAAGCGAAAGCGCGGTGAGGCCTCCGACAACATGGAGAGAGCTTGAACCGCCTGCGTCTACAAAACCGTGGCCCAAGCCATAATTCGTGCCCAATTGAGCCAGCCATCCATCGCTCCAAATCCAATGGGCGAAGAGAGGATATGTCAGGCCTGCAAATAACGCCGTTGATGCACAGATGGCGCCCAGCCTCCAACGGTCAGCGCCCGCCCCAAGCGGAATTAGCATTGCCAGGCCGACGCCGAACATTTGAAGCAAAGCTACGAGCGAAGAATATGAGCCATTGAATTCCATCCCACGCATGAAGAATGGTTGGGAGGCAATCCAATTCCATGCGTGGACCCCGATTATGACCGAATGGGAGGGGCTGCCGGCAAATCCCTGCAATGAAAAACCGAAAACAAAATACACAACGGCCGCCACCGCGATTGCCATCAGAGAAGCCATCATGGAATGTGCCGCGCTCCGCGATCTGCCGAGTCCAGTGTTGATCAGCGCGAGACCTATTGAGGCCAATGGGACAAGCAGAATCAGAAGAAAGCAGATTCCAGCTGTCACTTCGGAAAGCACAGGACTCATGACTGGAGGCGGGACGGGAGTCATCCCCGATCCTCCTGTACCGGCAAATGCGCGCGAGCTACAAGGACCAGGCCGACAACTTCTACGCCGATGCCTGCGAGCACAAAACCAGTCCGTGCTGGAGTTGACCCTAAGAGAGCCAACGTGGCCAGGACCAGTCCCCAGCCCGCTAACAGCAATAGGAAACCTGCAGCAGCCCGTTTCACAACTCTTCTTGTACACCCATCCACTTCCTTCGGTTCGTGTCCGTTTCCCCGCGGGCTACTGTCGTGTCACCGTCGTTGCCGTCGCATCGTCATGGGTGGACTATGACCGTTGCTTTGTGGCGCATCTTTGCTCTGACAGGGCTTCGTTTCTCTGTTTTTATAGCGGTAACGACGCGGCACCCCTGTACCATGGCGGTTCCTCAATATTACGATTTGGTCCATCCTCCGTCTTTCAGCGGGGAACCCGCCCCCTGGGAACCCGCGTCGATGAACGCCGCGATTCCTTCGACGGTCGGGTTCGCGTAGAGAGCACTCAGCAACGGCTTGTCCGAAGACCCGGCCGATTTGCGCCACCAACCGCGAGGCGAGCAGCGAGTGCATGCCGGCATCAAACAAGTTTATATCGGCTTCCAGGATCACATCCGGCAGAAGGGTGCGGACGTTTTCCATCACTCGATGTTCGGTAGTGCCGTGCGCTGTGCGCGCCTCCTGGCGAGGATAGCATTCGGGAAGAGGCAAGTTAGCAGCATCACGCTTTCCGTTCGCATTGCGGGGAATCCCGCCGACGAACAGTTTACCGGGCCGGCAACAGGACCGGGGGCAGCCGATGGAGCAGATACCGCGGATCTGGGCTTCCGTCGTCTGGACGCCGGCCCGCGGCTTGATGTACGCAGCCAGCCGCTTTTCGCCGTTTCGGTCCACTGCCGGAATGACGAATGCGTCTTCTACCCCCGGATGGTCTGTGATCGCGGCCTCAATCTCGCCCGGTTCAATTCGAAAGCCACGAATTTTCACTTGCGAATCTGTGCGGCCCAGGAACTCATCATTCCGTCCCGTCGCCCCAGCGCCCGAGGTCGCCGCTTCGGTACAACCGCTCTCCCCATGGGGCAGTGACAAATCGCTCCTCCGTCAACTCGGGACTGTTGCGGTAACCGAGAGCCAGGCCGTCGCCGCCGATATAGATCTCGCCCGGGATGCCGACGCCACATAACTCACGCCGCTCATCCAGGATATAGACGCGCGTATTAGCGATAGGCGGACCGATCGGGATGGAGAGCAGGCGTTCCGGCAGTGGCGGGCGAATCGGCCAACAGCAAGTGAAGGTGGTGTTCTCCGTTGGGCCATAGCCGTTGATCAATCGGGTTTCAGGCAGGGCGGCCATCGCCCGGCGCACGTGCGGGACAGAAAGCTCTTCTCCGCCCACCAGCAATTGCCGGATTCCCTTATAATCGCGGCCAGAGCTCCCCGGCGAAACTGAGCGACGCCGGGAGCGCGACGGGTTGACGACCTCGACGATTCGATAGACTAATCGCGCGAGTGTCGTGACGGGCATCTGCCGGTCACCCCCGGATGTACGTCTTCTCCCTGCCCGCAGCGCCGCATTCGAGAGGAATGTTCGACTGATGAGTTGGATGAAAACAAGTGCGTGGTTAGTCATGACCTTGCTGGCCGGCGTGCTTGTCCTTGGCGGAATATCGCCGGCCGCCGCGCGTCACCACGGCCCGCAGATTATCTACCAGAATGACTTCCAGGGCAGCGTGGGACCGGAATGGTCGAACTTCGCGACCGCGGTGACGCCCAACGGAGCCCGGCGCTTCCTGGGTCAGTTCATCAATAACACGGTCAGTCTCACGCTCGGCCGCATTCCGCCCCACAACGAGATGACCGTCGAATTCGACCTGTTCGTGATCGGCAAATGGAACGGAAACACGGGCGGCGCTGGAGGGCCTCACGGCTGGACCGTCGGTGTTCAGAACGGGATGAGCCTGCTCACAACCACCTTTAGCAACCAGGACTCCCCCAGGCGTATCCCGAGCCGTATCCCGGCGGCGAGAACGCGGCCCTGTACGGCGGCGACGGAGAGTAACTCACTCGGCTATCCCGCGCCGGGAGATGCGGTTTATCACCTCACGTTCAACTTCGATCACAAAAAGCGGTCCCGCAGTACTGGATTTCAGCGGCTCCGGGCTCGATCTTACCGGCGAGACGTGGGCATTGAGAACATCGTCGTATCCGTCGAGAATGACGAGCCCCGGAAAACTCGTAGTCTCGCCGAAAAGAGCGTGAATTTTCGGATCCGTGGTCGTGAACGGTTTGCCGCGAACACGCCGGATCGTCATCCGTAATGCGAGCAAGGGCAACTCACCGGTAACGTAGGGTTCATTACGTCGCCGTTCTCGATAACGAGTAATTCCGGCGGGTTGGCTTGGCCCCCACGAGTTGCTGCCGGTAACCCTCCAGTTTCTCCCCACCTCGAACGGACCGGCGCGGCGTTCCCTCGCCATCACCAGCGACGATCCGCACCAGAGCCACCTGCTCATCCCGGTGAGCTGGCTCCGGCCGGGGAGGTTGACAA
>CAVWRO010000002.1:0-346958 GCA_963757385.1 uncultured Acidobacteriaceae bacterium | reverse complement strand
TTATCGCCGGAAGAGACCTTCAACCAGCTAAGCGGCCGACATGGCGGGCGTGTTACAGGCCAGCCGCCAGCGATCAACTGATCCAGCTCTGCAGCGCCGGCCGTGCGATTGGTGCGTGCCCCCGCGGGATCGCCAGCCGGCACCGTGCACCGGTCTGTGTCCCAATCTGCCCGGCCCGCGGTTGCATCCTCGTAACACGGCGGCAGTCACGGGGCCGGGTACAGCCCGCATTCGAGGCGTCGTAATAGCCGTTCTCTTCCCTTATGTCATTGAGCGTGCCAGTACTCCTCTAATCGGCATGGCTCCACCAGAATGCCGGTTTTAGCGTTTACATTCCGGATTGTGAGGCACGTCGTCAAAACAGGAAAGCCCGCGGGCCCGCCAAGCCGTTACGCCTGTGCAGATTGCGGTGAACCCGCTCAAGACTGGTCAATCCCTCCAGCGGCGACGTCCGGGGCAGATTCCAGCCACGGTGCCGGGAAATGCCACCGCTACTATGACGGCGCAGCCGGCGCGTCGTCGGTCAGGCGCCGACGCTACGGATCAGCGGCACCGCACGTCAGCCGGACTGCCCGAAGGGCCACCGATTCGGAGCGAAGTCTCCGAATCGGCGTAGAATCTACCCAGCCGCCACAAAGCCCCGCACCGTAACCAGCGCGCCGACGCTGTGCCCTGACCCGGCCGGGCTGAAGGCCCCCCAGCCCGGCCCGGCCGCCGCCGCCGCACTGGTCCTGCTAAAGGTGGTGAACGACATGGCTCGTGACGATGACCGCGTGCAGCTTCCGCTGGTCCTCGGGCCGGTCTCGAACGGGGAGTTCCTCCCGGCGGCAGCGAGTCCAGGTGACGTCCAGCTGGCGGAGGCGGTGCTTGCCCGGGCTGCCCGGGCCGCGGACAGGCTGGGCATCGACCGGCGGCGGTTCCTGCAGACGACCGGCGGGATGGCCGCCCTGCTCGCCGCGGTCAATGTCGCCGCGTGCAGCGGTCCTGGCCGGCGGCTGGCCAGCCCGCGGCCAGGCGGCAGCTACCGTGTTCCGTCGCCGGAGAATCTGCCCGCCTGCCAGCATGCGCTGGGCAGCCGCGGCGAGTTCATCGTCGACGTACATACCCATCACGTCATGCCGAGGCTGCCCTGGCGCAAAATGGCTCCGGACACGCTCCGGCTTGTGCTGGACATGGTCCCGCCGGACTGCACCGCGTCGGATCCGCTGACCTGCGTAGACCGCAGCGCCTATCTACACGATGTCTTCCTGGCCAGCGACACCACCGTGGCGCTGCTTTCCGACCTGCCCAGCACCGGCGAGTCGAATGATCCGATCCCGTTTACCGATGCCCAAGGCACCCGGCAGCTCGTGGCAGGCCTTACCCGCGGCGGGGCGTCCCGCCTGCTGCTGCAGAACGTTCTGGCGCCTAACTTCGGCTCGCTGCAGGCCAGGCTCGAAGAGATGACTCAGACGGCCGAGACGGGCCAGGTCGACACGTTCAAGGTCTACACCGCGTGGGGGCCGGGCGGGCACGGCTACGACCTCGACGACCCGGCCATCGGGCTTCCCGTCGTCCAGCATGCGCACGACCTGGGTGTCAAGATCATGTGCGGGCACAAGGGGCTGCCGCTGCTCAACTTCGAGAGCACCTGGAACCAGCCGCGCGACATGGTCGCCGTGTCCCGCATGTTCCCCGACATGCAGTTCGTCGTCTACCACGCGGCCTGGCTCCCCAGCCACGCAGAGGGCCCGTACAACCCGGCGGACCCGGTTGGCATCGACTCGCTGCTCAAGGCGCTCGATGACTATAAGGTTCCGCCGAACAGCAACGTGTGGGCTGACCTTGGGACCACATGGCGCATTCTGCTCACCGACCCGACGCAGGCCGCGCATGCCGTCGGCAAGCTGCTCAAGCGCGTCGGCACGCAGCGGGTGCTGTGGGGTACCGACAGCGTTTGGTACGGACCGCCGCAGACCCAGATCATGGCGTTTCGCGCCTTCGAGATCTCCGCTGAGTACCAGGACCGCTACGGCTACCCGGCGCTGACCGATGCCGTCAAGGCCGGAGTTCTCGGCCTGAACGCCGCAGAGCTATTCGGGCTCGACCCGCACGCGACCCGGTGTGCCCTCGCCGCGGACCTCCTTGAGCGCAACCGCCCCGTGCAGCGCGAACTGGCAGCTGCAGGGGACCTGCCGGCGCCCTGGGCGGCTCGCGGCCCGGTCACCCGCGGCCAGGTCCTGCGCTGGCTGGCTCACGAGTCCGGCCCCTGGATCCCCACCTGACCATCAACCCGAGCGTATGAGGGCCTGGCGGCCGTTCGAGCAGGTTTCACCGGAGAGGATAGTCGCTGCAACCAAGGTTCCGGTCTTTCTCATCCACGGGCGGAACGATAGCAATATCCCTGTTCGCCATTCCCGCCGAATCGCGGCTGAAAACCCAACGGTCATCCTGTGGGAAGTGCCTGCTGCAGATCACTGTGGAGCGATCAGCACTTCACCCCGCGAGTTTGAACAGCGACTCATTTGCTGGTTTGATGGTCATTCAAACGGGCGCAAGCTCTCGGCAGGATTTCGCGCACGGCGGACTGCGAGTGCTGGGTGAAAACAGCGATAGCGCTAAGAACCCCATTCAAAGGTCAATGAGTGCTATCGCGATTTATCAACAATTGACAAACGGCTTCGTGGCAACTTTTCATGCTATTGCCAAGGAAGCAGAATGGATTCGCTACCTCACATGACGGATACTTGTAGTGTCCAATCGTGAACTTCAATATCAATAGAGTTGCCGGCCCAAGCTCTCGAAATGATGGTAAGTCACGTCCTTTGTGGCCGCTCGTTTCTGTCTTGTTGTTCTGCATCGCCTTTTTCGGCTATCGTGCGATGATTGAGAACGATTCAGCGAGCAGACAACAAACGAGCTTCGGGACCATCCTTCAGTGTGAACAGCGCGGGCGTGGAAACGATAACTACTGTCACTACACGTTTCCAGTTGGCGACGAACGATACGCCGGTGTCAGTAAAGCAGGGCAAGGACTTGGATTCGGCCAGACAGCGATGGTTTATTACGACAGTCAAGACCCCAGGGTTAACGCTCTTGAGAACTTCTCTGAACAGAGTCGCACGAGTATGCGTTTCGTCTACTTTCTTCTGTTAACGCTTGCCGCTACCGTCGGCTTCATCCTCTGGAACGGGGCACCCTACCGGCCCTAGTCACCGAAAGTCCCTGCAAGTCGGGTACTGTGAATGGATCGCAAACCGGAAGTTGATGTCAACGGACGAAAACAGGCCATTACACTCCACGATCTAGCCAATGAGTGGAATCGCGATTTTGCGAGAACCGTTAGCTTTCAGAGGCTTTGGAGTCATAGAATTAGCGACGTGAGACGCGACAAACGGCCAGTGAAGGAGCAGGTCAAGTCTGGATTTCTAATCGCGGGTAAACTTGTGGCCGCCTTTTGCATCGCGGCGGTCTTTCTATCGGGCTGTGCGCTAATCCAAGAAGGTGCCAGTTCATCACAAACAGTGATTGGCTGGTTGCTCATCACCCTCAGCGTCGTCGTAATGGCCGTCACCGTGAGGTTCTGGGCAGCAGGATTCATTGGCTTCGTGGCCTATGCTGCGCTGCGCTTATTCGTCGGCACTCTATTCGCCAGTTCATTGCGCGTGTCGCCGTTTTACCTGCTTAGCTTGGCAGCGAGCATGTTTGCTATGAGCATGTTGTGCATTCGTTTTGTATCGCGCAACCCCCATATCACCCGAATTGACCGCGCTTCTCTTGTGCTTGCCGCGATTTGCGTGCTCTTGTCTCTGCCGCTGATGGACTCGTACAGAAGCGTAGCAGTGTTGAACGTTGGCAACGTCGCGCTCGTGTTGTCGTGGTTGGCAGCCCGAGCCTCACATCAGGCTCGGCAATCGGTTCACAACACAGCGGCTAACGAGTAGCTGACGAAAACAGGCCATTACACTCATTGACAATTGCATCGCCTGAAACTCAACCCTTGGACATCGACTGCACGCCCTGTTGCATGAGCCATTTGGCGATTGCAGCAGAATCAAATCTGACGCACGAACCCACTCGAAACGACGGAATGCTTCCGCGCTTTGCACGCCTCAAAATGGTTATGCGGGACATCTGAAGTAACTCGGCAAGCTCTTCAGCGGTCAAAGCACGATGGATTGCCTTGATGCGGGATGCAAGAGACATCAACCGTTGCGGATTTGGACTGTCGAGTACGCTGTTCATTTCACTCCTCCGAAAATCTCGTTCACCTTGTCGCGGGTCTGTTGACTACGCGACGGCTTCAGGTAGCGCATCGTGCTTTCGATATCCGAATGACCGAGCCAGTTCTGAACGGTGCGAAGATCGACACCTGCCCATAGGCATCGAGTTGCAAACGTCGCTCTAAACTTGTGAAGCCAGAAATTGTCGGGATTCTGTTTCGGCACGTTCGGCAACAGCTTTCAGGTCATCGAGGAAGTTCATTTTCACATTGCATCCGGCAGTCGGAAACACGAGAGTACAACTCTTGTCCGCCTTCGTCTTCCACGCCTTCAGACTCTTGACGAGCTTCGCCGGAATCGGAATCTCGCGTTCCTTGTACGCCTTCGGCGTCCATCCACGGTCTGGTTTATGAGTGACCCGAACTGTCGCATGAGTGAGGTTGATGTCAGACCAGTAGGTGTACATGACCTCCTGCTCTCTCATCCCCGTCATCAGAAAAAACTCATACCACAATCGTTCCTCCGCGTCACAAACCCCGAAGAGTGTCGTCAAGCTCGCTGTCCTCGTAAATCTCCGGCTCCTCTTCCGTGTACCGAGGCCAGTCGTTTTTTCCCACCAGACCACGAATCCCATTCGCCTTCAGAAATGACATGACATTCTCGAATTTGTTATAGACAGCTGCGCGGTGCCTGCTCCTTTTCCTCTCGAAGAAATGCTGAGAATTTCAGGAGGTCTTTGCGTTCGATGTCTTCAAGGTGCTGTTTAGGGCAGGACTCGGTGAAATAATTAAGCGCAGTCGTGTACGCAGCCAGCGTCTTCGGTTTCTTTGTGAGCTTGGTTTCGTCGAGAAAGTCTGTGACAGCCGCTGCGAGGGAGCGGTGCCCGTTTTGACCGTTTCCACAGACGACGGTGACGCCGTTGTTTCTCGCGTTCAGTTCAGCTTCTTTTTGAAGACGGCGTGCAGTAGCAGTGGCGGGGTCTTTGCCGATTGAAAGGCGGACTCGTTTGGAACCTTCCCGCCATTCGAGATAATACGCACCCTCTGGATGCTTTTCTTCTTTGCCGTTGACGAGCACGACATCAGGTTTGACGCGGCCATTTGCAGAGAGGACGACGCGGCAATACCGCCATCCATGCGGCGTTTCGATGCGTTTGGTGAGATTGCATTCGCGATTCATTGGTGACCCTTCCGCTGATTTAGGTATCAGTGTAGGTATCACCAACTTGCAACTGCTAGATAACTAAAGTACTGGCGGAGAGGGGGGGATTCGAACCCCCGGTACAGCTTTTGACCGTACAACGGTTTAGCAAACCGCCGCCTTCAGCCACTCGGCCACCTCTCCGTACATGCGGAAGTGTAGTTTATCATTCAAGCGGGTGAAAGGTTCGCGCTTATCTTTTGAACCTTTCCGGGCCGGTACAAAATTACTTTGCGATACGGAGTGATTTCATCGGTCTATTCTCGGCCGGCACGATAGCTGTTGATCGTCTCAATACCAGGTTTGTGACGAGTTCCCACTCGAGGCCTCCCGGCGAACTCGACTTCTCTTCAACCCCCGCGATCAGCACCTTGAATGCGTATTCCGCCAACAAGGTCTGAGACATTTGGACGGTGGTTAACGGCGGGGTGGTGAAGCTCGAAAGGCGAATGTCATCGAAGCCTACGACCGATAAATCGCGTGGAATCACAATGCCGTATTCGAAAGCCTGTCGCATCACGCCGATCGCGGTCATATCATTCGAACAAACGACCGCTGTGGGCCGGTCGAAGAGGCTAACTAGCTCCGTCAATGCCCGCATCCCTCCTTCCATTGTGTGATCTGCCGTGGCCATCAATTCCGCGGGTAGCTTCCTTCCAATCTCATGCATCGAACTCTCGAATGCCACCTTGCGAGCCATTGCCGATCTGAGATGTTGTGGCCCGCCGATAAAAGCAATCCTTACGTGCCCAAGCGCTGCCAAATGCTGCACAGCCTGGCGGATACCATGCTGATAGTTGATCCGGATATTGCCCACTCCGCGAACGTGCGGTCCGACATCTACGAATACCAAAGGGAGCTTACGATAGCGGAGATCCTCGATCAGAGACTCCTCCATGCCAAAGGTCAGAATGGCGACCCCATCAACTCGACGTTCAATCATCCGGCGAACCGCTAAGTCCATGCGTTTGGGGTCATGAATCGTCGAAGTCAGGAGAATTTCGTAATTGTGTCGAACCGCGATATCTTCGAAGGATTGGACAATCTCTGGGAAAAACGGATTTGTTATTTCGGAAACGATCAGACCAAAGATTCTGCTCTTCCCCGAAACCAGCGCCCGGGCCTGCGTGTTTGGGTAATAGCCGAGTTTCTCCACTACCTTCCAGACCCGCTTGGCGAGTTGGGGGTCAACACTTGGAACGCGATTAATAACGCGCGAAACGGTCGCGGTGGAAACCTTTGCATGTCTTGCGACTTCGCGCATATCCATAGGCAAAGAACCTTGTTGACGGACCGCTGCCGGCACGAGCTACCGACGGAATTTGGCCGAAAAAGTTTTCAACCTTCTACTATTTGATACAAGCGGTAGTTTTCGCTCATGATCGCGCTGAAGGGACGTAGAAGGAGGTTCCCCGCATCCGTCTGAACCAGCCAATCCTGAGACGTTTGCGAAAACGGCTTCGCTGCCAGCAACCGCGCCCGCGTCATATGCGCGGGGATTTCGCCCACTGCGAACAACACGATAGGACCGCGCATCAAGGCAACATTTTTCGGATTTTGGTCGTCAACAGCTTCCAGGTTTAACGGCATCTCCAATTCCACTTCCACTCTGTCGCCGTCCTTCCACATTCTGGTAAGGGTTAGAAATTTTCCTGACGTGATTCCTTCCACCGCACTCCGACCGTTCACTGCCACTCTCGTCTTCGCACCTGCCCACGCGGGGATGCGCAAATACACGGTGAAGGTCTCAGGGCGATCCAGCTTTAATTCAATTTGTGTTGTGTTATCGGTTGGGTATTGGGTAGTCTGCGTCAAGGAGCATTGGGTACTACCCTGTGACCATGAGACACGCGATGGCAGAAACAGGTTCACATAAATGCCGTCCTGGCTCTTGTAATAAGAGCTGATGCCGTAATCAGCGGCCAACTGAGGGAACGTCCCCGAGCAGCAGGGCCACTTATCTTTGTAATGAACCTTCTTCGCTGAGTTGTTGTAGTCGGAGTAGTAGAAGCTGGTACCATCCGCAAGAATCGGAGTCGCACCTCCAATTGTGTTGTAAAGCACCCGTTCCATGCTGTCGCCGTAGCGGGAGTCGCGTGTCACTCGCAACAAGTAGCGAGAAATCTTGAAGTGACCGTAGGCGCCGCAAGGAGTTTCAAAACTCGAATGAGTGAATCCCAGGCTTGCATCCAAACCACCGGTCCCCGGAACGACGAAGGCTTCATCCGGACCCCATCCACCGGTGGCGTAGCTTTGCTCCTGAACCATCCGAAAACCGTTGCTCGCCGCGCGAAGATACTTCTCGTCGCCCAACACGAGATAAGATTGCATCGCTGAGCTGAGCGCATTGACGTGACTGTAGGCATGTTCGCCCGGAAGAACGTTGCGGTTTTCAGCTAGGGGATCAAAATATTCTTTTTCAATAAAACGAATTGCGAGATCCCGGTAGCGTGAATCTCCACTGCGTTGGTATGCAAGAAATAAGTTTTCCGGCAAGGTATAGGTCTCATCGAAAGTAAAAGAAACATCTTTGTGAGGACGAGCTCGCTGCTCTGCTCGGCTCAGCGCCTTTTCCGGAAGATGGGGCATAACTGCTTGGGTGGCGCGCCAATGCACGTCCAGCGCATTTGGATCCCGGGCGAACTCGTGGGCATCAATGAGACCACAACTGGTCTTGTCGTAGGTGTACGCGGGCAGGCAGTAGTCCACATAGAACTTCCCTTCGGGGTCAACAGTTTGTGCGTACGCACGAACCAGCCTGCCCACTTTTTCCTGGGTCGGCTTCGATCCTGTGATTGCGTACGCGCGAGCCAATCCGGAGAGATATTGACCAAAGCTATGCCCAGGAATGAAGCCATGAAAATTCTCCATGGGAGTGAAATCGGTGGCGTTGTCGTACCAGCCGCCCATGTCAGGGCCGGGTGCAGGCATTCCGACGCGCTGCCGGAATGGCTTCAGTAATGCGTCCTCATCGAGATGCAGGAACAAATCGTGATTCTGGTCGAACTGCTCTCGAAACTGCCCGTCGAGCAACTGGACTTGGGAGTATCCAAATACGGATAATGGCGGCGTGATCGCGACGGACGCGGACGGGGTGGTGGCCCAAGCGCGCGGAATAGAACGCGCCGCAAAGGCGGTACCAGCAGCGGCTGCGCTAAGTTTCAGGAACTGGCGGCGGGGTATGGTTTTCATTTAGCTTCTCCATGAACTCAAACGTCTGGTTTTTATTCCGCGAATCCGATGAATATAACTCGACTAGTGGATAATGTATACGGTAAACGATTGCACGGAATTTCGTATACTTCCCGAAGTAGCATGTATACCGATCAATTGGCTTAATTCATAGATCAAAATAAGTTCTTATGAAAGTTACACGTCGTACTTTTGTCTACTTTTCTCTCGTGGCGTCTGCTTGCCGAATGCTGGGACAGGGAGTAGCTTCCCGCAATGTTAAGGCACAGCCCAAGTCCGCGCCGTCCGGGCGTCCCTTTGACGCGCATTTTGTTGATATTGCCCACGAAGCCGGCCTCACTTCACCCATAATCTACGGAGATGTGGACCACAAGGACTACATCCTGGAAGCGACCGGCTGCGGATGCGCTTTTTTTGACTACGATAACGACGGATGGATGGACATTTTTGTGCTCAGTGGGACGCGCATACCGTCTCCGCCGCCCGGCTCAACTAATCGTCTGTACAAGAATAATCGGGACGGCACCTTTACCGACGTAACTGAAAAGGCTGGCCTCCACGAAGTGGGATGGGCCTCCGGAGTGTGCGTCGGCGATTATAACAACGACGGGTTTGAAGATTTATTCTGCACCTATTTCGGCCAGAACAAGCTTTACAGGAATAATGGCGACGGCACCTTTACTGACGTCACCAAGGCTGCAGGATTATGGAACGAAAAGCCACGTTGGGGAGCGGGTTGCACTTTTCTGGATTACAACCGCGACGGGCGTCTCGATCTATTTGTTTCTAATTATCTTCAATTTGATTTCGACCACATACCCAAACCCGGCGCCAACAGCAACTGTAATTGGAAAGGAATTCCGGTGGAATGTGGGCCCCGCGGACTGCCTCCAAGCTATCACTCTCTATACCGGAATAACGGCGATGGAACCTTCGCCGATGTAAGCCGTGAGGCTGGCATATCGGGCCTGCGCGAGAGCTATGGAATGACAGCGATCGCCGCTGATCTCGACGAGGATGGATGGCCGGATATTTTTGTGGCTTGTGACTCGACGCCCAGCTTGCTTTTTATGAACAATCATGACGGGACCTTCAGAGAAGAAGGCGTGCTTCGCGGGGTTGCGCTGAGTGAAGATGGCATGGAGCAAGCAGGCATGGGGGTAGGAGTGGGGGACTATGACCTCGACGGCCACCTGGATTTGTTCAAGACACATTTTGCTGACGATACCAATGGCCTTTATCACAACGATGGCAAGGGAAATTTCGAGGACGTTACGCGCGCAGCACGGATCGGTGTTGAAACCAAATACATAGGCTGGGGAGCCGGTCTTGTTGATCTCGACAATGATGGCTTCCCCGATATATTCCTCACGACTGGCAATGTTTATCCTCAGGTCGAGAAGGCGCTCCCGCAATATCCAGCCAAAACTCCCAGGGTTGTCTTTCGCAATCTTGGCAATGGAACTTTCGAAGAATTGGGGGAAGAAGCCGGACCTGCCGTCACCGCGGTACACACCAGCCGAGGGTGCGCATTCGGAGACTTTGACAACGATGGCGATCTGGACATATTGATCGTGAACTTAAATGAACCGCCTTCCTTGTTACGCAATGATCTGAAGGGGTCTCATCACTGGCTGAAGGTCAAGCTGATAGGAACAAAGTCAAATCGTAGTGCGATAGGCGCCAGAGTTCTGGCGCACTATGGAAAGAAAACTCAAGCTCAGTCAGTTTTAAGTCAGTCGAGTTTTTACTCTGTAAATGACTCGCGGCTGCACTTCGGTTTGGGATCAGAAGGCCTTGCGGATCTGGAAATCCATTGGCCCAACGGTCTGCAAGAGAAATTGAAAGGAATTGCAGCAGACCAGTTGATCGTGATCAAGGAAGGAGTAGGAGTTCTTCCGGATAGCGGTTGGAGCAAGCGATAAAACCTCTACGGCGCGCCTCGCGCCCAACTCGGTTTGGGTGCGGCTGGAAACTATTCAAACATGAGGTGACCCAAAAATGACATTTTTTGGCTTGACAGCTTCTCGCGGCGAATGGTAACGTCCTGCCCCTAACAGAAATATACTGTATGCAATGCTTGGAACTTGGTAAGTAAACGTTTGCTACTGAGTAACAGATACAATTCGGCAGTCGCATCCCGGTCAGAGGAGAAAGCTATGAGAACAAGAAAGTTTTCACCGTTTCGCGCTGTGGTTTTGGGCATGACTGTTCTGGCCGCAAGCGTCTGCTGCGCACAGTTCAGCGGCACTATTTTGGGGGCGGTGCAGGATTCTTCCGGGGCTGTCGTCCAGAATGCTTCCGTTCAGCTTGAAAACACCGCCACCCAAGTGACCCGGGCTAGCAAGACTGATGCGGATGGCAACTTCCGATTCGTAAGTTTGGAACCAGGCGCATACAAAGTGACGGTTTCGGCCGGAGGCTATACGAACTCCGAGGTAGACATTACCTTGTTGACGGAACAAACCTTAAATGTGCCGGTGACACTTAAGGTTGGTGCAGTATCCGAGGCGGTAAATGTTACGGCTGAGGCTCCGGTGATTGACACAGCGGACAGCCGCACTCAACTCACTCTCGAAAATCAGGCCGTGGCGCAGTTGCCCCTTCAAGGCCGCAATCTGGTAACCCTGGTGACATTGGCCCCGGGAGTGTCCGGATTGGGAACCACGGGTTCTGGCAATGGCACCCCCGGATCCGGCCCCGACAACTTCTCCACGGAAGAAGCAATTGACGCCAGCGCTAATGGCCAGGGATCGGATAACAATCAATATGTTATTGATGGCCTCGACGTGACCAGCGGAATTCGCCAGGGTGTTTTGAATCTGACCCCCACTCCCGACTCTATCCAGGAAACCAGCATTCAGGTAAATACGTTTTCGAGTGAGCACAGCCGCGCCGCCGGAGTCGTAACCGCGTTTACCACGAGGTCGGGCACGGATCAGTTCCATGGCTCAGCGGCGGATTATTTCAATTACCAGAAGATGTTCGCGCAACAGCACTTCTCGGGCCCATACAAGCCTTTTCATTCCAACGATTTTTCTTTTGCAGTTGGCGGTCCGGTAATCCCTCATCACGTTTTCTTCTACTTTGCGGTCGAGCCGAGACGCGGTTCAAATGGCGCCGGCGGAAACATTACCTTCGCCGCTCCCGAGTTTCTGAACTTTATTTCAAACCCCGCGAACGGTTTATCGGGTACGGTGGGAACACATATCCTCACCACCTACTTGCCCGTCGGGTTGTCTGGCGTAACCGTAAACCAAACGGCGCAACAGATTCTTGGCACCGGAGCAAATGGCTGCAATACTGCGGCCACGAACTTTATTCCTTGCGCTTTACCCATGAAGGACATCGGCAATTTTGCCACCACGGCAATTCGGAACGGGACGCAGTATTTTGGCCGCCTGGACACGGATTTCAAGAATGACCGCTTGTACGCCAGCGTTTACAGGACTACGCTGACCAGCGGTGCGCCGACTCCTTCGCCTCAATTCTCAAGCCTTAACCCGACTTGGGAAGTCGCAGGGCAGGTAACGTGGACGCATACCTTCTCACCAACCACGCTGAATGATGCCAGCGCCGGTCTGAGCAGGGTCGAAGGCCAGTTAGCGACTGGAGCGAAGGATTACACAGTTCCCAACATTAATGCGGGCATCAGCCAGCAGCTCGGGGCCGGTTTCGCGCAGGGAGACTTCATTCAGCATAACTATCACTGGCGCGACGTCCTAACGCATATTCAGGGCGCGCACACGCTGAAGTTCGGTTATGAAGGTTGGTATGGAGACGATGTTGAGAACTTCCAGGGTCCGTGGGCAACACCCACTTTCGGTTTCAACAATATTTTGAAGCTGGCACAGGATGCTCCCAATAATGAGAATGGAGTGTTTTACAATCCGGCCGCCGGTACCCAGCAATTGGCCAGTTGGGATGCGGCTGACAGGACTTTTGGACTCTTTGTTGAAGATACCTGGAAGGCCAGGAAAAACCTGACCTTAACCTTGGGACTTCGCTATGACGATAGCGGGAACCCATACTCCAAGAGTCCGACAACAGTATTTGGAAACTTTTATCTTGGCACGGGGGCGACCCAGGCACAGCAAATTGCGAATGGTTACGCCAAACCTACGCATAACGCTCTGCTTCACTCGGTCAATAACCTGTTCAGTCCCCGCGTGGGCGTGGCATGGGACCCCACCGGAAACGGCGACTGGGTTGTTCGCGGTGGATTCGGAATCTACCAAAATTGGCTGACATCGGCGAACGTGCAGGAGGAATTCCGCGGCAACCCTCCCGGGTTGGTAGCGCCGAACTTTGTGGCGGGCGGAACAGCGACCGCGCAAGCTCCTATTTTCCTGCTAGGAAGTTCCAGCAAACCACCTTTTGGATTTACTTTCCCGACTTTTGCCGGCGGGCTTAATGCGCAAGGCGGAGTTGTGGGAGCGAGTTTCGGTATTGGCGGCATTAACCCGCTCTTGAAGTCCCCGGTAGCGAATATCTGGTCTCTAGGGGTGGAGAAGAAGATTTTGAACAACTTTGCGGCCAGCGTTGGCTATTCGGGTTCGCACTCCTACAATGTTGTCGGTAACGGAGATGTCACTAACGGTGTCTCCTATGGAGTGGATATCAACAACTTTCCTAACGATTTGATCATTAATGAAAGCACGCAGCCGACCCGGCTCAACAAGAGCTTTGGCTCAATTAACTATGCCACGAACGACCGTTATGGAAACTACGAAGGCATTTACTTTGATTTTAAGGGTCACTTTTCCGAGGATATTTTGACGGGTCGTACACTCATTCCAAGTCCAAAGATGACGGGGGAGCTTATCCCACAGCGTTTAATCCTTCGGCGTACTACGGGCCATCTCCCTGGGACGTACCCAATCGCTTCTCACTCAGCTTCAACTATTCACTAAAGGGCTTGAATGGTGGTGTGGGACCGCTCGGGGTTTTGACTGGGGGTTGGGGAGTCAGCGGCGCAAGTATTTATCAGTCTGGTGAGCCGTTAACCGTCTTGAATCGGAACTCATACCAGCCGGTGTGCGCGAACGCAGGCGCATGCCCATCGGCCTTGAACCCTGCAATCGGTTATGGCCCCTCAAGCGGGGATTACAACGCCGACGGGGTTAACCTGGATTACCCGACCGCGCTCTCTTACTCCCAGAACACGTCCCGGAGTGCTTTTCTCACCACCGGATCCATTTCGAAGAGCAACTTCGCCGTTCCTACTTTCGGTTCGGGATTGACAGGAAACGAGAAGACCGGTCAGTTCCGCCAACCGAACTATGCTGACACGGATCTCAACTTCTATAAGGACACACGCATTACCGAAAGGGTCAATTTTGAATTCAGGTTTGAGTTTTTCAACATCTTCAACCGGGCAAACCTGATCAACGTTGATAACAATTTCCCGGATGGGAATTTCGGTCTAGCTACTGGGTCACACCTGCCGAGATTCTGGCAAATTGGAGGCAAGATTTCGTTTTGAGCCGTCCAAAACGGTCATAACGGGCCGGCCTGCTTCCTCCGGAGCGGGCCGGTTTTTCATTGATAGGACCTTATCAAGAACCTAATCGTTTTCGATTTTGCGTAGCTGCCATAATGGTCCGTAAATGAAAGCGGCAACAATGCACCGGCTTGAGTTGGCGAGGGTAGGCCGTACGATCCGGAACATCTGCGTTCTTCCCATTCTTTTTCTTTCCTGCGCGATCGCTCAGACGGCAGGGGACCGGATCGGCCCAATCACGTCGGCATTGCAGAGCAAAGAATTTGAAAAGGCGCTTGAACTCATCCGCCCCGCCCTCGAAGCGTCTCCCGGAAATGCGCAATTGTGGGCGATGCAAGGTTCAGCGTATTCGGGAGAAGGTCGCAAGAAAGATGCTCTTGCTTCGTTTCGTCATGCACTGAAGATATCCCCAAATATCTGCCAGCGCTGGAAGGCGCAGTCCAAATTGAGTTCGATGAAAGCGATCCCGGAGCAATTCCTCTTTTAGAGCGTGTGCTCCGCTTGCGGCCTAATGATCTAACCAGTCACGGCATGCTGGCGGTGTTGGAGTACCAACAGGGAGATTACGCAGCGGCGGTTGATCATTTTGAAAAGACAGGGACGCTGTTCGACTCTCAGCCCAGCGCGCTGCATGCATACGCGATCTGCCTGGTGAAGCTCAAACAGTTCGATAGAGCCGCAAAGATATTCCAGCGCACGGTCGCTCTTAACCCGGGCGATGAGGGGGAGCGTCATCTACTGGCCGCCATCCAGATAATGGCTAACCAGCCGACGGACGCCCTGACTACATTGCAGCCTCTCTTGCGGGCGAGTAGTCCGGATGTTGCGACGTTGGAACTGGCGGCCAGAGCCTACGAGGAAGCCAAAGACACATCGCGAGCCGTCAGTATACTTCGGCAGGCGATTCTGCTCGACCCGCAGAACGTGAATCTCTATCTGGATTTCGCCAGCATTTCTTACGAGCATGGATCGTTCCAGGTCGGGATTGATGTTATTGACGATGGACTGGGATTGCAGCCGAAGGCAGCCCCGCTCTACTTTGCGCGCGGCGTTTTGTACGTCCAGTTGGCTCAATACGACAAAGCGGAGGCTGACTTTGAGAAGGCTTACGCATTGGATCCCAATCAGACTGTCAGTGCGGCCGCTCAGGGATTGGCGGCGGCGCAACAGAACGATTTCGATCGTGCACTGGCCAAGGTGCAGGGGTCCCTTGCGAGGAAGCCAAATGATCCCCTTATGCTCTACCTGCAAGCGGATATTCTGGCCGCGAAGAACGCCGATCCTGGCTCGCCTGACTTTCGAACTTGCTATTCGTTCCGCTCAGAAAGCGGTCACGTTGCAACCAACAATGGGAGTCGCCCGGGGAGTTCTGGCGAAACTCTATTTGCAGGCGGGCCGGAATCAGGATGCCGTTGAACAGTGCCGGAAGGCTCTGGAAACCGATCCCACCGATCAGACCGTGGTCTATCACTTGATTCAGGGGCTGCGGAAGACGGGAGAGACCAAAGAGATTCCCGACCTGTTGAAACGACTTGCACAACTTCGTGAACAGGCTTTGAAACAAGAAAGGGAACGCTACCGGTACAAACTGGTCGAGGGGGACACCCAGCCCTAATCCATGGCGCTAGTTCGGTGGCGCCGGGCTCCCGGGCCCTGGCGATGCGGGCTCGTACAATTTGTATTTAGTTTCGGAAGCCTCAGTTTTTCGTGACTCCTGCCGCAAATCAGCCAGCCGTTTCACCAATGCTGGGAGTTCGCCCTTGGAATCTTTGCCGCTTTTCCGTAGCGCCTGAATCAGGTGGTAGAGTGCCTCCTGGTCAGACGGACTTTCGTGCAAGGCCAACCGGGATTGTTCGATAGACTTGTCAAGTTCGCCGGATTTTAAGTACAGGTTGCCCAGCAAATCTCGCGCAAGCACGAAGTCTGGCTTCAATTGCGCCGCCCGCGATGCCGCGGTCAATCGCACTCTTAAATTGTGGAGTTCCGGCATCGGCACCATTCTGCGTAATGATTTGGGCTTCGAGATAGTGAAGGAAAGCGTCCGAGGGGTGACTCTTCAGCTGAGATCGTACGGTCGCAAGAGCCTGGTCCAGATTGCTTTGCTGTATTTGTGCCAGCCCTTCTGCCACTGCTCCGGAAGTTTGTCCGGGATCCAGACCGGTTGGCGGTTGCGAAATCGGCTTCTCCTTTTTCAAACTGTTCGAGTTGGATATACAGGACGCCACGCGCTACATATAGAGCGGCGACGCTGGGAAGCTCCTTGATTCCGATATCAATCATGTCAATGCCGACTTGAAAAGAGGAGTGTTTAAATGAAAGAGCGGCAAAGTCGAGATAATATTTGGCATTCTTTGGGTTCGAAACAATCGCCTGGCGAAGGAGGCTTACCGCGTGCGGCGTGTCCTCGGAGTCTTCATAGGCTGACGATGCCAGATCGAGTGCGTCCGGGTCAGGATCTTTATCCTCGATCAGCGGTTGAAGTGTTGCAATCGCTTCTTTGTTAAGATGTGCGGCGACTTGTGCGACTGCGAGGTTATAGCGAGAATGGGGATCATCAGGCGTCAACCCCAGAATTTGTTGAAACACTGGTACCGCGTCATGCGCCCTCTGTAAATTCATTAGACAACTGCCGTACTGTGCGAGTGCGACGGGTTGAGAGGAGATCAAATCGCCGCTTGCGCGAAAGTGCTGCACTACCGTGGGACAATCGTGTTGTTTGTAGGCAAGGACGGCCAGCATGGCATGGCTGGTGGAATTGTCGGGCTGAAGCTTTAAGATGCGATTTAGCAGAGGAATCGCTCGGTTACTTCCCTCCTTATATTCCAATTCGGCGGCACCCTCGAGAGCGGCAAGATAGTCTGGCGAAATACTTAGGGCGTGGTTGTATGCAACCAGGGCTTCACGATTGTTACCGAGACCGGAGAGAGCGATTCCTTCCAGCGTCCAGAGTTTGGCATCCTTCGGCGATTCCCGGAGTTGAGACCGAATAAGTTGAAGGGCGTGATCGTAGTCACGGGCGCGCAAGGCCGACCCGATTGAACTCTCGCTAGTAACTCCCTGCCCTTGTCCTGCCCCAAGCGACGAACACGCAACAATGAACAATAGAGATGCTACGGCTCGCTGAATCATGGGAGGCTTCGACGTTTTGAGGCTTGCGTTGAAAGAACCGAAGAAATCGTACTATACCCTCCCCCAGCTTAATTCGACAAGCAGACGACTTTGCGCTTAACCAATGACTTCGAGGCCAGGCAGCGGCGGAACCGTGGCCGCAGCGGGGGGTAAGGCTGACAGACGCTGGTCCATAGGCAAGTATGGCGGCGGGAGCCGTTCATCCCTTTTTGCTTCCCGCTTTATGCGCGCAACTTCAGTGACGATGATCGCGATTGGATGGAGAAAGTAATAAAATATAGGGACGGGTGATCTATGAATTCTGAAAAGGGGTTATCTCGGCGGCGGTTTCTGTGCACTATAGCGTCCTCGACTGCGGCATCTTTGGTGGCCCCGCCAGCCCTTTCTTTCGCACTTGGCAACCCTCGTACCTTTTCCGGAGCCCGGATGAGCAGCGTTGAAGCCGGCTCTGGCGAAGCATCGCAATTGCGCTGGCAAGACCAAGGAGTGCTGAACCTTGCGAACTCGCCGTACGCGAAGCTGCATTCCGTCCCTGTTTGCGCCGTAACTATCGAGGAAGGTTTCTGGTCGAAGCGTCGCAAGACCAACGTCGAGCGCAGCATCCCGACGATGCGGGTAGCAACTTGAACATCATGGCCGCATGGATAACTTCCGCCGCCTGGTGGGAAAGAGCTCGGCACCGCAAAAAGGTCCGTATTATTCCGATTCGGATATCTACAAGTGGACCGAAGCCGTGGGATGGGCGTTGCAGTCGGGCGATCGGCCTGAACTGCGCAGCGTGACCGAATCGATGATTCGTGAAGTGGTTGCCATTCAAGAGCCCAGTGGATATTTGAACACTTACTATCAGAACGACCGCGTTCCGTTGCGGATGCAGCCTCACGAACAAGAAGTGGGACATGAGATGTACTGCCTCGGCCACATGCTGCAGGGGGCGATCGCCTACTACCGCGCCACCGGCGACGCCACGCTCATGGATGCCGGGATGAAGTTCGTGGACAATTTCGTGATTCCCAACTACGGTCCCGGGCCGAACCAGAAGCCGATCATTTCCGGCCATCCGGAAATTGAGATGTCGCTGATCGAGCTCTACCGCACCACGGGCAAGCGCCAGTATGTCGATCTGGCGGGATACATCCTGCATGGAGATGAACGCGCTTCGATCCAGCCGCGACGCGATCGTCTACATGTTCTGCGGAATTCCGTTCACCATCCCGCACCAAGCTCGAAGGCCACGCGGTGCGCGCCATGTACGCATGCTGCGGCGCAACTGACTACTACCTTGAGACCGGAGATCCGGCTTATTGGAAGACGCTCAATGTCCTTTGGGAGGACCTAAGCAAGCGGCAGATGTATATCACCGGAGGAGTAGGCGCCCGGAGCCAGGGTGAAGCGTTTGGCGAGCCCTATGAATTGCCCAATGCGCAGGCATATGGCGAGAGTTGCGCGGCCATAGGCAATATGATGTGGAACTGGCGCATGCTGGCCGCCAGCGGAGAGGCGCGCTTTACCGATGTGATCGAGCGCGCCCTCTATAATGGCATCAATTCCGGCATGTCGCTCGATGGAACGACGTATTGTTATCGCAATCCGCTGGCCTTCGATCCGGCTGGTTTCGACGGCTTTCGCGGAAGTCCCAACATTCGCAATCCCTGGTATGACACCACCTGCTGTCCGCCCGAATCTGGAACGCACTTTCGCTTCGCTTCCCGGATATTTCTACAGCACCAGCAAAGACGGACTGTACGTACATCTTTATGACAACTCCGTTCTCGACTGGCATCTGGAGAATGGAACGCCGCTCAAGATACAGCAGAAGACGAGATACCCATGGGACGGCGAAGTTAAGCTGACTGTTGCGCCAGCACAGCCTACAGACTTCACGTTGTATGTCAGGATCCCCGGCTGGGCTCAGCAGGCCAGCGTGCGTGTCAACGGTAAAGCTGTGGCTGGCGTCAATGCTGGCCAGTACCTGCCCATCAAGCGACAGTGGAAGTCTGGCGACACGGTTAGTCTTAATTTCGAGATGATTCCGGAAATCGTGGCCTCGAATCCGCGAGTGGCGGAAGATATGGGACGAGTCGCTGTCCAGCGCGGTCCGGTCATTTATTGTATGGAACAAATGGATCAGCCGGACAACAGTGCCCTTTCTGATCTTTCGATAGCTATCAGGCAAGGGTCGGGGAATAACTTCCAGTCCGAGTACAAAGCAGATCTGCTGGACGGCGTGGAAGTTTTGCATCACAGCGGGGCGGCATACGAAGTTTCATCCGCAGAAGAAGCGCTTTATTCACCGGCAAATCTGGGCGTCCGGAAAACGCGAGCCGAGAGTCTGACGCTAATTCCTTACTATGCGTGGGCGAACCGTCAGCCGACGCCGATGCAGGTCTGGACTCCTTACACTCGCGGTTGATCGCGGGTTCGTCACATGCAGTTTGGCGGTAAAGAGAGACATCCATGCTGCGTTGGCGTATCGCGATCCTGGTAAGCGCCGCAATCGCAATCAGCTATTTGGATCGCCAGACTCTGCCGGTTGCAATCAAAGCGATCGGCAGAGACATTCCGATCACCAACTTACGATTTTCGTACCTTCAGTCAGCTTTCCTCTTTTCCTACGCCTTCATGTACGCGGGCGGTGGCAAGTTGACTGATGTGTTGGGTACGCGACGTGGGTTTACGCTGATTATGCTGTTTTGGTCTCTGGCCTGTCTCAGTCACGGCTTTGCAACGAGTTTTGCTATGTTGGCAATCAGCCGATTCCTGCTCGGAATAGGAGAAGGAGGGGGATTCCCTGCCGCGACGCGGGTAGTTGCAGAATGGTTTCCGGTGAAAGAAAGTGCCACGGCCATGGGCATCATCAATGCCGGTACGGCCGTTGGAGCGGTGATCGCGCCACCACTGATTGCACTTATTCTTATCTACGCGAATTGGCGGTGGATTTTTTTCCTGACAGCAGCGATTGGTCTGTTGTGGATCCTGTGGTGGAGGATGTCTTATTTCCCTCCGGAAGAGCATCCGAGGCTAAGTTCGGAGGAACGCGACCAAGTACAATCTGTCGCGCATCCTCTCAGTGTAATGACAAAATTACCCTGGGTGAGGTTGCTAAGGATTCGTGAGGCCTGGGGATTGATAGTTGCGAAATTCCTGAGCGATGCTGCGTGGTATTTCTATCTTTTCTGGTTGCCGAAATATCTTTACGACGCCCGGGGATTCGATATCAAGAGCGTTGGCGCGCTGGCATGGATACCTTATGCCGCGGCGGGAATCGGATGCCTGATCGGTGGAAGTTTCTCGAGCTATCTGGCGCGAAAGGAATTTTCTCTTGGCACCGCCCGCAAAGTAGCCTTGGGACTGAGTGCCGCTGTGATGCCATTCATCCTGCTGGTTCCGCATGTACGTGTGTCATGGGCTTTAGCGATTTTCAGCCTCGCGTATTTCGGACAGCAATCATGGTCCACTCTGGTGATGGTGCTTCCGGCGGACTTATTTCCTACGAACGTCGTGGGCGCTGTGGCCGGACTGGTCGGCTTCGGCGGCGCGATGGGCGGCATTGCCTTTGGGCAACTGGTAGGCTACTTACTCGATCATGGCTTTGGCTATGGTGTTGTTTTTACATTGGCTGGTACATTTCACGTGATTGCATTCTTCGTCATTCTCATTACGATTCCCGTTGTTGGACCTTTGCTGGTTCCGTCAAAACTGCGCTATGAGGAAGTGATTTGAAGATCAAGGAAGTTCGCACCCGAGTCGTCGAGTGGCGCGGCAAGACAGTCCCGCTGCCGCCGCATTTTTGCACGAATCCAATGGATCTTCTGGCGCTTCCCGAAGCATCCATGCGGACTTTCACTTTCCACGGCTGGCTGATTGTCGAGGTCTTCACCGACGAAGGCACTGTGGGTATCGGCAATGCGGCGCTTGCGCCCCAGGTGACAAAACAAGTGATTGACTTATACCTGAAACCGATCCTGATCGGCGCTGATCCCTGGGACATCGAATTCTTGTGGCAGCACATGTATCGAAAGACGATGGCGTTCGGCCGCAAGGGCATTGGCATGGCCGCGATCAGCGCCGTGGATATTGCGCTGTGGGACATTCTCGGCAAGTCCGCCAAACAACCCGTCTATCGCTTGCTCGGAGGAAGAACCAAGCCACGAATTCCAGTTTATGCCAGCCGCCTTTACAGCGTGGAATTGGGTGAACTGGCAGCCGAAGCCAAGCGCTATAAAGATGAAGGATACAAGGCGATGAAGCTGCGCTTCGGATGGGGTCCGGTTAACGGCGCATCAGGCATGCAACGCAACATCGCGCTTGTTCGCACGGTGCGGCAAGCCGTGGGCGACGAGATTGACGTGATGGCAGACGCCTACATGGGCTGGACTCTCGATTATGCCAAGCGGATGCTGCCGCTTCTGGAACCATTTCATTTGCGCTGGCTTGAGGAACCTGTCATTCCTGATGACATCCACGGTTACGCCGACCTGAAGTCCTACGGGCGAATTCCTATTGCCGGGGGCGAGCACGAGTTCACTTTGCACGGTTTCCGTGATTTGCTTCAGGCGCGTGCGCTCGACTACATCCAGTTCGACACCAATCGCGTCGGCGGCATCACGCAAGCCCGTAAAATCGCTGCGCTGGCGGAAGCTTACTCAGTCCCAGTCATTCCTCATGGCGGGCAAATGCACAACTATCACGTGGTGACGGCAAGTCTGAATTCGCCCATGGCAGAATACTTTCCCCTGGTTAATGTCGAGGTTGGCAATGAATTGTTCTGGTACATCTTTAACGGCGAGCCTAAGGCGAAAGACGGGTTCGTTGACCTAGATGAAAAAGTTTACGGGCTGGGGTTAACGGTCAATGAGAAAGCGCTCAAGAACTTCAATGTCACCGGATGATTCCTGTTCCGTAATTCTTATTCATGACGAGACTTGTTCAAATTAGAAAAGGCGATAGTCGCGCGGTTGCATTGGTGGAAGAACCGTATCTGCGGCTCATGCGAGATTGTAGTTCGATCTATGAATTGGCAGAGGAGGCCATTTCCCGCGGGGTAACGCTGACTGATGCCGCTCGACAGAGGGTTACTGGAGACCAACTCGATTACGATCCCATCTACAACGGCACCTCTGAGTGGCGAGTGATGCCTCCGATTGATCATCCGGATGATTCCGCTCGCTGCATGGTTTCAGGAACCGGGCTCACGCATCTGGGTAGCGCACGAGACCGCCAGACGATGCATGCCGCGATCATCGAAGACCTCACCGACAGCATGAAAATGTTTCGGTGGGGAGTCGAAGGAGGCCGTCCGGCATCCGGAGCCATCGGAACTCCCCCGGAGTGGTTTTACAAGGGCACTGGTTCCGCCTTGCGTGCGCATAATGAACCGCTCGACGTGCCGTCGTACGGTGAAGATGGAGGCGAGGAAGCTGAGCTTGCAGGCATATACCTCATCGGGGCCGACGGTCAGGCGCGCCGCCTGGGAATGGCGGTGGGCAATGAGTTCTCCGATCACCGCTTCGAGAAGCGTAATTATCTGAACCTCGCCGGATCGAAGCTTCGCACCTGCGCACTGGGTCCAGAACTGGTGATTGATGCTCAATTTCAGTCGGTGCCAGGGGAAGTTACCCTTGAGCGCGCAGCTGACGTCTTGTGGTCAAAGAAAATTCGTACCGGTGAAACTGAAATGTGCCACAGCTTGCAGAATATTGAGCATCATCATTTCAAGTTTGAATCTCATCGGCGGCCGGGCGATCTGCACGTTCATTTCATGGGGGCGGATTGCCTGAGTTTCGGGGAAGGGATTCAGCTCGCCAACGGAGATGTGATGAAAATTCAATTTAAGGGTTTCGGGCGGGCCTTGCGTAATACGGTTCGAGTAAACCCAGCGAAACCGGAAATAGTGACCGTCACTCCATTGAGGTGAATCAAAATATGGCAAATCCCCGGGTAGCAATTTTGGGGCTTGGGATCATGGGCTCGGGAATGGCGGGCCGCCTTCTCTCCGCAAATTTCGCGCTGACCGTCTACAACCGGAACCGTGAAAAGACCAAGACGTTTCAGGATGCCGGCGCATTCATTGCCGGATCGCCTCGCGAAGCTGCGGCTCGGTCCGAAGTCATTATTAGCATGGTCGCGGATGACACGGCTTCACGAGGGATATGGATGGGCGGGGATGGCGCGTTGGCAGGGACGACCCCCGGGAGTGTGCTGATCGAATCGAGTACGCTGACTGTCAACTGGATCAAAGAGCTTGCAACCGCAGCCGCAGCGCGGGGATGCGAACTGCTCGACGCCCCAGTGACGGGCACTAAGTCACACGCAGCATCTGGCGAGCTGGTTTTTCTAGTCGGGGGGTCGGACAAGGCGCTTGCTTTTGCAGGACCGGTGTTGTCCGTGCTCAGCCGCGACATTATTCATCTCGGTGGAACTGGAAGTGGCGCGGTAATGAAGCTAATCAACAACTTTCTTGCCGGAGTGCAGGCAGCGTCTTTTGCTGAAGCGGTCGCCTTCATCAAAGCGAGCGGTCTTGACCACGACAGAGCGGTGTCAGTGCTTACTAACGGAGCTCCCGGCAGTCCGTTGGTCAAAACCATCGCTGCCCGTGCAAAGGCCGGTGACTTCACCCCAAACTTTTCCCTGCGGCTCATGGCTAAAGATATTGGATATGCGTCGGAGGAAGCCAAGAACTACGGTGTTCAGTTGCAAACTGCGGCCTCCACTCTGGCGGTATTGAAAGAGGCGATCGCGGCGGGCTATGGGGAGCAGGATTTCTCAGTTGTCATTGAAGCCTGTTGCAGAGGCGGTTCCTAAACCACTCTGTCGAGAGACGAAAGAAGCACGCCGTCTCCCCCGGACCGCGAAAAGTGTGACTGAGGCTCAACCCAACGAAACCTCGAGCGGATTCCCGTCGAACTCTACGTTTCGCACCTTGTCAGAGAGTTTCACTTCGAGCTTGCGGCGCAATGGCGGCAGCATCCGCGATCCTGGGGCCAAGCTTAATTTCAATGTATGTCGAGCGTCGTCCCACGCCATTTGTATTCCCATCCATTGGCCTTTGCGATAGTCGAACGAGATGCCATCGTCTTCATAAAGCAGGAACGAGCCATCTGCACCGGGATAAATCGTGACCGACATCGGCTCCCCAACCTTCTCGTCGGTATATTGCTTCACCGGACCAAGAGGAAGAATTGATCCCGCCCTCACGTAAAGCGGCATCGTTTCCAGATCAACCGCGCGGCTAATCTCAAGAGCGCCTTCGACGCGCTCGCCAGTCCAGAAGTCATACCATGCTCCTCGCGGGAGATAGACCTTGCGTGACGTTGCTCCCTTCTCGACAACCGGAACCACCAGAATGTCTCGTCCCCACAAATATTCATCAGCGCGCGAAATTGCCACAGGATCATCCGGATAGTGCAGCCACAGCGCCCGAATGATCGGCATGCCCGTCGTCGCGCATTCGCGAACCGCGCTGTAGAGGTAGGGCAGCATGCGATAACGGAGTTCCAGATACTTGCGGCAAATGGGCTCTACTTTGGTGTTATGCAACTCGCTGACATCGGGAACGGCAGCTTCGGAATAGCGGCTGATCTCGACCGGTCCCAAGTCGCCGGTGTTCCATCCCCACGGAAGCCGCAATTTCCAAGTGCGTCCGTGAGAGCGGAAGAGCGGGCAGAACGCTCCGAACTGAAACCACCGGACAAACAACTCAGCTGTGAACTCTTTAGTGGGAACGAATCCACCAATGTCCGTACCCCAATAAGGAATTCCGGTGAGGGCGGTGTTGATGGCGTTCGGAATATGGACGGCTAACGTCTCCCACGTGGAATAAACATCGCCGGACCAAAGGAACGATGCGTATCGCTGCATGCCCGCGTAGCCGTTGCGGTGAAGCGCATACGGACGCTCATTGGGACGGTCTATCTGTGGACCTTCCCAATACATCCGGTTTCGAACCAGACGGGATTCGATGTTGAGCGGATCGCCTTCATCGGGCCACCACCCGCCAACTCCCTGCGCGAAAACCTTTCGATGCGCATCCCAGTAGCAGCTCGCTTCTTCGTCGTCGAATAGCTCGAAACTGCAATGATCATGAACGGTGCCGCGCAGCTGGTCCGCTAGAATCACAGCATGCAGCACCGTGCGAAAGCTTTCTTTGCGGAGCTCTCCAATAATTTCTTTCGGATCGTCGAACACCCGAGAGTTCCAGGAAAACGAGCCGTTCTCGGTATTCCAACCTGAGGGACAGAAACCGGTACCAAGATAAATCAGCGCGTCGCATGGCAACCGCTTCTCGCGAAAAATCTTTGCCTCGGAAAGTACTTCCTCACGGCTGGCGAGTGTGCGGTGAGATTGCTGATAGCCGAGACTCCATAGGGGCGGCATTTCCGCGTGTCCAGTGAGCCGCGCAAATTCCGCCATGAGAATTTGAGGCTCGCGTGCGCCAACGACAAAAATGTCCAATGGAAGCGCGTTGTCTTGGCCGGGTAGAAACTTGCCTTCCGTTCCAGTGAGGTCGAATGTGCCAAAGGGCTGATGAAAATAAATCGCCCAGCCGGCGGTGCCGATCAACCATGGAATGGGCACTCGACCTCCATGCGTGCGCAGTTCGTATCCTCCCTGACCACTTCCCATGGGATCCAACGATCCGCGGCGGTCGAATTGAGGACCGCCCTCACCTAGTCCCAACAATGGCGAACTTCCTGTTGCGAATGAAACCGCGCCTGTGTCCTGATCCCACTTCAGCGTTTGGATCGGCTCATCTTTGAGATCAGTAATCGTGAATGTAATCGGGTCAGAAGCAATCTTTATTCTTAGATTGCCGGCGGTGACCGTTTGCGCGGTGAAATCAGCGTGCAGCTTCCGAGCCGGGGGTCCCCACGATGCCTTGACCAGGGAGCCATTCATGCGAATCGCCGCGGTTTGACCCTGCTTGACTGGGACAATACTTAAACGGACGGTATGCGAACTGACAGGCGAAATTTGGATTTCAAAATCTCCACCCTTGATAATCTGCGATGGTTCGGTCGCGTGTAACTGCGTCGGCAAAAGAAATGCCGCTGAAGCGGCACTCATGGTTTTCAGTATTTCGCGACGATTAAATTGCTTCGACACAGTGCGGATATAATATACAAGATTTGGGGGAGGCCCGAAATTCCTTTTTTGAGCGCCAGCAGACGAACACTGGAGTCTCAGGCTGAAGAAATCATATACGCAAACAAAGAATAGTAATTGGAAAGGAAAACCTTGAGACGAGTCGCGAAGTTAAGGTCGATTTTTCGGCTGGTTGCGCTTTTGCCTTTATCAATGGCGGGTTTCGCTTTCGCTGACGATCTGCCACAGGCACCCGGCAGTTCGGTGCAAACTTTGACTCCAAAGCCAGGATTTTTTACGGAACCGGGAGTCGCGATCAATCCTCGCGATCCAAATCAAGTGGCAGTCGCGTTCCAGCTGTTCCAACCCATTGGCGGCGTCAACGCCAGGTTGTTCTGCGCTGCGGACTGTGGTTGGAAGATTGAAAGGCAGAGGAGAGTAAAGACCACGGTGGCTGTCTCTGGATTAAGCATTTCTGTCTCTTTCGCAGTCGGGAACTGTTGGCCCATTCCGAAAAATGACACTGCAAATTTATCGCCGGTTCCAGCGAAGCCGGTAAAATTAGACAAGTATCACGGAATCAGCTGGCGCGAATTGCAATAGGTTCGGAAACTGGTTCTTTGGTTAACTCCCCATCCACCATGCGCCAGATTTTCAGCGGATTGCTTTCCTTCAATTCAGGCGGCAGCGCCGCGTCGGGGAATCCTTGATAGCACACAGGTCTACAAAACCGGAATATGGCCTGGCTGCCGACTGATGTCGAGCGTCCATCGGAAGTAGCCGGATATGGCCCTCCATGCACCATGGCATGAGAAACCTCAACGCCAGTCGGAAAGCCATTGAATACTAATCGCCCAACCTTCTCCTCGAGAATTGCTAGCAAATCTGAGAACTCACGCAAATCTTCTTCGGTGCCATGAATCGTTGCCGTCAGATGTCCTTCCAATCCGCGTGCAACCTGAAGCACCTGTTCTCGATCGGAGTACTGGACTAATAAAGTCGCAGGGCCGAAAATTTCGTCTGCCAAGTGTTTGTCATCGAGGAAAGATTGCACATCAGTTTCGAATAGCGCGGACCCTACGCAAAATCCGGCGTCATTCGTGGCTGACTTCTCTACAACCGTCTTTACGCGCGTATTGCTTTTACGGGCTGTAATGCCAGAACCGTATGAAGATCGGATCGCATCAGTAAGCAGATGAAATGGCGAAGACCCGAGCACTGATTGTTCGAGCTTACTTTTGAACCCAGAAGCCGCGTCGCCGCTCGGCAAGAACACCATTCCCGGTTTTGTGCAGAACTGCCCGGATCCCAGAGTAAAGGAAGCGTAAAGATCAGCCGCAATCCGATCTGCCCTGCCCCGCATTGCGCCCGGCAAAATGAACACGGGATTTGTGCTGCTCATCTCGGCATAGAACGGAATGGGATCGGGACGGGCAGAGCAGACGTCCAAAAGTATTCGGCCCGCGGTCCGCGATCCCGTAAAACCTCCCGCCTTCACCAAAGGATGCTTCATTAGAGCGATCCCCACGTCTTTGCCACCGCCGAACAGAAGTGAAAAGACACTTTCAGGCAAAGCACACTCCCGAACCGCTTCGCGCACCGCATGACCTACAAGCTCGCTTGTCCCGGGATGTGCGGAGTGTGCTTTAACGATAACGGGATTCCCACTGGCGAGGGCTGATGCTGTGTCACCACCCGCCACTGAGAAGGCTAATGGGAAATTGCTGGCTCCAAAAACGACCACTGGTCCCAAAGGGCGCAACATGGACCGAAGATCGGGCTTCGGAGCCGGCTTGCGATCTGGGTTCGGGCGATCGAGCCGCGCCATGACCCATGAACCTTCTTCCACCACTTGCGCGAATAGGCGAAGTTGTCCGCACGTACGGGCCGTCTCACCTTGCAAACGTGCCATTGGTAAAGCAGTCTCTTTTCCCGCGCGTTCGATTATTTCCGTAGCATTCGCTTCGATATTAGCCGCAATCTTGCGCAGGAACGCCGCTTTGTCACGCCCCGGGACCCGGCTATAAGCTTGGAATGACTGATCCGCCAACGTCACAGCTTTATTAATTTCATCTGACGTCGCGGTATGGAAGCCGGGATCCATGCGCTCGCCATTGGCTGGGTTGGTTGCATGGAAAACCTGGCCGCATGCCTCACCTGTTCGAGATCCGATGATTGACTTGCCTGAGAGTTTCATTGTCTACTCCAACTTCTTATTGCGAAACATTTGCAAATTGCCGGTCTGGCGCGTGCGCCTTTCGGTTCCCCAGCAATCGAGCACATCCGACTCATGCATGCGCTTCACTCAAAATGGTTCTTGACGGAAGGTATGGCTCGAAAGAAATAGCAGATTTTCTTTTCGTGACTTGATCCGCCAGAAGCCTTGCAGTCGCAAGCGAAGTCGTTATCCCCAGCCCTTCGTGTCCTGTTGCCAGGTACACGGTCGAGTCTCCGAACCAGGGCCCGATCAATGGAAGCTTGTCTGGGGTTGCAGCGCGAAATCCGGTCCACACGCGAATAGCGGAAAGCGCTGCCAAACCCGGCATGTACTCTTCAGCGCGCCGCATCATGCGACCCAAAATGTCATTGTCAACTTCTTTGTGTTCGACGCCGTACTGGCGCGAAGACCCGATGAGAATTTGTCCAGTTTTTCGCGGCTGCACGTTAAAAGCTACCGAGTCTCCAGTAGTCGAATGAGCACTTTTCAGATAACCCAACTCAACAAGCTGATGGCGCACAAATCCAGGGTAGCGGTCGGTAATCACGAGGTGACCTTTACGCTTCTTGATTTCGAGCCCCGGCGTGAGTTCTGGCGCCCAAGCTCCGGTAGCATTCACAATCTTCTCTGCCGAGAACTCAGTCCCATTGGAGGTTCGGAGCCGCCTCTCGCCGATGAATGTTACCGGCGAACCCATGTAGAGCTTGGTCTGGCGCGTTTGAGCCCGTTCGATCAGGAATCGTGCAGCACAGGGAGCATAGAGAACACTATCCTCCGGAACCAGCAAACCGCCTGCGAGGCCCTTGCGCAAATTGGGTTCGAGGGATTCCAGTCGCTTCGCATCTAGGACTTCTACTGGCACGCCACGGTTGCGGTAGTGGATTTCCTTGCGCCGTACTTCGGTCATTTCTTCGTCGTCGGCTGCGACCCAAATCGTCCCGCACTGTTCAAATTCAACATCGGTAGGCAGATCGGATTGCAGTTCCATCCACAGCTCCTGCGAGTAACGTGTCAAAGCGAATTGGGCGTCAGAATCATCCATGACCACGATGTGTCCCATGCCGGCAGCCGTCGCCCCACCCCCGATCATGTCTCCATCTATGATCGCAACCCGCATTCCCTCGCTAGCAAATTCTGCCGCGCATGCGGCGCCCACTATGCCGCTGCCAACAATGGCCACGTCGTATTCGGGTACGCTCAAGCTCGAATGCCCTCTGAAAACCCGTGATTGTTATAGATTGACTCGGCTCTACCCGCTGACGTCACTTTTCTATTTCGCGCCTATATAAATGATGTTAACGTTCCCATATGTTATGGATACAATATCCAAACGTCAAGAGTCGGCGAGTCAACCGCGAGGCACAGAATCAAAAAACGATTATGACACTTCAGAAGCCCGTATTTTGTTTCTTGGTTTCACTCTTCTTTTTATCCTCCCTTTTCGAAGCTCCTGCGTCCGCTTCCAAACCCAATCATTCAATAGACAGTCAGCAACTTTTCACTCTATTGAATGACGAGTGGGAATACGAAATCCGTGCTCACCCGGAAATGGCCACAGGATTAGGCGACAACCGTTACAATGATCGTCTCGACGACCGTTCTTCACAGTTTTTTCAGTCCGAACTCGAGCAGAATCGTAACTTCCTCGCACGCGTCGAGTCTATTGACGCCAAAAACCTCTCCTCTACCGATGTTCTTAGCCGTGAATTGATGATCCGGAAGCTGCGTCAGAATATTGAAGGGGCGAAATTCAAGCCGTGGGAAATGCCGGTAGACCAAGTCAACGGTCCGCATCTTTCATTGCTCGAGTTGGTCACTCTGACCCCATTTGATAATGCCGAAGACTACGGCAACTACCTGTCGCGCCTGCATCAGGTTCCACGTTTGTTTGATCAAGTGGTGGCCAATATGCGGCAAGGAATGAAAGACAAGTTAATGCCGCCTCGCTACCTGCTCGAAAAAGTAACAGTCGAAGCGGAGGGTATAGCCAACACGAAAGGAGAAGACAGCCCGTTTGCCGAACCGTTGCGAAAATTTCCTGGGAGCATCCCCGCCGCAGATCAGGCGCGCTTGCGTGCCGATGTGCTCCGCGCGATCGGTGATGAAGTGATTCCCGCATATCGCAAATTCGCCACTTTTGTTCGCGACGAATACGCTCCCCACGGCCGGTCAGACGCCGGAATCTGGTCTTTGCCCGATGGCGCTGCACGGTATCGTTTTTTGATTCACGACATAACCACCACCAATCTCTCGCCCGATCAAATTCACGAGATCGGGCTTAAGCAATTGGCCGAAACCGAATCGGAAATGCTGGCTCTTGCCCATAAACTCGGATTCAAGGACCTGGCTAGCTTAAACCTTCACATCAAGAACGATCGCAGCCTGTATGGAACCTCGGGTGAACAGTTTCTGGATCTGTACACCAAGTACAGCCGCCAGATGGAATCACGGCTGCCACAACTATTTGGAGTGTTGCCGAAGAACAGGCTCACCGTGGTTCCTATGGATCCTTTCCGCTCAGAGGATGCGGTGCCCGCAGACTATACGGCGGGATCAGCCAATGGCTCGCGCCCAGGCCGAATCAATGTTAACGAGTCAGACCCACAGCATCGGCTAGTACTGAATGTGGAGGCAATTGCTTATCACGAAGGAGTTCCTGGCCATCACCTCCAAATTTCGATCGCTCGAGAACAGCCGGATTTGCCGTCCTTCCGCCGTTTTGGCGAATACACGGCGTTCGTTGAAGGCTGGGCGTTCTATTCCGAGCGCCTCGGCAAAGAAATTGGATTCTATCAAGATCCCTACAGCGATTATGGGAGACTGGAAAATGAGATGTGGCGAGACATCCGCCTGGTGGTTGATACCGGGGTGCATGAAAAGCGCTGGTCGCGCGAACAAATGGTCGAATACTTTCATCGTTATACCGCAATGGACGAAATCAATATTCAAAACGAAGTGGACCGCTATATCGCATGGCCGGCACAATCGCTGGCGTACAAAATAGGTCAACTCGAAATCCTCAAACTAAGAGAAGAAGCTCAGCAGAAGCTTGGCGCCAAGTTTGACCTTCGAGAATTTCACGATCAGGTAATAGGCAACGGTCCCTTGCCGCTCGACGCCTTAGATTCGAAAATTGAGGCGTGGATCGCGCAGGCAAGACATCAGGAACCGCGCGCTCAGTCCACCCATTGAGGAGTTAAAGCAATCTTGAATCAACAATCAGAGTGGAGGCAACATTTTGCCTGATAATCCCCCCAATACTGACCACGGATTTTCGCGTGGCCTGAGTCTATTTGACTCCATCATGTTGGTCGCCGGAGTCATGATTGGTTCGGGAATCTTCATCGTATCGGCGGACATTGCGCGAAATATTGGGAGCGCGGGCTGGCTGCTGGTCGCCTGGGCTGTCGCAGGCTTACTGACGATAGCCGGAGCGTTGTGCTACGGAGAATTGTCGGCGATGATGCCCCAAGCCGGTGGAATGTACGTGTACCTGCGCGAGGCCTATTCCCCTCTGTGGGGATTTTTGTATGGATGGACACTCTTCACCGTTATCCAGACGGGAACCATCGCAGCGGTCGCAGTTGCGTTCGCCCGATTCCTGGGAGTGCTCTGGCCTTCCATTTCAGAAGACAAATATTTAGTTGCCCCACTCCGCTTTTCCACTCACTACGCGCTTTCGCTCTCCACCGCCCAGTGCATTGCGATCATTGTTGTTGCCCTGCTCACGTTCACCAACACCCGGGGGTTGCGTTATGGAAAAACAATTCAGAATGTCTTTACCGTGGCAAAGATAGGAGCGCTGATTGGTTTAATTGTGCTCGGTATTCTCGTGGGCCGGAACGCGACAGCTTTGCATTTGAATTTTGCCAATCCATGGCACGCTCGCGGAGTTGAACCGGTGTCTACCGGCCTTGACGCGACCACGATGTTTGGTCTCTTCATTGCAATCTGTTTGAGTCAAACTGGATCTTTATTCTCCGCCGATTCCTGGCACAACATCGCATTTGCGGCGGGCGAAGTTAAAAGGCCAGAGCGAAATGTGACCCTCGCCATGGTAATTGGAACCGTAATTGTGATTGCCCTTTATCTGCTCGCCAATGTCGCTTATTTATTCACTCTTCCGCTTCAAGCGATTCAGCATGCGCCGGCGGACCGCGTCGGGAGCGCGACCTTGAAGGCCATCTTCCCCAATCTGGGCGCACCGATGATGGCAGGCGCAATCATGGTTTCAACCTTCGGAACCATCAACGCACTGATTTTGACGGGAGCCCGCGCTTACTATGCGATGGCGAAACAAGGATTATTTTTTGCTTTCGGTAACAAACTGAACCGGGCAAGAGTGCCTGCGGCGTCCCTATGGGTTCAGGCTCTGTGGGCAATGCTGCTGGTTTTGCCGCGCACCTACAATCCGGCGACTGGCCAGTGGGGAAACTTATACAGCAACCTCTTGGATTATGTAATTTCTGCTGCTTTGATTTTCTACGTGCTGACAGTCGCAGCTGTTTTTCGGCTACGGGTAAAACGGCCAGAGGCTTCCCGCCCCTATCGCACTTTTGGATATCCCTTCATTCCAGCGATTTACATTCTTGGAGCCAGCACGATTCTCGCGGTCCTATTTATTTATCGTCCGGCCACAACCTGGCCGGGACTGATTATTGTTTTGCTCGGAATTCCTCTTTACCTGCTAATCCGCTGGGCAAGAGGCCAGGGCGACGGGTTGGCGTCTGAATAGTTCCATGGCTTAAGGTTTTAATTTCAGACCAAAAGTCGTCGTCAGTAGGCCGATAGGCGCTCAATCCGTTCCGAAGAATTGCCGGCTTGGTGTGATTGTTATACTGCTAATTGCCGCTGACCGCGCGGTATACTATTCCGTTTGCAATACATCCGCTAGAGTTTCGAGTGCAATGTTTTCTAAATAATGGCCATCGAAGACGCTGCCGAATCCGCAATTCCACGCCAATCGCTGACTTCGGCGGTGGCTGACAAGCTGCGTGAACAGATTATTCGAGGAGAAATACCGGAAGGATCGCAGTTACGTCAAGACGTGATCGCGGCAAAGTACCACGTCAGCCGGATACCGGTTCGGGAGGCCTTGCGGCAACTGGATGCCGAAGGCTTGATCACAATCGTTCCAAATCGGGGAGCCATCATTCCGGAGTTGTCACCCAATGACATTGAGGAACTGTTCGCGATCCGCGCGCTGTTGGAACCCGAAGTATTGAAGCTTTCGATTCCCAAGCTCACTGCTGCCGACTTTGCCGAGGCTGAAGCGGTATTAAATAAGTATGCCGGTGAATTACAACGTGAATCCCATATCGCGAGCTGGGGGCAGCTCAACTCGCGGTTTCACTCTGTGCTTTATTCTCGCGCCGAACGCCCGCATTTCATGTCCATCATTCGCAATGTGAACCACACGGGCGAAAGATATACACGTCTGCAACTCTATTTGACCCATGGCATGAAACGGGCGAATCAGGAACACCATCAGATTTTGGAGCTGTGTCGAAAACGAGAGGTGGAGGCAGCTTGCGAACTACTTCGTCAGCACATCCAATATGCTGGACAATCCCTGAAACAGGTACTGCAGCAAAACCGTCAGATGGCACCCTCTTCTCCGCGGAAAGCGGTTCGACGGCAGCGCGGGTGATCTTCTCTCTCATCGCAATTCTGCGCACGCGTCATTCGCAAGTGAGACAACTCTCATTGCTCGGGGCCGCCGATTCGCGTTCTTCACACTAATTTTGTGTTGGGCACGGATTGCCGGGTTAATCCTCGAGGACGAACGTGGAGGGAATCCTTGACGATTTTCCGCGCCCGGTGCAAGTCTTCGCCAGTCAATTCCAATCGCGGGGGACGAACGCGGGCATTTCCCATACCAACTTCAGACTGCACCAACTTTATCAGTTGAACGAAGTTCGGCACCGTGTCCATACGGAGCAGCGGTAAGAACCAACGGTATAAATCGAAAGCTTTTTCGCGCTCTCCCGCAATTGCGAAATTCAAAAGCTCAACAGATTCGCGCGGCAACGCGTTCGCTAGGCCTGCAACCCATCCGACCGCGCCAACGCCGAGTCCCTCGATGATCGCGTCATCCACGCCGACACACAATTCCAGCCGGTCCCCAAGGAGGGCCCGAATGGCGCTAATGCGTCTTGCATCTGTACTTGATTCCTTCACCGCTTCCAGATTTTCATGTTCTTGCGTCAATTCCTGGATTTGCTCCGGCATGAAATCTGTTCCGTAGGCAACCGGATTGTTGTACAGCATGCAGGAAAGTGGAGTGGCTTCGATCACAGCGGAAACGTGTGCCTTCATTTCCCGCCAATCGCCTTGATATACGTATGGCGGCAGAACCATCAAAGCATCACAGCCCGCGTCGGCCCCAGCTTTGGCCAGAGCCACTGCATCGCCAGTTGTGAGCGAGGAAACCGACGCTATAACGGGTGCGCGCTCACGCACTGCAGCGACGCAAGTCTTAAGGATCCGCAGCTTCTCTTCGAAGGACAGCGTGGCTCCTTCTCCCAGCGATCCCAGGGGGACAATGCCGGTGCATCCATTGTCCAGCAGCCAATTGCAGTGGTCGGCCATGAAACCATGGTCAACGGCAAGGTCCTGGTCAAAGCAAGTCGTGATCGCCGGCATCACACCCTTCCAATTCATCTCATTCCTCCTGTGACTTCTAAGGGCTCTGCCGCTGATGGCGAAGATACCGTGGCGAGGTGCTCGACCTTGGTGGGAAAAATGGGCGGGCGCACGGAATCCGGCGACCACCCGAAGAGAAACTTAGCCGCGGGTCCACAGACACGACCCTGGCAGGCGCCCATTCCACAACGCGTGTGCAGCTTTGCAGCCCGCCAGGAAGCATGCTGGCACACTCGATCATGGGTAACATCTTCGCAGCGGCACACTATGGTTGATCTCGATGGCAAAAGCCGCAGTTCCGGACGCAGCCCAAAGGTTTTATCCAGAACGCTCGCAAACCGGCGCATGTTCGTACGCGTCTTGAATAGTTTCCTCGCCGCACTCTGGTTTCCTGCGCCGGCGAAACCCGCGATTTGTCCTTCCACGATTGCGAGATCCAAACCTCCAATGCCCGTTGGTTCCCCTGCACAGAAAACATTAGTCTGGGAGGTTTGTTGAAATTCGTCCACATGGACATAACCATTTCGAATCTCACACGCAAGCAATTCGGCCAACTCTGTGTTGGGAATCAGATGGAATCCGCACGCGAGGTAATCGCAAACAATCGTTTCAGTCTTACCGTTGCGCCATATCACAACCTGCTCCAGGAAATCTTTTCCGAGAGCTTCTATGGCCCAGCAATTCGGCACGAATGGAATGCCCGTTAGAGCGCTTCGCAGCAACATTGCCTGACCGATCCTTTGCCGCTGAGGCAATAGTTGAATACCAAACCGCGCCAACGCCGTCCACGATTGTTGCTCGCAAACCATAACAACATTCGCTCGATGAAGGCGAAGATATGCGGCCACCGCCAGCAATAAAGGTCCGGTCCCGGCAATAACCACTCGCTTTCCTTCAATCGGAAGTCCTGACTTCACTAACGCCTGCAAACCGCCCGCGCCCATAACGTTGGGCAGTGTCCATCCCGGAAAAGGCAAAAACCGTTCGCGCGCACCCGTTGCCAAAACCAATTTCCCGTACTTTAATTCGCAAACACCGTCCCCTCGTTCCGCCAGCAAAACACCCGTCTCAGGATTGCCAAAGACTCGTGTTCCACAAGCTACATCAACCTTCGCGGCTTCGAGCCTCTGCGCCCAAGGCTTTGCTTCCGCTGCGGAGTTGATAGTGTCGCCTCGCCATATTTGACCTCCAATTCCAGGATTGTCATCAACCATGCCTACACTTAATCCAGATTCCGAAGCACAAGTTGCTGCGGCTATGCCAGCTGGTCCGGCACCCACGACGAGAACATCAAAGTCCTGCCTTATCACTCTATTCATTGGCGCGGATTTCCATCCCCGGCTCACATACGATTTGACAGCTGCGACAGTGTGGCGTCCCGTTGATCTCTACCCGGCATTCAAAACAAATTCCCATACCGCACAGGGGTCCCCGCGACTGTCCAGTTACAGACCTGCGGCACGGTGATCCTCGAAGCAAAACCGCCACGGCGACCGTTGTTCCACGGGCCACCGTCACGGGGGTTCCGTTCACGGTAACGGTAATTTGCTCACTCAACAAATCATTCTCGAATACCCATGCAGAAAGGATCATCCTCATCCAGGATTAGATCCGATTCCGCATTCACAAATGCCGTACCTTTTATACTGGGGTGAACTCGTCCATTTCGAACGTTAATGCTCCCCTCGAAGATACTGCCGACAATGCTTTCCTGTTTCCAAGTCTCCCCCTCATGCAATTTTCCATCGGCGTAAAGGCATGCCAGTTTCGCGCTAGTTCCGGTTCCGCATGGCGAACGGTCGTACGCACCTCCTGGGCACAACACGAAATTCTTGCTATCTACTCCAGGAAGCAAGGAGGGACCAAACAGTTCAATATGGTCGATCTCGTGACCATCCTTTCCGGTTATTCCCTTCTCAGCCAATGCTCGTCGAACTGTCCAGGTAAAATCCGTCAGTCCCTCGATATTATTCAGCGACAAATCCTGTTTGTGATCTTCAATGAGAAAGAACCAGTTTCCACCCCAGGCGATATCGCCATGGACAGTACCCAGCCCTGGAACTTCGATGGGTACGCTGGCGGCAAGGCGATAGCTCGGAACGTTGTTAACAGTAACTGAGCCGTCTTCGTGGAGAATTGACGTCACCGTTCCGACTGGCGTCTCTATGCCGTGTTCACCGCACTCGACGCGCCCCATAAACGAAAGCGTTGCAATTAATCCGATGGTTCCGTGGCCGCACATGCCCAAATAACCGACGTTATTAAAGAAAATCACCCCTGCCGCGCAACCGGGATCGGCTGGCTTGCACAAAAGCGCGCCCACCATTACATCGGACCCCCGCGGTTCGTTTACGACGGCGGAACGGAAGCTGTCATGCCGGCGGCGAAAGCGATCCAGCCGGTCGGATATCGGGCCCTCTCCGAGCTCGGGACCGCCACTCACAACTAATCTTGTAGGTTCGCCTCCCGTGTGAGAATCAATCACTCGAACCCTCTTCGGATGACCAAGCTTCATTTGCGAACGAATTATAGAGAGTAAAAAGGACTGGCCACCGTATGTGTTCCCCGGCTCTTTTGATTTTATGGATACAATATACCAATCGTCAACTTAGCTCGTACTGCCCACACGCCTTACCCAGGGGGAGGTTTCCCGAAAAGGCGGAGAGTGAAACTCATCGAAGCAGAATATAAAAAGCAGCAATCCAGTTCGTAGCGAGTCTTTTAACGCATCTCTGCCGTATTCGAAAACTCTCAGGTGTACGTCATCGGCTTGGGGCCGGGGACGGATCCCCAAGCCGATGACTCGCTTACAACTCCAAAGAATGCTGATTAGAATTCGAAATTCCCTCGCTGCTCGGTTTTGTTGAGACCGCTCACACTTCAGCACGAAGAGTTTGTCTTGCACTTTTCAAAAAAACAAATCTCTAACAGGAGGGGATGTGGTGGGTTCAATTTCTATAAAAATATAATTGGGATACAATATCCAGAAGAAAAACAAAGTTGAGATTTTTCAACTTACCTACCACGCTGGATTGCGCCAGATTCACCCGTGCGCCCTCCATGGATATTGATGAACGATTGATGATCGGATGATGAACGGAGACTTATGACCACTTCTAGTGGACTATCCCGCAGAAAATTCATGTCGAACGTAGCCGCCGTGAGTGGAACGGCCCTTTTATCCAAACAATTATTCGCGAGCCCGCCGCCGCAGGATCCCGTTGTTGATGCCATTCATCCGGCACAAAAGACGGATCAAAGAAATGAGCAGCCGACCAATCCCGAAAAGGTCTCATGGAAAGTAAAGCCGTTCCCGATGACTCAGGTTCGTCTCGGAGAAGGCCCGTGCAAGCAGGCCATGGAAGCCGACCGTCAATATTTACGTTCGTTACCGCCCGACCGTCTTTTGCACACTTTCAGAATCAATGCAGGCTTCCCCTCTTCCGCTCAACCGCTTGGAGGATGGGAAGCGCCCGATTGCGAGCTTCGCGGCCATTACGCTGGAGGACATTATCTTTCCGCCTGCGCTCTCATGTACGCCAGCACTGGCGACGAGACGCTCAAAGCCAACGCCGACAGCGTCGTGGCGGAACTGGCGAAATGTCAGGATGCCTTGAAGAGTGGGTACCTGAGCGCCTTTCCCATCGAGTTTTTTGACCGACTTCGCGAACGTCAGCGTGTATGGGCGCCGTTCTACACCATTCACAAGATCATCGCCGGCAATCTCGACATGTATGTTCATTGCGGAAACGAGCAGGCTCTTGCGGTAGCCGAGAAAATTGCGGGATGGACGGCGGGCTATACGCAATCGTTGAGTTACGAGCACATGCAGAGGGTGCTTGGCACCGAATATGGCGGGATGGGTGAATCACTAGCGAATCTGTATGCCATTACCGGCAAGCAATATTATCTTCATCTCGCGCAACGTTTCGATAAGAAGGAGTTCTTCGATCCCCTCGCGGATCATCGCGATGAACTGAAGGGACTTCATGCCAACACTCACATCCCGCAAGTGATCGCAGCCGCCAGGATTTACGAATTAACTGGCGATCGCCGCTATCGGGACATCGCGGAATATTTCTGGGATGAAATCGTCAGTGAACGTTCTTACTGCACCGGAGGCACCAGCAATCACGAATCATGGAATACCGATCCCGGAAAACTCGCCACTGAACTCAGCACCAACACCACCGAAGACTGCTGCGCCTACAACATGATGAAACTCACGCGGCATTTGTTTGGATGGTCTGCCGACGCGCGTCTGATGGATTACTACGAAAGAGCGCTCTTCAACCATCGGTTGGGCACGATCAATCCCGAAGACGGGACAATGATGTACTACTTACCGCTGGCCTCGGGCTATTGGAAGACTTTCGGCAAACCATTCGACGCATTCTGGTGTTGCACCGGAACCGGCTCCGAAGAATATGCAAAGCTCACCGACACCATTTACTTTCACGATGACGATTCGCTATATGTGAATCTCTACGTTGACTCTCAACTGGAGTGGCCTGAAAAGGGTCTGCGATTACGACAGGAAACACGTTTCCCCGAACAGCAAGGAACCAAGATTACGATCTCCGCGAAGACTCCGGTGCAAATGGGAATTCATCTCCGCATTCCCTATTGGGCGCAGGGCGGCGGCGTAAAGATTAATGGCGCGACGCTGCCAGCCTTTGGCAGCCCCAGCAGCTATCTTGCTCTAAACCGCACTTGGAAAAATGGCGACACGATTGAACTCACCTTGCCCATGGGGCTACATATTGACAGCATGCCCGACGGTGAAACTGTTCAGGCCGCAATGTTTGGGCCTTTGGTGCTGGCTGGCCGCTTTGATCCTGTCACTAAAGAAATGATGTACGGCGACTACGAGCCCAAGCCCAATGATCAAACGAAAGTCGCCGAGATCACGGCGGAACCAGGCAGGCCCACAAGCTGGTTAGCGCCCGATTTAAGGCGACCGCTAACATTCCAGACAGTCGGCCAGGCACAATCCTCAACCCTGGTTCCGCTGTACAAAATAATTAACGAGCGCTATGCAGTTTACTGGAAGGTGAATCCAAAAAGCGCCTAGGCCACAACGAAAATGCTGTAGATTCGCTGATGCTATCAATGTGAGTGGCGGGCTACTTTTGGTCCACTTCGCCCGACCAGGAAATCCAAGTCGGCTCCCTTGTCCGCTTGCAGAACGTGTTTGGTATACAGTCTCAGCCAGCCACGGTCCGGCAACGGAGGAGCAATCCATTGCGCCCGCCGTGCAGCAAGCGTGCTCTCGTCAACCTCCAGCTTCAGTGATCTCCGTGGAACATCGAGTACGATCAGGTCCCCGGTGCGCGCGAGGGCCAGAGGTCCGCCCGCTGCCGCCTCCGGGCAAACATGCAAGACGACGGTCCCGTAGGCGGTTCCGCTCATGCGCGCGTCCGAGACCCGGACCATATCTGTGACACCCTTCCGCAACAATTTTCCCGGCAGAGGCATGTTGCCGACCTCCGCCATTCCCGGATAGCCCCGTGGCCCACAATTTTGCAAAACCATTATGCAGTTCTCATCAATATCCAGGCTGTCATCATTGACACGCGCGTGAAAATCTTCGATGTTTTCAAAAACCACGGCGCGCCCGCGATGCTGGAGAAGATTCGGGCTCGCCGCGGACAATTTGATTACTGCGCCATCGGGCGCAAGATTTCCCCGCAGAACTGCAATACCCGCGTTGGGTTTAAAAGGCTCAGCGAATTTGTGTATTACGTCCCGGTTCCAGCACGGCGCTTCGGCAACGTTTTCCCATATCGCTTTCCCGTTTACTGTCAGGGCGTCGCGGTTCAGCACTCCCGCTTCTCCTAACTCGCGAAGAACGCTTGGCAGACCCCCAGCGTAGAAGAAATCCTCCATGAGATATTTGCCGGAAGGTTGAATATTAACGAGGCAGGGCAGGCCGTTCCCCAAGTGGTCAAAATCATCGAGACAAAGCGGCACGCCGATACGTCCGGCAATCGCGATCAGATGAATCACAGCGTTCGTGGATCCACCAATTGCGGCGTTGGCGCGTATTGCGTTTTCGAAAGCTTTCCGCGTGAGAATTTGCGAGATGCAAACATCGTCTTTTACCATTTGAACGACGCGGCGGCCCGTCATCTGAGCGAGAGTGTAGCGGCGGGCGTCCACGGCGGGAATCGCGGCGTTTCCCGGCAAGGCCATGCCGAGAGCTTCAACCATGTTGGCCATGGTCGAGGCCGTGCCCATGGTCATGCAATGGCCCTTTGACCGGTGCATGCAGCTTTCTGCCGCGAAGAATTCTTCTGTACTCATTTCGCCCTTGCGAACCTGATCTGACATTTGCAGAAGGCCCGTGCCAGAGCCAATGTCTCCGCCGCGGAATTTTCCCGAAAGCATGGGACCGCCTGACACACCGATAGTTGGAAGGTCGCAGGAAGCCGCTCCCATCAGGAGAGATGGGGTGGTCTTGTCACAGCCCATCAGCAGCACAACGCCATCTATCGGATTGGCGCGGATTGACTCTTCGACATCCATGCTGGCGAGATTGCGAAACAACATCGCCGTCGGCCGGATTTGAGTTTCGCCCAAAGACATCACCGGGAACTCAAGGGGAAAGCCACCAGCTTCCCAGACACCGCGTTTCACAAATTCAGCAATCTCGCGGAAGTGGGCATTGCACGGCGTGAGCTCCGACCAGGTGTTACAAATGCCAATCACCGGCCGGCCATCGAACAGATCGTGGGGCCAGCCCTGGTTTTTCATCCAGCTCCGGTACATAAAACCGTCGCGGTCCTGCCGTCCAAACCATTCCTGACTGCGGAGTTTCTTCATTGCGGTTCTGATCTCCGGCCCTGAGGGGCTTCCATACAAGCAATCCGATAATATCGGAGAAAAGTTGCATAAACGCAAGGTACTGGGCAGTTTTAAATTCGATAGATCGTCGGGCGTCCCCGCCCGTCCATCCATTAAGTCTAGACGCCAATCTCAACTTGACGAAAAGATGCGCCCGCATGATGATCTGTGTGGTTTTCAGCAACGAGGAAAATAACTCAGGAGCCTGTGACATGATTCGCGCCTTCGCCGGATTAAATTTGCGATTGAAAACTTTGCCTCCAGTTCTTCTCTCGATGGTCACAGGCGCAATATTCTGCGGCCTCGTCGTTGCCTTACTTTCAGAACCATCAAGAGCGGACGCAAAGACCCTTCAGATTTATTTTGTGGATGTTGAGGGAGGGCAAGCCACGCTTTTCGTCACGCCTGCTGGGCAATCGCTTTTGATTGATACCGGATGGCCGGGCCACGACGGAAGAGATGCGGATCGTATTGTTGCGGCGGCAAAGAAAGCAGGAATCCGCAAGATTGATTACGTTTTGATTACACATTTTCATGAAGATCATGTGGGCGGTGCTCCGCAACTGGTGGCGCGAATACCGGTTGGGACATTTATTGACCACGGGGAGAACCGCGAGACTACCGACGCACCCACTGTAGCGGACTGGGAGGCGTACCAAAAAGTGTTAGCGACCGGCAAATACAAGCACATCACTCCCAAGCCCGGCGACGCTCTCCCTGTGAAAGGCATTCAAACTACCGTGATAAGCGCCGACGGAGCGTTGATTGAGAAACCACTACCCGGCGCGGGGCAGGACAATCCGGCTTGCAAAGATGCTGAGTCATACCCTGCGGATAAAACCGAAAACTTGCGTTCACTCGGCACGCTGATCACCTTCGGCAAACTTAGAATTCTGGACCTGGGCGATCTCACTCATGACAAAGAAATGGAACTCATGTGCCCCGTCAACAAGCTGGGTAAAGTTGATATCTACATCGTCTCTCACCACGGGTGGTCCCAAAGCAGCAGCCCTGCCCTGGTTTACGGGATTGATCCGCGCGTAGCCATTATGGATAACGGAGCCAAGAAGGGCGGAACTCCCTCGATAATAGACATCATTAAGAAATCACCGCATCTCGAAGATCTTTGGCAGTTACATTTTTCCGAAGAAGGGGGCGCGGACCACAATACTGGGCCGGAATTTATTGCCAATCCTGCGGGATCTGAAGATACCGGAAAGTATTTGGAACTAACCGCTCAAAAAGACGGGAGCTTCGACGTTTTCAACTCCCGGACCCAGAACACGAAACATTATCCCGCAAGCAAAGCTCACTAATCTTGAAGAGTTACAAGATTGCAGTCATCGAAGGCGATGGTATCGGGCGCGAGGTTGTTCCCGAGGGCCTGCGGGTGCTGGAGGCTGCCGGCCGCCGCTATGACATCCATTTTGCCTGGCGGCATTTCGATTGGAGCTGCGAGACCTACCTCAAAACCGGCCGCATGATGCCCGAAGATGGATTGGATCAATTGCGTGAATTTGACGCAATTTATTTGGGCGCCGTCGGCTATCCGGGAGTGCCTGATCATATTTCACTCTGGGGTCTGCTGATTCCAATCCGGCGCGGATTTCAGCAGTACGTGAACCTCCGGCCTGTGCGTCTCCTGAAAGGCATCGAATCGCCGTTAAAAAATCTCAAGGACGGGGCAATTGACTTTTGCATCGTTCGCGAAAACAACGAAGGCGAATATTCAGAAGCGGGAGGGAGGCTTTTCCGGAACACTGACGCCGAACTCGCAATCCAGGAAAGCGTCTTCACCCGCCGTGGCTGTGACCGCGTTATGCGGTACGCATTTGAATTGTCACGGGGGCGCAAGCGCCATGTTACCTCGGCCACGAAGTCGAACGGAATTGTCCATACCATGCCCTTCTGGGACGAGCGTTTTAAGGCTATGGCCCAGGAGTTTCCGGAGGTGAAGTCCGATCAATATCACGTTGACATTCTGACTGCCCACTTCGTTCTTCATCCCGAATGGTTTGATGTGATTGTTGGATCAAATCTCTTCGGCGACATTTTGTCCGACCTCGGTGCAGCCGTGGCGGGATCAATCGGGCTCGCGCCTTCGGCAAATCTCAATCCTGAACGGAAATATCCGTCAATGTTCGAACCTGTGCACGGCTCCGCTCCCGATATCGCGGGGAAGGGGATTGCAAACCCGGTTGCCCAAATCTGGTCTGGAGCAATGATGCTCGAGCATCTTGGCGAGCCGGCCGCAGCTGGCGCGATAGAAACCACATTGGAAACAGTCCTTGCAGATCCAGAAATGCACACTCCTGATCTCGGAGGCAAGTGTCGAACTCGTGATGTCGGGGAGGCTGTTGCGAGCCAGGTTTCGACCGCGCCTTAACCCCCATGAGTTTCTCAGCCGAAATCGAGCGCGGTGCCAGACGCAAGATCGCGCGCCGCTTGCTCCCCTTTCTTTGGTTCCTTTACGTCATTGCTTTTCTCGACCGCGTGAATGTGGCGTACGCAGCTTTAGAATGTCGCACGACCTCGCTTTCAGCGATCGTGTGTTTGGCTTTGGTGCAGGGATTTTTTTTGTCGGCTATGTTCTGCTGGAAATTCCTGGGGCGCTCATCGTCGAGCGATGGAGCGCCCGGCGTTGGATTGCCCGCATCATGATTTCCTGGGGAATCATGACTGCGATGGTCGGATTGGTGCATACCTCAAGAGAATTTTACGCAGCGCGATTTCTGCTCGGCGCGGCCGAAGCGGGCTTCTTTCCTGGGATCATCGTGTATCTCACACATTGGTTTCGCCAGGAAGACCGGGCAAAGGCGATCGCCACGTTTATGACGGCCATTCCTCTATCCAATATTTTCGGTTCTCCCATCGCAGGCCTGATACTGCGGCTGCATTGGTTTGGATTGCAGGGTTGGCGCTGGCTATTCATTCTCGAGGGTATTCCGGCGGTAATTTTTGGAGCGGTCACACTCTTTTATCTGACCGATTGGCCCAGGCAGGCGGCATGGCTTACCAAACAGGAATGTGATTGGATCACAAGCGCGCTCGAACGCGAAAAACAGGAAAAAGCAAGTCGGCGCCGCTACACGATCTGGCAGGCTCTTCGCAACCGCGACGTAATCTTTCTCACCTTGATCTACTTCATGGGCAGCACGGGAATGTATGGATTTATCATTTGGTTCCCGACAATTTTGAAGAGGGCGTCGGGGCTGTCCACGGCGGAAGTAACTTCGCTGGTCGTTTTACCGTATATTGCGGGACTGCTTGCGATGGTGGTAAACGCCTGGCATTCCGACCGAACGCACGAACGGCGATTGCATACTTCAATATCCTTGATTGGGGCGGGGGCATGCCTGGTTTTAGTTATCGCAGCCGGTGCTCACCTCTGTACGCAGCTTGGCTTTTTCATTCTCTTTGCCGCATTTATAAATGCCTACCAGCCAACTTTTTGGACCCTCCACCGCGTTCCTTGGCGAATCCGCGGCCGCCGCGTCTATCGGATTAATTAATTGTATTGGAGGCTTGGGAGGTTTCGTTGGACCCTCCATCATGGGCTATCTGGTAACTCGCACCGGTTCTTTTGCCTCAGGCCTGGCTTGGTTAGTGGTGAATCTCGTTCTCGGAGGAATTCTAATCTTGTGCCTGAGGCGACCCTCTGCCATTTCGGAGGCCGGGCCGTGAAATGTTGCGGCGAAAGATTGTTATCGGTTATGTCATAGACATCCTTGAAGGTACGGGAAAAAAGGCTACTATCTCTCTGATGACCACATCAAAGGATCAACATTCAGTCTAAATTGGAGGCAAGTGTAATGAACAAACTAATCGGATTCTGTGCAGTGATGCTGGTGTTATCTCTGCCCGCTTTCTCCCAGGGGCACGACGACAAAAAAGGCGGTGATCAGCGAGGCGGCCAGCAACAGCATAGCCAACCGCAGCAAGCTCAAGGGCAACAACATGGTCACGACCAGGGCGTCGGCAACGGACACATTCCCCAGCGCGGACCCGCTCCATCTCGCGCCCAGGCAAGGCCTTCACAGCCTGCTCGCGCGAATGTGCAGCAGTCGGCTCACGGCGGTCAGCCAAACGAAGCGAATCGTGGTTCGGCTCCCCAGCAGACTCGGCAGAGTTACCAGGATCAACCAAGCCATCCCCAAGCGCCGCACGTGCACGCGGAAAATGACCAGTGGGTAGGCCACACAACCGGACGAAATGACGCAAACTACCACCTCGATCATCCGTGGGAACATGGACGCTTCACAGGTGCCATCGGTCCGCAGCACATCTGGCGGCTTCATGGCGGCGACCGGGATCGGTTCAACATCGGCGGCTTCTACTTCCAAGTCTCGCCCTATGACGATGACTATGTCAGCGACTGGCTATGGGACAGTGATGACATTGTGATCTATGCCGATCCCGATCACGATGGCTGGTACCTCGCCTACAATCCGCGGCTTGGAACCTATGTGCACGTTCTGTATTTGGGTAGTTAATTCTATGGGCCTGGCTCTGTTCGCTGAGCCGGGCTCTTCTCGCGTCTCTCTAGCTGCGGGTTGCGATGGAATGCGAATGAAATCAGACATCCCTTCTTCTATCTAATGGATACCGAGACGCAGAAATCAAAGGCTGAGGCATTTCGCAGGATGCATCGCGGTGGGAGCATTTTGCTGCTGCCGAATATCTGGGATGTGGCAAGTGCTCGGATCGTTGAAGAAGCGGGATTCGACGCCATTGCGAGCAGCAGCGCCGGAGTCGCATTTACCCTCGGCTATCCCGACGGTCAGCAGATCTCGCGTTCGGAGATGCTGGCAGCCGTGGCCCGGATCGCCCGCGCAGTTAAAGTTCCCGTTACTGCGGATGTTGAAGCCGGGTACGGTGATCGTCCGGAGGATGCGGCCCGCACGGCTTCTGAGGTGATTGCCGCCGGGGCGGTAGGGATGAACATTGAGGATGGAACGGACGACAGCTTGCAACCGTTGATTGATCTGGCGTTGGCGGTGGAAAAATACGGGCAGTACGGGAGGCAGCGATCCGCGCCGGAGTTCCTATCGTGGTAAATGCCCGAACCGATGTTTATCTCGCTGAGGTTGGCGTTCCGGAGCGACGTTATGACGAAACCGTACGAAGGCTGGCGGCTTATCGGGATGCGGGAGCGGATTGCCTTTTTGCGCCGGGAGTGCGGGATGTTTAGACGATTGAGAGGCTGGTGAAGGACTTGAAGTGGCCGGTGAAGAACAGACCCGCCGGGCCGGGCTCTCTATCCGTTCCTGAACTTAATAGAGCTGGGCGTGGCCCGCGTGAGTTTGGGGTCGGGCCCGATGCGGGCGACCTTGGGACTCCTGAAGCGGATTGCAGAAGAACTTAGGACCTCGGGGACCTACAGGTTCATGGAGGGATCGCCCCCACACTCTGAGGTCAACAAGATCATGGGCGATTCTTAAGTGTAGGTTTTTACCGGGTTCCCAACCACAAACGATACGAAGTTACGAAGGAAATCCCTGAGGCGAAAACCTTCGTGATACTTCGTGCCCTTCGTGGTACACGTTTTTTTCCCGCCGCTTTACTGGAAGCTGGCACTGCGCAATTGTCTGAAGTCTTTCCCTTCCATGATTATGACGCGGCACATTTCGTGGAGGCGGGATCGCATGCGCTCCCCAATACGGTCGCCCAATGTTTCTCGCCGAGCTGAAGCGCTGCGCCCGGCGCAACTCCGAATTAGGACTCGCGTAGGCGTCCTGGCCAGGCTCATCCGGGAAATTGGTGGTGATGATCGTCGTACGTTTATCGTTGTAGCGTGTATTTAAGATCAGGCTGACGGTGTCCCAGACCCATTCAGTGGGTTTTACCGCCCCCAGTTCGTCCAATACTAGGACTTCAGCTTCGAAGACCGGGCGCAACACTTCCAGCTCGGTAGCCTTGACCGAATCGTTGTAGGAGTTTTGGATTTGCTTGAGGAGATCGCGATAATCGTAGAAAAGGCAGCCGAACGCCCTTGCTGGTAGCCAATTCCTTGATAATTCCGACAGCAAGATGAGTCTTGCCCGCGCCAATATTGCCAATAATCAGGAGCCCCGTTTCCGTCCAGCGGATATTCTTCGACGAACCGGCAAGCCGACATTCTGGCCGGGGCCAAGCTTCTATGCGGTCCGTCGAATTCAAAATTGGAGAGCTCGCAATGTTCGTATCGCTTGGGGATGCGAGCAGCGGCCAGGAGCGAAAGTGAACGAGCCTGTAACCGACAATCACATCGGGTAACCCGGTGGTCTGATCCGCTCGACGCAGTTTTCCATCCTGTTCCGTTGCATTGTTGGCAAACATCCGCGTGACTTCTTATTTCTTCCACTTTCATGGGCAAAAAGCAGATTCCTCACCGATGACGCCGGTTCGGAATGACAAGTTCAAAGATTTGCTTGGATTTCTCTCTTCTTGACTCTGCACCAATCCGCGCCGTTGACGCAAGTGGAAATCCCAACACCTCTGTGGAGATGTTGTGAAGATGCCAAGGCGATTGTGGACGCAGAAGGAAAAGCGGACCGCAATTCTCTATGGATATCTGGGACTTTCGTGGAATCCGGCCAAATTCGGCACACATGACTCAAACAAGGCATCCAGCGCGGATTTTCACAGTTGACAATCGGCGGCGGCAGTAGCTAAATAGGGCCGCCGGATTTTGCAACGTTGTGAGCGCTATCCCGCGCGGCGAGCGTGGGCTGGACAAGTGAAACCGGCCCAAAAGAAACCAAGGAGAAACTATGAATAAAGCCGATCTCATTGATCGCATCGCATCGGGATGCGATATCAGCAAGACTCAGGCAGCCGGCGCAATTGATACGACGGTGGACAGCATTACGTCCGCACTCAAGAAAGGGGATCGGGTCGCGCTCATTGGCTTTGGCACTTTCTCTGTTTCGCAGAGAAAAGCACGCAACGGGCGTAATCCGCAAACCGGCGCAACCATTAAAATCGCAGCCCGCAAGGTTGCGAAGTTTTCAGCGGGGGCCGAACTCAAGAAAGCAGTCAACCGAGGTAAGTAGTATATCGAGTACAAACTGAGGCGGCACGGGGTCGGCCCTGCCGTCTTTTTTCCGTGCAGACCCCAAAGGCACAAACCACTAAGGACACCAAGTTACACGAAGGTGTTTGGTCTAGAATTCCTTAGTGACCTTCGTGACCTTGGTGGTAATCGCAGTTGACTTCCGCCGTCGCAGTCTCCGCGTAGGTTCTCGGAGCCTAGGTTGCTGAATCCCGCGCCCCTCCTATAGAATCTAATGACCCAATCTGAGGTCATTATTATGAAAGCAGCTATTCATCCCGCTTATAACGAAATTCGCGTCATGTGCGCGTGTGGGCACAGTTTTAGCACGCGTTCGACCCATAAAGGCGACATTCACGTGGAAATCTGTTCCAATTGCCATCCTTTTTTCACCGGTAAGCAGAAGTTGCTGGATACAGCTGGCCGTGTGGAGCGCTTCCGCCGGAAGTACGCTAAAGTCGAACCGGCGAAACCCGAACCGGTTAAGAAGTAAGCCGCAACTTGGTTGGATTTTCGAAGCCCTCGCCGGGAGCCGAGGGCTTGTTGTTAGGAGCGAAGCGGCCGTCGCGGCCATTGGGGCCCACACGGTTATTCTATTCAGCCCAATGGCTCGGTTTGTGCCGGAATTCCACTTTTACTTTTGCCCTACTCCCAGTTCTTTCCAAACAGCAGGGTCATCCGTTACGTAAAATATCGGCTCCATTTTTCTATGTTCGATAATGTCAGTTATGCCGTTTACTGTGATTACTTCGTAGGCTGGATAACCAGGAGGAAATCCAGGCGGAGGAGGCTCTAAGTCTCTCTCCTTGCCATATACCTTTGTCCGTAATTGCCCTGTCGTGTCTTTTAAGATGAATGTCGTATCCCAACCCCATGGCTTGTTGTAGTAGCTCATCGTAATTGAAACGTCGGCGCGCGTAAGTCCCGGTGGGAGGACAATCCATTTCGGCAACCTCGACTCACTCGCTAGTTCAAAGGTTGACTCAGGGATCACTCGCAACAGGACTATCACCGAGCCTGCAATCGTTAGCGCAACAAAAACAAAGAGCAGGAATTTATCGATGCGCCTAATCATTTTGAACATTAGCAATCACTTCCGCCGGTAGACTTGTCTGCGGTCAAATTGGTAACTCTACTCGTCGTCATCGAAGGGCAGAGGCTCTCCAACGCTGTTGTAAACGATCTCTCTGGGCGGCTTCGGTTTTCCTGGCTTCGGAGGCGGAGGGGGCGCCACCGCCTTCGCAGGCGATGATTCAGGCGGCGACCAGAATTGGCCTGGAGCCTGGTTTGCCGAGAGTGACGGGGCGGCCTGAGGGGGGACGCCTACAGCGGCTGCTAGCGGCACTGGTTCCGCGCCTTGAACTGGTTCAACCGCCCGAACCGGAGAAGGCGGAGCTACCGCCGAAACCGGGATTGGGGCTACTCTCGCTGGCTTGCTTCGAATCGACTTTGGTTTGCGCTGTACCCACGAATTTAGGATTACTGCAACAATCCCAGCAAAGCAAAGCTCCAACACAGAAGTAAACAGGCCGGGGACGTTAAACTGACCATTGCCAAGGGACATCGGCGACCGGGAATCCGTGCCCATCATTCTCGCCATGTAAGGCAAAATCAGGTTGTTTGTAACCGAAACGATAAGCCCCCAGATACCTTCTCCTAGGATCACCGCAATTAGCAGGCGGCCCATCCATCTACCTGCGTCAGGAGCGGTTGCAGGGGACATTCTAGAAATGTCTTCCATAGATTGTGTGATGCAAATTGTGCCACAGCTGCTTAACTTGGGGAAGGCAGTAAAATAGCCGGGGTAAAATAGTTAGGTGCGTAAGTATTGGGACAACTCGGGCAGTCTTGCGGGCGGGGTCGCCCGCGCCACCCACTCTGCGATGGTGCCGAAGAGCTTGTCTATCGGCAACGTAGAGATCTCTCCAGCCACGGTGCTTGCTCCCATGGCTGGCGTGACCGACACTGTTTTTCGGCGCTTTATCCGTAATCTCGGGGGGTGCGGCCTCATCATGACCGAGTTCACTTCGGCGGACGGAGTGCTTCGAGCCAAGGATCGAAAAGCCAAGCGCTATCTGCACTTTTATGAGGACGAGCATCCCATTTCGGCGCAGCTTTTTGGCAGCAATCCTAAAGTCATGGCCGACGCCGCGCGCATGGTCGAGGACCTCGGCTTCGATTTGGTGGACCTGAATCTGGGATGTCCCGCGAAAAAAGTCGTGAAGTGCAATGGCGGATCGGGATTGCTGCGGGATTTACCAGCTATCCAGGAGATTTTTGAGGCGACTCGCGCGGCGGTGAAGATTCCATTCACCGTAAAGTTTCGCGCCGGATGGAACGACGAAAATATCATTTGCGTGGAACTAGCGAAGATGGCGGAGGATTGCGGACTAAACGCCGTTGCGCTCCACGCCCGCACCCGCGAACAAGGCTACTCTGGTCCCGCACGTTGGGAATGGATTGCCGAGATAAAAGATTCAGTCAAGATTCCGGTAATTGGGAACGGCGACATTCGAACGCCGCAAGATGCCTGCGCAATGATCGAACAGACCGGTTGCGACGCGGTGATGATCGGGCGGATGGCGCCATCGAATCCATGGATCTTCCGGCAGATCGCGCAATACACGGCATGGCTCGGCAACGCCCACGTAGGGGCGGACATCCTCGTCCGCCCAGCGGAGCAAGACTTCGCGGATTTCGGCGGGATAGATCTTGCCCGAACAGCCGAGGGCGGCTGTCCCTACGCGAACTCGAATGATCCCTACGATCAACCTACCGAATCAGACCGCTACGACATGATTCATACTTATTTCCGCATGCTGATTGAGGAAGAATTGCCGGACGCGCAGGGCAAGATGAAGCAGTTTGCTTCGTGGTTCACGCACGGCGTTCCCGGCGGGGCCGGATTGCGCAAGGCAATCTACGAATCGAAGAGCGCGCCGGAAATTTTGCTGCGGGTAGAAGAGTTTTTCGTGCCCGTGCTACAGCCTGCTTAGCTACAGGGCATTCGCTTCGCTTGCGATTCCTTCATCAAGCGTAATCCAGCGGGCCCGGTTCCCATCGGCGGCTTTCGTATTCCTTCCAGCAATTCCTTCAGCACGATAGCGTTGTTATGTAATTCATCTTTCGACGCGAACAGAAGCGTCAGACGCTTTCGTTGCGAGGCCAGCCGGTAAAGCTCGCTCAATGCCGTTGCTGCGTCGGGCAGTCGAAGTTCCTTGCAATATTCCTTGCGAAACATCGACCAGGACGCGGGATGCTGGTGAAACCATTTTCGTAAATCATCCGACGGCGCAAGCTCTTTTAACCAGGAGTGGAGCGCGGCTTGCTCTTTTGAAACGCCGCGGGGCCAGAGGCGGTCCACCAGAACTCGCGTGCCATCGGCACGGCACGCCTTTTCGTAGATTCGTTTGGTGCGAATTTGTTCAGGGAGCATGGGCGTTACTGGCAATTATTGTACGTCGAGAGAATAAGGAGAATGGCACGTTGGTATCATCCCCATATACTCATGGGATTCCCCGTCCGAGCCAGGCAAGCTTCGCAAGTTTCGTTTCTCGCGAGTCGTCTTCTCGTTATCTGCGCGGCCGCGCTTCTATTTTTTCTTGCTGGATGCGATGTAGAGCGCCGCAAAAGCGACGCTGAACTCGGATTGAATTCTCAGCAGGCGGCGGGGCGCCGGGTTTACGACAGTTATTGCGATCGTTGTCACGATGCATATTCTCCGAAGAGCCGCCACGGACCAAGTTTGCAGCACATGTTCAAGAAACAGTATTTGGAAGACAGCGGACTGCCAGCGAATAACGATCGCGTGACCGAAATTATTGTGATGGGACGGGACAAAATGCCCGCCTTCGGACCAGCTTTGAATCAGAAGCAGGTCGAAGATTTGCTGGCGTATTTGCATACGCTCTGAGGAAAAGCAATCTCACCAAAAATGGCAGAACCGGAAATGCCCCCAGCAATTACAGCATTGTCATCTCGAGCGGAGTCGAGAGAACTGCTTCTCGATTTCGTTCAACAATAAATCTCGTTGATTGCACCGGCAAACAGCAGGTCTTTCGACTGCGACAGCGGACTCGCTCGCGAGCCGCGACCCCCGCGCTCAAGATGACAATGTTGGTGGATGCCGCGTCAATATTTCGGCATCTTGGGATCAATGCGATCGGCCCAAGCCAAAATTCCTCCCGTCAAATTATGAACTTTGCGGAAGCCGGACTGGCGCAGGAAATCTACCGCCTTCGCGCTCCGGGCGCCTGACCTGCAGTGAGCAACGATCTCGCGGCTGGTGTCGAGTTCGTGCACGCGATTTGGCAAATCTCCGAGAGGGATCAGGTGCCCTCCGATATTGCAGATCTGATATTCGTGCGGCTCGCGAACATCAAGCACGTAAATATCTTCGCCCGCGTCGAGCCTGCGCTTCAGTTCTTCGACCTGAATGTCGGAACTGGATGCTTGCACTGCCTGCTCCTCGCCGCGAATTCCGCAAAACTCCTCGTAGTCTATTAATTTCGTGATTGTTGGATTTTTACCGCACGCCGGGCATTCGGGATTCTTGCGCAATTTCAATTCACGGAACTTCATGCCGAGAGCATCAATCAGCAGCAATCGCCCGATCAGCGGATCGCCCTTGCCTAGAATCATCTTGATAACTTCGGTCGCCTGAATAATGCCGACCAATCCGGGCAAAATCCCCAGCACCCCACCTTCCGCGCAGGACGGTACAAGTCCCGGCGGCGGCGGTTCGGGATAGAGACAGCGATAGCACGGACCGTCTTTGGTCGCGAATACGCTGGCCTGCCCCTCGAAGCGGAAAATTGATCCGTAAACGTTGGGCTTGCCCGTGATCACGCACGCGTCGTTGACTAAGTAGCGTGTAGGAAAATTGTCGGTTCCATCGGCGATGATGTCGAACTCGCGGAATAATTCAAGAGCGTTGGAACTGTCGAGACGCTCTTCAAATTTGCGGACGTTTATAAAAGGATTAATTGCTGCGAGCTTATCGGCCGCCGAATCGAGCTTCTTGCGTCCCACATCAGCGGTGGTGTGAATAATCTGGCGCTGGAGATTCGTGTAGTCCACCACGTCGAAGTCCACAATGCCGAGCGTTCCGATGCCTGCGGCGCCGAGATACAGGGCAAGAGGTGATCCCAGTCCGCCCGCGCCGATGCAAAGTACTTTTGCCGCCTTCAACTTCAACTGCCCCTCCATGCCGACTTCCGGCATGATCAGGTGCCGTGAATAGCGCAGGATCTCGTCATTCGAGAGCGTGACGGGTTTGATTTCGGTTGTGGTGGCCATGGGACCTCTTTAAATTTTTGGATTGACGAATTTACGGATCGACGAATCTAAGTCCGCCTAACGGCTTGAGGGGCAACAACAGCGGATTGTAATCGAGCTTTGCAATTCAAAAATCCCGAAATCCGGCAATTCGTCAATACTCCCGCTGCCTCCGGCGATTGAAGGCACGATAGAAATGCTATCACCGTCTTTCACCGCAGTCGCTTCCTTCTGAAGGTAGCGCACGTCCTCGTCGTTGAGGTAAACATTCACGAAGGCGCGCAATTTTCCGTCGTCGTTATATAGATGCCGGCGCAGATCAGGATGCTTCGCCACTAGGTCAGACATGGCATCTCCCACGCTCCTGCCGCTAACCTCAACGTCAGCCTGCTTGCCAACATACTGCCGAAGTGGAGTAGGTATGTGAATCTTGGGCATAGGGATACATGATGCCATAGAACAGACGAAGATTCAGCCCTGGGTGTGTGGCGCGTGGAGGCTAGTATCGCCCAAAAATAGAACGACCCCGATAGTCGGTCGGGGTCTGATACTGCACTGGACGCTGCCTGCAACGTCAATCATAGTCTTGCAGACTCGGTTGTCAAGTGAGATCGGAAAATGTCGAGTGACTGCGGAGGGTAAGGGACTCGAACCCTAATGGCTGACTAAGCCACTCGACTGCTTCGCAGGCAGCGGCCAGTACCCACTGGCAACACCCTCCAGACGCCGTCTGCATGCAGAGGATTGTAATGACAGGGAGAGCTGTTGCTTCGGGTTTTTGTCGTCGCTCTCGTGAGAAATCCCAGATCAGGAATTCCGTCGTCATTTCTATCTCAATCCCTTCGCGGGCGAGTGCGCTCGCGCCGCACTTGCTACATCACTTCAATTTTTTCATCTAACAACTTCTTGTCGTTCTCGTCTGTTCCTGCCAACTCGAATGCATTCGTCAGCACAGCTTTGCCCTTTTCGATGCTGGTGATTACGTAGGAGCATCCAAACCAATGGGCTTCGGCTAAGTCGGTTGACGACCACTTCGCTGGGTGATCGGGATGCGAATGATAGAAGCCGATGATGTCTTCTCCGCGCGCGCGCCCTTCGCGTTGGATTCGCACCAGTTCTTTGGGGTCGATATTGTAGCGATTTTGCGGCGAGTCGGTGCGGGTGTTTCCGCAGCGGGCGATTGAGGTGACTGTGCGAGTGTCGCCGTCCATTTGGCCTAGCAGCACGCCGCAGCATTCGTAGGGATAGGTTTCTTCGCCATGTTGACGGAGGGAGTTGTATTGGGATTGGGAGAGTTTCAGCATTTAGTAATCAATTTCAGATTGATGATTTGAGATTGTAGATTCGGCCAAGCTATCTTCTAATCAGAAATCTGCAATCTCAAATCAGCAATCGCTCATTCATCCTTCTTCCCAGAATCGTTCACTCAAATATTTGTCCCCAGAGTCGGGGAGAATTGCCACGAACACAGCCTGCTCTCCCGACTTCAGCCGCCTGGCTACTTGCAGGCATCCCACGATCGCTGACGCAGCCGAAATGCCTACGAGCAATCCCTCCTCACGAGCCAACCGGATCGCCATGGCATAAGACTCTTCTGTCGAAATGCCAAGGTCTTCATCTGCCAGCGAAGGATCATAGATTTTCGGAACGATAGCGCTGGCCATATGCTTTGCGCCTTCGATGCCGTGAAAGGGAGAATCTGGCTGCAACGAAATGCAGCGAATTTGCGCATTCAGTTCTTTCAATCGACGCGATGTGCCGACGAATGTGCCGCTGGTGCCCATCATCGAAACAAAATGAGTAACCCGGCTTTCGGTTTGCTTCCATATCTCATTGGCCGTTCCGTAATAATGCGCCTGCCAGTTGGCCTTGTTGGAATATTGATCGGCGTAAAAATATTTGTCGGGATGCTTTGCATGCAGTTCGCGAGCGACCCGAATGGCTCCATCGGAGCCCTCGCCCGGATCGGTATAAACAATGCTCGCGCCATAAGCATGCAGAATATGTTTGCGCTCGATGGAAACATTTTCCGGCATGCACAAGGTTACGGGAAAACCTTCGGCAGCTCCGAACATTGCGTAAGCGATGCCAGTGTTGCCGCTGGTCGAATCAAGTAAAGCCTTGCCGGATCCAAATTTCCCGCTGCGCCTGCCTTCGGAGATGATCCTTGCCGCGGCGCGATCTTTAACCGACCCTCCAGGATTGAACCACTCTGCCTTGCCAAGCAATGCTATTCCGGGAAGATCGCGAGCGATACGTTCGAAGCGAAGCAGTGGCGTGTTTCCCACACGATCCAAGGTAGTGAGCCCCAACACGCCCGAACCTACATCGTCCAAGGAATGAGTTGCTTGAAAGGGATTTTCGGGGTGGGTAAATGTCGCACTGGCTGGCAAGTCCGCAGTCGCCGCGGATTCTGATTTTCGCGATTCTCGAGACATGGACGGGGACCAGCCTGCGAACTATAGTAATGTTCCTTACAAATCAATTACAGCATCTTGGACTGGAAGTTAGATTATAAAAGACCATACCCGGATGCACCTCGAATGAATACATTACTAATGAGCGCGCATCCAATCGAGCATAAGCGGAAAGAGCATAACTAATGGCAACGAAAGTTATCGAGCGGACTTACGACGAAGCGCTAAGCTGGCTGCGCGATCACGGATTTGACCTAATCGAAGCGCCCGGAACGCCTGGTCGAGTTTTTCTAAAGAAGTACAACGTCTCGGCAGCCATTCAAAAAGATGGAGAGAATGGGATAAAAATATTTGCTTACCCCGGATATTTGATCGGCGGCGAAATTTCAAAACTGATCAATCGGGGCTATCAGCAATTTTTGAAGACTTCCAAAACCGAAATCGCGGCGACCGCCGATCACTTGAAGGCCTTGCAGCAGTTCACCGAGGAATTGAAGGAAGGGATTCAACTGCCCACGCTTTATAACGAGTCATTAGGGACGGTGAGTGATTCGTATCAATACGATCGCGTTGAGGACCGTGACAAACCGAAGACGGATCGCCCAAAGCGACCGTGGGAAAAAGTTGGAGTTGCAGCCGTCGTGGTTGCAAAGAAGAAAAGCCGCGCTTAGGCAGAACTGCCTTTCGGTTCACATCGAAAATTTAGTGGTCTAGTTATTCCGAAGCGCGGATTTTATCGCGCGAGGAATCTGCTGTTTTCCACGGCAGAAGAAGATTCCTCACCGGCTGAAGCTGATTCGGAATGACGAATAGAGGGTGACAAATAGAATAGATATGACAAACAGCGAGAACTGGCTCGACGGTTTCCTTCGTGCACCTTCGTGTCCTTGGTGGTTGATGGCTTTCGACTTGTCCCGTTACTGTCATCTCACGCCGCTTGAGTCCCGCCGCCGCGCGGACTAAACTCGGCTCCGGTGGCACAACCCATGAAAACCTTCGCGGGAATCCTGTTGACGCTGTTGTTCTGCGCGACACCCTCTTTCGCTGACGAAGGCCAGCATCACGAAGAGCTGACTCAAGAGCAACTTGGGACCGTGCACTTTCCGGTGTCATGCTCTCCATCTGTTCAGAAACCCTTTGAGCGGGGAGTGGCGCTGTTGCACTCCTTCTGGTACGAGCAGGCGGAAGCAACTTTTGAGCAGATCGCCAAGGACGATTCGCGGTGCGCGATGGCGCATTGGGGAATCGCCATGAGCCTGTGGCATCAGCTTTGGAATCGTCCCGATGCGGCGACGATTCAACACGGACTCTCAGAGGCGAAAATCGCAAACGCGTTCCATCCCAGGAGCGATCGGGAGCGCGATTACATTGCCGCAATCAGCGCCTTCTATTCAGGATCGGCCAGCCGCAAATATAAAAGCCGGGCATCGGCCTATTCAAAAACCATGCAAAAGGTTTATCAGCGTAATCCTGATGATCATGAGGCGGCAGCGTTTTATGCGCTGTCATTGCTCGCGTCGGAACCCGAGCACGATACGGGCGAGGTAAATCGGAAAAAGGCTGCTGTAGTTTTGGAAAAAGTGTTCGCCGTCGAAACGAACCATCCGGGCGTGACTCATTATCTGATTCATACATACGACACCACAGATATGGCTGAACTGGGGCTTCCTGCGGCCCGGCGCTACGCACAGATCGCGCCTGCTGCCCCTCACGCACTGCACATGCCATCCCACATCTTCGCCCGGCTTGGACTTTGGCCGGACGACATCAATTCCAATCTTGCTTCGATTGCGGCAAGCCGCAAGTACGCTGAAATGGGCGGCGAAGGCCACGAATTTCATGCGATGGATTTCTTGTTTTACGCCTACATGCAAAGCGGACGTGAGGCCGATGCGCATCGCCTCATGGAAGAAGTGAAAGCCATGGCGCCCATGAAAGACATGTATGGCATGGGTTTCGATCCCCGAATTTCTGCGCTCGTGGCGTTTGAGGCGATGTACCCGCTCGAACTGCATCATTGGCAGGAGGCGGCTGTGCTGCCGCTGGTTTCCGGAGCATCTCCCGAAGATGATTCGATCATTCACTGGGCTCGTGCGATTGGCCTGGCTCACGTTGCGAAAGCTGAGGATCCACAAAAGGAAGTTAAGGAGATCGAAGCCATCCACAAACAATTGTCGGAAGATAAAACATCGAAATCGGCGCTGGACGCTATTGATCAGGACCGCAAGGAAGCAGAGGCTTGGGCCGAATACGCCAGGGGCAAAACCGAAGAGGCGATTAGCCTCTTGCGATCCATTGAGGCGAACGGTGTTTTTGAAGCCTCAGACCAACTTCCTTCGCGCGAGATGCTAGCCGACATGTTAATGGAGATGAATCGGGCTGCGGAAGCCCTGCCAGAATACGAGGCGGATCTGAAAATCAATCCGAACCGTTTTGACTCACTATATGGTGCTGCTCGTGCTGCACAGCGCGTGGGAAAAAAGGAAATAGCATCCACATACTACGCGCAACTTGTGAAGAATTGCCAAGGCTCAAACTCGGTGCGGGCAGAACTCAGCGAAGCAAAAGAGTGGTTGGCGACACAACAGAGCGTCAGCGCCAAAAAATAGAGCGCGTTGCCGGCCCGGCTTTATGAAGATTCCAGAATAGCTTTACGATCAACGCTGCGATGAGCGCTGCCGAACCAAGCGGCGCGTTGTATTCGCGATGCTTCAGGTAAAGCTCCCACGAAAAGCCACCGCCCGAGCGATGAAAAGAAGTCAGCCGTGGAATCAGGCGAGGCACTTGGCGAGCGTAATCCGCAAACTCCGGGAATGTTTTTCGCAGGAACGTTTCCTCGGCCTCTATGACCGGCATGTAAATCGCTCCGAAGATCACGGCCAGCAAGACCGCTACCTGCCAATTCAGCGCCGCCACAGCAAATCCCAAGGCAAGAATTAACGAGCCCAGGTAAAGAGGATTGCGGCTGTACGCGTAAGGGCCGCTTGTCGCAAGCCTCTCATTTTTGCTTAGGTGTCCGGAGGCCAAGGCTCTAACCACGATGCCGGCGATCACTAATATGGTCCCGAGCAAAATTGATTTCAAGGTTGGCCGTGCAAGCCAAAGATACAGGCCTGCAAAAGCGAAGCCGAGCGGCACGCGGATGCGGCGCGCGATTCTCTGCCAACTGGTTGAAGAAGATTCCCTAGGCACGCGCTTCCTTTAGCAATTGCCGCGCGGAAGCCACCACTTCTTCTACGGTTATTTTCAGCAATCCCTCGTCGGGCTGGGTTCGTCGCTTGTGCGATGTGAGGCTAGACGGACTTCGTAACACGATGCTGCTTGTTTCAAACGGGCCATTTCGAGCTGGATCGGTAGGTCCGAAGATCGCAACCACCGGAACTGCCAGAGCTACCGCGAGATGCATGGGTCCAGTATCGCCCCCAATGAACACTACAGCCCGGCGGGTAAAGGCAAGCAATTGCGTGATCGACAAATTAATAGAATTGGCGCAGCCAGCGCTCGAAGCTGCTGCTGCGTTTGCCAACGCCTCCTCACCCGGACCGTGGTTGATGAGGCACCGCACACCCTCTCCTGATAACTGTTTGGCGACTTCGCCGTAGCGTTCCGCCGGCCATTGCTTTGCTCCCCATCCCGCGCCGGGGTTGAGCAAAGCAAGCCTCTCAATTCTATGTTCCTTCAAATAGCGATCACATTCTTGATCCGCCGCTTCATCTCGCGGCAGCAGGGGTTTGGGGATTTCGAGTCGAGATTCGGCGAAGGTTTGAGCGAGCGAAAGATTCTGTTCGATCACATGCGCGCCGCTGGCGATTGCTCGGTGGGTGTAAAACATTTTCGCAACGCCTTCCCGGGGGTTAGCGAAACCGTAGATCTCTTTCGCTCCGGATAGCCGCGCGATCAATGCTGACCGCAGTGCTCCCTGAAAATCTATCGCAACCTGGTAGTGTGGCTCGCGAAAATCGGCGATAGAGCCGGAAATTTGCCGCCATGTGTCAGGCGAAGCCATCGAGCGCCGCCAGTCCTTTGTATTAATGGGATGAATCCTGTCTGCCAGTGGACGGCCAGCCGATCGCGCTCCCACGAGTGAGGCATGCGGCGAGCAAAGCAATTCCACCCATCGTTCTTCAACTACCCATCCGATCTCCGTTCCCGGCAGTGACTCGCGCAAGGCGGCCACGGCTGGCAGCGTATGAATGATGTCGCCCATTGCGCTCGTGCGAACGATCAGCAATCGGTTCGGATTTGCCATGGCTGATGGAGAGAAAGGCGTCCTCGCCCGTCAAAAGAAAAAGCGTGCAGAACTGTTATAGCCGGGCGAGGACGTCCGTCTCTCCAACATCCATCATAATATTAGGTGCGTGGCACAGTGCCGCCCAGACGCGAGCGAATAATTTCCGTCGCCGAATGATCTTTGGGATCGCCGACAATTTCGACTCGGCCCCCACATTCCGTCACCACATCGCGCTCGGGAACTGTGTCAACGGTATAGTCCGTTCCTTTGGCTTGAACGTCAGGGCGAATCTCCTGTACCAACGCTCGAACGTCCGGCTCAAGGAAAATGACTACCGCGTCAACGTCAGCGAGCGCCGCAAGAATCTCAGCACGCTCGGTATCAGGCATCAGTGGCCGTCCTTCGCCCTTCAGCTCCCGGACCGATTCGTCGGCATTGACGGCGACGATCAATCGTCCGCCGAGTTTCTTGGCGGCATGAAGGTAACGCACATGCCCAACATGCAGCAAATCGAAGCACCCATTGGCAAGAATGATCGAGTCCCCGTCGGCGCGCCATTCCGCTACCTGGCGGGCCAATTCGTGACGATTGAAAAGTTTGTCAGTGCTCAATGGAGTGTGCTCAGTGCGATCTGGTCATCGCCGAAGATTGCTCAACCGCATGCATCAATTCTTCCCGCGAGACCGTCGCGGTGCCGCGCTTCATAACGACGATTCCGCCAGCGTAGTTCGCTAAGTGTGCCGCTTCCTGCGTCGTGGCGCCTGCCGCCAAAGCGGCGGTAAAAGTCGCAATCACGGTGTCGCCTGCTCCGGTCACATCGGCAACCTGATCCGAACCGGAAATTGGGATATCTATCGGCTTCTGATTTCCCGCAAACGCGGCCATACCATCCCGTCCGCGGGTGATAATCAGCGATTGCAACTTCATTCGCGAAATGATCTGCTCGCCAGCGGAGCAAAGTTGCGCCCAATCGTGGCCGATTTTCATAAGCAGAGCGTCCTCGACTTCCGGCTCGTTCGGTGTGGCCGCGGTCACGCCGGTGTATTGCAACATTCGGTGGCGCGAATCGAGCACGACCGGCATTTCGTCAAGCCGTCCCTTTTCCCGGATAGAATTCAGAATCGCGGGGGTTGCAGCGCCGTAACCGTAATCGGAAACGAGAATCGCATCCGAGGCGCGGGCATATTCTCGCGCAGCCAAGACCAGTTCGCGCTTTTGATTCCGGTCAGGTTCGGCTTCGGGTTCCCGGTCCACACGCACGACCTGTTGCCGCGATGAATGCGTCATTCCTGCGAGGATGCGCGTTTTCGTCGGAGTCGAGTATCCATTCCCCTTCAAAATTCCGCTGACCGGAACATGCTTGACCCGGAAGCCTTTCAGCAGTTGCCGCCCCGCCTCATCGTTGCCCACGATGCCAACCGGAAGCACGCTTACGCCCAGGTCGGCAAGATTATTGACCGCATTGGCCCCACCTCCTGGAACCACGGTCTTCTCACGGTATTTCAGAATCAGAACCGGCGCTTCGCGTGAGACGCGGGATATTTCTCCGAAAACAAATTCGTCAGCCACAAAATCGCCCACGACGGTGAGTGTGATTTCGGAGAACGCCTCGACAATCTTTTTAAGACGGTCGGCTTCTTTGGGATGCCTGGTCATAAACGGAGCAGCAAGCGATTTTCTCATGCCTGAGGGTTACGCTCGTGGAGCGTCCGCAATATGGTATCTATCACGTCAGCCGTTCTGGCCAGTTCGAGCGTCACCGGAACCACAGCCAGGGGCTTCAATGCTTCCCGGAGTAGCCCCAGGTTGATGACGTCTTTTTCGGTAGTCACAAAGCCGTCCGCTTGCGTTTGCTCCCGCAACTTGAGCAGGCGCTGTATGTCCTGCTCAGTATATGCGTGGTGATCGCGATAAAAGGATTCAGCGAGTGGCACTACTCCGCCCTCGCGCAGTTGCAAAACGAACGCCTTCGGCCGCGCAATTCCGCAAAACACGATTGGTCGAGCCGGAATACCGGTGGTCGCGATGCCCCGCCGGACTTGCCATACCATTTTTCCCGCCAGCGGAAATAATTCTGGCGGCGTGCCGTTCGTGAGAACGACAGCATCCGCCCGGCCCAGCGAAGTGAGTGGTTCACGCTGGACGCCTGCCGGAATCAAGCGATCGTCCGCGTCCTCCCTGTTCACAAGAACAATATCGAAATCTCGGGCAAGACCGCGATGCTGGAATCCATCGTCCAACAGATGTATCTGTGGACCGTACGTATTTTCCGCGAATAGGCCTGCCCGGTAGCGGTCTCTGCCAACAATGACCGGCACATTTAATTTTCGAGCGATGAGTATCGGTTCATCGCCAAAGTCTGATGCCGAACCATTCGGATCTACTAACGCTACACCTCGGCTGCGGCGTCCATAGCCGCGAGACAGTACGTCGAACTTTATCCCGCGATCAAGCAGCAACTGACCCAGCATGATCACGAAAGGGGTTTTGCCGGAGCCACCGACGGAGAGATTCCCCACGCTGACTACCGGTCCACGCAGCTTGCGGGCTTTGAATATCCCGCGATCGAACAGCGTGTTTCGAAGAGCGACCCCCGATCCGAAAATGGAAGATAGAACATTCATTCGCGAGGCGCTGATGATTGATTCTCGCCACTATGCATTGAGACAGAAGGCGTCTTTGCCAGCAACTTGTGTAATGCTTCAACGGTTTTCTGGGTCGCGCCCATTTGTGAGCGCAGGGTCTCGGCAGCTCGATGGCCCATAGCGGCTCGTTCTGTATCATCCGACAATAGTTCCATGAGGACCAGAGGGAGCTCGGCAGGACCAACGACGCGAAGGGCACCGCGGCTTTGAAAAAGTCCTACCATGTCGCGGAAATTTTCCGTGTGATTTCCAACCACGATAGCCACGCCATATTTCGCAGGCTCGATAATATTGTGACCACCGTGTGGCACCAGGCTTCCACCCACGAATGCCACATCTGCGAGAGCATAGAGCGCTGAAAGTTCCCCAATCGTATCCAGCAGCAAGACGCCCCCGAAAATAGGCTCTCCTTGCCAGCGGGAACGACGCCAGAATTGGATGTGTAGTTTCTCCAGCAAAGTCGCGACCTCCGTAAAGCGCTCGGGACGGCGTGGAGCCAAAATCATCACGGCACGCGGATGACTTACCAGAATATTTTCAAAAGCCTGTATCAGCAGCGATTCTTCTCCGTCCATCGTGCTTCCACAAACCATTACCGGGCCAGCTTCAGCGCCTTCGAAGGCGAGGCGGAGATTGTCCACGATTGCTGGCGGAGAAGTTATGGGCACATCGAACTTTAGATTCCCGCTGACCTCAATGCGCTCGGGGACCGCTCCTATATCGCGCAGCCGCCGAGAATCTTCCTCGGTCTGGGCCAGAAACAGGTCAACATTTATTAGGATCCCCGCCACAATCTGGCGGAAGCGCCTGTAACCCGGCCATGAGCGGTCTGATATGCGGGCATTGACGACGGCAATCCTCGCGCCGCTTCGATGCGCTAGGCGCAAGAAGTTCGGCCAGAACTCCGTTTCTGCGATAACAATCAATTGCGGGCGAAGCAATCGCAAGTAGGGCCGGATTGCAAATGCAAAGTCCAGAGGAAAATAAAAAACCGAATCTTCGCCGAATCGCTGCCGCGCCATTTTTTGTCCGGTCGCAGTAGTGGTTGAGACTACAACACGATGTTGCGGGAATTGCCGCCGCAGTTCAAAGACAAGACCGGTGATTGCGACGACCTCGCCCACCGAGACCGCGTGTATCCAAATTCCGCTGCCGCCCGATTGCCGTGAAAGGCGCTGCGGAACCCTGCCCAATCGCTCGCTCAATCCGCCGCGATACTTTCCATGACGCACAAATTCCAGCAGCCAATAAGGCAGGCTAAGAAGCAAGCCGGCAGCCAGCGCCGCACTGTAAAGCCAATACATAGCGAAGCGCCATTCTAACGCTCACAAGGGAATTAGCTGGAAGACAGTAATAATTGAAGCGGATGCATCCTATAATCGGTGACCATGCAACTCATTCTTGCAAGATTGGTGCGACTGACCACTTTGCTTTCCGTTGTGGTGGTCCTGTCGCTAGTATGTTTTGCGGCGAAAGACTTCGTCATGCCAAAGCCGCAACCGGCCAGTTCATACCCGGCTCATGACGACCATTCCACGGAGCAGATCAGCGTAGGGCTTGATCCTTATGACACGCCCGCCAAGGCCGGCATTTTTTCGGTTCATTACAGCGAGTTGGGAATCCTGCCGGTTTTCGTGGTGATCACGAATGATTCGGACCAGCCCGTCGCGTTGACCGACGTACACGCAGAAATGGTCACCGCGGACCGCACCAAGTTGACTCCCTCTTCCGTGGATGATGTTTATCGGCGAATCTCCAAGCCTCATCCCCATACCTCGAGCTATCCGCTGCCGTTTCCCACCAAAAAAACCAGCGGCGGGGTGAGCAAAAAAGCACTCAGTGAAATTCAAGACGCGCAGTTTGCGGCGCGGGCCGTGGAGCCGCACAGCTCTCAGGCAGGATTTTTCTTCTTTGATGTGTCCGGAATGTCCGACCCCTTGTCAGGTTCGCATCTTTACCTGACGGGCGTCCGCGACGCCAAAGGGGATGAGGTTATGTACTTCGACGTGCCAATGGGGAAGAACTAGTACCCTGCGACGGTCACGTAGGGTCCAGCGGAGCGAAGCTCCGCAAGCAACGTGAGCTACGCCATCACTTGCCTAGACCGAAAGCGCAACGACGCCCACGCTGCCGCGGAATACAACCCCACTCCAAGACTATATCCATGCTTCAAATCCCCACCCTCACCCGCCCAGACGAGGACGTCTGGGCCTACGCAAGCGAAGCCTCTATAATATCTGCCTATGGCAACATCAACCGCCATTTCCGCTCCCGCCCGCGCCAAGTATGAACCGGTTATCGGGCTGGAAGTCCACGTCCAGCTCCTGACGGTGACCAAGATTTTCTGCTCCTGCTCTACGAAATTCGGCAACCCTCCCAATACGAATGTTTGCCCTGTATGCCTTGGCCTTCCCGGAGCGTTGCCTGTCCTCAATCGCAAGGCAGTAGAGTTTGCGACGCTGGCCGCAATGGCCATCAATTGCCGCATCAATGAGACTTCGATCTTCGCGCGGAAAAATTACTTCTATCCTGACCTCCCCAAGGGATACCAGATTTCGCAGTATGACAAGCCTCTGGCCGAGCACGGCTGGATCAATATCTCAACCTCCGCGGGTCCGAAAAAAATCGGCATCACCCGATTGCATCTCGAAGAAGACGCTGGCAAGAGTCTGCATGAAGACTTTGCGGGATCCCCCGAGACCACCGCGATTGACTTGAACCGCAGCGGCGTTCCGCTGATTGAAATCGTCAGCGAGCCTGATATTGCGTCACCCGAAGAGGCCTACGAATATCTCACCCGCCTGAAAGAAATCATTCTTTATACCGGCGTGAGCGACTGCAATATGGAGGAAGGATCCTTGCGCTGCGACGCCAACATCAGCGTGCGTCCGCGGGGACAAAAAGAATTCGGGACCAAGACCGAAGTCAAGAACGTAAATTCATTCCGCTTCATTCGCGAAGCCCTGGAATACGAAATCGCCCGCCATATTGAAGTGATTGAGTCCGGCGGCAAGATCACTCAAGAGACGCGGCTCTACAATTCAGGCGAGGGCAAGACTTATGGAATGCGGTCGAAAGAGCAGGCTCACGACTACCGCTATTTTCCCGAGCCTGATTTGCTGCCGCTCATGGTGGATGAGAAGTGGCGATCTGAAATCCTCAAGGCGCTGCCTGAACTTCCCGAGGCTCGGCGCAAGCGAATGGTGGCGGATTACGGCATCAGTGAGCAGGACGCTGGCGTGCTGACTTTGTCCCGAACTCTGGCCGACCAGTTTGAAGAGGCGGCGAAAGCGGCGAAAAATCCCAAGCGCGTGGCTAATCTGGTTCAGAGCGAATTGATGGGAAGGCTGAAAGCCCGCGGGCTGGAGATTGAGCGTTCCCCGATTTCCATGAAAGGCGTCGCTGTCTCCGCTGATCTGGTCGAGAGCGGCGCAATCTCCGGCAAAATGCTCAAGGATTTGTATGATCTTTCCTTCGAGCGATCCAACGACTTCCCGCAGGTTTACGAAGACGAAGGCAGGCCGGAACAGTCTCGCGATACTTCGGCGCTTGAGAAAATTATTGATGAAGTCATCGCCGCCAATCCCAAGCAGTTGGAGCAGTATCGCGGTGGCAAAAAGACGGTTGCGGCATTCTTTGTCGGACAGGTCATGAAAGCGTCCAAAGGCCAGGCCAATCCCCAGCTAGTGAACGAGCTCGTGGCCAAGAAGTTAGGCGGTTAGGCGGCGTCAGATTTCCATCGGGACGAGTCCACCTTCTAGGGCCTTTGTAATCACATGCAGAGAGGTGAGGGGGCGGGGCCTTGGCCCCCCCATTACTCAGGGGAAGGTGTTACGGCGCGACTGAAGTCGCGCCCTTTCAAAGCGAGAGGCCCCTAAGGACACGCGGATGAAATGGGCCGTCCCCTGGCGGGAACAAGATCAACTTCAGAACACCTCTCATTCCTAAAACGACACAACTTGTCACTTTCCGAGAGTGATTGAGACATCGGCCCTGCGACTGATCCCACAACGAGCGTCTTCCTTTCACCACAACTTTGTGTATTCCAAAGGGTTTAAGAATCTAGAAAGACTTTCCGCACGTATATATAGGAAAGCCTGTAGATCGGCACGAAAATTGCATGCAACGTACATGGCACTGACGGAGTCTAATAGTTAAGAAGAAGTTGAGGTCGGAGTCGGAGGTGATGACGGCCATGAAAGACATGAAGGAAAGATTTACAACGACGGAACTGATGGCATTAAGAAACGATCTGCTCCAAGGGGGCCTGATTGACTCCCGCGAGGCAGCCGAACTGGTTCAGGTGTTCCTCATGGGCAGAGGTTACGGCGTTTCGCCCGAGGCGGCCATGGATGCCGTCGGCCGAGTGGAAATGTCCGGGTGCGCCATGCCCGTGTTGCAGCTTGAGCTCGAGAACTTGGCCTTGGTGATGTAATTTGGTGGCGAAATGGAGTGCTTTTTTCTTGATGAGGATTTGATATCTGCGGGGAGTTTCATAAACAGGTAGTTCCCCGAAGGTGGTGTAGGACGAAGCCGGACCAACCAGTCCGGCTTTCCTCTTTTAGCATTCATCTTGCGGGATCGCGGTTCGGTTCTGACTTATCCGCTTCCCCTCTGGACGAGATTTTGATTTCGTAAGCCTCATAACCAAATAGGCTGGCCCATCCTTGCGCGGTTTTCGCAAGGGTGGGTGCCACGGTGCCGTTCAGAAGGGTTTAAACCACAGCCGCCGACTTCGGTAGTATCAATTCCCGTCCGGGGAAATACGCGGACAGAGGGGACGTACCCCGGTGTTTGCGGCGGCCGCAGCAGCGCTGCGATTGCACCTTAGACCGCTTTAATCGCCGGCCTGAAAAGGCCCGCGCGCTACCCGAAGGAATACGTTCTTCTCCAACCCTGGGGCACCGCATCCTATGGCGGGGTAGAATACCTCCATGCCCGTCGCTACCGATCTTATTTCCAAGCGCGCGACTCTCGACACCAAACTTCGCGATCTGGGACGAACTCTGGTTGCCTATTCGGGCGGAGTGGATTCAGCTTTTTTGGCATGGGCAGCTTATCAGACGCTTGGAACGCAGATGCTCGCAGTCATTGCGGATTCTCCGAGCTTGGCTCGGACCCAGCTTGCCGATGCCGTGGCGTTCGCGCAAGAACAGCACATTCCGTTGGAAGTGATTTCGACCTCGGAACTCGACAGCCCTGAATACGTCCGCAACGACGCTTCACGGTGCTTCCACTGCAAAGACGAGTTATTTACGGTGATGGAGCAGTTTCGCGAAGGTCGGGGTTTCGATTCGATTGCGTATGGCGTGAACCTCGACGACCAGGGTGATTTTCGTCCCGGGCAGGCGGCCGCGAAGCGGCACCACGTCGCCGCTCCTCTGCTGGATGCCGGCCTCGGAAAAAACGATATCCGGGAAATGGCAAAAGCCTCTGGATTGCGTGTTTGGGATAAGCCGGCTTCGGCATGCTTGTCATCGCGGATCGAGTACGGACGCCCAGTTACGCGCGAGTCATTAAGCGTCGTTGAGCAAGGTGAAGATGCTTTGCGGCATCTGGGATTCCGCCAATTTCGAGTCCGTCATCACGGCGACATCGTGCGTATCGAGATTGCGCCGGAAGAAATGCAGGCCGCGCTCGATTCAGAGATGGCGTTGCGGTTTACGAAGATATTCAAAGGGCTGGGATTCAAGTTCGTCACGCTCGATCTGGAAGGCTTCCGCTCCGGCTCCATGAATGCATTGCTGTCGGTGGATCAGATTGCAAGCGGTAAGTAGCAGGTTGAGACCAAGTTTTGAAATTTCGCACTATGATGGCGAACAACTCGCCAGACTGCGCAGCTTTGAAGGGGCGCAGCTTTTAGCCGCGCCTTAAGTCCTGGGACTTGGCCATCGGCGGGGCTAAAGCCCCGCCCTTCAAGGCAATCATTCGACGCTTTATCCGAGATCCGGCCGTATGTTCGGCAAATTTCTTCCTATGCCCATGCTGCATTGGCCCGTTCAACATTCGGCTGGCTCCGCTCACCGGTTAGCTGTCCCATGCGCGCCCGCAAGCGCACCACCGCGACGGAATGAATTTGCGAAACTCTGGATTCCCCCACTCCCAGCACGGCGCCTACTTCCTTCATAGTCAATTCTTTGTAGTAGTAGAGCACCAACACCTGCTGCTCTTTCTTGCTCAGCTCTTCAATGGCATTGGTCAGCAATTGCTTCATCTCCGACCGCAGGCACAGAATCAGGGGCGTTTCGTCCGCCTCATTGGGAAGATATTCGCAGAGATCCTCCTCTTTGCCGTCGCGGGGAGAAAGCACGCGCAGGCTGCCCACTTCGAGCCCATCAATTTCTCCAAGCAATATTTGAAGGTCGCGCAGGCCCATACCTAACTCAGCCGCCAGTTCCGGCTCGTTGGGGTTGTGTCCTAATTCGCTGCGAAGTTTGTTGTATGCCTCTTCCAAACGGCGTCCCTTGCGGCGCAGGTCGCGCGGACTCCAGTCCATTTCTCGCAGGCTATCGAGAATCGCTCCCCGTATGCGGAATTTGGCATACGATCCGAACTGCACGTGCTTTTCAGAATCGAATTTCTGCAAAGCGTCAATCAGGCCCAGCACCCCAGCGTGTACCAGATCATCCAATAGAACGTGCCGCGGCAGATGGTCGTGGATTCGGCGCGCGATATAGCGCACTTGCGGAAGTTGTTGCATCAGAAGGCGTTCGCGCTCCTCTTCGTCGTTCCAGGCGCTGCCGGCGGATTTATTCTGCTTCGTTGGCATGTTCTTTCCTTCCTAAGCAAGGTCCGATTCCGGACGAACAGCGCCGCAGCCGAGTACAGGGCTTCTCAAAGGCTTTGGCGGGAGAACTCAAAGGCAAGAAAGGCAGGCGAACGACGGTGATGTGTATAAAGTGATTTCATTCCACGACGGTTAGAAGGCGATTAGAGCCGGATTAGAAGTGTCTTACTGGCGCAGATCATTCCCTTAACGGGAATCTATGAGCGCGCCGGACTAGATGTGGAATTGCGGTGATTGCGCTGGCGCATGGTTGCTCAGCTCATAACCAACCCCGCGGACCGTATGGATAAGAGGACTCGAAAAGTCCTTATCCATCTTGCGGCGCAAATAGTTGACGTACACATCCACGATGTTTGTGGAGGTGTCGAAGGAGAGATTCCAAACATGTTCGATAATCATGGCGCGAGTGACGCGGCGTCCTACGTTTCGCATCATGTACTCCAGCAAGGCGAATTCCTTGGAAGTCAGATCAATTTTTCGGCCCCCGCGTTCCACCCTCCGCTCGATCCGGTCAAGTTTCAGGTCGGCAACCGTGAGGGTCGAAGCTAATGGCAAATTGCTGCGCCGAAGCAACGCCCGGATGCGCGCAGCCAATTCCACGAAAGAAAAGGGCTTGACAAGATAGTCATCCGCACCCAAGTCTAGGCATTGCACTCGGTCTTCGACACGATTGCGGGCCGTTAATACAAGAATCGGCATGCGGGGCCTGTACTCGCGCAGAGATCGCAACACGGTCATCCCATCCAGCAGCGGCAGGCTTAGATCTAGGATTAGAAGGTCGTAATCGAATTCGGCGGCCATGGCGCGGGCATGCTCGCCATTCGGCGAAATGTCTACCGCATAGTATTCCGCTTCCAGACCCTTTTTCACAAAGCTCGCCAGCGCTGGATCGTCTTCCGCAATTAAGATTCGCATAAGGTTCCTCTAATCAGCATGTTTATTGTTAGGCAGGACTGGCATTCCGGGACGAAAATCCGCCTCGCACGAAGGTTTTGGATTCCTCTCATGGGCTGAGGGCAGAAGTGGGAATCTCTCGAGGGTGCCCCGTCCAACCTCCGCTTGGGCGGGTCTAATATCCCAAACGACGACATGGCTTCGCCTTAAAACATGACCCAGAAAACAAACCCGCCCAAGCAGAGCTTGGACGGGGCATCCTCAAGAGTATCTTTGCGAACACTCACTCGCGAGTCCCACTAAAGGCGATAATTAAAATCGCGGACGTATTCACAAACTCACCGTCCTGCTCAGTCTTAAAAAGGAAATTTGACCTTTAGGACCCTCAAATCGCTTTTCGTGCCGGGCGGCGCTCTGTTGCTCTTCGCGGTCCTAATCGTCTCGACTGGCATCCTGCGGCTTTCTGTAGCGGCGGTCCAGTTCTATTTTTACGCTCTTATTTTTGCCGGAGGCTTGCTGGCGTGGCGATTCCATTCCAGCCGCATACTCTTTGCATTGATTACGCTTTTGTTGGCTTACCGCGCGATTGATTTTTTTTCGCCCGGCAAACCGGCATTTTCTGGTCCAGGCCGCATCGCGTTTGAGGCAGTTGCTTTTTTAGTTCCTCTGAATTTCATTTTTGTCTCTTTCGTCCGCGAACGGGGATTCGCAATTCCCGTCATCGCCTCGCGGGTCGCATTGCTTTTTTTTGAATCTGTATTCGTCGCCGTGATCAGCCGTCCCGGAGAGCGAATCGGTCCCGCCCTTATTCACAATCCGATCGTCGGTCTGGGCCGAACCCATTGGACGGTCTTGCCAGAACTTGGATTCCTCACATTCGTTATTGCCTTCGGAGTGCTGTTGCTGAAGTTTTTTCTCCATCGCAAACCGCTCGAGAGTGGATTGCTTTGGTCGGCGGTGGCGGCATTCATGAGTCTACAAAGCGGCGGAATCAGCAGAGATGGGACTGCCTATTTCGCCGTCGCTGGTCTGGTTCTTCTCAGCTCGATTGTCGAGAATACCTATGCCCTTGCATATCAGGATGAACTCACGGGCTTGCCCTCGCGCCGGGCATTCAATGAGGCGCTTCCGAGCCTGACCGTCCCTTACTCCGTCGCGGTTGTGGACATTGATCACTTCAAGAATTTCAACGACACATATGGTCACGAGACCGGGGATCAGGTCCTGCGATTAGTTGCCGGAAGGCTTGGGGATGTTGGCGGCGGCGGCAGGGCTTTCCGCGTTGGCGGTGAGGAATTCTCCATTCTGTTTTCCGGAAAACCCACGAAGGAAGTCTTGGAGCATCTCGAAACGTTGCGAGCCACGATTGAAGCTTCCAGTTTTCGATTGCGCGAAGCGCCGGAACGCCGGGCCGAAACACGCGGTCCGGATCGTCGAACTGATGGTGACGGCCGCAAGAAAGCGACTGCCAGAAAAACTTCTTTGCGGAAGTTTTCAGAAGCTGAGAAGGGCGCACTGTCAGTCACCGTGAGCATTGGCGTCGCCGAACCCACGGCCAAAACACGCGACGTTGAGCAGGTCATTCACCTTGCCGACAAAGCCCTCTATCGTGCAAAGCATGCCGGACGTAATCGCGTAGAAGCCTTCCGCGCAGCACGCTCCCGTAGCCCTCGCGGCGCAGGGCGTAGTATTGCTTAACCCCGTCGCTCGTCGTAGGTCGTCGGCAAACCCCAGGTCTTCTTGTCTTGGCCAAAGACCACGACCAAGGACCAACGACGGGTGCCCCAGGTTTTGACTTTAGCCAACGACCACCGACGAACGACCAACGACCGCTTCTATGACCCGAATCCGATCCAGTGCGATGAGCGAACCCGCTGCGGTCGGCGTGCCCACGCTGGCCATTGTGGGCCGCCCAAATGTGGGCAAGTCCACGCTGTTCAACCGCATTGTCGGCTCCCGGCGGGCCATTGTTGGCGATGAACCGGGCATCACGCGCGACCGGCTCTATGGCGAGGCAGAGTGGCGCGGGCATCGTCTGCGAATTGTAGACACGGGCGGAATCATTCCCGAAGACAAAGATTTCATTCCCTCCGAAATATTTCGCCAGGCCAAAGTCGCGCTCGCGGAAGCCGACACCGTCATCATGGTCATTGACGGCCGGACGGAAGTAACTGGCCCCGACCTCGAACTCGCACGGCTGATGATTCGTGGCGGCAAGCCTCTGTTTCTTGCCGTCAATAAGATTGATAGCGACAAGCAGGAGCGTCTGGCAGATGAATTTCATCGCCTTGGCATCAGGAAGCTTTTCCCTATTTCCGCCGAGCACGGACGCGGCGTTGACGATCTGCTGGATTCCATTTTTGAAGCGCTGCAATTGGAGACGGCTGTCCCCGACGCCAAAGCGGAATCGCGAACTCCTGAGAAGCCGGAAGAGGCCGTCGACGACGAGGATTCTCCAGACGACGAACCCGAGGTTGCGAAAGAAACGAAAGTCGCCATCATCGGGCATCCGAATGTCGGCAAATCCACACTGCTGAATCGCCTCACTGGAACTTCGCGAGCCATCGTATCTCCTATTCCCGGCACCACCCGTGACGCGGTTGACGAGATCGTCGAGCGCGACGGACAGAAGTTTCGCTTCATTGACACCGCCGGAATTCGCCGCAAAGGCAAGACTCACTTGATGGCTGAAAAGCTTTCCGTGGTCATGGCCCGCAAACATCTCGAAGCCGCCGACGTTGCAATCCTGGTTATAGACGCGACCGAAGGCGTAAGCGCGCTCGACGCGACCATCGCGGGTTATGCGCACGAGAGTGGACGCTCGGTGATTATTGTCGTGAACAAATGGGATCTCATTACCAGCGGACAGAAACGAAGCGCGAGCCAGTCCAAGGCTGCGCGTATGCAGGATAGCAAGCGCCCGGCTGACCGTGAAGCATACGAATACAAACTTCGGGATGCGCTGAAATTCCTGAGTTATGCGCCGGTGTTATTTGTCTCCGCCTCAACCGGAGTCGGCACAGACAAAATCTTCCCGACGTTGGAAACGGTTGCAACCGAACGCCGCAAGCGCATCGGCACCGGAGAGATGAATCGCTTCGTCAAGACGGTTGATTTCGATCGCGCCGCCGTCCCGGCCCGTCAACAGGTGAAGATCTATTACATGACGCAGTCGTCAGTTGCTCCGCCAACGTTCGTGCTGTTCACCAATCGAAAAGTGCAACTGCATTTTTCCTATCAGCGTTTTTTGGAAAATCAAATACGCAAGGCGTTCGGCTTTGTGGGGACGCCAATCTGGATCAAGAATCGGGCGAGAGATTAAACCCGAGATAAATGTAGGTCAGGGCCGGAGGAGGAAATGAGAGAATCGGGCGGAATTTTGGGCCCCATGGGCCAAGACGCGTGGCTTCGGTTCAGGGGTAGGACCGTTGGTGCGATTGTCTTGGCCGGGTTCGGTGCCTATTCGATGTATTGGTGGACATTGGCCGCCATCCAAACCGAAAGACAAACTTGGTTTTATGCGATCGCCGCGATCAGCGCAATTTTCTTAGTCTGGTCAATCGCGCAGCTTGTCATCTTCCGGCACGCGCCAAAGGCTGATTTCGACAAGGTGCGAAGAAGGTTTTACGCCCTCCGGTTCGGAGTGACCCTCGCGATAGAAGTGGCCGCGATATTTCTCGGAGGACCAATATTGAGCCATTTCGAAAGGAAGGATTTAATTCCACAATGGATTGACTTCGTCGTCGGACTTCACTTCTTCCCTCTTGGCAAACTTTTCAAATTGCCCCTCTACTACGCAACCGCCTCGGCGATAGTATTGTCCTCCCTCGGTTCGCTGTTGATACCTCCTAGTTCCCTCCGCTTGGCCGCGAACGCCGGAGGTGCCGCCCTCGCGCTGTGGATAACCAGTTTAATTATTCTCATCAGGAATCCGGCGTACCTACCGGCGAAGCTGTCGTCACATTAGTATGATTAGGTCACAGGAGAACCAATGCGAGATGTGATTGCGACTAAAGATGCTCCGCAGGCTATTGGGCCATATTCTCAGGCGATACGCGCGAACGGTTTCGTATTCGTATCGGGACAGGTTGCGATTGATCCGGCGACGCAGCAGGTGATCAGCGGAGGCGTGGCTGAGCAGACTGAACGCGTGCTTAAAAATGTGGCGGCCATCTTGAACGCAACCGGAAGCAGTCTGGATAAAGTTGTCCGATCGACCGTCTTTCTAAAGAATATGGGAGACTTTGGCGCGATGAACGAAGTCTATGCGCGATATTTCACTTCGAGTCCGCCGGCCCGATCAACGGTCGAAGCGGCCCGTCTGCCTAAAGATGTTCAAGTCGAAATTGATGTGATCGCATTGGCTTAACGCAGGCCGCTGTGGTAAAACCACTTACTGAAGAAACCATTTCTGGAGAACCTCTCGATGAAAATTGCGATTTTATTTTCTGTCTTGACGTTTGCGGTCCCAATGCTTTTTGGCCAGGCTGACGCCAAAACCGCCGCGCCGACCAAAGTGACCGGCAAGGGGACGACCACAGTTAGCGGCTTGCAATACTGGGACATCAAAGTCGGCACAGGAGCTGAGGCTGTAAAAGGCCAAATGGTGAAAGTCCACTACACCGGCTGGCTAACCACGGGCAAGAAATTTGATAGCTCCGTGGACCGCGCTGAGCCTTTCACGTTCACCCTGGGCCAGGGGCAAGTGATTAAGGGTTGGGACGAAGGCGTCGCCGGAATGAAAGTAGGCGGCAAGCGCCAGCTTCGTATTCCCCCGGAACTCGGATACGGCGGACAAGGCGCAGGCGGCGTGATTCCCCCCAACGCGACCCTCATCTTTGATGTGGAATTGTTAGGTGTAAGGTAAAACGATTGCAGATTTCAGATTGTTGAATTCAGAATTTAAATCTTCAATTTCAAATCACCAATCTGAAATTTCCTAGGCTTTGACTACTTTGCCGCTGCGCAGGCAGGACGTGCAGACGCGTATGCGCTTTCCAACGCCTTTCACCTTCGCATGAACTGGCCGAAGATTGACGTTCCACCGCCTTCGGCTGACATTGTGCGCGTGACTGATCGTGTTCCCGAACTGCGGCCCCTTGCCGCAAACATCACAAACGTGTGCCATGACTGCTCCCCGGTAGGTTTTGATTTAGCTCCTATTTTAGCGGACTTAGGCCATTTGCGCCAACATCGCGTAGGGACAGCCCGCCCGCGGCTGTCCGGCGGAACGCAGCTCCGCATCCGTGGGATTTGTTTTGAGGCGGGCGCGGCTTGAGCCCCGCCGTGCGTTTACTTTGTGCTTCCGGCATGCCTGAAGACATGCCGCTTTCAAAGCGGAGGAGATTCGCGCACCCGCAATTGTCTCAATTAGGCGCGAGCTCGATCGTTTTCCCCTCGGTCGCGGAACGGCGAGCGGCGTCCAGAATCTCCGAGACTACAACGTTCGTTTCGAGCGAAGATAACCCCTCGGATTTTATTTCGCCGTCAATCACAGCTCGGAAGTACGCGAGCGAATTGTTGTAAGGAGACAAGAGAGGTTTGGCTGGAATCTGTTTTTCCTGTGCATTCGCCAGTCTCTCTCGAATGTCGTCGCTGCCGACGGTGATTGCATATCCAGTCTGTCCATAAACTTCCATATCCTTGCGGCCAAATGGCCAATTCCATGACGCTTGAATAATCGCCTGCGCCTTGGGATAGGTCAGGATTATGGTTGCCTCGTCATCCACGCGCGGATAGATATCCGGCTTTATGTGTTGCGTCACCGCCGTCACCGAGCCAGGACGTTTTCCATCCATCAGCCACGTCACCAGATCCGCGCCGTAACAGGCGAAATCAAACAGGGCGCCGCCACCATCGAGCTTGGGATCGGTGAGCCATGCGAGGAACTCGGGTCCCACGCCGATCTCTTTCGGGCCGTTGTGGCCGTCATGCACAACCATCTTGCGAATATCGCCAATGCTATTCTCGCGCACAAGATCGTACGCCGCGCGGTTACTGCTGTACCAGGTGGTCTCGTAGTTCACGAGGACCTGAATCTTTCCCTGCTGTGCCGAGCGTTGAATCGCGAGCGCGTCTTCCAGACTCACCGCCAGCGGCTTCTCCATCATCACGTGAACGCCGTGGCGGGCACAGGTTTCCACCACACGCCGATGGTCATACGTCGTCGTGTAAACGAGCACCGCTTGTGGATGCGCCTTCTGCAACATGTCTTCTAAAGTTGGGAACAGCAGGCTGCGCTCAATTCCGTACTGGTCCGCGTATTTGAGGGATAGTTGCCGGTCCGGTTCGGCGATTCCCACTAGATCGATTCCCGGGTTGTGCAGTGACGAACGAAAAAATCCATCCACATGCCCATGCACAAGACCGACAATGCCTACTCGGAGTGGAGCGCGATGTGCCGCCTCGGACGATGTGGTCTGTCCCTGAATATGTACTGACAATAGAAGGCACAATAGAATCGTCAGCCCACTAAAATTTCGCATGTATACACCTCTTCCTGTTTAGAAGCGTTGCATTCCCCGTTTAATACGTCCGTGAATTTACGCCAACGTACTATAGCAATAACGAGGCTGGAATTCCGCGTACGATACTAAATGCCGATGGTTGCTCCCGCAGATCCGAAATCCGTGAAAGTCAATCTCACCACTGGCACCGGTGTGGACATCGAGTGGAACGACGCTCACAAATCGCATTATTCATTTCCGTTTCTACGCGATGCATGTCCATGCGCGATGTGCGATGACGAGCGAAAGAAATCTGGCCGGAAGTTTGGCGAGCCTCCAAAAACGACCACCGCTTTGCCAATGTTCAAAGCAGCGGCAAAGCCTCTGACGGCTGACGCAGTCGGCAAATATGCGATCAAATTTCACTGGAACGACGGCCATGAATTGGGAATTTATTCGTGGCGTTTTTTGAGGGATGTGTGTCCCTGCGAGGAATGTAAGGCGGAACGCGCAACAGCAATCGGGTAACTTCCGCGCGGAATCGCCTGTTTCACCTCCCGCAGCATCACCCGCTACAATCCTTTGGTGAACCCCGACGACACAATCGTCGCAATCGCCACTCCGCCTGGGCGAGGCGGCATCGGCGTGGTCCGTATCGCAGGCCCGGAGGCGCAAGCCATCGCGTCCCCAATGTTGCGGCTGAAGCACGAACTCCAGACCGGTCGCGCCATATTTGGAGAGCTGGTTGAGCCAGGCTCGTGTGGCGCGGGCGCCCACGCCCGCGAACGCATTGACGAAGTCGTAGTCACTTTTTTCTCCAAGCCTCACTCCTATACCGCGGACGACATTATAGAAATATCCGCTCACGGATCTCCTGTAGTTCTCGCTCATGCCGTCGAACTAGCTCTGGCCAGCGGCGCGCGCCTCGCCGAACCCGGCGAATTCACCATGCGTGCCTTCCTCAACGGACGCATTGATCTCACGCAAGCCGAAGCCGTCCGCGATCTTATCGAATCGCAAACTCTATACCAGGCCAAAATCGCATCTCAGCAGCTCGGTGGAGCACTTTCTCATCGCCTCCAGCCCATTAAGAAGAACCTGGTCGAGCTGATTGCCACGTTGGAAGCCGGAATTGATTTCGCCGAAGACGATATTTCGGTTTTGCCCGCCGACGTAATAGATGAGCGTATAGCGAGTGTCCGCGGCCCGTTGCAGGAACTGGCTCGATCTTTTGCGTACGGGAAAATTGTTCACGATGGATTCACGCTCGCGATCGTCGGCCGCCCGAATGTCGGAAAATCCAGCCTATTCAATTGTCTGGTTGAGCGCGAACGCGCCATCGTCACCCCGGCACCCGGAACCACGCGAGATCTGGTTACGGAAACCGTCGCAATTGACGGCATTCCGGTTCATCTCGTGGATACCGCCGGAATTCGCCGCGCGCTCGACGAAGCAGAGAGCATTGGCATCCGCAAGTCCTTGGAAGCTCTCGCCGATGCCGACCTCATCCTCATAGTGCTCGATTCAACTCAGCAAATTGCGCAGGATGACTACGAGCTGCTGAATCATGCTAGAGGCCGGCATGCCGTCATCGTGCAAAATAAGTCAGACTTGGCGCTTTCTAACTCACTAATGGCTATTGAGAGCGACCTCCCGCGGGTGCGAACTTCAGCAGCTACCGGCGACGGAATCCCGGAGCTACGCAACGAAATTCTCCGGCACATTCGGGGAGACACAGCGACCCAAACTGAAACCGGATTTCTCACCAGCGTGCGCCATCAAAGTCTGGCAAACAATTCTCTGGCGGCTCTGGATTCGGCTTCCACTGCCGTTAAAAACCATATTCCTCACGAAATGCTTTTGTTGGACCTGTATGGCGCCCTTCGTCCGCTTGACGAGATCACGGGAGCCACCACAACCGATGACATTTTAAATCTGATTTTCGGCACGTTTTGCATTGGGAAGTGACCTTCGGCGATCCCACCAATTTTTGCATCCAAAGCTAAGCCCGCGAGGAGTGTGATATGGACGGCAAGCCGGCAGAACAAGTAGTCAACGAGCTGTTCCCCTATTTTGAGGCGCTGGAAACTCGCACCCTGGCCATCCTGCAACTATTGAAAGACAAGGGCCTAACCACAGACGAACAATTTGCCCCTTATCTGGAACAGGCGGCCAACGCCAGTAACGTCAAATGGCTTGCCGCCCGGGTGAGAGTTGAACGCCTGGTAGCGTCTGCCTTAAAAGAACACGAAGACTCCGGCAAAGCTGAGGAGCCAAAGGCCGAACCGGTCGAGGAAAAGAAGGCTGCTGACAACAGTGATAAAAAAACTGCTGAGAAGAGCGATACTCAGCCCAAAACCAAAGACGGCGGAGAGAAGTCTGAGGAGAAGCCAACGGAGTCTTCTGAGGAGAACGATGCCGATAAACCTGGAAACCAGACCACGCAGGAAGTCAGAGGAAATGCTGGAGCGGAAGGTTCCGATGGTCGCGAAAAAGACGTTAGTGGCGGAAACGAGCGCGCCAAAGAGAGTGGTGAGAAGAAACCGAAATAGCTCTCTGGCGAGTACACTGCTATTCAGGCTTTGCGGGAGGAATCCTATATGACCGATTCTTTGAGAATCACGGTGGATGATTTAAAAAAGCGCATGGAAAAGGGCGAAGACTTCGTCATCATAGATACGCGTAATCCCCAGGCGTGGGCGCAATCCGACATTAAGCTGCCCGAAGCCGTTCAGTTTTCGGCCGACAAACTCGACCAGATTCTTTCTGGAATTTCGAAAGACAAACCCATCGTCACCTACTGCACTTGACCGAACGAACATTCAAGCGCCAGTTTGGCGCAAGAGCTTCGACAGCGCGGCCATGAGAATGTGTGGGCACTCAAGGGAGGCCTGGACGCCTGGCAAGAAGCAGGCATGCCAGTGGATACCAAGCCGAAGAGTAATGGCTGATTGAGTGGCGATCTTGCCGCTGGTAATGTTCGTAGCGCTCCCTACGCCATGAATCAGCGTTTTGTCCTGGAAGGTTTTGGCCAGACCGGGCTCACCAACTCAATCCGCCAGACCGGCCCGCCCGCATACAGCGGTCCCTCCGATTTCAAAAACGTCGGGGCGTCTCCCCCCAGTAACCAGACGTGAGTATCCGCCGGCTGCTTCCCGATCAGCGGCGCTACTACCCCGGCGACTCCGCCGATATCCACTTTCAAAAGATATCGAATTGCCTTGCGATGAGATCCGCCCACCAAAAACCAATCCTCCCCTTGCGGAGTGATAACCAGCTTAACCACTCGTGGCTTCGGCGTGGCCGCGAGAAATGAAAGCGTAGTACGCGGCGAATCCGGAAGAACATTTTTCAGCAGCGTGGGAACAATCGCATTAGCCAGGTCAGGCGGCAAGTCAACATGTTCATTCTCTGTTTTCTCCTTGCCGCCTTCGTCACTAGCATGAACCGTCACTTGTCCGGTTGTGCAATCCACGGAGACTTCCTGCGGATGAGGGAAAGATGGGCCTTTCTGTATAAGGCGGTAGTTCAGCACCCGAAAGGTGCCAGTTTGAGAATAGACGGTAGTCTCATCCTGGACCGACCCGTCCTTGAAATCGAACCGCAAGTGAAGAGTGACGCGATCCCCGTGAGCAACCTGGACCTCGTCGCCGTGAGCCAGGATCTTACCGTCCATGGTGCTAAGAATCAGGAAGCCATGTTCCCGGCCCTCCTGATATCTCACCGGCACTTCTTCGGCGCAAACTGTGATTGTCAGAACGGCGACGCAAGTTATCAGCGCCAGAAACATCCTCAATAAAGAGGCCCGCAAACTTTCATCCACTATTTCGATAACGCCCCCATAGCTTCACGAAACATCTTCTCAAACGATCCTCCGTTTTTTCCTATGGAGGCGAGCGCCTTCTCTGCCGTCACCCTCTGATAGCCGAGATTCATTAATGCCGACAACACGTCTTCTTCCGTCGAACTAAGAACTTGCGCCGGAGCCGCTTCCCCTGCAACCTGCTGCGGCATTTTGTCTCGGAGCTCCAGCACCATGCGCTCCGCCGTCTTTTTGCCGATGCCGGGTATTCGGGTCAGTCGCGCCACATCGTTCCCGCGAATTGCAGTTACCATTTCTTCTGCAACCATTCCGCTGAGAATCGTAATGGCAAGCTTTGGCCCAATCCCACTGACTGAAATTAATTTTTCAAAGAGCAGCTTTTCAGATGCCAGCAAAAATCCATACAGCGCAATCTGATCTTCACGAACATGGGTATGAATGTGAAGCGAAACTTCGCTTCCGAGAGCAGGCAAATCAGAAAACGTGGGGACGGTGATGGTCACGTCATATCCAACGCCCGCGGTTTCTACAATCGCCTGATTAGGATGTTTCGAGCCAGCAATTTTCCGCGCAGATGAGCAATCATTTGGATCCAGCGTTAATCACGTGGGGACAACCGCCCCGGCTGTCCAGGCAGGTCGCCCGAGGCTTAGAGTTGAGGCGCTAAAATAAAGAACTCTGCTTGCGATTCGGCGTGATCCCGAAATGTTCGTACGCCAACTGCGTCGCTACTCGTCCCCTTGGAGTGCGATTCAAAAAGCCAATTTGAATTAAGAATGGCTCGTACATTTCCTCGATCGCGTCCGGTTCTTCCGCCAGCGCCGCCGCCAAAGTATTTACGCCAACCGGACCACCCTGGTATTTCTCGATAATCGTCAGCAGCAGTTTACGATCTACTTCGTCGAATCCGTGGCGGTCCACTTCCAGCATTTGCAGTGCAGCCTGTGCCGTAGGCAGATCAATCTTGCCGGCACCTCGAACTTGCGCATAGTCACGGACTCGACGCAACAAACGATTCGCAATCCGAGGTGTCCCACGTGACCGGCTCGCAATTTCCAAAGCTCCCGCGCGGTCAACTTCCACCCCTAAAATGTCTGCCGAGCGTTCAACGATCACCCGCAATTCCTCATGACCATAAAATTCCAGCCGCAGCACAATCCCGAACCGCGAACGCAATGGAGAGGAAAGCAACCCCGCGCGTGTCGTCGCCCCAATAAATGTGAACGGCTTCACGTCCATAGTGTGGGTTCGCGCCGCCGGCCCCTGACCGATGATGATGTCAAGCTTGTAATCCTCCAGCGCCGAATACAAAATCTCTTCCAGTGCAGGTTGCAGCCGGTGAACTTCATCAATGAACAGAACCTGCCGGTCGCGAACATTGGTCAGAATTGCCGTCAGGTCACCTTTAATCTGTAGCGTCGGGCCAGAAGTCTGCTGAAAAGGCACGGCAAGCTCGTTGGCGATGATCGTCGCCAGCGTAGTCTTCCCTAATCCCGGAGGTCCGTATAGCAATACATGATCCAGGGCCTCGCCGCGCGATTTCGCCGCTTCGATCGCCACCGCCAAATTGTCTTTAACTTTCTGCTGCCCAATGAACTCCGCAAGCCGCTGCGGACGCAGCTTAAGCTCAAAGGAAGAGTCGTCCTCGACCGGGGCCGCCGAAACAATGCGTTCCCGGTCAACGGCAACTTGAGGGATGTTCTTGGCGGTGGCCACTGTCACGAATGTAAGCCGAAATCCGAAATCAGGCAATTGCGAGTTTAGTAGCCATCACGGCGCAGGAGTGGAAAACACTTGCTTCAGCTTTTTTGGCGACAGCAGTTCTTTCAAGGAGTCGGTTCCGAACTTGGGTTTCAAATCGTAAATCGAAAATTCCCGCCAACGCAATGGATTGAATTGGTAGAAGTAAACATAGTCGTCATCATCCCACTCGCTGGAACTCTCGGCTTCTTCTCGCATAAAAAAGCCCTCGGTCGTAAATGCGGCCCGGAATGCCAGTGCTTTAGTCTCATCGTTTACTTCGACGGAGTCGATCACGGTTGCGAATCTGTCCGGCCCACATGCCCAATTGTTTTCGGCACATTGCTTTCTGTTAATCACCTTTTCGAGTCGCATGCTGAAATCATCCCGAAGGGGATCGTTTTTCTGCGGGTAGATTTGTTGACTCTTACCGGTTGCGGGGTCATACAGAGAAAGCGTCTCCGCATGAACATCGGAAAAATGCACCATGTCGCTTATCCAGGCGAAGACCCCAGATTTGAAAAACGCGACAGGGCACCCGGCGAGGGTATGACGCACAGTTAAATCCTTATTTAAAACTAGTAAGCATCCGGCCGAAGGGTTGAAATGCAGATTGAGAAAATATTCACCGCCGTGCCTCGAAATGTCCAATACCGAGCCTAGGCAGTCATCTTCAATTTCGTGATCCGTGCCCTCGACAACGTGAACTTGGAGGTCAGTTAACTCGGCGTGACTCCACTTCCCGCTGTGCTTGTCGAACGAAGTTACAAGTAACGGAAATCGTAATTCGTTTCGCGGATTATCTAGGTAGTATGCAATCAGAAATTCCTGACCGTCGTTTAACATCGCGAAGCTGGTTATTTGCGAGTTCAGGTCGGGAATGCTAACCGGGGGAGAGGGGATGCCCTGCTGTTTCAGCACAGCTGCCAATGACGGATTCTGCGGTCGGGCGGCCGAGGCTACTGGGATCAGGCTGCCGATGAGCAGATTTAAGATAAAGAGTGATTGCCGCATTTATATATAGTAGTCTATACTTCTACAATATGGCTTTAAGCATCAAGAATGAGCTTACAGAAAGCTTGGCCAGGAAAGTCGCCTCCGCTACCGGAGAATCTTTGACCGAGGCTATCCAAAAGGCTCTGCAAGAGCGCCTTGACCGCCTTATGCAGCAGCGGAGGAGCCGACTGCTCTCGAGCCAGTTGGAGGAAATCCTTCGCCGCGTGGACAAGTTGCCAATTCTCGATTCCCGAACGGCGGACGAAATCCTCGGCTACGATGAGCACGGTCTGCCACGCTGACGCACGAACATGGTTATTGACACCTCAGCCGTAGCAGCCATCTTCTTTGCCGAGGCGGAACGTCAAACTTTCCTCGACGCCATTACCACCGCCAATATCCGCCTGATATCCCCGGCGACTGTGCTCGAAACTGGAATCATACTGGAGAGCCGGCAGGGCGAGGCTGCCGGTCGCGAATTCGATCTTTTCGTCGTTCGGGCGAATCTCAACATCGTTCCACTGGACGCGGAACAGGCCGATCTTGCTCGCTCCGCTTGGCGCAAATACGGCAAGGGCCGCCACCCCGCAGCCCTAAATTTCGGCGACTGCTTTGTTTATGCCCTCGCGAAATCTTCCGGAGAACCAATCTTGGCCAAGGGCCGCGAGTTCGCCCTCACCGATATCGCGGTGTATAAGTTATAGCGAAAGAGTTATTCCTTCGGATACCAGTCCAGCAACCGCACTTCAATTCCGGTTCCTTCCAGTCCTTTCTGAAATACGCTCAGATCAGACCCGCGATAGTGATACGGAATCACAATTTTTGGATGAAACGCTTTGACGGCGTCCGCAGCTTCATCCGGAGGCATCGTGTACGGCAGATTCATACAGACAAACGCCACGTCAATATTCTTAAGCGCGCGCATCTCGGGGATGCCCTCGGTGTCGGCCGAGAAGTAGAACCGCTTGCCGCCGTAGGTCAGGACGTATCCATTGTCACGTCCCTTAGGATGAAAGAGTTGCCCCGCCACCGGCCCTCGCTTCAAGTTGTATGCGGGCACAGCCTCGATGGTCCATCCGTTCCAGGTTTTCGTTTCGCCATTGGACATAGGCTTGGCGCTGGTAACAGTTTCGACAACGGACTGTGGAGCAAGAATTTCGGTTCCCGCCTTGCTGACCGCCTTAATCGAGTCGGGATCCATGTGATCGCCGTGGATGTGTGTGATCAGGATCAGATCGGCCTTTGGAAATCCCGCGAATTTTCCCGGTTTGGCCGGATCGAGATAAATTGTCTTCCCACTCGCCTCGATCAACGTGCTCGCGTGATATATCGGCGTGATCTTGACCAGACCGGCAGGTGTGTCGAACACCTGCGTTTGCGCCGCGCTATGCGCGAACTGCGATAGGACCAAGAAACTCCAGATAAGAATCAGAACTATTTTCATTGGGTGACCTCGCGTCCCATGTCAACGGATTTATTTTCTTAAAAAGCAATAGTAATTCACCAATTCGGGATCAGGAAATCCACAGCTTTTCTGTCTGCATAATCTCGATCATTCGGGTTGCTTGCACTTTGTCGAAACCATTATTGGCAACAAAATGACATCGTCCGTACTTCTGCTCTCGAGGTGGCAAATGATTATCAGAGCTATGTTGATGGTTGCCTTGTTGATGACTTCGATGCAAGCCGCCGTAAATGCCCAGCAAAACAACGCGGCCGATTTGATGCAAGGTTCGGTAGATGTTGTAATTTCTACGCGGTATGGCTTCGTACTTGCGACCGACAGTCGGCTGACGCACCGATTTGAGTCGCAGATAACTTACTCCGACGATACTCAAAAATTGTTCCCGGTTGGAGCTCATTCTGCATGCGTCATCGCGGGTCTGATCGGCTCCGGCGTTGGCACCGGAGTTTTGCGTCCTGAAGACGCGGTCGGATCCACGTTTGTTGCATTGGACGGGTACGCCCTGTACCATCCCGTGACTGCTGACGACATAGCGACCGATTTTTATTTCTCTCTTACGCGGGTAAGTGAATTGGTCTTATCGCGACAGGAATTGCGTCCCCAAGTTGGTGAACTGGAAGTCGTTTCCGTTACCCCGGACGGGGCATTTCAATGGATCAGCCTCAAGGTTGCGCTTGAGCCAACCCTGACCGCCGCGGGAACCCGGCTCTCTATTTCTAAACCCACGTATTCCACTCGCGCTTCGGGCAGCCGTCTGCGATTTGGATATAGTGTCATCGGACAACAAGAGGTGGTAAATCAATTGTTGCAAGCTCGCCGTCCGGTCCACGACAAGCACAGCCGGTCGCTTATTATGAAGCGATACTACAACTTGAAACGCACAGGAAAACTCGATCAGCTCACGCTGAGCGAGGGGATAATTTTGGCGCGCGAACTGGTTCAAGCCACCATTGATTTAGCGCCGCAATCCGCAGGAGTGGGAGGACCCATTGATATCGCAACGGTTACAAAGAGCGGTTTCCATTGTGTCCAGCAAAAGTGCCGGGTCGCACGGCTTCATTCCACAAAGCTGACAGTCACTGATAGCACGTTTGGCCCTTATCAACAGGACTTGGACAACTTGCAATGTATTAATTGTGATTTTACGGACACACACATGTATTTCGCTGGCACAGAAGACGTTCAATTGTTGAACAGCAAATTTGGAGGACAGTGTCAGCTTGTAATTGCTTCGGCGGCAAAGCGCGACCGACCAGAGATTGTGCAAGCTTTACAAAAGGAAATCGGCCAGGAGTGCGATCAGGTTGTACAGAAAGAGGATTACAAGTAATTCGGGGTCCACCGCTCCATTCTTGACAATGTGACACATAATGTGTCACATTGAGCCATGCCTTCGATGAATCTGCGCCAGCTCCGCGATACCCGCAAGCTTAAGGCCTGGCTGCGCGCCGGAAAATCGGTAGAACTCAAGGAGCGCGATCGAGTGATCGGTCGCATAGTTCCAGAGAATGGCCGCGAGACTCCCGTAAAATATCCCGACTTCGAGGCCCGGGCAAAAAAGATTTTTGGCGATCGGGTTCTGACCGTCGTGGATGACTTCATAAAAGATCGCGGGCGCTATTGACCGTCTATGCCGATACCAGCTTCTTCGTCTCTCTTTATACCGTAGATACTCACTCGATCGCCGCGCGAGAGTTATTAAGGTCCGGCGTACGGGTCTGGTTCACTCCTCTACACTTCGGGGAGTGGACCCACGCCATCGCCCAGCAAGTCTTCCATCGCCGGGCATCGGCCGAGGCTGCCGAACAGGCATATCGTCAAATGCAAGAAGATCGGCTGGGAGGCCTGTGGGTCGAAGCGTCAATCCCAGAGCGGGCCTTCGACGTTTGCGCCGATCTCGCTCGCAAATTCGGGCCGCGTCTCGGAACACGCACTCTCGACAGCCTGCACGTCGCGTGTGCGTTGGAATTGAAAGCGGCACGATTTTGGACGTTCGATGAGCGTCAAGCGAAGTTAGCCAAAGCCGCGGGACTGAAGACGGCTTAGAGGCAATATGCGACTTACGTCCTTAACTTCAGCAGAAGACTGACCATGATCAGTCCTCCGTCCACGGCAAATGCCAAAAGCAATATGCCGACAAAGCGTCCTTCTCCCCGGAGATTCTGCGGCGCTATCTTTGATCGTTTACACACAACCGTGTTTGCCCATTCATCTCCATGACGTTGTTCTTGCGGCGTTTTCTGCATTGCGAAATACCCGACCAGCCCAAAGAAAAGCGAATCAACCAAATAAGCAAATGATCGAATCGCAGCCGAATCGAGTTCGCAAGGGGACCCGTCCGCTTGTACAACGGCCATCGATAACAAACGTTTTCCAAGCGTACTGCCGTGCAGTCCCTCACAAATCGTGTGATACGCGATGGACCCCAGCAAAGCCAGTAGAAAGCTAGCTAGAGTGATTTGTTTCAATCTGTAAAAAATCATTGGATCAGGATGGCCTGCGGCCGATATTACGACCATTATGCCGAACGTGGAGCTCGCAAAGTAAGGACAGGGCAAGGTGGGCAAGGGTATCGATCATCCGCGCGCCCGCTCGCGGCCAGAAAGGTACACCCTCAAGCTCGCCGGGCTTTATCGAGTAAGCGCTAAGTGCGGAAAGTTCGAAACCAACTTGGTCGGGCTGGCTTTCCGAATCGGTCACAAAAGACTCCTTCTGACTGCTCGCTCTTGGGCCCTACTCCTCCTCTTCCTTAACCTCTCCCCTCTCCGCCTTGGCTTTCTCTATGATCTTCTCCTGTAGCATTCCTGGCACAGCGTCGTAGTGGTGCATTTCCATGTTGAAGCTGCCGCGGCCTTGCGTCATTGACGTCAGGTCAACGCCGTAGGTCAGCATTTCGGACATTGGCACTTCCGCCTTCACAATCGTTGTGCCGCCTTTGTTGTCCATGCCCTGAATGCGTCCGCGACGGCTGTTCAGGTCTCCCATGATAGAGCCGGCGAATTCGTCGGGGACGGTGATTTCGGCGGCCATCACCGGCTCCAGCAGCGTAGGCTTGGCCTGTTCCATGGCTTTTCGGAACGCGATTCGACCCGCCATCTGGAACGACATATCGTTCGAATCCACGTCGTGATACGAACCGTCGTAAAGAATGACTCTAAAATCAACAACCGGATATCCCGCAAGATATCCGCGTGCGGCTGCGTCTTTAATGCCCTTCTCAATTGCTGGAATGTAGTTCTTCGGAATCGCGCCGCCGAAAATATCGTTCACGAATTCGAACTGGCCACCGCGGGCCAGCGGCTCCATCTTGATCTTGCAGTCCCCGTATTGCCCGTGACCGCCGGTTTGCTTTTTGTGGCGTCCCTGGACGTCGGCTTTTCCGCGAATCGTCTCGCGATAAGGAACCTTCGGTGCTTTCAAAATCACTTCGGTGTGGTAACGCTTCTTCATCTTCGAGACCACGACCTCGATATGCTGCTGTCCCGTGCCCGCGATGAGAAATTCCTTGGTCTGCGGATCGCGGAAGAATCGCAGCATCGCATCTTCTTCCATCATCTTGTGAATGCCCGGCCCCAGCTTGTCCTCATCCGCGCGGCTTTTGGGCTCAATGGCAAACGTGATCGCCGGCTCCGGCAGCTTCACTCTCGGATATTGAATCGGCGCGGACTTATCACCCAACGTGTCGCCGGTGAGCGTGTCTTTCAATTTGGCGACCGCTCCGATGTCCCCGGCGTGGAGCTCGGGTACTGGGACCGCTGTCTTTCCTTGCATGACTGAAATGTGAGCAAACTTTTCTTGCGAATTGCGAGTGAAATTCTGCATCACAACATCATTCTTCAACACCCCAGAAAATACTTTGAAGTAGGAAATGCGACCGGCAAACGGATCGGAAACCGTTTTGAAGACATACAACGACACCGGTTCAGCATCCGTCTCGTGCCGCTTCGGAGGCTCGCCATTTCCCGACGCCGCGGCTTCACCCTGTACCCACTCATGTTCTGAAGGCGCAGGCGTGTAATCCACAATAAAATCCATCACCCGATCCGCGCCAATGTTTCCCAGCCCCGACCCATAGATCAAAGGGAAAATCTTGTCTTCGCGAATCGCATTATGAAGTGCAGGAATTAAGTCCTCTTCCGGAATCGTTCCCTTCTCGAAGAACTCCTCCATCAATGCGTCATCGCCCTCAGCCACAATCTCGACCAGCCGCTCATGCGATTCCTGCGCCTGTGCTTTCAACTCGTCTGGAATCTCACTCTCTTTCCCTCTTCCATTTCCGCCCAGATCGTAGGTGTAAGCCTTCATTCGGACGAGATCAATCACGCCGCGAAGATTCTTCTCTTTCCCGATCGGCAGCTCGAGAGGTATCACCATGCGTCCAAAAGCATTGGTCAATGATTCCAGCACGCGCTCCGAATCCGCCCGCTCGCGATCCATTCGGCTGGCTACGATCAAACGCGGCGTTTTATATTCCTCGCAATAATTCCAAACCCGCTGTGTAACCACCTCGACCCCGGCAACGCCATCCACCACGACAATCGCCGCATCGACTACCGGCAGCACCATCTTGGCCTCGTGGACAAACATATTGAAACCGGGAGTGTCCACGATATTGATCTTTGTCTTGCCCCACTCGACAAACGCCAGGCTCGCCCCAATAGACATCTTGCGCGCGATTTCTTCCTCGTCATAATCAGTGGTCGCCGAGCCATCATCCACCCGCCCATGCCGTTGTGTCGCGCCCGATGTATAAAGCATCGCGGAGACGAGGGAAGTCTTTCCAGCATGACCGTGTCCAACAATGGCGACATTCCGAATATTCGCGCCTTCATAAACTTTCACAGGTTTACTCCTTAACCAGGCTCACGTAGGGACAGCCGCCCCGGCTGTCCAGTCGAGCGAAGCTCGACAAACCACCAAAAAATCAGAGAATAACCAAAGGTAAGGATGCTACCACAGCAGAATTTCCACGCTCAACTAACTTCAGGCGCAGCGTGCGGCTCAGTTCTGTCCCTTCTCAACATCCGAGAAGTCATCCTGAGCATGCGAAGGATCTTGCGCGTAGCGGATAGATGTTAAACCCGAGCAACCGGCCCTTACCCCCGCACCCCTTGTTTCTCCGACCACAAGCGGTAGCCGCCGATGAAAGCATTCCCATTCGCGCCCAATCGTGCTTTGGGCGGAAGCCTTTTGACTTCCTTCACATTTCCGCCGCCAAGTACGATGTAGTCTGGGTTCAACGCCGCCTGAAGTTCTTTCACAATGAGGTCCACGTAATGGCGCCATTTCTTTTTCCCCATGCGTTCCAGGCCGCGCAGCCCAAGGTAATCTTCGTAGGTCTTTCCCTTCTTGTAGGGCAAATGCGCGAGCTCCATCGGCTCTAAAATGCCATCTACGATCATCGCCGAACCCAGTCCCGTGCCGAGTCCGAGGAATAACATGCGGCCTCCCTGGTATGATCCAAGCGCTTGCATGGCCGCGTCGTTAATTACTTTTACGGGGCAGCCGAGCGCTTTGGCGTAATCAAATCCCACCCACCCCTTAGCCAGATGGTATGGTTCGTGCACGGGCCGCCCATGGACAACTGGCCCTGGATAACCTATCGAGGCGACATCATAATGCCAACCGCTCGCCGCCTTCTGCACCCAACGGCACATCAACTGCGGCGTCATCTTTGATCCTGAATCAATCTTGCGTGGCGTCCGCTGTCCGCTTGCGAGGATCTTTAAATGAGTCCCTCCCACATCTACTACCAGAACTTTATGAGCCATTTATTTTTTGTCTTTCCACCTCTCAACTCTATCGCCTTTTATCGTCTCGTGCGAACCCGCAGCGGCAATCTGCCCCAAAATCAGTTCTCATCCAGGGCGCCTGTTCTTCTTCGCTTGGCGAAGAAGAATCAAGTCGAAGTACCCCTCCACGTACGAGATCGCCGAATACAACGGCGGCCCTCCGAATCGCCTTCATCAAAGAAGTTAGTATGTACCCATGCCACCAACCGCGAATTCCCACGTTGATCTTCAAGCCGTCTCCAAGCAGGTCATGATGCAGTATGGATTCGAGCCCGGCTTCCCGCCAGAAATTGCTCAGCAATTAGCGCAGCTCAAAGCGAATCCCCCGAACGCAGTGCCCGGCCCGGACATTCGCGACCTCCGCAATCTGTTATGGTCTTCGATTGACAATGACACGTCCCGCGATCTGGACCAGATCGAATACGCCGAGCGCGTGCCCGACGGACAAATCAAAATCCTCATTGGCATCGCCGACGTGGACGCCTTTGTCCCAAAGGGCTCCCCGATAGACAAGCACGCCGCTATCGAGACCACAACTGTCTACACCGGAGTCAGCATTTTCCCCATGCTGCCCGAAGCGCTTTCGACGGGAGCGACGTCGCTGCTCGAAGATGCCGACAAGCTAGGCGTTGTAACCGAATACACGGTTGGTTCAGACGGGAGCGTCAATTTCAGCAACGTCTACCGCGCAATCGTTCGCAACAAAGCGCAGCTGACATATCGGGCTGTAGGCGCATGGTTGGAAGGCACCGCGTCGCCTCCGCCAAAAGTCGCCGCGTCTCAAGATCTGCAAGCGCAACTGAAATTGCAGGACGAAGCCGCGCAAGCCTCGCGCAAGCGTCGCTACGAGTGCGGTGCACTGGATATTGATACCCAGGAAACGCGGGCGGTCATGCTCAGCGGGCAGGTTGTTGACGTCGAAACTCAAGACAAGAATCGCGCCACCGAACTGATCGAAGACTTCATGATCGCCGCCAACGGCGTCATCGCCCGCATGCTCGAAAAAGTTTCGTCCCTTCGTCGCATCGTCAAGACTCCCGAACGCTGGGACCGCATCGTGCAGCTCGCCACCGGTCTCGGAGAAAAGTTGCCTGCCGATCCCAACTCTAAAGCGCTGAACGATTTTCTGGTTAAGAGGCGTTCGGTTGATCCCGACCACTTCGCCGATCTATCCCTCGCGGTCATCAAGCTTATCGGCCCAGGAGAGTACGTCGTCGAACGCCCAGGAGAGCCCGCCCAAGGCCACTTCGGCCTCGCCGTCCAGGACTATACACATTCCACCGCACCCAACCGCCGCTTCGCTGACTTGGTCACGCAGCGGCTGATCAAGTCCCAGCTTGCCAAGGGAACCTCCGCTAATCCGCCTTCCCCTTATTCCGACACCGAGCTCGAAGCTATCGCCAAAAACTGTACCGAGAAAGGCGATGCCGAGCGCAAAGTCGAACGCCAAATGTCAAAACGCATGGCCGCCATCGCAATGTCCCGCCGGATCGGCGAATCCTTTGACGCCATCGTCACCGGAGTCACCCCAAAAGGCACCTTCGTCCGGATAATGCAGCCGCATGTAGAAGGCCTGCTAGCGGAAGGTGACAAGGGTTTGGATGTGGGAGACAAACTGAGAGTAAAGCTGACAAGAACAGATGTGCAGCGCGGATTTATTGACTTTGCTCGTGCGTAGGCGTCCTAGTTCGCATCCCCGCAACCCATCCCGAACGGGCGCCAGCTCGGAGGAATCTGCTTTCCTAGGCCGCCACGAAGAACTCCGGCTTAATGCGGCAGAATCTTACGGGGCAGCAGATAGGTAAATCCGGCGAACACTTCCCATCGGGTTGATGTACCTGTAAGCCCGCGGTCAAACCCTCCGTCGAAAACCAGATTGTTTCTCAGGTTGTAATTCAGGGCCCACAAATTTCCCACGGCGTTCCCCCGAAGAAATGGCTGCGTGAAATGCCATATTTCTCCGGTCAGACCTATTTTCTTCGTCAGCCCATGGGAGATTGAAAGGGTCTGCCCCACTTGAAGCCGGCGAATTGCGTTCTTATCGGTGACTTCATTGAACAAGTAGTTAGTGTCGTAGTGAAATCCTTTCACATCCGCGCTGGCAAGCAGCAACACAGAATTGTTGGCGCTGCCGATGTCGAGGTCGGGCGCGTCTCCTCCATAAACCTGATGAAAATAACTCAGCGCGATGGTTGGGCGGGCTCCTTCTCCCATGTGCAGAATGCCTTGTGCTCCCAGAGACAGCCCTCCGGCGTCATTTGCCGACTGTTGTCCCGCCACCGAATGTGCGAACGGCTCTGTGCCCGCTAGCAATTCGATTCTGCTTGATATAGAAAACTTCACCACCTCGTTGAGACTCGACTCGGAAGAGAATTCTGGAGAATGCTTGGCGTACAGAAATCCACTCTCAAACTGAAAATAGCCCACAGGAGTGATCGTCGCAGGCGTCGAGACGGTTGGCCTGCCGGGGTTGGCCAGCACGTCATCTGGTTGCTGCGCTGCGGCCACAAGAGCGATAGCCAAAAACAACGGCAGCAACGGAGCGGACAAGGATGGCGTCATTGGTTATTCACAAATCGGTTTATCAAAACTAGTTTTCTCGCGCGCCCGGACATTGTAGGGCCTACTCATCCGGATGACTTTGGTCATCTTTCTCGTTTTGACCGGCTCCGGTAGTCTGGGACGCATGATACAGGCCAATGGCACGAAACTGATGGGGCAACCTATGGACAGCGGGACCGTTCCAAAAATCAAGAAATCTTTAATCGAACACTTGGCTGCGATCACAGATGTGTTCGGAGACGATCGTGGCTTACTCAAGGTCCTTCTCACCTTGACCGACGAGGAGATCATGGGTGTTCACAAGTTCTCGCAAGCGTATAAGGACGGGTCGTTTCCGATTGACGTGATGATCGAACAAGGACCCCCGTACGAAAAGAGTGGGATTTTCCCGTAGTCTCATTTCTCCGCGGCGCGAAAACGCAGCAGTCCGTTCATAATCGCACGAAAGTGCCTGAGAACTAGGAACTGTGAACCATCAACTGATTTCCTGTAGCCCTCCGCTGGCAGGCCTCCCAGTCTGCCAAATGGGACCAGTTGGCATTTCCTCCGCGAGTCCGGGGACAGCTGTTGATCTTACGCCCCTCCGGACAAGAATCGGACGCCTCCTGGAACGGAACTAAATCCAACACATATTCCTCGCCCTGGTCATTTCTGCTCAGAAGTGGTTCGGGGTGCCGAATAGTGTGGCCGCATGACGCAGTTTCAGCCCAATACCTACGAAGAAATACAGGAGCGATTCTTTAGAGTCTTCCATCGGGACATGACATTCGAGGAACGGCGATGTTTCCTCGCAGGCAATAAATACTGGATGAGTGGCTATTTTCTCGGGATCGCAGTGGATCCTCATAAGGAAGAGAAGCACTCGGCGGCGTGACTCGATAATCTGACTCTCTGTCAATTGCTATTTAACGGTCAAAATTGACCTTTATCTCTGTCCGCTGTGTGCCATATTGGGTAAGCAATGCTCCGAAGCAAAAAAGAATCGAGCAAGGAGACATTAGCTTCCATCAAGGCTGAAATGAATTTACCGCGCATAGTTAAATCTGCCCGGAATCGTACATCCAGGCTGTCCGTTAAGCATGCTGAAGCGTTGTTAGAGACTCACCGTCTGCACTTGGGACTTTATCGCCGGGTCGCTGAGCGACTTGGAGTGGATGCCTCTTATGTCAGCAAAGTCGCGAGCGGGACCCGCAACTGTGAAAGTGTAAGAATGATATTGCTGAATGAACTCGTGGCTCTTCAGTAAGGCTCGCTGCTTTAGACTGGCACAACAATCACGCGTGGAAGATTTTCTTTACCGCCTGAACCAATCCCTGCGAATCTGACTTCGACACTACCTGAGCGATCCCGGCGGACATGACCTCGTGTTTCAAGAATTGATCCTCAGCGAAGTTCGTAAACATAACGATGGGCAGAGTGGGCATTTTTGTCTTTAAAACCTTGGCAACGGCAATGCCGTCCATCTCCGGCATTGACATGTCGAGCACCATTACATCTGGCTTTAACTGTTGAGCTTTTTCGATTCCTTCCCTGCCGTTCGCCGCTTCGCCGCAGACCTCCCATCCCGCCATTGACTCAAACAGCAGGCGCAGCGCGCGCCTGATTACACTGCTGTCATCAACAATCAGAATGGAATTAGCCAAGGTAAACAATTCGTCCGTCCGTCTTAAGCGTAAGCGTTAACGCCGTGGTTCACAATACCCTTGAAAGGGTATTCTTAAGTGCTAGCCGCCCGCTCCCATTACCAGTCTGGGACTTTCTTCATCAGCCCAAGAGTTGTAAGGTAATGAGTCTACAGCAAAAGCCGCGGAGGGATGTGTGAGTGGTTGAAACAGGCAGTCTTGAAAACTGCTGTACCTGAAAGGGTACCGGGGGTTCGAATCCCTCTCCCTCCGCCAGAACTTTAGTTATTTAGCACTTGCGATTGGGTGATACCAACACTGATACCACAATCAGAAAGGGGTCACCATGAATCGTGGTGCAACGTCACCAAGCGAATCCAGACACCCAAAGGCGCACGATACTGCAAGGTTGTGCTTTCCGCGAATGGCCGTATCAAGCCCGATGCCCTCCTAATCAACAACAAACCAGAGCACCATCCCGAAGGCGCTTACTATCTGGAATGGAGAGAAGGCGGGAAGCGAGTGCGTCTGTCGGTCGGCAAGAACGCGGCTGATGCCAGCGCCCGACGCCAGCGCAAGGAAGCAGAATTGAACGCGCTAAATAACGGTGTGTTGGTTGTTTCTGAGAACACCAACGGTCACGGTGTTCTGCTATCGGCTGCGATCCAAGACTTCCTGGGTAGAAGAGTTGTTGAAGCCCGGACCGCCACTCTACGTTGATCTACCTTTCCCACCCGTTGCAGAAAACGTCAGGTTCACCAAGCCAAGTCCTGACGAAATCTACGCAGAAATTGACTTGAGACCTATCCTGCAACGTGATGAAGCGGCGCGATCATATAGAGGCTTGGAAATCTGTTGGCCTGCATGCCTTGGCGGCATCGCAGGCTAATATTATTTCCAAGCTGATAGTTGCGGATTCACGCCTGCAGTCCAGAATTTACGAAACTCTAGATGAAGAACAACGAAAGAAGCTGGATCATCTCAGGCAAGGAGATGGAGTAGCTGTTCTAAATGAACAATAAAATGAACAGTAAAAGTGAACCAAGAGGGTCGGTTCGCACTATCACGATTCGTTTTCTGGCTCTGCCGACCGGGTTCGATGAATGAACCTGTCGGCCACCCATGACGCTCCGGGATTACTGGACGGCCCGCACGTTCAGCACGATACGCCGATAGGAGGTCAGGGTCGGCGAGCCATCGTCTGTGACCGCCAGAATGATATGGGCGGTGCCACTTGCGGGGCAACTGGCGCCGGCTGTCTGGATCCACATCGGACGGCAGGTCGCAGTTGGCGTAATCGTGGCCATCGCCCTCTGGGCATTCACAATGCTCACCGTTGCGAGACCTCCACCGCCGCCGGCGCCAGCCTCTTGGTACTGGAACCAGGAGTAGTGGAGAACCTGTCCGGCATCGGGGTCATGGGTTTGGCTTGCATCAAGAACTACTGGCTGGCCGACGATAGCGTCAATAAATATCGGTGCGGTTCCCGCCCGGCCATTTACCACGACGATGGGAGGATGGTTGGCCTCGGCAAATGGCTTGATGGTCCAATCCATACGCGCGGCAAAATCATGCTGGAAGGCTTCGCGCCAGCGCCAGACGGTTGCCGGGTCGGATACGTGAGTCTTGCCGTCGGCGCCGATTACCGTGTCCTGCGAAGTGACGCGTGAGGAAAGATCGCCTCCCTGGCTCCAGATAGGATGCGACTCTCCGTAGGGTTGGCGAAAAACGTAGCGCCCTCCCCATCCCCCCCAGCCTGGATTCCACCAACTGGCCAGACCGTTATCAATGAGTCCGAGGAAGGACGGTGTGTCCCCTTCCATTATGTAAGCAAACTTCGGATATTGCCCTCCCAGCGGGCCTTTACTGCGAATGTTAGCGTCTAGCCACTCGTTGGTGACCGTAGAAAAATCTGCGCCCTCGCCGTTGCGGTAGAAAACGTCGCCGCTAATTCCGGTCCAAGTCGCGTAGTAGTACTCTTCGCCATTCGGTGGGGAAGGACGGACAACATAAAATATCTCCGGAAACTCCTTTCGAATCCAGGGCCCGGCGTCGTCCTGATCGGAAATCGAATAGACGCGAAGCTTGGCCACGAATTTCGACAGTTCTGCCGACGAGCGCGCGGACCTCACATCGGTTAAGGCTTGTGCCAAGGTATTGGCGCCGCCCCAGATGGTAATCCAAAGAGGTCTCGGATCTTCACGGTCGGCAGCCTCGATGAGCGCCCGCGAACCCGCCGAAGACTTGCCGGCTCCCACGGCGGCCATGCCGTAGGCGGGTTGCCCACTATGCACTAGTCGATCGAGTGCGGCAGCCGTCGCCCATCCCGCGGCGTGCTTCAGCAGGTTGGGTTGTACCTGCCCATACACAGCGATGATCCGGTGCATGGTTTCTGGATGGGTGACGCTCTTTTGCCAAGTTGAGGTGGCGGCAATCAATCCCTCGATGTCAATCTCATTGGAGTACAGCAATAACCGGACAAAAGACATTTGATCGTCGGGCTCATTGCCAATGTCGCTGATGATTAATGCCCGTTGGTGTCCGGAGACGTTATCCAGACGTGTCGCCTGCGACAAGGGCTGCTGTTGGGCATAGCCGGGGGTAGTCAGAAGCAGGAAACTAAGGACGAGGCTCTTCACGACTTTGGACCATGATCTGAATCGGGTCTTCACTAGCACCCGAATTCTTTGGTTGTAAAAACTTTGATCCTTCTAGGGTGGACAGACAATTGCACTTATGTGCAGAACCGTAGCACATTCGTGGGACGGACTTGCGACGCACCTGAAGAAGTGTGCGAATTCTACCTGAGGAGCCATTTTTTCTGTGGCTTACCGGCCCCGGATTCTCTCCAGGCCCTGCAAAACCCCAAAACAACTCCGCTGCCGCCTGGGTGCGTTAATTCCTGGTAGGTCGCATTTCTTGTATCGCCAATGAGGTTGTGGCGACACCAGTCTGCGGTAACTCTTTGTAAGTTGGGAAAAAATCGAGTGGTCACAGCAGTGTCCGATTGCCGTCGGGCTGTGATTCGAGACCCGATTGATCAGGACTTGAGGGAATCGTGATGGAAAGGGATTGGGGCTTCCCTAAATTTCCTCCTCGCGAAATAGCTCAATCAGAAGTGTTCTGGGGCCAATGCTTCAGCGCGTGCTCTCTTTCGCCGACCCTTGCCCACACACAGATAGCAACGCGTATGCCAGGAAAGGTGCAGCAACGAGTACTACGACCATCGCCCTCAGTAGTGGGCTGACATTCGTGGGATCCTGGTTTTCATTTCTCTTCGCTTGCGAGTTCATAAGCCCTTCCCTCCCTGGTTTCGAATTTACTTTCGAATTTGGTTTCGAAAACTATGCTTTCTTTAAGGCAAGCTTGGCCTTTGGCTTGAATCGCAACCGGTATTAGCGACAGAAGCTTTGACGGAGTGTGGAGCATGCGGCGCCACCAGAAGTTCGGCGCCCCCTTCGAACAGTCGTTCCAACAACTGCTTGCCGGAATCGTCAATGTTGTGCACGCCGCGAAGGTCCAGACACAGGGAGCCACTGCCATTCTGTGCGGCTTGATGCCAGCAGCGTTCCAGTTTGGTCACTTCAAGACCGGTAAGGTCTCCTGCTAACCGGAAAACTGTGGAGTGTTCGTCCTGGTCAGTTCTAATTCGAAGCATTGGCTGCCTCCCTTGTTCTTCCTACAATCCCACTTTACAAAAAGGGGCGGTCTCGAACTGTGATTTGAATCACAATGTCGCGTGACCCAGAATGAGGGTGGTTACGCCGCCACCGCCGCGCGATCCATGACCTTCAATTCGTGCTCGATCGTGTGCACGATTGGCAACGGTATCCTAATGTGGCGCACGCTACCCGAAGCGTGAGAGATTCCGTCTATCGAGTAACCACTGCCATCGCGAACTGGGTTTGAGATCAAATCAAATTCCTCCCCGTAGAGCCTTACCCGGCAGTGTGGTCCGTAGCCTAGACGGCGAAGTTCCTTGCATAAGAGAATATGTTTTTCTGCCTGTTTCATCATTGCAGCACCTCATTCTTATTGCAGAAGAACTTCTGAAAGTCGGCTGTGACGGCCGGTACGTCTCGTTGTGATGGGAAATACAGTTTGTGAGATTATGCCGACGCAGGAATGGCATCTCTTGAAATATTCGAAGACGGGTGTGTAAGCCCGCACGGTTTTCTGTGATTCCGGTCACATTCACTCGTCCGCTCAAAATGTATTGTAAAAATCACAGAAGATAGATATTGAGAGCAAACCATGAGCTCAACTGCCATTGCCAAGCCTCCGGTTCCCAGCAAGGACAAGCGCTGGAAAATTGTGGACGCCACGATGCGCAAATCAGGCCAGAATTCACGGGCGCTGATCGAAACCCTGCATACCGTTCAAGAAGCTTTCGGTTATCTGGATGAAACCGCCCTGCGCTATGTGGCCGTATCGCTACGGGTGCCGCTTAGCCGCGCCTACGGCGTCGCCACCTTCTATCATTTTTTTACCCTCAAGCCGGCGGGCGAACATACTTGCGTGATCTGTCTCGGCACCGCTTGCTACATTAAGGGCGCACCTCAGCTCGTAGACACCGTAAAGCGAGAACTCGGCATTGGACCCGGCGAGACTACGGCCGATAGGAAAGTCTCGATACTGTCGGCACGCTGCCTGGGTTCCTGCGGCCTCGCGCCGGCAGTCGTTTATGACAATGAGGTAGCGGGTAAGGTTACCGCCGAGCAGCTTCGTCACCAGGTAACACAGTGGGAAGGTCACGAGTCATGACTTCTGAAGAACTCGAACATATTGCGCAGGCTGAGCACGATGCTCAGGCAAATATTTCCCGGATGATTAATGTGTGTGTGGCGGCCGGATGCCTCTCCTGCCAAAGCCAATCGGTGAAAGATGCGCTCGAAAAAGAAGTCGGCAGCCGGGGGATCGCCACGAGCTGCAAGATTAAGGGCGTGGGGTGCATGGGCCTTTGCGCAGAGGGACCTTTGGTCTCGACCAACGATGGGATGCTATATAAGAAAGTCGCACCAAGTGACGCATTTGCTGTTCTCGATGGTTCAGATCACCGCACAACCGGGGCCCGCCTGCGATGCGATACCAGTGTTCCATTCTTCCAAAGACAGAAAAAAGTCGTTCTTGAAAATTCCGGCGTAATCGATCCCGAGCGAATTGAGGAATACATTTCGGCCTCAGGGTACCGGGCGCTGGTTCATGCGCTGACCGAGATGACTCCCGCCGAGGTAATTGAACAGGTGGTAAAAAGCGGGCTGCGTGGACGCGGCGGCGCGGGCTACCCCACCGGCCTGAAGTGGAGCACGGTATCGAAGGCTGTGGGAACGCAAAAATTCGTCATCTGCAACGCCGATGAAGGAGATCCTGGCGCTTTCATGGATCGCAGTGTCCTGGAAAGCGATCCTCATCGGGTTCTGGAAGGCATGCTGATTGCGGCATATGCCGTGGGATCATCGTCTGGATACATTTACGTCCGAGCCGAATACCCTCTCGCCATCAAGCGTTTGAAGATTGCCATCCGGCAAGCGGAGAAGCTCGGGCTTCTTGGCTCTAACATTTGCGGTACGCAGTTCAGTTTCAAAATCGAAATTCGTCTCGGTGCGGGGGCATTTGTCTGCGGCGAGGAAACTGCCCTCATCGCATCTATCGAAGGAAAGCGCGGAACGCCACGACCACGCCCTCCTTATCCGGCGATGGAAGGGCTGTTGGGTCAGCCCACGCTTATCAACAATGTGGAAACCTTCGCCAACATTCCTCCCATTATTCGCAACGGGGGAGCCTGGTACGCCGGCATTGGTACCGAAAAAAGTAAAGGCACAAAAGTATTTGCGCTCGCCGGGCGAGTCCAGAACACGGGCCTGGTAGAGGTGCCAATGGGAATCACGTTGCGAGAGATGGTTTTCGAGATCGGCGGCGGAATACCCGATGGAAAGCAGTTCAAAGCCGTACAGACAGGAGGCCCGTCGGGAGGATGTTTACCTGCTGAGTGTCTCGATATGCCGGTGGACTACGAGTCTTTGGCCCAAGCCGGATCGATCATGGGTTCTGGCGGAATGATCATAATGGATGAAGGCTCATGCATGGTGGACGTCGCCAAATACTTTATGGATTTTTGCATGACTGAATCGTGCGGGAAGTGCATTCCGTGCCGCGTCGGAACCTACCAGATGCATCGTCTCCTGGACACGATTACCAAACTGCAAGCCACGCCAAAGGATGTCGCCTTGCTGGAGGAGTTATGCGACTTAGTAAAAAACACCAGCCTGTGCGGACTCGGGCAGTCAGCTCCAAATCCGGTACTGAGCACGCTTCGTTATTTTGCGGATGAATACAAAGGACACATCGAGCGCAATGAGTGCGTGGCCGGAGTGTGCGGGAAAGAAGCGCAGGGAAAGGAGGTTGTCGCGTGAGCCAATCCCCCGGCGTCAAGACTCTGAAGATTGACGGCAAAGACTTCAGCGCGCGCGAAGATGAAACCATTCTCGACGTTGCCCGCCAGAACGGAATCTTCATCCCGCGACTTTGCGAATTAGAAGGACTATCCACCGTTGGCGCGTGTCGACTGTGTCTTGTGGAGGTCAAGGGATCGAATCGCCTGATGGCTTCTTGCCTAACTCGCGTTGAAGAAGGCATGGAAGTCACGACCGCCTCTGAGCGTTTGCAGCGTTACCGCAAAGGCATTACGGAAATGCTCTTCACGGAGCGCAATCACATTTGTGCGGTTTGTGTTTCAAATGGCCACTGCGAACTGCAAACCATGGCCCAGAAGCTCGACATAACCCACATCCACTTTTCGTATCGTTATCCCAAAGAGGCCGTTGACGCTTCTCATGACCGCTTTGTCATTGACCATAACCGTTGCATTTTGTGCACTCGCTGCGTGCGAGTGTGCGACGAGATCGAGGGCGCGCATACTTGGGACGTGATGGGCCGTGGCATTGACTGCCAGGTCATTACCGACCTCAATCAGCCATGGGGTTTGTCCGATACGTGTACCAGTTGCGGGAAGTGCGTACAGGTGTGTCCTACAGGAGCATTGTTCGAAAAGGGACGCTCGGTCGCGGAAATGGAAAAGCGCCGAGACTTTCTGCCGTATCTGCAACTGATGAGAGGAGAGCGAGCGTGAGCAAGAAACGCATGGCTACAGTCTGGCTCGACGGATGCTCCGGATGCCATATGTCTTTTTTGGATATCGATGAGCGGCTGCTAACTCTTGCGGAGAGCGCCGATTTGGTTTATAGCCCTCTGGTTGACGCAAAAATATTTCCGGACGAATGTGGACGTCACCTTGGTTGAGGGAGCAGTTAGCAGCGAGGACGATCTGCATAAGATTAAGCTGGTGCGCGAGCGTACAAAGATTCTGGTGTCACTAGGCGATTGCGCGGTCACGTCGAACATCCCGAGCATGAGAAATCCGTTCTCGACCAAATCGGTCTATGATCGCGCGTATTCTGAAAACGTCACGCTCGATCTTAGCGCCCCCAATTACGGTACGCCGGATCAAGTCGTGCCACGCCTGCTGCCGCAGGCAAGGCCGATCCATGAATTTGTGCCGGTGGATGTTTTTGTGCCGGGCTGTCCGCCGTCAGCCGATACGATTTTTTATGTTGTGAGTGAACTTCTCGCAGGACGGCAACCCGAGTTAAGTTCGCGAACGCGCTTCGGAGCCTAATCAATGGCGGAGAAAAGAACCATCGTTATCGATCCCGTGACCCGCATCGAGGGCCACGCCAAGATCACGCTACATCTCGACGAACAGGGCGAGGTCTCCGACGCGCAATTCCACGTCACCCAATTCCGCGGCTTCGAAAAACTGTGCGAGGGACGCCCCTTCACAGAGATGCCGTCCCTGATGGCACGAATTTGCGGAATTTGCCCGGTCAGTCATCTCGTTGCTTCCGCGAAAGCGTGTGATGCATTGCTTGCCGTGCGAATTCCACCCACAGCCAGAAAACTGCGGCGCATGTTCAATATGGCGCAGATTGTGCAGTCGCATGCCCTGAGCGTCTTCCATCTCTCCTCGCCTGATTTGTTGCTGGGTATGGATGCCGATCCGGCGAAGAGTAATTTGTGGGGAGTCTTCGAACGCGATCCTCAACTCGCTCGTGATGGAATCCGGTTGCGACAGTTTGGGCAGCAGATCATCGAACGGCTCGGTGGCAAGCGAATTCATCCCGCATGGGTTGTGCCGGGCGGCGTGAGCGCTCCGCTGAGCTTAGAGGATCGCGATGCCATACTTGCCACGATTCCGGAGGCGCTTGCCATCGCTGTGAGAACCCTAGCCTGGTTCAAAAAAATCACTTCTGGATTTCGGGAGGAGATCAGCAGCTTCGGCAACTTTCCTTCATTATTTATGGGGACGGTCAAAGAAGATGGCTGCATCACGTTTTATGGCGGCCAGATCCGCTTTTCCGATGCTGGCGGGAATGTTGTGGCCGACGGATTGGATGCAACCCGCTACTTCGATTATCTGGGCGAAAAAGTCGAGCAGTCGAGTTACTTGAAGTCTGCCTACTACAAGCCGAAAGGGTATCCGGACGGCATTTACCGGGTCGGGCCATTAGCGCGGCTCAACGTCGTGGATCGTTGCGGCACCGAGCGTGCCGACCAGGAACTGGCGGAGTTCAAAGAATTGCAGCGCGGTGCGGTGCTGAGTTCGTTCCATTACCATCAGGCACGGCTGATCGAGATCTTGTGCTGCATTGAGGCGCTGGAACAATTGTTGAACGACCCCGAAATACTCTCGAAGCACGTTCGCGCCGAAGCCAAGCCCAATGCGCTCGAAGGGGTCGGCGCGTCCGAAGCTCCTCGCGGCACATTATTCCATCATTACAAGATTGACGAAAATGGACTGGTTCGATGGGCAAACTTGATTATTGCCACGGGGCAGAACAATCTCGCAATGAATCGCAGCATCTTGCAAGTAGCGAAGCATTTTGTGCGAGGCAATGAAGTGCTGCCGGGAATGCTGAATCGCGTTGAAGCTGTGATCCGTACATACGACCCTTGCCTGAGTTGTTCCACCCACGCCATGGGCCAGATGCCATTGCAGATTCAGTTGGTGGACCCTGAAGGCAAAGTCGCCGCCGAAGCGAGGCGACCTTAGATTTGTCAAGATATGCCTTCGCCTCGAATTCTCATCATCGCGTACGGCAATCCGTTGCGTTGTGATGATGGATTGGCCTGGCGCGCAGCTGAAGAATTATCAAAGCTGAATTTCGCCGGCGATATCAAGATTGTTACGCGTCATCAGCTAACGCCTGAGCTCGCGCTTCCAGTCAGTCAAGTCGGAACTGTCTTATTTATCGACGCCGCTCGGCACGGCGTTCCGGGGGAGATTGCGTCAGCTTCGGTCAAACCGCAGCGATCATCCTCTGCATTCACCCACGACTTTTCTCCTGCGACGATCCTCGGACTGGCGGAAGAACTATACGGAAATTGCCCGCAGGCAATCGCAGCCTCGGTATGCGGGGAATGTTTCGATCACGGTGAGACGCTCTCGGCGAAAGTAGAAGAAAGCCTGCCGCGGCTGATAGATCACGTTAGGGGGTTGATTGAAGCAGCGAACCGCTAGCTTGCACGGCTCTAGTTTTAATTTCTTCAAACACGGTTTCAGCTCGAGTGATTGCTTCCTGAACGTTGGCGCAAATGTTTTCGCGTCCTACGACCTCTTCAAATTCTGCCTGGTGCATCAATTGTGCGGGTTGCGAACGCGCACCACAAAGAATCAGAGTGCGATTGCTCGCATGTAGTTGCCGCGCCACGTCTTCGATGGCGAAGAGGCCAGTCGCATCAATTGCTGTCATATTCCGCAGCCGGATAATGACAATCGGCGGAAGTTGTTGCAGGTTCTCCGTCACCGTCGCAATCTTGTCGGTCGCTCCGAAAAGGAATGGCCCATGAATGCGGAAAATCGTCGCGTAATAAGGGATATCCTTGTCCTGCAGAATATGCATACGTCCGTCTTCAACGTAATCATCGGTTACCTCCGAAACGGTCGTAGTGCTCGCCACGCGTGCGATGAACAGTAACGCTGCCAGGATCATCCCGGCTTCGACTGCCACAGTCAGATCAGCGAACACCGTCAGCCCGAATGTCACCAGCCATACGCTGATGTCAGTCCTGGTCAATCGAAGCAGTTGCGGGATCTCACGCCATTCCCCCATGTTGTACGCGACCACCATCAGAATTCCAGCCAACGCTGCCATGGGAATGTAGCTGGCGAGCGGCGCAGCGAACAAAAGCACGCACAACAGCGTCAAAGAGTGAATCATGCCAGCGACGGGCGTCTGCGCACCGGCGCGGATATTGGTCGCGGTCCGGGCGATTGCCCCGGTCGCAGGAAGGCCTCCAAACATCGGCGAGATGATATTGGCGACCCCTTGTCCTATGAGTTCCACATTTGGATTGTGCTTATCGTTGCTCATGCGGTCGGCGACCATCGCCGACATCAACGATTCAATCGCGCCCAACATTGCTACCGTCAAAGCTGGTCCGAGTAGTCCGTGAATCAGATCGGCTCGAAAGTGCGGAATCATCAGATGCGGCAGCCCGCTGGGAATACCGCCGAACCGCGAGCCAATAGTCTCAACTGGAAGTTTGAAAAAATATGCCGCTGCCGTTGCAGCCAGCATGGCCACGATGGCGCCGGGAATGCGCGCCGAAATCTTGCGGCAAACAATAATGATTGCGACGGTGATGAGAGCAAGCGCAGCAGACCGCGGCGACCAGGCTGGAAAGCTCGCGGCGATGGCCTTCATGCGCAGCCAGAACTCGCCGGGTACCTTCTCCAGCCGAAGTCCAAAAAAATCTTTGATCTGCGTGCTGGCGATGAGTATCGCGATGCCATTGGTAAAGCCCAGCACCACGGGACGCGGAATGAACTTTACCGCCGAGCCCATTCCGGTCACACCCAGAATCATGAGTAGGACGCCAGCCATCACCGTGCACATGAACAAGCCATCCACCCCGTGGACAGCCACGATCCCTGCGACGACGACCACGAATGCGCCGGTTGGTCCGCCGATCTGAGTTTTCGACCCGCCCAGTGCCGAGATCAAGAAACCCGTCACCATAGCGCAATAGATTCCCGCTTGCGGCGTCAATCCCGAAGCAATTGCAAATGCCATCGCCAGCGGTAATGCGACCAGGCCAACGGTAACGCCCGCCACCAAGTCGTGGCCGAATTTGTTCAGGGTATATCCGCGCAGGCATACCACGGACTTGGGCAGCCAGCGATCGTCGATGTTAAAAGAAATAAGCCGCAAGATTAGTAGCTATTATGACAGCGGCGTGTCTCGGCGCGAAGTGGTCAGTTTGATCTCCGCGGCTACCTAGATTCTCTGGACTTCTCGGTTGGCCAAACCAGTTGCAGTGCAATGGTGGCAACGATGGTAAGGAAAAAGCCCGCAAGCTGAGGATGTCCTGGCCAGACCATTCTTGTCAATCCAAGTTCCCAAGCCCAAAAGCCGACTGCCGTTCCAATCAAACTCGCGATTAGAGTAATTTTCCAAGTCGTGATTGAACGCCTTTTCGTCGGATGTCTATGCCCTAACGGTCAGAACCGGACAGGCGGCGCGACAAACAACCTCGTGCGCTACTACCCATGGCATGTGGGCAGCAAGTCTGGGAGCACTTCTACTCGAATGCTTTACTCCCATCACGATCACGTCTGCCTGGCACGCCCTCGCAGCATCGAGGATTCCTTCCGGCACGAAGTGGAATTCAACCAGATGTTTTACGCTGCACTTCAAGCCTGAATTAGAGGGAAGCAGATCACGTAACTGTTTTGTGCACTGTTCCCCGACGATCTGTTCTCTCTCGACGAGATCGTCTCCGGGATACCAGAGAGGGCCTACAAAATCCACGGGGAAAGGCTGTACCAGATGAAGAAGAGTCAACTCCCCGCCAGTGCTATTGGCTAGATCAATCGCGTAGGGTAAGGCTTGCAGGGACGAGGGGCCGAAATCGGTCGCAAACAGGACTTTGCGTATCGGCCCTATCCGAGCTGCCGACGGCCCAACTGTCAACACCGGGCAGGGAGCGCAGCGAAATAGTTCCTCCGCGGTCGAACCGATAACAATCTTCTTCAATCCCGTCCTGCCATGTGTGCCCAGCACCAGCAAATCAGTTTTCTTTCGCTCAATCGTATCCAACACTGCTGCCGCCACCGGACCGCGCTTTAGAATCTCTTCGTGATGAGTATGACCGAGAAGGTCCGTCGACACGATCTTCTCAAGATTGAGTGTTGCATTAGACAGTTCACGATCAGCACTGGCCGGCAAAGGATCAAGGGGCACCTGCAGATGTGGTTCGGAAGGCAGGGCGTGCAATATGAAGAGTTGCCCCTCATTTAACTCTGTGATCGCTTCGGCCCATTCCAGTGCTTGTTTCGACGCCTCCGAAAAGTCGGTTGCAACCAGGATATTTTCGAACGTTACGCTTTTTTCAAGCTCAAGAGTTGTCATAAAACCGCCTCCTTAATCGTCGCGCCTCAGACCTTATTCCACTTCACCGCGCTCGCGCATATCTTCGCGAGAGATCAGACAGGCTGAGATGCTGCGTTCCTTTTACCGCCTGCATATACTGAGCCCTTTCAAAAGCTGAGGGATCGGCGCAACGGAGTTGGCTCATGCAGCCTTGCATCTGGCTAACCGATTCGTATTCATGGTCGGTCATCCATCGTTGAAGGCGAGTCTCCACAAAATGAAGATGGTCGCATCCTTCGCGCAGCAAACTCGAGCACATCATGGTCACGCTTGCGCCCACCAGGAGCATCTTGACCACGTCGTCGACCTTGATGAATACCGCTGGTCGCGGCGAGGCTGGCCCTCACGTTTCCATACAGGATGCCTATCCAAGTGAGAGGCAGACGCAGAATCCTGAGGTGTGCTCAACAAGACATTGGGCTTGATGATCGAGGTTTTCCAGGTCAATATCCGGCTGGTAAAAGCGATTGAACAGCACCAATCCGTCAGCACCGGCTCGCATCGAGCCGCTTGGCCATGTTTGCCATATTGCTGAAGAACGGACTGATCTTGACGGCGACCGGAATATGAACCGCCAACTTTACCGCCCTTAGGATGTCGAGGTAAGTGTCCTCGATTTCCACCGAGGGCTGTCCATGTTGGTTGGGATGAAATAAATGTTGCATTCGATGGCATCGGCACCGGCTTGCTCGATTTTCCGCGCATAGTCGGTCCATCCGCCCAAGGTTGAACCGTTGAGGCTGGCAATGATTGGAATGTCCACCGCCTCTTTCGCCTTAACGATGTGATTCAGATATTCTTCGGGGCCAGTATAGAAATTGAGTGCTTGCGGAAAGTAGGTGAGCGACTCCGGAAAGCTGTCGATACCCGCCACGAGATTGTGTTCGAGATTAAAGTTGTCTTGGGTGATCTGCTCTTCGAAGAGGGAATAGAGCACTACGGCCGATGCGCCTGCATCTTCCAGGCGGCGGATGCCGTCCAACTCATGCGACAGAGGAGATGCCGATGCGACCAGCGGTGTGCGAAGTTTGAGGCCTAGATAATCGGTACTGAGGTCAATCATGAGCCTCCTAGTGCGTTGCCACGACGTGCTGACTTGGCTCAGGCACATGGCCTGCAATCTTCACTTCGTGTGTTCCTGTTGTGATTCTCTTCGCGCTGGGCCAGGTACTCATACATTCCATAGCGGGCATCCGACATCGTTCTGTGCCTGCTTCCAGAGCCGCTTTGCATCTTCGGGCTTGCTCTTGGCGAGCATCTGGAAACGAGTCTGCTGCTGGAAGAATTCTTTTACTTTGCGGGTCGGATGCCGTGAGTCGAGCATCAGTGGATTGTCTCCAACAAGCGCGCGCTCGGGATTGTAGCGATAGAGCAGCCACTGGCCGGAATCGACTGCGAGCTTCTGATCGGTCATCGCCGTAGTCATGTTGATGCCGTGGGCGATGCAATGCGAGTAGGCAATGATTAGGCTGGGGCCCTCGTATGCTTCGGCTTCTAGAAATGCCTTCAGTGTGTGCTCATCTTTGGCGCCCATCGCCACGCTGGCGACGTATACGTTGCCGTAGGTCATGGCCATGAGGCCGAGATCTTTCTTGCGGCTTGGCTTGCCACCCGCTGCAAACTTGGCTACGGCGCCCCGGGGAGTGGACTTGGACGCTTGTCCTCCCGTATTGGAGTAAACCTCGGTATCGAGCACCAACAGGTTGACGTTGAGTCCACTCGCCAGCACGTGATCGAGGCCACCGTAGCCAATGTCATAAGCCCAGCCATCGCCGCCGATTATCCAGACACTTTTCTTAACCAGGGTGTCGGCGATAGCGAGCAATTGTTTCGCTTCCGGGCTGTTTAGCCTTTCCAAAGATTGTTTGAGCAGAGCTACCCGCTCGCGCTGTGTGAAGATGTCGGCTTCATCTTTTTGCGGGGAGGTAATCAGAGCGGTCGCAAAGTCTTCGCCGATTTCCGAGGCCAAACGACGCACCAGCTCGCGTGCGAACTCCGCCTGCTTGTCGATTGAAACTCGAAAACCAAGTCCGAATTCAGCGTTGTCTTCAAACAGTGAGTTAGACCAAGCCGGACCGCGACCCTCGGCATTCTTGCTCCAGGGCGTTGTCGGTAGATTGCCGCCGTAGATGGACGAGCACCCCGTCGCGTTGGCGATGACTGCGCGATCACCGAAAAGTTGTGACACTAGCTTCAGATAAGGAGTTTCGCCGCATCCCGAACAAGCGCCGGAGAATTCAAATAGAGGCTGTTGCACTTGTTGCTGCCGGATCGTGGTCAGCTTGATGTTTCGGCGATCAAGTTCAGGAAGCTTCAGGAAGAATTTCCAATTCTCGGTTTCCTGCGCGCGCAGCGGAGGTTGCGGTTCCATGTTGATGGCTTTCAGCCGCGTCTCACTCTTATTCTTCGCAGGGCACACATCCACGCAGATCGCGCAGCCAGTGCAGTCTTCCGGCGCGACCTGAATTGAGTATTTCAAGCCGGTCCATTCTTTATCGCGAGCATCGGTTGACTTGAAAGTCGGAGGCGCGGCTGTGAGTTCTAGCGGGTCATACACTTTGATCCGAATTACGGAGTGCGGGCACACCACGGCGCACTTGCCGCACTGGATGCACGTTTTGGTGTCCCACACGGGTATGGCGAGCGCGAGGTTACGCTTTTCCCATTTGGCGGTCCCGGTGGGAAACGTACCATCGGATGGGAAAGCGCTCACGGGAATCTCGTCGCCGTGGCCGGCGTATATAGCGCCGAGGACCTCGCGCTCAAACTTGGGAGCCTCCGCCGAAAACGGCTCGGGCATTTCGATTTTGCTGGTAGCTGTGTTTGGAATCGGTACTTCGTGCAGATGAGCGAGAGTTTCATCTACAGCTTGTAGATTCTTCTGCACAATCTCTTCGCCCTTTTTTCCGTATGTATCGCGAATTGATTTGCGAATGGCTTCGATGGCTTCGTCTCGCGGCAACACTTTCGAAATCGCGAAAAAGCATGTCTGCATGATCGTGTTCATGTGCGAGCCCATGCCGGTGTCGCGAGCGACCTGATAGGCGTCAATGACGAAAAACTTTGCTTTCTTCTCGATTAATTGCTGCTGTACCTGACGCGGCAAGTGAGCCCAAGTTTCGTATTCATCGAAAGGGCTGTTTAGCAGGAACACTCCGCCTTCGACCAGCGAGCTGAGCATGTCGTAGCGTTCCAGGAAGATCCATTGATGGCAGGCGACGAAGTTCGCCTTAGAGATGAGATAAGCGGAGTGAATTGGCTTAGGACCAAAGCGCAGATGGGAAACCGTCATCGCTCCCGACTTCTTGGAGTCATAAACGAAATATCCCTGAGCATAGTTGTCGGTGTTCTCCCCGATAATCTTGATGGAATTCTTGTTCGCGCCCACCGTTCCGTCCGCGCCGAGGCCGTAGAACATAGCGCGCACAACGCTGTCTGGCTCGATCGAAAATTCTTTGTCATAGGCGAGGCTGGTATGGCTTACGTCGTCATTGATCCCGATCGTGAAATGGTCTTTTTGTGCCGGTTCAAAATTGTCAAACACAGCTTTCGCCATGGCGGGCGTGAATTCCTTTGACGATAGACCGTAGCGGCCGCCCAAGACCAAAGCGACCGAGTCAGACCGGCACGAACCAAACTTCACGCCTTCCTGGATTGCATTCACCACATCGAGAAATAAGGGATCGCCTGTGGCCCCAGCTTCTTTCGTTCGATCCAGAACCGTGATCTGTTTGACCGTCTTCGGCAGGGCCTGAATAAAATGCCGGACCGAGAATGGCCGATATAGCCGTACCTTAAGCAGTCCGACCTTCCGTCCTGAAGCCACTAGATGTTCGACCGTTTCCTGCGTGGTCTCCGCTCCCGATCCCATCATCACGATTACGTCTTCAGCATCGGGCGCGCCAACGTAATCGAACAAGTGATACGTGCGTCCAACGACCTTCGCAAACTTATCCATCACTGACTGCACCTTGTCGGGGCAAGCGGTGTAGTAAGGCGTGATCGCCTCACGTGCCTGGAAATAAACATCGGGATTCTGCGCCGTACCGCGAAGTACCGGATGATCCGGAGACAAGGCCCGCTGCCGGTGCTCGAAGACGCGATCCATATTGATTAGCGCGCGAAGATCGTCTTCGTTGAGCAGTTCAATTTTGTTGACCTCGTGCGAAGTTCGGAAGCCATCGAAGAAATGCAAAAAAGGGATACGGGATTCGAGCGAGGCTGCATGCGCAATAAGCGCCATGTCCATTGCTTCCTGGACTGAGTTGGAGCAGAGCATTCCGAATCCCGTAGTTCTGCACGACATCACATCCGAATGATCGCCAAAAATCGAAAGCGCATGCGTCGCCAAAGTGCGCGCGGTAACGTGAAATACGGCAGGCGTGAGTTCGCCCGCGATCTTGTTCATGTTGGGGATCATCAATAGCAATCCCTGCGATGCAGTGAAGGTGGTGGCCAAGGATCCGGTTTGCAGGGCGCCATGGACGGCGCCGGCAGCACCACCTTCACTCTGCATCTCCACCACGCGTGGCACCGTTCCCCAGATGTTGGGCACGCCTTCAGACGCCCACTGGTCGGCCCATTCCCCCATGGCGGAAGAGGGCGTGATCGGATAAATCGCGATCACTTCATTGAGGCGATAAGCGACGCTCGCCACGGCCTCATTCGCATCCATCGTTTTGAACTTGCGTTTCATGGTGCCATAATGCGCCGTGGGCGAAACATTGTCGGGAATCCGGTTCACACAGGGTTGTGATCGAAATCACAGTCTCGAAGCAAAGGCAGCGGTAACTTAAGCGTGTGTTCGAGACGTTAACAGAGGCGTCCCCGGCGTTTAAGCAGGCGACAACGAGGCATCATAGCCCCCGCATCAAACTTGCCCTCCGTCGCTCGCGCCTCGGCATCGCGACGGTGGCGCTCGCCTACGCCATTGGATTGTTAGCGGGCGGTATCATGGTTCACACGCACAACGGATTCGCGCTGCGCTATCGAGACGGCCTTATCCGGAATGCGCGGCAAACTTCGCCGATCCTGGCGCAATTCGACAAGGGCAATCGCTTCACTGCGGCGTGTCTTGACGCGAGTGGTAATGCCGCTGCGGGTTTCTTGAGCGGGATTTCCGGATACGGTGTGCCAGCGGCGTACTGGATCGCGGGGTCGCGCGGCTGGGTGGGAGGCGTGGTCTCCGTAGACGATGCTCATCATAGCCGGCTGAATAATCGGCATGAGGCGTTCTACTATCTCGTTACGCTCATACTCCAGCTGATCCCGTACACGCTCGCAGGAGGCGCGGGTGCGAATCTAGGATTCGCAGCGTTCGGGAAGCCCGCACGGACGGGATACCATGGCCGCCGCGTGAAATGGCTGCTCATCCCGCACGACGCATTGAGGGACGCAGGCTTAATCTATCTGATTACGCTCCCGATGTTCTTCCTCGCTTCGCTATTCGAATTTCTGATGTAACCCCGCATCAGCGGTTTAAGGCGGATAATATTTCAAGCATGAAAGCCGCAGTCCTTGCTGTCTTTAAGGAAATCTCGCAGCGTCCCTTGGAGATTGGGGAGGTAGAGCGTCCGGTCGCGGCGTCTGGCCAAGTGCTTTTGAAAGTGCGTGCCTGTGGCGTGTGCCGGACCGATCTTCATATTGTGGAAGGAGAACTTCCGCAACTGCGTTCGAAACTTATTCCGGGCCACCAGATCGTAGGAGAAGTAGCCGGTGGGGAAACGACGCAGCTACCGCTCGGCACTCGGGTTGGCGTTTCGTGGATCGGTGGCACCGACGGCACTTGCTGGTATTGCAAACACAACGTCGAGAATCTCTGCGATACGCCGACTTTTACAGGCTATTCAGTGAACGGCGGCTACGCGGAATATGCAGTGGCTCGCTCAGATTTTGTATTCCCGTTGCCGCCCGCTCTGGATGATTTGCACGCGGCCCCACTATTGTGCGCAGGCATCATCGGCTTTCGCGCTTTACGAGTCGCGGGAGTCCAGCATGGGGAGCGTGTTGGACTCTTTGGATTCGGTGCGTCGGCACACTTGGCCATCGCTGTTCTGCGGGCCTGGAGATGCGATGTGTACGTCTCAACGCGTGGAGCTTCGCATCGAAAACTCGCGGAATCCCTGGGAGCGATTTGGGTCGGAGAAGCTACGGCGAAACCACCTATAGAACTCGATCGTGCCATAACATTCGCGCCAAGCGGCGACGTAGTGATTGCTGCGTTGTCTAGTCTTAGAAAAGGCGGCGTCGTCGCCATCAATGCTATTCATCTCGACCACATTCCTGAAATCGACTACGACAAGCTGCTCTGGGGCGAGCGCCAGATCCGCAGCGTAGCGAATATGACACGCGCCGATGCCCGCGATTTCCTCGAACTCGCGGCACAAATTAACCTGAAACCGAAGGTGACCGCCTATCCTCTCGATCAGGCCAATGAGGGTCTCGCCGCGCTCAAGGACGATAAGGTGGACGGCGCGCTGGTGTTGATTCCGTAATTATGTGAACTCTTTACGGATTGGACCAGTGACAGGCGGCTATTTAGAGATCCAATACGGCGTTAATGGCCGGAAAGTCCAACTGCGACGACATCTGAAATCCAAGCCGGTTGCAAATCGCTTGCATTGGAACGTTGTTTCCCAGCATCTGTGACGAGACGCGGGTCAATTTTTCATCCCGCGCGACATCAATCACTCTGCGCAGCAATTTCAGCCCGAGCCCTTGGTTCTGACACGCGTCGGAAACCAAGACTGCAACTTCGGCTTCGTTTTGGTTACGCAGCTTGTTAAGCCGGCCTACTCCACAAATTTCAGGCTTGCCCGTATCCGGATCCCGGTGCTCAGCCACCAGCACCATTTCGCGCTCATAATCGCCAAAACAAATTCTCAACAAGCGCTCATGGGAAATGCGCGCGCTTAAACTGAGAGAATTGAAATACCGCAGATACACTGTGCGGTCCGAGAGGGTGCGATGAAATTCCGCCATCAGTGGTTCGTCTTCTGGACGAATCGGCCGAATGGTAATGTCACGGCCGTCTTTCATCGTGCCCCTGGAAACATATTGCAATGGATAAGGCCGAATCGCCGGCTTCGGAACTTCCTTCTGCTTGGCTGGATCATGCAGAACGATACGCGCGTCGAGAGCCAGCAAACGCTCTGGTGAAGCCATGAGGGGATTAATGTCAATCTCCGCTATGGACGGCTGCTCAATCACTAGTTGACTGAAACGGATGAGCAAATGTTCGAGCGCCACAAGATTCACCGGTTTGCGCCCGCGTACGCCCTGGAGAGCTTTGAAGATTTGCGTTTGCTCCATCAGTCGTCTGGCCAACGTGCTGTTAAGGGGAGGAAGAGCGAGTGCACGATCTTTGTAAACCTCAACCAGTTGACCCCCAGATCCAAATAGAAGCACCGGACCGAATTGCGGATCCACGCTGCTGCCCAGTATCAGTTCATAGCCGTCGAGCTTGATCATCGGTTGGATGGTGACGCCGCCGAACTGGCTGCGGCCGGCCTTCTCCGCGACTGCCGACCAGATTGCCTGAAACGCATTGCGAACTGCCGCTTCATCTTGCAGATTGAGCTTCACCCCGCCGACCTCAGTTTTATGAGTGATGGTGTCGGAAAAAACCTTGAGCACGACTGGATATCCGAGTTGTGTCGCATGCCTGACCGCTTGCTCTTCAGTGTGCGCAATTCGAGTCTCCACGGTCGCGATGCCATAGTGCGAAAGAATCGCCTTGGATTCGAATTCGTTAAGCAGTAAACGCCCTCCTTCGCGCGCATTCTCGATGATCTGGCGAACCGCGAATTTAGCCGCATTACTGGTTTCGGTGTCGTCGCCCAGGCTGGGCGTCTCGTACAGGCCGTGTAAATTCCCCGTGTAACGCCACATAGACGTGAAGGCCCGCGCGGCGGTGTCGGGATAGGGAAACGTCGGAATGCCCGCATTGTTCAGAATTGCTTCACCCTCAGCAACGCTGGTCCCGCCCATCCAGCTCGCCAGCAGAGGCTTGCCCGACGAATTCGCGTACGGTTTCAGTCGCTCGGCTACCTCGGTAGGATTCGTCATGCCCTGCGGTGCAAGCACTACCAATAAGCCATCGCTGTTGGGATCTTCAGCAGCAATCTCAATTGCCTTCGCGTAGCGCTCCGAGTCAGCGTCGCCGAGAATGTCCACTGGATTGCCATGGCTCCAATGCGCGGGAAGAAATTCATTTAGTTTTTGCAGAGTTGTCTCCGAGAGCTGCGCCAACTCGCAGCCATTCGCGACCAGGGCGTCCGTGGCAAGCACGCCCGGCCCTCCAGCATTGGTCAGGATGGTTAGCCTGGGGCCTCTGGGCCGGGGTTGCTTGCCCAACACTTCCGCCATATAAAAAAGATCAGCGATGTTGTGGACTCTGAGCACTCCGCAACGGCGCAGCGCCGCATCGAGGACTTCGTCACTTCCGGTGAGTGCGCCCGTGTGCGAGGCCGCTGCCTTGGAGGCGGCTTCCGACCTTCCGGCCTTAATCAAAATAATCGGCTTGGTCAATGCCACCTCGCGGGCGGCCGACAGAAACGATCGCGCATCACCTACGGATTCCATATAGATGAGAATGCTCTTCGTATGAGGATCGTCGCCGAAGTGATAAATCAGATCTCCCCAACCGACGTCGAGCATCGAGCCAGTCGAGACGATTGCGCTGAAGCCAACTTCTTCCTTATGACTCCAATCCAGAATCGCTGTCAGCAGCGCTCCGCTCTGGCTAAGGAACGCGACGTTGCCGGCTTTTGGCATGTCTTTCGCAAAAGTCGCATTCATGCCGATCAGCGGATTCATCACACCCAGGCAATTCGGCCCAATAAGAGGCATCGGACTGTTCTTCAGGTGCTCTTGAATCTGCTTTTCCAGACCGATGCCAGCCGCACCTCGTTCCTTGAATCCAGCGGAGATTACGACCGCAGACTTCACATTGGCGTCAACACATTCTTTGATCAGGTCGGGAATCGTCTCAGCGGGCGTTGCCAAAACAGCCAGGTCCACGGCCTCGGGAACTTCAGAAATACTCTTGTACGCTTTAGTCCCCAAAAGTTCCGGGCGGTGCGGATTGACTGGATACACGCGTCCGTGAAAAGAAGGGTGCAACAGGTTTTGCAGCACGGTTCGTCCCACCGCCGCCAGGCGGTCGGTCGCTCCAATCACGGCGATCGAATCAGGGGTAAACAGAGCGTCTAAGCCCTCTTTAGTCGCACGATGGTCTGTAGCGGGAGTTGCCATTTCTTCTACGGGATCAGTCATGGTCGAAATCATAGGAGACACCTTTCAAAAAAGGAACTTTAATCAAGCAGCCTCAGCCGCGGACGGTAAGCACTGGGCATGTTGCATGAGCCACGATGTGCTGCGCCTTACTGTGAGCAAAATGTGTCACCGTGGCTGACGCGCCTTGCGCGCCTCGTACGCCGAGCACGATGACGTCCGCTCGATGTGCGAAAGCAAACTTCACTATTTGTTCTTCCGCAGATCCAAACTCAACAATGTAACTCGATTCGAACCACAAACCTGACTCCATCGGGACTAGGCCCTCCAACCGGCGGATAATGAATTCGGTATTGGATTCATAGTCGACGGTTCCGGCGTGAGGATGTTCCAGAACGTGCAACAACGACAGATGCGCCTGGTGCTCCTGAGCAAGGGAAATCGCATATGGCAGGGCTGCAACCGACTCGGCGCTAAAATCGGTGGCAAACAATACCCGACGAAATTCGGGTCTGTTTGTTTGCTGGTTGCCGATGTGAGGCCCAACCGTAAGAACCGGACAGGAAGCCTGGCGGAAGATCTTCTCGGCTACTGATCCGAGGAACAGTTTTGACAAACCACTCCGCCCATGCGTACCGAGGACCAACAGATCAATGTCATGGACTCGGATTAATCGAAAAATGACGTCAGCAATATCCCCGACTGCGCTCACAACCTGGTGTGGCGTCCCGCGAAGTGATTCTTCCAACTTTGCAGCGGCAATCTGTTTCTGTTCGTCCTGAAACTCCATGACCGCGGGCCAAGTTTCTGGCGTCGCAAACATATATGCATCGGTTGAAACAACGTGCGCCGCATATAGCTCGGCGCCATGTTGATGCGCAATCGCTAAAGCGTACGGTAATGCCGCGTTTGAATATGAGGAAAAATCGGTCGCAAACAATACTCTCTTTAGTTCGACATCTCTGGCCTCAAGTGTGACTGCATTGCCAACTTCTATTGTTTTCATAAAACACCTCCGACTACGATTTTTGGCGGAAATGAATGCGACAGTCGGCCTGTTCAAGCCAGTGCGACGGGTTTTGCCACTTCTATCTCCGGGCGAAACTCCTGCGCCGTCGCAAGCGCCCTCGACACCAGGCAAAGCGACTTCACTTTCTCCAAAACCTCCAAAGCGTGGTGATGGCTTTCTTCATCCGCGATCGTCAGCCGGGGGCGGATCAGAATCTGCTGGAAGCCATACCCGCTGCTCAGTTTGCTCACAATTCCTTCGACCTCCACTTCGAGGTCGGTGTATTCGAAGTTGGAATAGGCGGCAACTGCCTGGAATGTGGTTGTAAAGCAACTGGCAACAGCGCTGAGAAAGAGATCCTCCGGCGTCCATCGTCCTTCGAGGCCTCCGAAGGCAATCGGGGCAGTGAATTGAATAGCATTCGGTGCCGAGTCAGTTTTTGCAATCCCAGTTTTTCCCGACGACCACCATGCAACTACTCGAAATTTATGTGTTTCTTCCATATTTATTGACCTCGTGCATGAGTATTCTTGCTTCATGACTCTATGCGGAATGTGACCGTCACCGTGGTTTCTACCTCGATCGGTTCGCCGCTGAGCAGGAATGGGCGATATCGCCACTGCTTTACTGCTTCAATCGCTGCCGGCACAAGCATCGGGTGTCCTGACACTATTTCCAGATTCTGAATGGCGCCAGTTTTGGAAATGACCGCTTTCAGGATCACGACTCCCTGAATCCGAGCTGCTTGCGCAATTCTTGGATAAACCGGTTCTGGGCTATAGAGCTTCTGACCATTGCTCACGCCCTGGGACACTCGCAGTCTCTTTACCGGAATCGGAGCAGCCAACTTTGGCACCGCTGCAATATGCGGCACCGAACTGATAATCCCCCCAATCACTCCGCCCGCCTGCCCGCCCGGAAGTCCTCCAATCACTCCCTCGCCCGAAAACATCGCGGGCGGCGCCGTGTCCTCCTTGATCATGGCAATCTTCTGCGGAATCCTTCCCGGGGCGCGCAAGCGTCCGTCCAGAAGATCGCTCTCAACGCGCTTGATTACCTTCAACGGAGCTGCTGCCGGGGCTGGTGGCGCCGGGGGCGGGGGCGTCGGCGCAACCAGCATCGTCACTAACTGTGCCGTCGGGAGTGCATCGGTGAACATCAAGGGAACAATTAACACAGCCCCAAGAAACAGCGTCTGCAATAAGAGGGTGGTCACCGCAGCCCATTTGCGGCGGCGTTTTTCAGTGCTGTCAACTTCGAGCAGAACATCAGCAAAAAGCGAAGGAGAAGCGGCGAACGGAGAAAACGACATCCCCAATATCTTTCGCGGCCCTATGTTCGGGTCACTGTTTGGCAACTGGATTGGTGTCTCTTGGAGCTCTACCGTGAGAGTCATCGGGGTTCCCCCTTCCGTGTGGCCTCTAGTGCCCTCTCGAACGTAATCATTCTCGCGCGCTGAGGTCTCGGATACCGTGCTGGAGCGCACGGCTTTTTGTGATTGCAATCACAGAGGAGTGCTACAATCGGCGGAAGGAAGCAGGCAGGAAATGCGCGCTCCGTACGGCCTCAACATCATTGACAACTGCCTCACCTGCCCGGTAAGAGAAGAGCATTTGTTCTGCAATTTACCCACCACTACGTTGCAAAAACTCAATGAGATCAAGTCCACGGCCATTTATCCGAAATCAGCCATGCTGTTCATTGAGGGTCAGCAGCCACGAGGGGTTTTTGTGCTTTGTGCAGGAAAAGTAAAGCTCTCCACTTCTTCAAAAGAAGGAAAGACCATCATTACCAAGCTGTCTGATCCTGGAGATGTGCTTGGCCTTAATGCGACTGTTTCGAACCGACCTTACGAAGTCACAGCGGAGATGGTTGAGCCAGGGCAGGCGAATTTCATCGCCCGCGATTCGTTTCTTCAGTTCTTACGCGAGCACGGAGAGGTCGCCGTTCGAGTGGCCGAGCAGCTCAGCCGAAATTACTACACGGCTTATGAAGAGATTCGAACCTTGGGACTGACAAGCTCTCCGGCGGAGAAGTTCGCCAAACTGTTGCTTTCATGGTCTTCTGATTCCAAAGGTGCGACTAACGGTTCGCAGGTAAGGCTCACTCTGACCCATGAAGAAATCGCTGAGATGATTGGAACAACTCGCGAGACCGTCAGCCGTCTTTTCGCGGAATTCAAGAAGAAGCAATTAGTCCAATTGAAGGGTTCGGTCCTCTTAATTCGTAACAGGCCTGCGCTGGAGCGAATGGTGGATTCGTAAGGAACCTTCGCTCAGGTCGTGCTCTCGCCGGCGATCTTTATGCGCCGCCGAATCCTGCACTAATCTTAAGAACAAAAAGAGAAGCCGGAGCAGCCGTGCTGCTCCGGCCGGGTGCTTCAGGCCTATGCTTCAGGCCGTCAAGGCCGCAACGAAGTGTTGGCAAAGTGTAGTTTCCACATTGTAATGCTTGAATGTTACCGGGGAAGTCAGATACGGCTTCACGATTCCTTCAACTTTCGGATAGACGGTGCGCTCATAGCGCTCTGCATCCTGCTTCTGGGCCCACAGCGTGATGGTGATCATCTTTTCCGTCATGGTCTCTGGTACGAACGGCAGTATCTCCAGAAATCCCGGTTGCTTGTTCAGGATCGGCAGTACCTCGTTTTGTACAACCTTCAGGAACTCTTCTTTCTTTTCCAGCTTCGGAATAAACTCAACAATACGCGCAAACATGATGAATTCTCCTTTACTTCGAGGATTGGTGCGGCTCGCAAGCTCAACCACCTTAGGTGGGATGGGATTCGAGTCAACATCATCGAGCAAACTCACAGTAGGCCATAACGCATTCCAAAATCAGTGACCCACCGCACACTAGGCTGTAATTTCAAACACATTGTTGAAGCCACGCGAAGATCGAATCAGAAGTCGCTCAATCGGCGGGGCGGGATCGTGACACGTAGTGCGTTCAACACAGCTGCCAGATCGATTATTTCTTGCGCGATTGCCCCAGCGATTGGTGGCAACCAACCAAATGCTGCGATAAGCATTCCGCAAGAGCTGATGAGTATGCCTCCGACAGCACTTTGTAACGCGATTGAGCGAACACGGCGAGCGATGTGAATCAGTTCGTCCACTTTTCGCAGAGATGAATCGAGCACAATTGCCTGCGCAGCTTCGGAGGTTACATCACTATTCTGTCCGAGCGCGATTCCGACCGTAGCAGTCAACATTGCTGGAGCGTCGTTGATCCCGTCTCCGACGAATAAGGTCTTTGCGCGCTGAGTCTCACTGGTTACGAGTGCAACCTTATCCTCGGGAAACTTGCCGAAATAGACTTCCGTTATTCCCACTAAGCTTGCGAGGTGCTCCACTTCGACCTGCCGGTCGCCCGACAGGAGAATTACTTTGGAGGCATTGTGTTTACGTCCGAGATGTCGTACGAATGGGCGACTCTCGTCACGTGGAGCATCGTGGAAGAGGAAAATCGCGGCAAGTTCTCCATTAATGAAGATCAAGCACTCGAGTCCGGAGACCACCGGAGGCAGTACAGTGTCGAGAGTCGGGTGTCGCTGAAGAGCCTTGTCCCTACCAGTGATCTCGACGGTGAAGTTTCTTATGGTTCCAAGCAGTCCTTCCCCAGGTTTCTCGCTTACGTTGCTCACTTCGGAAAGCTCTACGTTGCGAGACTTTGCTGCGTCAATAATTGCCAGCGCGAGGGGATGCCGCGAATACTGCTCTAGGCTTGCCGCTGCCCTGAGCACATTGATTTCATCCGACTTTCCAAAGCAGGAAATCTCAGCGAGGACTGGACGGCCATAAGTCAGGGTTCCAGTCTTGTCAAAGATAAATGTGCGGCAGCGATCCAATTGCTCGAGCACTGCCGGATTTTTGATCACGATGCCACGCTTGGCGGCTAGAGATATCCCACCGATAATCACCACGGGAATCGCAATCAGCAGTGGACACGGCGTAGCGATGACGAGAACAGCAAGAAATCTTTCTGGGGTACCGCTAGCTATCCATGCGGCAATTGCGATAACGAGCGCTAACGGTGTGTACCAGGCTCCAAGGCGGTCGGCAACTCGCCGCATCGGAGGCCGTTTCCGCTCTGCGTCTTCGACTACCTTCACGATTCGCGCGTAGCGGGAGTCCGCCGAGACGCGAGTCGCGCGAATCCGGAGCGCAGCTTCTCCATTGATGGCGCCCGACAACACTGCCGAACCAGGAGCCTTCGAAATATCAAATGGCTCGCCGGTCAGATAAGACTCATCCATATCGCCGTGTCCCTCGATAACCTCACCGTCCACGGGACAAATCTCGTGGGGCAGGACGACAAGCACGTCACCCGCAACGATTTGCTCGACGGAGACATCCGTCATCTCAAGGTCATGAATAAGATGAGCTGTCTTAGGCATGCGCCTCGCCAACGCACCCAACAAGGCTGACGCGTGACGGGTTGCGTATGCCTCCAAGGCAGAGCCTCCTGAAAGCATCAGAACAACGATGCAGGCGACTAAATACTCATGAAGAAGAACGCCAGTAAGGATTGAGAAGCCCGCAAGCAGATCGGAACCAAATTCCAATCGGAAGGCTTTGCGAGCCAGATCGAAGACCAGCGGTATTCCGCCAACAAGAAGGGCCGCATAGAGAGGAAATAGAGCGAACGGAATGTGAATTAAAAATCGCCAACTAAGATATATGAAGATCGCAGCCGTCGTGAATAAGGCGATAAACGGTCCCGAGTTCCAGCGTCCCCTTGGAGCCGCGTATCACTGTCCGTCGACGTGGGTGCAGGTTCAGGTTCAATAACAGCGGCTTTTACCGTCGTTGCGGCTTCCTTCATGCATGTGGAACATTCCGATTTGGCACATGTTGCTGACATTGTTAGTGACAAGTGATCTTGAATGCCAATACAATTAGTCGCTCAAACGATCCTTTTAATCTGTGATCTCAATCACATCGCCGCGCGAGGCCCCTTATGCCGAGACGCCCGCGTAAACGTGATTACAACGCTAGTGGACGTTCCACTCTAGCCAGAGCTACTTGCACCGAAACCTTCCGCTGCCGCGTCAGCACATCGCCGGACCTATGTGATTTGCGTCACTGCGGATGTCATTCCACACTCGTAGAGTGGAGGCGGGTTGAACGCGTGCCCAAGCGCGACTTCGTGAAGAACCTCGTGCTCGGCGCAAGACAATCGTGAAATTGAGGGAGCCGCAGTGATTAGAAATTGCGAAAACAATCGCGCTGCTTGGCTTAAAGGGCCTCCGGCGAAATGCTCGGCACCTTCGCAACAAGTCGGTAGGCCGTGGCGGCTTGTGCTCTTAGGTCCGCCCGGGGTGGGCAAGGGCACGCAGGCTGCTCTTTTAAGCCGACGTTTGGGTGCTTGCCATCTCTCAACGGGCGAAGTGTTTCGAGCAACGCTTAATCGAAGCGGGAACGATTACACAACGGCGATGGCGACGGCACTAGATTCAATGCACAAGGGGCATCTCGTGCCAGACGCAATTGTGTGGGACATGGTGAATGAACGCATCGGGTGCCTCCGTTGCCAGGGCGGTTTCGTGCTCGACGGATTTCCGCGGACATTGGACCAGGGCGAGTCGCTAGAACTGCTGTTGGAAAGAGAACTGCTCCCGCTCCACGGAGTGTTGAATTACGAGCTTCCGGTTGATGAAATTGTCTCTCGTTTGAGTAGGCGTCGAACGTGCAACGAGTGCAAGTCGGTTTTTCATGTCTCATCGCACCACCCCCGAGCGAAGGCATATGCGATCATTGCGGCGGCCATTTGTATCAGCGCGAAGATGATCGTCCGGAATCGATCGCGGTCCGTCTTGAAGACTACGAACGCAGCACGGCGCCTCTGATTGATTTCTACCGGAATCTTGGCTTGCTCATTCCGGTGCGGGCTAAGGGATCTCCCGAAGTAATTGTTGAGCGGTCGTTGGTCGCTCTTGAGAAACGAAGGAGCGCTGAAGGACCACTTTTAGCACACGACTCATGTGAGAACCGGGCCGGAGAGAGTGTCCCGCTGAATCTCAATGGCAACCTTAGGTTACTTTCTTCTCTGGAGGGCACAGTGGCTTGTCCAGTTACATGAAATAAAGACTTTCGACGCGAATCACTCATTGACCGGGATCGTGAGTGTGATGGGGCCTGATTGCAACATTCATCCCCTTGAAAGTACTATTTCGCTCGTGGCGATGCGACCAGCAGAAAGCTCTTCATCTTCGGAGTTCACGGCGTTGCGACGCGGAGTGCAGCATTCTGAATTACGCAGCTCTTTCGGTTAATCCTGTGGCTTTGGCGGAATTAGCTTTCTTCGCGAGGATTGCGGACAAGCGTTCCGCCTGTTTGGTTTCAATCTGTCGTTCCTTGCGAATTTCCTGCGATTTTTGCTCGTACCGCTGTGGTTCAAATCTGTCGTGAAGTCTCATGCGTGATTCCTCGCACTAAGCTTATCATTCTTATGATTCCCTAGGCACCCGCAATGTGAACAGCGTGTGAACAAAGCTTGTTCAGGTCGGAATTTCGGCGCGACAGGAGGCGAGAGCTGGCAAAGATCGAGAATGTGAATGTTGCTGGAGCAGGCGACGGTCTAAGGCTGTGACCCCCTTTGGCCAAGTCGATACTGCGGAGACCTTGTTCGGACCATGCTGTAGCGGAGGTCGGTGAGCAGCATGAATAGAACCAAAATTTTCGACCGCCCTAAATACGACAGTTTTTACGCTGCTTTTTTCTACGGTCATGCATGAACGGACAAAGGATCCATCGCAATCCGGTACAATGGCGGGCTGAAAGTGGGGTACGTGGAACGAGGCGATGATGTAGCCATAATGAGCCTCAGTCCAGCCGATCGAGTGTCGCAGTTACAGATAGGATGCCAAGCACCTGTCGGGCACCAGTACCTGCGTGTTCATAGGAACAATTTACTAACGTCATTCTTTGTTTGTTAGACGACAAGTGATTCTTTTGTAAGAAGTGACAGCAACATAAAAGATCAAAATGGTCTCTTTTCCAAGGAAATATGGAAGAGATCGCAATTCCGCAGCGGGGGTAATGCCGATTTCTAGTGCCCTGTGGATTCGTGCGGATACACTCTGGTAGAAGTTGCAGCCCGAGAGTGAGATCGTGAAAATACTCCAAATGGCGGACGCGATCCGCTATCGAACCATGACCACGCAAGAATTGCGCGAGACGTTTGTTATTGATGACCTTTTTCAGCCGGGCCAAATTCGATTGACCTATGTTGATCTCGACCGTACAGTGATTGGCGCGGCGGTTCCAACCGGCGGGCCGCTGTCCTTGCCGACCGACGATGCGCTCAAGGCATCGTACTTTACTGAGCGGCGTGAGCTTGGCGTCCTGAACATTGGCGGGGCGGGCGTAGTCGCCGTCAATGGTGTCCAATTTGAACTGGCGAAGCTGGATGCACTCTATGTAGGGCGTGGGAATGAAAAAGTTACGTTCTCGAGCGCCGATGCAACACATCCGGCGGAATTCTATCTGCTGAGTTATCCGGCACACGCGACGTACCCAACCAGACTCATTCGGTCTGCGGAACAGGCAAAGGTTACGCTCGGAGCCGCCGACACCGCAAACTTGCGGGAGATAACCAAACTGATTCATCTGGAAGGAACCAGGAGTTGCCAACTGGTAATGGGCTTCACGCAGCTTGCTTCAGGAAGTGTCTGGAACACTATGCCGCCGCACACGCACATGAGGCGATCGGAAGTGTACTTTTACTTCGATATTGGAGCCAGTCAGCGAGTGATCCACCTGATGGGTCCCGCGAAGGAAACATGTCACATCGTGATCGCCGACAAACAGATTGTAATTTCACCCGGCTGGTCCATTCACGCCGGAGTTGGCACTAAGAACTACGCCTTCTGCTGGGGCATGGGCGGAGAGAATCAGGTTTACAGCGATATGGATGCTCTGGCAATCGCAGACTTGCTTTAACCGGAGTCAGAAATCATACCGTGATCCTCGAGAAATTCGGCCTGAAAGGCAAAACCGCGCTGGTGACAGGATCGTCACGCGGACTAGGCGCAGGGATCTCCGTGGCGCTGGCCGAAGCCGGCGCTAACGTTGCGATTCATGGCTCGCATGCGGCCCCGGAATCCACGCAGCAAATGTTGAGGAAGCTGGGTGCAGATTCGCTCGCAGTAATCGGCGATGTGAGCGATGCCTCGGTCTGCTCACGGCTAATTGAAGAAGTGGTCGGCCATTTTGGTTCCATCGTTATTCTGGTCAACAATGCCGGAATCATCCGGCGCGCACCCGCAATTGAACACACTGATGAAGACTGGCAGGCGGTAATCGGCACTAATCTCACTAGTGTGTTCCGACTAACCAAGCATGCGGGGAAACATATGCTGGCGCAGGGTTCGGGCAAGGTCATTAACATCGCTTCCATCTTGACATTTCAGGGAGGAGTTTTCGTCCCGTCCTATGCGGCGGCTAAGGGCGGACTAGGACAACTGACGAAAGCATTCGCGAATGAATGGGCCGCAAAAGGTGTAAATGTAAATGCCATTGCACCGGGCTACATGGCTACCGACAATACTGCGGCTTTGCGATCAAACCCGGAGCGATCCCGCCAAATCATGGAGAGGATTCCGGCTGGACGATGGGGTTGCACCGACGACCTGGCGGGCGCGGTAGTGTTTCTTGCATCGAGTGCCAGCGACTATGTGCACGGCCATATCCTGGCCGTCGATGGTGGCTGGTTGGGCCGGTGATTTCGAAAATAATCTCGCAGAACCCTTTCGGAGGTGATTCATGAGAATGACCATCGCATCGTTCGCTGTTGTCGCATGCTTGTTTCCTTTCGCTGGTGCACAAACAATGACGGTAGACCATTTCACACAAAGTCAATTGCTTGAAAAGGCGTCGGAGCTGAATGCAACGGCCCAGGGTCCCGACGGCGCGGCGAGCAGTAAACTCAACGAGTATCCAAACCACTTCACGATGATTGCGCTACGCCACAAAAATGGCGGAGCAGAGGTTCACGAGAACTATGCCGACGTTTTCTTTGTAATCCAGGGAAGCGCAAGGCTCTTGTCTGGCGGCACGGTGCAGGATACCAAGGCCGTCAGCCCGGGCGAGATCCGGGGCAAGTCTGTAATCGGCGGAACTGAGACCACTCTGAATCAAGGGGACGTTGTCCACATTCCCGCGACCGTGCCTCACCAGCTCCTCCTGCCGGATGGTGCGACCTTCATCTATTTCGTCATCAAGGTCAAAGAAAAATAACGGCCCTCGGCGAGTCCTAGTCCTTGTCCATGCAGCCGCATGACCGGCGGATCACTTTAGTAGTAAGAGCACCGAACTGCCTTAGGTCCGATAAGAAACGAATTAGTTCCTCATCCCAGGAACTCTCAACTTGATGCGGTACACGCTAGTGCTGGCCGTGATGTAAAGCGTCTTGCCATCCTTGTCGCCCCAGGCCATCTTTTGTGTCGCCTGAATGGAGGTAGATGAGCCCAAGGTCTTTGTGCAATTGGCCAAGCGCGCTGCCGCTCACTCTCGCAACGGGCCGAATTGCGACCTCGCAGCTAGGGCTCCAGCTTAAAAATACGTTCCATGCGCAGCCATTTTTCGCCGGGCTTTGCTTCCGGCAACGCTTCCTGGAATTTCCACATGAGCTGCTCCCAAGCCTGTACCTTTGGATTCTGCTGGTCGGCCTTGGCTTTCTTTTCAAACGAAAAGCTCTCATTTACTTCCATGATCATAAACATGCGCGTTCCGAGCAGGTATATCTCCAGATCTTCGATACCAGATTCCCTTATGCCTTGCGTGATCTCGGGCCAGATTTTCTCGTGGTATTTCCTGTACTCGGCAATCAGAGCGGGATCGTCTTTCAAGTCGAGAGTGAAGCAAAATCGGCGGCTCATTTCGCGGTGCTCAGTTCTGCAATACCGGGCCCCGCGACCAGAACAGGCCGATAGCCGCGTACCGCAAAGTAGAGCACATAAGCTTGGCAGATTAGCGGCACTACGAAGGCCACCCGAATAGTGCTGTGGTCGGAGATGAATCCCATAATGGCGGGAAAGATGGCCCCACCAATAATTGAAGCCACCAACAAGGACGACCCCAACTTTGTGTATCGCCCAAGCTGCTTGATGCTCAGGGCAAAAATGGTTGGGAACATGATCGAATGAAAGAAACCGATCAGGACGACCGCCCAAAGAGGCGCCACGCCGGAGCCGAGAAGAACCACGACGAGACAGACCAGAGTCGAGAGCGAAAACAGTGAAAGCAGCCTCGCCGCGGGCACGCGCTTCATAATGTAAGAACCGGAGAACCTTCCGATCATGAATCCAATCAAATGCAACTTCAAATAGAAGGAAGCATCCCTTTGAAGCATTCCAGGAACACTATGCTGCGCCAGTCGAATGACGAAGCTGCCCACGCCAACCTGAGCGCCGACGTAGAAAAATTGGGCAATAACTCCTTTTACCAAGTGGCCATAATGCCAGATATCGCGCAGCTCTTCCCGGGTAGACTCCTGCTTTACCGCTCCGTCGGTTGCGCCGACCTCTGGCAATTTTGAAAAGAAAATCACAACAGCGTAGGCGAGAAAAATTCCTGCAATGACCAGGTACGGCATCCTCACGGTGCTGACCACGGCCGTCCGGTACGCAGCCATTTCGGCCGGCGTCATGGCGGCCAACTTCTCACGGGAATACTCTAGAGCGGAGAGAATGAAAGCCGAGCCAATGAACGGCGTCACCACAGCGCCCACGGCGTTGAACGACTGTGCGAGATTTAATCGCCTCTCCGAGCTTTCCGCCGGCCCTAGGAGAGTTACGTAAGGGTTAGCCGCGACTTCAAGCACGCCTTGGCCGCACGCCATAACAAATGACGCAAAAAGAAATAATCCATAGACCTGAATTGAGGCCGCGGGAATAAACAGCACTGCGCCCACAGCACATGTAAGCAGACCAACGACTATTCCGTTCTTGTAGCCGATTTTTTCCAGCAGACGTCCCGCAGGCAACGCCGAAAGGCAGTAACCGCCAAAGAATGCAACCTGGATGAGCGCCGATTGAAAGTCGTTCAGGTCGAAGACCTTCTTCAAATGCGGGATGAGAACATCATTCAGGTTGACCCCTAGCGCCCAGAGAAAAAATAGGGTGGTGACGAGAATTAGTGGAGCGACATAGCGCCGCTCGGTGATGGGTGCTGAGGTTGTCATTTTTTAGGTCAGCGCTCGGTCAAGGTGCACGTAGCCGCCATCCACGAACAGATGTTGGCCAGTTATATGCGCGGCGCGAGCAGAAAGCAGGAAGACTACCATTGCCGCGATATCGTCCGGAGAGGTCATTCTTTTCCCCAGAGGGATCTTGGACAGCACTGACTGAAGCTTCTGTTCGGGATCAGGGAACGTGTCGAGCCACTGCCGATAGAGTGGTGTCATGACCTCTGCTGGAACAACCGCGTTTACGCGAATGCCGTAGCCGAGCAGCTCCGCCGCCCATTCGCGGGTCAGGGCCAATATTGCTCCTTTCGATGACGCATATCCTGACGTACCACCTTGACCGGTAATAGCCGTTTTTGAGCTGATGTTCACGATGCAGCCGCGCGTTTTCTTCAGATGTGTGAGCGCGAAATGTGCCATGTTGTAGTAATGCAGCAGATTGCGACCTAGGGAGTCTACGTACTTTTCTGGACTTCCACCCTCCAGCCCGACTTTGTCGTTTACCCCCGCGTTGTTTACGAGAGCATCGAGGCGGCCAAACTTCTCAACTGTCGAATCGATCGCAGTTCGGCAATTGGCCGGGGATGACAGATCCGCGATGATTACGTGGCTTGTGCGTACCTCGGCATGAAGGGTTTTGCTGGCTTCGGCGTCACGGTCCACAATCACAGCAATCGCGGCCTCCTGAGCGGCGGCTCGTACGATTGCGGCGCCAATGCCTTTGGCTCCGCCGGTGACCAGCACTACCTTGTTTTCAAGTTGCAGGTCCACTGTTCTCTCGCGATCAACCGTGCAAATTCATGAAACCGCCATCCAGAGGGTAATCCACTCCCGGGTAATAAACGAAGCCGCAACAGAACACAAGAAGAGGGCAAGCCAGGCTACCTCGTCCGGTTTTTCCTGCATCGCGGCGGTTGGCTCTCAAGGTGGTCAGTCGCCCTACAAAGAGAACAGATACGATCTCCCGCAGGTTTTAGCTTATAAAACTATGCGTTTGTTGATAAAACTGTTCAAAGTTGTATACTACCCCGATTACTCGGCTGCATATTGCATTCTGGAAACGGATGTGGGTGTCGAAGGATACGGCCTCGCCTTCACCTTGGTCCGCGGAACAGAACTATGCGTGAATAAACGGGAGGATAGACATGAAGTCTTTGGTACCGGTTTTAGCCTTGTTGACTACTGCTGCCACACAGACATCAGGCACCGAAAATCATTTCCCTTCGCGCACCCGATAGTGGATCAGCGATAGTCCATATCAAATGGCATTAGGTGACCCTCGCAATTCCCCGATAGTACAATCCTTCCATGGGCGGATTCATGGAACCATCCCCTGCTCAGCGAGAGTCCATTTCCCGGCCGGTAACGCTTGGGATCGGGCTGGTAGTTGTGGTGGTCGCGATTTCCGCCATTCTATTGCGGACCAGCCCTAAACCGGCCACTCCTCCGCAACCTTATATTGCGAACGTTAAAATTTCAGATTTAAAGATGGGTCAGGCACAGAATTTTGTCGGCGCCAATTTTACATACATTGATGGAATGGTCACTAACACGGGCGATAAGACCGTCACGCGTGTTTTTGTTCACGTAGTTTTTCATGATTCCATGGGCCAGGTCGCGCAGGCCGAAGATGTTCCGCTGTTCCTGCTTGATAGGAGCGGTCCCTATCCCGATACGCGGGATTTGACTAAAGCGCCTTTGGGGCCTGAACAAAGCAAAGAGTTCCGCCTCACTTTTGAGCACGTGAGCGCCGAGTGGAATCGGGCCTATCCTGACATAAGCGTGACGGATGTTTCGTTGAAGTAAGCAAACAGATTGTGTGCCGCGGACCTGCCCTGAGCACAGTCTAACGGGGCCATCGCCCGCGAATGTTATGTCCGGCTTATCATGCAGGCGACTAAGCCAATTCGGCTGACGGAGACCGTCAAGGCTGGCGGTTGTGCGTCGAAACTTAGCCCGGCGATGCTGGATCGCGTGCTTGCCAAGCTGCCGAAGCAAACCGATCCCCGCGTGTTGGTAGGTTTCGATCATGCCGACGACGCCGGCGTTTATCAAATCAGTCCTGACACGGCTCTGGTGCAGACCGTAGATTTCTTCACTCCAATGGTGGACGATCCATACACGTTCGGCCAGATCGCCGCAACCAACGCCCTTAGCGACGTGTACGCCATGGGCGGGCGTCCCATCACCGCGCTGGCACATGTTTGCTTTCCGGCAGAGGGAGACTTGGAAATTCTCGAGCAAGTACTGGCGGGCGGACTCTCCAAAATGATCGAAGCCGATTGCTCGGTTATTGGTGGGCACAGTGTTCGCGACGATGAAATGAAGTTTGGATATTCCGTCACCGGGCTCATTCATCCCGCACAGGTTTTCTCGAACGTGGGTGCGAGACCGGGCGATCATCTAGTTTTCTCTAAGGCCTTGGGGACGGGCGTGATCTGCACGGCCATCAAGAAGCACAAAGCCAAGCCGGAGTGGGTGGAAGCGGCAATTCTATCCATGACGACACTGAACAAAAAAGCTGCTGGACTTATAGCTGAAAAGGGATACGCCGTCCACGCGATGACTGATATTACGGGATTCGGATTCATCGCCCACGCCCGCGAGATCGCGCTTGCAAGCGAGGTTTCTTTACATCTGTTTTCGGAAGCAATTCCATTGCTGCCGGGCGCGCTCGAATGTGTCCGCGCCGGGGACATTCCCGGCGGTTTAAAAGCCAACCGGGAATTTGCGGAGTGCGTGGTCGGTTACGAGAAGGACATTCCTGACGATCTCAAAGCAATCCTCTTCGATCCCCAAACTGCCGGTGGCCTGCTGATCTCAATCGCTGCGGAGGAGTCGGAAGAATTTGTCCTGGAGCTGGACGAAATTGGAATTTCCGCCCGCCACGTAGGAAATGTTACAGAATCCGGTAAACCCCTGATCCGCATCTATTAACAGCGGATATCTCGTCCCCTACCGTTGCAGGCACATCTTTTCGTATGCACTGCATCCTCGCAAAGCGAAGGACCTTTGCAACTCGCCTTTAGGCTCTACAACTCAGCTGGCAAATAAACGTAATAGCTTCCTGTACCATTCTTGAACACATGCCAACATTCAAATGCTCTGCAATCCTGTTCGACCTTGACGGCGTTCTTGTGGACTCCACACCGTCGGTTTCCCGCCAATGGTCTTTATGGGCGCGGGAAAATCACATTGACCCGAAAAGAGCTGTTGAAATCGCTCATGGGCGGCGCACCATCGAAAGCGTTCGGCTGCTCGCTCCGCACCTCGATGCTGAAGCCGAGACGAAGAAGATCGAAAACCGCGAGGTGGCAGACAACGAAGGTGTGGTAGTGATGCGCGGCGCCGCGAAGTTGCTGGAGTCGCTTCCCGCCGGGCTATGGTGTGTGGTCACGTCGGGGACGCGACGGCTGGCGGCGGCCCGCTTAAAAGTCGGGGATTTGCCTGTCCCAAAAGTATTGATTTCCGCCGACGATGTCGTAAATGGCAAGCCCGATCCCGAGCCGTACCTGAAGGGAGCAGAGCAGTTAAAGATGAGTCCCGCGAAATGCCTGGTGATCGAAGACGCTCCCGCAGGAATTGCCGCCGCCCACGCTGCCGGGATGAAAGTAATCGCTCTAACAACAACTTATCCAGCCTCTTCATTGCAAGAAGCCGACGCCGTCGTACCCGCGCTAAAAGATGTGACGGTGAGCGTTTCGGATGACGGCCTGACAGTAGAACTGAACGAATCAGATTAGGGTTTGTGCCTGGGTGCCCCGTCCTTGTCTCTCCGTTTTATGGAGAGACAGGGCGGGGATTTTTATTCTGAATAACTCCTGAACCACCCAACTTTCGCAATGAACGCGAAAGGCTGGGCCACTAGAATGGATGCTATTGAGGCAGCTTCAGCTTGGTCGCCTTGATCATAGATTCTACAGTTTCCATATCGCCGGCCACGAAAACCAATGTGAATGCGTAGCCGTAGCGCGTCGTGACGAGAACGATATGAAGTCGGCTTCCCTGGCTGAAGTTTGCGCGAGAGAGCTCCACGTCCCCTATTTTCGCATCCGTTTTGCCCTCGTTCGGTTTGAAACCTTCGCTCAGCTCTTCCCGCCCTACGTGGCGAAGGTACCCCTCGGCGGTCCGTTCGTCTTCCGGATGTGAATCGAGATCGTCGGCGACGAAGATCACTCCCCGGTCCACAATGTATTTCTTGAAAGAGAACTTGTTGTGCGCTTTGCTCCAGGCGGAGACTCCGACGGTGTGCCGCGCCTCGCCCGGCTTACCCTGCATCGCTGGTTCGCGAAATTCCAGGTCATCGGGCGGAGTGAATTCGAGATTGAGAAAGTTGTTTTTGTAGGTATGACCATCAACCAAGCCCGTATCGAGCTCGGGAGATATCTTTGAAGTACCGGGGTTGTCTTTCGGTTGAGCTTGCGCCGGTTGTGGAGGGGCCAGAAACGCGGCCGCGAGAGCGATTGAAGCACAGAGATGGCGACTCATACGTTTTCTCGTTGGGGCGTACGCGCTGGCTCGCGTTTTCCGATTGTTGATCTCCTTCACATCATAACGAACGAGGATAGACTGAGCTGTTCGCAGCTTCGATCTCCTCAAGCAAGCGCCTTCACAATCTCTTTAAACGTCTTGCCGCGATGTTCATAATTCTGAAATTGGTCGAAGCTTGCGCAAGCGGGCGCTAAGAGCACAATATCGCCCGGCTGGGCGGCCTTTTCGGCAAGCTTTACGGCTGCATCCAAAGTCTCGGCGTGGACAATTTCTACCGCATCTTCGATTTGCGATTCGATCTTCTCCGCCGCCGCGCCAATCGTGTAAACGGTCTTTACTCTTGGCCGCAGCAGGTCGTTCAAAACCGAATAGTCGCTGCCTTTATCTTTGCCGCCCAGAATTAAATGAATATTTGCCGGGAAGGACTCGATGGCTTTAATAGTCGCGTCAACGTTGGTAGCTTTGGAGTCGTTATAGAACTCCACCCCGCGAATGGTGGCGACGTATTCCAGTCGGTGCTCCACCGCCTTGAACTCGCGTATCGCTTGGTGAATCTTCCCGGGATCGCAACCCATGAGCATGCCCGCCGATGCTGCCGCGAGGACGTTTTCGACATTGTGCGAGCCCTTGAGCGAAATGTCGGCGATTCGCGTGATTGTTGTTTCTTGATCCTGATCGCGAAAAAAAATGCGGGCATCGCGAACGAAGGCGCCTTGCGCTACTTCTTTTTTCCGGCTGAACCGGAAAACCTTGGATTTGACGGCTTGCGCCAGGCTCACGCAGGCCGGATCATCGGCGTTCAGGACTGCGAAATCATCCTGCTGCTGATTTTCGAAGATACGAGCCTTCGCGGCGGAGTACGCTGCGAATGTGCGATGACGGTCCAGATGGTCCGGCGTGACATTCAGCACCATCGCAATGTAAGGCCGGTAGGTTTGAATAGTTTCAAGCTGAAAGCTGGAGACTTCCAGCACGGCGATCGTCTCCGGCGTGGAATTTTCCACCAGTGATATTGCAGGCGTGCCGATATTTCCCCCGACAAGAGTGTGAAACCCGCTCGCGGAAATGATTTCGCCCGTCAGTGCGGTTGTAGTCGTCTTGCCGTTCGACCCGGTAATGGCGATCATGCGTCCCGGAAAAAACTGGGCGGCGAGTTCGATCTCACCAATCACATTCTCGCCCATGGCGCGGGCCTGTTGCAGAAGCGGCGCGTCGAAGGGAACGCCGGGACTCAGAACGATCAAGTCTTGTTCCCGGAAGGTGCGCTCGCCGTGTCCGCCGGTTTCGATGGAAATGCCGCGATCAAGTAACAAAGAAAGTTCGTCGCCGAATTGCTCTCGTGGTTTCGAGTCAGAAACCGTGACGTGAGCTCCTCTGGATTTCAGGAACAGCGCTGACGCGACGCCGGACTTGCCAAGGCCGACGACCAATACATTTTTGTTCGCGACTTCCATAGTGGCGATGATGAGCTTCGATCCCTCGAAAACTGTCCGCAGTTCCGTATCCGGGCAATGTGAGTTTCGGATCAAGGTCGTTGTCCGGAGTTCCGTATCAGGGCGTGCCTTCAGGCAATGCCGTTAACGCGTGATTAGATTTTACGGCATGGCTGAAGCCTCAGCGTTTCGCGTTCTTTGCGAAGCCCGGGGAGCCGGATTTTCCTCTCCCATACTCGGTCATCCCGAAGTCCCCGCGTTTTCTCCAGCGGGGCGAGGGATCTCGCGCGGAGAGAATTGATGTTCATCCGCTACCGACAAGAATGAACTGCAGTAACCAACTTCACGGCATCGAGTGTAACGTGATGCGCGCAAGATCCCTCACTCGGCTGGTGAAAGCGCCGAGTTTCGGGATGACGCCTCGAAAGAAACGCACTTTTAGGATCCCACAATTCTAGACAGAACCCTAATGGGCTTTCCTCTCACATACTCGGTCATCCGAAAGTCCTCCGCGGGGCGAGGGATCTCGCTGAAGCCATGCCCTGACACGAGGCGAACGTGCAGATTCGCAGCCAGACTACCTTAGCTTTAGTGTAGTCAGGGCAAACAAGGCAAATACCAGTGACGCGATCCAGAACCGTACGATGATTTTGGATTCGGACCAGCCTAATAATTCGAAATGATGATGGATCGGAGCCATCTTAAAAATGCGTTTTTTCCGCAGCTTATAAGAACCGACCTGCAGAATTACAGAAAGGGCTTCGATCACGAAAACCCCGCCGATGAATGGCAACAACAACTCCTGCTTGATCATCACGGCGACGGTGCCAATCGCGCCGCCCAACGCAAGAGAGCCAACGTCGCCCATAAATACTTCCGCCGGATGAGCGTTGTACCACAGAAATCCAATGGAAGCTCCCACCATCGCGCCGCAGAAAATTGTGAGCTCGCCAACTTGAGGCATGCGCTGCAATTCGAGATAGGTTGAAAACGTCGCATGTCCAGAAACATACGTAAGCACGGCGAGGGCGCCGGCAGAAATCACCGTACATCCAATCGCAAGTCCATCCAGACCATCGGTGAGGTTCACGGCATTGCTTGAGCCGACCAGCAGCAAGACGACAAACCCCACGAAAGGCAGGAATGCGAGCGGCCACATTGCTGGATTGCGTAGCAAGCTATCAACCACAAGATCGGGCTGGTACTGCTTAAAGAACGGCACTTGCAACCGCGTCGAATAAATTCCGGCATTCTGCATCGCGATTAAAGCCACTGCTACCAGGATGCTGGTTAGAATCTGGAACCCCATCTTGGACTTTGCGGTGAGGCCAAGATTTCTCCGATTGACAACCTTTGTGTAATCGTCGGCGAATCCGATTGCACCAAAAGCGCACGTAGCGAAAACCGCGATCCACACAAAACGGTTGCTGAGATCCGCCCACAGTAATGTCGGAATCACAATGGAGATAACAATAAGAAGACCGCCCATCGTCGGCGTGCCCGCCTTTTTTTGATGCGCTTGCGGTCCTTCTTCGCGGATGTATTGGCTGATTTGAAATTCGCGTAGCCGATTAATTACCAGAGGACCCACGATCAATCCTGTGAACAACGCGGTCAGGCTGGCGAAGGCGGTGCGAAACGTCAAATAACGGAAAATGCGAAACGGCGGAAAGTAATGAAAAAGCTTCAGGTAGAGCAGCCAATAAAGCAATCATCCTCCGTGCCGGCGTTTCTTAATTACGAACGAGTCAGGCTCCCGCCATTTGCGCTAGCCAGATTTCTAGTGCGAGCTCAAGCTTCACTCCACGAGAACCTTTTATGAGCACAATGTCTCCATCCCTCGTTTCACGGGCCAGCCACTCGCCAGCTTTCTCGGGAGTGCTGACGAATTCCGCCCGCATTCCACTTTGTCGAGCAGAGTCCACCATGGGCTGCGCCAATCCACGAACTCCGAGCAGCACATCAATTTTTCGTTCCGCCATCTGCCGGCCTGATGTCCGATGCGCTTCTTCGGCTGTGGGGCCGAGTTCAAGCATCTCGCCCGCCACAACGATTCGGCGTTTCGCAGGCATACCGGCCAGGGCATTGACCATTGCTTCCAACGCCTTTGGATTCGAATTGTAGCAATCGTTGATGACGGTGATGTTACCGAGTTGAATGACCTCGCCCCGCTTTGCCGATGCTGTCAAAGACGACAGAGCTTTCGTGGACTCCGAGAGGCCGACGCCGCATTCCAAAGCCACAGAAACGGCTGCCAGTGCATTGAGAACATTGTGAGCTCCAATCAGTGGCAGGCAAACTTTCTCGCGCTGTCCTGCGGCTATTATGTCGAACCTCGTCCCAGCAGAACCCTGCGGCTCTATATTCTCGGCGCGAACGTCCACGGATGGCTTTGTTCCGTACATGATGGTTTTTCCGCAAAAGGCTTTTCCGAATTGCGAAACGTATTCGTCGTCGGCGTTCAAGATTGCAGTACCGCCGGAGGGAAGAGACTCGATGAGTTCACGCTTGGCGCGCGCGATCCCTTCGATTGAGTCGAAAAACTCCAAATGGACTGGAGCGACGTTGGTGACAACCCCTATATCCGGATGCGCAATATTCGCGAGAGCGGCGATCTCTCCAGCATGCGACATACCCATTTCGATTACGGCGATGTCCTGCTCGGGCTCGAGTTTCAAGAGCATCAGCGGCAATCCAAAATGATTGTTGAAGTTTCCCTCGGACTTCAGCACCTTGAATCCAGTGGAAAGTATGTGGGCAATAGCTTCTTTCGTCGTCGTCTTCCCGGCGGACCCAGTAACTCCCACGAGTCGCTTTCCCCAAAGGCGGCGAACGTAGGTGGCAAGATTCTGTAAAGCAAGTAGCGTGTCATCCACCGGCAGCAGGCGCGAGTTATCTTTATATCGGAGCCTTTCATCTTTTCGTACAACAGCGGCAATCGCTCCTTTTTGTAAAGCCTGCTCAACATAGTCGTGCCCGTTCAGCCGCTCGCCAATGACAGCGAAGAAAAGTTCTCCGAACCTGATGGTGCGGGAATCGATTGAGTATCCGAGAGCAACCGCGTCGCCATCAATTGGGTTATCCGAACGAACAGACTTCGCGATCTGGGAGAGAGGTAACTTCATGAAATGTGGCCAGGGACGTTCCTCTCTGTGGCGCAGTCATATCCGAGGTCCCGAAGAGATTCACGGGCGACGTTCACATCATCGAACGGAATGGTTCCTTCTCGCGTGATCTGAATCTTTTCATGTCCCTTGCCCGCAATCAGCACGATATCATCCGGCCTTGCGTCGCTAATCGCCAGAGCAATTGCCTGCTTGCGGTCTGGTTCCATTCTGTATTTGGTGTGGCAATGCTGAAGTCCGACGAGAGCATCATTCATGATGGCAATTGGATCTTCGCTACGCGGATTATCCGAGGTTAACACTACCAGATCACTATTTTGAGCAGCAGCCTCCCCCATCAGAGGACGCTTCGTACGGTCACGATCACCGCCACAGCCAAACACTGTGATAACTCTGCCCTTATTCGCTTTTAGCTCCCGTGCCAGAGTGGTTAGATTTCGCAGAGCATCGTCGGTATGGGCATAATCCACAACTACTTTGAATGGTTGGCCGCAATCCACCGGCTCGAAGCGCCCCGGAACCCGATGTAAGTTGGATATGCCGCGAGAAATCGCATCCGATTTGATTGAGCGAGCATGTGCTGCGGCCGATGCAGCGACAGTGTTATACACATTCACTTTCCCTATTAATGGCGAGAATAGAGGAATGACTTTGTCCGGAGTAATCAAATCAAACCGCGTTCCTCGCAGGCTGACGTCAACGTTTTCGGCGTGAAAATCGCCTTGTGCGAGGCCATAGGTAACGACATCCGAGCCTTGATGCTTGCTCACGGCGGCTAACTTTCTCCCGTAATCGTCATCGGCATTAATTACGACGACCCGAGGCGGATCGGTTCCGCACCCTTCAAACAATCTTTGCTTGGCTGCGAAATACTCTTCCATAGTGTGGTGATAATCAAGATGATCGCGAGTCAAATTGGTGAACACAGCGCAATCGAAAGGAATGCCATAAACGCGATCTTGTGCCAGCGCGTGCGATGAGACTTCCATCACAACTTCGGTTGTGCCGTGCAGAACGGCGTCGGCGAAGATCGAATTCAGTTCAAGCGACTCCGGCGTGGTGTGGGGCGCCGAAAGTACTTTGCCCGCTACGTGATATTCAATCGTACCAATCAGCGCGCTCTTTCGTCCGTCCGCTTGCAAAATGGATTCCAGCAAAAACGCCGTCGTGCTTTTTCCATTGGTACCAGTGATGCCGGTAATCGCCAGCCTTTCGGAGGGACGTCCATCAAAGTTTGCGCTCAGCCGTGCAAGCGCGCGCCGTCCATGCGGAACCTGCGCCCACGCTATGTTCGGTCTCGCCTTTTCCGACGCGGAATCGGTCACCACGGCAACCGCGCCCTCGGCGATTGCACGATCGATGAATTTGTTGCCATCGCTCAATTCTCCGCGCATCGCCACGAATAAATCTCCAGCCTTGATTTTGCGGGAGTCGTATTGCAATCCGCTAACGTCAGCGTTGCCGCTCTGGGAGAGGACTTCCACGCCGTCGAGAAGTTCGAGGAAGGTCATTGCGACGGTTCTCGTGAAAGTGTTATTTCATCCATCGCATACCCTAGCAAATCCATAAAAAATACTGTCTTCTCGACCGGAGCGAAGCGGAGTGGAGAGACCTGCTTGAAGGTTTATCTTGTTCCATGTAAAAGTCAGGCGGCGCGATTCGAATAAGAGAAGCAGGTCCCTCCGCTCCGCTCCGGATGACAGCTTTTTCTGTTTTACTTTCGAGCGATCTTTCAGCGCCCGAACTGCACCGTTACACGTGATCCCGCTACCACTCTTGACCCCGGCGGCGGGGTCTGCTGCTGGCCGAGCCCGCTGCCTACGACATCAAGGGTGATTCCTGCGTCCTCGGCGGTTTCGATTGCGGCACGAATGCTTTTCCCCACGAATGACGGCACCACGATACCCCCCTGCTCGAGGTCAACCACAACCGTCCCACTTGAGGGTAACTGAGTGGACGTGGCGGGCACAGACTGCGCCTCCATATTCCCATCTGATGACGACTGATCCGAAACCGGCACTCGTTCCGTCATCGCCGCAGGAATTACATTCGGCGCTATCGGAGAAGGAGGAACTGAAGAAGAAACTGTTGTTTGAGCGGTAGTACTTTCCAGCCCCGCATTGTCAGCAATTAGGGGCTCGCCTAGATGATCCGGCGACCCTTCGGCATTGTCCTGATCGTTGATGCGGCGCGCGGCCAGCAGCACCTGACGGTTCGGGGGCAATTCGACGTCATGCGGAGTGTGCAGGTATTCAAGAACCTGCTGCGAAATGCGCTGAAAAACTGGCGCGGAAATGTCGGCGCCGTGATGCGGGCCGACCGGGGAGTCAATGATCACCGCGACCACGATTGATGGATCATTGATGGGAGCGAATCCGGCAAACGATGCGATGTATTTCGTGCGCGAATAGGCGTGGGTCGTGGGATCCACTTTTTGCGCGGTGCCCGTCTTCCCGGCTGACGAATATCCTTCGAGGATGGCTTTGCGGCCGGTTCCTGTGAGCACAACTCCCTGCATCATCTGTTTCATCTGCGCCGCGGTCGTTGGCGAGATTACGCGGATTCCTTCAGCGGGATGAAAGGCAACCGTTTGTGGCGCGAGCTGGGGCTCGGTCGTGGCGGCGACGATGCGCGGTGGAAGTCGAACTCCGTCATTGGCGATTGTTGAAACCATGGCGGCCAATTGAAGCGGGGAAACTCCGATTTCCTGGCCCGTCGAGATGGCTGCGATTGAGACTTTTGACCAGCGGCTGACTGGTTTACTTAGGCCTCGAGTTTCACCGGGCAGTTCGATTCCGGTCTGCTGACCGAATCCGTATCCACGAATGTATTTGTAGAACCTGTCGTCGCCGAGGCGCATCCCGATCTTAATTGCACCTACCTCGCTTGAGTGCGCGAGAATTTCCGATACTGACAGGTTTCCCCAAGGCTTGTCATCATGGATTCGCATGCCGTTGACGACAATCGAGCCCATTTGGCAATCGAACACTTCATTAGGATTGGTAATTTTTTCTTCCAGCGCGGCCGATAGAGTTACCAGCTTGAATGTTGATCCGGGCTCATAAACGTCACTGACCGCGTGGTCCTTCAGGCGTTGCGGTGTGATCTCACGCGAAAGATTAGGATTGAACGTCGGATAATTTGCCAGCGCAAGAATCTCTCCCGTGTGGGGATTTTCGACCACAACCGTTCCAGCCTCAGCGTGGGTTTGTTGCATCTCCGCCGCTAGCTCACGTTCTGCGATGTATTGAATCTGTTCATCAATTGTGAGAACGACGTTTTCGCCGGGTTCCGGCTGTTTCTCTACACTGCTGAACCATTTTTTGTGAGCGTCCACCGAAATGACCATCGTGCCCGGCTTGCCTTGTAACTCATCCTCATATTGTCGTTCGATTCCGCTGAGGCCCTGGTCGTCCATGCCGACGTAGCCGAGAATCTGGGCTGCTAGTTCGCGCTTGGGATAAAACCTTTTCGATTCTTTCTGGAAATAAATCCCCCGCAGATTTAGAGAGCGAATCCTCTCCGCTATGTCAGCGTCGGCTTTTCTCGCCAGCCAACAAAAGCTTTTAGACGCTTTGCACTTTGCCAGCAACTCTCGAGGGTCAGACTTGGTGATGTGCGAGATGAGGGAAACAGTTCCGGAAAGGTTGGGAATTTCAGATGGGACCGCAAAGACCGAGTCCACGGAGATTGACATGGCGAGCTCGCGTCCAGCGCGATCATAGATGATTCCACGTCGTGGCGATAATTCCGCGGTGCGTTGCTGTTGGTGCTGCGCCCGTTCTGCAAAACTCCCATAGCGGAAGATTTGGAGATAAGTTAGCCGAAGGCAAATACCGAGGCACCATAAACCAAGAATCGCACCGAGGATATAGAGCCGGCGATTCGCGATGGGCTGAGAAGAGTTCACGAATATTCTCGGAGAGCCGGGCGTCCCCGCCCGGCAGGACGGGCGGGACGCCCGTCTCTCCCCTAAAATCATCGCGGGTGCCCTGTTCAAGCTCCGCTTGAGCGGGGATTTTGTTTTTTGACTATCTTTCCGAAATCACGGAAATCGGCGTAATGCTGGCCATGACGGGAGCCGCAGAGTCCGGCACCGCATTATCCATGCGAATCACTTGACCTGCTTGCGGCGATTGCAACCCCATTTTCTTCGCCAGCACGTCTATCCGTTGTGGATCCTGCAACGATGCTTCTTCCAGGCGGAGATCGCGATTGAGTTCCGCTAATGAATTCCTCTGCGATCGCAGGATTTCGATTTTGTATCCGTACTCGATCGCTTTGAAATGCTGGAAGGCGTATGTCATCACCAGGAGAAAGAGACAGCAGAGCGCAATGCCGAACTGTTTCATTTCGTGGCCGCGCTGGGGATCCTCAACCTTCACAAGCCTGGAGTTATCAATTCCTTTGGCAAAGTAGACTTCCGGCGTGCCCGTCCAGCAGGGAACGCGGCGGCTCGATGAAAGAGGGACGTGGGCTACGGCTGCCATGATTTATGCCACCTCAGAAAAAGTTAGATCCATGTGCGCGATTTCTCGCTGGGCTACGGAATACCAGTAGGCGAGTTTGTCTTCTTGCGATCCCATGTTCAGCGGGATTCGCTTTTCTGTGTTGGCAACTGCGCTCATCAGATCGTTGATCAATGTTCCGGTGTACATAATTGCTCTCCCTGAATTGCACTCCTAAGTTTTGAACTTCTAAATTTTTTCTGCCGCCCTTAACTTCGCACTGCGTGATCGCGGATTGTGATTCACTTCTTCTTCTGTTGCGACCACCGGTTTCTTGGTCAGAATTTGGTAGTGTCCCTGCTTCGCGCCGTCGCGAAGAGAATCTTTCACGATTCGGTCTTCGAGCGAATGAAAACTTATGATCACCAGCCGACCTCCGCGTTTCAGCAGTTGCGGGGCGGCATTCAGCAACGACTGCAGGTCTTTCAACTCACTGTTTACGTAAATTCGGAGCGCCTGAAAAGTCTTGGTCGCCGGATGAATTCGTCTTTCCGCCTGGTTCATTGGCCGGGCCGCGGCTGAAACGATCTCCGCCAATTCTGCGGTAGTTCGTATCGGCCGCGACCGGACAATGGCTCTGGCGATTCTCCGCGACCTCCTTTCGTCACCGAATTCGTAAATCAGATCAGCGAGTGCAACCTCGTCGAGCTGGTTTACCACTTGATAAGCGGATTGCTCGGCTTGCGGGTTCATTCGCATGTCGAGCGGTCCTTCCGCCTGAAAACTAAAGCCTCGCGCCGGATCGTTAAGTTGCAGACTGCTGACTCCCAGATCCGCGAGAATCCCGTCGTAGGTCTTCCGTCGTTGGTCGTTGGCTAAATCTGCAAACGATCCGTGGACCAACTCGACTCTCGGCCACCCAAAAGCACTGTCATCCCGAGCGGAGCTGAATGATTCGCTTTGCGAATCGTTCTGCGCAGTCGAGGGACCTGCTTCCAGCCTTTCCCGCGCGATTTCTAGCGCTGCTGGGTCTTTATCTAGGCCAATCAAATGTCCCGGTGCGCCTAGGCGTTTTGCGATTTCTAAACTGTGCCCGCCCAGGCCGACCGTGGCGTCGATATACGTCCCGCCGCGCTTGATAGCTAAAAAATCGATCGCTTCTTTTAAAAGAACCGGAACATGGCGTCCACCATGCCCACCCCGCTCGGGGATGTCTGTTAACCCTTCCGCCACTAGATGCCCAGCTTGTCCAGCGTGCTCTCATCCTCAGGCGTAAACTTTTCTTCCTCGACCTGCTTACGGAGTACTTCCAGATTGCGTACTTCCAAGAACGTCAGGTTCCCCATTACCGCGACTTCGCCCTTGATCTGCGCCGAGTCGCGCAGCAAACTTGGAATCAGCAACCGTCCCTGGCCGTCCATCTCGATCACTTGCCCGTAGTAATTCACCCGGTCCAAGAACTTTTTCTTCGTGGGATTGAACGTCGAGAGCGCCGCCAGCTTCTGCTCGATCCGTTCCCACTCCTCGAAGGGATACACTTGAGCAACCTTTCCATCGAGGCTGGTGATGTAAAATTGCGCACCATACTTCTCGTCGATCACCCGCTTGAATTCCGCGGGGACCTTGAGCCGTCCTTTTTCGTCGACGCGAGTTGGGTGATTGCCGCGAAACATGTGTCCGGCCCTTTACCGGGGCTGAAAATCTTTTGGCAGCTACTGCCACAGCGAGGGAGGTCAAAAGAGCGAAAGTGGCGTCCGATTCTGGTTCTGTGGGGCTAGTTTTCTGGGGGTCAGTCTTTAAATCCACTGGCGCCTCTCAAATTGCTAATGTTGCCCACGAGCCTTACTGTTAAGACCACTTTCTACCACTTTTGTCCACAGTTTACGCCTAAACCGTTTATTGTCAACGAGAAAGTTGCAGGTCGTATGTGGAACCTTTAACCTTTTCGGGAAAGCGCTATATTTTGTGGTTTAGAAAAGATAGGACCGCTATAAGTTGCGTTTAGAGACTTGGTGCGGCGGCGGTAAGTTTCGCTGTTTGTTCGCTTTATGGGCAAAATCGATTAGGACGAATCGTCTTTCGCGAGCTGTCCTCGAATCTGGACGGTCGGAGCGACGAATAAGGGCCGGTGCGCTCTAACGCGTACCCGTAAGTTCAGCCTGACGATTAGCCCCTCGCGGCTTGATCTTTTTGCCGACTCCGCTGCCTTCTGCGATCCTCAGGTCGTAGTCATTTTGCAGATTGAGCCAAAACTGGGCGGGCAGGCCAAAATACTTCGCTAAACGAATGGCAGTATCCGCACTGATCGCGCGCTCTCCACGGATAACCTCATAAATACCAGCAAAATTTAAGGCCTTCGCCAGTTCATAGGCGCTCGCACCCATGGGTTCCATGAACTCCGTTCTCAGGATCTCGCCGGGATGGACCGCAAATATTTTTCTCGACTTTGCCATGAAGCCTCCTCAGTGGTAATCGACGATCTCTACCTCGAATGCATTTCCATCCCGCCACGTGAAGCACACGCGGTATTGATCATTGATGCGGATACTATGCTGTCCTGCCCGGTTTCCACGAAGCGCCTCCAACTGATTCCCGGGAGGAACCTTCAAGTTATCCAAAGCAATCGCAGCGTTCAGGATCGCGAGTTTCTTAAAGGCACTCAATCGCAGACTAGGAGGAATGCGGCGGCTCTTGCCCGATCGCCACAATTTCTCGGTCTCATTGTCGCGGAAACTAGCGATCATCTATTCTTATAGTAACGCAACGCGGTAGTATTGCAACACATTAGTATCCGAACTTTAAATCCTTGCCTTGAAAATGGGAAGGGCACGACTTCCAGTCGTGCCGATAAATTCGTCAAGATGTTTTTCGGCACGGCTGAAGCCATGCCCTACCCTGGGATCCTAATTTCAGATGTTGAATCGCCCTCGCCGCGAAGCAGATACCACGCCTCCTGATACTCTCCATATTTCGAAACTTTCATGTGCGGAGACAGAATCACGCTTCCGTGCACTTTTAAAACAACCTCAACTGGAAAAATGAACCAAATGTTTTTTGGGATGATGTAAGCAGCAACAAAGTCAATTTGCTTGTTGGTATACCGTCGATTCTGGGAGCCACGAAGGCTACAGATATAGGAATGCCATCTGCTATACGTTGTAGATTTAACCTGAACACGCAAGAGCTTCTCTTTGTGCTCAGTGATCAAGTCGTAAGGGCTGCTCTCGCCCCAGGGTTTGCTGACGCGGAGCCCGTGCTCTGAAGCGGAGGCCATGAAACGCAATTCTGCCCACTCGCCGCGCGTTTTGCTGTGTTTTGCACTCTCTCCGCTACCTTGCATGAAATAATCCTCAACCCAATAAAAAACGCGGCCCCGTAAGGAGCCGCGTGCTCAAAATTGACTATATTTCAAGCATAGCAGGTTGAAGGGGGTAAACATGCCACGTCCGTAAGGTTTATATTGGCAACGCAATCAGCGGCTTACGAGAATTACATCGTCCGAGACCCCTTGACAAGAAAATGGAGCGAGGGAGGGAAGAGGCGCAGAGGTGTTCGTGCGATAAAAGTCCCCAGCTTTCGCAAAAGGCGCGACGGGCTGGGCCATGCGGCCCCTTCCAAAGAAGTCGGTACACTGATTGTTATGGCCGCTCCCCAAGACCGCTGCTGGCTTTGCAATAAGTTTGGACCGATGACTTCAGGGAACATATTCCTCCGAAAAGTGCATTCAATGATTTTCCGATGCTGTTGCTGAAGGTTGATGAGCGCAGCAGCCAAAGTTCCGAAATGGAGTGGGTGAGAAGTCAGCACTTCAATCATGGGATGTACGTTCGTAGCGTCTGTGCGTCGTGCAACAACCGATGCGGATCCAGATACGGCGGCGCGTACGTCAATCTCGTGCGAAGAGTTGCGGAGCGAATTGGAGACGTTCAGGCATTTCACATCGTCTCAATTTTGGGTGTGAAACGGCCGTTAGCAATTCTGAAACAAGTTCTATTCCAGTTTGTCTCAACGAACGGGCCAGGGTTCGTGCGAGCTAACGATTGGGTTGCTCCTTTCATTAGGAGCAAGACAAACCAGTCGATGCCGCCCGACATTGGAATCTACCTTTTTGCGTCGAATGAGCAGAGGAGCGAAGAGGACGGGAATCTCTTCGCACATCGACCTTACCCGGAGCAGTCAGATGAATGTCAGTTGCAGAATTTTCGTTCTGGCCGCTCGGAACAGTTATGTCGTTCGGGCATCTTTCGCACCCAGGGCTTGTTCCCATTCATCAGTGGGTACAACATCGATTCGAATATAACGGCTCTGTAGACTTGCACCTGCCCGTGAACCCGATCCATTCTGCGTATCCCCTAGATTTTCGCTCAAAGTCACAGATCGATTATGGCTACGACTGGCGATAAACCTGACCTAAAACTGCCTTCGGAGGAAGATGGAAGGCAGATGGCGAAAGAAGTGGCAAGGCGGTCAGGAACCGACGAAAGGGACTTTATCTTTTCAGGACACCCAAGCACAGTAAGGAAGATGGCCGAACAGGGAATCCTGAAACCGCGCCGGAAGGCTTAGGAGAGGTTCCGGCTCTTTCAAAAAGGCCTTCGCCAGTTGGCGGCGCGAGCTTCCCACCTTTTACAAAAACCGCAAAGGTGGGCCGGCCGCTCGCGAGAGTGTTTCTCGCCGGTTACTTCTCATTTCCCGGCTTCACGTTTTCTGCGCAGAGATGTTCCCGCTCTCCTAGTTCTCCGAACCGGCGTAGCTCCGCGAGGGTCAGCTCTATCGTGTCCTCGTTCGCTCGATTGGTCGGGATAGACATTCCATTCGCTCCTCACCTCTCCCGCTTCGACAACTCGCTTGTGCATCACGATCGCTGACGCTCGGGATGTGTCCCTGAAGAAACCCTGATTATTCCTCCTTGCCGTTGGCTCCCCTACTTTCTCGTCGGGCGATTTCACGGGCTGGAACTCGACTACCAAGTCACCGTACAGCGCAGACTCCACCGTAAACTCGTCTAGCATGAATAGCTCTGAAGCCTCCAGCAACAAGATTCCACGCTCGCCCTTTGGCGGCTGGTTCTTTCTTCTTCAGAATTTTCTTGAGCCTTTCGTGGGTCTTTAAAGGTTCTGGAGGAAGCTTCAGTTGCCTTGAGGCACTCGTAGCTGTGCCTTGCTTTACAGCCCCCAGATCGTTAAAACGGGCCACGAACTGGGCCTTTTCCGCAATCTCTTTGTAGAGCTTCTGCCGTTCGCTGTGCGGGGCAAACGAGGCATCGAAGCCACCGCCCGGGGTGAGCATCGCCTTTTCTGGGGATAAGTAATGGAGAGTGGCCCTCTCGGGCTGTTCATTCTTCAGGTACTCCAGAGACTCCAGCACGGAATCGATAGCGCGACCGAGTTCAGGCGTGTTCGCTGCGTACTCCTCCCCAAATTCGACATCGACGTGGTATGAAGAAGGAACTGGACCGAGCCGCGTGAAGATTTCCTTAGTAACCAGATCGACCCGCTCTTCTTCCTCCGAGAACCCAACAGCTCTTACCTCGACAAAGTATGCGACTCCATCCGAGTCCGCACGAAGGTCCGGGCCTTTCTCCGGCGCGTAAGGCTCGACCGTCACTTCGAAGCCTTGCCGGACCAAGAACACGGCGGAATCCATCTCCGCGAGCGTCGGCACGTAATCTTCTTTGAGCTTCTGCGCCAAGACCTCGGGGTTGAACTTTACTCTCCCGCTAGTGAGAATGACCTTGGCGAGTTCCTCTGTGTACCTGACCCAAGTGTTGTTCGCGTTCTTTTTCTGCCAGCGACCGAGAAGGTGCACAGGTTTTTCCGAGAAGATTTGTTCGTCTACCCAAGCGTCGCCCAACAATTTTCGGAGATAAGGTAAATCATCCATGATTTCCAACCGAGTTGCTGGCTGAGACTTCTAATTTGGACGCACGAGAACGCGAATATCGAGCCCGTCCGTCGCCTTGGACAGATCATTTTCAATCCCGCGGGGATTAGTGAGACGGCGATCGGGGTCGTACACGAAGCACACCAGAGCCTGGCACCCTGGCACCTGCTTGTAGTGAGCGACGTCGATTATCAAGTCTTCGCCCAGCCTCCTGTCCGTGAGGCCCTCTCGCGTCATCTTGGTTTCGAACAGAACAGACTCGTTCTTCAGCAGGAAGTCGACCCTATTCGGACCCCCCGCGTGGCTTGGGCCCCACTCCTCAGGTCGGATGTCTTGGAAGCGCGTCTCCAGGAGCGCAGAGAAAAGGTACTGCACGTCGTACTCGTCCCTGATGAGGAGAGGGTCTCTCCCCGTCCGGCGCGAGCGGAGCCGCTGAGCGAAGCGCGGAAAAGTATCCGCCAGCTGAAGGAGCCTCGCCACGGCGCTTTGGACATCGTCCGCCATCTTGTCTGCCGGATATCGGCGGTTCTGCTCTGCGCGGAGCTGCACCAGCATGTCCTCGATCAATCGAGGATCTTTCACGGTGACCTCAAACGAGCCCTCGAAGCCGGACATCCCTGTTTTGTGGTAGTCCATTTGCTCTACGATTCCGTGCTTTTGTAAAAACTCTAGCCCCATTCCTCGCAGTTCGACGTAGCGGTATGCGGCTCCGACAGAATGGCCTGGGTAGAGCACGTTGTAGCGTATTACGGTGCGCATGCCTTGGATGCGGACAGGCATTCGATTGGACACTGCCAGCTGCCCGTCGATGTCCAGCGCCACGTCCAGAACGGCGAACAGAACTTCCGTGTCGAGCTTCTGAAGGATCGCGCCTAGGCTATCGACTCCCATCGCATTCTCCGTCGAATGCCCGAATTCTAGCACCGTCCGTCGGTGTCACCGTCCGGCTACCATCTTCCTCCACGCCCTCGGGTGATGGATGAGCGGGCCGACTAGGTCGCGGCTTCCTCTTCCCTGATGCCGGAAAAGCGGGCTTCGCGCAGACGTTGCTTGATCAAATCCATGTCCCGGCGCGGCGTTGCCCTCCCGACGCGCCGTAAATGCATTGGTCCTTCGCTTCGCTCAGGATGACAAATCTATTTGGGGATCGGGGTGAGGTGGTGCGGAATGCGTCTAGAGTTGGAACCAGATTCAGATTCTAGAAGCAGATTCCTCGCTGTATTGCGGCCGCGGAGTGCCTATTTATGGGCTCGGAATGACAATGTTTACAGGGTCTGCCGTGCGAGGAGTATTTTACAAATAGCGTCTCACTTTAGTCAGGTAGGCTCTGTAACTATCTCCAAACTTTTCGCTTAGATATTTTTCTTCTGCCCAGAAAATGCACTACTAACAGGGAGACGGGCGATAGCAGAGAGATCCAAAGATTGTTCAGGGCCAATCCCAAACCAAGCTGAAGCAGAGTCATGCCTACATACATCGGGTTGCGCGTGAACCGGTATGGTCCCTGGAAGAGCAGTTCCGGAGATGGTTTCCAGGGTATGGGGCTCTGGCCGGAGCGAGAGAAAAGAATGCGCGCACTGATCGCAAAAAACAATCCCATGGAGAGAATTGCAATGCCCAGCCAACGGTACGGGCGGACATCCCCGGACACCGCAACCGGAAAAACGCGCAAGCCCGTACCGAAAAATGATTCCTAGAATCGTGAAGCCGAGATAAACCAGCGGCGGCGGGAATCGGACATCGGCTCCGCGCTCATCTTTTATTACTCTGCTTCACCGTATCTCCTTTCGCCATAGTCCGAATAACTTTCGAATAACTCTCATCGCGGGACAATCCTCAGAAAACTTGCAAGGCTGGAGCGTTATTTCTGTCACGGTGCGGCTTCACTACGATCTCCACATCCTGATCGAGCGCCACCAGGAAGCGCAGCAGGCGTTCCACGGAAAACTGGCGGAACTCACCGCGCAGCATCTTGGAAACATCTGGCTGGCGAACTCCGAATAACTCGGCAGCCTCCACCTGCTTGAGACCGCGAGCTTTCAGGATGGTGTCAATCTTGAATACCAGTTGCGCCTTGACCAAATGCTCTTCGGCGTTCGGCACGCCGATGTCCTTGAACACATTGCGGCTTCCAGTTTCGTTTCCTTTCTTGTTGGTCATTTTGGTCTTGCTCATTGCTTTCTCCCCCTGGCCATCTGTTCGGCTTCGCGCAGACGTTGCTTGATCAATTCCATGTCCCGGCGCGGCGTTGCTCGACCGGTCTTCGATTTCTTCTGGAAGGCGTGAAGCACATATACGCTTCCCTGCATATTTCAACGTGTAAACCGCCCGGAAAGTGTCACCACGATAATCCTTGATGATTTCGAGGACGCCTGCGCCGCCAAAACCGCTCAGCACCTTTGCGTCCTGATGCTTGCCGCCGCCTTGTGCGACGATACAAGGCGTAGCCCATGTGTCCTGAACGGGTGCGGGAAACTCGCGCAAGTCTTTGAGGCTCGTGCCGACCCAAATCACCGGTTTGAGCGGCGGTTCATCGGTCATGGCATAGAGATCATGATATAGTGATATCACTATATAGGTCAAGGGCGAGTTTCGATTTCAGCCGCGAAGCGGCGTCAGAATGCAGCCCAGGGCGCAAGCCCAGGGTAGGACGTGGGAAATGTTCAAGCCCCGGAGGGGCGAAAGAGAAGTTCCCACACACACTCTTGAACACGCCCGTCCAAGCTTCGCCTGGGCGGGGATTTTGACGGGGCTAGGCTAAGAGGTTCTCCGCAGGTTATTTTTCCACAGCCCGATTGTGTGACATCTGACCTTGCGATCCACAGTCAAATCATTCCATCATTGCCCAGCACATGGAGCAAAGGGAGAAGACCGCCCCGAATCCATGGACGGCGAAAACGGGCGCGTAAGTGCATGAGTCAAAAGAACTAAGGATTTAACTTCTTTAGAAACTAATATTTGCCGCGAAAAAACCGCAAAATTAATGATTCTAAAGATTTTGCAAAATGAGGGGGAGAGGGGCTTCAACCGGCAACTTGGAAAGAAACATGGGAACATCCCGAGTCCCGCTATGCCAGCACTGGGTGGACAACACCACCCGCTGCGCGTCCCCCGCCATGCGACTGACGCAGTACTGCTATTCCCATCACCGGGAGCGAGCCCGGCAAAGGAGAAAGATTGCTGAGCGGACGCGCCTGAGAGGAAGATGGTTTGAATCCGCGCCGCTGAAAGATGCGGCGTCTGTGCAGCGCGCTCTGATGCAAGTCATGACACGGCTACTGTCGGGCAATATTGGCCACAAACAAGCAGGGCGGATTCTCGATAAGCTCCAGACGGCGAGCCTGAATCTGAGAAGCGTGGAGCCCGGCCCAAGAAAAGAGAACGAAAAGAAGAAAGGCTGATAACAAATCCTCGTAGGAGGTCGGTGTGACATCGGGGGATCAAAGGTAATCTGGCTGGCCTAGCTCGCTGAGTCTTTATGCATTTCGTCAAGCAGCTTCGCTAGAAGCGCGGCGCGATCGGGGCTGCCGAGTTCTCGTTGCAGCTCTTCGAGAGCGAGGGCCACGATGTGATAGTGGTGAGCGCCGGCGTATCGCGGGTCCGATGTAATGTCGAGCCAGACTCTATGCATCAACTCGAGATCCTGGGGACGCATACGCGGCGTATGCGGTCCCAGAGGATACTCGCGCACTTTCCCATTTGGCTCGTGGACTTCAATGATGATGCGGGGTCTGGGTTCGGGTAGCCGCTCCCATGCATCCCCTGTAAGTTTTGCCTGCTCGTCGCTGGTTAATTTGTTGGACAACCCACAAACGATTCGACTGGAATCCAATCTCTGCGCGGTCACCACGATCGCATCAAAGACATCTCCGGCGGGAACGACGAGCAGTGATACGGGACGGCCTTCTTTTTCCGCGACCGTTACGGCGGCGGTGAATAGTTCCTGCTCGTAGTGATCAAAGATTTCGCTGGCCTCGAAAACGGTGCGGGCGCTGAACGAATGTTCGCGCTGGTAGAGGCGCGCAGTCATAACGACTAAGTCCTGTTTCGTGGTATCGGTTCGCCGCAAAACTTCACGCAGGTAATAGAGATTTCTGGGATCACGCACCGCGACCAGAACGTTTCCGGGACGCACTCCCAGTTCGTTGCTGCCCAGTTCCTCGTTGCCATAGACCCGGAATTGCGCCAGCCCTTCCGGCTTGCCTTTATTGGTTTTGGAGACGCGGTGCTCGGAGTAAGTAAAGATGCCAAAGAAAACACAGCTGAAAATAACTCCCGCGATGGTGGCCTCAGACTTAGTGCACAGGTTTACCAGAGCGGTAATGAAAAGAACGGTAGAAATGACGAACAGGCCGATTGGAACTTCCTTGCCAAATATCTTTGGATTGCCTGGGACTCTCCACTCGCGGTTTCCCGGATCTTTGTAACGCAGCACGACCACAGCCAGCGACATCAACGCAAAACTCCAAATAACTCCAAACGCGTACAGGCCGGCAAGAATAAAGACGTTGCCGCGAGTCGCGATGATGGTGAGCACCTGCATGATCACAATCAAATTGACAATGCGGTAGCTGGTTCCGAAACGCGGATGAGGCTTTTGGAAGCCCGAGGTCAGAACGCCATCCTCGGCCATGCGGCTGAGCACTCCGTTGGCGCCGACGATAGACGTGTTTTGCGCGCCCGCCAGAATCAGAACTCCGACCAGCACCACAAACGCGCGGAAAGTCAGCCTGGCCCACGTGGGACCAGCAAGAAACATGGCGATACCGCCGATTAGGTTTCCGAAATATTCTGGCCTGACTTTGTCCGGGATAATCATTACTGCAAAAAACGAAACCAGCGAGGTGAATAGAAGACTGTAAACAAAAATTATTGCGCCAGTCTTTTCCAGATTCTTCAGCTTGGGATGTTCGATCTCGCGATTAACCTGTGCCAGCGTCTCTTCACCGCTCATGGCGAGGACAGAGTGTCCGAATCCGACAAATACGATGATCCAGGTCAAATGGCTGAGCCATGAGCCATAGAGCCATCCCATCGATTCCTTAGTGAGCGGCACGATTCCGGGATGCAACGGGTTTGGAGGCATCTGAATCGGCGCTCTCCAGATCGTGATCACACACCAAACAATCAGGATCACGACCATGACGGTGGTGACGATCATGATCTGAAGGGCTTTTTCGCTGGATTCGTGAATTCCCTGAATGTTCTTCCACCAGAAATAGAGCGCGATGAGAACAGCGAAGCCTGCCGCAAATGTATTCTCAGGAAAGTTGGGGAAAGGATGACGCGAATAGCGGGCGATGTCTTCTATGAACCCAGCCAGATATTGTCCTGCCGAAACCGCGCTGATGGGTCCGGTCAGCACGTAATCAAAAAGGAGAGCCGAAACGGATATCTTCGCCAGCGTCCCGCCCATCGCTTCTTTGACGACCCGGTACACGCCGCCGCGAACGAACATGCTGCTGGATTCAATGTAAAGTGCTCGTACCGCATAACTGAACAGCATGACGGCCAGAATGAACCACGGCGCACTTTTCCCGATCACCTTCTCCGCGTCTCCGCCAGCGTAATAGGCGGAGGACGCCAGATCGGCAAGCACAATGGCGGCGGCGCGCCAAAACGAGATGAATGTCAGCATCACCGTGGTGGCGACAAACACCTTGACCGCCGGCCGCATGTTTTGAGTTGGAGTTGACATTTAGCTTTTCAGGTCGAAAGGTATAAGTTTAAAAATCTAACACAAAGGGGCAGGTTGCCGTTTCGAATGTGGGGTTGACATGCCCGTCTGCCGATTTGAGTGATTTGTTTTCTTGAAGCCGCCAAACCGAAGTCAAACTCGGCGGACAGGAGTGTCCGCCCCACATTTGACTGTCATCACGCGGCTACGCTTTCGGGGCGATGTAGGTGCGGGTGATCCGGTCGTGCCAGCACAACTGGTCTTCGTCGAGAAAGCACCATGCGTATCCGAGGCCCAAAGAGAGTCCGGCGAGTATGGATGCGAGCACGCGCCAGCGCCGCCTTTTTCGCTGAACCGCTGTGCCATCAAAATGGGTCAGCTTCAACTTTGCCAGGGCCAGGCCCGGCGTGGTTCCGCAATGCACTATCAGCAGATATTGGTAAGCCGCCCATAGCATCGAGGCAACAACCACCAGTGCTGGAGCGGCGGCTCGAATCGAAGGGACCACACTTGTTGCCTGCCAAAAAATGCAGGCAAACAGAGCCAATCCCGCGGAGACGATTGTGGCGTCAATGAGAGTAGCAGTTAGCCGTCTTGCCATTCGCGCCGATTGCAATGGCATTTCGAAGCCGGGGCGCCTCTCAAAAGCTGGTGCATCCATTGGCTCAATGAGAATGCCTCCAAGTGCGGGCGCGTCGGGAACGAGTTCCGGAGCTTCCATAATTCGCGGCCGGACGAAGACTGGTTCTGCAAGTTCTTCGGAATGACTCGGCACAACGGTTGAAGATCGGGGAAACTCAATAACCCTGGTACTGAACCCCGGTGGCAAGGCGGCAGGCGGAATTGCCAGCGGGGGAGCGTTTGTGGCCGGTGTGCTTTTCGCCAAGGCCGAAGTATTTGGAACAGGAGCGGAGTGTAATTCCTGCGGCGGCGAGGCGCGCCACGTTTCCTGTGTCTCAAACTTGAGCTGTAATGAGGGATATCGGGGTTCTTTGACCCGTCTCCGGGCCTGGTACTTGGTTAATCGAGCACTAACCTCTTGACGCCAGGGCACCCCACTATCAGATTCAAGCTGATTCAGTTCGTGCCCGAACAACCTCGAAGAATCGCGTTGCTTCGCGGCCTTGTCGCTGTGCGGGAGAACTTCAATCGCCGCCGTCAAATCATCGCGGTGGTCATGGTCCTCCACGACAAACCTGCACGAGTCGGGGGCAGATTCACCCAGGCTGATGGCAAAATGACGTTCGCTCGCATCACAGGAGTCAGGAGCAAACGATTCAGGATCAACGTATCGTCGTTCGATCGACTCGGATTCGATTGGCTTGGAACTTATTAATTCGGAACGACTGAATTCGCCGTTGACCCGCACTTCCGAGGCGCGACTTGTGGCGCTCTGATCGAGTTGGAATCTGGATTTCATGTCTCGTGGTTTTTGCAAGCGACAAGAGATCGAACGGTATGGGTTTTGCCACTAGGCTAGCGACATGCTAAGGTCACCGATATCCCAGACCGAGATCGTGTCTTTATTCGAAAAGCCTGTGCGTTTGCAATGAAGTCCCGCTTACGATTCCTTATCACGGCGGCCCTCGTTTGTCATGCACTACTGCATCCTTCATTAGTTACCAGCCAGTTGCGTACGTCGCCGGGCGAGTCGGTTCCTCCGCAGAATCTCTCTGACGCATCCTCGCAGGCATATCAAGACATTGTGTGGAGTGCCGATACTCAGGAATTAAACGGTCCGATGATTAAGTTGAACGGAGAGGCCCAGATTCACTACGGGACATTCATTCTTCAGGCCGATGAAATGACCTACGACCGCGATTCTGGAGATGCCACCGTGGATGGTAATGTGACGCTCGATGGCGGTCCGAATGACGAACACATCACCGCTAGCCGGGGATCCTACAACCTTCAGTCTGAAGTTGGGCGCTTTGAAAATGTACGGGGAACTATCGGAATGCGTCTCAAGGGAGCGCGGCTGATTCTTACGTCGCCGACTCCGTTCGTTTTCAGCGGCAGGTCGGTACGTAAGGCTGGCCCCGATCACTACATCGTTTTCGATGGGACCATTACTACTTGTGAATTGCCGCATCCCAAGTGGCAATTTTATGCTCATAAGGTCGTAGTGGAGGTTGGCGGGAACGCAAGCATTTATCGCAGCACTTTTCGCATTGACGGAATCCCGATTCTCTACCTGCCATTTGCTACGCATCCCATCGAGCGCGCGCCGAGACACTCGGGTTTTCTCGTTCCGAACGTTGGACGATCTTCCACCAAAGGCAACATTCTGGGGGAATCGGTATTCTGGGCCATCAATCGGAGCATGGACGCAACCATCGGCGCGGAATATTTTTCGACGCGCGGCTGGGCTCCGCAAGGCAATTTTCGGGCTCGTCCTACCGACTCGTCGTTTCTGGATCTGACTTCGTTTACTGTTCTCGATCGCGGGCTGAATGGCGTGAACCAGGGTGGTACCGAAGTACAGCTTAATGCCGGGGGATCTTTTGCCCATAACTTCCGCGGCGTCGCCAACATTGACTACCTGAGCTCTTTTGTATTTCGTCTGGCATTCAATGATGTATTCACACAGGCGGTCAATTCGGAAGTCAAGTCCGAGGCTTTTCTTTCAAACACAACAAACGGATTTTTTTATAACGCTTCGTTACAACGTTATCAGAATTTTGAGAGCACGACGCCGAGAGACTTGATCACGATTCTTCACGCGCCGGGCTTTGAGCTCTCCAGCGTGGATCATCAAATTGCGAAATCTCCTTTTTTTTGGTCCTATGACGGAGCTGCCGAAGGGCTTTCGCGGAGCGAGCCAACGTTCAGCACCGCGCCCCTGGTAGGACGATTCGATGCGGCCCCCGATCTATCTCTTCCCTTGAAATTTCATGGCTGGTCTCTGCGTCCAAGTTTCGGCATCCGCAACACACTCTATACCGAGCAGCTTCTACCGGTCGGCGAAGTAGGAACGCCGAAATCCAGCGTTATTGACCGCAAAGCGCTGGAGGGCTCGGTGGAGGTGAGACCTCCGTCGTTGGAGCGGGTCTTCGACAAGGAAGTACTTGGCCGTAAATGGAAACATGTCATCGAGCCGCGCGTGGTTTACAACTACGTGACCGGCATAAATAACTTCTCCAACATCGTTCGCTTCGATGAAAGGGATGTGCTAAGCGATACGAACGAAGTTGAGTATTCCGTGGTAAATCGTTTGTACGCAAAGTCGGAAACAGCTCAGCAGGATTGTGAAACCGAAGGGATGCCCGCGCTAATGGTGGGAGGGCCTGTGGCCTCGAGTTCTGTTCCTTGGGAACGCGAAAAGCAATCCGAGCCGGCGGCCTGCCAGCCCGAACAACAGACACGAGAAGTTGTTACATGGGAACTCGCGCAAAAATATTTTCTTGATCCAACATTTGGAGGAGCGCTGATACCAGGGCGTCCCAACGTTCTAACTACAACTCTCGACTTGACCGGCATTGCCTTCTTGACGACACCCAGACATCTTTCGCCATTAATTTCGCGGCTTCGCATTCAGAACAGCGACCATACGGATGTCGAATGGGATATTGATTATGACATCAAGCAACACCGCATCAATACCAGCACAGCTCTGCTGAATTTCCGCTTTGGACAATTCACAGTCGGCGGCGGCGACGCATTTCTGCAAGCGGCCAGCGGAGTTCAAGTTTCACAGATCAATACTGTTCCCGCAGTTCCCTCTCCTCCTGAACAATCGTTTAACCAATTTCGAGTCGTTCTGGGATACGGGCATCCTGGGAAACGCGGATTCAGCGGCGCGACCAACATTGGGTATGACGCCAATCTGAATGCTCTTCAGTATGGGTCCATACAAACTGCCTACAATTGGGATTGCTGCGGAGTTGATCTCGAATATCGCCGCTTTGCTTTAGGCTCGGTGCGTAATGAGAATCAGTTCCGCTTTACGTTTGCTTTGGCAAACATCGGCGCGTTCGGAAACCTGCGGAAGACGGAGCGGCTGTTCTAGCCGCTGCCAACGAGTATTTTCTTCTGACAGCCTGCGGAGCTTTGCTCCGCTTGGACGGGCGGGGACGCCCGTCCCTACGCGGGCAAGGCTGGGTTCTGCGTTAGACTTCTTCTTCATGGCTTTTGCCGATCAGCTTGGATTCACCTTCCGGCCTCCCGACAGGCGGGTGTGGACGGTGCGTGATCTGGTGGCCGCTGTCCGAACCCACATTGAACGCGAATATGGCGACACGTGGGTGGAAGGCGAGATTTCAAACTTTCGGGCGCATGATTCCGGACATCTCTACTTCACATTGAAAGACCAGAATTCGCAGCTCAGCGCGGTGATGTTTCGATCGCAAGCCAAGCTATTGCGATTCCGGCCAGAGAATGGGATGCAAGTTGTCGTGCGAGGCCGGATTACTATTTATGAAGATCGCGGCCAGTTGCAGATTTCCGCGGAATACCTCGAGCCTAAAGGAGCAGGCGCTCTCCAGATCGCTTTTGAGCAGCTTAAGGCCAAGCTGCAGGCGGAAGGACTGTTTGACGAAGCCCGAAAAAAGGCGATCCCGACACTGCCACGGCGCATCGGCATCGTGACCTCTCCGCAGGCTGCCGCTTTGCGGGATATTTTGAACATTTTGCAACGCCGTCACCACACCGCCAATGTTTTGATTTTCCCCTCGCAAGTTCAGGGAGAAGCTGCGCCGTTGGAAGTGATGGCAGGCATCCGCTATTTCAATAAAGCGGGTACTGTGGACGTGATCATCGTGGCCCGGGGAGGCGGTTCAGCCGAGGACCTCGCGGCATTTAACCACGAGGGTCTGGCACGCGCTGTCGCGTCATCTCAAATCCCCGTCATATCGGCCGTCGGGCACGAAACCGATTTCACGATCATTGATTTTGTCGCTGATCTGCGGGCTCCAACACCTTCAGCTGCCGCGGAGTTGGTGATTCGCTCAAGGCAAGACATCGAGGAACGTTCGGAGGAACTGCACTTGCGTCTGGCGCGCGCCATGAGATACCGGTTACTTATGGGCAGGCAAGCGCTCACCGAATTGGCTCAGCACGGGGCGTTCGCCCGGATGATGGATGTTATCAATCAGCGCCAGCAGAAGTTAGATGACCTCACCCATCGTCTGGAAAAATCTCAGCGAAGGCTGCTGGAACAAAACAGGCGGCGATGGGAGATGGCCGCGAGTGCTGTGCGACATTACGATGTTCGGCGCGTGCTTGCAGGAATCCGCAAAGAATTGGACTCCCATGTGGCGGCGATGATTGCGGCGACTCGCAACCAACTGCTTCAGCAGAAAGCGCACTTGGATCGGGTTACGCGGCAGATTGAAGCGCTCTCTCCGCTGGCGATCCTGGACCGCGGATATGCGCTCGTGTTTGACGCATCCGGCAAACTGCTGAAAGATGCATCGAAGGTTGAGCCGAAATCTGAAATTTCCGCGCGGCTCTCGCGCGGAACGCTAACGGCGATTGTCACAAAGACCACCTCAGGGCCCACGTAATGAGCGTTCCATTCTCGCGTCGGGTTGGAACCCTGGATTACAATTGCGATAGACCGCCATCTTGGGAAAGGGGCCTTGGGTGACACATTTTTCAGCCGCCTGGCCGCATCTGTCACTGATAGCAATCATTGACATCCTATTGGTTGCGTTGGTTATCTACGAATTCCTCGCCCTGATCCAAGGGACGCGAGCCGCACTAATGCTGGTAGGTGTCGCGGCAGTTGGCTTTGCTTTTTATTTTTCCCGCCTCGGCGAACTTACCACCCTGAATTGGTTGATCAGCACGCTGCTGCCGTATGGGGTGTTTGCTCTCATAGTGGTTTTCGCTCCAGAACTGCGGCAGGCGCTCACCCGGATGGGACGAAGGCTGACACTCAGCCGTGTCCAGACGTCCGAGGCCGACGCCTACGATGACATTGTGCTGGCGGCAAACTTGTTTTCTCAAAATCAAACTGGTGCGCTGATTGTGATTGAACGCGAAATTGGCTTGCGCACGTACATTGAAAGCGGCGTCCCACTCGACGCGCATATTTCGTACGATTTGCTCGCGACAATTTTCAGGCCGAGCGCGCCCCTTCATGATGGCGCCGTGATCGTGCAGAAGGACCGTGTAGCGGCAGCTGCTTGTTTTCTTCCTCTCTCGATGAATCCAATCCTGTCCACACAGCTCGGAACCCGGCATCGGGCCGGTATTGGGGTAACTGAGGAAACGGATGCGATTGCAGTAATTGTGTCAGAGGAGACGGGTAGCATCAGCCTGGCGGTTGGAGGAAATATCGAGCGCGACTTGTCGGTCGAGGAATTACGGGAGCGTTTGGCCGGGTTGCTGCGACGGTATGTTCCGCAGTCCACATTGCCCACAGTAATTACCGATGAAAGCGAAAATCTCAATGAATCCGAGGACGTAATGTCTCACCGGGCCGGGCTTCGGAAAAGTGATTCGGAACCGAAGGTGGGACGCTGATGGCAGCGTCGATTCGCAACCGGCTGACACACAACCTCGGATTGAAACTACTCTCGCTTGGCTTTGCGGTGGTATTGTGGCTGGCAGTGGCGCGCGATCCGCAGGCTGTGGTTGCGGTCGAAGTGCCTCTCGAGTTCGACAATATTCCACAAAATCTTGAAATCAGTACGGAGAATATTCCACGAATTCAGATTAGACTTCGCGGTCCAGAGCACACCATACGGCGGCTTCAACCGGCGGACGTGTTTGCGGGAATCGAGCTTGATGGGCAAAAGCCTGGCGATCACGGTTTCGATATTACTTCGCAACAGATTCATCACCCGAGCGGTCTCGAAGTGGTGCAAGTAGTTCCAAGCCAGATTCATGTGAGTTTTGATACTCGCATGACGAAGCAGGTTGAGGTTCACCCACGTGTGATTGGCACTTTTATGCAGGGATACCGCATTTCTCGGGTTGTGACCGATCCTTTGAACGTCAGTATAAGCGGCCCTCGAAAGCACGTCGAAGCGGTTGACTCAGCGATCACGGATCCGGTTGATGTGAGCGGAGTCATGGACCATATCACTGTCGAAAGACACGCCTACGTGTCTGACCCCCTGGTTCAGGTTACCGATCCTGAATCCGAACAGGTGACCGTGTATGTCGAGAAAGCGCCCGTAGAGAAAGAACCTGCCGAAAGTGGTAAGAATTGACGGTAAGCAGGATGCCTCCCCAAACCAGACAACTGTTCGGAACCGACGGAATTCGCGGCGTCGCCGGGGACTTTCCGCTCACGCCGGAATGCACGTATCTTATAGGCCGCGCCCTGGGTCACGACTTGGCGAAGAGCAGTTCTCCTCCGCGCGTTGTGATTGGGCAGGACACACGCGAATCGAGCGCGTGGATCTCTGACCGGATCGCTCTCGGCTTAGACTCCGCCGGCGTCGAAGTCCACAGCGCAGGGGTGATTACGACGCCCGGAATCGCGTATCTAGCGCGCTCGAGAGAGTACAACGCAGGTGTGGTTATTTCCGCGTCTCACAATCCGTGGACCGACAATGGAATCAAGATTTTTTCGAACGACGGATTCAAATTGCCGGACGTGGAGGAACTCGCTATTGAGCGAGAGATTTTTTCATTGATACACAACCCCAAGGCGCACTCGGAATCGCCCGCATCGCTGACCCCGACATTGCCAGGGGAGGGCGGCCTGCGACGTGCCTACATTGATTGGCTGGCGAAGAGCGTGAACACTGACCTGCATAGCCTGAAAGTGCTGGTGGATTGCGCCAATGGCGCTGCAACTGCGGAAGCCCCGGAAATGTTCGCTGCCTGCGGGATAGCAGCGACATTTCTCAGCGCCAAACCGGATGGCAGGAATATCAATGATAGCTGTGGCGCTCTTTATCCGCAAAGAATCGCGTCTGCTGTCGCCGCGAGCGGTGGCTCGTTTGACCTCGGGATCACACTTGACGGAGACGCAGACCGGGCACTCTTTAGCGACGAAGATGGCCACATCGTAAACGGAGACGGCATTTTGCTTGTGGCCGCACGGGATATGCAATCGCGAGGCGCGTTGCCCGGCTCGACAATCGTGGCGACCACAATGTCGAACATGGGTCTTGAGATTGGGTTGCGCGCCTCGGGAATCCGCATGCTGCGCGCCAACGTAGGCGACAAATATGTACTCGATGAGATGCTGAAGACGGGCGCGATTTTGGGTGGCGAACAGTCTGGGCACATAATTTTTCGTGACGGCGACGCAACTACAGGAGATGGCTTGCTAACAGCGTTGCGCGTAATGGAGATCATCGCCCGAAGCGGACGATCCCTTTCGCAACTCGTCGGTGACTTAAAGACTTTTCCCCAGACAATTCAAAACGTACGCGTGCGAGAAAAAATTGCGTTTGGCGAAATCCCGGACATTCAGCGCGCAATTCATTCCGCCGAACAGGAATTGGACGGCAATGGGCGAATCGTAGTGCGATATTCGGGAACAGAACCTTTGGCCCGGGTGATGGTAGAAGCAGAATCAGAAGAGAAGATGAAAGCGATTGCACATAGAATTGCCGATGCAATTAGAGAGTCTCTAGGTGTCGAAACCAACGCATAGAAGCCTCGTGCCCGGATTTTTCCCGAAATTTAGCCGCTGTTCAGTACTGTGGGAACACACAAGTGATCAGCCTCTTTAGAAGCATTGCAAATATCTGGAGTCTGGGTCTTCTGCTGGTTGTGGCTGGAACTTTGCTGTGGTTCATTTATGCGGTTTGTTTGCGGAAACTTCTCCGGGCGCGAAAGATTTCCGGCGCGCGCGCAAAACGATTATTGCGGGAAGCAGCGGAGCGTGGTACGGCGCAACTCTCCTGCCTCGGTGTGCTGTGAAGTTGAGTGCCGGCTTAGGTTTGTACAAATCCCTACTTCTCACGACACTCCACGAATCTAAGCACTAGAATATTTTCACGTGGATAGTCAAATACTTTTTCGGGTCCTGCCGCATTGCTTTAATCAATGAGCGCGTTTCTAAAATCATGTCGTTCGAATTATTGAAGAGCGAAGGATCGCGCATCAGCTTGCCCACTGTGCCTTCCCCGGCATCCATGCGATCGGTTAAATCTGACAACTTGGCTATTGCGTCCTTCAGCTTATTCGCAAACTCCTGGTCGTTGGCGAGTGTGCCCAGTGCGCCCTTGCCCGCATTTATGCCGTCGGTGAGTTTCTTGACGTTGGCTATGCTGTCATTGGCACTGTTATAGAGAGATGGATCTTTGAGAAGTTTCCCGGCTGTACCTTTCCCAGCGTCCAGATCAGCGATGATCGCATTGAGCTTATCCACCGTGTCGGTTGCTTTTCGGTATAACTGGTCGTCGTAGAAGAGTTTGCCCAGAGTTCCATTTCCAGCGCTCAACTGGTTCACGACACCCTGAAACTGGGTCACCGTGGTGTTGATGCGATTGTAGAGGCTCGGATCGTAAATTACTTTCCCGATTGAACCCTGCCCGCTTTCGACAAATGCCACAATCCTGTCGAGGCGCTTCAAGAGAGCATCCATGTTTTGCAGCGTTCCCTGGCTGGCGCGGACAACATCCTGAATATCCGGAGTATCGCGGGTCGCAAGCACGTCCCCATTCTTTGCCAGTGGACCTCTTGCAAGCGCGCTGTTGATGTCAATATAGGTTTCGCCCAAAACTCCCGCAGTGGCAAGTGCAGTCACGGAATCAATGTGGAGGTTGTTGCGATAAACAGTACGCACCTTCATGGTCACTTCTACTGGCGTCAGCCGTTTGTCGGCGTCGGCTACGATACGGATGCGGGTGACGCTGCCAATATCAACTCCCTGAAGGCGCACGGGCGCACCTTCCCTCAAACCGCCGGCGTTGTCGAAATATGACTTAAGGGTGACCTTCTTAGTGAAAAAACCGCCGGTGCCGGTCATGAGAAGAATCAGAATTCCGAGAGTAATGCTGGCGACGAGCACCGTGAGGCCGACCTTCAGTTCAGACCACTTCAGTTGCTTTTGGCTAGGCACGTTCTTCTCCCAAGCAAAGTCAATGCGTGAAATTCATTACCGGCCGACACTCCAAGAATTGGCTGATCATAACAGACGGTCAACCGGCTTCCCAACGCAATACCGCTGAAGGGTTGGGGCGAGTAGCAAAGCCAAAGAGTAAGCTGCGGCTCCGCACGTCAAAGTGGCGTTCAATCCGAACTGTATTGCCACCAGAATCGCGGTAACCGAACCCAAGACACTCGCGCCCGCATTCAAAGCCCACGCCCATTCGACAGGTCCTGGACTTGCGACGCTTTGGTTTGACTGCTGCGTGTTTCGAAAGCGAGCCAGCGTCCGCAAGCCGGCTGGGAAAGGCGTTCCCATAATGAATCCCAACGGCACCAACAATCCTGCACTCACTAGAAGCTTGGCCACGAAGGGTAATCCCACGAGGAAATTTAGAAGCCGGGGAAGTACGGCAACGTAGAAAAGCAATACTCCGACAATCATTAGCAATAGCTGCCATAATTTTCCCGCATCGCGCACTAATCTTTTCGAGAACATGCTGCCCGCGCCGCTCGAGAGAAGCAGCAGAAAAACTACGACGGTGAGCGCGTAAGTGGGATGACCCAAAAATAAAACGAAGCGCTGTATGAATGTAATCTCGACGATGATGTATCCCAACCCTATTGCCACGAAGTAAAGCAGAGGCAGCATAGGAGCATGGTTGCTTCCGCCGCCGATGGCGAGGGGAACGATGAGAAATGTGAATACTGCAATCAGGGATATGACAAGCACCATCAACAAGACTGCGACTCCAAGGTTCACTTTCCAGTCAATTCCTCCACGAAAAGCCTGAGGGTGCATTACTTGACTAGGCTTTAGCGTGAAGAAAAAAAAGGGAGCGTTGTCGGTTACCGGCGCAACGTTGTAGGCATATCCCCTCGCGAATGCATAGGGGTCATTCATAGCAATCAATTGGGAAAACTGATTGTCTCCGGGGTCTGACGGATGGTATTGCGCGACCAAAATCTTTTCCTTGCTCAGATATGCCATTACCGACGCTTCTTCTTCCCGAGTGAAAGCGCTTTTCTTTGCCAGCACTACAACAGGTATGCCGTCCTCATCCAATCCTCCCTGTGAAACCACTATGAAGTTGTGGGCGGGACTCTTCACCCCGAGCCGGTGCAAGGCTTCCATGGCAACGGAGACTACTCTCAAAGCTTCCCGGGGCCGCTGAAACTCCCAGCGCGTGATGGCAATCATTCCATCCGGCTTCAGATGGTCGAAGTATTCCTGGAAGGCTTCGACGGTATACAAATTATTTTCGCTAAGGGCAAACGCGCCAGCCGCCGTCGAAGCCCAAGTATCCACCAGCGTCATCTGGACTACGTCATATTCTTGTTTCGAGTTTCGAATAAACGATCGGCCGTCGGTGACGTGCATATGAACATCCGGGCGATCGTAGAGGTGATAGGCGTAATCCGCGTATGTGCCCCGCATGATCGTGTTCGCAATAATTGGATTGATTTCAATTCCCGTCACGCTCGAGCTTCCGTTTGCGACCGCGCGCAAAACATCTACACCTCCGCCAGGACCGATGATCGCGTAACTGCCGCGAGGTCGAAGAACATTCGCAATGGCGGGAGGAGCCGCCATGAGATTCTTTTCCCAAAGCGAGCCGCGCCATTTCGCGGGATCGGCGTTCATGATGTAAGTATTGGCGTCAGCGTCAATCACAATTGCCTTGGCGTAGCCAATTCGATCTACCTCCACTCGGGAAATGGCGTTCCAACGTGCGAACTCGATTTTAGCTTTATCTCGAAACGCTCCCTTCGCGTAGACAATATCCATCAGACCACCGGAATGATTCAGCGCGATGACCAGGATCAGTGCCGCACTTAGCCCAGCAGTCCACCTTCGAAATCGCGCGGCGGGCGCCAGGACAACGGCTGCCACTGCTGCGCTCGCAGCGGAAAAAAGAATCGCGTTCGGCCCGCCAATCCAATTCAATAGTGGAACGACGCCCAGGCATGCCATGGCGCCCCCGGCGAGGTCGGCGCTGTATAGGCGCGAAATTTGCGCGGACCGGCGCCCGAAGATGACCGACAATTCGATACCGGTTACGAAAAAAGGTATTGCAGAGTAGATGTAGATCGCGGTCAGTCGCAGAAAGTTCTGGCGCGTCAGTTGCACTGATACTGGGATGTGCAAAACAATTTCAAGCGCAAGCGGAATAGCAATCGCATTTACGGTGCAAAGTACGGCGGCCAACTTCCTTAGCTCAAAACGGGACAAAGAAGTCTTGCGAAGGTGAGAGAAAACGCCGCCCGCTCCGAGTCCCAACAACGCAATCGAGATTGCCAGGAACGCGAAGTGATAGAAGAGGATGACCGAAAAAAGCCGCGTCAGCGTCAGTTCCAGCAAGAGAGCGGCGAAACTGCTGAGTGCTACTCCCGCGAGCAACGCCTTTTCGGGCACCTCATTGAGCGCGCCAGTTAGATCTCCAACCGTTCTGTCGGTTGTTACGGGCATAGGGTTGCGAAGGGAATGCGACAGTCTAACAGAGGGATTCGTGTCTTTTGAGCTAGAGGAGCCGGTCGCCGCGATAAATCAATTGGCCATCAATCAACCGGGCTTCGGGCATCAGCTTGTGAGCGCGGACCGGGCCCACGCCATCTATATGTAAGACTTCGATGTCCATGCGCCACAAGCCAGTCCGAAACCAACATTCGATGACATTTGAAATAAACTCGCTCGGCGCACATGTAAGCCGTTTTGGATTGCTCGCCCAGTTGGATCAATCGCGCAATCGCGTTCTGGAATTCTCCACTCAGCATATGGTCTGCATAGTTTCTGAAGCTTGGACTTCGTAGAGCGATATTGGGCGAATCTTCCAAAGTTTTCTTTCTCCGTCCTCCGAGCTCTTTCATCCAGATGTATCGGATTCCGTTTTGCGGCAGCGCCTGTTCGAGAGAGTCGCGATTGAAATGCGGAAGACGTCGAGACATGGGGATCAAACGGATATCTACCAGCGTTTGGATGGAGTGGGCTTGAAGCGTTTCGAGAAATTCGTCGAAGGATCGTGTGGAGTGGCCGATGGTGTAAAGCGTCGCCATTTGGAGGTCAATGGAGCGTGGGCGGTATGTCCGATAGGACGGGCGAGGACGCCCGTCTCTCCATTGTTGCTTTACAGAATGTAGCGCGACAGATCCTGATCCTTCACGATGTCGGCCAAGGTCTTACGCACGTAGTCGGAATCAATCTTGACGTGCTCGCCCTTTTTCTCGGGAGCCTCGAAGCTGATTTCGTCGAGCACTCGCTCCATGATGGTGTGCAGCCGACGGGCTCCGATGTTTTCCGTGCCTTCGTTTACGCGAAAGGCGAAGCGCGCAATTTCTTCGAGGGCATCGGCGGCGAATTCGAGCGCGACGCCTTCTGTTTCAAGTAGAGCGGTATATTGCTTCACCAGCGACGACTTGGGCTCGGTGAGAATTCGGATGAAGTCGCCCATAGTGAGCGATTGCAATTCAACGCGAATGGGAAACCGTCCCTGTAATTCTGGGATCAAATCGCTGGGCTTCGACACGTGAAACGCGCCTGCGGCGACGAATAAAATATGGTCGGTGCGAACCATTCCGTAGCGAGTATTGACGGTAGTGCCTTCAACGATCGGCAGAATGTCACGCTGCACGCCCTCGCGGGAAACATCGGGACCGTGCCCGCTCTCCCGGCCGGCAATCTTGTCAATTTCGTCGAGGAAAATGATTCCGGAATCCTGCACCCGATCAATAGCGGTGCGGGTCACCTGATCCATATCAACCAGGCGTTGCTCTTCTTCCTGAATCAAATATTCGAAGGCTTCGTTGACCTTCATCTTGCGTTTTTTAGTGCGCTGGCCGAAGAGGTTGGGCAGCATGTCTTTGATATTGACGTCCATCTCTTCGACGCCCTGGTTGGAAATAATTTCGAAAGATGGAAAATTTCGTTCGCGGACTTCGATCTCGACGGTGCGCTCGTCGAGTTTGCCTTCGCGTAATTGCTGACGTAGCTTTTCGCGAGTACGACTGTGGGATTCTGTTAGGTGCCGGTGTTGCCATCAATTGTTGGCGCGCCGTTCGACGGCTCTGGCGACCGCGGAGTAGAAACTGGCGGGAGCAGAATATCGAGTAGACGCTCTTCGGCGTTCAGTTCGGCTTTGTCAGAAACGTCTTCCAGCTTTTCTTCGCGAACCATTTCGATCGCGATCTCGACCAGATCGCGAATCATTGACTCAACATCGCGTCCCACGTATCCGACTTCAGTAAACTTCGAAGCTTCAACTTTTAGAAATGGCGAATTAGCCAGCTTCGCCAGCCGGCGGGCGATTTCTGTCTTGCCCACTCCAGTGGGGCCGATCATGATGATGTTTTTAGGGATGACCTCTTCGGCCAATTCCGGCGCAAGCTTCTGGCGGCGCATGCGATTGCGGAGAGCGATGGCCACGGCGCGTTTGGCAGCAGCTTGTCCGACGACATGCTTGTCCAGCTCGGCGACAATCTCGCGCGGCGTGAGTTCATCCAACGCGATCTGTTCTTCTTCGACGGTTCCAGGTAAATAAATAGCCATAAATACGGTCGTTGGTCGCTCCTCGTTGGACCTTGGCCAACGACCAAGGACGAAAGACCAACGAAGGTTTCCTACAACTCTTCGATTGTTACCTTCTCATTAGTATAGATGCACATTTTGCTGGCAATCTTCATTGCTTCTTCGGCGATTTGGCGTGCGCCCAGTTCAGTATGCTCTAACAGCGACTGTGCCGCTGCCTGGGCATAAGGCCCTCCGCTTCCGATGGCGGCAATGCCGCTGTCCGGCTCGATCACGTCGCCCTGCCCGCTGAGAAGAAACGTCTGCTCCTTATCGGAAACCAGAAGCAAAGCTTCAAGATGACGCAGAAATTTGTCAGTTCGCCAGTCTTTAGCCAGCTCGACGGCTCCGCGTCCAATGTTGCCATGATACTGCTCGAGCTTGGCTTCAAAGCGGCTGAAGAGGGTGAAGGCATCGGCGGTCGAACCCGCAAATCCGGCTAGAATTTTGTCTTGATAGAGCCGGCGAATCTTCTTTGCGGAATGCTTGATTACGCTCTCACCAAGCGTAACCTGGCCGTCTCCAGCCATGACTACGACCCCATTTCGGCGAACACAAAGAACTGTAGTGGAACGTATCAGGCGCTTCGGGCTCATGAGCAGAATCTTTGATTATAGCAGGGCGCTGTTGGGCGGTCGCCTGAAATTGAAGAAGCACATAAGCTGCCGCCCTCATGAAGAGAAGGTCCAAGATGGACACAAGTTCCAAAATCGGAAAGCCACTCGCTTTTGTCGGGTGAAATTCAATGCTCTCCCGCGTTTCTCACATAGCATTTCGTCTTGGAAAGCTGGAGGGTGATATGAATACCGAAACTCTGCATTTCGTAATTGGCAGTTCTCTTGACTGGCATTACTTTATCGAGGTTCTGATGGTGTTCTTAGGTGCGGCGACGATCTGTCTTCGTTGGCTTGAATCGCGTCGTAGCGAAAAGAGATCGATTTACCAGCGATGGATCACGATCTGCACGTTATTGATGGTTCTGTTAAGCGGTGTGGGTCTCGTTCTTCACCGGGGAGAAATTCGAACTAACGCAGCGGTGAATGCGTCCAACGATGCCAGGGTTAAACTGGAAGAAAGTAAAATCGTCTCGTTGGAAAATAATGTCTCGGAAGGCATTCAGACCGCGAAGGCAGCGAATCGCGAAATCGCGAACGAAAAAAAGTTGGCTGCTGACGCAAAAAGACGAGCTGAAATCGCCTTGCTCGAAAATAAGAAGGAACGAGTCGCGCGCCTAGCCGCGGAAGATAGATCCCAACCGCGTCGATTGATCGCAGAGCCAGGAGCAGAGTTCGTTTCCTGCATGAGACCTTTTTCCGGTTCATCTATCGAGGTTGACTGGGTCGGCTCCGGGGGCGACGAGACCGCCAATCTGGCTGGAGACTTTCTTGCAAGAATGACGAATGCTGGTATCAAAATTTCAGGCAGCGACTTGATGATGGGCGTCTATTTTCGAGGGATAAAGCTACGCATCGGCCGCGATCGATGGCCGCAAGCCAACGTTATTGCCAGATTTTTAGTGGAACATGGGCTTTCAACTAAACCAGTTCCCGCACATTTCGATGAAGAAAATCCGGAAGAACTAGCTATCCTGATTGGATCAAAACCATGACAAAGAAACCCATTGCCTGACTTTTCGAGCGGAGGTTGCAGGTGTTCATTCGTTACAGGCGAATCCGGTCTCCTTTACCACTACTAAAGCTTGAGACCCTGAGCGCAGCGAAGGACCTATCCTATGGACAGGTGCGCCCGTTTTCATAGAAAGATGACAAACACAAAGTTAAAGATGCGGTAGGGCTCAAGCTGACGGCTGGAAGCTCACTCGCTACTTCATCACTCCGCGCTGCGCAATCCCTATATTGTCGCGCGTGGTGTTCTTCACCAGATACATCATCTCATCCGCCTGGCGAATGATGTCATGCGGCGACTTTGCGTCATGCGGATATGTAGCCACGCCCATCGAAGCCCGAACGTTGAGATTCAATCCTTCTTCTTTGCAGAACATGCTGGTACGAAGACTATCGCGCAACCGACGAGCGACTACGAGCGCAGAATCTTTCCCGGTCTGCGGCAACAGCACCACGAACTCATCTCCTCCATACCGGAAAGCGTAGTCAATCAACCGCAGCTGCGCCTTAACCAGATAACCAATCTCAGCCAACAGCTTGCTACCTACGAGATGCCCATGCGTGTCATTGACCTGCTTGAAATGATCAAGGTCAATAAACACCACGGCAAATTCATACCCGAAGCGCGAAGACCGGTACACCTCAGTCTCCAAAGTCTTATACAAATGTCGCGCGTTGTAGAGTCCTGTGCAGTCATCCGTTATCGTCAACTCCTGAATCTTCTCTACCGAACGGGCATTCTCAATGGCAATCGCCGCGTAATCGCAAAGCGCCTGCAGGAAAAATAATTCCTGGTCGCCAAAATTCCTCATATCCACGTTCACCAACTGAATCACTCCCAGCACGCGCAACTTTGAGCGAACCGGCACACAGATGACGGAATGTGTCTCCAGCTTTGTCATTTCATCAATTCGCTTGGCGAAACGGGGATCGGCGTCAACATCCGGCACAATCAGCCTTTCCCCATGCTTGGCCACGTATCCAGCGATGCCCTCGCCTACCTTAAGCCGCACATCTGTCAAGGACTCCGAAGCGGCGCCCACTGCAATGGCGAAGTACAACTCATTCTTCTCATGATCGAGCATGAGCAGAGACCATGTCTCTGGACGGAAATATTCCGCCATCTTGTCCATAATGGTTTGCAGGATTGAATCCAGGTCAAGCGATGAGGTCAGGGCCTTGGCAACATCATGAAAAATCGTCAGTTCTTGCGACTGACGGCTAAGCTCGGCACCGGCGGCCTTGTGCATGGGGGAATCAACCTCTAGTGTCGGGCAGAATTGATCAAATTATATGCGCCACCCCATTCATGGGCAATCAACGATAGTAACCATCGCGTAATCTGCCTTGCCCGGGAACAGACGAGGATAACTAGGGGGCTTCTCATCTGCACCGCCTCCGCCTCTGGCTGGGATTCCCACCAGCTCGCAGAAGTGCCGGTGTTGGATTACCCTTTCAAAACAGCTCTGGTTGACGACGACTCATTCCATTGTTATATTTGTAAAGTTCCATCAGTCATTTTTGGGTCAATCGTGTTCACACGATAACGTGTGACTGCAGCAATCTGTTAGGATGTAGTCAAGGTTTAATTAATATCAACGTCTGCGATTCAGTTTCCGCCGACGCCCTCGCTGAAAACGTTCTGCGAATATCTTCCATCACTGGAAGGCTATGTGGGACGGTGTTGACGAAACGGAGCGCCTCCGGGCTTCTTAACTGAGAAGCTGGCTTGGCGTCACCGTCGTTAGCGTCAGTCAACGGGAAATTCTTAAACTTCTCGCCAGCTATTGCAGCGGGAAAGTATGGTTGGCGAACGCCATCCAGCCCCATATTGGGAACGAGTAGATGCGCGTCCACATTTGAGCCGCTTTTTGTGGGCATGAAATATGCGCGCCGCAAGGAGTAATAACGAGTGCCGACATTTAATCAGTTAGTGCGCGATGGACGGAAGCGCCCGCGATACAAGACGGCGAGTCCGGCTTTGCAGGGATGTCCGCAAAAGCGCGGTGTCTGCACCCGCGTCTACACCCAGACGCCAAAGAAGCCGAACTCCGCACTGCGCAAAGTTGCCCGTGTGCGCCTGACCAATGGGATCGAAGTCACGACTTACATCCCAGGCGTCGGCCACAACCTGCAAGAGCACTCGATCGTTCTGATTCGCGGAGGCCGCGTAAAGGATCTCCCCGGAGTCAGATATCACGTAGTCCGCGGCACATTGGACGCAGTAGGCGTAGCCAACCGCAAACAGAGCCGCTCCAAATACGGAGCGAAGAGACCAAAAGCGTAAGAGTGGTCGTTGGTCGTTCGTCATTGGTCGTTGGCTAACAATAAAGGGCGAGCAAGAGTGTTTCGTCCGGCAGCTCGAAGCCAAGAGCCAGGAGCTAAAAGCTTAAATGCCAAGAAAAGGATACATCGCGAAACGAAAAGTGGAAGCCGACCCGGTCTACGGCTCGGACTTGGTGACAAAGTTCATCAATTCCATGATGTGGCAAGGCAAGAAGAGCACCGCCGAAGGCATCTTCTATGAAGCCTTGACTCGTGTAGCCGCAAAGGGCGGCGACGAGCCGTTGAAGCTCTTTACGAAAGCAGTAGAAAACGCCAAGCCGTTGCTCGAGGTAAAAACCCGCCGCGTAGGTGGCGCAAACTATCAGGTCCCAGTAGAAGTCAACGCCGACCGCCGCACGTCGCTGGCAATTCGCTGGCTCATTGCGTACTCCCGCAGCCGCGGCGAAAAAGGCATGATCGACAAATTAAGCAATGAATTGCTCGACGCCTCCAACGGAAAAGGCGCAGCAATAAAAAAGAAAGAAGATGTACACAGAATGGCGGAAGCCAATAAAGCTTTCGCACATTACAGATGGTGAATCAGCCTTTGGCTCTTGGCCTTTAGCTCTTAGCTAAAAGCCAACGGCCAAGAGCTAAGAGCCGAACACAAGAGCCCCAGAAAGCAGCAGAGATAAAGTGCCCAGAACAGTCCCATTAGAACGCTGCAGGAACATCGGCATCATGGCCCACATTGATGCCGGTAAGACCACTACCACGGAGCGCATCCTGTTCTATACAGGCAAAACGCACCGCATCGGAGAGGTCCACGAAGGCACTGCGACCATGGATTGGATGGAGCAGGAGCAGGAGCGCGGCATTACCATCACCTCCGCCGCGACCACATGTTCCTGGCGCGATATTCGTATCAACATTATCGATACCCCCGGCCACGTCGATTTCACCGCCGAAGTGGAGCGTTCTCTTCGCGTGCTCGACGGAGCTGTTGCCGTATTTGACGCAGTCCACGGTGTGCAGCCGCAATCTGAAAAAGTCTGGCGGCAGGCCGATAAATACGGCGTTCCCCGAATTTGCTTTATCAACAAAATCGACAAGATGGGCGCGGATTTCGAGCATGCGGTAGACACTATCCGCAAGCGCCTGAACGCCAAGCCAATCGCGATTCAGATTCCGATCGGCCAGGAAGATAAATTCAAAGGGGTCATTGATCTGATTGGGATGAAGTCCATCACCTGGGCCGACGATACTATCGGCGCCGAATACATCACCGGCGAAATTCCTGCCGAACTGCAAAAGAAGGCGGAAGCGTTTCACACCCAGCTCGTCGAAACTGTCGCCGAGAACGACGACGAAATTCTGCACAAATTCCTCGAAGGCGAGAGCATTTCCGCCGAGGAATTAAGAGCATCGCTGCGCCGTTCGACGATTGAGTTGAAATTGTTCCCGGTGGTGGTTGGGACAGCATTCAAGAACAAAGGTATTCAGCCACTGCTCGATGCAGTGGTGGATTATCTTCCGTCCCCGCTCGATGCTGGCGAAGTTACCGGCACGAATCCGGACAATGGCGAAACCATCGTTCGCAAACCTGCCGACAACGAACCCTTCTCCGCGCTGGCTTTCAAGATCATGGCCGATCCATTTGTCGGCCAGTTGACGTTCATTCGTGTTTATTCCGGACAATTAAAATCTGGCGAAGCCGTCCTCAACGCCGGCCGCGGACGTACCGAGCGCATTGGCCGTCTGCTGAAAATGCACGCCAATAAGCGCGAAGACATCAGCGAAATTCTCGCCGGAGACATCTGCGCCGCCGTCGGACTGAAGAACGTCAGCACTGGCGATACCATCTGCGATGAAAAGCATCCCATCGCGCTCGAAAATATTGTATTCGCCGTCCCCGTAATTTCAGTCGCAGTCGAACCCAAGACCAAAGCCGATCAGGAAAAAATGGGCATGGCCCTCGGCCGCCTGGCGCAGGAAGATCCAACGTTTAAAGTTCACACCGATCCCGATAGTGGACAAACCATCATCAGCGGCATGGGCGAGCTTCACCTCGAAATCATCGTTGACCGCATGATGCGTGAGTACAAAGTCGAAGCCAACGTTGGCAAGCCGCAGGTCGCGTATCGCGAAACCATCCGCAAAAAGTCCGAAGCTGAAGGCAAATACATTCGCCAGACCGGTGGACGCGGCCAATACGGCCACGCCAAGATCCGACTCGAGCCGCAGGCACCAGGTATGGGCTACGAGTTCGTTAACGACATCGTTGGCGGATCGGTGCCGAAAGAATTTATCAAGCCCATCGATCAGGGAATTAAAGAAGCCATGGAAGGCGGAGTACTCGCCGGATACGAGATGGTAGACGTCAAGGCCATCCTCTACGACGGAAGCTATCACGACGTCGACTCCAACGAAATGGCATTCAAAATCGCTGGCTCGATGGCGTTCAAAGAGGCCGCTCGCAAAGCTTCGCCAGTATTGCTTGAACCGGTGATGGCGGTTGAAGTTGTTACGCCAGAAGATTACGCAGGCGTAATCATGGGCGATCTAAGCTCCCGCCGCGGACGCATCGAAGGCATGGAGCATCGCGCCGGATCGCAAGTAATTAAAGCAATCGTTCCGTTAGCCGAAATGTTTGGATACGCCACGCACATGCGCTCCAGCACCCAAGGCCGCGCCGAATACTCAATGCACTTCGCGCGGTATGAAGAAGCGCCGAGATCGGTGTCGGAAGAGATTATCGCGAAGGTACAAGGCAGCGCCGCGCCGAGGTAGGGGATCACGATGGCTGAAAATCTCGAGTTTGATATCTACCTCCGTGGCATCCCGGGAGGAACCGAGGAGGAATGGCAGCGCGCTCAACAAGCGTCCGCTTCCGAACTCGCTGTGTTGTCTAGTGAGGATGCTTGGGCAGCGAAGAAATTCTCAATGTCGACTGAGGAGTGGCAGAGAAGTGGTCTTGCTGGTGAGTACGCGCAACAAAGGCTGGCAAGAAGTGCTAAAGCCCTCGGGCAGACAGCATCGGAGATTCTCAGCAAATTGGGACCACAATATCGTCTAGTTGCTGTTGTCTGGGAAAGCTCGAAGCGTTGGCTCTTGCGAATTGAAACTGAAGACAACAAGGTAGTCTCGGTCGGGGTGCCTTTGGAATTGGCGGATGATGTTCTTGACTCCGGAGCCCATCAGGACATCGATAGGTTGAGGAATTTGATTTTGTTTGGAATTGGTCGGCCGCAGTTGATTTTTAAGCATTGAGAATGGACTTAACTGGAAGGCTCGTTCGGTTCTGGCTGTCGCCGGATGGACGCGCGGCTCTAGGCAAGAGCGTTCCGACCGACGACGCTTTCGAGGCCTTGGTGGTAGAAGAGGATCACCTTGGCTTGTGGATTTGGCTACCCGAATCGGACTCTGAGGCGCGAGAAGTAATACTACTGAAATGGGATTACTTTGCGGCTGCGAGACTGGAGTATCAGCCCGAAGTGCCAGCTGAGAAACCTCAAGCCGGATTTCGTCGACCGAAGTAGGGCGTCGAGACATATTTAGGAGTACTAAAAGACATGGCGAAAGAGAAATTTGATCGCAATAAGCCGCACGTGAACGTTGGAACCATTGGTCACATTGACCATGGCAAGACCACATTAACGGCGGCCATCACCAAGGTGTTGTCGAAACATAATCCGAAGATTTTGTTCCGGTCGTTTGATTCGATCGATAACGCTCCGGAAGAAAAGGCACGCGGCATAACCATCGCCACGGCGCACGTCGAATACGAGACGGCGAACCGTCACTACGCACACGTCGATTGCCCCGGCCACGCCGACTACATCAAGAACATGATCACCGGCGCGGCACAGATGGATGGCGCGATCTTAGTCGTCGCGGCGACGGACGGTCCGATGCCGCAAACCCGCGAGCACGTCCTTTTGGCACGGCAAGTTGGAGTTCCATATATCGTCGTTGCGCTGAATAAGTGCGATGCGGTCGATGATCCTGAACTGCTCGACCTGGTCGAACTGGAAGTGCGTGAGTTGCTGAAGGCGTATCAATTTCCGGGCGACGATCTTCCGGTGGTTCGACTCTCCGCTCTGGGCGCGCTCAATGGCGAAGCCAAGTGGGAGAAGGCGCTCGACGAGTTGATGGAAGCTGTCGACAAAAACGTTCCGCAACCAGCGCGCGAACTCGACAAGCCGTTCCTGATGCCGATTGAAGATATTTTCTCAATCTCCGGACGCGGCACAGTTGTGACAGGAAGAATTGAGCGCGGCAAAGTAAAAGTGGGAGAAGAAGTAGAAATCGTGGGCTTCCGCGAAACCAGAAAAACAGTCGTAACCGGTGTCGAAATGTTCAAGAAGCAACTCGATGAGGGCCTGGCGGGAGATAATGCTGGACTGCTGCTACGTGGGATCGCCAAAGAAGATGTCGAGCGCGGCATGGTGCTGGCGAAGGGCGGATCAATCACTCCCCACACCAAGTTCAAGGCCGAAGTCTACATTCTGACCAAAGAAGAAGGTGGACGGCACACCCCATTCTTCAAAGGCTATCGTCCGCAATTTTATCTGCGGACGACAGATGTAACCGGAGTTGCAGAATTGCCAGCCGGTACCGAAATGGTGATGCCCGGAGATAACGTAAGCCTGGTGATCGAACTGATCACACCGGTAGCGATGGAAAAAGGCTTGCGCTTCGCAATCCGCGAAGGCGGCCACACCGTAGGCGCAGGAACGATTTCAGAAATCGTGCAGTAGCAAGAAAGCGGCAATATGCCGACGAGCGCAGATTGGGATGCAGTCAAGTTCGTTCTGTTGGCGGTTGTCCTATTCATCTTTGTTTACGTGGTGCCGTCGGGTTTCATGCGAAAGCTGTGGCGTACTTGGAAGGGTAAACGAGATTAGTGGTTTTTGGTTTCAAGCTGAAAGCTGAGAGCTAATAGCTGAAAGCTTGTTTTAAGCGGCTAGCAACTCGCCGCAAGTTCTTTCCTCCGGACAGCCGGAAGGGGATCGAGAGAGAAATGATAGGAAACGAAAGAATTCGCATCCGGCTGAAAGCCTACGACTATCGCATCCTGGATCAATCCACGGGCGAGATCGTCGACACTGCCAAACGCACAGGCGCACAAATCGCCGGCCCGATTCCATTGCCGACGATGAAAAACAAGTATTGTGTCCTGCGCTCACCGCACGTCGACAAAAAGTCGCGGGAACAGTTCGAAATTCGCACCCATAAACGTTTGCTGGACATATTGGATCCAACTCCGCAAACGGTAGACGCGCTGATGAAGCTAGATCTACCAGCGGGAGTAGACGTAGAAATAAAAGCTTTCGGCAAAGAGCCGCATAAATAAGCTCGTGTGGCGCGGGCGCCCTCGCCCGCGAAGGCGGAGCAAAGCTCCGCAGGATTTTAGAAGTAAGCGAGAGAAATTATGGCAAGAGTAACCGGAATCCTCGGCAAAAAAGTCGGCATGACGCAACTGTTCGACGATCGCGGAGACGTTCATCCCGCCACCGTCCTGCAAGCCGGTCCCTGCGTAGTCACGCAACACAAAACGCAGACTCGCGACGGATACGTAGCCGCGCAAATCGGCCTCGTCGAATTCGTGAAAGAGTCGCGCTTGACCAAACCGATGAAAGGCCATCTGGGAAAGCACAATCTGCCGCCGGTAAAGTTCATGCGCGAAGTTCCGATTGAAGTCGATCCCAAAGAAGATCCCGCGGAAGCCAACGGCCTGAAAGCCGGTGACCGCGTACTAGTCGATATTTTCGATGGCGAAAAATTCGTAGACGTAGTCGGCGTCAGCAAGGGCCGCGGCTTCTCAGGTGTAGTTCGCCGCCATCATTTTCGAGGCGGACCAAAGTCGCACGGCTCCATGTTCCAGATCACAGGTTCAATCGGGTCCTCGGCATTCCCTTCCCGCGTATTCAAAGGCATGCGGATGTCAGGACACATGGGCGTTGATCGCGTAACGGTTCAGAATCTGAGGCTTTTGGGTGTAGATAAAGAAGATAACTTGCTGGTAGTTGAAGGCGCGGTACCAGGTCCGAACGGCGGATACCTGATCATTACAAAAGCAAAGAAGCCGCCAAGAGAGCGTCGCGGATTCGCCGGCTCGGCCACGGTCGATCCGTTGAAAGCAGCCAAGCGCGCAGCGAAAAAAGGGTAGGTTTGGCTCGTGTGGCGCGGCGCCCTCGCCCGCGAAGGTTTGGCAGTAAGCGCTTAGGGTTAAGTAATAAAGAGCAAAAGATATGGCAACCATCGACATTCACGATTTAACCGGAGCCAAGGTCGGCACGCTCGATCTCGCCGACGAAATCTTCGGCGCGGTCAACGAAGACCTGCTCTGGGAAGCGGTGAAGCATTACCGCGCCGGACAGCGCGCAGGCACTCACGCGACCAAGAACAAAAAGCTGGTTTCCGGTGCCGGCAAAAAGCTCTGGAAGCAAAAGGGCACAGGACGTGCCCGCGTAGGCTCAATCCGCTCGCCACTATGGCGGCACGGCGGAACTGTTCACGGTCCGCAACCGCACTCGCATGCCTACACGTTCCCGCGCAAGAAATTGCTCGGCGCGCTGCGTTCGGCTCTCGCGTCGAAATTTGCCGATGGCAAGCTGATTGTCGTTAATACCTTCAAGATGGATGAGCCAAAGTCAAAAGCTTTCCGTGAGGCGCTGGACGCATTAAAAGTAGACAGCACAGCGCTGATCGTCGAAGTTCCGCAGCACGAGAATCGGAATCTTGAATTAAGCTCGCGCAACCTGAAGGGCGTCGAACTGGTCGGCGGAAACGAAGTTCATCCTTATCACTTGCTTCGTTACGACCGCGCAATCTTTTCGCAGCCAGCAATCGAAAAGCTGCAGCTGTCACTGAAGAACACGCTGTCAAAGCGTCAAAAAGAAGCGGCCGAGGGTGAAGCCGAGAAGCAGGAAACGAAGAAAGCCACGCGTTCTCCGCGAAAGCGCGTGAAACATGAAAAAGCGGCGGAGGTGGCGTGATGAAATCGGCGTATCAGATTCTTCGACGTCCGGTGATCACGGAAAAAGGTCTCGCGATCAAAGAGAACCAAAACACACTGGTTTTCCAGGTGGCGCCGAAAGCGACAAAGACCGAGATCAAAGAGGCAGTACAGGGAATTTTTAAAGTAAAAGTCCACTCGGTGCGCACCGCAAACTTTCCCGGCAAAGAACGCCGCCGAGGAAAATTCGCAGGTTACCGTCCGGACTGGAAAAAGGCATACGTGAGACTACGCGCCGGAGAAAAAATGCCGGAGTACGCGCAGAATTTATAAACACCGCTATCAGCTATCAGCCGTCAGCTTTCAGCAAAGACGACGGCGCAATGGAATCAAGCTGAGAGCTGACAGCTAAGAGCTGAGAGCTTTTTATGGCAATCAAGACTTACAGACCGACAACCCAAACGCTGCGTTACCGGACCACCATCGTCAATGACGACATCACGTCCACCACGCCGCACAAAGCGCTGCTTGAGCCCAAACGCCGCACCGGCGGACGCCGCAACAGTGGCGACACCACCATGTGGCATCACGGTGGAGGCCACAAGCGCCAGCTCCGCATCATCGATTTCAAGCGCGACAAGATCGGTATTCCGGCCACCGTCGCGACGATCGAATACGATCCCAATCGGTCCGCTCGCATCGCGTTGTTGAATTATGCCGACGGCGACAAGCGTTACATTCTGCAGCCAGAAGGCTTGAAGGTTGGACAGAAAATCATCAGCGGCCCCGAGGCCGATATCCTCGTGGGTAATGCACTACAGTTAAAAAATATTCCGCCCGGCACGACGATTCACAATATCGAATTGAAGCCGGGAAAAGGCGCGCAAATGGTGCGGTCAGCCGGTGGATCGGCGCAGCTGGTCGCCAAAGAAGGCGAATACGCGCTAGTGAAATTGCCCTCCGGTGAGACGCGCAAAGTTGCGCAGGATTGCATGGCGACTATCGGACAAGTCGGCAATCTGGATCACGAAAATATCACCATTGGCAAAGCAGGCCGCAATCGCTGGTTAGGATGGCGTCCAGTCAACCGCGGAGTTTCGATGAATCCAGTTGACCATCCGCACGGCGGCGGTGAAGGAAAAACGTCAGGTGGACGTCATCCGGTAACGCCTTGGGGACAGCCAACACGTGGTTATAAGACACGTAACAACAAGCGTACGGATGCATTCATCGTAAGCCGTCGCGCGAAGAAATAAGTCGTTGGTCGCGCGTCGTTGGTCGTTGGCAAAAGCAGATTCCTCGCCGCTAAAGCGGTTCGGAATGACAAGTTTTGTGATTTGAGCTAGCAGCCAGCAGCGCAGTAAAAAGCTGAGAGCTGATAGCCGAAAGCTGAGAGCAGAATTTATGGCACGTTCAACAAAAAAAGGTCCGTTCATCGACGCTTACCTGCAAACGCGGGTCGAGGGCATGAACGCGCGTAACGAAAAGAAGGTGCTGCGCACATGGTCGCGGCGCTCGACAATCATCCCGGAAATGGTGGGACACACCATCGCGGTGCACAACGGCAAGAAATTTATTCCGGTGTACATCACGGAAAATCTGGTTGGCCACAAACTGGGCGAATTCAGTTTTACCCGCCAGTTCAAGGGGCACTCCATGAGGGCGGCAACTGAAACCGCGGCAAGGCCCGCAGGAATTCCGGGCGGACCCGGCGCGCCGGCTCCAGCGGGAGCATCAGCGCCAGCGGCGCCAAAGGCATAAATAAGCTCTTGGCTCTGAGCTTTTAGCTTCTTAGCTAAGGGCCAAAAGCTAGGAGACAAAAGCTGAGATTAATTATGGAATTTAGAGCTCAAGCCCGATACATGCGCGTGACGCCACAAAAGGCACGCCTGGTGCTGGACTTAATTAAAGGCCGCCGTGTCGAAGATGCCTTAAACACGCTGATCTTTACCAAGAAGCGCGTTGCAGCCACGATCGAGAAGCTCCTGCGCTCGGCGCTGGAGAATGCCAACTATCTCAGCTCGGAGAAAAACATTGATGTGGACGTGGACCAGCTTTACGTAAAGAGCGCGATTGCGAACGATGGCCCCCGAATGAAGCGTATCCGCCCCGCCCCCATGGGACGGGCCTTCAGATACGTCCGTCGCATTTCGCATATCGAACTGGTTCTCGCCGAACGCGGCCGCAAAGATCACGAAGGCCTGGCGACGGTCGTTGGAGAAGAATCGGCGCATCCGGCCAAAGCCCCGGTGCGAAAGAAGAGCAGCGCGACCAAACACACTCACGCCAAAGCTAAAGGCAAAGCCAAAACCGACAAAAGCAAGAGCAAGAATAAGAAGAAGACAGCAGCAAAGTAGTAGGAGAAAAAATGGGACAGAAGGTTCATCCATACGGGTTCCGCCTCGGCTACACCAAGCCTTGGAAGTCGCGTTGGTTTGTCGAACGCGATTACGACAAACTGTTGCTCGAAGACATCAAGCTGAAGAATGAGTTAAAAGAAAAGCTCAAATCGGCCGGTGTAAGTTCGATCGAAATCGAACGTCCCGGGAACAAACTTCGCGTCATCATCAAGACGGCGCGTCCCGGCATCATCATCGGACGCAAAGGCGCCGAGATCGACAAGCTGAAACTGGACGTCCAGAAGCGCACCGGTCGCGAGGTTTATATGGACATCCAGGAAGTACACAAGCCGGAACTTGATGCACAACTGGTATCGGAAGCTATCGCTCTGCAACTCGAAAAGCGCGTCGGATTCCGCCGGGCCATGCGCAAGTCGGTAGACTCCGCTCTGCGCTTTGGATGTAAAGGAATTAAAGTCCGCGTCAGCGGCCGCTTAAACGGGAACGAAATCGCCCGCTCCGAGTGGTACTTGCAGGGACGCCTCCCGCTGCACACGTTGCGGGCCGACATTGACTACGGCTTCACTGAAGCCAGAACGACGTACGGCGTGATCGGTGTAAAAGTTTGGGTCTACAAAGGCGAAATCTTGCCGGCAGCAAAAAAACGCGACAACACCTTGCAACCAGTAGGAGCATTTTGAAGTGGTTTAGCTGAGAGCTAAAAGCTGATAGCTGTGAGCCGATTTTTATGTTAATGCCAAAAAAAGTTAAGTACCGCAAGCAGCAGCGCGGACGGATGTGCGGCAAAGCCTGGCGCGGCAGCGAACTGTCCTTCGGCGACTACGGGCTCAAAGTCCTCGAGCCGGGATGGATCACCGACCGTCAAATCGAGGCCAGCCGTGTTGCCATGACTCGCTTCGTCAAGCGCGGCGGCAAAATCTGGATCCGATTATTTCCAGACAAGCCAGTCACCAAGAAACCCGCCGAAACCCGTATGGGAAAAGGCAAAGGCGCGCCCGATCACTGGGTCGCGGTCGTCAAGCCGGGCAAGATTTTGTTCGAAATGGAAGGCGTCACTCTGGCAGATGCGACTGAGGCAATGCGACTAGCCTCACATAAACTGCCGTTACGCACGAGTTTCGTAAAGCGGCAAACTCTGGTTCATTAATAATTTTGTCATTCCGACCGGAGCGAAGCGCAGTGGAGGAACCTGCTTTTAAAAGCAGCTTGGAAATATGAAAACGGATAAAGTACGAAATTTTACCGACGAGGAACTTCGCCACCAGGAGCACGAGCTCAACGACCAGCTCTTTAAGCTGAAGTTTCAACTCAACATGGGGCAAACCGAAAGTCTGAAAAAAATTCGAGGCCTGCGTAAGGACATCGCGCGCGTAAAAACAATTTCCCGCGAACGTGAACTGGCAACCGGAACGTCCGGCGGAGTCGTTACTGCAGCCGCTCCGAAAGCCACAGCCAAGAAGCCTGTCCAGAAAAACGTGAGCGCGAAAAAAGCAAAGAGCAAAACGGAGAAGAAGTAATGGCAGAAGCAAATCCCAACACGCCAGTCGCAGCCGCTGGAAGGCGGAAAGAGATCGTCGGCGAAGTGGTTTCGAACCGAATGCATAAGACCATTGTGGTAGAAGTCGTCCGCAAGAAATCACATGCCTTTTATGGACGCGTGGTTTCCAAAGGCGAAAAAGTTTTATGCACACGACGAGAAAAACGAAGCGCACATTGGCGACGTTGTCCGGCTTGAAAAGACGCGTCCTCTGTCGAAGTTGAAGCGGTGGCGATTAAAGCAGATCGTTCGAAAAACGGCGCTGGTGCCGGAAGTAACTGTGGCAACCCGATGTGGCTTCGTAACGATGGCGCTCTAAGGGAGATTGAATTATGGGCGTAATGATGAGAAGCATGCTCGAAGTCGCCGATAACTCCGGCGCGCGCAAGCTGCAGATGATTCTGCCGCTGGGCGGTTCCACTGGACTGCGCGCCGGGTTGGGCGACGTGGTCACAGCCAGCGTGAAAGAAGCTTCTCCCGATGGGCAGGCAAAAAAAGGCACGGTGGTCAAAGCAGTGATCGTGCGCACCAGAAAAGAATATCGGCGTCGCGACGGGACCTATATTCGTTTCGATCAGAATGCGGCAGTTCTCATCAACGAAACTGGCGAGCCTGTCGGAACCCGCGTATTCGGTCCGGTTGCCCGCGAATTGCGCGAGAAGAAGTTTTTGAAAATCGTATCGCTGGCGCCAGAAGTTATTTAATCAGCTCTTGACGTCATCCTGAGCTTGCGAAGAGCCTGTCCTGAGCGGAGTCGAAGGAATCTGGCGGTAGCGAATACGACGCTTTTGTAACAAGAGGAAACAGAACAGCCATGAAGACCGTAGTCAGAAAACATATTCGAGTTGATATCCGGCACAACGACACCGTGAGAGTCATCACCGGACGCGACAAAGGAAAAGAAGGACGCGTGCTGCGCGTGTTTCCAGACGACGCCAAGGTTCTCGTCGAACACGTGATGCTGGTAAAAAAGCACGTACGTCCCAATCCGCAGCGCAACATCAAAGGCGGAATCGCCGAGCAGGAAAGCCGGATCGCAATATCGAACGTACAACTGGTTTGCCCAACTTGTGGCCCGGTGCGCGTGGGCCGCGAAATTCGCGGAGACCAAAAAGTCCGTGTCTGCAAAAAATGCGGGACCACACTGGAAGGCAAAAAATAGGCTCTTAGCTCTTGGCCATTAGCCTTTGGCCAAAGCAATAGACCTCAATAGAGTTGGAAGCAAAGATTTAAACGGTCCAAGCCAAGAGCTAAAGGCTAAGAGCCAAGAGCGAAACACATGGCAAAAGAAAAAAAAGAACGACCCGACAAACCGCAGGAGACAAAAGCTCCAACCGTCGCGCATCACAGCGCCAAAGAGACGCCCCGGCTGAAGCAACGCTTCGACAAGGAAGTCGCGCCCACGCTGATGAAGGAACTGGAGCGCAACAACCCCATGGCGGTCCCGCACCTGCATAAAATCGTCGTCAACATGGGTGTCGGCGAAGCTACGCAGAATGCCAAGATCCTCGACCCGGCAATGAATGAACTCACCCAGATCACGGGACAGAGGCCGGTCTTAACGCGCGCAAAGAAATCTATCGCCGCATTCAAGGTCCGGGAAGGTCAGGCCATCGGCGCAATGGTGACTCTGCGCGGCGACCGCATGTACGAATTCTTCGATCGTCTGGTAAGCATGGTTCTCCCCAGAGTTCGTGATTTTCGCGGCGTCTCCACCAAGTCGTTCGACGGACGCGGCAACTACACCCTCGGCCTGCGCGATCAGTTGATTTTTCCAGAGATAGACTACGCGAAAGTGGACAAGCAAAAAGGCATGAACGTAACCATCGTGACCACGGCACGAACCGACGACGAAGCCCGGACGTTACTGCGTCATTTGGGAATGCCGTTCCGGGCGTGATTATTAAAACTATTTCGACAAGGATTCAATGACTACAGCAAAACGAGTCAAGGACGCGAAGATAGATAAAAAGTTCGACGACGCGCGTGGCAAGAAAGAAGCAAGGCCAAAGTTTTCCACGCGAAAACACAACCGCTGCAAGCTCTGCGGACGGCCGCGCGCTTACCTGCGCAAGTTCGGCCTGTGCCGCTTGTGTTTCCGCGGGCTGGCATTGAAGGGCGAGATACCAGGCGTTTCGAAGTCGTCCTGGTAAAACTCAAAGGCCGCGGACAAGAGTGCCCGCGCCACACGAGCAAGTTACACAAGCAGCCGCTTAAAAACGGCGGCTGAGGAGAAGCAAAGCAATGAGGTTGACCGATCCGGTCGCAGACATGTTAACGCGCATTCGCAATGCGATTAGCGCGCGCCACCAGAAAGTGGATATCCCAGCTTCCAAGCTGAAACTTGAGATTGCGCGCATCCTGAAAGAAGAAGGATACGTAGCCAATTTCAAAGCCACCGAAGAAGACGGTCACAAGGTGCTGCGCGTTTACCTGAAATATGGGAACAACAACGAAGCCGCGATTTCAAACGTCGCGCGCGTTTCCCGGCCTGGTTGCCGCGTGTACGTGCGTCGTACCGAGATTCCGCGCGTCCTCGGCGGCATGGGCATCAATATCTTAACCACGCCGCAAGGCGTGATGACAGGGCGTCAGGCCCGCAAACAGGGCTTGGGCGGCGAATTGCTTTGCGAAGTTTGGTAGAAAGCTGTCAGCTATCAGCCGTCGGCTTTCAGCTAAACACTGGTGGTTCGCGGAAGGGTTTGACTGTGATTTTGAATTTAGGCTGAAAGCTGACAGCTGAAAGCGATTTTGATCTTATGTCCAGAATTGGAAAAAAACCGATCCCGCTGCCCAAAGGGGTAACGGTAAAAATCGAAGGCAATACCGTCGCAGTTCAGGGACCCAAGGGCAAGCTCGATACCTCCCTGCCCGCGGGCATCAAGATCGAGCAACAGGATGGGCATCTTGTCGCCATCCGCGAGAATGATTCGCAAGCTGCTGTGCATGGCCTGGCTCGTGCCTTGGTGAACAATGCCGTCGAAGGCGTAACCAAAGGTTGGACGCGGGATTTGGAAATCGTCGGCATCGGATATCGCGCTGAGATGAAGGGCGGGGGCACAGTCGTATTCACTTTGGGATATTCGCATCCCATCGAATACCCGCTGCCCTCGGGAATCGAGGCGACTGTAGATCCGAAGCAAACGAAACTAACGGTTACCGGAATTGACCGCCAAAAAGTAGGGCAGGTTGCGGCGGAAATGCGCAGCCTTCGTCCTCCTGACCCGTACAAAAACAAAGGCGTCCGCTATTCCGGAGAGCGCCTGAAAAAGAAAGTGGGCAAGACGGGAGCGAAGTAACCCGTCGTTGGTAGTTGGCCGTGCGTCCTTGGCCAACCCAGTGACGGCAAGAATCAGAGGGTGCACTAAGCTCTTGACGCCATCCTGAGAAAAGCGAAGGATCTGGCGAGCAGCGGACGGAACAGGTTGTCGCGGTTGTCTTAGCCAACAGCCAACGACGAAGGACGAAAGACGCGGTTAACGACCAAGGACAGATTTTATGTTGACGATATCATCCAAAAACACGAACCGGCGGCACGTGCACGAGCGCATCCGCAAAAAGATTCTCGGCACCGCCGAACGCCCTCGCTTGAACGTCTATCGTTCGCTGAACCATGTTTATGTTCAGTTGATAGACGATATGCAGGGCACTACTCTGATTGCCGCTCACTCAGCGGAAGGCAAGAAAGGCGAGCGCAAAAACGGCGGAAACCTTGCCGCAGCCAAGGAAGTAGGCAAAGCAATAGCCGAGCGCGCCCGGGCAAAAGGAATTAAAGAAGTCGTATTCGATCGCGGCGGCTACATCTATCACGGACGAGTAAAGGCCCTTGCCGACGCCGCGCGCGAAGCAGGCTTGAAATTCTAGCATTGAGCAATTGGGTAATCGGGAAATTGGGCAATTTTAAAATCGACTGATTCGGGAATTAAATGTTTGAGCAATTTGAAAATCAGATTTTGATTTTCAATTACCCAATTACCAAATGAAGGGTTATGAATGCCGATAATCATTAAGAAACTCGACGCGAACGCGTACCAACTGAAAGATCAAGTTGTCTCCATCAACCGCGTCACCAAAGTCGTCAAGGGAGGCAAGAATATGTCCTTTGCCGCTCTGGTCGTGGTGGGAGACCCCAGCGCCGCCGTCGTGGGATACGGTTCCGGAAAAGCCAAGGAAGTTCCCCAGGCGATCCGCAAAGGAATCGAGTCAGCCAAGAAAAATCTGATCAAGATCAATCTTACGCAGACTACCATCCCTCATTTGGTTCTGGGACGCTACGGATCGGGCAAAGTTCTCCTCAAGCCAGCCCCGGAAGGGACTGGCGTCATCGCGGGCGGAGCCGTTCGTGCCGTTATGACTTCGGTGGGGGTTCAAAATGTACTGACAAAATCAATCGGAACCACCAATCCGCACAATGTAATCAAGGCGACCTTCGATGCCCTGAAACACTTAAAGAGCAAGGCGGATGTCGCCGCCATGCGCGGAAAAACTGTCGAGGAGTTGAACTAATGGCCCGCGCTCTCGCAGCAAAGCCAAAATCAAAGTCCGCCGGCAAACTGCAATTGAAATGGGTACGCTCGGCAATCTGCGCCCCATTCCAGCAAAAGCGGGTCGTCAAAGGATTGGGTTTCACCCGTTTGAACCAGATAATCGAACGCCCAGACAATCCGGCCATCCGCGGAATGGTGGCAAAAGTCCCGCACCTGGTAGAAATAGTGGAATAAAGCTCCCAGCTCTCAGCTCTCAGCTTTCAGCTATACATTGCTGATCGCGGAGGAGTTGATAGCTGATGGCTGAAAGCTGACAGCTATTATGAATCTTTCAAACATACGGGCCCCCAAAAAGGCCAACGAAAAAAAGAAGCGTGTCGGACGCGGCATGGGTTCCGGCATGGGCAAAACCTCCACCCGCGGACACAAGGGTCAGCGCTCCCGCAGTGGTTCGCGGATGATGCGAGGATTCGAAGGCGGCCAGATGCCTCTCCACCGCCGCATGCCCAAGCGCGGATTCACCAACATCTTCCGCAAAGAGTTCAATGTCGTGAACCTTGAGAAGCTGATCGCTCTCGGCGAGACCACCATCACCCCCGAAGTTCTCCGTAAAGCCGGCATCATCAGCACCAAACACCCGGTAAAAATTCTCGGCGACGGCGAACTCACCACTGCCCTCACTATTCACGCTCACAAGTTTTCCAAGGCAGCTCAGGATAAAATCACTAAAGCCGGTGGCACCTTCGAGGTTTTGCAGTAATGTTCGAGAAATTCGCTAACATCTTCCGTATTCCCGATTTGCGCAAGCGCATTCTCTTTACGCTTGGGCTACTCGCGGTTTACCGTCTCGGCGGACACATCCCCACACCCGGCGTGGATGCAAACAAGTTACAGCAGTTCTTTGAATCGAACCGCGGCTCATTCCTCGGTTTTGTAGATCTCTTCTCCGGCGGCCAGTTGCGCCGTTTGACCATCTTCGCTCTCGGAATCATGCCGTACATCACGGCCTCCATCATTTTGCAATTGCTGACGGTGGTTTACGAACCTCTCGCCAAGCTGCAAAAAGAAGGCGAACTCGGACGCAAGAAAATTACCCAATGGACTCGCTATCTCACCGTGATGTTAAGCGCGGTTCAGTCTATGGGAATCGCCATCAGCCTCGAAAAAGGTCAGGGCTTCGTCTTGAATCCCGGCATCGGATTCATCTTAATGACCATGTTGACCCTCACCACTGGCAGCGCATTCATCATGTGGCTGGGCGAGCAAATCACCGAACGCGGCATCGGCAACGGCATGTCTCTGCTCATCTTCGCGGGCATCGTCGTCGGCCTTCCGCGCGGCGTCGCCGATCTCTATGAGAAAGCTGCCACCCAGGCTTGGGGGCCCTTTACCCCCTTCGCGATCCTGATGCTGATGGCCGTCATGATCGTCGTTGTCGCCTTCATCGTCTATGTTGAACGCAGTGAGCGCCGCATCCCAGTGCAATACGCCAAGCGCGTGGTAGGAAGAAAAGTCATGGGCGGACAATCCACCCACCTCCCACTCCGCGTCAATGCCGGCGGCGTCATGCCGGTAATCTTTGCCTCCTCCATCCTCACCATGCCCCAGATGATTGGCGCGGGCTTTAAGAACAATCGCTACTTCGGCAATTTGATTCATGCCATGGGATGGGGTGAGCCGCTCTACACTCTGCTCTACGCCGTCGGCATCATCTTCTTTGCCTACTTTTACGTTTCCATTGTATTCAATCCCAACGAAGTCGCCGACAACATGCGCAAGTATGGCGGATTCATTCCGGGCATTCGTCCCGGCAAGCGCACCGCCGACAATATCAACGAGATCCTGACCCGCATCACTTTAGTCGGCGCCTTGTATCTGATCATCATCTCCTTTATCCCGGAATGGATGATCACAGGCATCCACTTGAATCATCTTCCCGGAGCTTTAGGTACTTTCTTCGAACGCCTTCCCACGTGGATGACCAATGGTTTGGGTGTAAGCTTTTATTTCGGCGGCACATCGCTATTGATCGTCGTGGGCGTCGCGATGGATACCGTGACCCAGGTGGAAGCGCAACTGATCATGCGTCACTATGACGGCTTTACTCCGCGGAGCGGAAGAATTCGCGGACGCCGAACTTGGTAACAAACAGATTTTCGATGAGTAACGGGCGTCCTCGCCCGTCCATGATGCAATAACAACGGATGCAGTAACAGCGAACGATAGGCAAGATTGGAAATGGAGACAGCCTGGAGCGAGTTCGATGGCAGAAGAAGCATTGCGCAACATCGGACCGATTGTGCTGCTTGGGCCGCCCGGCGCGGGTAAGGGTACCCAGTCCAAGCGGCTGTCTGATCGCTACGGTATTCCGCAGATTTCCACCGGGGACCTGCTGCGCGAGAATGTGCACCGTCGCACCGATCTGGGATTAAAGGCGGAAGCCCAGATGGCGCGGGGAGATCTCGTTCCCGACAATCTGGTCTGCGACATGGTGGCCTGGCGCCTGCGGGACATGGATTGCGAGCGGGGGTTCATTCTCGACGGCTTTCCCCGTACCGCGACGCAAGCGGCATGGCTGGACGCTTTTTTGAAGCATCAGTTCCTTGAAAATCCGAAGCGTCACATGTGTTCGCCGATTGTCGTGCGGTTTGACGTGGACTATAATAAATTATCGCTGCGGCTTACTGGACGTAGGACTTGTCCTTCCTGTGGCCGAATTTATAACGTCCACCTCCAGCCACCTCTGGTTGACGAAATTTGTGACGTTGACGGCTCCAAGCTGATCATTCGGGATGATGATCGCTACGAGGTCATTCAGGAGCGCCTCGCAACGTATGAGCGGCAGACCATGCCGGTGGCGGACTACTACAAGCGGCAAGGCCGTCTGATTTCGGTGAATGCCGATCAGCCGGTGGACGATGTCACGGCACAGCTTTTTCAGGAGATAGAAAGCCACGCCACCGCGCCCGCAACCGGCGATTGAAAAGAAGCGCCGGGGTTTCGACCGGAGCGAGGTAAAAGAGAGCAACTCTTGGAGCAGTAAATGCGAGAAAAGTGGTTTTTCCAAAAGCCAGGAGCTAAAAGCTAGAAGCCCTATGGCAATAGTCTGCAAATCCGCGGCCGAGATTGACAAGATGCGCCAGAGCGGCCACATCGTTCGCGAAGTCCTCGACACCGTGCGCGCCCTGGTCGCCCCCGGCGTCACCACCATGGATTTGGAGCGAGCCGCGGAACAAAAGATCAAGGAACTCGGCGCAAAGCCCGCGTTCAAGGGATATTACGATTATCCCTGCGTGCTTTGCACTTCGGTGAACGACGAGATCGTCCACGGCATCCCCTCTGAAAAGCGGGAATTGAAAGCCGGCGACATTGTCTCAATTGATTGCGGGGTCGTCCTCGACGGTTATTACGGGGACGCCGCCATCACCGTGCCGGTAGACGGCTCTTTGAAGCCGGAGATCGAGAAGTTGCTAAAGGTTACTGAAGCCTCGCTGTACAAAGGCATCGAGCAGGCGCGCGTAGGAAACGCTGTAGGCGACGTCGGCGCGGCGGTTCAGGAATACGTAGAAGCCAACGGATTCAGCGTGGTCCGCGAATTCGTAGGCCACGGCATTGGCACCAAGTTGCACGAAGAACCGCAGGTGCCGAATTATGGAGCCAGAGGACAAGGCCCACGCCTTCGCGAAGGCATGGTGCTGGCAATCGAACCAATGGTGAATTTCGGCGAGCCCGGCACGCGCGTACTAAGCGACAAATGGACCGCCGTAACCGCGGATGGCAGTTGCAGCGCCCACTTCGAACACTGTGTCGCGGTCACCCGAGATGGGCCAATGATTTTGACGCAGTAAGACAGCTATCAGCCGTCAGCTTTCAGCTCTCAGGTTGTCCTGGAACTGACTGGGTTATGGATAGCTTCATAGGTTTTAGCTGAGAGCTGATAGCTGAAAGCTGAAAGCTGACAGCCGTTAGGAGTGCATGAGTAAAGAAGACGCGATTGAAGTAATGGCCACGGTAGTAGAACCACTGCCCAACGCCATGTTCAAAGTAGAGCTCGAAAACAAGCATCAAGTACTCGCCCATGTCTCTGGAAAAATGCGAAAGAATTTTATCCGCATCCTTCCCGGAGACAAAGTGGCCGTAGAGCTCTCGCCCTATGACCTGAATCGCGGCCGGATCGTATATCGCTATAAGTGACGCCGTTTGGCTGGGCGTCTGAGCCCGGCTGGCATCATCCCGAGCGTAGCGAGGGATCCCGATGTAGGGATGCGAAACAAAGCTCGACAAGGATTTAATGTCTTTGCTGAAAGCTGAGAGCTGACAGCTGAAAGCTGGGTTTATGAAAGTACGAGCATCGGTAAAGAAGATTTGCGATAAATGCAAGGTCATCCACCGCAAGGGAGTAGTCCGGGTGATCTGCGAAAATTCCAAACACAAGCAGCGTCAGGGATGAAGGCAGCTTTTGCCATTAGCTAAAGGCCAAGAGCTAAGAGCTAACGGCTATAACCAGCAGTTGGAGGACTAGAACATATGGCACGCATTGCAGGCGTTGATCTTCCGCGCAACAAGCACGTGGACATCGCGCTCACTTACATCTACGGCATCGGCAATCCGCGCTCCGCGAAGATTCTCAAGCAGGCTAATGTCGAGCCGATGAAGAAAGTTCAAGACCTCGGCGAAGATGAAGTAAACCGCATCCGCCAGGTCATCGAATCTGAAGGCATGGTCGAAGGCGATCTCCGCAAAGACATTACGATGAACATCAAAAGACTCATCGAAATCGGCTCCTATCGCGGATACCGCCATCGCCGCAACCTTCCGGTACGCGGACAACGCACCCATACCAACGCCCGCACCCGAAAAGGCCCGCGCAAAGGCACCATAGCGCAGAAAAAGAAAGCAGCAGCAAAAACATAATCCAGCTTTTGGCTCTTAGCTCTTGGCTTTTAGCTAAGAGCTAAAGGCCAAGAGCCAAAGGCAAAGACTTATGGCAAAACCAGCAGCAGCGGCAGCAACCCCGGGAACTCCGGAAAAAAAGGGCAAGAAGAAGACATTCAAGAAGAAAGAGCGCAAGCACGTCACGCACGGCATCGCGCACATTCAGGCCTCTTTCAATAACACGATTGTGACCATCGCCGATCAATCCGGAAACGTGCTCTCGTGGAAGAGTTCTGGCTCGCTTGGCTTCCGGGGATCCCGCAAGGGCACCCCCTTCGCCGCCCAGCAGGCAGCCTCAAACGCCGCCAGTATGGCTCGCGATCACGGCGTCCGCAGCGTCGAAGTCAGAGTCAGCGGTCCAGGCTCTGGACGCGAGTCCGCAATCCGCGCCTTAGCCGCCGCCGGCATCGAAGTGCGCAACATTAAAGACTCCACTCCAATTCCGCACAATGGCTGCCGTCCGCCAAAGCGCCGAAGAGTGTAGGGAAGCTCTTGGCTGTTGGCTTTTAGCTCTTAGCTAAAATCAACGAGCCAGACTGAGAACTACGAACTGAGAACCAGGAACTGAGAACTTGAAACTGATTCTTTTGCATCTGTTTGAGAAGAATTAAAACGGCCTTCAGCTAAAAGCCAAGAGCCAATAGCTAACAGCCAGTCCGGGACGAAGGGTTGAAGCCATACCCGTAAACCGGTCATCTAATAAAGGAGAACAAATTGGCACGTTATACCGATCCTGTTTGCCGTCTATGCCGCCGCGAGGGCATGAAGCTATTCCTCAAAGGCACCCGTTGTTTTTCCGATAAATGCGCCATCGAAAAGCGTAACTTCGCTCCCGGTCAGCATGGAAAAGACCGTAAAGCGAAAATCGTCGGATACGGCCTCCAACTGCGTGAGAAGCAGAAGACCAAGCGTATGTATTTCACCCAGGAAGGTCAGTTCCGCAATTACTTTGAAAAAGCGGCGCGCTCCCGGGGCGTCACTGGCGAAATCCTTCTCCAGCAGCTTGAACGGCGTCTCGACAACATCGTTTACCGCCTTGGCTTCGGGATTTCCCGGCGACAGGCCCGTCAGTTGGTCCGTCATGGCCACGTTCAAGTAGACGGACGCAAAGTAAACATCCCGTCCTACGAAGTTAGCGTAGGAGAAGAAATCGCCATCCGCGAAGCCAGCCGTAAGCTGACTATCCTGGAAATCGCGAAAGAATTCGCCAGCCATCAGAACCCGGTAAATTGGCTGGACGTGAATCGCGATAACTACAGCGGGAAAGTCCTCTCGCTGCCAAAGCGCGAAGACATCAACCTGCCGGTCAACGAGCAGTTGATCGTAGAGTTGTACAGTAAATAAAAGGCGCCGTTGGTCGCAGGTCGTTGGTCGTTGGCAAAATCCAAAGACTTAGGTTTGCCAACGGCCTACGACGCACGACCAACGACGGTTTTTCCGGTCTAACACATTTCGAGCCAGACCAGCCTTCCCGGCGCCAGACCTGAAGCAGGACCAATTCAGGGAGCCAGGACGAGCCAAATGGCCGAAGGAGAATAACAAATGTTGTGGAAAGGTTTTCAAAAACCCAAGCGTCTCGCCGTTGACACCTCAACCCTAACCGACCGCTACGGAATTTTCTGGGCGCAGCCTTTTGAGCGCGGATTCGGCACCACCGTCGGCAACGCTCTTCGCCGTGTTCTGCTTTCATCCATCGAAGGAGCCGCAATTACGGCAGTTAAGATCGAAGGCGTGCTTCATGAGTTTCAATCGATTCCTGGCGTGGTTGAAGACGCCACTGACATCATTCTCAACTTGAAGCAGGTTCCGTTCAAGTTGAGCGGCGATGCACCCAAAGCCATCTACCTTCGCGCCGATCAGCCCGGAGTCGTAACTTCCGGCATGATCGAAGCCGACAGCGATGTTGAGGTTTTAGATAAAGATGTTTACATCGCCACCGTCAGCGAAGGCGGCAAGCTTGACATGGAAATGCGCCTCAAACGTGGTCGCGGTTACGTCTCCGCCGACAAGAATTTCGACGAAGATCTTGGAATCGGATTCATTCCCATTGATTCCGTGCACTCGCCCGTTCGCAAGTGCAACTACACGGTCGAAGCCGCGCGCCTCGGACAAATCACCGACTACGACAAACTGACTCTCGAAGTGTGGACCAACGGCTCCATCCTGCCGGCAGATTCAATCGGCCTCGCAGCCAAGCTGCTGAAAGACCACATGAACATCTTCATCAACTTCGAAGAGGATATCGAGACCTCGAGCTCAAGCGAAGAGCGCAAGCCAGAGATCAAGAACGAGAATCTTAATCGTTCCGTAGAAGAGCTTGAACTTTCCGTGCGTAGCTACAATTGCCTGAAGAACGCCAACATTCAAAGCATCGGCGAACTGGTTCAAAAGACCGAAGCCGAAATGCTCAAGACCAAGAATTTCGGACGCAAGTCGCTGAACGAAATTAAAGAAATTCTCGGAACCATGGGCTTAAGCCTGGGCATGAAGATTGACGAACAGGGCAACGCAGTCCCGGGCCCAACGTCAAATCAAATTCTCCCGGCTTCAGCTTACGGAGACAACGAACTGTAATTTGGCAAGCTCGTTTAGGAGTTGCTTGTGTGGGGACGGGCGGGGACGCCCGTCTCTCCATCGAGCTGTTACAAAAATATTGAAAAAGAAAAGTCCCGCAGGGACGACAGAAACACCGGAGCCCCAATGCGCCACAAAGTAGCAGGATGGAAATTAGGACGCAATACCAGCCACCGCCGATCGTTACTTCGTAACCTCGTCACCTCCATTATTCTCGAGGAGCGTATTGAGACCACCCTGCCTAAGGCAAAAGCCATGCGTCCCATCGTCGAAAAGATGATCACGCTCGGCAAGCGCGGAGACCTCTCGGCCCGCCGCCAGGCACTTGCGTATCTAATGACCAGCGCTGCGGTTGACAAATTGTTCGACACCGTCGGGCCCCGCTTCGGAGACCGTGAAGGCGGATATTTGCGCATCATTCACACTGGCTGGCAAAAAGGCGACGGCGCCGACAAAGCCATTATCGAACTCCTTGGCAGCGAGAAATTGCAGGAAGAAAAACGCGAAAAGCGCGCCGAAATTCGCTCCAAACGCGCCGAAGAAACCAAACGTGCCATGGAAGAAGCCGAAGCTAAGGGTGGAGTCGAACATCCCACCGACCACGCCGAAGGCGAAAACAAAATCAAAGAAGAAGAGAAATAGATTTCGCGGGCCCGGCCTCCTAGGCCACGCCTGCGGCCTTGGCATTGCGTTCGGAACCGGGCTTCTTGGATTGGTGGAACTGGCGGATTTCGATTGTGCCGGCTTCCGGGAAAGTTGCTGTGATTTTTAGCTGTCCGCCCATGGCTTTGACGAAATCCTGCAGGGTACTAACGTACATGTCGGTACGGCGCTCCATTTTCGATACGGCGGCTTGGTTGATTTTTAGGATTCGAGCGAGGTGCTGCTGAGTCATATCGCGAGCTTCGCGCAATTCATCCAGCGCCATTTCGTCGCGATATTTCGCGGCGAGTTGACGGGATCGCTTCTGTGCAGTTGGCGGTCTCTTTTCTCTCAGAATCTTAAAATTCTTTGGCATAGCCCTCCTATCAAGTCTCCAACAGCTTATTCAACGAAACAATAGCAACTATCTGCGCTTCTTCCTAAGCACTGACAAATGCCGATCGAATATTTCATCAGCGATCGGAACAAATTTCTCATACCACTTGGAATCGCCAGTCTTATCCCCGCCAATTAGAAGAATGGCGACGCGAGCGGGGTCGAAGGCGTAAAGCAGTCGCAACTGTCTCCCTTCAACTTTACCGCGCAATTCCTTCATATTCGCGTGACGGGAGGAATGAATCACGTCCGAATGAGGTCTCGGCAGCGTTGGACCGCGCTCTTCCAGAGGAGCCACCTTTGCATCTATTTCGTCCTGCTCCTGCTCCGAAAGATCGTTCCACCACAGCTCAAATTCATCCGTAAATTCGACATCCCACGACACTCTACATTATTCCTTATATGGAATATTCCGTCAAGGTAATAGTTATGTTCAAGCTGCCGATGCGAGCAAGGTTTTGTCGAAGCCGGTTCCGTGAAAAGGATTGTTGTGAAAATGGCGGCTGGTCTTGCTGTCGAGGGGATTGGAAATGTTTCCCGTCCAGAAGGCATTCCAGATTTGGTCGATTTGACTGCGGATTTCGCCCGTGAGCATGGTTGGCAGCGTAAGTTGTCCCAGGGGAAGAAGCGATGTGGCGACGGCCGCCCCTTCCGATTCGCGCAGCCAGGCTCTCGCTCATGAAAGCCTAACTATCAACCAAGCTTGCTGCGATCTTTCATCTCAAGGTGGGAAGAGGGCCCCAGACACACCGGGCGAAGGTCCCGCTGCGGCTAATGTCCACTTACTGCGGGTGGTTACCATCCGCCCCCAAAAGCGTTGCCTTCCTCTGCTGGGTCTGATAACTTTTTATAGTCCACTAAAGCGCATTTCTGGCTGCTGAGCCCCATATCCCCCGCCCAGATGTGACGTAAGATTTGAAGGTAGCGACCGCTTTTGAAGATTAATGCCCGCTTAAGGAGAAGTTGAATTGTCATCCAAGAACCCATATCTTTTCACGTCCGAATCCGTAACCGAAGGCCATCCTGACAAAATCGCCGACCAGATTTCCGACGCAATCCTCGATGCCTGTTTGACCGACGATCCGATGTCCCGAGTGGCTTGTGAAACTTTAACCGCGACCGGCTTAGTCGTCATCGCGGGCGAAATCACCACCAAAGCCTATGTAGATTTCCAATCCCTTGTGCGCGGAATGATTTCCTCCATCGGCTACAACAACGCCCTCTACGGCTTCGACTCAAATACCTGCGCGGTGATCTCCAGCATCAACAAACAGTCCGGCGACATCGCCATGGGCGTAGACACAGGCGGCGCCGGCGATCAGGGAATGATGTTTGGGTATGCTTGTGATGAGAATGACGAGTTGATGCCGACGCCGATTCTTTTAGCGCATAAGCTGGCTATGAGACTCTCGGAAGTGCGAAAGCATGGCAAGCTCCCCTACTTGCGGCCGGATGGGAAGTCACAAGTCACTGTCGAATACGACAAGAATCATAAGCCGGTTCGGGTGGACGCCGTGGTCGTCTCGACGCAACACTCGGAGACGGTCGGCAATGACGAACTGCGCGCCGACATTTTGAAGTATGTCATCCAGGCTACGATTCCAACGCATCTGCTGGATGCGGATACGAAATATCACATCAATCCTACGGGGCGGTTTGTGATTGGCGGTCCCATGGGCGATACCGGACTCACGGGCCGGAAAATCATCGTTGATACTTACGGCGGTATGGGACGGCACGGCGGCGGGGCCTTCAGCGGAAAAGATCCGACCAAGGTGGATCGCTCGGCAGCCTACATGGCGCGGCACATTGCCAAGAATATCGTCGCTGCGGGATTGGCTGAACGCTGCGAAGTGCAGTTGGCTTACGCGATTGGCGTGGCCGATCCGGTTAGCGTTCTGGTGGATACTTTCGGGACCTGCAAAGTGGATCCCGCAACTCTTCCCGATATCGTTCGCTCAAATTTCAAACTCACGCCGAAAGGGATCATTGAGTCGCTCAATTTGCGGCGTCCGATTTATTGCAAGACGGCGGCTTACGGCCATTTCGGGCGGACCGATCCGGATTTCACATGGGAAGCGACGGATAAGGCGCCCAAACTGGCGAACGCTGCCGGATTGCGCGAAACGGTTGGAGCGGGAGCGCGGAAGTAGAGTAAAATCCCCACCCTCTCGCAAAGAACGCGAGAAGGATGGGGCACCCTCAGCGAGATTGATATTTGAAAGGGCGCGGCTTCAGCCCGCCGCAAACGAGCTATATCTGATTTACGGCATGGCTGAAGCCATGCCCTTTCAAAGCCATTATAAAATTTCAGCTTTCAGGAGACGCATGTCAACTACGCCGACGCAAGTGCAATGCGACATCAAGAACATCGAATTCGCCGATCTTGGCAAGAAACGAATTGACTGGGCGAACCAGTCCATGAAGGTCTTGCAGATTCTCCGTAAGGAATTCATCAAGAACCAACCGCTGAAGGGCATTCGCGTTTCTGCCTGCCTGCACGTAACCGCTGAGACTGCAAACCTGGCAATTGCCATGCGCGACGGCGGAGCCGACGTTGTGCTTTGCGCCTCTAATCCGCTTTCCACGCAGGATGATGTTGCCGCCAGCCTCGTCCGTGATCACGGCATTCCAGTTTTCGCCATCAAGGGCGAAGACAACGAGACTTACTACAGCCACATTCTTGCCGCCATTGATCACAAGCCGAACATCACCATGGACGATGGCGCCGACCTCGTCACGGTCCTGCACACCAAGCGCCAGGACGCGCTTGCCGATGTAATTGGCGGAACTGAAGAGACCACGACTGGCGTGATTCGCCTGCGTGCCATGGCAAAAGAAGGCGTGCTGCGCTTCCCTATCGTTGCGGTCAACGACGCTGACACCAAGCATCTGTTCGACAACCGTTACGGGACCGGCCAATCCACAATTGATGGAATCATCCGCGCCACCAACTTCCTGCTTGCGGGATCAAAATTCGTCGTTGCCGGCTACGGCTGGTGCGGACGCGGCCTTGCCAGCCGCGCTCGCGGACAGGGCGCCGAGGTCATCATCACCGAAGTGGATCCGACAAAGGCTCTCGAAGCCGTGATGGATGGATTCCGCGTGATGTCCATGAGCGAAGCCGCGAAACTGGGAGACGTTTTCTGCACGGTGACCGGAAATAAGAACGTTCTCACCAAAGATCATTTTGAGTTCATGAAAGATGGCGCAATTGTTTCGAACTCGGGACACTTCAACGTCGAAATTGATATCCCCGCGCTAGAAAAAATGTCGTCGTCGAAACGAACCACGCGAACATCCGTCGAAGAATATTCCCTTCGCGACGGCCGCAAAATCAACCTCCTCGGCGAAGGGCGCTTAATCAATCTCGCCGCCGCCGAGGGACATCCTCCCTCAGTAATGGATATGAGCTTCGCCGACCAGGCGCTTTCGGTCGAATACATGGTCAAGAATTATTCGACGCTCGAAAAGAAGGTCTATACGGTTCCGGTGGACCTCGATAAGCGCGTAGCGAAGTTGAAGCTCGAATCCATGGGAATCAAGATTGACCGCCTCACTCCGGAGCAGGAAGAGTATCTGGCGGGCTGGAGCGAAGGAACTTAAGAGCCGTCGTTGGTCGTTCGTCTTTGGTCGTTGAAAGGGCGGCGCAAGCCGCCCTTTTCTGTTGTCCAATCCTGTCTGGCCCGGGTTTCGGACGGGAATCCGTCTGTCCTTCCAAATGTAAGAATGATGACCGGCTTGTTGCGACCGATATCGGGGAGAGAGTCGTAAGAACCCCGATTTAAAATCAGGCCGAGTGACGCTCTTTGAAGTCCTCGATTTTGTTTTTTACTTTGTCCTTGGCGTTCTCCACCGACTGGCTGATCTTGCCTCGAGTCTCGTCAGCCTTCTCGCCGGCGGCTTCCTTGTGCGAGTCCTTGACCTTCTTGCCCGCGTCTTTAGCATCGCCCCAAGTTTCCTTTACCGCGCCCTTTGCCTGTTCGGCTACGCCCTTGTTGGCTAATTTTTCGTTGCCAACCGCTTCTCCAACACCTCGCTTTACTTTTCCAACAACCTGATCAACTTTGCCGGAAACCTGATCCTTATTCATGAGTTTCTCCTTAGCGATTGCTTGCGATGTCGCCTTTGCTGCCGCTATAGACCGTATAAGCCTGTCGAGTACCTGACCATCGGGCGGATACTCTAGAACGTCTGAATTTGCACTGCACGTCACTGCAAACGGGCCACAGCCCGGAAGATCTGCTGTGCCTGTCGCTATAGGCTTCAGTCTTGGCCACCTATCGCCGAGGAGTAGACTCAAGCGGTCTTAATCGGTCAGACCATTGTCAAAAGGAAAGAGGGATGAGATGAAATACGTGATCAGCTGGAACGAACGCCCGCAAGGTTCGCCTGCGGAGTACGAAAATGCCCAGAAGCGAATCCTTGAGGTGTTTGGGCAGTGGAAGGCGCCGGCGAATTTCAAGATCGAGTTCTTCGTGGTGCGGGTGGGGGACTGGGGCGGATATTTGTTGGTGGACTGGGACGATCCATTGATGGTTCACAAGTTTTGCTCGATGCTGCCTGCTTTTGAAATGGAGGCGCGCCCCGTCGTTGCCGTCGAGGACGCAGTCCGAGTCGAACTCGAAGTAATGGCTTGGCGCGATGGACTAAAGGGAAGTGACATTCGATAGGGCGAAGGCGCGGAAAATTAAAGTTCCTGTCCTGCGGCTAATTGGTTTGGCAACAGAAACGTCTTGGGATAGCTGCCCTCGCCGCAAAGCTTGAATGAACCGAAGTTTTTATACCATCGGCCTTCGGGGACACTTGGTTTCGACTCCATCCAAAGCCGAAGCCTATTCAGGTCTTCAATGCTGATGTTGCGGTCGTGCATGCGCTGGATAAGATGATTGCGAATAGCGACAGGAAGCCGCGACCAGGTCTCGATATGCGGCATTACTCACCGAAGACGAAGCGTCCTAACTCGTTGCCCAGATTTTTGACGTGCTCGGGATCTTTCGCAGCACGAAAACGTTCGGCCAGCTGGAAGAATGCTTTCTCTTTCTGCTTTTCAGCTTCGATTCCTTGCTCGATTAGCTCGATCAATACACGGTTATCACTGAGTGCACGCTGCTTCGCGATAGTCTCCACTCGTTTCGCAAGGTTGGAAGGAAGAGTAATGCTTCTCCGGACCTTCTTTGCGGATGCTCGACTCGATGCCATGACACCAGTATACACCAGTTTGGTGCACAGGCGCTCTCCCACACTTCGCAAAGGACGCGAAGTACGGGCACCGCCCGTCCTGAGTGGCTACAATGGAGAGAACAAAAGAGGCAAAGCCATATGGCAACCGCAACGTCGCATTTTGCCCGAGAGCAAACAGTCCTGAACGATCTGGAAGGTAGCTTCCCGAACTTCACTAGAAACGTTCTGACTTGGATCAACAACCCAGACGATCCACCAGACTTTCTCGCTCAAGGTCGGGGAGGAACATACGGCCTGGAGTTCAGGGAGTGGCTGGACGGCGGCCAGATGACTGAGGCTCAGGGCCGCGACAAGCAGCGCAGACGCTTGATTGGTGACGTTCTCGGGACTAACTGGGAAAAGGAATACCAGCCGAAGAACATCGTTCTAGTTACTATTGAACCATATTGGGGGAAGAAAATTCCGTCAAAGGACGAGGCCCCCTTGCGTCAGGAGTTCTACAAATGTGTGGCTGAAGTTGACCAAACTTGGTTCACGAACCCCGAACGTCACGCGCCTACAGATACGTATCACCAGATGGAGTTTCCGGCGTATCCGTTGATGAGCACGTATTTTCAAACGATCATCTACGTCGGTGGCGGCCCACCTATGGCGTTGTGGTTTCAGGCGGCCGAAGATGGAGGTGCGTTTGACTCCGGTGTGCCTATTCAAACATTGGAAGAATCTTTGGAGGACAAACTTGTCAAGTTCGCTAAACCAGACTGGCAAACAAGGCTCGCCAGGCATAATCTCGCGGAGCACTACTTGCTCATTCACGGCGGCTGGAACGCATACAAAAGTGACACGCCGTACCATCCCTTGAGGCTCGGGGACATCGTAAAGCGCGGAGCGGAGTTCTACGCCGCTCATCCGCAACGCGGCCTGTTCAGCGGGGTCTGGTTCTTCGATTCTTTAGACTCAGCAGATGACATAAACGCGCTATTCGGCTTGCCCGCCGGAATGGGACGAGTCCGCTGGCTGGCTCAACTATGGCCGAAATTCAGCGTGTATGAGGGTTCTAAGGAGCGATGAGCAGAGACATCCCGAGTGCGTTCGCCGGCAATGCTGGTGAGTTCTTCGTCCTCGCGGAACTGACTCGACGAGGATGGACGGCGGCTTTGACGGCGCGCAACAATCGTGCATATGACATCCTTGCGAAACGCGGAGACGGGTTCGCAGCTATTCGCGTTAAGACCAAGACCTCCGCATTCACGCTGTTCCAGTGGAACGCGAAGCCGAATGGCGGAATCTTTCTTGAGATGACCGAACAGCACGATTTTTGTGTTCTCGTTGACATCCCCGACGATGGGGATGGGAGTCCGACATATTATGTTGTGCCAACGACCGTGATAGACAAGTGGCTACGCGATGACTTCACTACTTGGGTCAGCACACCGGGAGCGAGGGGGCAGCAGCGGGCCGAAGACAACAAGAGGCGGCTGTTCTACGTTGACGATGACACAGGTAAATTGGGCCACGGCTACCACCATAGGTTAGCCCCTTACAAAGGGGCATGGAGATTATTGGAATAGAGCCGCTGGCCGATCGTAGGGTGGATGTTTGCAGTTTTACCGCAGCGTTGTAATCGCTGCGCCCCCCGACTCGGCCACGCCTAATTCCCGATCGTGCTGTTCCAATCCCAGCAGCAAACCCTGGAACTCTGCCATCGTCTCCGCCCAGCGGTTGGCGTCGACGAATGCCTCTGCTTCAAATTCCGAGGCTTCTGGAAAGAACCTCAGGTAGAGGTCGCTCTTCTGACGGTCGGTGGATTTTCCTAGATATAGCTTGTAGTCGATCCTCCCAGGCCTCAACAAAGCCTCATCCAGCGCTTCGATCCTGTTCGTCGTCATCATGAACAAGACATTTGTTGGCGCGTAGAAACCGTCCAAAACATTCAATAAGCCGGAGAGCGTTACTCCATTCTTTTCGGCAACGGTTTGTTTTTCATCTCGCACCTGCGTCCCTACTTCCTTCGACGTCTCGCGAGCGCTGCTGCTCTTCATGCAGTCGATATCTTCAAACAGCATTACCGAATTTGGCGAGACTTGGTTGACCGCGTTCATCAGAGTGCGGTCGTTAAAGTCTGCCAGGTTCATTGAATAAATCGAAAGCCCGAAATGCGCCGCAAGCGCGGACACCAGCGATGTCTTTCCGGTGCCCGGGGGCCCATAAAACAAATACCCGCGATGGTATGGAATTCCCAGACGCGCATATCGCCGTTTCGATCTCCGAAAAGCTTCGATGTCCTGCACCAAATGTTCCTTTTCTCCCGGCTGCAGAATTACGGACTCCAACAAGCGCGGCGCATATCCCTCAACCATGTCCCATCCGTCGTTGTACGCGTACAAAAATGACTGCACTCCCAATCGCCGAATGTGACATGCCACAACATCGTCGACTAGTTGCTGTAGGAACTGTCTGCGTCTTCCGATTGTCCTGAATGTCAATTCTTCGGTTCGCCTTGATATTCGCTCCCGCGTCTCTTCACTGCGGTAGAAGTACACGACGAACGGTCTTCCGCGGTACCAAAACCAATGTCTGCCGGGCGCGGGGATAAGCGCAACGCGCTCGCCGCGCATCGTGGTATCGAGATCCACTCTGCGAACCCGCTTCAAGAACTTTTGTTCCAGGAACCACTCCTTCACCCACACGAATGCCACGTCGTCGTCCTTTACCGTGATCATCATCGTGGTCTGGCCGACGAGCCAATCCCACAATGTTTCCGGCACAGCCCGCAGATAGACACTCAGGCCGCCGATGATCATGAGAATCATCCCGCCAGAGGCAAACTGATTCTGGCCGGCGAAAACGCTTCGCAAGAAATTGAACATATGTAACTGGCTTTTCTAACCGGCCCTTGGCCGGAGGTTTAGCATCGCGCGCAGCACGGAGCTGGGCACTAGCTTGCTTTAGTCTTTAGGTTTACCGCGAGGTGAGGCGTCGGAAACTAGCCGACGAAATGGAGTGACGCCCGCATGCAAGACAGGCCGATTGACTGGTCTTGCCCACGCAGTCGATTGTGCGCTTTACTTGTCACTAAAATGGGCGTCCTTTCATATTAGAAGGTGCCATGACTCTGAATTTTTTGCAAGATAAAAAATCCCGATCGAGCGAATCTTGGCCGAGACGATATCCTCCCACTTCTCGCAAAGGACGCGAGAAATGGGGCACCCTCGGTATGCGGGTTCAGGCAGAAACCGGCGATTGTGGCGTGCTGCCTGCTATCTCCTATTCATCATCTTCTCCGGGCCTCGGCCGGCAGTTCGCCCGGGGCGGTCTAGTCTTCGTTCCCACAACGTGGTGATCAGCGTAAGGAATTATTCGTAGCGAAGGCTCTCGACGGGGTCCAGCTTTGCCGCTCTGGTAGCGGGAACGGTGCCGAAGAGGATGCCTACGAGGGACGAGACCACGATCGCGATAATCGCGGACAATCCAGAGACAGGAACTCGATATTCGGTCAAAAAGCGGACGGAATACGGGATTGCTAATCCGATGACCACACCGATTAGTCCTCCGCCGACCGAGATCAAAATAGCTTCGGACAAGAATTGAAGAAGAATTTCGCGGCGAGTCGCGCCCAGCGCTTTGCGGATTCCAATCTCGCGGATTCGCGCGCTGACTGTCGCGAGCATGATGTTCATGATGCCGATGCCGCTCACCAGAAGGACGATTGCAGCCACTGCGAGCAAGACCATGGTCAGGGCATTTGCTGTCCTCTCAGCGACGGCGACAAGCTGGGTGAGGTTCGTAACTTTATAAACTGATTCCGCGCGATGACGGCTCTTAATGACTCGCCTAATCTGATCGGTTGCGGGCGCCACCATGGAAGGGTCGGCCATCGAGAAGTAAATCTGCTTCACCGTCGGTGTGTCGGTAAAATACCGAGCAACCGTATACGGTATGACGATCGTATCGTCGGTGACTTCGGATTGTCCGAAAGTGTTGACTCGCTCTTTGAAGGTGCCGATCACAGTGAATGGCAATCCGGTGAGCCGGATAACTTTGCCGATTGCGTTTTCCGGCGAGCCGTAAATTTCACGTGCCATGGTTTCAGTAATCACGGTGACTTTATTATGGGCCTGCTCATCTTCGTTATCGAAGAACCTGCCGGAAAGAACGACGAGGTTTCGCACGGTGAGGTATTCGGGATAGACGCCTAGAATTTGAATGTCGCGTTCTTTTCCGCCGCCGATGGGGATGCGGTCCCCAAGCGGAACTACGGGCGATGCGGCGACGATACCGGGAACATCCCGGAGGGCGGCGGTCATGTCGTCGAGGAGCAGCGGATCGGGCGCGGAGTTGGTGATGGGCTGTCCGCCCCCTTCGTACTCGGCATAAATGAGATTGGCGCCAATGGACTGAATCTGATTCAGGACGTACTGCCGGCCAGTCATTCCGATGGTCACGACCAGAATGAGCGACGCCGTTCCAATCACCATTCCCAGAGCGGTCAGTGCGAAGCGCACCTTGTTGCTGCAAAATGTATCGTAGGCAAAACTCACAATCTCGCTCACGACGAAAGAGGGCTTGTGGCAGGATGCGGGAGGGGCGGTCGTCGTAGCCATGTTCAAATTAGATGCTACGCGGTGTGGGTTGGAGTCGCAATCCGGGGGGGGATAGATTCGCTGATGTTCGGAGGAAAAGAAGAAGGACAGCCCGGAGCCCCCAAGCTGTCCAGAAAGCCCTTCCGGTTAGAAGGGTGTGTTACTGGAATGAGGGTAGCGGATGCGGGTTTCAGGAATGTTGCGTAAAAGTAAATTTCTCATGAATTTGGCGTGAGATTCTGGGCATGGAGTTACAACTGGACGGGCGGGGACGCCCGTCTCTCCATCGCTTACATAGCTCCAGATGTTATATTCTCTTGGATTTCACGGTGAATCTGAAACACCCTGTTGCGGAGGCTGATGGCTCGCGGAATTGAGCAGTCACGAAAGCTTCAGAAGCGCGCCGAATCTCTGATTCCCGGGGGTGTCAGTTCGCCAGTGCGCGCGTTTGGATCGGTGGGTGGCGATCAGCCGTTCATTGTGAAGGGGCAAGGGCCGCATCTGTGGGACGCGGACGGAAATCAATACGTTGACTATCTCGGTTCCTGGGGTCCGCTCATTTTAGGTCATGCGCCTAAAGCTGTCGTGGAGGCAATTGTCGCTGCCGCGAAAAATGGAACCAGCTTCGGAGCTTCAATCGCTCAAGAAGCAGACCTGGCTGAACTGGTGGTTTCGGCATTCCCTCACATTCAGAAAGTGCGTTTCGTCAGCTCTGGCACGGAGGCGACCATGTCCGCGATACGCCTGGCGCGGGCTCATACGAAACGCAAATACATTGTGAAGTTCGAAGGATGCTACCACGGCCACGCCGATGCCCTGCTGGTCAAGGCTGGATCGGGGATCGCCACGCTGGGAATTCCGGGATCGGCTGGGGTTCCGCAGGAATTCGCCCAGTTCACGCTGGCTCTACCGTTCAACGACACCGAAGCTCTGGAACACGCGTTCAACAAATTCAAGCATCAGATTGCATGCGTGATCGTGGAGCCGGTGGCTGGAAACATGGGCTGTGTGCCGGCCAATGGAGGATACCTGGCGTCGTTGCGGGCCATCACGCAACGAGAGAATACTGTATTGATTTTTGACGAGGTAATGACTGGATTTCGCGTGGCTTTTGGAGGGGCGCAGGAGCTTTATGGAATCAATCCTGACCTGACTACGCTGGGGAAAATTATTGGCGGGGGTTTGCCGGTAGGAGCGTACGGCGGACCGTCTGAAATTATGGATCTGGTTGCTCCGTTGGGGCCGATGTACCAGGCGGGCACGCTGTCGGGAAATCCGCTGGCGATGGCAGCGGGAGTTACGACGTTGCAGACATTGTCCGATAAGAAGGCGGAAATTTATCCGCGATTAGAGAAGCTTAGCGCGGAATTGGTGGACGGCGTTGCCGCGGTTGCGGAGGGCGTGGGCATTGCCATGCGCGCCAATCGCGTTGGCTCAATGTTTACATGGTTCTTTACGTCCGATGCGGTCACGGACTGGAATTCGGCGTCGAAATCAGACACGGAAGCATTTGCACGATTCCATCGCGCCATGCTCGACACCGGTGTTTATCTGCCTCCTTCGCAGTATGAGGCCGCATTTTTGAGCACGGCGCACACGGAGGAGAATGTTAAGCAGACGATTGCCGCGGCAAAGAAGGCGCTCGCCGTAAAGAGTTAGCCCCGCCCATTCAAAGCGATTTCACAATCGCAGAAGTTTGTCTGGCATGGGAAAAGACCCGCCCTCTCGCGAACGACGCGAGAAGGACGGGGCACCCGTGGAATTAATGCTGTGGCCGAAAGGCTAAGCAGCTGTCAGTGCGTCCATGCGGCGTTTCATTTCTTCCGCCGAGACGTCTTCGACGTGGGTTGAGACCGTCCATTTGTGCCCGAACGGATCCGTGATTGTGCCCGAGCGATCGCCGTAAAATTGGTCCTTCACCGGACGCATTTCTTTAGCTCCAGATGAGACGGCATGTTTGAACACGGCGTCAACGTCAGTGACGTAAACAAGCAGGCTGACCGGTGTGCCTCCAAGGGATTGTGGGGCATGCGCATCCATCTCGGGATGCTCATCGGCCAGCATGATTATGGAATCGCCGATTTTGATTTCGGCATGTCCAATTTTTCCGCCTGGCCCTGGCATTCGCATCAATTCTTGCGCTCCGAAGACTTTTTTATAAAAATCTATGGCTTTCGCGGCACCCTGGACGACCAGGTAAGGAGTAACGGCATGGTAATTTTCTGGGATCGGCTTCACTGCTTTTTTCATAATTCACTCCTTTGAATATTTCTCCATCATCTGTGGAATGGTTACAAATTCGTAACCCTCCGACTTATATTTCGAGATCATTTTATCGGAAGCGGCAACGGTCCGCGAGCGGTCGGTGCCGAATTGTTTGTGTCCTCCGTCGTGCAGCAGGATCACGTTTCCGCCGCATATTCGCCGTGCTACTTTGTGCTGAATATGTTCGGAGGAAGGCGCATTCCAGTCGTAGCCAGTCACGTTCCACATTACCGGTTCAAGTGCGAGTTGCCGCGCGATTCGAAGCACTGCCGGGCGGCGTCCTCCAAATGGCGGACGAAAGAGATTGGAATGTTCGCCGGCGGCCTCGCCGATGGCAACCGCACATTCGGCGAGTTCGCGCTTGATCTCGCGCTCGGATTGAAAAATAAGCAGCGGGTGGGTGAATGTATGATTGCCGATTACATGACCCGCCTGCCGTATTTCGCGAACGATATCGGGGCGCTGCCTGACGTAACGGCCAATCAAGAAGAATGTTGCGCGGACATTATGATTTGCCAGCACGTCCAGAAGGCGAAACGTATGCGGGTCGTTGGGACCGTCGTCATAGGTAAGCGCCAGCTGCTTCGAACTGGGGTTTATTCCAGTGAAAGTTTTGCCGTACCATTGCGCTGTGGGAGCCATGGACTGGTATGCCGCAATAGCGGCGATACCGACGCCAGCGCCAGCGCTCGCAGGGCCAAGCATGGAGGGATTGTAATGGATTGCAGATTTAATATTTCACATTTGGGATGTAATCTGGGATCAACGCCCTAAGTCCCCTCCCGACAACTGTCCAAAGAGCAATAATACAAGCCGTCCGAGGGGTGCCGTAAGCCGTGACAGCGAGTTCGCAACATTCTACTTTAGGAAAAGCCAATGCTTCCGAGTCCCGTGAGCGACCTCAAGACGTTCGTGCCCGCCAAAGATTCCGAACTCTCCAAAAAGTTTTATACCGATCTTGGATTCACCATCAATTGGAGCAACGACCAGATTGCAGAGCTTCAGATCGGTTCGTTTCGGTTCTTGCTCCAGACCTTCTACGTCGCCGAGCATGCGGGAAATTTCATGATGAGCCTGGCTGTTGAAGATGCGGACGCGTGGTGGGATCACATCCAGCGCCAGGAGTTGGCGAAGAAGTATCCCGGTATCACGTGCGAGCCTCCGCGGATGCAGCCGTGGGGAATTCGCGTGCTCTACCTGAGCGATCCTAGCGGGGTGCTGTGGCACATCACGGACATGCGTAAATCGTAGTGTGGAGCTCGGGCGAGCACTGGGGAAACAATGAACTGCAAATCTTTTGGCAGAGTACTTAGATGGATTGGGCTGACCTCGCTGTTGTTTGCAGGTCTGTGGCCGCCGACGCCGGTTCGTGGTCAAGCCGGCTCCGCAGCGCCGTCAACGCAACGCGAGACCAGCCCCCCTTACACTGGCGATCTCTCCGTTTTCGATTCTCCGGGACGCGATGAGCGCCTGCAAATCAACCGCGTCATGGATATGCTTCGTATTCAGCCGGGCAAAAACGTTGCCGACATCGGCGCCGGGTCGGGCTGGTTCACGGTGCGCGCCGCTCGCCGCGTGACCGGCTCGGGCACGGTTTATGCTGTGGACATCAACCCGGAGGCAATTCAGTACATTGACCAGCGCACGAAAAAAGAGCAACTCCAGAACGTAAAGACGATCCTCAGCAAACCCGACGATCCTCAGCTCTCTCCCGACAGCATTGACGCCGTGCTGATGCTCAAGACTTACCACGAGGTAGCCCATCCGGTTACGCTGCTCAGGAACCTTCGTGCATCGCTTGGCGTGAGCAAAGACGTGGTCGTTCGGGAAGCCACCCAAGCCGGATACGAATTGCGCGACTCCCAGGATTTCGTGAAAGCCGACGGCATGGATTATTTTCTGATCTTCGTTGCGAAGGCGGATTAGGTGGCGGCGCGCGAACGATTTTTATTGTGTCAGGGTATGGCTTTCAGCCATACCGTAAAGGCCTTTCTTCGATCGAACGGCACGGCTGAAGCCGTGCCCTGACACGAGACCTGGAACTAGACAAATGCTGGATCTGCCCCCCTCAGTCAACTTTTCACTGTTGTGACGTGCATCACATCCCAACTGTTCCCGTTTCGATATAGGTCGAGACACAAGTTGAAGACTTGCAGGCTGCCATGTCAACGCCGAATCGAAACGCGAATTCAAACAATATCGCTGTGGGGAACCGTATCTTCTTTGTGACATCATCCATCTGGGGACGCCGCCCTGTATTGCAGACCGAACGCTCTGCACGGCTATTCATCCATACGCTCTACCACGATCGCGCGCAAGAAAGATACGAGTTGCATGAATTCGTCGTCATGCCGGAGCACTTTCACGTACTGATAAGCGTGGATCGCGAGGCAACCATCGAGCGCGCCGTTCAATTCATCAAAGGCGCATTCTCGTTCAGGGCGGCCAGGGAATTCGGCCTGCGCGCACCGGTATGGCAAAAGGGCTTCTCGGAATCACGCATCTTGGATTTGACCGCCTTCGCGAACTGTAGGGGTTATATTCATCAAAATCCTGTAGTTCGCGGTCTATCAACTCGGCCTGATCTTTATCCGTACTCTTCGGCGAATCCTGTTTTTGAGCTCGATCCCCCACCGCAGCATTAGGCCCGGTGCCCCGGTTCACGTCCGTTTTTTGGGCGATAACGCGGGCTTCGTTGTAGGGACTTGGAGCGGTCGTGATCAGACTGGAATGAGCAGCGAGCCAGTTTTCGGAGTTTGTATTGTGTCAGGGATGGCTTTCAGCCATACCGTAAGGACCATTTTGTTTAATGAACGGCACGGCTGAAGCCGTGCCCTGATACGAGACCTGGAACTAGACGACTGGAAACTAAAAAATGGCGCCCCGCTCTTGTCCTTTGTACCCAGTGGCCCATCCCATTCAAGGTTTGTGGCATACTCTGTCTCCAGTCGTAATTCTCTTCTCATAATTTCAGGAGGCCCATGCGGCGATCAGTCCTTGCTCTGTTTGTTATCGGCGTATTTCTAATCCCAGCGAACGCAGACTGGTCCGAACGTAATTGGTCTGAACCTAAGCTTGACGCTCCTCTTGATGGATTTTCATCGCCGCATGCGCGTACCGAGCGCGAGTGGGAGAGCAAATTTCGCGCCCTTCCCGATCCGCAGAGGCAGCGCCAGTATATGCAGTTGCTGAGCGCGCGTCCTCACCACGTAGGGTCGGCCTACGATAAGCAGAACGCCGAATGGATTCTCTCGAAATTCAAAGAGTGGGGGCTGGACGCCAAGATCGAAACCTTCAAAGTACTTTTTCCCACGCCCAAGCGGCGACTGATAGAACTGTTAGCGCCGACACACTACATGGCGAAATTGCAGGAACCGGCGTTCGCCGAGGATCCTACCTCCAACCAAAAAGACGAGCAGCTTCCCACTTACAACGCTTACTCCCGCGATGGAGATGTAACGGCGCCGCTCGTGTACGTGAACTACGGCTTGCCCGACGACTATGACCGCCTTGCCCGGCTTGGCGTTTCCGTGAAGGGAGCGATTGTAATTGCGCGCTACGGACATTCGTGGCGCGGCATCAAGCCCAAAGTTGCGGCGGAACACGGTGCGGTGGGATGCATTATCTACTCCGATCCGAAAGACGACGGATATTTTGAGGGCGATGTTTTCCCCAAGGGCGCCATGCGTCCCGATCAGGGTGTGCAGCGTGGCAGCTTGTTGGATTTTGCGTCTTCGTATCCGGGCGATCCTCTTACTCCGGACCGGGGTGATCCCAATGCTCCCCACATGACGAAGGACAACGCCCCCAGCATTACCAAAATTCCGACAATGCCAATTTCCTACGGCGATGCCCAGCCGCTTCTGGCCGCACTCAGCGGACCGCTTGCTCCCGAGGAATGGCGCGGGGGCTTGCCGATTCCTTATCACGTTGGGCCCGGCGCTTCCAAAGTGCATCTGGTGATCGAATCCAATTGGGACATCAAAGAAGTCAACGACATCATCGGCCGAATCCCAGGATCCGTCGCGCCCGATCAGTGGGTGGTGCGCGGCAACCATCACGACGGATGGGTAAATGGCGCGGAGGATCCTATCTCCGGCCAGATGACTTTGCTGGAAGAGGCTCGCTCATTTGGCGAGTTGCTAAAGCAGGGCTGGAAGCCCAAGCGCACTATTATTTACTGCGCGTGGGATGGCGAAGAGCCTATGTTGCTAGGTTCAACCGCCTGGGCTGAAACTCACGGCCGCGAGTTGCAAGAACATGCCGCCATTTACATCAATAGCGATGGCAACGATCGCGGCTATCTCGCCATGGAGGGATCTCACTCGCTGGAACACTTCATGAATGAAGTGGCCCGGAACGTTGAGGACCCGGAGAGCAAGCTTTCGGTCTTTGACCGCAAACGCCTGGCGGGCATCACCACGGCCAAGTCCGATGAAGAACGCAAAGAGCTACGCCAGAGGCCTGACTTGCGCATGAATGCTCTCGGCTCAGGCTCCGATTACACAACTTTTATTGACCATCTCGGCATTGCTTCGCTCAATCTCGCTTACGAGGGCGAGGACGACGAAGGAATTTACCACTCCATTTACGACGACTTCTATTGGTATACGCATTTTTCCGATACGAATTTTGTTTATGGTGTCGCGCTTTCGCAAACCATTGGCACGGCCGTCATGCGGATGGCCGACGCCGATATTTTGCCGTATCAGTTCACCGATCTCGCCGACACCATGCAGAAGTACACCAAAGATTTGCAAAAGCTGTTGCAAGATAAGCAGGACGAGGCCCGCGAGCGAGCGGAAGAATTGAAGGAGGGAGCATTTTCTGCCGCTTTCGATCCGCGCAAGCCGACCATCGCTCCACCGCCGGAGGACATTCCTCCACACCTTAATTTTGCGCCATTGGAGAACGCCCTCGATGTGCTCAGCAAAAGTGCAGAGCGTTACAAGGCCGCCTTCGACAAGGCCGAGGCCTCCGGATTTTCCGCGAGCGAAGCGCAAATGGGCGCGCTGAACCAGAAACTGATCCAAAGCGAACGCGGCCTAACCGATCAAGCCGGCCTTCCGCGCCGTCCCTGGTACAAGCACATGATTTACGCTCCCGGCGTCTATACCGGATATGCGCCGAAAACCATGCCCGGGATTCGCGAGGCCATCGAGCAACGCCGCTGGCAGGAGGCTGACACGGAAATCGCGCGCGTCGCAAAAGTGCTCGAAAACGAAGCCGCAATGATTGATGCTGCCGCGGCGGATTTGGGCGGGTTTCAGTGAGTAGTGCTAATTCGGAGAGTACTCGGTGGCATGTTGGGAGTTGAGATGCCTGTTAACAACAGTTGAGTCGAGCACTTTGCGGTCAGCCTGGAAGAGGAAATACAAAAAGGCCCCGATTCGCCTTTCCGTTAATCCAAAGGTCTTCTCCTTTAAGATTGTTGGGCTCAAAGTAGATGGCGCAGAACGGCTCCATGTCCCGAGCTTCGATGAAGTGCCACTTAAAAGGCCAAGACTCCCAAAAACCCCTACGCGGAATCGTCCGCCCGTAGACCAGGACGCCACCCTGCCACGGAATGGCCTCGTACAAGTCGAAAACATCAACCTTGCCCAATTCCACTCTCTTGCCATCCCAGTAAAGATCATGGCGCTGTGTTGCGAGTCGCGAGAGGAGGGAATGTGACCGAATCCACTGTGCAGATGCTTTCTCGTCGGCCTGAGTGATGGCAACGACGTGCCCGTCCCACGCTACCTCCGTGCCTCCTCGATTGTCCGTGTTCGTCAGGCAGACCTTCTCGATGGAAAGGTGACCATTCCGAACCATGACCGCGTCGCAGTGTGAAGAATCACCCATCAACACGCGAGGTTCCATGCCTTTGGGGGTGTCGAGCGCCAAAGCAAAAACCAATGCTGTTGCAAATAGTATGTTCATAGGGACGTGCACTGGCACGACTTTCGCACGGACAGCGCACGTTGAATCTTCATTCCGTTATCTTATATCGCGATCCTCATCTGTTAACTCTTCCCTCAATTGCGTTGAGTGCCGCGGCGGGATATCCTGCGATGTCGAAGTTAAGCCCCCTAAAACATGGCCAATCTTTTTGAACTGCCCCGCTATATTGCGATCGAAGGTCCGATTCGGGTTGGAAAGAGCACACTGGCGCGCATTCTGGCGGAGCGCCTGAACGCGCAACGGGTAACGGAGCCCGAGGACAACCCCTTTCTTCGCGCTTTTTATGATGGCGAGAGAGGCGCTGGGTTCCAGGCGCAATTTGCGTTTCTTATCCGGCGTTTTGAGCAGTTGCGCGCGCTTGATCTTGGCGCTCGCTCGCAGAAAACCGTGATTACCGATTTCATATTCGAAAAAGACAAGCTCTTCGCATGCCTGAACCTGAACGACACTGAACTCGATACCTATAACCGTTTTTATAATTATTTCCGCGAACAACTGCCCACGCCCGATCTAGTGATTTATCTGCAAGCCACGCCAGAGGTGCTGAAGAAACGGCTGAAGAAAAAAGACGCGCCGGCGGAAAAGGCCATCAGCGAAGATTACCTGGAAGAAGTAATAAAAGCTTACGAGCATTTTTTCTTCCACTACACATCTTCCGATCTTCTGATCGTCAACACTTCGGAAATTGATTTTGTGGAGCGCAATCAGGACCTGCAGGAATTGCTGCGGAAAGTATCCGCGCCGATCAAGGGGACTCAGTACTTTTTGCCGTTGGGAAGCCAGGAAGCCGCCAGCGCGTAGGGCTTTCTTTTAAAGCCTGACGGGCGAGGACGCCCGTCTCTCCATTGTTTATTTTGTTCGATGGAGGGACGGGCGTCCTCGCCCGTCTTTTATCTCGGCCACAACCAAGGATATTCTCCCGGCAGTCGAGCCAGACCGGCTCGAACCGGATTTCCGAGGATGTAGTCCAGTTTGTCGCCAATATGCTCCTCGCGTCGCAATACACGGTCGAATGATTCTTCTTGCCACACTCTGCCCGTTGACCGCAAGGCCGCGTTGATTCGATGTGCTGACGCTCCCTTAATAGCCTGCATTATTTGGGCGATGCTGAAAGGTCCGTTATCATCTGTCAGCGGCGTGAACACCACGTGAACATGATCGGGCATGACGACTGCTGCATGCAGTACAAAGCGTTTTTCATTGCCTTGGAGAATTACGTCCAGACAGAGTGTGCGCGCTGGTTCCGGAAGCGTCCAGCGCTGATACGTCGCAAAGGTCACAAAAATGGCCTTAGAATCGCACTGGAAATGAGGGAGCCTGCGCCGATATTCGTATATTCGCTGCATGGAGTAGGGCTATCATGCGCGTCACAGGACGGGCGAGGACGCCCGTCACTCCATCGTTAAGTTTCTTGGTTGTGGTTTCAAAGTGGGAAGATTTTGCGTTCCGTTGTTTCTGATTCGATGGAGGGACGGGCGTCCCCGCCCGTCATCATGTATCGACGAATGGGTCTCCTAGGATTACAATGAAGCCTCAAAGGTGCACAGGCTCTATCCGCGATGCGGAGGGGCACTGGAGGATACTGTGAGCATCACTTCCATTGGCGGACCTTCATCTGCCGAATCTCGCCAGAAGATTACTGTTGCGTCCATCCGAGATAAAAAAAGTCATCATGATCCGATCACGTGCCTGACGGCGTACGACTATCCCTCTGCACGATTGGTTGACGAGGCGGGGATTGAAATTGTTCTGGTCGGCGACTCGTTGGCCATGACAATGCTCGGTTACGAAAACACTCTCTCCGTGACCGTTGACGAGATGCTTCATCACGTGCGGGCGGTGAGGCGTGGGGTGAAACACGCGCTGCTGATCGCGGACATGCCGTTTGGTTCTTATCATGCCAGCTTGGAAGACGCAGTGCGCAATGCGACGCGCTTCATGAAAGATGGCGCTGAGGCAGTGAAAATTGAGGGGGGCGAGAAACGCGCTGATCTGATCCGGCACATTATTGATGCCGAAATCCCTGTCGCGGGACACATCGGGCTGACGCCGCAGTCAGTGAATCTGATGGGCGGATATAAGGTGCAGGGAAAGTCGCTGGCGGATATCGAACAGCTCATGCGGGATGCCGTTGCTCTCGACCGCGCAGGCGTGGCGTGTATTTATCTTGAAGGAATTCCGCGGGAGGTAGCCGGGATGATCACCGCTGAGGTTAGTACTCCGACGATCGGCATCGGAGCCGGTCCCGATTGTGATGGGCAAGTGCTCGTCTTCCATGACATTCTGAGCCTGACATTTTCGGAGCCGGCGAAATTTGTTCGCAGGTATGCGGATGCGGGAGGGATTGTTACGCAGGCAGTGCGGACATTCAAAGCAGATGTGGAGGCGCGGCAGTATCCGTCGGATGAGGAGTCGTATCATCTGGCGAAAGAAACGAAAACATCGCTGGAATCGCTACTGGAGCGGAAGAGGGCGATGCGGCGGTAGTGGTTTTGCAGCAATTCTAATCAACAATAATTCGATGGAGTGACGGGCGTCCTCGCCCGTCCGGCAGGGGATACTTACTTCTTATCGCAGATTTTGTTCCCCACGTGTGCTTTGGTTGATGCAAATTTTCCGGACTATTACTGATATGCGGGCTGCGTCTCGCGCTGCGCGTCGCGAGGGAAAGCGGGTTGGTTTTGTGCCGACGATGGGGGCGCTGCACGAGGGGCATTTATCGTTGGTGCGAGCGGCAAAATCGCAATGTGATGTGGTTGTGGCTTCGATTTTCGTCAATCCACTTCAGTTTGGTCCGAAGGAAGATCTCGCGAAATATCCTCGGGATTTCGACCGTGATTGCGAGCTTCTAAAAAAAGAAGGCGTGGATTTTCTGTTTGCGCCGCCGGTTGAAGAGATGTATCCCGCAGGAGCGGTAACGCACGTGACCGTCGAAGGGCTCACTGACAGGCTATGCGGCAGATCGCGGCCCGGTCATTTTCGCGGCGTGACGACGGTGGTTGCGAAGCTTTTTCATATTGTCGAGCCCGACGTAGCTTTCTTCGGACAGAAGGATGCTGCCCAGTTGGCGATCATCCGCCAGATGGTTCGGGATTTGAATTTTGCGGTCGAGATTGAAGCTTGTCCGATCGTCCGTGAGCCTGATGGATTGGCGATGAGCTCGCGGAACGCCTATTTGAATCCTGAAGAACGCAAGGCTGCACTGGCGCTTTATCGGGCGCTGAAGCGACTGCAAGAACTGTTCGATCAGGGAGAGCGAAACGCGGCCCGGCTCATTGAGGCCGGGAAGGCCGCCTTCACGGGAGAAGAAGTTGCGCGGCTGGATTATCTGGAGATCGTGGACTCCGACAGTCTTGAGTCGCTTGCAGAAGTAAAGAGAACGGCGTTGGCGGCCGTGGCTGGCTTTGTTGGCACGACGCGGTTGATTGACAACTTGATGCTTCTGGGATAGACGAAGGTGCCTTGGGGACCTCGGGCGAGAGTTAAGACGACTTGGTCCTAATCGGTGTCTAGACGCTCATGACGCGCCGAATCGGTTTTCGCCACGTGCTGCCCGTGTTGTTTACCTTAGGTCACGTAGCCATCCTGTTTTACGCATCGGTGCCCCAGCTTCAGGTGTCTGACATTGCCAGCAACCGACTTTATCATCCCACTGTATACCAGAACGATTCGGCTTTTCGGTGGGAACCAAGATTGGAACCAAAACCGCTGAATCCGGCCCAAAAGCTCGCCATTCTACTCAACCTTCCGGCATTGATCGCTGCTGTTCCCATAGTCATGGTCTTCTTTCCTGGAAGAGATATCGCAACGCTTTACGCGTCACTACCATTCGTGCCTCTGGTTTGGTACGGAATAGGGCGATGGGTAGATGGATTGCTTGGCTACATTTCGGCTTCGAGTCCACGGCGCGGAAATTGGCGCAGACTCTTTGCAGTTCTCTCCCTAAGTTTGCTATGCCTGGGCATTATCATGCTCACTCCAGCGAGCCACCATCGCACGGAAAACACATACTGGGTCGGATTTGCCACGACACTTTGGTCAGGGCTTTTCCTTGCAATCAGCGTTTCTGGATGCAGGAGGCGTGTGGATGGCTGAGTTCTATGCTGCGCCGAGAATCAGAAGATCACTGAGATCGTTCCATGTCCTAGATAATTCTCGGTGCTGAAACGAACGGGTTCCCCGCGATGAGGTAACGCAAGGGCCGCTCGGCGGCTTTGGTGATGCCGACGCGCGGTGTGACTAGAATACGGTCCGGACGGTAGTCGTCATCGGCTATAAACAAGTCCGAAGCTGCGTCGGTCAGATCTTTTCCGTTATCGCGTTCGCGGGTTATGCCGAAGGCTTCGGCCATCCTTCCGGGACCACTTGTCAGCTTTCGTAGATCGGTTGGCTTCTCCACTGAAATCCCTCGGGCGCGAGCCATTTCCTCGCTTCCTTCGACGGGTTCGAGGGCGCGAAACAGAATTCCTCCGGCGATGCCGTCGGGCAGGCAGGAGACGTTCAGGCAATAGTGGTTGCCGTAGATGAAATAGATGTAGGCGTATCCGGGCGGGCCGAAGAGAACCGCATTGCGGGCGGTGCGGCCTGCGGCAGAATGGGCGGCGGGATCGTCTTCTCCGAGGTACGCTTCGACTTCGACGATGCGGCCTTCGAGAAATTTCTTGCGGACACGGCGGACCAGGATTTTTCCAAGTAATTCCCGGCACACGTCGCGCGGATCGCGGTCGTAAAAACTCGCGCAGGAGGACATGTGTGTATTTGTGGAGTGATTTAGGCACGGAGGGATATTGTCGATCTCGTGTTTTATTTCCGCGGGGGATTGAACTGAAAGGCGGGACGCTTTCAGCGCCCGTCCGTTCAATCGTACCAAAGAGATACGGCGCGACTAAAGGCGCGCCCTTTCCAAACCCGCTCCATCGGAAACAATCGCACGCACGGTGCCCTACGCGGCGTTTTTCCCGCCTCTTTCAGATACGCCAACACTTCTTCTGCGTGGCCTTCGGGCTTCACTTTGTGGAAGATGTGTTTTATGTTTCCTTCGGGACCGATGATGAAGGTGGTTCGGGCCACACCCAAGACTTTTTTGCCGTACATGTTCTTTTCCTGCATCACACCATAGAGGTGGCAGACTTTTTTGTCGGCGTCGCCGAGCAGCGGAAAGGGCAGGCTGAATTTCTCTTCGAATTTCTTTTGATCTTTTGGCTGGTCCGAAGAAATTCCCAGGATAAGCGCGCCCGTCTGTTGAATTTTCTTGTACGAATCGCGGAATTCACAGGCTTCGATGGTGCAGCCGGGAGTATCGGCGCGGGGATAGAAGAACAGAACCACATCCTTTCCGCGAAGGCTGTTTAATGACACTTCTTTACCATTCTGGTCAGGCAAAGTGAACTCGGGAGCTTTATCATTGATATTCATGGCGTTGCCTCTCTTTTCTTCAAAGCTTTTTTCAAGGCTATACCGCGCGGCGGGATGGATTGTTTCCGCGTCCCTCGTGCTTACAGTTCTCCTGCAAATTGTACTCGCGCAGCGCGCTCATCGCGAGGCCCCGGATAAAGGCCCGCGGGCGATCGGATTGATCGAACTGGCGCCAAACGGCAAGGCCCATCTGATCCCCGTCACGATTATGGTGAATGGAGAGTTTTATGACGCCAGCGAGTACAAAGCATCACCGGTTCCAATGTCGCTCGATACGGGGACGGTTTATGAGGCGGTGAAGACGGGAGTTTCGCAGGGACTGTTCACGGTAAGAGGCGCGATTGCGGGAACAAAGACATGGCGAGGGGAAGGCACATGGGAGTCTGAAGCCGAGATTAAGGCGGAGGAGTCCAGGAAGAAAGCAGCCGCGGTAGCAGCGAAGAGTGCGAAGAAAAAGCCTGCGGTTGATGACGAGGGTGGTCCTCCGGTCCTGCGGCGGGCTGGAGCGGCCAAGTCGGGATCGCCGGATAAAACCGCGGCGGACAAATCGGCCCCGGATGTACCTAAGGCGGCTCCGCCTGCTGCGGGTTCGTCTGGCTCGCCCTCGCCAGCCAGTAGCGCTTCTCCGGCCGCATCGGCAAAGGCCGCCACGGCCGCGGCATCGGCGGATGTCCCTTCGCCGTCATCATCTTCAGATGAGGATGATCCGAACCGGCCTCAGCTTCGGAGAAGTAAAGGTCCGCGAGAAGCGGCAGAAAAAAAGAGCGTCGAGACACCAGCCATTGTTACTCCAAATGTTGATAAGAAGAGTTCAACCGCAACAGTGCGGGTAGAATCGGCCGCGGGAATTCAAATCATTCCAGCGATTTCTGATGCGGGCGGACCGGAACCGCGTTCGTATGAATTCAATATGAATCCGGACGAAGAGCGCCACTTCCGCAATCAGATTTTGACGATGGCAGCCGCCGAAGTCACTGCTCGCGTTAATTCTTTGAAATCAGAAATACCCGCGCCCCCTGTGCATCACACGACAGTCCACCAAGGCAAGCCGACGAAGTTGGCGGGCCCAACATTTCAAGATGTGCAGTTTCGTGTTTTCGATCCTTCAAACAGTAATGAAGCCGTCGTGGTCTTAACCGCGAAGGCGCAGATGCCTTCTTCGAACTCGGACAGCACTGGAAGTTTGCCGGTTAATTATTTTATTACGCTCGTCGCCCGAGAAGATATCTATGGAGAACTTCATAAGGCGCTTTCGAACGTTACGGACGACCAGCATCTCGACGTTTTGCCCCGGCTGGATTTGATTGACGCCGTGGATGTTGACGGAGATGGCCGCGGAGAGCTGCTTTTCAGAAAGGTCTCCGACGCGGGAAGCGGTTATGTGGTTTATCGCGTGATCGGGAATCAGCTGTGGCCGTTATTCCAGGGCAGTATTGGGTAGTGGACAGCCTGTGCTCTCCACAGCCAACGATAATCGCTCGCCGCCTTTACCAAACCCTTTCGCATTGGATTATTCAATACATAATCAATCTTTTGATCGAGGCCGTCTGAAGATCGCAATACGCGATCAAATGACTCCTCCTGCCAAACTCGCCCTGTGCGTTTTAATGCGCCATTAATTTTGTGTGCTGAAGCCCCCTTAATCGCATCCATAATTTCGCCGAGCGAATAGACTTCGTTCTCGGACACATTGACCAATGGAGTGAAGATTACATGTACGTGGTCAGGCATCACGGCCACGGCCTCAACTTGCATCTTGATGCCATGATCGTGTAAGCAGCAATCTAGTACGATCGTGCGTGCGAGATCTGGAAGGATCCACCGCTGGTGCGTGCAGAAGGTTATAAAGTGGGGTTTGTAGTCGCGCTGGAGGTGAGGAAGCCGCCGCCGATAGAAATTTCTTGGCATTTCTTCACAAAACGTAGGGACAGCCGCCCTCGGCTGTCCGGTTGAGCGAAGCTCAACAGCTATTATGGAATTGGATTGATCCGGCATGGGTGGAGAAATAGTTTTTGACCTCGTAGAGTATCAATTCGGAACATACCTGCCGAGCCTTGCTCGGCAAGGACAGCCGAGGGCGGCTGTCCCTACGCAGATATATGAATAAGGATTTTTCCAAGCGACTCGATGCCCTTCGCGAGCAGATTCGTCATCACGAATATCGCTACTACGTCCTCGACGATCCTGAAATAAGCGACGCTCAATTCGATCAGCTCATGAATGAGCTGAAGAAAATTGAGTCGGAAAATCCTGCCTCAGTCACACCTGATTCTCCTACGCAACGGGTTGGCGGTAAGCCGCGCGAGGGATTTCTGAAGGCGCCGCATTCGTCGCCGATGTTGTCGCTCGATAACACATATAACGTTGACGATCTGCGCAAGTGGGAGCAGCGAGTGCACGACTTGACCGGGCGTGCAGCGATTGAATATGTTTGCGAACTCAAGCTCGACGGCATGTCGCTGGCCCTGCACTACGAAGACGGCAAGCTGGTTCGCGGCATCACACGCGGGGATGGCACGGTTGGCGAGGATGTGACTTTGAATGTGCGCACGGTGCGGTCCATTCCGCTCGCAATTTCCAAAGAGAAACTTAAGAAAGCAGGGATTTCGGCGGACTTCGAGGTTCGAGGCGAGATGCTTATTCCGCTCGCATCGTTTAAGAAGATGAACGAAGACCGGGAAGCGAAAGGTCTTCCCGCCTTTGTGAATCCCCGCAATGCTACTGCGGGAACGGTTCGCCAGCTTGAGCCGAGCATCACGGCCCAACGCCGTTTGGACTACTTCGCGTATTCCCTGCTGAAGAATGGCAACACTTATTTTGAGCGCCACTGGGAGACTTTGAACGCGCTCGATGCGGCGGGATTCAAAGTGAATCCGGCTCGAACTTTGGCGACGAATTTCGATGAGTTGTGGACGTTCATCCAAAAAGAGGAAAGCAAGCGCGAAGCGTTGCCTTATGAGATTGATGGCATCGTCATCAAAGTGAACCAGACTTCGCTGCAACGGGAATTGGGGTTCACAGGAAAAGCGCCGCGGTGGGCGATTGCCTACAAGTACGCGGCACGAGGTGGGATAACTAAGATCGAAGACATTCTGGTGCAGGTGGGACGAACCGGAAAATTGACTCCGGTTGCGGCGTTAGCTCCGGTCTTTATTGGTGGCACAACCGTAAGCCGCGCGACCCTTCACAATATGGATGAGATTGAGCGGCTCGGCGTGAAGATCGGCGATTGGGTGGAGGTCGAGCGTGGCGGCGATGTCATTCCGAAAATAACCCGAGTCGTAGATGATAAAGATCATCCTCGCGGAAAGAAATTGTTTCACATGCCCGAGAAGTGTCCCATCTGCGGGACACATGTTGTTCGCACCGAGGGCGAAGTGGATTACCGGTGCGTGAACGTCAATTGTCCGGCGAAGCTGCGGGAAAGTATTCTTCATTTTGCGTCGCGCGGAGTCATGAATATTGATGGCATGGGCGAGGCACTGGTCAACCAGCTTACCGAACGCGGGGTCGTCAAAAATATTGCTGACGTGTACCGGCTGACCGAGTCCGAATTGCTGAAGCTCGAGCGGATGGGCGAAAAGTCGGCACAGAATGTGTTGAGGGAAATTGAAGCCTCGAAGAAGCTGCCGCTGGAACGGGTGATCTTTGGCCTGGGTATCCGGTTTGTGGGCGAAAGAACGGCGCAATTTCTCGCCGAGCATTTTGGATCCATGGATGCAATCATGAACGCCAGCGAGGATGAACTCATTCAAGTAAATGAAGTGGGGCCTCGCATCGCGAAAAGTATTGCCGAGTTTTTTCAGGAACCGAAGAACCGGGAATTGGTGGCTCAATTGCGCAGCGCCGGGCTGAAGCTCGCGGGGACCAAGAGACAACGCGGAACGAAGCTGGCCGGAAAAACCTTTGTGCTTACCGGCACAATGCCGCGATATAGCCGGGATCAAGCTAAGAAGATGATCGAGGATGCTGGCGGACGGGTGTCGGGATCAGTCAGTAAAAAGACCGACTACGTGGTGGCGGGGGAGGACGCCGGTTCAAAGTTGGATAAAGCCAAGGAATTGGGAGTCAGAGTTATTGATGAAAAGGCAATGGAAGAATTGCTTGGGGGCTAGAGTTTGGGTAGGGACGGCCCCCGGCTTTCCCTACGTGTTCTAAACGCGAAAAGAAGTTTTTACAAATTCGTGACAACTCCTACCTAACATTATTCTAAGTTTTTTCTAATTTGTCCTGCATGTACATGCGGGGCAGTTTCTCCGACAGGAACGTCACTCTGAGAGACAGTCCGATCCCACAAAGATCAATCGGGGTGACGTTTGTATTTCAGCCAAGTCCCGCCTTTATTCTCTGGTAGGTAGTTTCGAGGGTTTCCGGAAGGACTCGGGTTTCCCCCACAACAGACATAAAGTTGGCGTCGGCCACCCATCGGGGCAGGACGTGCATGTGAACGTGCCCTGCTACGCCTGCGCCTGCGGCTTTGCCAATGTTCATTCCCAAATTGATTCCATCTGGCTTATAAAGCTTGCGCAGAACGCCTTCCATCTTTTGGGACAAATCCATCATTTCATGTGCGGCTTCCGTGGGCAGCAACTGGAGTTGGTCGAGATGCTCGAAAGGAACGATCATTACGTGTCCGGATGTGTAGGGAAAGCTATTGAGAATGACGAAACAATACTGCCAGCGATGGACGATGAGAGCTTTTTGATCCTCTAGTTTGGGGAGCTCGCAAAAGATGCATCCCGAAACCTTTTCGGCGGTACTGACGTAAGCGTAACGCCACGGGGTCCAAAGATGGTCCATTTAACGCAGAGTAGCAGAAGATTGAACCGCTAAGGAAGGCGGACAGCCGGGGGCAGTTGTCCCTAACGCGTCCTGTTGCCCACCAATTGTTATGGTTTGACGTTTGACACTGTTCCGAAGCGGTTGCTATAGTCGAAGTGTTCCCTTGGGACGCGGGTTTGCTCTTAACGTCCGACCGCTGGGATTGTTCAAGTCCGTCCGCCAGGACGGGCCCATCACAACCTTAAGACTCACACCAGCCGTCCGCTGAACAGCCCCGCATCCATCCCGCACACTGTGCGAGAAAACCGCAGAGAGGCCTATAACTTTGCCCGACGACACCAACGCCCACAACCAGGATTCGGCGACCTCAACCATGACTGAAACCATGCCTGAGCACGCCGTGGACTCCGATTCCAAGCTGATTGCCGAACACACCGATCCAGCTTCTATCAACCAAGGTTCCATCAACTCGGGCGCCGCCAACCAAGGCGCCAGCCACGACGACAAACCGCCCAGCCCCACTTCCGACGACTTTGCATCCGCCTTGGAGACGTTTACCACGGAGAGCGCAGAAGCCGTCAGTGACGATCATGTTCTGAAGGGCACCGTTCTTAAGCTCACCGCCACTCATGTGGTGGTGGATATCGGAGCCAAGTCAGAGGGCATGCTTCCTCTTGCGGAAGTGCTCGACCACGACGGAACGCCGCGCTTCAAGCCAGGCGACGAAATCTACGTCATGCGGGACAAGGGTGAGACCGAGGAAGGTTATATCAACCTCTCCCACCAGAAGGCGCAGCGGTTGCGCGCCTGGGACGAAATTGAAAAGGCGTACAACGAGAAGAAACCAATTCAGGCGACCGTGATCGAACGGATTAAAGGCGGCCTGACCGTTGACATCATGGGCGCCCGGGCTTTTCTGCCTGGTTCTCAAATGGATATCCGGCCGGTGCGCAATCTCGACACTGCGAAGGGCGAAAAGCTTGAAGTCGCCATCGTCAAGCTGAATAAAAAGCGCGGCAATATCGTGGTCTCGCGGAAGCAGTTGCTGGAAGAAGAGCAGAGCGAAAAGCGGTCGAAGACGCTTGAACATCTGGAAGAAGGCAGCATTCTCACCGGCGTCGTCAAGAACCTGACTGAGTACGGCGCATTCGTAGACCTGGGCGGAATTGACGGCCTGCTGCACATCACGGATATGTCCTGGGGACGGCTGACTCATCCTCGCGCCCTGGTGAATGTCGGCGATCAGATTCAGGTGAAGGTGTTGAAGTTCGATAAAGATAAGCAGCGGGTTTCGCTGGGGTTTAAACAGCTCACTCCAGACCCGTGGCTGGACGCTGAGCACCGCTACCCCGTCGGGGCGCACGTCAGCGGGCGGGTCATCAGCGTCACCGATTACGGAGCGTTTATCGAATTAGAGCAGGGTATCGAGGGCCTGGTCCACATCAGTGAGATGACGTGGTCCAAGCGCGTGAAGCATCCTTCCAAGTTGGTGAATGTTGATGACCACGTGGATTGCGTGGTACTCAATGTGAATCCGCAGGAGCGGCGCATTTCGCTGGGCATGCGGCAACTCGCCGCGAATCCATGGGATGAACTGCATCACAAATATCCGGTTGGCGCGACCGTGGAAGGCCGCGTCCGCAACTTAACCGATTTTGGAGCCTTCATCGAAATTGACGATGGGATTGACGGACTGGTTCATGTCAGCAACTTAAGCTGGACCAAGCGTGTAAAACATCCCTCGGAAATCCTGAAAAAGGGCGACCGCGTGAAAGCCATAGTCTTGGCGATCGAACCGGACAAACGGCGCCTGTCATTGGGAGTGAAGCAACTTCAACCGGATGTATGGGAGACCTTTTTCCAGGGCCATCACGTCGGAGATGTTCTGCACGGCAAAGTTTTGCGCGTAGCCACCTTTGGCGCGTTTGTAGAGATTGCGGAAGGCGTCGAGGGCCTATGCCACAATTCCGAGGCCATAGACGCCAACGGCCAGCCGATCAAGCTTGAGCCAGGGCTTGAACATGATTTCAAGATTATCAAAATGAACCCCGAAGAAAAGAAGGTTGGCCTAAGCATAAAAGCCGTCGGGGACGAAGCTTCGCGCGTCGAAGTAGAAGCCTACAAACAGCCCGTGGCCAGCACCAGCGGATCAACCATCGGCGACCTGATTACCTGGAAGCGCACCGAAAGCGAAAACGGGTAGCGGCTTCTCGTGTGGGGACGGGCGCCCTCGCCCGTCCAAGCCGAGCGAAGCTCGGCTGCGGATGTTTTAATCGTTTGCGCGACAACTACCAAATCCTGCAACTCTCAGAACAGCAAATTCCATTTGGCTCAACCGAGTCAGAAGACGAGGGATCTTTCTAAGAATACCGGTTTCCGAAGTGCACGTGTTTTGGATCTCCGCGCCAGATCCCTCGCCCCGCTGGTGAAAGCGCGGGGCGTCGGGATGACCTGCTTAAGAAGATTGCTATTTAATTCTAACTTCTCTTTCCAACGTAAAGCTCACCGGAGTCTCAACCGGCAAAACAATGTCTTTGTTTCCGGTGAAGGCTGTGCCGGCGGTGCCCGCGCCGGCGCCCGCCGCGGCACCTATCGCTGCACCCTTGCCGCCGCCTGCCAATCCGCCGATAAGGGCACCCAAGCCGGCACCGCCGCCAACCATCACACCGGTTCGCTTGCCTTTCCCTTTTGCCACGTAGCTGCGGGTTGAGGTTGCAATACTGAGGCTGCCGCCGTTGAATTTCAGCGAGGTCAGCTTCAACGCTAGAGTGGCTCCTCCCGCAAACCGGCCGAGCGGCTTGGCATCCAGCACGGTACCCAAAACGCCCGCACCCGAAGGAATTACTGGCTCTCCGCCGACAGTGAGGCCCTTGGACAGAGTGCCGGAAAACGTTTCTCCGGGTTGACTGATTTTTGAGCCCAGCGCCTGATCCAGACGAACGCTGAGGATCGTCCCGGCTGGGATAATTATCGGGGCTTGCTCCACCGGTTGATTGACTGGAGCGGAAGTCGCAGAATTGGGACTGGCTGGCGTCGAAGCTTCATTTGAAGAACTGGAACTGTTCGGCGAAGAAGCATCACTGGCCGAGCCTTGGGGTTTGCTGCTGCAACCAGCAATTACGAAACATAAATAGCAAGAAAGTATCAGCGCTGCCCAGTGTGATCGCATGGTTTTCTCCTTCGTGAGAATAGTCCGAATTAGAGTAACGGGGCAGGTACCTGCCGGACAAGGGCTAAAGCACGAACGAACGGAGTGTTAACCGGTAACCGTTGTCCCAGCTATGTCCGTAATTACTGCAGGGTTTTCTGGGCTCCCTTGGGCATGGATCGAGTCTGTCTGGCCCCCAGTTGTAATCTCCACCGAAACTGACGAGACGGATGCGGCTTCCGCTATGGGCGCCGGTTTTTTTTCCAAGAACCTCGAGGTCTTCAGCACCGAACGGCCAAGCGACGGGTTGTATCCCGTCCAAGTGCCTTCGGAATTGCCATCGCGTTCTTCGTGAGCCCGCATACTTTCCATTTTCGAATCCAGGTCATCGAGATAATGAAGCATCAACGCTTCGGGAACATCGGGAGCTTCGGAGACCCGAACTCATATTGCCCATGATGGCTGATGATGAGGTGTTCCAGCAGAGTCTTCATCTCTGGCGGGAAATCAGGCAGCTTAGCGAGCTTAGCCTGCAACATCTCGAGCTCGATAATCATGTGACCGAGCAGTTGTCCGCGGGTGGTGTAGGAAAAACCGCGGCTGTAGGTCAACTCGTGAATCTTGCCAATGTCATGAAGAAAAGCTCCGGTGAGAAGCAGATCGCGATTGACTTGCGGATAGTTGCGGCACACCAAATCACAGGAGCGGCATAACGAAACCACATGGTCAAGAAGTCCGCCAATGTACGCGTGATGAAGCGTCTTTGCCGCGGGCGCGTTGCGATATGCCTCAGCGATTTCCGGGTCCAGCATGAATGACTGTACCAGCGCCTTGAGGTTAAGGTCCTGAAAACTGGCGACAAAATCGGACAACGCCCGCCATAATTCGCCAACGTCTTTCGTAGTCTTGGGCAGATAGTCGGAAAAATCTACTTCGGACTCGCCCAGGCGGCGGAGTTTATGAATCGTGATCTGGAAACGGTTTTTATATTTATTAACCAGACCCTTGATTTTCAGGAAATCATCCTGCTCGAAGGCGTCGAGAACTTCTTCGACGTTGTCCCACATTTTGGCTTCGATTTGGCCGCAGCGGTCTCCGAGGGTGAGCGCGAGGTAAGGCTCCCCAGTCTTCTTGGGTTTTACCTGCTTGGTTACGACTACAAAGCTGGAAGTGATGACTTTATTTTCGTGATCAGAGCAGTCGGATAGGAAAAATTCCTTCATGACAATCGGTTGGGCTGGACTCGCAAGCTTCGCGCTTCCGAACTCGCCCAGCTTAACCTAAAACAGGCCAAACTTTTTCTTCTTCTTGAGTTGTTTTGCGGTCAGGACTTTCGAATTGGTCTCAATCGGTTCAGTCTGATTCGGACTACGTCCGGTATCCACGTAACCGGGCTCTGTTTTGATGTACGCATCCTCGCGCAACTTTGTGAGATATGCCCGCAGCGCGGGTTGCAACTTTTGCATGTAGAGGGCGTCTTCAATTTTTGGTTCAATCTCGTTCATCGGCGGGATTCCGGCGCTCTGATGCTCGGCTACTTTTAAGATTACGAAACCTTGTTTGGTGCGGATGACGTCGGAAACACTTCCTGCCTTTAAGCCGAAGGTTACGTCTTCGATCGGCTTGGCCAGGGCGCCACGTTTGAAATAGCCCAGGTCGCCCCCTTGCGCCGCAGTTGGGCCATCGGAGTTCTTCTTCGCAACATCGTCGAAATTCGCACCTTTGCGAATCTGGGACAGTAGATCGTCCGCTTTGGCCTTCGCGGCGGCTAGTCTCGCGTTCTCGTCACTGGGTCCTTTGTCCGTCGAAACCAGAATTTCACTGAGCTTTACCTGCTCCGGTTGGGCCAATTCGTCTTTATGTTTATCGTAAAATTCCTGTTCTTCATCTTTTGTAATACTGAGCCGGCGTCCGACTTCCTGGCCGATAACCTGCTGTGTGATGAGCTGATTGCGTATATTCTGCTTGAAGTCTTCGAAAGAAACTCCCTGAGCTGTGGCCGCCTTTTCCAGTTCCTCCATCGTGTCAAGCTTCATTTGCTTGCGCATGTCATCCAATTTTTTGATGAGTTCGGTGTCCGCGGTTATGCTGAGATCTTTCCCCTTTTCCAGCAGCAACTGCTGATCAATCAGGCCGCGAAGAACATCCTTTTCGCCTTCCTTAATCAACTTATCTGCGTTGGCGGGATCCTGTTGCTGCACTTCTTGTTTAAGATCGTCCAGATTCCGCTGATATTCGGAACTCGTAATAATCTGGTTATTCACACGTGCCACGATCTCCTCGACGACCGCCGTGTCCCCGAATAGACCTGTTGCAAGAACGAGAAAAAGAAAACTGTAAACTATGGCTCGCATAACGATTTCGCGGCTCGCCTCCATGCACATCTGAGATAAAAGGCCTTTTTTAATTGTACCTCTGATCAGGGCCCGCAAACCAGAACGCGATCATCATACGCTGCATGCGAAGACTATTGCGACGCACGCACCAGCGCAAGGGCGGTAACATCATCATGCGTCGGGGGTGTATTCATGAACTGCCGTAACGCGTTCAGCACAGTCAGGCAGAGTTCCTTGGGATTTTCAGCACTCGTTTGCTGAAAGACCTCTTTAACGCGGTTCAATCCGAATTCCTCGCCCTTGCGCTTGCCCTCGACCACGCCACGCGAAATCAGAAGCATGACGGCTCCGGGTTCCAAAGCCACCATGCCAGCGTCGCTCGGAGCATGAGAAAACAATCCCAGCGGAAGGCCCGTCGCAGGCAGTTCAGAAATCTCTTTCTGGTCGCGAACCAATCCAGCCGTGTGTCCGGAATTGGCGTAGCAAAGGATGCCGGAATTTTCGTTGTAACAACCGACGAATGCAGGACACGCTCGCAGCCCGCTCTCAGCATCAAGAATACTGCGATTGAGCCGGATGCATAACTCGATCATGGCCTCGGATTCGTTGATGTCATCGCCCGCAAATAACCCGGCTCCGTTCGTGCGGAAACTGTTTTGCACTGCGCAGACAATGGCGCGATTCTGGGCCAGCGGTCCGGCAACATCAATCAGGCACAATAAAACGCGCCCATTATCAGTAGCGACGAAATCGTAAAAGTCTCCGGCTGGCGCTGACCGTAATAGAACGCGCCAAACAGGGTGTCCGTCAGGTTTGGAATTTTTGCCTGCACAGGCTGAACCATCGCCGCCGACAGAGAGTTTTCGCGTTTGAAGAGGAATGACATCTTTTAAGAGGCGAACTTATCATGAATGCGCCCGAGAACCAAAATATTCGGAAGAGGCTGCGCTTATTTGCTTTTAGCCGCCAACCATCGTCCGCTTGAAATATTACTCGCTGTAAACTGGTCACATGCCGATCAAAGACGGTACCAAGCGCTTCTCATCCCGGGTGGGAAACTATGTTCGTTACCGTCCCGGATATCCGCCGGAGATTGTCGAACTCTTGAAAAGTGAATGTGGCTTAAATGCCGACTCCATGATTGCTGATATCGCGTTCGGCACCGGAATCTTTACTCACCTGCTTCTGGAGAAAGGCAACCGCGTAATTGGCGTCGAACCGAACCCGGAGATGCGCAGGGCAGGTGAGGAATTTCTCGCGGATTATCCGCGATTTACCAGTGTGAGCGGGACTGCCGAAGACACGACTCTTCCCGACAAGAGCATTGACATCATCACTGTCGCGCAAGCCGCGCATTGGTTCGATCCAGAAAAAGCGAGGCGTGAATTCATGCGCATCCTCAAGCCCGAAGGATGGACCGTTCTTCTCTGGAACGATCGCCGTACCGACTCGACCGAGTTTCAACGCCAATACGAAAAGCTTCTAAAGAAGTATGGGACCGATTATGAAGAAGTACGGCAGCGAGGCATGGTCCTTGCCATTGAGGCGTTTTTTGCTCATTCATCCTTCCAAACTCGGGAGTTCGAATATAGCCAGACGTTTGACTATGCGGGGCTTGAAGGGAGGCTGCTCCTTCTTCTTACGCGCCCCAGCAAGGCGAAGCACAACACGAACCAATGCTAGGCGAGCTGCGCAGGATTTTCGATGCGAATCAAGCGAACGGCCGGATTTCCTTCGACCACGACACGCGTGTTTACTACGGGCGGTTGAGATGACAAGAACTAAGGACACTTCGGGAAATACTTTGCCTGACGAGGAAAGCTTTCACATGAGTACGGAGGAGTTTCGACATCATGGCCACGCCGTCGTTGACTGGATTGCGGATTACTACAAGAACATAGAATCTTATCCAGTTCTTTCGCGCGTGGAGCCCGGCGCTATTCGGGCTTCCCTTCCAGCTGATCCCCCGGCCAGCGGCGAGGCTTTCGAAACAATCTTGAAGGATGTCGAGAAGCTCATCCTGCCTGGGATCACGCACTGGCAATCGCCAAACTTTTTCGCGTTTTTTCCTTCCAACACTTCTGGCGCCTCGATTCTCGGAGACCTTCTTTCCTCTGGATTGGGAGTACAGGGTATGCTTTGGGCCACCAGTCCTGCTTGCACAGAGTTGGAGACACGCGTTCTCGACTGGCTGGTCTCAATGCTCGATCTGCCGAGTAAGTTTCTCTCAACAGCCAGCGGCGGTGGCGTGATCCAGGACACGGCTTCTAGCGCTACGCTTTGCGCACTGCTGGCGGCGCGGGAACGGGTCACGAACTTCGCCAGTAATCGGCGGGGATGTGACGGCAAGCTGGTTGCCTACACTTCATCTCAGGCTCATTCCTCGATCGAAAAGAATGTCCAGATTGCGGGCATAGGCCGGGAGAATCTACGGCTTATTAGTGTAGACACAAATTTCGCGATGAATCCCTCCGATCTCTCGGACCAAATCCAACGGGACCGGGCCGCAGGTCTCACGCCTTTCTTCGTCTGCGCAACAGTTGGGACGACTTCATCGAACGCGATGGATCCGCTTTGCGAAATCGGCCCCATCTGCCGAGAGCACAATCTTTGGCTGCACGTTGACGCGGCCATGTCGGGCACGGCCGCTCTCTGCCCGGAGTTTCGTCACATTCATAAGGGAATGGAGTTTGCGGACAGTTACTGTTTCAATCCGCATAAGTGGATGTTCACCAACTTCGATTGCGACTGCTTTTATGTCGCCGACCGCAAAACGCTCATTCAAACACTAAGCGTGCTGCCGGAATATTTGCGCAACCAGGCCACGGAATCGGGCGCGGTCTTTGATTATCGCGATTGGCAGGTGCCGCTCGGTCGTCGTTTTCGCTCGTTGAAGCTCTGGTTTGTGATCCGGCATTATGGAATTGCGGGATTGCAATACCACGTTCGTCAGCCCGTGAAACTGGCCCAGCAGTTCGCGCAGTGGGTTCGAGAGGATGAGCGGTTTGAACTGGCAGCGCCTGTGCCTCTCAACCTGGTTTGCTTTCGTCACAAAGGGGGGACGATGCAAATCAGCAGCTTATGGATCGGCTGAACAGCAGCGGAGATTTATATCTTACGCATACGCGGCTCAACGACCGAATGGCACTTCGATTCTGCGTGGGACAGACGAATACCCAGCGACGCCATGTAGAACAAGCATGGAAACGAATTCAGGAAGAAGGCTCGAGACTCGGGTCTTGAAATGCTTTAATCTTGGCTGAAAAAGAATGCAGCGTCCGAATCTCTAGATTCCCGTCAACTGTTTCAGGATTTGCTTGCCAAGTTTTTGAGCTTCTCCGAAAAACTTCTGGTATTCAACGAATAACCGGTTCAGCTCAAGCGATTTGTCTGCGGTTAATTTCTTCCGCAACAGCATGTCTCGCATGTGAACAGGGTTGGGCAGAATCGCTTCTTCGGTGAGTTCTTCTAGCGCGGTATCGGGATTGTAGTGATACATGCCAAGATTTTACAGCGTGTCAGATCATTTCTGTTCCCCACAGATCGTGCAAATGGATGATGCCTTCCGGTTCTCCGTTCTCGCTCACTACTACCAGCGATGTAATTTTCTTTTGCTCCATGCTGGCCAAAGCAGTTCCCGCAAATTCATTTGCCGGGATGGTGGAGGGATTACGCGTCATACATTCGGCTGCAGTCAGGTCGAGTGCATCTTTTCCGCGTTGCTGGAGCAAGCGGCGCAAATCTCCGTCGCTGATGACGCCAACTAACTTGCCACTCTCAACCACAGTGGTCATGCCCAACTTTTTGCGCGACATCTCATAGATTACGTCCGGCATCAGCGCACCTGCGCCCACCCTCGGGATGTCGTCCCCTTTGTGCATAAGCGTTTCTACCCGGGCCAGACGCTTTCCGAGCTTGCCGCCCGGATGCAGGTTGGCGAAGTCCTCCTCTTTGAATCCGCGCTTTTCCGCGAGCGACATTGCCAGCGCGTCGCCTAATGCAAGCATGGTTGTCGTGGAAGCGGTCGGCGCAAATCCTATCGAACATGCCTCGCGCGCAACTGAACAATCGAGCGCTACATCGGCGGCGGCGGCTAGGGTCGAGGTCTTTGAAGGGTCATGCTGGCCCACTTCGTCGCAGGTCATGGCTATCAACTTGAGTTGCAATCGCTTGATGGTGGCTAGCAGGCGGAGAATTTCTTCGGTTTCTCCGCTCGCAGAGAGAGTAATCACGACATCGCCGGAAACCAACATTCCGAGATCGCCATGGACAGCCTCTACCGGATGCATGAAAAGCGCAGGCGTTCCCGTTGAATTGAGCGTCGCCGCGATTTTGCGAGCGATGATCCCGCTCTTGCCCATGCCGGTGACGACTACCCGTCCCGCACAGCAATAGATGAGATTTACAGCTTGCTCGAAGGAATCCGCCATCGGGCCGGCAATGCGATCGGCGAGGGCCCGCAGAGCATCTGCTTCAATGCGTACGACATTTTCTCCAACTGATTTCACGAGAGAGAGGATGTTAGCAAAAGCGAGGAGAGGATGTTAGTCCGAAAAGGCCTTCATCCCCGGAACTCGGCGAACTCCGCGATGTCTGCGGTAGATTCGCAAAAAACATTTACCGCCGAGGGCGCTGAGTTCCGGGGAATATTAGAGCCTTAATATGCCCTTACCACACCCGGCATGCATCCGCGCTTACCATCGGCTGTCCGGCTTTGCAGCTCCACGCTTGTTCGAACTCCGGCATATTTTCTACGGTGCCGTTCACACGATATTTGCCCGGAGAATGTGGGTCCACACTGACCAGCATACGTTGGTATTCCGGATGCCGCTTCTGGCACCAGACGCGTCCGAAGCCGAGGAAAAATCGCTGATCGGGAGTGTAGCCGTCAACTTTTTGAGCCGCCTTGGATGTCGGGTCCTGGGCAATTTCCTTATGCAGCGCCATTAACGAGATACGCGCGCCACCATTGTCAGCCGTGTTCTCTCCGAGGGTTAGTTTGCCATTCAGCTTCAAATCATCAACAGCGACGAAACCGCCGTATTCATTGGCGACGCAACTCGCCCGCCTCTCGAATTCTTTCCCGTCCTCCGGGGTCCACCAATCGCGCAGATTGCCCTGCGGATCATACTTTCGCCCCTGATCGTCAAACCCGTGCGTCAGTTCGTGGCCGATGACCAAACCGATGCCGCCGAAGTTAATGGCGTCGTCCATCTCTTTGTCAAAAAACGGGGGTTGCAAGATACCTGCGGGAAAAACGATCTCATTGAGCGGGGGATTGTAATAGGCATTCACCGTCGGCGGAGTCATGCCCCATTCATTCCGGTCCACCGGTTTTTCGATCTTATTTACTTCGCGCTTGGATTCGAAGTCATTGGCGCGAAGGAAGTTTCCCAGCAAGTCGCCGCGGGCGATGGTAAGTTTAGTGTAGTCCCGCCATTTATCCGGATAGCCAATCTTATTGTTGATGGCGGCCAGTTTGATGTGCGCCTGCTTCTTGGTCTCGGGAGACATCCAGGTCACGCCATCAATATCCTCTCCCAGCGCCTGTTCGAGCGCGATCACCATCTTGAGCATCCGCTGCTTGCCGTCGGCGCCGAAGGTGAGTTCAACATATCGTTGTCCCAGCGCTTCGCCAAGCGCATCATCCGTGGCGTTGACGCAACGCTTCCATCGCGGCTGAATTTCCGTCTGACCGGTTAGCTTACGCCGATACTGAAAGTTGGCTTGCACAAAGGGGTCAGAGAGCCATGGAGCAGACAGGCTGAGGAGATGCCAGCTTGCGTATATTTTCAGGGCATCCAGTGACTCAGAATCGAGAATGCCGTTTAATTTCTGAAAGAATTCCGGATTGCGTACGTTAAGCGAGCTGAAACTTGGGGAACCCACCGCCTCGAAATACTGGTTCAGATAAAGATTTGGAGCAAGAGTACGAATCTGATCGCGCTCCATTTTGTGATCGCGGTTCTTGGGATCGCGACGCAACGTTCGGTCCATTTCCGCATTCGCCAGTGCAGTTTCAATGCGCAGCACGATGTGAGCGGAGTCGGAAGCCTGTTGCGCCGATTGCCCGTCGAGGGTAAAGAGCTGGGTGGCGTAATCCAACAGGTGTTTCCGCATCTCGACCCTGTCCGGAGTGTCCTTAATGTAATAGTCGCGATCGGGCAGGGTCAGCCCACTCTGGTCGAGATTCGCGATTTCTACGCCTGCGTTATGCAAATCGGGGCTTGATCCGAAATCAAAAAAGCTGTTGGTGCCAATAAGATGGTCATGAGCGATGACGTTGATCAATGCTGCTTTATCTTTGATCTCGGCGACTCGGTCAAGTTCGGGTTTTAGCGCCTCAATTCCTTTCGCGTTCACCGTCTTCTCGTCCATGCAGGAGCTGTAGAAATCCCCGATCTTCTGATTAATAGGATCGCGGGCAGGATCGTCGCTGGAAACTTTCTCCAGAATGCCCCTCATGATTGCGGTATTGCGCTCGCGCAGATCAACAAAACTGTCCCAACCCGATTGGTCGGGGGGGATTTCGGCCTTCTTCAGCCAGTTGCCGCAAGAGTATTGATAAAAATCAACGCAGGGGTTGACGGATTTATCAATGTTGTCAACGCTGAAACCCTGCGGAAGGCCGCTATTTGTCTGCGCGAAAAGGGGAATAGCAAGCACGAACGGCAAAAGGAGAAAATGCAACTTCATCAATAACCTCACTTTGGATAAGACCCCGGTAATTTTAGGCCTAATTGATTTAAACGGACAAGCCGAGCAAAGGTTAGCGACGGAAACTCTTTTATTCGGGCGGGGGAGTCCGGGTCAATAAGAGAAATGGGACGTTACGTCACCGGACCGAGGGCGGTGATGGAAAGCGAGCTGTTCTCTAGGGTTCCTTGCAAGCTTGGATCACGTTTCCCTCGGTGTCACGGATTTCGGAAGAACTGGGTGTCACCTTCGCCACGAAACTGGCGGGACGGCGGGTTGGGTGCCTCGACGAATCTCCGCCACGGCACCCAAGTTATTGCACGCCGCACCTAAATCACCGCTGGAGCGGGGTTTGCGGAAATTTGCTATTCAGTCCCCATCTTCCTCAAGATCTGCGCCGGCACCTATGGCCTCAATCGGTTGAGAAGAATGCAGGCTGATCCTGCCGATGGTTCGGTAGTCACCTAATCCATTCTTCGGTTTCGGCGTGTGATATCCGGCAAAGATGACAGTGATGTCGTTGGAGTCGAACAGCGTGCCGCTTGGTGCGTACGTCCGGCCAGCGAACCACCCCATGGTATTTCCAGCCACCGGGGCCTTCGCCGGAACGGTGATCAGCGTGCCGCCGGAACTTGCCGGAACGCCCATCGAATCCACTGCCATCGTAAACGGATTAACCGAAACGATCGGATTGTTGATGCCATGGATAACATGCCAGTGGATCAGGTCGGTTGACTCAGCGTAACCGATGTAGTGGAAGGCGTCCGAATCTCCGTCGATGCAGCCACCACCGGAGTACAGCAATCCGTAATGCCCGTCTTCGATCTTCAGGATTGTGCCTGCGGTGGCGAGCCACCTGGTGCCGACAGCCGTAACGTCGGTGATGTCATTCAGTCCTTTCAGTGCTCCGAGATCCTTAAAGTGGATGCCGTCCATGGTCTGGGCGAGGCGAAGGTATGTGATGTCATCGTTCACCGCCGTGCCGAAAGGGTTAGTCGCGTAGTAATTCGCCCAAAATGTGTTGCACTGCTGAGACGCCGGCAAGGCCGTATTGCCGGTATTATCTCCACTGAGAATCTTTTGCTCATAAATAATGGTTAGCGGTCGTATTCCGGGGACTATGCCAAGAATGCCGTCAGGGTTCAATAAGCCAGTGGTGTGAAACGCATTCTCGGGTTGTGAAGTGGTCTGATCCGTCGGCCCATCGTCCATCGCCGGTGCTCCGTTCAAGGGCAGGCCCGGCTGGGGTGAAAGCTCGTGAATGTAGAGATCGTCGCTATCAATGTGGCTGACTGCGCGATCGAGGGTATACAAGTATGTGTGACCTGCAATTCGGATCACGAACTGGTGGCCCTGCCCGTCATCATCCCCGTTATCGCTGTTATTGGGATCTGGGCCGTTATCTTTATCCCCGTCCGGATCTTTCTGGACCTGGTTAGGGCACGTCGTCCTCAGTTCAAGCACCTTCTGCTGAAATTTCCAGGTTAGACCTGCATCGGTCGAATATGCCGCCGCAACCGCCTCGTCGGTATCCTTCGGTCGCCAATCGAAGTAGCCTTGCAGATGCTTCCCGTTACCGGTAATGAATGGGAAATAATAAGGCTGCATCCTCTCGGTACCGGGATTGCCGAGCTGATTGCCATTCTTGTCGCAGTAGCCCGCCGATTTAAGTCCGACGGCAGCCCCAGATTGCTCGAGTGTCCAACCCCCGCCCGTGATATATGTCTCGGCCGGCGCTCCGTTTCGTGTCCACCTCACTGAGCCGCCACCTGACTGTGCCCAGACAGAAGCCGCCGAAAGCAGAGCACACACCAATAGCCTTCGTAACTCGAAACTCTTCATTTCATGAACTCCTTGGAAGTAGTTCTTCAAACCAAGCGGAGGGTAGCGCGGATTTGTTACTAAAGCGTTAAAGGCGTGTGAAGCTTTGATGAAGAATGGTCTGGAAACTTTTCAGCGATCTCATCGTATGACAGGCTGTTCCGAAGTAACTGTCATTAACAGGCGATTACACTCGCCAGTTGTTGGTGGACTTGGGGCATCTAACGGTAAACTTTCTGTTAAAGGATTGCTGGAATTCGGGAGGCCAATGAAGAATTACATGGGCATCGGAATAGCGATTGGAGTCGGCGTGGGAACTGCACTCGGAGTGGCGTTGCACAATGTCCCTGTCTGGGTCGCTGCCGGAGGCGCATTTGGCGTAATTCTAGGACTCCTCATGAATGGACGGAATCGAAATTCAAACTAGTCTGTTGGGAAAACTTGAGTGTTCACGTCGAGTCAGATGTGATACCACCCCACCCCAACGATTACCGCGTAATCAAGCGTGGATTGCACTGTCGATTCGGTCAATGAGTGCAATGGCGATGTTTCGCCAACCAACGGCATAACTTCCGGTTCACCGACTAATCGCCAATTGATCGGAGCGGATACGCAAACAGTAGGAGGTCGCCCAGAATCAATTGGCCCGCAGTGCGCTACAATCCGTCCGATGGTCACCTGCTCCGGTTGCGGAGCTGTATCTTCTGAGAGCGTCCGCTTTTGTTCTTCATGCGGACATGCCGTATCCATTCTCGATACACCGACCCTGGAGCCGGAAAGAATCGCTGTCCCACCTCCGCAGGTTCCGGCAAGTTCGCGTCCGCCACAAAGCGGTGGATTCGCTCCTGGCACAGTTCTCATCGAGCGGTATCGGATAGTCGCCCTGCTGGGACGCGGTGGAATGGGCGAAGTCTACCGCGCCGAGGATCTCAAGCTTGGAAATGTTGTAGCCCTTAAGTTTCTTCCTGCCTCTCTCCAGAATGATGCCACCGCCCTCGCCGCGTTTCACGCTGAGGTGCGCAACGCCCGACAGGTCTCGCATCCGAACGTCTGTCGCGTTTACGACATCGGCGAAGTGGACGGCAAGCATTTCCTCACCATGGAGTACATCGACGGCGAGGATCTTGCGTCATTGCTGCGGCGCATCGGCCGCTTGCCGGCAGACAAGGCTCTGGAAACCGCGCACCAAATCTGCGCTGGCCTCGCTGCGGCTCATGATTACGGATTATTGCATCGTGATCTGAAACCCGCCAACATCATGCTCGATGGACGAGGCCGGGTGCGCATCACGGACTTCGGGCTGGCCCTCAGCAACGACGATGCTACTGGCCGCAGCGATACTGCTGGTACGCCTGCCTACATGGCTCCCGAGCAAATCGGAAAAGGAAGCTAGCGTTCGCAGCGATATCTACTCGCTGGGACTCGTCTTTTATGAGCTGTTTACCGGGCGCCTTCCGTATCAGGCAACTACTCCAATTGAGTGGCGGCGAGCGCATTTGGAATCATCTCCCAGGACGCCGTCGTCGGTGATCAAGGACATTGATCCGGTCGTGGAAAAAGCGATCCTGCGATGCCTGCAAAAAGATCCCGCATTGCGGCCTTCGTCGGTGCGGCAAGTAGCGGCCGCGTTTCCGGGCGGCGACCCCCTTGCTGCAGCGCTTGCGGCAGGTGAAACGCCGTCGCCCGAAATGGTCGCGGCTTCGGGGGAAACCGAAGGCTTGCGTCCAGCGGTGGCTTGGGTTTTGCTGGCTGGAGTCATCGTTGGGGTCGCTGCGGCGATCCTGTTGAGTGCACAAACCATGCTCTACCGGCGCGTGCCACTCGAAACGCCGCCGGAAGTGCTGGCCCAATGCGCGCGGGATATTCTGCAGAGCGTCGGCTATTCCGAGCCGCCGGCGGACACGGCGATGGGGTTCTACGAGGGGAGAGCTTTTCTACGCTATATCGCGGAACACGACAAATCGAAGACGCGCTGGGACCACCTCGAAACCGGGGCGTTCGTGTTTTGGTATCGCGGCAGCCCCCGTCCGCTCGCGGCTCAATCCTTCTCCTCGGATGCACCCCTATTTGGATCTGTATGGATGGACGACCCGCCGCTCGATAAGTCCGGGATGACGCTGGTCAGGCTCAATCCGCTGGGTCGCCTTACTCAGCTCATCGTAATTCCTCCGCAGGTTGAGAACCAGACGGTCGCCGCATCGTCACTTGACTGGGCGCCGCTGTTCTCTGCCGCGGGGCTCGATTCGTCCAAGTGGCCGCCAACGAAGCCGATGTGGACGCCCCCGGTTGATAGCGACGCACGGGCTGCGTGGACAGGATCGCTGGCCGAGCGCCCCAATATCCCGGTGCGGATTGAGGCTGCGGCGTACCGGGGTAAGCCCGTCTACTTCGAGTTGATTGGCCCGTGGACCCGCCCCGAACGCATGCAGCCGTATCAGCCGACCGCCGGCGAACGGGTGAGTCTGGTGATTCTCACTGTGTTGCTGCTTTCGCTGCTGGTGGTCGGCGCAATGCTTGCCCGAAGGAACCTACGCCTGGGCCGGGGTGATCGCCAGGGGGCTTCCCGTTTGGCCGCATTTATTTTTGCGGCTTGGGCGGTGGCGTGGTTCTTTGGTGCGCATCACGTCCCGAACTATGGAGAACTTGCGCTCTTCATGGAGTTTTTGGCTTGGGGGCTTTTCTTCTCCTGTTTCATCTGGGTGCTCTACATGGCTCTGGAGCCCTATGTACGCCGCCGCTGGCCCGCCACGCTGGTCTCCTGGAGCCGCTTGCTGGCGGGAGACTTTCGGGATCCACTGGTGGGACGCGATGTGCTTGCGGGTTGTCTTTGGGGGGCGTGTGTTGCCGTGGTTATAAGACTAGGGTGGTTTATTCCCTCCTGGCTCGGCTATGCTCCGCCGCAGCCATCTTCGGGCCAACAGTGGCAGCTTCTGGGGGCGCGCACGACCATTGCTTCTTTGTCGAACAGCTTGTTCGGTAATGTTCTTCTCTCGCTTGCGTTTCTGTTTCTCCTGGTCCTTTTGAGGGCCTTGTTGCGCAAAGAATGGGCGGCAGCGACCGCATGGACTCTTTTTCCTCACCGTCTTCTTACTACTGGGGGAGCACGATTTTTTTGCCTGGGTGGAAGTGCCGATCGTGCTGGGTGTGACTGTGTTTCTGCTGAGACGCCTCGGCCTGCTGTGGCTGGTGGTTGTATTCGTCTTCGCCAGTTTCCCGCCGAGCTTTCCCCTGACGACCCAGAGCTCTGCGTGGTATGCGGGGATCAGTCTGGCCGGGATTCTGCTCATGGCCGCGATGGCGTTCTATGGCTTCTACACCTCCCTGGGGGGCCGACCCGTTTTCGGAGGCGTCGCTCTCGATGAATAAGTTCGACGGGGAACCTCGCCACTTGTCGCAACGTGTAGATCTTAGCTGTAAGGATTTCCCACTCCCGACTCATGCCAGTATTCCACCTTTGGCGAAAAAACTGATTTTAAAAACAAGCTGGTTGGGATAATTGATGTAACCAGATGGGATGAGAAGGCCGGTCTCCGACGGGATGCTGTAAGCTCCCAAGTTATCGACGTGCTGGAAGCACAAGAGATAAAGGAGACCGGCAATGAAGAAGGTTAGCACTGCGGTGGTAAAGGCGACGAAGAATTTTTCTCAACCGAAGCTGACGATCGGGCTGGATCTGGGCGATCGATCGAGTTGGTATTGCCTGCTAGACGAAGTGGGGGAGGTGTTGCTGGAGCAGAAACTGAGCACGACTCAGAAAGCGATGCGGGAGGTTTTCGGAAGCATGCCGCGCAGCCGGATCGCGCTGGAGACGGGGATGCATTCGCCGTGGGTGAGCCGAGTGCTGAGCGGGTTGGGGCACGAAGTGATCGTGGCACATGCGCGCAGCGTGCGGTTGATCGGGGAGAGCCGGAAGAAAGATGATCGGCTGGATGCGCAGACGCTGGCTCGGTTGGCCAGGATCGATCCGCAGTTGCTGTGTCCGGTGAAACATCGCAGCGCGAAAGCGCAGGCGGATCTGACGGTGATCCGGGCGCGGGCGGGGCTGGTACGAGCGCGGACCGCGCTGGTGAATACGGCACGTGGACTTGCCAAGAGCTACGGGGAGCGGTTGCGCGGCTGCAGCGTGCGCAACATGAATGCGGAGAAAGCGGAGGGGCTGAGTCCGGAACTGCAACGGGGACTGGAGCCGTTGCTGGCGGGAATCGAGTCGCTGAGCGAGCGCATCGGGGAGTGCAACGAAGGGATCGAACAGTTGGCGCAGGAAAGCTATCCGCAGGTGGCGATGCTGAAACAGATCAAGGGAGTGGGCACGCTGATCGCGCTGACCTTCCTGCTGACGCTGGAAGACCCACATCGTTTCCACAAGAGCCGCGACGTGGGCTGCTATCTGGGCCTACAGCCAGGACGAAGAAACTCCGGTCAGAGCCAGCCGCAGATGCACATCAGCAAGGAAGGCGACCCGTATCTGCGAACCTTGCTGGTGCAAGGAGCGCAACACATTCTGGGACCGTTTGGTGCCGACTGTGATCTGCGGCGCTGGGGTCTGAAGCTGGCCGAGCGTGGCGGGAAGAGCGGCAAGAAACGAGCCATCATCGCCACGGCGCGCAAGCTGGCGGTGCTGCTGCATCGACTGTGGGTGAGCGGAGAGGTGTATGAACCGTTGCACAACAGCAACCAGAGAGCGATGCCGGCAGCGGCATAAAGTCAAAACATTCTTAGGAAGGAAAAGCAAAAGCCCAAAGCCGAGTTCCGGTGACTGCGTTAATGGCCTGGCCCACTCCGTCGTGAGACGGATAGAGGTCGATAATCAGGTGGCAGCACCGGCTGAAACGAGAACACCCAACTTGCACCGAGCGAAACAAAATCGCTCAACCAAGAGTGCGGATGGAAGGGTGGCGACAGTGGCGACTCGGCGGGAGAAAAAACCTTGTCCAACAAAAAAATGAAAGAACCCACTTGACTCCGACCGGCCTTCTCATGGAAGGCCATAACACCAACTACGGCTTTGTCGCACCGGTGCGCAATTCGGATGCGATGGCTCGCAGACGGTCTAGCCCTTGCTCGTTACACCAGCCCACCCGGCCCGTGCGCGGAAACTCCTCCTCAACCTTGAAGCATTCTTTCTGCGCCCAGTTGATTCGTTCGTTTTCAAAGTGGGTACTGATGAAGTAGTCCCAGTCCCAGCGGCCACCAGTGCCATTGGCAAAACCCTCGATCAGTGCGGCGATCTCCTCTTCGGTTTTCGGGTCAGGCTCGCGCTGGAAAAGACGGCTGAGAAGTTTCATTCGGCTCAACTGATCATAGTTGATGTAATCAGATGGGATGAGAAGGCCGGTCTCCGACGGGATGCTGTACGCTCCCAAGTTATCGACGTGCTCGAAGCACAAGAGATAAAGGAGACCGGCAATGAAGAAGATTAGCACTGTAGCGGTGAAGCAGAACAAGAATTTTTCCGAGCAGAAGCTGACGATCGGTTTGGATCTGGGGGATCGATCAAGTTGGTATTGCGTGCTGGATGAAGCGCGGCGAATGCTGCTGGAGCAGAGACTGAGCACGACTCCGAAAGCTATGAAGGAAGTGTTCGGAGGCATGCCGCGCAGCCGGATCGCGCTGGAGACGGGGATGCATTCGCCGTGGGTGAGCCGACTGCTGAGCGAGTTGGGGCACGAAGTGATCGTGGCGCATGCGCGCAACGTGCGCTTGATCGGGGAGAGCCGGAAGAAAGATGATCGGCTGGATGCACAGACCCTGGCTCGGTTGGCCAGGATCGATCCGCAGTTGCTGTGTCCGGTGAAACATCGGAGCGCGAAAGCGCAAGCGGATCTAACGGTGATCCGGGCGCGGGCCGGGCTGGTGCGAGCGCGGACGGCGCTGGTCAATACGGCACGGGGACTGGCCAAGAGCTACGGGGAGCGGTTGCGCGGGTGCAATGTGCGCAATATGAATCCGGAGAAAGCGGAGGGGCTGAGTCCGGAACTGCAACGGGCACTGGACCCGTTGCTGGCGGGAATCGAGTCGCTGAGTGAGCGCATCGGCGAGTGCAACGAAGGGATCGAAAAGCTGGCGCAGGAAAGTTATCCACAGGTGGCGCTGCTGAAACAGATGAAGGGGGTGGGCACGCTGATCGCGCTCACCTTCCTGCTGACGCTGGAAGACCCACAACGTTTTCGGAAGAGCCGGGACGTGGGCTGCTATCTGGGGTTGCAGCCAGGACGGCGAAACTCGGGTCAGAGCGAGCCGCAGATGCACATCAGCAAGGAAGGCGACCCGTATCTGCGAACCTTGCTGGTGCAAGGAGCGCAACACATTCTGGGACCGTTTGGAGCCGACTGTGATCTGCGGCGCTGGGGTCTGAAGCTGGCCGAGCGTGGCGGGAAGAGCGGGAAGAAACGAGCCATCATCGCCACGGCGCGAAAGTTGGCGGTGCTGCTGCATCGCTTGTGGGTGAGCGGAGAAGTGTACGAACCGTTGCACAACAGCAACCAGAGAGCGATGCCGGCAGCGGCATAAAGTCAAAACATTCTGAGGAAGGAAAAGCAAAAGCCCAAAGCCGAGTTCCGGTGACTGCGTTAATGGCCTGGCCCAACTCCATCGTGAGATGGAGAGAGGTCGATAATCAGGTGGCAGCACCGGCTGAAACGAGAACACCCAACTTGCACCGAGCGAAACAAAATCGCTCATCCAAGAGTGCGGATGGAAGGGTGGCGACAGTGGCGACTCGGCGGGAGAAAAAAACCTTGTCTAACGAAAAAACAAAAGAACCCTCTTGACTCCGACCGGCCTTCTCATGGAAGGCCATTACACGTTTTAACCACTGGTCAGTGAGTGTAAAGGCGATGTTACGCCAATAACCTAGCTGGACATACAATATGGGGCGGAGGCACTCCCCGCTGTGGGCATCGTTGGGATCACATTTGGAGTCTTCATCGTACTCGGTTGTTTGTTGATGCTAGTTACGCTGATCTGGGGTTGGACGAGATGGGCACGACAATCAAAGCAACAAACTGTCCCCGCAATTTTGTCCTTGCTCGGATTCATTTTTGCAACGTCGTCAGCCATCCTCGCCATTTCGTCGATAGCGTTCGCTCAAGTTCACCACTTTCCGCATTACGATCCGTTGCTTATGAGGATATTTCGATGGGGATGTTTGCTTTCTGTCGCCGGAATCCTGTTTGGCGTCAGCGGTACATCGCGACCGGGACCGTTGCGTTTACACGCGCCTTTTTGTGGAATTGGAATGTTAGCGTTTTGGTTGTTCGCGGCAGCAGGGGAGTGATCGCTCACGATGGTCAATGAGCGAAATCGCGATGTTACAAAAACAAGACGGTCAGACCGAGCCAAACCGCAGCTTATTCAGATGATCGTCGAGGCGCTGTATGCTAATTGTCCACGGGATGAACGAAGGCCACTGAACTCGAAAAAGCACCATCCATGCACCCGACTGAAATATGCGATCTGGCGAAGTGTCCATCCCGAATGGATTTTGTTCGGCGTGGCACGCCATAAAGGTGCAATAGGTGCGTCCCCCGATTGCGCTGTCGAAAATGAGAACCGATGCTCCGTTTTGTTGTCCCTCAATTACATTCCAAGCCTGTCTGATTTCGGCTACTTGGTGACAAGCGTGGGGAAGCGGAACAGGGGGCTTAACCTTGCGGAAATAGTAGAAGCCCCAAAAACTCGGGACACTCGGACCGATGTATTTAAAACCCCGTCTGGCGGCAAAAGCGCGCATAGATCGTGCGCGAAACACGAAGAGGACGGTGACAACACCAAGGAGCAGCGCCCCCACGGTGATCGCAGGAAGCCAGTTGTGTAGAGTCACAGAGGCCATTCTGATTCACTAACACCATTGTGTCTAGGACGAGTGACGAAATCAGGCCATTACACGTTGTGACCGCTGGTCAATGAGTGATATCGCGATTTTTCGCCAGCTCCGAGCCGGGTCCCGGTTCCCGACTGGACATATGTACGTGTGGAACTAGTTTTCCTGCTGCCCGATGTTACATCTGCTTTGCCGAGCGTCAAGGGCGTGGCCTTCGAAGATTACCCCTGTTTCGTCGCTGAATAAACCCGTCCCGCAATCTGCCGTTGTCTCTTGGATTGACAACTGGTACGAACTGCCATCCTGCGAAATCAACAATCGGAGCCGGTACCCAGGAAGGGGATCAGTTTCTGACCGTAGGTTCCTTGGTAGTAGGGTGAACTCGCTCCCACCGGTTTCCTTTAGTTGTCCAGAGCGGAGTAGCGTCGCGTAATTAGCGTAGATCCCATGAGCGAACTTGTATTGCGCTTCAGCGGTGTTGATGAGTCGTAGCATCGTTCCAATTTCCCATTCCTCAGCGGAGCCTTCCGTTTGTTTCTCCTTGTCAGTTTTCGCTTCGCGATTCATATAAATCACCGGATTAAATCCGCTGGCTCTGGGGTTGTCGGCCATGATCTTTTGCGCCTGTTCTGCGGATACCATAACGACCAGTTGGCTATTTTCGTCCCTTCTAAGACGAATTTAGCTTCGTCGCCGCCCAAGGGAGGTTCGCCCCACACGAACCTAAGGTCGCCATCTCCGACAGTCAAGTCGGCAACCGGAGATTCACCGAGCCCTGGATTTCCGATGATCGTTCCATTTCCAATGACTCCGATCTTGAAATGACTCATGGTGCCAGTTAATTTGCCGTCGCTTTCGTGCAGCTTCAAAACTAGAAACGGAGTGTTCTCACCCGGTCGCTTCGCTGCCCAGGTGCCAACGAAAGCGTTTAGGGGATCATATGTGGAGGGCCGATTCGTTTGCGCCACTGCTGAAGCGCTAAAGGTGGCGAGCCTCATAACCATGACGAACACGAGAAAGGTTAGCATTGGCGTTCTAGATCGTTGGACATTCATACCCTTCTCCAAATTGTGAGAACAATTGTAGCCTCAAAAATCAGGCCACTTTTGTCAATGACGATCAGTGGTCCGCCCGATACGGCAGCCTGCCCATGCGCTCCGTTGATTAACGGCTGTAGAGCCAGGACAGCAGCAATCCGCTTCATCCTAGAATGGTATCGCACTGCGAGCGGAGAGCAACTTCGCCTCAAGTGGCGAAATCAGGCCATTACACTCGTTGACCCTCGGGTGAATAAGCAGTCATTTTGGGCATGAGACTCCCCGGAACGCGGCAGCAGTTAGCAAGAAGCCAGACTCCGATCGCAATCAAAACCCACATCTGTGACCATCATTCCGGTCGCCTCACCCGCGGTCGAACGGGAGGTTTCTGTTGTTTCCGCAGACTCGTGCTCTTCAACCTCAATTAAGGTACTGCTTTTAAGTCTCCACAATACAAACCCCTCGACTTGGAGTCGAGGGGTTCAGTTTCCGCAGTGTTCGCGCGTGAGCTTCAGCTTGCTCGTTGCATCGGCTTGTCGGTCTTCGAAAAGTCGGCGCTTGATTCGCCAGTTGAAGAGACGTCTTCAGCGCCGGTCCTTTCGAGAATTTCCTTGGCCTTTTTTGTCCACTTGGAATCGTCGCAGTGGACGGACAACAAAATTCCGCCCTCTTTGACGCGGCCTTCATAGCGCTTGGCTTCGTATTCCGGAATCCCCATACCCACCAGGGCCCCCGTCAAGCCTCCCACCGCGCCACCAACGCCGACTCCGGCCAGAGCAGCCACGATCGGCCCCGCGGCAATGAACGGACCGACGCCCGGGATAGCCAGTGCGCCGATGCCCGCCAGCCAGCCCAACGTGCCACCAATTACCGCCCCCGATCCTGCGCCAGTCGCGGCGCCTTCGGGTGCCTTGGTATTTTTCTCGTGCGCGAAGTCTTTCGTTCCCTGATTTTCAGGAAGCATCACAGAAATGTCTGTGTTGCGGAACTGCTCTGCGCGCAGCGCGTCAACTGCATTTTCCGCGCCCGCTCGAGTTTTATAAATTCCAAATGCTGCTGTGTTTTTACCTGCCATGTTGATCTCCTTTTGATTAGCGGTTACTGCTTGATTATTGTTTTTTGTCCTGGCCTGCTACCTGTAATTCGCTGGTAACTTTGTCTGCCCCGGCTACCTCGGCAGCCTTGGCTTCGACGGCTCGCTTCTCGTCGTCGGAGCGGACCGGCCCCTTCAACGTCACAGCGCCGTTTTGCACGATGACCTTGACGTTGTGGGCATATGTGGAAAGATCTTTGTCTTTTACGAGCGCTCGCCGGATCTGGCGTGCTGTCTCGCGGTCTGAAGTATTCTCTTTTTGCTGATCCGCGGTCGGCTCAGCTTTGTTGCGATCACGCTCGTTGACCTTCGTGTTGTCAGCAGGTCGTTCCTGCATGGGAGTTGAATCGGTTTGCGCCCATAGCAAGCCTGCAAAGCTCATGAGCAGCAACTGCGCCAATATTGCTTTCGTTACTCGTTTCATATCATCACCTCGGTTTCGTTTTTACTGCGTTAGACAGAAGGACTGACTATGCTGCGCGCGGGCCTCCGCGAATAAAGTGCAGAACCAGAGAAATCACCGCGAATATCAGAAGGATGTGGATCAGGCCGCTGGCCACGTGAAAAACCGTGAATCCCATTAGCCATGCGATTAAAAGCACTACGAACAGGACTGTGAAAATGCTCATACCACCTCCGTTATCGTTCCGGCATTTAGTTGCCAGATAGCTGGCTGGGGATGTGTTGACGAGGAAATAACAAGGACTATGAAGTGGGGAGTGGCGGGTTTGACTGTACTTGCGAGAGAACTTGAGTGCAGTCCGAGCCCTTCTATTACGTGATAACGCTTATACGCAGAATTTCCAAGCGGGTTGCATGGGTGCTTCGACTAGCTGAGCCTCCGCAAGCCGAAAATTGAACTGTCTTCTAACAAAAAAATAAACTAGCAACTTGTCATCCTGAGCGCCTGTTCTTCTTCGCTTGCGAAGAAGAACCCAGTCGAAGGACCTGTACCCCACCAATACTCTCGTAGCGCGAGTCAATGGGCTTGATCTTACTCCGCCGCTGTGTCTGGCGGGGGCGCGCCATACGGAAATTGAATGGAGAACTTATGTTCAGCAATGCCTTTTTTGCCTTTATGCGTATGCGTGTAAGTGCAGATAATGGTATTTGCCTCGTAAACGCATGCGTCGTGCCGGTAGGCAGGCTCCTTGTCAAAAGGGCATGGATACATTCCAGGAACAAATGTTCCGTAGGACGAACCGAGCAATGTGAGTACTAAAACCGCGTATTTCATATGTCCCCCCAGAGCCTTGTCAGTGCTCGCTTAAGGTATGTGCAATAAAGCAGCCAAATGCAGGACTATAAAAATCAATGGCTTAAGGGCTTTAAATCACCGTGAGGGAAAGAGTTTTCCCTGGGAAAAATCCCGGGAAAGGGCTAGTAACCAACAGGTAAATCGTAAGTAACTATGGTGCTGGTTCTCATGGAGAGACGGGCGTCCCGCCCGTCAAGCCGAGCAAAGCTCGGCAGCTTTAGCGGTCCTCCGGGCCGGTACGAGTCACACCTATTCCCCACGCCCGCCGCTTAGGAATTCATGACTTTATGAAACTAAATGCTCGGCGCGAATGACAGAATAGAAGGTGTAGTCGCGAAGCGAGCACATTTGCACAAACTAGCGCGTAGAAGTTTCGCATTTAGAGAATGGAAACCCGATAATTCCGTTTGCCGCGTTTGATGCCGCCAAACTTCGCCATGTACACTTAACCAACATGCGCCCGTAGCTCAGCTGGATAGAGCGGCAGCCTCCGGAGCTGTAGGTCGGGAGTTCGAATCTCTCCGGGCGCACCATTTCCTGAATTTGCTGTTTTCTGATAACTCCGCGTTGAATTACTTCCGGGCGATTCTTTAGGAAGCCGGGCAGGTTATCATGTCGCGGGGAATTTCATGATGCTTCGCTCGGGACGTTCTGTCTTTTTGCTCACGCTAATTCTTCTGAATGCTGTTGTGTTTGCCGAAAACAAGGAAAAAGAAGCTGAGGCACTAGTCGAACGCGCTAAACATCAAGCCGATATCAGAGCTGAGGGCGCACCGGCTTTTCAGCTAAGAAGCGGCTTTGGAATTACTCGGGACGACGGCACGAGGATCGAAGGCACGTACACTGAAACTTGGGTCTCGTCGAAGTTATGGCGTCGGGAAGTCGTAGCTGGCGATTTCCGAAGAATCACCGTAGGCAATGGGTTAAAGAGTTGGCAACTAGACAATTCCGAACCCCCAAAGGGAATCGGTTCGGTCCAACACCTAGCTGGCTTTGACTCGGCTAGCGATTGGTTTACAGCCAACCAGAAGCCCAAAGCAATCAAAGACCTCGGAAGTGGTCCAGAGGAAATTAGATGCATTGAAAAAAGCCTAGACCCGATGGGTGGACTTTCGGAATTATGCTTCGATAAAGCCAATGGGGAACTAGTATCGGAATCCTCACCATCGCATACTGAGGATGGTAGAACCGTTGAAAGCGCGTGCACCTATACGATCTGTCGGAAGTTTGGCGACAGGCTATTCCCGTGGCTGATCCAATGTTTTGTGGATCGCAAGCCAACATCCGAGGCGAAAGTTATTGAGCTTAGTTTCGAGCCATCCCCCAAGATGGCCTTGTTTGAACCGCTGCCAGGCGGACGTGAATCCGTCAACTGTTCGCAGACCCCAGTGGCGCCCAAAGTTGTGTACCGGCGTGCCCCCGACCTTTCAGGGGCTGGGCGTAGCCCGAATCCAGGTAATCCCGTTATTGTATCTCTGGTCGTCAGAATCGACGGGAAACCCGAAGACGTAAAGGTGATCAGTTCGGCGGGCCAGCCATTCGACCGTGCCTCAGTTGAGGCGGTGAGTCAATGGCGATTCAAGCCCGCAATGTGTAGCGGCGAACCGGTAGAGATGCGAATTGATGTGGAAGTAGGTTTCCGCTGAGATCGTTCATGGAATCTGACTGACGGGAGTAACAGCGCGATAAAATCATTGACCGGGATAGCATTTGTATTGCAGAGATTACCCACCCTTCCGCTCAAGCTGGTAAACGCTCTCGGTGTCCTTGCCGTTCTGCCGCCAAGTCCAGTGTTCTACGATGTGGTCTTTGTCCGTAAGGTCCATGATCAGCCTGTATTCGTGGCCAACCGTTATATCCGGAAGATTGCCCGCACCTTCAAAGGTGAAGACAAGCCGCTTTACCTCGCCAGCCGGCGGAGTCGCGCGCAGGCGCGGCTGGTTATTCGTCGGGCAATAATGAACAAGAGAGATGGAATTTCCATCAACGCTATAAAGAGACACCATCGCGTCCATACCCGACATGGCGAGAGTCTCCATAACGGCGGTGTTACCGGCGATGAGTTGGAACGTGCTCTTGACCTTCATTCCGTCATCGGCAGTTCCTTCCCAGTTGCCGGCAAGGCTTTGCAGCTGGTGAAACGCGGCTGCCGGCGCGTCCGCCGCGAAGGTGGGCGCACCAAAAATCGAAACCACCAGCGCCAGACTCGCAACCATAGGCAGAATTCGCTTCATGAAGGTTTTCCTCTAATTGTCCACTCAGTCGAAGACTTCCGGATCCAACTCCGAGAAAAATGCTTTGTGCAGCCGTTGTACGACTCCGGGCACCGTATCTTCTTCGATCACGAACGTCAAATTGATTTCCGATGCGCCCTGCGAAATCATCCGAATATTCACGTCGGACAATTCGCCGAATACTCTGCCCGCGATTCCGGGTATCTGCCGTAAGTTTTCTCCCACCAGGCAGACAATCGCTTTACGGCCTTCGTATTTGACGTCTGCAAGCTTAGCCAAATCGGCGGCTAGCGCGGGAATAGATTCGTTGGAATCCACTGTCAAGGAAACGCTGACCTCGGATGTCGAAACCACATCCACCGGAATCCGGTGCCGGTCGAAGGCCTCGAAAATCGCCTTCAGGAAACCGTGGGCCAGCAGCATGCGAGGCGCGGCCACGTCCACAATGGTGATGCCTCGCTTGACCGCGATAGCTTTGAAAACATTTTTGCAACGCGGAGTGCGCGCCGTAATCAGCGTGCCCTCGCACGCCGGATTGCGCGAATTCAGCACCTGCACCGGAATATTTTTCTGAATTGCGGGCAAGACCGTCGCCGGATGAAGCACCTTCGCCCCAAAATACGCCAACTCCGCCGCCTCATCGAAACTGATTACTTTGATTCGTCGCGCATCGCGGCACAAATTTGGATCGGTCGTCATCATGCCATCCACGTCCGTCCATATTTCAATTCTCTCGGCACCCATCCCGGAGCCAACGATAGCCGCGGAAAAATCCGAGCCGCCTCGCCCGATTGTGGTGGTGACGCCTCCCTTGGTCGCTCCCACAAAACCGCCCATCACCGGAACCCTGCCCGCGTCAAGCAGTGGCTGAATATTGACTTGAAGCCGCTGGTTAATTTCTTCCCACAGGGGAGTCGCGCGCGTAAAGTTATTATCAGTAACTATGCATTGGCGCGCGTCCACTACTTCGGCCTCAATCTGGTGCGCAGAAAGCGCTGCGGAAACGATCTTGCACGAAAGAATTTCACCAAACGCCGCAACGTGATCTGAAGTGCGAGGAGTGAGTTCACCGACGGCGCTGATTCCTCGAATCAATTCGTCGAGCGCCTCGAAATCCGCCCCCAGATCCCCGTGAAGGCGGCTGAATAACGCCGTGCCCAGCAGCTCGCCGGCAGTATTGTAATGACGCTCGCGCAGCGATCGGGAAATGTCGAGCGCCTTCTCTCGCTCGCCAGCTCCAGCGGCCCTGCCCAGCGTCAACAACTGATCCGTGACCCGGGCCATTGCACTGACGACAACTACAGGTTTCAGTTGTAAGCGGTCCCCAACGATCCTGACGACGCGCTTGATGGACTCGGCGTCCCCAACGGACGTCCCACCGAACTTCATAACGATCATGGTCGAGCTTTCTGCGTCTGGCCCTCTCGGCGAAACAGGTAGACCCAGACGTCCTCGTCTGGATGGGTGAGCGGATAGCTCACCTGAGTGCGGAGCGCGCTCCGCCGGGCAGATGGGGACATCTGCCCACACGTGTTTTGGATATTTCAACTTCAATCCAGATAACCCTGCGCCTTGAGAAGTTCGGCGTTCAACAACGCAGCTCCCGCCGCGCCGCGAATCGTATTGTGGGACAAAACGGTGAACTTCCAATCAAGCACGCCGCAGGGTCGTAGGCGGCCGACCGTAGTGGTCATTCCCTTGCCCGATTCAACGTCGAAACGCGGCTGTGGCCGGTCAGGCATCGCCAGATATCGCACTGGCTCCAATGGAGCGGTTGGCAACTTCAAAACCTGTGGAACGCTGCGGAAACTGGTCCACGCATTCATGATCTCTTCGGGCCGCGCGGTTTTTTTCAGTTTGACCGAAACTGACTCGGTGTGACCATCCTCCACCGCAACCCGATTGCACTGCGCGCTCATGGCAAAATCGGCGGGAATTATTTCTGAACCATTGAGCTGGCCAAGAAGTTTTCGCGTCTCCTCTTCCATTTTTTCTTCTTCTTTGCCGATGTAAGGAATCACATTACCCAGAATGTCCATCGAAGCCACTCCCGGATATCCAGCGCCGCTGATTGCCTGCATCGTGACCGCCATCACCGTCTTAATCCCAAAAATTTGTTGCAGTGGGCAAAGCGCCAGCACCAGACCGATCGCCGAACAGTTCGGATTGGTGACCACGAAGCCCCCTGACTTCTTTCTCCAGGATTGGCATTCCAACAGCTTAATGTGATCGGGATTGACTTCCGGAATCACCAGCGGAACATCTTTTTGCATTCTCAATGCGCTGGAGTTGGTAATCACGGCGCGACCGGCGCCGGCAAATAACGGCTCCATTTCGGCGGCAATGGACGCATCAAGCGCGGCGAAAATCAGCTTCGGCGCGTCATCGGGCTTCGCCGGAGAGACGCGCATATTAGCGACTCGTGACGGGATCGCAGTCCTTAACTTCCAGCGCGCCGCTTCTCCATACAACCGGCCTTCGGAGCGGTCGGACGCGGCCAGCCAAACCACCTCAAACCACGGGTGATCTTCGAGCATCTGGACAAATCTTTGTCCGACGATTCCAGTCGCGCCCAGTATTCCCACAGAAATCTTGTTCGCCATAGGTATGTTGGAATTTTACAACAGCGGCAGGCTGGCTCAGTGCTTCAGTTGCGCGGACATCGCATGCGAGCTTTCAAATATCGCTTGGTTTAAGACCAGTCTTCTTCGCGATTCTAGCGAGCATGCGGGGCCCAATTCTTCGTTATGAAAAGGCCAAACATAATCTGGATACTGTCCAGTCAGATAACGGGTTTTTTGTGGGAACCATGTTGCGAGACTACATACCATCCAGCGCGAAGAAGAGCCTTGTGAACGCGATTTGCCTTAGCGCTAGGCCACGTGCTCACGCGACGTTAATGGAGGTTGGTACCTCTTTTGTCTCTTCGACCTCATCCGCGATCACGCGAAGTGCGAGTGCATAAGCTTTGGCTATTGCGTCTTGCTTGGTGACACCATATGCGAGAACGCCAGGAATGTCAGTCATTTCAGCTATCCAACGGCCTTCCGATTCACGTTCGTTTCGAAATTGAAAGTCACCCGTCTTCTCCCAACCACACTAGGTGGCTTACGTTCGACCATAGTAGATAGGATTCGCCACGAAGCGGTGCGTTGCTATGTAACGAACGTAACGTCCGCAAGCATATGTCAACCCGGACTGCTTAACAATTTTTATATCCCGATCCAGCGAAGGCATTGTTCTACCTGAATGGGTCATTCCGGTCTACGGATGCGGACTGATCTCGGTTCCGAATGAATAGTCATTCAATGGCCCAAAGCGTTTCTTCTCCGCGTACAGTCGCCAGCGTCTCCAGACGATTCGCAGGCTGGCCATCACCGGGATGGAAAGATAGACGCCGAGTACGCCGGCAATCTCGGCGCCTGCGAGCACTCCAAAAATTGCCGCCAGCGGATGCAGCTCGAGACTCCGGCCCATAATTCGAGGCGAAATCACGTAGTCCTGAACCAATCTCCATACCGCCAGAAAAATCAGCAATACCAGCCAGTGCGGATAAGTCATCAACACGGCTACGCCCATGATCACTACTGCGGCAACCAGCGGACCGACCACCGGAATGAATTCCATCACTCCCCCGGCGGTGCCCAACACCAGTGCGTAGGGAACACTCATAGCTGACATGAAGCCGGTATAAACCACCCACGACAAAGCCGCCAGAGTCAGTTGGGCACGAATAAAATGTGCCAGCATCTGGTTCATATCATCCAGCACCCCTTGCAAGAACTCGCGCTGTGGCTTGGTTTGAACAAGTGAAAGCGCAACGTCGCTGAAGGCGCGCCCATCTCTCAGGAAGAAAGCGGCCAGCAGGGGCACAACAAGGATCAACCAGGATTGCTGGGCCGACTTCGGCGAGCCGAATACCAACCCGCTGAGCGAGATGAACGATATCGTTTTGATGCTGACTGAGAAATTCCTTTCACCGGTTGATTGTAGCTCGGCTCCATCCATGTTGGTTGCCGATCGTCCTCCGTAATTTCTCCGAGTCCGCTGGTTGTTGACTTTGCCTTGAGAAGTTGGCAACGCAGTTGTGAGTTTTTGCGCCTGGCGTCCAATCTGCGGCCCGACGAAGAAGAAGAAAGTAATCAAAAGCGCAAGCAGCAGGACATAAATCACCGCGATCGCACCGCCACGGCTGTGCATCCATTTTTCACAGCGCGAAACCGCAGGGTCCACAAGGTAAGCGAAGAAAACCGCGAAAAGGAACGCGATCAGCGTATGATGCGCGACGTAGAGAAAACCCAGTACCAGCGCAAAGAGCAGAACGGTGATCAGAACGCGGCTAGTGCGTACATCAATCAACGACATTGAAGTGCAATCTGGGGTTTATCGCTCGTAATCCCGCTTCTCTATAGGAAGATAACAAACTTTAAGCCAAAAACGCGATCCAGGAATTGTTGTTGCGTGCCGTGCCGCTTACTCTTAGACTAAATCGGAATTTTCCTCCACAGCGTTACAGGTGCACGCTAACCTTATAGCGCTGATCCGACGGAGGCGATATAGCAACCGTGACTACCATCTCGGTTTCCCGCTCACTGTCCCACCCCTTGAAAGTTGCCGCTGTCATAACGCTTTCATCCGTTACGGTCCAATGCAGTGCGTCGTGTTTGTTCGTGCTCAGACTCCTGCGAGAGTGCCCATCTTTCCCGGCGATTGAGTTTCACTCGTCAGATCACGATTAACCATAGGAGGCGTCTTGAGAAAAACTCCCGTAACCATACTTGCATCATTGTTCTGCACTTTTTTACTTGCGGTGACCACCATCGCAACCGCACAGTCCGATTGCTCTGAACTCAACGCCGCCAAGGGAGAAGGAAAGTTCACAGGGCAAATTTCCATTCCCCCTGAGGGCAGTTCCATGACCGTCACCTACGGCGGTCAGAGCGTCCTCGTGCATTACAGCAACTCCGTCACCGTGTGCCAGGGCGGACAACGTGCATCCGTTGACGCCCTCAGGCAGGGCGCGAGTGTCTCGGTCTTTGGTCCGCTGCGGCACAACGGCAAGAATGTAGAAATAGACGCCGCGAGAATTTTCGTCGCGGGGCGGCCACAACCGGCGCAGCCCAGCCCGGAGCCAGCGCGGCCGACGCCACCACCAAGTCCACAACAGGCGCAACCGCCAAATGTCCGGCAAACACAACCGCCTAACCCCCGACCGACGCAGCCCACCACAACCGGCCTGCGTCCCATTCCGAACTCCGTGATCCTCGGTGGCGGCACTCACGCGGAGACAATGCAGCGCTTGCACGTGGTTCGGACCTATGCCTTGTCCGATTTGCGCGCGAATTCGCAAGTGACGCTGGGAGTTGCGCGGCTCAACTTCCACCCCATGTTGAACAACCCTCACGCCCTGTTCAATGTTGCGCAAAAGCTGCGCGCTATGCCGCAGCACGTGCAAATCAAGGAGGACAGTTCGGAAATCAGTGAAGTCGAGCAGGGATTGGTGATTCACCATGTTCTGACTTACCGCATTCTTCCGGGAAAGTGCAGTGATTCCGGCGCCAAGGCACAAATGGCTAGTGCCGGCATTGAGTGCTTTACACGTGGTTCGACGAGCGAACGCGTTGCGGAGTTCAGCAAGCCTGGCAGTCCACGGTACGTAGCGGATCCGGGGAAGCGGCAAGCGGCGATTGCCGCCTACCAGCGCAATAGTGCGCTCGGCACTGCCGACGCGAATATGCATATTGCTGATCTGCGTAAAGCCCTAGCCGACCCAACTCAGCGCGCGGCGATTAATGCGCAAGTCGGTCAGACCGAGGCCGCGCGGATGGACCGTCTCACTGACGACCAGCTCAAGGAAGAACTCATCAACTCATCGACCCAACACTTCGAAGAGACGATGTTCGTGCCGAAGGTCGAGTCGACCAACTACTTGCATCCCCAGCACGCGCTCTCCATCGCTGCCGGCCCCGCTGAGATGGCGGCCGCCAAGCAGTTGTTAAGCAAAGGCGTACCGGAGCACGGCGCCAGCCCTGCCAACTATCCCAAACTCCTGAAGGTGGTTCCCAATCATCCTGTAGGCCTTACCAAAACCCCACAAGCCGATAAGGTCGCCGATGTTGACTTTGGCCCATACATCTTCATCGACGGATTCACCTTTGGCCAGGATTATGAGTGGAACTGGAAGGCTGAAACGACGATCAACTGGTGCTTGGTCGGCTGTTCTTCAACCTACGGCGTGTACCTGCATGCCGGCCTTGGTTATGGTCTCGGTATGCGCTTCCCCATCCAGGCCCAGTTGAAGTATCACCTCGTTGTCCACGCGAACAATTCGGCCCAGGCAAATGTGACGGAGAATTTTAAGCCCATTCAGGGCACGGATGACGATTTTTTGTCCGCCGGAATTTCCCCCGACCAGGTTTTTGACGCCAAGGAACTGGTGGCGCAGATCGGCGCCGATGCCGGTTTTAGCGTCAACTTGCCTGGTTTTGGCGACAGCCATGATGAAAAATGGGGGGTGGATCTTACCGACAAGCTGCCGGCTCCTCTGACGAATGGCACATTCGTCCCGCCGGCTCCCGGAACACCCGGCCTTAGCGCTCCCTATATCTTTGACACTGCCGATCTTCTGCTGGGGTTTCTCAACTATGGCGTGGTTGGCGCGCAGCTTTTCCCTGCGGTGGATATCACTCTTTTCTCCAACAAGCTGCAATTTACATTAAACGACGAGACCCTGAAACGGACAACGTCTATAACTTCCAGCGGGCAGATGGTGCCACTGGGTGTCAGCTCGAGCACTGTAGGAAGCGAGAGCCATTTCAGCTTCGGAAACCCGGTCTACAACCTTGAGCTTGCCTTGACACCGGGGCTCAACCCGCGCATCTTCGTGGACCTCGACGTTTGGTCGAATCACTGGGACTGGCAGATTTGGTTCCCTCAGTTGACGCTTGCTTTTCCGCCCAATGGCATCGACTTCGGCTGCCACGCCGGCACCACCTGTGTCCTCGATTTCCAGCCCGTGTATAACGCGAGCACGGGTCAGGACACAAACATAAAGAAGGAAGAAGATGTCGCCGACAAGACGTTAACAGCCAGTGGGTGCCAGCGGGTGAACAACCAGGAAGGAAACTACCTGTGTCCCGTCAAAGGCATGCTTGGATTGTGTCAGGCCATGCTCAAGAATAACGCCGTGCTGAGTTGCGCCCCGCTAGTCCCAACCGTGGTTGACGAAATTCTTAAGCGCGGACATTGCACGGACGGTAACGCCGCCTATGTCTGCCCGCATGACATGATGGGTCTGTGCGGTGTCTATCTCAAGAATCAGGAGATACTGTCCTGCACACAATCAAAATAACGATGCATCCTGCTTGCGGCTGGGGTCACGTTCTCACGAATTCGCATTGGGAAACCAATTAGTCGCGCAAGACCTCAGTATTGTCGGTTGCAATCAGGATTCGGATGAGCTTGAACTGATCATCCAGCCACAGCGACCAGTCCCCATTCTCTGTTTTAAGAGTAAACCGGTTGAGATCGCGCTCCACTCCTCGAATCGGGATTTTCTCTTTGCCGGAAAATGCCATGCTCACAGCCATGGAACCTCGGGAGTGAGGATCAAGCGTGCCAAATTGTGTTTTTTGGTTCGCCACGCACTGCACTTGACCCTTGTCCTGGCGGCAGCCAATTGCCAAATACTTCCACACCAGAACCTCCCGCTGAATAAAAAAATAATCATCTAGGATGCTGGTTGAGGAGGGCAGCATGAACGGCTGTTCCTGGGGTTTGTCAGTGGGATTGGTCGTGACCCGCTCGACAAGGAAATTGTCGTTCGGCAGGACTACGGCTTGGGTCTTGCCGGGACTCACTTCCTTCCATTCGTACTTCTCCAGCTCACCTGCGGCATTCAATTGAAGTTCGGAATCCTGCGTGGACGTTTCAGAGGCCCCGTCCGCCTTGAACTCAGACGTCACGGTGCTGCCCTTGGGTCCTTGTTTAATGGAAAAAGTCTCCGTGGCCACGCGCCTGCCGTTCATGAATACACCAAATGATCCGGAGTCCACGGGCTGAGCGCTGGAATCGTTATCTTTATCTTTATCTTTGCCGGCTGCGATGACACTGCCAATCAGCAGTAGTCCCAAAGCTACGGATACTATTTTCCTAAGCGTCACGCCTCAGACCTCGTCTTTAGAATCTTGGGAATCTCTCGATGGAGAGATTCCTAATGTCCGTGCTATTTCGGCGGCAATTTCCTCGATCGGCTTACCGTTGGTTTCCACATGGAATGTCGCAGCCCTGTAGAGAGGGAGTCGAATCTCATACAACGCGCGAAAATGTGCCTCGCCTTGCCGCAAGGGCCGGTTAAGTGTCTGCTGCTGGCATCGCCGGAACAGTTCTTCTATCGGTGCATCCAGGAACACGGATGGAACATTCATCCCTTGCAGCATTGAAAAATTTTCTGGCTGGGCGAACGCACCGCCGCCCAATGCAATGACTCGACAATCAGATTCCGATTCGGAAAGCAGTTCGCGGAACGCCATATGCTCGCTACGGCGGAATTCCGCCTCTCCTGAATTTCGGAAAATCTCTTCGATGGTTCGACCTTCGCGAGATTGAATCCGGTCGTCAAGGTCCTCGAAAGACCAGCCCAGGAGTCGCGCTAACTCACCTCCCACGGTCGTCTTGCCGGCTCCCATGTAGCCGACGAGGATGACTACGCTGGAAACATGTTTGTGCGCCGAAGAACCGGCGTGCGAGAGCGAAGCAGATTGGTTTCCCATGCTTCCTGGATCACCACCAGGGTCATCCTTGGATTGGCCGGGGCAGATTTGGCCGGGGCCGAATTTTTAGCGCTTCATTTTTTAGCGCTTCTTGAGATGGATTTTACCACTGAAGGAAAACAACCTGACCGAAGATGCAGCTTTGCCTACCGTACCTGCGAAGGCACTCCCTGCTTTGATGGGAAATGAAGTGTGCTTTGGTTGTAACTGGAAATCATTCTCCACCTGCCCCTGCTCCGATCGCGCGGTGACATCAATGGAAGCGTACGCAGGCGCCGTAGCCAAAATGTCCCCGGTGTGGCTGGTCAGACTATATTCGCCGCCGTCTCCGAAATCCCCGTCGTAACGGATCTTGCCGCTGCTGCTGTTGACTTCGACCAGCGGGCCGCTGACGGAAGTTAAAATAACATCGCCTCCGAGGGAAGTGATTTCGACGTGGCCGTCACGGATATCGGTCAGTGTGACGGGGCCGTTCAATGTCTTGACGTGAACGTGCGCATCGCTCACGTCGCGCACATCAACATTTGCGGTATTTCCCTCCATGACTACGTCGCCGTGCAATTTTTCGGCGTGCAACGGTCCGGTCATTGAGGTCAGCGTGACATTCGCATCAGCGGGGACCACTACTTCATAATCCACCTGACCGGTGCTCTGGTCCGCTCCCGCAAGCAAATGGGAAACGATGTCTACGCGGTTGCCACGATGACTCTGGTCAATCTCGACCTTGTCTGAATGTAGAACTGCCGTTATGGTTACTTCCCTTTTAATGCCGGCTTTGACTGAAATACCGCCATACTGGTTATTTATGGAGATGCTGGGCTTGCGTCCCACTTTAAAGTTGAGTTGTTGCCGGGTCTCGCCAGCCGCTGAGATCGCTCCCGCCAAAGCCAATATGCCAACTACTGTCGCCGCGCGTCTGCTGCTCAACATCATGGCCTCAATCCTCAACTCCGCGGCGATGACGCCGCTTTAATCGGGTGGTGGCTCAGTTTCTGGATACTACACGCGAGATCCCTCGCCCCGCTGGAGAAAACGCGGGGGCTTCGGGATGACTCATTAAAAACATACAATTGAACCACTACCTGTGCTCGCTCCACCTTCACTCACTCAACCTTTACCTGTTCAATCAGGGCAAAGAACGATTCATCGCCATCTGGTACACCATGGACTTTTGTTCGTACGCGTCCATCAAATATTTCTGCGCCTGTGGGTCGTTAGGATCAATTTTTACCGATTTCTCCGCATCCCGAATGTAAGAGTTCACGTCCCGCAAATTCGCCGCGTAAGAAGCTCGCATGGCGGGAGCTTCTCTCGAAACTACTTCGAGAAGTTGCTGATCCTCCACACTCGAGGCGTCCGCAATTTCGGAATTGGTCGAAGATGCAACAGGTATTTGTTCGCCGTTCTGAACCGGCGCGCGCCTATACTGCACCACCCCCAGAGCCAGCAATGCGACGGCACCAGCCGGGATCAACCAGGCGAAACGCCGGCGGCGCGGCTGACTGTGTATCAGAAACGGGGCTGATGCTGGTTCGCGAATCAAACCCTCGTGGCGCAGAGCAATCTCGATGGAATTCCAGACCCGGGGACTAGGCTCATCTGTATCCTGCAAGAACCGCGCCTGCTCGGAAATGGCATTCAAATCGGCCAACAACTCCGAACATGGGGAACAGGATTTCAGATGGGACTGCTGTTCGATCGTGTGGCCGCCTTCATGCTCAGGCAGGACCCGCTCGAATTCTTCACAGGTCATAACCGCTTCTCCCCGACAGCGCTCGTTATTCTCACCGCTTCTTCTCACGGCTTTCTGGCTTTTTCAGCTCTGCTCGTTTTGAGAAGATCGCGTAATTTTAATCGTGCCTTGTGCAACTGGGACTTACTATTACCTACTGAACATCCAACAATCTCGGCAATTTCGTTGTGCTCGTAACCCTCAACGTCATGCAACACGAAAATCGATTTGTAGCCCGGCGGAAGATCGTCTACCGCCCGCTGTAATTGCAACCGATCAATTGATCCCGCAAGACTCGGATCAGGGGCGCCCAATTCTTTCTTGGGAGCCTCTTCCTCCGTTTCTATCGTATCTTCGAGCGGAACTACGGGAAGACCCTTCTTGCGCAACTGCATCAGCACGACGTTGACGGCCATGCGATGCAGCCAGGTCGAAAACGCAGATTCGCCGCGAAAAGTTCCAATCTTGCGAAACAACTGGAGAAAGGCTTCCTGAGTCAGGTCTTCGGCTGCCGCCGTATTGGCCGTCATGCGCAAACATAACGAATACACCCGCCGTTTATGCAGATGATACAGGGCCTCGAAGGCTTCTGCGTCACCCTGCTTGGCGCGCTCGATCAGTTCTACTTCAGAAAGCTTTTGGGTTTGCGATTTTCGCGCGTCCGTCAAGTCGCCTTTTCCGGCCGCACTCAGTCTGATGCGGCATAACTACTCTTTCGTTGTACAGTTTCCGCGTATTGCAAACCTGTCTTACGGCTCACGGATGCCCGGAAGCCTTTGCTATTTAAGACTTTGAACCGAACCCGCCTGGGGACATGACTAGCGTAACTAGGAAAGACTATGGCATAGGGAAAGCGGCGTCAACAATGGGAGTCCGACAGAGTGCCTCTCACCCGTCGAGAAACGAAGGGTAAGCCCTCCCAGGCCAAAGTCAGGTCAAAAGGCGTGGGCTGCTCTCGCATGCTTGACACGCGCTAGCGTCCCAGGCTTCGCAAAGAACGCGAACAGGGCGTCTGGGGCCAGCCTCTTCAGGATCCGTTGAGGATAGGAAAGCAGATTCCTCAGGGCTGCCCGTTCGAAATGACAAGGACCAGAAGGTTGGGTGTGGAGGGCACCGGGGCTGGCGATTTGTGTGCCAGTTCCCGAAAAAAATCCCCGCCCGTCTCTCCAAAAAACGGAGAGACAAGGACGGGGTACCCGCTCGTTCCTGGCGGCTGGCCCCCCATCGACTGGCGGTCGGTCAAGCCTAGTCGCCTCAATCCTTGGCGATCAGTTTTTTGCGATCAATCGGCGGTCCGATGCGGAGTGGTCGCGAGGTTGGCCAGTGCTAAGTTCACACTTCTCTCCCGGAGCGGCTCCACAAGTCGGACAGCGAATGGCGAGTACCTGCTTCGGGCTGAGTTCTTTTTCATCACAAACTCCCATGTATAAAAGGGGTCCAACTCGAACCAGTTCCTGGGCGGTCTATGCCTTAGTGACAACGGACATGGGCCGACTTTGCAGAAAGCGGTGATAAGTGCGCTATTTATTTGCAAGCCGCCGTTGTACTGGACGAAGCCTTTCTTCTTGAACGCATTCATAAATTTACTTACCCTTGCGCGGGTGGTACCAACCATCTCCGCGAGGGTTGCTTGGCTCACCTTCAGGGGGTGCTCCGGCTTTGATTCCTTGATTATTTGCCCAAACAGCAACAAGACCCGTGCCAGTCGCTTTTCGCTGAAATTGAAGAATTGATCTACCAAGTCTTCCTCGACTCGAATGACGCGGGAAAGCAGATATGCATTAAACAGCGCTGCAAACTGCGGGTCTCGCTTGAGCGTGCGAACCGTGCTCTCCTTCTCCAGACGAATGACATTGGACTGCCCGATTGATCTCGCCGTGTAAATCCGCAGAGATTGCCCTCCTAGACAGCCTTCGCCAAAAAAGCTACCCCGCAGCAGGACGGCGATTATGGCTTTTTTGCGACGCGTGGCGGCCACCGTGAGCTTCACCGTACCGCTCTGGACGTAGAAACACTGCATCGGCTGCATCCCCTTGCGAAAAAATGACCTCGTTGTCTCGGTAGCTCCGCCCAGTCATCCCAGAACGGAACTTTTTGCGGAAAACTGCGGAACTGAAACCGAGAGTCTTGTTTCGCCACCTGTCTCCTTGACACGATCAATTCACGCGGAAATGCTTTCCCCACCTAGAAAAGAGGCTAAATCATACGGCTCGGAAATCTGGCTTGGCTGGTCAATATAGGTCATACACAATTGCACACAGTACCTAATTGGTTAATCCGGGCAAGCCTGAATAGACGAAGTCAATGAGTGGAAATTGCCTCAGTCGGTCTACTGGCGGGTTGGCCCAGTTTGGTCTTTAATCAAAATAAAAATCCCCGCCTTGTCTCTCCGAAAAACGGAGAGACAAGGACGGGGCAGCCCCACTGGGTTCGAGGTGATTGACTTGCTTTGCACGTCCCCCTAAGATGGTCGCGCAGCGCGAGCGCCCCCTTTGATCGGACAAACCATTTCGCACTACCGCGTCGTAGAGAAGCTTGGCGGCGGCGGCATGGGCGTGGTTTACAAGGCTGAAGACACGCGGCTGCACCGCTTCGTCGCGCTTAAGTTTCTTCCTGATGAAGTAGCCAAAGATCCGCAGACCCTGGCGCGTTTCCAGCGCGAGGCGCAGGCGGCTTCCGCTTTAAACCATCCCAATATTTGTACGATTCATGACATTGGCGAGTACAACGGGCATCCGTTCATAGCGATGGAGTTTTTAGATGGCATAACCCTGAAGCATCGCATCGCCGGACATCCGATGGATACCGAGGTGCTGCTTTCGGTGGCCATTGAAATCGCCGACGCGCTGGACGCGGCGCATGCCGAAGGGATTGTTCATCGCGACATCAAGCCGGCAAATATATTCGTCACAAAACGGGGGCACGCGAAGATTCTTGATTTTGGATTGGCCAAGCTGACGCCAACCGGCCGGATGCTGGAGGTGGTTGCGTCGGAGGCCACGGCGGCCGAGTCGGTCGAGCATCTCACCAGCCCAGGCACCGCGTTGGGCACGGTGGCTTATATGTCCCCCGAACAGGTGTTGGGGAAGGAACTGGACGCCCGCACCGATCTCTTCTCTTTCGGAGTCGTGCTGTATGAAATGGCGACAGGCGGCCTGCCCTTTGGCGGAGGGACGTCGGGTGCGATTTTCGACGGGATTTTACATAAGGCTCCAGTCGCGCCGGTAAGGTTGAATCGTGACATCCCTCCAGACCTGGAACGCACCATCAATAAGGCGTTGGAGAAAGACAAGAATCTGCGTTACCAGCACGCTGCCGATCTCAAGGCGGACTTGCAGCGCCTGAAGCGTGATACGGAATCTGGGCATTCGGCGGTGGCAAGTCCAGCACCAGAGATAGCGGCAGTTTCGAGCGCGGTGGTTGATACGGCTCGCCGGTCGGGGCTGACTGAGGCGGCACAGAGAATCAGTTCCGCAGCGGTGCCGGATGCACATGCGAGCGGGACCGCGGTTGCCTCGGGTTCGGCGTCGGCAGCATCGCCATCCCGCTGGAAATTTATCGTTCCGGCCGGAGTTGTGCTGGCGGCGATCGTTGCCGGAGGCTTCTTTCTACGTTCTCAGAAGGCGCATGCCATCACGGAGAAGGACTCGATCCTTATCGCGGACTTCGTGAACACGACGAATGAGCCGGTGTTCGACGGCACCCTTAAGAAGGCACTGGCGGTTGATCTGGAGCAGTCGCCGTATCTGAATGTATTTTCCGACGCCAAAGTCCGGCACACTTTGGCCTTGATGGGCAAACCGGAAGACGAGCGCGTCACCGTGGAGACCGGGCGCGAAATCTGCCAGCGGGACGGGGTAAAGGCTTTGCTGGCGGGTTCCATCGCCAGCCTTGGAAGCCAGTATGTGGTAACTCTCGACGCTGTGAATGCCGCGACGGGGGACAACCTGGCTGAGGTTCAAGGCCAAGCCGACAGCAAAGAGCAAGTTCTGAAAACTTTGGATTCGGCAACAACTCAATTGCGCGGAAAACTGGGAGAATCGCTGGCCTCCATTCAAAAGTTCGATAAGCCGTTGGAAGAGGCCACAACATCTTCGCTGGAGGCGCTGAAGAGTTTCACGCTGGGAGATGTGAAGCACTCCGTGGGAGACGACTTCGGAGCGATCCCACTTTACAAGCACGCGGTCGAGCTCGACCCGAATTTTGCCATGGCCTATGCGCGGCTGGGCACGATTTACAGCAACCTCAACCAGATGGATATGTCCGAGCAGAACCGGCAAAAAGCCTTCGATCTAAAAGACCGGGCCAGCGAGCTGGAGAAACTTTACATAACGTCGCATTATTATGCCGACAACGGCGAACTCGACAAAGGGATTCAGACCTATGAACTTTACAAGCAAACCTATCCCCGGGATGTGACGCCGTATGTGAACCTGGCAGCAACCTACATTTATAATCTGGGTGAATTTGAGAAGGCGCTGCCCGATGCCAAGCAGGCTATTCAGATTGACCCGGACGAATCTCGCGGCTACTACCTGTCAGCGGTTGCTTATCAGGGGCTTAACCGCCTGGACGAAGCCAAAGCTATCTTAAAAGCTGGGTTACAGCGCAATCCGAAGTTTGTATATCTGCACGACGTTCTTGCCGTCATTGCTTATGCGCAGGGCGATGCGGCCACCATGGAGAAGGAAGAAGCTTTTCTGAGCGATCAGCCTGATTCGGCGATGGGGGTAAACAACCGCCATGGAGACATTGCGGCATCGCACGGACAACTTCAGAAGGCGCGCGATTTTTATCAGAAGATGGGTCAAACCGCGCAGCAATTGCAGCTCAAAGGCCAGCAAGCGCAGTCTCTGACGTCAGAAGCGTGGGCTCTTGCGGTCTTCGGTTATCCAAAACAAGCGGTGCAGGCGGCAGATGCGGCATTGGCGCTCTCGCAAGACTACTTTACAAAGCTTTTTGCGGCGGGCAATCTCGCCTTCGTGGGGGAAAATGCGAAGGCGCTTGAGCTCGCATCGGAAGTAGCTCGCGAACGTCCGAACGATACTTCAGTTCAGATGGTTTTCGTGCCGTCCGTGCAAGCTGCCGTTGCGATCAACAATGGAGACGGCAAGAAGGCGATAGCGCTATTGCAGCCGGCGTTACCTTACGATAAGGCCTTTTTCGGTGTCATGTACGTTCGCGGCCTCGCCTATCTCAAGGCTGGGCAAGGGAATGAAGCAGCGCAGGAGTTTCAGAGGATGCTGGCCTTACGAAACCTTTTCCCAGCCGAGCCTTTTATGTCCATAGCTCAGCTAGATCTGGGCCGCGCTTATGCGATATCTGGCGACAAAGCCAAGAGCCGCGCCGCTTATCAGGATTTCTTCGCGCTTTGGAATAATGCCGATCCGGACATCCCACTGCTGAAGCAAGCCAAGTCCGAATACGCAAAGCTGTAATAAGTCCGGAGCCAGGCAAGGTTTTTGCCAACGACCCACGACGCACGACCAACGACTGCTCAGTTCACCGTCAGGGGAATGGCGACGTTCACGTCGGCTTTGGCATTTGACCCATCACTGACGTTGCTCTCGGTAAAGGCGTAAACGGTCACCGAATAACTGCCCGGAGTCGTGCCGTTGCTGCCTTGTGTGATCGTCGTGGTGGTCGTGCTGTTGCCGCCGCCGCAGCTTGTGATTATCGCGGTAAGAAGCAAGCCTACAACCAAGCCACATAAGCAGAGAGAGGTTCGTCGGCGGCCGCCGGTTGGCACAAGCATCACTACCGGGAGGAAAAATCCTGCGAATGCGATTGGTATCCATGTGCGCACTCCTGAATTTAGTGAGCCATGATTCAATGAGCGATGATTCAATAGGCGAGGCGGAATTGCTTTCGCTTCGCTGGTATTTGCCGTGGTCGTGACCGTCACCATAAGGCTTTCCGCGGCGCTTGAGCTAATAACATGCGGGTTTAGAGGGTCGGTCGTGGTTATCGCACAACTCGCCTTGGGCGCATTGGTGTTGCAAGAGAAATACACGTAGCCTGTGCCTGTGGCTAGCGTGGGCGAAAACGTGCTGACGTTACCGGACGTCGCTCCGGCTTTAACCGTAATAGAAGGAGGAGTGCCCAGGGCCGGAACGGTTACCGTCGCGGACGGCATATATTGCCGCACATAATCCACCATCATGATCCCCGGATTGGGAGTGGACGCACTTGGTGTGCCGCCCAAGGTGCCGCCGACGGCCACATTCATCAAAAGGAAAATGTTGGCATTGAAAGGCCATGTGTCCCCGGCCGCGAGATTAGCGGGAGTCTCAATGAGGAAAGGCTTGGTTGGGTCGTCCACATAGAACTGCATCATGTTCGCGGACCAGATTGTTCCGTAGGTATGGAAGGCGGTGTCGGCGCGCTGGCCGCTGGGGAACGTGAAGAGGCCTCCGATTCCGTTGCCTCCAGTGGCGGTCGTGTGGATGGTGGTCTTGTTGCCTCCGGGACCTGGCCCATTAAAAACTTGAGGGGACCAGTCCTCCATGAAATCGGTTTCGCCGCACGCCGGCCATGGAGTCGTATTGATGTCGCTTCCAAGGGACCAAAAGGCAGGCCAAAGACCCTGATTCGTGGTGTTGGGCAACTGAATGCTTGCCTCGATGCGGCCGTAATGAAAATTCTCCAGCCCCTGGGTTTTCATGCGAGCCGAAGACCAGGCCCCGCCATTATTTATGGCCTGAATAACGAGGTGTCCGCCGCCGTCGAGGTAGGCGTTAGACGTGGCTGTCGAGAACGTGCCGGGACAACTGCTCGGATTGCCGGCATATCCGGGAGGTCCGCAGTATGTTTCTATTTCATTGTTGCCGAACCCGCTGTTTCCAAGGTCGAAACTCCATACCGTGGTATCTGGCGCAGCGGGCGTGGTCGCGCTAAATTCCTGGCACCATTGCGGATTCCATGTGACCGTCCCGGTAGTGGTTGGGGAAACGCCAGAGCAGCCTTGTGCATTGGCTCGTACTGAGCCGGCGAGGAACAAGATCGGAATCAGAATAAGAATTGTCGATCGGCGCCGAACCATCCGAATGCTCATTGACTTTCCCCTTTCGCAGAGCACGACCCGTTGCGAAACAGACGAACCGAATTTTCAAATGGGTAGCATACCTGTGGAAGGACAGTCAAGAATGTTTGCAGCGGGAACAAGTTGGACCCAGGCAAGATCCGGTTCGGGGCTAGAAGTGTGGGCTTCTAAAAAATACATCTAGCCGTTCCGCGCAAGATCCCTCGCCCCGCAGGAGAGAACGTGGGGACTGCGGGATGACGGAGTATGCGACCTTGTACCAAGACAATCAACAATCCGCAATCTAAAAACTTCAATTTTTCCCGCCGCGTGGTGAAATGAAATCTTCCCCATGGCAAAGCGTGTCAGTGTTGACGGCTGGCTGTTTACGGCGACTTTGCTGCTTGTGTTCGTTGGCCTGGTGATGGTGTTCAGCGCTTCGGCGGTCATGGCAAAAGAACGCTATGGCTCAGCTTATTTTTTCGTGCTGCGGCAAATGGGGTGGGCGGTCGTCGGCCTGGCCGCCATGATTGTCGGGATGAGGGTGGACTATCGTCGCTACAAACATCCCGCAGTGGTTTTTTCCACGCTCGGCGTCACTACGCTGATGTTGATCTCAGTTTTCTTCCTTGACCGCGCCCACAATACGCATCGCTGGATACACCTGGGAGGATTTTCTTTCCAGCCTTCTGAGCTGGCGAAGCCGGCGATCATCCTGTTCTTGGCATTCTTTCTGGAGAGCCGAAGCAAAGCCATGGGGGACTGGCGAAACACACTGTTGCCGGCAATCGTTCCAACGATGCTATTTCTCGGTCTCATCGTTTTTGAGCCAGACCTGGGAACGGCCATTGCCTGCGCCGCCATATCGGTCTCCATCCTCTTTGTTGCCGGCCTCGACATGCGTTATCTCGGATACGCATTCGCCGCCTCAATTCTTCCGCTGTATTTCTTAATTTTCCACGTCGCGTACCGGCGCGCGCGCATTCTGGCATTTCTCGATCCTTATTCTGACCCCCAGGGGCGCGGCTTCCATATCATCCAATCCCTGATCGCAGTAAGCACCGGAGGGATCACGGGAGTGGGCTTGATGGAAGGGAAACAGAAATTATTTTATTTGCCGGAGCCACACACCGATTTCATTTTTGCCGTTACCGCCGAAGAGCTTGGGCTGGTGGGAGCGCTCATTATTGTTGCGCTCTTTTCGATATTCTTATGGCGGGGCATTCGCACAGCCCTTCGTACTAACGATTTGTTCGGGCGCTTTCTTGCCATCGGCATTACCTCGATGGTCGTGCTGCAAGCGTTCATAAACATCAGCGTCGTCCTTGGACTGATGCCGACCAAAGGTATTCCGCTGCCGTTCATTTCCTACGGCGGCTCTTCGCTGTTTATCACGCTGGCGTGCGTAGGCGTGTTGTTGAATGTGACCAAACAGGCGGAGTAGCGGCCGCAGATTGCATTGCCTGACCTATTCCGGTTTATAGTCACCTCATGCGGGCAATCATCGCGGGCGGCGGAACTGGAGGACATGTTATTCCCGGTCTCGCCATCGCGCAGGAACTTAAGAACAATTACAACGCAGAAGTGCTTTTCATTGGGACGGCTCGGGGGATCGAGAACCGTCTTGTGCCCGCTGCTGGATTCCCTTTGCGATTGGTAAAAGTAGGCGCCCTAAAAAATGTGAGCGTAGCCACTCGCGCCAAGACAATATTCGATTTGCCGCGAGCGGTGTGGGAATCGGGCAGAATATTGTCCAAGTTTCGACCCAACGTGGTGATCGGGGTCGGGGGATATGCATCTGGACCGGCGATGCTGGCCGCAATTGTGCGACGGATTCCGACGCTTGCATTTGAACCCAATGTCGTCCCGGGATTTGCCAATCGGGTGGTTGCCCGGTTTGTTTCGGAAGCTGCGGTGCATTTCGAGGAAACTGTGAAGTACTTCCGCCGATGCAGCGTGACCGGCGTTCCGGTGCGGCAGGCTTTTTTTTATGTGGCAGATCATCATGTGGCAAGTCATCATCTGGCAAATCATGAAGTGGAAAACGATCTCGCCGCCCAAACCAATCCCACGCTCCTGGTGTTCGGGGGAAGTCAGGGCGCACACGCTATCAATCGCGCCATGTTTGAATCGGCGGCACTATTGCGGACCCGCATCCCGCAGCTTCGCATCATTCATCAGACGGGAGAGCGCGACTATAATGAGGCGCAAGCCGCTTACGCGGCATCCGACGAACACGCCGAGGGCGAAGTCGAAGTCTACCGTTTCATAGACGACATGCCTTCGTTCTTCGGCCGCGCGGATCTGTTGTTATGCCGCTCAGGCGCCAGCACTGTGGCGGAAATAGCGGCTGCGGGAAAGCCGGCAGTATTTGTTCCGTTTCCACGGGCCGCGGACGATCATCAGAAACGTAATGCGGAAGCATTGGAAAGAGCCGGCGCGGCGGTGATGCTCGAGGAATCCAAGCTGAATTCCGAAACCCTGGTTGATGCCGTGGCCTCGCTGCTAAACGACCCTTCGCGTCTCGCGAAAATGGGAGACGCGGCGCGAAGTCTTTCACACCCGGGCGCAGCGCGAGATATTGCTGCGATGGCTGCGCGGTTGGCGGGCTTCCATGCCGTTTAACCGGCTGCCGAAAAATGATACTTTTCCGACTGTCTTGAAAGGGCGTGCCTTCAGGCGCGCCGTAAAGGCCTTCGATTCGAATAACGGCGGGGCTGAAGCCCCGCCCTTTCAAAGCTACTGCCAGCCTGTTGAGTTGCGGAAGCTTTCTCTGCATCGAGCAGCGGCATACTAGGTTTCCATGCGGGCGAGGGCGCCCTGTGCGCACCACACGTGATTTGAGGTTCTCCAAGTGTTTGCCAAAATTCAGAAGATACATTTTGTCGGTATCGGCGGCATCGGCATGAGCGGCATCGCCGAAGTGCTGCTGAATCTCGGCTACAAGGTTTCCGGATCAGATCTGAAAGTCAGCGCAGTCACGGAACGCCTTACAAGCCTGGGAGCAATCATCTTCGAAGGACATCGAGCGGAAAATATCGCCGGGGCGGAAGTTGTGGTTGCCAGTTCCGCGATTTCAGCAGAAAATCCGGAACTCGCGGAAGCGCGACACCTTCACGTTCCTGTAATTCAACGCGCGGAGATGCTGGCCGAGTTGATGCGATTGAAGTACGGAATCGCAATTGCCGGCATGCATGGCAAGACCACTACAACTTCAATGGTTGCCGCGGTGCTCGCCGCGGGGGCGCTTGATCCCACGGTGGTGGTTGGAGGACGCATTGACGCAATGGGGTCGAACGCACGTCTCGGCAATTCGCAATATCTGGTTGCGGAGGCGGACGAGAGCGACCGGTCGTTCCTTAAATTGTCCCCAATTCTCGCGGTGATCACCAATATTGACCGTGAACACATGGATTGCTATCGCAATATGCGAGATGTAAAGCGCGCGTTCCTCGATTTCAGTGATCGAGTTCCGTTCTACGGCACCGTGGTGGCGTGCAACGATGACGCGCTCTTGCGCGGGATTATTCCGCAAATTCGCCGGCGAACAGTGACGTATGGAGTGAGGCGCGGTTCGGATTTTCGAGTCAAGATTCTCGATGAAGAGACGGGCGTCTCGTCCGTCCTGCCGGGGGGGACGCCCGGCTCTCCATTGACGGCGGCGGGGACTACCCGATCTCAAGGTTCACGATTACGTATAAAGAAAAAAACCTGGGGGAATTTCGCCTGCACGTCCCTGGCTCGCACAACGTCCTCAATGCTACCGCAGCCATCGCAGTAGGCGTTGGGCTCGATATCAATATTGAGCACATTCGTGCCGGGATTGAAGGTTTTCGCGGCGTGGATCGCCGTTTCCAGTTACGCGGCAAAATTGGCGGAATCGCCGTAGTGGACGATTACGGTCATCATCCCACGGAAATTCGCGCAACACTGGCTGCGGCGCGTCAATGCAAGTACGGAAAGATTCACGTCGTGTTCCAGCCGCATCGCTACACGCGCACTCAATCGCTGATGGACCAGTTCGCTGGCGCTTTCAAAGATTGCGATTCGCTTTTTCTGCTCAATATTTACCCTGCCAGCGAGCATCCCATTGAGGGAATCAGTAGCGCGGTATTGGCCCGCAAAATTGTTGCCAGTGGCGACCTTCCTACGAGCCATCTCAACACTTTTGAAGATGCGGTCGCGGCGGTCGCGGCGATCGCTCAACCCGGAGACCTGATTCTGACTCTTGGCGCGGGAAACGTAGGACAAATCGCCCCAATGATTTTGGAGAAACTTCAAAACATGGATAGTTCCCCGATCGCCGCCATTTCGATCTAGGTATTCTCGATGGAGAGACGGGCGGGTGGGCCCAGCACTCCATTGACAGCGCAGGATTAGGACGTGTCCTCACGTGTGGAGGCGAGAGCAATCTCGCATCAACAATGATGTCTTGCAAGACTCCGGTATTGGCGGTATGCCTCCCACTCTTCGCAAATGCGGCGAAGAATGGGGCACCCTCGTTCGTGATGGATTAGGGAGATCAAAATCTCTGTCCGTCCGCACGCCCTTCTGTGTAAAACGAACCAAACTTTCTCTATCTCCGCCGGCGAAAAGCCGTTATAGTAATTTTGCTCGCGATTCGCTGACGACAACTGACCTGAGTTGATGGCAAGGAAAAGCGGTTCCACCATCTCGCAGGAAGAGTTGTATCCCCATTCCGACGAGCGCGCGCGCGAAGAATTGGATGACGCGCGACTGCTTGACCTGGATGCGGACCAGGAATCGCCATTCTTGCGCGGACAAAAGCGTGTCTCCGTCCGCCGGGGCACGATCCCAAAGAAAACAGCGACCGGTTTGGCCTGGACGGCCCTTGCAATTTGCATCGTTTTCTTTTGTATGGCGGGGGTCGCTGCTCTTTATCACTACGGCGAACACTCATGGCGATTCCGCGTTGAGTCCAGTGACGATATTGATGTAACGGGCATTCGCAACGTCCCCCGCTCACAGGTAATGGAAATTATGGGAGGCGACATTGGCCGCAACATATTTTTCATCCCCTTAGCTCACCGGAAGGCGCAGTTGGAGCAGATTCCATGGGTGCGGTCAGCCAGTGTGATGAGATTTGCGCCGAATCGCATTGCGATACAGATCGTTGAGCGTAGCCCTATTGCCTTCGCGCGCATCGGTTCGAAAATCTTTTTGATTGATGAAGTGGGCACGCCGATGGATTTGCCCATTGGCAAAAATAAATTTTCGTTTCCCGTGATTTTGGGGATGAACGCCAACGAACCACCCTCCACCCGCAAGGCTCGCATGAAAATCTATAACGAGTTAACCAGCCAACTCGATTCAGGAGGCGCGCATTATTCGCAGGACCTCAGCGAGGTTGATCTTTCGGACTTGGACGATGTGAAAGTTCTCGCCAACAATGCCGACGGAGATGTTCTGGTTCATCTCGGATCGTCGAGATATCTGGAGCGGTACAAAGTCTATGTAGCTCACGTAAAAGAATGGCGACAGCAGTTCACAAAAGTTGAGTCGGTGGACCTGCGGTATGACCGGCAGATTATCGTGAATCCTGATTCTGAAGGAGCCGTCAAGCAGGCTACGATTTCGACCGCGACGGCGAGAAAAGCCATCGCAGGCAGTGTTAAGCCGGTCGCATTCATCAGTCATGAAACTGCCCAGCCGAAAACAACCACCAGCGAGACAGCTCAGCATGCCGGAGCGCGCCTAAAGCCGGCGTTGCAGAAAAAAACGATTCGTCCGGGCCATCGAAAAGCACAACGCAAAATCATAATGGCTGCGAAAAGAACGAAGACAGTGAATAAATTGGAGAGCAGCCAAGAGACTGAGAAGGCGCCACAGGAATCTGAGACGATCGCGGCAAAGAAGAAACCGAGTCCGTCAATTACGAAGCAACAATAAAGGGTTAGCAGAAACTAACAATGCCGAATTCTCATGAAAATCTTCTCACCGCAATTGATGTAGGAAGTGCCAAGACATGCGTTTTGGTGGCGGAGGCAATGGACACGGGACTCCGCTACCGCGGTCATGGAGTCGCCGAATCAAGAGGTTCGCGCAAAGGCGTAATTGTTGATCTCGAAAAAGCAGTGAGCTCGATTCAGAAGGCGGTGGAACTCGCTGAGGACGCCTGCGGGGTTCCGATCGAGCATGCATTGCTGGGTGTTTCGGGAGCGCACGTCCGCGGAGTAAACACGCAGGGAGGCCTGAGCTTTGGCACGCGCACACGCGAAATTTCCCGCGATGAAATCCGCCTCGCGGTGGATAAAGCACGGGCAATCGCGCTGCCGGCTGACCGCGAAATTCTGCATTTGCTTCCTCACGAATTCATTCTCGACGATCACACCAGTGTGCATGACCCGCTTGGCATGCTGGCGGGCCGGCTTGAGGTCCGCGTGCACATGATCACCGCCGCGGCAAGCGCAACTCAAAATGTGGTCACAGCGGTGAATCGCGCCGGAGTGCATGTGGATGACACGATCTTCGAGCCTCTTGCGTGTGCTGACTCGGTGCTCCGTGCCGACGAGCGCGAACTTGGAGTATGTCTCGCCGACATCGGCGCGGGATCAACCAGTGTGGTTGTCTTTCAGGAAGGCGCGGTGGCGCATACTGCCGTGCTACCGGTTGGCGGCGACCATTTTACGAGCGATCTTTCCGTCGGCTTGTGCACTCCGGTCGCTGAAGCGGAGAAGATAAAGAAACTATACGGGCATGCGATTGTCACACTCATTCCGGAAGGCAACGAAGTCGAAGTCCCTTCTGTTGGAGATCGAGTCTCACGCCTGATTTCGCAGCGGATGGTCGGAGAGATTCTCGGCCCGCGAGCACGCGAGCTTTTTGAGATGTTGCGGGACAATTTGCGGCACAGCGGCATGCTGGACATTTGCCTGGCAGGAATTGTGCTGACCGGGGGCGGGTCGCGCCTGCCCGGCATGCTGGATATAGCAGATTCAGTTCTGCGGCGGCCGGTACGCCTGTCGTGGCCGCTGCCACTCGCGAAAATGCCTTCGACTCTAGCGCAGCCTGAATACGCGATGGCCATCGGAATGATTTTCTACGGACATCGCGCGCGAAGCGCAAGGGGAATGCAGGATTCCCGTTGGAGTTCGCGATTGATGTCGCTGTTCGCGGGTAAGGGAGCTTGATCGGAGATGGTTTCGTCTTTAAGCCAACAGCAGATTCCTCGACACGATCTCGCCACGCCAGCGCGGCTGCGAACGGCTCGGAATGACAATGCGGATAGGGAAGGTAAATGAGATAGCAAATTGATACGGGAGGGCACATCATGAAAAAAGAAAACGACATTCGCATCAGCTTTGAAGAAGCTCGCAACGACGCAAAAATCAAGGTTATCGGAGTGGGCGGAGGGGGTGGAAACGCGGTCAACCGCATGATTGATGCCGGGATGGAAGGCATCGAATTCGTCGTCGCCAATACCGATCTACAGGCTCTGCGCATGTCTCGGGCGCCGGTGAAAATCCAACTCGGCGTGAAGCTGACCAACGGACTTGGAGCCGGCGCGAATCCCGAAGTCGGGCGCAAAGCAGCGCTCGAAGACTCCGAAAAAATCATCGAGGCTCTCGAAGACTCTGACATGGTTTTCGTGACCACCGGACTCGGCGGAGGCACCGGCACCGGCGCTGCGCCGATCATTGCTTCTCTCGCCAGCGAAATGGGGGCGCTTACGGTTGCGGTCGTGACCAAACCTTTCGCGTTTGAAGGCAAGCGCCGCATGCAACAGGCAGAGCGCGGCATCGCCGAACTGATGGAATCGGTGGATACCACGATCGTCATCCCCAACGAAAAACTTCTGGGCGTCGCGCAGGATGCTGGCTTCTTCGAATCTTTCCGCGTGGCCGACGACATCCTGCGGCAGGGCGTGCAGGGAATTTCTGACATCATTACTATCCCTGGCATCATCAATCGTGATTTTGCCGACGTGAAAGCGATTATGGCGCGCATGGGCTACGCCGTGATGGGCACGGCTACGGCCAACGGGGTGCGGCGCGCCGTCGAGGCGGCGCAGAAGGCTATTGCTTCCCCGCTGCTCGAAGCCGGAGCGATTGACGGGGCGCGCGGAATTCTCATCAACATCACCGGATCGGCGTCGCTCAAACTCGCGGAGGTTCAGGAAGCTTGCACCATCATCCAAAGCGCGGCGGACGATGATGCCAACATAATCTTCGGCGCAGTCCTCGATGAAAAGATGAAGGACGCGGTCAAGATCACGGTCATTGCCACGGGGTTCAGAGATGGGGATCGCCCGCGAAGGCCTCGTCACGAAGAATCCAACTTTGGCTTTGCAGTTTCACGGGACGTGAGCCGGCGTCACACGGACTACGGCGATGACGACAATCGCGACAACGAGCCGCCTGCTGCGCCTGTCACGATCCAGGAAGAGCTCGCTCGGCAAGCAACGAGCGCGGCGCCCGAGACCATCGCTCTGGATAATATGCGCGACGCCATGATCGCCAACTTCGAACAGTCTGACTTGGACGTTCCGGCATTTCTGAGGAAGAGGAGCGAAGCGGTCTAGATCCTTACCATGCAATCCGGTCGGGAGTTTCGCGTCCCACCCTTGCGAACACCGGGCAAGAATGGGGCACCCAGTTTCGTCGTGATGCCGGGGAGATCAAAATCTCAGTTACGACATATAGGTTTACGCCCCTGCGTATCCAATTGGGAGTTTCGTCTCCCCCTTGCGAACACCGCGCAAGGATGGGGCACCCGCTTTAAATGATGCTGACGAGGGAAGAGAGAACAATGACACGAATTCTATCGTTATGCTTATCCGTGATCCTCGGGCTTGGCGTTTTGCTGGCGGCAACGGATGAGCCCGCGGACCATCCGCAATACATTGCGCAGAACCGCCTGCTTCCTCCACAGAATTACCGGGAATGGATTTTTCTGTCCTCCGGCCTTGGGATGAACTACAGCGCGATGTCGATGGGAGACGATCAATTCACGAATGTCTTCGTGCCTCAATGGGCTTATCAGGCATTTATCAAATCCGGAAAATGGCCCGACAAGACAATGTTTGTGGTGGAAGAAAGAAAAGCTCAGAGCATGGGTTCGATCAACAAACATGGCAATTTCCAGACTGAGTTGGCGGGGATCGGCGTTGAAGTGAAGGACGAATCCCGCTTCCCCGAGAAATGGGCTTATTTCAACTTTGACGAAGACACGAAGTCAGCCGGCGCCAACCCGAAGCAGGCTTGCTGGCAATGTCATGAGGACCACGCCGCCGTCGAGCATAGTTTTGCCCAGTTTTATCCGACTCTTAAACCGGTTGCCAGGAAGTTTGGCACTTATAAGCAGTCCGCGGAAGAAGTTCAGCCGTGAAATAGCTAGCCGGGGAAGTAACCGCTTTCTGAATTGCGCGACTTTCCCAGGCGTCGACTGACGAATCTTCCGTGCCCGGAGTATCGTTGCAGTAACTAATCTGCGATTACCAAAGCTCGCTGTACCAGTCCATTTCAGGCGCAACCGTAACATTCCCAAATGTTTGCGGGATTCCCACGAGGTTAACCGAGTCGAAACTTTTCCATTGCTCCCAATCCCCGCCTCTTTTACTATCAATAGCAGCAGGGATTAAGGCTGGAACGCCACTTCTAGCCCAATCGCCAGATATTCGAATGGCGAGCGCGGCGTGGGAATCACACCGATTTTCTGCTGAGGAAGCCCCCGGAGACGGTAATAGTGAGATTCAAGAATAGTTCTGCTCTAATCCGACTGGCCATTTTTTGCTTCTCGCTAGCGCTGTTTGTCCAGGCCGGCTTCGCGGCAACCATCAACACGCGTCCCTTGATTCGCAAAAAGCACCGGACGGTGACCGAAACCCCTCATGCCCGCAAGCGTATGCGCACGCTGGCTCGCAGCCGTGTCACTTCTCACCGAACCGCTCATGTGGTGAATGCAGGCATGCGGCGTAGAAGCCGCCATCGTTATTACGAGCATTTCACCATGAGCTCGTTCAATAGTGACATCACAGAGGGCGACGTCACCGCGGGCGAAGACCCGGTGGTGCGAGAGGCCGCGATTGATGCGCTGGGAAACATGAATGGCACCGTGGTGGCGATCGAGCCTACCAGTGGACGCATTCTGGCGATGGTCAATCAGAAACTCGCGCTTTCGAGCGGCGCTCAGCCCTGTTCCACGATCAAGCTTTCGGTTGCTCTCGCTGCACTGAACGAAGGAATCATCACCAAGGAAACTGAGGTTCGTCTGGGCGGCCGGTCTCACATGAACCTGACGATGGCCCTGGCTCATTCGAACAATGCATATTTCGAGGCGCTGGGACGCCGCCTGGGATTCGAGAAAGTCAGGCTATACGCGCATCAATATGGTTTGGGTGAATTGGCGGGCTATAACATTCCTGGAGAACAGTTGGGGACTTATCCCAGTACGGAAATTTCGGCCAAGCTCGGCGGCGTGGGCAAGATGTGCTCGTTCGGGGAAGGCGTTTCGGTGACCCCGCTGCAACTTGGCGCGCTGGTATCCGCGATTGCCAACGGCGGCACGCTTTACTTCATGCAGCATCCCACCAGCCCAGAAGACATTGCGAACTTTCAGCCTTTGGTCAAGCGGCAGTTGAGCATTTCTCCGCTGATCCCCGAAATTTCGGATGGCATGGCTGGCGCGGTTTCTTATGGAACTGCACGACGGCTTAATCTGAATTTTTCGGAAGAAGAAATACTGGGCAAAACGGGAACCTGTTCTCATGAAGGCACGCGCTTCGGATGGTTTGCCTCGTACGCGAAAACTAACGTAGGCCACATCGTCGTGGTCGTATTCCTCGAAGGCGGGCGTCCGACATTCGGACCGAAAGCTGCGGAGATCGCTGGACGGATGTATCGGGATCTTTACGACCACGAATTTTTCCTGGCCAAGCCCATATTACCGACGGACAACGTGGCCGTCGGAACCCCTGTCACCACGCAGTAGTTATTCTCGCCTTTTTATTTGCATGTAAGTAAGCTGGTCAAGGCCTGGTTGCAACGACGGGCATGGGAAACGCAATGTAGGAAAGACACAGCAGCATTCTTCTTTTCGGTGCCGGGGCGTCCCCCGAAAATGTTTTCGATTCCGCTAACGATTGCTGGAATAAAAGAAATCCCTTGCAATAAGGTGGATAAGAAATTCATATACTTGGTCTCCTCGATAAAATTTGGAAGTTTTGTGTACGTAGAAGAGGTTCGGGCCGAAAACTAATATCCGACAAGTTTGGATTTGTAACTATGCCGTCACTTGATTCCAAACCGGTCATGCATGGTGATGGCAACGCTGATAGCAACCGTGATCACAGCATTCAGCAGGCGATCATACACACTGCGCTTGATATCGTTTCGTTCCAAAATAACGATTCGATTCTCGGCATTCGTCATACGACCGGGCTGTCCAGCACCAACAAGCATGTCCATCTTTGCTTCGAGCCGTCCCAGCTTTTCGAGCACGTTTCGTTGAAAATCATTGTCGGTTACCCGCACCACGAGCGGTTGCTGCCTCGCTCCATTGATGAAGTGTCCGTAACCAGGCGAGTTGTCTTCTTCATTTTTCATAGCGGAAAGTCAAGATGTAGAGCCGCCGAGTACCGCGAATATTTAGGCGGAACCGATGCGTCATAGAGGCGCAAGAAATAATTTTGTACGCGCGCCAAGCGGGGCAATGTAAAAGTTTGGCTGTTAAATCGGCCCGCCAGGTTCCGGTCGTTGCCAGCCCCCCATCCGGCATCGCTCCACCGCACCTCAATCCCTCCTCCTACTAGGGGTGGAACACCCGCATCAATCGTCACTGTCGTCGAAAAGTATTCGTGATTTCGGCAGCAGTAAGGCTTTCCAAATAAGCCGTGCCAATTTGTGTATTGTGGAGAACAGTCACATTCGGCACATTTGCGACTTTTGTAGACTCGGATCCGAAGGCCAAACTCCTCGCAGCCTCATTGGCAAACTTAATCTTATAAAGGCAGTGGTCGCCCGCCAGATCTTTCACCTCGATATCAACCTCTCGCACGATGGCTTGGAATGATGCGCTCCGCGAAGGAATATTTATGTTTAATGCGTCACCTGGGAAAATATCACCGGCATTCGCCGGCAGAAAATCGCTCCAGGTGTCGTATTCGCCGGTCCAGGCTGGCTCGACCAGGTCATCCAGCATAGCCAGGGCCGCATTTTCGCAATCTGCGGACGTGCGTGATATGGGCTGTTTCACATGTCGCACGCCTCCGTGCGAGCCGTTGTCAATACCGCGTGACTGGGCGGCGATACTTGCCTGATTCGTGACCCGTGCCAAGGCTTGTCCGTGACTGCGGTAACGAACCGTTATGGCTTGATTCGGCGCGGGGACGTATTCTGTAAAGAACGTCAACTCAGAACTCGATACGTTGCACTCCGCTCCTTCAGAAAGTTCCCCGACGAGTTGTGTGAAGTAAGGCTGCCCCGGCAACGCGCTGCGAACTTCAGTATCAATAGCTTGTATTAGCCTTGTGAACGCGATCGCGCATTGTAGATTCACCGCGTTGACGAGCGCGTAAGAGCAGAAGCCAAAGGATGCTCCGATTATCCCGTCGAACAACGCAACGGAAGGCGCTACCAGAGTAGCGGGGTTGGCAGGATCTATGTCCTGCACTTCGAGTACGACGCGAACGCCTGCGTTCGCCAGCGCTCCGCCCACACCATTCCCGGCGGTGTGAACTGACGAATGAAATATCTGTTGCCGTTGGTAAATCTCAAGTGAGTACAAGCGAGTCGTGAATACATAGTGATGTCCCGCGGTTGTGCTTATCGGCGATCCGATTGGCAGCGCCATCTATAAGCGCTTGAATGTTGGATTGTGTTCCGTTGGGAGCTATCTGGAATCCCGCCAAACATCCCGCGGAGGATACGGCTCCGAGGTAGAGTCCGCCGACGATGCCCGAGGAAGACGCTCCAAAAAGAATGTCACCGTGTTGGAGAACGATCGCTCCGCCTAACTCGACTTTCTCCACGAACTGCACTGTGGTCGCGCCATCCAAGCCATTGCCGCCCGCGATTTGCAACAGGCCGGCATTGACGCTCACCACTCCGGCGGGGTCCACTATTACCAGCGAGTTGGATCGAGGACTGCCGAATCGTATTCCTCATCAAACAGAGTCTTGCTGGCCTTTTGAAAAGGAGCCTGCGATAAGTAAAACTTAAGGGTTATGCCATTCCCTATAAAGTAATCCTTAACGTAGGCTTGAGGCTCAATTTGGCCAATCACTGTCAGGTCGTTTACAAACTCATTTGTCGGCTGAAGTTTCAATCCTTCCGGCGAAAAGTTTGAGTCGGTTTCGTTCAGGGCATAAATCGTTGTCGCGATCGCCGAAAACGTTAGCGCCCCATTCATCACTCGATAGCTGGCGCGAACTATTGCGGCGATTTCTGCAGCTTGCTGGGACCATTTCTTTTGCGGATCAGACGCATACCAAACCAATGTATCGACGTCTTCAGTGCCCGTAGTGTCGAATACACCTGGCATTAGGCTTTGCGTGAGTTGCCGCAGCGCGTCGCCGCCAGTCCGGTTCACAAATGGACATCGCACTGGAACCCGCTTCTCGTCCAGAAGAAATTCGTCGCTCTGCGCGATCACGATGTAGCGATAGACAGGCCCATGCTCGCCCCATCCCAAGTATTCAAATTCTGGGCCTTGCATTACATAGCCACTAAAAACATCCTGCCCATTCGTTTTCCCAAAGGTAAGCCGCCCGCCCAAGGCCGGAACCACAAAACTTGGTGCGGTAGCCAGCAAGCTGACATGAAGTTCCGCTGGCTGATTAAGCTTTCGGACTACCTGCGGAGACTGTGCCCCATCAATTGCCGGCGAGTAGTCGAGTGGGCCGAGGCCATCTAGATTGTCAATTTTTAGGTTCATCTTAATTTCGCAAGAATCCAAATCTAATTTCTAAACTTAGTTTGCTCCGATTGACACAAACAGGCCGCTAACCGAACCGCTACGGCCGCTCAGAGCAATAATTGTCAGGAAGATGTTTAAATAATTTCAGCCAGTAGAGTGCCTGGAGCACTTAACATTCATTTGAGACGACAACAGTCTCAGGCTTATGACGCGTTATGAATCCATTTGTTTAGTACACTGCCGCCATGGATGCGGGAAAATAACTTCGGTAACACACCGCAGTTTGACCGTCGTTTTCGTCGGTATGCGGCATTGCTTGAAAAGCAGCGCGCAGAGCCAACGATGAGATCGGATTTGCAATCTCTACTTCTTCTTCGCGGTGAAATACCCTGGCAATGCCCGATTGCGCTGAACTATTTGGTCCCAACCGCATGGAAGTTTGAATTGATGTAGTAGGACTGAGGCGTGGATAATGAAAGCACACGCGCCCGCCGGACTCTTCTTCCGCTACAAACAAAGCCGACCATTCCTGAAAGAACGACCCGCCTTCACGATCTACAAAAGCAACTACTTTTTGTACTCCCGCTAAGGCCGATGGAGCGCCTCCCAGCAAGGGTTGGGCCAAAAGAAGTGAGGTGGCCGTTGTCTGGACAACGCGGCCCAAATTAAAAGTGACTCGCCGAATGTAATTTGGATCACGATTCACGTCCACCGGATCGCTTACATATGCGGCAGCAATCCCACTGCCGACATAACCAGTCTGCTGTTGGTAATCGTCGTCCACCGCGACAATGTCGCCCGACACTGAATGCATTGACAGCGCCCACGCCGAGAACGATTTGATTTGGCGTCGAGCCGGAAAGAACCGGCGGCCGCGGCTTCAGGGGTTCCGCCGGAAGGCTGCGCGTTTGCATTTGGAACCGACGCCAGAACATTCATATGTTCGGATCCACCTGCCAACGCCATTTGCAGCTTTCCCCACTCACGAAATTCAAACTCTACACGAACATCCAGCGGCCCACGATATAGCGCCGACGGCGCTCCTTGGGGCCCGACTCGTAACGGTTCAGTTGTTGTGCGGCAGAATCGTTGGAAACTGTCGATCCATCCAAGATCCAGCCACGGCGCAGGCGGGGAATCCAGAAGAAACAATCCATACAACCCAGGATCAAAAATGCTAGGCGCGCCTGTGTTGCGATTCATCGGCGCAAAGTATGCCCGCATTCGCCGGCTCACCGGAACCATCGCAGTTCGAAGCGGCGCGGTGCTCATAGAAAATTGACCTCCGAAAAGAAAAACACATTAACTGTTGCGCTGCGCTCCAGCCGGATTCCTTCCGTGCCTCGTGGCAGTCCGTCATTCTTGAGAGCTTGTGTTCCTGATACCCTCCCCAGAACTGGCTCCGTCCAGGATATCTTCGTACCTAGATCAATGCTGGGGACTGCGTGAAGTCTCGCTTTGACGTCCACATGGGCTGGCAAATACTTATTAGCTCCATATCAAGAGCGCTTAATGTCCGGCCTCTGTTCACTCCGCTGCTGACGGTTCCGAACGTGTGGTGCGAGATTACACATTCCATTGTCAGCAGCGGGCGATCGCCAACTTGTCTTTGCACAACGCGAGCGGCTCCCCACTCCAGATAAAACGCATCGGGAAGCGGATCAACCGGAACTATCAACTCGTTTTCTGCCACGATCAGCGCCGGTCTGGTGGTGCCATTGAGTGTCACGACCCTTTGAGGACTGAGTGAAATCAAGCGCTGCAACAGCGCCATATAGAAACTATCTTTTGTGAATTGCATAAGTCAGCGCTTTAGCTCCTGGCTTTTGGCTATTAACTTTTACTATTGGGTCGTAGCTTCTAAGTCCGTATTCAGTCGAGGCTCATTAAATTGTTATCTGTTAAGGCCAAAGGCTAAGAGCCATTTTCACTCCACTGCTAATACCCGGCACAGGTACGCCGCGTCGGCGAAATATTCCGTGACAACGTTCTCGATATGCAGCAAGTCGCCCTGGTACAGAATTCCCAGCGCATTCGCGGAAAGAGCTTCGGCCGTTGCTACATTTCTCGAACTCAATTCCTCGGCTACAGTGGCGCCAGAAATCAGAAATTCCAGTCTCCTTCGCGGACCGCTGCTTGCAACCTCGAGAATTCGCACGATCACGGGAGAAAAAAATACTTCTTCGACTCCTGGATCCACCAAGCCCAGCTGCGCGCTGGGATCGTCCGGCAATGTCAATGAAGGAAACATACACGCTGATCTCGGTCCCCTCCCAGTGCGTGCAACATCGAATCCGCGGCACGCACGACCGCCGCACCGCTGATGCCATTGTCAGTCATATTCAGCCAACCTTCTGCGCCACGTACGGCGCCAGCATCGAAACTCACGGTTTGATCCAGGAGTGTGTCAGAAAAATACTGCATGCACCATTCGATCAAGCTGACCGCTTTCACATTCAACGCAGGCGTCGACTGCGCGTTACGAACGATCTGAGCGCATGCAAATTTAACCGGATCTGGAATCACGCCCAAGCCCGCTGTGTAAACCATGTCTACTTCGCTGAACCACAGGCCGACGATGTTCAGCGGTAACGTCAACTCGCCGGTTGCGGCAAAGAAATCGATTGCAGGCGCAGAGATGGCGGTCCAGACGCCCGGCAATCCGAACATCAGCGCGACATCTAACCTGATATCGTCGAAAGGCCAATCGCCCCTCCGAGGAATGCATAGCGCCCCTGCGCCGAAACAATAGGGTAGCCGCCGGAGCCACCATTGCCAGCGGAAGTAAGTGACCCGCACCGTGTTGCGGTCCGGCGGCAATCCGCAATCGCTCCTCATACTGCGCGACCCCGAGCGTTGATCGCCGGCAATGAGCATCGATCAGCTGGACGCGCCGGCAACCAGTGCAGCAGGGGTTGTTGCGTCCAAACCGTAAAGCTCGTATTCCGAAACATCGAGATAAATCATAAGAGTTCCAAATGATTCGCATGATTGCCCGGTCCTCAAGCTTGTCAAAACAGACGGAGAGCCAGGACTTGAAAAGCCGGCAACCGATTGTCTACCGGTTTACTTTCACTTCGTAGTGCGCATAGGATGCGCCTTTTACGACCGGCGCCCCGAACTTCACCACCACCATCTGCGAAGCCAGCGATCCCAACAGTCCCAACTGGAAGACTCGCGGATTGGGGTCCGTCAGCCAGTGGTACTCGATGAGATCTTCGCTGACGATGTAGCAGGGAAGCACCGCGGTGCCGCTGCCCGGAGTTCCGGTGTACCGCACAGCCCACTCCGGAATGAGTGGCAAGTTCTCCGGCTTGCGTGGAGAGCGTCTTCACTGTCAACCGCCAGTGATTTCGGTGGTTGAGAGCACGACGTTGAATTCCGCTTTCATTTCGCGATCGATCAAGTCGAGCAGCACCGGGTTCGCATAGATGGCCGTGGGCCGAACTTCGTAGGAAGAGTTTGCAACCATTCCGGCGATCACTCCCTTGATTCCGTCCACGATGCTGGCGGTTGTTGTGATGGTGGTGGTGTTGCCGCCGGCTTCGATCTGGCCGATCGCGCCCATGTATTGGAGTGTGGTGGGCGTGCTCAGCGAAGTGTCGTTGCCATTCCATAGCGCAACGTCGTGAGTTCGCAACAGCCCTTCCACGGAGTCCGTCAGATCTTTTGCTTGCAAGTAGGCGAACTGGCTTTGCTGTGCGCCCACTTCCAGGTCAAACAGGTTGTAGTTGATCTGCGAGACCAGCGCCTTCAACGGCACCGTTCGCTCAACGCGTGTTGGCGACCCCGTAACTAGCCACGATATTTCGGGGATCAACGAAGGCTTGCGCCGCCGTCGGAGCATTGATAGTGTTTGCTCAAAGAATCGCGAAGGATGGCCGGTTGCAGGCACTTGCCGGACTCTCTGCCCGAATACTCCCCGCCTGCGCACAATGTCGATAATTTCGGTTTGATATCGGTCGATCTCTATCGCGCCCGGCCCAAGAAAATCCGCGGCCGCATTGAGATCAATAAATTGTGCGTGCATGTATTCTCCTGAAATAAATTTTTGCTGCGTTGAATTCTGTTCCGCTTGCGAACTTTGCATCGAGTTCGCAAATCAGAAAAGGCACGAATATTGATCGCGCCCTTCGAATGTCGAAGTTAAGAGCTAACGGCTAAGTGCCAAAAGCTGACTTTCAGTCGATCATCCCTGCCCGCGCCATCTCTGCCTTCACCGCAATTCGTTGCTCGACGCTCAACGACTGCAGAGTTTTGTCAATGCGGCCGGAGTCCAGTTTGTCCCCAACTTCCGGAAAGCTCTTGCTCAATAACGCCGTGACCAGCGGAGACAAGCGTTTTGCGTCCCATGCGCACCGCCTGCGCTTTGAGTTCGGTGTTTGCCCTTTCCAGTTCCGCGACGCGCTTTTCTAACTGCCTTGCGGTCCCAGTGCTCGGACTCAATTTCGTAGATCGTGTTACCCGCTCTTCGACCGCCGCCACAATGCGGTCGACCTTTGCATTTAGCGCCGCTTGTTGTGCGTCGAGTCTTTTCGAGAACCCGGTCCAGAGTCTCGGCCGCATTTGCCAGTCTTCCTGCGGTGGCAGCGATTGTTGGGTAATTTCCTGTGTCCATTATTTCTCCTTTGTTGTAATTTGTTCAGCCGATTAGCCGTCTTCAGTTGCCTATCTCATCTCAATCCATGTTTCCCCGTACGCCGCCTTATCTCGCCGCAGAATCGCGGCGCCGGTGAAAGTGACTTGTGTAAGAGTCCATACTTTCGCCCGAAGATCCGCCACGCGCGCATCCGCGATCTCGTAAGACATTGCCTAAACAAGCGTCTGTCTGGGTGCTCGTTCGCGGATCCTGAAAGCTGGCGTCGCTGTCCTCCACGGCCGATTTCTTTCACGATTTCCGGAAAATCTTTGGCGAACAGATATCCTCCGAGCTCCAACCTTCTTCCCCAGATTTCCGCGCGAGTAATCACGCCTACCTTCCGCCGTGTATCGTGGCGATCAAGAGTTGGGAGAATAATCCAGCGCCATTCCCAACAAGGACGCCAGTCCATTCTCGGCGGCAGCCCGAGTCAGCACGACTCGATGTCCCCGCGCTCCTGCTGGCGCCTTGTCCGAAACCACATCCACCAGTGTCAGCACACCGCGAAACGGTTCCCGGTTGGGATGCCCCATCACTAGCGGCATCTCGATTGCCATCGATTCCAATTCAATATTCATCATTCCCTCTTTTATATCGCTGGACTCATAACGCGGACGTGTTCGTCTTAAAGAAGGCGTTGCCTACTCCACGGTGGCACTCTTGGTCGCTGAGCTTCGGCGCCTTCAACGGCGGCAATCCTCTCATCCGTCGGACTTCATTCACCGTGAGCACGCCGTTCTGCAGCAGCATCGCCTGGATTTGCGCCTCTTCCATCACGTCCCCTCCGGAATCCACATCGGTGAAAACAAATTCCAAATCGTTCCATCCCAGCTTCTTGCAGATTGCGTCCCGCGTCAGATGTTCGGCGAGCAGTCGCGCAGTCGGCACAATCGCTTGGAGAAACGCCTCATCCGCCATTTCCATCGCCGTCGAACGATTTAAATCGCGCTCAACTCCCAGGCATTGCGGAGGAAGATCAAACGCGTCGGCGATAATTCGCAACAAGAATTCTTGCCACTGCAGCCGCAGGTCCGCGTCAGTGCCGCCTCCGAACCGCAACACCTCCGGCTTGTTTTCGCCGAAAGAATTGGCACCCGCCCGGTACCCTCGATCTCGTCCTGCCACCATCGGATCAATCGCTCGTGGTGTTCCGGAGTCAACCCTTGCAGCCACAGCGCATATTCCACCACCGAATTCGACGCCAGCTTTGTCGCATACCGGTGCGCACCGAGAAACGCGTTCACCGCTTCGAACGCAACTTCCAAACGGCCCAACCCAAAAGGTGTGTGAGTTCGGGGATTCAGCCGAATGTAAATCAGCTCATCGTCGTTCAGCAGAATGTTTCCTTCCGGCCCAGACTTTCCCGTGACCTGCACATAGCGCGCCGATCCCGGCATTCCATCCCAGTCGGTCCTCATGCGGATCGTCGCTCCATCCACCGGCCACATCACCAGCGGACGCTGCGGATCGCCGGTGTCTCTCCACTTCGATCGCTCCGAATCCGCCGACGATCACATCCTCGAGAACTTGCTCCGACAAGGAACGAAACGAATCGTCCGGATTGGGAGCATCGAAGTTGTCAGTAAGTATTTGTATCCGCAGCTCGCATCCGGAGCTGCTACCAACGCCCGTCCCGGACGAGGCTGAATTCGCCATCGCATCCCGACGATCCGATCCTTGATAGTGTTAATCGCCTTGCGTGCCACCGGCGTCTCCGAAAATCGCCGTAAGTTTATGGGCGTTGGTTTCGGGAAAGCTATCCGCCCTAGGCCCATAGATATTAAGAATGGACGGAAGTGCCACCGTCCTCCTCTTGCCCTTCGCTTTCCCGCGGCGGCGAAGACACTCCTGCAATCCGGCGCATAGCGCCGCGTAAAACTTCTTGTAATTTTCATGATTTTTTCTTTAGATCGTGTGGCGCGGGCGCCCTCGCCCGCGAAAAGTCTAATCAAAAAGCTTTTTGTTAAGCCCTTAACTCTAACCTTGCTCGTTCTGCTATCTCCGGCATCTCGGCCAAAGCCGCCACTACCACCCGGTTCCCTTCATCGTCTTTTCCGCATACTTTGCCTCTGAGTTGTTTCGATCCCAATCATCGTCGACCACCGCAGTTAGTAGAGGTACCCGACTATTCCCGCTAGCGAGGGCTTCAACAATCCCACGCGCCCGCGATCCAAAGTAATTCGCCGCTCCGAGATTTCCCTTTAGTGAAATTGCCTGGAACACTTTTAACTCTTCGCCCACCGCGTAAGCGAAATCCAATTTTAGGGGATCTCCGGTCTCGGTGTAGTTCTCCATCGGAATATCTGTAATGAGAGATCTCAAAACTCCCTGCCCCTCAAACGCCCTCCGCATCTGCTGCCAAATCCGGGTCCTGCCACTCGCAACCCGCTGCGGGATTTGATGAGCATTTTTGAAATAAAAAGAAGCCAAAGCCTCCATCTCTTTCGCCGGATCTTCAGCCAAACACGCACTTATCGGCGAGAGTTGGATCAAATTCGAAAAGGAATCTTCCATCTTTTTCAAAAATCGCGATCGCGTTCCGACTTCCTGAAACTGCTTCCGAATGTGACGTTCGAGCGCTTGCAACATCTCGATATCGACTTGCGGATCAAGTCATCGGCCACCTCCAGTCGGGCGTGAAACGGACTTCCGCAAATCCCGTGCGATCGGCTTCAATCATGATCACCCCTATGTTGACAAACTCATCCCTGCAGCGGTCGGCACATATCGCAACAAGATAAATTCGAGTTGTTTCAACTCGGCCATGAATCAAGCTTCTGCCGGCCAATTTGGAAATGGATTTCTCAGTGACATTCGGAACGCAGTAATCAGTTCGCGAACCATTGATCGCCGCTCAGAGCAGCAGCACCAGTTTCTGAAGCGCGCCCCAGTCGCTTCCATACCATTCCGGCGGAATCTCCCCTGCCGCCGCCCATATCACTTCGTCATCCATTTTCTCGATCAATGAAAGCCAGGGCTCGAACGCATCCCACCCGCGGACAGCGGCATAGACTTCGTTCTCCGGATAAACTCCTCGCAGCGGAAAATCCGGAAATGTCCATTCGCCTGCATTGAAACAATACCCTTGATCAATGAATGTAACGGTGTATTTTCGCTCTCGCATCCTACGCCAAAATGTCGCCTGCCTTCCGTTAGTATTTCCTGTCCATTTATCCATGGCCAGAATTCCCGCAAATGTTTCACGGTTACGTACCCGCTCTAACATTTCGATAGGCAGATAATCCAACACCTGCCCTTCCAAGGGGCTCACTACGTATCGCGATCCAAATTGCAGTCCTGGCTCGCAAGGGATAGTGCCACCTGCCAACTGTATATTCAGATCAGAAGTGTGTTGCACCAGCCAGTCTTTTACCTCTATGACCTCCGTGGCCGGAACCGGAAGATTAACGCCTTCGGCCAGCCGCGACGCCAGAAATTCATTCGCGAGCACCCGCAGATGCTGCGGATTATTTCTAAACTTCACGACGTAAAAATTTCCGTCATCGCAGCGCATCAAATGTCCCTGAGCGCCACCTCGCATCCGCTTTACGTGTTGTACCGCAGTCACCGGCAAACCACTTTCCTTTCAATTCGTCGGAGGTTCCTATTTGGGACCACATCATAGTCAGGAACCCGTCTCTCGACCGTGATCGGCCAACATATCGTCCTGTGGAAATTTTATCCCCTGCGAGGCAGGCAGGCGAGATCCGCCCCAGCGCGACCGCTTTGCCGTCCGACACCCTGCCGTCTGACAGCCAGAGCGATCGCCATCGCCATCACACAATCATCATGGGTTCCCGCCGCGCGCCGAGCTTCCATCAGGATGCCGCACAAAAGTACGGCATTCATTCAGCAGCCGCGGGCTTGGAAATATCGTCTCCTCCACCGCCAGCACTGCCGCCAGGTTCTCAATCATCGCTGGCCGGCTTACCGCCGATGTTAACCATCCATCATGCCCGCCATCCTGAAACACGTTCGGACATCCCGCCATCCGCAAATGCGCCAACACCCCATGCCCGTGATTATTTCTCTCCACCGCCAGCAGCCCATGATTGTATAGTTCGGCAACTCAATCATCGCGCCCGCCAACTCGCGCGGCGGAAAATGTCCCCACAGTTCCGCGCATTGCAGCCCTGCTTCGTTCGATCACCACCGCGCAGGAATAATCGCCCTCCGAGCCGCCGCCCGCCGGATCCACTCCGATGACGTATTGCCGCCCAGCCTGCGAAGGCAGCCAGATCAACCAATGCTCATTGTCCCTTGCCTGAACCGGCTCGCCGCAGTCTTCGAACGCGCGCTCGATCGGCTTCCAAATCAAATACGCATTCCCCCGAAGCTCTAAAGCACGAAATCGCATCCTCCGCATACTCCTGACTGCCAATCCCCGCAATTGCGCCCGCTTCAATCGCCGCCATGCAATCTGCGCATCGGTCAATCCCGCTGCTGCTCGATTTTCTTCCTCTTGCGAGGTGATGACGATCGGCCTTTCTTCGACCCGATAATCATCCCCATACCACCAGGGAAAAAAGTGCCGCGCGTATCCCGTCTCCGCTGCCCGCTGCCATTCCTCATAGAAAATGCCACCCGCACCGTTCGGCGTAGACTCCAGTACGATCTCGCCGTCCTCCGGCACTGCGCTCCGCAACGATGCCAACGTTTCCTCCACATCCCCGGGCCAGCGGGAGACCTCCGAACAATGTAGATTGTGGATAGTCATCCCGCGGCCCGCATTCGCATCCGCCGCCGTCGCCACGCGATACTCGCTGTCCAGTCGCGGAAAGACGATCTGCCGGATGTTGGCGCGCGAAGTCAACAGCGCGCCTTCGCGCATCCCCTCTGGGCAGGTTCTCCCAGAAGCGATGCACGATCTTGAAAATCTCCTCCGCCGATTCCTGGTCGTGAGCCACCTGTACCGTCACTGTGCCTGGCTGCGTGATGGTCTGAATGAAAAACCGCGCCGCCACATAAGTTGTGATCCCCAGCTGCCGCGCCTTCAACACAATGCTTCGTTTCGAATGGTTCCGCGAAAACTCCCTCTGCGCCCGGTTCGGCCTCAACCGGATCAGCCCGCGACCTTTGCTCCGCACTCGCAGCAGAGTTTCAATCAGTAAGTCTCGGACACCAACTTTGCGGCAAGCATTGCCACCAGACACGAAGGTCTTTCCCATATTCGTTCATTGAACGGCCGCAAATCCAAATGTCTGCCCAGCTCTCTAAGCAGAGAAAGATCACTCATCACAGCTAACCATCCAATCTGGAAAATTCTGGCTTTCGCGTGGAGCAGCGCTTCAGCCTGCTGAAAAAGTCTCGGATCAGGGCATCGCTTCAGACGCTGCGTAAAAAATATGATTCAGCAGGTTTTGGGAAGGCCCGACTTCAGTCGGGCCGCTAAGTTGTTTGAATGTCTGCGCTTCAGCACCTGAGGTCAGCTTTTCGTCCTCAATATCACATGACACCTTGCGCCCGTTCACTGACCACCCTCGGCATGTCCCAGATTCTCCGGAACAAAAGCCAACGCCCCAATCTCCCAACTAGATCCAAACAGACTCTGATTGATCCCCATCAGATCGTATTCATACTCAGCCGCAAGTACCGCCCCGTGATCAACCACAGGCGACGCCTGCGTCGGCCTCGGATCTACAGCCGGCCCAGTAGTCACATCCGCGTAGTAAGTTGTCCCCGAATTTTGTTGCGTGCTCAGCAGGTAATTCACCAACTGCGTGTTACTCATCAACGTCGCCCCAGACGACTTCAACGTATCCAGCATCACCCCAACCTGATGCGGCGCCAGTTCATTCACATGCCAGAAGATCCCGAAAGGAACACCCCACACCGCGGACTTGAAAACCATCGCCTGGAGTTTGCTCGCCAGTTGGCTATCGCTGAGGTTCTGGAAATTAGGAACCACTCCCTGACTCAATATGTTCTGTATATCGATCCCGCTGGCCGCGACTGTCGCCGCATTCGGAGCCGGATCCATCGAACCCGATCCCCGCGAACCCGAATACCCCGCGGCAACCGTGATCGCCTCCGTCGAAGTATCTTCATAGCTCCCCGGATAGATGTACACCCGGTTCGCCGGCAAGCCAGTTAAGTTTCGCATTCATCCATGCCTTCGACCATTCAATCTCGTCGGTCATCAATCGCGTCTTGTCCTCAAGCAGCAGGTAAGGCGAACTCTTAATATCCTGCGCCGCCACATCCGCCAGATCCTCGCTCTTCACCGCTGGCTTCATGTTCGGATCTTCAGTCACAGAAAAAACGCCGCGCTGGTTCAGCGTGTAAACCAAGCCACCCAAAGTATCCAAACCCGCTGGAACCATGTCAGTCCCCGACGAACTGAGATTCCAACTCACCTGCGCATTGGGATCTCCCGGCGCCGTAATCGTGAATTGTCCGTTGGAAATCGAAAGCGTAACGCTGGTTGCCGCCGTGCCCGTGTACTGAATCGTGAACGCATTCGGAAAAACAAAATACTGATGCGACACCGAATGACAATTCACATCCCATCCCGCATTGATCCATGACTGAAATGTTGGAATCAACTGTTGCGACAGGTCATACCCTGTCACCACTGCAATGCTCAGCGGCACGCCTTTCGACTTGAATCATCGGCAACAACGATTCAATGTACTGATGCGATCCATCAATCAATCCCGGATCGTCATAAGTAACCGTGATCCGCGCCGGATACTGCATGAAGCCGCGCACGTTCGGAGGCGTATCAGCCGCCACGTTGTTGCCACCATTGATCGGCCCAGGCGACCCAGTCACATCGGTCGAAACACCAGTCGCAAGATTGTTCGCGTACAAATGACAGTACGAATACGTCACCGCGGCCGTGTTATCCATCAACCCATAAGTGCGGTTTGCATAAGCCCGACAATTCTTCAATTCAATCGCAGTCGGTGTGCCATCAAATCGATAACCAACATAATTCCGGTGCGCGTCCGTGTTGTAAATATGTATGTCGCCAGGCGTCCCGCTAGGATGCACATAAAACCCAATCGGCACCGTCGCATTCGGAACCTGGCTGTCCGCCATCATGTTCGCCAGCCAAACGTGGTCGCTCGCACCCTGCACTTGAACCCCGTAACCGTCATACCAATCAAGTTTGATGTGCTGAATTTCAACGTAGCTGACGTTATCAATGTTGATCAGCGCCTGCCCGCTGAGAATGATCGGCGACACCGATCCGTAATGCGTCACCGGATTCCCCACCGCCGACCACACATACAAATTCTGCGCGACCGGGTCGTAGTACCAATCCCGGTCATGAGCCAGCAAATTCTGCGCACTCTGAGAATTTCCCCACATCGTTCCGAACTGCACAAATTTCAGTTGCGAAATCGGCTGTGTCGCAGTCAGTGCGATCTGCCAAACGTTGCCGCGATGTTCGTCCACTGTGAAGCAGTCGTGGCATAGAGACCGGTGAACTCCGGCGGCCGTCCATTGCCATACGCGTCAAACTTAATCACATTTCCCGCCGCCCCGCTGGATGGCGGAGTGAGCCATTCATTCCACACCGCATCCCGCTTGAACAAAATCACGTCCCCAGGCTGAAAAGTCGAAATCCCAATCTTCAGCAATGTGCGCCACGCAGTCTGCGGAGACAGCCCGCTGTTCCCATTGCTTCCAGCCGGATCCACGTAATACGTCGCCGCAGCGGCGCGCAGCGCCAGCAGTAATACAAAGGCAAAAGTTTTCATTGGAATCTCAGAGTTCGAATATCGCGATTGAACTAGTGAAGCGAGAACGTTGGAATGGTGGTCGCTGTGTAAGAATCCGGTGGAACCGTTATCGTCGCAGGAAGTGTTCCTCCTGCTGTAACGCTCTCAGTTATATTTCCTGCGTAAGTTAATCCTGCCCCGCTGTTGCCGCCTTCAAGTACGCTGCACGCCGTTGTGCAGTTCGTTGTGAGCGCTACGTAGTATTTCCCGGGAGGCATTTGAGCGCTCGAGGTCCAGCTGAGTGTCTTCCAGCCCGTGGAAGGAGCAAAGGTAGTCCCGGCAGTGGAACCAATGTGTGCCACGACAGTTCCCGAACTATTCATGATACCAATGTCGTATGTATTCGCAGTGTTGTCAGCCGTCGTGACATCGTAAGTAATCTGCGTCGTAAGCAGATTGCAGTACAGCACTACTCCCCAAACCGAAGCTTTGTTGGTGGTCGTCGTAAAGTTGACCGTGCTGGCTGCGTTCAGAGTTGTAAACCAGATTGGGCAAGTTTGCGACTGTACGTAAGCTGTCGTGGCAAGTTTGGTGCTGTTGTCCGATGCAGCGGGCGTTGGAGCTGAGGGAGTTCCGGTGAATGTGGGCGACGCGGTCGGGGCTGCGCCCGTAACCTGCGAAACCGTGTAGTCGCCGCTTGCGGCCGTTATCGTTCCAGTTCGTCCAAATACCGAACCTACCGCATTGCTGGTCAGGTAACCCTGGGACTGCACATATGCGGTAGTTGCGAGTCTTGTTGTGTTATCGGAAGTGACTGGAGTGGGTGCTGCTGGCGTTCCAGTAAACGTGGGGGACGCGAGAGGTGCCGCCCCCGTGACTTGGCCGACTGAGTAATCTCCACTGGCCGCCGTCACCGTTCCGTTGCGACCGAATACGGATGTCACTGCCGCGCTTCCGCTGGACGCTTGTACTTCGCCACCAACTGTCATTCCGTAATTGCCCGCAGCAGAATTAGTCGAAAGCATACGTCCCAGAACTTGTCCGCTACTCGGATATGCGCTACCCGCATCATGACAATCACCTCCGGTCGTGCTACTAGTCTGCACATAATCTCCCGCGGTCGTCGCGCCGTCGAATGCACAAACTGCCTGTCCATTTACCGCAATTTGAGCTGACCCAGTTGTACCGGCCCCATCCACTACGACCCCTATCACTCCGCTCGTGTCCGTAGTCGTTGCGACAACCGCTGTGCTTGGCGCTCCCGTCAACTTCGCTAGCTTGTTGAGAGTTGTTCCGGTTGTAGTCGAGTTCGGAATATCGGTCGCCATCGCCCCCGTTGTCGTATCCACATACGTTCCAGCATAGAGGTGCTTCAAACGCAACGTTGGAGTTCCCACATCCTTTATATTGTCTGACCATGGCTTAAGATTGAACGAGGCATCAATCACCCATCGCAAAGATCCTTGCAACCAGAACCCCAATCCTCTTTGCGTTCCGCTGCCAGCGGCATCGGCGCCGAGAAAGAAATAGCTGTCCGTCGAGTCATAACTTAGACGCAGGCGTTCATAATCTGTCGCATCGCTGCGCGAACCGTAAATGCTGAACGTTTGCGGCGTAGTGCCGTTGTATTCTTCAAGCGTGTTCGCATCCGTGTTAAATACATTGGTCAGTCCTAATTGCACCGCCTGTCCATTATTGCTGATGACTTTCGGGCAATGGCAAGTGGAATCAAACCAGAAGAGCCCATAATTTGGAATCCCCGTGGGCGCGGTCGTCTCCGAGAGCTGCATCACGCTGGCCGTACCACAATTTGCATTTCCATTCGCTTGAATGCCAGTCGCAAAACTCCCACTGCATTGCGTGGGAATTAATGCCAGTTGGGTAGCCGTGTTCGCATTCTCTTTCACGTTGCCGTTGATGTCGAGCTTGGCCACTTCCACCACAGCGCCGGAATTTTCTGAAACTTGTAATTTCCCGTTTGTTCCAAATCCAATCAAGGATTTCCCTGAAGCCGCTGGGCTTAGTGCGCCGTAGCCCGCTTGAACGCTCCAAGCTCCAGGACCGACCGTTACAAATGAACTTGCCTGTACCGTGCCTGCAACGTTCAAGCCACTATCCATTTGCACGTTCGTTTTGAACTCTTTAAGTCCGCTGGTCAAGCGCTCCAACCAGTTTGTCCCGTCTCCCGCATTACCGATATAGTTGGACAGAGAAATCGGCGCACCGAAGCTTATTCCAACATGCAGCGGCGAAGCGTCTCCCTGATCGGTTCCAATGAACGCATCGTTCACGTCATTAGGCGGACGGTTGTTAGCTGTCGCTATGGTCTTCTGGAAGTTTGAGTCTGACAGAGTAATGATGTGTTCGGGTGCCGTTCCCACGCAGCAAAAATTTAGGCGGCCTTTTAAGTTCGTCAAAAGCCCCCCGTCAGCGTTCGTTTTCGATGCCAGCAACAGCGCCCCTTGTTGATAAAAAGCTTGCAAAGGAGTGGATGACACGCAACTCATCCAGATCGGCGTCCAATTTCCAGCTTGCGAGCAACTGTTCGAATAAATGGCTGGACCGGCCGACCCCATGACCGAAACAACGCTCCCTCGAACGTCTTGCACCCAGGCCCGAGCCGCGCTTGACGGACTCGCAGAATCAGCATTACTGCTAAGAACCATAGCTCCCGGCCAATAGTCGAGAAGAGGATAGTAGGTTTGAGTTGCTACGGTGTAGCTTGATAACGGTGCCTGCGTATCCGTAAAAGTACATACCCCATTGACGCACGCCGACGCCGGAACTCCCGTAGTCACTGCGTAGTTTCCGGTGCCGTATGGAGCTTGCTGGGCAGCAACGCCACCGGAAGTTACTCTCAACAAGTCATAGCTTGTAACTCCGGCAATCGCAGGCGTTGTAACTGAAATGTTCCCCGATCCGTTGGTTAATGCCTGCCCAGCGTAGAGCGGGTTGCCGGCGCCAAAACCCGCATTTTGAGGAACAATATAGTAGGAATATTGTGTCGCCCCAGTGTTTGCGAATAAAGGAATAGTACCTGCTGGACCTTCCCCGCCATTCACTTCCACAGGAGATCCCTGCGCGATCACTCCCGCTTGTCCAATATTTCCTCTTGGATTGCTGCAATTTCCTACTTCCTCGTATACATTGTCCAGCTTCTCTGTACCGAAGCCGCCCCTCCGAGTCCCGGTTCTCACGCCATATTGCGCATACCCCTGTATGACGCTATCCGATATTCTTAATGTATTGCCGGATTGCCAGTCCACGCCATTACCCCCACATTGCAGGGAGATATTCATATTTTTCAACCATCCAACCGCGGGATAAGTACCAAAAGGCCCCGGCGCATACACGACCGGATTACAAACTGCTGCATCGCACCGGGTACCGTTTCCGAGAACAGTGTCCAATCCATCCAGCAGGAACGACTCGTCGTCATCCACTTGCACATAATTGCTAAAAGTTCCCCCATTTAGTCCAATTCGCGTTGAAACATTTAATATGCGTGTTTTTTGCGAATTGTCTTCAATGAACGGATGCGTGCCGTTCACAATTGTCGCGCGTCCGCGTGGGCTAATTAGCGTGATGTCTGAAAATGCGTTCGAGCTTGCCGGATCTCCAACGAAAATACAGGAGTCATTCATCCAACATTCAATAATGGATCCCGAAAAATCGACGGCCATATTTGACGATCGGATCGACACTCTGGCATAAGCAATCAACTGCCCGGGCGGCACAATCACTTTTCCCGCCTGCGAACTTCCCGTTGGATTTGTGGGGACAAAGCGAGCACTAATCAATGCCTCCTGAAGGCCACCCGATGCGCTTCCAATCGTATATCCCGACGGATGAGGATTGGCAGTCGTGAACTGCAAAGTTCCGGCCTGTCCGTTCCCGGCGCAGGTTCCGCCAGTAACTAATACAGCTTCCGAGGTTCCGGTTCCGGACACATATGCGTAGTACCAGGGTTCCGTCCCCGTAACCCCCGGCGGACAAACAGATAAGTTCACTGTCATGGCTCCGGCCACGCTCATGTCAGTCGCCGGAGTTTGAAACCAGGCAAAATCAGTAGCATATTTGACTTGCTGCATTCCTCCTGTAATTCCCGATCCCGGTTTGGGCTGGTATTTTCCCAGCGAGGCAACGTACGTTATTACTTGATTGTCGGTTGGCGCTGTTGTATCCACGGGTATGCTCTGAATGGAAACAGCATTGCTGCTCGTCCCGCATCCTCCCCAAGTGGAATCGCCATGTAGACACTCGCTATTGTTCGCCGACCCATTTCCTAACTGGCCAACCGGCACAACTCCAGCTATCAATCCCGCCTTTACGGCGAGCCCAAGGTCCACATAGTTCTTGTTCGTAGCTTGATTTGGGGCCACGGGATTTCCTGGCAATGTAAGTGGCCCCGTCATGGTGTCTCCCGCCTTACTCACATAAGACCCGGATCCTGATCCCGTGACCGAACTATCAACATAAGCTTTGTTCACCGCGTCAGTCGCTAGCACTGGCGTGGGTAAACTGGGTGCGACTGCAAACTGCTTCGCTCCAGTTATTGTTTCGTTTCCATTCAGATGGACCACAGCGGAGTCATTGGCTTTTCCTGCCAATGCAGTGTTTACGAATTGTTCGGTGGCCAATTGGGATGGCTGTCCCTGGGTGCCCGGAGTTGTCCGCACTTCGGCGATCGTCGCCGGAGAAGTCGTGGGGACGGCCCAGTATTCGGTCTTTACCGTTCCGTCATCGAGCTGATAAACAATCGTATAAAAGGTTCCCGAAGGCTTTGCGCCGGCATTGGGAACCAACTGGATCGTAAGCGTGCCACCGGTTCCCAATGTAGCCGTATTGGTTCCTGCGGCAATGGTGTGGCCGTCCGCCGTAGTGAACGCCGGCCATGAGATCAGCAGAGTTCCTCCGGCTGGCGTTCCATCCGCACGGTACACTACGTCGTTAACCGAGGTGAGCGCGGGTGTTTGCGCGCTCAAAGCTTCTGAGCTCAGAAGAACCCATGCCAAAAGCACCGGCAACAAATAAAAAAGCCGTCCAAATGGACGGCTCGCGTCGGACATAACCCCTCCCTCGCTAAATCGTAATTAGGCACACCCTTTTTTGTTCCGCAAAGCCACCGAAGAATATCGGCTTGCGGAAGTAAGTCAAAACATATCTTTTCTGGATCAACGCGATCATTTTCATCAACCTATCGCTGTAATTCTACTTTCGCTTTGTCGCTTGTCTGCAGGAAGCTCTCGACGCTTTGCACATAGACTTCTGGAAAATCCACCACCGGGCGCCTGGCTTCGATGAGCTGCATCGCGTCAGCGATATTCCAACCGAGAGAACAGAGCACAGCCAGCGTCATCATCGGGGCTCGGTGCACTCCGGCTGCGCAATGGATGAATACCTTTGAGCCTTCCTTGTCCAGCGCCTCGACTGCAAAGTCTACCCCGCGCGCAAATAGTGATTCCGGCTTCGGCTGAAAGTCGTCGTCTGTCGCATTCCACAACACACTAATTCCATATGCCTTCGCCAGCGGCGTATCATCAAATTCAGCCTGCATGTCAATGATGTGCGTAACTCCAGCCTTCGCGACATCAGACATGTTTTCGTCAGCCCAAATTCCTCCGCCCACCGCAATTCGGCCTGTTACCCAACTCATGTCCATAAGACCGACCCTGCGCGTTTCGACGGTCCGGCTATCTGTCAGCCGGGAAGCTACAGCCAGCCTCGCCAATGCAGATGACCATCGGGACGCGACCACTTTCCCTTGACTTACTTTCATTTTACGGCATGAGCGGTCGCTTCATCGGCGGTTGAACACTTTTCCTTCGTAACTTTGGTTTGCAAACCCAACTCCTGGACGCCGTTTTCTTCCAGCAAACCAAGATTCCGCAACAATGTCCTACTCAGGGAATCCTCGGACTCTGGATCCACGGTAGCTGTAGCAGGAAACAGTCCAACCATTTCAAACAAATATTTCATCGCAAGAAAGTGCCCGGCTCCAACTTTAGCGATGGTGGATTCGACCATTGCAACGGCTTGATTACCCACAATACGGATGATTTTTCCCCGGACCTCCGAAATAACAACGGGTGCATCGGAAAAGCGTTCAACCGGCAAACGTTCTTCCTTCGCCTTCCTTTTTGGTTTGGCTTTTGATCGCGTCATCGGCGCCGAGGCTCCAGAAAATTAGCAAAAAATAAAAAAAGGGCGCGTTTTTCGCGCCCCTTCTGAAATTTCCTGCTTACAAATCTAGAATATCAAATCCAACAGGGTAAATGCGCCACCATTTTCAACTTTTTATTCGCTACTGGCACAATCACTTACGTCATTTAGGGTCGTTTTTGCCTCTTGACAAGATTCTGGAGTACTTGAACTTGTCTGAGGAAGTCGTGTAAGTAGTCCGCCTTCGAGGAAGTCCTTAGTAATCCGGTCCAGGGCTTCAGGAAAGCGCCGTACAACGGTCCGGCGCCCACAGTTCAACAGACGGGCCGTTTCATCTTGTGAGTAGTCCTGCAAGACGACCTTGCCAATCAGTTTCTTATCGAACGCATCCAACCTTTCCAGGACCCTTTCAACGTCATGGACGAAGACCACCGCATCTTCGAAGGTTGCTACCCGATAAGAGGTCACACGAGTACGGAAGAACTCGCGCCCCAGGAGCGACGGGAGCCGCCCAACTTCAATGGATAGGCGCATGTACCTTCTCAGTAATCCGACTGTGCGATCGCGATAAAGCCACAAGTTCGGATCTTCGCCCGTTAGTTCCCCCGGTAAGGGCATGTCAGTTGACACAGACATGCTGGTGACGTCTCCGATTTCCGCAGGCCCATTAGCTTCTGAAGCGACAGTGTCCCCAAGAGAGATTGACGTGACCATCATGCGTTACCACCCTCTCCGGAGATGACCACAAGCTTCGGGCTTAAAACTCCCTCCGTTTTGTGATTAATGGGCAGTCGGGGGCAAGTCTTTCTCTTGCCTGAAGAGGCAACAGTCATCATCTCGTCTGCGCAGGTAGCGCAATATATTTCCTCGCACCCCAGCGGTCGTACCCACAGCCCTCCACACCGTTCGCAGTACTTCAGTTCGAGCTGAACGATTTTTGCATCATCCAAATCCATTACTGCCTCCTTGTGTCGTTGACTCCCGGCAATCAGCAATCAGGGATTTCTGATAATTGAAGACTGGGGGCGGATTGACTGCGAACCTGATTCTGCTTAGGCTGGCAGATACAACAAAAAAGGCCCTGCGCCGATTTCTCAGCGACAGGGCCCGTTTCTTTTACGGAGTGCCGTCCCCGAATGTGACTTGTTTCTCGCAGATGTTGTGCTTTTTTATGCAATAGCACGCCGCTATATACAGGTCTATACTCCCCCCATGAAGTTCAAAGTTCTTCAGGACAATCTACGTAAAACCCTGTGGTCTCGTATTGAAGAGGGAAATCTCACCGGCCTGGGACTGGCGCAGCAAACGGGGTTCAAACAGGCGCATATTTCTAATTTTCTGAACCGCAAGCGGGGACTCAGTATTGATGGCATGGATAAAGTGATGAATGTGCAACGGCTTTCCGTCCTCGATCTCCTTGATCCTGCCGAAATCAATAAGCGCGCCAGTATCCTGCCACCCAGCGACGACGAGTTCGAAAATGTACTCCTCGTGGAAGACCAGGTCGCCGCTACTTCGCCTCTCCTCATGAGCCGGCACGTGAAAGACATGATTAAGTTTCAAAAGAGATTCCTGGAGACCCTTCGTCCGCAAATGGAAGGGGCTCGGGAGACGTGGGAGCGGTTTGTGGTGATCCGCGCCAACGCACGAGAAGGCATGAGCATGTATCCTCGGCTGCTTCCCGGAGCGACAGTTTTAATTGATCGCCATTACAACTCCCTTAAGGCATACCGCAAGGGCGAGGCCAATATGTATGTTGTAAATAAGTTACAAACCTGCACCCTTAGGTACGTTGAACTAGCTGGCAATCATTTGGTTTTGCGTCCCCACAACACAGCCTACCCGGTGGAGATCATCGCGATGGAGGGAGAAAAAAAGGCGTCCGATTACATCATTGGGCGGGTCTGCTACCTCGGCATTGAAACCTGAGGTGGGCGGCGTCCCGTTTCATTCCCAAGTGTCCAGAACTTTCTGCAATATCCCTAGACTTTCACCGAGAACGGAGATTTCGCGTTGCGTCAGGATTTCAAGACGGTTGGCCAGATATTTAATCCTTCGGCGGCGGCCTCGCTGCATTAGCTTTGCTCCTTTTGGCGTTGCTAACAGTTGAACTCGTCGCGAATCTTCAGCATTCCGCGCCCGCTTTACCAGCCGGTCACGCTCTAATCCGGCGACTAAACGACTCATGGTCGGCGGCTTCACCTGCTCAGCCAAGGCCAGCTCGCCGACTGTCATGGACCCTCCAAAGACGAGGACCGACAATGCCGAAAGCCGAGCTGGCGCTTGCGCCATAGTGGCGTCTTCCCTGCGAACCCTTCGCAGTAGGTGAATGGCGGCCGAGTGTAATCTTTCTGCCAGCTCTTCCCGTCGGATGACCCGCTGTTTTTGTTCTTGCATTTTGTTTTACATTATAGTTAGCTATGCTAATGGTTAGCGAAGCTAACTATCAAAACAACAACAAATGAAACAGAAGGAGATAATCGCATGGCGCCTTCAACCATCGGGATTTCCCGCATTATACAGATCGCCATCCATGTTAAACATTTGGAACGCGCCACAACCTTCTACCGCGATGTTCTTGGCTTACCATTCTTGTTCAGTACTGGGGTCATGGCGTTTTTTGATTGTGGCGGCGTTCGCCTGATGCTTACTCCACCGGAAAATCCGGAACTGGATCATCCTAGTTCGATCTTGTACTTCGCGGTTGCAGATATTAATGTGGCGTACCGCCAGCTTCTCGAGAAAAATGTAAAGTTCGAAGACTCTCCCCATTTCATAGCGAAGATGCCGAACCACGACCTCTGGATGACTCATTTTCGCGATAGCGAGCAAAACCCGCTCTCCCTCATGAGTGAGGTTCCTCGCAGCTCATAGCTTGCACAGGTATCGGTAGATCAAGGCGGCAGTCTAGCCTGCATCAAAGGATTCCGGTATTCTCTCAACAAGGACGGAGGAATCATGGAGGAGTCGCCCAGCATTACCGCAGGCACGAGGCGCAACGAAGATATCGCTCTCGATCTCATGAAGTTCATCGCGATGACCACCGGATACGGCCGCACAACTTCTTCAGGGGTGGGTTTCCAGGGCACCGGTGCCGCCGCCAAACCAGAGGAATATGCAAGCCATCTGCTTGAGCTCTACGGAAGATGCCTCACCGCTATTCGATCAAACAAATAGTGCGGTGTTCATTCTTCCAAAAAGAAAGAGCCGCAGCGCAAGCCGCGGCTCTTTAACTGAACCTCGCATCCCAATGATTAGCGCCGGCGCCCACTCTTTTTCGAGGACGACTTCTTTTTCGCTGGTTTCTTCTTTTTTGTAGACTTCTTCCGGGAAGATTTCTTCTTTGAGCTTTTTTTCGCGGACTTTTTTACCGAAGACTTCTTCGCTGATTTCTTTGCAGATTTCTTCGTCTTGGGTTTTGGCGATCCGGTGGATCGTTTTCCGGCCGAAACTGATTTTTTTCGCGCCGGGCCAGAACGCGACGAACCATCGTCTCCCTGTCCCCCGCCCGACCTTGACGGCGTCGATCCCGATGAAATGGGCTCCAATTCTGATTCGCTGCTGGATGGCACCTCTGCTTCTTCCTCTTCCTCCTCTTCTTCGTAATCCTCTTCCTCTGTTGTGTCGCCGTAGGAGCCAGGTTCACTAAATTCGTCGCCTTCATCATCGCGCATATAGAATTTCTCTTCCAAAGTCATTTCTCCTCCTGATTACCGGCTGCTCTGCGGCGCCGGGGGGTGCGCAAACAATTACATTGCGCTAGTGAAAATAAAAAGACAACTAAAAACTTGAACGGCGCGCGATTATAGCATGTTCATCAATCTGCATCACAAGCAGCCCAAACTTCTTCGGTGCGTGGAACCTGTCAGGGGACTTCGTTTTCCCTTTTGAATCCCCCTTGAAAGAAAAAAGTTGTCTAATGCCGGCAGCAAAACTTAATCGTTGCGGCGGATTATCAGAATCATTCCCGGTCGAAGGGTTGCGACATTTCGATTGCTCTCTTTAATCGCTTCAACCGTGGTGTTATAGGAATTAGCGATAGAGTAGAGAGTTTCACCTGGCTTGACCGCGTGCCGTACTTGGCGAACCCGAGCCTCGTTTAGTAACACCTTATGCTTCATAGGGTTGGAACTCGTTTCTAGCGGATCCGGGCTTATGGGTAGGTGCACGTATAGAATCCGTCGCCCTCGCAAGCTGTTGCCCTTTAACCTGTTCCAGCGCTGCACGATCGCCGGCGAAACGCCAAAATTATCGGCAACCGATTGCACCGTATCCCCCCTCTGAATTCTATAAACTGTGAGGTGTCGAGCATAAGCTTGCACACCCTCTCCAGAACCATGCCGCCCCGGCGCGATCGGAATAATGAGTTTAGCTTCGACTTCAAGACTCTCTTCACTCCCCATGCTGTTCGCTTTCTCGATGGCGCGCGCGGTTGTGTGATACATACGTGCGATTGAAGGCAGATCTTCTCCTGGGCCCACTTTGTGGTAACGCCACCATACCCGCATCTCTTTCGGGATGACGTTTATCGCATCGAGATATTGCGATTTGGTGCCAATAGGCAGCTTGAGATCGAATTCCTGATCCTTCGGCGTCACTAGTCGAATCAAACTTGGATTCAAGTCCTCCAGAACGGCAGCAGGAACATCCACGCACTCCGCTACCAACCGCAAATCAACCGCATAATTCACTTTGACCGTATCGTATGGAACGGGCGTATCGGGGACCAGTTCTTCCAACCCGTACTGGGCCGGGTTCTTCGCCATGATTGTTTCGGCAAGAATGATTGGTACGTAGTTCCGGGTTTCCTTGGGTAAGACATTCCTCTTGTACAGCTCCCAGAAATCCGCATAGCCAGTGCGTTTCACGGCGCTCTGCACCGTCCCTGGGCCCGAGTTATAAGCAGCCATGGCCAGATACCAGTCGCCGAACTGGTTATAAAGGTCTTTCAGGTGGCGAGCTGCAGCTCTGGTGGCTTTCTCAGGGTCCTGTCGATCATCCACCCACATGTTGCGCTCTAAACCATATCCTTTTCCACGGGATGCCATGAACTGCCAGATGCCACGAGCCCCCACTCGCGAAAGCGCGAGAGGATGAAACCCGGATTCCGCCTGAGCCAGATAAATCAGATCCTGGGGCACGCCCTCTTCTTTCAGTGTTCTGCGAATCATCTCTTGATATCGGCCGCTCCGGATTAGGGCATGTTCCAACGTTCCGCGCCCGCGATTCGAAAAGTAATTAATGTAGCCCGCAACCGGATCGGTGAGCATTAACGGCAAATCTGAATGGGTGCCTCTAATTTCGGCTGCCGCCTGAGCTTTAATGTGGGGATCGACTGGAGGAGTTAGTTCGTTTGCCTCGTCAATTGGTGCCGGCTCAGTTTTCTGTTCGGTCGCAGGCCCTGCCGGCTTCGATGTCTGCAAGTTTAAATCGTTCAGGGCATTGTGAATGCGAACAGACTCTTCCTGCAACCTCGAATCGGGCGGAAGGTGCTCGCCCGCTTGCTCAGCGCTTTCCGTCAAGATTGTCAAAGCGCGATCGAAATTCGCCTTCGCGGCATCAAAGTTCCCCGTCTTAACGTTTTCCTGTCCGGCGCGGTATTCCTTCTCCGACGCTACTATCAAATCGGCGACGGGATCAGGTTTTGCAACCGGTGCCGGCGGCAAGGCAGCTGGAGTTGCTTTGGGCTCCGGAGAGGTTCTCGGAGCTGGGGGGACCGGAGCATTGATTGGCTGGGGATTTTGTCTTATGTCAGGCTGGGCTGTGACCTGCCGTCGGGAACTACATCCCCCGGTGGCAAGAACCAGCGTAAAAACCAAACCGATGAAAACAAAAAGCTTTCGAATCTCCATGTTTTCTGTTACTTGCCACGTCCAGGGCCAAGGTTTGTAATCAAATCCTACTATCCGGACTTTTGACGGGTCAACGCCCGATTCCAGTTACCCGCGTTACTTTGGGCTCGGACACGTAAATAGTACTTGCTACGGTGGGTAACCAATAAACGCCATCGAACCTTCCTACATCCAAACTGCCAGCAATCAGGAGTAATCAAATGCTAACAGCACAGCAATCGAAATGCGCCCATCCCCAGTGTTCTTGCCCAATTTCTGGGGGCCAGGAATACTGCAGTCAAAATTGCGCCAACTCCGCAAAAAATAACGAAGTGGACGTTCAAAGCAAGTGCGCGTGTGGGCATCCCGGCTGCAAGAGTGCTTCAAAAGCAGCGTAGCGAAACGATCCGCGCGACATGATCCCTACCATGTATAAGCGTGTCGGTTGATGTCGTCATGCGGAATATAAGCAATGCGCACCCTTTCGAAGACTTCTAAGACTACCCGCGCTCGGCAGGCCTAAACGCCAGATGAAATCTTAGAGACAATATCTATCGAGACATGTTTTTCCGCTGACCAGCGAATCGCATTTCACCACTCTTGCATCCAGGATGCAACTCGCAGAATCCAACCCTCCATGAAAGCGATTCAAGTAAAGGAACCAGGTGGCCCCGAAGCCCTCGAACTCACAGAGATACCCATCCCCCCACCGAAGGAAAACGAAGTTGTCGTGAAGATTGCGGCCTCGGGCGTCAACTTCATTGACATCTACCACCGCGAAGGCCGCTACAAGCTGCCCCTTCCTTTTGTGGCTGGACAAGAGGGGTCGGGCACGATTTCCGCCGTTGGATCCAAAGTCAACGGAATGAAGCTAGGCGATCGCGTCGCATGGGCCGGAATTCAGGGTTCCTACGCGGATTACATAGCCGCTCCCGCTGATCGGGTCGTGCCAGTCCCGGAAGGAGTGGACGACCGCACAGCAGCAGCCGCAATACTTCAAGGCATGACCGCTCATTATCTAACTCACGACGCTTTTCCTTTGAAACGAGGCGAAACCGCGCTGATACATGCGGCCGCAGGCGGAGTTGGATTGCTGCTGGTGCAGATGGCGCATAATATCGGTGCCCGGGTCATCGGGACGGTTTCAACCGAAGAGAAGGCCAAGCTCGCACGGGAAGCAGGGGCGGATGAAGTCATTCTTTACACGAAGGACGATTTCGAAAGTGAAACCAAGAAATTAACCAGCGGAAAAGGCGTGGATGTCATTTACGACAGCGTGGGAAAAACTACCTTCGAGAAGGGACTAAACGTATTGCGTCCCCGGGGATACATGGTGCTTTTCGGCGGCTCCAGCGGCGCCGTACCTCCATTCGATCTGATCCAGCTATCTCAAAAAGGATCGCTCTTCGTAACCCGACCCACACTCCTGCATTATGTCATCACGACGCAGGAACTCCGAAACCGAGCCAGTGCGGTGTTCGAAATGATTGCTAGGGGAAAACTCAAGCTGCGCATTGCACATACTTATCCGTTGGCCGAAGCCGCTCAAGCTCACCGCGACCTCGAAGGCCGCAAGACGACGGGAAAGATATTGCTGCTACCGTAATCCTCACCCGGGAGATAGGCGAAATGCATCGTTCTTCGTAGCTCTCTCTTCTCCTCTCTAGTATTCGCTTCCCTTCAATGGCATAATATCGCGCCATGTTTCGTCTAATATCCATTTCCTCTCTTCTGTTCATCGCATGTCATATCTTCGGCGCCAACGCCGCCACTCCCCAAACTCTCCGATACACAATTCTGAGCAATGGCCGGACCGCTGGTAACGAAGTGGACGTCTACAGTCCCGGCGGCCACCTCGACTGTACCTTCGAATACAACGACCGCGGTCGCGGGCCAAAGATCACCGCGAACTACTTGGTTGGTGCGGATGGATTGCCGTCGCGCGTGGACGAGACCGGCAATGACTACTTGAAAGCTCCGGTTGACGAGCATTTCGGCGTTGAAGACGGCATCGCCCATTGGAAGAGCACCTCCGAGCACGGACAAGCCGCGGCGCCAGGATTCTATGTCAGCAACAACGGGCCTACAGCCGAACTGGCGATGCTGGTGAGGCGCCCTGCTGAAGGCAACGGCGGGTCGGTGAAATTGTTTCCCGCAGGCGAGGCTCGATTAGAGCGCCTTACCGATGTGACGATTGAAGACCACGACAAGAAATTGCACGTAACCGATTTCGCTGTTACAGGACTTTCGTTTGAGCCGCAAACCGTGTGGCTTGATGATGATCAACATTTTTTTGCGTCTCCCGGAAAATGGTTCGCGACACTAAGAGAGGGTTGGGAAAGCGCGAACGATCAGCTGTACGCCCTCGACCGCTCCGCCGAAGATGCTCGCAATGCCCGCCTGGCAAGCGAATTGGCGCAGCACATGGATCAGCCTTTCGCGGTAGAACATGTCCGCCTTTTCGATTCTGAGCAAGCCGTAATCCGCGAAGATCAAACCGTAGTTGTAGCTGGTGAGCGCATAACCATGGTTGGACCATCGTCAGCCCTGGAGGTTCCTAAAGATGCCCGCCGCGTAGATGGCCATGGCATGACATTGCTGCCCGGCCTTTTTGATATGCATGTCCACGCCCAAGCCGTGGACGGCCTTCTGAACATCGCAAGCGGCGTAACTAGCGTTCGGGATATGGGAAATGACATCAACGAGCTAAAGCACCTCGAAGACCAATGGGAGACTGGTACAGCCATCGGTCCGCGACTCTGGAAAGCTGGGTTTATTGATGGACACGGTCCATTTCAAGCGCCCACCGGCCTCTATGCAGACACGCTTGAGCAAGCCCTGGCGGATGTAAATCGTTACGCTGACCTTGGATACATTCAGATCAAAGTCTATAGCTCGCTTAACCCTAAGTTTGTGCCCGGAATTGTGAAAACTGCCCATGAACGCGGCCTGCGCGTAAGCGGCCACGTTCCGAACGGAATGATTGCAAGCCAGTTTGTGGAAGACGGCGCCGACGAGTTGCAACACATTAACTTCGTTTTCCTAAATTTTCTTGCACCCGAGGTCAGCAGCACTATGGGTATGGAACGCTTTAAGGCTGTAGCAGCAAATGCTGCGAAGCTCAATCTACAGTCGAAAGAGGTAAATGATTTCATTGCATTGCTTCTGGAGCATCACACCACGGTGGACGTAACCCTAGGTGCGTTTGAGGGAATGTTCACCGGGCGCGCCGGAAAGGTATCTCCGGATTACGCGCCCGTGATCAATCGTCTGCCGGCGCAAGTCCAGCGTGGGGCCTTCACGGGCGGACTTCCAGTAACGGAGAAGACTGACCAGTTGTATAAGGAATCCTACGAAGCCATGCTCCGGATGACGAAGCGGATGTACGACGCAGGAATTCCCATCCTCGCCGGAACTGACTCGACTGCCGGGATCATGTTGCATCGCGAATTAGAGTTGGAGGTGAGAGCCGGAATTCCTGCTCCAAAGGCATTGCAGATCGCAACTTTTAATGCCGCCCGCCTTCTCAAACAGGAGAAAGACCTTGGATCAATCGCTCCCGGCAAACGCGCCGATTTCGTTCTCGTGCAAGGGAATCCAGCTGAAAATATCAGCGATATTCGCCGCTGTCGCATGGTGATGAAGAACGGAGTGCTCTACGACAGTGCCAGAGTATATGAAGCTGTCGGCATCAAACCGGCTGATTAGCCCGACCTTTTTTCGACGCTCGAAGCGTGCTCAATAGCCCTGAGGTCAGGAATCCATCCCCTCCCTACCCGGGATGACCTCGGGGCGGGCGGGAAGGTCATCGAGCTTCTCTGCCATTGCAAACTTTAATTCTTCAATTCCTTTTCCGGTCACTGCGGAAATAGGATACAAAACCATTCCCTGGTTCTTGGCGTATTTTTTCAGCTTCGCCAGCTTCTCTTTATTTGCGACATCAATCTTTGATGCGACGAGGATGGTTGGCTTCTCGTCCAGCTTCCCACCAAAACTCTTCAACTCTTTCGCGATCACCTCGACATCTTTCACTGGATCAGGCCTTCCACTGTCATCGGAAACATCCACCATGTGAGCAAGTAGCCTGGTGCGCTCGATGTGGCGCAGAAATTGCATTCCCAACCCAGCGCCTAAGTGGGCGCCTTCGATCAATCCTGGAATGTCCGCAACGACAAAGCTTTTTTCGTCCCGTGCCTCCCCGACGACGACGACCCCCAAGTTTGGCTGCAAAGTGGTGAACGGATAATCCGCCACCTTGGGCCGCGCCGCGGAAATCCGCGAAATCAAAGTAGATTTCCCGACATTTGGATACCCCACCAATCCGACGTCAGCAAGCAACTTCAGCTCAAGTCGAAAAACACGGTCCTCGCCCGGACGCCCGTCTTCATGCTCGCGGGGCGCCTGATGCGTTGACGTCGCAAATCGCGCATTGCCGCGTCCTCCGCGCCCCCCGCAAGCAACCACAATCCGCTCATCTGGGCGCGAAAAGTCGTGGATTTTTTCTCCAGTATCCGCGTCGTACAAGATGGTTCCCACCGGGACTTGAAGCACAATACCCTCACCTTCGCGTCCCTTTTTGTTAGAACCTTCTCCGTGCCGACCGCGCTGCGCCTTATATTCCGGATTAAATCGGAAATGTACCAGCGTGTTGTGACGCTCGCTGGATTCCATGACAATGTCGCCGCCATCACCGCCGTCCCCGCCCGAAGGTCCACCGCGTGGAACAAACTTCTCCCGACGGAACGCGAGACAGCCATTACCGCCATCACCAGCCTTCACGCGGATTGTAGCTTCATCAATAAACATCGGCGTTATGGAAAGGCGACGAGAACGCCAGTCACTCCGTCGTCCAAACCAAACAAAAAGCCTCGACCGAAGCCGAGGCTGCCGGCCGCTTTCGCAGCCTGAACTTAGTAAAAAAACTACTTCGCTTCCAATGGCTCAACCATCACAAATTTCCCCATCTGGCCGCGGTCTTTGAACTTGATCCGCCCGCTGATCTTGGCGAACAAAGTGTCATCGCTGCCTCGGCCCACATTCAAGCCTGGTTTCACTTTTGTCCCGCGTTGCCGGACGATAATGGTCCCGCCAGGAACAATCTGCCCGCCGAAGGCTTTGAATCCCAACCTCTGCGCGTTCGAGTCGCGACCGTTTCGTGATGTTCCCTGCCCTTTTTTATGTGCCATAAAATCAATCCCCTATCAAATTTTGTCATCCCGAGCGCCGCGGATGGTTCCGCAGGAACCATCCCAAGTCGAGGGACCTGCTTTACCGCTTCTTCTTCGGTGCCGACTTCTTATGCGCGGCTTTCTTAGCCACCGCCTTTTTCTTAGCGTGACTATGTGCCATGGCGTGCGCTTTAGTCTTCACCGCAGCGTGAGCCTCGACGTGGTGCTCTTCGTCCACCGCCCTCACCTTCTTAACCTTGGGCTCCTTCTTCGTCAGCTCCGGCGCCCGAAACGTCTGACCATCAAACCCAATCTCGGTAATGCGGACCGCGGTAAATCCTTGCCGATGTCCGCGCAGCTTCTTGTACTGCTTTTTGCGTTTGTAATGGAAGACCAGAATCTTCTTCGCCCGCCCCTGCTCGACTACTTCGCCAATCACCGACGCCCCGGCGCCCGGGCGCCCAATCTGTCCCTGCTCACCGGACACCGCCAGCACATCGCCAAACTCAATTTTGCCGTCTTTTCCATCGCCTTGATTTTCCAGGCGAATCACATCTCCGGGCGCCACACGGTACTGCTTGCCACCGGCGCGGATGACCGCGTACATACTTATGCCTCCATCAAAATCACCCGTCGCGACCGACAATCGAAAGTCGCGATACCGGGAAAAATCCAGATTTTCGTGCTTGCTGCTCTCCGCCTCGCCAAATTGGCAAATACGCGGGCGGATCCAGAACGGAACCCGCAGCTACAGGCAAACCCAAGTAGTTTATCGTGGTGGAGGGAGCGCGTCAAACAATCAGCATTCCGGTAATGGGATGTTCTTAATTCTTCGTAATGCTGTAGCCTTTCGTGGTCTTGCGGAGGACTGCAATATGTTGGAAAACCTCTCTCTTTTTTTCAGGAGTCTGTGGGGATCGTGGCTGGCATGGGCTGGCGGGATTTTGCGCATGATCCCCTTCTTTGAAGGTCTCGTGGAACCATGGGTACGTGGCAGATTTCCGAAAGCCGACACTTGGTTCGCCAGTCATGGGGCGATTTTAAAGAAAAACCTGAAACTGATCGGCCTGGTTTGCCTTTTTATCGGTTGCTATCGAGCTTGGGTCTTTGAGCACAGGAACGCGGAGAACGCCATGTACGGAAAGGACGGCAAGTCTGAGGCATGGTCAAGGTATAACGAGTGCGATAAAGAGAGTGCCGTAGAAGCAGCTCTGGTTGAAACATACTCAAGCCAACTTGCGGGCCAACAGGGGACACTGGACCGTGAACAGGACACTTTCAATCGTTGCGTTATGACGTTCCAGGAAGTGAGCATTCCGGAACGCCAAAAGGTCACAATTAAACAAGTTCACGTTTTGTCGATTCCCGATCTACAAGGGAAATTTCTCACGCTATGGATGGTGCTGGCGTTTACGAATAAAACGATTACTCCAGCTCGCGGCGAGTTGATATGTCCTAACAACTTTCTATTTCAGTCGTTTGAGATTGCAGAAGATCAGAAATTGCCTAAGCTCGGCTTTAGCCGCCACCAACTGAGCGACACTCAGGTCAAGTTTTCGCTGCAATCTCCTACGTGGAAACCAGACTCGCCGTCGCTGTTCTCGTTGGCTACTGTGGGCGAGGGATCTAGCCTAGGGGCATGTTCACTGAGTCTGGATTAGGCAGGAACAAAAGACTCCCTGTGATGGCTCGTGTGAACAGCAGATTCCTCGTGCGACAATCGCGCTTCGAAACTCTACCCAAACGGACCTTCATCGGCGCTCCGCCCATAAATCACCGGCACGGGTACGTCCAGCAGCCGCAGGTAAACCGACATCTGCCCGCGGTGGTGGTACCAGTGATTCAGCATGATTGAACGCAAGACACCACGGCGGGCTGAGTGAAGATTTCTTTGTCTTTTAACATTAATCGCCAGGCGTTCCTGCGCCCTTCCTCCGTCATCTCAGCCAGCCACTTCTCGGCTTCAAGGACGCTATCATCAAACGCGGCATTAACCTCGTCCATGTTGTTTGGTTGCGGCGGCACAAAACTTCCGGTCGAAACGTCAAAAGAATCCTGCTGTGTGATTCGCGATATGGATCCCGGCACCATAGCGATGTGAATCGCCAACTGCCCCAGGGTCATTGATTTCGGATGCGGCTTCCATGAAAGTTTATCCGCTGGAACTCGATCCAGCACTCGTCGGGTGATGAGTACCTCGTCGCGAAACTCGCTCAGCATTGGGTCAATCTGCTTTGTGGTTATTGTCGCTGTCGTCGTCATTTTTTCTCCTAACTTTGTTGTTTTCTCAACTCAACTTAGCGATCAAACTTTTCCCGCCGGTTTAATCTGCGCGATCTCGGGCTTGTACCGGTCGTGATGGCGAACCCACGCCATGGCGTGCGGCTGCATACCTTCCTCGTCCCGGCCCTTCGGAGTCAGATCGAGCAAGTTGTAGGTGGTCAGCAGGATGTCGAGCCCGCGTGCATAGGTCGAGTACGTATGAAAAATTTCGCCAGCTTCGTTCTTGTAAAACACGCTCGCGCCCGGTCTTTCCTCGGAGGGAAACTCCACCATGGCGTAGTTGTACTCGGTCTTGCCCTTCGCCATATCCTCCTTCGAAACAGAAACGTGATAGTCGGAATTGAAGTCGCTTCCGAATGACGAGAGCCATTTGAACCTCCATCCCATCCGCTTCTTGAATGCTTCGATCTCCGGCAATGTTGCCCGGGAAACTACCGCCAGCGTGGTATCACGCGCTGCCAGGTGGGGAAGCGTGCCATCAAATCCATCGCTGATAAACGAGCAGCTTGGACAACCCTCTTTCCATCCCGGACCGAACATGAAGTGATAGACAATCAGTTGACTGCGCCCGTCGAAAAGATCGGCCAGAGTTTCCTTACCATGTGGTCCATCGAAAACGTAGTTCTTCTCTACCCTTTCCCACGGCATCTCGCGCCGGGTTCGCGAAAGCTCATCACGCAACTTAGAAAACTCTTTCTCCTTGGCCAGCAGTTTTTTCCTGGATGATAGCCATTCCGCTGGTGTGACCACTTTTCCATCCAATCTTTTGGTGGTCGTGGGAATCGTCGTAGTAGCCATTCTCATTTCTCCTTTGCTTCGAGTTTATTTTGTCTGCACGAAATATTTTGACAACCAGAGCGCTTATCCCGCCACTGGAAAGCGCACCGCCGCAGAGCGTCCAAGCCGCGCTCGCTAGGCATACAGGACACATCACGACTCCCTTCAACTTATTTCGCCCGAGCTTCCGCCCGTTGGCCGATCCGCGCCAGAATGTGTCCCCAACCCGTCCCGACACGTTGTCGGTGGTCATCCTGGATCATCCCCATCGCCTTGTGGTGAAACTTGATCAGAGTGCCTCCGTCCGCTTCGCTCAGGCGATATTGGACATTCGAGACCGCGGCATACGACATGAACAACGGACCGGCGATCTCAAGCAGCGTGGGACGTTTGATCGCTTGCACGTGTCCCCAGAAGTGTCCGTTGTTGTCGCCCAGATCGCGGAACCACCTGCCTCCCGGCCATGCCTCGAGTGTCATCGGCATCTTCTGGCCGTCTGGCGTATCGTTCTCTGGCCCGATCTGTTCGATTAGCGCTTCGAACGTCACATCGATCGGCGCCCGCACGAGAGTTTCTTTGGTTACGATGAGTGTTAAATTTTCAATTCCCGGTACGGTCGCGGTCATGCTCATGATTTTCTCCTCAGCTTTCTTATCTAAGTTTTTGGGTCGAGTTGTTTAGCCTTTGCCTCTGCACGTTCCTTGATGCGGTTTAACTGATGGCTCCATAACCGTTCGAATGTTTGCGTCCACTCATGCATTGGACGGATAGCTTCTGCATTAGTCCGGTAGAGCATATGCCTCCCGTTCCGACGAACCCTCACTAAGCCCACCTCGTGCAACACGCGCAGGTGCTTCGAAACCGACGGCTGCCGAAGTCCCAGGCTGGCTACAATGTCGCCCACGGCCCGCTCTTGTGGCGCCAGGTAATTGAGGATTTCTCGCCGCCATGGCTCAGCCACAGCGTTGAATGCATCCGATGTTGTCGCCGCTCGCGCCATGAGAAATACATTACATTCCCATATAGGAATATGTCAAGTCAAAAGAACTTGAATGCTAGTTTGATTTCCGGATGGCGTGGCGGCAAGCCGATTTCCGTGGCATTATGCACGTGTCCTCAAAGCCGTTTGGGAATAGGGCCATCATTCATGCTTGCTGTTTTCTTCTCAATTCTCGGGATGGTCGCGCTCTTGAGTATTTTCGGTGAGATTGTAATGAGAGTCCGCCTCACACGCAGATCGTTGCATGACAAGATGGCGTGGTGGCGACGAGGGGGCGATGAGGTTGCTGCTGGCTACGAGCAAGTATTCCCCGATAGCCGACTCCCGTTCTTAAGGCGCTTTAGTTTCTGGCTCTTCTTGGGTTGCGCTGGTGGCATTCTCCTTCTTGCAATGCTCTCGCGAAAACCCAACTGACCGATTATCAAGATTTGTCCGCGACGCTGCGTTTCGATTCAGCACGCCTTGCCGCCTCTCTCCCTCCACCTGTAGCATATACACGCTAGCAATTTTCAGGAGAGATTTATGGTAGTAGACACACTAACCGCCCCCGTAATCGATGGCACCGCTTCCCGCCCCAAAATCTACAAAAACTTTATTGATGGCGAGTGGGTCGAATCCGCCACCGGAGAAACTTTCGAGAACCGCAATCCCGCCGATAACCGCGATCTGATAGGTATTTTCCAGAAGTCCGGCAAAAAAGATACCGACGCCGCCGTCGAAGCCGCGAAAAACGCATTCACGAAGTGGCGATTAGTTCCGGCCCCACGCCGCGCCGAAATCATCTACCGCGCCGCCGAAATTCTGCTGGAACGCAAAGAAGAATACGCCCGCGACATGACTCGCGAGATGGGCAAAGTGCTGAAAGAAACTCGCGGCGATGTGCAGGAAGCCGTGGACACCGCCTATTACATGGCTGGTGAGGGACGCCGCATGTTCGGCCCCACCACTCCGTCCGAGTTGCCCAACAAATTCGCCATGGCCATTCGCCAGCCGCTGGGTGTTTGCGGAATGATTGCGCCGTGGAATTTCCCCATGGCGATTCCGTCATGGAAACTGCTGCCCGCGCTGGTTTGCGGCAACACTTGCGTGATAAAGCCTGCGCAGGATACTCCACTCTCAACCTTCAATCTGGTGCGGGCGCTTACCGACGCTGGCCTTCCTAAAGGTGTCGTCAATGTGGTCACCGGATTCGGTCCCGAAGCTGGCGCGCCTCTTCTCGACAATCCCGAAGTTCGTGCAATTTCATTCACCGGTTCCTCCGCGGTCGGACGCACCGTCGGCACCACCGCAGCCCAGACTTTCAAGCATTGTTCGCTCGAACTCGGTGGTAAGAATCCCATGATCGTCCTCGATGACGCGAACCTCGATCTCGCCATTGAAGGCGGACTATGGGGAGGCTTCGGTACCACGGGCCAGCGCTGCACCGCAACCAGCCGCATCATCGTGCAGAAGGGCGTTTATCATCATTTCGTTGACCGCTACGTGGAACGTGCTAAGAAATTGAAAGTCGGAAATGGGCTGGACGAAACTAGCGAGATGGGACCAGCGATCAACGAAGCGCAGATGAACCGCGATCTCAACTACATCGAAATCGGCAAGGACGAAGGCGCCAAAATCAAGTGCGGCGGGAATCGTCTGACCCAAGGCGAGTTTCAATACGGATGGTTCATCGAGCCGACCGTCTTCGTAGATGTTGACCCGAAGATGCGAATCGCCCAAGAAGAAATTTTCGGCCCAGTTGTCTCAATTATTCTCTGCGAAGATCTCGAAGACGCAATTAACATCGCCAATAATATCGAGTACGGACTGTCATCCTCGATCTACACCAAAGACGTAAACAAAGCTTTCGTTGCCATGCGGGATTTGTATGCCGGCATCACATACATTAACGCTCCGACCATTGGCGCAGAAGTTCATCTACCGTTCGGTGGAGTCAAGGCCACAGGCAATGGACATCGCGAAGGCGGAATCGGTGCGATAGACTTCTACAGCGAGTGGAAAGCAGTATACGTGGACTACTCGGATCGGCTGCAAAGAGCGCAAATAGATCGCGGAGAGTAAGTGGTTGTTAACCAAATATTGTCATCCTGAGCGCAGTCCCGCGCCGCGCTTGCGCGGCAAGGGCAAGTCGAAGGACCTGCTGTTTTGCTAACTGTAATTTGTTGTTAATGAAGATCAAAGGTCATTCATGCCGCTAACCCAATCTCGCGAAATCTTGGCCGCTTCCCGGCTCGACAATGTCCGCTACGCCATCCGTGATTTGGCTTGCGTCGCCGACGAAGTCATCAAGCAGGGACACAAAGTTCTGCCTCTAAACGTCGGCGATCCTCTGAACTTCGATTTTGAAACGCCTGCACACGTAATCGAGGCAGCCTACAAGGCCATGCGCGATGGCAAGAACGGATACGCGCCCTCGCCAGGAATCCCTTCGGCTTTGGAAGCCATTCGCGGCGAAGCCGCCCGCAAAGGGCTCACAACCGTGCAGGACGTTTTCGTAACCTCAGGCGCAAGCGAGGCGGTAGACGTTTGTCTGACCGCACTGCTAAATCCAGGTGAAGATATCCTTACGCCGTGCCCGGACTACCCGCTCTACTCCGCTGTTCTCTGTAAGTTGGAAATCGGTCTTAACACATACTTCCTCAACGAAGACGATGCATGGCAACCGGAACTGGATGACATCAAGCGGAAAATCACCTCTCGCACCCGCGGCATAGTGATTATCAATCCGAACAATCCCACAGGATCGGTTTGCTCGAGAAAAATGCTGGAGCAAATTGCCGAACTCGCGCGGCGGCATAATCTTGTAATTTTCTCCGACGAAATTTACGACAAGCTGATGCTCGACGACGACGAGCATATTTCCATGGCAGCCGTCGCCCCCGACGTCCCTGTAGTGACGTTCGGGGGCCTTTCCAAAAACTATCTCGTTCCGGGATGGCGCGTCGGTTGGGGAATAGTCAGCGGAAATGCTGCCGCTGTGAAGCCTTACACGGAAGGTGTTCACCGGTTGCTTAGGGCTCGGCTGTGTGCGAATCATCCCGAGCAATATGCAATTCCCGCAGCGTTGAATGGGCCGCACGATCACTTGATCGAATTTTGCGACAAACTGAGGAAACGGCGCGACCTGACAGTTAAATCATGTAACGCTATCCCCAGAATAAGCTGCGTCGCCCCGCGTGGCGCCTTCTACGCGTTTCCCAAATTAGAGATCCCTGAAGATGACGAGACCTTCGTCAAAGAATTGATCCGAAAAAAACATGTAATGGTCGTCCATGGTTCAGGATTTGGCCAAAAACCTGGCACGCAACATTTTCGAATCGTCTTCTTGCCCGACGAAAAAACTCTGGCAAAAGCATACGGTGCAATCGCGGAGCTGATGCGAGAACGCTATCAATGACCATTGAGACAGGCTCGCCTGCAATTTATCAGTCGGCTCCGTCACCGTCCTCTTTGAGTCCTACTGTACCCGTATCGAAATTAGCCACAACGCATCCGCGGCAATTCACGCGCGAGTTCGATTTCCTGCTTTTGTGTGCGTCATGTAATCACGATTCCAAGTCTCACAATATTCAACAATTTGGAGATGACTTGGATTGGCAAACCTTTTTGCGGATTATCGAGCACCATCGTCTCATTCCGCAGGTCTACAGCATTCTTCGCGATTATGCCGACTTTGTCCCCAAAAGCGTTTTAGAAAACCTTTATGCTCGTTACCAGGCCAATGTTCGCCAGACACTCCGCCTGACTCGCGATTTGGTTCGAGTCTTGAAGCATTTTGAATCTTGCGGAATTCCCGTGCTCTCGTACAAGGGACCGGCGTTGGCAACCTTACTGCATGGCGACGTCACAGTTCGCCAGTTTGCAGATCTTGACTTTTTAGTCCATCCATCAGCCGTTCAGAACAGCACATCCGCGCTGAAAGGCTTGGGATACAAACCGCAATGCGTTTTGGGCGGTCGCCAGGAGGAAAGTTATATCCAGTCTGGATACGAATATGCGTTCGATCTGCCAGATGCCCAGAATATCCTGGAGCTGAAATGGGCCGTCCTTCCGCGCTTTTACTCGGTTGATTTCGATATCGCTGGATTTTTTGATCGTGCAGTAATGGTCGAAGTCAGCTCCTACAGAGTGTTGACGCTATGTCCGGAGGACTTGTTGCTGGTGTTGTGTGTCCATGCCGCCAAGCATGCATGGTCAGAATTATCACTTTTATGGGATATTTCTCAACTTGTCCAATCGCGCCCGATTAACTGGGATGTTTGTTACGAACAAGCAACGCGGTTGGGAATCCGCCGAATCCTGAATGTGAATCTTGCTCTCGTTCGCGCCCTGTTAGGAAATCCTCTGCCATCCGGCTTTCCGCGGCGACTTGAAACTGAAATTGGCATCGCCGTTCCCAGGGTTTTCTCTGTAATTGCCAAAAGCGAACAAGTCAACACTGAAACAGTCGCCTATTTTCGACTCATGTTCTCTTTAAGAGAACACTGGCAGGATCGCGTGAGACTCTTGTGGCGGCTGCTAGCAACTCCGGGGGCGGGGGAATGGTCTGTGGTGTCGCTCCCGCCGTGGCTTTTTCCGTTTTATCATGCAGTGAGAATGTTCCGGCTGGCAGCCAGGTTAATGAGCATATCCATTACGGAAAGATATCCGGCGAGCACAACAGAAGACTCATCGGCGGCGATCTGAGAGAATGCCGTATTTTTTGTTACGTTACGTCATCCGATTTTCCACCGATACTGCGATCTCAGCCCTCCCCGATACATAGAGTTTCACTGACACCTACACTTTTAACCTGATTGGTAACCTAAGGCTCGTCTTGTACAGTCCTTGGCGGCGAAGCTTGAGGAATTTTCAAGCTCCTGTCAGCGGCTGCGGAAGCGAACGCAGTACGTCTGGGCATTCAGAAATATTATGCGCACTGTTTCGCGACAGTGACTTCACTAAAACGGAGAGAATCAAAATGGGCACCATACTTCTGATCATCTTAATCCTGCTTCTCGTCGGCGCATTGCCAACTTGGCCCTACAGCACTGGGTGGGGATACTACCCAAGCGGCGGCCTTGGCCTGGTTGTAGTGATCCTGCTCATTCTGGTGTTGATGGGCCGCATTTGAAGATCGGCATCGGCAGAGAATTCGAAGCGCAACGCGTACCTGTGCGCGACCAAGGGAGAGACCCTTCATGAGTGACACTCCGCTTAAGGACAAGAATCGCGGGCAGTTTATTTCCGATCTCGAGGCAATTCGCCGGCGTGCACGGCAGCATATCGAAGATGGAGCTGTCACCGAAAGCTATCGTGCGGACCGGGAGACCGTGGTACGCGTGCTCAACGACGCGTTGGCCACTGAACTGGTATGCGTACTTCGATACAAACGGCACCACTACATGGCTTCTGGAATTCATGCCCAGGCCGTGGCCGAAGAATTCCTGGAACATGCCCGGGAGGAGCAAGAACACGCCGACACGCTCGCTGAGAGAATCACGCAGCTCGATGGCGAGCCCGATTTCAATCCCGCGACGTTGCTCGCCCGCAGTCATTCCCAATACGTTGAAGGCACCAGCCTGGTGGATATGATCCAGGAAGACTTGGTGGCGGAGCGGATCGCGATTGAATCGTATAACGAGATTATCCGTTACCTGGGAGACAAGGACCCGACCAGCCGTAGGGTGATGGAAGAGATTCTAGCGAAAGAGGAAGAGCACGCTGAAGACATGAAAACATTGATTGAAACCATTTCTCACTTTGAAAAACAGTTTGAACGAAAAAAAGCCAGCTAACTCTACTCTCATCCTGGCCTGCTGCTAAAAAACGCACACCTGTAATTCCCTAGGGGATTTAAAACCGCGGGCTACACATTAGCCCTAATTGTTCTTCCAGTTGGGACACGCCTATAACTTGAATACCCTGGTTGAGCCTTAGCTGCGTACAAGCCAGCTCAATCCTCTGGCCACTGTTGGACAGCAGAAAATGGAAATCCTTCCCACTTCGTCCGCGAATCGTGTGGATCACAAATCAAGATCAGGAGATGCACCAATGAAGAAGACTTTGATGTGTGTAAGTACCGTTTTTGTGTTCTTCGTGGCGGCAGCTGTCGCCCAGACCAACGCTAACGACACGCCTTCTCAAGGAACCCAGGGCACGCAAAGCTCCTCACCTTCCATGAGCAATCAGCAACCAAATGCAAGTCCAGACTCTGCCCAAGGAACTAACTCGACGGCTGCTCAGGGGACGATGGCTGGAAACATGAATTCGAGCGAGAAAAAGATGAAGGGCTGCATTCAATCAGAAGGTGGCCAATATATGCTGCAAACCAAGAAAGGCAAGGATGTCATGCTGACGGGACAAGACGTTTCCGCCCACGTCGGTCATGAAGTTACTATCCACGGAATGTGGGCGGGGGGAACGTCCGACATGTCGAATACCTCAACTGGAAGGGCTTCCGCGAGCGGAAAATCCTTCAACGTGACCAGCGTAGATATGATTTCGGATACGTGCTCCATGGGTAAAGGCAAAAAGAGCGGAACGTCTGGCAGTATGGGTTCCACCACCAGCAATCCGAGCACGCCGCCACCCCAGTAATGTGGTTGTGTGGAATGGGCAAAGCCAGAGCCTTAGGCTCTGGCTTTTTTTGGTCACAAATCAGCGTTTTTGATTCAGGAATCAACTATTTTGCGAATCTAACCCGCGGGCGCCAATCCCCATTTTCGCTGAATCCGTCGCTCCACATTTTTAAATATTAGGCCATCAACGACATATCCAATCCCGACGATCAGAATCATTACCGCAATCACCTGGCTCATGTCGTTTAGATCCCGGCCCATCATCAGCAATTGCCCAAGGCCAAGGCTGACAAAAATCATCTCGCCGGAAATCAGGGACCGCCATGCGAATGCCCATCCCTGCTTTAGTCCGGACACAACATAAGGAAGGCTTGCAGGTAACAGCACATACCAGAACAGCGGAAATCCCCGCGCCCCTAAATTGCGGCCTGCCATCCCGTAGATTTTCGGCATTTGTTGTCGGCCCGTCTCCATTGCCATAGTGACTGAGAGCAGCGAACCCATAACTACGACAAATATGATGGCTTTCTCGCTGAGTCCAAACCACAGCACAGCCAGAGGCAGCCAGCAGATGCTGGGCAAGCTTTGCAAGCTCACAAGCAGGCCGCCCACGGTTTCTTCCAGAAATTTATTGCTGGCCACTCCCAAACCCAAAAGCATCCCCAGCGTCACGGACAGCGCATATCCAATCAGCATTCGCCTCATGCTTGCCACGATCGCGATCCAGAAACTATGATCTGCGAAACCAGACCGTAGCGCTTGAGAAACACCTTGAGGCGTTGGGAATACATATGGCGGCCACACTTTCAATTCTGCCAACAACGCCCAGACGGCAATCAGCACTGCATAAAAAATCGCGTGCCTAGCGAGCCGATTCATAGCCGTATTGTTCCTCCAGGGATTTATTGATTTCCTCGCGCAAGTCGTCGAGGATTTCGCGCGCACTCTTTGCAACTGCCGCATCCTCAAGATGGCGCGGCCTGGGTAGGTTGATGGGAAACTCCCGTTTTATCCTCCCAGGGCGAAATGTGAACAGCGCAACGCGGTCTCCCAGCCGGACGGCCTCGCGCACATTGTGGGTAACGAAGATAATTGTTTTACCTGTCTCCGCCCAGATACGCTCCAATTCGTCATGCAGCAGATCGCGCGTCTGTGCATCGAGCGCAGCAAATGGCTCATCCATCAGCAGAACATTCGGCTCCGTCGCAAGCGCACGAGCCAGGGCGACGCGCTGGCGCATTCCACCAGAGAGCTGATGAGTATAGCTATCCTTGAATTGCGAAAGATGTACTAGGCGCAGATAATCCTGAGTTCTTTCACGTCGTTCAGATTTTGGGATACCCTTCATCTTCATTCCGAATTCAACGTTCTGCGCCACCGTGAGCCATGGGAACAAGCCAAGTTCCTGGAATATCAAAATGCGGTCAGTGTGCGGCGAATCAACCAATTTGCCATCTACGCGAACCTGACCCGATGTCGCTTTTTGAAGGCCCGCGATCAAATGCAGTAATGTTGACTTGCCGCAACCGGACGGTCCAACAATGCACAAGAATTCTCCCTTGCTTACGTTCAGCTGAATGTCATCCAGTGCGACCAACTGCGAGCCATCGTTGGTGTTGTAGTTCAACGAAAGATTTTCCAAGGCGACTTTCGCGACAGCATTCGAGAGTCTCTGAAGCGGTGGCGCTATTCCTCCGGCGCCCTTAACACGTGCAATTCTAGAGGCGCTTCTGTGATCCGCCGAGAATAGCGGTTGCAACGCCCGATTTGGAGTCATTGAATTCCTTGCTTCCCTTTTTCGGCCAACACCTGGTTCAAGAGCGACAAATCACAAATTTCAGACAGATCAGGCATCTTCTTTCCAAGAAAGCCCGCATCAAAGGCCGAATGCGCTGAAGTTAGGAGAGAACTCCTCAGCGGATCGTAAGTAACCTCCAATCGTCCGAAAGCCTCATCTAGCACGGCGGGAGAAAGGGATTTTCCGGTCTCCTTCCCAATCTGTTGATTAATCAGTTGCTTGCTTTCAGAAAGATGCCCGTTGATCCAATCGGTGATTTCGACGTGAGCACGGACCCATTTCTTCACGACATCCGGACGCTCGCGCAAGAATTTGCTGCTCACGATTAAATTCGTAGTTGCAAATTTCCCATGCGGCCACAAATCCCGCTCATCCAGAAACAATCGGCCGTTGCCTTCATGAATCAACCTCGTTGCCCATGGTTCCGGCGCCCAGGCTGCATCAAGTTGCTTTCTTAAGAACAAAGTAAGCTGGTCGGGATTGGCGAGCGGCATCACTTGCACATCTCCACCTTTGTCCGTTGTTTTCAGACCGTGCACTCTAAGCCATTCGCGCAAAGCTACGTCTTGGGTATTTCCTAGTTGCGGTGATGCAACTCGCTTTCCATGAAAATCCTCCGGCTTGTTGATACCCGAGTCATTCCTCACGATGAGAGCCACACCGCCACTCGCCGCCCCTGCGATCACACGCAGAGCTTCCCCGTTCGAATGGACATAACCGTTGATCGTGGGGCTTGGGCCGACGTATGCGATATCAATGGCGCCCGCAAATAACGCCTCAATTGCCGAGGGACCAGCATTAAAGCTCGTCCATTGGATTTGTATTCCGGGACCCAATGCTTTATCAAACCACCCGTTTGATTTCCCCACCATCGCTTGAGAATGAGTGATATTGGGAAAAGCGCCGACACGAATGATCGTCTGTCCAAGCCCGATACCTCGGCAGGCCAGCATCAAGATGACGAATGTTAAGAGTCTCTTAATCACCCTTCCCTCGCCCACTTCCGTGAATGACCATCGGCAGTACGCTCGACTCTTCGCTTTTCTTCTTTTTCTGCCGTCGCTTGTGGCCCGGCGATTCTTGTCCAACGATGTCTGCGAGACTGGTGTTCTCTAGGATCTTTGCCGCGGCATCCCGCACTTGAAGAAATACCTTGTAAAGAGAGCGATGTTCCGCGTCCCGATCAATCAAACTGCGAAGCTGCTCGGCATCTCCAAAGGGAGCGAGCGGCCCATCCACAAGGCGGATGATTTCGCTGAGATGAATCTCAGAAGGTGGCCGGCGAAGTTGATAGCCCCCTTTTGCTCCGCGGACGCTGTCCACCATTCGGGCATTCTTGAGTTCAAGCAAAATCAGTTCGAGGAATTTCTCCGGCAACACTTCCTCATATGCGATGTCCCGAATGCGAATGGCTCCCTGATTGTGGTGACGGGCAAGCATCATCATCGCCTGGAGCGCGTAAAGCCCTTTTTGTGAGATTTTCATTATCTCTGCATTCTATAATAAACCCTATCTACATACTAGAGTTTATAGACATAGGGGACATAGCAATTAAGGGACCAATCTCCATAACCATTCGTCCTACTCTTTAATAATTGTTTTCAATCTTTTACGGTGGTTGGCCAAAATCAGGACTCTGTCCGGAGAAGAAGTTTTCACACCAACAGCCGATCCCCACCACAGAGACATCCATTTAAAGATGTTTACTGATCCGAAGAATCATTACTGTTATGTTGTCCGGCCCTCCACGCTTCTTGGCAAGTTCTATGAGGCTCTCACAGGCAGCCTGGGGACGGCTTGCGGTCACAGCTACTCCGATCTCTTCGTCGGTTACAACTCCCCATAAGCCATCCGTGCAAAGCAAGAGAATTTCCTCACCAGTCAGAGGTATCGGCTCCGGCGGGTATTCGGGAACTACTTCAATCCCGGCACCCACAGCCGCCGTAAGAATATTGCGGTGTGGATGATTTTCGGCTTCTTGTGAGCTAATAAGCCCCGTCTCGACCAACCGGTTCACATAGGAGTGATCCCGGGTAATTCGAGTAGGCTTCCCCGCCCTTATTAGATATAGACGGCTGTCTCCCACATGAGCGTAATAAAGATTCGCGCCCACCAGCGCAATCGCTGTGCAGGTCGTGCCCATCCCTGACAAACCCGGATGCTGAGTCGCATACTGCAAGACCTGCTGGTGCGCAGTTCGTATACCTGTTACTAGAAGTGATTGAGGGTCAGTATGATCACCGTGCGCATATGTTTCCTCGATTGTCTGGACCGCAATCCGGCTGGCCTCCTGGCCGCCTTCGTACCCACCCATACCGTCCGCGACAATTGCCAGCCGCCCCTTGCGTGCGAACTCATCGTCACTGGCAGGCTCCCAATACGCGAAGCGATCTTCATTGTTTTCGCGATGGCAGCCGACATCAGACAGGCTGCCCATCTCGATTCCTGGCCGAGGCCGCGAAGACTTCTTATTCGCCATGGTTTTTCATTCTGCCGCTTAAAGATACCAAGCCCTCTTTAAGATGTCTTACTACCATGAATTCAAGTCTCGACATCATACGCAACCTCTGGACACGTGATCCAGTCAGGGTGACATTTGTCACGACTGGCGTGTGATAGTCACCACTGGCAGCATCCTCTCAGTTGTCCGAACATGAGTTCACTGCCAGTGACCCTCAGATAAGACTAGCAGGCGAGGACTCAAGAATGACCGCCACCGCACTGAGAAGTCTGCAAGAATCTGAACAGATCGGCCACTTAGGCCTGAGCCCTGTCGTTGCCTCTTTGAACCGAACAAGTAAGAACTATGGGGAGGTGCAGGCGTTAAGGGAAGTGAACCTGGCTATTCATGCCGGAGAGCTGCTTGCCCTGCTTGGGCCCAACGGCGCGGGCAAGACCACCGCCGTTAAACTCCTTCTCGGCCTGGCAAAACCCACTGCAGGCCACGTGAGAGTGTTCGGTGGAAATCCAGTGGAAGCAGAAGTACGCATGCGCACGGGCGCCATGCTGCAGGTTTCCAAGGTTCCCGAAACCTTGCGTGTCAAAGAGCATATTGATCTGTTCGCTTCGTACTATTTGAACCCACTACCGATCCCGGAAACTCTGGCCATTGCTGGTCTGGAGTCAATCAAAGACCGAAAGTTTGGTGAGCTTTCGGGAGGACAAAGACAGCGCGTGCTTTTTGCATTGGCGATTTGCGGCAACCCCGATCTCTTATTTCTTGACGAACCGACCGTGGGCCTCGACGTGGAAGCGCGAAGGCTGTTGTGGGAGCAGATCCGCAAACTATTGGCAAAGGGAAAGACAGTACTGCTCACGACCCATTATCTCCAGGAGGCCGACGCCTTGGCGACACGTGTGGTCGTGATCAATCGAGGAGTGATTGTTGCCGAAGGCACCCCTTCGGAAATAAAAGCGCAAACTGCCGGCAAACAGATTCGCTGCGTGACGTCCCTTTCAATTGATATTGTCCGGCGAATGTCGGGCGTCATAGAAGTGCTTCAGGACCGGGAAGCGCTGCAAATAAAAGCGACTCAGGCGGAGGTTGTTCTAAGACAGCTCTTGCTCTCGGATCCTGCAATCTCAGGCATCGAGGTTACGAGCGCTGGACTGGAAGAGGCGTTTCTCGCCCTTACCGAAAACCACAACAACTCTCCACAAGAAATACTAGAGGGCAACTGAAATGGCAACGAATTCGGCATCTCTGACTTCTCTGGCTTCACGCCCCCGATTCAATCATGATCTGGCGGTTTATCTGAAAGAGGCCAAGTACGAATTCCTGAAGTACCTCCGAATTCCCGTCTATTCGTTGTCTACGGTGCTGTTTCCCGTGATGTTTTATGTTCTGTTTGGATTGCTAATGAACCGTCAAGGAACAGTCGGACAAGTAGGCGTGAGCACATACCTGATCGCGAGTTACGGGACATTTGGAGTGATCGGCGCTTCGCTATTTGCGAATGGTGTTGGTGTCGCTTCGGAACGCGGGTTGGGATGGATGCAAGTAAAACGCGCCAGCCCGATGCCGCCTTTCGCATACTTCTTCGCAAAATTTGTGGCGAGCATGATTTTCAGTTCGATCATCGTGCTGCTGCTCCTTATATTGGGAATAGCATTTGGTGGAGTCCACATTGCATTGGTTTCAGCGCTGAAACTGCTTGCGGTCTTGATCATAGGAGCGATTCCCTTCTCCGCCATGGGTCTTGCGATTGGATATTTCGCCGGTCCGAATTCTGCCCCGGCTCTAGTGAATGTAATTTATCTGCCCATGTCATTTGCTTCCGGTCTTTGGGTTCCGCTCGCATTTCTGCCCAAGTTTCTCCAAAAATTCGCCACGGCGTTGCCACCTTACCACCTGGCGCAGCTTGCTTTGCACACCATCGGAGGATCCGGTCGCGAACTGAATTCGACTCACTGGGAGTTTCTTGCTGGATTCACTCTTCTCTGCCTTGGCATCGCACGGCTCGGGTTCCAACGCGACGAAGGAAAGACTTACGGCTAAAATTAAGGTTTTGACATGGTAGAGGGAATATGCAAAACAGAAATAAGCTCCTCGGATGGATGCTTTGCCTAGCCTCGCTAGTATTGCTGGCAAGCCTTGGAAAGTTGGATTTGCTGATAGTTCTGCTTCCCCTATCGGCGTTATTGACTCTCTTTATTGCATTCCGCAATGCTGAAGAGACACTAACTAAGGAGAACAAAAAGGGGTAGCCTAGAGTTGCGCATATGAGATCACTTCTTCCCAACAAAGGCGAGCCCGGGTGGGTCATATACATCTGGCTCGTGTACTTGATTTTCTTCTTAGAACATCCGATCGCGGAACACGCCGGGAGAAAGGAATGGATCGCGACGATTGTAGGCGTGGTCGTATTCCTGGCTTTCTATTTTGGTGTCTTCTGGCTGAAGCGGCCTTGGAACCGGATATGCATTGGTGGCATTCTGACTCTCGGAATCATCTTTGCACCATATAACCTCGGCGCGGCCGGCTTCTTCATTTATGCCGGAGCTTTCATACCATTTGCGGTAGACACTGAGTGGGCCGCTGTCAAACTTCTATTGGCAGTTCTGGCGATAGCAGGTCTAGAGACCTGGATTTTACACACCCCGTGGTACTTCTTATTTTGGTCCGGCTTCTTTCCCATATTTATTGGTGGGGCGAATGTCTTTTTCGCACAGAGGAATCGAGCCACAGAAAAGCTGCGCATGGCGCGCGAGGAGATCGAGCACCTCGCGAAAGTTGCGGAGCGTGAAAGAATTGCCCGGGACTTGCACGACGTGCTCGGCCATACCCTGTCCGTAATCATTCTGAAATCAGAACTGGCGGGAAAGCTGATTGATATTGATCCCGCTCGCGCCAAGTCAGAAATTGCCGATGTTGAAAATACATCCCGATCTGCATTAGCGGAAGTTCGCAGTACTATACGCGGATATCGCGCCCACAGCCTCGAGGCTGAGATCAAACAGGCTAAGGCAACGCTTGAAACCGCAGGAGTTTTGCTAAAGTCGCAGGAAGAGCAGATCCCTCTGACTCCGGTACAGGAGAGTGTGGTTGCGCTCGTGGTGCGGGAAGCGGTTACTAATGTAGTACGCCATGCGATGGCCCGTAATTGTCAACTGCGTTTGGCTCCGCAAAATGGCAATTGCCTGCTGGAAATTCAGGATGATGGACGCGGCGGAACTCAGATCGAGGGCAATGGATTGCGTGGTATGCGCGAACGGATTGAGGCTCTGGGCGGCACTTTTGTTCGGGAAACCCGGGCGGGAACCCGTCTGGTAATTCAATTTCCCCTGACTCCAGCGAAAGTGAACGCCCAGTGAATTCGACGGCTGTGAACACAATCCCCAAGACCGGCCGCAAGCAGATTCGAGTGGTTATTGCCGAGGACCAGGGCATGGTGCTTGGAGCGCTTGCCGCCTTGCTCGAAATTGAAGGCGACATAACAGTAGTGGCGCGTGCCAGGAACGGCAAAGAGGCCTTACGAGCCGTTCTGGCTCATAAGCCCGACGTCTTCATCACTGATATCGAGATGCCAGAGATGACCGGCCTCGATGTTGCCGCCGAATTAAAGCGCCTGCACAAAGAAACTCGAGTAATTATTTTGACGACGTTCGCGCGCGCCGGATACCTGCGCCGGGCACTGGACGCAGGCGCTTCGGGCTATCTGTTAAAAGACATGCGGGCAGAGGAACTCGCTGAAGCTGTGCGGCGAGTCCGGCAGGGCCTGAGAGTCATTGATCCAGAGTTGGCCACCGAAGCTTGGGGCGAGCCCGATCCGCTCACCGATCGCGAGCGCCAGGTGCTGCGCCTTGCCGGCGACGGCGTGACAAGCCTTGATATAGCCAACGATCTTGGCCTTTCGGAGGGAACGGTACGCAACTATTTGTCTGAGGCAATTAGTAAGCTAGGCGCGGCCAATCGCATAGAGGCTGCGCGCATCGCTCGAACCAAGGGCTGGCTGTAACCGAACTTACCTAGCCTCTGCCAGCGTTCGTACCCAGGCGAAATTAAACAATACTCTCCCTGCGCAACGCCGTTTTTCAGCATTCGGTGTCTATTGAAGTGGTGCATGCGCCAACGTGGGCCGCTCCCACGACATGATCGGACTCCAATTCGGAGTCCAGGAGGGCGTATGTTCGAGACCAGCCTTTTAGCTTCCAGCACCCAGCGTTACCCACGAGCATGGACCACTCTCGTGTCTCTTGCTATCCAAACTTTTTTCGTCGGAACTCTCATTCTCGTCCCCATGCTGTTCACAGACGTCCTTCCTTTCCATGTGCCGAGAGAGGTGGTGCAGATCCCATCAGCACCTCGATCGGCACAAAGCGAAGCTGCGGCAAGCATTCAACCCCGGCATCACGCAGAGGTTCTTTCTGAAAGAATTCAAGTTCCGCGAAGTGTTCCAACAGAAATAATCCACTTCAACGATCTTTCTTCGACTCAAGTTGCCGGAAATTCTGGCCCCCCCGACCCCAGCGGAATTGTAAGCACCGGGACTGGGGGACCGCAGCTATCCGCGCTCCTTCATGCGGGAACATCGGTTACGCCAACGATTCAAAGAACCCAGCCCAAACGCTGGAAAGTATCGGGCGGAATTGAGCAAGGTCTACTGATTCGATATGTAAAACCGGTCTACCCGAGACTCGCTCAGGCTGCGGGAGTGCAGGGCGAAGTAGTCTTACAGGCCATCATAGGCAAAGACGGAAGCATCGAGAATCTGCGCGCAATAAGCGGAAATCCGCTGTTGGTCAAGGCTGCGTTGGATGCCGTTCAACAATGGCGCTACCATCCCTATTTGCTGAATAGCGAACCAGTGGAGGTTGAGACTCAAATAACTGTTCGCTTCACTGTCTCCTGAGCGATGCCACAGCCCCAAGACCGAGGGTGGCAATTACCACGCCGAGGACGCATCGCCAAGAACTAGAACTACAAGTTTTCGGCGCTGGTCGCTACCAGGCTTGATAAATGCTGGCAAAGGACCGCAACGTTTTGTTTCTGGCTGTTGCTCTCGGTAACAAATTCGACGCCATAGTTGTACCCCGTGCGATTGCAGATCTTACATTGAACTCTAATCGGAGGCGAAGAATAGGGTGGGGTGAATTCTACGGCCATCTGATCGCCGGGATTCAATTCGGTTCCGGCAAACATCCCCATCCCGCCGTCGCTTAAAGAGAAGGCTCTTCCCGAAACGATTATAGTTTTGGTTACATTGCGCACAATTACTCTGATTGGGACGTTAACTTTATATCGCCACCAGCGGCGCGTGTACGAGGACTCCACCGTGTGTGTGAATGTGTCAGCCAAGGGTTACCCAGCAATCCTCCTATCGGCAAAATTTGCCTGAGGCTTTAGTTTCATAGAAATTGCGGGCGAAGCAAATCACAGCTTCTGACTTAATCTGGCTCATTCACTTCCCGTTCGAAACTCGGGTTATCAACCAACACCGGTCATTGGCGGAAGCGAGTGGGAGTCGAACCCACCAACGACGGGGTCACCCGCCGTTCACCAGTTTTGAAGACTGGAACGATCACCGGACCGCATGCGCTTCCGTGCAACAAGAGAACAAATTGCTTATGTAGGGTAGCAAAAATACGCGAACGTTCATTGAGGGTGGGCTGAATTATGTCTGCCTTGGAGCGAGTAAAGCAAAAGGCGAGGCTTCACCCGCCCAGACAGACAAAGGCGGCTGTCTCTATGTGATTCCCTATGTGGCCTGAGTCGCGGAGTGGGTTTCTGCAGAGAATGTTTCGGCGCGCGCTATTTTCAGGTCACCGTTCAATTCGTCGAGAATCGTCATCGGCAATTCTGGATTCCATTCCTCTAATTGTTGTTCATCCAACCCGCTGTTGAGCAGAATGCCCGAGGAAACATCATCGGCGAATGCTGCGCTGAAATCGCCGCTTTCGTATTGAGTGTCGCCAACTTTTCTGCCTGTGTGCGCGTCGTAGACCCTGCGGCTGGCGCGTCCGTTTGCGTTGACGAATGCCAGGAAAACCTCTCCCACTTCCGCGAAATCAGAACGATAAATCCAGGCCCGGTCAATGTGCGCCTTTGGCCGCGTACGCTTTTTCGCGGTAAGGCTGGGGCGCTCCGGCGCGATCTCAGTTGCGGGATCGAAATATAGAATGCGCTGGCAGGATTCGCAGAAGACCAACTGTCCGCTGCGGACTTCGTTGTAAGTCTGCGGCCGAAGCATCACCTGGCATCCCATACATTTTTGGTCGCGAACTTCGGCCAGCCCGCTGCCGCGAAATTTCAGCACTCGGTCATAGTGACGCAGCAGGTCAGCACTGACTCCGGCGCGGGCGGTGTCGCGCTTCGCATTCCATTCGGCTAACTGTTTCTCGTCTTCGGCGGTGCGCTCACGGGCCTCCGTCTTCTCTTTTTCGATTTCAGCCATTTCAGCTTTTAGTTTGGCTTCGGCTGCCTTTACATCTTTCTCCCGCGCTTCGGCGTTCACCATCAAGTCGAGTATCTTGTCTTCATTGGCCCGAATGTCCTGCTCGGCGAACTGAATCTCGTGGAGCAATGCTTTATATTGGTCGTTGGTTTTGACATCCAGAGATTGGTCGCGGTACTTGGAGATTTTTTGTTGCAGATCCTGAATCGCAGTTTCAAACTTGCGCTTCGCGGCCTCATCTGTTTTGATTGCCGCTTTCGCGGTTTCAAGATGAGCTTTAGTTCCGGCCAGTCTTTGTTCGATCTGGGCGATGCGTTTAGGGAAGGCGGCAATTTCTTCTTTAAGGCGAAGTATTTCTCGATCGAATTGTTGCAACTCGCTTAGATGTTGAACGTCAGAGGCCATCTTGAGAAGGACTGCGTTTCAATTTTAGCATGTACAATGCCGGCTTCCCGGCAGTTTGAGCTGGCGAGCCTCGAAAACCAGGAAACGTAGATGAACCGGAATCAACCATGACTCGCACAACTCTTGGCAGCTTTGAAATAACAATTGCCTCAGACGGCATCTATCACCTGGATGGAGGAGCTTTCTTCGGAGTCGTACCGAAAGTGATGTGGGAGAAGAAGCTGCCCGCCGACGCGAAGAATCGCGTGTCCTCAGGATTGAACTCGCTGGTCGTCCGGACGGGGAGCCAGACGATACTCATTGAGACTGGCGTCGGCAATAAGCTTACCGACAAAATGAAGAGTATCTACGGCCAGCCTGCGCAATTGCTGGACAATCTTGGTGCCGCCGGTGTTTCTCCCGGTGAAGTGGATATCGTAATCAACACCCATTTACATTTCGACCATTGCGGATGGAACACCACATACCGCGATGGAAATGCCGTGGCAACTTTTCCGAAGGCGAAGTATTACGTGCAGGAGGGAGAGTGGCAGCGCGCGCAAAAACCCGCCGAGCGAGACGTTATTTCATATATAAGCGACAACTACAATCCGCTGGTGCAAAGCGGCCAGATGCAGCTTCTGCATGGAGATCAGGAAATCGTGCCGGGAATTTCGGTGCAAGTTTTCCCGGGGCATACCCGTAACATGCAAGCGGTGATCATCAGCAGTGGCGGGCAGAGAGCGTGCTATATATCCGACCTCATTCCGACGACCGCCCATCTTCCTATTACCTGGGGAATGGGCTTCGATCTCTATCCCCTGGATGTGATAGAGAGCCGGAAACGCTATTACGAAAAGGCTATTCCGGAAAAATGGCTGACAGTTTTCACGCATGACCCGATCACACCCTGGGCTTACTTAAAGACCGCCGCAAATGGCAGGGTGGAAGTAGAAGCCGAAGATATTTGAGTACGATGGAGCGACGGGCGTCTCGCCCGTCAGGCGGGCAGGGATGCCCGCCGCTCCGTTAAAGAACACGAACATTTATTGATTGACTCCGCTGGCGAGGAACCCGCCGTCAACTACCAGGATTTCACCGTTCACAAAACTGGCCGCGTCCGATGCCAGGAAGACGGCCGCGCCCGCCAGTTCATTTATGTTTCCGAAACGCTTCATCGGCGTTCGCATTAGAAACTCGCGTCCACGTTCGGTGCCATTCAATAGACTCGCATTCAGGTCGGTCTTGAAGACGCCCGGAGCAATCGCATTCACACAGACTCCGCTAGATCCCCACTCGATCGCCAGAGATTTCGTGAGGGACGCAACGGCTGCTTTGCTGGCAGCGTAAGCAGCGACTTCAAAGAGTGCGACAAAAGTGCTTAATGAGGCAATATTGATGATGCGGCCGTATCCGCGCTGCAACATGTGCCTGCCAAATACCTGGGCGGCGCGCAGCGTGCCGGTAAGATTCGTCTCCATGATTGAATTCCATTCCTCTTCGGAGACCTCCAGAGTTGGCGTGCGCTTGGTTTGGCCCGCGCAGTTGATGAGAATATCAACTTTACCGAACTCGGCAACTGCCGAATTGAGAAGAGTTTCAAGGCTGGCTCGATCCAGAACGTCGGATGGACATTGTAAAGAACGGCGGCCCAATGCTTCGATTTCGCTGACCGCAGAAGCTACAACTTCGGCGCGCCGGGAAGTCGGGATAACGTCAGCGCCCGCCTCGGCGATAGCGAGTGACATTCCCCGGCCAATGCCAGTGGTTCCCCCAACTACGACTGCGGTTTTTCCGGTGAGGTCAAAGGGTTTGAAAGGCATTTTGCTAAGCAGAGGCGGCGATTCTGCGGACGAGGTCATCCTGCTCGGCTTTACTTTCCGCGCCAATCGTGAAAGCGTCGAGAACGTTAAGAGACAAAGCGTACTTCAACGCTTCCTCGGGTCTATTTCGCATATCGCCCTGTCCTAGAATTTTCATCCCGACAACTGCCTTGCCGGACGCCTTCATTTCGCGTAATACGCTGACAACGGAATCGGGAGTGTCGTCCATGTGAGACCCAATGGGATTGACGCGAGCCAGATCTACTTCCACCCACGGAGATTTCGCCGCGGCGCGCAGCGCCTCGATGGAATGGCACGAACATCCGTGAGCCCGAATGGTTCCTTTCTCTTTGGCTTCCGAAAGAACGTCCATCACGCCTCTATACCGGTCGGTCCAATCGCCTTCCGTCACACAATGGATCAGGCAAATATCAATATAGTCGGTTCCGAGTTCCCTGCGAAAACGATCAAGGTCAGCGCGGGCAGCCTTCGGATCGCGCGAAAAAGTCTTGGTCAGAACAGTCGCCTTGTCGCGAGGAATATGTTTTAGCGCTTCCGCAACGTAGGGATGGCTTCCGTAGGAATCGGCGGCGTCGAAAAATCGCAGCCCCTGATCGTATCCGTTGAGCAGAAGGCCGGACAGTCCGGCCATTCCCAGCGCTGTTTGATTCGAGTGATGACCGCCCCCGACGGTTCCTGTTCCCATCGCCAGCCGGCTCGTGCGAATGCCGGTGTTGCCGAGTGTCACTGTGTCATTGGCGTTGAATTTGCGGGACAGAGGGAGTGCTACTGCCTTTTGGAAAAAAGATGTTGAGCCGAGCCATGCCGCTCCTAAACCATATGAAGTCTTTGCGATAAATTCCCGGCGCTTCATAGCCTCCCTCCGCTTGTTTCTCTATGTTTTACTCTCCGACAAAGCTCTTGACAAGTTGTTCGGTGGATCGCGTTTGCGCCGTCTTCGCGCGTCCCTCGCACCGGTAGTGAATCAAGTTGCGAAACCAATGAACCACTAAGGACACCAAGGTACACGAAGGGAGACGTCAACGGACTGACTCACTGTCCATGCCCTCTTCATAGAATTGTTTTGAGACAACATTTACAATCGTCGGACCTTTATGAAGCTCGTTTCATGATTTTGAAAACGAATTCTAACGCAATGGGAATGTTACCGCTTAAATCCCGGGAAAAATGTAAATGGGACTTGGTCAGTCTCGGTGAGGTTATGCTGCGCCTTGATCCGGGCGATTTCCGTATTGCGACGGCTCGAACTTTTCAAGCATGGGAAGGCGGCGGAGAGTACAACGTTGCACGTGGACTACGGCGTTGTTTCGGGTTGCAGACCACAGTCGTGACTGCGCTGGCTGACAATCCCATTGGGAGGTTGATTCAGGACCTTATCTATCAGGGAGGAGTTGATCAATCGCACTTGAAATGGGTTGCCTATGACGGCATTGGACGTGGCGTTCGCAATGGCCTGAATTTTACCGAACGAGGCTTTGGCCTGAGGGCTCCAGTCGGATGTTCAGACCGTGGACACACCGCAATTTCACAATTGAAGCCCGGGGACGTTGATTGGAGCCGAATTTTCGGACACGAAGGCGCGCGCTGGTTTCATACCGGCGGAATTTTTGCCGCGCTTTCGGAAAGCACTCCTCTGGTTGCCGACGAGGCTATGCAGGCCGCGCGTCGGCTACGGCACTGTTATCTCCTACGATCTGAATTATCGTGAATCATTGTGGAAGACTTTCGGCGGCCAAAAGCGGGCAAGAGAAGTAAACCGCGGTCTGGTTTCGCAGGTTGATGCTCTTATTGGAAATGAAGAAGACTTCACCGCCGCATTAGGTTTCGAAGTCGAAGGATTGGATGAGAACCTTTCAAATTTAAGCGCCGAAAACTTCGGACGCATGATTGAGCGTGTGATCGCTGAGTTTCCGAATCTGAAAATCGTCGCGACCACGCTGCGGAATGCAAAGAGCGCCACTCGAAATGACTGGGGGGCGGTCTGCTATTACGACGGCAAACTTTATCAAGCCACTCCCCGCCAGGACGTTGAAATTTTCGATCGCATTGGCGGAGGGGATTCGTTCGCCTCCGGACTCATCTATGGTTTCTTGACCGAACGCGGACCGCAGTGGGCGGTCGAGTGCGGCGCGGCGCACGGCGCATTGGCCATGACCACTCCCGGCGATACAACGATGGCGACATTGGCCGAGGTAGAAAAAGTGATGAAAGGTGCAAGCGTGCGCGTAGCACGGTAGGGCGAGTCACTCATGGAGCTTTGTGAAAACTCCAAATAAAGCTGAAGTTCTTCAAAGAATTCACGACGTTGGTTTGATACCTGTCATTCGCGCGGAGTCCGCGGCCTTGGCGCGACGCGCTGTAGCCGCAGTGTGCGCAGGCGGAATCTCCATTGTCGAAATCACCATGACTGTTCCCGGCGCGATTGATGTGATCAAGGCGCTCGCAGAAGAGTCGAGCGAACAGACATTGATAGGCGCGGGCACGGTGCTCGATGCCCAGACGGCGCAGAAGTGTGTGCAGGCAGGAGCACAATTCATCGTAAGCCCGGCGCTGGATCTGAAGACGATTGAGGTCGTGCAAAGAGATGGGCATAGCGATGATGGCCGGCGCGTTGACTCCGACTGAGATTTACGCGGCTTGGTCGGGCGGGGCAGATCTGGTAAAGTGTTTTCCCCGCGGGCGCAGTCGGCGGACCAAGCTACCTAAAGTCCATTAAAGGACCGCTGCCTCACATCAAACTGGTTCCGACCGGCGGAGTATCTCTCAAGACCGCGGCAGCGTTTATCGAAGCCGGAGCAGAAGCGCTCGGCGTGGGCACGGACCTCATTGACATGAAAGTTTTAAAAGATGGTTCGGACTCTATCATCTCTGAACGGGCGCGGCAGTATGTGGATATTGTAAAGCAGGCTCGAAGCGGCCATTCTTCGTGCTAGCTTCAGTCTAGCTTCGGGCTAGGATTCTAGATGCTTCCCTTCAAGCTGGTTTACAGCGACGATTACTATCTTCCGATTGGAACGCATGTTTTTCCTGCTGAGAAATATCGTTTGGTGCGAGACCGCCTGATCGAAACGAACGTGGGCGAACCCTCCGACTTTGTGGCTCCCGAACCTGCCACGGATGAAGACATTCTGCTGGTTCATACTCCCGACTATGTGAACAAACTGGTTACAGGAACTCTTTCACCGCGCGAAGAATTAGAACTTGAAATTCCATATTCCCATGAGCTGGTACGGGCTTTTTGGCTGGCGGCTGGCGGATCGATCCTTGCAGCGCAATTGGCATTACAGCATCGCGCGTGCATAAGCATCGGCGGGGGATTTCATCACGCTTTCCCTGATCATGGCGAAGGATTTTGCATGATTAACGATGTCGCCGTCGCAATCCGCGCAATGCAGCGGGATCAGAAGATTAGTGCTGCGATGACGGTGGATTGTGACGTTCATCAGGGAAATGGAACCGCCGCGATATTTAAGGGCACAACCACTTCGAGCCGGCCATTGCCTTCGAAATCGGCCTCTCTTGGGAGTTCAGGCGCGTATACGGCCGCGCCTGACGTCTTCACCATTTCGCTGCACCAGGAAAACAATTATCCGGCTTGGAAGCCACCATCTTCCATTGACGTGAACCTGCCCGATGGCATCGGCGATTCCGATTACCTGGCGTGGCTTGATAACACCTTAAGCTCGGGGCTTCGCCAAATTTCGCCTGACTTGATTTGCTATATTGCCGGCGCCGATCCTTACCGGGAAGATCAACTCGGCGGATTGAGCCTGACAATGGAAGGCCTTAAGCGGCGAGATCTACTCGTGTTCGAGGTAGCCAAAGCTCGTGGAATTCCAGTAATGGTTACGTTTGCGGGAGGGTATGCAAGGCGTCTCGAAGATACGGTGACGATCCATTCGAACACCGTGGTCGCCGCGAAAGAGGTGTTTGCCTAGAGTTCGGGGGAACGGGACTTCCAGTTCCGCCTATAATCGCGATCCAGGATTATCCGCGCGGCTTAAACCGCTGCGTCCCTTCAAAGGCTCCTCGTTTCTCTCACCGGATTACACATTCCAAGCGCGATCAAACCGGGGAACCACGAATAAAGTTGCACAAATAATATTCCTGCTATACTTCCAGCCGCATTTGACTGTTCTCGAACTCCGGCCATCTAGCGGGGACAACTAGCCAGCTTCCGCCGAAGAAAGCACAATCAGATAGCTCACTCTGAGGCTACTCCGTGAAGAACATTTTTGTAGGCAACCTGGATTTCAACACGTCAGAAGATGACCTGCGTCAGCTATTCGCGGCGTACGGACAAGTAGATCGCGTAAGCATCATGACCGATCGCGATACAGGCCGTTCGCGCGGCTTCGGATTCGTTGAGATGACGAATGCCGAGGAAGGCGAAAAGGCAATCGCCGCTATAAACGGCACACAGGTCGGCGGTCGCGCGGTGAACGTAAACGAAGCGCGTCCGAAAGTAGAGCGGGCGGGCGGCGGCGGAAGAGATCGCGGCAGCGATCGTGGGGGACGCGGTGGTGGTGGAGGCGGAAGAGGGCGTTACTGAGCAGCGGGATGCTGAGGTTCGAAACGGGGCTTTCCTTCGCATCACTTCCCCGTCAGAAAGCCACCAAGTCGTCGCGTGAAACCAGATGCCCTCAGTACTGGATGGCACTGCGCGCAAGATCCCTCGCCCCGCTCGAGAAAACGCGGGAACTTCGGGATGACCCCGAGAGAGGTGCTGATTCGAGCCGAGGCGAGCCTTATCAACTGACAGTGTCGGGTAATCCCCAATCTAGGCGTCATCGTCATCCCGAAACTCGGCGCTTTCTCCAGCCGAGGTGAGGGATCTCGCGCGTACTCACGATTCTGCGAATTCCCCACTGCACCAATCATTTACAATACCCAATTCCGTTCAACTCAGGACTCCAAACTATGCATCGTTGGTCACAACTGTTTATTCCTACTTTGCGCGAGGCGCCTGCTGACGCTGAAGTCGCCAGCCACAAATTTTTAGTGCGCGCGGGATACATCCGCCAACTGGCGGCTGGAATTTATTCTTATCTTTTTCTCGGGCAGCGGTCTTTCAACAAGATTGTTGCAATCGTCCGCGAGGAAATGGATAAAGTCGGGCAGGAATTTTGCCTGCCGGCGTTGCATCCCCGGGAGGTTTGGGAAGCTAGCGGGCGTTGGGCCGTAATGGGCGACAACCTGTTTCGTCTCAAAGACCGGAAGGGCGCCGACCTTTGCCTGGGCATGACTGAAGAAGAGGTGATGACGGAGATCGCGCGAAAAGAGCTGCGGAGCTACAAACAGCTTCCGCAAATCTGGTACCAGATTGCGCCAAAGTTTCGCGATGAGCCCCGGCCAAAGTCAGGGCTGCTAAGAATCCGCCAATTCCTGATGAAGGATTCATATTCTTTCGATATTGATTCTGCCGCCCTGGACATTTCCTACCAGAAACACCGCGACGCCTACCACCGCATTTTTGACCGCTGCGGCCTGGAATACATGGTGATTGACGCTCACTCGGGAGCGATGGGCGGATCGCAATCGGAAGAATTTATGGTGCGAACACCAGCCGGCGAAGACCAGATTGAGGTCCCACTTGGTGGAGCGCAGCAGCGGAAGCACTTGGCTTAATCGGTCATAGTTACAAATGAGAATATGTTGGGGGAGAACTTCGGCAGGTGCTGTCATATCCACTCCCACCACTGTGATGCGTGCCGGTCTTACTAACCATTTCTCCAGCTCCCGTTTCCAAATCAGACGCATCGTGGCGGGACAGACTACCAGAATCCGCTGCAGCTCCGGGAGCGAGTTGATGACTCCGATGGCCTGCAGGGTCTTACCAAGGCCCATCTCGTCTGCTAGTAGAGTGCCGGGATGTTCCAGGGCGAAGTGGATTCCCTCCAATTGGAACGGAAAATAGGAGAGGCCTGGTGGAACAGGGATAGTGGTCATTAGGTTAGGTTTTTAAGCAATTAAGAGTTAATCGTGCAAAACGCCACGTCCAGGATGCCCGTAGCCGCGTTTTGATGAGGTAGGTGGTATCTAGCTAAGGGGTTTCTTGGGCAGTTTTGCCCAACTATCACTAAGCTGTGGCTCCAGCTGCACTGTTAATTGGTTCCCGAAAATCTCCGCAAACGCTTCTTGGAAGGATTGGCTGAACCACTTCAATTGTAGCTTGTGCAGTCTCGGCAGTGACTAACAAACCCACCTCATCGTGTATTAGGTGAACTAACTCCACGCTAACAGAGAGCCTGGGAACGAGCTTATTAATCGAGCGGATATAGTGACAAGCTGCGCCACCCTGAATTGGCGTATTAACCAACACATGATGACGATAAGAGCGGCTCTTCCAGTAACCGTTGGGCTCCGCGTCGTCTAACAGTGGCGGAAGATAGCGACGCTGTCCGGTGGCCGTATAGACAAAATCTAAGGTGATGGCGTCGTCGAACATTCTATCCTGGTATAACTTCACTTCGGGGAACATCTCGAAGAACTTCTCGTAAAATTCTTTCGCCTCCTCCAGGCTATAGAGCACTCCCTGAACACCGAAGCTAGGCCTGGTGGCAATCTCCACCCGACGAATAAACGAGCGGTGCATCAGGCAGTAAGCTATCCCCAAAGTTAAGGTTTTGGTTGTCTCCCGCAGAGTCTCAGATACCTCATCTTCTCCTTCTCCCTACGGGTTTGCGTCCGAAAATCTCCGCCGCAATCAGTACGTAGATGTCTTTCCCGCTCCGCAAGAGCTCAATCAGATAGGAACTCTGGCAGTGGATGGCCAGGATATAGATTTCGATTTGGGAGAGGTCCATCTTCAGCCAGAACTTTGGCGGGAGAACCCGGAAGGGTTTGCGCCATTTTCTGGGGAGCTGCTGAACATTGGGCTCTCTCGGGATAATCCTTCCGGAGCGGGCAACTAATTGATTCCATTGGGCGGAGCGTACCCGACCGTCGTGAAAGATAGACTTCTCGATTCCCTTGATTATAGATAAGAGCTTGGTCTGCTCAGCGTATCGGCAGAAGCCCCTAGTCTCTGGAGAATCAATGGCTGAGAGCGTAGCCTTCTGGGCGTTCTCCACCTCGGTCCCCGCGAGCTGCCAGAGCAGCCTTGACGTGAACGTGATAACCAGGGTTGATTTCCTCGGTCTTCGGGGTGGCGTCAAGTACAGCTGCTCCATCTGCTCCCACAACTTTGAGTTTGCTTTTCTTACGACGGGATTTCGGAATCTCTGGACGATAATCTTTGAACATCTCTCGCAGCTCCGCCTTGGTCTCAGCGATGAGTTTTTCGCTGGCAGTCTTATCTGTTAGCAGCATCTCCCTATCCACGGGGATGCCGGCGAACTTGACGTTGTTGAGGTGGACCAGGAATTCGGAACGTTCCCGGAAGTTTTTCCATTGCTTGGCTGTGTGGAGCTCTTCAGTCAGCTTGGCCTCAAGTGCGTGGAAGTGGATGACGTCGTCACGAGCGTAGTCCAGCTGCGCTGGGGAGAGAGGAGCGCTCCAATCGGAGCCTCCCAGTTTGCTGGTGGTCTTCTTCATCACGACGCCCAGGAAACGCTCGACGACAGCAGAGATTTCGTTGGAGACCAGAACGAAGGTCTGTTCCAGCTCCTCCATCTCCTCCTCATCATCCTGGTTTTCCAATTCCTCAGCTTTCGGTTTCCTCCGCTTGGGCTCCACTTCGCCAAGTGAGAGGAGCTGGCTGGCCAGGAGGGTATCAAAGATGGACGAGGAAACCTCGAAACCATGCCGGCGAAGAACGGTGACGTCAAAATCCGCGTTGTGAATAATCAGGGTGGAATTGCGAATAAAGTCTCGCACGTCGTGGGGCACGGTCTCGGTGAATAAGTCGAAGACCTTTACCTCGGTCCCGGTGTTGACGGTGAGGAGTCGGATGACATTCCGACGCGGGTCTTTGGCGTAGGGGTGAGCTTTCCCGTCTTTCCGGCGACGGCGATTTTGGGCGTCAATCTCCCCTTCGGACGGCCAGGGAAAGAAAGTTTCGAGGTCAACTCCGAGCTTCCGCTCCGGATGTGTCGGAACACAAAAACCTGCCGCAGGAGTGGAGGGAGGAGGAGAGAGGGCCAAAAGTGTTGAAAGTGCTGACACATGTGATACAGCGGACTTAAGTGCCACAACATCAGCTATTTGCGCGTGTCTAAGCTCTGTTTTTATTTTGTCTTGTTCGGTGATGAATGACATCACGTAAGGCGTTGAAAATAAGGGACTTAAGCCTTGTGTGCCGGATGTGCCACCACTTTTGGTGTTTTTGGCCCCCTCTCCCTTATTATCCCCTGTAGTCGGGTCTGGGGACGGAGTATCGGGCGAAACGCCCGAGCTGTCGGAAGGGTCGTCGGGAGGCTCAAACTCCTTCTCCAGTTCATCGGAGATTGATTTTAAAGTGGGGTCCCCAACCCTGCAGTGCCGTCCGTATTTTTCATGAAAGAGGTTGTAGGTGAGCCCACGAACAAATTTGTATGGGCCCACTCGACGATGTACCGATTCCAGGCCATAGGACTCCAATAATTCGTAAAGCCCATGGTCATTTAGAACCTTCTTCTCCTTCCCGTAACTTCTCCAACCACCCTCGGGTTCTTGATGGAGCATTTTAACCAAGTCTTTGGTGGAGAAGATGAATGACTCTGGAGCGGACCGTCGGACGATCACTGGTTTGTGCCCTGTTGCTGGGTCAGCTCTTCCCGAGAGGTGGAGCAATACCTGGCGGTAGTAGCATCTTGCCACGTCGCAGATTATTCGATGGGTCATGGTGGAGGAGCCTTTATCTGGGGCGTCATTCATCCACTTGGCGCAATCCATCGTCTCCTCGTACAGAGCCTTCCCACCCATCTCCGCCACGGCCAGGAGGGGAACGAATTTCAGCCTCTTGCGGGAGCGGAACTCCTCGGGGAACCTGTGGATTACGCTTCGGCATCTCTGGCTGAATCCTGAATTTACGCTCCTCTGTCCAATATTTGAGTTCCGCACGATAGATGGGCATCGTCACGTCGTCCGTGCAGAGGAGATACTCCTTAACCCGTTTGCTCTCGGCCAAGAGGTATCGTTCTTCATCCGAATCACTAGGGAACGAGAAAGAGTGTCGCGTTCCAGGTAAGTCCCAATTCCTGCGAACATCTTGGGAAAGCGGGGGTCAACTCTTAATAGCTCGTTGGACTCCATATCGAATCTAGGCATGATGGGGGAGTCCACGGGGTGTTGAGAGATGTTGTCAAATCCGGCGTTAAAGAAGCTTATCTGGTCTCGGTTATCGGCCAGGGCTTTGCTCTCATCCATCAAATAAGTGCCATCACGATAAACCTGTAGGACTCGGTGGATGTCTAAGGTGGCAATCAGCAGAAACGAGCGATAGCACATCCTTCCCACCACCTTTCATGTAAACCGATTTTCCCACGTCTTCTTTCAGGCCCTGTGAAGACTATCATCGGCAGGTAAGCGCTGTATTTATAAGCGAAGGTGTGAGCGGACCAGCAGGCAGTAAGTAGGAAATGTCTGCGGTCGGAGATAATGAACTGCTGGGTGATGTCCCGAGCCTCCAGGATTATATCGCTCAAAGGCCGTTCAGCAGGCCAGGGAAGAATGGAGTCATAAAAGGTGCGGGTCTGCCGGCATTGCGTTTCCACCCCACCATCTGATTTTTCTTTGCGGAGCAAAAACCGGCCTCCACCGCTTTGGTGAAGACATCTTTGGTTAGTCTGCTGACCTTTTGAGCAGTGGTGCAGAATCGCTCAATGACCAGGGAAGTCTCCCGCGACATCCGAGCCATTGCAGCCATCCGGACAATTCGCTCGATGTGGCGCTCCCGCTCAGCTGGCGGGAGGTCATGGATTGCAGCTCCTTTAGCCTCT
>CAVWRO010000001.1:0-127237 GCA_963757385.1 uncultured Acidobacteriaceae bacterium | reverse complement strand
TTGTGAGCTGCGATAACTGCGGTTACGCCGCGAATATGGAGAAGGCGACTGCGAAACTGGATGCAGTGCAAGATCTGAAATCGGAGGGGGATGGCAGCCCGTTAGAGGTCCACACGCCAGGTCAAAAGACGATCGAAGACGTAGCGCGTTTTCTGGGAGTATCTCCGAAAAACAAAATCAAGACTTTGGCCTTCATGGCAACGGAGAAGGACGGCAAGACGGGGAAAGGGACTTTCCGCCCGGTGGTCCTGCTGATGCGTGGAGATCACCAGATGAATGAAGCCAAAATGTCCACCGCCCTGGCCGGGAGGGAAACCCGTCCGATGGAGGCGGCTGAGATCGAACAACTTTTTCATTCTCCTGCCGGATTTCTTGGGCCGATTGGAATTGAATGGGCGAAAGATTTAAATAGCTCAGACGGCCCAATTTTGTTTGTGGATGATGCGCTGAAGGGCCGCACCAATCTCATCTCGGGAGCTAATAGAGAGGATTATCACCTTAAGAATGTCACGCCTGGCGCCAACTTCCAACCGACGGCCTACGCCGACTTGCGAAGCGTGGTCGCGGGCGAAGCCTGCCCAAAGTGCGGCTCTCCGCTTCGCATAGACACAGCCGTCGAAGTCGGTCATATCTTCAAGCTTGGATACAAGTATTCCGAGTCCATGGGAGCGCGGGTTCTTGATAAGAACGGCAAAGAGGTAACCCCAATCATGGGAAGCTATGGGATCGGCATTGAGCGAATCTTGACGGCTGCGGTGGAACAGAGTAATGACGAGAACGGTTTCTGGCTGCCGCCGCAGATTGCGCCTTTTGAAATCGTGGTTACTCCTACCAACGTGTCCGATGAAAAGCTGTTGAGTGCCGCACTAGATATCACAGATCGTCTGGAAAAGGCAGGTTACGACGTGTTACTGGATGACCGGGACGAGCGTCCGGGAGTGAAATTCAAGGATGCCGACCTGGTGGGCATTCCTTATCGTGTCACCGTGGGAAAGAAGGTTACCGAAGGCACTGTTGAGGTGGTTCTGCGCTCGACACGCCAAATACAGGATGCTAGCATCGCGGCTATAACCGAATATTTTCAGCAGAACTTACGGTCTGCGCCTTGAGGAAACGCCGGATGCAGCGGTCACGCCGGGAGTAATTATGGGAACCATCAAATTGTTTTTCGGTGTATTCGTGATCATAGCCGCGATCTATTTGGGAATAGAAGTGATACCGCCTTATTATGCAAACTATGAATTTCAGGGCGACATAAAGACAGAAGCGCTAACCAGCACTTACACGCCAAAAACTGAAGCCGATATTCGCGAGGCTGTATTCAAAATAGCCAAGGGCTACGAAATTCCGATTACCAAAGAAGGTATAAAAGTTCAACGCGCCGGAGACCAGGGCTCCGGCACGATTACCATAGACGCGCCTTACACCGTGCACTTGGACGTACCTGTTTTTCCTTTCGACCTGCATTTCGACCCCAACACACAAAACAAGAGTCCTTTCTGAGCGCCCTTCCTGATTTAGAATAGGTCAATTGCCGCTTAATCTTTAATGTTTCGTAGGATTCGCGCTGCTCGGAAGTAGCCCGGACTGCGGCAAGAACATCTCAGATACAGGCAGTTCCTTTCAAAGTGGCCATTAAGCTCAAGTTTCCGAAAAAGAAGAGAAGCGGGAAAATTGGTGGATTCTTTTCTCACGATCCCGTCATACGTGTTGCGCTTTCTGTCTTTGTGGTCCTGGCCGTTGCCATCATTGGGGTTTTCTCCTACTACTATGTGAAGTATGACCGCATAATCGCCCGCCGCTTTAAGAGCGAAGTGTTCAGCAACTCCGCGAAAATATATGCCATACCGTCACGACTTTACCTCGGCGAGAAAATTGATACGCGGGAGATTTCGGCGCAATTGCGGCAAGCCGGATACTCGGACAAGAACGGAAAGTCGGCAATCGGGAGTTATCGCCTGCTTACTGGGGGGATCGAAGTCGAGCCGGGGCCGGAGTCTTACCACAGTCCGGAGACAGCGACCATCCATATCAGCGATGGCAAGATAGCGAGCATTACTGGACGAGCTGGCGATCTGGAGGCATACGAACTTGAACCCCAATTGATCACTTCGTTATTCGACGCGGAACAGCGATCGAAGCGGCAAGTTGTAAAGTACGGCGACATTCCGAAAGTGTTGGTGGACGCAGTGCTTGCTATCGAAGACCGCCGCTTCTTCGAGCACAGTGGAGTTAACTTCGTCCGTATGACGGAAGCGACTTTCATTGACTTGACCCGCCAGCTCGGCTTGACCCACCAGCGTTTCGACCAGGGCGGTTCGACACTTACCATGCAGCTTTCGCGCGGCTTTTTTCTGACGCCAGAGAAAACCATCAGGCGGAAGCTCATTGAGATGCTGATCGCCGAGGAAATGGAACAGAAATTCACCAAACAGAAGATTTTTGAGATTTATGCAAACTGGGTGCCCCTGGGCCAGCGCGGGTCCTTTGCGATCAGCGGCCTGGCGGAGGCCTCGCAGGCATATTTCAATAAGGACCTCAAGGACCTCACGCTTCCCGAAGCAGCGCTGCTTGCGGGAATCATCCAAAGGCCAAGTTTCCTTTCCCCGTACCGGCATCCGGAACGAACTTTGGAACGGCGCAATCTTGTCCTTGACAGCATGGTTGAAACCCATGCCATTACCAAAGAACAAGCGGAGCGGGCAAAGGCCAGCCCATTGAAACTGGCTCCTCCCAACGTGGAAGCCAGCGACGCCCCTTATTTCGTTGATCTGGTTCGCGACACTCTTATCAGCAAGATGAACGAGCGTGAGTTAAACGACGAGTCTTACCGCATATACACAACACTTGATCCCAATCTTCAGAACGTTGCCGCACAGGCCGTTGATGCCGGGATGAAGCTAGTGGATGAGCAAGTCAGGAAGCGGCGCACAAAGCGGGTAAAAATCGGCAAAAATAAATATGAAACCAAAACCGAAGCCGGACCTGAAGCGCAAGTGGCTCTCATCGCTATGGACCCCCACACCGGCGAAGTGCTTGCACTAGTGGGTGGCCGAAATTACGCATTCAGCCAGTTGGACCACGCTGTCGCGAAACGCCCCACGGGGTCTATTTTTAAGCCATTCGTTTACGCCGCCGCGATTAACAGCGCGTTGAATGGCGCGACCCCGGCGTTTACTCCGGCCTCTATCGTGGTTGATCAGCCCAGTACGTTTGCGTATGGCGATCAGATTTACGAGCCGAGAAATTACAAAGAGGAATACCACGGGGAAGTAACCGCCCGGTATGCTCTCGCAATGTCTTTGAATAATGCAACCGTCCAAGTCGCGCAGCAAGTGGGCTACGACAAGGTGGCGGACCTGGCGAAAGCTGCCGGGATAACGTCGGTGAAGCCAACCCCCGCGATGGCTCTCGGCGCCTACGACGCCACGCCGCTTGATATGGCGGCGGCCTACACCGTTTTCGGGAACGGCGGGACACGAATCTCACCGGTGTTAATCAACTCAGTGCGCAACTCCACAGGCGATGTTGTCATGGATTTCCAGCCGGAGAAGCGTCCGGTCCTCGATCCAAGAGTGGCGTTCGTAATGACCGACATGATGGCAGGTCCGCTAAACTTCGGCACCGCATTCGATGTCCGCGGAAAATACGCATTTAATGCTCCCGCCGCCGGGAAAACCGGAAGTTCGCATGACGGATGGTTCGCGGGATATACCAGCAATCTGCTTTGTATTGTCTGGGTTGGCTACGACGACTATAGCGACATCCGCCTTAGCGGAGCCCAGACCGCCCTGCCCATCTGGGCTCAGTTCATGAAAAAGGCGACGGCTTTGCCGCAATATTCCAATGTAAAGCCTTTCAGCCAGCCCACCGGCGTAGTGGATGTTCAACTCGACAAGGCAACCAACCTGCTCGCAACGCCCGCGTGCCCCCAGACTTACACGGCGGCGTTCATTGCGGGGACAGAACCAAACACCACTTGTGATCAAGGCGGTGTTCGTGGATTCTTTTCAAAGATATTTGGCTTAGGCAACGATAGAGCGCTCCCACCGCCAAACTCACCGGGAGCCACGGGCATCGCGGCGGCAGATCCCAACTCGGCAGCCGATGACGCCTCCAAAAAGAAAAAGGGTTTGTTGGGCAAGATTACGGGTATCTTTAAGAGCGACAAAACGGCTGACCCTCCGCCCAAACCGCCTGGCGGCAACGAAGCCAGCCCTCACTGATCCTGAAGAGTTGGTTTCGGCGCGGCTGGAAATCGCAGCGAAGGTTTGGCCTCGGATGTTTAGAGGTGAGTTATGTGTCGTGGATTTTGCCGGTTGCTTTTCGCCTTTCTTTTGATCTTAATCCAAACAATTTCAAGCGCGACCTCTTTGCGGGCTCAGAATTCCACCTCTGAGGAGGTTCAAGTGTCTCCTCCTGGACATGGAACTCCTTCGGCATCCGCGACGGCCGAACAATTGGAACAGACTGCGGATCTCATGCGCGCTAGAAAATCTTATCTCGACGCTCTTGACTACTATCAAGCCGCCATGGCAAAGAGTCCCAACAATTCGCGACTCTATAACAAAGCTGGCATCGTCGAACTCGAGCTACAGAGATACCGTGAAGCAGGCAAAGATTTTAGTCACGCCATCAAAGCTGACCATCAATCTGCCGACGCTTACAACAACCTCGGAGTCGTTGATTATCTGGAAAAAAAGAACGGCAAAGCGCTTAAGGAGTACAAAAAAGCTATTGAGCTGAGCGGCACCTCGGCATCGTTTTACAGCAATCTCGCCGCTGCTTATTTTTCTCGAAAAGAGTTTGAAGCGGCAACCGTCGCTTATGCCAAAGCGCTTCAATTGGACCCCGAGATTTTTGAGCACACCTCAGTAAACGGTGTGGCGGGCCGCATTTCATCTCCACAGGACCAGGCACACTACGACTACGTGGTTGCAGGCTTGTACTCCAAAATGGGTAATATCACCCGTTCTCTAGAATACCTGCGCCGCTCTATGGAGGAAGGATACAAGGGTGTTCAGGACGTTTATAAAGATCCTGAGTTCGCCGCTTTGAGGAATGATCCGCGCTTCACCACTTTAATGGCATCGCGGCCCCCTTCGATCTCGGACTAAGGCCAAAAAACTTCTTGCGGATACAAAACTTTTCAAGACGGTCTGGGTTGAAATCACCAACCGCTCCTGAAAACACAGGGTGAGTAGGGAGATAGAATCCGCCGGCTGTGGACGCAGAAATGCCAAACGGCCGGCGGATTTAGTAAGCTTACTGCTTTTTCGGACTTCGCTGCCCTATATATTTTTCGAGCACTTGCTTCCATTTCCCTTGTGCTTTGAGAATGTATTCCACCGCATCCCGCAACGCTCCGTCTCCGCCCGAATGTGGCGTTACGTAATGCGCGTCTTCTTTGACTTCATCGCGGGCGTTCGCTACTGCGATCGCCAATCCACAATTGCGCATCACAGGAAGATCAATCACGTCGTCCCCAACAAACGCTGCTTCAAACGATTTAATGCCTTCCTGTTTAATAATTTCCTCAAAAACCGTCAGCTTATCCTGAATTCCCTGGTACACGAATTCGAGTTTTAGATCGCGAGCGCGAAGGGCAACTGTCTCCGAAATTCTCTTTGTAATTAGCCCAGTCTTGATTCCGCCCAGCCGCGCAAGAGAGATCGAGGTGCCATCATGGGCGTGGAACCCTTTAGCCTCAATATAGGATTGACTGTGCAGCCCGAATCCTCCCTGACCTCCATGCTTCGAAGCTTGCTGCTCGGTAGTTTGTTGAATCCCAGGAGGCGCCGGAAAGATGTAAAGTTTGCCGTCAGTTAAAACGCCGTCCACATCGAAGAGAAGGATTTTAATTCTCTTAGCGCGCTTCTTTGACATGGCGGGATTCTAGCACTGGCGCGAAATGTGTAGGAACGCCCGCGCTCGACTGGAAATCATCTCTAAAGCGTCTGGGAGTAAACTCGTTGATTACCACATGGCCCTAAGCTTCTTATCTTTGCGCCAATGTCCTCGTTTGCGGCCCTCCAATATGGGCGAACATTTTGCGAAACTGCAGGTTAGCGTTTAAAATAGACCTCTGTGTCTTCATCTTCTCCAAATCAGCCCTTATCCCAACTCGATTGGGCCCACCCCCTGGTCCGCGACTGGTTCGTGGCTCGCTTCGGTACCGCCACCGAACCCCAAGAGCAGGGATGGCCTCACATTCTGGCCGGGCGAACTACGCTAATTTCTGCTCCAACCGGCTCCGGAAAGACGCTCGCAGCCTTTCTCGCCTGTATTGATCGCCTCGTCCGCAAAGCTCTGGCGGGAGACTTGCAGGATCGCACCGAAGTTCTCTACGTTTCCCCACTAAAAGCCTTGGGCAATGATATTCAAAAGAACCTCGAAGTGCCGCTGGGCGAAATTCTCCAGATGGCAGGGGATCGCGGCCTACTGATGCCGCAAATTCGCACGGCGGTTCGCACTGGGGACACCCTGATGCCCGAACGCCGGGCGATGCTGAAACGGCCGCCGCATATTCTGGTCACGACTCCGGAGTCCCTTTACATTCTGCTGACCGCGGAAAAAAGCCGGGCCATCCTGCGCAACGTTGAAACCGTGATCGTGGACGAAATCCACGCCGTCGCCGATGACAAGCGTGGTGCGCATTTAACGCTGTCGTTAGAGCGACTCGAGGCTCTTTCCAAACGATCCTTAATTCGCATTGGACTCTCAGCCACTCAAAAGCCAATCGAAGAAATCGCCCATTTCCTGACCGGCAATTCTCGTCCTGCACCCGTCATCGTGAACGTTGGCCACAAGCGCAAGCTCGACCTGGCAATCGAAATTCCCGCCAGCGAACTCGGAGCAATCGCAACCAACGAAATGTGGGACGAGATCTACAACCGTCTCGTGGAACTTGTAGAGCAGCACCGCTCGACTTTAGTTTTCGTCAACACGCGGCGGCTTGCCGAACGCCTCTCACACCATCTTGCGGAACGAATTGGCGAAGATAAAGTTGCCGCTCATCATGGAAGTTTGTCGCGCAAGTTACGCCTTAGCGCCGAGAACAAACTCAAGGAAGGCAAAGTCAAAGTGCTGGTCGCAACTGCCTCCCTCGAACTTGGCATTGATATTGGCACCGTTGACCTCGTTGTCCAAATCAGCTCCCCGCGGGCGATTGCGGTTGCGTTGCAACGGGTGGGGCGTTCCGGGCACTGGCGCGGGGCAATTCCCAAGGGACGCTTTTTCGCCACCACTCGCGATGAGCTTCAGGAATGCGCTGCTCTAGTGCGCGCCATCAGGCATGGCGATCTCGACCGGATCATGATTCCCGATGCGCCGCTGGATATTCTGGCCCAACAGATCGTTGCAGCGTGTGCATCAAGCGGAAATGCTGCCGAGCTTCGCTCGAACGGACAGCCGGGGGCGGCTGTCCCTACGCAATCACAATCAGCGAGCGACGGATGGGACGAAGATGAACTGTTCGCGCTAGTTCAGCGCGCATATCCCTATCGGAATCTTTCCCGGGAAATTTACGATTCCGTGCTCGAAATGCTTTCTGAAGGCATTGCCGCCCGGCGAGGCCGTTACGGCGCATACCTTCATCGAGACCGAGTGAACCGCAAGCTTCGAGCACGTCGCGGCGCACGTCTCGCCGCCATCACCAGCGGCGGTGCCATCCCCGAGACGGCGCTGTTTACGGTCGTTCTCGAGCCGGAAGGAACCGTAGTCGGCACTCTTGACGAAGATTTTGCGGTGGAAAGCAATGCCGGCGACATCATGTTGCTGGGCAACAGTTCGTGGCGCATTCGGCGCGTAGAAGGCAAGTCGGGCCGCGTGATCGTCGAGGATGCGCATGGCGCTCCACCCAGCGTCCCTTTCTGGCGAGGCGAAGCTCCGGCTCGCACAGAGGAACTATCTCTGCACGTGGCTGATTTCCGGAGACAGATCAGCGAGATGCTTCCCAGCGCTTCGCCCATTGGAGTTTCCCAAAACCAGCCCGAAGTGGCCGCGGCCGTATCGTGGCTGAAAGAAGAATGTGGACTCGATGATTCCGGGGCCGAGCAGGCAATCCAGTATGTGCTCGAAGGCCGCGCCGTGCTGGGCACGGTTCCGACCCAGGATACTGTGATCGCCGAGCGATTCTTTGACGAGGGCGGCGGAATGCAGTTGGTGATCCATGCCCCCTTCGGCGGCCGCATTAACAAGGCGTGGGGATTGGCTCTGCGCAAGCGCTTCTGCCGCAGTTTCAATTTTGAATTGCAGGCCGCCGCTACCGACAATGGACTCAACATCGCACTAGCCGAGCAGCACAGTTTCCCTTTGCCTGACGTCTTCCATTTCCTCAACGCAGAGACCGTCGAGGAAGTGTTAATCCAAGCGGCATGCACGTCTCCGATATTTGCCACCCGTTGGCGTTGGGATGCCAATCGCTCCCTGGCTTTGTTGCGCTTTCAGGGCGGGAAGAAAGTCCCGCCGCAAATCCAGCGCATGCGAGCCGACGATCTCCTGGCATCGGTCTTTCCTGACGTGGCGGCCTGCCAGGAAAATATTGTCGGAGACATACAGATTCCTAGCCACCCGTTGGTGGATGAAGTAATGAAAGATGTGCTTCACGAGGCGATGGATATTGATGGCCTGAAAGATTTGCTCAACGGTATGGCGGATGGAAGAATCCGCTGCGTGGCCGTGGATACGCCCGTTCCATCGCAATTCTCGCATGAAATTCTGAACGCGAATCCCTATGCCTATCTGGACGACGCTCCGCTCGAAGAGAGGCGCGCTCGCGCCGTCGAGATGCGGAGGATTTTGCCGGAATCGGTACTGGAGGAGGTCGGGAAACTCGATCCCGCAGCAATCGCGCAGGTACGCGAAGAAGCGTGGCCCGATGTGCGGGACGCCGATGAATTGCACGATGTACTGCACACACTGATCGCTCTGCCGATCGCTCACGTAGGGGCGGACGCCCCCATCCGCCAGGCTGAGCAATGTTCTCAATGGAAGGCATATTTTGAATATCTGCTTGATCAGGGGCGGGTTACGGCTGCTACAGCTTCCGACCGTGAATATTGGGTCACCGCTGAACGCGCCGAGTCTTTCGCGTTGTTGTTTCCCGACGCCACGTTCTTCCCTCAACCAGCAGAGATTCCTGGGACTATTCCCACCCGCGAAGATGTATTGCTCGCCCTCGTTACCGGGTGGATGTCGCATATCGGCCCAGTAACCGCCAGCGCCCTCGCGTCGCTGCTGGGGCTGTCGTCCTCGGAAATTGAGCAGGCCCTGCTACGCATGGAAGCCAGCGGCGCGATTCTGCGGGGAAAGTTTACGGATGAAGCCTCGCGGTCGGAGGTGCTCACGCCACACACGCCGGAACTCGAATGGTGCGACCGCCGCTTATTGGCCCGGATTCATCGCCTCACCGTAGCCACGTTACGCAAACAGATCCAACCGGTGACTTCCGCGCAATTCATGCGCTGGCTGTTGCGCTGGCAGCGTGTTGCTCCCGGCTCGCAAACGCAAGGCGAGCGCGCAACTCTTGAAGTTCTAAGACAGTTGCAAGGATTCGAAATACCCGCGAATGCGTGGGAGCGTCAAGTGCTCGCAAGGCGCATTGCGAATTACGAACCGAAATGGCTTGATCAGCTTTGTCTGACCGGGGCCGTGGGATGGGGTCGCCTTTCACCGCATCCCGCAACGATTGATTACGGACCTGAACCTAAATCCAATCCGGAATCTGATGCCCCGCAAAAAAAGCGCCGGGTAATCCCCACCAGCGTTGCGCCGATCACCTTCTTTGTTCGCGAAGATGCGGATTGGATGTCGCCGCACAATCCCGCAAGCGCCGATCCCAACGCCAGAGGCTTGAGCGAAGGTGCGCGGCAGGTTCTGGAATTCTTGCGTCACCGGGGCGCATCATTCTTCGCCGACATCGTTCGCGGTACCGAAAAATTGAAGGCTGAAATTGAGACTGCATTATGGGAACTGGTCGCCGGGGGTGTGGTCACTGCCGATGGTTTCGACAATCTGCGATCCTTGATTGATCCCAAACGCCGCGCAGGACAAGGCAATGGTCGAAACACGCGTCCCCGTCACAGTTCCGGCCGCTGGGCCCTCCTCTACACAGACCACGTCGTGGAACGCAATCGCGCCGTCGAGGCCACCTGTTGGATGTTGCTGAAGCGTTATGGAGTGGTGTTCCGCGATGTGCTCGCCCGGGAGACCAATTTGCCGAAGTGGCGCGAGCTTCAGGTTGCATTCCGCCGACTGGAAGATCGTGGCGAGATTCGTGGTGGCCGATTCGTGGACGGATTCATCGGTGAGCAGTTCGCGCTCCCCGTCGCGCTGGAGTCGCTTCGCGCCGCCCGAAAGATACCACCGGATGATCAGGTCATCACAATTTCGGCCGCGGATCCACTGAACCTGGTCGGAATTTTGGTCCCGGGCGACCGCGTCCCGGCGATCTCAGGGAAGACCGTCAGCTTCCGCAATGGGGCGGCGATAAATGATGCTGGGGCCCTCCCCATAGTGCCGATTGTCCAATTTGATGATCTGCAACAAGCTGCGGGATAAACGGGCTGGTGGGCGCGCAGGTTAGACAGGACCCGACTTTCACAGGGTGCGAAGAAGTTCAACCGTACGAAAATGGCCTTGAGGGGGTGGGGCTGAAGGCCCGCCGTTATTAGAATCAAAGACGTTATGGCTCGCCCAAGGCCGCCCCTTCAAAGCAAGTCACAAAACTAGCCATTCTTTCTGCAACCTGTTTCAGTCGGACCCTTCCCGGTTTAAATGATTTCCGCATCTTGGTGGCCTATGAGAAGGACTTTTTTCGAAGCTGTAAAACCCTTTCCAATAAAAAATCGGGAGCTCGATGAGGGGGTCTCAACGCTCCCGATTGGCTCTGTCGAGCAAGTTCCTAAAAGCGCTTCCCCGGTCGCTTTTGCTAACAGTGCCGTCAGCCTTTTAACATTCTGGCGAAATTCTCTGACGATTTAGTAGTTTTGTTACGAAATCCGAACAAAGCCGCTGGCAGGCAAGCGTAAAAGCTAATTGCAACAGTGACGCTGCAAGCGCTAAACGGTTGTTAACAAGAGTGGATAGCAACTGAGAGGGCCATGAAATGACTTTCTCACGGCCTCGTCCGGGGAGCGCTAGAAAGGCTTTTTCAGCACCCCAGTTTCCGCTAAACGGACAATCCAGCGGTAGATTTGCTTTGTTCCAAGCCAAACACGGTTCTAAGGTATCTTCAGGTTGAACAACACCTCCGGGTCCAGGTATGTGCCTTCCCATCGAACGGCGACGTGGAGATGGGGTCCGGTAGCCCGGCCAGTGCCCCCGCTTAGCCCGATTAATTGACCCTGCGCTACGTGCTCCCCTTCTTTGACTTTGAAATCCGAAAGATGCATGTAAATGGTCAGCAGGCCCTGGCCGTGATCCAGCATTACGCAATTCCCCTCAAAATACATGGGCCGCGCCACTAAAACCGTGCCGCTGTTGACCGCGGACACCGGCGTGCCTGTTGGGACTGCAAAATCCAGGCCTTGATGCGTGCTCTGTACCTGACCGTTAAAGGTGCGCTGGGTCCCAAACACATCAGAAATGCGTGCGTTCACGGGCGGCTCGAACCCTCCCGACCACTCCTTTAGCGGATTCACCCGGCTAAATACTTCCTGCTTGACGCTTTTGTCCTGCATGGCCTTTTTTAGCTGTTCAGTGTCGGGTTCGATGAATTGCTTCGCGACATTCACCGCAACGCTTTCGTAGGTCCCGCGTTTCACTTCGATCTCGCGCAAAAAAGTAATCTTTACTCCGCTGCTCGTGATCCCGCTCAGTTGCAAGGAATACTTTCCCGCCTTCGTCTCCAGACTGACTCCCGCAATGCCATACCAATTCTTTTTATGCGGATCGAACGCGAAATACACCTCGTGATCCAGCCATTTTCCAGTAAGGGATTTCAAATGGACGGGCGCGGCGACAGCAAATACGATAGGAGAGCCGTTAACTAAGCGGGCAGGCTGCCAGCGAACCGACCATGCTTCAGCCACTACAGCCGTCGGAATCAAAAGTACGCAACTAACCGCGGCGCCTATAAGCTGTCTAAAAATTGTCTTGCCTCGCTATTGTAGAGACGCAGCTTGCTGCCTCTTCTTTACTCCCTATCTTCACCAAGAAGCAGAGGTGGCAAGCCACGTCTCTACCCGTTATGGCCTGTGAAAGAGGATCATTAAAAATCAGACTAGCACTACGTCGCAGAAATTTCCGGCCATAATTCATCCGTGAATCCCCACGTCCAACCTATGCTAGTATTTTCGCTTCCGTGGGGATATATCAGAAACGCATCCTCAGGACCTTAATCTTCATCCAAGCACACCCGGCGATTAAGGAAGCAGAGTGACAATGAAAGATACTTTGGGAGTCTTGTTAGCCGGCGGTGCCGGGGAGCGGCTTTATCCGCTCACACGCGATCGCGCCAAGCCCGCTGTCACTTTTGGCGGCATGTATCGCATCATTGATATCACTCTTTCCAACTGCATCAATTCCGATCTGCGCCGTGTCTACATCCTCACTCAATATAAGGCGCTATCTTTGAACCGCCACATCCGCGAGGGATGGAATATCGTGGGCCGAGAAATGGGAGAGTTCATCGAGGTGCTCCCTCCCATGAAGCGGGTGAGCGATCAGTGGTACCAGGGCACAGCCGATGCGGTGTATCAGAATATTTATTCCATTGGTTCGGAGCAGCCGCGACACGTTTTGATTCTCTCCGGCGACCACATTTACAAGATGAATTACGGCCGCATGTTGAAACAGCACAACGACTCCGGTGCTGACGTCACGCTTGCCACCATCCAGATTAATCCCGAAGAGGTTGCCAGGTTTGGCGTCGTGGATGTGGATCGCGACTACCGCGTCGTAGGCTTTTTGGAGAAGCCCAAGCAGACTGATTTGCGATCGCCCTACAACCCCTCAAAGGTCTCAGCTTCCATGGGGATTTACATTTTTAATACCGATGTTCTGATCCCGGTTCTTCTCAAAGACGCGGAGGACGAGCAATCCAGCCACGATTTCGGCAAAGATATTTTGCCCAAAATGATGGATGACTACCGTGTGTATTCGTTCGACTTTGTGGATGAGAACAAGAAGGAAGCACTCTACTGGCGGGATGTGGGAACGCTGGAGGCCTATTACGAAGCGAATATGGACATCGTTTCGGTATCGCCTGTCTTTAATCTTTACGACTCACAGTGGCCGATCCGCACTCATCAGCGGCAGTATCCTCCCGCGAAGTTCGTTTTCGCCGAAGCGGGACGCACCGGGCAAGCCTTGGATTCGATCGTATCGGCAGGATGCATCGTTTCCGGCAGTTGCGTCCGTAACAGCGTGCTCTCGCCCGATGTGCGGGTGAATTCTTACAGTGACATTGACGCCAGCATTTTGTTCTCTCACGTGAACGTGGGACGGCATTGCAGAATTCGTAACGCGATCATTGACCGCGACGTGCATATCCCCGAAGGAACCACAATTGGCTACGACCCCGAGGCCGACCGCCAGAAATATTTCGTAACCGAAACCGGAATCACCGTTGTGACTCGCGATTATTCCCTGTTCGAGAATCCAGTCACCGTGGACTATTTCACCAGCGAGTAAGACCGCCTCTTCCGATTATCATCCTAAGCGCAGCACAGCTTCGCAACGCGAAGCGAAGTCGAAGGACCTCTACTTTCCTTGGCTTCCAATCTCGGTCACGCTCCTCGCTTCGTCTTCAACTCCTCCAGCAACTGTTCGATCTTGTCTTCTTTCTCCAAGGCAGCGAGCCGGTCCTCCACGTCGTCTGCGGCCATTTCTGACTTGGCTTGGCTGGACGCCTGCGAATGTGCGACCTTGTGCTTCATGCGATCGAATGCGGCTCCGCTTGATCCGTTGCCCGAAGCCATCTTGGCATCGCTCGCCTTAGACACCGCACGCGCCCGCCGGTGCTGCGCGATGAGCAAATCAGCTTTGGCTTGCGCTTCGGTCAGCTTTTGCTCTAGTTGCCGCAGCGCGGTTTTCAGATTCTCGACCTGCGCCTTTTGATCGGCCACTTGCTGAGCATAGCCTTCACTAAGATCGCGATAGCTTTCGACTCGCTGAAGAGCTGCCCGCGCCAGGTCGTCCTGCTTCTTGTCCACGGCAAGTTCCGCCTTGCGCATCCACTCCGCAACTTTGTCATCGTTCTCTTTACGCTTCTTGTCAAGCAAATGTTGATCTGCAATGGCAATCGCCACCTGAGTCTTAACCTGCAAGAACTGATTCTGCATGTCCAGGATGACTTGCTTGATCATCTTTTCGGGATGCTCGGCCCGGTCAACCAGATCGTTGATGTTGGCTCGAACTAACGTGGAAACTCTCTCTAGTAGTGCCATATGCAACTCCTTTCAAACAAACTCTCAGCTTAAAATCCCTTTTACTTCTTTTGTGACTGATTCCCTGCTCGTTCTGCGGTCCGGTCGCCCATCCCAGTACCAACGAGCAGGCCTATTCCGGATCCAATTACCAGGCACGGCCCTATTTGTCCGACCGCGGCTCCTATTGCTACTCCGATTGCTACCCCAATCGCGATGCCCAATCCCACGGAAACCTGTCTGTAAGCCATATTTAATCTCCTATTTGGATGTGACCTAAAAGTCTTATTTGCCCTCGCCATTTGCCGGCGGCAATACTTCGGGTGGCTTCGGTCCTTTATCCCCGATCATCCGCACTTTGCCGAGTAATTCGCTCATGCTCATGCCAGACAACGTTTCGAAAAGCGCCGGCACTTGCGCAGCTATCTTCGTTAGATCGCCGGTAATTTTGTTCAATCCCGCAGCATCGCCATTTCCAGTTGAGACCACGGTGATCTTGTCCACGTTGGCCAACGGACTGGCCAATGCTCTGACAATCTCCGGCATGCTGCTAAAGAGCTTGTCAATGACGGCGGCTTGGTTGTACTCCTGATAGGCCTCGGCTTTAACATTCATCGCTTTGGCTTCCGCTTCACCCTTCTTGAAGATGATTTCGGCTTCGGCTTCGCCCTGTGCGCGAATGGAAGAAGCGTGGCCCTCGGCTTCGGCGATGAGACGTTGCTTTTCGGCGGCGGCCAGTGTCTCAATGCGCTGGCGCTGTATCTCAGCCTGCTTCAGCACCGTCGCGATGAGTTCCTTCTCCACGCGATTGATCTCAGCTTCCTGCACCTTGACCTGTTGCTCTTTTTCAACTTGTTGCACCTTCACCTGCTCGGCAATCACTTGCTGTTGCATGATGTTGGTTTGGATGTCGTACGCCTTGTCCGCTTGTGCCTGCTGGCGCTTCGTCACTTCGAGGAATTGTGCTCGCTTAACTTCCAGGTCGCGCTGCGATTCGGCCTGCTTTGCGAGGGAGAGCGTTTCCGCGAGAACGCGCTCCTGATCGGCCTGTGCCTTCGCAACGGCAGATTCGCGTTGCGCCAGCGCGCGCTTGATGGCAGTGTCACGATCCGCTTCTGCTGTGGCGACGTCAGCGTCACGCTTGATACGCGCAACATCGGGCTTGCCCATGTTTGTGATGTATTCGTTTTTGTCGCGGACTTCTTTAATGGTGAAAGAAATTACTTCAAGCCCCATCTTGTTCATGTCCTCGGCGCATGTAGAACGCATGCGGTCGGACACCATTTCGGGCTGCTTTACGATCTCCTCAACCGTGAGCTGGCCGATAATTCCGCGCAGGTGCCCTTCCATCACCAGCCGGATCAACCCCTCGCGCTCCTGATCTGTCTTGGTGAGGAATTGTTCCGACGCGGTCAAGATAGATTCAGGATCTGACTTGACCTTGATCTGCGCGACGGCCTCGACCGTCACCGCGACCCCTTGCTTTGTGTACAGATCCTGTTGCGGTGCCACGTCGAATGACATCAATTCGAGCGAAAGCTCGCGGCAAATCTGGACCATGGGGAGCACTAGCTTGCCATGTCCTTTCACCACGTGGGTTCCGCCAAGACCGTAGACGATGAGCGCCTCGTGCGGTCCAGCTTTGCGATACAAACGTGCCATCCCGCTCGTCAGCAGCAGGATGACCATCACTCCCAGCCCAACAATGATCCAAATGTCTACCATGCGGGACAAACCGAACATATGAGCCTCCTTTTAGGACGGGCGAGGACGCCCGTCTCTCCATCGAAATCTTTTAGTGCGCGAATTGCTTAATCGCATCGAGATCATGAATCAGCCGCTGTGGATCGCGATGTCCTAAGAAAATTTCTCCCTTACCAGTCTTGATGCGGACTCCGTTGTTACCCCACACGTAAGCGCGGCAGTCTCCCAGGCCGCGAATTCCATAGCCTCCCCACACATTCCAGCGGCCGATGCCGTACTCACGGATTTGATTGAGGGGAATTGATTGCAAGCGATAACCGAAGGTTCGGATTTCAACGCCAGCGTTGCTAAAGATGTACTGGAAGCCGCTCCACGCAAAGACAGCCGCTAAAAACAGTACCACCGCTCCCAATCCCATACCGATTCGCAGGCCAGGATTCCGCGAAATAATAACTACTATGAGCTCGACTGCTGCTGGCGTACCGAGCACCAATCCCCATAGGGGAGAAGCGTGGACTTCTTCCGCTAAAACATTGGCGGGAGACAAATCAGGGCCGCGCTTCGTGGTCAGAATTCCTACGAGCAAGGCGGCCGATGCGATACCAACGGCAATCAGAACCGGCCACGCGCGCATTGTATTTCCGAGCAGGTTGTAACTGATTACCGATTCATTGCCATACACCAGCACTCCCACGAGCACGTAGGAGAATCCAAGCATTGCCCATGAGAATGGTTCACCCTTGCGCACCTTGGTAAGTACGACCGAGAAGACTGTCAGCATAACGACTATGGAGACGAGAGCGAAGGTCAGGGATTTTTCGCGCGTCATCCAGCCGTTGGGATGTCCCGCCGCGTCGAAATGCGTTGCCAACTGCGCGGGCAAGCGATCCCAGGCCTGCCAGTAGCTCAACGAGACTATCGGTAGCGCCAGCCACATCATCGCAATCAATGTTTTCCATCCCGTGCGGTTCATTGTTCACTTCCCCTCGGGGCAGCCGGCTCGGCGCTGTCAGCCGGGACTGATTCTTCGCCGGAGAGTTCGCTCCACAATTTCACGTATGCAATACCCTTCTCGTAACGGGTTACTACGACTTCGGTTCCCTTCGCAATCGCACTTCCGTTTTCGGATCGCGCCCCGCACGTGCGCCGGGTTCCCTCCTGAGAGTAGATAATTTCTCCTGTGCCTCCTGCGCGAATCGAGACAGATGTTCGCCCCAGCACGCCGCACATTTCGAAATCGGCGGGATCTAAATTTTCGTCCTCCGAAGTCAAAACTCGAATGAGGAATTGAAAAATAATTGCCGCTCCAATCAGGCCGGATAGGATCGAAAAACCTAATCCGGCCAAAAACCAAAGCGAGGAATACCTGGTAAGCAGATATCCTGTCCCGCCGAACCATGCGAGAAATGCCGTGAGCGTGACGAAGTTGAATACCGAAATATGGCCTGCATGAGATCCGTCTCCAGATCTTCCGCCCGCGTGACCGGCGTGCGCAATAGAACCACTTCCATGCGCATGAGGGAAACGAGGGACATGAAAGTGCCAGCGGCTCCCTCCACCCAGTATGGAAACCAGGCTGAAGGCGATACCCACGACGAAACAAACGAGATAAAAATCCGCCCATGTCATAGCGAGCACACCTCTCTCGTGGCTATTTTTTCTCCCGGCCTCAAGGTTTCGAGCAGCCGGCCGGCCAAACCCGGTGTTTCCAGGATCGCGCCAAGCAGCAGGAAATACCGGCGCGTATCTTCTGCGCGCGCCAATTTGGTCATTACATCGCTTACCTCGGGATCACTGGCGAAACGTTCTGCCCCGTGCAACAACCACACGTCGAGCTGTCCCTCCGTCGTTCGAAGGTCAGAAATCAACTCCGTGTGATAACCTTCGGGATCATCCACCAGAAAACCGGGATGAACTTTAAAAAACTTCGCCAACACGCCCCGCGTGGATTGCGTCATATGCGGACGGCTTCCGCCCTCGATCTGCGACAGATATGACTGGCTGATGTTTTTGCCCTTCTCCTTGCGAATGGCGCGCACCAGCTCAAGCTGCGTCAAAGGGCGGTCCAAGCCGCGCAATGTTCCCTCAACTTCCCGCAGGTAACGGATTTTCTCGCCCAACGTCATATCGCTTATTGAGATAATAATATTGCATATTGCAATTTGTCAATAGAGAGAATTGGCTGCCCTTTCATCAGGTTAGCGGCGGCGCGCTTCTGATGTCTTCTAGAATAGGGGCCTTGGCATCCCGCCCCGAACTCGATCGCCTGCGCGTCGTTCTCGTATCCACGAGAAATCCGCTCAACATCGGCGCCGCTGCTCGTGCCATGAGCAACTTCGGATTCCTTCACCTGCGCGTGGTAAATCCCTACGACCCCGCATTCCGCGAAGCCCGCTCCGCCGTCGGCGCGTCAAAAGTGCTGGCCAAAGCTAAAACCTTCGCAAGCGTTGCCGAAGCCGTTGCAGATTGCGTTCTTGTCGTGGGAACCACAGCGGCCACGGACCGCGAATTGCAACATCCGTTGAAACGACTGGAATATGGTTCTCGCGCCATGCGCAAACAACTCGCATCCGGACGCGTCGCGCTTCTTTTCGGCTCGGAAAAGCGGGGACTTTCGAATCACGACCTCAGCTATTGTCATTGGCTAATGCGGATTCCGACCAGCGAACAGAATTTTTCCATGAATCTCGGGCAAGCAGTTGCCGTCTGCTTGTACGAACTGGTGCGAAGTCCGAAGGCAGCGTCGCAAACAGAAAAACTTAAGGTGGCAAACGCTCGCGATTTCGAGCGAATTACGGATTTGCTGCTGGAAGCAATGCAAGCCAGCGGCTACTTGGAACGCCGTCCCATCGCAGACGTTGACGAGAGAATCCGGCGCATGGTCCACCGTCTCAATCTTTCCCAACGTGACACCGTGGGTTGGCTCGGCATTCTGAGGCAGATTTTGTGGAGGCTGCGAAGCGACAACAAGAACACGTAGGCCCATACGTCCTACTCTGGGCGCGGCGCGGATGCGCTCTGTAGGTAGGTCCATTAAGAAGCTCTGGCCCCCCCAGGACAGGCGCGGACGCCAGTCTCTCCATCGAACAATTAGGCTCTCAAACTCTCTTCTTTCCCCACTGCTACAATTCGATGTTTGGCCGCGACCCGGTATGTGCCTCGAACTTTCGTCCTCACAATAACGTATGTTGTTACGGTGTGAATAGCTGTTATAGGGAGTTAGATTGGAAGACGCCCATGTGGCTGCCATGCTCGTCCGACGCTGCATTGCAGGCGAGGCTGCCGCGTGGGAGGAGATTGTTCAGCGCTACCACCGGCGTATTTATAACATCTGCTACCGTTTTTCCGGCTCGCCCGATCAAGCCCAGGACCTGACTCAAGAGGTCTTCATCAAAATGTATGGCAGCTTGAAGTCGTACGATTCGCAGCGCGCGGCTTTCATGACCTGGATGACGACCATCACTCGTAACCTGCTGGTAGATTACTTTCGTAAATCGAAGCAGGAGCGCATGACCGATTCGCTCGATTCCGCACCTTCGGAACATGAAGATGCCATGCCACTTAGCGAGCGTATTCAAGATAAAGCCACCATCACCCCGGATGCTCGTGTCCAAAGCCAGGAAACCAAAGAAGCCGTGCATCGGGCTCTGCAAAAGCTGTCTCCGGACCTGCGGGAGGCTGTAATCCTGCGGGATCTGCAAGATATGGATTATCGCGAAATTGCCACCGTCCTCCGGGTTCCGGAGGGCACCGTCAAGTCAAGAATAAACCGCGGGCGAGCGGAACTTGCACGCCTGCTACAACGTACATATAGGCAGGTAATTTAAATGGCGGAGATAGAGAAGAACGTAATGCAGTGCGGTGAGTTTGAACGCGCCCTCAGTGACGCTATAGATGAGAAACTGGACCCCCAGAGTCTTGCTGGGTTTCCAGGCTCACGCGCGGAGTTGTTCCGTATGCGGTCCACTGCTGGCGGAGGTTGATGGTGGCCGCCGCTGGCTCAAATCGCTGGAAGAAATTGAGCCTCCCGCGCCTCTCATTGAAAACATTCTTGTCGCAACTAGTGGACTCGATACCTCAAGACTGGGCGCTATTCACGGTGCCCGTTCCCGAGTCACCTGGGTGGAACGCCTCCGCGACTGGGCGGGATCTGTCTTCGCTCCAGCATTTGCCGTCGCGCGGCAGCCTCGTTTCGCGATGTCGTTCGGCATGGCATTTTTCTCGCTGTCAGCTTCGCTAAGTCTTGCCGGGGTTAAGCTGAACGATCTGCGGCACGTTGATTTGCGGCCCAGCGCGGTTAAGCGCAACTATTACGAGACCTCGGGCCGCGTAGTGAAATATTACGAGAACATCCGCTTCGTTTATGAGATTGAATCCAGAGTGCGGGAGTTCAAGCAGGCCACAGTTCCAGCTTCGCCGCCGCCGGAAGAAAAAACAAAACCGCGAAAAGACAACACCAGCGAACAACCCGAAAAGAAACAGGATCGCAACTACAGCCAGGAGGATAATCAGCCCATTCTGGCGGTTATCCCCACCAATCCCCCTGTAGTGAATGGGACCACTGACAGGAGGTTTTCATGAACTGCGCCAACCATCCTACTAATCTGGCAATTGCCTATTGCCGCACGTGCGGCAAGCCGTTATGCGCCACGTGCAAGCGCGACGTAATGGGAGTGATTTATTGCGAGCAGTGTCTGGCCGAACGGCTGAAGGATGTACAGCCGAATGTACCGCCTCCGGCGCGAGGTTTCGTTTCCTCTGCCCCTATCGTAAGCGTGGCAGGCGCCGGACCGCATCCCGCAGTCGCTGGCATTCTATCCGGGTTTTTTCCTTTCGGCGTCGGTGCTGTTTATACCGGCCAATATGCCAAGGGCCTCGCGCACTTGCTCATCTTCGTCGGCCTGATTTGGGGTCTTTCCTCAGGACATATGGGTGGCTTTGAACCGGTGCTCGGGATCGCTATGGGATTCTTCGTGGTTTATCAGATCATTGATTCCGTGCGTTCGGCTAATGCCATTCGCATGGGCCAAGCGCCACCTGATCCATTCGGATTTAATCGGACGTTTGGAATCACCGATCCAGCACCGGCGTCGACCACCACCACCGGCAGCTCAGTAGGCGACTCCGGTCCTCTACCGCCAGTCACTGGAACTCACTCTGGAAAAGTGCCCACGGCGGCAGTGGTTCTTATTGGTCTTGGCGCGTTGTTTCTGCTTCAAACTGCGGGCGTTTTTGAATTCAATGTTGAGCGGATTTGGCCGCTCTTTCTCATCGGCCTCGGAATCTGGCTTTTTGTAACGCGGTCAGGAATGTTGGGCCACGGCTACGCTGGTGGATGCGGACCGGGGCAGGGGTGGGACGGATACAGTCCGCGCTATTACAGCCGGACGGTTTGGTCGGGGCCGATTTGGCTTATCACCATCGGCGGATTGTTTCTGATCCAGAGCTTTGACGGCCCGGGATTCGGCCGCACCTGGCCTGTTCTTCTCCTGGTGGTGGGATTGATGAAGTTGATGGGAAACAGAACTCCACCGATTCCACCCGCAGTACCGCCGCCACCGCCCGCAGCCCCGGCCGGATTCGATCCCGGACCTATTCGACCGGCAGAGAATCAGTCCGCTTCCAATGAGGTGAAAAATGGCTAGCCCAGTGCAAACGCCGCGTCCCCGAGTTCGACATTCCTATGCTGGGCCTATCGTGCTGATAATCATTGGAATCGTGTTCCTCATGGGCACGATGGGCATGCTCGATATGGCAGATTTCGGGCACTGGTTCGCCCACTACTGGCCGGTGCTACTCATCCTGTGGGGCGTGATTAAACTGTTTGAATATCAACAGGCTCAACGGGAAGGAGTTCGTTATCCCGGCATCGGCGTTGGAGGGGTATTCCTGCTGATCATGCTGATTGGTTTCGGCATTGCCGCCACTCAGGCGTCGCGGGTGGACTGGGACGCATTGGGCGATCACGGCGATTGGCCCAATGGGGATTTCTTCCAGAACATGCATATATTCGGCCCCAGTTACACATTCAATGATGAGATGGCGCAGTCTTTTCCTGCCTCGGCGAACCTGCATGTCACCAGCAGCCGCGGAAATGTGAGTGTTCAGGACTCTGACGACAATCAGATCAAAATCGTAATCTCGAAAAAGCTGCACGCGCGAAACCAGCCGGAGGCAGACAAATACAATCTGGGCACCAAACCGAAAATTAATGTCAGCGGTAACCTTGTCACTCTCGATGCCAACACGCAGGGCGCGGGCGATCGCGGCGTTATAACCGACATGACGATTTCTTTGCCGCGGAAGGCCTCGGTCGTCATTTCGACACGGCATGGCGATGTCAGCGTGACAGGCCGCGATGGCGACGCGGATATCACAACCACACACGGAGATGTATCTGGAACCGACATTCATGGCAAGGTCACCGTGGATCTCGATCAGGGCTCGGCGCAGCTTTCGAAAATCGGCTCTGACGTTTCCATACGCGGCCATGCCAATGATGTCTCTCTTGACGACGTCGCGGGTTCGGTTCGCCTGGACGGCGAATTCATGGAGAGCGTGAAACTTTCTAAAATTGCGAAATCAGTGACGTTCAAATCTCCGCTCACCGATATCGAATTCTCCAGGCTGGACGGCAATCTGGATTTGGACCGCGGTGATTTGCAAGCTGGCAACATAACGGGGCCTTTGCGCTTAAGCACTCGCTCAAAAGATATTCGCCTGGATGGAATGGCAGGCGACGTTCGCTTGCAAAACGAAAATGGGACCGTGGAAGTGCACGTGAACAAGGTGGGCAGCATGCAGGTGGACAATCGTCAAGGCGATATCCAGATTTATCTTCCGGACAAGGCCGGCTTTCAGGTGAGCGCGACCGCGCGAGGTGGCGAAGTGCGTTCCGACTTTTCGGATCTGAAGATCGAAAATGGAGATGATCAGGCGTCCGCGTCCGGAAACGTTGGCGGAGGCGGCCCGCACCTGGTCCTCAACGACGAACACGGCACCATAGAAATCCGTAAAGCGTCCTCGGCGCCGGAGCGGCCAGAGAAGGCGGAGCGCCCGGAACAACCTGAGCGTCCTGAGGCTCCTGAAGTATCCGGTCACTCTTCGCGGAGAACTCCGAGGACGCTTCGGGCACTACCAACTCCACCACCGCAACCTACGGATAATTAATTGCCGTGGGTGCGGACTACGCCGCCCTTTCGTTGCTCAGTTGAGGAAGCTTGGCGGCGATCACATCAATTTTTTCGATGGATGGCGGTTTCGAGAAAAGATCGGACGCCTTCTCCATCAATGCTGCGGCGACTCGTCCCGTAAGATGCGCCTGCCTGCCTGAGTCATTAGGAAAGGCGTCAAAAATTCCGAACGTGGATGCTCCCAAGCGAATCGCAAACCATGCGATAGTTGCCGGCTCCTGCTGAACCAGCGCGAGACCGCTGCGGAGAAAGCTCTCCACCTCCGCCTCTTTGCCCGGCTTCGCCTCCAGCCGAACCCATAGTGCAACGTGAACCGTCTCAGCCATTTCAGTCTCCTTAATTTTATTTAGATAAGAATCTGGATTTTAGACCACTATGCGGGTTGGGGGTTAGTATCTTCCAAAATTGTAAAGGTTGCCCGGCGTGGTGCCCCAGGGTGGCTGCTTTCGCGAGACCTGAGAGGCTCGGCCCGGGCCAATGCGAGTCAAGTTGAAGCGAACGGCAATGGACTTCTCGATCAGAGTCGTCGACGGAAGGGATAGTGCCTAGTTGCGACTCCCATGTCTTGCAACCACAGCGAGACATGGGGCATCCCCAGGGGCACCCGAGACATCGCAGACGCTGCATTCCAGAGGCACCCCTGCTAGACTGTCCTCGCCATGAGCGTGATTGATGAAGTCCTCGAAGCGAATGAAATTTACTCACGGACGCATGAGTTGCGGAGGCTTACTCCCCGACCCGCGCGCAGGCTTGCCATCCTTACTTGCATGGATACGCGTCTTTCCATCCGCACTCTGGGACTAACGACTGGAGACGCGCACATTATCCGCAACGCCGGCGGCATTGTCACCGATGACAGCCTGCGCTCACTGCTGGTATCGCACTACCTCCTCGAAACCGAGGAATTCATGATCATCAATCACACTGATTGCGGCTTGATGCATACGAGCGAGCAGGATTTGCGCACGAGAATCCAGAATCGGACGGGCACAGCAGCCATCGCTCCCGCATTCTTTTTTGCCTTTCAGAACGTTGAGCAGAACGTGCGGGAACAGTTGCAGAAATTGCGGACGCACCCATGGATTCCCAAGTCAGTTTCGGTGAGGGGATTTGTGTATGACGTCAGCAGCGGGCGGTTACGGGAAGTTAATTGAGCGGTAGCAGTCTCTCGCGAGCTAGAAGAGTGGGGCACACGAAACACTTTGTCGTTCCGAACGGGCGCCGGCCCGGAGGACTCTGCTTTTTCCCCTAAATGGACGAAGCGTAGTACTTCTCGCCGCTGAGCACGGTTTCGATGCAATCCACAATCTGTCCTGCGTTGCTTTTCGATAGGATGCCGGCTATTCCCGCGTCCCGCGCCAGTTCGGCGAGTTGGGAGTCCAAGTACATCGAGCACAGAACGACTAGTGTTTTAGGACAACTCTCGGCAATCTGCCGCGCGACCACGATCCCGTTGGTCTCGGGCATGAAGAAATCCAGCACCGCCACGTCAGGGGACAACTCAATCGCCATCTGAATCGCCTCCCGGCCATCTTTGGCTTCGCCACAGATTTTCCAGTCCTCGTGGCCCTCAATCATGCGACGGATGCCCGTTCGAACGGATTGCGAATCATCGGCGATGAGAATGCTGCGCGGCACGGTTCTCCTAGCTTGACCCCGGGTAAGGGAGATACCCGATGATAGCTGCGATTCAGGTCTTGGAGAAAACATTATTTGGGTGCGGCGAAGGCGGATGTCAAGCTGGGGGTACAGATATCCACTCTGACCGAAAAAAACTTCTTATTAACCATAAATTCATATTGCTTTAACCCCGCATCATTCTGTACGAGCTAAACCTTTCTGGGTCCGGCTGAAAGCCGGCAAACTCAGGAGGTAGCGCAATGAAATTTAGTTTCGTTTCAGCATTCTCTAATCGTGCTCGCGGCTTTTTCGAAAGTCCGAACCGGGCGAAGCGAGGGATCGCCCTTCTGGCCGGGCTGCTGATCGCAACGCTGGCGACTCCGACTTCGGCGCATGCCAGCAGTTGCCCTCTGGATAACGGCAAAATTAAGCATGTGGTGTATATCCAGTTTGATAATGTGCATTTCCGGCGCGACAACCCGAATGTTCCCTCAGATCTTGAGCAAATGCCCCACCTGCTGAACTTTATAACCGGCAATGGCACACTGCTCACCAATCACCACACCCCGCTGATCTCGCACACGGCAGATGACATTCTGACTTCATTGACCGGGGTATATCCCGACCGGCACGGCATTCCCGTGGCCAACAGTTACGGCTTCTTTACTCCTCCAGGATCAAGTTCGTTTGATGGCTTCGCCAGTTCGTTCGCCTATTGGACTGACCTGGTTAACCCTGTGACTGATCCCAAGTACAACATGCTCGCGGCCGACGGCAAGAACGCCCCTGCCCCCTGGGTTCCATACGCCCGCGCAGGTTGCAATGTGGGAGCAATCTCAACCGCCAATATTGAGTTCGAGAACGTCAGCTCCGACATTAATAATGTATTCGGGCCGAACTCTCCTGAGGCGATGGAGGCGAAGTCGAATAGGGCGCAGGCGATTGCGGATTTCGAAGGTATCGCCATTCATTGCGCGTCTGGAAACGCCGTTTGCTCCGCATCCAATGGCGGGCAGGCCGACGTTCTTCCCCAGGAGCCAGGAGGCTATAAAGGCTTCAACGCATTGTTTGGACACAAATTCGTCGCCCCCGTGATCAGTCCTAGCGGGCCGCTTACTGATTTAGACGGCAATGTGATTACGGACGGCAATGGACACGTTGGGTTCCCCGGCTTCGGTGGAATCACTGCCGCTCAATCGCTCGGCTATGTCGCAGCGATGCAGGAGCATGGGGTTCCCATAACCTACGCCTACATCTCCGATGCTCACGATGACCACGTGAATGGCGTGGCTTTCGGCCCCGGGGAAGCGGGGTATGTAGCGCAACTCGCTTCCTATGATGATGCTTTCAATCGCTTTTTCACCCGCCTCGCGAGCGATGGGATCACCAAGAAAAACACACTGTTCGTGATCACCGCAGATGAGGGAGACCACTTTGCAGGCGGGCCGCCCAGCCCGGCCAATTGCAACGGCGTCGTTGTGCCTTGCACCTACCCTCAGATTGGAGAAATTGATTCCAATATTGCTGACCTGCTCGACAAGCAAGATCCGGGTTTGGCTGCGATTCCGTTTGATATCCATTTCGACATGGCGCCAACCTTCTACATCAAGGGGCGTCCCGCGACCGGCGATCCCGTTCTGCGCGAGTTTGAAAAAGCTGCGGCACAACTGAGCGTTGTCAACCCAATCACCGGCAACACTGATCAACTCACCCGGTACCTGGCTGACCCGGTCGAAATGAAACTCTTGCACATGATTACGGCCGATCCGCAAAGAACGCCGTCTTTTGTGCTGTTCGGCGACCCGGATTACTACTTTGTAACTTCCGGGCCCGATGCTCAAGAAGAGCCAGGGTTCGCATGGAATCACGGTGGAGTCGCTCCTGAGATCAATACAACCTTCCTCGGATTGGTGGGGCCCGGCGTGCGGCAAAACGGGATTGACGACGACACCTGGTCCGATCACACCGACATCCGCCCAACCATGATGCTACTTACCGGCCTGACCGACGACTACTCTCACGATGGCCGCGTTTTGCTGGAGAACCTGCGGGGCGGAGCATTGCCCTGGAATATCCGGCAGAACAGCTTATTGTTCACTGTCCTCGCGGAGGTCTATAAGCAGATCAATGCGCCAGTGGGCCAACTCGGGTTGGAAACACTCGAACTTTCCACGGCCGGTCTGGCCGGTGACGATTCAAACTATAAAAAAGTTGAGAATCGGCTGCGTTCGATCACCAGTCAACGCAATGCGCTCGCGAAACAAATCATTAACGAGTTGGAAGCAGCAGAATTCAACGGGCAACCGTTAGACTTCGCGACCGCTTACAACCAAATCGTGCAGGCGCAAGAATTGCTGCTATCGGCGAAATAAAGCATTCCGATCGCAGTAGAGAATTTCTGGCAGGATATGAATCCGCTCAGCGCGGATTTGTATCCTGCTTTTCTTTTCGCGGTAGCGGTCAAATGCGTATTTCCCAGCCTTTTTCGTATTCACGGGCACACATTTTGACAGCACCCTGGTCGCCAACGATGTGCCCGCTCGGGTCCAGTTTCATTTCGCGCTTCAGTTTCCAGGCAATGTTTGAGAACTGCAACATGGCTACCCCGATGTATGCGTCGGCAACGGGTGCATTTAGTTTCTCGCCCGTCCGGATCGCATTGATCAGGTTGCGGAAGTGGGCGTCGGTCATGGAATCGCGGCTGAGCAGATCCTGGGTGGAGTTTTTGTCATTCGTCTTAAATTCATTGACCAGCTTGTCATCAAGACTGAATATCTGGTAGCCATCGCGATCAATGAGAACGCTTCCCTTGGTGCCGTAAATCATCGAACCACGGCCGCGGTTGTAGTAAGTCTTGCCGTTACAGCTCATGCCTTCCCATGTGATCATTTTGTCGGCGTATTCGAAACTTGTGACGAGCGTGTCATAGAATTCCCAATCATCGTGAAAGGCGTATCGGCCTCCCGAGGCCGTAACACGTTCCGGGAATCCGGCGTTCAGAGCCCAACGACAAACGTCCACCTCATGGGTGCCGTTGTTGAGAGCTTCTCCGGTGCCGTAAAGCCAGAACCAATGCCAGTTATAGGGATGAATGTTGTCTTTGTATGGCCGTCTCGGGGCTGGTCCCTGCCAAAGGTCCCAATCAAGATAGTCGGGGACTGGGACCGCTTTCCCAACTCCTATGGAATTACGATTATTGGAATACCAGCACTTCGCGAAATAAGGCCGGCCAATCAGCCCGTCGTGGATCTTCCGAACGATCTCAATGGTGTGAGGAGAGGAACGCTGCTGGTTACCCATCTGCACCAGCTTTCCATATTTGCGTTGCGCCCGCACCAACATCTCGCACTCATCAGGATCGTGGCCGCACGGTTTTTCTACGTAAACATGTTTGCCTGCCTGCATTGCGAGAATAGCCATGGGTGTGTGCCAATGATCCGGCGCGGCGATGCTGATGACATCAACATCTTTGGATTCCAGAACTCTTCGGAAGTCTTTTTCTTTGGCTGGCGGATAGCCCAATTCGTTTTGCGCTTCGCCGGCAAATTTATCGAGATAGCGGGAGTCCACGTCGCAGACGTGGGAGAGATGCACAACGCTCTCGCTCGCTTTGATGGACGACAGATGGGCATAACCACGTCCGTGAAGTCCGATCACCGCGAAGTTCACGCGATCGTTTGCTCCCAGAATTTGAGCGTAACTCTTTGCAGTCGGGCCAAGGGCTACGCCTGCGGCACCCGCTGCCATAGTCCCAAGAAATTCACGCCGAGAAATCATTTTCCCCCCACACTCTGGATCAGCGCTCACTTTGGCAATGCATACGCGATAATGCTCCCACTCGACGGCGCGTCCTTTGCCTTCCCTCCTCCAGCCACGATGACAACAAATTGGCGTCCGTTAACTTCGTAAGTGGAAGGAGTTGCATTGCCCGCCGCAGGCAAAATCGTTTCCCAAAGAAGTTTTCCGGATTCCTTATCGAATACGCGGAATTTCTTATCGAAGTTTGTTGCAGCGATGAACACCAGACCTCCGGCAGTGACGATAGGCCCGCCGTAGTTTTCACTGCCGGTATTCTTGACGCCTTTGGCGGCGAGTTCGGGATATTCCCCTAAGGGAAGTCTCCACACGAACTTTCCGGTATCCATATTGATTGCTGTGAGCGTTCCCCAAGGCGGCTGAATTGCCGGATACCCATCTTCGTCAAGAAATTTGTTATATCCGTCGCTGACGAATTTCATGTCGCCGGCGGACGGAGCTACAGTCTTCGCGGTTCTATCAATGCCGCTGTAAACGTAGTCCACTACTGCATGAACCGCGTCATCACCCAGACGAGCAAAACCGGGCATTCTGCCCGATCCTCGAGAAACGAGAGTGAAGACATCTCCATCGGGATAGCGATTGCCGAGTCCAACCAGAGACGGAAATTCCGGAGGCGATCCCTTCATAGCCGGTCCGTGACACGCGGCGCACTCGCGAAGATAAATGGTCTTGCCACTCGCGCCAGCCGTGATTGGTTTCGGTTCAACCATGCGCAATATCCAGGCCATCTCATTCGCATTCACGTACAGCAGGTGAGTTTCCGGATCAAAGGCTGGCCCGCCCCATTCCGCGCCGCCGTCGAAGCCGGGGAAAATGATCGTGCCCTCGCGGCTTCCGGGGACAAATTGTCCGGCGCTCCGAATTTGCTTAAAGCGAGCAAGGGCTTCGGCATGAGCATCAGGTGTGCGCTGAGTCAGCATGTCCGCGGTAAGCTCCTGCCGTGCGAATGGCTCAGGGATGGTAGGAAGCGGTTGGGTGTCAGCAGTTACCTCTCCTTCCAGATCAGACTTGGGATACTTCTTGTACTCGACGGGAAAGAGTGGAGATCCAGTGTCGCGGTCGAATAGATAAACAAAGCCTGACTTCGTTGTTTGCGCGACCGCATCCAGCGGCTGCCCACCGTGCGTCACCGTAACCAGGACGGGAGGAGCCGGCAAATCGCGATCCCAAATATCGTGATGGACGGTTTGAAAATGCCAAAGGCGCTCGCCAGTATCGGCTTTCAGGGCAATAAGGGAATTTGCGAATAGGTCGTCGCCCACCCGGTCGGCTCCATAGAAATCCGACGCAGCAGAGCCTGTCGAGGCGAAGACCCAGCCTCGTTTCAGATCCAGCGAAAGCCCCGTCCAGTCATTGGCTGCGCCGCTATACGTCCAGGCGTCTTTCGGCCAGGTGTCGTAACCAAATTCTCCAGGATGGGGAATCGTGTGAAACGACCACTTAAGTTTTCCGGTGCGGACATCATAAGCTCGAATGTCGCCGGGCGACGCGGGCAGCATTTCTCCCATGCTGCTTCCAATAATCAGCAAGTCTTTATAGATAATTCCAGGACTGGTCATCGTGACCCAATTCTTCGGCTCGCGTCCCAAATCTTCGCGAAGATCAATGTGGCCGGAGATGCCGAATGTCTCAACGGGCTTTCCGGTGCGCGCGTCGAGAGAATAAAGATACTGGCGAACGGTGACGAAGATACGTTCATCTCTTGTATCCGACCAGTATGCGACTCCCCGGCTGCGCATCTTGCCAACAACATGCATGCCGGCATTGGGATCAAAGCGCCACAGAAGTTTGCCGCTGGCCGCATCGAGCGCGACCACATTTAGTTTCGGAGTCGTTGCATAAAGCACTCCATTCACAACTATGGGATTACATTCATTCTCGGAGGAAGGAAACGCATCGCCCGAATCAAACTTCCACGCGATCTGAAGATCCTTTACGTTATCGCGGTTAATCTGCGCTAGAGGAGAATAATGCGTGCCCTCAGGATTGCCAGAGTAGACAGTCCATTCTTGATTGCCAGCGGCCGGAGCGGCAGCGCCATTGCCCTGACTTAGCACGAGGAGGAAAATGAAAAAAGCTTTCATAGATCGAGGACAGTCGAGACTGCGAAAGACTCGCTGGCAATTCTATACGGGTGCGGCCCGACTGATCTGCAGCTTTGAAAGGGCGCAGGCTTTAGCTGCGCCGAAAGGTCTCTGACTTGGTTATCGGCGGGGCTGAAAGCCCCGCCTTTCAAAGGTATTCCACTAAGCAGCCTGCCGGGTCGAGTCCTACCAACCAGAAATACCATCACGGTGCCAGCATACGCTTCATGTAAAAACGAAAAAACGCGTCCGAATCCGAATTAAGACAAATTTGGGCATTCGGCACTCCAGGATCAACCCGCGTAAAGCCCTTATCGTCCACCCGAATGTGCATCGGCTTAACCGGACAAATCTCCGGTTTCAGAATATAAATCACCGTCATGACATCAAAGAGAGTCGGCGTTTCCTGGCCCCACTCGTGGTAGAGCAAAGTCAACGTATCGGTGAGCGGCGTGCCCACCTGAAATAAGATGGCTCTTTTCACTTCGTCCAATTTCAACTGGGTTGAGTCGAGCGGCATCATATAAATTGGCACACCAGACGCGAATAGTTTTTGTGCCGAAGGAATGTCATTCACGATATTCCATTCGGGTTCGGGACCGCGCGAGGGGCCATATCCGAGATCACCGTATCTTCGCTCTATCGAACCACCCATCATGACCACGCGGCGAAGCTTCCTGAAAGTTTCGGGATCCTTTTCAATCAGCGCCCCGACGTTCACCAGAGGGCCAATCGCGATCAAAGTTATTTGCCCTGGATAGCGTCGAATCTGATCAAAAATAAAATCCACCGCGTTCGGGTGGGATGCCCTGACGAAGCGGCCAGCCTCAGCATAGCGTCGCTGCGTGAAGTTGCTCTTGGGACTGGTCGAAGCGCCGACCGCAACTGGAATGTCCTGCCGTCCAGCTTCGCCAAGAAGCCGATCCAGAAGTTTGGCCCGCGCCTCAGTGTCTCCGAAAGTGGTGGAGATTCCGAGAATTTGCAACTCGGGGCTGCGAAGCGCAAGGGCGACGGCAAAGGCGTCATCCACATCGTCGCCGATGTCGGTGTCAATAATGATTTTTTCTGCTGCGGCTTGCGGCGAGATGGCTGGCGGCGTCGATTGCGCATAGCTCGAAACAACAAGCAAGGACGACTGGAAGAAGATCAGGCAAACAATCGCAGCAGGTCTCAGAACTCTAGTTAACCCGGGCATTGTCGCGTCCTTTGGTTCGCGCAGTATGCCACAAATGTTAGCTTTCCGCCGGACTCGTCCGCTTTTACAGAATTCGCTCGAACGTCACCTTCACTCATTCAGCGAACATCCGCAATTTGCCGGTGGGACGTGCGCCTTCAAAAAATCTGACACACGCTTGTAGGCGTCAATCTGATTTTCTACGCGAGCGAAGCCGTGGCCTTCGTTCTCATAAATTTTATATTCCGCTTTGCCGCCCTGTTTCGTAACCGCATCCACCACCTGCTGCGTTTCGCTTTTTGGACATCTTGGATCGTTCCCTCCGGCCAGCAGCAGCAGCGGCGCTTTAATTTTGTCCACAAAAAAAATTGGCGAGCGGTCTTCGTATAAAGCCTTGTTCTTCACCGGATCGCCCATCGTCGCCAGATCCATTTCTCGCAACACCGGGTCTTCGTTTTCGATCTCGGTGAAATAATTTACGAACGGAACGATTGGCACGCCTGCCGCCCAGACATCTGGCGCTTTCGTTACTCCCATCATGGTCAAATATCCGCCGTAACTGCCGCCCATCAGGACTATTTTTTTGGGATCCACATAGCCGGTTTGCTTGATCCAGTCCCCCGCGGCCAAGACGTCCTGCAAATCGCCGCCTCCCATGTCGAACAGGTTGGCATCCTCAAAATCTTTTCCGTAGCCGGTGGATCCACGATAGTTGGGCGCGATCACCATGTATCCCTGATTGACCATGTGCTGGATGAAGCGGTTGAACGAATTAACAGTCTGAGATTTCGGGCCGCCGTGAACATACACAATCGCAGCGTTCTGGCCGTTGCGCACCATGTTGTAGGTCATGTACACGAATGCGGAAATCGTCCACTTCTTGTCCCGGCTCGCGTAGTGCACCAGAAAAGGCTCGACCATATCTTCCGAACGAACTCCGGCAACCAGCGCATGAGTGACCTGATGTGATTTGGACATCGCGAGGGAATATACCCAGACATCGCGAGGGGAAGTCGGCCCATCATGGTAGTAGAGGAGCCGCGAGCCGTCGCGCGTAAATGCAGACTGCGAGCCGCCCAGCGTGTTCACACCTTTCGGCAAAAGCAATGAAGTTGTTTTTCCCGTTTCCAGATCGTGCAAATATATGTTCACGAAGCCGTCAACGTTGGCGGTCCACGTAACGTGCTTGCCGTCGGGCGAAAAGTTGCCGCCATCAATCTCCCATTTATCGCGAGTATGCCATTTGATTTTTCCTGGTTGCGCGATTCCATCTTTTTCCGAAAAATTCAGAACCCCGACGTTTTCATATCCGTTTTCCACGTTTGACGTTATGAGTATGTCGCCCCCGTTCTGAATGGCGCGCCGCGAAACATCATTCGCCCGGTAGAGCTTTTCTCCATCATGCGGAGTCAGCAAGTTTGACGTTCCGGCTGCCACGTCCGCGATAAAAATGTTGGAATCTGTACCCTTGGACTGCTCCTGCGTATAAACGATGTGCTTTCCATCTGCCGACCAGATGGGATCAACATTCATCCGGTCTTTCGGCGTGTCACTCGTAACGTGTTTCGTATCACGCATTAACGTGTCATACACGTCAATCTCAAACACGGAAGATGTTCTCGGCTTCACCATGTATGCGAGATAGCGACCGTCTGGCGACCAAGTCGGGTGTTCTTCGGCAATCTCGCGAGTATGGGTCAGGTTCACCACCATCCCCGTCTTCGGCGAGACCAGAAAAATATCCCATTGCTCATCGCCGTCGTAGTCGGAAACGTAAGCAATCCATCTTCCATCGGGAGACCATGCTGGCTGCGCCTGCCGCTGGTCGCTGAGGGTCAGCTGCGTTGGCCAGCCCCCTTCGGCGGGTACGAGCCAAATGTTATTGCGCCCACTGATGTTCGACACAAATGCAATCGTCTTTCCATCCGGCGACCACGTGCTCCCACCGATTGCGCGCGTCATGTACAGTTTTTCGATCGAAAGGCTTTGAGCGCCCTGTTCAACCTGCGCGTTGGGCTTACTGTTGATTTGTTTGGGATCAGTAATGGCCTGGGGAACCGGTAAAGTCTGTGCTGAGGCAAAAGTGCTCATAATCAGGGAAATAACAAACACGATGGACGGCCGAACCGAACCTGCATGCAGACTTATAGTTGATGACATTTTCCAGAGTGCGGGATCCGCGAGGTCCAAGCCTGGCCGACCGGAATCCGAGCTTATCTAACCAAGCTTTTATAACCGATCATCTAACTATGACCGCCGAAGGTTGCGAAGGTGTGGTTACTGGACTACCCGACACGTTCAACCCTCCGGTCGTTGTATTCAATGTGTAAACCGAGAGTGAAGTTGCATTGATATTCGCGGCATACAGAAAATCAATACCAGCAGCTGTGGTGGTTGAGGCGATGCCGGAACGAATCGCCAGGGAAACAGGACTGCCTCCGGCGGAAATCATGGCTGGGCTTAACGGTGTAAGCGCGCCCGTACCGGAACTCCACGCATATTGAGAGATTTGATTAGCTTGCGAATCCGCCGCATAGAGAAAAGGAGCAGTCGGATCCATGGCAATTGCCACCGGGCCCGGTTGCGCCGCAAAAGGAGATCCAGTAATTGGTGTAAGAAGGCCGTTTGGTGTAGAGCAACCCGATGCATTTGCGGCATCACAAATAGCGAATCCACTAATATTATTTGACCCGGCATTCGCAACGTAAAGGTACTGTCCGGCAGGAGTCGTGCCCTGCGCCACCGAAGCGAGCACGGCCGACGGTGAAATCCCGACTGAATAAGTATTTAGCGCGGTCAATGCCCCGGAACTGGATATCTGGAACGAGGATACGGTGTTGGCGAACTGATTTGCGACGTACAAGTAATTGCCGGAAGTGCTCACGGCCACTGAAACCGGGCCGGTACCGACATTGGCTCCGTTCGTCTCCGTAGAAAAAGGGGAACCGCTTACCGGAGTGAGGGACGTCCCACTAACTGAGAAAACTGAAATTGATCCTGGTTGCGCGCCCAGTTGGGTCAAATCAAAACTTCCCTGATTTGCCACGAAAAGAAACGTACCCGCAGCATTGATTGCCATCCCCGACGGGGTTGGTCCCGCCGCGGTTGTGCTTCCGGCGATCTTGAAGGTTCCATCAGTATTGATCGCGTATGCTGATATTCCGCCGCCAAACTGTTGCGGACCAGTGCCACTGTTCGATATGAACGCAGCATCGCCCTTCGGCGTAATAACGATAGAAACAGGCGCATTCCCAGTGCCAACTGCGCTGCCATTGAGACTTAGCGAACCGTTCCCAGTATTGATCGTGTACGCCTGAACGGTTGTATTTCCCTGGGCGGTCAACCATAAAAAACCGGACCCGCTGGTCGAGGATGAAGAAGAACTGCTCGAACAGCTTGTCAAAATGAATAATAAAGGTAGGACTATTAACAACCAGCGATACTTTATCCGCATTGTTCTCCCAGGACAATCTCCCGACGACACAAAAAGGTTCACGCGCACAGGGCGGCGCTAGACCGAAATAAAGGAGTTCCCTCCTTTATTTATCAGGAATGAACGTTTAGAGCAACCGCAGGCGGCGGATGGTATTGCTTCAGTTTGAAATTCTTGTCTTAATCTCACGCGTCATCCCGAGCTTGCGAGGGATCTTGCGTGTAGCGGCTACGCGCTAACCACAAGAGCAACTGTACTACACGCGAGATCCTTCGGGACTGAAGTCTCTCAGGATGACGCCGCGGTAGGGATTTGTTCAAACTGAGCCACTACCCCTGACTCATGATCTTCCCAGATATGAGAGTTTGTCCAGATTTCCCGCTGCATGGGGTTCATCGGAATTAAGCCTTCGCGACAGTCTGAACCGCGACGATCTTTTCATCCGAATGCGGCATTGCCGGAAACCTGATTTCGATTTTCAATCCTCCCTCCGCTCTATTCGTCGCCGTAACCGTGCCGCCGTGGAGTCTCACCGCCCGGTCGGCAATTGCCAAACCTAACCCGACACCGCCTGTCCCCCGCCCGCGGTCATCATCAATCCGGTAAAAGGGCTGAAACAATTTATCCAATTCTTGTTCAGGGACTCCGGGGCCGGAATCGGTGACACTAACAATTCCAACCCGGCCAGCCACTCCCTCAGCGCACTCCAATCGAACCTCGACAGCAGTATCCTCGCGCGTGTAACGAACTGCATTTCGGATTACATTTTCAATTGCACTGTTCAATAGGCTTGCGTCTCCGATGACCACGCAATCATTCTTAATGAGACATTCGACGCGGCAATGACGGCTTTGCGCCTCGAAGGCCGCGTCCTCTGTAATTTCACGAACCACTTGCGCGAGATGAACCGGCACCTTCCGCATGGTTTCGCCGCCGCTTTCCAGCCTTACGATCGTGAGCAGACGCCCGATCAGTTCATTCAATCGGCTCGCCTCGAGGTCAATACGCTCAAGCGCGCTGCTGGCTTCGGGACCGGCGCGTTGGCGCGCCAACTCCAAAGCAACATTCAATCGGGCGAGCGGAGATCGCAACTCGTGGGAGATGTCCTTCAACAAACGACCCTGGGCATTCACCAGGTTTTCGAGGCGCTCGGCCATTGTGTCGAAGTCCCGAACTAGTTCAGACATTTCATCGTGACCGCGCGACGTATTCACGCCCGCTCTTGCCGTCAAATCACCGCCGGCCAATTTTTGAGTTGCGGCTCTAAGCCGTACGATTGGAGAAGTCAGATATCGGGTCAGGAGATAGCAGACAAGCCCAGAGCAAAGGATTGCGATCAGGATTCCAAATCCAGGCACGCCGTGCGGACCAAACCGCGTTCGCTCCACCGGCAATTCGATCACCAGGTTATAAGACTGGCCGTCCGCAGCCGTTTGCGAGGGCCGCAGAAATTGCATTGGCCCCATCCTTCCCCAAATGCTGTCTGCCGTGTGTATCTGCCCGCGTTCTACTCTTTCTATCCATTCAGGCGCCGGGTGCCCTGAAAGATCGCGCCCCTGCTGATCAAATAAAAAAGCATGAACGCGTTGGGTTTCGCGAAGAGTTCGCAGATAACTCCGCAGGCCTTCGGAGCCACCCGTCTTGAACGCTTGCACTGAATCGCTGAGAAATTTCTGTTGCTGAGCTTCAATGCCCGCGGCTTCACGCGGAGGCCGCAACGCCAGAGTCACAAGAATCGTCGTTACGAGAAACAGCGCAAATGCGAGCCAGTAGGAAAGAAATATTTTGAGAAAAAGGCTTCTCATTTGGCGTCTTTTTCGGCGTGATCGCGCGCAAGCGTGAAAATATATCCAACTCCGCGAACCGTCTTGATTAATTCCGTGCCGTTGTCGGAGTCGCCCAGCTTCTTCCGCACCTTGCTCACGTGCATATCAATGCTGCGGTCAAACGGAGAAAACTTGCGGCTCAAAACGGTGTCCACAAGTTGCTTCCCGGGCGACCACGCGGCCAGCCTCGCGCAGCAAGACTTCCAATAAATTAAATTCAACGGAGGTGAACTCAATCGGCTCGCCCTTCTGGCGAACCGTCCGTGTGGCGGGATCAAGTTCAATTTCTCCCACCCGAACTACGTTAGGAATCGGGTCGCTCTGCGGCGCGGTTTTAGTTCGCCGCAGGATGGCGCGAATGCGAGCCACGAGTTCGCGCGGATTGAATGGCTTTGGAAGATAATCATCCGCTCCAATCTCAAGCCCGACTATACGGTCAACATCTTCCCCGCGCGCAGTAAGCAGTAACACTGGAATCTTCGATGTGCTTCGAATCCGGCGCAGAACATCCAGTCCATTGAGTCCCGGCAGCATAACGTCTAGCACCACTAATAACTGCGGGCCGTTCAGCGCTCGTTCCAGGCCCCGCTTTCCGTCGAAAATCGCCTCGACCTTAAACCCCTCGGGACCAAGGTATTCGGCCACCAGGCTGCACAGTTCCACATCATCGTCAATGATAAGAATTTGATCCACGTTAGCCATTTTAGTTTCACACAACACCGACGGCACTGGCGTAAAGAATTGTCATACCAACGGTATGGATGGTTTACAAAACTTTACTCCGGTTGACCGACTCTTTACTACATTTCGGAACGAGCTGTGTTTCTATCAATAGCAAGGAATCAGCAGTAAGTGAAGACGAAGAAGTTTTCACGGAAAGTCGCACAGGAGGAATAAAAGTGACGAGAAATAAATTCAAAATGCTCGGTGCAGGTCTTGCCCTTCTATTGATGGTAGGTTTCGCGGTCTCTCAGGAAGCGGGCATGGGCCCCCATGGCAAGTTTCACGGTCACGGAGACCATATGCTGGGTTTCTTTACCAAAGCCCTCGACCTTACCGATGCACAGCAGGCTCAAATCAAGCAGATCATGGCCAACGAAAAACCAACCCTACATCCCCTGATGCTGCAAGAGGGACAAGCCCACCAGCAGATGATGCAGTTGGTCACCAGCGGCAACTTTGATGAGACCAAGGCTCAGGCGATCATTTCGCAGGAAACCCAGACTCACTCACAAATCGAACTCGAGCACGCCAAAATGATGTCTCAGGCGTATCAGGTTCTTACGCCCGACCAGAAAACGAAGTTTGCGCAATTGCAGGCAAAGCATCAGCAACGGATGGCGGAACATATGCAACACGAGCAGTCAGAGCCGGCAACGCCAAATCAGTAAGTGGACGTGATACGAGGAGGGTGTTCCCCTCCTCATATCCGTTTTCTAGATCTGTTGAAGGGAGATACGCACTTGGCTACCGCAACCATCCCCACGGAGTTTGTAAACATCGTCGCAACCGAAATGTCGGCTGGCGTGGAAAGGGCGGTCGAATACTGGCTCGCTCAAATCGACCAGATCGTAATGAATGACTCGATTGATTCGATCACCCCGTCACTAAAGCTGGCCGCGATTCAGGGCGTTCTTGAAAACTACAAGCGGTTGACCGGAAAAACCCCGCTGAAATTCGCCTGTATTGCCTAATTTGCAGAAGGAATTCTATGACTGCCGACATCGTTTATTCACTTGTCATCCGGTGCAGTTGGTTTTTCCTGGGCGGGTGGACTCTAGTGTTGTTGGTGGCGTCAGCCGCGGCCTTTCGCGAAGAGTTGTCACAGGCCTGGCTGGCTGACCAATAAGCATTGGACGAGCCTTCACTCCGCAGCGCATTCTAAGAGGAGCTGTCGCACTCACGTGTAATCTGGGCTCAATCATAAATATGGTGTGCGCCTCACCCGACAAAATTAATCAGCGTTCCAATTCCTTCAATCGAAATGCGGATTTCATCGCCTTGATTCAGGGTGAATGAATCGGGCGGCACAATCCCGGTGCCGGTGAGCAGAAAACATCCATTAGGAAAAACATTGTCCCTGTATAGGTAATGGACCAACGTAGCCGGATCCCGCTTCAGACTACTGAGACTTGTAGAACCGGCAAATGCAGTCTGCCCCGCACGCAAAATCTCCAGCCCAATCTCGGTGGATGAAGGCAGCGGATCCGACGTAATGAGAATGCCAGGGCCCAGTGAGCAACTCCTGTTGTAGACCTTCGCTTGCGGCAAATACAAAGGATTCTCGCCTTCGATATCGCGGGAACTCATGTCATTGCCGATGGTGTAGCCGAGAATCTTTCCTCGAGGGGTTACCAGGAGCGTGAGCTCAGGCTCCGGCACCGACCAGGAAGCGTCCTTGCGAATAGCGACTTTTCCACAATGACCAACGACTCGACTGGCAGTACCCTTGAAGAAAAGTTCCGGCCGTTCGGCTGTGTACACGCGATCGTAGAAGTCTCCTCCGCCTGCGGATTTCGCTTCATCCATGCGAGCGTCTCGACTACGAAAGTAAGTAACCCCTGCCGCCCAGACTTCCTGATTGCCAATGGGCGCCCGCAAGTTCACCACATCTTTAATGGGATTACCATCCAATCTTGGCCCCTCACTGATTAACTGGCTCAGATGGTCTTCAAGATCGTCACGAGTGATCAAAGAGTCCCATTCAGCATCTCTAACGGAGTAGAACGCTTTCTCGTGCTCAATGACACAGCCGTTCGTTCTGCGAAAGAGCTTCATGTATATTCGGGCCGTTGCTGAATTGTATTATGGGCGTGGGTTGATGAGGGCTGGGGGGGAGTCTTGCGGCAGGAATCCCCAATGGGATCCGGCGGTTTATCTGGTGAGCGCGGTGGGACTCGAACCCACGACCCATGCCTTAAAAGGGCATTGCTCTACCAACTGAGCTACGCGCCCACGTTCATAAGAATCTAACACAATCGAAACGTCTTATTATGCCGCACGACAGGGCAATCGAACCTGTCGAAGGCGCGAAAAAACACGATGCCTCGCTCACGTCCTGCAGTGAGTCAATGTGTTAATGATCCATCACTGCAATGACAGCCCATTACGTCTGCCATTGATGTATAAATAATAGGCTTTCCGGGAGACGATCTCGATCCGAGCATGAGTAGGTCCAGCCGTAGACGCTTCCGAAGTCTGGATGTCGTCACTGTTGCAGTTTCTTTTTGCCTCGGCGTCGCTTTACAGCTACACAAACGCGACTATCCAATCCCACATGTTGTGTGTAATGAGCACTTATTAAGTTTCTAAATTTAAGGGGAACCATGCATCTTCGCATCCTGACCTGCGCAAAATTAATTTTCGTAATCGTTCTTGCTTTGCTGATTGCGCCACAGTTCCCGCTGGCCTCAGCGCAATCGCAATCCCCGCAAAAAGGTCCGGCGATAGACAAGCCATGGATGGACAAATCCCTGTCCCCCGATCAGCGAGCCGACATGGTCCTCAAAGAAATGACCCTTGACGAAAAAATTCAGCTCGTGCACGGCACTGGATGGGGCGTGCTCAGAGCAGGGGCTCCGGTTCCGCCGACATCAAATTTAGGCGCTGGATTCGTTGCTGGCATTGACCGCTTGGGAATTCCGGACATCAATCTTGCCGATTCCGCCGTTGGAATTCGAATGGCCGCTCTCCAGAGCCGTTACGCCACTTTGCTTCCTTCGGTACTCGGCCTCGCCGCTACATGGGATACGCGTGCAGCATCCTTATATGGCTCCGTCATCGGACGCGAGTTGCGTGATCAGGGATTCAACATGTCCATAGGCGGCGGAGTTGATCTTGCCCGCGAACCGCGCAACGGCCGCAATTTCGAATATGCGGGCGAAGATCCAATCCTCGCGGGGACCATGGTCGGCCATCTCGCTGAAGGAGTGCAATCGAATCAGGTGATGGGCGACATCAAGCACTACGCGCTCAACGATCAGGAGACAGGGCGCAACATACTGAGTGCGGTTATTGATAAACGCTCCATGCGGGAAACTGATCTATTGGCCTTCCAGATTGCCATCGGAATCGCGCATCCCGCGGGAGTCATGTGTGCCTATAACAAGATCAATGGCGATTACTCCTGCGAGAACGACTACACGCTGAATCAAGTCCTGAAAAAAGAATTTGGTTTTAAGGGCTTTGTCCTCTCCGACTGGGAGGGCACACACAGCACCGTGAAGGCCGCATTGGCAGGACTCGACCAGGAACAACCGGGTTACGGTTATTTTGGCGCCCCGCTAAAAGCAGCCGTGGAACAGGGCGACGTCCCGATGTCCCGCGTTGACGACATGGTTCATCGCATTTTGCGGAGCATGTTTGCGGTTGGAGTGATAGACAATCCGCCGGTACGGCGCGTGGTTGACCCATTTCGCGGACTCGAAGACTCCCAACACATTGCGGAAGAAAGCATCGTGCTCCTGAAGAATGCTGACAACCAACTTCCGCTGAGCGCATCGGCAATTAAATCCATTGCGGTAATTGGTTCGCACGCGGATATTGGAATTCTTTCCGGAGGGGGTTCAGCGCAAGTGGATGCGCCCGGCGGCAATGCCATTGATCCCAGATACGGACCTTCGGTGTGGGGCAAACCAGTTTATTTCCCGTCCTCGCCTTTGAAATACATTCGCATGAAAGATCCCGCGGCCAAGGTGGAATACGACGCGGGGATCGATTCCGGAGCCGCAGCAAGACTAGCCAAGGACTCTGACGTCGCAATCGTATTCGTCAACCAATGGATGAGCGAAGGGAATGACGCACCAACTCTTTCCCTTCCGGACAATCAGGATGCGCTGGTAGCCGCCGTTGCCGCAGCTAATCCTCACACAATTGTCGTGGTGGAGAGTGGTGGTCCGGTCACCATGCCGTGGGCCGATAAAGTGAGCGCCGTGCTCGAATCGTGGTATCCCGGCATCGGCGGGGCTCAAGCCATCTCGAACATACTTTTTGGCGATGTCAATCCGTCGGGCAAACTCCCCATAACATTCGCGAAAAGTGACGCCGATCTTCCGCATCCTCAGATTCAGGGAATGGAATTATTGCCGCCTCCCGGTTCGCGCCGCAGGGGAGGACAAATGAAGCCGTTCGATGTCAACTACACCGAAGGCCTGAAGGTTGGTTACAAATGGTTCGAAGCCGAAAACAGACAGCCTCTTTTTGCCTTCGGTCACGGACTCTCTTATACGACTTTCGAATATTCCAATCTAAAGGCTGATGGAAAACACGTCAGTTTCACTCTGAAAAATACCGGAGAACGTCCGGGCGCGGAAGTTGCCCAGGTTTACTTCGAACTGCCTGCGAGTGCAGGTGAGCCTTTTAAGCGCCTGGTGGCGTGGCAAAGAGTTGATCTCGCCGCGGGAGAGTCGAGGGAAATTTCTATGGACAAGCCGCTCTTCCTTTTCATCTTCGATGTGAAAAAAGATGGATGGCAAATGGTGCCCGGCGAATATAAGGTCCTGGTCGGCGGTTCGTCGGAAAACACTCCACTGAATGCGACATTCGGAGTTGGAGTTGGAGATGGACACGGCCGCGGAATTGGAAGCGTTAATTGAATAGGCGCGGCGATACTGAAACGATCACCTTTGCAGATTAATTCGAACCATGTCCTGTGGACATGCGGTCCGCGATGATTTAGGACTCGATCTTACCCAGGCGTATCTCACATGATCCGGCCGGCTTTTCAGGTCTTCGCCGGATAGTCTCGTTTACTCCGGGCGACAAATTCGTGTGATTGCACCCAGCCCGCATACAATCTGTTACAAAATCGTCACTCACGGATTCAGGGCTCGCTCCGCATTCAGTGCGGCCTGACGGTTGTCCCGGATCCGATATTCAGTGCGACGTCATAGTTACGAACTTCTTTATTGAATTGAAAATCGGTCGGGGCGGCATCGGTGATAAGCCGTGCTCCACGACTGGACGTTAAGTCCTGGAATGTCAATTTGAGAAAAACCGAAAGCCGAGTCTGAATGGTGAACAGATTCATCACATGGATACAGGCCCATAGAACCCAGGCACGCAGCCCTGAGAGATGAACCCCGGAGGCGTTAGCCACTGCCGCCCAGCGTCCGATCACAGCAAGTGAGCCCTTGTCGGAGTACTGAAAGGGAGGGAGCTCCGGCTGACCTTTCAGTTTGCACAAGATTGCCTTGGCCGCGTACTGCCCTCCCTGCACTGCTACCTGCGACACTCGCGGTAAAGGGTCTCCTTTCGAATCTACAGCGGCCGCGAGATCGCCAATGACATAAATGTCTGGATAATTCGGAACGGTCAGGTCAGGTTTTACCTTGACTCTTCCTGTTTTGTCAGTGTCAGCATTCGTGCGAAGGGCGAGAATTTTTCCAAGCGAAGAAGCCGTAATGCCACCTGCCCAGATCACCGTCTTCGTAGTGATGTGATCCGAGCTTTCTCCGCTCTCAAGTGTCAGTCCTACCTTATTTATGTCCTTCACCCTCGCCCCGCACTTTACGGTCACCCCAAGCTTCACAAGAGACTGAGCCGCCTTCTCCGCGAGGTCTTCCGGAAACGACATGAGCACTCTGGGTGCTCTGTCAAGCAAGATGATCTGGCTTTCTTCCGGACGAATGGAGCGAAAATCATTCTTGAGCGTCTGTCGTGCGATCCCAGCAATCGCTCCAGCAAGTTCGACCCCGGTCGGCCCCGCCCCAACAATTACAAACGTTAGCCATGCTCTGCGCTGAATTGGATCCTGGATTCGCTCTGCCACCTCGAAGGCGTAGAGAATCTTGTGGCGGACAAGTGTGGCTTCTTCAACGCTCTTCAAACCAGGCGCCCATTGTTGCCAGTCGTCATTCCCGAAGTACGAAGGTTGCGAGCCGGTTGCCACAATCAGCGAGTCGTAGGCGAGCACTGCGCCATCGGCTAGAAACACCTGCTTTGCGCCGGGGTCAACATCTTCCACCGACCCCAGGAGGACACCGGTATTCTTTTGCTTGCTTAGCACGCTTCGCAGTGGGGCTGATATCTGTCCGGGCGACAGTGAGCCAGCCGCAACTTGACCAAGTAGAGGCTGATAAAGATGGTAATTACGACGATCGATTAAGGTCACGTCAAACAAGTCTGACTTCAGCGTCTGGGCGGCTCGAAGCCCGCCAAAACCGCCTCCGACTATGATCACTCGCCATGGCGTGTTCAAAGATGTTTTTCGTTTCATAGTTACACTCCTGTTGATATCCTCAGAAAAATCAAAAGTTGATCCTCAGCCGGGCCCGAAATGCCGCCGCCTACTAAAGCTCCCCTCCGAACGGAGTCGCCTTCATTCAGAATTGCTGACTGTAGCGGCTCTGCTAACTTGCACGCTCTTTTTCGCCGCGCGTCAAGACGCGGCCGCCTGCCGCTGAACAGTGGCCACGGCCGGCAACACACGCCTTTCTTGATCGTGCGAACTGCCAAGCCTTCGCCAAATGACTCGAGTAATTGCTGCGATCGGTAACGCGAGATAAACGCCGGCAAATCCGCCAACGGCAGCGCCCACCATCAGCGTGAATATCGCGAGAATCGGGTGCATCTCCAACTCGCGCCCAAGAACGCGCGGGGCGATCCAGTAATCGATGAGAATTCTCCAGATAGCCAGCAGCGCACCCATCCATATCCAGTGACTGTGCGTGACGATACCGAACATGATGATGGTGGTTGCGGCGGTTATCCATCCCGCTATCGGAATGAACTCCAGGACGCCTGCGAGGATTCCCAGGGCCAGCGCGTGGGGGTATCTCAACACCAATAGCGATAAAGACACATACGTAAAGGACAGGCCGACCAGGGTCATCTTCGCGCGGATGTAGTTGTGTAACACGCTGTTGAGCTCGCGCGACAAGGATTGCAGCGTGTCGAGATTCTCTTCGGTGGCAAATGTAGCCAGCGCCATATCGGCAAGCCGTCGTCCGTCAGCTAAAAAGAAGATCGCAAGAATCGGCATGACGGCGCCGGCACTAAGAATCATTGCGACCAGACTCTGGATCTGGCTCGAAACCTTCCGGATGGTTTCACGGTGCGATGTGAGGAACTCTTTTGCGCGGAGGGTTTGCGCTTCGCTCCATCCATTCGTCTGCCCCACCTCCGTCGCGATCTCGCCGCTACCCAAACGGTCACTGAAAGAGGCAACGTTCCGCAAGAACACACCCGGCCGGCTGCTTGCTTGCGGAATAAGGACATATACGGTGCCTGCAACAAGGATGAGCACCCCGAGGTAGGCCTCTGCAATGTGAACGCCTCGCGCTTTTCTCCGAAGGAGTGAATGGCGATCCAGGAAACTCACGACCGGATCGATCAGGTAGGCGAAAAGGATGGACAAGCAAAAGATAGCGAGTACGGACCGTGCCATGTACACAATGACAAGCACAGACGCAAACAGCAGTATGGTCAGCAGTACATTTACCGTTTTTCGATCGAGAAATGCCATAATTGATCCTCTATTCCGGTTTTGCTTCAAGTTGTTGCTTGTAAGAAGCAAGCGCCTTCTGAAGCGCAGAGCGTGTCTTGTCAATTGCGACTTTCCGCACAATGCCCCCCTTGAAGCCAGTCAACCCCGCCTGCCGCGAGCCCTTGATGGTGATCAGGTAAAAACCGGTCCCGCTCGAGTCCTTCGCGCATACAGTGCCATCTAAGGCCGTTTGGAAGTAGTGACTCGCATAGAGCTGCTTCACGGCGACGGCGTAGGCGGGCATATCGGGAGATGTTCCGTGGTAAGTGATGACTTGAACCACTCGCAGCGTGGGCTTCAATCCGAAATTAACCTTCTCCCAGTAGAAGTCGGACTTGATCTGATCGGATGCAGCGTCTGGATACTTGAGCAGGTACTGCTCCAATTCCGGCAGGTACGCGGGCAGCGCCTTGATCTCGTGCAAGAGCGAAGCGAAAGTATCTGCCACCTGAGTGGGGTGGTTCTTGTCGCGATAGGTGCCGAGCGCCGAGTTCCCGCCTTGCTGATAGCGCTGCAGCGCGTCCAAGACCATCCGTTGTGCGAGACGGTTTGCCTCGTCGGCATGATCAGGAGCCGACCAATCCACCGACTTCTGAAACTCTTCCATCGACTCGGCCGGAAGTTGTACTTCACAGTGGCCTGGCTGGCAGCGCTGAATGTCCTTCAGATCTTCATCCTCGAAAGAGAATCCATCGAGGTCAGCGGGCTGCGGCGGATCGCTGAATTTGCGCAGCGCGAGGAAGCTCGGAACTTTGCGAAGGGCGTCGAGATCGGACGCAAGCTTTAGATACTGTTCGGGCGTTGAATTGATGTAGACAGTGCCGAAGACGAAGACCTCATCCGGAACCGGCGACGGCAGCACTATTGCGATCGCCTTCCCCGAACGGACATCCCGTATCTGCTCGTCACTCAGGCCGACGAATTCCCGAAAGAACGTCCCCGGCTCGTTCGGCTGGTTGACACTTCGCTGCTCCCCGGCGCGAGCTTGGGAAATGAGCAGCAGAATGAGAACGAGATGTTTAACTTTTGTCATGGTTGCGCGTTCCTTTCTTTCCGCCACGCCTCTCGACACAACCCCGCAGATGCAAGATATGACCGAATTCCATCGCATCACTATCCCTTCCGCCCGATCAATGCCGGAAGAATCGGCGTAATTTGGAGCTGAAGATTCCATTTCGGGCCATAGACTTGTGGACGTACGGCGTAATATTGGGCCTGCAAATCGAACTTCACCGGCAGCGGCCCGAGTTTGCGCAGCTTGCCAACTTGTAACCCCACCGGAAATGCCAGTTTGTTACCGCGGGTCGCTTCCCAGTCAACAGACATACTGGGATTTGTTCCCAGGCTCCATCCGTTCGAGTACACGTGGACAAACGCGTAGTACAACAGCATATGGCTGACCTTCCGACCGTCGCCGCCGACCGAGAACCACTGTTGCGGAAACACGTAAGTTATAAAGTCCTTGCCTTGGTATCCGACCGCAACCGCTGGTCCGACTTGCCACTTGTTTTCGCCGATTAGAGAATTCGTTGCAGTCGGAAAGATAAACGTCGGGCCGGCAGCCAGCAGCCAATTACCTACCAACTTGGAACTAGGCGATAGCGCAAGCGCAAGCACGGCATCGCCGAACGCTGTCGTACGCTTATCTTGGCTGATTTGGTCGAGATATGGTGTCGTACTGAACATCTGTATCAGCGGGCGCGTGATAAGGTTCCAGTCATCAGTCAGCTTCACCGACATAAGAGGCTGAAACTGAAGATTGCCCTGGACGCTATTTCCTTTGTTCGCGGGCATCCCTACCCAGTTTGTGTTCTGCTGAATCTGCATCAGCCAAACATTGGCCAATGGATTAGCCGCCTGTTTGCTAGCCTCGGCAGCGGAATCGTTCTCAGCCGCCGACGGGTCGTGAGCAGTCAATTCCTGTGCTTGCGCCGTACCTGAGTTCAGGCAGGCGACGGTGAGTGCCGCGACGAGAGCCGTCCTTGTGATGAACCGCGTGAGTTGGATAATGAATAACCTCATGATTTCCTCCTGTCGCGAGAATGACCCGATGACGATGGGCCCTCTTGCGCTTTGCCTCTTTGCTTTTGCCTTCGACTACACGCCTTGGACAATCACGAGTTCCGAGTCAGCCGTGGCTTGGCGTAGCGCCTTCGGTTCGGCGTATTCTGGCGAACCCCACCACTCTCGCGCCTGCTCCATGCTGGGAAACTCGGCGATGACGAGTCTTTCGCGTGGCCACTCTCCCTCGAGAACAATGGGGCCGCCACGCGCAACCAATCGCGCGCCATACTTCGCCATTGTTGGCAGCAGCATCCGTCTGTAATCCTCGAACCGAACCGCATCCTTGATCGTAAGATTTGCAATGACATAGACAGCCATGTGTTCCTCCTTTTATTACGTGATCGATGATTTTGCTGTACGAAGTTCTTGAGACTAACTGCCACCTTGTTTTCCGTTCCGAGCAACAACCGTAATCGCAGCTGCCATCCACCAGATTGCCTGAACCCCAGCAAGTGCTGTGACTGCGTCAGGCCAGGTCAGAGTGAGTAGAAAAATCACGCCTAATGCCGCAAATACGACTGCCGACAGGAGCACCAGATATCCAAAGATTCCGCGTAGTACCCGCGAGCTGAGAACAACAATCCCCAATGGGAGGAACAGAACTGGAGCTAACATCAGCCAGTAGCCGCCTAAGATGATCCTTCCGATGAGAAAAGTGAAATCCATGTTTCTTTATTCCTTTCGCCTGGACGGCACCGTCCGCTGGTTTTCAGGCTATTTCTGCCCGCGCTCTCCGGTTCATTCCCATCGCGTGGAATTGCATGCTTGCTCCGGCTGCAATTCCATGCGCGTGCCGACACCATGCGAATAGCCTTTAGAGCCTCTGCATCGTGCCTCTGGCCGTTCGATCAGACCTGGTTCAGTTGGTCGAACTTGGTTTCCCGAACTATGCCGCGCCCATCGCTTCGGCGCGGCCGCTGGATTTCACTTCGGTTGTTTTCGCCAAGAACAGCCCTGTGAAAGAACTGCGCACTTGCGAGAAGACGACGAACCATAGCACCGTGACGGCGATGGCGGGCGCCACGTTTTCTGAGTCCAAAAAAATGTGGAAGCTCAGGATGTTCACTATCACCGGTCCCAGCACTGTCACTGCAAGCGGCACGTAGCGGTTGCTGAGCAGCAGCAAGCCACCGATGAGCTGCGCCCCAAACGCGATTACGTAATAATGCGATCCCAACAATGCTCCCATGAACTGCCCCGCGAGACCCGGCACCGGCGGAGTGGGAAGAAAATGCAGAAATCCGTTAAGGCCAAAGACCGTGAAAACGAGGCCCAGCAACACCCGAGAGATGACAAAGACGTATTTCATTGTTTCTTCTCCTTTAGTCGTACAGGTTGATCAATCTGTGAACGTGGGCGAAGATTCCTCAAGCGTAATGGCGGTTCGGTCGCCGCACTCGCTTTTAGGGTGTCTCCTGTTTGGTCGAGGCTGTCATGTCGTGCATATGGTGGCCAGCATGCGGACCACCCATGGCCTTGTCGTGGAGAGTCTGGTATGTGCGCTCTCTGGCGGCGGCCTCCTCTGTGGTCAGGTGCAATGGCTGGGGCGGCTTTTCATAGCTGTCATATTCGTAGCCGAGCGGCGCAGTACGGTCGGCCATGCTGACCGGCAGATCCGCGCGCTTGCCGCTTCTGTCTCCGTACGAGAACTTGCGATTGAGGTATCGGGGATCCGTAGGATTCTTATTCCCGAGCCGGTTCCAGCTTTCCCAGAGGCGGTCTATGTTGGCGTGATGCAGATAGAACATCGGGTCAGCGCCGACGGTGGAGAAATCGGCCATGTCTCCCCCCAAGGCCACATGAGTAAAGAAGTGAGGATTCATGTCCAGCCTGGGATTGAATCCGAGGTTGCCGTTGGGCCCATCAATGTAAAACTTCTCGTTGAGAGCGTCTAGGTTGATCCAATCCATGAATGGTTTATCGATCCGTTCGCCGCCATTGACCCAGAACCAGCGTGTGCCGTCATACAGCGGGCTGCCTGGGACACGGAACACGGCTGGCACGACCAAATCGGCTTCATTGCCGGTGACCGGGTTCCAATAGGGAAGCGTAAAGTCCTCGTCATGCAGAACCTCGCGAATGACTCCCTCGAACTGCATGAGCATCAGTCGGTGCCATGGCAGGAAGAACCACTGTTGATACTGCTCCGGGTTGGAAGGATTGGTGGCGTGAGCTTGGCAGCCATCCCACACCGCCTCGGCATCGGCTTGAACCTCCTTCGGGAGTGTGGCGATGACCTCGGCTTTCTTTTTCATGGAGAGATCCCAGAGTGCCGCCGGGTAGCCCTTGACCCAATGGGTGTACCACCACCATGTCCAGGAATGCTCATCGGAGTCCGGCAAGGTCCTCATGATCTCGACCGCCTGCGCGTATTTCGCGAGCATCACCTGGCCTTCGGGACTGTTCACGTTGTAGCGAATGTACGGCTTCTTCCCTCCGGAAGAAGCCGTGCCTACGCTGTTCGCGCCCTCGGTCGAAATCGCGCTTACGTTCTTCAGATGAGCGGAAGAAGTAGGCACGCTTACGTTGTTCACAGCAGCCGAAGGAGAGGCCGCACCCACAGTTTTTGCACCCGTAGAAGGCGCCGCTTCATCCTTCTTCGCACCCGTTGCGGAAGGTGGAAAGAAGAAGTTCAGCTCCAGTACGTCATGCTGTCCCGTATGGACTTCGAGACGCGGGTCCTGGAACGACAACGCACCTGCGGACTGAATCATGCCGCTGACGAGATGAAATTCGTTACCGATCACCGCGCCGGCGATACCATGCCGCGGCATCGACATCGGTGGCAGCGAGATCCATGAATTGGTGGCCGGCTCGTACGCCTCGATGGCTCGGAACGCTCCGACGAGCTCTTTCGTAGTCACCTCGCCACCTGCTACGTAGATCCTGCGGCCATCGGTGTCGCAGGCGCCGCCGCTACGGGCCGTCGGCATCCGTTCTTTCGGAGCACTCCACATGTCACTGACGGGGCTGTACTCCTCCACTACATCCGTGTTGGTCGCGGACAGAATGAAGGCGTGGCCAGTGCGGCCGCCGATGACGTAGATCTTGCCGTTCACCGCGGCGGCGTATGCGTGATTGCGCGCCACCGACATCGGCCTGCGGCTCTCCCACTTGTTCGTGGCAGGGTCAAAAACCTCGTTAGTGGTGAGAACCAAAGATGGACCGAAGAACGTGAAGTAGGGGTCCTTAGAACCTGCAACCGTGGTGGCGCCGCCGATGACGTAAATCTTGCCGGCCACTTCAACCGCTACGGCAGCGCCGCGTTTCGTCGGTACCGGAGCCAGCGACTTCCACGAGTCGGCCGCCGGATCATACTCCCAAGTGTCGGCGATGGGTTCCCACGCGCCGCCGGTCGGGATCTGGATGTCCTTTGGAGGTACGAAACCGCCGATTACGTAGATCTTTCCGTTAGCAGCGGCCAAGGCGGCATGGTGGGCCAACCGCGGCATTCCTTTTTTCTGAGTCCATTTGTCGGTAGCCGGGTCGTACTCGTAGTTGAGGCCGGCAGCCTTACCTTCATCCCAGCCGCCGATCACATACATTTTGCCGTTGAGGGCAACACCATAAAGTTCTTCATCCGGGTACGGGAATGGTGCGGCCTTCTTCCAGGGGTTTATTGGCATCTGAGCTAGCGCGGCCATGGAAAAAACCAGGCTGGCGATCAGGGCAAGCATTGCGGTTCCACGTTGTAGCGATTTCGACATACATTTCTCCTTTTTTGAGTGTTGAGTAGAAACAGTCCTATCTCGACGGCATTCTGAAGATCAGCCCAAACATTAAGTAGCGGACGTCTTTAATTCCGTTTGTGTTTTCCCACATGTAGGAGGGCTGAAACGACACATGCTTGTCGATGGGCACCGTGACGCCAGTCCAGGCTCGGTTTTTTGTCCACCCGCTTCCCTGGTCGTAAAAGGCTTCGTAGGAGGCGAAAGGTTTCCAGATGTGGCCCTTGATCGCGAGGGGATACGCGACGGCGATCTTATCGCGATAGCGATTGATCTCTTTTGCTGGAAGAGACTTTCCGCCATACATGTATGTTGGAAGAAATCTTCTGACATACATGTTGCGCTCGGAGATTTCAAACTTGTGGACCGAGAACATAACCGTTCCATCAATCCGAAATTGATGCTCCTGGTAAGTGTTAGTAAATCCTTGCGAATGATTCGCGAGTTCATTAAGCCCGGCTGCAGGAACCGAGTAATACAGATAGCTGGGAGTGATGGAAAGAAACTTTGTCGCCCGAAAAGTGGCGTCGAACTGTGCTGACGGTGCTTTCACTTCGCCGATGTAAAAGCCGTAGAACTTAAGATCGATCCGCTGTTGCACAGGAGCAATCAACTCTGCCCAGCCCGTGGGCGCAACTACCGAGCCGCTTCCACTTCCAGTAGGTACGTCTACTTCTTGTTGGGCAACGCACCGCCCGGCAAGCAAAACGAGCGACAGCACCAGAAAAGTTGGCACTGCTTGCAGCGCAAATTTTGTGAATCCTTGCATGGCTTCTCCTAGACCGGATGCGTAGTCTCAACGCGACCGATTGATAAACTTTTTAGGAGGACCTGTGATAGTGGACGGAATTGCCACCTCATTGATCCCGCTCACGACCGGATGTGATTTCCGGTTACATCCAGTTGTGACGCGAATAAGAAAGGCAATCGGCGCGCCAAAGTTATGGCAGGGCTAAGTGCTGGATTTTCTTGCTGTGCCGGAATGCGCCGGCGAAATTGCAGTGACCGCTGACCTCCAATGGGCAGCAAGACATGGGCAGCGCGAAATGAACAAAGTTGGTGTCGTCGGTGGGACAGCGGTGTGTGCGTAGACGACTGTCTCGCAGAAGAGCCCACTTAGACGTAAGTTAGAAGAGGAAGCGGCCGTACCGTAATCCTGCGCGGGGTGGCGCAGCGAAGGTAACCTTGCCGCGTACCACGAACCGGTTCCGGCGCCATGCGATCAAAACATTGTTAGATAAATACGCATTCGCCAGCAGAGCTACTGCGGCGTTAGCTAAGAGTTCCATCGGGAAGGAAGAATCGCTTTACGGCCGCCTGCGCTTCCGCCCGATCTAATTCGCCTGTATCTGAATAATGGATATGCGAGATGCTGCCGTCGCGCCGCAATACGCAGAGTTCGGTGTCTATGGGGCTGCGTTTCGGTCGCGGATTTCTGAAGACGATAGCAAGTGTATGGTCTGGCATTTGCTGACTCCTTTTGAGCTAGCTGCTCAGAACCGCGCCAACTGGGAATCGGCGCGGTGCTCAATAGCTACCCCCTATCCACCGGTTGCCCGAATAATCACTACGAGCGATACTCAACCGCCGCATCTTGTTCTGCAGGGTTGTTCTCTTGAGTCCGAGACGCTCCGCAGCTCCGCCATTGCCAGCTATCTTTCCTGATGCGTCTTTCAACGCATCAATGATCACCTGCCGCTCCGCTTGCCGAAACGACGACGACGGCGATCCCACTGTGCTGACAGACTTCTTCAGGTGTGTGTGCGGAACATTCAATGCGTCCCCTTGCGTGAGAATCACACAGCGTTCGATAAAGTTCTCAAGTTCACGGATGTTTCCTGGCCAATCAGCATTGACCAGGGCCTCCATTGCGTTTTTCTGGATAGACAAAATGTGCTTTTGCATGCGGCGCGAGAGTCGCGAAACAAAAAAGTGAACCAGCAATGGGATGTCCTCGCGTCGTTCGCGAAGAGGTGGGATCTCAATTGGGAAAACGTTCAAGCGATAGAAAAGATCCTCGCGGAACTCTTGGTCGCGGATCATGGCCGAAAGGTCCCGATGCGTCGCAGCAATCATCCGTACATTGACCTGGATCGTCCTTGCGCTTCCCAAACGCTCGAACTCCCGTTCCTGCACAGCCCGCAAGAGTTTCGGCTGCAGCTCCAGGCTTATGTCTCCGATTTCATCCAAAAACAGCGATCCCCCGTCTGCCAACTCGAATCTGCCTTTTCTTTGCATGAGGGCGCCGGTGAAGGCTCCCCTCTCGTGCCCGAAGAGTTCACTCTCCAGCAATCCCGAGGGAATCGCAGCGCAGTTCATTCGCACGAAGGTGCGTTCGCGCCGGGAACTTAAGTTGTGAATGGCGCGTGCGATCAGTTCCTTCCCGGTTCCGGTTTCGCCGTGGAGTAGAACCGTGGAATCAGTAGGGGCAACAATCCCGACTTGCTCCAGCACTCTTTGCAGGGCGCGACTCCTGCCTACTATGCCTTCAAAGCAATCTTCTGCGTTGATTTCTGATCCGAAGTAGAGGTGATCTGCTTCGAGCCCGCTAGCGTTGAGAAAACTTGTTTCTGCGAAACTTTCGAAGTCTGTGAAAGCAGCAGCGCCCATAATTTCCTCCGTCTTGTTCCTTCGGAAGCGATTCTGCAACTGAGTGCCGTTCCGGCGAAACCCCAGATCGGGCGCAGAATCCTCTCTCTACAGCGTTCGAAGGAGTTGACGGGAGGAGTGGGTAACGTCCAAAAGGGAGGTGTGAACTAAGCTTTTGGGTTGGGCAGGTTGATTCGTTTCCATCCGAAAATCCGCGCATCGAAGGACCAGAAGCCTGGCCCTAACATGGCGACTGCAACTGCTATTGTTCCTAGGAGGACGTAAATCCAAGGGTCTCCAAATTTCCAGCAGATTTTCCACACTTGAATAGCGGCAGCCAGCGTCGCAGCCACGGGTGTCCACAAACCTATCAGCAGAAGCAATCCGGCTCCGATCCCGAGCACGGATAACAACACGATGTGGGTCGTCGGATCGCCGGACAGTCTTCCGACTCCGCGCAAGATCAAAGCGATCCCAAGTACAACGCGCAAGACTAGAAGCCCGATGCCGGGCCAACCTCGGGCGAATGTGGAGAATAGGCGACGCAAATAATGGTGACCTGTGTAAACCTATTCAGCTTATGCGACTGGATACGCTACCCGCCCCCCCAACAAGGGTGAGAACACCACTCTTTTGAGTGTTGAAGCAACTGAGGAAAGCTACACTTCGATGATGCCGCGCTTCAGGCCGATCATGGCGGCGTGGGTCCGGTCGTGGGCGCCTAATTTGGAGAGAATGTTCTTTACCCGCCACTTGACGGTATCTTCCGTGATCGAAAGCTGATCGGCGATCTGCTTGTTGGCGTTGCCGGCCGCTATTAATTTCAAGACGCTGACTTCCGCAGGAGTGAGGGCATCGTCAGTTGAGTGCTCCGCGATTTCGTAGGAGACCTCTGATGAAAGGCTCTTCTTACCGGCATGGACCGCGCGGATCGCGTCTATCAGTTCCTTGTGAAACGTATTCTTCAGAAGGTAACCCTGAGCTCCACCCTTAAGAGCGCGGAGAATCTGAACGTCTCCCGCATAGGTGGTCAGCACTATAATTCTTGCGTTGGGAAATTCGCCGCGAATCGCCATCAACGCGTCGAGGCCGCTCATCTCCGGCATCTGCAAATCCATGATCGTGATGTCCGGCCGATGCGTACGAAACTGCTGGATGGCTTCACGGCCATTTGAGGCCTCGGCGACCAAAGTCATGTCGGACTGGGTGCCGACCAACACCCCAATGCCTTGGCGTACGACCGGGTGATCATCAACTACTAGAATCCGGATTGAGACTGGCTCGGAACTCACGACTCAATTTTCTCTTTCACTCGTCTCTCGCCTGGATGACGGTTGAAATAAGCGGGAATGCCGGGGAGACCTAGTGTACGCCCTTGCGGCAGGAATGCTCAGTTCAACCTCAGTACCGGATTCGACCTCGCTCCACACCACCAGCTTGCCACCAACCATCTCGGCACGTTCGCGCATGCCCCGCAGACCAAAGTGCCCCTCCCGTCCGTCGACGCTGAGAACTTCGCTATCGATACCCCTTCCGTCATCCCGGATGTGAATGCTGAATTTCTTTTCACCGTAGCGGATCTCGACTTCGATCCGATGCGCCTGCGCGTGCCGGAAGGCATTGCGTAGTGCCTCGGCTGTGATGCGGTAAACCTCGTCCCGAAGAATCGGATGCAAGTTCCGCGGTGAGCCTTCCACGACCACCTCAAATGTGGGCGACGAGTGGTTGCCCAGGGCGAGTTCTTCTCCAATCGTCCGAATGGCTACGCTGAGATCATTTTTCTCCACCGTGGACAGCCGCAGACCCTGCACGGCATTCCTGCCCTCCGTGATTGCCTGAGACGCTTGCTCGACCATGGCTTCGAGGGTTTCGCGGGACTCGATCGCGCCTTCGGGCAACTTGTAAATCGCAGCTTGAAACCGTGGCAAAAGGCCTTGGAATTTTTGTAACAGCGTATCGTGCAATTCTCGGGCAATCCGTGTGCGCTCGCCAACTCGCGCCTCCAGAGTCATGGCGAATTGATGATGCAATTGCCGGAGACGGAATTGGTATGCCGCCCATAGCAATGCAAAAAATACCAGCACGCATAGGGCACGGAACCAGTTCGTCTGGTAGTAGGCCGGGGCGATCGAGAACTCCAACGTATCGCCTTGCTCGTTCCACACGCCGCTGTTGTTAGTGGCGATTACACGAAACCGGTATGGCCCGGGACGCAGGTTTGAGTACTGCACTTCGCGGTCGTTGATCACCTCTCGCCAGTCGTTGTCCTGACCCTCGAGCTTGTACTTGAAGTGAACCTTCTCCGGCGCCGCCAGGCTCAGAGCGGAGTAGTCAATCTGCAAATCGCGAATACGCGGCGGCAGATGCGGCTTCGGAACGGGCGCGCCCGCTAGGTTCTGCCAATAAGTCTTGTTGTCGGCGACAATTTGCTCGATGTGCACCGGCGGCGGGACTTTATTGTCGGCAAGATGACGCGGATCGACGACTTGGACGCCGTCTCCGGTCACGTACCATAGCTTGCCATCGGTGGACTTCACGACGCGAGGACCGTGGTGGGTCGCGGAGCCGGAGCGGACCCTGACGCCGTCCGACGCATCCCAAACCGTCACCTCAACATTATGCTTTGGGTCGGCGATCCACGCGTCCAGTTGGGTTCGCATAATGCGCACCAAACCGCAGGCTGTGTACAACCAGAACGACTTGTCGTCGTCCTCTATTGTCCAGTGAATTTTGTCGCAGGGTAGTCCATTCCTGCTTGTAAGCGTGGCGATGTGGCCGTCTTTGAGCCGGCTGACACCGCCCCCTTCCGTTGCAGCCCACAACGCCCCTTCCCGATCGAGTTGAAGACCGGCCACATCGCCCTCGGCCAGCCCATTACTGGCCGTGTACGACACTCGCCGTTGGCGATCCTTGAAATAGGACACGCCGCCGCCTCGGAATCCAAGCCAGAGTCCGACTTGCCCACGATCAGCGGCGATGACGGAAGCGTTCTCGTCGTGTCCGAACTCCGACCAAGGGATCTGTTCGACCACACGTTCCTCCCGCAAGTGCCAAAGACTGCGGTCCTCTGAAAGCCAGAGGTCACCCGGCTTGTCCTCAGCCATGAAAGAAACTTCGCTGCTCTCTACGCCAGTTACATGAACAAATCTGCCGTTATGGAAATAAGCAAGTCCGTGGGGTGTCGAGGCCCAGATTCGGCCTCCATCATCTTGATATAGAGACTGCAGCATGTCATCGGGAAGTCCGTTTGCCTTGCGGAAGACCGTACTCTGTCCATTCTTCCACTTGGTCAGACCACGTTGAGCACCAATCCAAACGCTCCCATCCGTGGCTGCGAACACGGACTGGGTAGCATTGCTGGACAAACCCTCTTTCTCAGAAATAGTCGTGAAGGGAAGTTCTCGAAACCGGTCGAGTCCTCCACTGGTGGCAGCCCAGACGTTACCCTCACGATCCTCGAATAGCCTGAAGACGACATCACCTGAGAGGCCATCCGATCGCGAGAAAGTATCCGTCCGGCCATGATGTACATGGATGATGCCGCGATCCACTGTTCCGATCCAGAGGGCTCCTTCGCGATCCAGGAGCAGTTTATTGGGGTGGACTGCGCCGGGTATCGGATACTCCTTGAGATTCTCGCCGGCAAGTTGTCTAAATCCTATTTCGTGCATGGAGATCAGCAGCCGTCCGTCGTCGGCTGTTTTCAAATCGTTGATCTCAGTTGGCGGTGTCACATATCGCTTTGGAGGACCGGGGTTCCATCGCCAAAGCCCGGACTGGGCACCGACCCAGAGGGTGCCTGAGTTGTCCTCGTACACGGAGAAAACGCCTCTGCCGAAGATGCCATCCCCCCCGTAGCAATGAGTCTTGCCGCTTCGCATGGCGCAGAGCTGGCCGGTGGGACTTGCCTGCGTGCCGGCCCACACCGTTCCCTCGCGGTCTTCGAGAAGCGATGTCACAAAGACTTGGCCAACCTCCGGGTACTGGGTCAGCTTGCCGCCACTCCAGCTTACGAGGCCGGCAAACGTGCCAATCCAGAGAGTGCCGTCGCGCGCGGCGAGTAGCGTGTAGACGTCTGTGCCAGGGAGCTTCTGCCCCGCCGGTGGTTGCCAGGGGACAGCATGAAGTCCGTCGAAGCGGAACAAGCCAAATTCCGTGCCGAGCCAGAGATACCCATCTGGCGTCTGGGCAATCGTGTAAACGGCCCCCCTAAAAAACCCATCCCGGGCAGTCCACGCAGTGTGCCCGTACTGGCTGATTTCCAGCGATGGATCCAGCGCAAGAACGGGAGCAGCCCCGAGCAGAAGGCTGATAGTGCTAATCGTAATGAGCGCCAGCGCAGCTTTCATTTGCGACCTCGCCGACCTCACTTCGGTTTACTAAGTCTCAGCGCCCCGCAACGCCGACAACCGGGATGAACGAGAATGTACGTTGGGGGCAACCCGCTGCTAGCTAATGTAGCACTCTGATTCTCATTTGGCAGTGGCTTCCAGTTTGTTAACCACCTCTTACGAGGACGTACGTTTTGGATCAGCTTTCTCCGTGCTGTAAACGAGACAAATGCGACCAGACGTCGAGGTGGTAGGAGTGTTTGTCGATAAATTGCTGACCGAACAGGGGGCTAGCCTTTTTACGGCCGAGGGCGGACCTGCACCGAAGTAGCCTTACCATCGTATTCGATCGTCGCGTCAGCTTCTGAAGTCGGCGCGACTCCTGCGCCGCGACCATCGGCCACCCTTACGATGTGAAAGGTCCTGTGCTCGAGCATGCCGGCGAAGCTACCTTGGCGATCACCGATCATGAGTTTCTCGGCTTTATCGTCCCAACGCATTGGTATGACCGAATGTGCGCCGTGCTCATAGTCGTAATTGTCCCCTTCATCGTCATACAGGCTGAACTCGCCGTTTGCTCCCGCGTAGATTCGCAACTCAATTGGATCAGCTTTGGCCGTAGCCGATTCAACGCGCGGGCCGTAAGGAACGATTGAGCCCGCTCTGACATAAATTGGGATCTTGGCGAGTGGAGCGTCTCCCGTGATGCTTTGACCGCCCTGTTCGCGTTTGCCTGTCCAGAAGTCCACCCAATCAGTGCCCGCTGGGAGATAAATATTTCGCTGCGTCGCTCCCTCGGTAGTCACAGGATTGATCAATAACGCATGTCCGAACATGAATTGGTCCGCAATGCCTCTCGCCGCGGCGTCGGAGGTAAACTCGAGCGGAAGAGCCCGCATCAGCGTTTCACCCTGGTTAGTGACGCCCCAAGCCGCCGAATAAATGTAAGGCATCAGACGATATCGCAATTCATCGTATTGCGTAAGGATGTTCTCTGCTTGTGGACCGTAATTCCAAATCTCGGCATTCGATTTATATCCGTGAACGCGGAAGATCGGGCAGAACGCGCCGTACTCAAACCACCGGATCAGCAATTCGTGATACGCATCCGAAGTGTATTGGTCTTCGGGCCGGAAGAATCCGCCGATATCCGTTGTCCAATACGGCATTCCGGACATGCCGAAGCTTAAACCCGCGGAAATCTGCCGGCGCAGTGTAATCCAGTTCGAGCTAATGTCGCCGGACCAGGATGCCGCGGCATTTCGTTGCTGTCCGGCAAAAGCAGAGCGAGTAAGAATAGCGACGCGCTTTCGATCCGTAGTCGACCGCTGACCTTGGTAGATGGCTTTCGTCACATATAAAGGATATGCATTGCGCACCGACTCTCCGCTTCCCAGAAAAGTCTCTTTGCCCTTGAGCACGTCGAACTCCGGCTCGGACGCATCCATCCACCAGCCATCCATCCCATCCTGAAAGAGTGCTTTATCGAGTTCCGTCCAGAACGCTTTCTGAGCCCCCGGATTGAAGAAATCCGTCCAGGGCAATCCTGGAAGCAGGAAGCCTTGCGCCTTCATCCGCTTGTAAACGTCAGTATCCTCACCAAATCTTGACCAGACCGAGATCAGCATGTGAAGGTCTCCGGCATGGAGCTGATCCAGCATCTCTTTGGGTTGCGGATAATACTGCTCATCGAACTTCATCGCGCTCCAACCGTACTTCCCCCAGTACTGCCAGTCCTGAACCAAGGCATCGACAGGAATCTTACGTTTCCGGAATTCGGCTGCGATATCGAGAATTTCCTGCTGGCTGTGATAGCGCTCTCGACACTGCCAATATCCATACGCCCACTTTGGAAATAGCGGCGCTTCACCGGTGAGCTGACGGTAATCGGAGATTACGCGATTCAACTCAGGGCCATAAAAAAAGTAGTAATCGACTGCCTGCCCTACCTCGGAGCGGAACGTTGTAGTGTCCTGGGGTGGACGAACTGCCAGCTGAACGCCTCGTGGACCGCCCTGCGCAGTCACTTCATATTCCTTGTTCGCCTCCAAATTTACGGAGCCTGAGGCTGATGTTGGTGTCCACATGTTCTCCAAATCGATCACGCGCTGCCCGTTCACTTCAACCACCAACTTATCTCTGTTGTCGCTGCTCAGCAGGAACCCGTAGGAGCCTTTTGCGCCCGTGGTAAATTTGCCTTTGCCTGTGTTCGGGTCTATTTCTATCTTCTGGTCGGCAGGATTGAAGTCGGTAAGCGACGGATTGTTCCACAGAATTCCATATCCATTACTCGACAGCACAACCGGAATGGAAATATTCGTGTTCGCCTGTGAAAGGCGAATCGGAAGTCCGCGAACATTGAAAATGCCTTCCTGATGCTGCCCGAGGCCGTAGAGCGCCTCATCGGGAGGAGAAACGAAAGTCTGTTGGACCTGCCAAGTCTTCGTTTCAAACACAGAGGGCACATCAAAAGCCTTCCCGCCTTGCTGCGGCTCGCCCAGTACGACGTTTTCCGTCTGCAGACAGGAAGCTTACCGCGCCGCTAGCGGCATCGACAGTTGCAGTGATCGCTGGAGTAGAAATCTTCACGTTCTTTAGGCCGACCTTGACCTGAACGTTCTTAGAGCGGCACGGTTGCGTAACGATCGGAACCTTGGGAGTCGGAATCTCAGTTGTTGGGCTGGCGAGAACATGTATGACACGATCCCCGCAAACCTCAATCCGCATGATGCCGACTGCAGTCCTGAAAGTGACGCCATTGACATCCCTATGAGTTTCTTTAACGGCAAATTGCGGCTGATCCGCAGCGCATACTTCTAAGCTGGCAAGGACAGTTAAAAGAACAAGAAGAAGAAAAATACCGTGATGTCTGATCATTTTGTTCGCGGTCGTCGCGTCCTTTCGTGGCACAAGATGCCGGCAACTTTGTCGTTGCCACAACTCGTAATGCAATGGAAAATCTATTGAGGCTCGTCGTCTTCACCTTGTTGCATCGCGACGGCTGCATGCTCCAAACCTTCCTTTTGCAGCCGTTGAGAACCTTCGAAGGCATCCTTAGCGGCCTGTTTGTCGCCCACCTTCAAGTACAGACGCCCGATCTGGTAATGAGCGCTGCCGTCCTTGTCCCCTGGAAGGGCGAGCTTCAGTTCTGCAATCGCTTCCTGTATCCGGCCTGTATGGGCATACACCTTGCCGAGCAAAGCGTGAACATGGGGAATGTACTCGGGCTTTGTATTCAGGCTCTTTTTCAGGTAGCCCTCGGCTCCAGCGAAATCACTTTGCGCACACAGAATTTCGCCGATAACAGCGTTCAATTCCGGATCACTGGGATTCTTTTCGAGTGCAGCCTGTGCCTGATGAAGTGCTTCATCGATTTGATCGTCGGCCAGCAGGGTCAATGACAAGCCGAACAACGCGCCAGTGTCGTCCGGCTTGAGTGTCAAAGCCTTGCGATACTCCTGTTCCGCGTCAGGAAAAGACTTTCTTTGGCGATGAATGTCTCCCAGCAGGACGTGCAACTTCGGCGAGTTAGAATCGAGTTCGCTCGCTCGTGCCAGAGATTCTGTTGCAAGCTGCTCGGCTGATCTTGTTTCCCAGTACAAACCCTGCGCTTCTGTCTCAGAACTCGCGGCCAGTCTTCCCGCTGCATCAAACGCGATGCTGGGCTTGCCGCTGAGGTACGCGCACGTTGCAAGCAATCGGAGATCCTTCGGTGGCAGCGTTTCAAGTCTGGGCGCGAGCGCATCGCTACATTGCGCGTATTTTCCTGCTTTGTAGGTTTCGTTACTGGCCGAGTCCTTATCCGCAGCGGTCGCAATCTTCGGAGCTTCGGATAACCTTTGCTCTGCGGGCACATTGCGGAAGAGTGCTAAGAGTTTTTTCGGAGTCTCACCAGCTGTCTGGGTTTGTTCTAAAACGCCGTCGAGTTCGTTGCGCTTATCGGGAGCTAGGCCTCCGCCAAACCGTGATGAGTTCAAGGCGAAAAAAGCTGGGTCCTCTTTGAACACCTCGACGATTTCTTTTGCGCTCTCGTCTACTTCATCGTGCTCCAGATGCACGCGCGCCAGTCCCAATTTGGCCATAAGCGAGCCTGGGTGCGATGCGAGTTCGACGTTGAACTCGTGCTCCGCTGAGGAAAGGTCGTGCCTCCTTACCAAGACGAAACCGTAGTTGGCGTGCGTATCTGGAGGAAATGAGTCGAGACTCAAAGCCTTTTTATACGCTTCCTCGGCTTGAATGAACGCGTGCTGCTCGGCAAAGGTGTCCGCGAGCAGCGCTTGCAGATATCCGGAGTCTTTGTGTTGCGTCAGAAGAATCCGCGCGTCCGCTTCGACTTGCTCCATGTACGTGACACCCAGGTGATACCAGGCATCCGCGTTTTGCGGCTCAATTTCATTGGCCCGCAGATAGGAACGGATCGCAAGCCGCGTATTTCCACTTCCCGCGTATGCCTGACCGAGACCCATCTGGGCTTGAGCGTCGGTAGGCTTCAACTGACTGGCGTGCTTCAGATATGGAATCGCTTCCTTGAACTGCCTCAACTTCACATAATCCAGCCCAAGGAAAAGGTTCGGAACAAACAAGCCAGGCTTCAGACGGATCGCCTGACCGAAAGCATCAATCGCGTGTTGATCTTTGCCAGTCTGGTAGTACATCAACCCAAGGTTGGCCTGGAGTTCAGGAATTTCAGGATGGAGATTTACGGCCTGCTGATAAAACCTGGCGGCATCCACAAAATCGCCCCTGGCTTGGGCTTGTCGGGCCGAAGCCAGGAGAGATTCAAACGGCGTAGGTCCTTGCGAGAATGCCGGACCCGGCAAAACACAGTACATCAAACAACCGAGAACAACAGCGACCCTGATTGAATGCACTCTTCACCAGTAGAGTTTCAGCGCTGCCTGCATCTGTCTCGGCGTCCACGCTTGGGTGATCGTTCCAAATCCGCCGCCTATGAACGTGTTCGGACTGTAGAAGTTGGTGTGATTGAAAGCGTTGAACATGTCGAGGCGGAACTGGAGTCGTACGCTTTCTTTAATGGGGAAGTACTTTTGAATACTCAAGTCAAAGTTTCTATAGCCGGGTGCGCGTAGATCGGAAAAGTATCGCGGCGCATCCCCCAGAGTCCAGGCCGGGGCGGCTGCGAAGGCCGCCGTATTGAACCACTCAGTGCGGCTTGGATTTGCTATGTGGTAGTCAGCAACGACATTCACATGCTGGCCCACGCCGAAATTGTTGTTGTTGCTTCCGGTAACCGTGAGAGGAAAGCCCTCTTTCAACGTCAGTGTCCCAGAGGTCTGCCATCCGCCGATGACTTGATTCAAGACACCGTTCGACCCGGCAGCGAACTTCCTACCCTTGCCAACCGGAAGCTCGTACACATAGCTGAGTACGAAGCTATGGGGAGTATCAGTCGCATCCACCGATTTCTCCGCTGCCAGGTTGTACACGTTGCGAATATTCTCCGAGAAGTTGGCGGAAGCGGACGCCCAGTTTTCGGGCCCACCCACGTTGTCGAGGAATTTCGAGAATGTGTAGGACGCCAACAGTGTGAGTCCCTGCGACACCCGGTGCGTGTAGTTCACGTCCAGTGCATTGTAGCTCGAGCTGCCTGCGGGATCCTGGTTTTCATTAATGTCGCAGAATTCCGGATAGGGCCGAAGCAGTTGCCCCTGAGCAACGGTCGGCTGATCAAGGCTGCAACCGCTCGAAGTGATGTGGCCGAAGAATGGGTTGGGAACCTGGTTCAGCAGGGCGTTACCCATGGAGAAATACTTGGGATCCAGTTGATTCAAATTGAGGCCGCTCGCAACCACGTGCACCCCATGATTGCCAACGTAGGTGAGATCAATTACGTCGTTGGACGTCGGCGCATACTGGAAACCGTACGTCCATTGTTGGTCATAATATGTTTTGCGGCTGCGTGAGACGGCGGTTACGGACTGTCCCACGTTGGTTAAACCGTCCAATGCACTTCCACTGACCGGCACGAGGCCGCTTGAAAACGCGGTGCTCAAAGTACCTGCCGGCGTCAAGCCGCCATTGTTGGATGAGACGTAAGGCGTATCAGAGCTAAATCCGGGCGCCGGACCAGTTCCGCGATAGCTGGGTGGATAGAAAATGCCATAGCCGCCCCGCATCACAAGTTTGGGCATTAGCTGATAAGCGAATCCGATTCGGGGGGCGAAGTTCTTGTAGTTGGTGTTGGTCAGGCCTCGGTTGCCTGACGATGCGAATACGAGTTCGCCCTTATAATTTTGGCCGATCGCGGCGCTGATGGGATTGACTGCGTTGTAGTTAAAGGACGCCTGCCGGTTGTAGCGGTCAGTTACCGGGCGCTGAACTTCCCAGCGAAGACCAAGATTCAGAGTGAGTTTTCTCGTCGCCTTCCAGTCGTCCTGCAAATACACTCCGTGGAACCAGGTGCGGCTGACCTGCGAAATGGCAATACCGGTATTCCCACTGGCAGGCAACCCCAGCAGCATGGACGCGGCCGAGTCGCCGGTTCCCGACGTAGGAGCTTTAGGGTCCGGTCCGGAAGTGAACAGTGTGTCGAAGTTAAACGGCGTAAAATGGAACCGTCCGCCGTTTTCGTCCGTTGCCACAGCCATATACCCGAAGGAGAATTGATGCGACCCTCGTACTTTGACAAAGTCAACTGATCCGCTGGCAGCGGATCGCGGAAATGCACCTTGGCCCGCCCCTGCCACTGGACCTTCCGGCAGATAAGCTGCTCACGCTGACAATTGGGAATTGCGGTGAATATGTGTCGATGAAACTCGGCAACCCAAGGGACGAGGCCTTGAAGCCGTGGCTTTGGACGTCGTTGCCCTCGACCCATTTCATTCCGCCCAGATTGACACTCATTGTGAAAGTGGGAGTGAAGACCTGGCTTAGGCCAACACCGACGTTCCAGCGGTTATTGGGGTTCCTCTGTCCCGGACCAGCGGGATTGCTCGCGCCGAAGAAGGCAGCCTCTTCGTCTTTGTACTCTTTTTTGTAAGAGTACCGTCCGTAGAGCCGGGTCTTGTCGCTGAAGTTATGGTCAATGCGACCGCTGTACTCGTCCGAATAGTCCGCTAGAAGGCCGACGGCACTCCAGTTGTTCGTCAACGCATTATTGAGGGGCGTGGGATAAAAGTTAATCAGCTTTTGTCCGACCGGATTGATGAGGGATGCACCCGTAAAGGGGGAAATGTAGGTTGCCAGATTGTTCCCTGGGATTGGGTCGCGAATGAAGCCACCGCCGAAGGGGCGGGTGCTAAACGGGTCATAAATCTGGCCGCTCCGAATCGGTCGACACAAGAGCATCGTGTCCCAATTTGCGCGTCCCAATAGGGCCGAGAAATCTCCCGTGCGGAAAGCCGGAATTGGCACGGTACCCGCATAGTTTCCCGCATTATGGTCTCTATGACCCTCGTAGTTGAAGAAGAAGAATGTCTTGTCGCGCTGCTTGTAGATGCCCGGGATATACACAGGGCCTCCGACGGCAACACCAAATTGATTACGATGCGAAACCGGTTTCGGGAGCCCGTTCAGATTATTGAAGTAGTTGTTCGCGTCGAGGGCAGCATTGCGCAAATAATCATACACGTCTCCGTGCAAACTGCTGCCGCCAGACTTTGTTACAACGTTGATCACATTTCCGGTGCTCCAACCGTATTGCGCGGAGAAGGTATTCTGCTGAACTTTGAACTCCTGCACGTTATCTGGCGATGGGACGTAAATGACCCCGCCCCAGCCTTCACTGGCATCCCAAGCGCCATCCAGGAGGAATGCTGTCGTTCCAAAGTAACCCCCGCCGAAGTTGAAGAACGAGACGTCCTGGTCGGCTGAGCCTTGCTGTCCACCCGAGGAAATGGTTTGCCTTTGCGACAAATTGTTGACCGACGAGTTCAACTCCACAAAATTGAACACATTGCGAAGATTTAACGGTAACTCGGTCATCTGCTTCGTGGAGATTTCGGCGCTCAGGTTAGCGTTGTCGGTCTGCAGCAGAGGCGCTTCCCCCGTCACTACCACTTGCTCAGAAGAGCCAATTGTCAAGGTGACGGCTTGGCTTGCAGACTGGCCGACTTCCAACCTGATTTCATTCTGCTTCAGGGTTTGGAACCCTGCCGCCTCCACTGTCAGCGTATAAATTCCCGCCGGTAAAAGGGCGAATGAGAAATTGCCCTCTGCATCCGTCGTGAAAGCACGCGTGATCCCCTTCTCCACGCTGGTTAAAGTCACGCTCGCATTCGCCACGCGGGCCCCAGTGGGATCCGAAATCGTGCCTGAAAACGACGCCGTAGAAGCAAGCGTCTGGCCCTGCGCAACCTGAGCACCGATGCTGAGTGCGAAAAAAGCAGCGAGGATGAAGAGATGCATGGAGAGACTACGAAGTTTGGGCATCACGACTAGACCCCTCTTGTATCGGAGATTAGTTATCGGTAACTGTACCGAAGTCCGAGCATTCTAGCCTCAAGGCACTATGCTTTGTCAAGTTGTTTTTTCGCGGAGGTCTGCGCATGGTCCCAATCGGACCATCGGCGATCCCGGAGCTGTCCGCGATTATGGAGTTTTCGGTTAGAAGAACTGATCGCGCTGTCGGCGAGGACTGGAGCTTACGGTCTCGCGGAAGCGCGTATATTCTGAGGCTCGCGACTACTCGGTCGAAACCGACCAGGTGCCAATGCCGTAGAACGTCGGAGCACCAAGTTCGTCTTAATCGTGCATTCGGAGCACGAAGATCTATGATATGGAGCTTCCGCGGAATCGAGCAGCGCCTTAAATGCGATCTCCGCAATCTCGATTTGCGACAGTTGGATCGTGGTCAACGGCGGAATCATGAATTGCCCCAGGCCAATACCTTCGAACCCGACGACCGACAAATCCCGCGGGACTTCGAGAGCTAGCTCAAATGCTTGGCGGATCACGCCGATTGCTGTCATATCGTTAGAACAGACCACAGCGGTGGGACGATCTGGCAAAGCAGCCAGGGTTGAGATGGCCGTCATCCCCGCCGACATGCTGTGGTCTCCTTCGATTAGCAGTCGAGGAGGCGTGGGCAAACCAATTTCATTCATGCATTTCAGGAAGGCGGCCTTTCGCTGCACTACCGTTTTCGAATGGCCCTGCCCGCTGACCAATGCGATACGCAGGTGCCCCAAAGCTGCGAGGTGCTGCACAGCCTGGCGAATACCGTGTTCATAGTTGATGTGGACACTTTTCACCAGCGGTTCCGGCGACTCCATATCTACGACGAACACGGGGACATTTTGGCGCGTGAAAATAGCAACTAGGGGGTCTTCCCTTCCAAAAGTCAGGATGGCTACTCCGTCAACGCGATGCCCAATCATCTGACGAGCGGCGTTCTCTAGTAGAGATTCATCTGGAGCCACGAACCTAAGCAGGATCTCGTACTGATGCTTGACGCCCAATTCTATAAAAGTTTGAACGATTTCGGGGAAAAACGGGTTGTTGATTTCAGGGACGATTAAACCAAAAATACGACTACGGCCCGAACCAAGCGTTTTTGCATGGGTGTTTGGGCAATACCCTACTTCCTCAATCACCCTCCACACTCGTCTGGCAAGGACCGGATTCACATTGGGAATGCGATTGATAGTTCGGGACACAGTCGCGATCGAGACCTTCGCCCTCTTCGCAATTTCTTGTATAGTCATTCGTTCATTAAGCCAGGCGTTGCAGTTACCGGTACAGGCAACGATCTCACAAATGTACACTATTCGGGTGGGCACAGAAGCTAAAGTCATGCTCGATGGCTTGCATTGATAAGTAAGACGGAGAAATGTTGCCCCTGTATGGGCTAACAGAGTGGCTTAATGTGGAACGACTAGGACACGGCATTTGTGCAGCAGACCAGTCGAAATGCCAGGATCCCGTTATGCGAATTACTCTAGACCTTTGTGAGCGGCAACGAATCTTGCCTGCTGAGTCTTGCCCAGCTCAGTCCGTAGAGCGCGACGAACACAAAACAAACCAACGGCACCACGAACCCAGTGCGCATCGAATGCAGGTCTGCGATATGCCCCATAAATGGCGCGGCTATCGCTCCGCCTACGATGGACATCACGATCAGCGATGAACCGAGTTTGGTATGTTCGCCCAGCCCGCGGATGCCAAGAGCAAAAATGGTTGGAAATCCTATGGACATGAAGAAGAAGCTCGCAAACATGGCGTAGATCCCGGTTTTGCCGCCGCCCATGGTCACCGCAACCAGAGCCACGTTGATGGCAGAGTAGGCGGCGAGCACGCGATGCGGCTTAAATTGGCTAATCACGGCACTGCCGCACATACGTCCGACCATAAACAAAACGAATCCGATGCCGCCCAACCATCGCGAAGCTTGAAGCCGCGTAACTCCAGGATCATTCTCAAGAACATAGTTGACGCAAAAGCTGAAGATGCCGGTTTGCGCCGCGACATAGAGGAACTGCGCGGCGATCCCGAGCGTGAAATGCTTGCGCCTGAACATGTCCCAGTTCCGGGAGACAACCAGGAATGAAATTATGAAAGCGGCTATGAGCAGTATGGTCTTCACCGGCTGAAATAGCGCCTCGTTCATGTGCAACAGCGTCCATATCAAACCAAGAATCGGAGCGATGAAGAAATACAGCAGCCCGCAAACGATTGCCAACACAAACGCGATCGTCACTTGCTGCCTGCCCGTAGGTTTGATGTCATTCTGCGTTTGCGAATGACGGCTCTCATCCTCGACGTGCAACTCCGGCACCGGCGAGAACGCGAACGTCATCAGCAGCAGAATTACGAAGCAGCCTATACCCAGGTAAGGAGTTGTAAGACCGCCGTTCGCATTGGCGCCGCCTGCGCTCGCAAAAACGAAGTGGCCGCCGACGATCGGACCCAGAATCCAGCCAGCTCCGTTCAGCGTTTGAGCGATATTGATGCGCGTGGGGCCTGCCTCCGGCGCACCCAGAACCGTGGCGTACGGATTCGCGATCGTTTCCAGGCAAGTCATGCCTGCGGCAATAACGAACAGACCCAACAAGAACGCAGAGTAAGTACCGATCTTCACAGCAGGAATGAACCAGAACGCCCCAGCCGCAATCAATGACAATCCGAGGAGTATGCCGCCTTTGTATCCGAACTTTTTCGCGATAAATCCCGCGGGAACTGCCATCAGGAAGTAGGCCAGATAGTTCGCCGCCTGCACCAGGCCTGATTGCTCCTTGTTGATGTGCAACGTGTCCTGGAAATGCTTGTTCAGGATGTCAATCATTCCATTGCAGAAGCCCCACAAGAGAAATAACGAGGTAAGGAGCACGAAAGTGAAAGCGAGATTTTCGCCTCGCGCAGTGCGGAACAGACCGCCGTTAGTGACTCCGGGACGGATCGTGGATGTTGATTCGCTCACGCCAATGTTCATTATGTCTAGTCCAGTACAACCAGAATTTTCTTGAACTGCGACGGATTCTCACTCCACGAACGCAATGCGCCCGGTGCTTCATCGAGAGAAACCACCAGACTCACCGCTTGCTCCACCGGGAATTTTCGTGCTTCGAGAAGTTTGATCGCTGCGTGAAAATCTTCCGGCTCAGCATTCCTCGACCCGAGAATGTCCAATTCCTTTTGTACAAACATCCGCGTCTCATAGGTCACCGGTTCTTTCGCATAACCGATGTACACAACCCTGCCTGTGAAAGCAACTTCTTCGACGACAACGCGGAACGTCGCCCGTGTGCCGATGGCTTCGATCATTACATCCGGGCCCCGTCCTTCGGTTAATTCCTGCAACCGTTCGTGCAACGGATCACGAGAAGTGTTTATGGAGTGAGCGCCGCCCGCCATCCGAGCAAGCGCCATCTTATCGTCGTCCACATCGATACAGATCGTTGTCGCACCGCGAGCATTCGATGCAGCCACGGCTCCGAGCCCCACCCCGCCACATCCGAAAACTGCAACGGTGTCGTCCGCAGTCACTCGTCCCCGAGCCACCGCATGAAAGCCCACCGTAAGCGGTTCAACCAGGCACAATTCCTTCGGCGTGAGTTTTGCCGGATATAACTTCTCCGCCGGCATTGCGATAAATTCCGTAAGAGCGCCGTCCCGTTGAACGCCAAGGGTCTGGTTGAACTGGCATGCGTTCGGGCGTCCGCGCCGGCATGATGCACACTGACCGCAACTGGTGTAAGGCGAGAGTGCGACGTCTGTTCCCGCTGCGAACCCGTTCTTGCCCTCAACCACGGTTGCACAGACTTCATGTCCCAGAATCCGGGGGAACGAAACAAGCGGATTAAGTCCACGGAAGGAATTCAAATCGCTTCCGCAGAAACCGACCATCCGAACCTTGAGCAGTAAGTCTCCGTCTGTGAGCACGGGGTCCGGAACCGTCTCGATGGATGCCTGCCCCGGTTTCTGAAGTACAAGCGCCTTCATGTTTGCGTTCTGAGTCTCGCACTACAGCCTTTCGCATTTTGCAGCACTTGGACGCTAATTTTTCGATCGCATTGCAGCCTGGAGTCGGTTCTCCGGCTCGGCATCCCAGTATCCGCAACCCAGTTCGAAAAAAATCGACGTATAGGGAATCCGCATGTTGGTTTTGATCAACAGAACTCGAAACATTTCGCCGACCTGATCAAGCCTGGAGATGATGTCCTCGTGCAGAAGCGGGTGCACTTGTTGCCCATCGAAAAGGCTCTCGAGCTGTTGTCGGTACGCTGTGATCCCTGGGGCATCCTGCTCTGGGACAAAATGCAGTTCTTTGTCCGTATAAATCGTCGGCTTGATGTGCCGGCATCCGCCAAGAATTGCAAGCGCCCGCGAAAGAACCGTGGTTTGTTCTTCATCTGCGACGATGGTCTCCACCCCTTGGCGGGTCTGTGCAGGATAGGCGGAATCGGCAATGACGAGCCAGTTGCGATGTCCAAACAGTTGCAGACGGTCCCTGAGAATCTCTTCCCAATTTGACGTCATTTGAGTGCCAATTCCTCGTCTGAGCAGACTGCAACCTTGCCGCACTTGCCCGATGCCATTAGAGCATACGCATCTGCGGCGTCCTCTAAGGCAAAGCGGTGCGTAATGATGTCTGCGGGGTGAAGGTTCCAACGGACCAGGCGCTCCACCAATTCCTCCATCAGCCACGTCGTTGTCACCCACGAACCGTAGATCGTCTTCTGGTCGTGAATGATGTCCGGCGATGGATTGAACTCGACTGTTCCTCCTTCGCCTATGAAGGCAATTTTGCCCCATTTACGGGTAGCTCGAATTGCCGTGGCCCGCGCCTCGGCATTGCCGGAACAATCGAACGCCCGCTCGGCACCGTTGTTATCTGTCAAGGTTTTTACTTCCGCGACATTGTCGGCACCAGACCGAAGAACCACATCGCAGAGATTGAGGGATCGCGCTAACTCTAAGCGCTCGGGAACGACATCAATGCCGATTATTTTGTGCGAGCCGAGCTTTCGGCACAACGCCGCAGCCGCCAGCCCTACCGGACCCAACCCTGTGATGAGCACGGTGTCGTTCCCACTGACTCCTACTTTTTCGATCGCTTCGTAAACTGTACCGAACCCGCAAGCCACTTGCGCGCCGTCTGCATAAGAAAGCTCATCCGGAAGGGCAATGAGATCTTTTTCTTCGGCAATCATGTAATCGGCCATTCCGCCATCGCGCTGCCAACCATATGCGCGCCGGTATTTTTCGCTGGTGCAGGAGATCATGTAGCCGCGGCGGCAATCATTGCAGACGCCGCAGCCTGAGATGTGGTACACAATCACCCGGCTGCCAACACCAAAACGACGGCATCCGGGACCCGACCTCTACAATTAGCCCGCTGGGTTCGTGGCCAACGATCACTCCCTGATATCTTTCAGGACCTTTGCCGAGATGCTCATGATAAATGCAGCGGATGTCCGAACCGCAGATTGTCGAAGCTTTCACTCTTAGCAGAACTTCTCCGTGACCCGGGTGAGGCACGGGCACGGTGCGGAATTCAACTTTATCGTTGCCCGGTAGAAACGCGGCGCGCATGGTTTGCTGCTCGGTCTCCGCGGCTCCGACCTTGGGCAAGGTTGTCGAGACCGGGCTCATGCGGGTGTGATTTCCCCGTCCAAATCCCACAGGTCTTGCCAGGACTGTCCTTCTTTCCAAAGGAACACCTGGCCTTTAATAAGCCGGCAGTTTCGATCAATCGCGCTGATTTCGCGCATTTCATTTTCTGACAGAGGCTCACTGACAACCGCTTCAAGATTGCTTAAGTACTGATTTCGCTTAGTCGAAAACGGAATGGGAACCTGTCCGCGCTGGACTGCCCATTTTATGCACACGATTGCCGGATGCACACCGATCCGATTGGCAATCCTGACAATCACCGGATCCTGCGTCGGCGAAGTATCTTCAGATGTCCGGTCTCGCTCTGGCCGCGCGGGCGAGCCGATCGGAGAATAACCTACGGGAACGATACCGTTCGATCGTACAAAATCGAACAACTCCGGCTGCTGAAAATGAGGGTGTAGCTCCATCTGATTCACTGCCGGTTTAATGCGAGCATCGCGCAAGAGAAGTCTTAGTTTAGGAATCGTCATATTTGACGTGCCGATATGACGTGCAAAACCTAGATCCACCAGTTCCTCCATCTTGCGCCAGGTCTTCATGAAATCAGCATGGATGTAGGGTTTTGCATCCCCGCTTCGCGATGTCACGTCACAGCCAGGTGGGTGAAAATTCGGGAATGGCCAGTGCACCAGATACAAGTCCAGGTAATCCAGTTTGAGATCTGTGAGCGACTGCTTACAGGAGGGAAGCACATCATTCTCGCCATGCTTGTCATTCCACAGCTTTGATGTAATCCACAGTTCTTCACGTTTAACTCCGCTGCGCAACACCTGTTGCAGCGCATACTCCAATCTGCTTCTCATTGCTGTACACGGATGCGCAGTCGAAATGTCGATACCCGACCGCTGCCGCACCTTCCACCGCCGCCGCGATTTCTACCGCCGTGACGTGGTCTGACCCAAACGTGCCCAACCCGATAGCCGGCATTTGGGCTCCGGTGTAAAGAATCCTTTGAGGCACAAGCCCAGGGTCAACACACCCGTTGAGCAGTTGCCCGGACACGCTTTGAAGCTTCATTCTGGATTCCTCTTGTTTGTCATCCGAATCTGACCTTAAACATTTTCGGGAGGTACAACGTCGGATGCGTATTGAGCACGATAATCGGTAAAGTTACCGATGTCAAGAATTATGCCACCCTTCAGACTAAGCCTTCTATATACTGAGTCAACTCTATGAGCACACGAATGAAGGACATCGCCAGAGATCTTGGGGTATCCGTCATCACCATTTCCAAGGTTCTGCGCAATCATCCCGATGTTGGGGACGAGACTCGCGAGCGAGTTCTAGCTCGCGTTAAAGAGCTTGATTATCAGCCCAATCTGGCGGCACGGAGCCTGGTCACCGGACGCACGTATCTGGTCGGTTTGGTGGTTCCGGACCTGCTCCATCCCTTCTTCGCAGAAATTGCCAAGTCGCTTTCTGGCGTCTTGAGGCGTAGCGGCTATTATTTGATAATCTCCTCCTCTGAAGAAGATCCGGACCTTGAAGAACAAGAGATCAATCAGTTGCTGGCGCGCCGCCTCGATATACTCATAATCGCGTCCTGCCGCTCTTCCGTTGATCTCTTCTTCCGCATTGAGAAACAGAAAACACCCTACGTGCTGATTGACCGCGTTTTGCCCGGCTTGAACGCAAATTTCGTTGGAGTGGACGACGAAGCAGTTGGAATGCTTGCTACGAAGCACTTGATCGAGATCGGCTGCAAGAAAATCGCGCATATTCGAGGCCCGGAAACCAGCCCCGGTGTTCGTCGGGTGGAAGGATATAAACGGGCTCTGACCCAGGCGGGCTTGAAAGTCAGTGATGACTACATCATCGCCGAACCTAAAGGAGATGTGGAAACCCGGCAGCGAGGTGCGGAAGCAATGCGCCAACTCCTGAGCCTAAAGCCCAGACCTGACGGATTGTTCTGTTTCAATGATCCGTTGGCCATGGGCGCAATAAATTACGCCTTAGATCAGGGATTGCGGATCCCGGAAGACGTCGCCGTTATTGGCTGCGGAAATCTCCACTACGACGATGCGCTAAGCGTTCCACTTTCAAGCATCAATCAGCACAGCCGGCGAATAGGCGAGGAAGCTGCGCGTATTGCCCTCGCGATACTGAACTCCAAAGTCCCGCCGAAAGCTGAAAGCGTTGTGCTGCACCCAGAGTTAATCGTGCGCAGATCGACACAGCGGCGCGGCGCGAAACGTACGATTACCGCAGTAAAGGCACGGGCGTAGCAAGCCGACGAGTTTCCCAAAAGACTTGAGTGTCGCGATTGCGCCTTGACAGAGTCGCCTCCATCCTGCTATTTGAACTCGTTACAGTTAACGATATAAAGCCAAGGTCCATGCACCGACGAAGATTCCTCGAGTCCTGCGCTTTTACGGCGTTGAGCGCTGCATTTCCCCCTATAACCAGTCTCGCCTATGCTTCAGATGCGGTAGAGCCATTTCAATGGAAAACTGATGACCTAACTTTCTCTTTCGAAGTGATCGCGGGAAAATTACGTCAAAGACAGCTGGTCCCGACGGACGTTGCTGCTGTCAGCAAATCCTCAGGTGTTGAAGTGGCGCTCCAATGCAGCGGCGAAAATTCTCCCGATCAGGGAATGAAATCCGGCAATGGGGCAGCCGGGAGCCCGTCTGCTTTTTGCGGGAAAACGCGAGGAGTCCACGAGCAGGGGCAAACGGCTGGTGTGCACGCACACGGACGCAAATTCCATCTGCGTGTGGAATCCGTTCTATGAATCGTTTGATGGAGTTCCCGTTGTACGTCGATACTCGCGAGTTACAAACGAGGGAAAGTGCGCCGGTCGGGAATCGAGTTTCTGAGTTCCGCAATGCTGCACGGACTCGCCGACTCCTCAAAAATACGACCGTGAACTCCGCATCACATCGCCTTCAACAGCTGGATGGCCGAGGGCCAGTGGCATACGATGCGTCCGTCAGAAATGGGCTTTGTCGAAAACGAACGCACCAGCTGGTCGGAAGCGCAAGCGGGAAGCATCGGCAGCTGGTCCGCGGAACGTTACTTGCCGATGGCGATGGCCGAGAACACAAAGCTTGGGTCTGATCTGGTTCTGGCAGATTGAACATAATGGCTCCTGGTATTGGGAAATCTCCAATGTTTCTGCCCGCGACAACAATGCCGACGACGTGTACGCCTATCTCGGCGGCCCCGATGATCTGCACTCCGCTGCATGGAAAAATCTGAAGCCCGGAGAAACCTACAGACTGTCCCAGTGGCTGTGGGATGTGTGCGCGGCGGGTTCGGCGAGGCAGTTGAGGCGCTGACGCGATACCGGCGCACAGCTTGCATGAGAGCCACGCAAGAACAATTCGCGATGCCCCGTGATTTTCAACGATTACATGAATTGCCTTTGGGGCGACCCTACCGAAGCGAAAGAGTTGCCGATGATCGCGGCGGCGGCCAAAGCGGGTTGCGAATACTTCGTGATCGACGCTGGGTGGTATGCCGAGCTGCATGAAGACTGGAGTCAGACCATCGGGGCATGGCAGCCTTCTACCACGCGGTGGCCGCACGGGCTGAAGTTCTTGCTCGATCAGATCACGGCAAGCGGGAATGGTTCCGGGCCTGTGGCTGGAGCCAGAAGTTGCCGGGCCAAAGTCGGTGCTTGCGCAGAAACCGGACAATTGGTTCCTCATGCGCCATGGCAAAAGGGTATTCAAAAATTCGCGGCTTCTGCTTGATTTCCGCAACCCGGAAGTACGGGCTTACCTGGATCAGGTGATCGCAAGGCTTGTGAACGACTACGGCGTCGGCTATATCAAGATGGATTACAACGTCGATTCGCTGCAAGGCACTGAGATCAACGCGGACAGCTTTGGACAAGGCCTGCTCGAGCACAACCGCGCGCACCTGGCTTGGTTAGAAGGCATCGTGAACCGCTATCCAGAGTTGATGATTGAAAACTGCGGCAGCGGCGGCGGACGCATGGATTACGCGATGCTCAGCCGTCTCCAGCTGCAGTCCATGACTGACCAGGAAAATTATCTGAAGCTCCCTTCGATTCTGGTAGGTCGCTCCGCAGCCGTTTTGCCGGAGCAACTTGGCGATTTGGTCTTATCCGCTGGCGAATGCTGACGCCGATCAAGCCAGCTTCAATATGGTTACTGCCATGATGTGCCGCATTCATCAAAGCGGCCGCCTCGATTCACTTTCTCCGGCAGTGTCGGCAACACGTGGCCGAGGGCATTCGGATCTACAAGGAAGTTCTCCGCAAACACATTCCTGCAGCAGTGCCGTTTTATCCGCTCGGAACGTCGGACGTTACAGATTTCCAAGCACCGATGCTTTGGGAATGCGTTCGCCCGAACAGACGTTACTCGCGGTCTGGAGAATCGATGCGGCCCGGGACGGCGAGAATCCCGCTGTCCATTACGAATCCTGAACTCCTCTACCCGACAGATCTTGGCATTAAGATCACCGCTGCAGATGGAGCTCTCAATGTAGAGTTCCCGCGGCAGCGAATGGCTTGCTTGATTCGATCGACTTAGAGGTCCTTCTTGAGATCACAGAGTTCCCAATTTTGAAAAGATACATTCGAACGCCGCATGGCCATCATAGTGCCCCCTATTCGACGAGCGTCGTACCGGCTATAAGGATTTGCTTTGAGAATGCGTCCGAGATTTCTTCTTCGGGAGGAGAGATGAAACGACTGGTAATTGTACTGTTGCTGTTAGCCGCGGTCTCCTATGCACAAGAGGCAAGCGATTTCCATCCTGCTGAGACAAACGTCTGGGGAGCCGACTATCCCAGAGTTGATAGCGCCGGCAGGGTAGAGATTCGTGTTAAGGCTCCTGACGCCACGAAGGTCCGCTTGAATTTTTGGAGTGGGCCCAAGCTGGAGATGGAAAAACAACCCGACGGCTTCTGGACGGTTACAACGCCACCGCTCGTTCCCGGCCTTCACTATTACACCCTAATCATTGATGGCGCGGAGGTCAGTGATACCAACAGTCGTGCATTTTTCGGCGGCGGTAAGTACACAAGCATGGTGGAGGTCCCTGAACCGGGCTCTACCTATTACTCGATTCAGGAGTGTGCCGCACGGGCAGGTGCGCGAGATTTGGTACAACTCAAAGGTGACGGGTACGTGGCCCACGCACTTCTTATCTGCCGCCCGAGTATGACACGCAGGTCAGCACGCACTATCCAGTGCTGTATCTCCAGCATGGCGCTGGTGAAGATGAAACCGGCTGGATCCGCCAGGGACACGCAAACTTCATCCTCGACAATCTGCTCGCGACCAAAAGTTGTAAGCCGATGATCATCGTCATGGCGTACGGCTACGCCCGTCGTGCCGGGCAGGCTCCTCCTGATCTGACCGGAAAGCCGTTTGGCTCTCCTGAAATGATGAAGGCAATGCAAGACATGGCATCTGCATTCGAAGATGATGTCACGCAAGTTTTAATTCCCTACATAGATTCGACTCTTCGAACATTATCTGATCGAGATCACCGCGCAATGGCGGGTCTTTCGATGGGAGGAATGCAGACGTTCCAGATCACATTGAACCACCTCGACATGTTTTCCTATATTGGCGGATTCAGTGGAGCGGGAGGAATGCTGGTGCTTGGGGATAGAAAGTTGGATCCAAAGACCGATTACAACGGGGTTTTTTCGGATCCGCGCGCATTCGCAAAGAAAGTTCACCTGCTCTGGCTCGGCGTCGGGACGAAGGAACCAGAGAGGATGCGCACCGGACTGCTAAGGCTGCACACTTCACTTCAAGACGCGAACATTCAGCACGTTTTCTACGAGTCGCCGGGAACAGACCACGAATGGCAGACATGGCGTCGCGATCTGAGAGACTTCGCCCCAAGACTCTTTCAATGAGAAGAATCGTAAGCAGATCAATGACAAGATGTGCGGCGGCGGGAGAGCCATTCTGAAACATGGAGATGCAGCAACGATGAGGTCCTGTGTGGGCTAATGTTTGGTGTCAGCTCTGCTCGGCACTCAACTGAGGTCACCGGTACAGACAAGGTGCCCCCTCCGTTGTTCCGGGGGCGAAGCCGTGAATCTAGAACACGTAAGGTCCACGGGGAAGCGCTGGACGGAGATTTAGAAAGCGATGCCTACTGATCGCGACGTGTTCGTGTTCTTACCGCCGAGTTACTTGAAGGACAAGAGTCGCCGGTTTCCGGTGGTTTACGCGCTTCACGCGCCTCGCAGCAAAAATGGAAGTTCTGCAAGTTCTTCCTGTAAGTACTGGCGGAGAGGGGGGATTCGAACCCCCGATACAGCTTTTGACCGTATAACGGTTTAGCAATCTCTCTTCCTTAGCACGTCCTATTTGGAATGTGTAACCTACGATCACCCAAAGCAACAGAATTCGGGCAGTAGTGCTCTCATTCGGCAACATATGTTCTCTGATTTGTTCTTCGGTATTGGTAAAAATCCGCCATGCGGACAGCTTGAAAAGCTAGTTCTTAGATGGTGAGCCTTGCGCACTGGCAGCCGGATCTAGGATGCGAAACACGGATCTCCGATGTTCCGCTTCGTCGTGCTCCAGCCGTGTTGCGATTTGTAGTTGCTCGTCTGCTTCCGGCTTCCGTCCCATGCGGGCGAAAGTGAGACCGAGATAGTAGTGAGCCTCCCGGATGGAATCGTCAGTGGCGATGGCTCGCTGAAGCAGATCCACGGATTCGCTATAACGCTTCTGTTCAAATGCCACCCGTCCCATTGCGGTCAAAGCGCCGGCGTGCTTCGGTTCACGATCAAGCACGTGCTGCAGATTTCTGGCTGCCGAGTCCAGATCCTTCGAATCGAGGTCCAGGAGTCCGAGGCGGAAGTAAGATTCAGTTTGCTGCGGGATCCAGTGCGATAGACCGCTCGAACTGCGACCGGGCTTCTTCGGAGCGCTCGATAGCGTTGCAAGAGTCATGCCCAGAGCACCATGACCGGAAGCGTCGTCCGGACGCACTTCGATGTACTGGGCGAACTGCTGGCGCGCATCCTCGAATTTCCATAGTCCAACAAACGCCCGCCCCAGACTATAGAGCGCCGCTGGATCGTTCTTGCGCAGCCTCAACGTTTGCTGGAAACCAGCGACCGCGTCCTGCCAGGACGAGATTTGCAGCGCCACCGTTCCGAATTCGAATTGAACATCCGCATTGTTGGGCTCATATTTGCGCGCGTCGGCCAGCAATGCCAGCGAATGTGTCCAGTCCCCGCGGGAAGCCGCCGCCTGGCTTTGGCCTTGCAAAATGTGTACCAAGGCGTCCGAAGCATCGGTACGAGAAGGATCAATGCGCAAGGCTTCGCTTAATTGCGGGACAGCTTCTTCCGGGCGATTCATCTGGAGAAACAAGAGTCCAAGATGCGCCCGCGCAGGCGCGAAGCCGGGGTTTTGCCGGACAACCTGGCGAAAACATTCTTCTGCCTCAGGTTCGCGCTTTTGGAGGACGCGGATCACGCCCAGCAGATCGCGCAGCCCGATATTCTCCCGGCGTGGAAAGCAGCACAGACTGCAACTCATGCTCAGCCTGATTTAGTTTTCCAGCGGCGAGGGCTTGAGCCGCGTCCTGCAACTGCGGCTGGCTGGCGCTTTGCTTTGGAGCCTGCGCTGCGGAGATCAGGCTTACAGAGAGGAACAACATGCCGACGCATAACAATTCAGTTCGCATCGTAGGAGCAACCTGCAAATTTATTTTACTGGCTCCGTGATGGTCAGGATCCGATCTGGCTTCGGATCCCGCACCGTCTGGCTGATACCGCTCGGCCAGCGGATTTCGATTTCACGGATGGAGTCCGCAGATCCGAGGCCGAAATGCAATCGCTTGTCGCCGGAGGATTCGTAGCTGCCGGCTCGTGGTCACGGTGGCGAATTGATCGCCTGCCGCGGTCGCGATCCTGACTTGAGCGCCGATGGCGTCGCGATTGCTCTTAACGCCCACCAGGTTAAGCGTGATCCAATGGTTCGGAGTGACAGTTTGGTTTAGCAAGACCCGTGCCGGACCGTCGTTTGAGGTTACGACGGCGTCCAGTCTCCCGTCATTATTAATGTCTCCGATCGCCAATCCGCGTCCTGCCCATTGCCTGATGGAACACCATCGCCGGAGGCTGCCGAAACGTCCACGAACTTCTTTCCCTGTTCGTTGTGCAACAGCATTGGCGGCTCGCGATAACGCAGATGTGGGATCGTGCATCTCGATTGTGTCTGATCACGTGCGACTGGACAATCAGCAAATCCTTCCATCCATCGTTGTCGTAGTCGAGAAAACGCACACCCCAGCCGGAATGCAGCAGCGAAATCGCGTTCAATCCCGTGACGGACGGGGAGTAATCGAACGTGCCGTCTTTCAGATTGGTGTAGAGCGCGTATCGCTGGTACGCGAGATCGGTGATGATGATGTCAGGCCAGCCGTCGTTGTTATAGTCCTCAAAGTCCACGCCCATGCCGGCAAAGGTGTTGCCATTGCTGTCGAGTCCAGCTCCGGAAGTCAGTCCCACTTCTTCGAACGTTCCGTTGCCGCGGTTGTGGAACAGATATTCGCGGCATTGAATCATTGGCCAGCAGGATATCCATAAAGCCATCGTGGTCGTAGTCCGCGATGGCGATGCCCAGCCCTTTACCTGGACTTGTCAATGCCGGCCTGGTGGGATACTTCGGTGAACTTTCCATTGCCGTCATTGTGAAACAGCAAGGACGACTCCGGTTTGAAAAGATCCGGATGGCAATAAGAGCGCGAAGCCCTCTTTGTCGCGACGCCCGCAATAGATATCGTCGAAGTCCCATTGCATGTAGCGGGCAACCACCAGATCCAGGCGGCCGTCGTTGTCATAGTCCACCCATGCAGCGCTGGTCATCCATCCAGAACCCGCAACGCCCGCAGCGGCAGTCACATCGGTGAACGTGCCGTCGCCGTTGTTGTGATAAAGCGTGCTGTGACCGTAGCCGGCTACATAGAGGTCTTCGAATCCATCATTGTCATAGTCGCCGACGGCAACTCCGGTGGAATAGCCCACTCCGGTCAGACCGGCTCTTTCTGTGACATCTTCGAAAGTTCCGTCCGACTTCTGGTGGTAGAGGCGGTTCCAGTATTTGGAGCTATCTTTTTTGGGAATCGTGCCTTTCGGAGTCGGATCATCCAGGCGCGCGCCGTTTGCGAAAAAGATATCGAGACGGCCATCGTTGTCGTAATCGAACAGGGCGACGCCCGATCCCATCGTCTCGAGAAGATATTTCTTGCTGGTTGGCGAAGCTTGCTGGCGGAATTTGATTCCCAGCTTTTCCGTGGCATCTACGAAATGACCGGGAGTAGGTGCGCTTTGAGCGAGCCCGTTCATCGCGAACGTGAGGCCAATCCCCACAAGGACGACGGTCCTGGAAAGTGTCGTGCCTGATCTCCTATGAAGGCTTCTCATGCGCGAAGAACTCAGCGTCCGGGCTCCAGTGTAGCAACGAGTGCCGGGACTCCAGCGGCTAAGGCATCCCTGATTTCCGCGATTCAAATCCGAAGTTCAAATTGCTGCCCTGAAACTTGTGCACGGGTAAAAAGCGCGTCAAACGTCCGTTCTGGCCTCAAACAGGCGCGATTATAACTCTAAACGAAACAAACAAGTATCGTTTAATGCCAAAAAACAACAAAAAAGGTTGACTATGGCACAACAACGGCATTAGGATTTTCCGGGTAGTTGTGTTTGTGCATGACTTGGAAGGAATTAAAGCGGTGGGGGAGGACAGGCGTTATGACAGGTAATTCTCGGTTTATCGGAACAAAATGCACCCCGATGTTTTTGCGTCTCGCTATTTTGCTGGCAGTTCTTGGTCTGGGCACGCTGCCATTACTCGCGCAATTCGACACCGGGACCATTAGCGGTACGGTGGCTGATCAATCAGGCGCGCTCGTTCCGAACGCTACGGTCACGATCATGAATGTCGGTACGGAAATTCAGACGACTCAGGTGACTGATCAGAATGGAAGTTTCGTTGCTTCCGCATTGCCTTTTGGAAACTATGTCATAACTGCCAACGCCACCGGTTTCGCAGAAAGCAAGAGCGCGCAGATCAAGCTGAACGTCGGCGCGACGGTGAACGTGAATCTGGCTATGGCTATCGCCGCGGCCGGAGAGAGCATTCAGGTCACCGGCACCTTCCAGACGGTTGACACCTCATCGAGTGCATCGGGTACGACTTTGGACACCAACCAAGTCGCCAACCTGCCGGTAAATGGCCGAGACGTCAGCGACTTCCTGGAAATAGCGCCCGGATCGGTAGACTCCACGGGATTCTTCCAGGGCAGCGTCAATGGGTTGGATAACATCTTTACCGGACTGAATATCACGCTGGATGGACAGAGCGCGACGCGCGGGGATATCAACGGCTTTTTGGATACCGAAGGCCAGGAGCAGGCCCGGGTCACGCGAGCGAGCGTGGACAGCGTTCAGGAGATTGACTTTTCCAACAGCGGCTACAGCGCTGAAAATGGCCATTCCCTCGGTCCGCAGATGAACATCATCACGAAGTCCGGATCGAATGCCTACCACGGCGAACTGTTTGAATTCTTCCGCAACGACGCTCTGGACGCGAAAGATTACTTCGAGACCTCGAAGCAACCGTTACGGCTGAACCAGTTCGGCGGCAATCTAGGCGGCCCGATCATCAAGAACAAGCTGTTCTTTTTCGTAAATTACGAGGGTGATCGCACCCACGTTACGCTCATCAACGCTCTCAATCATACTCTGAGCGCATACGCTCGATCGAAGTTCGTGGCTTCTATGCAGCCCGTTCTGGCGCAGTTCGCGCCTCTGCCCGCGGGATGCACCGCCATTCCGGCGCCGGCTTCGTGTGCCGATAACAATTTCCTGGACGGAAATAACCCCGTCACCCAGGGATCCAACATGGTTTATGACCCTGCCGCTCTCCCCAACATTCTTCGAGAGGATACCGGGTCCGCGCGGGTTGATTACAACGTTTCGGACAAAGACCGGGTGTTTGTCCGATACAACATCAACGATTCGCTGACCAATTACACATTTGGCCTCAATCAAGGGCAGGTATCCCCGCAGGCACTTACGACACAATATGGGAAGTTGGACGAGACCCACACCTTCAATGGCACCTTGCTGAATGAGTTCAGCGTGTCGGTTAGCCGTTTCTATTCCGATACGAATTCCAATACCCCGACTCCGCTGGCTGGGGTCAACGGGTTTTTCACTGATTTAGGTTCGCTGCCCGGACCGAATTCGTTCAACCAGGTCACTCCGTTCACTAATGTTGAAATCTTTGACAACGTAGCCAAGACGATCCGGAGCCATACACTGACATTTGGCACGCAGATTCGTATTAACCGCAATAACGAGTGGCTGCGCCCGCAACAAACCTACGACTACGGCAGCATTTCAGATCTGGAGAACAATAATGTTTTTGTGCTGCAAAAGATTGGCTTTCCGGGCTTCGTCGGGATCAAGAATTCCAATTGGGATTTCTATGTGCAGGATGACTGGAAAGTAAATCGAAGGCTGACCTTAAACCTCGGGGTGCGATACGACTACAACACCGCATGGAGTGAGGGGCAGAACCGGCAACAGAATTTCGACGTGGCGACACAGGCGTTTCTTCCCGCCAACCAGCCCGCATACAGCGAGCCGAAAGGCGACGTCGCACCCCGGGTCGGCTTCGCGTGGGATCCGTTTGGCACTGCAAAAACCGTGATTCACGGATACGGCGGCTTATTCTATAACCCAATGCATTTTGGCTTCGGTTTAATCTCAAACATACCGGCTTTGTCGAGTTACAACGTCAACGTCTTTCAAGCGATCTTTGCCAACCCCCCATTTTCCATCAACTACCCGTCGCCCAATCCTCCATTGATCGCGGGCACACAAAACGTGAGTGCGTTCCCGCAGCACCCCAGAGACCCGGTTTCCACAAACTGGCTGTTCGGCATCGAGCAGGAAGTGGCGCCCAATACGATTGTGACGATCAACTACGTGGGCAACAAAACCCAACACATGCAGGCTGGCATTGACTTCGCTGCTCTCAACGCCAATCCCGCCAACGTCTTTACTGCGGCTCGTCCTCAAGCGGGCTTCGCTAATGAAAACCTGGATTCCGACATTCTTTATTCCACTTACAACGCGCTTCAGGCAAAACTGTCGAGGAAAGTCGGGGGGCTTACTTTCGAAGTCAACTATACGTGGTCCCACGAAATTGACGACCTGGTGAACGTGTTCAGCGGTTTTTCGGATCCTTCCAACCCGAACATTGATCGTGGCAATGGAGACTGGGACGTACGGAACAATGTGACTGGCAGCGTTGTCTACAGCCTGCCGGATCTAAAAAACTCCAGTTCGTTGACGCGCGGAGTCCTGGGTGGATGGCAAACTTCGGGCATCCTTCAGGCTCGCTCGGGGCTTCCCGAGAACATCACGTTGATCAGCGGATTCTTTGGCAACCCCGTCCGGCCGGATTACGTTCCAGGCCAGCCGCTGCTGGTTCCCGGACATAGCTGGCCCAATTCGAGCTATAACAGCAACGCATTCCAGATTGAACCAACCTATGACGGGACGCCAGGTGCCACGATTGGAACGGTTGGACGCAACTCCTTGCGCGCTCCGGGTTACTTCCAGTTCGACTGGTCGGGGATGAAGAACTTCCCGATTACCGAGAAGGTGAAGTTGCAATTCCGAGCTGACATTTTCAACATCTTTAACCATCCCAATTTCACGAATCCTGATGGCGGCATCTGTAGCTCGATCACTTCCTTTGCGCCGGGCTCTCCTCCTACGCCAGCCGGCTGCGTGAGAAACAGCAATTTTGGACGGGTTGGCCAAACCATTGCCGACGCGAACGGAACTCAGATTGGGGGCGGGACGGCGCGTCAGGTGCAATTTTCTCTGAAACTGATTTTCTGATAGCTCTCGATTCCCAACCGCGGCGGCAACCATGAATCGTTGCCGCCATATTTTCAGGACCCATATAAGTCCGAGGGGAAATGTCGAAGCCATACGTCTCCAACTATGATAAGTACCCTGTCGTTCCTGTCTCTGACTCGCGCGACAGCTGTGAAGTTGGGTGGCAAGCCATTGCCCACTGTCTCAAAGCCAGAGTGGGATCCGGTCGTTTTGTAATTTGCGTCGAATGCTATCCCGGCTGTTTCGAGAATGAGATTGAAAAGCAGTTGGTTCGGCTGCTGGAACCGCAGTCCTTGATACGGGCGAAGGAATGTTATTTGCCCGAAAACACCATCCGGTCGCTGTCCGCGAGGGATTTGGGCGACGATCCGGTCTTCGCTTTCATGGGCAAGTATGAGCTCTCGGAATTTCTGGACGAGAGCAGGTTGGCCAAACAACGAATCCGTTTAAGCCAGGCGTCAGGTTTGGTGCTGGTCATCGGCACGGGCGCAACTCTTCTCGCGGAAGAATGGGACCTGCTGGTTTACTGCGACATGGCAAGGTGGGAGATCCAGCAGCGCCAGCGCGCCGACGAGATCCCGAACCTCGGGTTGCAGAATTGCGCGGACCGTCCGCAATTGAAGTACAAACGCGGGTATTTTGTAGATTGGCGTGTTGCCGACCGCGTGAAAAGGTCGCTGCTTCCGCGAATTGATTTCCTGCTGGACACCAATCAGCGCGACCTTCCCAAGATGATCACCGGCAGCCAACTGGCTCAGGGGCTGAAGACTGCTGCCCACCGGCCATTTCGCGTGGTGCCTTTCTTCGATCCGGGGCCATGGGGCGGGCAATGGATGAAGAAGGTGTGTAACCTGCCACACGACGCGGAGAACTATGCGTGGTGCTTCGATTGTGTGCCGGAAGAGAACAGCCTCTTGCTGGGCTTTGGCGATGTTAAGGTCGAGATCCCATCGGTCAATCTAGTCTTTCAGCATCCGCGCGAACTTCTCGGCGAAGCGGTACACGCACGTTTCGGAACCGAGTTTCCCATCCGATTTGATTTTCTCGACACGATGGATGGCGGCAACCTCTCTTTTCAGGTTCACCCGCTCACCGAATACATCCAGCAACAATTTGGGATGAACTATACGCAGGATGAGAGCTACTACCTTCTGGATGCGACCGAAGAGGGCTGCGTGTATCTCGGTTTGAAAGAGAATGTGGATCGCACACAGATGACTGAGGAGCTGCGCCAAGCGCAGCAAGGCGCGATTCAATTTGACGCGGACAAATACGTCAATCGGTTTCCGGCCAAAAAACATGATCACTTTCTAATTCCGGCAGGAACTCCTCACTGTTCCGGCAAGAACAGCATGGTCCTCGAAATCAGCGCGACTCCATACATTTTCACATTTAAAATGTGGGACTGGGGCCGCCTTGGATTGGACGGCATCCCGCGCCCGATCCATCTCGAACACGGATTCCGAAACATTCAGTGGGACCGAACAACGCGCTGGGTCGAGAAGAACCTGGTAAATGCGATCCAACCTGTCGACAAAGAGAACGGCTGGCGCGAAGAGCGCACCGGCCTACACGAACGTGAATTCATCGAGACGCGGCGGCACTGGTTCACTGGGCCTGTTCCGCACTCGACCGGAGGTGGCGTCAATGTCCTCAACCTTTGTGAAGGACGTGAGGCGGTGGTAGAGAGCCCGGCCCGGGAATTCCCGCCGTTTGTGGTGCACTACGCGGAAACTTTCATTGTCCCAGCTGCGGTTGGCGAGTATGTGATTCGGCCGCACGGCGAATCCGAGGGGAAGACGTGTGCCACGATCAAGGCGTTTGTGCGCACGAATCCGTGACGCAAGAAAAACGACCCACGTTTTCCTGCGCTCTCTCACGGCCTGTAAAATGCAGCCTACTCAATTCTGATTTCTTGATTGCCATCTCCGCAGAGAGCTACGCCGTGACCGGAAGGCCTGACATCTTTGATTTGCCTCCACGCTGGCGGAACGGGACTGAGAAATAACTGATAGTGCGTTTTTATTCTCGACTTTCCGGCGATGGAAGTAAGCACAGGCGTATCGAAGAGACCCTGTGTTGCTCGGGCTTGTTCGAGCCCCAGCGGCATCGGGCTTGTACCAAATTCCACGCCTCGAGCCCGCGTTCTTCCATGCCACGGAGCATACCCGCGAGCGCGATTTTCCTCCCATAAAGCTATCCACGGAAATCGAGCCGGATCATACGAATATCCGGCAACCAGCCCGTGCCGCCTGTTGTGGACTGCGACAAAGGCATTCTCGCGATCGCGGTCCGCGAGCACGGCTGCGACGAAGCCGGTTCCATCTCGACGAACGCCTGCGAGAGATCGAGTTTGTCCGCCATCCACCGATGGCGCATACGGCCACTGATACTCGGCAGCATCCAAAAGAAGTTCGTGGCCCTCATACCCAAAAGGCCATGTCAACCCGCGAGTGCCGGACAGAAACAAGGACGCTTCACCGTTCGTGAATAAGGGTTCACCGAACGTTGCGTGTTCTACCCATTGAAATTCAACCTCGTGGCCACTGCGGTTCGTAACCACCTCTGTGATGGAGACAACGATGGCATCCGGAGCGCAGAGCAATCTCGCGGCGAAAGTGCAGTTTGGATACGGGAAGCGCAACCTCGAGCGCCAGCGAGACGTAAAAATCGTTGCCGTCGTTGCAGTCGCCGGGAGCGATTCCCCACTCGGAACTGGAGGCCTCTCCGTGCAAAGCGAGTCCTTGCGCGGCCTCGGCGGCAGAGGGCATGCCGAAGTATCCCAGCGCCAGAGCGTGCCCGGTGAAGCCGGAGAGGAAATTCCCAACGGGTGCATCTCCGTAGAGTGCGGCGTGTTGGTGCGGGGAGAACATCTGCGGCTCGATGGTTTGCCATGGCGCTTCCCACAGGAAGTTGAAAGGCGAGCCGCAGAGACGAAAATCTGCAATGTGGCCGCCCCCAGCCAATACCGTTAACTCGACCTCGCCATTCGATAAGCGGTATCCGCGGCGATTCTTCCACTCAACGACATCGGCTTCGCGGCGCGGCATTCAGAGACTTAAACCTCCGTCAAATCCCGTTTCTGGTGGAACCAGCTCCATCGCTTTCTTGCTCTGGAGTTTCATTCGTGGGTCGCCGCCCCTGTGCCGCCCTCTTGAAAACCCATGCCTCCCGCCGGAACGAGCATGCCTCCATCCACGACGAGGGCAGCGCCAGTAATAAAGGAAGCCATTGGCGATGCAGATAAACGATCGAGTCGGCAACCTCTTCCGCTTTACCGATCCGTCCCATGGGATGCATGCGGTCGCAAGTGCGGATCACTGCCTCCGGATCAGGATCAAGGCTGGCTGCCCAGCGAAGCATGGGAGTATCGATGGCGCCGGGGCACACGCAATTTACGCGGATCCCCTTTTTTGCATAGTCCAAAGACATGGCGCGCGTAAGCCCGAGCAGACCGTGCTTTGAAGTGACATAGGCCACTGAGTTGCTCATTGCCGAAAGACTTTGCACCGAACCCACGACTACGATTGCGCCCCCGCCGCGCTTGAGCATGTGAGGAACAACGAATTTCGAGACCAGGAAACAACCCTTCAGGTTGATTCCCATCAGCCTGTCCCAATCCTCTTCCGCAGTCGTTACCACGTCGCCGTAGAGTTGTATGCCAGCGTTGCTCACCAGTATGTCAATGCCGCCGTACTTGCGGAGAACGTCGTTGACGGCTTGAGAGATCTCCGTTCCGACGCTGATATTGCACGGAAAGAAAGCGCAGGCTGCGCCGGTCTTCGCGATCGCGGCGGCGCTCTTGTCTCCCGCGTCACGGTCAACGTCGAAGATGGCCACGGATGCCCCGCGTGCGGCGAGTTTTCGGGCCGTGGCTTCGCCTATACCCATGGCCCCGCCGGTCACAATAGCGACTTTGTTTTTCAGATCAATGTTCATTGGACATCCCCTCGCGCGACACGGGGTGTTGTGCGGAGCCTGAGAGTGAGGACCTGGAATGGTCGGATCGGAACGTTGAGATTTTCATCCGAGGCTTTGATCTCGGCCTGATTCTCTTCGAGCAGGTCGCAGCGCCACGCGCGCTCAAATGTCAGATACCGGCTGCGAATCGTGACGTCGGATGATTTGCCGGCTGCTTCCTCTAACCGCAGGATGGTTCCGTCGCCGTCCTCGGCGCGTTTCCAGGTCAATAGGGTAACGTTGGGATTCGCGATCTCAAGCAAGCTTGCCTCCCGATTCGGCAGTACGGAAGTATCCTGGGAAGCGGAGACGTCATCGCGCTCCAGGGCCGTCAACGCGTCCCATCCAAAACGCGTCAGAAATTGGGGATCGAACTGTGGGCTGCTGGTGATGGCGTAGCGGAAGGTAAAATCGCCGCCCTGCCACGCAGGGAAATTCGTGCCCCAATAATTGTTCATAAGCCAGGAAAACATGGTGCTGCTCTTAGGTTTGAACACCGCCGGCCAACTGCCACGAACAATATCACCGAAGGCCATTAGGGGAGCGTCCAGCGGAACGACGGCAGCAGCCACCTGCGGATCGTAGACCGAAGCCCAGGTGGTGGGCAGATACCATTCCCGGCTGCCTCCTGCAAGTTCATCTTTTGCTGGGTTGATCCATGCGGCCTGAGAACCATAAGCAAACTCGGGATTCGCGACGGCAAAAGGAAATGCAATGTACGCCGACTCCCGTGTCAGTACGCGGTCCTTGTGCAACCGGTAGGTAATCAGAATGTTCTTTTCGAAATCGGGGAGCAAGATCTCGGTCTGAACCGAGGGCGTATTCGGAGCCGAGGAAGTTAACATAAGGACGATCCCAATCGGTGTCTTCTTCGCGGAGACGAGCTTTCCCGATTGCGCCGGATGAACCGTCAAAGCGGGCGGCTTCAGGCCGGCTCCAAACCGGTAAAGCGAATTATTGGGATAGTCATCTCCACCGGTCACGTATAGATACTCGCCAAATTTATACGGGCTCGAACGCATCCACCAGCTCGCGCCCCAGTTGTTTGTCGAAGATGCTTGCGATCGAGCCGGAAGATGGATCGAGGGTAATCCGGTAGAACTGGTTTTCGAAAGTATTTCCCGTGATTTCCTCGGAATTGGCGGATCCCTTCTCGTTGGCTGGCCTGATCGAGTAGAGCTTGTATCCAACGGCAGGCACACCGGCAGCCAGTAAGCGAACGCGAATATTGACTGGGCCGAATCCCGGCAGCGGAATGCCTTTGCCCTTCCAGAGTATCTGGAGTGGAATCTCGGAGCCCGTCGAAGGGTCCACGAGTGTCGTACCCTCAGGCAGATCGGTTTCCACGAAGCCATCCCGCGGCCAGTTCAGTGAATTAAAGACAGCGATCGAATTGTCCTTCGGTTTTACCAGCGCTTCAAGCTGTGCCCACCCGCGCTGAATGGATTCGCTGATGTCGTTTTGCGCGCGAGCTACGCGAGCTTCTTGAGCGCAAGTTGATCTTCGGTCTGGTGGTGCTTGGCTGCGTTGTAGCCCCAACATAGGTCCATGTGTGCTCGTCGAAGAGAAGTTCGTTTCGCCATGCATCGTCAAGTATGGACTTGTCCGGACGCACTCGCGGATCGATCGACAGAGACAGCAGAGCCGAGGATTTCCGCCGTCGCAATACGATGCTGGTTCTCGCGGTGAATCGCCGTATGGGCGGCATCGGAACCATATCCGTCCTCCCAGTAAGGCCCGAAGTCCCCACGAACCACGGGAATCTCGCCCTTCCACTCGTGCTCGATTTGTTGCATCGCAGAATGAACGGTGGAGAATTCAAGCCTGGGCCACGCGTATTCGTGGTTGAACGTGGAGACGATTTCGCTCTGCTCCTTCGCGAGCGGCGTGTTCTCCAGTTGCGTGCCAAAGATGATCGCGGTGCTGGCGGTGTAATCCGGACGCGTATAGGCTTGCAGAAAAACCGGCAAGGCGTCTCGAATCGATTCCATTTGCCATGGGCTGCCTAAGAGGGTGTGGGCTTGCAGGTACGCCCGCGAGTACCACATCATGACCCGGCTGCCGTCGGGGCCTTCCCAGTAAAATGGCGACTTCTCATTCCACTTCCCGAGCAGCATGACCGGAGCGCGCCAACTATTGCTCGCTGCGATCAAATACTTGATTCCCGCATCGTGCAGAATTGAACTATAGCCCCAGGTGTAAGACGGGACATCAACGATTTGCGCCGCATCCGCAGCCGGCAATTTGTATTCCCGCGCGAGCCGATGCTGATCGTAGAGCGACCGGGCAAGGCCTTCCCACGATGCGTTCCCGGTATGTTCATTGGCGAATTCCGGCGGAATGACAATGCTTCCGTTACGAACGTGTTCGAGAAACTGCTCTCGTGCCTCGAGGTACGGCCATTCAGATATTGTTCGGCAACCCAGCTTCCATCGAGCGTCCACCGAAAGTCCGGTACTTTTTTTATCAGCTCCATCGCCGCATCAATGGATTGCGAATGTAGTTCTGCCACCTTGGCCGGATAATCCGTGAATCCGATGTCGAGATGCTCGTGCGGAATGATGGCGATGTTCCACTTTTTCGCAGACTCGATCATAGAAGGAGGCGCGGAGAAATCGCCCATGTGGACGGTGGCGTCGGCTGCTCCGCTCCATTCGGGAACTTCAAATTCCAGCCGCTGCTCACCAAAATCATTCTGTGTTGTGAACGGCCGGCTGAACGAATGCCCCGCAAGTCGCAGTTCTACGGATTCAGTCTTCGGCAGCCTGGAGGCGCTGATGAAAACATCCACAACCTCACGCAGCCCCGCTACTGTCTCGCGATAGAAGATCGTCGGCTCAATTCGAGCTGAGAACGCATTGCTCTGGTATTGCCCGGCGTCGTCCTGATCGAATTCGAGTGCGTCGTAGACCAGGCCGGAGTGTCCAGGCGCGATTGCGCCGAGCGACGTCTGCGCCGTTGCCGGATCGTCCATCGCAGTCAGAACGAATTCGTTTTCACCTTTCCGGAGCCAGTCGGCGGGAATGTCAATCGTCTTTTCATCTGTCGAAGTCTGGGGAACAAACGTACCTTCCCAATCGCCCGCGTGGAAATCGAGCTTGGGGTGGAAATAAAAATATCCAGAATGCCCGTTCACACCGAGCATCAGGAACGAGAGACGCGGCGTCTCATACAACACGGCAATCTTCAGGCGATACACGCCGCGCGGAGCGCCTGGCAGCGAAAATCTTATTTTGAACGGATGCAACCGCCCGCCGGTCATGCCATTGGCGGGTCCCGGCTGAAAGCGATACCAGTCCTGATCGCTGCTTTTACCCACCACAAATACGAGATCACTTTTCGGATCTGTGTAGTCAATGCCCTGACTCTTGAATTCGCCTGAGGACTTATCGAAGGATCCCGATCTTCCAGAGAGTTCTTTCCTCGGAGTGCGCCAACGCTGTCAGCATGGTCAGCACCAGCAGTCCCGCCCGTGCTGCTTTTGACATGCCCTTCATATCTACCATTTTGGCTGCGTGATCACCGCCCCCGGGCGGCGCGGATCATCGGTCCATGTGCCCATCTCCTGACGTTTCGAGAGCTCGTGATAGTGAGCTAGTTTGTCGCGATCCAGAGTCACGCCGAGCCCTGGACCAGTCGGCACGGCCATTGCTCCATTCTTGTACTGCATCTTGCCGCCCTCGATAATGTCGTCCGTCAGATGGTGGTAGTGCGAGTCTGGGGCCAGCACCAGATTCGCCAGGCTTGCTGCGAGGTGAAGCATGGCTGCCTGCGAGATCCCAAACTCTGCTCCGCTGTGCATTCCCGTATCCACGCCCATCGCTTCGCAAATCTGGCCTGCGAGCTTGGCACGATGCATGCCTCCGTACCAGTGCGGATCGAGCAGAACGACATCGAGCACATCGGACATCACGGTGGGGGCAAGATCCTCGAACGCGAACACCGACATATTCGACGCCAACGTCAGCCATGGCGCCTTTGCATTTACTCGCTGCATCGCACGCAGACCCCATACCGGATCTTCCAGATACTCCACGTTGTAATCGTGCAGCCTGCGCGCAACGTCAATAGCGGTCGTAATCGTCCACACCGCGTTGGGATCCAGCCGGATGCGGTGTTTGGGGAACTCCTTGCGTATCGCGATGAACGTCTCTACCTCTTCGTCAGGAGGGAGCACGCCGTTCTTGTACTTCAAGGTCTTGAAGCCGTATTTGCCGACGAGTGCTTTAGCAAAGTCCACCATCTGCTGGATGTTTGATACTTCGCCAGCACCCTCGTCATTCGGATAGCGATAGAAAAGGTAGGCGGAGAACGCAACCTCGTCGCGAATCCGTCCGCCGAGCAGGTCGCACACCGGACGATTCAAAGCCTTTCCCTGAATATCAAGGATAGCGAACTCGAGTCCGGCGAACCCCAAAGCGTGGCCGAAAAGCTTTACCGAACTCGGCGCCGCCAGCTTCCAGCGAATCCGCTCGAGGTTCATCGGATCTTCGCCGATCAACAGCGGTTTCAGGTCCGCGAGTTGTCCGGCGCGGCTTGCGCCTGCATAACACTCGCCCAGGCCGGTGATGCCTTCGTCGGTTTTCATCTCGATAATGATGCGCGAGAATCCGGGATGCGATCCGACTGAATACCGCAAGGGTGCTTCAATCGGTATAAAGGCCGGGGTCCAGCTAATGTCGGTAATTTTCATTTCGTCTCCGGGCGGCTAGCGCTGGTTGGCAAGCGGTTGCCCCTTGATCCCAACCCGGGCCCGGCAGATATGCCAGCGGCTCAGGTTGGCAAAATACATTTCATCGAAGTTCGCGCCCCCGAAAGCCACGTTGGTGGGGCTGGCGATCATCGTTCCTTCCCGATCCACGGCAAATAGAGAAACCTTTCCATGCGGCGTGACCCGGTACACGTTGTGTGAGGCATAACAGGTCACGTACAGATTGCCTTGTGCGTCGAGGGCTGCGCCATCCGGCACATTGTGCAATCCCGAAGCGTAGACTCGCGGCTTTCCAATCGAACCGGATTTCAGGATCGGCACCGCGAGCACGTTGTCTTTTGTGCTTTGCACGACGTACAACGTCTTTTCATCGGCGCTCAGCGAGAGCCCGTTGGGAAACGCAAGATCACCCAGCAGTCTCTTGATCTTCCCATGCGGTCGAAGAAGGAAGAGAAATCCGTCGTTTTGGTTGAAAGCGCCGGAATCGCTGAAATAAATATTGCCTTCGCGATCGAATACCGAGAAATTCGGATTGCGGAGACGGTACTGGCCCGCTCTCTCCCAGGATCGGATGGTTTTGCCTGATCGGTCGAGTTGGATCAAGGCGCCGAGCTTGAAATTGCAAACAAATAAATCCTGCTTCGCGGAAAACGTGATGCCAAGATTAAAGCCTCCGAGCGTGGCGACGGTACAAACCTTGCCCTTTGGACTGATCCTGTAGACCTGCCCAAGTTCGCCACCCGCCCAAAGGTTTCGATCAGCATCAAAGGCGAGTCCCTCCGGATGATCGAGTCCCTCGGCAAATATCTCGAACTGTTCCAGCGGAATTTGAGGCCGCATCGCAGGCTCTTTTGCGGACAAAGAGTGCTCGCCACTTGTTTGTCGGACATTCGCACATATATAGTGATTTGCGCTTCAAGTCAACGCTGAATCGGCGATGCTCCAACGCCATGAAATGGACTGAAGCCTCGTGGTGGCGCGCCGCGCAAGGCTTTGGCCGATTCAGGCGGCGAAAGGTTCAATCGAATTCGTGAAGTGAATCGCGTTCCGGCTGGTTCTTCCGGAACGCCGGCAAAAATCATCATTCCCAGTGCGCGGTGGACGCCGCATATTTAGGATTTCCCAATGCGAAAGATTGTCAGGTGGATTGTTCCTTTTTTTGTTCTGCTTTCCGCGGTTTCGGCCTTCGCGAAAGACCGGCCTCGCTTCGAATGCGCTCCATCGTTTCCTTTTCAGCAGGGGTGGCTCGGAGCCGACGCCGCCTACTCGATTCCTTTGCCAGATGGCAGTGAGGTGTGGATCTTCGGCGACACCCTCTATGGCGATAAGCGGCAAGTCACAGGAGATGAACCGCGGATGGTACACAACACTATCGGGATTTCCACCTGCAAGAACGGTGAGTGGAAGATTGACTATACGATTCGACGCAACGCCAAAGGGGATAGCGATAGCTTCTTTAAACCGCAGCAAAACAACGGCTCGTATTATTGGGCGCTCGACGGTGTGGAGCATGACCATGAGCTGTGGATCACCCTGCTCTGCGTTCGCAATTCGCCAAATTCAAATGCTTTCGCGCTCGGCTTCGAAGTCTGCGGAACCGACATGGCGCGCGTGACCGGACTGAAGGACGATCCGCAAAACTGGAAAGTTTCCTACTTCCCGCTCGTGCCGGAGAGCGTGCACGCCAATCCTTCGGCTTCCACGCTGATCGAGGGCGATTATCTATACATCTTCACCTTGTACGAACAGGGAAGCCGGCCGCAAATTCTTACGCGCATTCCTCTGAAGGGGCTCGACGATCCGAAAACGAACCTGCAGTATCTTGGCAGCGATGACCAGTGGCACGATGGGATTGAGCCGGCGAAGGCGAAAATTATCATGAGTAAAGGCGCCTCCGAGATGTCGGTGCGCTACCACCCCGAACTGAAGAAGTGGATCGCCGTGATGGTTGATCCGCAGATTTTTTCCGACAAAGTAATTCTGCGCACCTCGCCGGGCATGACCGGCCCATGGACCGACGGAGAAGTCATCTACCGAATCCCTGAATTGCAGAAGAGCTCGCCCGGCTATGACGCCGATACCTTCTGTTATGCCGGGAAGGAGCACCCGGAATTTGAGAAGCCCGGAGAGTTGATGTTCACCTACGTCTGCAACACTATGAAGCCGAAAAAATTGGAGGCGAATACCGGCATCTATTTCCCAAAGATAGTTCGGATGCCGATGCCGGCGTCCGTCGGTGGAGAAATAGGTCACTAAGTGGAGAGAACAGCCTTACAGAAGGCGAGCGTCTGACGAACGTGCTCAGTCCAATACGGCCAATCGTGGCCGCCAGGGAATTCCTGGTACTCATGACACACATTCATGCGCGTCAGGGCGCGATGAAGTTCGCGATTGGCTTCAATCAGCGGATCGCCGGTTCCACAATCAAACCGCAAGGGCGGAAGACGCTCGCGGTTGACCCCCGCCCAGTGCAGCAAGTCCGTGTCCAGTTCGCCCGCATACTGAAATGCCGCAGTGGGGTAGGGAATGAACTGCGACAGTTGAGCGGCCTGCGTGATCGCCGAATGAGCGGAAATCCCTTGCACCCGCGAGGGATACTTCATGCCTAACCGCATCGCGCCATAACCGCCCATCGAAAGACCCGCGAGAAAAAATTTCTCAGGATGCAATTGCGGAAATAGCTCCCGCAGGCAGCTCGGGACATCGTCTACGATCCACTTTTCGTAGTTAGCGTGGGCGTGAGGAACGTATCCGGTTCCGTCACCCCAAAGGCCGTCCGACGGCATGGCGATCATCATCGGAAGCATGCTTCCATCGCGGAGCATCTCCATCGCGACCGAAACCAGATCGCCATTCAGCCACCAATTCCACTGGCAGCCATACACTCCGTGTAAGAGCAACAACAGCGGAACACGCTCGAGGGTTTCGAATTCCGGGGGTGCGAACAGCAAGACATCGCCACGGTATGCGAGAGCGTCGCTGCGAAAGTTTAAGAAGCGCAGGCTCTCATTTCCAGGCAACGGACGCGAAAGCTGAGCATTGGGAAACTGTTTCGTCATGCGCGATTACACGTTTCCTGTCAGCAGCGGGACGGCCCCGAAAAGGCCGGCATCGTTGCCCAATTGCGCGGCCACGACCTGGACCTTGCCCCAGGGAGTCCATGCATGCTTATTTACATAAGCTTGAATGTAAGGAAGTATCAGATCGGCGCGGCGTATCACGCCACCACCTATTACGATCCGTTCCGGATCGTATGCATGGATCAATCCCACCGCTCCGCTTGCCCAGACATTCAAACAGTAGTCGCGAATCTCGCTCGCGACCTGATCGCCTGAATCTGCCGCTTCGAAGAGCGTCTGGAAATTTATCGCGCCGGCCTTCGATAACGCACTGGCAGGGAAGCCCTTCCACTCCTGCGCTATGATCGGCAGCGCCCATCCTGAGGCTTCCGCTTCCAGGCATCCGATGGCACCGCAGGTGCAAGCACGGCCGCCGACTTTTGCTGGCAGGTGTCCACCCAGGCATCCAGCTTGGGCGTGCTTTCCACGCAGCAGTTTGCCTTCAATCATGGCGGCGCCACCGATACCGGTGCCCAACGTGATCATGACAACATCGTCGCAACCTCGGGCAGCTCCCGCGTGGCGTTCGCCCAGTAGCGCCATCCTCGCGTCGTTCTCGATTGCGAACCGCAATCCGAACTCATGATTGCACCAGCCGATGAAGTCAATCGCCGGCGCATCTTCGTACTTCTTGTTGGTTGACACCACGCGGCTAAGGCGCGCATCGGCAAGCCCGCAGAATCCGAGTGCCACTCCTTCGCAATCCGTAGAGTTCATGCGTAGTTCGGCGAGTAGTGCGCGTATCGCCTTCGCAAAAACAGCGAGCGAGGGAAGAAGTGCCAGCGAGGCATCGAGCGAAACTTGTTGGGACGCCAGTAGTTTGTCACCTTCGACGATGGCAATCGTGGCGTGGCTGCCCCCTAAATCAATTCCAATCGCAGGTCGCGTCATATTCAGGGAAATAAGCGCTTTAGGTGTAGAAAGAATTCAATAGTAGTCGTTTTCGGCATCAAAAGACCAAAATTATGTTCCTTTTGGTTTGCATTCGAGAACCTGGTTCGAGTAGCGTATTTCATTATGAACCCTGTTTTCGCGTTCGTGAACTGGGCCGACGGCGCGATGGAAGTGTCCGGTCTTCGCTCGTCCGAAAAGAAGCTCGGACAACTTAAAGGAATCTTCGAAAATCAGCAAGCCTGGCAGCAACTCGATCCTGAGACAATAGTTTACCGGGTCTGGTGGTGGGAACCCGTCCCGCCCGGCACCGAGGGCGGTTTGTTCTGGGGAACCACGGAAATTCAACCCGGCCGTGTCGGGAAAGAATACTTCATGACCCACGGGCACCGCCACGTCATCGCCGATCGCGCGGAATTCTATGGCACGGTCGCCGGCAGCGGAAAACTATTGTTGAAGGATAGGGCCGGGTACGCGTGGTTTGAAGACATGAAGCCCGGGAGCCTGCACTATATCGCGGGCAACGTCGCACATCGCGTAGTGAATACCGGAGACGTTCCCCTTCGATTCGTCGCCTGCTGGCCGAGCGATGCTGGCCACGACTACGAAATCGCAGGCGGCCGCGGATTCGGCGCGCGAATCAGCGAAGAGCAGGGCGTTGCTGTCTTCACCACTATAGGGACCACCCCGTGATATCCCTCAGCCCGCCGCCTTCTCCCAGGTTCGATCCAAAGCTGGGCGTGCACAGCGCGAACGATAGTCTGCGATTTACCTATGACGACGGCGTCTTCGGGCCGAAGCCGGAGTTCCGCCGTCTCGACGACATACGGGCTAGCCTGCGAGATCGCGATTGCCAGGGCCCCGACCCGGTTTACTCGATCGTGATGGACGTCGGCCGCCAGGAACACCGTGAGGAGTTACAGAGGCGCATGCTTTTATTCGGCGTCGTCGTGTACGCCGGTGGGCAGCTCGGGGATGAACCTGTTCGCAGCCAGGGCCATGTCCATGCCGTCGCGCCCCACTGCGGATGGTCAACGCCGGAGTTGTTCGAGATTTGGGAGGGGCGCGCAATTATCTACGCTCAAGAGAGCGCCGGCGATAATCCCGGCCGCTGTTGTGCCGTAACCGCCGAGCCCGGAGACAAAGTAGTCGTTCCTCCGGGATGGGCGCATAGCGTCATCAATGCCGATCCAGAACATCGCATGATGTTCGGTGCATGGTGCGATCGTCAATACGGATTTGTTTACGACGCGATTCGAGCCCACCATGGTCTGGCCTGGTTTCCTGTTCTTGATTCTAAGAGGAACATCCATTGGGAATCCAATCCTTCTTATCTATCCTCTAGTCTTGCGATCCGAGACCCGCGCCTCTATCCGGAACTGGGCCTGGATCCCAAGACACCCATGTATGAGCAGTTCGCATCCGATCCTGAGAGCATCCAGTGGGTTTCTCAACCCGCGCGCTTCGCAGCGTTGTGGCCTGCCTTCGAAATGTAATTTTCTATCGAATCAGTCCGCGAGTCCGAGTCGCTGTTCCAGCTTCTCCAACGAGACCCCCTTCGTCTCCGGGTAAACCGCCGCGACCAGGACGATGTCAATCAGCATCATCGCTGCAAAAAAGAAGAATGGCGTTGCGCTCGACTTCTTGGCGAGCACAGGGAAGATAAAAGAGATCAAAGCATTCATCACCCACAAAGTTGATGTCCCAATCGCTTGCCCTTGGGCACGCACCCGGGTCGGGAAGACTTCGCTGATATACACCCATACCACCGCGCCCTGCGACATGGCGAAGCATCCCATGAACGCCATAACCAGCCAGATCAGCCAACTCTGATGCGTGCCACTGTGAAATATCTCTCCGATCGCGGCGAGAAAGACGAAGATGCCCGCGGTTCCGGCGAGCAATAGCTTCTTGCGGCCCACCAGGTCAATGATTGACATGGCAATCAAAGTGAAAATCAGGTTGGTGCATCCAATGACGACCGATTGCATGCCGGCCGAATATTTGCTGGCTCCGGCCGCGGCAAAAATGTCATTCAGGTAATACAGGCATGCGTTGATTCCGGTGAGTTGGTTGAAGGCGCCGGCGGTTACCGCAAGGACAATCGGCAGAAGATATTTCCGTTGGAAGAGCGGCTCCGCCGCGGAACTGCGCTCGAGGTGAATGGAGGCCGCGATCTCGCTTAGTTCCTGCTCGGCATTTTCGTTGCCGGTCAGGCGCAGAACTTCGAGAGCTTCGCTCGTTCTGTTTTTCATCGCCAGCCACCTCGGACTGCGGGGAATGAAAAACAGCATTAACAGGAATAAAAGTGCAGGCAGTGCAGCAATCCCCAATTGCCAGCGCCATTCCGCTGAGCCAAAGTTCATCCGGCCAATCAAGAAGTTCGACAGGTATGCCAGCAGAATGCCGAGAACAATATTGACCTGGAAGAAACCAACCAGCCGGCCGCGCCACTTCGCAGGAGACAGCTCTGCGATATACATGGGAGCAAGCACCGACGACCCGCCAATGCCCAAACCTCCGATGATGCGGAAGGCAAGCAACGATCCCCAACTCCACGCAAACGCGCAGCCCAACGCCGAGAGGAAATAGAACACCGCCATGATACGCAGGCTGTCGCGCCGCCCGATCCGCTGGCCGGGGTATCCCGCGGTCATCGCTCCGACAACCGTGCCCCAAAGTGCACTGGAAACGGTCAATCCCAATAAATAAGGAGTAAGACGATAAACCTCGGTAAGTTGGTGCGTCGTGCCGGCGATGACTGCGGTATCGAAGCCAAACAGCAACCCGCCGAGAGCGCTCACGAATGTGCTCTTCACCAGGTATCGGTTTACGCTCATCTGTCCTTTTTTATTCGCAACAATGAACGAATACTATCGAAAAGAACAAAATTGGTCTATGGAATAGATCGGTTAGGCGCTATAAACTTCCGTTAGGAACTTGTCTTGATTCAGCGGCCCATGATCTTCGTCCGCGACATCAATCGTCGCACGTTCTTGAAATTCGGGGCGGCCGGAGCGACGATCGCCGCGGTGAATCCAGATATCAGACGCGCACTACCTCGATGCCGAGCTTTTGGAATGGCGCGACCATCTCGTCGGTCGCCGCCACGTCGGTCACCAGAATGTTCAACTCGGTAGCTTTGCAGATTCTCCAGTTAGCCACCACTCCAAGCTTGCCGCTGTCCACAACCGCCACACGCCGCCGCGCCAGCCTCATCATCGTCGAGTTGAGCTCCGCCTCATCCGCATTGAAGCAACTCGCCCCCCACGTGGCATCCATGCCGTCCGCTCCAATGAACATGGTACTGATCAACATGTTTTCGAGCGACTTCAATGCCGCCGAACCTACCAGCGAAAACCACTCGCCGTGCAGATGTCCGCCGGTTACGAAAACGTAGACGTCCTTGCGTTTGGAAAGCTCCATGGCTACGTTGACCGTGTTCGTCACTACCGTGATGTTGTAGTTCATCGGCAGCCCCCGGATGACCTCGGTCGTCGTGGTGCCGGGCGTGAGCGCGATCGTTTCGCCCGGATTGATGAGTGCCGCGGCAGCGCGCCCGATGCGGCGTTTTTCGTCGGCGGCCCGCTCTACCTGCGCCAGAAATGATTGGTCGCGGCGGAACAGCTCGTAAAAAAGTGGCTCGATGGAAATTGCTCCGCCATGGGTACGCCGCAACAATCCCTTCTGTTCGAGTTCGTCCAGGTCTCGCCGAATCGTCACCACCGAGACGTCTAGTTGCTCGCTCAGCGTCTCTACCGAAACCCGCCCAGTCTGTTGGAGGTCTGTCAGAATCGCTGTAAAGCGGACCTGCTGCTTATCCTGATGAACGGTCCCGTCCGCCGTCGAGTGTCCAGTCGGGGACATCCCTGGCGGTGATGGCGCCCGGAGTTTGCCCATTCGGTTCTCCTATCCTTCGAAAATTAAAAAGAAATTTCTGGCTGGCGTTCACTTTCGGTTTTTGACGAAACGAAAGCTTTCGCTAAGCATAGCCCTTCCGAAATTCTGATCGTGCAAAAAGATCGTATCCGTATTCAGGAAGGATAAATCTTGTATTATGCCGTTTTCGACAGAAACTGTTTGTTTATACTCAGGATAACAATACCAGAATGATCGATTGCCGAATCCTCGAGCGCTGATTCCGCCGACACCAACTTAGATCCTGGCGCTTCGGAGTTTCGCGAGGAAACGAATGACCCTGGATCGCCGTCAATTTGTCACTGCCTTGGTTGTCTCGGGCGCTGCCACAGCCGTCCGGACGCACGCTATCGAGAATTCGCCTGCCGCTCTTCCTCTTCCTCTCGCGCCGGAAGAACCTTCGCCTCCGGGCGGACACAACACGGAGGTTGACTTCCGATTCGCCCCACATACTTCGCAGTCAACGATCTGTTTTCCCGACGATCCCATGAAAACCATCGTCGGCATGGCTGGCGACTTGCGGTACGGATTCGCAAACTCATTGTTTGTCGGCATGAAGGACTTCGGTACCTCTATCGAGTTTTCTCTTGCCGGTTTTCAGGACGACAAGATCCTGCGCCAATGGATCGAGGCCCCGGGCGTTCCCATCGTGCACACCTTGATTGATCGGCCAGCTGCTACGCTTGAACTCACTGCCTTCGCCACCCGCCATGCTTCGGAAGGACGTGTTGATAATGTGCTGCTATCAATCAAGTCCAAGAAAGGTGCCATCGCGGTAGTCCCGAAGATTCACATCCGCACCTGCGAGAAGCTTGAACTGGAATCCTATTCCACTCCAACGGCGAGGGTGGGCACTCACGGAAGCAGGTCGCCCATGCTCATCGCCGGGCAACTGAACAACGATCTCGGCACGTGCATGTTGTGGGAGGAAGAAGGATTCACCCTTTACCTTCCTCACGGCAAAGCGAACGAGGAACAAGAGGCACGTTATTTCGTGCGGCTACCGCAGGAGAACCAGTCCGCAGCAACCCTGCGCGAACATTTACAGGACTCCGAAATGCTGCTGGCCGGGGCGCGAGAGTTCTGGAGCAAGTGGACGCCGTTCGGCACCACGGAATGGGTGTATCCAAACCGGCAGGGAGAATTCCTCACGGCGTGCGCACGCAATATCCAGCAGGCGCGCGAAGTGAAGAATGGCCAGCTGGTTTTCCAGGTCGGCCCGACAGTCTATCGCGGATTGTGGATCGTTGATGGCCACTTTCTTCTCGAAGCAGCGCGCTATCTCGGCTACGACCAGGCGGCCGACGAAGGTCTGCGTTCCGAGTGGTCGAAACAGGCGGATAGCGGACAAGTCATCGCGGCCGGCGGTGGCGAGCACTGGAAAGATACCGCCATTGCCATGTTCACCCTGGTCCGGCAATGTGAACTGAAGCAGGACTGGACGCTCTTCCACGACCTCGAGTCGAATGTTGTGGGCGCGCTGGATTTCCTGATCAGCCTGCGCGACCAGGCCCGCGCTGGAACGAGTACGAATGGACGCTATGGCCTGCTCGCGCCCGGTTTCGCCGATGGTGGCATCGGTGGCGTTCGCTCCGAATTCACAAATACTGTTTGGACACTGGCCGCACTCCGCGCTGTCGCCGATGCCGCCGATCAACTCAAGATTCCGTCTCTGGCAAAGGCCAATCAATTCTTTCTTGAACTCTACGATGCCTTTCAGCAAATGGCGAAGAAAGAGATGGTGCGGCATCCCTCGGGATTCGAATATCTGCCGATGCTCGCGCACGACGATCCATCCCTGAGGGATCCCGACCCCTGGAATCGGCCTCGTCCGCAGACTGCGCAATGGGCTCTCTCCCACACCATCTATCCCGGCGTCGTGTTCGATAAGAACGATCCCATCGTTCGAGGACACATTGCCCTCTTGCAATCTTGCACGCGGGAAGACGTCCCGATTGAAACCGGCTGGCTTTGGCATGACAGTTTGTGGACCTACAACGCTTCTTTCGCGGCGCACGTTTATCTCTGGGCCGGGCTGCGCGACTGGGCGCATCGTACCTTCACCGGTTTTCTCAACCACGCATCCCTTTTGTACTGCTGGCGCGAGGAGCAGCCATTGCAGAATGCGCTGGCTGGACAGGACTGGGGAGACATGCCCCACAACTGGGCAAGCGCCGAATGTGTGCGCTACTTGCGTCACATGCTTGCGCTGGAAGACGGTAAATCTCTGCGCTTGCTTAACGGCATCACCGCGGCGGAATTGGTGCCCACGGCGCGATATACCCTACGGAATTCCCCGACGCGTTTCGGAAGAATTGATCTCGAGCTCGAACCTGCTGGAGCACACGGTTGGCTTCTGCGCTTCAATCGTGCGGAGGGACCGTCTCCGTCTTCTCTTTTGTTGCCCAGCGCAATCGGCGCTTTGAGAGTGAATGGTGTCGCCGGTGCCAATTTCAAACTCGCAGCCAGGGTTGTCCAAATCGATCCCGCCGCCAGGAAATGGGAAGCGTTTCTCACATAAGACAATTTCAACCGCAAAGCGACAGGGCATTCGGCTGCGTGCAGAAGCGGGAGGTGTCTCGGTTGCCATTCCGAAGCTTTCATCGAAAAGTTACAGGACACCTAGGCGACACCAACGCCACCGGTGAAACCCTGTTGCTTCGCGGATGCAAATTGTAACTACAGACGCTGCAAAGATTTGGCGGAGAGGGGGGATTCGATTTCCGCCGTTTCTAGCAAGTCGTGGTGAAGACTACACTTAGTGATAATAGCCAGTGTTTATGCGGGTTGCAAGCGAAATGTCGTCTTAGGGTGGGTTGTCTGCGACGACCTCCAACGACCTCCATTGCACGTCAAAACGGTATCACTGGTATCAGTGCCCGTATCCCTTTCTAAGCCAATCTCGATTTTCGACGGCTATCATTCACGCCCGCCTGACACAAATACGCGATCTTGCTACTCTGTTTGCATGTCGTTATCCATTGCAGAACGGGTCCACGAATTGAGGCAGGAGATAGCCGACATTAGCAAAGAGAGCAGTGACTTTTTGCGAAGCGGAAGGAAAGATGCGTTCAGTCTAGGCGAGCAGGAGCGGCGGGTACAGCGAGTGCGGGAAATCAAAGAGGAACTAATGTCTCTAACCGCTTGGAAAAAGCCGTGAGCGCAACCCGTGAACAGATGCAGTGCCACCCCCGAAAAGAGAGCTCTGCGGCGAAGAGTTCTTCATAGTCCACAATCCCGCGTCGATGAATACGAAAGTTGCAGAAAAACAAGCGAAGTGGCTCATCTATCCTCTTTTCTCGTTGGCACTGCATCTGGCTTCGCGGATTGCGCTCAGGGCTTTTTCCAAGCGGTTAGAGACGTTAGTTCCTCTTTGATTTCGCGCACTCGCTCGACCCGCCGTTCCTGCTCGCCTAAACCGAACGCATCTTTCCTTCCGCTTCGCAAGAAGCCACTGCTCTCTTTACTAATCTCGGCTATCTCTTGCCTCAATTCGTGGACTCGTTCTGCAATGGATAAGGGCATGCAAACAGAGTAGCAAGATTGAGGTATTCGTTTCGGAGGGTTCAAAATGATAACTGTTGAAAATCGCGATTTCACTAATTCACCCCCGGATCGTGAGTGGGAAGGAGTGAGCTAGGGGACGATGCTCAGGCGAGCTTCTCTGGTTTGCCAAGCGAGATACCGATGATTCTCTCATTCATAGTTTCGGCTAACCTCCGGGCGTCGGCGATCGTTACACCGCTGAGTAAATCAAACTGGATCACCATTCCCTCTAAGTGTGGCACAGTACTATGGAACAGTTCCAATTGGAGAACAGGCTTTCCATCCGTTTTTGGTTTTACAGCGAACCGGCAACCGCTACTCTCGACGTCGTTACTCTTATTCTGCGTACTCGACATGGACAACTAACTTATCGCGCTAAAGATAATTTCAACTGTTCGATGCCTAACACAACCCTACGTGATTGTAAGGGCCTGATTACAGCAGCCATTACTTCCGATTAGCCGCCAATTCGGGACCAATCGCCTCAGGAATGGCGGCATCTCCGGTTGCCGACTAACCAAGACTTGGTAGCCGGTCCCACCTTTGCTCCGGAGAGCGCATCAAAAACGTTAAGGCCTATGGGGAATTTCACTCGCCGAGAACTACTGAAACTCGGAGCCGCAACTGCGGTTGCAGAGCTGGCGTCTTTGGGTTTGCACGGTTGCGGCGGCGGTTCTATCACTTCTCCGTCGTTCCTTCTTTCCGTCCGCTTGCTCCAAATTAACTGACATCGAACATGTCGTTATCCTCATCCAGGAAAACCGTTCCTTCGATCATTACTTTGGAAGCTACCGCGGCATCCGTGGATTTTCCGACCAGAGCATGGCATTCCGGCAGCCCGATCCAGCGAACACAACGAGGTCACCCGTTGGGACGCTCTTGCCGTTTCATCTTGACACCTCCACAACGAATGCAGCCTGCACGCACGACATCACCCACGACTGGGTGCCGCAGCATCAGAGCTGGAACAATGGCGCAATGGACGGTTTTGTGAGTTCGCGTCTTCCGATTAATTCCAACGACGCCGTATTAAGCATGGGCTACTACACTCGCGCGGACCTTCCCTACTACTATGCCCTGGCCGATGCCTTTACGATCTGCGACAACTATTTTTGCTCGGCGATGGGCCCGACCGACCCGAATCGCCTCTACACGATGGCGGCCTCCCTCGACCCAGATGGAAAAAACGGCGGACCGATTTTGCAGACCATCGTCGCAAACCGCACAGCCGTTTATGGCCGTCTGACATATACGACGATGCCCGAGCAGCTTCAGGCTCGCGGAATTTCTTGGAAGGTCTACTCGTCGCCTGATGAGACTGTGCTCGGCGGGATTCTCTCGGACAATGTTCTCTCCTACTTCAAGAATTTTCAGGATCCTGCATCGGTGCTGTATCAGAACGCATTCGGCCCGCAGTTCCCCGTCGACTTCCTGGCCGATGTGCGGCTGGGAATTTGCCGCAAGTCTCCTGGCTGGTGGGGTCGATCCTAACTTCGGATCACCCGCCTTCGCCTTCGATCTTCGGCGAGAATACTCTTTCCCTCATCGTCAGCGCTCTAACAGCGAACCCAGCACTGTGGGCAAAGACGGTTTTGTTTATCACCTACGATGAAAATGGCGGATTTTTTGATCACGTTGCGCCGATAACGGCGCCTCTCGGCACGCCAGGAGAATTTGTGACCGCGCCCGCGGTGCCGGACCCGACCGTAATCGGTAGTCCAGCGATTACCGGCCCGATCGGATTGGGTTTTCGCGTCCCCATGTTGATCATCTCGCCGTTCAGTCGAGGCGGGTTGGTGTCATCGGACCTCTTCGATCACACTTCGGTGTTGCGATTCCTCGAAACACTATTCGGTGCTGAAGTGCCCAACTTGAGCGCCTGGCGCCGCGCAACGGTCGGAGATCTGACCAGCGCGCTTAATTTCAAAAAACCTGACCAGTCGATTCCGAATCTACCGCCCACACTTGCCTGCCGTTCCGCAGGCGATCCAGCAATGTGCCGCGAACCTGGCTGGAACGACACCCTACACAGTGCCAAGCACGCAGACCGTTCCGACGCAGGAATCCGGAACCGCGACTCGTCCGAGCGGAGTGTGCTAGTCAGGACATGCAGAGAACTGGCGCGGCTTCCGGGCTGGCATCAACGTTCCCGTCACGAATGGGTTGCTGAAACACTGATTGCGACAACAATCAACGTCTGCTTTGATTTTAGACTCCGAGCCGGCCTAACCGGGCCGATCACACAGCCTCAGTTAGTTTGCCTATTAGGTAGAGAAGCAGGCAGGATCATAGCGTGAGTCACCAAATCTCAATGCTAAGAAGGCCTACAGCGGCTTACGGGGAGCTGAAAAGGCACTGTCCGGAGAGCGTTTATCAAACATGTCGATTACTTCGAGCGGTTCTTCACTCGAAAGCCGCGCTGGCCTGCTCCTTCCATCGTTGGCCGTTCACACCCCTCACGATGAGCCATAGTTCTAGTGGTATTTCCCCGAGGGCAGCGGCGGCGGCGATGTAGGGGACGAACAGATAGTATGCGAGTGGCGGGTACAGATAGGTCATATACCCCAGACCGCCAATCGCCAACAGCACCCCCAGAATTCGAGGCAGGAAGGTGGACTTGAAAATAAGGTAGCCGGTCAAGACGCACCATATTCCGTAAAATACCAGATCGATGTTGAAGGCGTATTGATTCAATTTGAGAAACAGGAGCGCCAGCGCCTGCAACTGTTCCGCCGTAAACGCGCTCACGGAGCTACCGCCTTGCAGGATTAGCAAAGGAGCGAGGTATAAGAGACTGGCAAGCGCCTGAATGGCGCATCCCACGAGAATGACGAACGCTGCAAGTAACGAGAGGCTCTTGTTCACAGGTTTCAGCAACTCATACATGAAAAACGCCCATACGATATGGAACGCGACGCCGATAAGCGAGAGTACGAACCCCAGCCAAAATAACCGCTCGTGACCCAGGATATTGGCTGCTGTAGCCGCGGCGTTGCCAGCTACGACAACCTTGCCGAGAACAATTACCTCGCCGTATGTTGCCGTCAGGCCTTCGAGCAGTTGAAAGACACCGGCCATCCTGGCCTTAAAACTCGGCGACGCTTCTGCAATACGGTCCGTCATTTCAGAGCCTCCAGAACGGGTACCTCAAGGAATGTCGTATCACTGATGATCGAAACAGCGTCAAATCCCGATAAGTCGAGTTTACCGGACAGGTCCTTTTGTGCCCAAAATTCACTCGTCCGGTAAGCGCGTTTATCAGGAACTCACTGTCGGGGTTTACTCCGACGGGCGGCCCGGTTGCCGCCGCCGCCGAAGAAGCAGGCTAGGCCGAACAGGTAGCCAAAGTTGTACCAAGCTCCGTTGTTGTGGACCTCGTAGATACCGAGGTTGCTTTTGAACAGTGACGCCACAAACACGAACGGCGCAATAAAGCCCTGCCAGAGCCCAAGCCAAAAGCCGGCAGCGTCGTGATCAGTCGCCATTCCTTTGGAGTGGTTAGGTCCCGGGGCACATCCAGCCAGAATGTTCAGCAACAGTAGGACAAGCACGAGCACGGTCAAAGAGGGTCTCATCGCTGTGGCTCCTTAACATATGTACGAAGCATGAGTATGAAAAGTCTCACAACGACCGCCAAATCAGTTCTTGTAACGCCTGATAAGCCGGGTTACCGGACATCTCTAACAATGGCGGCCCTGTCCCAAACAGATCCAGCCGCAGAGATCCAGTTCCCGAATCTAGGGTTCGGTGCCAGCGCTTCTCGACTTCTGGGACGGCGGAATCGGCAAGGACTCCCTCTAATCGAAGGGTTGTGCAACGGTCATCTTGGTCGGTGCTAATTCGGAGCATTGGCTGTCTCCTCATCGCCATTGCACTCACGGACGAAAATATGCGAACGCGGGCGGAGTATTATGCGAAGGTTGATAAAAGAGGAAAGCAATGCTCGAGTCGATTGACTGGCCGAGGAGGCGGCCGCGACGTCGTCGTCGCTTCGTTATCATCTTCGTCGTCCTTGCTGCTCTAGTCATCGCTAGTCGGACCACGTTGTCGTATTATGTAGACGCGCTCTGGTTTGGGTCGCTCGGATACGGAGACGTATTCTGGAAGACACTGAGCCTTCAGTGGGGAATCTTCGCCGCATTTGGCGCGGCTACATTTGTCATTCTGTATGGATCATTCCTGGCTCTGAAGCGAGCGCATCTGCCCGATCTGCCAAGCGGTCACACCATTATTATCGGCGGACAGCCGATGAAGTTGCCTGTCGAGCCAGTGCTGCGTATGATCGGCCTCATCGTTTCGCTGGCCATTGCCGCGGCAACCGCCGCCGGCATGATGGTGGAGTGGCCAACACTCGCACTCTTTCTATATACTCCCGCCGCCGCTGGTGGCGTCATCGACCCGATCTTTGGTAAACCGCTGAACTTCTTTCTGTTCGCTCTCCCGGCATGGCAGCTTGTCGCCGGCTGGCTACTTACCCTGGCCGTCATGGTCTTTCTGCTAGCGCTTTTCTTTTTCCTTATCACCGGCGGAGGCCGTGTGCTCGCCGGGCGTCTCAGTCGCTCGGTCACATTGCCTTGGAGTGGGCTCTCTATCACGCTCGCATTTCTATTGCTGACTTTGGCGATGCGTGTGTATCTCGGCCGATTCGAGCAATTACTAGACGATCACACGATCTTCAGCGGCGTGACCTACACAGATGCGCACGTCACTCTCACAGGTATGTTGCTCGTGTGCGTGGCGCTCGTTCTCGGCGCGTTAATCGCGGCGGTCAACTCCGCACGTGTGGCCCGCGGACGCTGGATGGTTGCGGCCATCCTTCCAGCTGGAATCTGTTATGTCGCAGTTCAATTGATTGCGTGGTACGTCAGCAGCTTCTTGGTTAAACCGAACGAACTGGTTCGCGAGCGGCCATACATTGCGCACAACATCGATATGACACGCCAGGCTTACGGATTCAATCAAATCTCGCAGCGCGAATTTCCGGCTGAGACGACTGTTGAGGCCGCCGACCCCGCCAATAATCAAGTCACACTTCAAAACATTCGGCTGTGGGACTGGCATGCGCTTCAGGACACGCTACGGCAGATCCAGGAAATCCGCACTTACTACGATTTCCCCGACATCGACATCGACCGTTACGCCATCGAGGGCACAACTCGCGAAGTAATGCTCGCCGCGCGCGAACTCAACGTCGAGAAGCTGCCGGAAAGCAGTCGCAATTGGATTAATGAGAAGCTGATCTACACGCACGGATACGGCATCACCATGAATCCCGTCAACGGATTCACTCCCGAAGGGCTGCCCACGCTGATTCTCAGCAACATGCCAGTCCAGAGTACGGTCCGTAGTCTCAACGTGACTCGCCCCGAGATCTATTTCGGCGAGATAACGAACACCGATGTCTACGTGAAGACACGGCAACAGGAATTTAACTACCCGCAAGGTCAGAGCAACAACCTCACGTCCTACGAAGGCAACGGTGGCGTCGTCCTAGGCAACTTCCTGCGTCGTGTCGCTATCGCGTTTGACCGTGATGACCTTGCCAAACTCCCCTTCAGCGATGATGTGAACAAGGACAGCAGGCTGCTGATGCGGCGCAACCTGCGCGATCGCGTATCGGCATTGGCGCCATTCCTAACCTACGATCCGGATCCCTACATTGTGCTCGGCGACGATGGCCGCCTTTCGTGGATCATGGATGCATTTACCGTTTCAGACGGCTACCCGTATTCGACCCATTACAGTCTGGGTCGCGATCTCATTAACTACATGAGGAATAGCGTCAAGGTCGTGATCGATGCTTACGATGGCACGACAACTTTTTACGTATTCGATAACGAGGACCCGATCATCGCTGGATACCGCCGCATCTTTCCCGCTTTGTTCAAGGATGCGTCGACTATGCCGGCCGGCCTGCGCAAGCACGTACGCTATCCCGAGTTGCTGCTAAAAATGCAGGCACAAGTTTACGGTCTGTATCACATGACAGACACACAGGCTTTTTACAACCGTGAAGATTTGTGGACGGTGGCGACGGAAGTCGGTATGGGCGAGGGCGGCGAGCGGACGGCAGAGGCCATGCAGCCGAACTTCGTGTTAATGAAACTGCCCGACGAGCCTCGCGAAGAGTTTGTGGAGATACTGCCCTTCACACCGGCGAATCGAAATAATTTGATTGGCTGGATTGCGGGGCGCAGCGACGGCGCTCAATACGGTAAATCGGTGGTATACAACTTCCCCAAGTCCAGGCTGGTCGACGGACCGCTGCAAATCGAGGCACGAATCGATCAGAATGCGCAACTCTCAGGGCAATTGACACTGTGGAACCAGCAAGGCTCGCACGTTCGGCGCGGGGCACTGCTCGTCATACCGTGTGGCCGTGCGCTGCTGTATGCTGAGCCGATTTATCTGCAAGCCGAGCGCAGTCCTATGCCGGAGTTGCGATTGGTCGTCCTTGCGCTACAGGACAAGCTCGCGTACGGACCGACTTTCCCGTCTGCAATGGCGGCTCTCTTCGGTGGAGCAGCATCGTCCATAACGTCAGCGGCTGCGCCGGCAGAAACACTGCATGAGGCGACGGCATCCTCTGTGTCAACTCAGCCCGTCCCCGATCGGGAGGCGCTAATCACAGAGGCAGCCAAAGACCTCGCTGACTACGAGCGCCTTACGGCTGAAGGGAAGCTCGGTGAAGCTGGGCAGAAGCTTGAACTGTTGAAGCGCACGCTCGACAAGCTGAACTCCCGCCACTGACAGGTCTTTGTGCCGCCGTTCACCTTAATCCACGCTGGTCAAGGAGTGATATGGCGATTTTGCAACAGTCATCGACGCAGCGTCCTCCGATCGCTTTGAGGACTTGCGGATACTGGAGCGCCTCTTTTGTTTGTTTCATGTCACCCTTAATGACAAGAATACATGGTGGCGGGTATTTAACCGAACTCACACGATTGGGAAGGTCTTACAGTGCGAGACTCGCGGGAAATTCAGGGCGAAACAGATCAGGAGATCGAAGAGAGATTCAGGGAGATATTCGACCGGGAATGTCGCCGGAAGAACGCAGGCAATTATTGATCATCGACAAACGCTAGAAGAAGGTTAACGATCCGGCTGGCGTGCAATTCTTTTCCTGCCACGAGAATCGGGGCGGTATGGGAGACTGCCCTGATTTCCAGGAAATGCCTTGCTGTAATTTCTTGCGACCAATGTTTTTCGGTTGCCTTAATGGCTATGTCAGTGAACCCGCAAATCCCAGCGAGTCGGGCCGTTGGTGCATCACTCGTAACCACACTCAACGAGTGCAATTGCGATATTTCGCCAACTAACCCTGTGTTCCCTTCAACGGACACCTAAGAGTGACGATAAATTGTTCATCTCTCATGCGCTATTCTTTGCTTTCGCCTTGTTGTCGCCTACTCCCTGTTAATCCGGCAGTTCTTTCTAGTCCCTCATATTTTGACCTTAAAAAAAACCCATGTATCAACTACTATAACGCCGCATATATAAGCAAGGGCCCCGTTGTCACTAAAATGCGTTCGCGCTGGCTTCCCGACGCGAGAGCGAAGAATGGGGTGCAAGATGAGATTTTTCCTGTTAGGCGGTGCGCTAGGGTTCGCGCTTGGTGCCGCGGCAACTGTCTCTACTTTTCTTTGGCTACTTTGTTCGAGGCAAACGCTAAATTTACTTCAACCCAGAATCAAAGCCGAAGATCCGCCGTTCCTGGCAATGAAAATGAAAGGGAAAAAGTCCCAGCCACGAAAGAAAAAGAAAAAGTACGCGGAGTTGGGGCTAAGGTCACAGGCCAATAATATCCAATCGGACCACCGATTGAAAATTGCGATTTCCACCAAGGGCTGAACACTGCATACAGGATTTACCGATTGCCTCGGGAGCAGTGATGGTCGGAGAATAATAGAACCTATGCGGATACCTGAGAGCGCCCTTTGTGGGCGCTATTTTTCTTGGAGGGCAACCTCGCGAGTGGATGGGGGAATCTTCGATTGGGTACACCGCGAAATTAGTGCTCAGATGCTTTGTAGAAGGTCGGAAGCCTTGAACCGGCAGCATGATTGAGCAAGCCCACCGCGCGCGGAAAGTAGCACAAATGAGAGCGGTAGCGATAAAGAAGAGCAGCCGGGAGAAAGCGCAAGGTTTTCAAGAGATGGGGACGCTCCGGTGTGACGGCTGCGGCGAAGAGTTCTTCATAGTCCACAATTCTGCCTCGATGAATACGAAAGTTGCAGAAACACAAGCGAAGTGGCTCGAAAAAGTCCTCGCCGAGGAGCACGAGCGTGATAAGAAACATCATCCCGACCGGATCGAACTCCCGGACTAGACGGTGAGCGCAATTACACTCACGACCGGTCAATGAGTGCAATGGCGATATTACGTCAACTGTGACCCACAATCGCTTACGCCGCCGATCCCGAATGGTACGATTCCCAATACATGTGGCATTGGCTACGAAAGAAACCAATTCCTGAGGGTTTCCCGAGGGGTTCAAGGCTCAGCGCATCGGTATCAGTGCCGCGATGAAGTCCCCGCGCTTCCCGCTCGAGACATCGCAAAATACTTTCGGGAACATCCTGAAATTTGCCAGGCATTACTCGGCGAATCGTACGACAAACGATTTACCCCTTCGTCGTTCATTCAGGAGAGAGGCAATGGGTTCAAGGTCGGTTGGTTTACTAGAGACGCGAAATACGAGTGCGTTCAAGAATTCTTTACTTTGGCGGATGCGGCTACTGATTATCTGCTGTTCTCGCTCGGCAAAGGCCGCTGGACGGCCCAGAAATGACGTAAGGGGTAATGAGTGTAATCGCGATATCACGCCAACGACCTCATAGTTTCTGTTTAGCCGACTTGCTGGTACTAACTCCGTTGACTTCCCCGAAGCCCGTTTTCCGGCCAATTAATAGAAGTCGATAGTTCGGTGGCCGCAAAGGCGTTTGTCGGGATTCCTCTGTCCCTTCTGTGGCCTTATTCGTGGGCACTTGTTTGTGTTCGTGCTCCGCGTTACAAAAACAACGTTTGACCGTCTGATACTTTTCGAGACTGGTGCTGGGCAGAAACGCGCTCTGCGCGCCGGGAGAGCAAGGAATGGGCTACGACGGGACGATATGATTTAATGGGCGGGCGTGGACATTCCGCCTGCCAACATTAATCAAACAGAACCTTCGGGGGCGGAAGACTGCGCCGCATCGGTGGCGAAGGGAATCGCGGTCGAGATGGAACTCGGGCCGGAGAGCCGACTTTTGCCCGAAAAGCTCGGCGAAGAGCTTTGGCGGGTGGCCGGTGCAGAGCTGGTCGAGTTGAGCAAGGCGGAGTTTGCCGATGCTCTTGAAACGATAGGAGCGAGGGACAATTTCGGTCTCGATCTAGGGAAGCAGGCCAATGAGCGGCAGCGAGAAATGTTCTGGCGGGCTCTGCATCTGGAGGATCTTGCCATCGCGCGCGGATGCGCACTGGGGCGCGAGTCCGCATGGCGGCGCTTTCTTGCGCAATATCGGGAACAGCTGACCAGAGCCGCAGTGGAGATGACAGGATCGGCGGCGTTGGGAGAAGAGCTGGCGAGCGCGCTTTACTCCGAGCTGTTCGGGTTGACGGAGCGCGAAGGCAGGCGCTGGTCTCCGCTGCTGCGATACTCGGGGCGAGGATCGCTGATGGGGTGGCTGCGCGCGATCCTGGCGCAACGCCGCGTTAACCAGTACCGGAAAATTGGCCGGGAAACCGAGCTGGGTGAGATCGAACCAGCGGCGGCGGTTTCCGAGGAGCCTGACCTCGAACGAATCGAAGACTTGCGGCTGGCTATAAAGATGACGCTGAGCGAGGCTTCCGCGGAAGAACGCTTTCTGCTCTCGGCCTACTACCTGGACCAGCATACCCTGCATGAGATGAGCAGCGTCCTGCGAGTTCATGAAGCGACGATTAGCCGCAAACTGAAGCGTGCAACCGGCCGTCTTCGCAAACAGCTGCTGCGGACTCTTAGGGCACGGGGCCTGAGCCGGCGAGCGGCCGAGGAGGCGCTGGGGACCGATCCCAGGGATGTGGACATAAATCTGCGTAATTTGCTGCAAAAATCGGAGGGCGACCCGATCTCCGATAAGGAAGGACAAGAGTTGAACCGGAATCTCCAACCCGAGATACATCCTGACGCTGACCAGCTCAGTGTGTTCGTGGAGGGCGCAGCTACGGCTAGGGAACAGGAGAAGATGCTGGCGCACCTCGCCGAATGCGCGGAGTGTCGCAAAGCAGTGTTCCTGATGCAACCTCACGAGGAGCCGCAACGAGTTACGGCAACGCCTGAGAAAGGATGGATGCGGGGGTGGCTCGTGCCGGTGGGGCTGCCCGCGGCGGCGCTTGCGTGCGGGCTGATTGCGGTGCTGGTCCATATTCGGCCGCATGGCAGCGTGCCTGAGACTCCGCAACAGATTGCAAGCGTAAGACAGGCCGAGACCGAGCGTCCTGGAACGACGGTTGCGCCAACCAGCGACTTGGAGCAGGGCGCGCCAACCGCGAACGCAGGCCGAAATGCGATCTGGAGGACGACAGAACGGCTTCGCCGCGAACGGGGCGGCGGCCAACCTCTCCCGGCAAGAGAGCCAGATCGGAAGTGGCTTGAATTTGCCAGCATTGAAGAGCGAACAAGCGACCGCAGGCGTCGCTCCGCAGATGACGGCGGCGGCTTCGACTACCTCGGCTCCGGCTGCCGATGCGGCGAAGGTGCAGGGCGGCGGCATCGGTCAGCAGAAAGGTATCCGAATTGCCGTTGAATGGGCGGAATGTCACGGAACTACAGCAACTCCAGCCGGCAGACACAAAGGGCGCGGCAGCGCAAAATACCCTAGCCAGGAAAAAAGAACTGCCCACGTTGCAGATTCAGGGCGCGAACGCCCAAGCCCAGACGCTTGCTGGAGTCTCCGGCCGCATCACGGACCGAAGCGGCGCCATCATCGCGGGAGTGACGATAACTCTGCGTGATGCGGCCGGCAAGATGCGACAGACGACGACCGGCGCCGACGGCAGCTTCCATCTGACACAACTGCCGGCTGGACAGTACGAGTTGACAGCGACGGCGGCTGGCTTCAAGACGAGCAAACAGTCGATCGAGTTGAAACCGAGTGAACTGGCCATGCTGCAGCCGGTGCTTGACGTCGGAACGGCGTCGGAAGTAGTTGAGGTGGAGGCGTCGAGCGGCGCAGTATCGGTCGAAACCCGAGTCGGCCAACGCGAGCGGCCAGGTGGTTGCGGAAATAACCGGCGCGGGCCGAGGTACTGCGGCGCCATCCGGCCTGCCAGTTACGGAGACCGTGTCGCACGGCAAGCGATTTCTTTCTCTCGATGACGCAGGCAATCTTTTCCTGAGCCGCAATGGGGGCAAGAAGTGGAAGAAGGTCAAACCGCAATGGACGGGCAAGGCAATCCGAATCGAGTTGACGCCAGCATCCGCAGTGAAGCTCGCGCAGAAGCCGAAGGATGAGACCTCGGGTTCGGCGGGCGAGAGGGCCGTTTTTTTGCTAACCACCGACGGCGGCACGGTTTGGAGCAGCAAAGACGGCGCGCGCTGGCACCAACAGTAACTTCCCGAGATAACTTCCCAAAAATTCCCAAAAAATATTCTGCAAAACTCCCAATCAGGCGCGAACTCCGATTGAACGAACAAAGCGCAGTCCCTCGCAAGGGGGATGCGCCATGCCTCGTCTGTTTCAGGCTCTCGCAGTATTGACACTATAGAAGTGTCTCGGAGGACTCCATGGGTTATGGCAAAAGGCACCAGATGCTGGTCAGGTTCACGCCTCGCTTCTCGCTGTATTTTTAACCATGGCCGGGGTTGTCTCCCTGCAGCCATTTCAGGCGTCTTCCCATGCGCCTTCGCCGGTTGCTACTTACTCGCAAGGTCGTGTTGCGAGTCACCATTCCTTACGTGCCCTGCGTGCCGGAGCCGGACTATTCACCGTAGAAGTCCTGAATCCGGAAGATCAAGTTATGGGCCGCGCAGAGCAACAGGTCGAAGTCACGGCGCGGAACGGGCAGTTGCAAAGTGAGGTCAAGCTGGAGAAGCCGCTGGCCGTTGACGATCTGGTGTGGCATCGCGTCCGGTACCGGTTTGAATATGATGACGCCAAAAAGCCCGCAGTAGAAGGTACGGAATCGATCTCGTCGATTCTGCGCAGGCCGGTCGTTCACATTCTAGGGCAGCAGTCTTATATCACCGGAGGTCAGGCGGCGGTGCGCGTGATTGTTACGCGATACCAAGGATGAGGCGATATCCGGCCGCGGTTCGGTTGAGATCGAATTGCTGGGCGGGGACGACAAACCGGCTGATGGCAAACCACGCGTCCTTTTCTCGGGCCGACTTAATCGCCGCGGAACTACGGAAGCGCAGTTTCGTTTTCCTGCCGGCGTGATTGGGAGTTACCGGCTGCGCTATGTTGCCGATACGCCGATCGGGTCGACCGAATTTACACAGGACGTACGCTTGGAGGACAAGGTTTCGATTCTTCTAACTTCGGAAAAGCCGCTCTATCAGCCGGGGCAGACCATCCATGTGCGGGCGCTCGCGCTTGACCGCTCGGATCATCAGGCGGCGGCGAAGCGCGCGCTGACGTTTGAAGTCGAAGATTCTCGTGGCAACAAGGTTTTCAAGAAAGCGACCGCGACCGACCAGTTCGGAGTGGCATCGGCTGAATTTGGCCTCGCCGACGAGGTCAACCTGGGAACGTATCATCTGCGCGCGCTAATGGGGGATGCCGATGCACCCACCAATACGGCTGAAATCGCTCTCAATGTGGAACGCTACGTTCTGCCAAAATTCAAGGTGGCAGTCGAATTCGCGGACGCAGACTCAACGACCGGCAAGAAGCAGAAACGAGGCTATCAACCGGGCGATCATGTTACGGGCACGGTGCGCGCCAACTACTTTTTCGGAAAGCCAGTGGACAACGCCGAACTCAGCATGAAAGCTTCAGCGATGGATGTCTCGATGTTTGAGGTCGCGGCGGCCATCGGGAAGACCGACTCCGAGGGCTTGTATCATTTCGACCTTACATTGCCGAAGTACTTTGCCGGGCGGCCTCTCAACCACGGCGCGGCTCGGGTATTGGTTGAGGCGACGGTGAAAGACTCCGCTGGGCATTCGGAGACTCGCGGCCAGCCGATCACGGTGAGTGACTCGCCGCTGCTGATCACCGCGATTCCCGAGGGCGGCACGCTGGTCCCCAATCTGGAGAACGAAGTATTTATTCTGACTTCGTATCCAGACGGAACTCCGGCGAAGGCTGACGTGATAGTTCGCCCCGTCGGGTATGCCGAACAACGCTTGGCCACCGACGATGGCGGAGTGGGAATTGCTCGCCTCAAGATTAATCGCCTTATGCCGGTAACCTGTTGCGACACTCTGGAGATTGACGCTACAGATCAGGAGGGAAACCACGCCTCCAGCAAAGTCGACTTGCACGCTCGCGACGGCGAAGACCAGATTTTGCTGCACACGGAACAAGCCGTCTATCGAGCTGGCGAACATATTCAACTGAAAGTTTTTTCCACGAAGGCGCGCGGGGCCGCTTACGTGGATATCGTGAAAGAAGGCCAGACAGTGCTTACGCGCGACCTCGATCTTGAAAATGGTCAGGCGGAACTTTCGCTTATGGCCACGCCCGAGATGGCGGGGACAGTAGATATCAGCGCCTATCTCTTCGGTCGAGATGCGCGTCCTGTCGGTGACCATCGACTGATCTTTGTGCAGCCGGCCAACGAACTGAAAATTGAGACGGCCGCGGATGCAACGGTCTACAAACCCGGTGGCGACGCGCGCATCAAGTTTCGCGTGACCAACTCGCATGGTGAGGGCGTCCAAGCTGCGCTCGGATTGCAGGTGGTGGATGAGGCCGTGTTTGCGCTGGCGGAAAAGCAGCCGGGCTTTGCCAAGGTCTTCTTTTATCTGGAGCAGGAGGTAATGAAGCCTCGTTATGAGATCCACTCGATCGGCATACCGGATATTGTCGAACCGGCTGAGAAGTCGCAGGCCGAACAGCGAGACCGGGCGGCGCGGGCGCTGTTCTCGGCGACCGAGATTGTTGCTGCAAACGAGTTTGAGACAAAATTCGGCAAGGATGTGCCGATGACGAAGTACGCCGATTATTGGCGTCGCTACCAGCAACAGTTTCAAAAACAGGCAAACCAGTTAGCGAAAGAGCTTAGCGCGGCTTATGCGAAGAATCCAAAGGCAGGCGATCCGACGGTTGTTTACGCGAAGCTGGCACAGTCGGGCAACGCAGAGTTTCGTGATCCATGGGGCAACGGTCTTACATTTGAACGGGCGCGCTGGGATTCGTCGAAGAAGTATTACCTGATGCGAAGCCCTGGCCCAGACCGCCAACTGAACACGACGGATGATCTGCAAGCTGTTTTGCTGCTTCAGCGCAAGTGGATTGCGGGCCCGCCCGGTCCGGAGTCAACCGAGATTAACGTCGACATTGAACATGACCGCGGCCCGTTGAACGGCCGGGCGGAGATCGTCGGAACTGTGACCGACCCAAGCGGCGCCGTTGTACCTGGCGCCGATGTTGAGTTGCGCAGCGGTGCCAGCGGGAAAATCCGTTCCGCGACAACCGATGCTTCTGGCCGATTCGGTTTCTCTGGCTTGCCTAAGGGTGATTACGTAGTCCAGGTGACACAGCAGGGATTCAAAACAGCTGCACAGACACTCACGCTTGAAGTGCGCGACCGGGCCGTACTCTCCGCAATATTGTCGATTGGGTCAGTCACTGAAGCGGTTGCGGTCGAGGCGGGCGCAATGGAGGTCCAAACCATGAACGCGGCGGTTGCAGGTGTATCCGGCGGCGTAGGTGGAGGCGTTGGCGGTGGCGCTTTCAAGGCCCGCGGGACTATGGACAAGTTAGAGAATTTTGCGAGCCTGTCAGTCAATGGCCGCAACTCTACTGATCTCGTGGCGCTCGACAGCGGAGTCCTCGCCAAAGATGGTTCCGCATCGGCCGCACATGTGCGTTCCTATTTCCCCGAGGCGCTCTACATCAACCCCGAAATCATCACCGACAAAGACGGACGCGCCAGCATCGTGATTCCGATGGCCGACTCCATTACGACGTGGCGCATGGCGATGATTGCCTCGACGCAAGAGGGAGCGCTCGGCACGTCAACCTCAAGCCTGAAGGTCTTTCAGGATTTCTTCGTCGATCTCGATCTGCCAGTCACGCTCACGCAGGGCGACCGCGTGTCGATTCCGGTGGCTATCTACAACTACTCGGACACTCGCGGCGATGTGAACTTGAAACTTCAATCCGACGATTGGTTCTCGCTGGTTGAGGATACCGCCGACAAATCCGTCGCGGTCGATTCGGCCCGAGTCGGCAGCTCGCAATTCACGCTCGAAGCGAGGCGCATCGGGAAGTTCAAACTCACGCTCGCAGCGCGCATGCAGGGCGGAACTGATCGTGCCAAAATCGATCGTGCTGACATCGTCGTCCGAGAAATCGAAGTCATTCCCAATGGCCGCGAGCAAAGCCTCGTCTTCAACGGACGCCTGGAAAATACTGCGCAACACGAACTCGCTTTTCCAGGGAACTCCATTCCTGAGGCCAGCAAGATTTTTGTGCGGCTCTATCCCGGTCCCATGAGCCAAATTGTGGAAGGCATGGATGCCATTCTGCGCATGCCGAACGGGTGTTTCGAACAAACCTCGTCCAGCACTTATCCCAATGTGCTGGCGCTTGATTACATGAAGCGCACCAAAAAGCTGACTCCGGAGGTGCACGCAAAGGCCGAAGGATTTATCGCAAATGGCTATCAGCGTCTGCTCACCTTCGAAGTTCCGGGAGGCGGCTTTTCGTGGTTTGGAAATGCGCCGGCCAATAAGATCCTTACTGCTTACGGCCTGATGGAGTTCTACGACATGTCGAGGGTCCATGACGTGGACCCCAAGCTCATCTCGCGAACCCAGCAATGGCTGGCGAGCCAGCAACTGGAAGACGGGAGTTGGAAACCGGACACGCAATTCATCAATGAAGGCGCAACCAATCGCTACAACTCCGACGTGCTGCGCATTACTGCTTACGTGGCCTGGGCCCTCAAAGACACCGGCTATCAGGGGCCGACAGTCGAAAAGGCGAAACAGTTTATTGAAGAAAACATGGCCGCCAAGGTAGATACGTACACGCTGGCCGTCGTCGCCAACTTTGCGGCCGACTATAACGACGACCGCGAATTTACGCGGCAGGCAATTCAGATGCTGCTCGATGCGCGCACCGAGAAAGACGACCAGGTTTGGTGGAGTGCGGAAGAGACGAGCGTTTATGCCACTGGGCCGAGCGCGGCGGTGGAGACGACGGGCCTCGCCGTCCAGGCGCTGCTTCAGTCGGGCGAGGCATCGGGAACCGCGCGCAAGGCTCTCAGTTACATCGCTTCGAAGAAAGATGCTTATGGAACCTGGGGCACGACCCAGGCCACAATCATGGCGCTTCGCGCTCTGCTTACTGGCACGGAAAAAGGCGCAGCCGAAGTACGCGGCACGGTGGTGGTGCTGCTGAACGGCAAGCCCGCGGAAAAACTGGAACTGACGCCAGAGAACAACGATCTACTCCATCAATTCGTGTTCAAGAATGTCGACGCGCAGAGCGCCTCGACGGTTGGTCTCCAGTTCGAGGGGAAGGGCGGTCTTGCCTATCAGATCGTGGGAAGCTATTACCTGCCCTGGGATGAAAAAGCGGCGGGCGAGCCACTTTCGATCGATGTCACGTATGACCGCACACGCCTGGCGCAGGACGACATCGCCACGGCGAGCGCGACTGTCAGAAACAACTTGCAGAAAGCGGCAAACATGGTCATGGTCGATCTCGGCATCCCTCCCGGTTTTGACCTGCTCAGCGAAGATCTGCAAGATTACCAGGAGAAGAGCGCCCACCACAAAAGTGGTCATCTATCGAAGTTTAGCCTTACGGCGACGCAAGCGCTTCTCTACTTTGATTCTTTTGCTCCCGGAGAAGTGGTCACATTGAAGTATCGCCTGCGCGCCAAGTATCCCATTCGGGCTCAAACTTTCAAATCGCAGGTTTACGAATACTACGATCCCGAAATCGCTTCAGTTGCGCGGCCAGTGCAGTTGGAGGTGCGCAAGCGGTAGCTCAGAAACTGGACCCGGGACCGACCTTCAACAATGCGGGCCAGAAGTCGGCTTCGGGGAGATCGCCAATTGATCTCATCGAAGCCGGTTTCATGGATAACTTCCGAGTTGCCGACAATCCGGGAGTTGGCCCTACCGTGGTTGCGTTTCAGCGTTTCAGCGGCTTGCCAATCGCGAGAAGGAAGATGGCACTCTTGCCTTTTGCGTGCGGCGAAAAGAAGTTAATTACGTCATCGTCGAAGAAGGTTAGCCCGGTTGCACCGAGGCGCTGGGCATACGCAGCCAGGTACATCCTCCCGCCGATTGCACCAGCCTCCAGCTGGACGGCCCGGTAGCCGCGGTTCCCGTATCCTTCCAGGATGCGTTTCAAATCGGCGAGAAAGAAGATGTCCACGCAGGCGTCCGCCGCCAGCTCCTGCTCCAGTCCAAGATGGTGGGCCTCGGCGCGGAATTCCCCTGCCTTCAAAAGCTCCAGGGTGTTCTGCTCGCGTCGGAAGAAGTAAGCGCCCGGCTTGAGCCCCTGTACCGAATGCACGATCAGGTAAAGATCGTTGAGCTGCGCGCCGGGGGGCTCAAGGAAGTCAGCCGGAAGACCACGCGTGGCGCAGTCGAAAATGGTTGAGAGTTGTGCCAGTGTAATAGATGCAGTCTTATCGAACGCTCGGGTAGAGCCACGGCGCAGGATCACCTGCTCGATCGTGTCCTTCGGCTGTTGTTCTTCCGGCATTGGGTAAAGGTGAACTGCCTCACCTGCCGGAGCGCAAGATGGGAGGACCGAGTGCTTCCCGCGCCACTGAGCTACTTCCTCCGCGGACTCAAGCGAAGACGCATCGTGCGTCTCAAGCATGGCGGGATACTCGACCTCATGCTCGGAGAGCGGGATCGTCTCCAGGCCGAGCGCCGGAACCTCTCTTGGCCTGGCGGCGAACTCTCCGATCTGCGCCCGATCGGTACGAGGCACAAGGAAACCTCGCGCCGCGTATCGAGATCAAGTAGGCGGTTCACCTCGCCGTCCACGAACCCGATCACGATCTCGGCCGGCAGCCCCGAAGCCTTGGAAACGGCCAGCATATTCGCCAGCAAGGTGCCGTTGTCCCAACCGAAATGGCGATAGGTGCGCGCCTGGTACTTCCAGGCGTTCCTCCAGTATGTTCCGGTGCAGATGATGGTCGCGGGCGCGTGAGCCACCGCGGGTTCCATCGCCGTCGCCTGAGCCAGGTTTCTGCGAAAATCACCTTTTCGCAGAAGCCGCAGCGATACATCCGCCGGATTGAAGTGATACACGCCGGCGTCCAGGCCCGCGAGACCGCCAGTCACGACGTACAGCTCGATCTCGTAGAGGGCTCCGGTGCAGGCTGCGGCGCGAAAGTAGATTTCTCCGCCTGGAGATTTACGGTGTTTGGTAATCCCCGCCGAGAAATAGAGAATGCGCGCTAGATCCTGGAGATCAGGGACCGAATCGGCGCGCGATGAGGGCAATGGCTCCGAGATCGCGGAGAGCGCAGCCACCCCTGTTTGCGGAACGTCCCGCGGCAGCGGAAGCGGCTCTATGTTTGGATAGATTCTGAAAGGCTGCGGCCGGTTCGCCCAGTCCAGGAAGTGCGGATTGCTACGGATACTCCAGTAGGAGTGCTTCGTGCCATCGTGATACCTCCAAGCCGCCTCGATGTCGCGGTTCTTCATCGGTGACTACGTCAGACTAGCACCTGCACGGAACCATGGGCACGAACACTGAACCTACGACTGCGGATTGTGCCTGGATGACGGGCTACCCGGAAGTTATTCCGGGCCAGAAGTCGGCTTCGGGGCCGTGACCACACCATCAGGTGTCTTCGAGTCCGAGGTTGTCGTTCACGGCTTGGCTCAGTTTCTGCTTGCAACCCAGATACCGCTCCGTTGTCTGCACCGATACGTGTCCTAGCAGAAATTGAATCTGGTCAAGTTCTCCGCCTGCGAGATGGCATAGCCGGGCACAGGTGCGACGTAAGTCGTGGGGAGCCAGATTCTTGATGTCGGCACGTTTGGCAGCTGCCTTTACGACGTGCCAGATGGCTTTAGCTGTGATTCCCGCACCCCAGATCTTATCGAGCCGACTCACTCGGCGGAAGATCACCCCACCGTTGATGCCGGCTGCCGCAGTCCACTCATCGACGGCGCGTTTCGCCCACACCGGGACAGGAACGGTGCGGATGTGCTTCCCTTTGCCAACGAGGTCAGCAATGACAGAGTGCTCCTCGCGGACTTGGAAGTCTTCCATTCGGAGTCCCACCAATTCAGCCCGACGCAGTCCGCATCCGATGAGCAGCGCCACTATCGCGCGATCACGTTTGCCGCGCAGGCTAGAGGACGGCGACTCCCGGAGCAGGGTTTTGGACTGATCAAGCGTTAACCAGTTCCCAATCCTCACGCCGAGACGTTTCGCCCCTTTCACACGACGGATCCCCGCCGCCAGATCCGGACTCAAAAGTCCGCTATCGGAGGCTTCATAGGCAAGGCGTCTCACCGCGGCTAAGCGGACGTTGATCGTAGACGCCGCGAGGTTTTTCTGTCCGAGAAAGAACCGGTAACGAAGAACCACAGTTCGATTGAAGCTCAGTCGTGGTTCGGAGCAATACCACCCGATAAATTCGTCGATGGCATGACCGTATGATTCTTGCGAACTCGCTGCACCGAGTGAGTGAAGAACCGCATTCCTCGACTGCTCCAAGTCGGCTAGTCGAAGCATTGTTTTTGCTTTCGAGCGTTTCGATGTCTTCCGATGCACCATACTGACGGCCTCCCACGCCGTGATTCAGTATGGTGGTCTGTTGGAGGGTAATGGTCTTGAAGCCCGTTTCTGGATAACTTCCGAGTTGCCGACCATACATCCAGAATGTCGTTTGACAAGCGATAGGCCTAGGAACGAAGTGTGGATGCAGACCAGCGGGAAGCTGCTTGTTGGCGCAAGCGCCGCTTCAGGCTACTGCATGCAACTTACAGCCACTGGATTCAGGCGGGACCATGCTGGATCGTCCGATTTCGGCTGCGCGATGCCGCGCCAGAACTTAGCTTCAAAGTTCTGGCCGTAGAAGACTTCTTCTGCGGGGGTCATCACCTTCTGATAACCGTTACTGAGGCACTGACAGTAGCCTTCGGGATCGGACGGGGCGTACCTGGAGGTCTTCGGGGCCTTCATAAAGGCATTGCAGCCTTCTGCGAAGGGACTTTGGCGCGCCTGTGCTGCGGTGTACCTGGCGTAAGCGTTCTTCTCGTAGGCAGAGATGATGCGCTGGCTGGGTAAGCGGCAGCTATCCGGCGCGTCGGAGAAGTAGAGGCAGTCGGGCACTCCATTTTTGAACGTGACATTGATGCGTCCCTGCTGGCCGCCGACATAGCGAAAGCGAGCCATAACGCGGGTTGGCGCGCCAGTGGGATCATGGGAGGCGATGGGATCGGATATGCTGCCAGCCTGATAGTGATTCATGATCCATCCGCGGGAATTGTCAGCAACGAGGTCATCCAAAAGGCGAGTGAAGTCGGCATCTCGAACGCCTGGCAGGACAGCGACCGGGGCTGAGACAACCGCCCCCGAGTACTTTATTGGAGCTGCTCCGTTCGCGAAACGGATGAGGTTGGATTGGAAATTTTTGAGGCCAACGCTGCCGCAACCGTTCGCGGAGATGAGTTTCGTCGTCTCGCCAGCTACGGCGACGAGCTGGTCGGTGAGCTGCCCGGGGTTCGTGAGAGGATTGGCTGCCCGTCCTCCCTTTCCCGCTCCCAGCATATTTTGGATCAGGTTCACCTGGGACTTTGCGGTTACGGTGTTGACGGCGTTGTAGAGGTTGGGATCAGCGTACACGCCGGTGCCCTCGGTGTGGTACCCGGAGCAGCCGGTGGTCATCGGGAGGCGATTGCCGTACGCGTCATGTACACCGTCAGGGCTGTATGGCACCGACGCGGAGGGAGGATCGTTGCAGACCTGGACCGTGATCTCGACTTTATTGGGCGGAAGGAACTGCTTGCAGGCCCTACCGAAATCCTCCATGTAACCGGAGATGATCATCATGAACTCGGTACCGCCGCGATCGAGCCGGATGGACGGGAAGTCGCCGGTGTAGATGCGGACCAGGTCGTCCTCGTTGTTGAGGCCGGCGGCCGTGAAGTGCGCTGCAGCAGTAGAGGAGGGTTTGTCCGCCGTTGCGGGAGTGGCAGGAACCGCCGCGCTTCTCGTCGCAGGGGTAGCCGCTCGTGGGACAGGCCTGGAGTTCTGAGCAGCCGCTGAGGCGGCCAGGGGTGCGATGAGACAAAGGGCGAGCACTCGCATGGTGTAGCTCCTTAGTTGCGGAGGTGGAGCAAGAGCCGGGCCCGGTGGTGTCTTGGATTCTACTACGCCGCCGCTTAATAATCTGGTTCCCTGCGAGGAGGCTCTGCGGATCCAGCATTTGTGGCGAGTCACGGGCTACCCGGAAGTTAAGCCCCAGAACAAACGTTCAACCGCGCGGGCCAGAAGTCGGCTTCGCGGAGATCGCCGTTGATCTCCTCCAAGCCCGTTTCTTGGATAGCTTCCGGTTGGCCGACCAACCGGGAGTTCGCCCTACTGTGGTTTGCGTTTCA